>NZ_JAPELZ010000001.1:4800000-6535000 GCF_026343255.1 Streptomyces sp. NBC_00086 | reverse complement strand
TGATCTCCCCCGCCCTCAGCAGGACACCGCTCGCGTGGCCCGGCGGGCCGCAGACCACGTTGAGGCTGAACCACATGCCGTAGATGAAGTAGACGTACGCGTGTCCGGGTGGACCGAACATCGACGCGTTGCGCGCCGTCCGGCCCCGGTAGGCGTGGGAGCCCGGGTCGGCTTCCCCCTCGTACGCCTCCACCTCCGTGATGCGCAGTTCCAGTGGGCCGTCCGGGGTGCGGCGGACCAGGGTGCGGCCGAGGAGGTCCGGGGCCACGGTCAGGACCGGGCGGTCGAAGAAGGACCTGGGCAGGGGCGTACGGTCGGGGCGCGCGCTCATCCAGTCGAGCGTAGTGGACTGCGTACTCCTGCAACCGGGGCCTAAGGTTCCGCGTTTGTAGAGGTAGTGCCGCGCGGGGTCGCGCGGGTCTTGCGCAGGACTTTTTTCGAGCACGTCGTATAGGGGAGTCAGAGCATGGGGTTCAGGAAGCTGTTCGCGAGCCTGGGTGCCGGTGGTGCTTCGGTCGACACCGTCATCACCGAGCCGAACGTCGTACCGGGCGGGATCGTCCAGGGCGAGGTCCGGATCCAGGGCGGGTCCGTGGAGCAGCAGATCGAGGGGCTGTCCGTCGGGCTCCAGGCACGGGTGGAGGTGGAGGGCAACGACCAGGAGTACAAGCAGGACGTGGTCTTCACCAAGCAGCGTCTCGGTGGTGCCTTCCAGGTGCAGGCGGGCGCTCTGCACGTGGTGCCGTTCGGGCTGGAGATCCCCTGGGAGACGCCGATCACCCACTTCGGGGGGCGTCAGCTGCCCGGGATGAACATCGGGGTCAGCACCGAGCTGGAGATCGCGCGGGCGGTGGACGCCGGCGACCTCGACGCGATCAACGTGCACCCGGTGCCGGCGCAGCAGGCGATCCTCGACGCCTTCACGCAGCTGGGCTTCTCCTTCCGCAGTGCCGACATGGAGCGCGGGCACATCCGGGGGACGCGGCAGACGCTGCCGTTCTACCAGGAGATCGAGTTCCTGCCGCCGTCGCAGTACCGGGGGCTGAACCAGGTCGAGCTGACCTTCGTGTCCGACGGGCGCGAGATGGACGTCGTCCTGGAGATGGACAAGAAGCCGGGGCTGTTCAGCGAGGGCAGTGACACCTTCCGCTGCTTCCAGGTGGGGCTGCAGTCCTACCAGGGCACCGACTGGGCGGCCTACCTGAACCAGTGGATCTCGTCGGTGGGTTCGCAGCGCAACTGGCTCTGAGCGGATCTAGGCTCGGTGCCGGTACAGGTACCCGTCAGCGTCGACTCAACCCAGCAGGAGGTTCCGCAGTGGCCGAGCAGAGCAGGGCGCCGCTCCCCCACGATTTCCATCCGGCGGTGCACGCCTTCACCGTGAGCAGCGCGGACCTGGAGCCCGGGGCGGATCTGGGGTCCGCCCAGGTGCTGGCCGGTGGGAACGTGTCGCCGCACCTGCGGTGGGAGGGGTTCCCGGAGGGGACCAAGAGCTTCGCCGTGACCTGCTTCGACCCGGACGCGCCGACGGGGAGCGGGTTCTGGCACTGGGTGCTCTTCGATCTGCCGGTCTCGGTCACCGAGCTGCCGGCCGGGGCGGGCTCCGGGAAGTTCGAGGGGCTGCCCGCCGGGGCCGTGCACGTACGGAACGACTACGGCACCCAGGACTTCGGCGGGGCGGCTCCCCCGGCCGGGGAGCGGCACCGTTACGTGTTCACCGTGTACGCGGTGGACGAGGAGAAGCTCGGGCCCGGCGCGGACGTGTCGCCGGCCGCCGTCGGGTTCAATCTGCGGTTCCACACGCTGGGGCGTGCGCAGCTCGTCGGGGAATACGAGGCTCCCGCGGGCTGAGCCTTCCGCCCTTCGTTCTCCGAGCGTTAGCCCGGTCCTGGTCTAAAGACGACCAGGACCGGGCATTTTTATTGCGTTGTCCCGCGTGGCGCGCGCGACCAGAGTGGTTGCGGGCCCTGCCGCCAGGGTGGTCGCGGGCCTGCACACGGGAGGTGGGCGAGATGCGGGACACGCTGGTGCTGAACGCGAGCTTCGAGCCGCTGTCGACGGTGACGATGAACCGGGCTGTGGTCCTGGTGCTCCAGGACAAGGCCGTGGTCGAACAGGCGCATCCCGAGTTCCGTGTGCGCGCGGCCACGATGGAACTTCCGCTGCCGCGGGTGATCAGACTCTGCAGGTACGTACGGGTGCCCTTCCGGAGACATGCTCCCTGGTCACGGAGGGGGGTGTTGATCCGGGACCAACACCGGTGCGCCTACTGCGGGAAGCGCGCGACGACCGTGGACCACGTGCTTCCGCGGGCGCAGGGTGGTGGGGACACCTGGCTGAACACGGTGGCCTCCTGCTCCGAGGACAACCACCGCAAGGCCGCGCGGACTCCGGAGGAGGCGGGGATGCCGCTCCTCCGGAAGCCCTTCGTTCCCTCGCCGGCCGACGCCATGCTGCTCGCGCTGGGGGTGGGCGGCCGGGAGGCGCTGCCGGAGTGGCTGGAGCGTTCCGCGTAGGGCCGCGAATGATCGCGTAGGGCGGGATCGTCCCGCCGGATAGACGGCTGCGCTGGGCGACGTACGTTTTCTACGTCGCTCAGCGGAGCAGCAGCTGGACGATCGCGATGATCCCGACGGTCACGATCACGGCGCGCAGCACGGTGGGCGGCAGGCGGCGGCCGACTTTGGCGCCGAGCTGGCCGCCGATGGTGGAGCCGACGGCGATGAGCAGGACGGCCGTCCAGTCGAACTCTGCGACGAAGAGGAAGAAGACGGCCGCGATGCCGTTCACCATCGCCGCGACGACGTTCTTCACCGCGTTGATCCGCTGGAGGTCCTCGCGGAGCAGCAGGCCCATGAGGCCGATGTAGAGCACGCCTTGGGCGGCGCCGAAGTAGCCCCCGTACGCGCTGGAGAGCAGCATGCCCGACAGCAGCAGGGGGCCGCCGTCGGGATGGCCGGTGTCGCCTCCCGCGGCCTCCTGGCGCCTGCGCAGGGCGGCGGCCAGCTTGGGCTGGAAGACGACGAGCACGAGGGCCAGGCCGATCAGGACGGGCACGATCGTGTCGAAGGAGTCCGACGGCAGGGTGAGGAGCAGGATCGCGCCGGCGAGTCCGCCGACGAGGGAGACGGCGCCGAGCCGGATGATCCGGGAGCGCTGGCCCTGGAGCTCCTTGCGGTAGCCGATGGCTCCGCTGATGGAACCGGGTACGAGGCCCAGGGTGTTGGAGACGTTGGCGGTGACCGGCGGCAGGCCGGTGGCCAGCAGCACCGGGAAGGTGATCAGGGTGCCGGAACCGACGATGGTGTTGATGGTGCCGGCGCCGATGCCGGCCGCGAAGACCGCGAGTGATTCCCAGATGGACATGGGCGGGGTCGTCCCCTTTGCATGAGTGAGTCGCCTCCCCGCCGTGAAGGTCGAGGGGCCTCACTGATCATGCCGGAGGGGACGCCCCCTTCAGTCGATGGGGGGCTGTTCGCGGCGTTCCGCGGCGTCCTTGTCGCGCGCGGCGGGGATCCCGCCGCTGCCGCCGCCGTCCTTGCCGACATTCTGCGGGTTGAAGCCGGAGGCGGCGCCCATCGGGCCGAAGTTGCCCATGGCTCCGGAGAGGCCCTTGAGGGCGTCGCCGATCTCGCTCGGGACGATCCAGAGCTTGTTGGCGTCGCCTTCGGCGAGCTTCGGGAGCATCTGGAGGTACTGGTAGGCGAGCAGCTTCTGGTCGGCGTCGCCCGCGTGGATGGACTCGAAGACCGTACGGATGGCCTGCGCCTCGCCCTCGGCGCGCAGGGCCGCGGCCTTGGCGTCACCCTCGGCGCGCAGGATGGAGGACTGCTTCTCGCCCTCGGCGCGCAGGATCTCGGACTGGCGGACACCTTCGGCCTGGAGGATCGCGGCGCGCTTGTCTCGGTCGGCGCGCATCTGCTTCTCCATCGAGTCCTGGATGGAGGTCGGCGGCTCGATGGCCTTCAGCTCGACGCGGTTGACGCGGATGCCCCACTTGCCGGTGGCCTCGTCGAGGACTCCGCGCAGGGCCGCGTTGATCTCCTCGCGGGAGGTCAGGGTCCGCTCCAGGTCCATGCCGCCGATGATGTTGCGGAGCGTGGTGACGGTGAGCTGCTCGATGGCCTGGATGTAGCTGGCGACCTCGTACGTCGCGGCGCGGGCGTCGGTCACCTGGTAGTAGATGACCGTGTCGATGTTGACGACGAGGTTGTCCTGGGTGATGACGGGCTGCGGCGGGAAGGGGACGACCTGTTCGCGGAGGTCGATCCGGTTGCGGATCGAGTCGATGAACGGGACGACGATGTTGAGGCCCGCGTTGAGGGTGCGGGTGTAGCGGCCGAATCGCTCGACGATGGCGGCGCTGGCCTGCGGGATCACCTGGATCGTCTTGACCAGTGCGATGAAGACCAGAACCACCAGAATGATCAGAACGATGATGATCGGTTGCATGCGGTTCCCCGTGCCCTTCCGGCTGTCTGTGCTGCCCCGTTCAGCGGAGTCTCGCAGACCCCGGGGCCGCGGGTCGGCTGCTTGCCCACATGTGGCCCGCCCACAGGCGAGTTGCTCATGTGCTGGTCCGTCACATGACGACGGCGGTCGCCCCGTCGATCTCCACCACGTCGACGGACTGGCCCGGTTCGAAGGTGATGTCCGCGTCCAGGGAGCGCGCCGACCAGATTTCCCCGGCGAGCTTGATCCGGCCGCCGCCGCCCGCGTCCACGCGTTCCAGGACCACGGCGCTGCGGCCCCTCAACGCGTCGATTCCGCTGCGGTGTTGGGGTTTCTGGTTGCGGTGCCGGTTGGCGATCGGGCGGACGACCGCGATGAGCGCGACCGACACGGCCACGAAGACCAGGACTTGGGCGACCACTCCCCCGCCGAGGGCCGCCGTCACGGCGGCCGCCACCGCTCCGGCGGCGAACATGCCGAACTCGGGCATCGCGGTCAGGACCAGGGGGATGCCCAGTCCGACCGCGCCGATGAGCCACCACACCCACGCGTCGATGTCCACATGGTCATGGTAGGTCGGGTGGGCGCGGTCCGGACAGGGGACGACGGGCTCCAGAGCGCGGATTACCGCAGGGGCAGGCCCTGGGCGGTCCAGCGGTCGCTCTCGTTGCGCGTGACGACGAGCGGCAGGCCGAAGCAGAGGGAGAGGTTGCGGGAGGTCAGTTCGAGATCGATGGGTCCGGCCGCGACGACCTTGCCCTGACGGATCATCATGACGTGGGTGAAGCCGGGGGCGATCTCCTCGACGTGGTGCGTGACCATGATCATCGACGGCGCGAGCGGATCGCGGGCGAGCCGGCCGAGGCGTCGTACGAGGTCCTCGCGGCCGCCGAGGTCGAGACCGGCGGCGGGCTCGTCGAGCAGCAGCAGCTCGGGGTCGGTCATCAGCGCGCGGGCGATCAGGGTGCGCTTGCGCTCGCCCTCGGAGAGCGTGCCGAACTTCCGGTCGAGGTAGGGCGTCATTCCGAGGCGGTCGAGGAAGGCGCGGGCGCGCTGCTCGTCGATCTCCTCGTACTGCTCCTGCCAGGTGGCCGTCATCCCGTACGCGGCGGTGAGGACGGTCTCCAGCACGGTCTGGCGCCTGGGCAGCTTGTCGGCCATCGCGATGCCGGCCATGCCGATGCGGGGGCGCAGATCGAAGACGTCCACCTTGCCGAGGGTGCTGCCGAGGATGGTGGCGGAACCCTTGGTGGGGAAGACGTAGCTGGAGGCGAGGTTCAGCAGCGTGGTCTTGCCGGCGCCGTTGGGGCCGAGGATCACCCAGCGCTCCCCCTCCTTGACCGACCAGGAGATCTGGTCCACCAGAGCCCGGCCCTCGCGGACCACGGATACGTCCACCAGCTCCAGAACATCGCTCATGAGCGTGTTGTCTCCCCTTGCAGTCTTGGTTCGTCTGTGCGCCGCCCCGTCCGTGGGCGCAGCCCCAGGGGAAAACCTACGCCACTCGGGGAGGGCTCCGGGCGCGGGCCCGGGTCCGGGGGGCCGTCCGTAAAGTAGGGGGATGCTTTTCGAACCGCGTTCAGGGCGGCTGGCCGCCTGGGGGAACGCTCTGCTGGCCGGTCTCGTCTCGCCCGACGAGGCCGTGTTGTCGATCGTGGGCGAGGACTCCGTGCACCGGGTGGAGGGGCTGCCCGGGGAATCCGGCCCGGTGGGGCTCACCCTGGCGCTGGGCCGGATGCGGGTGCTGGGGGTGACCGGGCTGCGGATCGCGCTCCCGGCGCCGGGGCATCCGCTGGGGCTGAGCGGGCCGCCGGAGTTCAACGCGAGGGCGCTGGACGCGGAGGAGGCGGTCGTCGCGGTGGGTGCGGCGGTCGGGCTGGTGCCGGAGGTCCAGGAGGCCGGGCCGGCGGGTGACGTGCACGTGTCGGTGACCTGGCACTGCCTGCCGGTACGGGAGGCCCCGCCGGCGGACGTGCCGTCGCTCGGCGAGGCGGAACGGGAACTGGCGGAGGCGCTGCGCGAGGCCACGGTGGTGCTGACCCGGCTGGACGTGGCGGGATCCGGGCCGGTCGCCGAGGCGGCGCTGTCCGCGTACCGGGCGCGGACGGAGGCCGGGCGGGACGCGCTGGCGCCGGGGTATCCGGCGCGGGCGGTACGGGTCCTGTCGCTGGCGCAGCGGGTGGACCTGATGGTGTCGCTCGCGACCGAGCGGGGGCACGGGGCGGCGGTGGCCGCGTCGGAGATGGCGGCCCGGGCGGAGGCGTTGCGGCCCGTGGAGCGGGTCGCCCGGCGGGCGCTGGTCGCCGCGTACAACTCGGCCGTTGAGGAGCGGGAGCGGGGGCTTTAGCCTCGGCCCCGGTGGCCCCCGGCGGTGGGCGGAGTCCCGTGCGGCGCCCTTGCACGAGCGTCCCCGGCTGCGCCGGGCCTTCCGGGGCACCGCCCCGGGCCCCGCTCCTCAAACGCCGGAGGGGCTGGATTTGCCCGGCTGCGCCGGATTGGCCGCGGCAGGTGGCACTCCTCCCCCGAGGCGGGAGTGGTCCGGCCGTGGCGGAAAGGCATCGGCCCCGCTTCCCAGGGAGAGGGGGGAAGCGGGGCCGAGGTGCGTGGTCGCTGCGCGTGGCCGACTCACTCCGCCGGACGGAGTCCGGCGCAGCGGGGCGAGCGCCGCGTCGGGAATCGGCCCGGCGCAGCGGGGCGATGCCTGCGCAGCAGTGCGAGCGCCGCGTCGGGAATCGGCCCGGCGCAGCGGGGCGATGCCTGCGCAGCAGTGCGAGCGCCGCGTTGAAAGGGGGCTGGGTCAGTTGTTGACGCCCGTGTTGCCCCAGGCGCCGTTCAGCAGGCCGATCACGTTGACCGAGTTGCCCACGACGTTCGCGGGGATGTGGACCGGGAGCTGGAGCTGGTTCCCCGCGGCCACGCCGGGCGAGTTCAGGGCCTCGCCCGTCGCCGACGCACCGCCGTGCGCCGACGAGACACCCACGCCGGCGGCGAGGAGGCCGCCCGCGATCATGGTGACGGCGGTGGCCTTCTTGATGTTCTTCACGTTCTCGTCCTCCAGTACGTCTGCCGCGGCCAGCCGCCGCGGCACGTCATGAAGAACGCTCATCCGACGAACGGGATACGCCATGTGGGCTACATACACCCGACCGTATGAATCACAGCCTGCACACGTCACTGCGCGTTGCCGTGTCTGACCGCCCACAGCGCCGCCTGCGTACGGTCCGCGACGTCCAGCTTCATCAGGATGTTCGAGACGTGCGTCTTCACCGTCTTCTCCGACAGGACGAGCGCGCGGGCGATCTCCCGGTTCGAGCGCCCGTCCGCTATGTGGTGCAGCACCTCGCGCTCGCGGTCCGTCAGGTTGCCGCCGCGGCCTGAAGACGGGCCGGGGCCCTCCTCGGCGAGCAGGGCTCCGGCGACCTCCGGCTGGAGGAGGACGTGGCCCGCGTGGACGGAGCGGATGGCGGCGGCGAGGGCGTCGGGGTCTATGTCCTTGTACACGTAACCCGCCGCGCCCGCGCGCAGGGCGGGGACCACCGTGCGCTGCTCGGTGAAGCTGGTGACGATCAGCACGCGCGCGGGGTTCGCCAGCGTGCGCAGCCTGCGCAGGGCCTCGATGCCGTCGGTGCCCGGCATCTTGATGTCCATCAGGATGACGTCGGGGAGCAGTTCCCCGGCGCGGTCGATGCCCTCCTCGCCGTCGGCGGCCTCGCCGACCACCTCTATGTCGTCCTGGACCTCCAGGAAGGTGCGCAGGCCCCGCCGGACCACCTGGTGGTCGTCCACGAGCAGTACTTTGATGCGGCTGCCGCCGCCGCTACGGCCCGACGCGTCAGCCACCGGGTACCTCCAGTTCGATCGTGGTGCCGTTGGCGGTGCCGGGCTCGGAGCTCACGGTGAGCCGGCCGCCGACGCTTGCGGCCCGGTCGCGCATGGAGACCAGGCCCAGGTGGCGGCCCGCCCGGCGGACGGTGGGAGGGGAGAAGCCGGTTCCGTCGTCGGTCACCCGCAGCAGGGCTCCCCCGGTCTCCCGGCGGGTCAGGGTGACGTCGATCCTCTCCCCGGCCGAGTGGCGCAGGGCGTTGTGCAGGGCCTCCTGGGCCACGCGCAGGACCGCCTCCTCCTGGGCCGCGGGCAGGGCCCTTACGCCGTCGCAGGTGAAGGTGACGTGCGCGGCGTGGGCCCGGTTCAGGACGCGGACCTGGCCCCGCAGGGTGGCGACCAGGCCGTCCTCGTCCAGGGCGGCGGGGCGGAGCTCGGTGACGGCCGCGCGCAGTTCGTCGGCGGCCTCGGCCGCGAGGACGGCGACCTGCTGGAGCTCGTCCTTGGCGCGGGCGGGGTCGCGGTCCACCAGGGCGGCGGCGGCCTGCGCGGTCAGGCGGAGCGAGAAGAGCTTCTGGCTGACCGCGTCGTGCAGCTCGTGGGCCAGGCGCGAGCGCTCCTCGGCGATGGTCAGCTCACGGCTGCGCTCGTAGAGGCGGGCGTTGGTGAGGGCGATCGCCGCGTGCTGGGCGAGGAGGGAGAGGAGCTCCTCGTCCTCGTCGGTGAAGCCGCGCTCGCCGCCCGGGACGGTCCGCTTGTTCGCCAGGAAGAGGGCGCCGAGGGTCTCCTCGCCGTCCCGGATGGGCAGACCGAGGAAGTCGGACATGTCGGGGTGGGCGGCGGGCCAGCCCTCGAAGCGGGGGTCCTCGCGTACGTCGGCCAGCCGCTCGGGGCCGTCCTGGTGGAGCATCGCGGCGAGGATGCCGTGCTGGCGGGGCAGCGGGCCGATCGCCCGCCACTGCTCCTCGCTGATGCCGTCCACGACGAACTGGGCGAAGCCGCCGTGGTCGTCCGGGACGCCCAGGGCCGCGTACTCGGCGTCGAGCAGCTCGCGGGCCGAGGCGACGATCGTGCGCAGCACGTCGCGGACCTCCAGCCGGCGGCTCATGGCGAGCAGTGCGGTGCTCACGGCGGCCAGGCCACCGCCGCGGGGGGCTCGGGGTCCGGATTGCATGGCCTCACGGTACTCGCGGCGGCCCGGCGGGCGGATCGGGCCGGGGACGTAGGCCTCGCGCGGGCGGCGGCGTAGGTAGCGGCGTAGGTCTCCGGCCCGGGGCGGGGCCCGGGCGGCCGGTGCGCGGGGCGAGGGCCCGGGCGGGATGGAGCGGGGAGGGTGCTCGGGGGTACGGGAGAAGGGACTGTATATAAGGGACATTCCGCCGGGCCGTGCGGCCCGGGTGCGCGCCGGGCGGAGGGGCGGCAGGGGGGCTGGACGGGGCGCCGTACCGCGCGGGTACCGCCCGGCCGTAGCGAAGCTGTACCTCTGGCATGACTTCGGAGGAGCTCCAGTGCTACTCAAGGATGAGAACGGTCACTGAGTGGATTGCTGCCGCAACGGTTGGTGAGATTGATACACGGCCGATGTGAGCCCGCACATAGGACGCACATCACTTACGAAGCTCCCTAGTGGACGAATAAGAGCGCTGTTAGTGCTGGCTCGCGTGCCTCAGGCGCTGAATTCGGGGTTCGGCTCGGGCCCCTGATCCACTAAGCGGGATCGTACGTCACACCTTTGCCACAGGATTTTGCCACCGCTAAGAATTGCTCTCGTCGCACAGCGCCGCGGATCTCGGATCCGGCAGGCGCTTTCCTGCGGCCCCCGCTATTCGAAGAGGTTGCTACCCATGACCGAGACCAACACTCCCGGCCACAGTCGTCTGACGATGACGAAGGCCCACAAGCTTTCCATCGCCGGTGTAGCCACCCTGGGCGCCGCGGCCCTCGCCTTCTCGCTCGTACCTGCCAGTGCCACCGAGACGCAGACGGCCGTCGTCGCTGCTCCCGTCGCCTGGTCCAAGGTCGTCGACGGTGCGCAGACGCAGGCCGTGCAGCAGCACCTCACCGTTCAGCAGGTCGTCGCGGGCCAGCAGGCCAAGGTCGCGAAGGACGCACAGGCCGCGAAGGCCGCCAAGGACTCCGCCGCCAAGGCCAAGGCCGAGGCGGACGCGAAGAAGGACCGCGAGCAGAAGGCGGCCGCCAGCCGCTCCGCGAACCGCGCGCCGGTCTTCGCGAACAACCTGGACGGCTGGATCAAGGAAGCCCTCTTCATCATGAAGAAGGAGGGCATTCCGGGCACCTACGCCGGGATCCACAAGAACATCATGCGCGAGTCCAGCGGCAACCCGCTGGCGATCAACAACTGGGACATCAACGCCCAGAACGGCATCCCCAGCAAGGGTCTGCTCCAGGTCATCGCCCCGACCTTCAAGGCGTACCACGTCAAGGGCACCAAGTTCGACCAGTACGACCCGGTCGCCAACATCGTCGCGGCCTGCAATTACGCGGCCGACCGCTACGGCTCCATGGACAACGTCAACAGCGCCTACTAGGCCCCTGGCGTCCTGCCCAGCCCCCCATGCGCCTCAGGGCGGCCCCGGTGTTCCGGAGCCGCCCTGAGGCGTTCGTGCGTACCCGCGTGCCCTCGCGGGGTCAGTGCCTACTTGCCCGCGCGCATGACCTCGGGCTCGTGGCGGCGCAGCAGGCGCTGTACGGCGAAGCCGCACGCGACGCCGAGGAGCAGCAGGATCGTGATGTTCAGGCTCCACTGGCCGACCGTGGCGTCCCAGAGCGGGTCGGTGTTGGTCGGGTTGTCCTGGTCCCACGGCGGCATGAGCACGCCGAGGTTCAGCGTGGTGCCGGCGGCGGCGATCGCCCAGCGCGACGGCATCAGCCAGGCGAACTGCTCCAGGCCCGGAGAGTCGTAGACCTGGAAGAGGATGCCGGTGAAGACGACCTGGACGATCGCGAACATGACGAGCAGCGGCATGGTCTTCTCGGCGGTCTTCACCAGCGAGGAGATCACCAGGCCGAACATCATGGAGGTGAAGCCGAGCGCGATGACCGACAGGCAGATCTCCACGGCCGGCGGCATCAGCAGACCCTCGGCGGGCAGGTCGCGCGGGTAGAAGCCGATCGCGCAGATGATCACGCCCTGGATGGCCGTGATGAACCCGAGGACGATCACCTTCGACGCGAGGTACGCCGACCGGGACAGGCCGGTCGCGCGCTCGCGCTCGTAGATCACGCGTTCCTTGATCAGCTCTCGGACCGAGTTCGCGGCGCCGGAGAAGCACATGCCGACCGCGAGGATCAGCATGATCGTGCCGGCGTCGCCGTTGAAGCGGGACGGCGCCACGGGCGGCGCGAGTCCGAACTTCGCGGGGATGACGACGGAGACCACGCCGAGGACCGCCGGGAGGATCAGCATCAGCCCGATGAAGCCCTTGTCGGACGCGATGACCGACATGTAGCGGCGCATCAGCGTCCAGAGCTGGGAGCCCCAGCCCTGCGGCTTGGGCGGCCGGGTCTGCTGCATGGCGGGCTGCACCGACTGCGGGGCGACCGCGTCGATGTCGGCGGCGTAGAGCTGGTAGTGCTGCGAGCCCTTCCAGCGGCCGGCCCAGTCGTAGTCGCGGTAGCTCTCGAAGGCGGAGAACACGTCGGCCCAGGTGGAGTAGCCGAAGAAGTTCAGCGCCTCGTCCGGCGGGCCGAAGTACGCGACCGAGCCGCCCGGGGCCATGACCAGCAGCTTGTCGCAGATGGCCAGCTCGGCGACCGAGTGCGTGACGACGAGGACCGTGCGGCCGTCGTCGGCGAGGCCGCGCAGCAGCTGCATGACATCGCGGTCCATGCCCGGGTCCAGGCCCGAGGTGGGCTCGTCCAGGAAGATCAGCGAGGGCTTGGTCAGCAGCTCCAGGGCCACGGACACGCGCTTGCGCTGGCCGCCCGAGAGCGAGGTGATCTTCTTGTCCTTGTGGATGTCGAGCTTGAGCTCGCGCAGCACCTCGTTGATGCGGGCGGCGCGCTCGGACTCGGCGGTGTCGCCCGGGAAGCGGAGCTTGGCCGCGTACTTCAGGGCGGTGCTGACCTTCAGCTCCTTGTGCAGGATGTCGTCCTGCGGGACCAGGCCGATGCGCTGGCGGAGCTCCGCGAACTGCTTGTACAGGTTGCGGTTGTCGTAGAGGACGTCGCCCTGGTTGGCCGGGCGGTAGCCGGTCAGCGCCTTGAGGAGCGTCGACTTGCCGGAGCCGGAGGGACCGATGACGCCGATCAGCGACTTCTCCGGGACGCCGAAGGTGACGTCCTTGAGGATCTGCTTGCCGCCGTCGACCGTGACCGTGAGGTGGCGGGCCGAGAAGGAGACGTCACCGGTGTCGACGAACTCTTCGAGGCGGTCGCCGACGATCCGGAAGGTCGAGTGGCCGACGCCGACGATGTCGTTCGGGCCGAGCAGCGCGGTGCCGGACTTCGCCAGCGGCTGGCCGTTGACGTAGGTGCCGTTGTGGCTGCCGAGGTCGCGGATCTCGAAGCGGCCGCCCGGCATCGAGCGGAACTCCGCGTGGTGGCGGGAGACCTGGAGGTCGGAGACCACCAGCTCGTTCTCCAGCGCACGGCCGATGCGCATGACGTGGCCCAGCTCGAGCTGGTGGAACGTCGTCGGGCTGCGGTGGTCCCCGTAGCCCGGGGTGCCGCCGCCGCCCGGCTGCGGCTGGTGCTGCTGCGGCTGGTGCTGCTGCGGGAACGGCGGGGCCTGCTGGGCCTGCTGCTCCCAGGGCTGCTGCGGTGCCTGCCGCTGCGGCTGCTGCGGTGCCTGCTGCTGCGCGTACGCCTGGGCGGACGCCTGCTGCGCCACGGCCGGCTGCGGTGCCTGCTGCGCCGCGACCGCACCGGCGACGGGATTCAGCCGCGGCCCGTCGGTGGCGTTGCCCAGGTGCACCGGCGTGCCGGGTACGAGCTCGGCCTGCTGGACCCTCGCCCCGCGCACGTACGTGCCGTTGGTGCTGCCGTGGTCCTCGATTCCCCAACCTCGCCCGTTCCAGGCGATGGTGGCGTGCCGCCACGACACCCGGGCGTCATCGATCACCACGTCTCCCTGGGGGTCGCGCCCCAGCGAGTACGACCTGGACGGATCGAGCGTCCAGGTCCTTCCATTCAATTCCAGTACGAGTTCCGGCACTCCAGCCCCACTTAAGTCCCCCGAGAATCCCCCATGACGTCTGGGAGTCTAGGGATGGCGAACATCCGGGGGAACTATTTCAGGCGCACGGCCACAAGGGGAATCCGGGCCGCGTGGCGGCGTCCCGGGAGGCCCGCCGAGGGGGTCGAAAGCCGCCCGGAAGGTGTGTTTCGGGACGTCCCGGCATCCCCCCGGGCGGGGTGGAGGCCCCGCTCCGTCCGATCGGGCGGGCTTGCGCCCGGACGAAGCCCGCCGTCGCGCGCGCGGCCTGCGGCCGTCCGGCCCGTCCTCCTCCCCGGACCTCCACGCGGCCGCCCCAGGGCCCGCGCATGTCCACCGCGTGTCCTGCACGCGTCCGGGGCGCGGCTCCCGCACGTCCGTACGGAGCGAAACGGTTCCGCCAGGTGGGACGGGGCTCCGTGCCCGCAGGCCGGGGAGATACGGTGAAGGCACCATGAGCGCTTCGCAGACCTCCGACGTCCCCACCCTCCTCGTCAAGATCTTCGGCAAGGACCGTCCCGGGATCACCGCCGGGCTGTTCGACACCCTCGCCGCCTACTCCGTCGACGTAGTCGACATCGAGCAGGTCGTCACCCGAGGCCGCATCGTCCTGTGCGCCCTCGTCACCCACCCGACCGCCGGCACCGAGGGCGAGCTGCGGTCCACCGTCCACAGCTGGGCCGAGTCCCTCAAGCTGCAGGCCGAGATCCTCTCCGGCACCGGTGACAACCGGCCGCGCGGCAGTGGCCGTTCGCACGTCACCGTGCTCGGGCATCCGCTCACCGCCGAGTCCACGGCCGCCATCGCCGCGCGGATCACCTCGACCGGCGGCAACATCGACCGTATCTTCCGGCTCGCGAAGTATCCGGTGACGGCCGTGGAGTTCGCCGTCTCGGGCACCGAGACCGAGCCGCTGCGCACCGCGCTGGCCACCGCCGCCGCGCAGATCGGCGTCGACGTGGCCGTGGTCGCGTCCGGGCTGCACCGGCGGGCCCAGCGCCTCGTCGTCATGGACGTGGACTCGACCCTGATCCAGGACGAGGTCATCGAGCTCTTCGCCGCGCACGCCGGCTGCGAGGCCGAGGTCGCCGAGGTGACCGAGCGGGCCATGCGCGGGGAGCTGGACTTCGAGCAGTCGCTGCACGCCCGGGTCGCGCTGCTGGCCGGGCTGGACGCCTCCGTGGTGGACAAGGTCCGCTCCGAGGTGCGTCTCACCCCGGGCGCCCGGACGCTGATCCGCACCCTCAAGCGCCTCGGATACCAGGTGGGCGTGGTCTCCGGCGGGTTCACGCAGGTGACGGACGATCTGCGGGAGAAGCTCGGGCTGGACTTCGCCTCCGCCAACACCCTGGAGATCGTCGACGGCAAGCTGACGGGCAAGGTCACCGGCGAGATCGTGGACCGGGCCGGCAAGGCCCGGCTGCTGCGCCGCTTCGCCGCGGAGGCGGGTGTGCCGCTGGCCCAGACCGTGGCCATCGGTGACGGTGCCAACGACCTGGACATGCTGAACGCGGCCGGGCTGGGCGTGGCCTTCTGCGCCAAGCCGGTGGTCCGCCAGGCCGCGCACACCGCGGTGAACGTGCCCTTCCTCGACGCCGTGCTGTACCTGCTCGGAATCACCCGCGAAGAGGTCGAGGCCGCCGACCTGGCGTGACGGACACGTCCGGCCCACGGCGTCCCGACGCCCCCTACGACGGAGCGGGCCCCGGCACTTCCACAGTGCCGGGGCCCGCTCCGTCGTCGTGGTCGTCGTCGGGGCGTCAGCCGTGCGGGGTCCAGAAGTCCAGCAGGGTGCCCACGCCGTGCTCCACGGACTTCCACGAGCCGGTGAAGGAGACGACGGCGATCCCGGAGGTCGGGAAGCCGCTGCGGTTCATCCGGGCGAGGACATCGCCCTGCGCGTTCCCGGCGAGGGCGTCGGCCAGGGCGTGCATACCGGGGTTGTGACCGATGACCAGGAGGTTCTTCACCTCGTCGGAGGTCTCGTTGACCAGGGCGATGAGCTCGCCCAGCGAGGCCTCGTAGAGCCGTTCCTCGTACGTGGTCTTCGGCCGGTGCGGCAGCTCCTGGACGGCCAGCTTCCAGGTCTCCCTGGTCCGGGCCGCACTGGAGCAGAGGGCCAGGTCGAAGGTGATGCCGGTCTGAGCCAGTTTCTGGCCCGCGGCCGGGGCGTCGTGACGGCCGCGCTCCGCCAGGGGGCGGTCGTGGTCCGTGCCGTCCGACCATTCGGCCTTGGCGTGCCGGAGGAGGACGATCCTGCGGGGTGTGTCGGCGCTCATGGCTCCCAGCTTCGCATGAATCGAGCCATGGGGCGCAGGGTGTTGAGGGGGCCGTCACCCCCAGGTGTGGGGACGAAGGGCGCGCCCCGGCGCGCGGCGGCGCGGGTGGGCGCCGGGTGGCTGGCGCCTCGTCAGCCGACGGCGCTCAGCAGGCGTTCGGTGACGTGGACGAGGGTGGAGCCCTCGCCGGAAGCGGCGTGTGCCTGGCCGGATCCCGCCAGGAGTATGAGCAGGAGGCCGAAGGCGAGGGCGGGCAGGGCGAGCGCCCACCAGGGCAGCCGGGCGTCGGCCCCGGCGACGCGGGGAGCGGACGGGCGGCCGGGGGCCAGGTGCGTGGGGGCCGACATGGCCGCCTCCGTGGGGTGGTCGGACGGGCTCGCTCTTGCTCTTCGAATCTAAGGATTCGAGCAGGCGGTTCCCATCCGGGACGCACCCCAGATGTCCCTGAGCCTGACCCCCTAGGGGTTGGGGGGTTAACCCCACCCTTTACGGCGAGGCGAGGGTGGCGATGACGGAGATGACCACGGTCACCAGCAGCATCGCGCCCAGCACGAGGCCGAGCTTCCGGTGGCCGTTCTGGGGGTTCGGTTCAAGTACGGGCGACATGCCGATCAGTCTCGCATGCCGTATTCGTCCTCGATCGTGCGGTCCCGGCCCGCCAGCACGCCGAGCGCGATCTGCGGGACGAGCAGACCGGCCATCAGGGCCAGCGGCAGGTCCCAGCCGCCGGTGTGCTGGTAGAGGGTGCCGATGAGGAGCGGCCCGGGGATGGAGATCAGGTAGCCGGTGCTCTGGGCGAAGGCCGACAGCTTGACGACGCCGGCCGGGGACTTGGCCCGCAGTCCGATCATGGTGATGACGAGCGGGAAGGCGCAGTTGGAGACGCCGAGCATGAGGGCCCAGGCCCACGCGCCGGCGGCGGGGGCGAAGTAGAGCCCGAGGTAGCCGAAGAGGCCGAAGAGGCCGAGTACGACGGCGATGGGGCCCTGGTTCCTCATCCGGCCGGCCAGGCCCGGGATGACGAAGGCGAGCGGGACGCCCATGACCATGGTGACGGCGAGCAGGATGCCCGCGGTGGAGGCGGAGACCCCGGCGTCGCGGAAGATCTGCGGGAGCCAGCCCATGGTGATGTACGCGCCCGTGGCCTGGAGCCCGAAGTAGGAGGCGAGGGCCCACGCGGTGCGGCTGCGCACGACGCCGGGCCCGGCGTCGGGCCGGACGGCCGGCGCCGCGCCGGCGGCGACCGAGGCCGCGGCCGCCGCCTTCTCCTTGCGGGCCGCCGCGGCGATGGGCAGCCAGGGCAGGACGGCCGCCGCGGCGAGGAGGGCCCAGATCAGCAGGCCGGTGCGCCAGCTGCCGCCGAGGGCCTGGGTCATCGGGACGGTCGCCGCCGCGGCGAGCGAGGTGCCGGCGGCCAGGGCCATGGAGTAGAGCCCCGTCATGGTGCCGACCCGGTCGGGGAACCAGCGCTTGACGATCACCGGCAGGAGCACGTTGGTCAGGGCTATGCCCGCCAGGGTCAGGGCGCTGGCCGCGAGGAACCCGGCGGCGTTGGAGGCGAAGGGCCGGATCAGCAGCCCCGCGGCGACGGCGGCCATACCGGCGCAGACGACGGCCGCCGGGCCGAAGCGGCGGGAGAGCCGGGGCGCGGTGACGCCGAAGACGGCGAAGCAGAGGGCGGGTACGGAGGTGATGAGTCCGGCGACGGTCCCGCTCATGCCGAGGCCCTCGCGGGTCTCCTCGAAGAGGGCGCCGAGGCTGGTGATGGCGGGCCGCAGGTTGAGGGCGGCCAGCACGATGCCGACGAGGAGCACGGGTCCGAGCCACGCCGGCTGCGGGGTGGCGGCGGGGGCGGGAAGGGGCTGCGGGGTGGCCGTGCGCGCGGCCGGGGGCCGGTTCAGGATCTGGACTTCGTCGTCGGACATTCAACCATCATAGAATCATGGGATGATTGGTTGTCCACCCCACGGCCCTATCGTTCACATCACCCACATCGCGCCCGCCCCGAGAGGAACCCCGACCGCATGCCGCTGACCTCGCCCCGGCGATCCGCGCTCGTCGACCAGGTGATCGCCCAGCTCAGGAACCAGATCACCACCGGCGAATGGCCCGTGGGCTCGCGCATCCCCACCGAGCCGGAGCTCGTGGAGCTGATGGGCGTCGCCCGCAACACCGTGCGCGAGGCCGTCCGGGCCCTCGCGCACAACGGCCTCCTCGACATCCGCCAGGGTTCGGGGACCTACGTCATCGCCACCAGCGAGCTGGCCGGGGTCATGCACCGCCGCTTCGCCGGCGCCGACCCCCGGCACGTCGCGGAGCTGCGCTCGACGCTGGAGTCCTCGGCGGCCCGCCTCGCGGCGGAGCGGCGGACGGCGCGGGACCTCGTACAGCTGGACGCGCTGCTGGCGCGGCGCGAGGAAGCCTGGTCGGGCGGGGACGCGGAGCCGTTCATCGCGGCCGACGTGGCCCTGCACATGGCGGTGGTGGCGGCTTCGCACAACGAGGTGCTCATCGAGCTGTACGCGGACCTCGGCGATCTGGTGGCCGACTGGCTGCGCACCGACGTGGGCACGGAGCTCCATCCCGCCTCGCACCTGGACCACGCCCGGCTGATCGAGGCGATCCGGCGCGGGGACGGGGACGCGGCGGCCTCGGAGGCGGCCGGCTATCCGTTCGTCTGTCTCGCGAAGGAGGGGCGGCCCGCGGGGGTCACTGCCGCTGGTGGCTGACCCAGGCGGAGCGGACTTCCTTCCAGCAGCGGCCGGAGAGCTCCACCCGGCCGGCCGGGCCGATGGCCACGGCGGCGCCGTCCCCGTCCACGTCCCACCAGCGGTCGCACTCCACGTGCAGGCGGACCAGGTCGGTCTGCGGGTAGCCGTTGTGGCAGAACGCCACCACCTGCGAGCCGTTGATCTCGGTGTCGCAATCGGCCCCGAAGAGCTCCCGGGCGGGCCGCGCGGGCCGTACGGGCGGTTCGGCGGGGATCTGGGCCAGGTCGACCACGGCCGGGGCCTGCACGTCCGTACCGGGCGCCGGGGCGGGCCCCTCGTCCTGCGCGACGGCCCCCGGGAGCAGGAATCCGGTCAGGACCACCGAGGTGATCAGCAGGGATACCGCTCGGCTCCGCCTCGCGCGCACTCCCGTACCTCCTCCCCGCAGGAGCCGGGAAGATCCCGACGGGCCCAGTTTGCAGGCAAATGTCCTGATTTTCGACTCGGGAAGATCGGGCCCGGGTGCGGACATCTGATCGAGTCAGCCCGTACGGTCCCCACCCCGCGCACCGAAACGGCGGCGGCCGCGCCTCCCGGGAGGGGAGACGCGGCCGCCGCCGTACGGATGGAACAGGGGCCGGACCGGGGAGGTCAGGCACCCATCGCGTGCAGGCCGCCGTCGACGTGGATGATCTCGCCGGTGGTGCTGGGGAACCAGTCCGACAGCAGGGCGACGACGCCCTTGGCGGCCGGCTCCGGGTCCGTCATGTCCCACTCCATCGGGGAGCGGTGGTTCCAGACGTCCGCCAGGTCGGAGAAGCCGGGGATGGACTTCGCGGCCATCGAACCGAGCGGGCCGGCGGAGATCAGGTTGCAGCGGATCTTCTCCTTGCCCAGGTCACGGGCGAGGTAGCGGCTGGTGGCCTCCAGCGCGGCCTTGGCCGGGCCCATCCAGTCGTACTGCGGCCACGCGAACTGCGCGTCGAAGGTGAGGCCGACGACCGAGGCGCCCTCGTTCTCCGGGAAGAGCGGCTTGCAGGCCATGGTCAGCGACTTCAGCGAGAACGCCGAGACGTGCATGGCGGTGGCGACCGACTCGAACGGGGTGTTCAGGAAGTTGCCGCCCAGCGCGTCCTGCGGCGCGAAGCCGATGGAGTGGACGACGCCGTCGAGGCCGCCGAGCTCCGCGCGGACGAGGCCCTCCAGGCGGGCCAGGTGCTCGTCGTTGGTGACGTCGAGCTCGATCACCTTGACCGGCTTGGGCAGCTTCTTGGCGATGCGCTCGGTCAGCGTCGGCCGCGGGAACGCGGTGAGGATGACCTCTGCGCCCTGCTCCTGGGCCAGCTTGGCGACGTGGAAGGCGATGGAGGACTCCATCAGCACCCCGGAGACGAGGAGGCGCTTGCCGTCGAGAATTCCGCTCATGGTGATCAGTGACCCATGCCCAATCCGCCGTCAACGGGAATGACGGCACCAGTGATGTACGCGGCGTTGTCGGACGCCAGGAAGCTGACCGCGGCCGCGATCTCCTCGGGCTGCGCGTAGCGCCCCAGGGGCACCTGGCCGACGATGCCGGCCCGCTGCTCGTCGGTGAGCACCTTCGTCATGTCGGTGTCCACGAAGCCGGGCGCGACGACGTTGAAGGTGATGTTGCGGGAGCCCAGCTCACGGGCCAGGGAGCGGGCGAAGCCGACCAGCGCCGCCTTGGAGGCGGCGTAGTTGGCCTGGCCGGCCGAGCCGAGCAGGCCGACGACCGAGGAGATCAGGACGACGCGGCCCTTCTTGGCACGGAGCATGCCGCGGTTCGCACGCTTGACCACCCGGAAGGTGCCGGTGAGGTTCGTGTCGACGACCGAGGCGAAATCGTCCTCGGACATGCGCATCAGCAGCGTGTCCTTGGTGATGCCCGCATTGGCCACGAGGACCTCGACCGCGCCGTGGGCCTCCTCGACCTGCTTGTACGCGAGGTCGACCTGGTCGGAGTCGGTGATGTCGCAGCGGACCGCCAGCACGCCCAGAGCCGTGAGCTCGGCCGGGGGCTCGCCCGACCGGTACGTGATCGCGACCTTGTCCCCAGCTTCCGCGAAAGCTCGGGCGATGGCGAGGCCGATGCCCCGGTTACCTCCGGTGACGAGAACCGAGCGGCTCAACGGATCACCCTTTCGACTAGCGGTCTGAATACCAAAAACCTATAGGTCAAGTACCCCTTCCGGAGAATCGGGCTCCGACAGGGCCTCGGTACGGGCTCTGTCGAGTCCCTACAGAAAGATGTAGGCACGGCAAGCCCCGACGCGACATGATCGTGTCTGCTGTCCAGACCCCCGGGAGGACCTCCGTGCCCCATTCCATCGACGCGGCCTTCACCGCGCTGCCCTTGCGGGCGCTGGCCGACGCGGCGCTCGCGCGGGCCCGCGCGCTGGGCGCCGACCATGCCGATTTCCGGCTGGAACGGATCCGCAGCGCCTCCTGGCGGCTGCGCGACGCCAAGCCCTCCGGCGGGTCCGACACCACCGACCTCGGATTCGCGGTCCGCGTGGTGCACGGGGGCAGCTGGGGCTTCGCCTCCGGTGTGGACCTGACCATGGACGCCGCCGCCAAGGTGGCCTCGCAGGCCGTGGCCATGGCGAAGCTGTCCGCCCAGATCATCAAGGCGGCCGGATCGGACGAGCGGGTCGAGCTCGCCGCCGAGCCGGTGCACGCCGACAAGACCTGGATCTCCGCCTACGACGTGAACCCCTTCGAGGTTCCCGACACGGAGAAGGCCGCGCTGCTCGCCGACTTCAGCGCGCGTCTCCTGGCGGCCGACGGGGTGGCCCACGTGGACGCCTCGCTGCTCGCGGTCCACGAGAACAAGTTCTACGCCGACACCGCCGGCACCTCCACCACCCAGCAGCGGGTCCGCATCCACCCGCAGCTGACCGCCGTCGCCGTGAACGCCGCCACCGGCGAGTTCGACTCGATGCGCACCATCGCCCCGCCGGCCGGGCGCGGCTGGGAGTACCTGACCGGCACCGGCTGGGACTGGAACTCCGAGCTGGAGGCGATCCCCGGGCTGCTCGCCGAGAAGATGCGGGCACCGAGCGTCGAGGCCGGGCGCTACGACCTGGTCGTGGACCCCTCCAACCTGTGGCTCACCATCCACGAGTCCATCGGCCACGCCACCGAGCTGGACCGGGCGCTGGGCTACGAGGCCGCGTACGCCGGGACCTCCTTCGCCACCTTCGACCAGCTCGGCAAGCTGGCGTACGGCTCGCCGATCATGAACGTGACGGGCGACCGGACCGCCGAGCACGGGCTGGCCACCATCGGGTACGACGACGAGGGCGTCGAGGCGCAGAGCTGGGACCTGGTCAAGGACGGCACCCTGGCCGGCTACCAGACGGACCGTCGGATCGCGAAGCTGACGGGCCTCGGCCGCTCCAACGGCTGCGCCTACGCCGACTCCCCCGGGCACGTGCCCGTCCAGCGCATGGCGAACGTCTCGCTCCAGCCGGATCCGGGCGGACTCTCCACCGAGGACCTGATCGGCGGGGTGGAACGCGGGATCTACGTGGTCGGCGACCGCTCCTGGTCCATCGACATGCAGCGCTACAACTTCCAGTTCACCGGGCAGCGCTTCTTCCGCATCGAGAACGGAAAGCTCGCCGGTCAGCTCCGCGACGTCGCCTACCAGGCCACTACCACCGAGTTCTGGGGCTCGATGGAGAAGGTCGGCGGTCCGCAGACCTACGTCCTGGGCGGCGCCTTCAACTGCGGCAAGGCCCAGCCGGGCCAGGTCGCGGCGGTCTCGCACGGCTGCCCGTCCGCGCTGTTCCGCGACGTGAACATCCTGAACACCACGCAGGAGGCCGGACGATGACCTCGTCGAGTCGCACCACCAAGCCCCACGAGATCGTCGAGCGGGCGCTGGAGCTGTCCACCGCGGACGGCTGCGTCGTCATCGCCGACGAGCAGTCGAGCGCGAACCTGCGCTGGGCGGGCAACGCCCTGACCACCAACGGGGTCACCCGCGGCCGGACCCTCACGGTCATCGCCACGGTCGACGGCAAGGAGGGCACGGCCTCGGGGGTCGTCTCGCGCTCCGCCGTCACGGCCGAGGAGCTGGAGCCGCTGGTCCGGGCCGCCGAGGCGGCCGCCCGCGGCGCCGGACCGGCGGAGGACGCCCGGGCGCTGGTCACCGGCACCCCGTCCTCGCCGGACTTCGCCGACGCCCCGGCCGAAACCTCCTCGGCGGTGTTCGCGGACTTCGCGCCGGCCCTCGGCGAGGCCTTCGCCCGGGCCCGCGCGGGCGGCCGCGAGCTGTACGGGTTCGCCAACCACGAGCTGGTCTCCACGTACGTGGGCACCTCTACGGGGCTGCGCCTGCGCCACGACCAGCCCAACGGCACCCTGGAGCTCAACGCGAAGTCCCCGGACCGCCAGCGCTCGGCCTGGGCCGGCCGCGCGACCCGGGACTTCAAGGACGTGGACCCGACCGCTTTGGACGCGGAGCTGGCCGTGCGCCTCGGCTGGGCGGAGCGGAAGATCGACCTTCCCGCCGGGCGGTACGAGACGCTGCTGCCGCCCACGGCCGTGGCCGACCTGCTGATCTACCAGATGTGGTCGGCGGCGGCCCGGGACGCGGTGGAGGGCCGGACGGTCTTCTCCAAGCCCGGCGGCGGCACCCGGCTCGGCGAGCGGCTCTCCCCGCTGCCGCTGAACCTGCGCAGCGATCCGAACGCGCCGGGCCTGGAGTCCGCGCCGTTCGTGATCGCGCACAGCTCCGGCGACGACGCCTCCGTCTTCGACAACGGCCTGCCGGTGCCGGCGACCGACTGGATCAAGGACGGCGAGCTGGCCCGGCTGACCACGACCCGGCACACGGCGGAGCTGACCGGGCTTCCGGTCTCCCCCTCGTTCGGGAACCTGATCCTGGAGGCCGGCGGGGAGAAGTCCCTGGAGGAGATGGTCGCCTCCACCGAACGGGGGCTGCTGCTGACCTGCCTCTGGTACATCCGCGAGGTGGACCCGGCGACGCTGCTGCTCACCGGGCTGACCCGGGACGGCGTCTACCTGGTGGAGGACGGCCAGGTCGTCGGCGAGGTCAACAACTTCCGGTTCAACGAGTCACCCGTGGACCTGCTGTCGCGGGCCTCGGAGGCCGGCCGGACCGAGAAGACCCTGCCGCGCGAATGGAACGACTGGTTCACCAGGACCGCGATGCCGGCGCTGCGCATCCCGGACTTCAACATGAGCTCGGTCAGCAAGGGCGTCTGATCAACGGCGCCTGATCAACGGCGCCCGATCAACAAAGCGTGAGAGGTACGGGGCTTCCCCGCCTAGACTGGCGGGGAAGCTTCCCAGCTCTCTGTTCCACCTCGTTCAAGGAGACCCAGAACCGTGACGGACATCGTCGACGAACTGAAGTGGCGCGGGCTCTTCGCCCAGTCCACCGACGAAGAAGCGCTGCGCAAGGCGTTCGCGGACGGTCCCGTCACGTTCTATTGCGGCTTCGACCCGACGGCGGCCTCGCTGCACGTGGGTCACCTGGTGCAGGTCCTCACCGTGCGCCGTCTCCAGCAGGCGGGCAACCGTCCGCTGGCGCTGGTCGGCGGGGCCACGGGTCAGATCGGTGACCCGCGCCCGACCGCCGAGCGCACCCTGAACGACCCGGAGACCATCGCGAACTGGGTGACGCGCCTGCGCACCCAGATCGAGCCGTTCCTGTCCTTCGAGGGCGAGAACGCGGCGGTCATGGTCAACAACCTGGACTGGACGGCGGGCATGTCCGCCATCGAGTTCCTCCGGGACATCGGCAAGCACTTCCGCGTGAACAAGATGCTGACGAAGGACTCGGTCGCCAAGCGGCTCGAGTCCGACCAGGGCATCAGCTACACGGAGTTCAGCTACCAGCTGCTCCAGGGCATGGACTTCCTGGAGCTGTACCGCCGGCACGGCTGCGTGCTCCAGCAGGGCGGGTCCGACCAGTGGGGCAACCTGACGGCCGGCCTCGACCTGATCCACCGGGTGGAGCCGGACGCGCACGTCCACGCCATCGCGACCCCGCTGATGGTCAAGGCGGACGGCACCAAGTTCGGCAAGTCCGAGAGCGGCGCCGTCTGGCTCGACCCGGAGATGACCACCCCTTACGCGTTCTACCAGTTCTGGCTGAACGTGGACGACCGGGACGTCTCCACCTACATGCGCATCCTGTCCTTCCAGACCCGCGAGGAGCTGGAAGCGCTGGAGGCGCAGACCGCCGAGCGGCCGCAGGCGCGCGCCGCCCAGCGGGCGCTGGCGGAGGAGCTGACCACGCTGGTGCACGGCGCGGACCAGTGCGCCGCCGTGATCGCGGCGTCCAAGGCGCTGTTCGGCCAGGGCGAGCTGGCGGACCTGGACGAGGCCACCCTGGCCGCGGCCCTGTCCGAGCTGCCGCACGCGAAGGTGGCGGAGCCCGGCCTGGTCGTCGACCTGCTGGCGGAGACCGGGCTGGTCGCCAGCAAGTCGGCCGCGCGCCGGACCGTCAAGGAGGGCGGCGCCTACGTGAACAACGTGAAGGTCGCCTCCGAGGACGCGGTCCCCGCCAAGGAGGACCTGCTGCACGGGCGCTGGCTGGTGCTGCGCCGCGGCAAGAAGAACCTGGCGGCGGTCGAGGTCACCGGCTAGTCGCCGCCGCGACACGACGGAGGGGCCGGCCCGGACAGTGCGTCCGGGCCGGCCCCTCCGTCGTGCTCCGCCGCAGAGCGGGCGGTATCCCTCAGGTCATCTGCCTCTTGCCGCCGCGCAACGAGCTGTAGATCAGGTCACCGAGACCGACCACCACGACGGCTCCCGCAAGCTGCAGCAGGTGCCTGATCCAGTCGACGCCCTTGGTCTCGTTGACGCCGATCCACGTGGCCACGGCGTTGCCGAGGACCGCGCCGACGATGCCGAAGATGGTCGTCAGCCAAAGGGGCTGGTGCTGCTTGCCCGGCAGGATCGCCCGGGCAATCAGTCCCAGTACAAAGCCGACGATGATCGCCCACAACCAACCCATGTCGAGCCTCCTCCTGGCGCGTTGTGCGCATGTGGGCCCAGTCTCGACCCATCCGGCCTACTGCGCATTTCGGACAGCGCCATTCGGGGGACACCCGCTCTGCCCGTCCGGGGGCACGCGGCGTACCGTGGAGGCGTCCGGGCCGGGGAGTGTCCGGCGATCGATCGGGTGGTGGGTTGTGGAGCGGACGAAGCGGAACGGGTCCGAGGTCTTCCGGATCACGGGGGCGCGGATGAGCCTCGCCGAGGACGTCCGGGGACGTCAGCGCCGGTACGTGATCTCGATGCTGATCAGAACCCTGTCGGTCGTCGCGACGATCGTGCTGTGGAACGTGCAGCGGCCCGTGGCCATCGTGACGCTCGTCGCGGGGGCGCTGCTGCCGTACATCGCGGTGGTCATCGCCAACGCGGGGCGCGAATCGACGCCCTCCCTGCCGTCCCACTTCATGCCGGCGCCCGTACGCCCCGCTCTGGGCGACGGGAACCTCAAGAAAAGCTCAGATCAATCATGAAGTTCCAGTGCACCGCACCGGGTCCTGCGTGACATACTGCCTACGCGCTCCGCATCCCCCGTCGGAGCGACGGACCGACGCCGGGCAGCTCCCCCCGTGGCTGCTCGGCGTCGCCATTCCGTCTTAGGGTTGAGCCGTGACTCCCCTAGACGCACCTCTGAACGACGCTTCCGGCGACGACGCGCCCCTCGACGACGTCCCCGCCGCCGACGCACCCACCTGCTCCGCCAAGGGCTGCCGCGACAACGCCGCCTGGGTCCTGGCGTGGAACAACCCGAAGCTGCACACCCCCGAGCGCCGCAAGACCTGGCTGGCGTGCGAGGAGCACCGCGAGCACCTGTCCCAGTTCCTGGGGGTCCGCGGTTTCCTCAAGGACGTCGTGAAGCTCGACGAGTGGGAAGCGCCCGAGGGCTCACAGCGGCCGTAGCCACTGCGAGCCCTCGGGGTCGCTCCGAGCCGTCGCCGGCGGCGGAGGTCAGCCGCCGATCGCCGACATCGGGCGGTCGGGCTGCAGGAAGGTCGGGTCGTCGAGGCCGGACCCGGCCTTCTTGCCCCACATCGCCACCTTCCACAGGCGGGCGATCTCCTCGTCCGGGGCGCCCGAGCGCAGGGCGGCGCGCAGGTCGGACTCCTCGGTGGCGAAGAGGCACGTACGGATCTGGCCGTCGGCCGTGAGGCGCGTACGGTCGCAGGCGCCGCAGAACGGGCGGGTGACCGAGGCGATGACGCCGACGGTGGCCGGGCCGCCGTCGACGACCCAGCGCTCGGCCGGGGCGGAGCCGCGCTCCTCGGAGCCTTCTTCGGTGAGCGTGAAGCGGGTGCGCAGGGATTCCAGGATGTCACCGGCGGTGATCATGCCGTCGCGCTTCCAGCCGTGCTGGGCATCGAGCGGCATCTGCTCGATGAAGCGGAGCTCGTACTCGTTCTCCACGGCCCAGGCCAGCAGGTCGGGGGCCTCGTCGTCGTTGAGTCCGGGCATCAGCACCGCGTTGACCTTGACGGGGGTGAGGCCGGCGTCGCGGGCGGCGGCCATGCCCTCGATGACGTCCTTGTGGCGGTCGCGGCGGGTCAGGGTCTTGAAGACCTCGGGCCGCAGGGTGTCCAGGGAAACGTTCACCCGGTCCAGGCCGGCCGCCTTGAGGGCCTGCGCGGTGCGCTTGAGGCCGATGCCGTTGGTGGTCAGCGACATCTTGGGGCGGGGCTCCAGGGCCGCGCACTGCTCGACGATCCCGACGAGGCCGGGGCGCAGCAGCGGCTCGCCGCCGGTGAAGCGGACTTCCTTGATCCCGAGCTGGGTGACGGCGATGCGGATCAGCCGGACGATCTCGTCGTCACTGAGCAGATCGGACTTGCCGAGCCACTGCAGGCCCTCCTCGGGCATGCAATACGTACAGCGCAGATTGCACCGGTCGGTGAGCGAGACACGCAGGTCAGTGGCCACGCGGCCGTAAGTGTCGAGAAGCACTGTGAGCCCCCTCCCCTGTCCGGTTTGTAGAGGTTTGCGCCATAGCGGATGAGATTACGAGCGCTACTGACGAGCCTACGCGAACCCCGTGTCATCTAGGGGTGCCCGAATGAACGAGACGAGGCGTGGCCGTGTCGTAGGGAAATACGACACGGCCACGCTGGGTGCTCGGAGCAATCCTCTGAGATGTACTGGCGCTGCGGTGCAGGGTGTCAGTGCGCGCCGGTTCCGGTGAGCGACCGGACCTCCAGCTCGGCGAACTTCTGGGGGTCGGCCTTCTCCTTGGAGAGGACGGTTCCCAGCCACCCCAGCAGGAAGCCGAGGGGGATGGAGATGATGCCGGGGTTCTCCAGGGGGAACCAGTAGAAGTCGGCGCCCTTGAACATCGAGGTGGGCTTGCCGGAGAGGACCGGCGAGAACAGCACCAGGACGACCGAGGAGATCAGGCCGCCGTAGATGGACCACAGGGCGCCCTGGGTGGTGAAGCGCTTCCAGAAGAGGCTGTAGAGGATCGTCGGCAGGTTGGCGGAGGCGGCGACCGCGAAGGCCAGGGCGACGAGGCCCGCCACGTTGAGGTCGCGGGCCAGGGCGCCGAGACCGATGGCCACGGCTCCGATGACCACGGTGGACCAGCGGGCCGCCCGTACCTCTTCCTTCTCGGTGGCCTTGCCCTTGCGGATCACGTTCACGTAGATGTCGTGGGCGAAGGAAGAGGAGGAGGCCAGGGTCAGGCCCGCGACGACCGCGAGGATCGTGGCGAAGGCCACCGCCGAGATCACGGCGAGCAGGACCGCGCCGCCGGTGGAGCCCGAACCGCCGCCGATCTCCTGCGCGAGCAGCGGGGCCGCGGTGGTGCCGGCCTTGTTGGAGGCGATGATGTCGGCCCGCTTGAGCAGGGCGGCGGCGCCGAAGCCGAGGACGATCGTCATCAGGTAGAAGGCGCCGATGATGCCGATGGCCCAGTTCACGGACTTACGGGCGGCCTTGGCCGTGGGGACCGTGTAGAAGCGGATCAGGATGTGCGGCAGGCCGGCGGTGCCCAGGACCAGGGCGAGGCCCAGCGAGAGGAAGTCCAGCTTCGAGAGCGAGTCCTTGCCGTACTTCAGGCCCGGCTCCAGGAACTTGACGCCCTGCCCGCTGTTGTCGGCGGCCTTGCCGAGCAGGTCGGAGATGTTGAAGTTGAACTTCCACAGGACCAGGAAGGTGATCAGCAGCGTGCCCGCGATCAGCAGCACGGCCTTGATCATCTGGACCCAGGTGGTGCCCTTCATCCCGCCGATGGTGACGTAGAGGATCATCAGGACGCCGACCAGCGAGACGATGACGACCTTGCCGAAGTCACTGGTGATGCCGAGGAGCAGCGAGACGAGCACGCCGGCGCCGGCCATCTGGGCGAGCAGGTAGAAGATCGAGACCACGATGGTGGAGGTGCCGGCGGCGGTGCGTACGGGGCGCTGGCGCATCCGGTAGGCGAGCACGTCGCCCATCGTGTAGCGGCCGGAGTTGCGCAGCGGCTCGGCGACCAGGAGCAGGGCCACCAGCCAGGCGACGAGGAAGCCGATCGAGTAGAGGAAGCCGTCGTAGCCGAAGAGCGCGATGGCTCCGGCGATGCCGAGGAAGGACGCGGCGGACATGTAGTCGCCGGAGATGGCCAGGCCGTTCTGGAATCCGGTGAACTGGCGGCCGCCCGCGTAGAAGTCGGCGGCGTCCTTGGTCTGGCGTCCGGCCCAGATCGTGATGGCCAGGGTGGCGACGACGAACAGCCCGAACAGGGTGATGATCAGCGGGCGGTGCTCGGAGGCGCCTGCGGCGGTGGTCGTACCCGCCGTGGCCGCACCGGCGACCGCCACGTACAGCGGGGCGCTCATTCGCCCGCCTCCATCCTTGCCTTGATGGCCGAGGCCCTGGGGTCGAGCTGGGCCGCCGCGTGGCGCGAGTACAGCCAGGCGATGAGGAAGGTCGTCGCGAACTGGCCGAGGCCCAGGACGAGGGCCACGTTGATGTTGCCGAAGAGCTTCGTCCCCATGAAGCCGCCCGCGTAGTTGGAGAGCAGGACGTAGAGCAGGTACCAGGCGATGAACGCCACGGTGAGCGGGAAGGCGAAGGAGCGGTGCGCGCGGCGCAGCTCGGCGAACTCCTCGCTCTGCTGGACGCGTACGAACTCTTCGGCCGCGGGGGTCGCCGGCGGCGTTCCCGCGCTGCCCGGGGGCGGCGCTGCTTCGGTGGTCACGGGGGACTCTCCTTGTGACGCGGGTGCGGTGGGGATGACGGACAAAACAACCTCCGTGGGGGGACGGTGGTGCCGATCCCCCTGTCAACGGCACGTCCGGCGCGTCGGGGTGGTTCAACACCTGTTTGTTTCTTTGGGAACTGATTCCTCGAACTAATGGCGCAGAGGGGAACAGAAACGCTAAGTTCGCCTGTCATGAACCCGTCCGTCGCGACCGCGCCCGGACGGCTTTTTTTCAAGGATGATCTGGAGAACCCATGGCTCATCTGGGATCCGGCCGCCGGCGTGCCCTCGCCATACCGGTCGGCCTGGCGCTCACCGCCTCGCTCGCCTTCCTGCCTTCGGTCGCGGCCTCAGCCGCACCGCTGAGCATCACGGCGGACGCGGCTACGACCTCTACGGCCGAGACGACCGGCCCGAAGCTGTCGTACGTGGCGAACCTGAAGACGTATGCCACGGTGAAGGCGGCGAAGAAGGCCATCGAGCGGGCCGGTGGAACGGTGGTGACGGCCTATGAGCAGATCGGGGTCGTCGTCGCGCACTCCCAGAACCCCGACTTCGCCAAGCAGCTGCGCGCCAACCGCGGTCTGTTCGACTCGGTCGGCGCCACCCGTACGGCCCCCCTCTCGGCGGTGCAGACCACCGACGAGGGCGCGACGCAGCAGCTGAGCGCGGCGGACGCCGCCAAGGCGGCAGCGGCGGCCCAGGAGGGTCAGGAGCCGCTGGAGTCCAACCAGTGGGACCTGCGGACGATCAAGGCCGATCAGGCTCACAAGATCAACGATGGCAGCCGGAACGTCACTGTGGGCGTCATCGACACGGGTGTCGACGACACTCACCCCGATATCGCGCCGAACTTCTCCAAGGAGCAGTCGGCCAACTGTGTCGGCGGCGTCGCGGACACCAGCGAGGGCGCCTGGCGTCCGTACGTGGACGGCAGCGACCACGGCACGCACGTGGCCGGCACCATCGCGGCCCCGCGCAACGGCGTCGGCATCAGTGGTGTCGCGCCGGGCGTCAAGGTCGCCGGCATCAAGGTGAGCGAGCCCGGCACCAGCCTCTTCTACACCGAGGCGGTCGTCTGCGGCTTCATGTTCGCCGCCGAGAAGGGGATCGAGGTGACCAACAACAGCTACTACGTCGACCCCTGGCTCTACAACTGCAAGGCGGACGACGACCAGAAGGCGCTGGTGGAGGCCATCGGCCGGGCCACCAAGTACTCCGAGCGCAAGGGCACGCTGCACGTGGCCTCCGCCGGCAACTCCAACCACGACCTGGCCGGCGAGTCGATCCTCGACGACACCAGCCCGAACGACACCACCCCGGTGCCGCGCACCATCGACCCGAGCGTCTGCTTCGACCTGCCCACCCAGCTCCCGGGCGTGGTCACGGTGTCGGCGACCGGTGACAAGGGCCTGCGCTCGTACTACTCCAGCTACGGCCTCGGAGTCGTCGACGTCGCCGCCCCCGGTGGCGACAAGTGGCAGATCCCGGCCACCCCGGACGCCAACGGCCGCGTGCTGTCGACGGTCCCGGGCGGCGGCTACGGCTACAAGCAGGGCACCTCGATGGCCGCCCCGCACGTCGCCGGTGTCGCGGCGCTCCTCAAGAGCGCCCACCCGTACGCCACGCCCGCGATGATCCAGGCGATGCTCAAGTTCCAGGCCACCAAGGCCGACTGCCCGTCGCAGATCTACAACGCCGCGGGCACCCTGGTCGACGCCACCACCTGCGAGAGCGGCTGGGGCCAGACGGGGTACTACGGTCACGGCGTGGTCGACGCGCTGAAGGCCGTCAAGTAACCGGCGGAATCCGCTGACACGCTGAGACACAGAAGGGCCGGGCGGGGAACATCCCGCCCGGCCCTTCCTCGCGTTCCGGCGCTGCCGGGTCGCCACGGTGCTGCGGCCCCTGTGGCCCCGTGGCCCTACGGCCCTTCCGTCAGGGCTTGATCATGACCTTCAGCGCGCTGCGGTCGTCCATCGCCCGGTAGCCCTCCGGCACCTCGTCCAGGGTGACGGCCCGGTCGAAGACCGGCGACGGGTCGATCGCGCCGCTGAGCACGTCCGCGAGCAGCTCGGGGATGTACGCGCGGACCGGCGCGACCCCGCCGCGCAGGGTGAGGTTGCGGTCGAACATGACCCCGAGGTCGAGGCCGGTGCCGCTGCCGTGCGGGACGCCGACGTAGCCGATGGCCCCGCCGTCGCGGGCGATGTTCACGGCGGTGCGCATGGACTGCTCCGTGCCGACCGCCTCGATGACCGAGTGGGCGCCCTGGCCGCCGGTGAGCTCGCGCACGGCCGCCTCGGCGGCCTCGCCGCGCTCGGCGACCACGTCGGTGGCCCCGAAGAGCTTGGCGATGTCCGTACGGACGGCGTGCCGGCCCAGTGCGATGATCCGGTCGGCGCCCAGGCGCTTGGCCGCGAGGACCCCGCACAGGCCGACCGCGCCGTCGCCGACGACGGCGACCGTGGAGCCCTTGCGGACCCCCGCGCCGAGCGCGGCGTGGTGGCCGGTCCCCATGACGTCGGACAGCGCGAGCAGCGCGGTCAGCAGGTGGTCGTCGGAGGCGGCGTCGGCGGGCAGCTTCACCAGCGTGCCGTCGGCGTGCGGGACCCGGACGGCCTCGCCCTGGCCGCCGTCGTGGCCGACCGAGCCCCAGAAGCCGCCGTGCTCGCAGGAGGTGTAGAGCCCCTCGGAGCAGTAGGCGCAGGTGCCGTCGGACCACATGAAGGGGGCGACGACGAGGTCTCCGGCGCGCAGGCCGGAGACGGCGGAGCCGGTCTCCTCGACGACGCCGAGGAACTCGTGGCCGATCCGCTGGCCCGGCTGGCGCTTGGCCTCGCCGCGGTAGGCCCACAGGTCGCTGCCGCAGATGCAGGCACGCAGGACGCGGACGACGGCGTCCTCGGGGCGCTGGATCGCAGCGTCGGGCACCTCCTCCACGCGGATGTCGTGCGGGGCGTGGATGACGGTGGCGCGCATGGTGGTGCAATCCTCCGGCTAGGAAATGGTTGAGCCCTGTAGGGCCTCCCTACCGTACGCCCGCTGCGCCGCGAGTGCTCCCGTGGCCAGCAGGTACTGGGCCGCCACGTAGGTGGCCATGACCCAGAAGTCCGGACGGGGCAGCTGGGGCCACTCGGCGACCCCGGTGGCGATGAGCGTGTCGGAGAGCAGGAACAGGGCCCCGCCGAGCCCGGCCCGCCGTCCCAGGGCGCTGGAGCGGTAGGCCATGGCGGTCAGCAGCAGGCTGTACCCGGCGACCGGGATGCGCAGCTCCGCGGGCAGGTCGCCCCAGAGCAGGGTGACGGTGGACAGCAGCGCGGCGGCGTACGCGGCCCCGAGCAGGGGGCCCGTACGGCGGCGGCCGAAGAGCGCGAGATAGCAGACGTGCCCGGCGGCGAAGGAGCCCATGCCGATCAGGAAGGCCACATCGGCGTCGAAGAGCAGGGCCAGGTCCCCGCCCCAGCCGAACAGCAGGGCCGCGATCAGCAGCTTGGGGGCGCGCAGGGTGATCACGTAGGCGACGAGCAGCGGCATCAGCAGCGGCTTGGCGATGAGGTGCCCGGTGTGCCAGCCCGCCAGCAGCGACCCGAGGTCCAGGGCGGTGGCGGCGGCGAAGGCGACGAGCAGCGCCTTCGTGGCGAAGCCGGAGCCCGGGGGGATGGCGGGGCGCGCCCAGGCGGGCGTACGGGACCCCGCGCGCTCGGTGGATCCGGTGGCGCTCACGCGGCGTGCTCCGGGGCGGGGGCGGGCGCGGGCGCCTCGGCCGGGGCGGTCTGCGCCGTCTGCGCGGGCTGCCAGCCGGGGCCGCGGAAGACGCGTCCGGCGCGCTCGCGCCAGGTGGTGGCCCCGCGGACGTCGCGGGCGATGGAGGCGTACTCGTGGGTGGCGACGCGCAGCGGGTTGTAGGTGCCGATGTTCTTGGTGAGGCCGAAGACGGGCTTGTCGGTCTCACCGACCCAGGAGCCGAACATCCGGTCCCAGACGATCAGGATGCCGCCGAAGTTCCGGTCCAGGTAGCCGCCTTGGGAGGCGTGGTGGACGCGGTGGTGGGAGGGGGAGTTGAAGACGTACTCGATCGGCCGGGGCAGTTTGTCGATGCGCTCGGTGTGGATCCAGAACTGGTAGACGAGGTTGACCGAGTAGCAGAAGGCGATGGCGGCCGGGTGCACGCCCAGCGCGATCATCGGGAGGTAGAACGGCCAGGAGGTGGCGCTGGTCCAGGGCTGGCGCAGGGCGGTGGTGAGGTTGAACTTGCGGCTGCTGTGGTGGACGACGTGGCAGGCCCACAGGATCCGGATGACGTGGTGGCCTCGGTGCTGCCAGTAGTAGAGGAAGTCCTGGGCGAGCAGCATCAGCGGGATGGTCCACCACAGGACGGGGACGCGCAGCGGGGTGAGCTCGTAGACGGCGGTGTAGATCGCGACGATCGGGATCTTCCAGAGGAAGTCGAAGCCGAGGCTGCCGATCCCCATGCCGAGGCTGGTGACGGCGTCCTTGGTCTCGTATCCGGCGGCGTCCTCGTCGGGATGGATGCGGTAGCTCACCAGCTCGATGACGGTGAGCAGGACAAAGGCGGGTATGGACCACAGCACGACATCGGGCAGGTTCGGCATGTCCGCACCATAGAGGCGGGTTCGGGGGCTCGGCTAGTGGTTGTTACCGATCGGTATCCATCGGTGTTACCGACGGTTCACGAGATGCTTCCGGGTGCGGGTGTCCGGGCAAGGGGAGGGCATGGGGATGACTGACTCAGGGGCGGGCTTCGGGGCCGCGGCCTTAAGGACGGCCGAGGCGGTGGCACTGGCCCTGGCGAAGTCCCGGCCGGGCCCGGCGCGCCGGCTCAGGCCGGCGAAACCGGGCGATCCCGCGGTACGGCGCCTCGCGCACGAGCTGGCGGGCCGGCTGACCGGGGCGGCCCCGGAACTCGCCGAGCCCGACCGACTGGCGGCGGTGACCGCCCTCGGCGAGGTGTTCGCCGCGCTGGGCCCGAGGGAGGCCCGCGCCCTCTTCTCGGCGGACCCCGGCCCGGGCCCCCTGGACGATCCCCCGGCGGACGCCTCCTTGAGCCCCGCGGCGGCGACGGCCTACCGGGAGCTGTTCGCCCTGTGCCGCGCGGCGGGCGGAACGGGCCCGCAGGACCCGGCCGGCGGGAGCGGGGGCGGGAGCGCCGGAAGCGGGAGCGCGGCCGACCGGGCGGCGCGGTTCGAGGAGGAGTACGCGCACCACGTGGCCCGGGCCCAGGCGCGGGTCCAGCTGTTCGGGCTGACCTTCAGCCAGGACCGCCAGGACTGGCCCCTGGACCTCGCCTACATCAGCCTCGCCGTCAGCGGCGCGCAGCTCCTGGAAGAGCCCGGCCCGCAGACCCCGGTCAAGGCCGAGGTGGCCCTGAACTCCGCGGAGCGGGTCCTGCTGCGCGGCCCGGCCGGCTCGGGCAAGAGCACCCTCGTCCAGTGGCTGGCCCTGAACGCCGCCCGCAGCAGTTTCGGCCCCCAGCTGCGCGACTGGAACGCCCTGATCCCCTTCGTCCTGCCGCTGCGCTCCTTCAACTCCCCCGCCGGGCTCCCCCGGCCCGGGGACTGGCTGACCGCGACCGGGGTCCCGCTGACGGCCCCGGAGGGCTGGGTCGAGCAGCTCCTCTCCGCCGGGCGGGCGCTGGTGCTGGTCGACGGGGTCGACGAGGTGCCGCCGCGGCTGCGCAGCCGGACCGAGTCCTGGCTCCGGGAGCTGCTCACCGCGTACCCGGCGGCCCGCTTCGTGGTCACCACCCGCCCCTCGGCCGTACCGGAGGACTGGCTCACCGCCCAGGGCTTCTCCTCGCTGGCCCTGCTGCCGATGGAACGCGACGACGTCGGCGCCTTCATCACGCACTGGCACGACTCCGCCCGCGCGGAAGCCGACGGCGAGGGCGCCGGCCGGGAGCGCGAGCTGCTCGACCGGTACGAGAAGGCGCTCCTCCAGGCCGTCGCCACCCGCCGGGACCTGGGCCGGCTCGCGACGAACCCCCTGATGTGCGCGCTGCTGTGCGCCCTGAACCGGGACCGCCGGATGCACCTGCCCCGGGCCCGCAAGGAGCTCTACGACGCGGCGCTCGACATGCTCCTGATCCGCCGCGACAGCGAACGGGACATCTCCGGGGTCGAGGGCGTCTACCTCAGCCGGGACGAGCAGACCCTGCTGCTCCAGCGGCTCGCCTACTGGCTGATCCGCAACGGGCAGGTGGAGGCCTCCGCCGAGGAGGCGATCCGGATGATCGCCGAATCGCTCGACGCCATGCCGCAGGTCAAGGCGCAGGGCAGCGCGCAGACGGTGTTCCGGCACCTGCTGATCCGCAGCGGGCTGCTCCGGGAGCCGGTACCGGGCTCGGTGCTGTTCGTCCACCGCACCTTCCAGGACTACCTCGGCGCCAAGGCGGCCGTGGAGGCACGGGACTTCGGCGTCCTGGTGCGCAACGCCCACGAGGACACCTGGGACAACGTGGTCCGGATGGCCGTGGGGCACGCCCGCCCGGACGAACGCGCATCGCTGCTGCGGCAGTTGCTGCACCGCGCCGACCAGGTGGAAGCCGACCGCAGCCGCCTGGTGCTGCTCGCGGCCGCCTGTCTGGAGCACGCGCCGGAGCTGGACCCGGAGGTCTGGCGCGAGGTGGAGGCGCGTACGGCCCGGCTGCTGCCGCCGCGTTCCCCGAGCCAGGCCGGGGAGCTGGCCAAGGCGGGCGAGCTGGTCCTGGAGCTGCTGCCGGAGCCGGCCGGGCTCACCGAGGACGAGGCCGCCGCGACGATCCGTACCGCGGCGCTGGTCGGCGGCGACCGGGCCCTGCAGGTGATCGCGGGCTTCCGGACCGACGACCGGTACGAGGTGGGGCGCGAACTGTCCGACGCCTGGGGGCGGTTCCCCGTGGACGCCTACGTGGACACGGTGCTCGCCGACGCCCCCATGCGCGCGGCCCACCTGCACGTGCGCACCGCCGGACAGCTGCGGGCCCTGGACCGGCTCCCGCACGTCAACCGCCTGCACGTCACCTGGGACGGGCCGGTGCCGCGGGAGATCTCCGGGCGGCGGGACCTGGAGTCGCTGATCCTGCACCGCAACGCACGGCTGTCCGACCTGTCCCCGCTGGCCGGCCGGTCGCAGCTGCGGCACCTGGGCGTCCTGGACTGCCCGAAGGTCACCGGGATCGAGGTGGTGTCCGAACTGCGGGCGGACAGCCTCGCCTTCGGGTACCTGCGGGACGACCTCTCGCTGGCCCCGCTGGCGGGAGCGGCCGGTCTGCGCTCGCTCGTCATCGGCTTCGAGCCGGAGCAGCGGCGGATCGGGGACGTGCCCGCCGCGGACTCGCTGACCGCGCTGCACCTGTGGCAGGGCGCCCGCCGGATGACCCTCGACGGGATCGAGCGGTGGCCGCTGGTGGAGAAGCTGACGGTCGCCGGGAGCGGCCAGTACCGGCAGCTGGTGCGCTCGCTGCCGCTCAGGGGGCTGACAGCCCTGCAGATCCGGCACGCCGCGCCCATTTCGGCCGGGGCGCTCCTGCCGTACGAACGCCTCGGCCGGCTCGTGCTGATCCGGTGCGCGCTGGAGGGCACCCTGGAGGCGCTGCGCGATGTCCCGGCGCTGCGCCGGCTGGTGCTGAGCGAGTGCCTGGGGACCGTGGACCTGTCCCCGCTCGCCCCCTTGGCGGAGCTGGTGATCGAGCTGCGCCGGGGCACGCACGTCACCGGGGCGGAGCTGATCCCGCCGGAGCGGCTCGTCCGCAGGGACTGAACCGCTCCGGCGGGACCGGGGAGCCCGGGGGGCCGGCCGGAGCGCCGGCAGCACCCGTGGCGCCCGGGGCCGCCGGGTCAGGCGGCCGCGTGGCTACGGGGCGTCTGCGCGATGCCCGTCACCAGACCCGGACCGAGCCCCCGCGGGCGAAGGCCGGGCTGGTGGCTCCCGCCGGAACCTCCGTCAGGGGCTGCGCCACCTCCGAGACGAGGGGGCCGTGCTTGGCGGCCACCGCGTCGAGGAGGGCGAGGTCGAAGCCGTACACCCGGGCGGCGTTGCCGCCGACCATGGCGGCGACCTCCTCGCGGGGCAGGCCCGCGTAGGCGATGCGCAGGCCTTCGCGGGAGTAGGGCGTGGTGCCCTCGTCGTGGGGGTAGTCGCTGCCCCACATGATCTTGTCGAGGCCGATCCGGTCCCGCAGCGGGACCTCGTGGGGGCGCATGAAGCTCGCTCCCACGAAGCAGTTCTCCCGCCAGACCTCGCTCGGCCCCTTGCCCATGGACTCCGCCAGCCCGGCCCCGAACTTGGCCTCGGCGGTGGCCGAGGCCGCCACCAGGCGGCCGTGGTAGTAGTCCAGCATCTCGATCACGCCCGGTATCCAGCCGGAGCCCTGCTCCGTGAGGACCAGTTTCAGCCCGGGGTTGCGGCGGAAGGCCCCGCCGAAGATGAGGTGCCACAGGGCCCGGTGGGAGAACCAGGTGGTCTCCACCATGAAGACGGCCCGCGCCGCCGGCTCGTCGCCCAGCGGCGGCGAGGCGGATCCGCCGTGGTGGTTGACCGGGACGTCCAGCTCGTCGCAGACGGCCCAGATCGGGTCGTAGGCCTGCGAGTAGAGCTCGGGAACGGTGGAGCCGGGCGAGACGCCGGGCAGCAGGATGCCGCCCGTCAGGCCCGCGTTGCGGGTGCGGCGGATCTCCGCGACCGCCGCGTCCACGTCGTTGAGCAGGATCTGGACCACGCCCGCCCGGCGGCCCGGCGCGTCCGCGCAGAAGTCCGCCAGCCACCGGTTGTGGGCCTGCAGCCCGGCCCAGCGCATCTCGTACTCGGCCGCCGTCGGGGGCTGGGCCATCAGCGAGGCCTTGGGGAAGAACGGCGGGATGGTGTTCGGGAAGAGCACCTCCGCGACGATCCCGTCGGCTTCGAGTTCGGTCAGGCGCCGCTGGGAGTTCCAGTTGCGGTCGGCCGTGTCCGCGAGGAGGTCCTCGTACGGGTTGACGTAGGTCGCGGCCCAGGCGTCGAACTCCTCGTGGTGGCGCTTCTCCAGGTACGGCTTGTAGTCCAGCAGGTCGGCGCCCGCGTGGCAGTCGGCGGAGATGACCGTGTAGCGGTCCTCGGAGCTCATGAGTTCACCCCCAGGACGGGGAAGTCGTTGTCGGTCAGCCAGTGCCGGCCCACGTCGCGCGAGCGCGACCAGGAGGCTTCGACGGCCGCCTGGTCCGCGCTCTGGCCGAGCTCGGCGGGGGTGGGGCCGATGCGGCGGGCGATCGGCGCGAGCTTCTCGGTGTCGAAGCCGAAGACGTCCGCCGCGGCCAGGCCCAGCATCCGGCGGGTCTCCTCGACGGGGATGTCGTGGAAGGTGTTCTTCAGCCAGTTCCGGGTGTTCGGCCAGGTCCCCTCGGGGTGCGGGAAGTCCGAGCCCCACAGGATGTTGTCCACGCCGATCTCGTAGCGCTGGGCGAGCTCGCGCCGCTTGGTGTTGGTGGCGCAGATGAACACCTGCCGGTCGAGGTACTCGCTCGGCGGCCGCTTCAGCTCCTCGAACGGCGAGAGCTTCTTGCCGCCGTGCGCGCCGAGGTAGAGCCGGTCCATGAACCAGAGCTGGTTCGGCAGCCACCAGCAGCCCGACTCGGCGACCCCGAACTTCAGCCCCGGGTGCCGCTCGAAGACCCCGGACCAGAGCAGGAACCACAGCGGGCGGGCCGGCCACCAGGTGACCTCGGAGACGAAGATGCCCAGGTGGTCGCCGTACTCGTGGCGCGGCGAGGAGCCCGAGTGGGTGACGATCGGCATCTGCGTCTCGGCCGCGGCCGCCCACACCGGGTCGTAACGCCGGTCGTGGTAGGGGGCCTTGTCCACCCACATGGCCGGGATCATCAGGGCGCCGAGCCCGGATGCCTTGGCGCGGTATATCTCGGCGACGACCTTGTCCGGTTCGCCGGTGATGGGCAGCAGGGCGACCCCGCAGTGCCGTTCGGGGTTCTCCGAGACGAACTCGGCGAGCCAGCGGTTGTGCGCCTGGGCTCCGGCCATGCCGAGCTCGGGGTCCTGGTCGCCGGAGAGGCCGAGGCCCACCCCGAAGGGGGCGGCGGTCTGGCTGTCCACGGCGTCGGCGTCGGGGAAGACGACTTCGGCGGCCACGCCGTCGCCGTCGAGTTCCTTCAGCCGCTGGGTGACGTCCCAGCCGCCCTTGAGGCCTTCCTCGTGGTCGTGGAACCACTTCTCGGCGAAGGCCTCGTTGCGCACGCCCAGCTTGGTGGCCTCGGCGCGGCGGGCGTCGCGTTCGCCGAGGAACTCGTCGAACTGCGGGTGGAAGGCGCTGTCCAGGTAGGGGCGGTACTGCTCGGTGGGCAGCCCCGCGTGGCAGTCGGAGGAGATGATCAGGTACGGGTCTTCGTACGCACTCACGATTGAGGCTCCTCAGTCGAGGATGAAGCTTTCCAGGTAGGCGGGGTTGGCGCGGTCGAGCATCGACTGCGACCGGGCGCGGATCTGCCGGTCGCTGTGCTCGCTGTCGGGCAGCATCCAGAAGCGGTCGGCGCGGATCCCGTCCACGACGTGGTCGGCGACGTCCTCGACCGGGGTGAAGTTCACCTCGTGGCCCGCCTGCTTCATGGCGGTCTCGTACTGGTCGAGGCTGCGGTACGGGGACTTGCGCGGGCGTTCCTTGGCGTAGCGGTCGGGCCGGTTGCGGTGCGACTCCCACAGGCCGGTGCGCAGCATGTGCGGTCCGGGGAAGAGCACGGAGGCGCCGATGGCCGCGCCCTCCGCCTTGAGGTGGGCGTAGAGCGACTCGGTCATGGTGACCACGGCCGCCTTGGTGACCGCGTAGACGGAGGCGGTGGGCAGCGGGGCGATGCCGCCGTCGCCGGAGGAGGTGTTGACGATGTGCCCGGGGCCGCCGCCCGCGATCATGCGGGGGACGAAGGCCTGGATGCCGTGGAAGACGCCCCAGACGTTGACGGAGAAGGCCCATTTCCAGTCGTTGGGCTCGTGCTCCCACATGCGGCCCTCGGCGCCCGAGCCGACGCCCGCGTTGTTGCAGAGCACGTGCACGGCGCCGAAGGTCTCGTACGCGGCGTCCGCGAGGGAGATCACGGAGTCGCGGTCGCTGACGTCGACGAGCTTGGCGAGCACCTCGGCGCCGTCGGCGGCGAGTTCGTCGGCGGCCTTGCGCAGGGCGCCCTCCTCCACGTCGGCGAGGACCACCTTCAGCCCCTCGGCGGCGAAGCGGCGGGCCATGGCGAGGCCGATGCCGCTGGCGGCTCCGGTGACCACGGCCACCTGTCCCGGTTCCAGTCGCATCAGACGCTCCCCTCGGGCGGTCCGTCGAGGATCTGCATCGGGTCGTCGTAGCGCTGGTGGATGTACGGGAGCAGGGCCTGGGCGCTGACCCGCTCGACGACCTTGCCCCGCTGGTCGGTGGTCTTCTCGCCGATGGTGAGCTCGACGAGGCGGCGTACGGGGAGGTCGGCGATGGGGTCGAACATCGACTCGCGGAGCACCACGTCGCCGGTGATGTGCTCCAGCTTGCGGACCTTCTCGTTGCGGGTGCAGTGCACCAGCACCGGATCGGCATCGAAGCCCGAACCGTCCACCGCGGGAAGGAACTTGAAGTAGAAGTCGGTCTTCACGGTGGGCTCGGGCAGCGGCAGCTCGCGGTCCACCGCGCCGCGCACCTCCACGAAGGCGATCCCGTGCCGGGCGAGCGAGGCGCTGACGACCAGGCCGTCGCGCTCGACGGTGATCTCGCCGAGCTTCTTCGGCTCGCCGAAGACCTCGCGGCCTCCGATCAGGGCGCGCTCCATGCTCATCGGCATGACCAGCGGGTACCAGCCCTCGACCCCGTCGTGCTGGGCGGCGACGGCCACCGAGCCGGCGCCGAGCGGGTAGCCGGGCAGGTCCACCTTGCTGATGTTGGCCCGCACCAGGGGCCGCTCCGTGGGCTTCAGCGGCGGCGGGAGCACCGCCGCCACCACGTCCGGGTCGGTCTCCCAGACGGCCACCACACCGGTGGACCAGATGTCGGGGAGCTTGGAACTCTTCTCGCGCGAAGCGGCGATCTCGGCCTCGGTGCGCGCTCCGTACCGTACGCGTGCCATCTATCGCACCATCCTTCGTCTAGGACGCAGTCGGTTCTGAGGCAGTCGGTTCTGACGCAATCGGTTCTGTAACACAGTTACACCGCCACCGATGAAGGGTAAAGACCCTTGCACGTAACCAATCTGACGGATCGACAGAAAGCTGGGACGGACACGATGGCCAGAACCACGCTGACCCGCGCGGAGGTACTGGACGCCGCCGCGTCCCTGGTCAAACAGCACGGCCCGGCCGCCCTCACCATGCGCAAGCTCGCCGCCGAGCTGGGCACCGCGGTGACCTCCATCTACTGGCACGTCGGCAACCGCGAATCACTGCTCGACGCCCTCGTGGAGCGGACCGTGGAGGAGGTGGGCGCCATCCGGCCGACCGGCCGCACCCCGGGCGACCGCATCCTCTCGGTGGCCCGGATCCTGCGCCGCGAGCTGCGCGAGCGCCCGCACCTGATCGCGATGGTCCACGAACGCGGCCTCACCGACCGGATGTTCCTCCCCGCCCAGCAGGCCCTGGTCCACGAGGTGCACGCGGCCGGCCTGCGCGGGGCCCGGGCCGCGGACGCGGTGCGCGCGATCCAGTTCCAGATCATCGGCTTCGTCCTGGTCGAGCGCAATCGTGAACGCTCCCCCGCCCAGTCCCCCGCCGAGAGCGAGCTCTGGGATCCGGCCGACGCCCCGCACGACCCGCCGCTGGCCCGCGCGCTGGCCCGGCCGGTGGATCCGGAACGGCTGTTCCTGCTGACCGTACGGGCGCTGGTGCGGGCCCTGTTGGCGCCCTCCGCCCCGCCGCGTTAAATCACTTTGCGGCGCTCCCCGCCCGTGGTTGTATCTGCTGCGCGGGGGCGGCTCCGCGACGTGCTTCCTTCTCATCCTCCTTCGAAAACCCGTAGCGCGTCCCCTCTCCGCCCCCGCCCACTTCTTCTCCCCGTTCCGGAGGAATCCCCCCTTTGCCCGAGCTGTCGACCGTCCTGCTGCGCCGTCTGCACACCGTCTACGTCGACCAGGCCGGGCCCCGCCCGGGCGATCCGCCGACAGCCGAGGGGCTCACGGCCCTGGAGGCCGAACTGCTCGACCGGGGCTTCGCCCTAACGGCTCCCCTGCGTTCGGCGCTCGCCTGGCTCGGACCCGCCGGACTCGCCGCCGCCGGCGCGCAGCTGATCGGGGACATCGACGTCCTGCTGGGGGCCGACCGCACCCACATGCCGCTGTTCCGCACCTTCCCCGCCTCGGTGCCGGACGATACGTACGCCCTGTGGGTCGACCGCGTCCTGACCCTCCTGCTGCAGTGGCCGGACCAGCCCTGCGTACTGTGCGCGACCGTAGGCAGCGTCCACCCCGTCGCGCCGTGCGCCCACCTCGTGTGCCGCACCTGCTGGGACGGCGCCGAATACGCCGGCTGCCCGATCTGCCACCGGCGGATCGACCCCGCGGACCCCTTCATGCGGCCCTCCCCGCGGCCGCCCGCCGAAGTACCCGCGGGCGGCGGCCCGCTGCGGCTGCTGAGCTTCTCCGCGGACCGCGCGGCCGACTCCGTCACCGCCCTCGGAAAGCTGCTCGCCCGCCGCACTCCCCTCTCCCCGCAGGACACCGAGGAGACCCGGGTGCTCCTCGCCCACGCACCGGCCGACCTCGGCTGGCTCCCGGAGTCGATTCCCGTGCGGGAGACCAAGGCGCTGGTGCTGGGCACCCTGCTGCGCGAGCGCCGCACGCGGGAGGCCGTACGGGCCCTGCTCCCCGGGTGGCTCACCACCGCCACCGACGTACTGCGGCTGCTCGCCGTGTGGTCGGGGGGCGAGGCCAACCTGCTGGAACCACCGCGCGTGCGCTCCCTGCCGCGCCCGCTGCGGCGCGAACTGCTCGCGGTCCTGGACGGGCTCGACCCGGCGGTGCTCGTCGAGGACGTGCTGCGCCACCCCGACCCCTGGAAGCGCGCCTGCGAGATCCTGCACCCCTTCGAGCGGTACGCGCACCACCCGCGCGCCGCGCTCGCCTTCGCCGTGCTGCGCGGGACCGACACCACCGGCACCGCGCTGGGCGCCGCCCTCCTCGCCTCGGCCGCCGCGTACCCGCAGGCCGTACGGGTCGACGGCGCCCGCATCCGGGCGGCCACCTGGAAGGGCCGCGCGGAAGAGGCCCTGCGCGGCGGGGATCCGGACCGCGCGCTCGCCGTACTGGCCGAGCGGCCCGGCGAACTCGTCCGGCGCCTCGACCACCTTCTGCGGCTCTACGCGGCCGACACCCTGCCCCCGCAGGTCGCCGAGGTGCTGGAGCGTCGGCTCCCGAAGGCCGGGCCCGGGCCGGTGCTGTCCGCGCTGGGAAGGCTCCGCATCCGCCATCTGCCGGGCACCCGGCGGGTGTTCTTCCCGCGCGGACAGGTCGCGCACTCGTTCACCCGGGACGAGGACCGGGCCCCGCTGGCCGAGGCGGTGACCCGTTCGGTCTCCGGGCTGTTCGAGGGCGAGGTGCTGCGCCGGCTGGCCGCGGCCGAGCCGTACGACCTGGCGGTGCTCGACTCGCGCCTCGCCCACCTGCACGTACCCGCCACCGAGCGGGCGGCGGCCAAGGCCCTGGTCACCGTGCCCAAGGGCAGCTTCCAGGCCCTGCCGGACGGCGAGGTGCTGCGCATGTTCCTGCACTGGATGGAGCCGCCGAAGAAGACGGTGGACCTGGACCTGTCGGTGGTGCTGTTCGATGCCGACTGGAACTACGCGGGCGTGTGCGACTTCACGCACCTCGTCTACGGGGACCGGGCCGTCGTCCACTCCGGGGACCTCACCTCGGCGCCCGCGCCCGCCGGTGCCAGCGAGTACGTGGACATCGACCTGGACCCGCTCGCCGACGCCGGTGTCCGCTTCGCCATGCCCGTGGTCTTCGCCTACAACAACATCCCCTTCGAGCTGCTGCCCGACGCCTTCGCCGGGTTCATGGCCCTGCCCTCCCGCGCCGGCCGCTCCTCCCGTTACGACCCGCGGACCGTGCGCCAGCGCTACGACCTGGTCGGCAATTCCCGGATCCACGTACCGCTGATCGTCGACCTCGAACGGCGCGGCTTCCTGTGGACCGATGTCCACCTCCCGGACGACGAGGGCTACCACAGCGTGGGGGCGCACCAGGAGGACCTGGCCAGGATCGGCCGCGACCTCTTCCAGTACTTCTCCACCGGGCGCACCACCCTGTGGGAGCTGGCGGGCTGGCACGCGGCCGCGCGCTGCCGCGAGGTCCTCGTCCTGCGCCGCACGCCCCGGCCGAGCGATCCCGACGAACTGTGGACCTACCGTCGGCGGACGGACGAGGACGCCGCCGCCTTCGCCGGCCGGCTGGTCGGCCTGCGCGACCCCGACGCCCGGCTGCCCTCCGCCGGGGTCGATGCCCTCGCGGGCACCGCGGCTTCGGGCCGTTCCGCGTTCCTCGCCCTGACGGACGGAGACGTCGCGCCGGCCGGAGCGCGCGGCAGCGTATACCGGCTGCTGCCGGGGCCCGTTGACGGCTGCGGACTCGAACGGCTCTCGGCGGGGGACCTCGTCGCCGCTCTGGGCTGACGGGCCCGAAGGCCCGGCCCGAAGGGTCCCGAGGACCGGCCGGAAGGCCCGGAGATGCCGCTCGGGACACGACTGTCCGTCGGGGCCGATATCCTCTGTGACCATGCTCGCCGACCGTACGACCGCAGAGACGATGTGGCCGACCGCGTACCCAGAGGGGTACGCGGTCGTCGACGTGGAGACCACCGGGCTCGCTCGCGACGACCGGATAATCTCCGCCGCCGTCTACCGGCTCGACGCTCAGGGCAATGTCGAGGACCACTGGTACACGCTGGTCAACCCGCTCCGGGACCCCGGGCCCGTGTGGATCCACGGTCTGACCAGCGACATGCTCCAGGACGCGCCGCTCTTCAAGGACATCGCCGAGGAGTTCGCGGGCCGGCTCGCCGACCGGGTGCTGGTCGCGCACAACGCGATCTTCGACTGGCAGATGATCGCCCGCGAGTACGCGCGGGCCGAGGCCACCGCTCCGGTGCGCCAGCGGCTGTGCACCATCGCCCTGTCGAAGGAACTGAACCTCCCGCTGCCCAACCACAAGCTGGAGTCGCTCGCCGCGCACTTCGGGGTGGTCCAGCAGCGCGCCCACCACGCGCTCGACGACGCCCGGGTCCTCGCGGAGGCCTTCCGTCCGTCCCTGCACGCGGCCGCGCGGGACAACGTACGGCTGCCCCTGCTGGAATGCCGGCCGCTGACGGAGTGGTCGGACACCCCGGCCGCCCCGCGCGTCGGGTACCAGGCCTCGTACGGAGCCGGCTCCAGCTGGCGGGCCTCGCGCAAGCGGCCGCCGTGCCCGTACCCGAACCCGGGCCGGTGGGCGGACGGCACGCCGCTCAAGCAGGGCATGCGGATCGCGTTCTCCGGCGACACCTCGGTGGACCGGGAGCTGCTGGAGGACCGCGCGGTGGAGGCGGGCCTGCACATCGCGACGAGCCTGTCCCGGCTCACCAGCCTGCTCGTGACGAACGACCCGGACTCCTCGACCTCCAAGACGGTGAAGGCGAAGTCCTTCGGAACCCCCGTCGTCGACGAGGCGGCCTTCACCCAGCTGCTGCGGGACGTGGCTCCGGCGCAGGACTGACCTCACGGGACCGACCACTCGGGACCGGCCACACGGGACCGGCCCAGGGGATGTCCGGGGGCCGCCCGTTGGGCCGGCCGGGTGCACGCTCGGCGACTCACCCCGGTGGATCTTGTTCCGGCGGTCCGCCCTGCGCAGCATGCCGCGCATGGCACGTTGCGAAGTCTGCGGGAACGATTACGGCATGTCCTTCGAAGTACACGCACAGGGTGCTGTGCACGTCTTCGACTGCTTCTCCTGCGCCATTCACCGCATGGCGCCCATCTGCGAGCACTGCCGGGTCCAGATCATCGGGCAGGGCGTCGAGGTCGAGGGACAGTGGTTCTGCGGAGGGCACTGCGCCCGCGCGGAGGGGAAGGTGGGCATCACCGACCGCGTCTGACTCCCGTCCCGTCCTCCCCTGTCTCCCCCTGCTCCCCCTCCGCCACGACCCCGGACGGCCACCCGGCCGCCGGGGTCCCCATCGCTGGGGGTACCGTCGTGGGCGTGTACCGCTTTGTGCTGACCCGGCAGTGGGTGTGCCTCACCCTCATCGCCCTCGCCCTGATCCCCGCGACGATCAGGCTGGGGTTCTGGCAGTTCCACCGCCATGAGCACCGGGTCGCGCAGAACGAGCTGATCGACGCGAACCTGCGGGCGAAGCCCGTCCCCATGACCGAGGTCACCTCCCCCGGCCACGTGGTCCCGCGCGCCGACTACTGGCGCGCCGTGACCGCCACCGGTACGTACGACCCCGCGCACGAGGTCGTCGTGCGCATGCGCACCGACAACGACGACAAGGTCGGCTTCCACGTCCTGACCCCGCTGGTCCTGGAAGACGGCCGGGTCGTGCTCGTCAACCGCGGCTGGGTCGCGGGCGGCGACGACCCGCGCGCCTACCCGCCGGTGCCGGCCGCGCCCACCGGCGAAGTGACGGTCACCGGGCGGCTGAAGGCCGACGAGACCAGCGGCGGCAGCGGCATCAAGGACCGCAAGGGCCTGCCGGACCGCCAGGTGATGCTGATCAACAGCGCCCGGCAGGCGCAGTACCTGGGCAAGCCCGTCCTCGGCGGCTACCTGGAACTCACCGCCCCGGTCCCGGCCGGCGGCGAACCCGAGGTGGTCGCCGAGCCCGACCACGACTCGATCGGGCCGCACATGGCGTACGCCGTGCAGTGGTGGCTGTTCACCCTGGCGGTGCCGGTGGGCTGGATCGTGCTCGTACGGCGCGAGAAGCGCGACCGCGAGGCGGCGGCCGCAGCCTCGGCCGAGGCTTCCGAGCGGGAGCCGGTGGCGACCGCGTAGCGTGTCGGCATGGATCTTGGACTGAAGGACCGTGTCTACGTCGTCACCGGCGCCACCAGGGGCCTCGGCTACGCTTCCGCCCGCGAACTGACCGCCGACGGCGCCAAGGTGGTGCTGACCGGCCGGGACGCGGGGCGCGCCGAGGCCGCCGCCAAGGCGCTGGGCTCGAACGCGGTCGGCGTGGCCGCCGACAACTCCGACCCCGGGGCCGCCTCCCGGCTCGTCGCCGCGGCCCGGGAGCACTTCGGCCGCCTCGACGGCATCCTCATCAGCGTCGGCGGCCCGGCGCCCGGTTCGGCGGCGGACAACACCGACGAGCAGTGGGCGGCCGCCTTCGAGTCGGTCTTCCTCGGCGCGGTCCGCCTCGCGCGGGCGGCGGCCGCCGAACTCTCCGACGGCGGGGTCATCGGCTTCGTCCTGTCGGGCTCCGTGCACGAGCCGATCCCGGGACTCACCATCTCCAACGGTCTGCGCCCCGGCCTGGCCGGCTTCGCGAAGTCCCTCTCCGTGGAGCTCGGCCCGCGCGGCATCCGGGTGGTCGGCCTGCTGCCCGCCCGCATCGACACCGACCGGGTCCGCGAGCTCGACGCCCTGTCCGGGGACGCGGCCGCCGCCCGGGCCCGCAACGAGTCCGGGATCCCGCTGCGGCGTTACGGCACCGCGGAGGAGTTCGGCCGCTCGGCCGCCTTCCTGCTGTCCCCGGCGGCCTCTTACCTGACCGGCGTCATGCTCCCGGTGGACGGCGGCTCCCGGCACGGCTTCTGAGCCGGCCGCCCCGGCTCCGCCTCACGTCACCCGCCGCGCCCGGCGGGGGGTGACGTGCAGGCGCGCCTCCGTCGGAAGGGCCGGCAGCGCCGCCGAGGCACGGGCCCGGCCGAGCACCGGGCCGGCGAGGGCCGCCAGTACGTCGGCCGGCACCGCGTGCGGCTCCAGCTCCAGGGCGACCCGCAGGGCCGGGGCCCCGCGCCGCCCCCGCAGCGTGACCCGGCACCGGGCCACACCCTCCACGGCCTCCCGGACATCGGCCTCGACGGCCTCCTCCAGCGCCCGCCCGCGCAGCACCGCGAACGCCCCGTCCCCGGTGTCCACGAGCACCTCCGCCAGCCGGGCCCGGCGCAGTTGGGACAGCAGCCACCACAGCGCCAGCAGTACGCAGGCCCCGAGTGCGGCGAGCACCACCCACCAGGGCGCCGGCCAGCCCCGCCCGTGCGGCGCCAGCAGGGGTTCGCGGCGGCCCTGGAACGGCCCGGACGCGGTCAGCACCGACGCCCCCGCCGCCAGCAGGACCAGGCCGAGCAGCGCGAGCAGGACCCGGTTCACCGTCCCGAGGGTCACCGGCGGCTCACCCGTACCTTCGGCCGCACCTCGTGGGCCAGCCCCAGCTCCGCGACGCCGACGGCCAGCACCGCGTCCAGGTCGGCCCGTACGTCGTCCAGTTCGCGGAAGTGGGACACGGCCCGGACCCCGATGCGCGACCGGCCCACGCCGACCCGCGCCGACCGCACCCCGGACACCTCCATGACCCGGTCGCGCAGCACCTGCGCGGCGGCCTTGCGTTCCAGTCCGCCCCGGACCTCCGGATGCGCCGAGCTCATCGGGAGGATCCCGCGCAGGCCCGGGGTGAGGGCGTACAGCAGCAGCGCGGCCCCGGCCGCGGCCAGAACTCCGCCGCCGATCAGCACGCCGGGGTCGGCCGGGGTGTGCCGCTCCAGCGCCCGGGAGAGCTCCTCGCGCCAGCGCATGCCGGGGCGGTGGGCCCGTACCGCCGCCAGGTCGTACAGGAACAGCCCCGCCACTGCGAGGACGGCGAACGCCCCCACCGCGGCCGGGAACCGCCGGGGCGACCGGAAGCGGGCGCTCACCGGACCCGCCGGTCCCGCCCGGTGGCGGGCCGCGCGGGGTGCAGGTGCTCGATGTCCAGGTCCACTTCGGGTACGGCCATCTCCGCGTACTCCTCGACGCGCAGGGCGACCTGACGGCGTACGGCCGCGCACTGGGCGGCGAGGTCGCAGGGGTAGGGGAGCTCCAGGGCCACCCGTACCCGGGCGATGTCGTGGTGGACGGTGACCGTGGCGTGCGGCGGGGCCGCGTCCGGGGCGGGCCGGGTCAGCGCCTCCCGGGCGGCCTGGGCGGCGATCTTCGCCACGACCCGGTCGGCGATCCGGGTGGCCCCGCGCTCGGCGGCGGGCACCCGGGGCGGGGTGGGGCGGGGGGTGCTCATCGGTCCCGGTCACGGTCGCGGTCGCGATCCCGGTCGCGGTCGCGGTCCCCGGGGCGGCCCCGGGGGCGGAAGAAGTCGCCCGGTTCCAGGTCCCCGTCGAGGAACCGGCCCACGACGAAGCCGATGGCGCCGAGGGCGGCCACCAGCAGGAAGGCCCCGAAGCCGCCGAAGTACCCGGCGAACCCCAGTGCCATGCCGGCCACCAGGCCGACGACCGCCATGCTCATGCGGACTCCTCTACTGCAGTCGGGACTCCGGCTCCTCGTCGTCCTCGTCCGGCAGCTTGACGTCGCTGACCGCGATGTTGACCTCGACGACTTCGAGGCCGGTCATCCGCTCCACCGCCGAGACGACGTTCTCACGGACGGCCCGGGCCACGTCCCGGATCGACACGCCGTAATCCACGACGATCTCCAGGTCGAGGGCGGTCTGCACCTCGCCGACCTCCGCCTTCACGCCCCGGCTGACGCTGGACTTGGCCCCGCCGGGGACGCGGTCGCGGACGGCGCCGAAGGTACGGGAGAGGCCGCTGCCGCTGCCCATGGCGTGGACGCCGACCACCTCGCGGGCGGCCAGGCCGGCGATCTTCTCGACCACGCCGTCGGCGATGCTCGTGCGGCCGCGGTCGGCGGGGGGCTTGGCGGTGCTCCCTGTGGCGGCGGATTCGGTCATCTCATATCCCCTTCGCGCGCGTACGGGCTCCCGACCCACGTTAAGGCGGCACCCCCGTCGGCGCCTGTCCCGACGCGGCCGGGCGGGCTCCGCTACGCGAGGCGAAGTCCCCTCCCCGCCCTTCCACCGTTCCCCGGGGCTGTGCCCCGGACCCCCTGGGGCTCCGCCCCAGACCCCGCGCCTCAAACGCCGGCGGGGCTGGATAAATCCAGCCCCGCCGGCGTTTGAGGCGATCTTTTCAGCCCCTCCGGCGTTTGAGGAGCGGGGGTCCGGGGGCTGGCCCCCGGCAACGGCGCCGCGGCTAGTCCGACAGCCCGGCCAGGTCCCGCAGGCGGCGGGCCTGGGCGGCACGCTCAGCCGCACGCTGGTCCTCGTAAGGGCGCGACACCGCACCGCGCAGCAGCGCCTTCGTCTCGATCACCGCGTCCCGCGGCGGAGCCAGCAGCGCGGTGGTGAGGTCCTGGACGGCCGCGTCGAGCTCGCCCGCGGGGACGACCAGGTTCGCGAGGCCGATCCGTTCCGCCTCCTCGGCGTGGACGAAGCGTCCCGTCGCACAGATTTCGAGCGCGCGGGCATAGCCGACCGTCGAGGTCAGCGGCTGGGTGCCGCCGAGGTCGGGGACGAGGCCCAGCCCGGTCTCGCGCATGGCGAACTGCACGTCGTCCGCGACGACGCGCAGATCGCACGCGAGGGCAAGCTGGAAACCGGCACCGATCGCGTGCCCCTGAACGGCGGCGACGGAGATGATGTCGTTGCGCCGCCACCAGGTGAACGCTTCCTGGTACTCGGCGATGGTGGAGTCGAGCAGTTCCTCCGAACCGCGCGCCAGGTCAAGGAAGGACGGCTCGCCCTCGAAGCCTTCGGGGGTGAACGCCTGCCTGTCGAGCCCTGCGGAGAAGGACTGCCCTTCGCCGCGCAGCACGACGACCCGGACGGTGCCCGGCAACGACCTTCCAGCCTCCGTCAACGCCCGCCAGAGCGCGGGGGATTGAGCGTTTCGCTTGGCTGGATTGGTCAGTGTCACCGTGGCGACCGTCTCGTCGACGGTGAGCCGTACGCCGTCCTTGTCGAGCAGAGCCATCTGTGTGCCTCCGGTGGTTGTGCCGTCGTTCGGCCGCGTTCTCGGCCTAAGTGACTGCACAGTAACCACCCAGCCGGCCATGGAGCCGACCGGGGGTCACCGAAGGACGGTGGAACTGGAACCGTGAAGCTGAATACGGAAGAACCGTTGGAACCAAGGGGAACCAAATGGTCAGGCCGTAGCCGCCTTCTTGCCGCGTGTCGCGCCACCGCGACCACGCAGCGTGACTCCGGACTCGCTGAGCATCCGATGGACGAATCCGTAGGACCGGCCAGTCGATTCGGCCAGCGCCCGGATACTCGCACCGGAGTCGTACTGCTTCTTCAGGTCTGCCGCGAGCTTGTCACGCGCGGCGCCGGTTACCCGGCTGCCCTTCTTCAGAGTTTCGGCCACCCGTGCCTCCTCTATGGGAAGTGCGCTCTGGACTTCTCATGATCACCCCTCCCCGGCTTCCTGGCCACCCATTCAGCAAGGTCGATACGGCGGCATTTCTTCAGCCGTGGACGGCCGAGCAGAACGGAATCTCCTCTTCCGCTGCATGACCTCCGTCACATTTCCGCTCGGCCGGTATGAATCACCAGGTCAGGGGCCGGAAGCGGGTAAGCGGAAGGCCCCGGCCGCATCGGTGAGGATGCGCGGCCGGGGCCTTCGTCGAGCACGGAACGGTATGAGACCGTCTCACTCAGATGATGGATCACGTCTGAGCCGAATGATCCATAAGCAAAGGATCACGAAAGCGGAAGCGCCTCAGGCGAGTGCCACCAGGTCCCGGTAGTCCGGACCCCAGAGGTCCTCGACGCCGTCCGGGAGCAGGATGATCCGCTCCGGCTCCAGCGCCTCGACCGCGCCCTCGTCGTGGGTGACGAGGATGACGGCGCCCTTGTAGGTGCGCAGGGCGCCCAGGATCTCCTCGCGGCTGGCCGGGTCGAGGTTGTTGGTGGGCTCGTCGAGGAGCAGCACGTTGGCCGAGGAGACGACCAGCGTCGCCAGGGCGAGGCGGGTCTTCTCGCCACCGGACAGGACGCCCGCGGGCTTGTCCACGTCGTCGCCGGAGAAGAGGAAGGAGCCGAGCGTCTTGCGTACGGAGACCAGGTCCAGGTCCGGCGCCGAGGAGCGCATGTTCTCCAGGACCGAGCGCTCGGGGTCCAGGGTCTCGTGCTCCTGGGCGTAGTAGCCGAGCTTGAGGCCGTGACCGGGGATGACCGTACCGGTGTCGGGCTTCTCGGTGCCCGACAGCAGGCGCAGCAGGGTGGTCTTGCCGGCGCCGTTGAGGCCGAGGATGACCACGCGGGAGCCCTTGTCGATGGCCAGGTCGACGTCGGTGAAGATCTCCAGCGAGCCGTAGGACTTCGACAGGCCCTCGGCGGTCAGCGGGGTCTTGCCGCAGGGCGCCGGGTCCGGGAAGCGCAGCTTGGCGACCTTGTCGGAGACGCGGACGGCGTCCAGGCCGGCGAGCAGCCGGTCGGCGCGCTTGGCCATGTTCTGGGCGGCGACGGTCTTGGTGGCCTTGGCGCGCATCTTGTCGGCCTGCGAGTTCAGCGCCGCGGCCTTCTTCTCGGCGTTCTGGCGCTCGCGCTTGCGGCGCTTCTCGTCGGCCTCGCGCTGCTGCTGGTAGAGCTTCCAGCCCATGTTGTAGACGTCGATCTGGGAGCGGTTGGCGTCCAGGTAGAACACCTTGTTGACGACCGTCTCGACCAGGTCCACGTCGTGGGAGATGACGATGAAGCCACCGCGGTAGGTCTTCAGGTAGTCGCGCAGCCACACGATCGAGTCGGCGTCGAGGTGGTTGGTCGGCTCGTCGAGGAGCAGGGTGTCGGCGTCGGAGAAGAGGATCCGGGCGAGCTCGACGCGGCGGCGCTGGCCACCGGAGAGGGTGTGCAGCGGCTGGCCGAGCACCCGGTCGGGCAGGCCGAGGGCGGCGGAGATGGTCGCGGCCTCGGACTCGGCGGCGTAACCGCCCTTGGTGAGGAACTCGGTCTCCTGGCGCTCGTACTGGCGCATCGCCTTCTCGCGGGTGGCGCCGGAGCCGGACGAGATGCGCTCCTCGTTCATCCGCATCTTCTTGAGCAGCACGTCGAGTCCGCGGGCGGACAGGATCCGGTCGCTGGCCAGCACGTCGAGGTCGCCGGTGCGCGGGTCCTGCGGGAGGTAGCCGACCTCGCCCGAGCGGGCGATGCTGCCGCCGGCCGGGGTTCCCTCGCCGGCGAGGCACTTGGTGAGGGTGGTCTTGCCGGCTCCGTTGCGGCCGACGAGGCCGATGCGGTCGCCCTTGGCGACGCGGAAGGAGGCGTTCTCGATGAGGATGCGGGCGCCGGCGCGCAGCTCGATGCCGGTGGCGGTGATCACGGAAATACTCCAGGGCGGGTCGGGACGGCGGAAGGGGGGCAGGACGCGATGCTTCTACGCCGCTAATCCGCGAGGAGATTTGCCATGGGAGTCATTCTACCGGGGGTGCGCAACTACTTTCGGGCCCGCCCGCCCCTCCGGGGACCGCCCCCGCCCCCACCCCCGTGTCCCCCGTTCGGCCCAGGGAACACGCCTCCCGGCCGGGGGGCGTATGAGGATGAACGGGTTGATACTCGCCGCAGGGGCGTACTCGTACCCCCCTTGGTTGGAATGGAGGGCGGTGCGGGATGCAGTTCGACGACAACGCCAATCTGGACACTTCCGAGGTCAAGGACGTACGTGGCAGCCGCATCCCGGGCGGTAGGGCCACGGTCGGCGGCGGCATCATCGGTTTCATCGCGCTGATCATGGGTCTGCTGTTCGGGGTGGGCCCGGAGCAGCTGGGCCTGTCCGACGGAAGTCCGCAGCCCGAGGCGACCTCCTCCTCCGCCGCCCAGGTGCAGCAGAGCTGCAAGACCGGGCAGGACGCGAACACCAAGGAGGACTGCCGGCTGGTGGCGGTGATCAACAGCACCCAGGACTTCTGGAAGCAGGAGTTCGCCAAGCGCGGCGCCCAGTACACCCCGGCGCAGACGGTGTTCTTCACCGGCAAGGTGGGCACCGCCTGCGGCGCGGCCACCTCGGCGGTCGGCCCGTTCTACTGCCCCGGTGACCGGCAGGTCTATCTGGACCTGGGCTTCTTCAACGAGCTCCGCACCAAGTTCGGCGCGAGCGGCGGCCCCTTCGCCCAGGCGTACGTGGTGGCCCACGAGTACGGCCACCACATCCAGAACCTGACCGGCACCCTGCAGAAGGCCCAGGACGGCCGGCAGGGCGCGAACAGCAACGCGGTACGGGTCGAGCTGCAGGCCGACTGCTACGCCGGGGTCTGGGCCCACAACGCCACGAAGACCCCGGACGAGTCCACGGGCAAGCCCTTGATCACCAGCCTGACCGACCAGGACATCAAGGACGGCCTGGACGCGGCGGCCGCGGTCGGCGACGACCGGATCCAGGAGAAGTTCCAGGGCCGGGTGTCCCCGGAGTCCTGGACGCACGGTTCGGCCGAGCAGCGCCAGCAGTGGTTCTACCAGGGCTACCGCACGGGCGACATGGCCCAGTGCAACACCTTCCGCTGAGTGTCGGTGGCGCCTGTCATGCTGTGACGTGGATCACCATCCACCCACGGTACGAGAGGGAGTGATCGTCATGGCAGGCGTTCCGTCCATCTGTCCGACCCTGCTGTACACCGACGCCAAGGCCGCCATCCAGCTACTCACCGAGGCCTTCGGCTTCACCCAGGTCGCGGCGTACGAGGGCGAGGACGGAGCGGTGGCGCACGCCGAGCTGTCCTACGGGAACGGCATGGTGATGCTCGGCAGCAAGGGCACCGGCAGCGCCTTCGACAAGGCGATGGAGGCGGCCGGCCCGACCGGGGTCTACGTGCACGTCGACGACGTGGACGCCCACCACCGCCGGGCCGTCGAGCACGGCGTGGAGATCCTGATGGAGCCGACCGACCAGGACTACGGCTCGCGGGACTACATGGCCCGCGACGCCGAGGGCAACGTGTGGAGCTTCGGGACGTACGCACCGCAGGTCTGACCGGAGCCCCTGCGGCGCGTACGGCGCCCGTACGGGGCGCTACGCGCCGCCGGTGTGCACCTGGAACGCGGCCCGGCGCACCGCCTTGGCCAGGGCGGGGTCGGGATGGGCGGCGGCCAGCGCGACCAGCACCTGCACCGTGCGGGGGTGCCCGACCGCGCGGACCTCGTCCAGCAGCCGGGGAACCGTGGTCCGCACCGCCGAGTCCAGGTGGCGGGCCAGCAGCTCGGCCTCGCCGTGGTCGGCGATGGCCGCCGCGGTGTCCACCCAGAGCCAGGTCTGCTCCTCGGCGGTGAGCACGTCCTGCGCCTCGTCGGGGTCGACCCCGTCGTGCTCGGCGAGCCAGAGCAGGGCGTAGGGGCGCAGCGCGGCCTCCCGGGAGGCCTTGCGGACCTCGGGCTCGGCGGGGGCTCCGACGACGCGCAGGGCCTCGAAGGCGAGCCCGCGCAGCAGGGCGTCCTGGCCGCGGGCCGCGAGCAGCAGCTCGGAGACCGCGTGGCCGACGGGCCGGGCGGCCAGCCAGGCCTGGTATTCGGCGCGGGCCGGGCCGGGGGTGAGCCGCGCGCAGCCGTGGAGCATGGCGGCGGCGGACTGTTCGATGTTCCCGGCGGGGCTCTGCGCGGCGACGCAGATCTGCTCCAGCTTGACCCAGACGGCCCAGCTCCCGAGCGGGGTGAGGGTGGCCCTGGCGGGGCCGAGGGTGACGGCGTCCACGGCGGCGAGCCCGCCGAGCGCCCAGCGCAGCAGCCGGGCGAGCGGGACGGGCGCCGCGGCCGGCGCGGGACCGGCGTGCGGGGTCCCGGCGGCCTGCGCCGTGGACTCGTAGGGGACCTCGCACCGCTCGTCGCGCAGTTCGTCGACGCGCTGGCGGAGCAGGTCCAGCAGATCGGGGACGGTCACGGGACCGGCGGAGAGCTGGAGCAGGGAGAGCAGCTGGGGCATGGCCTCGACCACCTCGGCGACGGCCGCGGGGGCGATGTCGGCGGGGGCCGGGTGGACCAGCGACCAGGCGTCGAAGAGGGCGACCCAGCCGCGCAGCACGGCGGTGTCGTCCCGGTTCCAGGCGCGCAGGCGCCAGCCCGGGCGGGCGTGCCCGCCGTGCATCTCGATCAGCCCGGCGAGCCGGGCGCGGTCCCAGCCGACCCGGATCTGGCCCGGTGTCAGGCTCAGCTGGGCGGCGGCGCGTTCGGCTTCGGCGGCGGGCAGGGCGCCCGCCAGGGCGGGCCCGTTGCCGTCCGCGGCGCCTAGGTGGAGCTCGGCCCAGCGGGCGAGCCGCACCGCGTCGGCGAGGGAGGCGCGGGCCCTGTTCGCCAGGTCGGCCGTGGCGGGCGTGCCCGCCGGAGGCCGCGGGGCGGTCCGGGTGCGCCGGTCGGTCACCGCCTTGCGGGCCGTGGCCACGGACCGCGGGGCGACGAGTCGGAGTCTGGAGTCGCGAGCCAACTGCTCATCAGGCTTTCGGGACGTCACGTGAGCAGTCTCGCCCGTCACTGGCCGAAAGCCCAAACGGAACCAGCCATTGCCACAAGGCCCCACAGGGACAGAACGGGACAACCCACCCTCCCCGCCCCGTCCGCCCCGCTGTCTTCGGACAACTCGTCCGACGGTCCGTCAACCGGCCCTTCACATGAAAGGGGTCAGGAAGCGGCGCAGCGCCTCTTCGTACGCGGCCGGGTCGGCGTTCCACATCGCCCCGTGGGCGGCGTGGGAAACGGAGTGCAGGGTGACGAGGTCGGGGCGGGCCGCGGCGAGCCGGCGGGAGGGCTCCCAGGGGGCGAGCGCGTCGTCGGGGCCGTGGAAGATCAGTACGGGCACCTTCAGCGCGGCCGGATCCGACCCCGGGGCCCGCCGGTCGGCGCGCAGGCCCGCACGGCCCTCGGCGGCCTTGACCGCGAACGGGAGCAGGGGGGCCGGCGTGCGGCGTGCGGCGGCGAGGGCGCGCAGGGTGGCGTGCCAGTCCAGTACGGGCGAGTCGAGGACCAGCCCGGAGATGCGGTCGGCCAGCGCCGAGCGTTCGAGGGCGTGCAGGGCCATGGTGGCGCCGGTCGACCAGCCGTGCAGGACCACGCGGCGGGCTCCGTAGCGCAGGGCGTAGCGGATGGCGGCGTCGAGATCGCGCCATTCGGACTCGCCGAGGTGGCCGAGGCCGTCCGGCGACTCGGGGGCGCCGAGGTCGCCCCGGTACCCGAGGTCCAGGACGGGGAGCTTGTTGCGGTGGAGGAAGGGCATGACCACCATCGGGTGCTCGCGGGTGGTGCCGAGTCCGTGGACGGTGATCACCCAGGTGTCGCGGGCCGCGGGCACGAACCAGGCGGGCAGCGCCCCGAGCTCCCCGGGGACGTCCACGTCGGCGTGGTCCAGCCCGAGGGCGGTGCCCGGGTTTCCCAGGTGGACCGTGGGGGTGAGGGTGACGCGGGTTCCGGGGTCGAGGCTGCCGTGGGTGACGGCGACGAGGCGGCGCACCACGGTGTCGGGGCCGTGCGGGGCATCGGGGAGGACGGGCCCGACGACGGCGTGCACCCCGGGGGCGGTGAGCCCGTAGGTGCCGGGGCCCAGGGAGGCCAGCGAGCGGGTCAGCTCGACCCGGCCGGCCGCGGTGGAGTGGACGCTGAGCCGGGGGCTGCCGGGGAGCGGACGGCCGGGCTCGGTCCGCAGGGCCGCGTCGGCGGCGTACCGGCCGGCGAGCGCGACGGCGGTGACGGCGGCCGCGCCGGCGCCGAGCAGGGTCGTGGTGACGGCGGCTGCCGTCGCGGTAGCGGTGCGCACCGCTCCAGTGTCGAGGCGGACGGGTCGGCGGGCCACCGGAGGGAATCGTTCCGGCCGGCACCCCGAAGGGGTGGCGCGCAAGGTGATCTAGGTCTCTTCGGGGGTTCCGGATGAACAGCAGGCCCTACCGGAAGTCCCTCCCCGAAACGTGCGGACACCCCGCCGTGACGTGCATTAATCGACATATCAATGCCCTTCCCGGGACGAAGGTCCCGATGGGGTGCCGTACCGATACACCGCATGACCCCTGGCAGTTCACCTTCCGTTCATCCAGGTTGCCTACGGTCCACGAACCACTGACGTCAAACAGAAGCCTGGGTAAATGGAGCACATAACGCTTCTCCTCGGGATCGTGATCATCACCGCTCTCGTGTTCGATTTCACGAACGGTTTTCACGACACGGCCAACGCGATGGCCACCACCATCTCGACCGGCGCCCTCAAGCCCAAGACCGCGGTGGCGATGTCCGCCGTGCTCAACCTCGTCGGCGCTTTCATGTCCGTGGAGGTCGCCAAGACGATCTCCAAGGGACTGGTCAACGAGGAAGGCATCCAGCCGGAGGTCATCTTCGCCGCCTTGGTCGGCGCGATCCTCTGGAACCTCGTCACCTGGCTGGTCGGCCTGCCCTCCAGTTCCTCGCACGCCCTGATGGGCGGCCTGATCGGTGCGGCCGTGGCCTCCGCCGGCATGGGCGCCGTCAACGGCAGCGTGGTCGTCACCAAGGTGCTGATCCCCGCGATCGCCGCGCCGCTGGTCGCCGGCTTCGCCGCGTACCTGGCCACGAAGGTCACGTACAAGGTCGGCAACGGCATGGGTGAGAAGACCTCGGCCAAGGGCTACCGCGCCGGTCAGATCGCCTCCGCGGGTCTGGTCTCGCTGGCGCACGGCACCAACGACGCGCAGAAGACGATGGGCATCATCACGCTGGCGCTCGTCGCCGGCGGCGCCCTCTCCCCCGGCTCCAACCCGCCGGTCTGGGTCATCGTCTCCGCCGGTCTGGCCATCGCGATGGGCACCTACCTGGGCGGCTGGCGCATCATCCGCACCATGGGCAAGGGCCTGACCGACCTGCAGCCGCAGCAGGGCTTCGCCGCCCAGACCTCGGCCGCCAGCGTCATCCTGGCCTCCTCCTCCCTCGGCTTCTCCCTCTCCACCACCCACGCGTGCTCCGGCGCCGTCATGGGTTCGGGTCTGGGACGCAAGGGTGGCGTGGTCCGCTGGTCCACCGCCACCCGCATGTTCATCGCCTGGGGCCTGACCCTCCCGGCCGCGGCCCTGGTGGCCGCCGGCGCCGAGCTGGTCATGCGCACCGGGGACATCGGCATCGCCGGCGTCACGGTCTTCCTGATCGGCTCCTGCGTCGCCATCTGGCTGATCTCGCGCCGCCAGGTCGTCGACCACACCAACGTCAACGAGGTCGGGACGGCCGACGCCCAGGAGCCGGGTGTCGTCACCACGGCCATCGCGGCCGTCAGCGTCCCGCCGACCGCCTCGGCCGCCGGCAGCACCGCCGCGGTGACGGACGATGAGCTCAGGGCCACCATCCCGGCCTCCGCGACGACGACTCCCGCGGCTCCGGCCGCGGCCGTCTGACCCCGAGAACGACAGAGGATTCAGCGGTATGAAGATCGACTGGGCAGCACTCGGCTCCGTCTTCGGGGTCAGCCTCTCCGCCACCGTCATCCTGGTGACCCTGTTCACCCTGGGCCTGATGGGGCTCTCCAAGCACGAGGCCGCCACCGAACAGGGCGGCGCCGCCACCCTGGCCCGCAGCGGTGCGTACGCCTGCTTCGCGCTCTGCGCGGCGGCCGTGGCCTACGGGATCTACCTGATCGTCGCCTGAGGCGCGGGACGGCACGTACGAAGGCTCCCTCCGGGTTCGTACCGGAGGGAGCTTTCGCATGCCCCGGACCGGCCCGGGACGTACCCCTGCCCCTTCGCGCGGGCCCGGCCCCGCCCCCTCCCCCGCCACCCCTCCGCAGGTCAACGGCGAGTTGACGGGCCTTCGCGCTGCGTGGTGGACTGCCCGAGCCAATACGGCGGCATGGAGAGGAAGTCCGGTGCGAATCCGGCGCGGTCCCGCCACTGTCACCGGCGCACGCGGACCTCTGGCCGTGTGCGGCCGGGAGCCAGGAACTCTCGCCGCCGGACACGTCGAACCAGGGCGCGGACCCTGAGTGAGGACATACCTGCCACCATGCGTGCCGATCGCGTCTTCGCGTACGGCGTCACGGCGGGCCTGATCGGCGACCGGATCCTCGGGGATCCGCGCCGAGGGCACCCCGTGGCCGCCTTCGGACGAGCCGCCGCCGCCGTCGAACGCGCCCTGTGGCGCGACGACCGCGCCCGGGGCGCCCTGCACACCCTGCTGTGCGCCGGAGGCGCCGCCGCCGTCGGCGCGCTGGGCGCCCGCGCCGTGCGCTCCCGCCCCGCGGCCGCCCGCATCGCTCTCACCGCCGCCGCCACCTGGGCCGTCGTGGGCGGCACCTCGCTGGGCCGGGAGGCCCGCGCCATCGGCGGCGCGCTCGCCGCCGGGGACGCCGAGGTGGCCCGCGAGCGGCTGCCCCACCTGTGCGGGCGCGACCCGCAGGCCCTGGACGAGCAGCAGATGGCCCGCGCGGTCGTCGAATCGGTCGCCGAGAACACCTCCGACGCCGTGGTCGGCGCCCTCGTGTGGGGCGCCGTCGCGGGCGTCCCCGGGCTGCTGGCCTTCCGCGCCGTGAACACCCTGGACGCGATGGTCGGCCACAAGTCCCCCCGCCACCTGCGCTACGGCTGGGCCTCGGCCCGGCTCGACGACGTGGCCGGCTGGCCGGGCGCCCGGCTGACTGCCCTGGCCGCCGTACTGGCCGGGCCCGACCGGCGGGGAGCCGTACGGGCCTGGCGCGCGGACGCCGCCAAGCACCCGAGCCCCAACGCGGGCCCCGTGGAGTCCTCCTTCGCCGGGGCGCTGGGCGTACGGCTGGGCGGGACCCTGGCGTACGCGGGCCGGGTCGAACACCGGGCCGTGCTCAACGGTGCGGCCGGGCGGCCCGTGGAGGTCGCCGACATCGAACGCGCGGTGCGACTGTCGCGCCAGGTGACGTGGGTGGCGCTGGGGGCCTGCGTGGCCGCCCGGACGCTGGTCTCCCGGACGCTGGTCTCCCGTACGACGAAGAAGAAGGGGCGGCGCGCATGAGCGGCGGAGCGAAGCGCGGCGGGGGGCTCCTCGTCGCCGGTACGACCTCGGACGCGGGCAAGAGCGTGGTCACGGCGGGCATCTGCCGGTGGCTGGCCCGGCAGGGCGTGAAGGTCGCCCCGTTCAAGGCGCAGAACATGTCGCTGAACTCCTTCGTGACGAGGGAGGGCGCCGAGATCGGCCGCGCCCAGGCCATGCAGGCCCAGGCGGCCCGCGTGGAGCCGACCGCGCTGATGAACCCGGTGCTGCTCAAGCCCGGCAGCGACCGCAGCAGCCAGGTGGTGCTGCTGGGCAAGCCGGTGGGCGAGATGAGCGCCCGCGGCTACCACGGCGGGCGTCAGGAGCAGTTGCTCGGCATCGTCACGGACTGCCTGGAGCAGTTGCGGGGCACGTATGACGCCGTGATCTGCGAGGGGGCGGGCAGCCCGGCCGAGATCAACCTGCGCCGGACCGACATCGTGAACATGGGCATCGCGCGGGCCGCGCGGTTCCCGGTGGTCGTCGTCGGCGACATCGACCGGGGCGGGGTCTTCGCGTCCTTCTTCGGTACGACGGCCCTGCTCTCCCCCGAGGACCAGTCGCTGATCGCGGGCTACCTGGTCAACAAGTTCCGCGGTGACGTCACCCTGCTGGAACCGGGCATGGAGATGCTGCGCGGCCTCACCGGGCGGGCCACGTACGGCGTGCTCCCCTTCCAGCACGGGCTGGGCATCGACGAGGAGGACGGCCTGCGGGTCTCCCTGCGGGGCGCGGTACGCGAATCCGTGGTCGCCCCGCCCGTCGGCCGGGACGTGCTGCGGGTCGCGGTCTGCGCGGTGCCGCTGATGTCCAACTTCACGGACGTCGACGCGCTCGCGGCGGAGCCCGGCGTGGTCGTGCGGTTCGTGGACCGGGCCGAGGAACTGGCGGACGCGGACCTGGTCGTCGTCCCCGGCACCCGCGGCACGGTCAAGGCCCTGGCCTGGCTGCGCGAGCGGGGGCTGGCGGACGCGCTGGCCCGGCGGGCCGCCGAGGGGCGGCCGGTCCTGGGCATCTGCGGCGGGTTCCAGGTGCTGGGCGAACACATCGAGGACGAGGTCGAGTCGAAGGCCGGCTCCGTGCCGGGGCTCGGGCTGCTTCCCGTACGGGTCCGCTTCGAGCGGGAGAAGACCCTGGCCCGGCCGGTCGGTTCGGCGCTGGGCGAGCCGGTGGAGGGGTACGAGATCCACCACGGCGTGGCCGAAGTCCTGGGCGGAACCCCCTTCCTGGACGGGTGCCGGGTCGGCGAGGTGTGGGGCACGCACTGGCACGGCTCGCTGGAGTCGGACGGCTTCCGCCGGGCGTTCCTCCGCGAGGTCGCCTCGGCGGCGGGCCGCCGCTTCGTCCCGGCCCCGGACACCTCGTTCGCCTCCCTGCGGGAGGAGCAGCTCGATCTGCTCGGCGACCTGATCGAGGAACACGCGGACACGGACGCGCTGCTGCGCCTGATCGAGACCGGCGCCCCGTCGGGCCTCCCCTTCCTCCCCCCGGGCGCGCCATGAGCGGCGCAGCCCTGCGGGGGCCGTCCCCGACCCACCCTTCCACCGTTCCCCGGGGCTCCGCCCCGGACCCCGCGCCCCAAACGCCGGCGAGGCTCGAAGAACCAGCCCGCCCGGCGTTCGAGGGCGCGGGCGCGCAGCGCACGCACGGGGTCCGGGGCGGAGCTCCGGGGAACGGGCGAAGGGCGGGCAGGGGAACTCCGCCCCGCGCAGCGGCGCACCCGCAGCCCGGCCGCGCCGTCCACGCCCGCCCGCGCACGCGTATCCGTACACACGCCCAAGAAGGGGCCACCGCATGAGCACGCCCTACCCGTTCACCGCACTGGTCGGCCAGACCGACCTGCGCCTCGCGCTGCTGCTCAACGCCGTGAGCCCCGCGGTCGGCGGTGTTCTCGTGCGCGGCGAGAAGGGGACCGCCAAGTCCACCGCCGTCCGCGCCCTGTCCACCCTGCTGCCCCAGGTGGACGTGGTCCCGGGCTGCCGGTTCAGCTGCGCCCCCACCGCCGCGGACCCCGCCTGCCCCGACGGCCCCCACGAGCCGGGACCGGCCGCCGCGCGGCCCGCCCGCATGGTGGAGCTGCCCGTCGGTGCCTCCGAGGACCGGCTCGTCGGCGCCCTCGACATCGAACGCGCCCTCTCCGAAGGCGTGAAGGCCTTCGAGCCCGGCCTGCTGGCCGACGCGCACCGCGGGATCCTGTACGTCGACGAGGTCAACCTGCTCCACGACCACCTCATCGACCTGCTCCTCGACGCCGCCGCGATGGGCGCCTCGTATGTCGAGCGCGAGGGCGTCTCCGTACGGCACGCCGCCCGTTTCCTCCTCGTCGGCACGATGAACCCCGAGGAGGGCGAGCTCCGCCCGCAGCTGCTCGACCGGTTCGGGCTGACCGTCGAGGTCGCCGCCTCCCGGGAGCCCCTCCAGCGGGTCGAGGTGGTGCGTCGCCGGCTCGCCTACGAGGACGACCCCGCGGGGTTCGCGGGCCGCTGGTCCGGGGACGAGCAGGAGGTGCGCGCCCGGGTGGTGGCCGCGCGGGCCCTGCTCCCGAAGGTGCGCCTCGGTGACACCTCGCTGCTGCAGATCGCCGCGACCTGCGCCGGTTTCGAGGTCGACGGCATGCGCGCCGACATCGTGATGGCCCGCACCTCGACCGCGCTCGCCGCCTGGGCCGGCCGGACCGAGGTGCGCAAGGAGGACGTGCGGCAGGCCGCCCTGCTGGCGCTCCCCCACCGGCGCCGCCGCAACCCCTTCGACGCGCCCGGTCTCGACGAGGAGATGCTGGACCGGATCCTGGACGGGTTCCCCGACGAGGAGCCGGACCCCGAGCCGGAGCCCGAGCCGGAGGGGCCGGGCGAGGGTCCGCAGGACGACGGCCCGGACGGCGGCGGCCCCGACGGCGGGGGCGGCGTACCCCCGCAGGGCTCCGGACCGGACGCGCCCGAGACCGAGGCCGAGCCCGAGGCCCCGGCGGAGCCCGAGCAGCGGCCCGAGACCCAGCCCTCCGCCCAGGAGACCGAGGCGGCGGGTCCGGCCGAGCAGGCACCCGTACGGGCCGCCGAGCCGTTCCGCACCAAGATGCTCAGCGTCCCGGGGCTCGGCGAAGGCGCCTCCGGCCGGCGTTCGCGCGCCCGCACCGCGCACGGCCGCACCACCGGCGCCCAGCGCCCCCGCGGCCAGTTGACCAAACTGCACCTGGCGGCCACCGTCCACGCCGCCGCCCCGCACCAGAAGGCCCGCGGGCGCACCGGGCGCGGGCTGATCGTCCGCAAGGACGATCTGCGGCAGGCGACCCGCGAGGGCCGCGAGGGCAACCTCGTCCTGTTCCTCGTCGACGCCTCCGGCTCCATGGCCGCCCGGCAGCGCATGAGCGCGGTCAAAGGAGCGGTGCTGTCCCTGCTGCTCGACGCCTACCAGCGCCGGGACAAGGTCGGCCTGATCACCTTCCGGGGCTCCTCGGCCGAACTGGCCCTGCCGCCCACCTCCTCCGTCGACGCCGCGGCGGCCCGGCTGGAGAACCTGCCGACCGGCGGTCGCACCCCGCTCGGCACCGGGCTGCTCAAGGCCCACGAAGTGCTGCGCATCGAGCGGCTGCGGGACCCGAGCCGGCGCCCGCTGCTCGTGGTCGTCACCGACGGGCGGGCCACCTCGGCCGGCTCGGTGGGCGGCGATCCCCGCGAGCTCTCGGCGCGCAGCGCCCGGCTGCTGGCGGCCGGCGGGCTCGCCTCCGTGGTCGTGGACTGCGAGTCGGGTCCGGTCCGGCTCGGGCTGGCCGGAGCACTGGCCGCCGATCTGGGCGGCCCGGTCGTCACCCTCGACGGGCTGCGGGCCGATTCGCTGGCCGGGCTCGTGAAAAACGTACGTACCCCATCCCCGACCCTCAGGAGGGCCGCGTAATGCCGCAGGGACAGCCGTCCGTCGTTCCCGACGACGGACTCACGACGCGTCAGCGCCGCAACCGCCCGCTCGTCTTCGTCCACACCGGGCCGGGCAAGGGCAAGTCGACGGCCGCCTTCGGTCTGGCGCTGCGCGCCTGGAACCAGGGCTGGCCGATCGGGGTGTTCCAGTTCGTCAAGTCGGCGAAGTGGAAGGTCGGCGAGGAGAACGCGCTGAAGGTGCTCGGTGCCTCCGGCGAGGGCGGCTCCGTCGTCTGGCACAAGATGGGCGAGGGCTGGTCCTGGGTCCAGCGCGACGCCCAGCTCGACAACGAGCAGGCTGCCAAGGAGGGCTGGGAGCAGGTCAAGCGCGATCTGGCCGCCGAGACGCACAAGCTGTACGTGCTGGACGAGTTCGCGTACCCGATGCACTGGGGCTGGATCGACGTCGACGAGGTCGTCGAGGTGCTGCGGAATCGTCCCGGCACCCAGCACGTGGTGATCACCGGGCGCAACGCACCCGAGAAGCTGGTGGAGTTCGCGGACCTCGTCACCGAGATGACCAAGGTCAAGCACCCGATGGACGCCGGCCAGAAGGGCCAGAAGGGCATCGAGTGGTGACCTCGTTCAACGTACCGAGACTGGTCATCGCCGCGCCCTCCTCCGGCAGCGGCAAGACCACCGTCGCGACGGGCCTGATGGCGGCCTTCTCGGAGCGCGGCCTCGCCGTGTCCCCGCACAAGGCCGGGCCCGACTACATCGACCCGGGCTACCACGCGCTGGCCACGGGCCGGCCCGGGCGCAACCTGGACGCCTTCATGTGCGGGCCGGACCTGGTGGCCCCGCTGTTCGCGCACGGGGCGGACGGCTGCGATCTCGCCGTCATCGAAGGCGTGATGGGGCTCTACGACGGGGCCGCGGGGCGGGGCGAACTGGCGTCGACGGCGCAGGTCGCGAAGCTGCTCCGGGCGCCGGTGGTGCTGGTCGTCGACGCGTCCTCGCAGTCGCGGTCGGTGGCGGCCCTGGTGCACGGCTTCGCCTCCTTCGACCCGCAGGTGCGCCTCGGCGGCGTGATCCTGAACAAGGTCGGCTCCGACCGGCACGAGGTGATGCTGCGGGAGGCGCTGGAGGAAGCGGGGATGCCGGTGCTCGGCGTCCTGCGGCGGGCTCCGCAGGTGGCCGCGCCCTCGCGGCACCTGGGGCTGGTGCCGGTCGCCGAGCGGCGCGCTGACGCGGTCTCGTCGGTGGCTGCCCTGGCGGACCAGGTCCGGGCAGGCTGTGACCTGGAGGCCCTGATGGCCCTGGCCAGAACGGCCCCGGCCCTGACTTGCGAAGCCTGGGCTCCGGAACAGGCTCTTCTCCCCCACCCCGCCCCTTCCCGAAACCGGGCTCTGCCCGGGCCCGGTCCTCAAACACCGGACGGGCTGGAAAATGCCGCGCAGCGGCAAAATCCAGCCTCGCCGGCGTTTGAGGCGCGGGGTCCGGGGCGGAGCCCCGGCGGCGGCGCCGCACCCGTCATCGCCGTCGCGGGCGGGGCGGCCTTCACGTTCTCGTACGCCGAGCACTCGGAGCTGCTGCGCGCAGCGGGCGCGGAAGTCGTCACCTTCGACCCGCTGCGGGACGAAGCGCTCCCGCCCCGCACCACCGGCCTGGTGATAGGCGGCGGGTTCCCCGAGGTGTACGCCCCGGAGCTGTCCGCGAACGAGCCGCTCCGCAAGGCCGTCGCCGCGTTCGCCGCGGCCGGCGGCCCGCTGGCCGCGGAGTGCGCGGGGCTGCTGTACCTGGCCCGTTCGCTGGACGGGAAGCCCATGTGCGGGGTGCTCGACGCCGACGCGCGGATGTCTGAGCGGCTCACGCTCGGCTACCGCGAGGCGGTCGCCGTCTCCGACAGCGTGCTGGCCCCGGCCGGGACCCGGCTGCGCGGGCACGAGTTCCACCGCACGGTGATCGAGCCGGGCGCCGGCAGTGCACCGGCGTGGGGCTTCACGCATCCGGAACGCCGGGTCGAGGGCTTCGTGGCGGGCGGTGTGCACGCCAGCTACCTGCACACGCACTGGGCGGCGGAGCCCTCCGTGGCCCTGCGCTTCGCCGAGGCCGCGGCAGCGCATCGGTGAACCTCAGACGCCCGGCCCCGTCACTCCGCCAGGCCCACGACCAGCCAGATCCCCGCCACCCCGCCCACGGTGCACATCAGGGTGGACAGTGCGGGGTGCTTGTGGTGGGCCTCGGGCAGGATCTCGGCGGCGGCCAGGTACAGCAGGACGCCGCCGAAGAAGCCGAGGTAGGCCCCGAGCGGTTCCTCCGGAAGGGTGAACAGCACAGTGGACGCGGCGCCCACGACGGGGGCCGCCGCGTCCGCGAGGAGCATGAGCAGGGCCTTGCGGCGGTCGTTCCCGTACAGCCGGGTGAGGGTGTACGTGTTGAACCCGTCGGCGAAGTCATGGGTGATGACGGCCAGCGCCACGGCCACGCCCATCCCCCCGCCGACCTGGAACGCGGCGCCGAGGGCCACCCCGTCGGCGAGGCTGTGGCCGACCATGGCGGCCGCCGCCGCCAGGCCGACCTCGGGGACCCTCTGCCCGGAGTCCCCGGGCCCGTCGCCGTTCGTGCCCCCGTGGGAGGCCTGACGGACGGCCAGGACCCGTTCCACGCAGTGCGCGGCGAGGAACCCGCCGACGAACAGCAGCAGGGCGAGCGGGACGCCGAACACTTCGTCGCCGGCCGCGTGCATGGCCTCCGGGAGCAGGTCGAGGCCCACGACGCCGAGCATCAGCCCGCCGGCCAGGCCCAGCACGAGGTGGCGGCGGTCGGTGACGCGCTGCGCCGTCCATCCGCCTGCCAGGGTCATCAGGAACGCACCCAACGCCACGATCACGGCCATGTGCCCCTGCATACCGACTCCGCGCCGCCCGCGCACTTCCGCGCCCGGGTGGCGGACCACGGCGGGTTGACGGGCCGACCGCACCCGAAGTCCCCACACCCGAAGTCCCCGCGCACGGAGCCCGCGAGCACGGAGTCGCCGAAGGCGCGTAGGGCACCATGCACGAACACGGGCACGAGCACGGGCGCGGGCGCGGGCGCGAACGCGAACGCGGGCACGAGCAGCACCATGAACACCACGACGGAGAACGGGTGAACCTGTTGGGCGAGTACGCGACGCAACTGGTCGTCGGAGTCGGTGGCCGCGCGGGCGTGTCCGTGGCGGAGGTCTGCGCGCTGGTGGAGGAGACCCTGCGCGGCGCCGGGCTGGCGTCGGAGTCGGTGACGGCCCTGGCCACCGTGGAGGGGAAGGTGCTGGAGGCGGGGATCGCGGGTGCGGCGGAACGTTTCGGCGTGCCCCTGCTGAGCTACCCCGCCGAGCGGCTGGCCGCGATCCCGGTACCGCACCCCTCGGACGCCGCCCGCGAGGCCGCCGGCACCGCGTCCGTGGCGGAGGCCGCAGCGCTCGCCGGGGGCGGGGAACTCCTCGTACCCAAGCGGCGGTCGGTGGCGGCCACCTGCGCCGTCGCCACGGCCCACACGCACGACCTGCGCCACCACGGGGACGCGGAGGTCTCGGACGGGGGCGCGGGGCTGGTCGACCTTGCGGTGAACGTACGGTCCCACACCCCGCCGCAGTGGCTGAAGGACCGGATCGCGGCTTCGCTCGACACCCTGTCCGCGTACCCCGACGGCCGCGCCGCCCGCGCGGCCGTGGCCCTGCGCCACGGGCTGCCGGTCGAGCGGGTGCTGCTGACCGCGGGCGCCGCGGAGGCGTTCGTACTGATCGCGCGGGCGCTGGGCGCCGTACGGCCGGTGGTGGTGCATCCGCAGTTCACCGAGCCGGAGGCGGCCCTGCGCGACGCGGGCCACCGGGTGGAACGGGTGGTGCTGCGGGCCGCGGACGGTTTCCGGCTGGACCCCGCGGCGGTGCCGGAGGACGCCGACCTCGTGGTGGTCGGAAACCCGACCAACCCGACCTCGGTGCTGCACCCCGCGGCGACCCTGGCCGCGCTGGCCCGGCCCGGGCGGATCCTGGTGGTCGACGAGGCCTTCATGGACGCGGTCCCCGGCGAACGCGAGGCGCTGGCCGGACGGACGGACGTACCGGGCCTGGTGGTGCTGCGGAGCCTGACCAAGACCTGGGGCCTGGCCGGGCTGCGCATCGGCTACGTACTGGCGGAGCCCGGGGTGATCGCCAAGCTGGCGGCGGCACAGCCGCTGTGGCCGGTGTCCACGCCGGCGCTGGTGGCGGCCGAGGCGTGCGTCTCCCCCGCGGCGCTGGCCGAGGCGGAGGCCGCGGCCCGGCAGATCGCGGTGGACCGGGAGCACCTGCTCGCGGGACTCGCGGAGTTCGAGGAGATCTCGGTGGCGGGCACGGCGGCCGGGCCGTTCGTGCTGATCCGGGTCGAGGGCGCGGCGGAAATCCGCACCCGGCTGCGCGCGCTGGGCTTCGCCGTGCGCCGCGGCGACACCTTCCCGGGGCTGGACCGCTCCTGGCTGCGGCTGGCGGTCCGCGACCGCGCGACGACGGGCCGCCTCCTCCAGGCCCTCGACCTGGCCCTCGCGGGCACGCTGACGCCGCGCTGACGGCACGCCGACGGCGCTCGGACGACGCGCCCGGCCGCACACCGCCCCGCATACCGATCCGCCCGTCGCCCCCCGTCGGGGACGTCACCCCAATGGCGCGTTTCCGCGGGTCGCGCATGGCGGCGCCCGCACCGGTGCGCGACCATTTCCGCAGGCGGCGACCATGCGACACCGGGGGTGCGGGGATGAAGGCAGTCGGCAGGATAGGCGCGGCCGTGGCGGGACTGGCCGTGGCGGGAGGCGCCGCCTACGGCGTGACGCAGGTGGCCGGCCGGGACGGCGGCGCGTCGGCCGAACAGCGGCTGGGGCCGAAGCCGGGGGCGGCGGCGAGTCCGAGCCGTGAGGCCTCGGCCTCGACCGGAGCCCCCGCGCCGGCCCAAGCCGTGCCCGGCGGGAAGCCGTTCACCCTCGTCGGCACCGGCGACATCATCCCGTACCCGTCGATCATCCAGCGGGCCGCCGAAGACTCCGCGGAGCGGGGCGGCTACGACTTCCGGAAGATCCTCGCCGGGGTCAAGCCCCTCGTCTCCTCCGCCGACCTGGCGATATGCCACCACGAGATACCGTACGGCCGACCCGGCGGCCCCTACACCGGATACCCCCTCTTCAAGGCACCGCACCAACTGGCCGACGCCCTCAAGGACACCGGCTACGACAGCTGCTCGACCGCCTCGAACCACACCCTGGACGACGGGTACGACGGCCTCGTCCGCGTCCTCGACCACCTCGACCGCGTCGGCATCCGCCACGTCGGCTCGGCCCGCGGCGCCGAGGAGGCCAAGGCCCCGGCCCTGCTCGAAGCCGGCGGGGCCGAGGTCGCTCAACTGGACTACACGTACGGGACGAACGGCATCCCGCTCCCCGACGGCAAGCCCTGGGCCGTGAACCTGATCGACCCCGCGCGGATCATCGCCGACGCCCGCGCCGCGCGCGCGGCCGGCGCGAACGTCGTCGTCCTCAGCGTCCACTGGGGCTCCGAGTGGCAGACGGCCCCGGACCAGCAGCAACTCGACCTGGCCCGGACGCTGACCGCCTCGCGCGGGGCGGACGGCCTCCCCGACATCGACCTGATCCTCGGCACCCACAACCACGTGCCGCAGCCGTACGAGAAGGTCAACGGCACCTGGGTGGTGTACGGCATGGGCGACCAGGTGGCCAGCTTCTACGAGGCCGCGAAGGCCCGCGGCAACATGTCCTCGGTCCCCCGCTTCACCTTCGCCCCGGCGGCCGCGCATCCGGGCCGCTGGGAGGTGGTGAAGGCCGAGTACCTCACGCAGTTCTCGGACATGCGGCCGCCGTTCCGCGTCGTCTGCACCTCCTGCGAGGCCACCGCCTCCACCGCCGACAGCACGTACGCCGCCGCCGACCGCGAGGTCACCAAGGCCGTGATGTCACGCGGCGCCGGGGATCAGGGACTGACGCGCGCGACGAAGTAGGGCGCGCGGTGCCGGGCCGCCCGGCCCGGCCCTTGGGACTCGCCCCGGCCTTACGAGGCCTTGCCGCGCCGGGTCACGATCAGCGCGGCGGCGCCGAAGCCGAGCAGGAGCAGCGCACCGCCCGTCACGAACGGGGTGAGCGAGCCGCCTCCCGTCTCGGCGAGGTCGGCCTGGGTCCCGGAGCCGCCCGTGGTGCCCGTCTGGGGCTTGACGTCGGGCAGCGTCGAAGCACTGGCGCTGGGGGCGGGGGCGGCGGGGGACTCGCAGCGGGCCTCGGCGAGCACGACCTCCCCCTCGACCTGGGCGACGTTCAGATCGAGCGGGTTCACCGACACCTTGAGCCGCAGCGCGGCCGCGGCGGCCGTGGTGGAGGTGGTCTCGATGGCGGAGAGCTCCAGGCTCACCAGGCCGACCTTGGGGACCTCGACCTTGGTGGGGCCGCCCGCCGAGAGGGTGACCTTCTTGCCCAGGACGGTCACGGTGCCCAGGACGTTGGAGGAGGCGACCGGCTTCTTGCCCGCCTCGCAGACGGCCTTGGAGCTGACCTTTTCCACCTGGATCAGGGACAGCAGGGGCAGTCCCGGTACGTGGACGCGGGCCTTGGCGAGGTTGGCCTCCGCCGCGGCGCGGTCGGAGTCGGCGGTGGCCTTGGAGGTGGCGACGTCGGCGCGCAGGATGCTCACCGGCTTTCCGCCCTCGACCCCGTCGAGGGTGACGGTCAGCGCCGTCTTCGCGGCTTCCTCCGGGGCGCTGACCTCGTTGAGGGTCGCCTTCAGCGGGACGTGCACGGTCTTGTTGAGCAGTCCCACGTCCAGCGTGGTGCGCAGGACGACGGCGCTCGCCTTGCCCTTCCCCGGGTGGGAGCCGGTGGCGAAGGCGGGCGGGGCGGTGAGCAGGGCAACCGCTCCCGTGGCGACGAGCGCGGCCACGGGCATGCGGAAGGTGTTGCTGTTCAAGGTGGTGGAACCCCCAGGGAGATGGGAGCCGTCGCGCCGCCAATGGGGGACATTGCGCGCGCCGACGGCCTCGACCCCGGAATCTTTACGCACTGAGAGTGAACGGGGGTGAACCCGGCGTGAGTTCACCCCAAAGGGTGGTTTCCAGGCATAGGTTCGAATCAATGCGCCTCACCCGGAACGGGAGTTCCCTCCCATCACGGGAATCCCGCCCGCCGAGACCCGCGCCGGGCATACACAACGACGGCGCCGCCGCCGACGTCACGCCGCGTCAACTCCCGGCCTCTGGGCTCCCCGCTCCCCCGTCCCTGCGCTCCTGCGTTCTTGCGTTCTTGCGTTCTTGCGTTCTTGCGTTCTTGCGGCGATGCGACCCCGTGGCCCTCAGGCCACCACCGTGCCGTTCACCACCACGCGCCGCGGCTGCGCCAGCGCCCGTACGTCGGCCCGCGGATCGGTCTCGTAGACCACCAGGTCGGCCGGCGCCCCTTCGGTCAGGCCGGGCCTGCCGAGCCATTCGCGCGCGCCCCAGGCCGTCGCCGAGAGGGCTTCCAGCGGCGGGATCCCGGCCTTGACGAGCTCGCCGACCTCGGCCGCGACCAGGCCGTGCGGCAGCGAACCGCCCGCGTCCGTGCCGACGTAGACCCCGACGCCCGCGTCGTAGGCGGCGCGGACGGTGTCGTAGCGCCGCTCGTGCAGGCGGCGCATGTGCGCCGACCACCGCGGGAACTTGGCCTCGCCGCCCGCGGCCATCTTCGGGAAGGTCGCGATGTTCACGAGGGTCGGGACGATGGCCACCCCGCGCTCCGCGAACAGCGGGATGGTGTCCTCGGTCAGCCCCGTGGCGTGCTCGACGCAGTCGATGCCCGCCTCGACCAGGTCGCGCAGGGAGTCCTCGGCGAAGCAGTGCGCGGTGACGCGCGCCCCGAGGCGGTGGGCCTCGGCGATGGCCGCCTCGACCTCGGCGCGCGGCCAGCAGGCGGTGAGGTCCCCGACCTCGCGGTCGATCCAGTCCCCGACCAGCTTGACCCAGCCGTCGCCGCGCAGCGCCTCGCGGCCGACGTACTCGACGAGGTCGGCGGGCTCGATCTCGTGGGCGAAGTTGCGGATGTAGCGGCGGCTGCGGGCGATGTGCCGGCCCGCCCGGATGATCTTCGGCAGGTCCTCGCGGCCGTCGATCCAGCGGGTGTCGGACGGGGATCCGGCATCGCGGATGAGGAGGGTGCCTGCGTCGCGGTCGGTCAGCGCCTGCCGTTCGGCGGTGTCCGCGTCCACCGGCCCGTGGGCGTCGAGCCCCACGTGGCAGTGCGCGTCGACCAGCCCGGGCAGCACCCACCCGGTGACCTCGGTGACCTCCCGGGCGCCGCGCGGACGCTCGTAGGAGATCCGTCCGCCCACCACCCAGAGCTCGTCGCGGACCTCCTCGGGTCCGACCAGTACCCGCCCCTTGACGTGCAGCAGCCCCGAACTCGCGCTGTCACCGTTGACCTCGTCGCTCATGGCGGCACTCTATGCGCGGGCTCGGTAGGCTCTCCAGGTCGGTCCGGACTTTTCCGGACGAACGCCCCGGGACCGCATGGGCGGTCCGCCCGGGAGCACGATCCCAGACCGAGAGAACGAAGAGAGCGGCGCCGTGACCCACCCCCTCCTGGACCTTCCGCCCCTGACCGCCGCGCGCTTCGCGTCGATCGAGCGGGGGGTCGCGGAGCTGCTCGGGACCCGGGCCGACGTGGTGATCACCCAGGGCGAGGCCCTGCTGCCGCTGGAGGGGTGCATCCGCTCGGGCGCGCGACCCGGTTCGACCGCGCTGAACGTGGTGACCGGCCCCTACGGGACCACCTTCGGCAACTGGCTGCGCGACTGCGGGGCGAGCGTCGTGGACCTTGAGGTCCCCTTCGACACGGCCGTGTCCGCGGCGCAGGTGGACCGGGCCCTGTCGGAGCACCCGGAGATCGACTTCGTCTCCCTGGTCCACGCGGAGGCGGCCACCGGGAACACCAACCCGGTGGCGGAGATCGGCGAGGCCGTACGGGCCCACGGGGCGCTGTTCATGCTGGACGCGGTGGCCTCGGTGGGCGCGGAGCCGCTGCTGCCGGACGCGTGGGGCGTGGACCTGTGCGTGATCGGCGCACAGAAGGCGATGGGCGGCCCCGCGGGCGTTTCGGCCGTGTCCGTCTCGGACCGCGCTTGGGCCCGCTTCGCGGAGAACCCCTCGGCGCCGCGCCGCTCGTACCTGTCCCTGCTGGACTGGAAGGAGCGCTGGATCGACGCCGGGCGCAAGGCCCTGCCGCACGCGCCGGCGCAGCTGGAGATGCTGGCGCTGGAGGCCTGCCTGGACCGGATCGCGGCCGAGGGCCTGGAGTCGGTGACGGCCCGCCACGCGGCCGCGGCGGCGGCGACCCGCGCGGGCGCGGCGGCGCTGGGCATCGCCCCGTACGTCGGCCTGGACGCGGCGGCGGCCCCGGTGGCCACCACCCTGCGGGTCCCGGAGGCCTCTCTGGTGGTGGCGAAGGCCCTGGCGGCGGATCCGGCGGCCCCCCTCGCGGCGGGCGGGGGCGCGCTGGCCGGGGAGATGGTCCGGGTCAACCACTACGGCACGGCCGCCTCCCTGGACACGGTCCGCTCCAGCCTGACGGCCCTGGCCGGGGCCCTGTCGGTGGACCCCGCCGGGGCCCTCGCGGCGGCGGACTCGGCCTGGTCCGCGGCCCCGCCCTCCGTCTGAGCAGGCCGGTTCCCCGGGCTCGGCCTTCCCGGCTCGGCCTTCCCGGCTCGGCCTCCCGGGATCAGCCCTCCAGGAGGTCGAGCAACCGGTCCACGTCCGCCTCGGTGTTGTAGAGGTGGAAGGAGGCCCGCAGGCTCCCCGCGCGGGCGGCCACGGGGACGCCCGCGTCGAGCAGGGCGCCCTGACGGTGGGCCAGGCCCGGCACCGAGACGATCGGGGATCCGCCCGGGACGGGCTCGTGGCCCAGGCGGGCGAGGCCGGCGCGGTAGCGGGCGGCCAGGGCGGTGTCGTGGGCGTGGACGGCGTCGATCCCGATCCGCTCCAGCAGGGCCAGCGAGGGCTCGGCGGCGTGGTAGGCCAGGAAGGCCGGGGACTCGTCGAAGCGCCGGGCTCCGCGGGCCAGTTCCCGCAGCGGGCCGTAGATGGCGTCCCACATGTCGGCGAGCGCCACCCAGCCTGCGTGCAGCGGGGTCACGGTGTCCTGGGCCTCCTCCGAGACCGTGAGGTAGGAGACCCCGCGCGAGGCGAGCAGCCACTTGTACCCGGCGGTGACCGTGTAGTCGTAGGGGCTCGCGTCGAAGGGCAGCCAGCCCGCCGCCTGCGAGGCGTCGACCAGCATCCGCGCCCCGTGCGCGGTCGTCGCGGCGCGGACGGCCGCCAGGTCCGCCGTACGCCCGTCGGCGGACTGTACGGCGCTCAGCGCGACCAGCGCCGTGTCCGGGCCGACGGCTTCGGCGAGGGACTCCAGCGGGGCGAAGCGGACCTTGAGGTCGTCGCGCACCACGAAGGGGTTGATGTCGGAGGCGAACTCGCCCTCCGGGCAGAGGACTTCGGATCCGGCCGGGAGGGAGGCGGAGATCAGGCCGACGTGGGTGGAGACGGCCGAGCCGACGGCCACCCGGTCCGCGTCGACCCCGACGAGGCGGGCGAACGTCTCCCGGACCCGTTCGACCCGGTCGAAGTCGCCGAATCCGGAGGGGAGTCCGGCCCCGGCCGCCTCCGCGAGCCGCCGCACCTCGGCGACGGCGGCTCGCGGGAGGATCCCGCAGGTGGCGGTGTTGAGATAGGTGGTGGAGTGCGCGAACTCGTCGCGGACGGCTTCGGGCGCAAGGAGGTCCATGACCTTCACTCTGCGCCAGGACCATCCCCAAGTCCATTGCCGGATTCACCGCACCACACCAAAGGATTACTTATGCTGAGGCCTTAGGGCTGCGGCACCGCGCACGCGCCGTCGGGCTCGCACGCCTCCCCCTCGGGTGCGGCGGGCACGAGGACCTCGCGGCCGGCCCAGGCCTGCTCCAGTGCCTGCGTGAAGACCTCGGCGGGCTGGCCCCCGGAGATCCCGAGGCGGCGGTCGAGCACGAAGAACGGTACGGCGTTCGCGCCCAGCTCGGACGCTTCGCGCTCGTCGGCCCGCACCTCGGCGGCGTAGGCGGACTCGTCGGCCAGCACCGCGCGGGCCTCCCCCTCGTCCAGCCCGGCCTCGACCGCGAGGGCCACCAGAACCTCGGGTTCGAAGACGGAACGCTCCTCGCCGAAGTTGGCGCGGTAGGCGAGGTCGAGCAGCTCCTCCTGACGCCCGCGGTCGGCGGCCAGGTGCAGCAGGCGGTGGATGTCGAAGGTGTTGCCGTGGTCACGGCCCTCGGTGCGGTACGTCAGCCCCTCGGCGCGGGCGCTCGCGGCGACGTGCTCCTCCATGCCGCGGGCCTCGTCGAGGGTGCGGCCGTACTTCTTGGCCAGCATCTCCACGACGGGCGCCACCTGGCCCTTGGGGCCGTTCGGGTCGAGCTCGAAGGAGCGGTAGACGACCTCGACCTCGTCGCGGTGGGCGAACCCGGCCAGCCCCTTGGTGAAACGGGCCTTGCCGATGTAGCACCACGGGCAGGCGATGTCGCTCCAGATCTCGACGCGCATGTTCCTTCTTCTCTCCACGAAATCAACTGTTCCGTCTTCAACCACCCGCCGCGGCGTCTCATTCCCCGGACGGGTCACCCCCCTGACCCGTCATTCCCCCCGGGTCCCCGATCGCTTCCACCGTGAGCCACAGGATGCGGTGGGAGCCCGCGGCCCGGACGCCTGCGGGGTCCGGGAGCCAGCCGTGGGTGGCGTAGAAGGCCTGGGCGCGGAGGTTGTGCTCGTAGACCTCCAGGCGGACCCTGCGGACGCCCGCGCGGCGCCAGGCGTCGAGGCAGGCCGCGTGCAGGGCCGCCCCGGTGCCGCGGCGCCAGTGGACGGGGTCCACGTGGAGCTGGGTGAGGGTGGTCTCGCCGTCGGCGGTGCGGAAGGCCGCCACCCCGGTGAGCTCGCCACCGCTCTCGGCGCAGAGCACCCCGCCGTCGGCCGCGGCCCGGGCCACCGCCCGGGACCAGCCCTCGCGGGTGCGCGCCAGTTCGGCGGCGCCGCCGTAGGCCTCCTCGGGTACCCGGCCCCGGTAGTAGGTGGCGCGGGCCCGGGTGTGGAGGGCGGCGATGGCGTCGAGGTCTGCGGGCTGCGCGGTCCTGATCATGGGAAGGAGAACGCGCCGGGAATCCCGCCGGTTCCCGGCGCGCTCCACGGGCTACTTCTTCAGCCAGGCCTTCATCATCTTCTGCGCCACCGGGGCGGCCAGCTTGCCGCCGGCGATCTCGGAGCGGTCGGTGTCCGACCCGACGATCACCACGGCGACGGCGATCTGCTTGCCGCCGGCCTTGCCGTACGTGGTGTACCAGGCGAGCGGCGGCAGGCTGTTGCCCACGCCGCGCTGAGCGGTACCGGTCTTGGCGCCCGACTCGACACCCGGGATCTGGACGTTCTTGCCGCCGCCTTCGGTGGCGACCGTCTTCATGGCGTCCTGGAGCATCGAGGCGGTCTTCCCGCTCATCACCTGCGTGGACTTCGGATCCTTGAAGCTCTCCAGCACGTTGCCGTTGGAGTCGGTGACCTCGGAGACCTCGTGCGGAGCGACGAGCTTGCCGCCGTTCTCGATCGCGGCACTCACCATCGCCATCTGGAGCGGAGTGGCCTGGACGTCGAACTGGCCGATACCCGTCTGCGCGACCTGGTCGACGGACATCTTCTTCGTCGGGTACTTGCTCGCGGGGTCGGTCCAGACGGGGAGCTTCTGCACCACGTTGAAGCCGAGCTTCTCGGCCATCGCCCGCATCTTGTCCTGGCCCAGCTTGTGCGCGAGGTCGGCGAAGACGTTGTTGCAGGACAGTTTGAGCGCGGTGCGGGGGCTGACGTTGTTGCACTGCTCGTCGGTCACCTCGCTCTTGAGCTTGAGCGTGGTGCCGGGGATCGTGTAGTTGCCGGGGACGGAGGTCGGCGTGTCGATGTTCGTGACCAGGCCGTTCTCGATGGCGGCCGCGAGGGTGACCAGCTTGAAGGTGGATCCGGGCGCCTGCGGCTTGCGCAGGGCCGTGTTCTCCATGGCCTTGCCCTGGTCCGCGTTGAGCGCCTCCCAGGCCTTCTGATCCGCCTCACCGGCGCCGGCGATGCTGCCCGGGTCGAAGGAGGGGTTGTTCACGACGGCCAGGATCTCGCCCGTCGCCGGGTCGAGCGCCACGGCCGAGCCCTGCTTGCCCTGCAGCGCGTCCCAGCCCGCCTTCTGGACATCCTTGTCGATCGTGGTGAGGACGTTGCCGGGGGCCGCCCGCTTGTTGGTGAGCGTGTCCATGATCGTCTTGAGCCGGTTGTCGGTGCCGTTGAGGATGTCCTTGTAGACGCCCTCCAGCATGCTCCACCCGAAGGCCTGGGAGCTGTAGCCGGTGATCGGCGCGTACAGCGGCCCGTCGGTGTAGGTCCGCTTGTACCGGAAGTCCTTGCCACCGGTGTCCTTGGAGCCGGTGATCGCCTCCCCGCCCACGATGATGTTCCCCAACGGGTTCTCGTACTTCCCGATGAGGTTGCGCCGGTTGTTCTTGTCGTCTGCGAGGGCCTGGCCTTGATATGCCTGCACCCAGGTGACCCGCACCAAAAGGGCCAGCACCAGAAGCAGACAGAAGACCGACGCACGCCTGATCGTCTTGTTCATCCCCCAGAAGGACGTCCCGTCCGCCCCAGCCGTTCCGCTCTGCCCCGATTGTGGCGGAGTTCTCAGCCTTTCTTCATGAGGAAGCCCCCCTCGTACGCCGCGATGACCGCCTGGGTCCGGTCCCGGGAGCCGGTCTTGGCCAGGACCGCGGCCACGTGCGTCTTGACCGTCTGAGGTCCGACCCCGAGCCGCTCGCTCACCTCGTGGTTGGAGAGCCCGGTGGCCATCAGCCGCAGTACGTCGGCCTCCCGGTCCGTGAGCCGGGCGACCCAGGGCGCGGTGGCCGGACCGGCCCCGGGCGGGGTGTGGGCGGCGGCCAGGGAGCGGACGGCCGCCGGGAAGAGCAGCGAGTCCCCCCGGGCCACGAGCCGGACCGCGGCGGTCAGCTCGTCGGGATCGGCCCGCTTGAGGAGGAACCCGGCGGCTCCCGCGCGCAGCGCCTCGTACACGTAGGCGTCGTTCTCGAAGGTGGTGACCACCACGATCCGGGGCGGCCCGGGCATGGTGGCGAGTATCCGCTCGGTGGCCCGGATCCCGTCGATCTCCGGCATCCGCACGTCCATCAGCACCACGTCGGGTTCCAGCGCCCGGACCACGGCCACGGCCTCTGCTCCGGTGGCCGCCTCCCCGACGACCTCCAGGTCGGGCTCGGCGTCGAGGATGACCCGCAGGGCGGTACGGACCATCCGCTCGTCGTCGGCCACGACCAGGCGCAGCGGCGGACGGGCCGGCACGGGGGTCCCCGGGGTCGCCGGGGTCACCGGGGTCACCGGGGTCACCGACGCGGGGGCCGACGCGGTCCCGGGCACCATGGTCGACGGGGTCCCCGGCGCTGGGGTCGACGGGTTCGCCGATGGGGTCGCCGCCGTCATCGGGTGCCCCCGCCGAGCGGGAGGACGGCCCGCAGCCGCCACCGGCCCTCGTGCGGCCCGGCCTCGACACGCCCGCCGAGCAGCGAAGCCCGCTCGGCGGCGCCCTGCAGCCCCCGGCCCCCGGTGGTCCGGGCCCCCGGAACGGCCGCCGGATCGTTCGTCATGACGATCTCCAGTTCCTCGTGTCCACCGTGCTCCCCGTATCCACCGTGCTCGTCGCGCCCACTGGATTCCCCCTGCTCACCGTGTCCCGCGGGTCCCCCGCGCACCCGTACGAGGATCCGCAGATCGACCGGGCCCGTCCCGTGCCGCAGGGCGTTGCTCAGCCCCTCCTGCACGATCCGGTACGCCTCGCGGGAGGCGATCGCCGGAAGCCACCCCCAGCCACCGGCCCGTCCGGGGTCCAGACGGGCCGCGATCGAGGTCCCGGAGGCCCGGCTGCGGGCCAGCAGCCCGTCGAGGTCGGCTGCGAGCGTCGGAGCGGCCGGCAGCCCGGCTCCCCCGGCGCCCGCTCCGTCGCCCTCGCGCAGCAGGCCGAGGACGGCGTCCAGCTCCCCCACCGTGCGCCGGGTGGTGTCCTCGATCGCGGCCAGCGCCTCCCGTACGAAGCCGGGGTCGCTGTCGAGCACCCGCCGGGCGGCGCTCGCCTGGAGGGTGACCGCGCTCAGGGCGTGCCCGACGGCGTCGTGCAGTTCCCGGGCCAGCCGGTTGCGGACCGCCAGATCCGCGGCGCGCTCCTCGGCGGCCGCCAGCCGGTCCGCCGCCGCCGGCCCGAGCAGGACGGGAGCCAGTCGGGCCAGCAGGGCCCCCGCCCCGGCGGCGCACAGGACGAGTCCGGCCAGCAGCCCGATCCCGAGCAGGGGGGCGACGTACGGCTGATCCGGCACGCCCAGCGGGCCGAGCCCGATCGGCAGCTCCCGCAGCGCGCTCACGAACGGCAGGGCCAGCAGCACCGCCGCCATGGGCGGTACCGCCAGGGTCATCCCGCTGACCAGCGCTCCGACCCCCAGGTGCAGGGTCCACCAGGCCGAGGCCCGCCCCCGGGCCGCCCAACTCCGGGCAGGCCCCTCGGCGAAACGCTCCCCCGACACCCCGCACAGGGCGCGCGCGGCGGCCACGGACATCGGCCGGACCAGCCGGAACAGCCCGGTCGCGGCGACGAGCGGCAAGGCGGCGGCGTAGGCGGCGAGGCTGAGCGGCAGGGACTCGCGCGCGTTGTCCCCGCCGGCGAGGACACCGACCGCCACCTCCGTGAGCAGGAAGTACGGCATCAACAGGGCCCCGCCGAGGATCAGATGGACCCAGCGCAGGGGTCTCCACCGCGGCCGCCACTCCACCCTGCCCTCTCCCTCAGCCTTCGCGGCGGCCGGCGAGGAACCGCCCCAGGACGGCGGTCGCGAGGAGGGCGGTGATCATCTGACCACCGTAGATCACGTAGCTCGCGGTGGTGGTCCGTTCTCCGGGTCCGGGGTCGCCGCTCGTGAAGGCCGCCAGCATCCACATCCCCCAGCACAGGGTCGCCGCCGACCCGGTCCACGCCACGGCCAGCGGCCATCCTGCCCGCCGGGTCCCGCCCCTGGCCAGCAGTACCGCCCCCGCCACCGCGGTCAGCGCGCATATCCCGTGGACCGCGGTGGCCACGGCGGTGTCCGAGGAGTACTGCGCGATCTGCGATGCGTTCTGCCCGGCCGTGCCGCCCAGCGCCCAGTAGAAGTGCGCCGCCGCGACCACCGCGCCCAGTGCCGCCGCGGCTCCCGCCACCACCCCCGTGGGTGACGGGAGCCGCGCGCCGAGGGGACCCTGCCAGCGGCGGCCCCAGCGCTCGCGCGCATAGGGCACGAACAGGCCGGCCAGGGCTACCGCCTGGACGATGAAGCCCGTGTAGACGACGTGGAAGACCCAGTCGTCGAGGAAGGGTTTCGCCGCCGTCGGCGCGGCCTCGTCCGGACCCAGACCCATGCCCCTCAGAAGGAGCTGGCCGGGGAAACCGAGCACGATGGGCGTCAGCAGGCCGGTGGCGACGAAGCTCGGAACCACCAGCAGCCAGGACGGAACCCGCTTGCCCCAGGGCCTGATGAGCACCAGGACGAGCAGGATCACGGCCGCGTCCATGAGTACCGTGACGGCGTTCGCCACGGTGAGGAGCAGCCGGGGCTCCAGCAGCACACTGCCCGCCGGTATACCCAGGTGACTCCCGGCCAGCCAGGCGGTCTTCAGGGCCAGGTACGGGACGGTGGCGGCGACGGCCACCGCGGCCAGGACCTTGCGCCCGGCCCCCGGCCCGGCGGCGGAGGGCTGTGCTGCGTCCTGGGTCGGTCGTGGTGGCTGCGGCAGGTGCACGGCTCGTGTGGTCATGGCTCAACGGTCCCGCGCCGGCGCCCCCGCCACCTCCCCCTTGAAGGGGAACCGCCTCCCCCGCCCGGGGGAGGAATCAGGTCCTCCGCCGCGCCGCGCCCCGGCGGCCCCGCGGCTACATCCGCCGCGTCACCACCGACAGCCGGTCGCGCGCCGCGAACAGCGCCGCCTTGATGCCCCGTTCGTGCCCCGGCGTCAGCCGGGCCACCGGCACCGAACAGCTCACCGCGTCCCGCGCCGGCGTCCGGTACGGCACCGCCACGCCGAAGCAGCGCAGCCCGAGCGTGTTCTCCTCCCGGTCCACCGCGTACCCCTGCTCCCGCACCAGGGCCAGGTCCTCGATGAGCCGCTCCCGGTCGGTGATGGTGTGCTCGGTGACGGCTTCGAGCCGCCGCGGCAGCAGTGCGCGTACCTCTTCGTCGGTGTGCGTGGCCAGCAGCGCCTTGCCGAGCGCCGTCGAGTGCACCGGGAGCCGCCGGCCGACGCGGGTGAAGGGCCGCAGGTAGTGCTGGGACTGCCGGGTCGCCAGGTAGACCACGCTCGTCCCGTCGAGACGGGCCAGGTGGATCGTCTCCGTCGTGTCGTCGGAGAGCCGGTCCAGCGTGGGCCGCGCCGCCGCGACCACCTCGTCCCCGTCGATGTACGAGCTGCCGACGAGCAGCGCCCGTACGCCGATGCCGTACCGCGTGCCCGTCGCATCCGTCTCCACCCAGCCCAGGTTCACCAGGGTCCGCAGCAGCATGTAGAGGCTGGATTTGGGCAGGGAGAGGTCGCTCTGGATGTCGGCCAGGCTGTGCAGCCCCGGCCGGGAAGCGAAATGTTCCAGCAACTGGACCGTGCGCACCGCCGACTTGACGGCCGCCTGCGCTCCCGAGCCCCCCGACTCTGCTGTGGTGGTCATCCGCCTTCGTGCCCCTCTGTCTCTTGCTGTCTCTTGTCAACCCGGAAGACACGGAAATAGAGTCCACGGTGGATGTGATCATTCATCCAACGGAACAGCGTTCACAATACTGAACGCATCCGCGCGGGTCAGCGTAGATCCAGGAGGCAGTTCGCCATGGCAGCAACACCAGTCTGGAGTGTGGACCCCCGCACCGGGAAGCACCGCGAGCAGGTTGCGGTGGAGGCCACACCCCGGGAGGTGGACGAAGCCGTGCGCGCGGCCCACGCCGCCCGCGGCTCGCTGGCCGACGCCGCGCGGCGCGCCGCCTTCCTGCGCACCGCCGCCGACCTGCTCGACGAGGCGGCCACCCACGTCATCGAGGCCGCCGACGCCGAGACGGCGCTCGGCCCCGGCCGGCTCACCGGCGAGCTCGCCCGCACCACGGGCCAGTTCCGCGCCTTCGCCGACGCCGTGGACGAGGGCTCCTACCTCGACATCCGCATCGACCACGCCGATCCCACCACCACCCCGCCCCGCCCCGAACTGCGCCGCTACAAGGTGCCGCTGGGCGTCGTCGCGGTCTACGCCGCCTCCAACTTCCCCCTCGCCTTCTCCGTGCCCGGCGGCGACACCGCCAGCGCGCTGGCCGCGGGCTGCCCGGTCGTGGTCAAGGCGCACCCCGACCACCCGGCCACCTCCGAGCTGTGCGCCTCGCTGCTGCGCCGGGCCGCCGTCGCCACCGGGCTGCCGGCCGAGGTCATTGCCGTGGTCCACGGGTTCGACGCCGGCCTGGAGCTGATCCGCCACCCGCTGGTCGGCGCCGCCGGGTTCACCGGGTCGATCCGGGGCGGCCGGGCCCTGTTCGACGCCGCCGCCGCGCGACCCGTACCGATCCCCTTCCACGGGGAACTGGGCTCCCTGAACCCGGTCGTGGTCACCCCGGCGGCCGCCGCGGAACGCGCCGAGGAGATCGGCGGCGGGCTGGCCGGCTCGGTCACGCTCGGCGTCGGCCAGTTCTGCGTCAAGCCCGGCCTGGTCCTCGTACCCGAGGGCGCGGACGGGGACCGGCTCGCGGGAGCGCTGACCAAGGCGCTCGGCGAGACCGAGCCCGGGGTGCTCCTCGACCACCGGATGCGGGAGAACTTCGTCGCCGGGGTCCGCGAACGCGCCGCGCTGCCGGGGGTCGACGCGCCCGTCACCCCCGGCTCCGGCGGCGAGCACACCGTCGGCGCGGGCTACCTGAGCGTGCCGGCGCGGACCCTGCTGGAGGGCGGGCCCTACGAGGTGCTCCTGGAGGAGTGCTTCGGCCCCGTCACCGTGCTCGCCCGGTACGCCGGCCAGGACGAGGCAGCCGCCCTGCTCGGGCGGCTCCCCGGGAACCTCACCGCGACCCTGCAGCTGTCGGCCGCCGAGGCGGACGGCGGCCCGGGTCCGGCGGCGAAGCTGATCTCCCAGGTCACGACGCTGGCCGGCCGGGTCGTGGTCAACGGCTGGCCGACCGGTGTGGCGGTGGCTCCGGCCCAGCACCACGGCGGCCCCTACCCGGCGGCGACCTCGCACTCCACCTCGGTCGGCGGCACCGCGATCGAGCGCTGGCTGCGCCCGGTGGCCTACCAGTCGGTGCCGGACGCCCTGCTCCCGGCGGAACTCCGCGAGGCCAACCCCCTGAACCTCCCGCGACGGGTCACGGGAGGCTAGAACCTGTCGGGGAGCCCCGATCAGCCGCTCAGGACCCGGGCCTTCTCCGTCGCGAACTCCTCGTCGGTGAGGAGGCCCTGGGCCTTGAGCTCGGCCAGCGCGGTGAGCTGGCCGACCCTGTCGACCGGCGCAGCCGGCGCCGCGGCGGGCTGCGGGGCCTGCTGCGACTGCTGCCAGGCCTGCTGCTGCGCGGCCGCCTGGGCTGCCGCCTGGTTGACCAAGGCCTGCTGCTCGGCCTCCGCCGCCAGTTGCTCCTGGTTGCTGCGCTCGGCGGCGTTGCGCTGCATCCGGCCGGAGACCGCGGTGGCCGTACCCGCCACGACCGCGGTGCGGGCCATCGCGCCCAGCAGACCGGGGCGTCCGAAGCGTCGTCGCATGGTGATCCTCCCTACTTCTCGGCCAGTGCGGCGACGGCTCGTTCGACGCCGTCCCGTGGAATGCGTTCCATGAAGAGCACCTGTCCGTCGGACTCCCGCAGCGCCGAGGCCAGGCGGGTGGCCCAGGAGTTCTCCCAGACCACCACGAGGGCCGAGGACTCCGGAGCCAGGCCCTGCGCCACGGTCTCCAGGTCCTCGTCGCTCAGCAGGTCGAACTCCTCGCCGAGGACCCGCTCGAACTGATCGGCCACCTCGGAGTCGGCGAGCTCCACCACGGACACCGCGCCGTCCCGCTCCTTGCGGACGAACGTGAGGTCGAGGATGCGCACCACTCCGCTCTCCTGGAGCTCGCGCAGGGCGGGGGCCACGTCACCGTTGAACCGATTGCCGTCGAAGGTGACCACGGCGACGTCCACCGGGCCGATCGATTCGGCCGTAAGAGCTGCACCAGCAGGCATGAGCAAGACCTCTTCCATAGCGCATGAAATCACCCCAAAAAGGATCTTACTCGGCAGGGCTGACACCGCATCGCGAGGCGCAAATTGCGTTGCGGCACGCCGCCCGGGAACGGCACCCTCGGCCCATGCCCAGACCTCACGGATTCTCGTACGAACAACGCGGCGACCAGAGCGTCGCCATCACCCACCAGGGCCGGTCCGCGGCCACCCTGCGGGGCGGGCGGGCCGCCGCCTTCCTGGCCGAGGTCGAAGCCGGTGACGCCCAGCTCGTCATGGCGCGCTGGACCGGCTCCTACAAGTTCGGCAACGAGCGGACCGCCAGGAACCACCCCCGCAACAAGGGCCGCGTCTGAGGCACGCGTGGGGCGCGGGTGAAGAACCGGGAAACCGGGTGAAAGTAAGGGAACGGCAAAGCCACCTCGGTCGTTCTCCCGGCATGACCGCTATGACCCCTGGTTCCAACCTGCCGCTCAATGCCGTCCGCGTGACGGTCGACGTGGCTGCCCCGGTGCGGCTCGACGTGTCCGCGCTGCTCCTCGCCGGCGACGGCAAGGTGCGTTCCGACGCCGATTTCATCTTCTTCAACCAGCCGTCCGGCCCCGGCGTCACCTACCGCTCGGGCGGCGGCACGGCACCGGACTCGATCACCGTGGACACCGGTTCGGTCCCGCCCGGCATCGAGCGGATCGTCATCACCGCCAGCCCGGACGCCGCGGGCCAGTCCTTCCAGGGCATCGAGCCCACCGCCACCGTCCGGGACGCCGGCAGCGGAGCGGTGATCTCCTCCTTCACCCCGCCGCAGCTCGGCACGGAGACGGCCCTGATCGTCGTCGAGGTCTACCAGCGCGGCGGTGTGTGGAAGGTGCGCGCGGTCGGCCAGGGATACGCGAACGGCCTTGCCGGCATCGCGACCGACTTCGGGGTCTCGGTGGACGAGGAGCCGGCTCCGGCGGCCGCCGCCCCGGCCCCCGTCGCCCCGCCCGCACCGCCCGTGCCCCCGGCTCCCCCGGCGGCGCCGCCCACGTACGCGGCCTCTCCCTGGCTCACCAGCGGCGCACCCGGCGGGGCCACCCCTGCACCCGCACCGGTCGCCCCCGCACCGGTCGCGGCCGCCGCCCCCGCACCCGCACCCGGCGCCGGGAAGATCAACCTCGACAAGGGCCGGGTCAGCCTCCAGAAGAACCAGACCGTGTCCCTGGTCAAGGGCGGCCGCCCGCTGCTCTCGCAGGTCAAGATGGGCCTCGGCTGGGAGCCCGCCTTCCGCGGCCGGAGCATCGACCTGGACGCCTCGGTCATCGCGTACGGCCCGCAGCGCAACCACATCGACAGCTGCTACTTCGGCAAGCTGTCCATCCTGGGCGGCTCGGTCAAGCACTCCGGCGACAACCTCACCGGCGAGGGCGCGGGCGACGACGAGGTGATCGTCGTCGACCTCGGCCGGCTGCCGGCGGAGGCGACGGGCCTCGTCTTCACGGTCAACTCCTTCTCCGGCCAGAAGTTCACCGAGGTGGCCAAGGCCTACTGCCGCCTCATCGACGCCGCGACGAACGAGGAGCTGGTCCGCTTCGACCTCACCAGCGCCGAGCCGCAGACCGGCGTGATGATGGCCAAGCTGATCAAGCAGTTCTCCGGCGAATGGGAGATGACGGCCATGGGAGAGTTTGTGAAGTCGCGCACAGTGCGGGGCATGGTCAAACCGGCCGCACAGGCACTCTGAGCAGGTGAGCGGGCACATGGAGCGACGGACGCCCTCACCGGGTGATCTGTTCCACCCTTAATACGGAGGTGGCTGTCAGTGCCCGCCCGTAGCCTTGGAACCATGCACCAGACACTCCAGCCCGCGGGCCCCGCGCGCCCGTCCGCCGCCGAGGCGAACGAGGCGATCCGGCAGCTCGTCGAGAGCCGGGTGGACGGCGAGTGGCCCTCCGAGGCGTACGAGTTCCTCCTCGAAGAATGGGCCGCGGCCAGCCGCGCCGAAGCTCAGTAAACGAACAGACGTACAGACGAACAGACGAGACAACGAGAAGAGCCGCCGGGCCCGAGGCCCCGGCGGCTCTTCTCATGTCGGGGTACCCGGTCAGCGCCCGCGGCGCCACGGTCCCGTGACGGCCAGCATGATGCCCGGGTCCTGCAGGTTGGCGAACAGCGTCCGCCCGTCCGGCGAGAAGCACACGCCCGTGAACTCCGAGTACTCCGGCTCCTCGGCCGTCCCCAGGTTCATCTCGTTGCGGGCCAGCGGGTACGTGCGCCCCGACTCGGTCGCGCCGAAGAGGTGCTGCAGCCCCGACCCGTCCTCGGCGATGATCAGACCGCCGTACGGGGAGACCGTGATGTTGTCCGGGCCGTCGTACCCGCCGTCCACCGACGGGTCGGCGTTCACCCCGAGCAGGACCTGCAGCCGCACGGTGCGCCGCTTGGGGTCGTAGAACCACACCTGGCCGTCGTGGGCCGCGCCCGGGCTCTCCTCACGGGCGTAGGAGGAGACGAAGTACGCACCGCCGTCGGCCCACCACATGCCCTCCAGCTTGCGCGCGCGGGTCACGGCGGCCACCCCGAACTGCTTGCGCACCGCCACCGTGCGCGCGTCGCGGTCCGGGACCGGCACCCAGTCCACCCCGTAGGTGGTCCCGATCTTCGTCGCCCGCGAGAGGTCGTCGACGAACAGCCCCGCGCTGTCGAAGCACTTGGCGGCCGCCAGCACACCGGCGTCGTCGGCGAGGGTACGGAGCTTGCCGCGCCCGTGGCGGAAGCCGGCCGGCGGGGTCCAGCGGAAGAGCAGCCCGTTGGGGTTGGAGGCGTCCTCGGTGAGGTAGGCGTGGCCGCGGCGCGGGTCGATGACCACGGCCTCGTGGTCATAGCGCCCGAACGCCTTGACCGGCTTCGGGCCGAGGTTGGCGCGGCGGTCGTGGGGGTCGACCTCGAAGACGTAGCCGTGGTCCTTGGTCATCCCGTTCTTGCCGGCGAGGTCCGAGTTCTCCTCGCAGGTCAGCCAGGTGTCCCAGGGGGTGGAGCCGCCCGCGCAGTTGGTCGACGTACCGGAGATGCCCACCCACTCGGCGACCTCGCCGCCGCGCCGGACCTCGACGACCGTGCAGCCGCCGGCCGCGGCCGGGTCGTAGACGAGGCCCTCCGCGAGCGGGACGGGGTGCTTCCAGTTCGCGCGCGGGCCCTTCAGCTCGTGGTTGTTGACGAGGAGGGTGACTCCCCGGTGGCCCGCGAAGGCGGCCGTGCCGTCGTGGTTGGACGGGGTGCTCTCGCCCGAGTCGAGCGCGGTGACACCGCTGTGGGTGATCACGCGGTACGTGAATCCGGCGGGGAGGGCCAGGATTCCGGCCGGGTCGGGCACGAGCGGGCCGTAGCCGGGGCCGCGACCGTGGCCGCCCTGACCCTGCTCGCTGCCGGCGTCCTGCGGTGCGCCGTCGTCCGCGGCGAGGGCCCCGGGGGCGGTGGCGAGTGCGCCGACCGTTCCGGTGAGCGCGACTCCCGCACCCGCGAGTGCGGTGCGGGTGGTGAAATCTCTGCGGCTGAGCGGCATCGGGTCTCCAGGGGTGGGGAGGTGGTGCGCCTGTCGTACGGTCGTCGGCGCACACGCTCCCGCCCGCACGTGAACGCCGACTGAACTACCCGGGAAAACGAATCGACCCCTTGCCCGGCGTCCTCCTTGGCCGAGTCCCTTTCGGGAACGGCTGGTTACCGACGCCTCACACGCCCCGGGAACGCGCCTTGAACGCGGCCTTCCGGGCCTCCTTGGCCGCCTTCTTGTCGGGGTGCAGCCGTCCCATCGCCTCCAGCACGTGGGCCGTCGCCGGGTGCTCCACCCGCCAGGCCTGCTCGAAGAACCCGGTGTGATGGGCGGTCAGCGATTCGATCAAGAGCGGCAGCTCCGCCTCGGCGTCCTCCCCGCCCCCGGCTCCCCCGCCGCTACCGCCGCCCGTGGCGAGCTGCGCCGCGATCGTGTCGACCGTCAGCCAGAACACCATCTCCTCGTCCGGCGCCGGCACGTCGGCCACCCCGCGCTCGGCCAGCCAGACCCGGGCGAGCCCGCCGAGCTCCGCGTCGTCCAGCACCGAGCGGACGGCCGGTTCGGCCTCCGCGCCGGCCGGGGCGAGGGCCTGCTGGCAGCGCAGCCGGCGCAGCGGGCCGCCCGCGTCCGCCCCGCGCGCCGCGGCGAGCAGTTCCGTCACGGCCTCGGGTACGGGGCGGCCGGCCAGCCACTGTTCGATCTCGGCCTGGGCGGCGTCCTCGGAGTAGTGGGAGACCACGTCGAGCAGGACGTCCGCGCCCTTGCCGGCCAGTTCGCCGACGGCCGGGGCCTCGACGCCCGCCTCCAGCATGCGCGCCCGGATCCCGTACAGCCCGAGCGGGGTCAGCCGTACCAGCCCGTACCGGGAGACGTCCTCCTCTTCGGGGGCGGCGCCCGCGCCCGCGAGGAAGTCCTCGTCCTCGGCCTCCGCCATCAGCTCCTCGTCGACGGGTCGGAACTCGACCAGCCCGATCGGCTCCAGCTGCCGGAACTGGTCGTCGAGGCGCATCATCGCGTCCGAGACCTGCTCCAGCACGGCGTCGGTGGGATCGCCCATGTCGTCCGGCACCACCATCGAGGCGGCGAGCACCGGCAGCGGCACCGGGCCGTCGGCCGTGCCGCCTTCGGCGACGGCGAGCAGGTAGAGGTTGGCCAGGACCCCGTCGAGGAAGTCGGCCTCGCGGCGCGGGTTCCAGTCGAGCTGGTCGAAGTCGATCTCGCCGCCCGCGTCGAGGGCGTCGACGAGGTCGTCCAGGGCGGGCACGGCCGCGTCGGCGAGGACGGTGTCCAGGGCGGCCAGCCACAGGTCGAGCACGTCGCCGGGGGTTCCGCCGGTCACCAGTGCCAGGTCCTCGCCGGGCCCGGCGGTGCCGAACTCCCCCTGGCCCGCGTCCGCTTCCCCGTTGGCGGAGCCGTCCTCCTCCGGTTCGGTGACGTCGACGAGTCCGGTGTCGACGGCCACCCGCCAGGCCTGGCTCGCGTGGGCGGCGGAGTCCTCGTCGGCGGGGTCGAGGCCCAGCAGGGCGACGGCCTGCGGCAGTTGGCCTGCGACGAGCTCGCCACCGGTGTCCACGCGGGTGTCCGGTCCGGCCCAGCGGGCGAGGCGCACGGCGCGGGCGAACAGCGGGGCGGCCAGGGCTTCGCGGGCCAGCTCCGCGTCGGGGAGCAGCCGTACCGGCGGCAGCGTGGGGTGCGAGTCTGCGGACATGGGGCGGTTCTCCTCGCGGGCACGGGTTGTTCGGGTACGGGTTGTGCGGGTTGTACGGGTACCGGTGGTTCGGGTACGGGTCTACGGCGCCCCAGAGTAGACGCATTTCGGGCGCTCCCGGCGGCCCCTCCCCTTTGGTTCATCCCACAGTCAACCGCCGTATCCCCTGTAGGGCTTGACAACTTTGCCGGCCACGAAGGAAATTGACGCGCGTAGATATCTGCTTCCTCCTCCACACACCGGAGTTCCCGCCCATGCGCTCCTCGCATCCCCGTTCCGCCGCCGTCGCGGCCCTCGTCGCCACCGCGCTGGCCACCGGCCTGCTCGCGGGCACCGCCGACGCGGCCGAAGGCGCCGCGTCCGCCGATCCGATACGCATCCACGACATCCAGGGCTCCACCCGCATATCCCCGCTGGCCGGCAAGCAGGTCGCCGATGTGGCGGGCGTCGTCACGGGTGTCCGTACGTACGGTTCGCGCGGCTTCTGGATCCAGGATCCGGACACGGACGACGACGACGCCACCAGCGAGGGCGTGTTCGTCTTCACCAGCTCGGTCCCGACCGTCGCGGTCGGCGACGCCGTCACCGTCTCCGGCCTGGTCGGCGAGTACATCCCCGGTGGCGTCGCCTCCGGCAACCAGTCGGTCACCCAGATCTCCAAGCCCGTCGTGACCGTGGTCTCCTCCGGCAACCCGCTGCCCGCGGCCACCGCCGTCAACGAGTACTCGGTCCCCTGCGCGTACGCCCCGGAGGGCGACCCGGCCGCCGCCGGCAGCATCAACGGCCTGACCCTGGAGCCCTCGCGCTACGCCCTGGACTACTACGAGTCCCTGGAGGGCATGAACATCGCGATCGGCACCTCGCGCGTGGTCGGCGCCACCGACCCGTACGCGGAGCTGTGGGTGACGGTGAAGGGCTGGGAGAACACCGCCAAGCGCGGCGGCACGATCTACGGTTCGTACGAGTCCCAGAACACCGGCCGCCTCCAGATCCAGCAGCTCGCGCCCCTCGCGCAGCAGCCGTTCCCGGTGGCCAACGTCGGCGACAAGCTGACCGGCCCCACCGAAGGCCCGCTGGACTTCAACCAGTTCGGCGGCTACACCCTGGTGGCCCGCACCCTCGGCACGGTCAGGGCGGGCACCCTCGCCCCCGAGAAGACCAAGGCGCAGGCCTCGAACGAGCTCGCGGTGGCCACGTACAACGTCGAGAACCTCGACCCGTCCGACCCGCAGGAGAAGTTCGACAACCTGGCGAAGGCCGTCGTCGAGAACCTCGCCTCCCCCGACGTCCTCGCCCTGGAGGAGATCCAGGACGACAACGGCGCCAAGAACGACGGCACGGTCTCGGCCGAGGCCACCCTGACGAAGTTCACCGCGGCCATCACGGCCGCCGGCGGCCCGGCCTACCAGTGGCGGACCGTCGACCCGGAGGACAAGAAGGACGGCGGCGAGCCCGGCGGCAACATCCGCCAGGTGTTCCTCTTCAACCCGGAGCGGGTCTCCTTCACCGAGCGCGCCCCGGGCGACGCCGTGACGGCGACCGGTGTGGTGAAGGAGAACGGCAAGGCCGCCCTGACCCACTCCCCCGGCCGGATCGACCCGGCGAACCCGGCGTGGGTGGACAGCCGCAAGCCGCTGGCCGGCGAGTTCGTCTTCCGCGGCAAGACGGTCTTCGTGATCGCCAACCACTTCGGCTCGAAGGGCGGCGACGAGGGCCTGACCTCCCACCACCAGCCGCCGGTCCGCAAGTCGGAGGAGAAGCGGCTGCTCCAGGCGCAGGCGGTGAACGGCTTCGTCAAGGAGATCCTGGCGGCGGAGAAGCACGCGAACGTCCTCGTCGTCGGCGACATCAACGACTTCGAGTTCTCGGCGACGACGGACGCGCTGGCGGACGGCGGCGCCCTGTACCCGGCGATCAAGTCGCTGCCGAAGTCGGAGCGGTACTCGTACGTCTTCCAGGGCAACGCGCAGGTGCTGGACCAGATCCTGACCAGCCCGGCGATCAAGAAGTTCACGTACGACAGCGTGCACATCAACGCCGAGTTCTCGGACCAGAACAGCGACCACGACCCGCAGGTCGTGCGCTTCCGCCCGTAGCGGCGCCGCCGAAGGGGCCGGGCCGCACCGCCGCCCGGCCCCTTTGGCATGATCCCGGCATGATCTTCCGTACCGCAACGCGTCAGGATCTGCCCGCCGTACTCGCCCTGCTGGCTCAGTCCGCCGACACAGACCCGGCCGCAGCCGCTGCCGGGGCCCCCGAGCCGGCCTCCGGGCCGGTCTCCGAAGCCCACGAGCTGGCCTTCGCCGCGATCGAGGCGGACCCGCGCAACGAGATGCTGGTCCTGGAGGAGGACGGGGTCCTCCTCGGCTGCCTTCAGCTGACGTACGTCCCGGGTCTGGGCCAGGGCGGTCGGGAGCGGGCCCTCGTGGAGGCCGTACGGATCCGCGCGGACCGGCGGGGCGGGGGGCTCGGGGCCCGCCTGATGGAGCTGGCGGCGGACCGGGCCCGCGAGCGCGGCTGCGGCCTGATGCAGCTCACCAGCAACAAGCGCCGCACCGCCGCGCACCGCTTCTACGAGCGGCTGGGCTACGCCCGGAGCCACGAGGGCTTCAAGCTGCCGCTGCGCTAGCGGGGAGGGCGGCCGGGACCCGGGACCGGACGGTCGGGAGCCGAGGAAGGGACCTTTGGCCCTGGCGTGACGCTCAGCACATCCCTACCCATTCGGGCGGTTCTGGTGTTGAGTGTCCCCACGCCCGATCTTGTACCGCACTCCAGCACTCCTTTGGAGGACCGCGTGTTCCCCTCCATCTCCCTCGCTCAGGAAATCGGCATCGCCGTCCTGCTCGTGGCCGCCGCCGTCTGGCTGATCGGCCTCGGCCACATGCTGTGGGACAGCCGCTTCCACCACCCGGAGCCAGGCGCCTTCGAAGGCCTCTCGGTCATCCCGGCCCAGCGCGGCACCTCCGTGCACCCGATGGAGTCGGTGGAACTGACCGAGGCGGAGCAGCAGGCCTTCGCGGGCCTGGTCCGCACCATCCCCCTGCACTGACACCCCGCGCACGGCCGATCCCCCTCCCCCGCTCGGGTGGGGAGGGTGTTCTCCCTGCGGCCCGGTGCGGCGCGGTCGGTAGGCTCGGGCCATGACGTCACATCAGGCGGATGCCTCGTAGATCCCCGGGCCTGCTGAGGTCCGCCGGGCCCGTCGGCCCGATGCGCTCCCTGAGCACGCTGCTCATCAGCACCTGTCCCGGACCGCCGGTGTGCACCGGCCTGCACACCTACCTCTTCGTCGACGGCCTCGACCTCACGGCCCGCAGCGACAGCCGCATGGCCGGCCTCGATCCGTGGTGGCTCCTGCGCCCCGGTGGACCGCTCCATCCGGCGGACATGCCGCGCGAGGTGGACGTGGCGGCCCGACCGGGGCCCGATCCGGGGCCGGAGCGACTCACCCTCCGGGTCCGGATCCGGGGCGGGACGGTCATCTGGTCCGGCCTGATGTACCCCGGCTCCGACGGCAAGGCCGTCGAGGAGGTCCACTTCCGCCTGGACCAGTACCTGGGCGAGGTCGAGCGGGCGTACGCGGCCTTGCCGGACCGGACCTGACCGCCGGCGACGGGCCGGCATCGCGCAAACGAACGCCCTCCCACCCCGGTCGGGGTGGGAGGGCGCTGTCGTGGTGGGCCGGATCGGTCAGTTGTGGCTGTGCAGGACCTCGTTCAGGCCGCCCCAGGCCGCCTTGTACGGGCGGGCCTCGACGGCGCCGGTGACCGAGTTGCGGCGGAAGAGGATGTTGTTGGCGCCCGAGAGCTCCAGGGCCTTGACGATCTGGCCGTCCGGCAGGGTGACGCGGGTGCCCGCGGTCACGTACAGGCCCGCCTCGACGACGCACTCGTCGCCCAGGGCGATGCCGACGCCCGCCTCGGCGCCGATCAGGGTGCGCTCGCCGATCGAGATGATCTGCTTGCCGCCGCCCGACAGGGTGCCCATGGTGGACGCGCCGCCGCCGATGTCGGAGCCGTCGCCGACCACGACGCCCGCGGAGATCCGGCCCTCGACCATGGAGGTGCCCAGGGTGCCGGCGTTGAAGTTGACGAAGCCCTCGTGCATGACGGTGGTGCCCTCGGCGAGGTGCGCGCCCAGGCGGACCCGGTCCGCGTCGGCGATGCGCACGCCCTTGGGGGCGACGTAGTCCGTCATCCGCGGGAACTTGTCGATCGAGGTGACCTGGAGGTGCAGGCCCTCGGCGCGGGCGTTCAGGCGGACCGTCTCGACCTGGTCGATCGCGACCGGGCCCAGCGAGGTCCAGGCGACGTTGGCCAGCAGGCCGAAGACGCCGTCCAGGTTCTGGCCGTGCGGCTTGACCAGGCGGTGGCTGAGCAGGTGCAGGCGCAGGTACGCGTCGTGCGCGTCCAGCGGCTTGTCCTCCAGGGAGGCGATCACGGTGCGGACGGCTACGACCTCGACGCCGCGGACCGCGTCCTGGCGGATCGCCTTGGGCGCGGTGGCCCCCAGCAGCTCCACGGCCTGTTCGGCGGTGAGGCGCTCGGTGCCGGCCGGGCCGGGCTCGGCGACCAGCTGGGGGGCGGGGAACCAGGTGTCGAGGACGGTGCCGTCGGCGGTGATGGTGGCAAGTCCGGCGGCGACGGCGCCGGTGGTACGCGTAGCAGTCATGCCCGAAACCTAACCGGCGACGGCCCGCGGTCGCGAACCGGTCTCATGTGCCGGGCGCGCGCGTCGCCGCGTCGCCCGCGCACCCATGACCAGGACCGTCCCGCCCGCGGCCGCGCCCAGTACCGCGCACAGCGGCCACAGCAGGCCCGGCGCGGCGTCGTACAGGGCTCCGCCGAGGGGCGCGGCGAGGACGACGCCACTGACGGAGACGCCCGCGTACAGGCTCTGGAACCGGCCGATGGCGTGCTCGGGCGACTCGTCCGCGACGTACGCCGTGGCGGTGGTCTTGTAGAGGATCTCGCCGAGGGTGAGCAGCAGCATCATCGCGACCGCGGTCAGGACGCCCACTCCGAGCGCCGGCATCGCGTAGCCGCCACCCACCAGCACGAGCCCGGTGCCGATGATGTGCAGCGGGGAACGCCGGCGCAGGGCGAGGGCGGCGGGGATCTCCAGGAGCATGATCACACCGCCGTTGACCGCGATGAGCAGTCCGTAGGCGCGGGTGTCCAGACCGTGGTCGGCGAGGACGACGGGGAAGGTCGTGTAGTGCTGCCTGTAGACGATGTCGATGACGACGATCGCGCCGAGCAGGACGAGTACGGCGGGCCGGGCGCGCAGCTCCCGCCACAGGCCCCCGCGGCCCAGACCCCCGTCCGGGGCCGCGGGGGGCGCTGCGATTGCCCTGGCCGGTACGACCCGGGCGATCCAGAGGGCGAAGAAGAGGGTTCCGAGGCCGTCCGCGACGAAGAGCCAGTCGTACGAGAACCCGGTCGCGATGAGGGCCCCGATCGGTGAGCCCACCGCGAAGCCCGCGTTGGACACGAAGCGGGTGAGCGCGAAGGCCTGACGCCGGGAGCCTTCCGGCACGGTGACGGCGACCAGCGCGGAGTTGGCGGCGCGGACCACCCCGGAGGCGTACTGCGCGAGCGGCAGGACGAGGACCAGCAGGCCGGTGGAGACCGCCGGCAGGGCCACGAGGGCGACTCCGCCGAGCGCGGAGGCGGTGAGCAGCACCCGGCGGTGGCCGAAGCGGTCGCCGTACCAGCCGCCGGTGAAGTTCCCGGCGACCAGTCCGACGCCGCCGACGCCGACGATCAGGCCCGCCTGGGCGGCGCCGAGGCCGCGCGGGCCGGTCAGGTAGAGGAAGACGAAGACGAAGGTGAAGCTGACGACGGCGTTGACCAGGATCCCCGCAGCCAGCAGCCACACGACCCTCGGTACGTCCTTGAATCCCTGCAGCACACTCTCGTCCCCCCGCGTTCCCGACACATTCCCAGTGAGTTCCCTTTGGGAACTAACCATGTCAGCATGGCAGCCTCGGGTCAACGGACAAAGGAGTGCCCATGGCCCAGCGCACGCACCTCGACGACGCGGACTGCTCCATCGCCCAGGCCCTCGACGTCGTGGGCGACTGGTGGACGCTGCTGATCGTGCGCGACGCCGCCCGCGGCGTGCAGCGCTTCGACGAGTTCCAGCGCGAACTGGGCATGTCGCGAAAGGTCCTGACGGAGCGGCTGAAGCTGCTGGTCGAGGCGGGCGTACTGACCCGCGAGCCGTACCAGGAACGGCCGGTGCGCCACGCGTACCGGCTGACCCCGCGCGGACGCGCGCTGCTCCCGGTCCTGGTCGCCCTCCAGGACTGGGGGGACACCTGGATCCTGGGAGAGGGAGAGATGACGGCGACGACGGACGAGACCTCGCGCGAGGCGGTACGGGTCCACGCGCTGCGCGGCACCCGGCTGCCGGAGCTGTCGCTGCCGGACCGTTTCGGCGAGCTCCGCGACCCGGTGGCGGACACCCCGTTCACCGTCCTGTACTGCTTCCCGGGCGCGTTCGCCCGAGCCGAGTCCTACCCGCCGGGGTGGGCCGGGATCCCCGGGGCGCGGGGGTGCACCCTCGAATCGTGCACCTACCGGGACCAGCTCGGGGAGTTCGCGGCGGCGGGCGCGACGGTGCACGGGGTGTCCACCCAGCGGCCGGACGAGCAGCGGGAGTTCGCCGAGGCCGAGGGGCTCCGCTTCCCCCTGCTCTCGGACGCGGAGCTCGGGCTCGTCGCGGCGCTGCGGCTGCCGACGTTCCGGGCGGGGGGCATCAGCCGGCTCAAGCGCCTGACGCTGGTCGTGGACCGCGACCGGACCGTCCGCGAGGTCCTCTACCCGGTCCGGGACATCGAGGCGAGCGTGGCCGCCGCCCTGGCGGCGGTCCGCGGCGGGTAGCCCCGGGGGCCCGCCCCCGGCCGGGCCCCGGCCGGGCCCCGGCCGGCCCCGCCGTCAGGCCCGCAGCACCCGCCGCAGGATCTCGCAGGCGTACGCCTGGTCGTACTCCGCCCCCGTCAGCAGCACTTGCAGGCCGATCCCGTCCATCACCGCCACCAGCGCCCGCGCCGTGGCCGGGTCCGTCCGCGCGGACAGCGCCGCGGCGACGGCCTCGCACCATTCGGCGGCCACGGGACGCAGCGCGGGGCGGCGCAGGGCGGCCAGGTAGAGCTCGTACTCCAGCTCCGCCCGCGCCCGGTCCGCCCCCAGGAACTCGCCCAGCAGGGCGGCCAGACCGCCCGCCAGGTCCGCGTCCGGATCGGCCAGCGCCGCGGAATCCTCCACCACCCGAGCGAAGCCCTCGTTGGCCTGCCGCAGCGCCGCGACCAGCAGGTCGTCCAGGCTCTTGAAGTGGTACGTCGTCGAGCCGAGCGGTACGTCGGCCTCCGCGGCCACGCTGCGGTGACTGAGCCCGGCGATACCCCGCGCGCCCACCACCCGGATGGCCGCGTCGATGATCCGGTCCCGCCGGTCCGGGTCGTAGCGGCGTACGGAGCCGGCCATCAGTGCGTGGTCCCCCCGAGGTTCAGCAGCACGACGCCGGCGATCACCAGGGCGATGCCGCCGATCTTCGCGGCCGTCGCGGCCTCCCCCATGAAGACCATGCCGATCGCGGCGATCGCGGCCGTGCCCACGCCCGCCCAGATCGCGTACGCCGTCCCCACCGACATCGACTTGAGCGTCTGCGCGAGCAGCGTGAAGGCGATGACGTAGCCCACCAGCGTGATCAGCGAGGGCCACAGCTTCGTGAAGCCCTCGCTGAACTTCATTGCGGTGGTACCGGCGACCTCAGCGGCGATGGCGGCCGCGAGCAGTATGTAGGGCATGCGTACGACTGTACACATCGTTATGGACGCGCGTACACAACCGCGTGTCCCCGGGACTTCCCCGGTCCCGGCCGCTACGGTGTCCGCTCGCGGCGGCGCCGCCGTGTGCACCGGGGGACGGGGAGATCCGCGCATGGTCCAGGACGGGACGCGACACGAGACGCAGCACGCGAGCCGGCCGTGGACGCCCTGGGGCGGCGGCTGGCTGCCCCCGCAGCCTCCCCGGCCCGGGGTGATATCCCTGCGGGCGCTGACCCCCGGCGAGATACTCGGCGGCGCCTTCGCCACCCTCGCCCGGTACGGGGTCCGCCTCGCCACCGCCATGCTCCTCGGCCAGCTCGGGGCACTGCTGCTGGTCGCGGCGGCCGCCCTGACGGCGTTCGCGCTGGACGCCCGGCCCGTCGCCGCCCTGGTTCCCGCCGCCGCCCTGGCCACCCTGCTGACCTGCACCCTGGCCGCCGCACTGACGGGGGCCGTGCTCCGCCCGGCGCTGCTCGGCCGCCCCGCCACCGCCCGTACGCTGCTGCGCGCCGCCCGCCCCCGCTTCGCGGCCGTCCTCGGCACCCAGCTCCTGGTGCTCGGCGCCGTGGCCGGACCGGGCGCCGCCGTCCTGGCCGCCGGGCTGCCCCCGCTGGTGGCGGCGGCCACCCTGCCGGTCGCCCTCGTACTCGGGGTCCTTCTCGCGCTCGCGCCCACGGTCGCCGCCTACGAGGGGCTGGGCCCGCTCGGCGCCCTGCGCCGCTCGGCCCGCCTGGTGCGCGGGGCCTGGTGGCGCACGCTCGGCCTCACCGCCCTCGCCGCCGCGATCGGCGCCCTGGCGGCGTACGCCGTCCAGCTGCCCTTCGCCTTCGCCGGGGCGCTCAGCCTGATCCCCGCGGTGGACGGCGGCTTCGTGCACGCGACCCTCACCGCACTCGGCGGGATGGTCGCCCAGACACTGCTGCTCTGCTTCCCGCAGCTCACCGCCGGCCTGCTCTACGCAGACCGGCGGCTCCGCCGCGAGGACCTGGCGGCGGAGCTCGACCGGCAGTCCCGGGAGCTCAGCTCAGCGTGAACCAGGCCGCGCGGGACTTCTTCCACTCCGGGTGGGTGAGGTCCTTGGCCTCGGTGCCGTCCCCGTACAGGTCGGCGGAGCCGCTGTCGGTGACCAGCTGCACGCGCGCGCCCGCGACCGACAGGTCGGGAACCGCCACGATGGCCTCCCAGCCGCCCGGGTCGGTGGTCGGCAGGTCGGCCCGCTTGACCGGGGCGTGGCCGGCGATCCCGTCCCACTGGTAGAGGGCGTAGGGGTCGGAGTTGTCGTCCGCCGCCCAGGAGCCGGCCAGGATCAGGTACTGGTCGGCCGCGTTCTTGCGGATGTCGCGGATCGCGAGCCCGCCGAGGTCGAGCTCGATGCCCGCGCCGAAGGTGGCCTTGGTCCCGCTGGAGATCACCTTGTCGAAGTTGGTCACCGGCACGACCAGCGCCTTGCCGCCGATCACCGCGGGCGCCAGCGGGGCCCGGAAGCCCAGGTAGGCGGTGGTGGTGGAGCCCGGGGCGAACTCCAGGCCCTCCACGTTGAACCCGTCGATCTGCTTCGGCGCCTCACCGGCGGCCGTACCGGCCGCGAAGCCGTAGCGGTTCCCGTTCGCCGTGTCCCAGGCGACCAGATCCTCGCGGAGCTTCTTGTACGAGCGCCCGTACGCGAGCTGCGCGGTGGATCCGGAGCCGCTCAGCGTGGTGGTGAACACCGTGTTGCGGGGCGCCTTGTACTCGCCGTCCTTGTTGTTGCCGAGCGAGCCCGTCCAGTAGATGGTGCTGCCGATCAGGGTCGCGCCCTCGATGTCCACCTCCTTGGTGACACCGAGCTGCGAGCTGAAGTCCCAGGTCCTGACCGGGGCCGCCGAGTTCGCGCGGTCGTACAGGCGCAGCACGTTGCTCTCGTCGTCGGCGACCACCGTGTAGCCGCCGCCGACGTCCACGGCGGCCGAGGAGTCCGAGGCGCCGGTGAAGTAGCGCGCGTCGGCCGGGTTCTGCACGGCGGCGGAAGCGGCGAAGTAGAGGGTCTTGGTGGCGGTCTTGCCGCCCAGACCGGTCACCTTGACGGTGAGGTTGGTGTAGCCGCGGCCGCGTGCGGTGACCGCGAGCTTGCGGACGGCGCCCGCCCCCGTGACGCTCACGTCGCCGGTCCCGGCGACCGTGGCCTTGCTGGAGGCCGAGGCGCTGACGGTGAGCGCGGAGACGTTCGCGCCGCTCTGCGCCACGGTCACGTCCACCGTCGGGTCACCGCTCCCGCCGACGGCTCCGGACAGGTAGGCGGCGGACAGCGAGATGGTGGGCGTGCCGTACGTCACCGCCTGCGCGGGCATCGTCGTGGCGGCGATCAGCAGCGCGGCGATGCCGGCGGCTGCGAGGTACGTCGTCTTCATCGTCTTCCCATGCTGCGCGTTCATCGGTGACCTCCGCGAATCGGGCTGAGCGTGAACCATCCGGACCGGGACTTCTTCCACTCCGGGTGGTCGAGGTCCTTGGCTTCGGTGCCGTCCCCGTACAGGTCGGCGGAGCCGCTGTCGGTGATCAGCTGGACGCGGGCGCCGGGCACCCGCAGGTCGGGCACGGAGACCACGGCTTCCCAGCCGCCGGGGTCGGTGGTCGGCAGGTCGGCCCGCTTGACCGGGGCGTGCGCCGCGACGCCGTCCCACTGGTAGAGGGCGTACGGGTCGGAGTTGTCGTCCGCCGCCCAGGAGCCGGCCAGGACCAGGTACTGGCCCGCGGCGTTCTTGCGGATGTCACGGATCGCGAGGCCGCCGAGGTCCATCTCGATCGGCTCGCCGAAGACCGGCTTGGCCGCGCCGGCCACGACCTGGTCGATGTTGGTGACGGGCACGACCAGTGCCCTGCCCCCGGGCACGGCGGGCGCCAGCGGGGCCCGGAAGCCCAGGTAGGCGGTGGTGGTGGAGCCCGGAGCGAACTCCAGGCCCTCCACGTTGAACCCGTCGATGCTCTTCGGGATCCGGCCGGCCGCCGTACCGGCCGCGAAGCCGTAGCGGTTCCCGTTCGCCGTGTCCCAGGCGACCAGGTCCTCGCGCAGGCCCTTGTACGCGGAACCGAAGACGATCTGGGTGTCGGCGCCCGTCCCGGTGAGCCGGGTGGTGAAGACGGTGTTGCGCTCGGCCTTGTACTTGCCGTCCTTGTTGTTGCCGAGCGAGCCCGTCCAGTAGACGGTGTCGCCGACCCGGGCGGCCGCCTCGATGTCGGCTTCCTTCTTGATGCCGAGCGCGGGGCCGAGGTCCCAGGTCTTCACGGGAGCGCCGGAGCGGGAGCGGTCGTACAGGCGCAGCACGTTGGTCTCGTCGTCGGCCACCAGCGCGTGGCCGCCGCCGACGTCCACGGCGGCCGAGGAGTCGGCGGAGCCCGTGAGGTAGCGGGTGGAGAAGGCGCCGGTGCCCACCCGCGCCGAAGCGACGTACGAGAGGGTGGCCGTGGCCGTCTTGCCGCCGCGGCCCGTCACCCGGAGCGTCAGGTCGGTGTAGCCCCTGGCCCGCGGGCTGACGGTCAGCTCACGGTCGCCGTGGCCGGTCCGGCCGATGCGCACGTCCCCGGGCCCGGCGACCGCCGGGTTGCTGGAGGAGAGGACCTCGACCCTGAGGAAGGCGGCGGGTATCCCCTCCTGCGCGATGTCCACGGTGACGCCCGGGTCGCCGATCGCACCGACGGCCCCGGACAGGTATCCGGCGGAGAGCGCGATGGTCGGTTCGGCGGCGGTGTCCTGGGCGGCGTGCGCGGGCGCGGTCAGTCCGGCGGCGAGCAGGGCGGCGGCCCCGGCGGCTCCCACGGCACCGAGGCGGCGTGCCGGTGAAGGGCGAACGGTCAACGGAGGTCCTCTCGTCTGCGCCGTCACGTTGTGACGGCCGTCGAGAAGATTCGGCCACCGTGGCCAACTCCAGGTGCACGCGGCCCGTCCTCGGGGAAAACAGACGACCCCCGGCACACCCGTGCCGGGGGTCGTTCGTTCACTAGGCCGTCGGACGGCCGTCGTGCTGGTCTTGCTCGGGCCAGGCGTCGATCAGACGTTGAAGCCGAGCGCGCGCAGCTGCTCGCGGCCGTCGTCCGTGATCTTGTCCGGGCCCCACGGCGGCATCCACACCCAGTTGATGCGCAGTTCGCTGACGATGCCGTCCGTAGCCGACTTCGCCTGGTCCTCGATGACATCCGTCAGCGGACAGGCCGCCGAGGTGAGGGTCATGTCGAGGGTCGCGATGTTCGCGTCGTCGACGTGGATGCCGTAGATCAGGCCCAGGTTGACGACGTCGATGCCCAGCTCGGGGTCGACCACGTCGTAGAGGGCCTCGCGGACCTCTTCCTCGGTGGCCGGCTTGATGGACGCCTCGGGCGTCGCGTTCTCGGTCATGCCGTCTTCCTCTCGGCGTCGCCCAGTGCCTGGGCGGTCGCGTCCTTCCACGCCATCCAGCTCAGCAGAGCACACTTCACCCGGGCCGGGTACTTGGAGACGCCGGCGAACGCGACCGCGTCCTCCAGCACCTCCTCCATGGCCTCGTCGGGCTCGATCTTGCCCTTGGACTGCATCAGCTCCAGGAAAACTTCCTGGATCTTCCGCGCCTCGCCCAGCTCCTTGCCGACGAGCAGCTCGTTCAGTATCGACGCGCCGGCCTGGCTGATGGAGCAGCCCTGGCCCTCGTACGAGATGTCCGTAAGGGTCTCGCCGTCGTACTTCACGCGCAGGGTGATCTCGTCACCGCACGTCGGATTGACGTGGTGCACCTCGGCGTCGCCGTCGCGCAGGCCTCGCCCGCGCGGGTGCTTGTAGTGGTCCAGGATCAGTTCCTGGTACAGGGATTCCAGCTTCACTGCGCCCTCGTCGCCTTCGTCGCTTCGTCTTATCCGAAGAAGTTCCGTACGTGCTCCAGCCCGGCGACCAGTGCGTCGACCTCGGCCGGAGAGGAGTACAGATAGAAAGACGCTCGCGTCGTCGCCGGAATTCCGTACCGGAGGCAGACCGGGCGGGCGCAGTGGTGTCCCACGCGGACCGCGATGCCCTGCTCGTCCAGTACCTGGCCGACGTCGTGCGGGTGGATGTCACCCAGCACGAAGGAGATCGCGGCGCCGCGGTCCTCGGCCGTGGTGGGGCCGATGATGCGCAGGTCGGGGACCTCCGCGAGGCGCTTGATCGCGTACTCGGTGATCGCGTGCTCGTGCGCGGCGATCTTGTCCATGCCGATCGCGGTCAGGTAGTCCACGGCCGCGCCGAGGCCGACGGCCTGGGCGATCGGGGGCGTACCGGCCTCGAACTTGTGGGGCGCCGGGGCGTACGTCGAGGAGTGCATCGAGACGGTTTCGATCATCTCGCCGCCGCCCAGGAAGGGCGGCAGGTCCTCGAGCAGCTCCTGGCGGCCCCAGAGGACGCCGATGCCGGTCGGGCCGCACATCTTGTGACCGGTGAAGGCCACGAAGTCGGCGCCGAGCGCCTGCACGTCGAGCGGCATGTGCGGAGCGGCCTGCGAGGCGTCGATCAGCACCAGCGCGCCGACCTCCTGCGCGCGCCGGACGATCGCCTCGGTCGGGTTGACCGTGCCCATGATGTTGGAGACCAGCGTGAAGGAGACGATCTTCGTCTTCTCCGTGATGACCTCTTCGATGTTGGACAGATCGAGCCGGCCGTCGTCGGTGAGGCCGAACCACTTCAGCTTCGCGCCGGTGCGCTGCGAGAGCAGCTGCCACGGGACGATGTTGGAGTGGTGCTCCATCTCCGTGATGGCGATCTCGGTCTCGCGGTCGACCCGGTAGGGCTCGTCCGCCCAGCCGAGCATGTTCGCGACCAGGTTGAGCGACTCCGAGGCGTTCTTGGTGAAGATCACCTCGTTGCGGCTCGGCGCGTTGATGAAGGCGGCGACCTTGTCGCGAGCGCCCTCGTACAGCGCCGTGGCCTCCTCGGCGAGCACGTGCACGCCGCGGTGGACGTTGGCGTTGTGCTGCTCGTAGTACTCGTTCAGCGCGTCGAGCACCTGGCGCGGCTTCTGCGAGGTCGCAGCGTTGTCCAGGTAAACGATCTTCTTCCCGTCGTGGACCACACGATCCAGAAGGGGGAAGTCCTTGCGGATCGCCTCGATGTCGAGGAGGCCAGGCAGCTGTGTCACGCGGTCGCGCCACCCTTCGTGCTGTAGGACTCGTAGCCTTCGGCCTCCAGCTTGTCGGCGAGCTCGGCGCCGCCGGACTCGACGATGCGGCCCTCGGAGAAGACGTGGACGAAGTCGGGCTTGATGTACCGGAGGATCCGCGTGTAGTGCGTGATCAGCAGGGTGCCGGTGTCGCCGGTCGCGTGGACGCGGTTGACGCCCTCGGAGACCTGGCGCAGGGCGTCGACGTCGAGGCCGGAGTCGGTCTCGTCGAGGATCGCGATCTTCGGCTTCAGGAGCTCCAGCTGCAGGATCTCGTGGCGCTTCTTCTCACCGCCGGAGAAGCCCTCGTTGACGTTGCGCTCGGCGAAGGCCGTGTCCATCTGGAGCTGCTCCATCGCGGACTTGACCTCCTTCACCCAGGTACGCAGCTTCGGCGCCTCGCCGCGGATGGCGGTGGCCGAGGTGCGCAGGAAGTTGGAGACCGAGACGCCGGGGATCTCGACCGGGTACTGCATCGCGAGGAACATGCCGGCGCGGGCACGCTCGTCGACGGACATCTCCAGGACGTCTTCGCCGTCCAGGGTCACGGTGCCCTTGGTGATGGTGTACTTCGGGTGACCGGCCAGCGCGTACGCGAGGGTGGACTTGCCGGAGCCGTTCGGACCCATGATGGCGTGCGTCTCACCCTGCTTGATGGTGAGCTCGACGCCCTTGAGGATCTCGCGGGCGCCGTTCTCGGCCTCGACGGAGACGTGCAGGTCGTGGATTTCAAGCGTTGCCATGGATACCTCAGGACTCCTGGGTGAGGGAGACGAGCACGTCGTCCCCTTCGATCTTTACGGGGTATACGGGGACGGGGCGCGTCGCGGGCAGGCCGGACGGCTTGCCGGTGCGCAGGTCGAAGGCCGAGCCGTGCAGCCAGCACTCGATCATGCAGTCTTCGACCTCGCCCTCCGAGAGCGAGACGTTCGCGTGCGAGCAGATGTCGTTGATCGCGAACACCTCGCCCTCGGCGCGGACGATGGACACCGGCGTGCCGTCGAGCTCGACCCTCTTGGGGGCGTTCTCCTCCAGCTCGCTCAGCGCACAGGCCTTGACGTAAGTCATCAGACGGAACCCTGGAGCTCGGTCTCGATCTTGGCGAGCAGGCGCTCCTCGATGTCGTCGACACCGATCTGCTGGACGAGCTCGGCGAAGAAGCCGCGCACGACCAGGCGGCGGGCCTCGTCGGCCGGGATGCCGCGCGACTGCAGGTAGAAGAGCTGCTCGTCGTCGAAGCGGCCGGTCGCGGAGGCGTGGCCGGCGCCGACGATCTCGCCGGTCTCGATCTCCAGGTTCGGCACCGAGTCGACCCGGGCGCCGTCCGTGAGGACGAGGTTGCGGTTCATCTCGTAGGTGTCGGTGCCCTCGGCGGTCTTCTCGATGAGCACGTCACCGATCCAGACGGCGTGGGCGTCCTGGCCCTGGAGCGCGCCCTTGTAGACCACGTTCGACTTGCAGTGCGGGGCCTTGTGGTCGACCAGGAGGCGGTGCTCCTGGTGCTGACCGGCGTCCGTGAAGTACAGGCCGAAGAGCTCGGCCTCGCCGCCGGGGCCCGCGTAGTTCACGCGCGGGTGGAGGCGGACGAGGTCGCCGCCGAAGGTGACCACGATCGACTTGAAGGTCGCGTCGCGGCCGATCAGCGCGTTGTGCTGGGACACGTGGACGGCGGTGTCGTCCCAGTCCTGCACGGAGACCACGGTGAGCTTGGCGCCGTCGCCGACGAGGAAGTCCACGTTGGCGGCGCGCACGCCGTCACCGGTGTGGTCGATGACGACGACGGCCTCGGCGAAGGCCTTCACGTCGAAGACGGTGTGGCCGAAGGTGGTGCCGCCCTCGCCGTGCAGCGTGACGCGCACGGGCTCGGTGAGCACCGCTTCCTTGGGCACGGTCACGACCGTGGCCTTGGCGAAGGACGAGAACGCCTGGGCGGCGATCCGGTCCACCGGGGTGCCTGCCTTGCCGATGCGCGCGTCGCCGCGCTCCACGGACTCGATCGTGACCACGTCGGGCGCGTCGATCTGGGCCTTCATGGTGCCGTTGGCGACCGCGGTGCCGTCGTGCAGGCCCTTGAGGCGGGCGAGCGGCGTGAAGCGCCACTCCTCCTCGCGCCCGGTGGGCACGGGGAAGTCCGCCACGTCGAAGGACGGGGGGGCACTCATCCGGGTGGCGACGGTGGACTCGGCGGCCACCGCGATCGCGCCGGCGGTGGTGGAACCCGCCGGAATGTTCTGAGCCTCAGCCATGGCTGTCGTGTTGCTCTCTTCCTTAAAGAATCTGCTGCGGGACGTCGGGCGGGCCGGGACTAACCGACCGAGCCTTCCATCTGCAGCTCGATCAGCCGGTTCAGCTCCAGCGCGTACTCCATCGGCAGCTCACGGGCGATCGGCTCGACGAAGCCGCGCACGATCATCGCCATGGCCTCGAACTCCGTCAGACCGCGGCTCATCAGGTAGAAGAGCTGGTCGTCGGAGACCTTGGAGACGGTCGCCTCGTGGCCCATGGACACGTCGTCCTCGCGGACGTCCACGTAGGGGTAGGTGTCCGAGCGGGAGATGGTGTCGACCAGGAGCGCGTCGCACAGCACGTTGGACTTGGAGCCGTGGGCCCCTTCGCCGATCTCGACCAGACCGCGGTACGAGGTGCGGCCGCCGCCTCGGGCCACCGACTTCGAGACGATGTTGGAGGAGGTGTTCGGCGCCATGTGGACCATCTTGGAGCCGGCGTCCTGGTGCTGGCCCTCGCCCGCGAAGGCGATGGAGAGGGTCTCGCCCTTGGCGTGCTCGCCCATCAGGTAGACGGCCGGGTACTTCATGGTGACCTTGGAACCGATGTTGCCGTCGATCCACTCCATGGTCGCGCCCTCGTACGCCACGGCGCGCTTGGTGACCAGGTTGTAGACGTTGTTCGACCAGTTCTGGATCGTCGTGTAGCGGCAGCGGCCGCCCTTCTTCACGATGATCTCGACCACGGCGCTGTGCAGCGAGTCCGAGGAGTAGATCGGGGCGGTGCAGCCCTCGACGTAGTGGACGTAGGCGTCCTCGTCGACGATGATCAGCGTCCGCTCGAACTGGCCCATGTTCTCCGTGTTGATACGGAAGTAGGCCTGGAGCGGGATGTCGACCTTGACGCCCTTGGGGACGTAGATGAACGAGCCGCCCGACCACACGGCGGTGTTCAGCGAGGCGAACTTGTTGTCGCCGACCGGGATGACCGTGCCGAAGTACTCCTGGAAGAGCTCCGGGTACTGCTTGAGCGCGGTGTCCGTGTCGAGGAAGATGACGCCCTGCTCCTCCAGGTCCTCACGGATCTGGTGGTAGACGACCTCTGACTCGTACTGGGCGGCGACACCGGCGACGAGGCGCTGCTTCTCCGCCTCCGGGATGCCGAGCCTGTCGTACGTGTTCTTGATGTCCTCCGGCAGGTCCTCCCACGAAGCGGCCTGCTTCTCGGTGGAACGCACGAAGTACTTGATGTTGTCGAAGTCGATGCCCGAGAGGTCGGAACCCCAGTTGGGCATGGGCTTCTTGCCGAACAGCTTGAGGCCCTTGAGACGGAGGTTCAGCATCCACTCCGGCTCGGACTTCTTCGCCGAGATGTCGCGGACGACCTCCTCGGACAGGCCTCGCTTGGCGACCGCACCGGCCGCGTCGGAGTCGACCCATCCGTATTCGTAGGTGCCCAGGCCATCGAGCTCAGGGTGAGCAGTCTCCGTGGTCATGCGGGGTTCCTCCCGGCCGTACTTGCAGATACTGATGTGTCGGTCTGTGTGGCGCCTGTGGCGACGACGCCGTTCCCACTGCGTGGAATGAACGTCGTGCACACCCCGTCGCCGTGGGCGATCGTGGCGAGACGCTGCACGTGCGTCCCGAGCAGGCGGGAGAAGACCTCGGTCTCCGCCTCGCAGAGCTGCGGGAACTGCTCGGCGACGTGTGCGACCGGGCAGTGGTGCTGGCAGAGCTGTTCACCGCTGTGCGGACCGGGAGCGCTCTTCGCCGTAGCAGCGTACCCGTCTCCGGTCAACGCCTTGGCAAGGGCCTCGGTGCGCTGCGCCGGGTCGGCCGCTTCCACGGCCTCGCGGTAGGTCTCGGCCTGCGCCGTCAGCCTGGCCTTCGCGAAGGCGGCCACGGCCGCCTCGCCCTGCTCCCCGCCACCGGCGGCCTGCGCGATCCAGCGCATGGCGTCGGCGGCGAGCGAGTCGTAGGACTGGTCGAAGGCGTCCCGGCCGCAGTCGGTCAGCGCGAAGACCTTGGCGGGCCGACCTCGGGTCCGCGCACCGTACACACGCTGCTCACGGGGTTCGACGACGTCGTCGGCGACGAGCGTGTCGAGGTGGCGGCGAACGGCGGCCTGGGTGAGGCCGAGACGCTGGGCGAGGTCGGCGACGGTGGAAGGACCGTGGTCCAGGATCGACCGCGCGACCCGGTTGCGGGTTGACCGCTCCCCGGTCGCGAGTTCGCCCTGGGGGGCCTCGCTCATCCGTTCGCCGTATTTCACAACGCCATTGTTGCGTAATTAGTCGCGCCCCGACAAGCCGTGATGGAGGCCACCTCTGGTGGCCTCCATCACTAAGGGTTACCTTATTTATCCACGGAGCGTTATATGGACGTCGACGCTCCGCCCTCGCGCAGGGCCCCGCCGGTGAACCAGTAGACGGCTCCCACCAGCAATCCCCCGCCCACGATGTTCCCCGGCACGGTGAACATCAGATTCCGGAAAAGATCACCGAAGCCGGCTGAGCCATCCAGGATCGCGAGGCTGAAAACAGCCATGTTCGCTACACAGTGTTCGAATCCGACGGCGACAAAAACAGCCACCGGCAGCCACAGGACGAAAATCTTGGCGGCATCGCCGCGCGCCCGGGTGAACATCCAGATGGCCAGACAGACCAGCATGTTGCAGAGCACCGCGCGCCAGAACAGCTGCCCGCCGCTCAGCGCCATCTTCCCGTGCACCATCTCGGTGAGCATGGACCGCGCCGAGGGCGAGGAGACCACGCCCGAGGCGTGCACCATGGCGCCGAAGGCGAAGGCTCCGGCCAGGTTCCCCGCCAGGGAGAGCGTCCAGGACAGGAACAGGTCCCTCGGGCCGGTCCGCCCGGACAGGGCGCCGACCAGCATGACCATCACATTGCTGGTGAAGAGCTGGGCGCCGGCGAACATCACGATGGTCAGGGCGATCGGGAAGACCGCACCCTCCAGCAGCTTCACGGCCGGCGAGCCCTTGGCCACGAACGGCGAGATCGCGACCAGGAGCAGCACCTCGCCGATGGCGATGTAGGCGCCCGCGAGCATGGCCGACACGAAGTAGCGCGGCGGATGCCCGAGGTCATGGGCCTTGCGCTCGGCCTGCCCCGAGGTGGCTTCGACGTTCTGAGCGATGCTGTTCACCATTCGACGTTAGGGTCCGGACGCATCCCCGGACGGACGATAAAGTCACGAATGCGCAGGTCCGTGACCCTTCGGGGGCGGGACCTACGGCCCCACCCCGGTCACCTCCCGGGGCTCCGTAGACTCACTCCCCATGAGCAACGACCCCGCCGTGGAAATCCGCGGACTGGTGAAGCGGTACGGCCCCAAAACCGCGGTGGACGGCCTGGACCTCACCGTCCGGAGGGCCTCGGTCACCGCAGTCCTTGGTCCCAACGGCGCGGGCAAAACGACCACTGTGGAAACCTGCGAGGGCTACCGCCGCCCCGACGCCGGATCCGTCCGCGTCCTCGGCCTCGACCCCGTGGCGCAGGCCGAGTCCCTGCGCCCGCGCATCGGCGTGATGCTCCAGTCCGGCGGCGTCTACTCCGGCGCCCGGGCCGTCGAGATGCTGCGCCACATGGCCAAGCTCTACGCCGCCCCCCTGGACGTCCCCACCCTGGTGGACCGTCTCGGCCTCGGCGGCTGCGGCCGCACCCCCTACCGCCGCCTCTCCGGCGGCCAGCAGCAGCGCCTGGCCCTCGCCATGGCCGTCGTCGGCCGCCCCGAGCTGGTCTTCCTGGACGAGCCGACCGCCGGCCTCGACCCGCAGGCCCGCCGCGCGACCTGGGACCTCGTACGGGAACTGCGCGCCGACGGGGTCTCGGTCGTCCTCACCACGCACCACATGGACGAGGCCGAGCAGCTCGCGGACGAGGTCGCCATCGTCGACGCCGGCAAGGTCATCGCCCACGGCACCCCCGACGCGCTGTGCCGCGGCGGCGCCGAGAACACCCTGCGCTTCACCGGCCGCCCCGCGCTCGACGTCGGCTCCCTGCTCAAGGCCCTGCCCGACGGCACCCAGGCCGCCGAGCTCCTCCCCGGCGTCTACCGGGTCACCGGCGACGTCGACCCCCAGCTGCTGGCCACCGTCGCCTCCTGGTGCGCGCAGCACGGGGTGATGCCCGACAGCCTCTCGGTGGAGCGGCACACCCTCGAAGACGTCTTCCTGGAACTGACCGGTAAGGAGCTGCGCGCATGAGCGCCGGTAAGTTCACCCCCCGCCCGGGGGCCGCGCCCGTGTCCCGCATGATCCTGGCGCAGACCGCGCTGGAGACCCGGATGCTGCTGCGCAACGGGGAGCAGCTGCTGCTGACCGTGATCATCCCGGCGCTGCTGCTGACCCTCTTCTCAGCCGTGGACATCGTCGACACCGGCGAGGGAAAGTCCGTGGACTTCCTCGCCCCCGGCATCCTGGCGCTGGCCGTGATGTCCACCGCCTTCACCGGCCAGGCCATCGCCACCGGCTTCGACCGGCGCTACGGGGTCCTCAAGCGGCTCGGGGCCTCCCCGCTGCCGCGCTGGGCCCTGATGGCCGCCAAGACGCTGTCCGTGCTGGTCACCGAGGTGCTGCAGATCGCGCTGCTGACGGTGATCGCCTTCGCCCTGGGCTGGTCCCCGCACGGGAACCCGCTGTCCGTCGCCCTGCTGATCCTGCTCGGCACGGCCGCCTTCTCCGGGCTCGGCCTTCTGATGGCCGGCACCCTCAGGGCGGAGGCCACGCTGGCCGCCGCCAACCTGGTCTTCCTGCTGCTGCTGGTCGGCGGCGGGGTGATCGTGCCGATGGACAAGTTCCCCGGAGCGGTGCAGTCCGTCCTCGGCCTGCTCCCGATCTCCGCGCTCTCCGACGGGCTGCGCGAGGTGCTCCAGCACGGGGCCGCGCTGCCCTGGGGCGACGCGGCCGTGCTTACCTGCTGGGCCGTACTCGGACTTGGCGCTGCTGCGCGCTGGTTCCGCTGGGATTGACCCCGCTCCCCCGCAGGCGAGGGAACTTCCTGGCTCACGCTGCTCGCCCGTCCAGCGGACGGGTAAGTCTTCCGCGATCAACGCCACCCGGGTTGAGACCCGCCCGGTTACGCAGTGCCACCGCACCATCACTCGAACGGCGGCGGGGATTGATCGGAACACTCCCACCCGGCGGGGCGTTCCCTGGGAGGATGAGCACCTTCACGCATGGAGCCGGGGGGCGGCATGGCGCAGCGAGAGGCCGTTCTGCGGCTGGACGAACAGTGGGCGCGGATCCGTTCGGGCGCGGCGCACGCCGGAGCCGCTGAGGCCGACGCCCTGCTGGCCGAGCTGATCGCAGCCCTGCGCGAGCCGGCCCGCGCCGACGCCGAGTGCGCGGCCCGGCTGGGTCTGCGCCTGGGCGACCTGGCGGCCCGCCGCTTCGCCGGCGGGGACCGGGGCGGCGCCCTGGCCGCCATCGAGGAGGGGCTGCGGTTCTCGCAGCAGGCGGCCGGCCACGCGGCCGAGTACGCCCGCTGGTACGCCCGGGGCCTGATCAACCAGGGGGTCTGGCTGTCCTGGCCCCTCAGTGACGGGGAGCGGCTGCCGAAGCATCCGCTGGGCCCCGGCTCCGAGAACGGCCCGAGCGCCATGGAACGGGCCGCCGGCGAGCGGGCCCGGGACCTGACGCGCGGCGCGGTGGAGGTCTGGGCGGCCCTGGACCAGGAGGATCCGGTCAATCAGCGGGGCCTCGCGCAGGCGAAGGTGTTCCTCGGCGACCGGCTCGCGGAGCTGGGCCTGGCCGAGGAGTCCGTGGCCTGGGCGGTCGACGCGGAGGCCTCCTTCCGGCGGCTGCTGCTCTCCGATCCCGGCTCCGAGGAGTCGCAGGAGGCGGAGGAGGCCCTGGACCACATCGGCCGCCAGCTCGAACTGCGGCTGCGCTTCCTGTCCTTCGCCTCCCTGGCCGGCCTGCGCACGCGCGGGCTGCTGCCCGAACGGCTGCTGCCCCAGGCCGTGGTCGCCGCCCGCGTCCAGGGAGTCCCCGAGGCGGAGATCGCCGTCCGGCTGGGCCTGGAGGCCGACCAGGTCCACACGATGCTGGAGGTGACCCCCTGGGTCGCGGTGTGGCGCATCGAGGTCCGCGGATCCGACGGACTGTGGAACGTACAGCCACATCCCTGGCGCAGCGGGGCGGAAGTGAGAAATAGGACGGCCGAGGATGTAGGTGTCGAATTGGTACGGGGCTTCGCGGCCTCGGCCGACTACCCGGGCGAGGGCGCGCATTGGCGGATCCGCGTGTGGTGGCATGCGGAAGGCGATCCCGCCGGGGCCCGGTTCCGGCTGGCCATCGGCCCTGACGGGGCGACCGCCACCCCCTCGTGAAACTTTGCACAAGTGTCCGCGTACGATAAGCGCCGTGTTGACCCCCCTCTCATATCTCGCCCGCCGTTGGACGCCGTCACCCCGGACCGTCCAGCGGGCCGCGTTCGCAGCGGTGCTCATGAGCGTCGTCATCGTCGTCACCGGCGGCGCGGTACGGCTGACCGGATCCGGTCTCGGCTGCGACACGTGGCCCAAGTGCACCGGCGACAGCCTGATCGTGACCCAGGAGCAGGGCTTCCACGGCGCCATCGAGTTCGGCAACCGCATGCTGACGTACGTGCTCTGCGCGGCCGTTGGCTGGGCGATCACCGCCGCCCGCTGCGCCAAGCCGTGGCGCCGCTCGCTGACCCGGCTCGGCTGGCTCCAGTTCGCCATCGTGATGGGCAACGCGGTCCTCGGCGGCATCACCGTCCTGACGGGCCTCAACCCCTACAGCGTGGCCGGGCACTTCATGCTCGCCACCTCGCTGATCACCGTGACGACGATCACCTGGCAGCGCACCCGCGAGGGTGACGGCCCGGCCCGGCCGCGCGTGCCCGCTCCGGTCCGCAAGCTCTCGTGGGCGCTGCTCGCGGCCACCGTCGTGCTGATCGCGGCGGGCACGGTGGTCACCGGTTCCGGCCCGCACGCCGGGGACAGCAGCGAGATCAAGCGGATGCCCTTCGACTGGTCGGCCACCGCCCACGTCCACGCGGTCTCCGCCTGGGTGGTGTGCGCGCTCGCCGTCGCGATGTGGCTGGTGCTGCGCGTGGTCGACGCCCCCGTGGACACCCGGGCGCGCGCCCGCGACCTGCTGATCGTGCTGCTCTCCCAGGGCGCCATCGGTTACGTCCAGTACTTCACCGAGGTGCCCGAGGCCCTCGTGGCGGCCCACATGCTCGGCTCCTGCCTGGTGTGGATCTCGGTGCTCCGGGTGGCGCTGAGCCTGCGCGAGCGCCCGTCCGAGCAGACCGGGACCCCGGACCGGGACGACGCCCGGCTCGCAGCGGTCTGATCCGCCGACCCACCGCGGTCTGACCCACTGGCCCACCGGGGGCCGACCGCTCGTCAGCCCGTTCGTCAGCCCCGTTCGTCAGCCCCGTTCGTCCAGCCGGTAGACGCGGCGGGCATTGCCCGCCGCGACCATCGCCGCCACCCGCTCCGCGTCCCGCCAGGACCAGGAGCCGTCTGCGACCCAGCCGCCGAGCACCCGGCCGAGCGCCTCCCGGAAGACCAGCGCGCCCACCGCATGCAGTTCGGGCAGTTGGCGTCCGCCGCCGGAGAACATCAGCTTCCCGAACGGCGCGGTCTCCAGGCACTCCGCCAGTACGGCGGCCGCCCGCGCCCCCGTGGACCCCAGCGCCGCGCCGAGGTCGGCGTGGACGTGCGGGAAGGCCGCGGCCAGCCGCGCGGTCTGCCGGTGGTGGGGGTACCCACCGAGGAGCACCAGCCGCGCCCCGAGTCCCTCGGTGGCCCGCAGGAACCCGGTCAGCCGCTCCGGCTCCCCCTGCTCCCCGCCCGTGTGCAGCTGGATCGGGAGGCCGGCGGACACCGCGCTCCACGCCAGGTGCCGCAGGAGTACGGGATCCCGTACGGCCCCTCCCCCGGCCCGCGCGGCCAGCCAGCGCCCGGCCGCGCCCCGCACCTCGCCCGGACCTGGCGGCTCGGGCGCGGCTTCGAGGGCCGCCACCCAGGACCGGTCGGCGACGCTCCCCGCGTCCGCCCCGCAGGTGAAGGCCACGGCCCCGGCGGCGGCGTGGTGGACCGCCCCCGCAAGGTCGGCCAGGAAGGCGGCCACGGTCCCCGAGGTGTCCGCCGCCTGCTCTGCCAGCAGCTCCGGCCGCACCAGCTCGAAGGCCTCGGCCTCGCCGGCCAGGGCCAGTTCCTTGGACCCGGTGAGGTCCCCGGGCACCCCGGTGTCGACGAGCCGGGCTCCGACCCCACAGCCGCGCAGCAGCCGGCGGGCGGACTCGGCGGCGCCCAGCTCGCGCCGCCGGGCGAGGTAGCGGGCGGGGGCGCAGTGCGGTTCGAGCCCGAGCAGCGGCGGGCACCAGCGGCGCACCGCGAAGCCGGTCTGGGTGTCGAAGAAGGTGGTGCCGGCGGCGGGCGGGCCGGCCGAGGGGAGGAGCTGGGCCTCGAAGGTGGCGAGGCCGAGCTCCGTGCGGAGCACTCCCTGGCAGTACTGGTCCACCAGGGGCGGCGTTTCGATCATCCGGGCATCCCGTTGCGGACGTGAGGAAGGGGCTTCCACACGTCCTAACGGGTGAGCGGGGTGTGAGGTGTTGCTCGCGCTGTTGACCGAGCGGGTGACCCGAAACGATCGGGCCAATGATCAAGCCAAGATCGACCGGGTCAGGCCGCCGGATTCGCGGTTCCGCCGAGCTGCATTCCGGCCATCCGCGACCACTCGTACGGTCCCGTCCGCACCCGCGCGGCGAACTCGCCGTCGAACTCCTCGTGGAGGGTCAGCCCGGCCTTCTCTGCCGCGAGCCGCGCGGTGTCGTACGCAGGGGCCACCAGGTCGCCCCAGCCGCCGTCGGTGCCGACGAGGACGATCCGGGTGCCCGCCTGGCCGATGTGCGCGAGGTGGCCCTCGGCGCCGCCGTGCTGCTTGGCGAACGCGCCGATCTGCTTGGCCAGCTTCGCGGCCTTACGGTCCTGCTTCTTGTCCGCCGTGGCGGCGGTCTCCTCGGTGTCTGCCATGAAAGGCATGCTACCGGCCGGTAATGAACGGAGGAAGGTTCATCGGCGAAGGATCAGCGGAGGAAGGGATCCACGGCGACGGCGACGAAGAGCAGCGACACGTAGGTGATCGACCAGTGGAACAGCCGCATCTCCTTGAGCTTCGCGCCCGTCACGCCCGACTTGGCGCGCGCGTTCAGCCCGTGCGCCTCCCACAGCCACCAGCCGCCGGCCACCAGGGCGACCGAGGTGTAGAACCAGCCGGTGTACCCCAGCGGGGTCAGCAGCAGCGAGACCGCCACCATCACCCAGCTGTAGAGGACGATCTGCTTGGCCACGGCCTTGTTGCCCGCCACGACCGGCAGCATCGGCACGCCGACCCGCGCGTAGTCGTCCTTCACCTTCATCGACAGCGGCCAGTAGTGCGGCGGCGTCCAGAAGAAGATGACGAGGAAGAGGATGACCGCGGCCCAGGAGACCTCGTTCTTCACGGCCGACCAGCCGATGAGCACCGGCATGCAGCCCGCGATGCCGCCCCAGACGATGTTCTGCGAGGTGCGCCGCTTCAACAGCATCGTGTAGACGACGACATAGAAGAGGAGCGCGCCGAGCGCGAGCGCGGCCGAGAGCCAGTTGATCAGCAGCCCGAAGAACAGGGTGGACGCGATCCCGAGGGTGATGCCGAAGACCAGGCACTCGCGCGGGCTGACCATGCCGGTCACCAACGGGCGTCCCGAGGTCCGGTCCATCAGCGCGTCGATGTCGCGGTCGATGTACATGTTCAGCGCGTTGGCGCCGCCCGCGGACAGATAACCACCGAAGCAGGTGGCGAGGACCAGCCACAGCGAGGGCACGCCCTGCTCGGCGAGGAACATCACCGGCACGGTCGTGATGAGCAGAAGCTCGATGATCCGCGGCTTGGTCAGCGCCACGAAAGCCATGGCCCGGGCCCCGAACGGCCGGTGGTTGGGGCTCGTCCCGAGCACCCCCGCTGGACGGGATTCGACGGCCGTCACGCACACCCCTGACAGAGAATCCAGCAAGCTCCGACGTGAACCCTTTTAAACATGTAGGTCCCGTAAAGGCTTGCGCGTACCACGCCACTCTAGACGTAGCCATTGGCTCGTCCCGCGCGGGGGTCGCCCCGTGTTGGTCCGATCGGCGCTGCGACGTCACGTGCGGACCGCGGGTACTCGAATAGCTGCACGCTGTGGCGGGGGTAGGCTCGGAATCGCGCCGGTGCACCGTTCGTCACCGGGAACCAGACATGTGGAGAGGAGCCCTGACCCACGGTGAGCACCAAGCCGACGACCACAGAGCTCGACTGGACCGAACTGGACCAGCGTGCTGTCGACACCGCCCGGATCCTGGCCGCCGATGCGGTCCAGAAGGTCGGTAACGGCCACCCCGGCACGGCGATGAGCCTGGCCCCCGCCGCGTACACCCTCTTCCAGAAGGTGATGCGGCACGACCCGGCGGACCCGGAGTGGGTCGGCCGCGACCGTTTCGTGCTCTCCGCCGGTCATTCCTCGCTGACCCTCTACACCCAGCTGTACCTGGGTGGGTTCGGGCTCGAGCTGGACGACCTGAAGGCCTTCCGCACCTGGGGTTCGAAGACCCCGGGCCACCCGGAGTACGGCCACACCGCGGGCGTCGAGACCACCACCGGCCCGCTGGGCCAGGGCATCGCCAACGCGGTGGGCATGGCCATGGCCGCCCGCTACGAGCGCGGCCTGTTCGACCCCGAGGCTCCCACGGGCACCTCCCCGTTCGACCACATGATCTACGCGATCGCGGGCGACGGCTGCCTCCAGGAGGGCATCTCCCACGAGGCGTCCGCGCTGGCCGGCCACCAGAAGCTCGGCAACCTGGTGCTGCTGTGGGACGACAACCACATCTCCATCGAGGGCGACACGGAGACGGCCGTCTCCGAGGACACCCTGAAGCGTTACGAGGCGTACGGCTGGCACGTCCAGCGCGTCGCGCAGCAGGAGAACGGCGACCTCGACCCGAAGGCGCTGTTCACCGCGCTGCAGGCCGCCAAGGCCGAGACGGAGCGCCCCTCCTTCATCGCGGCCCGCTCGATCATCGCCTGGCCGGCCCCGCACGCCCAGGGCACCGAGGCCTCGCACGGCTCGGCCCTCGGCAACGACGAGGTCGCCGCCACCAAGCGCGTGCTCGGCTTCGACCCGGAGCAGACCTTCGAGGTCTCCGACGAAGTCATCGCGCACACCCGCTCCCTCGGCGACCGGGGCCGCGAGGCCCGCGCCGCCTGGGAGAAGGAGTTCTCCGCCTGGCGCACCGCCAACACCGAGCGCGCGGCCGAGTTCGACCGCATCAACGCGAACGAGCTGCCCGCGGGCTGGGAGGACAAGCTCCCCGTCTTCGAGGCCGGCAAGGGCGTCGCCACCCGCGCCGCCTCGGGCAAGGTCCTCGAAGCGCTCGGCGCGGTCATCCCGGAGCTGTGGGGCGGCTCGGCCGACCTCGCCGGCTCCAACAACACCACCATCGACAAGAACTCCTCGTTCCTGCCGGTGGGCAACCCGCTGCCGGAGGCCGACCCGTACGGCCGCACCATCCACTTCGGCATCCGCGAGCACGCCATGGCCGCGGCCATGAACGGCATCGCCCTGCACGGCCACACCCGCATCTACGGCGGCACCTTCCTGGTGTTCTCCGACTACATGCGCAACGCCGTGCGCCTCTCCGCCCTGATGCATGTGCCGGTCACCTACGTGTGGACGCACGACTCCATCGGCCTCGGCGAGGACGGCCCGACCCACCAGCCGGTCGAGCACGTCGCCGCGCTGCGCGCCATCCCGGGCCTGAACGTGGTCCGCCCGGCCGACGCGAACGAGACCGCCGTCGCCTGGCGCGAGATCCTCAAGCGCCACACCAAGGTCTTCGGCAAGGGCGCCCCGCACGGTCTGGCGCTGACCCGCCAGGGCGTGCCGACCTACGAGCGCAACGAGGACGCCGCCAAGGGCGGGTACGTGCTCTTCGAGGCTGAGGGCGGCCCCGCGCAGGTCGTGCTCATCGGCACCGGCTCCGAGGTCCAGCTCGCCGTCGCCGCCCGCGAGGCGCTGCAGGCGGAGGGCGTCCCGGCCCGGGTCGTCTCGATGCCGTCCGTCGAGTGGTTCGAGGAGCAGTCCCAGGAGTACAAGGACAGCGTCCTGCCGCCTTCGGTCAAGGCGCGTGTCGCGGTCGAGGCCGGCATCGGCCTGACCTGGCACCGCTACGTCGGCGACGCCGGCCGGATCGTCTCGCTGGAGCACTTCGGTGCCTCGGCCGACGGCGCCGTGCTGTACCGCGAGTTCGGCCTGACCGCCGAAGCCGTGACCGCCGCCGCACGCGAGTCGCTCGCCGCCGCCGCGCGCTGACTCCCGTACCCAGACCAGTAGGAGATGCAATTCCCATGACAGACGCACTGAAGCGCCTTTCCGACGAGGGCGTGGCGATCTGGCTGGACGACCTGTCCCGCAAGCGCATCACGTCCGGCAACCTGGCCGAGCTCATCGACCAGCAGCACGTGGTCGGTGTCACCACCAACCCGGCGATCTTCCAGAAGGCGATCAGCGGCGGCGAGGGGTACGGGCAGCAGCTCGCCGACCTGGCCGCCCGCAAGGTCACCGTCGAAGAGGCGATCCGCATGATCACCACGGCGGACGTCCGCGACGCCGCCGACATCCTGCGCCCGGTCTACGACTCGACCGAGGGCCAGGACGGCCGCGTGTCGATCGAGGTCGACCCGCGCCTGGCCCACAACACCACGGCGACCATCGCCGAGGCCAAGCAGCTCGCGTGGCTGGTGGACCGTCCGAACACGCTCATCAAGATCCCGGCGACCAAGGCCGGCCTGCCGGCGATCACCGAGGTCATCGGCAAGGGCATCAGCGTCAACGTCACGCTGATCTTCTCGCTGGAGCGCTACCGCGAGGTCATGGACGCCTACCTGGCGGGCCTGGAGAAGGCGAAGGCCGCGGGCCTGGACCTCTCCAAGATCCACTCGGTCGCCTCGTTCTTCGTGTCCCGCGTGGACTCCGAGATCGACAAGCGCCTGGACGCGCTGGGCACCGACGAGGCCAAGGCCCTCAAGGGCAAGGCGGCGCTCGCGAACGCCCGTCTGGCCTACGAGGCCTACGAAGAGGTGTTCTCCTCCGAGCGCTGGGCCGCCCTGGACAAGGCGCACGCCAACAAGCAGCGTCCGCTCTGGGCCTCGACCGGCGTCAAGGACCCGGCGTACAAGGACACCCTGTACGTGGTGGACCTGGTCGCCCCCGGCACCGTGAACACCATGCCCGAGGGCACCCTCGAGGCCACCGCCGACCACGGCGTGGTCGAGGGCGACACCATCAGCGGCACGTACGAGCAGTCCCGCGCCGAGCTCGCAGCGGTCGCGAAGCTGGGCATTTCGTACGACGATGTGGTGCAGCTGCTCGAAGAAGAGGGCGTCGAGAAGTTCGCGGTGTCCTGGAACGACCTGCTGAAGTCGACCGAGGCGGAGCTTGAGCGCCTCGCCCCCACGGAGGCCTGAACACTTTGTCTGTAAACGGAGCGAACCCGCTTCGTGACGCACAGGACCGGCGGCTCCCGCGCATCGCGGGGCCGTCCGGCCTGGTCATTTTCGGCGTTACGGGTGACCTGTCGCGCAAGAAGCTGATGCCTGCCGTCTACGACCTCGCCAACCGCGGCCTGCTCCCGCCGGGCTTCTCACTGATCGGCTTCGCCCGACGTGAGTGGCAGGACGAGGACTTCGCGCAGGAGGTTCACGACGCGGTCAAGCAGCACGCGCGCACCCCCTTCCGTGAAGAGGTCTGGCAGCAGCTCGTCCAGGGCTGCCGTTTCGTCCAGGGCGACTTCGACGACGACCAGGCGTTCGAGACGCTGAAGTCGACGATCGAGGAGCTGGACAAGGCGCAGGGCACCGGCGGCAACTTCGCCTTCTACCTGTCCGTCCCGCCGAAGTTCTTCCCCAAGGTCGTCGCCCAGCTCAAGAAGCACGGGCTGGCGCAGAAGGAAGGCTCCTGGCGGCGCGCGGTCATCGAGAAGCCGTTCGGGCACGACCTGACCAGTGCACAGGAGCTCAACCAGCTCGTGCACGACGTCTTCCCGCCCAACGAGGTCTTCCGGATCGACCACTACCTGGGCAAGGAGACCGTCCAGAACATCCTGGCGCTCCGCTTCGCCAACACGATGTTCGAGCCGATCTGGAACCGGTCGTACGTGGACCACGTGCAGATCACCATGGCCGAGGACATCGGCATCGGCGGCCGGGCCGGCTACTACGACGGCATCGGCGCGGCCCGCGACGTCATCCAGAACCACCTGCTCCAGCTGCTGGCGCTCACCGCGATGGAGGAGCCCGGCTCCTTCCACCCCAAGGCGCTGGTGGCCGAGAAGCTCAAGGTGCTGACCGCCGTGGAGCTGCCCGAGGACCTGGGCAAGCACACCGTGCGCGGCCAGTACTCGGCTGCGTGGCAGGGCGGCGAGAAGGTCGTCGGGTACCTCGAAGAGGACGGCATCGACCCCAAGTCGAAGACCGACACCTACGCGGCCATCCGCCTGGAGATCAACAACCGCCGCTGGGCGGGCGTCCCGTTCTACCTGCGGACGGGCAAGCGCCTGGGCCGCCGGGTGACCGAGATCGCGGTCGTCTTCAAGCGGGCCCCGTACCTGCCGTTCGAATCGGGCGCGACCGAGGAGCTGGGGCAGAACGCCCTGGTCATCCGGGTCCAGCCGGACGAGGGCGTGACGGTGCGCTTCGGTTCCAAGGTTCCGGGCACCTCCATGGAGGTCCGGGACGTGACGATGGACTTCGCCTACGGCGAGTCCTTCACGGAGTCGAGTCCCGAGGCCTACGAGCGGCTGATCCTCGACGTGCTGCTGGGTGACGCGAACCTGTTCCCGCGCCACCAGGAGGTCGAGCTGTCCTGGAACATCCTCGACCCGATCGAGCAGTACTGGGACACGCACGGCAAGCCCGCGCAGTACCCGTCGGGCACCTGGGGACCGGTCGAGGCGGACGAGATGCTCGCACGAGACGGACGGAGCTGGCGCCGGCCATGAAGATCGATCTCACGGAGACCAACTCCAGCAAGATCAACGCCTCGTTGGTGCAGGCGCGCCGGGACATCGGCACGCCTGCCATCGGGATGGTGCTCACGCTGGTGATCGTGACCGACGAGGAGAACGCGTACGACGCGCTCAAGTCGGCGAACGACGCGTCCCGCGAACACCCCTCGCGGATCGTCGTCGTCATCAAGCGGGTCAGCCGCTCGCCGCGCAGCCGCCGCGATGCCCGTCTCGACGCGGAAGTCCGCGTGGGGACGGACTCCGGCACCGGCGAGACGGTCGTGCTCCGCCTGCACGGCGAACTGGTCGACCACGCCCAGTCGGTGGTTCTCCCGCTGCTCCTCCCGGACGCGCCCGTCGTCGTCTGGTGGCCGGAGGGCGCTCCGCAGGACCTGGCGGGCGACCCCCTGGGGGCACTCGGCCAGCGCCGGATCACGGACACGTACTCCACCGAGGATCCGATCGAGGCGCTCGGCAGCCGGGCCGGGGCGTACGCGCCCGGGGACACGGACCTGTCCTGGACCCGGATCACCCCGTGGCGCTCCATGCTGGCGGCGGCGCTCGACCAGCAGACCCACTCGGTGTCCTCGGCCACGGTCGAGGGCGAGGACGACAACCCGAGCTGCGAGCTGCTGGCGATGTGGCTCGCGGACCGGCTGGGGGTCCCCGTCAAGCGCACCTCCTCGGCGGGCCCCGGGCTCACCGCGGTGCGTCTGGAGACCAAGGACGGCGAGATCGTCCTGGACCGGGCGGACGGGGCGCTGGCCACGCTGTGCATGCCGGGGCAGCCCGACCGCGCGGTGGCGCTGAAGCGCCGCGACACGGCCGAGCTCCTGGCGGAGGAACTCCGCCGCCTGGACCCGGACAACACCTACGAGGCCTCGCTGAAGTTCGGCGTGGCCCGCCTGGCCCCCACGGCCGAACCGGCGCCCGCGAAGCCGGCTCCCGCGAAGGCGGAGGCTCCGGCCAAGGCGGCCCCGGCCAAGGCGGATGCTCCGGCGGCGAAGCCCGCTCCGGCGAAGCCGGCCAAGAAGGCCGCGGCCAAGCAGTAGGCACGGGCCGCTGCGCGGGGCCGTCCCCTACCCGCCCTTCCACCGTTCCCCGGGGCTCCGCCCCGGACCCCGGTCCTCAAACGCCGGACGGGCTGAATGAACCCAGCCTCGCCGGCGTTTGAGGCGCGGGGGTCCGGGGGCGGAGCCCCCGGTTTCGGGAAGGGGCGGGGTGGGGGGAAGGCTCCGCGCAGCGGCATCCGGACCCGCACCCGAACGCAGAACTACCGACAAGGCGGCAGCACATGGGTATGACGACTCCCCAGGTCGTCGTCCACCGGGACAAGGAGCTGATGGCCCAGGCCGCGGCCGCCCGGCTGATCACGAAGATCGTGGACGCACAGGCGGCCCGCGGCACCGCGTCCGTGGTCCTCACCGGTGGCCGCAACGGCAACGGCCTGCTCGCCGCGCTGGCCGCGGCCCCGGCCCGGGACGCCATCGACTGGTCCCGGATCGACCTGTGGTGGGGCGACGAGCGCTACGTGCCGGCCGCCGACCCCGAGCGCAACCACGTCCAGGCCCGTGAGGCCCTGCTGGACGCCGTCCCGGTGGACCCCGCGCGGGTTCACGCCATGCCCGCCTCCGACGGCCCGTACGGGGTCGACGTGGACGCGGCGGCCGCCTCCTACGCGGCGGAGCTCCTCAAGGCCTCCGGCCCCGAGGACCATGGTCCGGTCCCCCGCTTCGACGTCCTGATGCTGGGCGTGGGCCCGGACACCCACGTGGCCTCCCTCTTCCCCGAACACCCCGCGTCCCGCGAGAGCGAGCGCACGGTGGTCGGCGTCCACGGCGCGCCCAAGCCCCCGCCGACCCGGATCTCGCTCACCCTCCCGGCGATCCGGGCGGCCCGCGAGGTCTGGCTGCTGGCGGCCGGCGAGGACAAGGCCGGAGCGGTGGCGATCGCGCTGGGCGGGGCGGGCGAGGTCCAGGCCCCGGCGGCCGCCGCGTACGGCCGCTCCCGCACCCTGTGGCTCCTCGACCGCGCGGCGGCGGCGAAGCTCCCGCCGGCCATGTACCCCCCGGCCTCGGCCTGACCCCGTAGAACCTGCGGAACCCGCAGACCCCGTACAACCCGACAGGGCCCGCCCTCCGCGAGGAGAGCGGGCCCTGTCTGCGTTCCGTCTACCGTCAGCGGCCCCGCAGCGAGCGGTACGCGGCCACCAGCGCGCGCGTGGACGCGTCCAGGCCCGGCACCTCCGTGCCTTCGGTGAGCGCCGGCTCGATCCGCTTGGCCAGTACCTTCCCGAGCTCCACGCCCCACTGGTCGAAGGAGTCGATGTTCCACACCGCGCCCTGGACGAACACCTTGTGCTCGTAGAGCGCGATCAACTGGCCCAGTACGGCCGGGGTCAGCTCGGTCGCCAGGATCGTGGTCGTCGGGTGGTTGCCCGCGAAGGTCTTGTGCGGGACCAGCGGTTCGGCGACGCCCTCCGCCCGGACCTCGTCCGCCGTCTTGCCGAAGGCCAGCGCCTGCGTCTGCGCGAAGAAGTTCGCCATCAGCAGGTCGTGCTGGGCCGCCAGCGCCGGGAGCAGTTCGCCCACCGGCCGCGCGAAGCCGATGAAGTCCGCCGGGATCACCCGGGTGCCCTGGTGGATCAACTGGTAGTAGGCGTGCTGGCCGTTGGTGCCGGGCGTGCCCCACACCACCGGCCCGGTCTGCCAGTCCACCGGGTTGCCCTCGCGGTCCACCGACTTGCCGTTGGACTCCATGTCCAGCTGCTGCAAGTACGCGGTGAACCGGGAGAGGTAGTGGCTGTACGGGAGCACGGCGTGCGACTGCGCGTCGAAGAACGCCCCGTACCAGATCCCCAGCAGGCCCAGCAGCAGCGGGGCGTTCTCCTCGGCCGGCGCCGTGCGGAAGTGCTCGTCCATGGTGTGGAATCCGCCGAGCAGTTCCCGGAACGCCTCCGGGCCGATCGCGATCATCAGGGACAGCCCGATCGCGGAGTCGAAGGAGTAGCGCCCGCCGACCCAGTCCCAGAACTCGAACATGTTGGCCGTGTCGATGCCGAACGCGGAGACCTTCTCCTCGTTGGTGGACAGCGCCACGAAGTGCCGTGCCACGGCCGCCTCGTCGCCGCCGACGCCCGCGAGCAGCCATTCCCGCGCCGAAGTGGCGTTGGTGATGGTCTCGATCGTCGTGAAGGTCTTCGACGCGATGATGAAGAGCGTCTCGTGCGGGTCCAGGTCCCGTACGGCCTCGTGCAGGTCGGCGCCGTCCACGTTCGACACGAAGCGCAGGTTCAGGCCCCGGTCGGAGAAGGCGCGCAGCGCCTCGTACGCCATCGCCGGCCCCAAGTCGGAGCCGCCGATGCCGATGTTGACGACGTTCTTGATGCGCTTGCCGGTGGAGCCGGTCCACTCCCCCGACCGGACGCGGCCGGCGAAGGCCGCCATCTTGTCGAGGACCGCGTGGACGCCGGGCACGACGTTCTCCCCGTCCACCTCGACGACCGCGTCGGCCGGGGCGCGCAGCGCGGTGTGCAGGACCGCCCGGTCCTCGGTCGTGTTGATCTTCTCGCCGCGGAACATGGCCTCGCGCAGCTCGGCCACGCCGGTCGCCGCGGCCAGTTGGCGCAGCAGAGTCAGCGTCTCGTCGGTCACGAGGTGCTTCGAGTAGTCGATGTGCAGGTCTGCGACCCGCAGGGTGTAGCCGGTGCCCCGGCCCGGATCCGTCGCGAACAGCTCCCGCAGATGCGTCTGCCCCAGCTCGTCCCGGTGCTTGCCGAGTGCGGCCCACTCGGGCGTCCGGTTGAGCCTCGTACGGCTGTCTGCGTTCATCTCGGACATCAAACCCACTTCCTGTCCTGTCGTGCCCCGCCGGTTCCAACCTAAGGGATGGGAAGCGGCACAACCGACACAAAGCGGCCCGGCCCGCAGGAGGGAAGACTCCTGCGGGCCGGGCCGGATGCCACTTCGGTTGTTCGGTGGGGACGCGTCAGATCTCGCCGCGCAGTTTGGCGAGCGCCTCGGCGAGGATCGCCTCGCCGTCGGCGTCCGTGCGCCGCTCGCGTACGTAGGCCAGGTGCGTCTTGTACGGCTCGGTGCGCGGGGGTGCGGGCGGGTTGTCCCGGTCCTGGCCGGCCGGGAACCCGCAGCGCGGGCAGTCCCAGGTGTCCGGCACCTGCGCGTCGCTGGCGAAGCTCGGCTGCGTCTCGTGCCCGTTCGAGCACCAGAAGGAGATGCGCAGGCGGGGCGCGGACTCGCCGCGCTCGGCCTCACCCATCGGCCCCGCTCCGACCCGACTACCACGGATCGCGTTGCCACTTGCCACGGTCGTAACTCCCTGCGTGATGGTGCCGCGAAACGTGAGTGGATTCCGTCGCGGGCGCCCAAGTCTACGTAAGGCGGGCGCAAGTCCAGGAGTGGAGTTACCCATTCCAGACAAGAACGCCGGACCTCATGATAGGCCGGGGAGAGCCGACCGGACGGCCGGAATGGCCAGAACGGTTCAGCTGCCGGTCTTCATGAGCAGACCGAGCGCGACGATGCACGCGAACCAGAGCAGACCGATCACCACGGTGATGCGGTCGAGGTTGCGCTCCGCGACCGAGGAGCCGCCGACCGACGACTGCATACCGCCGCCGAACATGTCGGAAAGACCGCCGCCCTTGCCCTTGTGCATCAGCACGAGCAGCATCAGCAGGGCGCTGAAGACGACCAAGGCGATCTCGAACCCCAAAATCACGGCTGATTCCTACTTTCTGGGCTTACTGGCTTTCCGGCTTTCCCGCATTGCCGATTACGAGCACGGGGGCCAGCGGCTGGTTCAGCCTGCTGGCCCCCGCAAGGGTACGACGGATCCGTCCTACCGCATACTCACGATGAACGTCACTGGTCGCGGAACCGGACGATCTTCACGAACTCGTCCGCGTCCAGCGCCGCGCCGCCGATCAGGGCGCCGTCGACGTCGGGCTGGGCCATGATCGCGGCGATGTTGCCGGACTTGACCGAGCCGCCGTACTGGATGCGGACCTTGTCGGCCAGCTCCTGCGAGTACAGCTCCGCGAGGCGGACGCGGATGGCACCGCAGACCTCCTGCGCGTCATCGGGGGTGGCGACCTCGCCGGTCCCGATCGCCCAGACGGGCTCGTACGCGATCACGATGGACTCGACCTGCTCGGCCGGGACGTCCTTGAGTCCGCCGTCGAGCTGCTTCAGCGTGTACTCGACCTGCTGGCCGGCCTTGCGGATGTCCAGGCCCTCGCCGACGCACAGGATCGGGGTGATCCCGTGCTTGTAGGCGGCCTTGACCTTGGCGTTGCAGATCTCGTCGTTCTCGCCGTGGTACTGGCGGCGCTCGCTGTGGCCGACGGCCACGAACGTGCACTTCAGCTTCGAGAGCATCGGGCCGGAGATCTCGCCGGTGTAGGCACCGGAGTCGTGGGCCGAGATGTCCTGGGCGCCGTACTTGATCTTCAGCTTGTCGCCGTCGACCAGGGTCTGGACCGAGCGCAGGTCGACGAAGGGCGGCAGGACCGCGACCTCGACGAAGTCGTAGTCCTTGTCGGCCAGGGCGAAGGCGAGCTTCTGGACGTGGGCGATGGCCTCGAGGTGGTTGAGGTTCATCTTCCAGTTGCCCGCCATCAGCGGGGTACGGCCGGCGGTGTTCTCAGTCATCAGGGTTCAGACCTCCAGTGCGGCGAGGCCGGGGAGCGTCTTGCCCTCGAGGTACTCGAGGGAGGCGCCGCCACCGGTCGAAATGTGGCCGAAAGCGTTCTCGTCGAAGCCCAGCGTGCGCACGGCGGCGGCCGAGTCGCCACCGCCGACGACCGTGAAGGCGTTGCTGTCGACGAGGGCCTGCGCGATGGCGCGGGTGCCGCCGGCGTAGTCGGGGTGCTCGAAGACGCCCACGGGGCCGTTCCAGAAGACGGTCTCGGCGTCGGCGATCTTCGAGGCGTACAGCTCACGGGTCTTGGGACCGATGTCCAGACCCTCCTGGTCGGCGGGGATCTTGTCCGCGTCGACGGTGATGAAGTCCGCCGGGGCCTTGGTCTTCAGGTCCGGGAAGTCCTTGGAGGCGAGGATGTCGACCGGGAGGACCAGCTCGACACCGTTCTTCTCGGCGCGCTCCATGTACTCCTTGACGACGTCCACCTGGTCCTTCTGGAGCAGGGAGATGCCGACCTCGTAGCCCTTGGCGTAGAGGAAGGTGTACGCCATGCCGCCGCCGATGAGGAGGCGGTCGGCCTTGCCGAGCAGCTCGTCGATGACGGCGAGCTTGTCGGAGACCTTGGCGCCGCCGAGGATGACCACGTACGGGCGCTTGACCTCGGCGGTCAGCTTCTTCAGGACGCCGACCTCGGTGGCGATGAGGTAGCCGGCCGCGTGCGGGAGGCGCGCGGGGAGGTCGAAGACCGAGGCGTGCTTGCGGTGGACAGCGCCGAAGCCGTCGCCGACGTAGATGTCGGCCAGCTCGGCGAGCTGGTCCGCGAAGGCGCCGCGCTCGGCGTCGTCCTTCGCGGTCTCACCCGCGTTGAAGCGCAGGTTCTCGATGACGGCGACCTGGCCGTCGGCGAGGGCCGCGACGGTCTCCTTGGCGGAGGCGCCCACGGTGTCGGTGGCGAACGCGACGTCCGTGCCGAGCAGCTCGCCGAGGCGGGCGGCGGCGGGCGCCAGCGAGAAGGCCGGGTCCGGGGCGCCCTTGGGGCGGCCCAGGTGCGAGGCCACGACCACGCGGGCGCCGGCCTCGGCGAGCTTCGCGATGGTGGGCTGCACGGCGCGGATGCGGCCGTCATCGGTGATCTCACCGTTCGAGAGCGGCACGTTCAGGTCCGCGCGTACGAAGACACGCTTGCCGGACACGCCCTCGGCGAGAAGTTCGTCGATCGTCTTCATGCTGTTTTCTACTCCTTTTCCCAGCCCAGGACTTTACCCGTGCGGGGCGAGAGGGGTACGAGGCAAGCAACAGGGCCCGTACAGCGCTTCATCGCGCTGCCCGAGCCCCGGTGCTCACTTCGTGGTGCCTGTCTTGGTGCTTAGAGCTGACCGCCGACGAACACGGTCAGGTCGACGAGGCGGTTGGAGTAGCCCCACTCGTTGTCGTACCAGCCGATGACCTTGACGCTCTTGCCCTGGACCATCGTCAGGGAGGAGTCGAAGGTGCAGGAGTACGGCCAGTTCACGATGTCGGAAGAGACGATCGCGTCCTCGGTGTAGTCCAGGATGCCCTTGAGCTGGCCCTGAGAGGCCTTCTGGAAGGCCGAGTTGACCTCGTCCTTGGTGACTTCGCGCTCCAGCTCGATGACCAGGTCGGTCACGGAACCCGTGGGGACCGGGACGCGCATCGCGATGCCGTCGAGCTTGCCCGCCAGCTCCGGGATGACCAGCGCGGTGGCCTTGGCGGCACCCGTGGTGGTCGGGATGATGTTCTCGGCGGCCGCGCGCGCCCGGCGCAGGTCCGAGTGCGGGAAGTCCAGGATGCGCTGGTCGTTCGTGTACGCGTGGACCGTCGTCATCATGCCCTTGACGATGCCGAAGTTCTCCAGGAGGACCTTGGCCATCGGCGCCACGCAGTTGGTGGTGCAGGAGGCGTTGGAGATGACGTGGTGGTTGGCCGCGTCGTACTTCTCCTGGTTGACGCCCATCACGATCGTGATGTCCTCGTCCTTGGCCGGAGCCGAGATGAGGACCTTCTTCGCGCCGGCCGCGATGTGCTTGGCGGCGTCGGCCTTCTTCGTGAAGATGCCGGTCGACTCGATGACGATGTCGGCGCCCAGCTCGCCCCAAGGGAGGTTCGCGGGGTCGCGCTCGGCAAAGGTCTTGAAGGTGTTGCCACCGACGGTGATGGTGTCGTCGGTGTGGCTGACCTCGGCCTTGAGACGGCCCAGGATCGTGTCGTACTTGAGGAGGTGAACCAGGGTTGCGTTGTCAGTCAGGTCGTTGACACCGACGATCTCGATGTCCGCTCCCTGCTCCAGGAGCGCCCGGAAGTAGTTGCGGCCAATTCGGCCAAAACCATTGATGCCTACGCGGATCGTCACGAACCGATCTCCTCGTTGGTGCGCCGGCCTGTCCGCCAGCGAGCTGTATGGGATGTCCCCGACCGCTTACGACACTACCTCTCCGTGAGCTTCGGAGTGACATCGACCATCGTGTGACACGCCCCGAAGGCCCGCACTCCAAGACGAGTACGGGACCTCGGGGACTTTGTGCCCGGTCACTCACGGTGAGCCCGGTCGGGGGCTCTGATCAGTGGTTCAGCGAGCGGAGCACCTTACCGACGAGTACGGCGCGGTCGGCCGCCGCCGGCACGTGTTCCAGGCCGAAGCCCAGGAGCACGGTGTCACGCGTAGTGACGGAGGCGTAGGACTTGAACAGCTCGCCCGACCGGGACCAATCGCCCGGAACATCGGGGCTTCCGGCAGGTGCGCCCTGGGCGGTCCAGACGCCGAACGAGGACTCGAAGCCCTCGGTCGCCTGGTCGGCGCCGCCGATCGAGACGCGGGCCTCGTCCGCGAAGACCCCGCGGCCGCCCGAGCCCGGGTCGGTGATGTAGGCGAGGGAGACCTCGACGGTCTTGCCCGCGTACGCGCTGAGGTCGAAGGAGACCTGCTTCCAGCCGCCCGAGGAGGCGGTGAAGGAGTTCCAGGTGCCGCTGGTGCCCTGCGGGGTGCAGCCGCCGGCGTCCAGGGTGAGGTAGCGGCGCAGGAACGGGTGGCCGTTGATGAAGAACCCGGCCCCGCACTCCTCCGGAACGGTGGTGGTGGTCAGGCCGCTCGCCTCGGGCAGCGTGGTCCAGTCGTCGCCGCCCGCGGTACGCGACTCCAGGACCGCGTGGTCGTAGCCCTCCTCGGTGTTCCAGTTCAGCGCCATCTTGAGCTTCGGCTGGTCGGCCGCGGTGACCCCGGTGAGGTCGATGGTGCGGGTGAGGCGCTTCCAGTCGTCGTCCGCGTGCGTGGCCGAGGCCATCGAGGCGCCGGCGTACGGGGCGTACGGGTTCACGACTCCGGCGTACTGGCCCGACTGCGCGCTCTTGAACTGCGGGAACTGCGCCGCGGGCAGGGTGTCGGAGGTGACCGTGTAGGAGCCCGGGCGGTCGAGCGGGTTGCCCGTGGCGTTGCCGAGGGCGCCGTTGGCCCCGGTCAGGGTGCCCGCGCCGGTGAAGCCGGTGGGGCCGGTGACCCCGGCGCGGCCGTAGGCACCGAGGAAGTACTGGCTGAAGTCGTTGGTCACGGCGCGGCCGACCTGGGCGTTGCCGCCCGCCAGCTCACCGGCCTCGATCAGCTTGCCGCCCTCGTTGAGGAAGTCGCGCACCGCCAGCTGCGTGTCGCCGCCCGGGGACTTGGCCCCGGTGTAGTGGACGGCCGTACGGAAGTGGGAGAGGGCTCCGAGGTGGTGCGGGGCGCCCTGGACGGCCACGTCCCAGACCGCCGCGCTCTTGCCGTTGGCGCGCAGGGCGTCGACGTAGGACTGCGCGTGCTGCGCCGGTGCGCCCTCCTCGGCGATCACCAGCACGTCGGCGCGGGGCCGCGTGGCCACCGTGTACGTGAAGTGCTCGCTGGAGACCTGCTTGCCGCGGTCGCGGCCGGTGAACCAGACCTCGACCTTGTCGCCGGGCCTGGCGCCCTCGACCTCGGCGCGGTACTCGTCGAACCAGTTGTTGTCGTCGCCGCCGTAGACCTCGCCGCCCTTCCAGGCTTCGAGGTCCTCGTCGTGGGTGCGGCCGCCGTTGATCCGGTAGTTGAGCTCCTTGTCCTTCAGCGCCTTGCGGGCCGTGACGGCGACCTCCTGGTCCTCGCCGCGGGCCGCGTAGGAGGTGGTGAAGGGGTCGAGGGTGAAGTCCGCGGCGGTCAGGCCGAGGGAGGACTTCGGCTGGTCCGGCCGCTCGGCGCTCTCGGCCACGGAGAGCGCGAAGGCGATGTTCTTGGCGAACTCGGCCTGGATGAGCTTCTCGTCGTCCGGGAAGTTGAAGCCGGAGGCGCAGTCCTCGGGCTTCCACTGGTCGTCGGGGTCGATCCCGGAGGCCGTCTGGCAGGTGGTCATCTCCGGCGTGAACATCATCATGCCGTTGGCGTTGGCGGCATGACCGTCGGCCTCGCCGTTGGTGGTGTAGAGCTCGGAGGAGACCTGCGGGTAGTAGCCGGGGACCGCCGGGTTCTCCGGGGTGCCGGCGAGCGCCTTGTAGGCGACGTCGTCGGGGGTGGGGGTGGCCACCTGCCAGCCCACGCCGTACAGGATCAGTTCGGCCGCGGAGTGGTAGTTGATGCCGTAGTCGAAGCCGATGCGCTTCTCGAACCTGTCGAGGGCGACGGTCTCGGGCTCGGACGCGGCCTTGGCGCCGCGGTAGGTCTCGCTCGACTCGTTGGGCGAGGAGCCCTCGTTGTCGTAGCCCCACTTGTAGGCGAAGTTGCGGTTGAGGTCGACGCCGTCGCCCGCGGTGATCTTGCCGTCGGCGTTGTTGTCGCGCAGGTTCTTGCGCCACAGCCGCTGGCCGTCGGGGGCGAAGGTGTAGTCGTAGCCGTCCGGGTTGGCGGAGAGCAGGAACCACAGCTCGGTGGAGTCCACCAGCTTGGTGATCCGCGGGTCCTTGCCGTAGTTGTCCAGGGTGTGGTGCATCAGCCGCCGGGTCATCTCCGGGGTGATCCACTCGCGGGCGTGCTGGTTGGACATGAACAGCGTCGAGGGCTTGCCGCCGTCCCTGGACTTCTTGGCGTTCTTCGTGACCTTCAGGGCGAGGATGTCCTTGCCCTGGACGGTCTTGCCGATGGAGACGACCTTGGTGAGGCCCGGGTTCTCCTGGGCGGTGCGCAGGATCTCCTCCTGGAGCCCGCCCTTGCCGCTGTACGGGCGGAAGACCCCGTCGCCGGCCGCCAGCGAGCGGGCGGCGGCCTTGGCCCCGATCTTGCGTTCGGCGAGCTTGATCCCCTGAGCCGTCAGGTCCTCGGCCTGTCCGCCGGTGAGGAAGAGCTCGACCTTGGCGGTCCCGGTCTCCGGGGCGCGTTCGGTGAGCTCGTGCGCGTCCTGGCCGGCCGCCAGGACCAGCGGGACCTGCTCCTTGGTGATGTCAGCGTCGTAGACCCGTACCTCGTCGGCGGCGGACTTGTCCGCCGGACCGGGCTGGGCCTGGGCCGCTGCGGGTAGTGCGGCGAGTGTGGTGCCGAAGACGAATGCGCTTGCGGCGAGGATCGATCTCGCGCGGTGCCTCATGTGCCCCCCTGGGCGTCGTCTGCCACGAAAGCTCCCGTCTGCCACGAAAGCTTCGGACGACAGGCTCACGATCAGCCCATGCTCATGTCAATGGGGCATACCGAAAAGGGGCCCGCACGAGTGATCGTGCGGGCCCCTTTCGGTAGCACGCTTTGCGCCGACCGGACCTGCGTCCGGTCCGCGCGGCCTCAGCCGGCCATGTTGTCGGCCAGCTCCTCGCTGTCGCTGAGGTCGAGGTTCGACTCGGTGCCCGGGATGCCGAGGTCCTGGGCCCGCTTGTCGGCCATCGCCAGCAGGCGGCGGATCCGGCCCGCGACCGCGTCCTTGGTCAGCGGCGGGTCGGCGAGCGCGCCCAGCTCCTCCAGGGAGGCCTGCTTGTGCTCCATGCGCAGCCGGCCGGCCGCGGCGAGGTGCTCCGGGACCTCCTCGGCCAGGATCTCCAGCGCACGCTGGACCCGGGCTCCGGCGGCCACCGCGGCCCGCGCCGAGCGGCGCAGGTTGGCGTCGTCGAAGTTGGCGAGGCGGTTCGCGGTGGCGCGCACCTCGCGCCGCATCCGCCGCTCCTCCCAGGCCAGCACCGAGTCGTGGGCGCCGAGCCGGGTCAGCAGGGCGCCGATGGCGTCCCCGTCCCGTACGACGACCCGGTCCACGCCGCGGACCTCACGGGCCTTCGCGGCGATGGAGAGCCGGCGGGCGGCTCCGACCAGGGCCAGGGCGGCCTCCGGGCCGGGGCAGGTGACCTCCAGGGAGGAGGAGCGCCCCGGCTCGGTCAGCGAGCCGTGGGCCAGGAAGGCCCCGCGCCAGGCCGCCTCGGCGTCACAGGTGGCCCCGGAGACCACCTGGGGGGGCAGACCCCGGATCGGACGGCCGCGGCCGTCCACGAGGCCGGTCTGGCGGGCGAGCTGGTCGCCGCCGGCGACCACGCGGACCACGTACCGGTTGCCCCGGCGCAGACCGCCCGGAGCCATGATCACCAGATCCGAGGAGTGTCCGAAGATCTCCAGAATGTCCTTGCGCAGGCGGCGGGCCGCGATCCCCGCGTCCAGTTCCGCCTCGATGACGATCCGGCCGCTCACCAGGTGCAACCCGCCCGCGAACCGAAGGATCGCCGAGACCTCCGCCTTCCTGCAGCAGGTGCGGGTGACAGGCAGGCGGGCGATCTCATCCTTCACCGCGGGCGTCATCGCCATGGGCCGATCCTTCCATGCATCCGAAAAATACGGTCGTACGCGGCGGCCAGCAGCTCCGGATCGTGCTTCGGAGAGCCGTCCAGCCTGGCGACCGGCGCCAGCTCGACCGCGGCACCGAACCGTTTTGCGGCATCGGCGAGGGACTCGCGATCGGGCACGGCAGCCTGATCGGCAAGCACCACGTCCAGGGCGAGTTTAGGGGCGTGTCGGGCCAAAACCTCCAAATGACGCTGCGGAGAGAAGCCCTCTGTTTCTCCGGGTTGTGGTGCGAGGTTCAGCGAAAGCACCCTTCTCGCCTTGGTCTCGACCAGCGCGTCGAGCAATTCGGGCACCAGCAGGTGCGGAATCACCGACGAGAACCAGGACCCCGGACCGAGCACGACCCAGTCCGCGTCGAGCACCGCCGCGACCGCTTCCGGCACCGCCGGCGGGTCGCTCGGCACCACCTGTACGGAGAGCACCTCGCCGGGGGTCAGTGCCACGGTGGCCTGCCCCCGTACGGTGTCCACGTCCTCGGGACGGGCCGGATCGTGGCCCTTGACCAGGGCCTGGAGCTCCAGCGGGACCGCCGACATCGGCAGCACCCGGCCCTGGGCGCCGAGCAGCTTGCCGACGAGGTCCAGGGCCTGGACGGGGTCGCCGAGCTGTTCCCACAGCGCGACGATCAGCAGGTTGCCCACGGCGTGCTCGTGCAGGTCGCCCTGGGACTGGAAGCGGTGCTGGATGACCCGCGCCCAGGTCTGGCCCCAGTCGTCGTCACCGCACAGCGCGGCCAGCGCCTTGCGCAGGTCCCCGGGCGGCAGGACGCCGAGCTCCTCGCGCAGCCTGCCGCTGGAGCCGCCGTCGTCGGCGACCGTGACGACGGCGGTCAGCTCGCCCGTGATCCGGCGCAGGGCGGTCAGCGAGGCCGAGAGGCCCATGCCGCCGCCGAGCGCCACGACCTTGGGCGCGGCCACCTCGGGGACCTCCCCCCGGCGCAGGCCGGTGCGGACCGCGCCGTCCTCGCCCTTGCCGGTGGTGAGCCGGCGCAGGCGGCGGAGCCGCATGGTACGTCCGGTCACTCGCGCCCCATGTCCCTGTGGACGACGACGGTCTCGACTCCTTCGGAGGCGAGGCGGGCGGCGAGCTTCTCCGACATGGCGACACTGCGGTGCTTGCCGCCGGTACAGCCGACCGCGATGGTCACGTACCGCTTGCCCTCGCGGCGGTAGCCGGTGGCGATGAGCTGGAGCAGCTCGGTGTAGCGGTCGAGGAACTCCTTGGCGCCGGGCTGGCTGAAGACGTAGCCCGACACCTCCTCGTTCAGGCCGGTGAAGGGGCGCAGCTCCGGGACCCAGTGCGGGTTGGGGATGAAGCGGCAGTCGACGACGAGGTCGGCGTCGACGGGGAGTCCGTACTTGTAGCCGAAGGACATGACGGTGGCCCGCAGCTCGGGCTCCTCGTCGCCGGCGAACTGGGCGTCCATCTTGGCGCGCAGCTCGTGCACGTTGAGGCTGGAGGTGTCGATGACCAGGTCGGCGTCGCCGCGCAGCTCGCGCAGCAGGTCGCGCTCGGCGGCGATGCCGTCGACGATGCGTCCGTCGCCCTGGAGCGGGTGCGGGCGGCGGACCGACTCGAAGCGGCGGACGAGGGCGTCGTCCGAGGATTCCAGGAAGACGATCCGCCGGGTGACCCCGCGGGTCTCCAGGTCGGCGAGGGATTCGCGCAGTGCGTCGAAGAACTGGCGGCCTCGGACGTCGACGACGACGGCGATGCGCGCCACGTTGCCCTGCGAGCGGGCGCCGAGTTCCACCATGGTGGTGATCAGCGCGGGCGGGAGGTTGTCGACGACGAACCAGCCGAGGTCTTCCAGACACTTGGCCGCCGTACTGCGGCCGGCGCCGGACATACCGGAGATGATCACCAGCTCGGGGATGGCCGCCTCGGCGGTATCTCCGGGCTCCACTGTCGTGCCCGTACTCACCTGTGCTCCGTCTCGGTCGTACTCGGATGCGATGTCACTTCCGGAATCCTGCTCGGATCCTCGGTCGCGGCGGGTTTCGCGCTCGGTCATTGCTCGGTCCCCCGATCGGATGCTGCTCCCGCGGACGCGGGGGTCTCATCCTCAATGATCTCGCCGGTCGCCGTATTGACGGCGGGGCCGGCGGGAACCGCCTGGGCGAGGGCCACGGCCACGGTCTCGGCCGTCTTGCGGCCTATGCCCGGGACCTCGCAGATCTGATCGATTGTCGCCTGTCTCAGCTTTTTCACCGAACCGAAGTGCTTGATCAGGGCCAGCCTGCGGCTCTCGCCGAGCCCGGGGACCTCGTCGAGGGGGCCGGCCTTCAGACGCTTGCCCCGCTTGTTGCGCTGGTACTGGATGGCGAACCGGTGGGCTTCGTCACGGACCCGCTGGAGCAGGTACAGGCCCTCGCTGCTGCGGGGCAGCACCACCGGGTCGTCCTCCCCGGGCAGCCAGACCTCCTCCAGGCGCTTGGCGAGGCCGCACACGGCGACGTCGTCGATCCCCAGCTCCTCCAGGGCCCGCTTGGCGGCGGCCACCTGGGGCTGCCCGCCGTCGACCACGACGAGCTGCGGCGGGTAGGCGAAGCGCCTGGGGCGCCCGTCGTCCTCGGGCGTGTCCTGTTCGACTTCCCCGCCCGCGGCGGCCCCGGGGGACTCGGGGGACCACTCCCCCGTCTTCAGCTTCTCCTGGAGGTAGCGGCGGAAGCGGCGGGAGACCACCTCGTGCATGGAGCGGACGTCGTCCTGCCCCTCGAAGGACTTGATCTGGAAGCGCCGGTACTCGCCCTTGCGCGCCAGCCCGTCCTCGAAGACGACCATGGAGGCCACGACGTCGTCGCCCTGCAGGTGGGAGATGTCGAAGCACTCGATGCGCAGCGGCGCGCCGTCCAGCTCCAGCGCCTCGGCGATCTCCTCCAGGGCCCGCGAGCGGGTGGTGAGGTCGGCGGCGCGCTTGGTCTTGTGCAGGGCGAGGGACTGCTGGGCGTTGCGGTGGACGGTCTCCATCAGCGCCTTCTTGTCCCCGCGCTGCGGGATGCGCAGGCTCACCTGAGAGCCGCGCCGCTCGGCGAGCCACTCGCTCAGGGCCGGGGTGTCCTCGGGGAGGGCCGGGACCAGCACCTCCTTGGGGACGGCCTCGCCCTTCTCCTCCCCGTACAGCTGCTGGAGGGCGTGCTCGACGAGCCCGGCGGTGTCGACGGCCTCGACCTTGTCGGTGACCCAGCCGCGCTGGCCGCGGACCCGGCCGCCGCGGACGTGGAAGATCTGCACGGCCGCTTCGAGCTCGTCCTCGGCGACGGCGAACAGGTCGGCGTCGGTGGCGTCGGCGAGCACGACCGCGTTCTTCTCCATGGCCCGCCGCAGGGCCCCTATGTCGTCGCGCAGCCGGGCGGCCTTCTCGTACTCCATCTCCTCCGCGGCCTCGTGCATCTGCTGTTCGAGGCGGGTGAGGTAGGTGCCGGTGCGGCCGGCCATGAAGTCGCAGAAGTCCTCCGCGAGTTCGCGGTGCTCCTCGGGGGTGACCCGGCCGACGCAGGGCGCGGAGCACTTGCCGATGTAGCCGAGCAGGCAGGGGCGGCCGATCTGGGCGGACCGCTTGAACACCCCGGCGGAGCAGGTGCGGACGGGGAAGACCCGGAGCATCAGGTCGACGGTCTCGCGGATGGCCCAGGCGTGCCCGTACGGGCCGAAGTAGCGCACGCCCTTCTTCTTGGGCCCGCGCATGACCTGGACCCGCGGGTAGTCCTCGTTCATGGTGACGGCGAGGGAGGGGTAGCTCTTGTCGTCCCGGTACTTGACGTTGAACCGCGGGTCGAACTCCTTGATCCAGGAGTATTCGAGCTGGAGCGCCTCCACCTCGGTGGAGACCACGGTCCACTCGACGGAGGCGGCCGTGGTCACCATGGTGGCGGTGCGCGGGTGCAGCCCGGAGAGGTCCTGGAAGTAGCTGGCCAGCCGTTGGCGCAGGCTCTTGGCCTTCCCGACGTAGATCACCCGGCGGTGCTCGTCGCGGAACTTGTAGACCCCCGGGGAGTCGGGAACCTGTCCCGGCTTGGGGCGGTAGCTGGAAGGGTCGGCCATGCCAGCCACCCTACTGTCGCCCGCCGACAAGCGGGGCCCGGCCCCGCAGGGCCCGGCCGCCCGGCAGGCGGCCGGGCGGCCGGGCCCCTCGGGTGGTTACGCCCGCACCACCCGCTGCCGCCGGGCACGCCGGGCGGCCACCGCGCCGGCCGCGCCCAGCGCCAGAGCCACGGCTCCGGCGGCCATCGGGAGTCCGGCGAGGGCGGACGTCGGCGATGCGGTGGTTGTCGTGGCCGTGGCTTCCGTGGGGGCGAAGCCACCGGCCTTCCCGGACTTGCCGTAGGCCGATCCCGGCAGCTTGTCCCCGTAGGCCTTCACGACCCGTGTGCGGTAGGCGGCCAGGCTCGTGCCCCGCGCGCCCACGGCCGTGGCCGCGTCCTCGTCCAGGGGCAGCACCCGCTCGCCGCCGGCCACGTACCAGGCGTCGATCTGCGGTTCGCGGAACACGGTCCCGCCGGGGAGTTTCGCCGCGCCGAGCTGTGCGTAGCGGAACTCGTCGTCGCCGGTGGCGATGTTCACCACCTGCCAGCCCGCCGCGGTCCGCGCGGTCCACAGGGCGGCCTGCTGTCCGTCGGAGGAGACGGCCTTGCTGGCGAGGAACTCCAGCCGGGCCACGCTCGCGCCGGCCTTCCCCGCGACGAACTCGGGCGAGAGGTAGTGCACGGGCACCGTCTCGCCCTCGATGCGGGGCTGCGCGGCGGCGAGCGAGACCTTGCCCTCGCGGGCGAAGAAGCGGGACAGGGTGGCGAGGGTGTCGGGGGCCGCCGCCGTCCGCCCCGCGGCGGCCAGGTTCTCGGCGGTCACGTTCTGGGGCTGCGGTACGGGCGCCGCGGACGCCTGGGTGGGGGCCAGGGCCAGTGCGGCGGTCGCGGCGACGGCCGCGGCGGCGAGGCGGCCGTTCATGAGGCGGGAAGCCATGGGGTCACGCCCCGATCCGGTAGAGCGAGTGGGTCCAGGAGAAGGTGCTGTTGTCCACGTACCAGGCGTGGGAGGCCCAGTTGTAGCGGTCGCTGGAGGGCCACGGGTCTCCCCAGTACACCCAGCTGTTCGCCGTGTCGTAGCCGTAGATCACGTGCATGTGGCCACCGCCGTTGGACCACTGGATGCGGGTCTCGATCGGGCGGTTGGCGTTGATCTCGGTCTGGACGGTGGAGTACTGGAGCCAGCCGTTCACGTAGGAGCCGGAGTTGATGCCGGCCCAGCGCAGGCCTGTCTGCACGTTGCCGAGGGTGGCCTGGTTGTTGGGGCAGTCGTAGCCCTGCTGGCGGTTGAAGGCGGCGTTGCAGAACTGGTTCTGGCTGTAGGTGCGGCCGAACCAGGTGGCGATGGTGTTGCCTCCGGCGGCCCAGCACCAGTTGGTCTTCTGCTGGGCCTGCATGGTGATGTTCAGCCGCTTGGAGGCCAGGGCCGTGGCCTCGGCGGGTGCGGCTGCTGCGGAGGAGATGGCGGTCGTGGTGCCCGTACCGGCGGCGGCATCGGCGGCGGTGGCGGCAGCGGTGGGCAAGGCGAGCAGGGCGCTGAGCAGGGCGGTGATGAAGGCGGCCAGGGTGAGCCGCCGGGTCGTGTGGCGCATCGCGTTCCTCCCGATGTGGGGAGTGGGGGTGGAGGAGCGCGTCCGGACGCTGTGGAGGAGCATCAGGGTGTTGTCGGGAACAGGTCAACACGCTTCAATACGGCGTGACATCGAGGTGTGAACGGTGGGGCCAGAGTGTGAACGTCCGCCGTCACCCCACCTGGACCCACCGGGACCACGGGCGTCACCCGCCGGACCGCCCGCACCCCGTCGCGTGAACGTTCACAGGAGGAACCGCCATGCGGTCGAGCGCGAACGGCACCTTCTCGGCCGGCCCCCCTCCGGACGGCTCCCATCGCGCCGGCCCCCCGTCGGACGGCTCCCCTCCGGCCGGCCCCCCTTCGGACAACGCCCGCGCGCAGGCCGCCCGGGACCTGCCGCACCTGCTGCGCGAGGGCCCCTTCCACCTCGCGCTGCGCGCCGCCCTCACCGCACGCGGCCTGCCCCTGCACCGGGTGCAGCACCGGCTCGCCGCCCGCGGCATCAAGCTCGGGGTGACCAGCCTCAGTTACTGGCAGCAGGGCGCCCGGCGGCCGGGCCGCCCCGAGTCCCTGAAGGCCGTACGGGCCCTGGAGCAGATCCTGGAACTGCCCGAGGGCGCCCTGCTGCGGCTGCTGGCCGCGCCGGATCCCGCCGCTCCGGGGACGGCCCGGCCGCCCGCGCGCTCGTACCGGGCGCTGTTCAGCGTGGGCGCGGCCGTGGAGGAGCTGCTGGCCGGCATGGAACTGCCCGCCGACGGCGGCCTGCACACCGTCGGGCACCACGAGCGGGTGCGGATCGGGCCCGCCGGGGAGCTGCTGGGCCGTGAATCGCAGCACGTCGTACGGGCCCACCGCGACGGGGTCGACCGCTACATCGCGGTCCACCACGGCGACCCGGGCTGCGATCCGGAGCGGATCCGGGTCCGGGCCGACGAGAACTGCCGGACCGGGCGGATCCGCCGCCACCCCGAGGCGGAGCTGGTCGTCGCCGAGCTGCTCTTCGACGCCCGGCTGCGGGCCGGGGACACGTACGTCTTCGGCTACGGCTTCGAGGACGGCACGGCCGGCCGCAGCACCGAGTACGTGCGCGGCTTCAGCTACACCGGCGGGCAGTACGTGCTCCAGGTCCGCTTCGACGAGGCGGCGCTGCCGGTGCGCTGCCGCCGCTTCACGCGCAGCGGGCCGGACGCGCCGCGCGGGCGGCTCGCGGACCTGAACCCGAGCGGACCGCACCGGGCCGTGCACCTGGTGGAGCAGGGGGTGCGGCGCGGGATCCTGGGGATCGGCTGGGACTGGGAGTGAGCGCCGGTGCGACGCGGCCCGCCCCGTCAGCCGGCGACGAGTTTGCCGGCCTCGACCTTCACCGGGACCTCGGGCAGCGGGTCGGTGGCCGGGCCGCGCAGCACCTTGCCCGTGGTCACGTCGAAGCGGCTGCCGTGGCAGGGGCAGTTGCCCTCGCCCTCGACGATCTTGTCCAGTACGCAGCCGGAGTGGGTGCACTGGGCGCTGAAGGCCTTGTACTGGCCCGCCTCCGCGCAGCTGACCACGAGCTTCTTCTCCCGGAACAGCTTCGCGCCGCCGACCGGCACCTCGGTCGCCGCTCCGAGCTCGGCGGGGACCGCCGGGGAGCCGGAGCCGCTGTTGGTCTCGGTGGAGCAGGCCGTGAGCGCAGCGCCGCCGCCGACGGCTCCGACGATCGCGGCGGCGCCCTTGAGGACGGTACGGCGGGCGGCGGACTGCGAGGCGGACATGCGGTACTCCTGGAATGAGGGCGGGGTGCGGATGCGGCAGGGCCGGGATCGGCACGGCCGGGCCCGGCGGGCCCACCCGACGATACCCGCGCCCGATGGGATACCTTCCCCCGCGTGATCGTCGTCGGTGGAGAAGCCCTGATCGACCTGGTGCCCGTCGAAGGGCCGCCGGGCGCCCTGCTGCCGCGGCCGGGCGGCGGACCGTACAACACCGCCATCGCGCTGGGCCGGCTCGGCGTGCGGACCGCCTTCTGCTCCCGGATCTCGACGGACGGCTTCGGCGCCTCGCTGCTCGACGGGCTGCGCACGGCCGGGGTGGACCTCTCCCTGGTCCAGCGCGGACCGGAGCCGACCACGCTGGCGGTGCCCTCGCTGGCCCCGGACGGCTCGGCGGCCTACGGGTTCTACGTCGAGGGCACGGCCGACCGGCTGTTCCGGCTGCCGCCCGCGCTCCCCGAGGGGGTACGGGCCCTCGCGCTCGGCACCTGCTCGCTGGTGCTGGAGCCGGGGGCCAGCGCCTACGAGTCCCTGCTGCGCCGGGAAGCCGGGCGCGGGCTGGCGACCCTGCTCGACCCCAACATCCGCCCGGCGCTGATCGCCGACCCGGCCGCCTACCGGGCCCGCTTCCTGTCCTGGCTGCCGCACGTCGGCGTGCTGAAGCTGTCGGAGGAGGACGCGGCGTGGCTGGGCGGCCGCCCCGGCGACTGGCTGGCGGCCGGGCCCTCGGCGGTGGTGCTCACCCGGGGCGCCGGCGGCCTGACGGTGTGGACGCGGGAGGGCGCGGAGCACTCGGTGCCCGCACGCCGGGTCGCGGTGGTGGACACCATCGGCGCGGGCGACACCGTGAACGCGGCCCTGCTGCACCGGCTGGCGGCCGGCGCGGGCGGCCCGGGCCCGGTGGACTGGCCCGAGGTGCTGTCCTATGCCGCCGCGGCGGCCGCGCTGACCTGCACCCGGGCCGGCGCGGAGCCTCCGTACGCCCGCGAGCTCAGCGCAGCGCGGCCCACACCGTAGCGGCCACCGCGGGGGCGAACTCCTCGACCGGCCCGACCGTGTCGGGCCCGGAGAAGTGCAGGAAGAAGGCCCGCTGGAAGCAGGCGCCGAGCAGCAGCGCGGCGGCGGCGGCCGGGTCGGCGTCGGGGCGCAGCCGGCCGCGTTCGAGCTCGCGGAACAGGTGGCCGGTGAGGGCCTCCAGCACCACGTGGGGACCCGCGCCGATGCTCCGTACGCCCTCGCGGTGGCGGGTGAGCAGGACGGGATCGGCGAAGAGCGAGCCGAACATGGGCATGGCTTCGGCGTAGAAGAGCGAGGCGTACCGGGCGATCTCGGTCAGCCGCTCCTCGACCGGCTGCTCCCCCGGGTCGCCGGTCAGCGCCGCCATCATCGCCCCGGCGTTGGGGCGGCGTTCCATCAGCACGCGGACGAACAGCTCCTCCTTGTTCGCGAAGTACTTGTAGAGCGCGGCCTCCGAGCAGCCCGCCTCACGGGCGATGGCCTTCGTGGTGGCGTTGGCCAGACCGGCGGTGCGCATCAGGGTCTCGGCGGCATCGAGCAGGCGCTCCGGGGTGGACCGGCTTGACTTTGGGGTGAGCATTCACTCACCATAACGGAAGTGGGGGTGAGTGAGTACTCACCCACCCCCACATACGCCATGCGTCACACGTCATGCGTCACATGAATGTGGGAGTCAAGATGAAACTCACGGTGTTCGGAGCCACGGGCGGGGTCGGCCACGAGGTGGTGCGGCAGGCGCTCGAAGCGGGTCACGAGGTGACGGCTGTCGTCCGCGACCCGGCGCGGCTGGACGTACCGGCGCACGAACGGCTGCGGGTGGCGGTGGTGCGGGACCTCTCCGACGAGGACGCGCTCGTTCCGGTGCTGGAGGGTCAGGAGGCGGTGGTCTCCGCGCTCGGCCCGACGAGCAACAAGCAGGCCAGGCTCACCCCGATCGCGGGACCGGCCCTGCGGTCGATCGTCTCCGCGATGGACCGGGCCGGGGTGAGCCGCCTGTCGGCGGTCAGCGCGGCGCCGCTGGGTCCGCTCACGCCGCAGGACGGGGCTCTCACCCGGGTCGTGGTGTACCCGCTGCTGCGCAGGGCGCTGCGGGACGTGTACGCGGACCTCACGGTCATGGAGGCGGCGATCGCCGCGAGCCGTACGCAGTGGACGGTGATCCGGCCGCCGCGGCTGCTGGACCGGCCGCACACGGGGACGTACCGGCGAGCGGTCGACGCCAACGTTCCGGGCGGCAAGGTGATCGCCCGGGCGGACGTCGCCGACGCCCTCCTGACCACCCTGTCCGACCCCTCGACGTCGGGCCACACCATCGGCGTCGCCGCGTAGCCGCAGGCCGGGGGGGGGGCGTGCCGCTGCGCGGGGCTAGGGGCGTACCACTGCGCGGGCCCGGCGGGCGTACCGCTGCGCGGGGCTGGATCTCGGCCGGCATCGGCGCACGATCCAGCCCCGCCCGGGGGCTACGCCTTGCGGGCCCGCGTCGCCTTCTTCGCGGCGGCCGGGGCCGCCGCCTTCTTGGCGGGAGCCGCCGCCTTCTTCCGCGCGGCCGCCTTCTTCACCGGCCGGGCCGGCTCCGAGGCCGCGGCGTCGGAGATGCGGTCCGCGCCCAGGATGTCCCGCAGGAACTTGCCCGTGTGGCTCGCGCCCACCGAGGCGACCTGCTCCGGCGTGCCCTCGGCGACGACGAGGCCGCCTCCATACCCGCCCTCGGGACCCATGTCCACGACCCAGTCGGCGGTCTTGACGACATCGAGGTTGTGCTCGATGACGATCACCGTGTTGCCCTTGTCGACCAGCCCCGACAGCACCTTGATCAGCTTCGAGATGTCCTCGAAGTGCAGACCCGTCGTCGGCTCGTCCAGGACGTACACCGTCCGCCCCGTCGAGCGCTTCTGGAGCTCAGAGGCCAGCTTCACGCGCTGCGCCTCACCACCCGAGAGCGTCGGCGCCGACTGGCCGAGGCGGACGTACCCGAGCCCCACCTCGTTCAGCGTCTTCAGGTGCCGCGAGATCGTCGGGACCGCCTCGAAGAAGCCCGCGGCCTCCTCGATCGGCATGTTCAGGACCTCGGCGATGGACTTGCCCTTGTAGTGGACCTCCAGCGTCTCCCGGTTGTACCGGTCGCCGTGGCAGACCTCGCACGGGACGTACACGTCCGGCAGGAAGTTCATCTCGATCTTGATCGTGCCGTCGCCGGAGCAGTTCTCGCAGCGGCCGCCCTTCACGTTGAAGGAGAAGCGGCCCGGCAGATAGCCGCGCACCTTCGCCTCCATCGTCTCCGCGAAGAGCTTGCGGACGTGGTCGAAGACACCGGTGTACGTGGCCGGGTTGGACCGGGGGGTCCGGCCGATCGGCGACTGGTCCACGTGCACGACCTTGTCGACGAGGTCGTCGCCGTCCACCCGCGTGTGCCGCCCCGGCACCGACCGCGCGCCGTTGAGCTCGCGGGCCAGGTGCGTGTAGAGGATGTCGTTGACCAGCGTGGACTTGCCGGAGCCCGATACCCCCGTCACCGCCGTGAGCACGCCCAGCGGGAAGGACACGTCGATGTCCCGCAGGTTGTTCTCCTTGGCGCCGTGGACCGTGAGCTTGCGCGAGGGGTCCACGGGGCGGCGCACGTCCGGGAGCGGGATGGACCGCTTGCCGGAGAGGTACTGGCCGGTGATCGACTCGGGGTTCTTCAGCAGCTCCTTCAACGAGCCGCTGTGCACGACCTTGCCGCCGTGCTCACCGGCGCCCGGGCCGATGTCGACGACCCAGTCGGCCACCTTGATGGTGTCCTCGTCGTGCTCGACGACGATGAGGGTGTTGCCCATGTCGCGCAGCCGGACGAGGGTTTCGATCAGCCGGTGGTTGTCCCGCTGGTGCAGGCCGATCGAAGGCTCGTCCAGCACGTACAGCACGCCCACCAGGCCGGAGCCGATCTGCGTGGCGAGGCGGATGCGCTGGGCCTCGCCGCCCGAGAGGGTGCCGGCGGCGCGGTTGAGCGAGAGGTAGTCCAGGCCGACGTCGACGAGGAAGCGGAGCCGCTCGTTGACCTCCTTGAGGACCCGCTCGGCGATCTTCTTGTCGCGGGCGTCGAGCTTGAGGCGCCCGAGGAAGTCCGCGCACTCGCTGATCGACATCGCGGCGACATCGGCGATCGAGCGGTCCATCACCGTCACCGCGAGCACGATCGGCTTGAGCCGGGTGCCCTGGCAGGTGGGACACGGCACCTCGCGCATGTAGCCCTCGAAGCGCTCGCGGCTGGCGTCGCTCTCGGACTCCGAGTGACGGCGCTTCACGAACGGCACCGCGCCCTCGAAGGCCGTGGTGTAGGCCCGCTCGCGCCCGTACCGGTTGCGGTAGCGGACCTCGATCTGCGTCTTGTGGCCGTACAGCAGGGCCTTCTTCGCCCGCAGCGGCAGCCCCGCCCAGGCGATGTCGGTGCGGAAGCCGAGCTCCGTGGCGAGCGCGCCGACCAGCCGCTGGAAGTAGTCCTTGGTGTGGCCGAGCGACCACGGCGAGACCGCGCCCTCGTCGAGGGACTTGTCCTCGTCCGGGACGATCAGCTCCGGGTCCACCTCCATGCGCGTACCGATGCCGGTGCACTCGGGGCAGGCGCCGAAGGGCGAGTTGAAGGAGAAGGAGCGCGGCTCCAGCTCCTCGAAGGAGAGGTCGTCGTACGGGCAGTAGAGGTGCTCGGAGTACATCCGCTCACGCTCGGGGTCGTCCTCCGCGAGGTCGACGAAGTCCAGGATCACCATGCCGCCGGACAGCCCGAGGGCGGTCTCCACGGAGTCCGTCAGCCGGCGCTTGGCGCTGTCCTTGACGGTGAGGCGGTCGATGACCACCTCGATGGTGTGCTTCTCCTGCTTCTTCAGCGAGGGCGGCTCGGAGAGCTGGATCGTCTCCCCGTCCACCCGGGCCCGGCTGTAGCCCTTGGTCTGGAGGTCGGCGAAGAGGTCGACGAACTCGCCCTTGCGCTCGCGCACCAGCGGCGAGAGCACCTGGAAGCGACTGCCCTCGGGCAGGGCGAGCACCTTGTCGACGATCGCCTGCGGCGACTGCCGCGAGATCGGCCGGCTGCACTCGGGGCAGTGGGGCTTGCCGATGCGCGCGAAGAGCAGGCGGAGGTAGTCGTAGACCTCGGTGATGGTGCCGACGGTGGAGCGGGGGTTGCGCGAGGTGGACTTCTGGTCGATGGAGACGGCCGGGGAGAGGCCCTCGATGAAGTCGACGTCGGGCTTGTCCATCTGCCCGAGGAACTGGCGGGCGTAGGAGGACAGCGACTCGACGTAGCGGCGCTGACCCTCGGCGAAGATCGTGTCGAAGGCCAGGGAGGACTTGCCCGACCCCGAGAGTCCGGTGAAGACGATGAGCGAGTCGCGCGGCAGGTCAAGAGAGACGTTCTTGAGGTTGTGCTCGCGAGCGCCACGAACGATGAGACGGTCGGTCACGCCGGTCCGCACCTTTCTTGAGAGAGCGGGGGCACGGGCCCCCGTCCCAAGGGTATTGGGGGGCGCCTCTGCGGTGGAGTGGGAGACTGGACTCCGAGCGTATAGCACGTGCATTCGATTTTCGGCACTCCGCAGCCCTCTTCACCCGATCGTGTGGCGAGGGCCCCACGGCCACTAGGCTCGGCCGCATGACTGATCATGCGCACGACCTGCGATCCGTTCACGAGGCCACCGATCGACTGCTGACCGCGGTCGCGAAGCTGGACAACGCGAAGCTGGCCGAAGAGTCACTTCTCCCCGGCTGGACCCGCGGCCACGTCCTGGCGCACCTCGCCCGGAACGCGGACGCCCTGGTCGAGGTCTTCGAAGGCCGCCCGATGTACGAGAGCGCCACCTCCCGGGAATCCGACATCGAGCGCGACGCGGTGCGTCCCCTGCTGGAACAGCTCGAGGACGTCCGGAATTCCGCGGACCGCTGGCAGGCCGTCGCCGAGCGCCCGCAGGACTGGACCCGCACCGTGGAACTGCGCAACGGGGTCACGGACACGGCGGCCCGGGTGCCCTTCCGGCGCCTGATCGAGGTCGAGCTGCACCACGTCGACCTGAACATCGGCTACGAGCTGTCCGACCTCCCGGACGAGTTCGCCGAGCGCGAGATCGCCTTCCTCGCCGACCGCTGGTCGGGCCGCCCGGAGGTCCCGCCGGTCACCCTGTGGCTCGGGTACGACGGCACCGGACCCCTCTGGCACACCGGCGGCACGGAGGGTGCGCCCATCACCCTGGCCGGCACCCGCGACGAGCTGCTCGGCTGGCTCGCGGGCCGCGGGGACCGCGGCGCGCACCTCACCCTCATCGAAGGCGGCCACCTCCCCGAGCTGCCCCCGCTCTAGCCCGGACGACACCCTTAGGATCGAGAACATGACGTACAGCGGAGCAGTCAAGGTCGGCGGTCCGGCCGACGTGCACGAACTCTCGGACCTGATGATTTCCAAGGTCGCGGTGGGCCCGATGAACAACAACGCCTACCTGCTGCGCTGCCGGGCCACCGACGCGCAGCTGCTGATCGACGCGGCCGCGGAGCCGGAGACCCTGCTGAGCCTGATCGGCGACGGCGGCATCGCCTCCGTGGTCACCACCCACCGGCACGGCGACCACTGGGGCGCGCTGGCGGACGTGGTCGCGGCGACCGGCGCGCGGACGTACGCGGGCGCCCACGACGCGGAGGGCATCCCGGTCACCACCGACGTGCTCGTCGCGGACGGGGACACGATCACGGTCGGACGGGTCACGCTGACCGCCCGCCACCTGGTCGGACACACCCCCGGCTCGATCGCGCTGGTCTACGACGACCCGCACGGCCACGCGCACGTGTTCACCGGCGACTGCCTCTTCCCGGGCGGCGTCGGCAACACCTCGGGCGACCAGAAGGCCTTCACCAGCCTGCTCGACGACGTGGAGAACAAGCTGTTCGGCGAGCTGTCGGACGAGACCTGGGTCTACCCCGGCCACGGCAACGACACCACGCTCGGCGCCGAGCGCCCCCACCTGGCCGAATGGCGCGAGCGCGGCTGGTAGCGGGCACCGAAGGGGGCGCCGGCCCGTCAACCTCACGCCGGGCCGCACCCCCTTCCGGTCATTGACGGCCGAACGCACGTCCTGAGGGGGCGGGGCGGGGTAATTGCTGCACCATGCAACACGAACCCTCCCCCGCGGCCCCCACCGCGCCGTCCGCCGCACCCTCCTCCCCACCCCCCTCGATGCTCCGGCTCGCCGCGGCCTCCCTCGTCGGCACCGCCATCGAGTTCTACGACTTCTTCGTCTACGGCACCGCCGCCGCCCTGGTGCTCGGCCCGCTCTTCTTCCCTTCCTTCTCGCCGCTCGCCGGGACCCTCGCCGCCTTCGGCACCTTCGGCGTCGGCTTCCTCGCCCGGCCCCTCGGCTCCGCCGTCTTCGGCCACGTCGGCGACCGGTACGGCCGGCGCCCGGTGCTCCTCGCCTCCCTGCTGCTCACCGGCCTGGCCACGGTGGCGGTGGGCTGCGTGCCCTCGTACGCCTCCATCGGGATGGCCGCGCCGGTCCTACTGGTCCTGCTGCGCTTCCTCCAGGGCCTCGGCCTCGGCGGGGAGTGGGGCGGCGCGGTGCTGCTGACCTCGGAGCACGCCCCCGAGGGGCGGCGCGGGCTGTGGTCGAGCTTCCCGCAGATGGGTCCGGCGGTGGGGTTCCTGCTGGCCAACGGCCTGATGCTGACCCTGTCGAGCACGCTGTCCGACGGGCAGTTCGCCGCCTGGGGCTGGCGGGTGCCGTTCTGGGTGGCGGGGCTGCTGGCCCTGAGCGGACTGTGGCTGCGCCGCTCGGTGGAGGAGACCCCGCAGTTCCGCGCCCTGGCCGAGACCGGCCACCGGGCCGAAGCCCCGCTGGCCGAGGTCCTACGGGGCCACTGGCGCCTGCTCCTGCTGACCGGCGGGGCCCTGGCCGTGGGCTACGCCGTCTTCTACGCGGTCACCACCTGGTCCCTCGCGTACGCCACCGAGCACCTCGGCGTGCACCGCTCCGTGATGCTGGCCTGCATCATGGTGGCCGTCGCCCTCAAGGGGGCGGCCACCCCGGTGATCGCGGTGCTCGGCGACCGCTACGGCCGGCGCCCGCTGTGCCTGGCGGGCTGCACGGCCTCGGCCCTGTGGATGTTCCCCTTCGTGGCGCTGCTGCGCACCGCGGACCCGCTGCTGATGACGGTGGGCCTGTTCGGCGCCCTGCTCGGCATGGTGACGATGTTCGCGGTGGTGGGCGCGTACCTGCCCGAGCTGTACGCCCCGCGCATCCGCTGCACCGGCGCGGCCGTCGGCTACAACCTCGGCGGGGTGCTGGGCGGCGCGCTGACCCCGATCGTTGCGACGGCGCTGGCGGACGGCTCCGGGCCGCCGTGGGCCGTCGCCGTGTACCTGACGGCGATCGCCCTGGTCTCGCTGGCCTGCTTCTCGCTGCTGCCGGAGACCAACCCGGTGCTCGTCCGGCAGCGGACGGGCTCGGACGCGGAGAAGGGGGCGGCCGAAGCGGCCGCCCCCGTGTAGCCACCCGGTCGCTCAGCCGCTCTTGTCCTCGGTCGTCGGCTTGTGTCCCGGGTACAGGTGGCCGGGGGTCACGATGCCGGTGACGGCCTCTCCGAAGAGGGTGCTGGGCTCCTGGCCCTTGTACAGGTCGTCGGTGTTCAGCACGATGACCATGGTGGCCTGCTCCTCCGGCAGGTAGACGGTCAGCGTCTCGTACCCGGGCAGCGAGCCGTTGTGGCCGATCCAGCCCTGGACGTTGAAGATGCCGAGCCCGTAGCCCGCGCCGGGAATGATGCCGATCGGCTGGGTCTTCAGCCGCTCGGCCTGGGTCGCGGGGGTCAGCAGGGTGCCGGTGGCGAGGGTCTTCGCCCAGCTGCGCAGGTCCTCCAGGTCGGAGACCATCGCTCCGGCGGACCAGGCCCAGGACGGGTCCCAGTCGGTCGCGTCCACGATCTTCCCGCTGGGCAGGTCGTTGGTGTAGCCGTGCGCGTGCGGCTCGGGGAACTCCGTGCCGACGGGGAAGAGCGTGCGGCCGCTCAGCCCGGCGGGCTTCACCACGTCCTGATCGATGACCTCATGGATCGGCCGGCCGGTGATCTTCTCCACCAGCAGGCCGAGCAGGATCAGGTTGGTGTTGGAGTACTCGAACTTCGCGCCCGGCTCGAAGTTCACCGGGTGCTTGAAGGAGATGTCGAGCAGCTGCTGCGGCGTGAAGGTGGAGGTGCCGTTGAGCTCCTTGTCGAAGCCCGGGTCCTCGCTGTAGTTGAAGAGCCCGCTGCGCATGCCCGCCAGTTCGCGCAGGGTGATGCGGTCCCCGTTCGGGACGCCGCTGATGTACTTGCCGATCGGGTCGTCCAGGGAGAGCTTGCCCTGGTCCACGAGTTGGAGGAGGGCGGTGACCGTGAACGTCTTGGTCTCGCTGCCGATCCGGACCCCGAGATCGGGCTTCATGGGCGCGCCGGTCGCCTTGTCTGCCACGCCGAAGGACTTCACGTAGCTGCCCTTGCCCGGAGACCACAGGCCTACGGTCACGCCGGGCACCTTCGCCAGGTCCATCACCTCGCGCACGGCCGCGTCCAGTCGGGCGGCGACGGCCGGCGTGAGCTGCGGGAACTCCGTATCGCCGTCCGGGGACGGGGCGGCGGACGCGGACGGAGCCGGGGCGGTCGCCCCGTACGCGGAGCCCGCGACGGCCGGGCTGATGAGCATGCCGGCGGCGGCAACCGCCACACAGGCCCTGCGCATCCTGATGCGGGTCGGCCTCATGGGTCGGCCTCCTGTCGTACGACGACGAGGGCAACGTCCCACCAGCCTAGGCCCGTGCCACCCCGGTCGCGCGGCGACCGGGGTGGCACCGGATCAGGCGTCGATGCGCTCCGGGCCGGCCCCGGCGGCCTCGGCGGCCTCGGCCTCGGCCTGCTTCTTCGAGGCGATCAGGCTGGTGATCGTGGTGATCACCAGGACACCGCAGATGACGCCCAGGGAGACCGGGATGGAGATCTGCGGGACGTGCAGGCCCGACTCGTGCAGGGCGTGCAGCACGAGCTTGATGCCGATGAAGCCGAGGATGACGGAGAGGCCGTAGCTGAGGTGGACCAGCTTCTTGAGCAGGCCGCCGATGAGGAAGTACAGCTGGCGCAGACCCATCAGCGCGAAGGCGTTGGCGGTGAAGACGATGTACGGGTCCTGGGTGAGGCCGAAGATCGCGGGGATCGAGTCCAGGGCGAACAGCACGTCGGTGGTGCCGATGGCGAGCATGACGACCATCAGCGGGGTCAGGACGCGCTTGCCGTTGCTCTGGATGAAGAGCTTGGTGCCGTGGTAGCGGTCGGCGACGCCGAACTTCTTCTCGATGGACTTCAGGAGGCGGTTCTCCTCGAACTCCTCTTCCTCCTCGTCCTTGCGGGCTTCCTGGATCAGCTTCCACGCGGTGTAGATGAGGAACGCGCCGAAGATGTAGAAGACCCACGAGAAGTTGGTGATGATCGCGGCGCCGGCGGCGATGAAGATGGCGCGCAGCACCAGGGCGATCAGCACGCCGATCAGCAGCACGCGCTGCTGGAGCTGTGAGGGGACCGCGAACTTCGCCATGATCAGGACGAAGACGAAGAGGTTGTCCACGCTCAGGGACTTCTCGGTGATGAAACCGGCGAAGAACTCCTGCGAGGCCTGGCCGTGGCCGAACACCAGCAGGCCGAGTCCGAAGAGCACCGCGAGGACGATCCAGACGACCGTCCAGATGCCCGCCTCCTTCATGGAGACGTCGTGCGGCTTGCGGCCGATGAAGAAATCGGCGCCGATGAGGATGCCCAGACCGAGAATGGTCAGCACCCAGAGGGTCAACGAAACATCCACTATAAACACGCCTCCGGCAGATGGCTCAGCACTTGGTCAGCGTCATCGCTGCCGGAGGTCTCTTCCACCCGGACGGCCAGGAGGCCACGGGCCGGCGCCCCGGGACCGATTGCAGTCCGTATTGACGGGCACGCCGTAGCAGGAAAGCAGGAATACTCCCCTCCGCGTTCACCAGGGTACCCGCCGTGGGCACATTAGGTAAAGGGGAACCCAAGAACTGGTCAGCGGCCGGTCATCGAGGCCGGGCGGCGGACCGCCCGGCAGGCGCTACCGCGCGCCGCCCCGGGCCGCCGCAACCCGCTCCAGCGCCTGGTCAAGGACCCTGCTGCCCTGCGGGGGCAGATCCGGCTCGAAGATCCAGGCGTGGTGGACCCAGGGGTCGGCGAGGTGGTTGTCCGGTACGGGCGACAGCCGCATCAGCGAGCGCCACAGCGGATCCAGCAGCGGCCCGTAGGCCGAGGCCTCGTCACGGTCAGCAACCATCAGCAGGTGCACGCCGACCGCCGGCCCCTCGTCGGCGAGGTAGCGCAAACGGGTGACGGCACGGTCGTCGAACCCGTGCGGGAAGTCGTGCACGATCAGCAGCTGGTCGGAGGTGTCCACATCGGCCGGCAGATCCTCGGGAGCCCCGGCCCGCACCGCCATCTGTACGAGGTCCACCCGGCGGGTCAGCCGCTCCAGGGTCTCGGTGACCCCCGCGGCCCCGGCGGCGGGCGCCCCGGCCAGCACTCCGGCGCGCACCAGCGGGGCCAGCGAGGCGGCTCCGGCACCGGCCGCGTCGATGACGTGGACGGCGAACCGGTCGGCGGGGTGGGCGGCCAGCATCCGCGCCGCGTGCGCGACGGCCATGTCCATGGCGGCCCGGCGCAGCCGGTCGGTGTCCATCGCCATGGCCGCCTCGGAGCCGGTGCGGCCGTTGTCGATCCACAGGCCGCGCTCCAGCGGGACCCGCACCAGCATGGGGATGCGCAGGTCGGGCCGCTCGGGCAGGTGGAGGTCGCCCAGGCGCAGGGCGAGGGGCGCCTCGGCGGGCACGGAGTGCGCCTGCCAGACCGGGTTGTCCCAGCGCGCGTACGCGGCGGGCAGCGCGGGCTCGACCACCTCGGACTCGGCGGTGAGCTGGACCAGGTCCCGGTCGAGGACTTCCTGCGCCCGCGCGACCAGTTCCTCGCGGCGGGCCCGGGCGGTGTCCCGGGCGGCGTTTCCGGAGCCGCCGAGCCGGTGGCGGGGGTCTGACAGCGCCTCGTCGAGCTCGCGGTCCATCCGGGAGTCGGCGAACTCGACGGCGCCGCGGTAGGCGGCGACGGCGCGGGCCAGGTCCTCGAACATGCCCCAGACCTGGTTGTAGAGCCGCTCCTCCATGGACCAGCCACTCGCGTCCCCGGCGACGGGGCGGGGCGCCTCGCCCGGCCGCGGCGGTGCGGCGGGGCGCGGCCCTGGCTCGGGCGACTCGGTGCTGGTGCGGCGGCGCGGGTGGGCGTAGCTGATGGTGGGCGGACCGCCCGCGGTGTCCGTGCCCGGCTCCGGGGGCATCGGCGGGGGCGTGGGGGCGGCCGGCACGTCCTGCGGTGCCGGGGCCGGCGTCTGGGCCGCGGCCGGGGCCCGGAGCCCGCGCGGAACGGTCGGGGCCGGGCCGCCGGGCATGACGGCCAGGGTGATGTCCCCGGCAGGCGCCGTGCCCAGGGCGGCGGCGGCCAGTTCGACCGCGGCCGGGGCGGGCAGCCCGGCGTCGGTCAGGAGCGCACCGAGGCCGGCGGCGTACCCCTGGCCGACGGCGCGCACCTTCCAGGCGCCCTGGCGCCGGTACAGCTCCAGGGCCACGACGGCGGTCTCCGACTCCAGTCCGGTCAGCGTGTACCCGGCGAGCTCGGCGCCCTCCGGGTCGGCCACGGACACGTAGGAGGCGGGGACCGCGCCGAACCGCGGCGGGCCGCCGGGCGGCAGGACCAGCACGAAGCCGACCCGGTGGACGGCCGGTGCGACCGCGTCGAGGTCGACCGCTATGCGGTGCTGCCCGGAGGCCTCCCCGGGCACTTCGAGCCCGGGGAGGGTGCGGGCGCCCGGGTGGGCGACCGCACCGGGGCCGGCGAGCCGGCCCGTGTCGTCGCCGAGCTGGGCCAGGGCGAGCACGGGTGTGCCCGCCGAGACCCTGACCTCCACCCGGCTCCGGGACAGGGGGTGGTTCTGTCCCCGGACCAGTTCGGCCGTCATCGTGCAGCCCCTCCCCCGTACCCGTTCTTCCGCCGGGCCCTCGATCGTGCCCGGTCCTGCTGTGCCGTGCTGTTGTGCTGTTGCGCTGTGCTGCCGTACTGCCGTGCTGCCGTGCTGCCGGTCCTGCTTACAGGTGCGGCAGGATCGCCGGCATCAGGTCCTGGAAGGTACGGCCGTTGGCCGGGTTGCCGAGGGCCGTCATCTGCCAGCCGGCGCCGACGCGCGACACCTTCGCCATGATCTGAGCGGTGTACTGGCCGCCACCGTCCAGCGTGTAGCGGGCCAGCTCCTGGCCGTTGGTCTCGTCGACGATGCGGCAGAAGGCGTTCTCCACCTCCTGGAACGTCTGGCCGGTGAAGGAGTTCACCGTGAAGACGATCTGGTCGATGTGCACCGGCACGCGCTGCAGGTCGACGAGGATCGACTCGTCGTCCCCGCCCTGGCCGACGCCGCCGACGAGGTTGTCACCGGTGTGCTTGACCGAGCCGTCGTCGCTCTGCAGGTGCCGGAAGAAGACGACGTCCACGGGCTGCTTGTCGGCGAAGAGCACCGCCGAGGCGTCGAGGTCGATCTCCCGGGTCCGCGAGCCGAACAGCCCCCGGCGCTTGGCCGCCTGCCAGCCGAGGCCCATGCGGACCGCGGTCAGCGTGCCTCCGTCCGCCTTCTGCAGACTGATGGCCTGACCCTTGGTCATGTTGACCGTCACGCGCTGTCCCCTCTCCATAGCCCTCCCCCGATGGGGGTGCGCAGCGTGTACCTGCGGCTGGTGCCAACCCTACTGACCGCCTCCGGGTCAGGCGAGGCCCGCTTCCTTCATCTGTCGCAGCTCCTTCTTCAGCTCGCCGACCTCGTCCCGGATCCGGGCCGCGACCTCGAACTGCAGCTCCGCGGCCGCGCCCCGCATCCGTTCGGTCATCTGCTCGATGAGTGAGGCCAGTTCGGCGGCGGGACGGTCGGTCGCGACCACGGGACCCTTCGCTCCCTTGGCGCCCTTGGCCCCGGCCTTGCCGCCCGACGCGGCCTGCGCCGCCTTGCCGCCCAGCGCCGGGACGGGCGCCTTGAGGGCCTTGCCGTCCTTCGTCTGCCGGTAGCCGGTGCCGAGGAGCTCCTCGGTGTCGAGCTCCTCGCGGGCGATCGTGGCCACGATGTCGTTGATCTTCTTGCGCAGCGGCTGCGGGTCGATCCCGTGGGCCGTGTTGTAGGCGACCTGCTTCTCGCGGCGCCGGTTCGTCTCGTCGATCGCCTGGGCCATCGCCGGGGTGATGCTGTCCGCGTACATGTGGACCTGGCCGGAGACGTTGCGCGCCGCGCGGCCGATGGTCTGGATCAGCGAGGTCCCCGACCGCAGGAAGCCCTGCTTGTCGGCGTCGAGGATCGCCACGAGCGACACCTCCGGCAGGTCCAGGCCCTCGCGCAGCAGGTTGATGCCGACCAGGACGTCGTACTCGCCGGCCCGCAGCTCGCGCAGCAGCTCGATGCGGCGCAGGGTGTCCACGTCGCTGTGCAGGTAGCGGACCTGGATGCCGAGCTCCAGGAAGTAGTCGGTGAGGTCCTCGGCCATCTTCTTGGTGAGGGTGGTGACCAGGACCCGCTCGTCCTTCTCCACCCGCTGGCGGATCTCGTGGACCAGGTCGTCGATCTGGCCCTCGGTGGGCTTGACCACGACCTCCGGGTCGATGAGCCCGGTCGGGCGGATGATCTGCTCGACGAAGCCGTCGCCGCGCGAGAGCTCGTACTTGCCCGGGGTGGCCGACAGGTAGACGGTCTGGCCGATCCGCTCCTGGAACTCCTCCCACTTCAGCGGCCGGTTGTCGAGGGCCGACGGGAGCCGGAAGCCGTGGTCGACGAGGGTCCGCTTGCGGGAGGCGTCGCCCTCGTACATCGCGCCGATCTGGGGCACGGTGACGTGCGATTCGTCGATGACGAGGAGGAAGTCCTCGGGGAAGTAGTCGATGAGGGTGTTCGGGGCGGAGCCGCGCTCCCGGTCGTCCATGTGCAGCGAGTAGTTCTCGATGCCGGAGCAGGAGCCGATCTGGCGCATCATCTCCAGGTCGTAGGTGGTGCGCATGCGCAGGCGCTGCGCCTCCAGCATCTTGCCCTGCTTCTCCAGCTCGGCGAGGCGCTCGGCGAGCTCGGCCTCGATGCCGCGGACCGCCTTCTCCATGCGCTCGGGGCCGGCGACGTAGTGGCTGGCGGGGAAGACGTAGAGCTCGCGGTCCTCGCTGATCACCTCGCCGGTCAGCGGGTGCAGGGTGGACAGGGCCTCGATCTCGTCGCCGAACATCTCGATGCGGACGGCCAGTTCCTCGTAGACCGGGAAGATCTCGATGGTGTCGCCGCGCACCCGGAAGGTGCCCCGGGTGAAGGCCACGTCGTTGCGGGTGTACTGGATGTCGACGAAGCGGCGCAGGAGCTGGTCCCGGTCCATCTCCTCGCCGACCTTGAGGGGGACCATGCGGTCCACGTACTCCTGCGGGGTGCCGAGGCCGTAGATGCAGGACACCGAGGCGACGACGATGACGTCGCGCCGGGTGAGGAGGGAGTTCGTCGCGGAGTGGCGCAGCCGCTCCACCTCCTCGTTGATCGAGGAGTCCTTCTCGATGTAGGTGTCCGACTGCGGTACGTACGCCTCGGGCTGGTAGTAGTCGTAGTACGAGACGAAGTACTCGACCGCGTTGTTCGGCAGGAGCTCGCGGAACTCGTTCGCCAGCTGGGCGGCGAGCGTCTTGTTCGGCGCCATCACCAGGGTGGGCCGCTGGAGCTTCTCGATCATCCAGGCGGTCGTCGCCGACTTGCCGGTTCCGGTCGCGCCGAGCAGCACGACATCCTTCTCACCTGCACGGATGCGCTTCTCCAGCTCGGCGATGGCCGCCGGCTGGTCGCCGCTGGGCGTGTAGGAGCTGACGACCTCGAAAGGCGCCACCGTGCGTTCGATCTTCGATACGGGCCGCATGGGGTCAACCGTACGACCACCCACTGACACTCGGTGCCCGCCCGCCCCGGGCCGAGGGGTGCGGGCCTGGTCCGTTTGTCGTAGTTCGGTGGCGGCCCGGTGATCGTCAACCCCATGATCGCCGTACGCGGCTCTCCCTGAAAGTGCGTCGGAAACGCACAGCCGCCCGTGCCCCGCCGCAACGAATGCCGCTCCACGCCCGTTTGACGGCAGGAGCAGGGCCCATGACCCGAGGAGAACGCGCATGTACGTCCGATCCGCCGCCGCGGCCACCGCCGCCTTCCTTGGACTCACCCTGACCATGTGCGCCGCGGGCACCGCCTCGGCCGCGCCCGGTCCGGACTGGCTGTCCAACCCGATCGTGTACGCCCACCGGGGGGCTTCGGCGTACGCCCCGGAGAACACCCTGGAGGCGATCGACCTCGCCATGGAGATGGGCTTCGACTGGGTGGAGAACGACGTCCAGCGCACCAAGGACGGGGAGCTCGTGGTCATCCACGACGACACCCTGGCCCGGACGACCGACGTCGAGCAGGTGTTCCCCGACCGCAAGCCCTGGCGGGTGAAGGACTTCACGGCGGCGGAGATCGCCCGGCTGGACGCCGGCAGCTGGTTCGGCCAGGAGTTCGCGGGCGCCCGCGTCCCGACCCTGCGGACGTACATGAACCGGGTCCAGCGCAACCAGCAGCGGCTGCTCCTGGAGATCAAGAAGCCGGAGCTCTACCCGGGGATCGAACGGCAGACCCTGGACGTGCTGGGCGCGACCGGCTGGCTCGAGGAGAACCGCGTGGCCCGCCGGCTGGTCGTCCAGAGCTTCAGCGCCGCCTCGGTCCGCACCGTGCACGAGCTGCGCCCCGACCTGATCACGGCCTTCCTCGGCACCCCGGCCCTCGCCGACCTGCCGCGGTACGCCGAGTTCACCGACCGGATCAACCCCTGGCACACCACCATCAACGGCGACTGGGTCGCCGCGGTGCACGGGCTGCTCGGCGCCCACGGCAAGGCGCTGGAGGTGGACACCTGGATCGTGGACGACGCCGCGACCGCCCGGAAGGTCCAGGACATGGGCGTGGACGGGATCATCACCGACAACCCCGACGTCGTACGGGAAGCGGTCGGCGGCTACTGACGGGCGCGGCGCTGTCAGTGGGGCGCCGTACCGTGAAGGGGTGGACACTCCTGAGCCCCGCGGGCCGCACCTCGAATGGACCGTCGTCGACAGCGGCGTCGCCGACATCGGGCCCCTGCTCCTCGCCGCCACCCCCGAGGGCCTGGTCAAGGTCGAGTTCCATGCCGGACCGGACCGGGTCGAGAAGATGATCGGCGCGCTGATCTCCCGCCTCGGCGCCGACGCCCGGCGCCCGCCGCCGGGCGAGGAGGTCCTGCTGGCCGAGCCGATACGCCAGCTGAACGCCTACTTCGCCGGTACGCTGCGCCGCTTCGAGCTGCCGCTGGACTGGCGGCTCAGCTCCGGCTTCAACCGGCAGGTCCTGCTGGAACTGGACCGCACCGTGCCCTACGGGGCGGTCGTGGGGTACGGCGAACTGGCCGCCCGGGCCGGGGCCCCGGGCGCGGCCCAGGCCGTCGGCAACGCCATGGGCTCGAACCCATTGCCGCTGGTGGTGGCCTGCCACCGGGTCGTGGAGAACGACGGGGGCATCGGCGGCTTCGGCGGCGGCGTGGAGACCAAGCGCCGCCTCCTGGCCCTGGAGGGGGTACTCCCCCAGCCGCTGTTCTGAGGCGCACGGCCGTGCTCCCGATGCTCCCAGCCCTCCCGGAAACCCTGTTCCGCCCGTCCGGCGGGGGGTGCGAAACTGCGGCGGTGACCACACCTTGCGCCGTGCCCGCAGCCCCTCCGCATCCGTGTCGGAGGTGGACCGCGTGAGCACCGCGCCGGGCACCGCCCGGCCCGCCGTCACGGTCACCGCCGCCGACCTGCCCCGGCTGCGGCGGCGCACCTCCGGGGTACTGATCGCCGGCCAGGTGCTGGGCGGGATCGGCGTGCCCATCAGCATCGCCCTCGCCCCGGTCCTGGCCACCGAGGTCAGCGGCACGGAGTCGCTCTCCGGCTTCGCCTCGACCGCCTCCGTGATCGGCACCGCGGCCGTCTCCCTGCCGCTCGCCGCGCTGATGACCGCGCGCGGCCGCCGGCCCGGCCTGGTCCTGGCCTACGTGATCGGCGCGGCCGGGGCCGCCCTCGTCGTCCTCGCCGCCTCGATCAAGAGCTTCCCGCTGCTGATGCTCGGCATGGCCGCCTTCGGAGCCGCCTCCTCCGCCAACCTCCAGGCCCGCTTCGCCGCCGCCGACCTCGCCGAGCCCGACCACCGGGCACGGGCGATCTCCGTCGTCGTCTGGGCCTCCACCATCGGCGCCGTGCTGGGCCCCAACCTCTCCGCCCCGGCCAGCCGCAGCTTCACCGGCACCTCCATACCCCCGATGGCGGGGCCCTTCATATGGGCCGGCGCCATCTTCCTGCTCACCGCGACGCTGATCGGCGTACTCCTGCGCCCGGATCCGCTGCTGACGGCCCGCGCGCTCGCCCCGGCCGAGGACCAGACCCGCGCCGGGCGTTCGCTGCGCGCCGGGTTCGCGGCCGTCAGGGCCTCCCCCAGGGCCCGGCTCGCGCTCCTCACCATCGCGGTGTCACACACCACCATGGTCTCGATCATGGTGATGACCCCGGTCGACCTCGGGCACCACGGAGCCGGGCTCCAGCTCATCGGGCTGGTCATCAGCGGGCACATCGCCGGCATGTTCGGCTTCTCGCCGGTGATGGGCTGGCTCGCGGACCGGATCGGCCGGCTGTCCGTGATCGGGCTCGCCGCCGGGCTGCTCTCCATCGCCGCACTGCTCGCCGGCACGGCCGACGGGAACCACACCCAGAGCGGTGTCGGCCTCTTCCTGCTCGGTCTGGGCTGGTCCGCCGGCATGGTGTCCGGCTCGGCGCTGCTGACCGACTCGGTGCCGCAGCCCGCTCGCGCCGCCGTGCAGGGGCTGGGCGACCTCACCATGAACACGGCCGCCGGAGTCGGCGGCGCCGTCGCCGGGCTGGTCATGTCCCAGGCGGGCTACGGCTGGCTCAACGCGGCCGCCGCCGCCCTGCTGCTGCCGATGGCGGCGCTCGCGCTGTTCACCTCGCGCCGCCGTCCGGTGAAGGCCACGGACACCGGGACGGGGCCCGGCTAGTAGCTGATGTGGTAGGCCTTGCGAAGGGTCTCGTGGACGGTCCAGGTGGTCTTGTCGCCCTCGCGCAGGACGCACGCGGAGCCGGGGCCGACCTCCAGGGTCTCGCCGCCCTCCACCTCGACGGTGGCCCGGCCGCTGACCACAACGAACAGCTCGTTCGCCTCGGTGTCGGTGACCACGCCCGGGGTGATCTGCCAGATCCCGCGCACCTGCGAGCCGTCCGGCGCCTCCCACAGCACCTTGCCGGTCACGACGGGGTTCCCGGAGACGATCTGCGCGGGGTCGAGCTCGTCCACTTCCAGCTCGGAGTCGGGGAAGTCCGGGACGGAGACGGCGAACGAAGCGGGGGCATCACGGTGATCACTTGTGCTCATGCTCCCGGAGCCTAATCGGGACGCCCGGCGCGCCGGGGTGACCAGAGCGTCCAGCGCGCGCCCGCCCCACCCGTCACCCTGTCCATTCTTTGACGCGGACCTCGCACCACTCGGCCCTGGCGGGCCTCCTGGGCTTCGCCCCGCTGCGCCGAACTCCGTCCGGCGGTGGCCCGGCGGGGCTGCCGCCACCGCCGTCCCGGCCCCGGGCCCGGTGGGCGGGTGCGGGTGGCTGGGCCCTGCGGGGCGAGGTCCCCTACCCGCCCTTCCCCCGTTCCCCGGGCTCTGCCCGGACCTCGGTCCTCAAACGCCGGACGGGCTGAAGGCAGGGTCCCGAGCTGCGCCCGGACACCTGGGGCTCCGCCCCAGATCCCGGTCCTCACACGCCGGACGGCTGAAAAGCCCCAGGGGGCGACGGGGCAGCCCCGCACGCGTACTGGCTGACGCCGGCCAAAATTCAGCCCCTCCGGCGTTTGAGGAGCGGGGGTCCGGGGGCCGGCCCCCGGGAACGGCGCCGCACCCGGCAACGGGTCCGGGGCGCAGCCCCGGGGAACGGGCGAAGGGCGGGTAGGGGACTCCGCCCCGCGGCACACCCGCAGCCGGCGCCCCGGACGGCCCGCACGCTCCCGGGGCGGGTTCACGCCGGTGCGGCGGCCGCGCGTTTGGGACCCCGGAACGCGTGCCAGGGATGGGGACATGTCACAGCACACAGCATCCGAGCACACAGCGCCCTCCGCCCTCCCGACTGCGGCAACGGCCGCCGTCCCGGTCCTGTCGGAGGAGGTGCGCGAGGCGCTCGACCGCCGGCAGCCCGTCGTGGCACTGGAGTCCACGATCCTCGCCCACGGTCTGCCCCGCCCCCGCAATCTGGCCGTGGGTCTGGAACTGGAGGAGCTGGTCCGCGCGGAGGGAGCCGTCCCGGCGACGATCGCGGTCGTCGACGGGGTGGCGTACGCCGGGCTGGACAAGGCCCGGCTGGAGCGGATCGCGGGCGGCGAGGGCGTACGCAAGCTCGGCCACCGGGATCTGGCCCCGGCCCTCGCCACGGGGGCGACGGGCGCGACGACCGTCTCGGCCACGGCCTTCCTCGCCGCGCGGGCGGGGCTGCGGGTCTTCGCCACCGGCGGGCTGGGCGGCGTACACCGGGACTGGACGCGGTCGCAGGACGAGTCGGCGGACCTCGCGCTGCTGGCGCGGACCCGGATCACGGTGGTGTGCGCGGGGGTGAAGTCGATCCTGGACGTGCCCGCGACGCTCCAGCGGCTGGAAACGCTGGGGGTGACGGTCCTCGGGTACGGGACGGATCGTTTCCCCGGGTTCTACCTGGCCGATTCCGGCGAGCCGGTGGACTGGACGGTGCACCGCCCCGAGGAGGTGGCGGCCGTGATGGCCGCTCAGGACCTCCTCGGTGGCGCGGAGTCGGCGCTGCTCGTGGCCAATCCGGTGGCGCGGGAGCGGCAGCTCGATCCGGAGCTCCACGACCGGGTCCTGGCCGAGGCGCTGTCGGAGTGCCGGGAGCGGGGCATCACGGGGCAGGCGGTGACCCCGTTCCTGCTGGGGTTCCTGGTGCGCGCCACGGGCGGCGCCTCCCTGGAGGCCAACCTCGCGGCGGTACGGGGCAACGTGCGCCTCGGGGCCCGGATCGCCCGGGCCTGGGCGGCCCGGCCGTGACCGCGGCGCCGGCCGCTCCCGCCGGGCCGGGGGCGCTGCTGGTCGTCGGGGACGTGGTGACGGACGTCGTGGCGGTGCATGCGGAGCCACTGGCTCCGGGTACCGACACCCCGGCCCGGATCAGGACCCTGCCGGGCGGCGCCGGGGCCAACGCGGCCTGCTGGGCCGCCCACGCGGGCGCCCCGGACGTACGCCTCCTCGCGCGGGTCGGCGCCGAATCGGCCGGGTGGCACGAGCGGGCGCTGCGCGGCGCGGGGGTGCGGCCGAGGCTGGTGATCGATCCCGCCGAGCCGACCGGGACGGTGGTCGCGCTGGTCGGCCAGGACGCGGAGCGGACCTTCCTGACCGACAGCGGGGCCTCGCTGCGGCTCTCCCCCGCCGACTGGGAGCCCGGGCTGCTGGACGGCGTCGCCCATCTGCACCTGTCGGGCTACCTGTTCTTCGCCGACGCCAGCCGGGAGCTGGCCCTGCTCGCGCTACGGGACGCCCGCGCCCGGGACGTACCGGTGAGCGTGGACCCGGCCTCGGCGGGGTTCCTGGCCGCGCTGGGTCCGGAGCGGTTCCTGGCCGCCGCGGCGGGGGCCGGAGTACTGCTGCCGAACTCGGACGAGGCGCTGCTGCTCGCGGGCTCGCACGGGCCGGCCGGGGCGGCCGGGGTCGCGCGGGCGGCGGCTGAGCTGAGCCGGCGGGTGCCGTTGGTGGTGGTCACCCGGGGCGGGGCCGGAGCGCTCATCGCCGAGGACGGCCGGGTGACGGCCGAGGTCGCTGCGGAGAGCGCCGAGGCGGTGGATTCCACGGGCGCCGGGGACGCCTTCACGGGCGCCTTCCTCGCGGCCCGCCTGGCGGGAGCGGGCTCGGCGTGGGCCGCGGGGGCCGGCTGCCGCGCGGCCGCGCTGGCGGTGACCCGGCTGGGCGGGCGGCCGTAGGGAGCACGGAGGGGAAACCGTACGGCCGCGCCTGCGGGTACGGGTCTTACGACGCCGTGTACTGCTGGTCCATCCAGTCGATCACGCCCGCACTGTCCAGGTGGTAGCGGAAGACGCGGCCCTGGTTCGGGTGGGCGATCAGCCAGTCGATGAGCTGCTGGAGGGTGATCGGCTTGCTCACCGGGCTGGCGATGATGGGGGTGACGGCCGTGATCTTGGCGTCCTCTGCGATGTTGAGGAAGGTCTCCTTGCCCACCGTGTCGAAGGGGGCGGCGTCCATGCCGGGTGCGGCGCAGCCCCAGTTGCCGTGCTTGACGATCAGGCTGTGGACCCCGCCCTCGGGGGTGTAGCGGTAGACGGCGACCTCGTCGGGCGAGATCGGCATCTTGTGGTCGCAGGTGGGGCCGGGCGTCGGCGCCTTCTTCGTACCCTCCGGGGTGGCGGTCGAAGTGGCGGTGGGGGCCGGCTTCTTCGGCGTGGCCGAGGACGCCGAGGAGGGCGACGGCGAAGCCGACGGCGAGGCGGTGCCCGTGGCCGCCGCGCTGGTGGCGGGGCTCGCGGGGGTTCCCGGGGCGCCGGCCTCCTCGTTGCCGTTGCATGCCGTGAGGGCCAGGGTCCCGCACAGGGCCAGCGCTGCGAGCGCCGCCTGCGCACGCAACCGTCTCGGGCCCGGAACCTCATTGCCGTGTCCGCGCATTGCCTTCTCCCTCTGCCAAGGCGCCACCGGGGTGGCCGCCGTCGAAGCGTGCCGTCAACGTAGCGCCCGGTTCCGGCCGGAGCGATGGCCGGAACCGATCGTCACCTTGCCGGAATCCCCCTGTTGCGGTTCCCGGACCTCCGTGACGGGGCGGGAGTACGCAGACGTAGGCAGAGGTACGCAGACGTACGCGGACGTACGCGGACGTACGCGGACGCAGGCACCGGCGGCCCCGCGGAGTCAGCCGGCGCCCCCTGCGCGCAGGCCCGTCCAGGCCGGGTGGCGCGGATCGTCGGCCCGGACCAGGGCGTCGGCCCGGTCCGCGGGGCCGGTCTCGGCCTCGTAGCGCGCGAAGGCGGGGAGCGTCCAGCGGGCGGACTCCTCGGTGCGGCGGGCGAGCGCGCCCGGGGAGAGGCCGATGTGGACGCTGAGGTCGAAGGGGAACCAGTGGCCCAGGAGCAGCGGGCCGTGCACGATGAGCACGCCGCCGGGCGGGAGTTCGGCGTAGGGGCTGCGGGTCGCCCGGTCGGTGGCCGGGTCCCAGAGGTCGGGCAGCACCCGGCCGGTGCCGCCGGGGTCGGTCGGGCCGAAGACCTCCCGCCAGAGCGCCGCCGTGTCGTACCAGCCGTCGAGGTAGGAGTCCACGTCCTCGCGGCCGAACTCGAAGCGGAGGGAGGCGGGGCGCAGGAAGCCCTCGGCCGCCACGACCAGGACCGAACGCCCGCGCAGGCGCAGCGCGTCGGCGAGCTCCGCCGCGAGGACGCCTGTGCGGGCGGCGGGCGCCCCGTCGATGCCCACGCGGCGCCATCGGTCCTCCGGGCCGGTCCCGTCCCCGCCGCCGTCCTTCTCGTTGTCGTCGAGGTGACCGGCGAGCCGCTCGGCCATCCGCTGCCATGTGATCGCTTCCAGCTGCACCAGCCCATTGTCAGTGGTGGCCCCTAACGTTTTTCAGGAGGGATCACCGGCGCACAGGGGGTCGGTGGCCCGGCCTTGGGGAGGGGTCTGTCATGGCTCGGGAGACGACGTATCTGGAGCTGTCCCAGGAGGACGGCGGTGCCCACAAGTTCTACGAGGTCACCGTCGACGGCACCGCCGTCTCCGTGCGGTACGGACGCATCGGCGCGGACGGCCAGCTGCAGAACTCCTCCTTCCCGACCGCCGAGAAGGCGCGGGCCGCCGCCGCCAAGAAGATCGGGGAGAAGGTCCGCAAGGGCTACGCCCCGGCGGTGCGGGGAGCCCGCGCGGCCCGGTCGGTGACGCGCCGCCAGGTGACCGCGACCCCGTCCACCGCACGCGCGGCGGCCCCGGTGCTGTGGCGGTTCCGTACGGGGTCCTCCGCCTTCGGGATCCACGTGGACGAGGACCGCTGCTGGGTCGGCAACCAGGCCGGAGACGTCTACACGGTGAGCCACGACGGTGAGGTGCTGGCCCGGTACTCGCTGCCGGACGGGGTGAAGTGCCTGGTGGCGGACGAGTTCTGGATCTACGCGGGCTGCGACGACGGCACGGTGTACGACCTGTCCTCGAAGGTTCCGTTCGGGGCGTACGACATCGCGGCCGACGTGGACATCTTCTGGCTCGACATCCGCGAGGGCGTGCTCAACGTGTCCGACGCGGGCGGCGGGCTGACGGTCATCGACCACGAGGACGAGTTCCAGTGGTCGCGGCGCTCGTCCGGTGAGCACGCGTGGATGGTGCGGGCGGACGAGCGGGCCGTCTACCACGGCCACAGCAAGGGGGTCACGGCCTACGCCCCGGACGGCGGCGGGCAGTTGTGGCACACCCAGACCAACGGGGCGGTGCTGTTCGGCTGGCAGGAGGACCACGCGGTGTACGCGGGGACCGGCCGCAACACGGTGGAGCGGCTGTCGAAGGCGACGGGTGCGCTGGAGGCCTCGTACCGGTGCGACGCGGCGGTCTACTCGTGCGCGACCTCACCGGACGGACGGCACGTCTTCGCCGGCGACCTCGCGTCGTCCGTGTACTGCTTCGACGCCGACGGGCGGCGGCTGTGGAAGCTGGGCACCGGCAGCGGGGCCGCGCTGTCGATGCAGTATCTGGACGAGCGGCTGTACTTGGTGACCACGGACGGTTCGCTGGTGTGCGTGGACGCGAGCGAGGCCGCGATCGCGGCCGCCCGGGAGGGGTCGGTGCCGACGGCCGTGGACGTGAAGTCGGCGGCGGCCCTGCCCGTCTTCACCCCGGCCGCCAGCCCCGCCGCGGTGGCGACGGTGTCCGTGTCCTCGGTGCCCGCCGGCGGTGTCGTCGTGGAGTGCGTGCAGCAGGGCCAGCGGATGCGCGTACAGGTGGTGTCGGGCGGATTCGACCCTTCCTGGAACGTGCAGTTCCCGCGCGGGATACGGGAGCCCGGCGCCCGGTACGTGGTGGACGGCCTGCACCCCGCGGCCGGGGGCTTCTACCGCGTGCGCGGGGAGATCCGCCGGCTCGTCTGAGCGATGACCCGGTTCGCGGGGCCGGGGCTCACCGCGTCCGCGTGGGGCACGCGCAGGGCGTGGCCCCGGGCGGGGCCTGCGCCGGAAGCGCGAAGGGGTCGCCCTGGGCGAGGGCGGCGGTCACGCAGAGCACGACGGGCACGGAGCCGAGGTTGCGGCCGAGGTGGACGTGACGGCGGCCGGCGGGCTCGACGAAGCTGGTGCCGGTGTGATGCACCTCGACCGTGCCGTCGCGCAGGATCCGCGTCAGGGTGCCGGACTTGACCACCGCCATCAAGGGGACGCGGTGGTAGTGCCAGCCGGTGCAGCCGCCAGGCTGGATCTCGACCTCCCGCACCACGAGGTCGGAGACCACCTCCGCTTTCGGACGCCTGCCCGCAACCCTCGGGCGTCCGACCGTAGCCTGCCGTCCAGCCATGTTTCCCCTCCTCCATGGACCGGCCGCGGCCCACTCGACTCACGGTAGGAGGACACCATGAGGTCAGGGAAGACTCTGTGAAACCGCAAGTACCCATACTTACAAGGTGATATACGGCCTGAACGGCGGTATCAGTTCGGCATGAGCCTGGTCGTTTTCGAGTCTACGAAACAGATCCACTGCGCGGAGTGCAGGCAGGGCCCCCTGCGCCGTCTCGTCCGCGAGGCCGGCGTGCCCCGTTGCCTGGACTGCGCCGACCTCGGACACCTCGTCTACGTGCCGCGCGGCGACACGGCCCTCACCCGCCGGGCCCACGAGGCCAGTTCCCTGTCCGCGGTCGTCCTGCGCTTCCACCGGCGCCGCCGCCGCTACGAGCGCCTCGGCATCCTCGTCGAGGACGCGGCCCTGGCCCGCGCCGAGCGGGCCTGCCTCGCGGACGCCGAGGCGCGGGCCCGCCGGCGGGAGCGCGACCGGCTGCGCCGCGCGGCCGAGGACACCCGGTTCACGGCGGCCTTCGCCGCCGAGATCCTGCGCCTGTTCCCCGGGTGCCCGGCCGACCGGGCCGGGGCCATCGCCGCGCACGCCTCGGTGCGCGGCAGCGGCCGGGTGGGCCGCAGCGCGGCCGGCCGGGCCCTGGACCCGCCGGCCGTGTACGCGGCGGTACGGGCGGCCGTACGGCACCTGGACACCGAATACGACGCCCTGCTGATGGGGGGCGTGCCGCGGTTCGCGGCCCGGGCCCGGCTGGCGCCCCGGATCGACGCGATCCTGGACGGCTGGCGGGCGGGTTCCGAGGCGCCCGCGCAGGCTAGTTGAGCCGGAACCGGCGGTAGAGCAGCACTCCGCCGAGCAGCATGGCGCCGCCGCCGGACAGCAGGTATCCCAGGTCCTCGGCCCCGGTGTGGGCGAGCGCGGAGGGGTGGTTGCGCGGCGGGGCCGGCGGGGTGACCGGCCGCACGGCGACGGGCGGCCGGACGGGCGGCTGCACGGGCTTGCCGACGACCGGGGGCATGCCGTTGACGGAGGTGTTGCCCACGGAGGAGTTGCCGACGCCGACGACGCTCACCGAGTTGCCGCTGATGTTGACCGGCACCTGGACGGGGAGCTGGAGCCCGTTGCCGGACAGCAGCCCCGGAGAATCCTTTCCGCGCCCCTCTGCCACTGCACCCCGGCCGGGGCCGCTCTGGCCGCCGTTCCCCGCACCGTTTCCGGCGCCGGGTTTCGAGGGGTGCGAGGGGCCGGACGACCCCGGCCCGGGATGGCCCGGCTTGCCGGGCTTCCCGCCGCCCTGGTCCGCGTTGACGCACCGGTTCCCGGCCGCCGAGTTGAGCACGCCGACCACGCTCACGGTGTTCCCGCACACGTTCACCGGTGCGTGCACCGGCAGTTGCAGCAGGTTCCCCGACAGCACCCCCGGCGAACGCACGGCCTGCCCGCCCGCCTCCGCGTCGGCGTAGGCGAAGCCACCCGCACCCGCGACCGCGAGTCCACCCCCCGCAACCACCGCCGCGATCAAGCCATTCCGACGACTGTGACGCATCAGATTTCCTGCCTTCCGGAAGGGTCCACGGGCCTTGCACCCGTACCGGAAACAACGCCGTAACCCCATTCGGGTTATAGCGCCGGTAGGCATTTCACTCCATCGTGTACTGGGTAATCCCTACTTCATGACTCGCCCACTGCTCCTCCTCGACGTGGACGGCCCCCTCAACCCCTTCCGGTCCCGCCTCGCGGGTCTCCGCGGATACACCAGCCACCGGATGCGTCCGAGCATCTGGCTGTCCTACCGCGCACCGGAATCCCGCAGCACCAGGCGCGGCCTGCGGGTGCGCCTGCACCCGGCCCACGGCGCCCGGCTGCTGGCCCTGCCCTACGAAATCGCCTGGGCCACCGCCTGGACGCACGAGGCCAACACACTGATCTCCCCGCACATCGGACTACCCGCTGATCTTCCTGTCATCGAGTGGCCGGAACTCTTCACCCGCGACCCCGACGGCCTCTTCTGGAAGACCCGCCCGCTCGTGGAATGGGCGGCCGGCCGCCCCTTCGCCTGGGTCGACGACTTGATCACGCCCCGGGACCGCGCCTGGGTCGCCGCCCACCACCCGGCCCCGGCCCTGCTCCTGCGCATCCACCCCCGCCACGGCCTGCGCCCGCAGGACTTCACCACCCTCGACCGCTGGGCGGCCGGGCTCAGCCCAGCAGGGCCGTGACCGGGTCCGGCGAGGGGCGGCGGCCCGTGGGCCACCAGTCGTCGTCGCCCAGGCGGTTCTCGTAGGAGTACCAGAGGGCGTCCCGGCCGAGCCGGAGCTGCCGGCCGGTGCCCGTCAGCCGGTTCCGGTCGGGGCGGAACGCGCCCTGGGCGGCGGCGAGGAGCGCCGGGCGGGCCCGGTCGAAGGGGCCCGCCGGCGGGTCCCAGGGCTCTTCGAGGGCGAGCAGGGCGGGCAGACCGCCCTGCCTCCAGGCGGCCGCCCCCCGGGCCAGGTCCGTGGTGCTGCGTCCCGTGGCGCGGGCCAGCTCGCGGTAGAGGGCGCGGGCGGCGCCGGTGAGCCCGGCGGTGGGATGGGCCGAGGCCAGCCGGACGGCGTCCTGCCAGCGGCTCAGCCCGGCCATCGGATCCTCGGCGGTGCGCAACAGCGCCAGGGCGCGGGCGGCCGCGTCCGCGGCGAGCTGGTCCAGGGCGAGCGGGTCCGGGGCCGCCGGGTCGGCCGGATACGCGGGCGGCATCCCGACGGCGGAGGGCGCCGCCAGCGGAGCGGGCAGTGGCGGCAGCACGGTGCGGACCAGCGCGGCACGGGCGGGTACGCCGGGGAAGTCCGGTGTCTCATCGGGCTGTTCACGTGCGGCGTGGGCGGCGTTGCGGCGGGTGAGCTCCTCCAGCAGCTCCCGCTCCCCGCGGCCGCGCAGCAGGAGCAGGACGAAGGGGTCGGCGTCCAGGAGCCGGGCCGCGCGGTAGCAGAGGGCCGCGGCGTGCTTGCAGGGCGGGCGGGCGACGTCGGGGCAGGAGCAGCGCGGCACGAGCTCTCCCGCACCGGGCAGGACCGACTCGGAGAGGGACTCCGGGACCTCCCGCTCCAGCAGCGCGGCCAGCGCCGTCGGATCGGCGACCACCGATTCGAGCAGCTCGCTCCACTCGGTGTCCGAGAAGGCGGGCAGGGACAGCTCGGTGCGGTATGGCCGCGGCCGGCTGCCCCGTACGTAGGCCACGATCCGGCCCGGGGTGATGGTGACGGCGTCGACGTGGCCCTCGGCGGCGTACGTCCGCCCCCGGGTCAGGCGGGCTCCGTCGCGGGCCACCGTCTCCAGGGCGGACACCCAGGCCCGGCCCCACCAGCTGACGGCCTCCACCCCCGGCGGCACGGTCTCGAAGGTGCGGCGGCGGTCGTCGCGCGCGGTGATCATCCGGGCCTGCGCAGGGAGACGAGGTCGGCCAGCTCGCGGTCGGTGAGCTCGGTCAGCGCCGTCTCGCCGGAGCCGAGCACGGCATCGGCCAGCGCCCGCTTCGCCTCCAGCATTTCGGCGATCCGGTCCTCGACGGTGCCCTCCGCGATGATGCGGTGGACCTGGACGGGCTGGGTCTGGCCGATGCGGTAGGCGCGGTCGGTGGCCTGTTCCTCGACGGCCGGGTTCCACCAGCGGTCGTAGTGGATGACGTGGCCGGCGCGGGTGAGGTTGAGCCCGGTGCCCGCGGCCTTGAGGGAGAGCAGAAACACCGGGAACTCGCCCGCCTGGAAGCGGTCCACGAGCTCCTCGCGGCGCGGAACGGGCGTGCCCCCGTGCAGCAGTTGGTGGGAGATCCCGCGCGCCGTCAGATGGCGCTCGATGAGCCGGGCCATCGTCACGTACTGCGTGAAGACCAGCACGGATCCGCCCTCGGCCAGGATCGTGTCGAGCAGCTCGTCGAGGAGGGCCAGCTTCCCGGAACGGTGCGCGATCCGGGGCTGGTCCTCCTTCAAGAACTGCGCGGGGTGGTTGCAGATCTGCTTGAGCGAGGCCAGCAGCTTCATGATCATGCCGCGCCGCTCGATGCCCTCGCTCGCGCCGATCACGGCCATCGCCTCGTCCACCGCCGCTTGGTAGAGGGAAGCCTGCTCGCGGGTGAGGGACACGGGGTGGTCGGTCTCCGTCTTCGGCGGCAGTTCGGGGGCGATCCCCGGATCGGACTTCTTGCGCCGCAGCAGGAACGGCCGGACCAGCGCGGCCAGTCGGGCGACCGCCGCCTCGTTGCCCCCGTCCTCCTCCGTCTGGTGCTCCACGGGCCGGGCGTGCCGGGCCCGGAACGCGGTGAGCGGGCCGAGCAGTCCGGGCGTGGTCCAGTCGAGGAGCGCCCACAGCTCGGAGAGGTTGTTCTCCACGGGGGTGCCGGTCAGCGCCACCCGCGCGGGCGCCGGGATCGTGCGCAGCGCCTTCGCGGTCGCCGAGTGCGGGTTCTTGACGTGCTGGGCCTCGTCCGCGACGACCATGCCCCAGGACTGTTCGGCCAGCCGGGCCGCTCCCGCGCGCATGGTTCCGTAGGTGGTGAGGACGAATCCCCCGCCGCCTTGGCCTTCCAGCCCGTCGAGGCTGCGGCCGGCGCCGTGGAAGCGGCGCACCGGCGTACCGGGGGCGAACCTCTCGATCTCCCGCTGCCAGTTGCCGAGCAGTGAGGCCGGGCAGACCACCAGGGTCGGCTCGGGACGGGCGCGGTGCAGGTGGAGCGCGATCAGGGTGACGGTCTTGCCCAGGCCCATGTCGTCGGCGAGGCAGCCGCCGAGTCCGAGCGAGGTCATCAGGTCGAGCCAGGCCAGACCGCGGGCCTGGTAGTCGCGCAGAGTGGCCTTGAGCCCGGCCGGCTGGGGCAGCGGGGCCAGCTCCCCGGTCAGCCGGTCCCGCAGGGCGGCCAGCGCCCCCACCGGCACCGCGGCCACGGGCTCCCCCTCGACCTCGACCTCGACCGTCCCCGTCAGTGCGGCGGCCAGCGCGTCCACCGGCTCCAGTAGGCCCAGCTCCCGCTTGCGGGCCTTGCGCACCAGCTCCGGATCGACCCGCACCCACTGGTCGCGCAGCCGCACGACCGGCCGGTGGGCCTGCGCGAGCGCGTCCATCTCCCCCGGGGTGAGCCGGTCGCCGCCGAGCGCCAGCTCCCAGGAGAAGGCGAAGAGGTGCTCGGCGTCGAAGAAGGCGGTGCCGTCGGTGGCGGAACCGGGCGCGGTGGACCGTACGACCGCGGTCGCGGACAGCGTACGAGCCAGCTCGCGCGGCCAGTGGACCAGGACTCCGGCCTCCGCCAGCCGGGTCGCGGCCCGGCCCAGCAGGTCTTCGAGCTCGGGGTCCGACAGGGCCAGCACATCGGGAACCGGCTGGTCCAGCAGCCGCAGCAGCGGCGGCCAGACCCGGGCCGCCCGGCGCAGCGCGAGGACGGCGTCGATCCGGGCGCGGGGCCCGAAGCCGGCCGCGGCGGCGCCCGCCCAGAGCATCGAGGCGTCCGTGACCAGGGTCGGGTCGGCGAGGCTGTGCACCTGGACGACGGCGGCCCCGGCGCGGCGCACGTCCTCCTCCGGTTCCGTCCCGGTCTCGGCCTCGTCGAAGAGGCGGAAGGAGGACAGGTCGAGGCGGAGCGAGATCCCGACTCCGGTGTCCGCTCCCGAGGCGACCTGCGCGGCCCAGTCCCTTATCCCCGGGACCTGCTGCGGCTCGCGGGCCGCGAACGGCCGGCCCGCGGCGAAGGGCGCCGCGGGGGTCCGGGGCAGGCTGTCGGCGACGGCGTCGAGGAACGCCCTGACCAGCGCCTCCGGTTCGGGCAGGTGGAGCGGGCGGCGGCCGGCGAGCGGGGTGGCGTATCCCTCGGGAGGCAGGGCGGCGGCGACCGCACGCAGATGCGCGATGTCCTCGGCGTCGAGGGGCCCGACCCGCCAGGCGTCGACGCCTTCGGGGGTCAGCCCGGGCAGCAGCCGGCCCCGCGCGACGAGGGACAGCGCCTGGACGGCGGCGGTCCCCCACGCCCGGGTCGCGGGATGCGTGGCGGGCCTGCGGACCGCGCGGACGAGCACGGGCAGCGCGGCGGTGACCGTCAGCGTGACGGCGGGCACCGTGCGGGTACGGATGCCCTCGCCGTGGGGGCGGACCACCTGGAGCGTGGCCGGGGCGCCTTCGGCGGGCAGGCCGTCCCCGTCGGGGGACCAGAACGCGATGCGGCTCTCGCGGGGCACGGCGGCGGGAAGGAACACGGCCGCGTGCCGCGGCAGGGCGGAAGCGGCCCCGCCCGACTGCCCCGGCGCGCGCGACGCCGTCGGCATGTCCATCATGTTCCCCCCTCTCCCCCTCCCCACGTCCGCCGTCACCTTCGCGGCCGACGAATCCCATCTGCCACCGAGTCTAGGCGGGCCCACCGACAATCCCGCTGAGCTGCACGTTTCCCGAAGCCCGGGACCCCGCGCCTCGAACGCCGGCGAGGATCCGGCCCTCCGGCGTCCGAGGAGCGGGGGCCGGGGGTTGGCCCCGGGCCGCGGTGCCGTTCAGCGGCCCCAGCGCCCCCGCTCGGGGGCGTATCCGTAGACCGGTCGGTCCGAGGAGACGGCGGAGATGCGCCAGGGCCGCCCGTCCTCGTCGAGGCGGAGGGTGCCGGAGCCGGTGGGGCCGCTCCAGCGCAGGTCCAGGTACCAGTCGCAGTCGCAGCCGCTGCTGCTCGCCACCACCCGCAGGACGGCCGGTTCGGTGGCCGAGACCCGGAGCGGGAAGGCGGGTGCCGCGATCGCCTCCCCCTCGTTGTTGCCGGCCACCGGCCGGGCCAGTGGGCGCGGTGCGTCCAGGTTGACCGTGAACCCGGCCGGGGTGAGCCCTCCGCCGCAGCCCTGCGACATCTGGTAGACGTTCCACTGCAGCGGGGACCGCCGCCCGGCCACCCGTACCTCCAAGTCCTCCAGGACCACCACGCCCGGGCCCGTGCCCAGCAGGGTGACCTCCACGATCTGCGTCCCCGCGTGGACGGCCCCGCGCCCCGCCGCCCACGCGGGCGCGTCCGCCTCCACCGGGGGCGGGGGCACCGCCGAGGGCGCCGGCTCGGCGAGGTACGCGTGGTCGCAGGCCGCCGCCCACACGTGCGACCGTACGGCCGCGCGCAGGGGCGGGGAGGCCGGCGAGGGACCGCCCGTCGCCGCGGGCCCGGCCGGCGTTCCCGTCACGCCCGACGAAGCGCCGGCCGAAGCGCCCGTCGAGCCCTTCGCCGGGCCGGTCTGCGTCGGCGTCGGCGTCGCCGCGGGCCCGGTGCCTCCCGGCCCGGTCGCCGACGTCGTCGGCCCGGCCGTCGCCGTCGTACCCGTGGCCCCGGCCGGCGCCGTCGGTCCGGCCTGGGGTGTCCGGTGGTCCGGACCCGTCTGCGGAAGCCACCAGACGCTCACCGCGAGGGCCACGACCGCGGCCGCCACCGCCCCGGCCAGCCGCAGCCGGCGCCCGGACCGGCTCGGCACCGGCGCCCCCGGAACATCGGCTTCCGCGGCCACCGCCTCCAGGCCGGCCGCCGGGTCCGCCCGGCCCCCCTCATCCACGGGCGGCGCCTCTACCGCCTCCACGACCTCCACCGCCTCCACCGCCTCCACGACCGAGACCGCCCGCCGCCGCGCATCCGCCAGCAGCCAGGCCCGGTGCAGTTCCACGGCCTCCGCCGGAGTCGCCCCGCAGGCCCGCGCGAAGCGGTCCACCACGACGAACTCCGCGGGCAGTGCCTCACCGCTGCAATACCGGTGCAAGGTCGACGTGCTCGTGTGGAGCCCTCGCGCGAGGGCTCCGTAGCTCCGCCCGCTCCGCTCCTTCAGTTCCCTCATCGACCGCGCGAACGCCTGCGCCTCGGCCGATCTCCCCGTCCCGGAGTTCCGTTCCATGCCAAGGATGTTCCCGCAGCTGACGGTGCGTACGGCCGTTCCACCGTCCCGACTTCGTCCCGATCCGTCGGCGTGGGCCCGGGCCGGGGTACAGCCTTCTCCACAGACACCGCCGCACCATCACGGACCACACGGGGAGAACCGACCATGTTCCGACGCACCGCCCGATCCACCCGGCCCGCCCGGACCTTCCGGCCCGCCCGGACCACCGCCGTCCTCGCGGCCACCGCGGCCGCCGCCACCGCCCTCGTCCTCACCGCCTCCACCACCTCCACGGCCGCCGTCACCGCGCCCGGCTTCCTGGCCGGCACCGACCTGCCCCCGCACCCCACCTCCCCCTGGTACGCCGGGAAGATCACCAAGGGGCTGCCCGAGTTCGCGCCGTTCTGCCTGGACGGCGTGCTCCCTGCCACCGGGAGCTGGTACCGCGACTTCGGCACCGAGTTCGACACGGGCGCGGTACAGGTGTCCGTACGCACGTCCTCCACCACGGCGGCCATCAACCTCAAGGCGGCCCTGGAGCGCAAGGTGGCGGCATGCGCCGCCGACTGGCTGCGCAAGACCCCGGGCGGTACGGCCTCCTGGCAGGACTACGGGAAGCTCACCGTCGAGGAGGGCGCGCACGTCTACGGGGTGCACACCTCCATCCCGGAATCCGAGCCCGGCGTGCACATGTTCGGCATCGGGCGCGACGGCACCACCGTGACGGTCGTGCAGTGGGGAGAGATGGGGAACCTGTCCCACGCACCCGTCCCCGCCTTCAAGAAGACGACCGTCAGGGCCGTGAACAAGCTCAACCCCTGACGCGCGGCGCCCCCGGTGGGACCATGGAAGGGACGGGGAAGCCGGGGTGGGCGACGACGCCGAGGCGGCGATGGCCATGCGCACCGGAAACGAGCCGGTGACCGCCCGCAGCGCGCTGCGGCTGCGCTTCTGGCTGAGCCTGTGGGGGCTGATCTGGTCCGGTGCCGGAGCGGCGGCGTTCTCGCTCGCCGCCCGGCCCGGGTGGGCCGCGGCCTGCGCCGCCGTCGCCGTACTCGCGGCCGTGGACCTGGCCGTGGTGCTCCGCCGCATCCGCCAGGGCCCGCACTACCAGCCGGGCCGCGACATCCCTCCGTACGAGCCGCCGGGCCACTAGGGCCTGGTGTCTTGCCGATCAGACCGGCTACTTCTCGAAGCGGGCCGCCGCCAGGTAGTCCGGCTGGGGGTCCAGGGCGGCCGCGAGGCGGAAGTGCTTGCGGGCCTGGTCCGGCCGGCCGGCGCGCTCGTGGGTGCGGGCCAGCGCGAAGTGGGCGAAGGCGTTGTCCGGCTCCCGCTCCAGCACGATCTCGAACTCCAGCTCCGCCGGCCGCAATTGGGCGGCGGCGAAGAAGGCCCGGGCGCGCAGCAGCCGGGCCGCCGTGTTCTCCGGGTGGGCGGCTATGACCGAGTCGAGCAGCTTCACCGCACCGCGCGGGTCGCGCGCGGCGAGGAGCTGCTCCGCGGCCCGGTAGTCGATGACGTGCGTCTCGGGCGACGAGGACCGAGGCGGCGGCGGGAGCTGCGGCGTGGTGTCGGACACGGTCTGTTCCTTCCCTCTACAGCCCCGTTCAACGCCCCGCGCACCGCACGCTATTCCGTCAGCCGAGCCGCTTGAGCCGGGCGTACGGCTCAGTGACCGCGGCGTCGGCGGCCGGGGAGACGGGAAAGAGGTCGAGGAAGGTGTGGATCAGCCCCTCGTAGGTACGGGCGCCCTCGTCGCGCAGGGGGTCGTACTGGGCGGTCCCGATGACCGCGGGGGCGAGGCCGGTGAGTTTCCCGGCGCGCAGCGGGGAGACCCGGAAGGAGGCGCGTACGGCGGGGTCGTCGCCCGTGTAGAGGTGCTGGAGTTCCAGGACGTCGGCGAAGCGGTCGCGGCGGCCACCGAAGCCGTCGATGTGGTCGGCGACGTGGTGGGCGGCGGCGGGGCAGTCGTCGTAAGCGGCGGGGAAGGGGTGCTCGGGGGCCGGCCGGTAGCCGACGGCCACGACCGCGGCGTTCACCTCGCGGCACATCCGCCGGGCGACGTCGTCATGGGTGTCGAGGTCACCGGTGAGCCGGCCGCCGCCGTGGAAGAAGACCACCGTGGGAACGGGTCCGCCGCCTGCGGGCCGGTAGACGCGGACGGGCATCCGCCCGGCGGGTCCGGGAACGGCGCCGCCCTCCACCGAGCCGACCTCGATCGGCTCCGGCAGCGCGAAGCCGGCGCCCATCCGGCGGCTCACCTCGCGCAGCACCTCGGCCTCGTTGTCGATGACCCGGGGGGCGGGGTGCGCGTCGACCTGGGCGAGTACGGCCGCGATAGACGGGTTGACCGGCATGCGCGGCGCACCCCCACACGGCCCTCGCGGTGCACCCCGATCACGCAGCCCCGTCACTCGGCCCCGGTCACGCACGCCCTCGCCGCACAGCCCCCGTCACGCAGCCCCCGTCACGCCCCGCCCTCGCCCGCCGCCCGCGCCGTGAGGTCCTCCCACACCTTGCGCACCTGCGGCTCCAGCGCCTCCAGCGGCCCGTCGTTGTCGATCACGAGCGTGGCCACGGCCAGCCGCTGTTCCCGCGTGGCCTGCGCGGCCATCCGGGCCCGGGCCTCCGACTCCTCCATGCCCCGCAGCCCCGTGAGCCGGGCGAGCTGGGTGGCGGGCGCCGCGTCCACGACGACGACCAGGTCGTACAGCGGAGCGAGCCCGTTCTCCGCGAGCAGCGGTACGTCGTGCACCACGATCGCGTCGGGCCCCGCGGCCGCCTCCAGCTCGGCGGACCGGGCCCCGACCAGCGGGTGCACGATCCCGTTGAGGATCTTCAGCTTCGCCGGATCGGCGAACACGATGGACCCCAGCTTGGGCCGGTCCAGCCCGCCCTCCGGTCCCAGTACGGACTCCCCGAAGGCCTCCACCACCGCCGCGAGCCCGGGCGTACCCGGCTCCACGACCTCCCGCGCGATCCGGTCGGCGTCCACGACGACCGCCCCGTACCCCGCCAGCAGCCGCGAGACCTCGCTCTTGCCGGCGCCGATTCCGCCTGTCAGGCCAACTTTCAACATGCCGGGCAGACTAGCCCGCGCCCCCGGGGGCCCGTACAGACCCCCGGCCCGAGGCGCTTCCTCAGCCCTCGCCCTCGCGCTCCGCCAGGAACCGCTCGAACTCCAGGCCGATCTCGTCCGCCGACGGGATCTCCGCGGGCTCCGCGATCATGTTGCCCCGGGTCTCGGCGCCCGCCGCCGCGTCGTACTGGTGCTCCAGCCCCTGCACCAGGCTGACCAGTTCCTCGTCGCCCTCCCGGATCTGCCGGTCGATCTCCGTCTGCGTGCGGTGCGCCTCGGTGCGCAGCGCGTGCGCGACCGACGGCAGGACCAGCCCCGTCGCGGCGGTGATCGCCTCCAGGGCGGTCAGCGCGGCGTCGGGATACGGGGAGCGCGCCACGTAGTGCGGTACGTGGGCGGCGACGCCCAGCACGTCGTGCCCGGCCTGACCGAGGCGGAACTCGACCAGCGACTCGGCGCTGCCGGGGACCTGGGCCTCGTCGAAGGGGCTGCGGTGTCCCGGCATGAGGTCGGTCCGGTTGCCGTGCGGGGTGATCCCGACGGGCCGGGTGTGCGGGACGCCCATGGGGATGCCGTGGAAGTTGACGGAGAGCCGCACGCCCAGGCGCTCGACGATCTGCCGGACGGCGACGCAGAAGCGCTCCCACTCCACGTCGGGCTCGGGGCCCGACAGCAGCAGGAAGGGCGCGCCTGTGGCGTCCTGGACGAGGCGCACCTCCAGCAGGGGCTCCTCGAACTCCGTCCAGTGGTCGCGCTGGAACGTCAGCAGCGGACGGCGCGCCCGGTAGTCCACCAGACGGTCCGCGTCGAACCGGGCCACGACCTGGTGGGGCAGCGTGTCGAGCAGCCGCTCGACGATCTGCTCGCCGGTTTCACCCGCGTCTATGTACCCCTCGAAGTGGTAGAGCATGACCAGCCCGGCCGAGTCCTGGGCAAGCGCCAGGTCGGCCACCGCCAGGCCCTTGGCGTCCCATTCGTACAAACCCTGTGGATCAAGCACCGCCACCACTCCTCCTCCGCCGCGTTCTCTGGCAAGAACGTCCAAGGAGCCGCGACCATTCCCCAGTTGACGGCATTCACGAGATCGCCCGGCCCGGCCACACAAAGCGGTAAGGCCCGCCCCCCTGAGGGGACGGGCCTTACCGGTGAAGATCAGCTCGGCTCACGCCGTGCTGCTGCGATCAGCTCTGGCCGCCGGCCAGCTTCTCGCGGAGCGCGGCGAGGGCCTCGTCGGACGCCAGGGCGCCAGAGGTCTCGTCCGCACCCTCGGAGGAGTACGAACCACCCGAGATGCCCGCACCGGCGCTGCTGCTGCTGCCCGCGGCCGGAGCGGCCGCACCCTCGGCAGCGGCGGCCTCGTCGGCCTCGCGGCTCTTGATGACCTGAGCCTGGTGCTGCTCGAAGCGCTGCTGCGCCTCGGCGTACTGGCCCTCCCAGGCTTCGCGCTGCTTGTCGAAGCCCTCGAGCCAGTCGTTGGTCTCGGGGTCGAAGCCCTCGGGGTAGATGTAGTTCCCCTGGTCGTCGTAAGACGCGGCCATGCCGTACAGGGTCGGGTCGAACTCGACCGACGCCGGGTCGGCACCGAAGGACTCGTTGGCCTGCTTCAGCGACAGCGAGATCCGGCGACGCTCAAGGTCGATGTCGATGACCTTGACGAAGATCTCGTCGTTGACCTGGACGACCTGCTCCGGGATCTCCACGTGGCGCTCGGCCAGCTCGGAGATGTGGACCAGGCCCTCGATGCCCTCGTCCACGCGGACGAACGCACCGAACGGAACCAGCTTGGTGACCTTACCCGGGACGACCTGACCGATCTGGTGCGTCCGGGCGAACTGCTGCCACGGGTCTTCCTGCGTCGCCTTCAGCGACAGGGAGACACGCTCGCGGTCCATGTCGACGTCGAGGACCTCGACGGTGACTTCCTGGCCGACCTCGACAACCTCGGACGGGTGGTCGATGTGCTTCCAGGACAGCTCGGAGACGTGGACGAGACCGTCGACGCCACCCAGGTCCACGAAGGCACCGAAGTTGACGATCGAGGAAACGACGCCGGAGCGGACCTGACCCTTCTGCAGGGTGGTGAGGAACGTCTGGCGAACCTCGGACTGGGTCTGCTCAAGCCAGGCACGGCGGGACAGGACCACGTTGTTGCGGTTCTTGTCCAGCTCGATGATCTTCGCCTCGAGCTCCTTGCCCACGTAGGGCTGGAGGTCGCGGACGCGACGCATCTCGACGAGGGAGGCCGGCAGGAAGCCGCGGAGGCCGATGTCGAGGATGAGACCACCCTTGACGACCTCGATGACGGTACCGGTGACGATGCCGTCTTCTTCCTTGATCTTCTCGATCGTGCCCCAGGCGCGCTCGTACTGCGCGCGCTTCTTGGACAGGATGAGACGGCCTTCCTTGTCCTCCTTCTGGAGAACAAGTGCCTCGATCTCGTCGCCGACCTTGACGACCTCGTTCGGGTCGACATCGTGCTTGATCGAGAGCTCGCGGCTCGGGATGACGCCCTCGGTCTTGTAACCGATGTCGAGGAGAACCTCGTCACGGTCGACCTTCACGATGACGCCGTCGACGATGTCGCCGTCGTTGAAGTACTTGATCGTCTCGTCGATCGCGGCGAGGAACGCGGCCTCGTCACCGATGTCGTTGACCGCAACCTGCGGGGTGGTGGCGGTGGTCTCGGTGCTGCTCGTCATGTGGGTAAGGGCTCCGGTTACGGACAGAAAGTCGTAGGTACTGCTACGCCGGGAGCCCTTATCGGCATCTGCCGAAGAAGCCGGACAGCCAAGGAAGCCCCAGTTCCGCGAAGTGCGGGGTGGGGGCCTCGAAAACCGAGGGGACATCAACAGATACAAGCGCAGCCTGCTAGGTCTGAGGAGCACAGGCTCGCAGCGCAACTTGTAGCATACGGGGGCAGCCGGACAGGGTCAATGCGCGAAGGCGCACACCCCGGGCAGATCACCGCACAACCGGCACAATTGGCGGGCGGGCAGGCGCCGATGGCCCTTCCAGCCCGCTTTCCGCAGACATTCGCAGACTACGACGACGGGCCCCATGAACCAAGAGGACTACGCCCCCGAAGAAGCGTACGAAGCCGGATCGGCCGCCGAGGACGACTCCGAGGCCACGCGGCGTGACGCAGGGGAAGCGGAGAGCAGCCGCGCCAGCCGCGGCTGGTGGGACCGCAACGCCGACGAGTACCAGAGCGAGCACGGCGCGTTCCTCGGCGACGACCGGTTCGTCTGGGGACCCGAGGGCCTGGACGAGGCGGAAGCGGCCCTCCTCGGCCCCGCCGCCTCCCTCAAGGGCAAGGACGTCCTGGAGATCGGCGCCGGCGCCGCCCAGTGCTCGCGCTGGCTGGCCGCCCAGGGCGCCCGCCCCGTCGCCCTGGACCTCTCCCACCGCCAGCTCCAGCACGCCCTGCGGATCGGCGACGACGTCCCCCTGGTCGAAGCCGACGCCGGCCGCCTCCCCTTCCGCGACGGCTCCTTCGACCTCGCCTGCTCCGCCTACGGGGCCGTCCCCTTCGTCGCCGACCCCGTGAACGTCATGCGCGAGGTGCGCCGCGTCCTGCGCCCCGGCGGCCGCTGGGTCTTCTCCGTCACCCATCCCGTCCGCTGGGCCTTCCCCGACGAGCCGGGCCCCGAGGGGCTGTCCGTCTCCGCCTCCTACTTCGACCGCACCCCGTACGTCGAGCAGGACGAGCAGGGCCGCGCCGTATATGTGGAGCACCACCGCACGATCGGCGACCGGGTACGGGACGTGGTCGCGGGCGGCTTCCGCCTCGTCGACCTGGTCGAGCCGGAGTGGCCCGTGTGGAACAGCCAGGAGTGGGGCGGCTGGTCCCCGCTGCGCGGCAACCTCATCCCCGGTACGGCGATCTTCGTGTGCGAGCGGGACTGAGCCGGTGACGGGACAGCGCGTGATCCGCAGGGCCGACCTCGACTCCCTTCCCGTACGGGAAGCCGTGCCCGCCCTCGTCTCGGCGCTCGACGCCCACGGCGCGGCCGTGCTCTGTGCCCCGCCCGGGACCGGCAAGACCACGCTGGTGCCGCTGGTGCTGGCGGGGCTGGTGGGGGACGGGCCGCGCCGCCGGATCGTGGTCGCCGAACCCCGCCGGATCGCCGCCCGCGCGGCGGCCCGCCGGATGGCCTGGCTGCTCGGCGAGCAGGTCGGCGCCTCCGTGGGCTTCACGGTGCGCGGCGAGCGGGTGGTCGGGCCGTCCAGCGTGATCGAGGTGGTCACCACCGGGGTGCTGCTCCAGCGGCTCCAGCGGGACCAGGAGCTGTCCGGCACCGACCTGGTCATCCTGGACGAGTGCCACGAGCGGCACCTGGACGCCGACACGGTCGCCGCCTTCCTCCTGGACGTACGCGAGACCCTGCGCCCGGAGCTGCGGATCCTCGCGGCCTCGGCGACCACCGACGCGGCCGGCTGGGCCCGCGTCCTGGGGGACGCCCCCGTCGTGGAAGCCGCCGGGGTCTCCTACCCCGTGGAGACCGTGTGGGCCCCGCCGGCCCGCCCGGTGCGGCCGCCGCACGGGATGCGGGTGGATCCCGCGCAGCTGACGCACGTGGCCTCGGTGGTGCGGCGAGCGCTGGCGGAACGTTCCGGCGACGTCCTGTGCTTCCTGCCCGGCGTCGGTGAGATCGCCCGGGTCGCCGGGCAGCTCGGCGCCGTCGACGCGGAGGTCCTCCAGATACACGGCCGCGCTCCGGCCTCCGTCCAGGACGCGGCGCTGTCCCCCGCGCCGCACCGCCGCGTCATCCTGTCCACCGCCGTCGCGGAGTCCAGCCTGACCGTGCCCGGCGTACGGATCGTCGTGGACTCGGGGCTGGCCCGCGAACCCCGGGTCGACCACGCCCGGGGCCTGGGCGCGCTGGCCACCGTACGGGCGTCCCGCGCGGCCGGCCGCCAGCGCGCGGGCCGGGCCGGGCGCGAGGCCCCGGGCACGGTGTACCGCTGCTGGGCCGAAGCGGAGGACGGGCGGCTGCCCGCGTACCCCTCCCCCGAGATCCGGATCGCGGACCTCGCGCAGTTCGCCCTCCAGGCCGCCTGTTGGGGCGACCCGGACGCGACCGGTCTGGCCCTGCTCGATCCGCCGCCGGCCGGAGCGATGGCCGCGGCGCGCGAGGTGCTGCTCGCGGTGGGCGCGGTGTCCCCGGCGGGCCGGCCGACGCCCCGGGGGCTGCGGATGGCCCGGCTCGGCCTGCACCCGCGCCTCGCCCGGGCCCTCCTCGACGGCTCCGCCGCGCTGGGGGCCCGGCGGGCGTCGGAACTGGTGGCCCTGCTGAGCGAGGAGCCGCCGCGGGAGTACGGGGACGACCTGGCCGCGGCCTGGCGGCGTGCCCGCGCTGGTGGCGACGGCTACGCCCCCCGCTGGCGCACGGAGGCCCGCCGCCTGGAGCGCGCGGCGTCGGAAGGCGGCCCTGCGGGGCATTCCCTCCCCGACGACACCGCCGCCGGGCTCGTCGCCGCGCTCGCGTTCCCGGAGCGGGTCGCCAAGGCCAAGGGCCAGGGGGCCTTCCTCATGGCCTCCGGAACCGGGGCCGAACTCGCGGAGGGGTCAGCGCTGCGCAACGCGCCCTGGCTGGCCGTGGCCGTCGCCGACAGGCCCCCGCACTCGGCGTCCGCCCGCGTCCGGCTCGGAGCCCTCATCGACGAGGAGACCGCCCGCGCCGCCGCCGGCCACCTCTTCCGCTCCGGCGAGGAGGTCCACTGGGAGGACGGCGACCTCGTCGCCCGCTCCGTGGAACGGCTCGGCGCCATCGAGCTCGCCGCACGGCCCCTGCGCACCCCCGACCGGGACCTCGTCAGGGACGCCCTGCTCGACGGGCTGCGCACCGACGGGCTCGGCCTGCTGCGCTGGACACCTGACTCGCAGGCGCTGCGGGCCCGGCTCGGCTTCCTGCACCGCACGCTCGGCCCGCCGTGGCCCGACGTAGCGGACGACGGTGAGCTGCTGGAGCGGGCCGACGACTGGCTGGAGCCCGAGCTGTCGCGGGCCCGCCGCCGCGGCGACCTCGCGCGGATCGACGCGGGCCAGGCGCTGAACCGGCTGCTCCCCTGGGCCACCGGGGAGGCCGCCCGGCTCGACGAGCTGGCCCCCGAGCGGATCGAGGTGCCCAGCGGGTCGCGGATCCGCGTCGACTACGCCGCCGAGCACGGACAGCCCGTACTGGCGGTCAAGCTCCAGGAACTGTTCGGGCTGGCCGAGACCCCCCGGGTCGCGGGGGTTCCCGTACTCGTCCATCTCCTGTCGCCCGCCGGCCGGCCCGCCGCGGTCACCGCCGACCTGGCTTCCTTCTGGCAGGGCGGCTACCGCGCGGTCCGTGCCGAGCTCCGCGGCCGCTACCCCAAGCACCCGTGGCCCGAGGATCCGGCGACCGCCGAACCCACCCGGCACACCAACGCCCGGCTCAAGCGCTGAGCGGCCCCTCGCGCTCGGGGCGCCGACTGCGCGCCTCCAGCAGCAGGGCGAGCGCGAAGAGCGCGAGCCCGCCGGCCGCCAGCCCGATCGGGGCGTACGTGTGCAGGGCCAGGACCATGACCCGGTTCGACTTGACCAGGTCGACGGTGTAGTCGCTGTAGTCCTCGCGGATCTTCACGTGCCCGGCGAAGACGGTGAGCTTCCCCTCGGGCGCGCTGCCCGCGATGGTCCCGCCGCGCATCTCCTGCTGGATCTCCTGCTCGGCGTTGACGGGAGCCCCGGTCACCGGGTCGACCCAGAACTTCGCCTTGGTCGTGTACCAGAGGCTGGTTCCGGTGCTCTGCTCGAACGTCGCCGGGTCGATGCCATCGAACGGCATCTTCTTCGGCAGCCCGACCTTCGTCCACGGCACGGTCTGCTCGAAGTAGTAGACGTCGACGCCCTTGAACGTGCGCGGACCCACGTAGTGGATGGGCGAGGAGGTGCGGGTCTGCTGGTCGAAGTAGAGGTAGTCGCGCGGCTCGGTGAAGAACGGCCACTTGAACTCGATGCCCTCGCGCTTGACCGGGTCCCCGTCCACCGCCTCGCCGGTGGCGTGCACCGGGTCCTGGCTGTGCGCGTCGAAGATGTAGCGCTCCGGTATCTGGGAGACCATCTTCCCGTCCGGGCCCATGATGTGGGTCAGCGTGTCCCAGACCACGACGTCCTTGCCGGCGCTGGCCTCGATCTCCCGCGACGCCTCGACGTTTCCCTTGAGGGTCTGGACGATGGTGACCTTGTCGACCTTCTTGGGCTGCATGGTGGCGTAGTCGATGAGGGTCGCGTCCTTCGCCTCCAGCACCATCTCCTGGTACTGGCTCGGCGGGATCTTGGCGAGTCTGGGGTACGCGTACCAGCGCAGCAGTGGTGCGAGGGCTGCACAGAACACGGCTACGGCTAGCAGGACGAGGCTTGCTCTGCGTCGCATGGCCGGGCCCTCCTCTACTTTCCGGGCGCGGCGGGCGCGGTGGTGAGCAGGGGCTTCGGTGAGGTCTTGCCTTCCGGCGCCCCCGTCGCCGTGATGGCGAAGACGAGGAGCACCGCGAGGACGAGACCGCTGGCGGCGGCGACGAATGCGCGCATGCCGGGGCCTCCGGAATCTGATGGGGTGTCAGGGCGGTGGCACCGTAGCAATGCGGGTGACAGATGAGAACCGTTTGCGCCACTGCTCGCGCGGGGACCTCGCGGCGACCCGTGTCGGGGCGGTGGCGGAGCGGACACGAGGTCGCCCGTTCCACCCCGAGGGAGCGGGACGGGGCGGGGCCCCCCATGGCGCGACCCCGCACCTCGGTCCAGGCGGTGCGGGGTCGTGCCGGAGCCCCGCCCCTGCTCAGGGGCGGGGCTCCGGTGCGCGTCAGCGGGTCGGCGTGGGCGCCGGAGTGGCGGCGGACGCGGACGGTGAGGGCTTGGGCGACGGCTTGGGCTTCGGCGACGGGGAGACCGAAGCGGTGGGCTTCGGAGAGGGCTCGGGCGTCGGCGACGGGGTGGGCTTGGGACTCGGAGTCGGAGTCGGAGTCGGACTGGGAGTCGGGGTCGGTGTCGGTGAAGGCGTGGGGCTCGGCGTGGGAGTCGGGCTCGGCGTCGGTGTGGGCGTCGGACTCGGAGTCGGGGTCGGGGTCGGGGTCGGACTCGGAGTCGGAGTGGGCGTCGGACTCGGGGTAGGCGTCGGCGTGGGCGAAGGAGTAGGCGTCGGCTTCGGCGTAGGCGTGGGCGAAGGGGTCGGCTTCGGCGACGGCGTGGGCTTCGGCTTCGGTGTCCGAATCGGATCCGGGCCCGGCTTCGGAGGTGTGACCACCGGGTCGCCGCCGCCACCGGTCCCACTGCCGCCGCCACGGCCGTCCGGGATCTCGTGCGTGCCCTTCAGGTAGTACGTGAACCAGGACCGCACCGTCCGCAGGTACGCCGAGGAGTGGTTGTACGACAGCACGGCCCGGTCCAGATCCGCGTCCACCCGCAGGTCACGCGTACCGGCGCACAGGTAACGGCCCGCCGCGAGCGCGGCGTCGTGCACGTTGTTGGGGTCGCGCCGGCCGTCGCCGTTGGCGTCCTGGCCCCACGAGGCCCACGTGGACGGGATGAACTGCATCGGCCCGACCGCACGGTCGTAGCGGGAGTCACCGTCGTAGGCTCCGCCGTCGGTGTCGGAGATGTTCGCGAAGCCGTTGCCGTCGAGCACGGGCCCCCGGATCGGCCGCAGCGTCGTACCGGAGGCGTCGACCTGGCCGCCGCGCGCCTGCCCGGACTCGACCTTGCCGATGGCCGCGAGGAGCTGCCAGCGCAGTCCGCATCCGGGGTCGTTCCTGCCGACCGCCTGCTCCGCGCCCCGGTACGCGGCGAGCACGCTCGCCGGTATGCCCTGCGCGCCCTCGGCCCCGCCCATGGCCACGGGCCCGCCCCGCGCCCCCGGATCCGCGGCGGCCTGCGCCACGGGCGGCGGCGTCGCCCCGCCCTCGGGCAGCAGCACGGCCGGCGGCTCGGGGCTCACCAGCGGCGGCAGCGCGGTGAAGTAGGAGCCGTCCCCGGCGGAGTCCTCGGGGGCGGGCGCGGGTTCCGCGACCGCGGACGCGTCGGCACCGACCGCGAGCGGTCCCTGCGAGGCGGTCAGCACGCCGGCCACGAGAGCGGAGAGGAGCACGGCGGCCCCGCTCTTGCGCACCACCCGGCCGAAGCGCGCCGGTATCCCCGCGGACGCGCCTGCCGGTATTCGAATCCGAGCCGTCATGAGCCGGACCCCCCTCCCCCTCGACGTCCGCGTGACCCTACGTCAACTCGCTGAACAGGGCACGCATCGTGAGCGGGATTTCACGATTTCCTCATGAGTTCCGCAGGCCACCCATACTGGACGCACCGGGCGCCCGCACCGGTCGAAGAGCCGAGCCCTCCGAGACAAGGTCCCATGCCGTTCACTCTCAGCCACGCGGCCGCCGTACTTCCGGCCATCCGCCGGTCCGGTCGTGCGCGCGGCCCCCTCGTCGGATCGGCCCTGGTCCTCGGGTCGTTCGCTCCGGACACCCTCTACTTCGTCGACGTCGTGGTGCCGGGCCTCAGGCCGTACAGCACCTTCACGCACTCCCTGCCCGGCGTCCTGACCGCCGACGCAGCCCTGACCGCCGTCCTCGCGGCGTGCTGGCTGCTGCTGCGCGAACCGCTGATCGCGCTCCTGCCGCGCGGCCGGCAGGGCAGGGTGCACGCCTTCGTCCGGGGCGAGGAATGGCGCGGGCGCCGACTGCCCGCGCTGGCCCTCTGGTTCTACCTCTCGGCGGCCATCGGCTCCCTCACGCACGTGGTGTGGGACGCCTTCACGCACGTCGACCGCTTCGGGACGCGCATCCTGCCGGAGCTGGGCGAGCCGCTCGCCCTCGGACTGCCCCTCTACTCGTACCTGCAGTACGGGACTTCGGCGCTCGCGGCCTGCCTCCTGGTCTGGTTCACGGCGACCGCACTGCGCCGGCTGCCCGACTCGCCCGCCCCCGCGTCCGTCCCGGTGCTCGGCCGGGCCGAGGTGTGGGGCGCGCTCGCCCTGGTCCTCGTCTGCGTGGCGGTCGGGATCACCTGGCGCGTGCTGCGCTTCTTCACCTACTTCGACCGGATCCGCACGCCGCTCGACATCATCCCGACCGTCTGTTTCGGCGCGGGCGGCGGCCTCGCCGTGGGGCTGCTGCTGTACGGGATCCTCGTGCGCCTGCCGCACCGGCGGGTCCGCGACCGCTCGAACCCGAACGCCGAGTCCGACTCGGACGCCGACTCGGACTCGGCGGAGAAAAAGGGAACGCCCGTCCCCACCACTTAGGCGGGGACGGGCGCTGCCCGGGCCACGAGGGCCACGGATCAGTGCGCGGCGGACTCCCAGTCGGGGCCGACGCCCACGGACACGTCCAGCGGGGCCCGCAGGTCGACGGCGGCGGCCATCTCGCGGCGCACCAGCTCCTCCACCTGCTCACGCTCTCCGGGCGCGATCTCCAGCACGATTTCATCGTGGACCTGGAGCAGCATCCGCGACTTCAGCCCGGCCCCGGTGATCGCCTTGTCCACGCGCAGCATCGCGACCTTGACGATGTCGGCGGCGGTGCCCTGGATCGGCGCGTTCAGCGCCATCCGCTCGGCGGCCTCGCGGCGCTGGCGGTTGTCGCTGTTGAGGTCCGGGAGGTAGCGGCGGCGGCCGAAGACGGTGGCCGTGTAGCCGGTGGCGCGGGCCTCCTCGACGACCCGGCCCAGGTAGTCCCGGACCCCGCCGAAGCGCTCGAAGAAGGTCTCCATCAGGCCGCGGGCCTCGCCGGGCTCGATGTTCAGCTGCTGGGCGAGGCCGAACGCGGAGAGCCCGTAGGCCAGACCGTAGGACATGGCCTTGATCTTGCGCCGCATCTCGGCGTCGACCTCGGAGCGCTCGACGCCGAACACTTGGGAGGCGACGGTGGTGTGCAGGTCCTCGCCCGACTGGAAGGCTTCGAGCAGGCCCTCGTCCTCGGAGAGGTGGGCCATGACGCGCAGCTCGATCTGGCTGTAGTCGGCGGTCATGAGGGATTCGTAGCCCTCGCCGACGACGAAGCCGCGGCGGATGGCCCGGCCCTCGTCCGTGCGCACCGGCACGTTCTGCAGGTTGGGGTCGGTGGAGGACAGCCGGCCCGTCGCGGCGACGGTCTGGCTGAAGCTGGTGTGCACCCGGCCGTCGGCGGCGATCATCTTGACCAGGCCCTCGACGGTGACGCGCAGCTTGGCCTGCTCCCGGTGGCGGAGCATGATCACGGGCAGTTCGTGGTCGGTCTGGGTGGCCAGCCAGGCGAGCGCGTCGGCGTCCGTGGTGTAGCCGGTCTTGGTCTTCTTCGTCTTCGGCAGGTCCAGCTCGCCGAAGAAGACCTCCTGGAGCTGCTTGGGCGAGCCGAGGTTGAACTCGTGGCCCACCGCCGCGTGTGCCTCCTTCACCGCCTGCTGCACGGCCGCGGCGAACTGCTGCTCCATCGCTTCGAGGTGGCTGCGGTCCACGGCGATGCCGGCCCGCTCCAGGCGGGCCAGCAGCTCGGAGGTGGGCAGCTCCATGTCGTGGAGCAGCTCGGCCGCGCCCACCTCGGGCAGCTTCACCGCGAAGGCGTCGCCGAGGTCCAGGACGGCGCGGGCCTGCGCCATCAGGGCTTCGGCCTCGGCGGTGTCGTCGGCGCCGAAGGCGAGCTGCCCGTCGGCGGCGGCGGGCGCCAGCTCCCGGTGCAGGTACTCCTGGGAGAGCACGTCCAGCGCGAAGGAGCGGCGGCCGGGCTTGACCAGGTAAGCGGCGAGCGCGGTGTCCATGGCGACCCCGGCCAGGGTCCAGCCGTGCTCGGGGAAGACCCGCATCAGGGCCTTGGCGTTGTGCACCACCTTGGGCTTGGCGGCGTCGGCGGCCCAGGTGGCGAAGGCCCGCTCGTCGGCCTCGTCCAGCGCGGACGGCTCGAACCAGGCGGCGGCGCCGCCGGCCGAGGCGAGCGCGATCTCGGAGACGTTGCCGGCACCGAGCGCCCAGGTGTCGACGGTGGAGATGCCGAGCGGGGCGCCCGCGTGGCTCTCCAGCCACGGCGCGAGCTCGCCGGCGCCCAGCACGGAACCGTCCAGCTCCACGGCGGCGGCCACCGGGGCCGGGGCCTCCTCCTCGGCTGCGCCCGGGTCCACGGCGAGCAGCCGCTCGCGCAGGGAGGCGTTGCGGATCTCCAGTACGTCCAGGACTCCGGTGACGGCCGTCCGGTCGTAAGGGGCGCGGGCCAGGTCTGCCGGGGTCTTGGGCAGGGCGACGTCCTTGACCATCTCGGTCAGGATCCGGTTGAGCTTCACGGCGTCCAGGTGGTCGCGGAAGTTCTGCCCGGCCTTGCCCTTGACCTCTTCGGCGCGCTCGACGAGCTCCGCGAAGGACCCGAACTGGGTGATCCACTTGGCGGCGGTCTTCTCGCCGACGCCCGGGATGCCGGGGAGGTTGTCGGACGGGTCGCCGCGCAGCGCCGCGAAGTCCGGGTACTGCTGGGGGGTGAGCCCGTACTTCTCTTCGACCTTCTCGGGGGTGAAGCGGGTCAGCTCGGAGACGCCCTTGGTGGGGTAGAGCACGGTGGTGTGCTCGGAGACGAGCTGGAAGGAGTCCCGGTCGCCGGTGACGATCAGCACGTCGAAGCCGAGGGCCTCGGCCTGCGTGGCGAGGGTCGCGATCACGTCGTCGGCCTCGAAGCCGTCGACCGCGAAGCGCGGCACGCTCATCGCGTCGAGGAGCTCGCCGATCAGCTCCACCTGCCCCTTGAACTCGTCGGGGGTCTTGGAACGGTTCGCCTTGTACTCGGGGAACTCCGCCGAGCGCCACGTCTTGCGGGACACGTCGAACGCCACCGCGAAGTGCGTGGGCGCCTCGTCGCGCAGCGTGTTCGCCAGCATCGACGCGAACCCGTAGATGGCGTTGGTCGGCTGCCCCGTCGCGGTGGTGAAGTTCTCCGCGGGCAGCGCGAAGAACGCCCGGTACGCCAGGGAGTGCCCGTCCATGAGCATCAGGCGGGGGCGGCCCGCTGCGGTCGGCTGGTCGGTCTTCTTCGATGCTGAATCTGCCACGCCCCCGATCCTAGGCCGCCGCGCTGACAATTCCGGCGCCGGTGGTCACCCGGTCGGTGGGCAGCCGTCCGGGCCCGGCCCCGCGCGGGCCCGACCGCCGTCGCCCCCGGAGGCCGGCCACCGGCCCATCCGCCACCCATCCAGCGCCCTTCGTGGGGCCAGTCCGCTGCGGGGCCCGTCCACGGCCGGTCCGCCGCAAGGGCCCGGCCGCCGCCTCCCACCGGGCCTCCCCCGCGACTCGCCCGGGCAGCCCCGTCCGGCTCCCCCCGGCGCATCCGTCACAGCGGCCGCCCCCGGCGCACCCGCCCGGCCTGCGGACGCTCCGTACCGCCCTCCCGCCCACCCGGCGACCGTGAAAGGATCGGAAGTGCGGCACTATGTGCTGCACTCGCACACACGCTCGAAGGGGAGCGACATGGCCACCAAGCCGCCCGCAGGGGATCCCGTACAGGACGCACCCCAGGTGACGCCCCCCAAGCACGCGGCCGCCGGCCTGCCCGCGATCGGGCACACCCTGAAGATCGCGCAAGAGCAGATGGGGCTCGCCCGTACCGCCCGCACCCTCCTCAAGGTCAACCAGAAGAACGGCTTCGACTGCCCCGGCTGCGCCTGGCCCGAGGGCGACAAGCGGCACACCGCCGAATTCTGCGAGAACGGCGCCAAGGCCGTCGCGGAAGAAGCCACCCTGCGCCGGGTCACCCCCGCGTTCTTCGCCGCGCACCCGCTGGCCGACCTGGAGACCCGCTCCGGCTACTGGCTGGGCCAGCAGGGCCGGATCACCCGGCCGATGCTCATGGAGGCCGGCGCCGACCGCTACGAGCCGGTCAGCTGGGAGCGGGCCTTCGCGGTGATCGCCGAGGAGCTGCGCGCCCTCGACTCCCCCGACGAGGCCCTCTTCTATACCTCCGGCCGCACCAGCAACGAAGCGGCCTTCCTCTTCCAGCTGTTCGTCCGCGAGTTCGGCACCAACAACCTCCCCGACTGCTCGAACATGTGCCACGAGTCCTCGGGCTCCGCACTGAACGAGACGATCGGCATCGGCAAGGGCAGCGTCTCCCTCGAAGACCTCCACCAGGCCGACCTGATCATCGTCGCCGGGCAGAACCCGGGCACCAACCACCCGCGCATGCTCTCCGCCCTGGAGAAGGCCAAGTCGGCCGGCGCGAAGATCATCTCGGTGAATCCGCTGCCCGAGGCCGGCATGGAGCGGTTCAAGAACCCGCAGACCCCCCTCGGCATGCTCAAGGGCACCGCCCTCAACGACCTGTTCCTCCAGATCCGCATCGGCGGCGACCAAGCCCTCTTCCGCCTCCTCAACAAGCTGGTCATCGAGGCGGGCGGCGCCACCGACGAGCAGTTCATCCGCGAACACACCCACGGCTACGAGGAGTTCGCGGCCGCCGCCAAGGACACCGACTGGGACGCGACCCTCACCGCCACCGGCCTCACCCGCCCCGACATCGAGCGCGCCCTCGCCATGATCCTGGCCTCCAAGCGCACCATCGTCTGCTGGGCCATGGGCCTGACCCAGCACAAGCACTCCGTCGCCACCATCCGCGAGGTCGTCAACCTGCTGCTCCTGCGCGGCAACATCGGCCGCCCCGGCGCCGGCGTCTGCCCCGTCCGCGGCCACTCCAACGTCCAGGGCGACCGCACCATGGGGATCTTCGAGCGCCCCGCGCCGGCCTTCCTCGACGCCCTCGACCGCGAATTCCAGATCACCTCGCCCCGCGAGCACGGCTTCGACGTGGTCCGCTCCATCCAGGCCCTGCGCGACGGCGAGGCCAAGGTCCTCTTCGCCATGGGCGGCAACTTCGTCGGCGCCACCCCCGACACCGAGGTCACCGAAGCCGCGATCCGCCGCGCCTCCCTGACCGTGCACGTCTCCACCAAGCTCAACCGCTCCCACGCGGTCACCGGCAAGCGCGCCCTGATCCTGCCCACCCTCGGCCGCACCGACAAGGACGTCCAGGCCGGCGGCAAGCAGTTCGTGACCGTCGAGGACTCCATGGGCATGGTCCACTCCTCCCGCGGCAACCTCGCCCCCGCCTCCCCGCACCTGCTCTCCGAGCCCGCGATCGTGGCCCGCATGGCCCGCGCCGTCCTCGGCGAGGCCTCCAAGACCCCCTGGGAGGAGTTCGAGCGGGACTACGCGGCCATCCGCGACCGGATCTCCCGCGTCGTCCCCGGTTTCGAGGACTTCAACGCCCGCGTCGCCCGCCCCGGCGGCTTCCAGCTCCCGCACGCCCCGCGCGACGAACGCCGCTTCCCCACGAAGACCGGCAAGGCGAACTTCACCGCCGCACCCGTGGAGTACCCGCACCTCCCGCCGGGACGCCTGCTCCTGCAGACCCTGCGCAGCCACGACCAGTACAACACCACCATCTACGGCCTCGACGACCGCTACCGCGGGATCACCGGCGGCCGCCGCGTGGTCATGGTCAACCCCGAGGACGCCGCCGAGCTCGGGCTCGCCGACGGCTCGTACACGGACCTCGTCGGCGAGTGGCGCGACGGCGTGGAGCGGCGCGCCCCCGGCTTCCGCGTCGTGCACTACCCGACCGCCCGCGGCTGCGCCGCCGCCTACTACCCCGAGACCAACGTGCTGGTCCCCCTCGACTCCACGGCGGACACCAGCAACACCCCTGCGAGCAAGTCCGTCGTCGTGCGCTTCGAACCGGCCTGATAGAACGACTCCAGGACAAGATGGTTAACGAGCGTTGACGAACGGAGTCGGCCCATGGGCGAGCAGCAGCACGCGGTGAAGTTCCCGCAGGAGGTCCTCGACGAGTACACGGCCCTGGGCATCGACCTGCCCGCGCTGTTCTCGGCGGGCGACCTCGGCAAGCGGATGGACATCCGCATCCTCGAAGCCTCCGCCGAGCGCGTGGTCGCCACCATGCCCGTCGAGGGCAACACCCAGCCCTACGGACTCCTCCACGGCGGGGCCTCCGCCGTGCTCGCCGAGACCCTCGGCTCGGTCGGCGCGATGATGCACGGCGGCATCACCAAGGTCGCCGTCGGCGTCGACCTGAACTGCACCCACCACCGCGGCGCCCGGTCCGGCCTGGTCACCGGCGTCGCGACCCCCGTGCACCGGGGCCGCTCCACCGCCACCTACGAGGTGGTCATCACCGACGAGCAGGACCGCCGGGTCTGCACCGCCCGCCTGACCTGCCTGCTGCGCGACGTCGAAGCGGCCCCCGGGGCCTGACCCCGGCGAGGCACGGCCCACGGGCCCGGATCCCGCCCCGCGAGGGGCAGGAGCCGGGCCCGCGCCGTGCCCGCGGGCCGGCACCGCCTTCACGGGCACGACCTCGGGCCCGCGCCGCACCCGCCGGAACCCCCCGGGCACGCCCCGAACGCCCCGCCCCCGCCCCCGGAACCCCGCCACCCGCCCGGAATCCGCCAGTCCGCGCACGTTCCGCCACGGGCTGTTGTGTCACCGATGGTGACGGCCTACCGTCCCCCCATGGGGACCACGCCGCGCACAACGCTCCCGTACGTCGCCGCCGCCCTCGCCGCGCTGCTCCTGCCCGGATGTTCCAACTCCGCCCCGCACGCCGCCCCGACGTCTTCCGCTGCCGAGCCAAGCCCCTCCTCACCTGCCCAGATCTGCACCGCCCTGGTCTCGTACTGGGCGAAAGAGACCCTCAAGGGCAGCAAGTGGTCGGGGCTGGACTGGGAGCAGAAGGGCCTGTCCAATGATCAGTACGCGATCCACGAGGAAGCCGTCGCCGCCGGCCGGGCCGAGGAGCGAACCCACGGGCAGGAAAAGGGACTTGAGCTGATCGACCGGCTCGTGGCGCAGCGCTGCACCGAGCAGGACGGAGCCACCCGGAGCTCCGAGAACTGGCGCCCTCCGCAGTGAGCCGGATGACCGGAATCGTGCATGCCATGTCCGGCTTCCGGTCACTTGTCGACGTACGACCCCTTCGCAGGTCGAGAGGCCTTTGCGCCCTCTCCGGAAGATCCGGAGACCGAAGTCGATCACGCTTTTTCGCTACCCTGCGTCATGTCCATACCTTGCAGAATCAGGCCTTTACGTTCCTGAATGCCACTCGATGGATTCTTTCGGCCACACGCTGCAACATTCGACCCGTTTTGATCTATGACAGGACCATGAGGCCCTCAAGCCCCTTAGAGGAACGGGGATTTCTCAGCATGTGGTCAAACCCCGAGGTCGCTAAAAGCCCGATCTGTCCGTACTCCCGCCGCACATTCTTGGCCTTGGCATAACAAGAGCGTCACATCCTCCTTTCCCGCCTCCCCGCATTCGCCACCTCGGCCTAGAGTCACGGCCAGTCACCGCGCCGAAAGGTGCGACTCAGCACGGCCGTGGACCTCCCAGTGCGGCCCGGCGAACATTCGGCACCTCACCTGAGGCGGCCGCGCCAGGGAAAGGAAGAATCGTGCGACACCGTTCTTTGCTCGTCCTCACCACCGTCCTCACCACCGGTGCACTGACCCTCACCGCCTGCGGATCCCGCGACGAGGGCAAGACCACGGACAAGACCGACGGAGCCAAGACCGTCGTCGTCATCGGTGTGGACGCCCCGCTCACCGGCTCGCTCTCCGCGCTCGGCCAGGGCATCAAGAACTCTGTCGACCTCGCGGCCAAAACGGCCAACAAGAACAACGAGGTTCCCGGCATCGAGTTCAAGGTCGAGGCCCTCGACGACCAGGCGGTCCCCGCCTCCGGTCAGGCCAACGCCACCAAGCTCGTCGGCAAGAAGGAGGTCGTCGGTGTCGTCGGCCCGCTGAACTCCGGCGTCGCCCAGCAGATGCAGGGCGTCTTCGCCTCCGCCAACCTGGCGCAGGTCTCGCCCGCCAACACCAACCCCTCGCTCAGCCAGGGCGACAACTGGGGCAAGGGCGAGTTCAAGCGCCCCTTCAAGACCTACTTCCGCACCGCCGCCACCGACGTGGTCCAGGGCAAGTTCGCCGCCCAGTACCTCTTCAAGGACGCCGGCAAGAAGAAGGTCTTCGTCGTCGACGACAAGCAGACCTACGGCGCCGGCCTGGCCGCGATCTTCTCCGACGAGTTCAAGAAGCTCGGCGGCGAGGTCGCCGGCACCGACCACGTCACCGTGAAGGAGACCGACTTCTCCTCCACCGCCGACAAGGTCAAGTCCTCCGGCGCCGACTCCGTCTACTTCGGTGGCCAGTACCCCGAGGGCGGCCTGCTCGCCGACCAGATCAAGAAGGCCGGCGCCAGCATCCCGCTCATGGGCGGCGACGGCATCCAGGACCCCGCCTTCATCAGCGCCTCCGGTGAGGCCAACGAGGGCGACCTGTCGACCTCCATCGGCTACCCGGTCGAGAAGCTCCCCACCGCCAAGACCTTCATCGCCGACTACGCGGCCGGCGGCTACAAGGACCCCTACGCGGCCTACGGCGGCTACTCCTACGACGCCGGCTGGTCCATCATCCAGGCCGTCAAGGCCGTCGTCGCCGCCAACAACGGCAAGCTCCCGGCCGACGGTGGCCGCGCCGCCGTCGTCGAGGCTCTCGGCAAGGTCTCCTTCGAGGGCGTGACCGGCAAGGTCGCCTTCGACCAGTACGGCGACACCACCAACAAGCAGCTCACGGTCTACAAGGTCGAGGGCGGCAAGTGGGTCGACGTCAAGAGCGACACGTTCAACCAGTAATCCAGTAGTACCGGGCCCGGTCCGTCCGACCAGGCCCACCCTCCCCAAAGAACCAGCCGCGCGAGGGCGCAACAGCGCCCTCGCGCGGAGTCTTATCCGACACGCTCATCGGAGGCCCTGCGGTGCACGAACTGCCGCAACAGCTGGCCAACGGCCTGTCCCTCGGTGCTCTCTATGGCCTCATCGCCATCGGGTACACCATGGTGTACGGGATCGTCCAGCTCATCAACTTCGCCCACGGCGAGATATTCATGATCGGCGGGTTCGGTGCACTCACCGCGTACACCGCCCTCCCGACCGGCACATCCCTGCTGATCGCGATACCCGTCATGATCGTCGGAGGCGCACTCGCCTCCGTCGCCGTGGCCACCGCAGCCGAACGCTTCGCGTACCGTCCCCTGCGCAGCGCACCCCGGCTCGCCCCGCTCATCACCGCAATCGGCCTCTCGATCGCGCTCCAGCAGCTCGTCTGGCAGTTCTACCCGGACGCCAAGAAGGCAGTCAGCTTCCCGGAGTTCAAGGGAGCCGCCTTCAAGATCACCGACAGCCTCTCCATCCAGCGCGCGGACGCCTTCGTCCTCGTCCTCGCACCCCTGTGCATGCTCGCCCTCGGCGTCTTCGTCTCCAAGAGCCGCAGCGGCCGCGCCATGCAGGCCACCGCGCAGGACCCCGACACCGCGAAGCTGATGGGCATCAACACCGACCGCATCATCGTCATGGCCTTCGCCATCGGTGCCGCGTTCGCCGCCGTCGCAGCCGTCGCCTACGGCGTCGACAAGGGCCAGATCAACTTCGAGATGGGCTTCATCCTCGGACTGAAGGCCTTCACCGCAGCCGTCCTCGGCGGCATCGGCAACATCTACGGCGCCATGGTCGGCGGCGTGGTCCTCGGCCTCGCCGAAGCCCTCTCGATCGCATACATCGAAGAGATCCCCGGCATGCAGCAGCTCGGCGGTGGAGCCTGGTCCAACGTCTGGGCCTTCGTACTCCTCATCGTCGTCCTCCTCGTGCGGCCACAAGGCCTGCTCGGTGAGCGCGTCGCGGATCGGGCGTGAGAACCATGACCACCAACACCACCCCGCAGACCGCCCCGGCCAAGCAGGGCCCCGCCCCCGCCGCACTGCTCTACGCAGTCGCCGCCGGCAGCCTCATCACCATCGTCAGCGCCTTCCTGGCCTGGACGTGGACCCCCGACTTCCCCGGTGACCTGACCTACTACGGCAGCCCCGCCAGCCTCCAGTACGTCACCCTCATCGGAGCGGTCCTCAGCCTCGCCTTCGCGCTCTCCGCGCTCGGCGTCAAGGGCTTCCGCTGGCTGACGCCCGCCGGATCCCACAAGGCCGTCAAGTTCCTGACCCTCGGCAACTTCCTGGCCACCGGATTCACGGTCATCTCCATCGTCGTCGTCCTCGGCAAGATCGCCGACCTCGACCCCGGTGCCTACGTAGCCTTCGTCGGCTCGCTCATCGCGGCCCTCGCCGCCTTCAAGCTCCCCGACGACAGCCACAAGGCGGCCCCCGCCAAGCCGCTGCCCTCCTGGGCCGAGATCCTCATCATCACCGGCGTCTTCGCCCTCGGCCTCTACGTGGTCACCTTCGGCATCGACACCAACGACAACGAGCCGCAGCTCTTCGTCGCCTACCTGATCACCCTCGGCTTCGCCGCCTTCGGCCTGCTCAAGTCGGGCCTCCTGGACCGGTTCAGCAGCATCACGGCAAAGAACCGGCAGGTCACCCTCATCGGGACCGCCGCCGCCGCGATCGCCTTCCCGTTCATCCAGCAGAGCGGCGACACCTACACGCTCATCGCGGTCAACATCCTGATCTTCGCGACCGTCGCCCTCGGCCTCAACGTCGTCGTCGGCCTCGCCGGCCTCCTCGACCTCGGCTACGTCGCCTTCCTCGGCGTCGGCGCCTACGCCGCCGCCCTGGTCTCCGGATCCACCGCCTCCGCGTTCGGCATCCAACTGCCCTTCTGGGCAGCGGTCATCGTCGGCGCCCTCGCCTCGCTCATCTTCGGCGTGGTCATCGGCGCACCGACCCTCCGCCTGCGCGGCGACTACCTGGCCATCGTCACCCTCGGCTTCGGAGAAATCTTCCGCATCGCCATGGGCAACCTCGACGGCCAGTCCGGCCCCGACATCACCAACGGCCCCAACGGCATCCCCAACATCCCCCACCTCGAACTCTTCGGGTGGAACTTCGGGGAATCCCACGACGTCGGCGGCATCATCCTCGGCGCCTACGCCAACTACTACTTCCTGATGCTGCTCGTGATGGCCCTGGTCATCGTGATCTTCGCCCGCGCCGGCAACAGCCGCATCGGCCGCGCCTGGGTCGCCATCCGCGAAGACGAGACCGCCGCCGAAGCCATGGGCATCAACGGCTTCAAGGTCAAGCTCATCGCCTTCGCCCTCGGCGCCACCCTCGCCGGCCTCGCCGGCACCGTCCAGGCACACGTCAACAGCACGGTCGTCCCCGAGAACTACGTCTTCGCCGGGCCCGTCCCGCCGAACTCCGCGTTCCTCCTCGCCGCCGTCATCCTCGGCGGCATGGGCACCATCCGCGGCCCCATCCTCGGCGCCGCACTCCTCTTCCTGATCCCGGCGAAGCTGGCCTTCCTCCAGGACTACCAGCTCCTCGCCTTCGGCATCGCCCTCATCCTGCTCATGCGCTTCCGCCCCGAAGGCCTCATCGCCAACAAGCGCGCGAAGCTCGAGTTCCACGACGACGAGACGACTGACCAGGCCCCCACGGACCTGGCCACCGCCAAGGCGGGGGCGTGAACAACATGACCACCACGGACACCACCACGAAGACCACGGTCCTCGAAGCCAGCGGCGTGACCATGCGCTTCGGCGGCCTCACCGCCGTCAAGGGCGTCGACCTCAAGGTCAACGCCGGCGAGATCGTCGGCCTCATCGGCCCCAACGGCGCCGGCAAGACCACCTTCTTCAACTGCCTCACCGGGCTGTACGTCCCCACCGAGGGAACCGTCAGCTACAAGGGCACCGTCCTGCCGCCCACGCCCCACAAGGTCACCGCAGCAGGCGTCGCCCGCACCTTCCAGAACATCCGGCTCTTCCACAACATGACCGTGCTGGAGAACGTCCTCGTCGGACGCCACACCCGCACCAAGGAAGGCCTCTGGTCCGCCCTCCTGCGCGGCCCCGGCTTCAAAAAGGCCGAAGCCGCCAGCGAAGCGCGCGCCATGGAACTCCTCGAGTTCATCGGCCTGCAGCACAAGGCCGGACACCTCGCGAAGAACCTCCCCTACGGCGAACAGCGCAAGCTCGAAATCGCCCGCGCGCTGGCCAGCGACCCCGGCCTCATCCTCCTGGACGAGCCCACCGCCGGCATGAACCCGCAGGAAACCCGCGCCGCCGAAGAACTCATCTTCGCGATCCGCGACATGGGCATCGCCGTCCTCGTCATCGAGCACGACATGCGCTTCATCTTCAACCTCTGCGACCGCGTCGCCTGCCTCGTCCAGGGCGAAAAGCTCATCGAAGGCACCGCCTCCGAGGTCCAGGGCGACGAGCGCGTCATCGCCGCCTACCTCGGCGAACCCTTCGAAGGCGCCCCCGGCGCGGAGGAGGTTGCCGCGGTCGAGGCCGCCGAAGCCGCCGCCCCCGCCGCCGAAGAGACCGCGGACAGCACCACCAGCACGGACACGGAAGGAGAGGCCAAGTGACCGCACTGCTCAAGGTCGAAGACCTCAAGGTCGCCTACGGCAAGATCGAAGCCGTCAAGGGCATCTCCTTCGAAGTCAACGAAGGCGAAATCGTCTGCCTCGTCGGCACCAACGGCGCCGGCAAGACGACCACCCTGCGCACCCTCTCCGGGCTCCTCAAGCCCACCGCGGGCAGCATCACCTTCGACGGCAAGCCCCTGGCCGGCGTCCCCGCCCACAAGATCGTCTCCATGAAGCTGGCGCACTCCCCCGAGGGACGCCACATCTTCCCCCGGCTGACGATCACCGAGAACCTCCAGCTCGGCGCCTTCCTCCGTACGGACAAAGAAGGCATCGAGAAGGACATCCAGCGCGCCTACGACCTCTTCCCCATCCTGGGAGAGCGCCGCAAGCAGGCCGCCGGCACCCTCTCGGGCGGCGAGCAGCAGATGCTCGCCATGGGCCGCGCCCTCATGTGCCAGCCCAAGCTGCTCATGCTGGACGAGCCCTCCATGGGCCTCTCCCCGCTGATGATGCAGAAGATCATGGCCACGATCGCCGAACTCAAGGCGACCGGCACCACGATCCTCCTGGTCGAGCAGAACGCCCAGGCAGCCCTCTCGCTGGCCGACACGGCCCACGTGATGGAGATCGGCAAGATCGTCCTGTCCGGCACCGGCCAGGAGCTCCTGCACAACGAGGACGTCCGCAAGGCGTACCTCGGCGAGGACTGAGCCCCACCCCGCGTACGAGTGAGGCCCCCTCCGGATCCTGGATCCGGAGGGGGCCTCACTGTTTGCCGTACTGCCGTACTAGAGGCTGCTACTCGCCCTTGCCGGCGGCGGCCTTCTTCTCCTCGGCGTCCTCGATGACGGCCTCGGCGACCTGCTGCATGGACATGCGGCGGTCCATGGAGGTCTTCTGGATCCACCGGAAGGCGGCCGGCTCGGAGAGCCCGTACTGCGTCTGCAGGATGCTCTTGGCGCGGTCCACGAGCTTGCGCGTCTCCAGGCGGAGCGAGAGGTCGGCGACCTCCTTCTCCAGCGCACGGAGCTCGGCGAAGCGCGACACGGCCATCTCGATGGCCGGTACCACGTCGCTCTTGCTGAAGGGCTTCACGAGGTACGCCATGGCGCCGGCGTCCCGCGCCCGCTCCACGAGATCCCGCTGCGAGAACGCGGTGAGCATCAGCACGGGGGCGATGGACTCCTCCGCGATCTTCTCGGCGGCGGAGATCCCGTCGAGGACGGGCATCTTCACATCAAGAATGACCAGGTCGGGACGGTGCTCCCGGGCCAGCTCGACGGCGGTCTGCCCGTCTCCGGCTTCACCGACGACGGCGTAGCCCTCCTCTTCGAGCATCTCCTTGAGGTCGAGACGGATGAGCGCCTCGTCCTCGGCGATGACGACGCGCGTCGTCAGCGGCGGAACGTGCGACTGGTCGGCGTCGGGCGTGGGCGTCGACTCGTGCTCGGCGGTCACGGGGGCTCCTTGGTGCAAGGCGATTCAGCTCCCCCGAGCCTACCTAGCTCCTGTATGTTTGTGACACGGAGGGTATTAGGTATCCTTTGTTTCGAAGGGGCCCCGGTAGCCCAGCGGCAGAGGCCATGGATTCAAAACCCATTCAGCGTCGGTTCGAATCCGACTCGGGGCACTTCTCCTTCGTTTCCAAGGTCGCCAAGCGATTTTAGGATCTTCACTCGTCACAGTGAACGCAGCTTCGAATTGCGACCAACTGGACGAACAGCGACGAAGCTCCCGAGCGTGGAGCACAATCCTTCGATACGCGAAGAAGCAGTCCTACTGATGCGCCGGGGCGTGACCAATCGAGTGGTCGCCGAACACCTGGGCATACCGCGCGGCACCATCGGCTGGTGGCGCTCCGAGGACCGAAGACACCGAGGTGAGGCGTACGTCCGCCCAACGGACTGCCCGAGATGCACCGGCCGCGAAGTCGACCAGCCCGCGTACGCCTATCTCCTGGGGCTCTACCTCGGCGACGGCCACATCATCTCCAAGCACAAACAGCACCACCTGTCCGTCTACTGCGACGCCTCCTGGCCCGGCCTCATCGACGCAGCCGAAGCAGCGATGCTCCTCGTCATGTCCCTCCCCAAGGTGGGACGGGTCCAGCGGCAGGGTTGCGTAGAGGTCGAGTCCTACACCCACCACTGGACGTGCATGTTCCCGCAGCACGGACCGGGCAAGAAGCATGACCGCCGCATCGCCCTGGCGGACTGGCAGCAGGCCATCGTCGACGCCCACCCGTGGGAGTTCGTCCTGGGGCTGATCCACTCCGACGGGTGCCGGGTCACCAACTGGACCGTCCGCAACGGCAAGCGCTACGAGTACCCCCGGTACTTCTTCACCAACAAGTCCGACGACATCCGGAAGCTCTGTACGGACACCCTCGCCAAGGTCGGCGTCCAGTGGACGATCCTCGCCCGCGGCAGCGACCCCTTCAACGTGTCCATCGCGAGGAAGGCGTCCGTCGCACTCATGGACGCCCACATCGGGCCGAAGTACTAGCCCGGCAGGTCGCCGCTGCCGCCCAGGTTGGCCACCATGCGCCGCAGAACGTCGATGGTCGCCGCGTACGCCGCGTCGTCGACGCCCTGCCGCAGCCGCGCGTGCACCTTCGCGTTGCGGTCGTGCGCGCGGGCCCGGCCGGCTTCGCCCGCTTCGGTCAGGGTCAGCGTGCCGTCCGTCTCCGTGAGCCAGCCCCGGGCCGCCAGGTCGTCGTAGACCGCGTCGAAGTCGGTGTCCTGGTCGTCGTACGGGGTGAGCTTCTCGGTGAGGGCAGCGCGCTTCCAGTGGGCCGGGGCGGCCGTCACGTGGTTGAGGGTCCACCAGTGGGGCTGGGTGAGGTTCTCCTCGGCCAGCGCGGCCCTGAGGCCGCCTATCACGAGGTTGGCGGCCTCGCGGGCCCAGTAGCCGATGGGCTGGGCCGCGAGCTGGTCCTGTGTGTACTCCTTGATGGTCATACGGGAAAGCTACGACCTCAACCAAGCTTGAGGTCAAGGCGTTGCGGCGCGTCGGCCACCGATGTTCCTTGCGCCCGGGTCGAGTTGGGGCAACGCCGCCGTCAGCCGCGGCCCGTGAGGCCGTGCAGGACCGTCACCACGTGAGCTTCCGCGTCGGCGGGGTCGAGGGGGGCGTGGGCGATGAGGAGGCGGTACCAGAAGGGGCCGAAGACCAGGTCGACCGCGTGGTCGAGGTCCGTGGTGGTGGGGAGTTCCTCGCGGGTGATCGCCCTCGTCAGCAGGGTGGCGACGACCTCGCGGCGGGTGGCGACCCAGGCGCGGAAGGGTTCGGTGAAGGCGGGGTCGAGCTGGGCTTCGGCCATCAGCCCGGTGAGGGCTTTCGCGCGCACAGGGTCGCGGCCGATGCGGTAGAGGTCGGTGACGAAGGCGGTGAGGTCGCCGGTGAGGGTGCCGGTGTCGGGTTCGGGGACGCGGGCGGCGGTTTCGTGGGCGTAGGCGTCCATGACGAGGGCGGGCTTGGACTTCCACCAGCGGTAGACGGTGCTCTTGGCGACGTTGGCGCGCTTGGCGACGCCTTCGATGGTGAGGGCGCCGTAGCCGTTTTCGACGAGGAGTGCGGCGGTGGCTTCGAGGACGGAGTGGTGGGCGTCTTCGTTGCGGAGGCGGCCGCCGGTGCGGGGCGGGTTGCTCGAAGAGTTGCTCGAAGGAGTGATTGACACGGCTTCACGATAGCCCTAGCGTTTTATCGAAACGCGGCGTAGCGTTTCGATTGAAGGATCGACCTAGGGATACGAGGGGCGGAGCCATGGGCAAGATCGTGATCGCGCACGGGTACGGGATGGGTGCCGGGGAGCATTGGTATGCGGCGACGGGTGAGGAGTTCGCTGCCGAGGGACACGAGGTGCGGATCCCGAATTTCCCCGAGCCGTTCGCTCCGGAGCCAGGTGTGTGGCTGAAGGAGCTGGAGGCGGCGGTGGGGGGTGCGCCGGCTGGTGAGACGGTGCTGGTGGGTCACAGTCTGGGTGGGGTGAATGTGCTGCGGCTGCTGCAGGAGCACGACACCGAGGCCGAGGGGGCGTTCGCGGGGGTGGTGTTCGTGGCGTCGATGTCCGGGGAGGTGGGGTATGACGCGTTGGCGCCGTTCTTCTCGCCGGAGTTCGACTGGCAGCGGATCCGGAAGGCTGCGCGGGAGTTCCGTGTGCTGCATGCGGCCGATGACCCGGTGACCGGGGAGGCGACGGGTGAGCACGTGTTGCGGTTCGTGAGGGAGCTGGGGGCCGAGGCGCGGGTGACCGCGTCGGGCGGGCACTTCCCGAGTACGGGTGAGAGCCGTTTGGTGTTGCCCGACGCGGTGCGTCTTATACGTGAGGTGCTGTAGCCGCTTGCGGGCGGTGTCAGCGGACTGCGTCGCCGATGTGGTGGATGCGGACGAGGTTGGTGGATCCGCTGACGCCGGGGGGTGAGCCGGCGGTGATGACGACGACGTCGCCGGGTACGCAGCGGCCGATGCGCAGGAGTTCTTCTTCGACCTGGGCGACCATGGCGTCGGTGGAGTCGACGTGGGGGCCGAGGAAGGTTTCGACGCCCCAGGTGAGGTTGAGCTGGGAGCGGGTGGCGGGGTCGGGGGTGAAGGCGAGGAGGGGGATGGGTGAGCGGTAGCGGGAGAGCCGGCGGACGGTGTCTCCGCTCTGGGTGAAGGCGACGAGGAACTTCGCGCCGAGGAAGTCGCCCATTTCGGCGGCGGCGCGGGCGACTGCTCCGCCTTGGGTGCGGGGCTTGTTGCGCTCGGTGAGCGGGGGGAGGCCCTTGGCGAGGATGTCTTCTTCGGCGGCTTCGACGATGCGGGCCATGGTGCGGACGGTTTCGATGGCGTATTTGCCGACGCTGGTTTCGCCGGAGAGCATGACGGCGTCGGTGCCGTCGATGACGGCGTTGGCGACGTCGGAGGCTTCGGCGCGGGTGGGCCGGGAGTTGTCGATCATCGAGTCGAGCATTTGGGTGGCGACGATGACCGGCTTGGCGTTGCGCTTGGCGAGTTTGACGGCGCGCTTCTGGACGATGGGGACTTGTTCCAGGGGCATTTCGACGCCGAGGTCTCCGCGGGCGACCATGATGCCGTCGAAGGCGGCGACGATGTCGTCGATGTTTTCGACTGCCTGGGGCTTTTCGACCTTGGCGATGACGGGGAGGCGTCGGCCTTCTTCGTCCATGATGCGGTGGACGTCTTCGATGTCGCTTCCGCTGCGGACGAAGGAGAGGGCGATGATGTCGGCGCCGATGCGCAGGGCCCAGCGGAGGTCTTCGATGTCTTTTTCGGAGAGGGCGGGTACGGAGACTGCGACGCCGGGGAGGTTGAGTCCCTTGTTGTCGGAGACCATGCCGCCTTCGATGACGCGGGTGTGGACGCGGGGTCCGTCGACGGCGGTGACTTCGAGGGTGACGCGGCCGTCGTCTACGAGGATGCGTTCGCCCGTGGAGACGTCTCCGGCGAGGCCCTTGTAGGTGGTACCGCAGGTGTGGCGGTCGCCTTCGTGGTCTTCGACGGTGATGGTGAATTCGTCGCCGCGTTCAAGGAGTACGGGGCCTTCGCGGAAGCGGCCCAGGCGGATCTTCGGACCTTGAAGGTCGGCGAGGATGCCGACGCTGCGGCCGGTTTCGTCGGCGGCCTTGCGGACTCGCTGGTAGCGGTCCTCGTGTTCGGCGTAGGTGCCGTGGCTGAGGTTGAAGCGGGCGATGTCCATTCCGGCTTCGACCAGGGCTTTGATCTGGTCGTATGAGTCGGTGGCGGGGCCCAGGGTACATACGATTTTCGCTCGGCGCATGGAGCGAGCGTATGCCCCTACCAGGCAGTAGGAAATTGGTTCCGGGTGTCCACTCAACAACCTTTGAGCAAAAGGTTGTTGACAATTGTTGAATGTGCATGGGGGTGCTCTGATGAGCACCCCCGGGGCGCCGATTGTTCGGGTTTTCAGAGGCGGGGAGGGGTCATTGTGAAGCGTGCGTTCACCTGTGCGTAGACGGTCTGGCGCTGGGGTTCGAGGTCGAGGGCGGGGGCGCCTGCGTCTTCGGCGGCGCTGAAGGCCATGGTGCGCATCGCGGCGCCGGATGCCTGGAAGGGGGCGGGGGCGTTCTCGGCTCCGAGGTCGGCGAGTTCGACGAGGGCGGCGAGTTCGGCTCCGAGGGCGGCGGCGTATTCGCGGGCGCGCTGGACGGCTTCGAGTACGGCTTGGCGGCGGGCTTCACCGTGGGCGGGTGAGGTGGGACGCAGGGCCCACCAGGGTCCGTCGACCTGGGTGAGTTCGAGGTCGGCGAGGCGGGTGGTGAGTTCGCCGAGGGTGGTGAAGTCGTTGAGTTCGGCGGTGAGGTGGACGCGTCCGTGGTAGGCGCGGATGCGTTCGCCGCGGCCGTGGCGGGTGAGTTCGGGGGTGATGGAGAAAGCGCCGGTTTCGAGTTTTTCGACGGGGTCGCCGTAGCTTTTGACGAGGTCGAGGACGGCGTTGTTGCGGCGGGTGAGGTCTTCGAGGGCGGTGCGTCGGTCGGTGCCGCGGGCGCTGACGGTGATGCCGATGCGGGCGATCTCGGGGTCGACTTCGAGGGTGGCTTCGCCGCGGACTGCGACGCGGGGGACTTCGGGGGTTCCGTAGGGCTGGTGCGAGGGGTCCTGGGTCATGGATTCACTGTCGCACTGCTGCTCGTACGGGGCTGGTCATCGGATCGAAACCTGGTGGGGGTGTTGCGGCTTGTTACTGCTGGGTCAGAATCTACGCGCGTTGCCTATCTGTGTACACGCACCTCACAAGGGGAGATGGCATGGCTTTGGACCGTAGGACGTTTCTGGGTACTTCGGCTGCGACGGGTGCGGCCGTGGCGTTGGCGGGGGCCACGAGCACCCCGGCTGCCGCGGCTGAGGCGGTGGCCGGCGGCGCTTCGGCGGCGGGAGCGAGGACGTACGCGTTCACGGTGATGGGGACGACGGACCTGCACGGGAACGTCTTCAACTGGGACTACTTCACGGACAAGGAGTTCGACGACAAGGCGCACAACGACGTCGGTCTGGCGAAGATCTCCACGCTGGTGAACCAGGTGCGGGCGGAGAAGGGGCGGTGCAACACGCTGCTGATCGACGCCGGGGACACCATTCAGGGGACGCAGCTGTCGTACTACTACGCGAAGGTGGATCCGATCACGGCGCGGCGTGGTCCGGTTCATCCGATGGCGCAGGCGATGAACGCGATCGGTTATGACGCGGCGGCGCTGGGGAACCACGAGTTCAATTACGGCATTCCGGTGCTGCGGAAGTTCGAGGAGCAGTGCGAGTTCCCGTTGCTGGGGGCGAACGCGCTGGATGCGAAGACGTTGCGGCCGGCGTTCCCCCCGTACAGCATGCACCGGTTGCGTACGCCGCATGGGCGGGACGTGAAGGTGGCGGTGCTGGGTCTGACGAATCCGGGGATCGCGATCTGGGACAAGGCGAACGTGCAGGGGAAGATGACGTTCCCGGGTCTTGAGGAGCAGGCCGCGAAGTACGTGCCGCGGCTGCGGTCGCTGGGTGCGGACGTGGTGATCGTGTCGGCTCATTCGGGTTCGAGCGGCACGTCGAGTTACGGGGACCAGCTGCCGCACATCGAGAACGCGGCGGGTCTGGTGGCGGAGCAGGTGCCGGGGATCGACGCGATCCTGGTGGGGCACGCCCATACGGAGATCCCGGAGTACCGGGTGCGGAACAAGGCGACGGGCAAGGACGTGGTGTTGTCCGAGCCGCTGAAGTGGGGGCAGCGGCTGACGCTGTTCGACTTCGAGCTGACGTGGGTGAAGGGCTGCTGGTCGGTGTCGAAGGTGTCGGCCCGGGTGCTGAACTCGAACACGGCGGTGGAGGACCCGGAGATCGTGGGGCTGCTGTCGGACGAGCACCGCAAGGTCGTGGCGTATGTGAACCAGGTGATCGGTACGTCGACGCAGGCCATGTCCTCGGTGGACGGTCCGGTGAAGGACGTGGCGATCATCGATCTGATCAACCACGTGCAGGCGGAGACGGTGAGGGGTGCGCTGGCGGGTACGGAGTGGGCTGCGCTGCCGGTGCTGTCGCAGGCTTCGTGCTTCTCGCGGACGGCGGCGATTCCGGCCGGGCAGGTGACGATCCGGGATGCGGCGGGTCTGTATCCGTTCGAGAACACGCTGGAGGCACGGCTGCTGACGGGTGCGCAGATCAAGGAGTACCTGGAGTATTCGGCGAGGTACTTCGTGCGGACGGCTCCGGGTGACGTGGTGGATCCGGCGAAGCTGACGAACGCGGAGGGCACGCCGGACTACAACTACGACGCCGTGTACGGGTTGACGTACGACATCGACATCTCCGAGCCGGTGGGTGCCCGGATCTCGGGGCTGTCCTTCCAGGGGAAGCCGGTGGATCCGGCGGCGCAGTTCGTGCTGGCGGTGAACAACTACCGGGCTGCGGGTGGCGGGAACTTCCCGCACGTGCCGCAGGCGAAGCAGTTGTGGGCCAACTCGGATGAAATACGCAACACGATCATCCAGTGGGTGAAGGCGAAGGGGACGGTGGACCCGGCGCAGTTCGCGTCGGTGGACTGGCGGCTGACCCGAGCCGGGGCACCGGTCTTCTAAGCGGCGCTCTTGCGAACGGTGGTCTTCTAAACGTTTCTCCTTACGGATGCTCGACCAGTGGGAGCAGTTCGCCGGCGGGTTGGGGCCGGGTGTGCTCCCGCTGTTCGAGGCCGAAGGTGGTGAAGGCCGTGCGGGTGGGCTGGGGGTAGGCATCTTTGCCCGTGAGGGTGTTCAGGATGGCGGCGCTGCGCCAGGCGGCGAGGCCGAGGTCGGGGGCTCCGACGCCGTGGGTGTGGCGTTCGCCGTTCTGGACGAAGACGCTGCCGGTGACGGCCGGGTCGGTGATCATCCGGTAGCGGTCGTCGATGCGGGGGCGGCCGGAGGAGTCCTTGCGCAGGTAGGGGTCGAGTCCGGCGAGGAGCCCCCCGAGGGGGCGTTCGCGGTAGCCGGTGGCGAGGATGACGGCGTCGGTGGTGAGGCGGGACCGGGTGCCCTGGTCGACGTGTTCGAGGTGGAGTTCGACCTTGGTGGTGGCGACGCGGCCGGCGGTGCGGACGCTGACTCCGGGGGTGAGGACGGCGTCGGGCCAGCCTCCGTCGAGGGTGCGGCGGTAGAGCTCCTCGTGGATGGCGGCGATGGTGGCGGCGTCGATGCCCTTGTGGAGTTGCCATTGGGCGGGGACGAGGCGGTCGCGGACCGGTTCGGGGAGGGAGTGGAAGTAGCGGGTGTAGTCGGGGGTGAAGTGTTCCAGGCCGAGCTTGGAGTACTCCATGGGGGCGAAGGAGGGGGTGCGGGCGAGCCAGGTGAGGCGTTCGCGGCCGGCGGGGCGGGAGCGGAGCAGGTCGAGGAAGACCTCGGCTCCGGACTGGCCCGATCCGATGACGGTGACGTGGTCGGCGCCGAGGATGCGCTGCCGGTTGTCGAGGTACTCGGAGGAGTGGATCACCGGGACGGTGGGGGCTTCGGCGAGGGGGCGCAGTGGTTCGGGGACGTAGGGGGCGGTCCCGATGCCGAGGGCGAGGTTGCGGGTGTAGGTGCGGCCGAGGGCTTCGGCTTCTCCGTCGGCGTCGACTTGGGTGAAGTCGACTTCGAAGAGGTCGCGTTCGGGGTTCCAGCGGACGGCGTCGACCTGGTGGCCGAAGTGGAGTCCGGGCAGGCGGCCGGCGACCCAGCGGCAGTAGGCGTCGTATTCGGCGCGCTGGATGTGGAAGCTCTCGGCGAAGTAGAAGGGGAAGAGGCGTTCCTTGTGCTTGAGGTAGTTGAGGAATGACCAGGGGCTGGTGGGGTCGGCGAGGGTGACGAGGTCGGCGAGGAAGGGGACTTGGAGGGTGGCTCCGTCGATGAGGAGTCCGGGGTGCCAGCGGAAGTCGCGGCGCTGGTCGTAGAAGGCGGTGGCGAGTTCTGCGGCGCCTTGTTGGGGCAGGCCGTGGGCGAGGGCCGCGAGGGAGAGGTTGAAGGGGCCGATGCCGATTCCGACGAGGTCGTGGGGTGCATCGAGCTGGGCGGTCATCGGTGGGTGCTGCCTTCCAGGAGGTTCACGAGGGCGTCCAGGTCCCCCGCCGTGGTGTGGGGGTTGAGCAGGGTGGCCTTGAGCCATAGGCGGCCGTCGGCGGTGGCCCGGCCCAGTACGGCGGTGCCGCCCTGGATGAGGGTGCGGCGCAGGGTGGCCAGTGCGGTGTCGTCGGCGTGGGTGGGCCGGAACAGGACGGTGCTGATGGTGGGCGCCGCGTGGAGTTCGAAGGCGGGGTGTGCTTCGAGGAGTCGGGCGAGCTGGTCGGCGCGGGCGCAGGTGCGGTCGATGAGGTGGGTGAGTCCGTCTCGGCCGAGGGAGCGCAGGGTGGCGGCGATTTTGAGGGCGTCTGCGCGGCGGGTGGTGCGCAGGGAGCGGCCGAGGAGGTCGGGGAGGCCGGCTTGGGTGTCGTCGGGGGCGTTGAGGTAGTCGGCCTGGTGGGCGAGGGGGGCGAGCAGGGTGGTGTCGGGGACGGTGAGGAGTCCGGCGGCGATGGGTTGCCAGCCGAGTTTGTGGAGGTCGATGGTGATCGACCGGGCGCGGTGCAGGCCGGCGAGTTTGGGGCGGTGGCGGGGGCTGAGGTGGAGGAGGCCGCCGTAGGAGGCGTCGATGTGGAGGTCGGCGCCGTGGTGGTCGCAGAGGTCGGCGAGGGCGTCGAGGGGGTCGATGAGTCCGGCGTCGGTGGTGCCGGCGGTGGCGGTGACGAGGACGGGGCCGGTGGTGGTGGCGAGGGCCTCGGCGAGGGTGGCGGGGGTGAGGGTTCCGGTGGGGGTGGGGAGGCTGCGGGCGGGGGGCAGGCCGAGGAGCCAGGCGGCGCGCGGGATGGAGTGGTGGGCGTTGGCGCCGTGCAGGACGGTGAGGTGGGGGCCGTGGCGTTCGCGGGCGAGGAGGAGGGCGAGGTGGTTGGCTTCGGTGCCGCCGGTGGTGAGGACGGCGTCGGGGTGGGGGGTGTTGTGGAACTCGGCGGCGAGCGTGCGGGTCAGGAGCGCTTCGAGGGTGGAGGCGGCGGGGGCCTGGTCCCAGGAGTCGAGGGAGGCGTTGAGGGCGCTGGCGGCGAGGTCGGCGGCGGCCGCGACGGCGAGGGGCGGGCAGTGCAGGTGGGCTGCGCACAGGGGGTCGGCGGGGTCGGCGGCGCCGGCGGTGAGGGTGTGGACGAGGGTCCGTAGGGCTTCGTGGTCGCCGTGTCCGTGGTCGGGGAGCACTTCGCCCAGTGCGGCGGTGACGCGGGCGGTGACGGCCTCGGGTCCGCCGGCCGGGAGCGGTCCGCCGCGGGCCTGGGCTCCGGTGCGCAGGGCGTCGAGGACGGTGGCGAGGAGTGGTTGCAGGGCGTCGGGGCCGTGGGGTCCGCCGGCGAGCGGGGAGTTGCCGCGTCTGCCTGTGCCGGGGGGCGCTGTCATGCGGTTGTCCTCACGGGAACGGTTCGGCGGCGGATGGTGCCGCTCTGTTGGGTCGGGGACCCGGGGGTACAACGATCCGACCCGAATGGGGTAACCGCCCGGGTTTATGCGTGGTCGATTTCAAGCCGTCGGGGGGTGGCCGAGAAGGAGGAGTACGCGCGTCGACTGGGGCGGGGGGATGTGGCCGCGGCTACTCGGCGCGTGCCGCTCGGCTTCGCGTGGCTGCCGGTGTGTCCGGTCCGGGGACACCGGCACTGCCGCCGCCTGCGGTCGACGAGGTGGTGGATCCGTCGGCGCCCGGGCCGTTGGGCGGGGCGAGTGGGGCTTCTACGCTGCGCCGCTGATCGGCGCACTGGCCGACGCCACGGCGTTCCGGGCGAGGGTGCGGGTGCCGTGCAGGTGGGGGCGGGCGCGGCCGGTGGACCGGCAGGCCCGAGGGCCCGGAACAACGGGGCGGACGCGACCGGGCGGGGCGAGCGCGGCCAGGCGGGCGGGCCGTGCAGGTGGGACGCGCACAGCCGGGCATAGCGGGGCGGACAGCGCGGGTGCGGCCGGGCGAAGCGGGGTCGAGCCGGCAGGACGGGCCCGGCCGGACGCAGTGGGGCGCAGCCGGCAGGACAGGCGGGCGCGGCCGAGCGGGGCGCGGCCGACCGATGGCGGTGGGGAGCGGGCAGGGCGGTGAAGGCAGGGCGAAGCAAGCGGGGGCGGAGCGGGCGGCCGGGCGCGGCTTCGTCGGCTCCCGGGCGGGGGTGGGTACGGCCGGGCCGGGCGCGGCGGTGTGGAGCGGGCCGCGGGCAGGACGGTGGAGGCAGGACGGATCACGTGGGGGCGGACGGTACGGGCGGGGCTCCCCGAACTCCCGGGCAGGGGTGCGGTCGACCGGGCCGGGCGCGGCGGTGTGGAGCGGGCCGCGGGCAGGACGGTGGAGGCAGGACGGATCACGTGGGGGCGGACGGTACGGGCGGGGTTCCCCGAACTCCCGGGCAGGGGTGCGGTCGGCCGGGCCGGGCGCGGTGGTGTGGAGCGGGCCGTGCAAGCGGGCGGACTCCGCCGATTCTCGGGCGGGATGTGGTCGGGCGGGGCGAGCACGGCCGGGCGGGCCGGCCGTGCAGGTGGGCGCGCGCGGCCGGGCGCAGCGGGGTGGAGCAGGTAGGACAGGCGGGCGGACGCGGCCGGGTGGAGCAGGCAGAGCAGGCGGGCGGACACGGCCGGGTGGAGCAGGCCGGGTAGGCGCGGGCGGGCGGGGCGCGGTCGGTTCCCGGGCCGGGTGGGGTCGGGCGGGGCGCCGTCGGGTTCTTGGGTGGGGTCGGGGGTGGGTGGCCCCCCGCCCCTGGTGGGGGTGGGGGTTAGGTCGGCTTCTTCGGATCTTGCCTGGCCCGTGCCGCCCGGCACCGTGCCTCGCCGCGCTGCCGGGGTGCCCGCGTACTGGACGTACCCGGGCACCCCGGCAGCGCGTGGAGGCACGGCACCGGACGACGCAAGACGACCTAGTGGCGGGCTCGTAGGGCTCGGGAGAGGTCGTCGAGGTGGTCTACGAGTTTGCGGTGGAGCAGGGGGGTGATGTCGGGGGCGGTCAGGGCGGTGTGGCCGGCCTGGAGGTTGGCTTCGGTGATCTCGTGGCCCGGGAGGGCCCAGCGGCCTGCGGCGTCGGCGATGGCGGGGCCGCGGCGGGCGGCGAGGGTGACGGCTTCGGCGTAGGCGCGGGGTACGTAGTCCCGTAGCAGGTCGGTCTGTTCGGGCTGCCAGAAGCCTTGGGCGGTGGCGGTGAAGAGGTAGTTGGACAGGGAGTCGTCGTGGAAGAGGCGCTCCCAGGCGGCGGCCTTGGCCTCGGCCGTCGGGAGGGCGGCCCGGCAGCGGGCGGCGCCTTCGCGGCCGGCGGCGCTGGGGTCGGCGGCGAGGGCTTCGTCGATCTCGGTCTCGCCGGCGGCGCCGAGGACGCAGAGGCGGGCGAGGATGCGCCAGCGCAGTTCGGGGTCGAGTTCGGGGCCGCCGGGGACGGTGCCGTCGGCGAGCCAGCCGGCGATGGTGTCGGGCTGGGTGGCGCTGTCGGCGAGGGTGCGGACGGCGACGAGGCGCAGGCCGGGGTCGGAACCGTCCTCGGTGCGGCGCAGCAGGTCGCGGGCGATGGTGGTGAGGGTGGTGAGGGCGTCGCCGCGGCGGTCGGGGGTGATGTAGCGGTCGGCGATCTGGGCGCGGGTGAAGGACAGGACGCCTTGGACGATCGCGAGGTCGGTTTCGTCGGGGATGTGGGCTTCGGCGGTGGCCAGGTAGTCGGCGGCGCCCAGTTCGCCGTCGCGGACCATGTCGCGCAGGGAGTTCCAGACGACGGCGCGGGTGAGCGGGTCGGGGATGCGGGAGATGGAGCGCAGGGCGGTTTCGAGTGAGGTCGCGTCGAGGCGGACCTTGGCGTAGGTGAGGTCTCCGTCGTTGAGGACGAGGAGGTCGGGGCGCTGGCCGCTGACGGAGAGGATCTCGTCGGAGGGGACGTCGAGGGCGAGGACCTCGCGGGGTTCGATGACGCCGTCGGGGGCGCGGTCGTAGAGGCCGGCGGCGATGTGGTGGGGGCGGTCGCCGGTGCGGTCGACGGTGAGGGTCCAGCCTCCGTGGCTCTCTTCGAGCCGGGGGGTGAGGGTGTCGACGCCGGTGGTGCGCAGCCAGGTCGCGGCCCAGGTGTGGACGTCGCGGTCGGTGTGGGCGGCGAGGGAGTCGACGAAGTCGGCGAGGGAGGCGTTGGCGAACTTGTGGCGGGCGAAGTGGGTGTTGATGCCGGCCAGGAAGTCCTTCTCGCCGAGCCAGGCGACGAGTTGACGCAGGGCGGAGGCGCCCTTGGCGTAGGAGATGCCGTCGAAGTTGAGGAGGGCGGAGGCGGTGTCGGGGACGGAGGCGGCGTCCGGGGCGACGGGGTGGGTGGAGGGGCGCTGGTCGGCGTCGTAGCCCCAGGGCTTGCGGTCCATGCCGAAGCCGGTCCAGGTCTCGGTGAAGCGGGTGGCTTCGATGAGGGTCTGGTAGCCCATGAACTCGGCGAAGGACTCGTTCAGCCAGATGTCGTCCCACCAGCTGAGGGTGACGAGGTCGCCGAACCACATGTGGGCCATCTCGTGCGCGATGGTCACGGCGCGGCGCTGGCGTTCGGAGTCGGTGACGGCGGATCGGAAGACGTAGTCGTCGCGGAAGGTGACCAGTCCCGGGTTCTCCATGGCGCCGGCGTTGAACTCGGGTACGAAGGCCTGGTCGTAGGAGTCGAAGGGGTAGGGCTCGGTGAACTTCTCGTGGAAGCGGTCGTAGCAGGCGGTGCTGAGGTCGAGGATCTCCTGCGCGTCGGCGTCGAGGTGGGGGGCGAGGGAGCGGCGGCAGTGGATGCCGAAGGGGAGCCCGGCGTGTTCGGTGCGGACGCTGTGCCAGGGGCCTGCGGCGACGGCGGCGAGGTAGGTGGAGATGACGGGGGTGGGGGCGGACGTCCAGATGCCGGCTTCGGAGGCGGCTGCGGTGCCGTCGCCCGAGCCGTCGTCGCCGCCGCTGTCGGCTGGGCGTTCGCCGATGCGGGTGGTGACGCCGTTGGCGAGGACGGTCCAGTGTGCGGGGGCGGTGACGGTGAACTCGAAGACGGCCTTGAGGTCGGGCTGGTCGAAGGCCGGGAAGACGCGCTGGACGTCGTCGAGGAACATCTGGGTGTAGACGTACGTCTCCCCGTCCGCGGGGTCGGTGAAGCGGTGCAGGCCTTCGCCGGTGCGGGAGTAGCGCATGCGGGCGGCGACGCGGAGCTCGTGGGGGCCCTCGGTGAGGCCGGTGAGGGGGAGGCGGCCGTCGGCGAGGGAGGCCGGGTCCAGGGGGTGTCCGTCGAGGGCGGCGGAGCGCAGTTCGTCCGGTTTCAGCTCGACGAAGGTGTCGCCGGCGGCGCGGGCGGTGAACCGGATGACGGTTTGGGACTCGAAGGTCTCGTCGCCGGTGGTGAGGTCGAGGGCGACCTCGTAGTGCCGGACGTCGAGGAGCCGGGCTCGGATCTGCGCTTCGTTGCGCGTCAGTGCGGACATGGGGCCCATGCTGCCGGATGGTGGTGCCGGAGCCGGGCCCCGGCTTCTATTCCCGGCCTTCGCTTTCGCCGTCGCCGTCGCTTTCGCCTTCGCCCTCGCCCTCGCCTGCGGCGATCGTCTCGTGGTGGCGGATGACCTCGGCGATGATGAAGTTGAGGAGCTTCTCGGCGAAGGCGGGGTCGAGCTTGGCGTTCCCGGCGAGCTGGCGCAGCCGGGCGATCTGGCTGGCCTCGCGGCCCGGGTCGGCCGGGGGCAGCTGGTGGCGGGCCTTGAGGTGGCCGACCTGCTGCGTGCACTTGAACCGCTCGGCGAGCATGTGGACCACGGCCGCGTCGATGTTGTCGATGCTGTCCCTGAGCCGGGCCAGCTCGGCGGTGACGTTCTCGTCGATGTCCCTGGTGTTCATGGTCAACGAGAATACTTGGCGCGCACGTTCGGTTCGTCGGCCGATCGGCCACTGAGACGGGGCGCTGACGCGCTGACGCGCTGGTGCGCGCCGAGGGCGGGGGGAGCTCGCCTGGTACGGGGCGCACGGCCCCACCGAGGGTGGCTCCGCGGTCCCCGGTGCCCCGAGCCCGCCCTTGACCTGCGGCGGCGGGTGCCCGTCGGGGCGGCTGGGCGGGTCCTGCTTCCCGGGCAGGACAGGGCGGACGAGTACGGGGACCCGGCACGGGGACCCGGCACGGGGGGCAGGGCTGACAGGTCCGGGCCCGGGAAAGACGGCCGGGGCAGCCCGCCGACAGCCCCGCCGGGTACGGACTCGGGCAGGCGACCGGGCAGGGCCGCCGGGGTGGTGCGGCCAGGAGCGTAGCCGTGTACCGGCCCTACGCGGTGACGAGTGCTGGGCCTAGGCGCCCGAGCGGCACGATCGGGCGGAGCAGACGGGTACGGGGAGCGACCGGGCGTGCGCATGCTCGGTCCGACAGGGCGCGCATCGTGGCGCGGTCGCGCGGGTGGCCCCGGGTGGGGCGCCAGTAGTAGGGGCAGGCAGAGCGTCGGGGCCCGGCAGGCAAAGCGGCAGGCAGGCAGGCAGGACCCCAGGCTGGCGGGGCGGCGCGGCACGCGGCGGGCTGGGGCGAGGCGAGGCGGGGCAGGGCCAGGCGGGCAAGGCGAGGCCGGAGTGGGGCCGGGCGGGGCGGGGCAGGGCGGGGCGGAGTGAGGCCGGGCGAGGCGAGGCGGAGTGAGGCGAGGCCGGAGTGAGGCCGGGCAAGGCGGGCAAGGCGAGGCCGGAGTGAGGCCGGGCGAGGCCGGGCGAGGCCGGGCAAGGCCAGGCAAGGCAAGGCCAGGCAAGGCCGGGCGAGGCCAGGCAAGGCCGGGCGAGGCCAGGCAAGGCCGGGCAAGGCGGGCGAGGCGGGCGAGGCGGGCGAGGCCAGGCCGGGGCCGGGCAAGGCGGGGCGAGGCCAGGCCGGGGCCGGGCAAGGCGGGGCGAGGCCAAGCCGGGGCCGGGCAAGGCGGGGCGAGGCCAGGCCGGGGCCGGGCAAGGCGGGGCGAGGCCAGGCCGGGGCCGGGCGAGGCGGGCGAGGCCGGGCCGGGCGGGGCCGGGCGGGGCATGTGGTTGCGGCGGGAGTTTGGGGTGGCGGGTGGCGGCTGGGGCTTTGGGATCTTGTCGGGCAGGGGTGGGGCGTCCGGTGCCGGTTTCCGTGTGCTGCCGGGGCTTTACGGGGCTGGGCGTACTGCCCCGCAGTGCGGGGACGTGTCGTGTCGGGCGGTGCGGTCCGATGGTTTAGAGGGGTAGGACCGCCGTGACCAGCCAGCCGCCTTCGGGGGCGGGGCCTGCGGTGAGGGAGCCGCCGAGGGCTTCGGCGCGTTCGGCCATGCCGACGAGGCCGTAGCCGCCGCCTCGGGCGTTCTCGGAGAGTTTCGCGGGGCGGCCGCCGTCGTCGGCGATGCGTACTTCCAGGCCGGCCGGGACGGTGCGCAGGCCGATCCGGACGGCGGTGGCGGTGGCGGCGTGCTTGCCGATGTTGGTGAGGGCTTCGAGGACGATGCGGTGGGCGGTGGCGGCGACGTCGGCGGGGAGCCGGGCCTCCAGGCCTTCCTCCACGTAGAGGACGACGGGCGGGCCGGTGGCGGCGAACCGTTCCGTCAGCCCGCGGATCTCCCGGAGGCCCGCGACGGGGGCCGTGCCGACGGGGCCGGCCTTGTTGGTGGCCTTGCCCGTCTCCGGGTCGGTGTCCGCGGCGCCTTCGCGGAGGATCTTGACCAGGCGTCGCATGGAGCCGAGCGCCTCGTCGCCGGCGGTCTCGATGCGGCCGAAGATCTCGCCGGCGCGTTCGGCGGAGACGTTGGTGTAGCGGGCGGCGCGCGCCTCGACGACGATCCCCGTCACGTGGTGGGCGACGAGGTCGTGGAGCTCGCGGGCCAGTTCCAGGCGCTCGGCGCTGCGTACGGCGCGCAGCTCGCGGACGCGCTGGACGGACTGCAGGCGCAGGAGCAGGGAGTACGCGGTGACGACGACGGCGAGCACGGAGAAGAGCAGCGTGAAGCGGCCCGGGTCGGCGTCGCGGACGGGCGCGGCCATGGAGCCGAGGGCGAGGAGGGGGCCGAGGACGGCGGCGGTGCGGGCGGGGGCGCGGAGCAGGACCTGGGTGAGGAGGACGAGCAGGGCGACGGCCTCGCCGCCGCCCCAGACGACGAGGGGGAGGTTGCTGAAGAGCAGGGAGAGGGTGACGGTCCAGGTGACGGCGGAGGCGAACCAGGCGCGGGCGAGGAGCGGGATGCCCGGCCAGGGCGCGGCGCTGAGGCAGACGAGGATGCCGGACACCCAGACGGCGGCGTGCGGGGTGCTGGGCTGGCGGGCGAGGACTACGCCCTCGAAGGTGACGAGGGAGAGGAGGGTGAGCGAGAGGATGATGCGGATCCAGTCCGCGGCGTAGGGGTGGCGGCGGGCCCATGGCCCCAGGGGGCTCATGCGGTGCCCCGGAGCGGGCGGGTGGCTCCGCCGGTGGTGCGGGGCTCCATGCGGGTGGCTCCGCCCGTGGGCCGGGCGGCTCCGCCGGAGGTGTGCGGGCTTCGACGCAGGCGGAGACCGCGGTTCGCACGGGCGCCGGCCCTACCCGTGGGGCCCGGTGTCGTCGGGAACGGCGTGCGCCGGCTTCCTGGGGCGCCGCCCCAGACCCCGCGCCTCAAACGCCGGCGAGGCTGATTTTGGCGGTCGGCGTCCGAACGGCAAAGGGCTTGGTCCTGCCCGGCTGCGAGCGAACGGCTCGGCGAGTTGTGCCAAGCGGTGCCCGAACAGCGACGGGGCGGGTTCTGCCCCGCGGCACCCGAACAGCGACGGGACAGGTTCAGCCCCGCGCTACCCGAACAGCAACGGCACGGGCTCAGCCCCGCGGCACCCCAACAGCAACGGGACAGGTTCAGCCCCGCGCTACCCGAACAGCAACGGCACGGGCTCAGCCCCGCGGCACCCCAACAGCAACGGCACAGGTTCAGCCCCGCGCTACCCGAACAGCAACGGCACGGGTTCAACCCCGCGGCACCCCAACAGCAACGGCACAGGTTCAACCCCGCGGCACGCGACAGGCAGCGCGGGTACGGCCGGGCTACGCCCGAGCCCCGGGGGGGCTGGTCCTGCCCCACACCACGCGACCGGCCCGGCCAGCCACGCCACGCACCTCCCGAACCCCGTCGGGGCTGTTTCGCCGTCCGGTGGGGCCGGGTCACGCCGGGGTGCCTGCGAGGCCGCTTTCCCAGGCCCAGGCGGCGATTTCCACACGGTTGCGGGCGTTGAGTTTGGCCTGGACGTTGGCCAGGTGGGTCTTGACGGTGGAGAGGGACACGAAGAGCTCTCCCGCGATCTCGGCGTTGGTCAGCCCGCGCGCGAGGCAGCGTACGACCTCGCGTTCGCGGTCCGTCAGGGGTTCCGCCGGGCGGCGGGCGGCCGCGGCGGCGGCCGGGGTGCGGTGGGCCATTTCGCGCAGCAGCCGGACGGTGATGGCGGGTGAGACGAGGGAGTCTCCGACGGCTGCCGCCCGTACCGCTTCAACCAGCATGGCCGGGCTCGCGTCTTTGAGGAGGAAGCCGGACGCTCCGCCCTGGAGCGCCGCGTGGACGTACTCGTCGAGGTCGAAGGTGGTGACGATGACGATGCGGGGGGTTTCGCGGCCGGAGAGTCGGCGGGTGACTTCGAGTCCGTCGAGTTTGGGCATGCGGATGTCGAGGAGCAGGACGTCGGGCCGGTGTTCGGCGACGGCCGCGAGGGCTGCTTCGCCGTCTTCGACGTCGGCGACCACTTCGATGTCCCGCTGGCTTTCGAGGATCATCCGGAAGCCGGTCCTGACCATCTCCTGGTCGTCCGCGATGATCACTCTGATCGTCATGCGCCGCCTGCCCCACTGTCGCCCGTTGCCTGCGCCGTCCCGGCTTCCCCGGCATTTCCGGCATTCCCACCCGGTGGGATCTCTCCATGGGACCTGCGGGCGCCTTGGCCCGCAACCGCACAGCAGACCGCCGGGAGCATGCCGCAAGGCCGGAACGGCATCGTTCCGGCCTCACGGTACTGCGGTCGACCTTACGGACATGTGGGGCATCGCGCCTCATTCTTCCGGCCCCTGTCGGAGGGGCCGGAAGGCGGAGGGCAGCAGGGCCGGGGGGAGGTCAGAGCGTGGCGGCCGCGCTCTTGATCGCCGCCGCGAAGGTGGAGACCTCCGTGTAGACGCCGGGGTAGTCGGGGCGGGCGCAGCCCTCGCCCCAGCTGACGATGCCGACCTGGATCCAGGCGTTGGCGTTGTCCCGGCGGAACATGGGGCCGCCGGAGTCGCCCTGGCAGGTGTCGACGCCGCCCGCGTCGAAGCCGGCGCAGATCTCCTCGGCGGGTACGAGGGAGCTGCCGTACGAGGCCTTGCAGGAGGCGTCGGAGACGAAGGGGACGGTGGCCTTGCGCAGGTAGCGCTGCTGGCCTCCGCCTTCGCGGGTGGCGCCCCAGCCGGCGACGGTGAAGGTGCCGTTGTCGTAGGCCTTGGTGTCGGCGATCTTGAGGGTGGGGAGGTTGATGGGCTGCGCGAGCTTGATCAGGGCCCAGTCCTTGCCCGTGCCGTTGTAGCCGGGGGCCTGGAGGACCTTGGTGGACTTGACCTTGATGGCGCTGGAGCTGTTGAGGTCGACGACTCCGGCGGTGGCGGTGATGGAGGTGTTGTTGCCGGAGCCGCTGACACAGTGGGCGGCGGTGAGCACGATCTGCTGGGTGTAGAGGGCGCCGCCGCAGCCCATGGAGAGCCGGACCATGAAGGGGAACTCCCCCTGGGCGGCGCGGGTTCCGCCGACCACGGGGGCCGTGCCGGCGGTTGCGGTGCCGGGCTGGAGGCTGACGGCCGCGAGGGCCACCGCTCCGACGGCGAGGACGCGCTTGAGGGTGGTGACGAGGCTGGACACAGTCGACACACTGCCTTTCGTGGGGGGTTGGGCCGTGCGCGTCACCCCGGGCCGGGCGGGTTGGACCGTCCGGGTGACGGGGACATGACACACCACCCGCACGGAGGGCTTCAAGAACGCGTTTTCGGACAACTTCCGGCCGGAGGGGCCCCATGACGCACAACGGGCGGCGCAGCAGCCCGATCGAGCACGGATTTCCTCATCTGGAGACCGTCCGCGCGGCCGTCACCGCGCTGTTCCGGCGGCTGTCCGCCGACGGGATCCGCGCCTACGACACCGCCTTCGACCCTGCCGACGCGGCCTTCCCCGCCTCCGAGGACCTGCACCTCGGCGCCCACCGGGTGGCTTCCGCGATGGTCCGCGCGCTGCGGCTGCCCGACGCGCGCCTGATCGTGGGCTTCCGGCCGATGGAGGAAGCGGCGACCGTCGAACTGACCGCCGGGCCCGAGTACTTCGTCGAGGTCAACGACCGCTTCCGCGTCCACCGCCGCGATCTGGCCGCCGCCCTCGCCCACGAGGTCGCGCACGTGCTGCTGCACCGCCTGGACCTGCGCTTCCCCGCGACCGTCGACAACGAGATCCTCACCGACACCGCCGCCGCCTACCTGGGCCCCGGCTGGCTGCTGCTCGACGCCTACCGGGAGGACGAGCTCACCCACCAGAAGCTCGGCTACCTCACCCCGGAGGAGTTCGGCTACGTGCTCGCCAGACGCGGCCGCTTCCTCGGCGGCGAGGACCTCTCCGCGTGGTTCACCAGTCCGCAGGCCTACGAGGCGTACGTGCGCGGCCGCGCCCAGGCAGACCGGGACCTGCGCCGGGCCCCCCTCGCGGCCGCGCGCCGGGCGGAGCGGCTGCGGTACGCGGCGGCCCGCCGGAGCGGGGCCGCCCCGCCCGGGGCCCCGTACGGCTTCGAGGAGCACGCGGGCCGGCTGCGCGTGAGCTTCCCGTGCCCGGTGTGCGGACAGCGACTGCGACTGCCCGCGGGCCGAGGCCCCCTCCGGGCGCGCTGCGGACTGTGCCGCACGGTGCTGGACTGCGACACCTGAGCGGTCAGTCGCCGCCGCCACAGCCCCCGGAGTCGCCGCCACAGCCCGCTCCCCCGCCGCAGCCCGCGTCACCACCCCCGCTGTCACTGTTGCTCCTGCGGCTGACCGTCCCGTAACTCTGACCGTTATAGGTCGAGCGGTGGGCCACGACGTAGATCACGCTCCAGATGACGATGGTCCCGAACACGACGATCAGGGCAATGACGCCTTCGCTCATACGGGCGCTCTGCCCGGCACGCAAGGTCGGAACACCTCCCTCCGCCGGCGACGCGCACACCCCTCCGGGCCCGCTGCGGGCCGTGCCGCACGATGCCGGACCGCGACACCCGGCGCGATGCGGGACGCGTCGCGGGCGATGCGTGACGGAGGTTCACCGCGCGGCCATGAAAAGTTACTTACCGGCCAGTAGACATGACGGCGGATGATCCCCAACCTGATCACGTACATGCCAATACGTGATCGAGGAGCGTCCCCCATGCGCAGCACCCGCACCCGTACCACGGCCGCCGCGGTGGCCATTGCCGCAGCCGCCGTACTGGCCCTGGTTCCCGCCACCTCGGCCCAGGCGGCCCCCTCCGCCGTCACCGCCTCCGCCCCCGGCGGCAACGCCGTGTTCCTCGGGATCGACTACGCCGGCTGGCAGCGCGACGTGTCCACCGTCATCGACGCGGCCCGCCCCGGGATCGAGCAGCGCATCGCCGCCTCGCCGGCCGGCGAGAAGCCGGCGATCGTCCTCGACATCGACAACTCCTCGCTGGAGACGGACTTCCACTGGTTCTGGACCTCCCCGACCCCCGCGATCGCCCAGGTCCGCGACCTGACCCGGTACGCGAGCGACCGCGGGGTCGCCATCTTCTTCGTCACCGCCCGCCCGGGGATCGTCTACTCCCTCACCGAGCGCAACCTCAAGGCGGTCGGCTACCCGGTCTCGGGCCTGTACGTCCGCGATCTGCCCGCCCTGTTCGGCGAGGTCAGCGCCTACAAGACGGCCAAGCGGGCCGAGATCGAGGCGCGCGGCTACACGATCATCGCCAACATCGGCAACAACCAGAGCGACCTGGTCGGCGGCCACGCCGAGCGCACCGTCAAGCTGCCGGACTACGGCGGCAAGCTCTCCTAGTCCGAGACGGCCGAGGCGCCCTGCTCCGGCCCGGCGGCGATCGCGTTGACGGCGGCCCAGCCGAAGGCCATGGCGGGGCCGATCGTCGCGCCCGGCCCCGGGTAGGTCTCCCCCATCACCGCCGCCGAGCAGTTGCCGGAGGCGTAGAGCCCCGGGATCGGCGTGGAGTCCTCGCGGAGCACCCGGCCGTCGGTGTCGGTGACGAGGCCGCCCTTGGTGCCGATGTCCCCGGGATGGACGGGGACCGCGTAGAAGGGGCCCTTCTCGATCGGCGCCAGGTTCGGGTTGGGCAGCGTCGGGTCGCCGTAGTAGCGGTCGTAGACGCTCTCGCCCCGCCCGAAGTCCTTGTCGGTGCCCGCCTCCGCGAAGGAGTTGAAGCGGCTGATCGCGGCGGGCAGGCCGGGGGCGGCGATCTGCCGGGCCAGTTCCTCCACGGTGTCGGCCTTCTTCAGGAAGCCGCTCTCCAGCCACTTCTTGGGGAAGGGCTGGCCGGGGAAGAGTCCGGCGAAGATGTACCGGGCCTTGGAGCGGGCGTCCAGGATCAGCCAGGACGGCACCGTCCTGGCGTCGGGCCGGTCGGCGGCGTACATCCGGTCCACGAACGCGTGGTACGGCAGGGCCTCGTTGGCGTAGCGCTCCCCCGCTTCGTTGACGATGACCATGCCGGGGATGCCCCGGTCGGCGACGAGGAAGAAGGGCTTCTCCCCCGGCGGGCACACCGACGGCGCGCCCCAGACCTTGTCCAGCAGATCGGTGGCGGCCCCCAGTTCCTCACCGAGCTTCAGGGCGTCGCCGGTCTGGCCCTCCGAGGCGTGCGTCCAGACCGTGGAGGTGGGCGCGGGCAGGTGCTTCTCGCGCAGTGCCTGGTCGTGCGAGAACCCGCCCGAGGCCAGCACCACCCCGCCCCGCGCCGCTACGGTCACCTCGCGCCCGGCGCGCAGGACCCGTACGCCCGTCACCCGGCCGGCCGGGTCCGTGACCAGGCCGGTCAGGGGCGCCGACAGCCACAGTTCGCCGCCGAGCGCGTCCAGGGAGAGCCGCATCCGGGCGATGAGCGCCTCGCCGAGGGAGAGCAGCTTGCGGCCGGTGGCCAGCGCCTTGACCGCGCGCAGGCCCACCTTGACGGAGGTCTTCTTGCCCGCCCAGGTCCGGCTGACCATGTTCAGGAAGCGGAAGTCGTACGAGGTCATGGTCAGCCCGTACGTGGGCAGTCCGGCCCGGCGCATGGAGGCGCCGAGTACGCCGAGCCGCTTGAAGTCGACGATGCACGGTTCGATGGAGCGGCCCTGCGCCATGCCGCCCTGCGCCTCGGGGAAGTAGTCCGAGTAGCCGGGGGTGTACATGAAGCGGATCTCGGTGCGGTCGTGGAACTCCCTGACCATGCGCGGCCCGTGGGTGAGGTACGCGTCCTTGCGGGCGGCCGGGACCCGGTCGCCGACGGTGGCGTCGAGGTAGGCGCGGGCCTTCTCGCGGGTGTCGGCGAGGCCGGCGCGGTCGAGGTGGAAGTTGCCGGGGACCCAGATCGCGCCGCCGGACAGCGCGGTGGAACCCCCGTACACATCGGTCTTCTCCACGACGAGGACGCTCAGGCCCCGCAGGCGTGCGGTGACGGCGGCGGCGAATCCGGCGGCGCCGGAGCCGACGACCACCACGTCGTAGGCGTACTCGATGGCGTGCTCGATGGGGTGCTCGGTGAGATGTTCGGCGGTGTGCTCGGTGGTCATCCGAAGGCTCCCGTGGCGTAGTCGCTGCGGTAGTAGAGGAGGGGTGATCCGCCGTCGCGGGCGCCGAGTTCGAGGACCCGGGCGGTGACGAGGTAGTGGTCGCCCGCCTCGTGGACCTCTTCGAGGGCGCAGTCGACGGTGGCGAGGGCGCCGCTGACGCGGACGGCTCCGTGGACGGAGAGTTCCCAGTCGACGCCGGCGAACTTGTCCTCGCCGCGGCGGCCCAGCGCCTCGCACACGGCGCGCTGCTCCTCCGCGAGGATGCTGACGCCGAAGCGGCCGGCGGCCCGCACCTTGGGCCAGCTGGAGGAGCCCTTGCCCACGCAGAGCAGGACCAGCGGCGGGTCGAGGGAGAGGGAGGCGAAGGACTGGCAGGCCAGCCCGGCCGGGCGGCCGTCGTCCGCGACGGCCGCGACGACGGTGATGCCGGAGGCGAAGGCGCCGAGGACCTCGCGGAAGGCGGCGGGGTCGACGGCGGCGGGGTCCGCGGGGGTCAGCCGTTCCACTGGTGGCCCCAGAAGCTGTCCGCGGTGATCTCCTTCGCGGTCCAGGTGGCGGGGTCGACGAGCAGGCCGTCCCAGCCGCACTCGACCTGGAAGCCGCCGGGGGCCTGGGCGTAGAAGGAGACCATGTGGTCGTTGGAGTGCCGGCCGAGGGTGGAGGCGATGGGGATGCCCGCCTTGTTCATGCGGTCGAGGCAGTAGCCGACGTCGTCGAGGGTCTCCAGCTCGACCATGAAGTGGACGATGCCGGGCGGCAGCGCGCCGGGGTAGAGCCCGAGGCTGTGGTGGCGGCGGTTGGGGCTGAGGAAGTGCATCCAGTAGAAGTCCCGGCCGGGCTTGCCGGTGGGGACGGCGACCGGGGGCAGCCGCATCGAGTCGCGCAGCTGGAAGCCGAGGAGGTTCTCGTAGAAGTCCAGGGTGGCCTCGGTGTCGGCGGCGGGCAGGACGACGTGGCCGAGGCCGAGGCCGCCCTCGCGGCCACCGGTGACGAAACGGTTGCCGTACCGGGCTGCGAGCGGGGTGTGGTCCTGGGCCTGGCCCCAGTAGATCTCCAGGGGGTTGCCGCTGGGGTCCTCGCAGTGGACGAGGCCCTGGACGCGGCGGTCGGCGAGGGTCTCGGCGTCGCCCTGCTTGACGGGGTGGCCGGCGGCCTCCAGTTCGGCGGCGGCGTCTTCGAGGGCGCGGGCGTTCGCCACTTCGAATCCGGCGGCGAGCAGCCGGTCCTGGGCGCCGGCGACGAACTGGAAGCGGTGCGTGCGGTCGTCGATGCGGACGTTCAGGCGGGTGTCCGTGGTGCCTTCGGCTTCGGCCATGCCGAGGATGTCGAGGACGTAGGTGCGCCAGGCGGCGAGGTCTGCGGTCTCGATGCGGAGGTAGCCGAGTGCGCGGATGTCCATGCGGGAACTCCTCGGTGGGATGCGGGGATCGGTGCGGGAATCGCTACGGGGATCGGTGCGGGAAGCAGCGCTGGGATCAGTGGAGGAAGAAGTCCGTGGCGAGGCGGTTGAACTCGTCGGCGGCCTCGGTCTGCGCCCAGTGCCCGCAGTGCGGGAAGACGTGCAGGCGGGCGTCGGGGATGGTCTTCAGCGCGAGGAAGGCGCCGTCGACCGGGTTGACGCGGTCCTCGCGGCCCCAGGTCAGCAGGACGGGGCGGCTGATGCGGTGGGCTTCGCGCCAGAGCATCGCGGCCTCGGGCCATTTCGCGAAGGAGGCGCCCATGCGGGCGTTGCCGAGCCTGGCTTCGGGGTCGATCGCCTGGGCGTAGCGCTCCTCGACGAGGGCGTCGGTGACGATCGCCGGGTCGTGGGCGAGGGTGGTGAGGAAGGTGCGCATCTGCTCGCGGGTGGGCTCGGGGGCGAGGCTGAACTCGAAGAGCCGCTTGATGCCTTCGGTGGGGTCGGCCGAGAACAGGTTGAGCGAGATCCCGCCGGGGCCCATGAGCAGGAGCTTGCCGACGCGTTCGGGGTGGTCCAGGACGAGGCGGGTGGCGGTGCCTCCGCCGAGGGAGTTGCCGATGAGGTGCGCCCGCTCGATGCCGAGTTCATCCATGAGGGCGAGGACGGCGTTCGCGCTGAAACCGAAGTAGTCGCGGTCGGGTTCCGGCTTGTCGGAGCGGCCGTAGCAGGGCTGGTCGACGAGCAGGGTGCGGAAGTGCTCGGCGAAGTGCGGCAGGTTGCCGCCGAAGTTGGACCAGCCGGAGGCTCCGGGCCCGCCGCCGTGCAGCATGATCACGACGGGGGCGTCAGCCTCCTGGACGGGTCCCGCCACGTGGTAGTGCAGGGTCATCCCGCCGGCCTTGGCGGTGCGGGAGGTGTTCTCGTACGTGAATCCCTGCGCGCTCACAGCATGGTGTCCTGGATGTCGAGGCCGAGTGCGCCCTGCCCGAACAGGACCAGGGCCCGCTCCGGGTCGTTGGCGGCGTGGCCGCGGCCGGTGTGGACGTCGCGCCAGGCGCGCTGGACGGGGTTGGGGCCGGTGCGCATGGCGCTGCCGCCCGCGTTCTCCATGAGGAGGTCGACGGCGGCGACGCAGCGCTCGGTGGCGAGGACCTGGTCGCGGCGGGCCCGGGTGCGCAGCGGCGTGGGGAGTTCCTCGCCGCGTTCGGCGAGGGCGTAGAGCTCGGAGACGTTGCGCTGGAGCTGGAGCCAGGAGGCGTCGATGTCGCTGGCGGCGCGGGCGATGCGGACCTGTGCGAAGGGGTCTTCGGCGACCTGCTGGCCGTAGGAGATGCGGAAGCGTTCGCGGGTCGCGGTGACGTAGTCCTCGTAGGCGCCTTCGGCGATGCCGACGATGGGGGTGGAGATGGTGGTGGTGAAGACGGAGGCGTAGGGGAGCCGGTAGAGCGGCTCGGGGTTGAGGCGGTGGCCGGGTACCTGGAGGGCGGTGACGGGGCCGAAGCTCAGCGCGCGGTGTTCGGGGACGAACACCTCCTCCACGACGATGTCGTTGGAGCCGGAGCCGCGCAGGCCGACGGTGTCCCAGACCTCGTCGATGCGGTACTGGGAGCGCGGGATCAGGAAGGTCCGCATGTCGACGGGGCGGCCTTCGGCGTCGGTGACGAGTCCGCCGAGCAGGGCCCAGTCGGCGTGGTCGCAGCCGGAGGAGAAGTGCCAGCGGCCGGTGAGGGTGAAGCCTCCGTCGACGGGGGTGACCTTGCCGGTGGGGGCGTAGGAGGAGCAGATCCGCGTGTCGCGGTCCTGGCCCCAGACCTCTTCCTGGGCGCGGGGGTCGTAGAGGGCGACGTGCCAGGGGTGGACGCCGACGACGGAGGCGACCCAGCCGGTGGAGCCGCAGGCCTTGGCTATGTCCTTGACGGCGGCGTAGAAGAGGGCGGGGTCGGCGGCGTACCCGCCGTGGGCCTTCGGCTGGAGCAGCCGGAAGAAGCCGGTGGCGGCGAGTTCCTTGATGCTCGCCTCGGGGACCTTGCGCAGGGTTTCGGCCTCTGCGCTGCGCTCGCGGAGGGCGGGGGCGAGGGCGCGGACCGCTGCGAGGACCTCTTCGTCACTCATGGTGTCCCCTTCTCAGATCAAGGATCTTCGGGTGTTCGGGATCGATGGCGAGGAACGTACGCCGGGCCGTGCCGGGCGCGGAACGAGCTGTTCCCGCTGAGCGGGAAGCTCCTCGGAACTTCTCCGAACTCACTGAAACGACTACTTGAAGTATTACTGAATGAAATAGACCTCTCCGGGTGCTTCCCTCCGGCCGGGGGCGCGTGGCAGGGTCGCCCCAACGCCTCACGCAGGGGGTTTTCTCGTGCTCGACCAGGTCATGGAGCAGGTCATGGAGCAGGTCGCGGAGACCGAGCTCGCACCGCTTTCGCTGCTGGAGAAGGCCGCGAAGGTGCTGGGCGCCTTCGAGGGTCCACAGCCGCGGCTGTCGCTCACCGAGGTCGTGCGCCGCTCCGGAATCCCACGTTCTTCCGCCCACCGGATCCTCGACCAGCTGGTGCAGTTGCGCTGGCTGGACCGTGAGGGCCGGGACTACCGCATGGGCATGCGCATGCTGGAGCTGGGCGCGCTCGCCTCCCACCACAACCGGCTGCGCCGGGCCGCGCTGCCGCTGCTGCACGCGCTGCACGAGCAGACGGGCCGGGTGGTGCACCTGTCGGTGCTCGACGGGGCCGAGGTGGTGTGTCTGGAGCGGATCGGCGGTTCGGAGGCCACCACGGTGCCCTCGCGGGTCGGCGGCCGGATGCCCGCGTACTGCACGGCCGCCGGCAAGGCGATCCTCGCGTTCAGCGAGCCCGCCGCGGTGGAACACGTCCTCGCGCAGGGGCTGCGCCCGCGCACCGCGCGCACCCTGATCCGGCCGCTCGCGCTGCGTTCGGAGCTGGCGGCGGTCCGCGAGCGCGGGGTGGCGTACGACCGGGAGGAGAGCTTCCGGGGCATTTCCTGCGTGGCCGCGCCGCTGCGGGGCGCCGGGCGGGCCGTGGCCGCGGTGTCGGTGTCCTCCTGCCGGGGCGACCGGGAGACGGCCCGTCTCGCGCCGGCGGTACTGGCCTGCGCGCGGTCGGTGTGGCGGGAGCTGTACGGGCCGGGCCGGCCGGGGCGGGCCGCGGCGGCGCCGGCGCGGGACCTGGAGCCGGCGGTCTCGGCGCAGGCGATGGACAACATGATGGGGTGGCTGCGGTTCAGCGAGTGGATGTAGTGGGTAGTGGTACCCCAACGCACGAGTGAACGATTACGGGCCCGACCCCTCGCCAGGGGGCCGGGCCCGTAATCGTTCGTCGGGGCCGTCGGCGGAATCGTCCAGCGGCGGTGCCGTTCGGCGGAGCCGTTCAGCGGAGCCGTTCAGCCGTCGTAGCTGATGCGGACGCGGTCGCCGAGCGGCAGGGCCTGGCAGGCCAGGACGTAGCCTTCGGCCAGGTCCTCGGGGGCCAGGACCTCGTTGCGGACCATCTTGACCTCGCCCTCCAGCACCCGGCAGCAGCAGGCACTGCAGGCGCCTTCGCGGCAGGAGTACGGGGCGCGGACGCCTGCGGCGAGCAGGACGTCGAGCAGCGGGGTCCCGGCGGGCCACTCCACGGTGTGCACGGCCCCCTCGAACTCCACCTCGGCGGTGGCGCCGCCCGTGGAGGCGGTGTCCTGCGCGCCCGCCGGGGCGAAGACGTCCCCGCTCAGGGAGAAGTACCGCTCCCGGTGGATCGTCCGGCCCCGGCCGCCCGAGGCCCGCAGCGCCGTCTCCGCCGCGTCCATCAGCGGAGCGGGCCCGCACAGGTAGGCCTCGCGGCTCGCGTACGGGGCCAGGAGCGGGCCCAGCTGCGGGGCGGTCGGCAGTCCTTGGAGGGTCTCCAGCCAGTGCACGACGGTGAGCCGCCCGGGGTGCTCCTCGGCGAGCCCCCACAGCTCGTCGCGGAAGATCACCGAGCCGGGGTCGCGGTTGGCGTACACCAGCGCGACGTGGCCCCGGCCGGCCACGAGCGCCGACTTCGCGATCGACAGCACCGGGGTGATCCCGCTGCCGCCCGCCACGAGCAGCAGGTCCCGGTCCAGGTCGGGCGGGGTGAAGGTGCCGGCGGGGGGCAGGATCTCCAGCGCGTCGCCGATGCCCACGTCCTGGCACAGCCAGCCGGATCCGAGGCCGCCGGGGACCCTTTTCACGGTGATGCGCAGCGGGTCCCCGGCGTACGGGGAGCCGGCCAGCGAGTAGCAGCGTGCCTCGCCGCCCGCCCCACTCGACGAGGGCACCCGGACGGTGAGGAACTGTCCGGGGCGGTACGGGAGTTCCGCGTCGAGTACGAGGGAGACCGCCTCGGGGGTCTCCTGGATCCGGTCCGTGACGCGGACCAGCAGCCTGCTGGTGGCTCCGCCCCGGGCGACGGCCGGGGCCGGGCCGGGCACTCCCGCGGCGCGGTCCTTCGTACGACCATCGGTGTCAGACATCGGCCGGCACCTCCAGGCGGCCCGCCAGGACGGCGGCCTCGATGCCCGCGCGCAGGACCTCGCAGGAGCGGACGCGGCCGCTGGGGCGGCCCGCACCGGCTGCGGCGGCGATGCGCGGGCAGACCGCGGCGGCCTCGTCGGTCCACTGGACCTGGGTGTGGGCGGGGCTGAACTTCTCGCACAGCACCTGCGTGCCGCACTCCCCGCACACCACGGGGGTCATCACGGGGTCCCGGCCGCGCGGCGGGCGAGGTTCTCGGCGACCTCGGCCTTCCAGGCGGCGGTGGCGCGGGCGGTGTCGATCTCGAACTCGAAGCGGTGGACCATCTCGTCCTTGACGTCGGCGGCGTCCACGTAGAACTGCTCGTACCAGCGGCGGAGCTGGTAGACGGGGCCGTCCTCCTCGGTGAGGAGGGGGTTGTCGATGCGGGTCTTGTTCTTCCAGATCTCGACGTCCTGCTCGAAGCCGACGGCGAGGCCCTCGGAGGTGAGGCGGGCGGCTTCGGCGGCCTGCTCGTCGCTCATGCCGGGGAGCTTCTTGACGATGGTGCCGTACATGAGCATGAAGCTGTTCTCGTCGATCGGGTAATGGCAGTTGATGAGGACCGATTCGAGTTCGACGCCGCCGCCGATGTCGCTCCACAGCTTGTCGATCATGTAGGAGGGGCCGTAGTACGAGGCGTCCGAGCGCAGGCCGCCGCCGGTGGAGAGGGTGCCGAGGTCCACGTCTCCGCGCGGGGTGGACTCCATGTACTGGGTGGCGACGTGGCCGTCGAAGACGTTCTTGAAGTAGTGCGGGAAGGCGTAGTGCACGTAGTAGAAGTGCGCCATGTCGACGACGTTGTCGACGATCTCCCGGCAGTTGGAGTTCTCGACTCGCAGGAAGTTCCAGCTCCAGTCGCTCCACTCCGGGTCGCCGAAGCCCTCGATGACGGGGATCGTGACCTCGGGCGGCGGCGGGTTGCCCTCCGGGTCGTGCCAGACGTAGAGCTGGCCGTTCTGCTCCAGGGTGGTCCAGGCGCGGGTCCTGGCGCGGGGCGGGACGCGGCGGGCGTAGGGGATGGCGGCGCAGCGGCCGTCCCCGGACCAGCGCCAGTCGTGGAAGGGGCAGGCGACGGTGTCGCCCTTGACGGTGCCGTGGGCGAGGTTGCCGCCCATGTGGGGGCAGTAGGCGTTCAGGACGCTCAGCTCGCCGGAGTCGGCCCCCTGGAAGACGACGAGCTTGGTCCCGAAGGCCTGGATCTCGTGCGGGGTTCCGTCCTTGAAGGAGGCCGCGAGTCCCAGGCAGTGCCAGCCGCGGGCGAACCTCGCGGGCACGGCGGCGGCTTCGATGACGCGGGGCTCTTCTTCGATTGCGGTCACGGGGTGGCCCTCCACTTCGTTGTGGGTGTGCTGCGCGGGGATGGGGGGTGACTAGCGGGCTTCGGCGGCGAGTTCGAGCGCGATGTCGATGAGCTGGTCCTCCTGGCCGCCGACGAGGCGGCGTTCGCCCGCGCGCAGGAGGATCTGCGCGCCGGAGACCCCGTAGCGCTCGGCCTGCCGGTAGGCGTGCTTGAGGAAGCTGGAGTAGACGCCGGCGTGGCCCATGAGCAGGGCCATGCGGTCGAGGGTGCACTCGTCGTCCATGACGGGGCGGACCACGTCCTCGGCCGCGTCGATGATCTTCAGGACGTCGATGCCGGTGCGGATGCCCATCTTGCGGCAGACGGCGGCGAAGGCCTCGACGGGCGTGTTCCCGGCTCCCGCGCCGAGGCGCCGAGTGGAGCCGTCGATCTGCAGCGCGCCGGCGCGGACGGCGGCGACCGAATTGCCCACGCCCAGGCCGAGGTTCTCGTGACCGTGGAAGCCGACCTGGGCGTCGGGGCCGAGCTCGGCGACGAGCGCCGCGACCCGGGCGGTGACCTCGTCCATGACCATGGCGCCGGCCGAGTCGACCACGTACACGCACTGGCAGCCGGCGTCGGCCATGATCCGGGCCTGGCGGGCCAGGTTCTCGGGGGTGGTGGAGTGGGCCATCATCAGGAAGCCGACGGTCTCCAGGCCCATCTCACGGGCGAGCCCGAAGTGCTGGACGGAGATGTCGGCCTCGGTGCAGTGGGTGGCGATCCGGCAGATCTGTCCGCCGTTGGCGTGGGCGGCGCGGATGTCGTCCTTCACGCCGAGGCCCGGAAGCATCAGGAAGGCGATCTTCGCCTGGCGCGCCGTCTCGGCGGCGATCTTGATGAGCTCCTGCTCGGGGGTCTTGGAGAAGCCGTAGTTGAAGGAGGACCCGCCGAGTCCGTCGCCGTGCGTGACCTCGATGACGGGGACGCCCGCGCCGTCGAGGGCGGAGACGATCGACCGTACGTCCTCGCCCGTGAACTGGTGGCGCTTGGCGTGCGAGCCGTCGCGCAGGGAGGAGTCGGTGATCCGGATGTCGAGGGTGTCGGAGTAGCTCGGGCGGTCCGTCATGCCTGCAGTCCCTTCGCGAACTCCTCGCCGACCTTGGTGGCGGCGGCGGTCATGATGTCGAGGTTTCCGGCGTAGGGCGGCAGGTAGTCCCCGGCGCCCTCCACCTCCAGGAAGATCGCGACCCGGGCCATGCCGCCGTTGAGCGGGGAGGGGTCGTCGAACTGCGGCTCGGTGCGCAGCCGGTAGCCGGGTACGTACGAGGCCACGTCCGCGGCGACCTGTTTGACGGAGGCCGCGATGGCCTCGCGGTCGGCGTCGGCGGGGATCGCGCAGAAGACGGTGTCGCGCATGATGACCGGTGGATCGGCGGGGTTGAGGATGATGATGGCCTTGCCGCGGGCGGCGCCGCCGATCTCCTCGATGCCCCGGGAGGTGGTACGGGTGAACTCGTCGATGTTGGCGCGGGTGCCCGGGCCGGCCGAGACGGAGGCCACCGAGGCGACGATCTCCGCGTAGGCGACGGGGACCACGCGGGAGACGGCGTACACCATGGGGATGGTGGCCTGGCCACCGCAGGTGATCATGTTGACGTTGGCCCGGTCGAGGTGGGCGGTCAGGTTCGCGGGCGGGACGACCGCGGGACCGACGGCGGCGGGGGTCAGGTCGACGGCCTTGATGCCGAGTTCGGCGTAGCGCGGGGCGTTGGAGCGGTGCACGTAGGCGGAGGTGGCCTCGAAGACCAGGTCCGGCAGTTCGTCCTGGGCCAGCAGCCAGTCCACGCCCGCGTGGGAGGCTTCGAGTCCGGCGCGGCGGGCGCGGGCCAGGCCCTCGCTGTCGGGGTCCACGCCGATCATCCAGCGGGGTTCTATGTGCGGGGAGCGCAGGAGCTTGTAGAGCAGGTCGGTCCCGATGTTCCCGGAGCCGACGATGGCGGCGGTCGCTTTCGGCGTGTTCGTCATGGCACCTCAGATGGATCAGATGAAGGAGAGGGACACCGGGCCGAGCCCGGTGAAGTCGGCGGTGTACGTCCGCCCGGCGGCCACGTCCACGGCGCGGGTGCAGGACCCGGGCAGGATCAGGTGGCCCTTGCGGAGCTGGACCCCGAAGCGGGCGACGGTGCGGGCCAGCCAGGCGACGGAGGCGGCCGGATCGCCGAGCACGGCGTCGCTGCGGCCGCTCGCCAGGGTGTCGGATCCGCTGGTCAAGGTGGCGTCGACGGCCTTGAGGTCCAGCGCGCGGGGGTCGCGTCCCTCACCGATGACGTATCCGGCGGAGGAGGCGTTGTCGGCGATGGTGTCGGCGATGGTGATCCGCCAGTCGGCGATCCGGCTGTCGATGAGCTCCAGGGCCGGGACGACCCGCTCGGTGGCGGCCAGCACGTCGGCGACGGTGCAGCCCTCGCCGGGGAGGTCCTCGCCGAGCACGAAGCCGACCTCGACCTCGACGCGCGGCGCGCAGTACGCGGCGGCGGGGACCGGGGTGTCCTCGTACAGCTCCATGGAGTGCAGCAGGTGCCCGTAGTCGGGTTCGTCGACGCCCATCATGGCCTGCATGACGGGGGACGACAGTCCGACCTTGTGCCCGGTGACGCGGTCGCCGGCCGCGAGGCGGTGGCGGATGTTGAGGAGCTGGATCTCGTAGGCGTCCTCGGTGTCGATGCCGGGGAAGCGGGCGCCGAGCGGTGCGACGGGCGTCCGCCCGTGCTCGGCGGATCGCAGCTGCTGCGCGACCTGAAGCCGGTGGCGGTCCGAGAGCATGTGCGGGTCCTTGCGTGCGGTGGAGGCGGGTTCGGTGCGGCGAGGCTAGACGGCCCGCGTCCGGCGCCGGGAGGGCGTTTTCCCGGCCACCGGGAAAGGCCCGTCCGGACGGAAATCCGTGGGGCGCGGGCAACCCCGCAGGCTCTTCCGGGGTCTTGCCTACGGCTCGCGCACGCACCACCGCACCGCGCGCGAGCCGCCGGTGCCGCCGGAGCGTCCGGATCGGCACCGTGGCCACCACCAGCAGAGAGAGACCGATGAACCTTCGCCGCACCCTGGCGACCCTGGCCGCGACGACCGTCGTGGCGCCTGCCGTACTCCTGACCGCGACACCCGCCAACGCTGCCGTCGCTGCTGCCACCGTTGCCGCTCGGACGGCCGTGACGGCGCCCGTGCCGGCGCCCGCGGCCTCCGACCCGTTCGCGTCCTGCACGTCCTGGACCCAAGCCGACCGGATCACCACCGAGCTGCTGGGCTTCCCCACCCGGCTCGTCGCGGGAACCTGGTCCACCTTCACGTTCCGCACGGTGAACGTCTCCACGAGCCCGCTGAAGGCCGTCGGGGCGAACGTCGACGTCTCGGCGTGGGGAGCCGGCGTCCCCTCCGCGCGCCTCGGGCTCACCGTCCAGTGGTACGACCGGGCGGCGAAGAAGTGGCGGCCGACGCCCACGCGCGTGTCCGACTTCGCCACCGTCTCCGGGGTCCTGAAGCCCGGCGCCCGCTCCGACGTCCGCATGCGCGTCATGGCCGACCGCCGGTCGAAGGCCGGCGACGGCTTCGCCTTCGAGTTCGCCCGGTACGCCGGCGCGGACGGCGTCTGCGGTCACGCGGGGACGATCCACGAGTACGACTTCGTAGTGGAACCGGCCGCCCCCGCCCCGAAGCCGACCCCCACACCGACGCCGACGCCGTCGCCGAAGCCCGCCACCCGCTGACGCAGCGGCCCCGCCCTGCTCCGCGCCGACCCGCCCCGCAGCCTCGGTCGGCGCGGAGCGGGCCGGACCGCGATTCCCACCCGGGGTCCACAGGCCCGATCGGCGGGCCGGGGCCCGCAGCCAGCGCCCTCCCCGGCCTCGGCAGCCCCGGTCTCAGCGCGCCCCGTACACCGGCTGCGGCCGCTCCGACTCCGCCAGGAGCTTCGTCGTCGCCTCGCCCGCCTCCGACGGAGTCCACCGCGCTCCGCAGTCGGCCGTGGGCCCCGGCCGCCAGCCCTCCATGACCGTGATGCGGCCGCCCTCCGCCTCGAAGACGCGGCCCGTGACCCCGGCGGAGGCGTCGGAGCCGAGCCACACCACCAGCGGGGACACGTTCTCCGCGGCCATCGCGTCGAAGGCCCCGGCTTCCGGGGCGGCCATGGTGTCCGCGAAGGTCTGCTCGGTCATCCGGGTCCGCGCCGCGGGGGCGATCGCGTTGACCTGGACCCCGTAGCGGCCCATCTCCGCCGCCGACACCAGGGTCAGCCCGAGGATCCCGGCCTTGGCCGCGCTGTAGTTGCCCTGGCCCACGGACCCGAGCAGCCCCGCCCCGGAGGAGGTGTTGACGACCCGCGCGGCGACCTGCCGGCCCTCCTTCGCCTCGGCCCGCCAGTACGCCGCCGCGTGCTTCAGCGGCAGGAAGTGCCCCTTCAGGTGGACCCGCATCACGGCGTCCCAGTCGTCCTCGTCGAGGTTAACGAGCATCCGGTCGCGCAGGAACCCCGCGTTGTTGACGAGGGTGTCCAGCCGCCCGAAAGTCGAGACGGCCGTCTCGACCAGTGAGGCCGCGCCTTGTGCCGTCGCGATGTCGCCGCCGTGCGCCACCGCCTCCCCGCCCATGGCCCGGATCTCGGCGACGACCTGAGCCGCCGGGCTCTCCGGCCCGGGCAGCCCGTCCAGGCCGACGCCGAGGTCGTTGACCACGACCCGCGCCCCTTCCTCGGCGAAGGCCAGCGCGTGGGCCCGGCCCAGCCCCCGCCCGGCGCCCGTCACGATGACCACACGGCCTTCGGCAAGTCCCATGTCAGCTCTCCTTGTTCGCAGTTGCCGCATCCAAAAACGCCGGCCGCTCGCCGCCCCCGTGGACGAGCAGGCTCGCCCCGCTCACGTACCCGGCCCGGTCGGAGGCCAGGAAGACGGCCGCCTCGCCCACGTCCGAGGGCTCCGCCAGCCGCCCCAGCGGTACGGTCGCGCCGACCGCCGCGATCCCGCTCTCGTCGCCGTAGTGCAGGTGCGAGAGCTCGGTCCGCACCATGCCCAGGACCAGCGAGTTGACCCGTACCTCGGGGGCCCACTCCACGGCCATGGAGCGGGCCAGGTTCTCCAGGCCCGCCTTCGCCGCCCCGTAGGCCGCGGTGCCCGGCGAGGGCCGGGTCCCGCTGACGCTGCCGATCATGACGATCGAGCCCCGGGTCTCCCGGAGCCAGGGGTACGCGGCGACCGAGGCGGTCATCGGGGCGATGAGGTTGAGCTCGACGACCCGTGCGTGGCGCTCCGCCTCGCCCTCCCCCAGCAGCCGGTACGGGGTTCCGCCGGCGTTGTTGACCAGGCAGTCGAGCCGCCCGTGGCGCCTGGCGACCGCGCCGAAGAAGTCCTGCACGGCGGCCGGATTGCGCAGGTCGACGGCGGTGAACGACGCCGTACGGCCCTCGACCGCGACCGGTTCCTCCGGTGGCCGGCGCGCGCAGACGACGACTTCGGCCCCCGCCGCGAGGAACGACCGCGCGATCCCGGCGCCGACGCCCCGGGTTCCGCCGGTGACGACGACAACCCTCCCGTTGAGCTCCATCGGCTGCTACCTTCCTCACCTAACAAATGTTTGGTGGAAAGGTAGCTGATCCGCTCATGGGTGTCTCCACCTCAAGCCCCGACAAGGGCATCGCACTCGTCACAGTCGACTTCCCGCCCGTCAACGCACTGCCCGTGCAGGGCTGGTACGACCTGGCCGACGCCCTGCGCGCGGCCGGCCGCGACCCGGAGGTCCGGTGCGTGGTGCTGGCCGCCGAGGGCCGCGGCTTCAACGCCGGCGTCGACATCAAGGAGATGCAGCGCGACACCGGCCACGCCTCGCTCATCGGCGCCAACCGGGGCTGCTACGAGGCCTTCGCCGCCGTCTACGAGTGCGAGGTCCCGGTCGTGGCGGCCGTGAACGGCTTCTGCCTCGGCGGCGGGATCGGCCTGGTCGGCAACGCCGACGCCATCGTCGCCTCCGAGGACGCGACCTTCGGACTGCCGGAACTGGACCGGGGCGCCCTCGGGGCCGCCACCCACCTGGCCCGGCTCGTCCCCCAGCACCTCATGCGGACCCTGTACTACACCTCGCGCACCGCCACCGCCGCGGAACTGCACGCCCACGGCTCGGTGTGGAAGGTGGTCCCGCCGGGCGAACTGCGGGCGGCCGCCCTGGAGCTGGCCGCCGAGATCGCGAAGAAGGACGGGTACCTCATCCGGCTCGCCAAGGCGGCCATCAACGGCATCGACCCCGTGGACGTGCGCCGCAGCTACCGCTTCGAGCAGGGCTTCACCTTCGAGGCCAACCTCAGCGGCGTGGCCGACCGGGTCCGCGACACCTTCGGCAGCAGCGGACCGACCGGAACCACCGGAGCAAAGGCGGAATCGGCATGACCGACAAGAGCATGACCCCCGAAGAGGCGGTCGGCCGCCTCGGCAGCGGAATGACCATCGGCATCGGCGGCTGGGGTTCGCGCCGCAAGCCCATGGCCCTGGTGCGCGCACTGCTCCGCTCCGAGATCACCGACCTCACCGTGATCTCGTACGGCGGCCCCGACGTCGGCCTGCTCGCCGCCGCCGGCCGGATCCGCAAGCTGGTCACCCCCTTCGTCACCCTCGACTCCATCCCGCTGGAGCCGCACTACCGGGCCGCCCGCGAGAGCGGCGCCTTCGCCCTCACCGAGCTCGACGAGGCCATGTTCATGTGGGGCCTGCACGCGGCCGTCAACCGGATGCCCTTCCTGCCCGTCCGCGCCGGCCTCGGCTCCGACGTCATGCGCGTCAACCCCGAGCTGCGCACCGTCACCTCCCCGTACGCCGACGGGGAGGAGTTCGTGGCGGTCCCCGCCCTGCGCATGGACGCGGCCCTGGTCCACCTCAACCGCGCCGACCGGCTCGGCAACGCCCAGTACCTGGGCCCGGACCCCTACTTCGACGACCTCTTCTGCGAGGCCGCCGACGCCGCCTACGTCTCCTGCGAGCAGATCGTCGAGACCGCCGAGCTCGCCAAATCCGGGCCCCCGCAGTCCCTGCTCGTCAGCCGCCACTCGGTGACCGGGGTCGTGGAGACCCCGAACGGCGCGCACTTCACCTCCTGCGCCCCCGACTACGACCGCGACGAGGCCTTCCAGAAGCTGTACGCGACCACCCCCTGGCCGGAGTTCGCCGAGCGCTTCCTCTCCGGCGGCAGCGAGCACGCCTACCAGTCGGCCGTCCAGGCCTGGCACGAGGAGCAGAAGTGAGCACGCCCTCCACGACGACCACGGCCGCGGTCACCCGCGCCGAGTACTGCGTGATCGCCTGCGCCGAGGCCTGGCGGGACAACGGCGAGGTGCTGGCCAGCCCGATGGGCCTGGTGCCCTCCTTCGGGGCCCGCCTCGCGAAGCGGACCTTCTCCCCCGACCTGCTGCTGACCGACGGCGAAGCCCTGCTGGTCGGGCTCGACGGCTCGGCCGAGGGCTGGCTCCCCTACCGCCGTCACCTGACGATGGTCACCGGCGGCCGCCGGCACGTGATGATGGGCGCCAGCCAGATCGACCGGTTCGGCAACCAGAACATCTCCTGCATCGGGGACTGGGAGCAGCCGGCCCGCCAGCTCCTCGGAGTGCGCGGCGCCCCGGTGAACACCCTGAACAATCCGGTGAGCTACTGGATCCCCAAGCACTCCACCCGGGTGTTCGTCGAGCGCGTCGACATGGTGAGCGGCGTGGGCTACGACCGCGCGGAGGCGGCCGGGGTGAGCCGCTTCCACCGGCTCCCCCGCGTGGTCAGCGATCTCGGCGTCTTCGACTTCTCCGGCCCCGACCACGCCATGCGCCTGGTCTCCCTGCACCCCGGGGTCACGGTGGAGCAGGTCCGGGCGGCGACCGGCTTCGAGCTGGACCTCCCCGCGGAGGTCCCGTACACGCGGGAGCCGACGCCCCAGGAGCTGCGGCTGATCCGCGAGGTCATCGACCCCAAGGGTCTGCGCGACCGCGAAGTGCGGGTCTGAGCCGATGGAGACGGCATTCACCAGGCTGGTCGGTGTCGAGCATCCGATCGTGCAGACGGGCATGGGCTGGGTCGCGGGTCCGCGCCTCGTGTCCGGGGCGGCGAACGCGGGCGCGCTCGGGATCCTGGCCTCGGCGACCATGACGATGGAGCAGCTGCGGTCGGCGGTCCACGAGGTCAAGTCCCGTACGGACGCCCCGTTCGGGGTCAATCTGCGCGCGGACGCCGGGGACGCGGCCGAGCGGGCGCAGCTGATCATCGACGAGGGCGTACGGGTGGCCTCCTTCGCGCTGGCCCCGTCCAGGGAGCTGATCGCGCGGCTCAAGGACGCGGGCGTGGTCGTGATCCCCTCGATCGGGGCCCGCCGGCACGCCGAGAAGGTCGCGGCGTGGGGCGCGGACGCGGTGATCGTGCAGGGCGGCGAGGGCGGCGGGCACACCGGTGACGTGGCCACGACGGTGCTGCTGCCGCAGGTGGTCGACGCGGTGGACATCCCGGTGATCGCGGCGGGCGGGTTCAGCGACGGCCGCGGTCTGGTGGCGGCGCTGGCCTACGGGGCGGCGGGCATCGCCATGGGCACCCGGTTCCTGCTGACCTCCGACTCGACGGTCCCGGACGCGGTGAAGGCCGAGTACCTGAAGGCGACCGTGAAGGACGTCACCGTCACCACGGCCGTGGACGGGCTCCCGCACCGGATGCTGCGCAGCGAGCTGGTCGCCTCCCTGGAGCGGGCCGGGCGGGCGAAGGCGCTGGCCAAGGCGGTGCGGCACGCGGCCGGATTCAAGAAGCTTTCGGGTCTGACCTGGGCGGAGATGGTCCGGGACGGCCTCGCGATGAAACACGGCAAGGACCTGTCCTGGAGCCAGGTGCTGCTCGCCGCGAACACCCCCATGCTCCTCAAGGCGTCCATGGTCGAGGGCCGTACGGACCTCGGTGTCATGGCATCGGGCCAGGTCGCGGGCGTGATCGAGGATCTTCCGTCCTGTGCGGAGCTCGTCACCCGCGTCATGGCCGAGGCCCACGCCGTGCTGGACCGGCTGGCCGGCCTCGCGCCCCCACAGCTTCTCCCCCTCCCCCCACACCCGCTCGGCACCCTGCCACCACCAGGGTGATTCCCCTTCTCCGTTACAGGAGTTGCCCCAGATGAGCCGTGCCAGAATCCGCCTGGCGACCGCGGTGCTCGCTTCCGCCCTCGCCATCGGCACCCTGCCCGCCGCCGCGTACGCCGCGCCGGCCGACAGCGCCTCCGCCTCGCGTCACCACACGCACACGCAGCCGGCGGAAACGATCCGCCAGATCCCCCTCCAGGGCGCGGTCAACGTCCGCGACCTCGGTGGCTACCGCACGTGGACGGGAGGCCAGGTTCGTCAGGGACTGGTCTACCGCGCCGACGCGCTGGGCAAGCTGACCGCCTCGGACATCACAGCCGTGGGCGGTCTGGGCCTCAAAAAGGTCCTCGATTTCCGCATCCCCATGGAGGTCCAGTACGACGGGGCCGACAAGCTGCCCGCCGGTCTGACCTCCACCGCACGCCCGGTCAACGACAACGGCCTGTACGGGCTGCTGATGTCCGCGATAGGCAGCGGTGATCCCGTGAAGCAGGAGCAGATGCTCGGCGGCGGCCGCGCCGAGGCGTACATGCGCGACGTGTACCGCGCGTTCGTGACCAACCCCGGGAACCGGGCGCAGTTCGCGACCACCCTCCGCGAGATCGCCGACGGCAACCAGGGCCCGCTGCTGTACCACTGCACCTCGGGCAAGGACCGGACCGGCTGGATGAGCTACGTCCTGCTGAACGCCCTGGCCGTGCCGAAGGCCACGGCCGAGCGCGACTACCTGGCCTCGAACACCTTCCGCGCGGCGTACGACGCCCAGGTGCGGGCGGGCGTCAAGGCGTCGGGCCGGATGCAGAACCCCGATCTGCTGATCCCGCTCCAGGAGGTCCGCCAGGACTACCTGGACGCGGCGACCGCGCAGATGGAGGCCGACTACGGCAGCCTCTACGGCTACCTCACCGACGGCCTCGGCCTGGACCTGCGGACCCTGGCGAAGCTCCAGGTGAAGATGGTCCGCTAGGCACGGGCCGGACCCGGAAAACACCACTGCGCCGGGCGGCGTGTGCCGCCCGGCGCAGTGGTTCGAACGTACTTCCGCTTCTCGGATCAGGCGGAGCGGCGACGGCCCTGGCCGGCGCCACCCACGCGGCTGCGGGCCGAAGCCGCCGCCGCACCACCGGAGGGTGCGCCTCCGGTACGCCGGGCGCGCTCGCCGGAGCCGCCCGTGGAGCCGCCCTGTCCGCCCTGGCCACGGCGGGCCTGGCCGGAGCCGGAGGCCGGAGCCTGCCCGGCGGCGCCGCCACCGGTGCGACGGCCGCGGCCGCCCCCGGCTGCCGGAGCCGCGCCCGTGCCGGAGCCCGTACGGGGTCCGCCCGAGCGGCGGCGCGCGCCGGAGCCCGAGCCCCCGCCGGCCTGGCCGGCGGAACGCTGACGCGGCGGGGTCGCCTGCGGCACGTCCATGACGACCGGGATGCCCGAGGGCTCCTTGGCGCCGGTGATGCGCGCGAGCTCCTCGTCGGAGGACTTGATCTGCGCGGTGTGCGGGGAGATCCCGGCGTCCGACATCAGGCGGGTCATGTCGCGCTTCTGGTCGGGCAGGACCAGGGTGACGACGCTGCCGGACTCGCCGGCACGGGCGGTACGGCCGCCGCGGTGCAGGTAGTCCTTGTGGTCGGTCGGCGGGTCCACGTTGACGACGAGGTCGAGGTCGTCGATGTGGATGCCTCGCGCGGCCACGTTGGTGGCGACCAGCGCGGTGACCTCGCCCGTCTTGAACCAGTCGAGGGTCCGGTTGCGCTGCGGCTGCGAGCGGCCGCCGTGCAGGCCGGAGGCGCGGACGCCGTCGGCGAGGAGCTTCTTGACCATGCGGTCGACTCCGCGCTTGGTGTCGACGAACATGATCACCCGGCCGTCGCGAGCGGCTATGCGCGTGGCCACGGCCTTCTTGTCGGTCTCGTCCATGACGTACAGGACGTGGTGCTCCATCGTGCTGACCGCACCGGCGGACGGGTCGACGGAGAAGGCGACCGGGTCGGTCAGGAACATCTTGACGAGCTTGTCGATGTTCTTGTCGAGGGTCGCCGAGAACAGCATGGTCTGCCCGTCGGGCCGGACCTGCTTGAGCAGGGCGGTGACCTGCGGCATGAAGCCCATGTCGGTCATCTGGTCGGCCTCGTCGAGGACCGTGATGGAGACCTGGGAGAGGTCGGCGTCACCGCGGTCGATGAGGTCCTTCAGGCGGCCGGGGGTGGCGACGAGCACCTCGGCGCCGCGGCGCAGGGCGCCGGACTGCCGGTTGATCGACATGCCGCCGACGACGGTCGTGATCCGCAGGTTGACGGACGTGGCGTACGGGGACATCGCGTCGGTCACCTGCTGCGCGAGCTCACGGGTCGGTACGAGGACCAGTGCGAGCGGCTGCTTCGGCTGTGCGCGGCGGCCGGCGGTGCGGGCCAGCAGGGCCAGGCCGAAGGCCAGCGTCTTGCCGGAGCCGGTACGGCCGCGGCCGAGCAGGTCACGGCCGACGAGGGAGTTCGGCAGGGTCGCGGCCTGGATCGGGAACGGCTCGGTCACACCCTGGGCGGCGAGGGTCTTCAGCAGCGCCTCGGGCATGTCCATGTCGCCGAACGAGTCCACCGGCGGCAGGGCCGGGGTCAGCGGTTCGGGCATGGTGAATTCTTGGGGCCTGGCTACGGGGGCGGACTTCTGCCGTCCCGCGCCAGCCTTCGGACGTCCCTGAGCCGCACCTCGACCCCGGGTGGGGCGGCGGCTGGGTCGTGCGGAGCTGGAGCTGGTCATGCGAGAAAGCCCTCCTGAAACCGGCAGGTACTACACAAAGCACTGCAAACAAATGGTTCGAAACAGCAGACAAGCCGGGGCCCGCACCTACTCGGTGCGGACCCCGGCGTGCTGACTGCCTTAGGCGGGGAGGATGTTCTCCGCCTGGGGGCCCTTCTGGCCCTGGGTGACGTCGAAGGACACGCGCTGGCCCTCGTTGAGCTCACGGAAGCCCTGGGTGGCGATGTTCGAGTAGTGGGCGAAGACGTCCGGGCCGCCACCGTCCTGCTCGATGAAGCCGAAGCCCTTTTCCGAGTTGAACCACTTCACGGTGCCAAGTGCCATTTTTGAATCTCCTGAATAGGCGGCAAAGGGCCCCATCCGGAGATTCCGGCAAAACAATAAAAGCGCCTGTCGGAGCATTCCCGTCAGGCGCACATAAAGTTCATGGGTACCACAACTGCAACGAGCTCTAAGCTAGCACACGTCGGTCGGGGAGTGTCGCCGCGAGCCTGTGACCTCCGTCGCGAGTGGGTCCGGCGCGCAGCTTCCCGCCCACCTCCGTGAGGGCGCGGCGGAGCCCCGGAATGCCCATGCCGCCGGAGTCGAGGACGATCCGTTCCCCCTCCGGGGCGGTGTTGACCACATCGAGGCGAACCTCCCCCTCCTCGGCGTAAAGATTCATCCGAACGGCGGAGCCGGGGGCGTACTTCGCCGCATTGGTGAGCCCCTCGCGGGCGATCCGCAGCAGGAGGCGCCCGTCGGCCGCCGGGAAGGGCCCCAGGCCCGGCTGCGTGTGGTGGGTGATCTCCATGCCGGTGGCCCGCATGTTCCGGGCCAGGGAGCCGAGGAAGCGGCCCACGTCCACGGGCGAGGTGTACGCACGGCTGCCCGCGGGGTCGGTCAGCATGTCCAGCACCTCCCTGACCTCGGCCATCGCGGCCCGCGCCGATTCCTCCACGGCGCCGGCGGCCTCGCGGACCCGGGGATCGGCCTCCGCGTCCAGGCGCAGGGCGGCGGCCTGCATCGTGAGGGCGGTGAGGCGGTGGCCGAGCCCGTCGTGGGTGCGCTGGGCCAAACGGGTGCGTTCCTGGACGACGGCCAGGTCGGCGGCCTGGTCCACGGCGGCGTGGGCCTGGCGGGCCCGCTCGCGCAGCGCGGTCATGACGTGCCGGTTGCGGCGCACGGTCTCCCCGTAGAGGGCGGGCACGAGGATGGAGCCGAGGACGAAGGAGGCGGGGTCGCGCCCTGCGTAGCCGAGCGGCAGGAACAGGTCCCGGGTGGCGGCGTAGGCGACGGCCATGAGCAGGATCCCGCCCCAGCGGTGGGTGCGGCCGTACGCGGCCAGGGCGTAGGCGGCGAAGACGAGGGGGCCGCGGTCGTCGGATATGACGGTGGCGGCGGTGGCCGCGAGGGCCGGGATCCACGGGTGGGAGCGGCGCCAGAGCAGGGAGAGCGCCGCGAGCCAGCCGGCGGCCAGGCTCGTGGGGTAGTCGGTGACGAGGCCGAAGCGGTGGACGTCGTGGAGGTTGAGGGTGGTGAGCAGTCCGCAGAGCAGCGCGAGCCAGAGGTCGGTGCGGCGGGCGCGCACGGGGTCCGGCGCCCCGCCGCTCTCCCCGGTCAGGGTCCGCAGACCCCGTTCCAGCAGCTGTCCGGCGCGACCGGGCACGGCCTGCATGACTCCACCACCCCCCGTCGGCGCACAAAAGTGCGCAGAGCATGCCAAAACGTCCCCCCAGGTTGCCCTCCTTCCGCCGAAGGGGCATCCCGGGGGGACGCGTTCTCGGTGAGCCGGCCCGTTGCGGACCGGCTCGTTGCCCGCGTCGCCTACAGGGAGACGCCGAGGCCGTTCAGCCAGGTGACCGGGTTGACGTCGGCGCCGTAGCTGTTGCTGGAGCGCACCTCGAAGTGGAGGTGCGGGCCGGTGGAGTTGCCGGTGTTGCCGGAGCGGCCGACCTGCTCGCCGGCGGAGACGCGCTCGCCTTCGGAGGCGGTCGCCGAGGAGAGGTGGGCGGACAGGGTGTAGCGGCCGTCGTCGTGCTTGATGACCACGGCGTTGCCGTACGCGCCCTGCCAGCCGGAGGAGACGACGGTGCCGGCGGCCGCGGCCCGGACCGGAGTGCCGGTGGACACCGCGAAGTCGATGCCGGTGTGGTAGCCGGCGGCCCAGCCGCCCGACTGGTGGTAGCGCGCGGAGATGCTGCCGCCCGAGACGGGCAGGACGCCCTTGGCGCCGCTCCTCTTGGAGCTGCTCTTGGAGCCGCTCTCGGAAGAGCCGGAGGAGTCCGAGGACTTCGAGGACTTCGAGGAGCCGGACGAGCTCGACGAGCTGGAGGACTTCGGCGCGGCCGGGGTGCTGCTGCCGGAGTCGGAGGAGCCGCCGGAGCCGTACGCGAGGCGCTGGCCCGGGAGGATCATGTGCGGGTTGGACCCGATCACCGAGCGGTTCTCGGAGTAGAGGGTCTGCCAGCTGACGCCCAGTTCGGAACCGATGGTGCCGAGGGTGTCGCCGCTGACGACGGTGTAGCTGTGGGCGCCCTGGGCGCGCTTCGGAGCGGCCGGGGTCTCGGTGTTCTTGCCGGCGGTCGAGGTGCCCTTGGCCGGGGCCTTGGGGGCCTCGGGGGCCGGTCCGCCGCGCTGGAGGCCGGCGAGCTTGCCGCAGGAGGGCCAGGCGCCGGGGCCCTGGGTCGCCAGGACCTTCTCGGCGATGGCGATCTGCTGCGCCTTGGTGGCCTGGTTGGCCTGGTTGGCGTACTGCCGGCCGCCGAACTCCGCCCACGTGCCGGAGGAGAACTGCAGGCCGCCGTAGTAGCCGTTGCCGGTGTTGATGCTCCAGTCGTTGGTGGACTCGCACCGGGCGACCTTGTCCCACGTGCCGACCGACGCGGCGGACGCGGGCTGTGCCACGAGACCCACGGCGGCGGGTGCGGCGATACCGGCGACAACGAGACCGGCGAGGGTACGAGCAGACGGGAAAGACATGCGGAGTTCCTGACTTCGGGGACATTGCGGAGGCCGGTGCACCGGGTGAAGCGGTGGCGCGTTCGGCCTCGGTAACCACCGTCCGGGAAGACGGGGGGTCGCCGAAGTCGCCGAAAGAGGACAAGCGGGGCAGCAAAAGGGGACTGGGGAGGGAGGGTTGGGCGGACTTAAGTCCCTATATGGCGGTAATGTCCGCAATAAGACGGGGATTCAGGGGAGGTGGGTCACATGACGATCCGCGTGATGGTGGTCGACGACCAGAGCCTCATACGGTCGGGCCTGGTGACCCTGCTCGCGAGCGCGCCCGACATCGAGGTGGTCGCGGAAGCCGCCGACGGCGCCGAGGCCGTGCCGCTGGCGCGGACGCACCGGCCCGAGGTGGTGCTGATGGACCTGGTCATGCCGAAGGTCGACGGCCTGGAGGCGACCTTGCAGCTGCTGCGGCTGCCGGATCCGCCGCGCGTGCTCGTCCTCACCGGCTACACGGCGGACGACCTGGTCCTGGACGCGCTGCGGGCCGGAGCGGCCGGGTTCCTGCTGAAGGACCTGCGCCCCGAGGAGCTCTTCGCCGGCATCCGTACGGTCGCGGCGGGCGGCAGCGCGCTGGCTCCCGGGGTCATGCGGGTGCTGCTGGAACGGGCGGACAGCCGCACCGAGGCGCCCGACCACGCGGAACAGCTCTCCACCCTGTCCCCCGGTGAGCGGGACGTCCTCGCGCTGGTCGGCGAGGGCCGGACGAACCTGCAGATAGCCGAGGCGCTGCACCTGTCCCCGGCGAGCGTGAAGACGTACGTCTCGCGGATCCTGACGCAGCTCGACCTCTCGAACCGGACCCAGGCCGCGATCCTCGCCTACGAGGCGGGGCTGGTCCGCGCCGCGTGACCACTGTCCCGAAGGGGTCTGGCCGGGACGTGCGTGATCGAAAACAATGGCGCCCATGACGACGACTCCCCGGTCCCGGGCCCGGTCCTTCGACAGCGCCGCCGCTCTCTACGGGCAGCACCGGCCCGGCTATCCCGAGGCGCTGTACGACGCCGTCGAGGAGCTGGCCGGGCGCCGGTTCGCCGGGGCCCGGGTGGCCGACGTGGGTGCGGGGACCGGGATCGGGACGGCGCCGATGCGCGCCCGGGGAGCCGAGGTGGTGGCGGTGGAGCCCGGGGACGGGATGGCGGCGGAGTTCCGGCGCACCCGGCCGGGGATCCCGATCGTGCGCGGGGACGGGGACCGGCTGCCGCTGGCCGGGGCCGCCTTCGACTTCCTGACGTACGCCCAGTCCTGGCACTGGACGGATCCGGCGCACTCCGTGCCCGAGGCCCGCCGGGTGCTGAAGCCCGGCGGGGCGCTGGCGATCTGGTGGAACGACCTGGACGAGTCGGCCGGCTGGGTCGCGGAGCAGGGCGAGCGGATCCGTGCCTTCTTCGCGGCCGACGGCCCGGGCGGCGCGGTCACCGGCGGGGCCGGCGCGGTCGGCGGGAGCGCCCAGACCCTGGGCTACCGCACGCTGCCGCGCGGCCTCGACTCCGGTTTCGCCACACGGACCGTCGCGTGGTCCCGGCGGATCCCGCTGGAGGCGCACCTGGCGAACCTGGCCAGCCACTCCGCGTTCCTGCTGCTGGGCGAGGCCGGGACGTGGGAGTTCCTGGACGCCGAGCGGGAGCGGCTGGATCCGGTCTTTCCGGACGGAGTGGTGGAAGAGCCCTACGTGGTCACGCTCAGCGTGGCCGTCATCTGAGACGGCGCGGTCGCAGCCCTAGCGGATTGCGCCCCGGCCACGTGAGGCTGACCGCCATGTCGCCCACTCCGCCGTCTTCCCGGCTGTCTCCGCCCGTCCACGCGTTCTTCCTCGTCAACGAAGGGCTCGCCTTCCTGCTGGAGCTGCTGATCCTGGTCGTGCTCGCCTGGTGGGGCTTCAGCCGGGACGTCGGCTGGGCGGGCTCCCTCGCTCTGGCGGTGGCCGCGCCGGCCGCCGCCGCCGTGCTCTGGGGGATGTTCGCCGCGCCGAAGGCCCGGTACGCCGTCCCGCTCGCCGCTCAGCTCGGGGTGAAGGCGGTGGTGTTCGGCGCCGCCGCCCTGGCGCTGTTCGCGCTCGGGCAGCGGCAGCCGGCCCTGTGGTTCGCGGTGGCCGTGGTCGTGAACACGGCTCTCTCCGCTTACTACCGCAACCGCTCCTGAAGCACCGCCGCCCGGCACTGCGAGGGGCTCCCCCAGGCGTCGCGCAGTGGGCGGGCCTTGCGCAGCCACAGGGAGAGGTCGAGCTCCTCGGTGTAGCCGACGGCGCCGTGGAGCTGGAGCGCGGTCATGGCGGCCGCGTACGCCGCCTCGCCCGCGGTCAGCTTCGCCGCGGCGACCTCCCCGGGGGCCAGGGAGAGCGCGGCCGCCCACAGCAGGGGCCGGGCGAACTCCAGGCCGATGAGGGTGTCGGCCAGCCGGTGCTTGACCGCCTGGAAGCCGCCGATCGCCGTGCCGAACTGGGTGCGCTGCTTCGCGTACTCCACCGTGCGCGCGAGAAGGGCCTCGCCCGTTCCGAGGCACTGGGCGGCGGTCAGCAGCCGGGCCCAGTCCGCGGCGTCCCGGGCCGCCGTGATCACCGCGGGGCCCGCGGCGAGGAGTTCGCCGCCGGCGTCCGGGAGGGCCAGGCGGCGGGCGGGGTCGATGGAGGTGCGCAGCGGGCCGGCTCCGGCGGCCAGCCGTAGCTCGCCGGCCGCCGACACCGTGAAGAGGTGGGTGGCCGCGTCGGCGTCCAGGGCGTACGGGCCTGCGCCGGGCAGGGTGAGGGTGGCCGAGGTCTCCCCCGCCGCCAGCCCGGGGAGGAACCGCTTGGCCAGTGCTTCGTCGCCGAGCCGGGTGAGGAGTACGGCGGCGGCGGCCGTCTCCACCACCGGGCCGGGGACCCCGGCGCGGCCCAGTTCCACGAAGCCGCCCGCCATCTCCAGGGGCATCAGGCCCATGCCTTCGTGGGCCTCGTCGGCCGCGAGGGCGAACAGTCCGGTGGCGGCGATCCGCGCCCACAGGGCCCTGCCGGGGGTGTGGTCGCCCGCGCCCCAGGCCCGTACCGCCGCGGGGACGTCCGAGGCGGCGAGCAGGCCGTGCAGGGTGCGGGCGAAGTCCGACTGTTCTTCGGTCGGCAGGAAGCGCATCAGCGGCGGCCCTTCGGGAGGCCGAGCAGCCGCTCGGCGATGATGTCGCGCTGGATCTCGTTGGTCCCCGCGTAGATGGGGCCGGCGAGGGAGAAGATCCACGGCTCGGCCCATGCGCCGTCGGCGAGTTCCGCGTCGGGGCCCAGCAGGTCGAGGGCGCTCTCGTGCAGGGCGATGTCGTACTGGGACCAGAACACCTTGTTCAGGCTGGACTCGGCGCCGATCGTCTCGCCGGCGGCGAAGCGGGAGGCGTTGGCCCAGGTGAACAGTTGGTAGGCGCGCGCTCCGACGACCGCGTCGGCGACCCGGTCGCGCAGCGCGGTGTCGGCGGGGTCCCCGTGGCTCTGCCACAGCTCGACGAGGCGGTCGGCGGCGGCGAGGAAGCGGCCGGGGGCGCGCAGGGTGAGCCCGCGCTCGTTGCCGGTGGTGGACATGGCGATCCGCCAGCCCTGTCCGGGCTCCCCGATGACGTCCGCGTCGGGGACGAAGACCTCGTCGAGGAAGAGTTCCGCGAAGGCGGGCTTGCCGTCGAGGCGGCCGATGGGCCGCACGGTGACCCCGGGGGCGTGCAGGTCGAACATCAGATAGGTGAGGCCCTGGTGGGGTTTGGGGGCTTCGGGGTCGGTGCGGAAGATCCCGAAGGCCCGGTCGGCGAAGGCGGCCCGTGAGGACCAGGTCTTCTGCCCGGACAGCAGCCAGCCGCCTTCGGTGCGCACGGCGCGGGACTTCAGGGAGGCGAGGTCGGAGCCGGATTCGGGCTCCGACCAGGCCTGGGCCCAGATGGTCTCGCCGCTCGCCATGGAGGGCAGGACGCGGGCGCGCTGTTCGTCGGTGGCGTGGTCGAAGAGGGTGGGGGCGAGCAGGTTGATGCCGTTCTGGGAGACCCGGCCGGGTGCGCCGGCGGCCCAGTACTCCTCCTCGAAGACCAGCCAGTGCTCGATGTCCACGCCGCGGCCGCCGTACTCCTCGGGCCAGGACACCACCGACCAGCGGGCGGAGTGCAGGAGCGCCTCCCATTCCCGGTGGGCGGCGAAGCCCTCGCGGGTCTCCAGGGAGGGCAGGGGGGTGGCGGGCACGTGGGCGGCCAGCCAGTCGCGCGCCTCGGCCCGGAAGGCCTCCACGTCCGCCGCATGGTTCAGGTCCATCAGCTGTTCGCCTCCTTCATCGCCGAAATGTTCATGCCGCCGAGCGAGTCCGCCGCGGTCTCGGCGTTGTGGGCGTGCGCGAGGTGGTGCAGGCCGAAGACGGAGTCCATGCCGGTGTGCAGGCCCTGGAGGTCCTCGGCCTGGTTGACGGCCCGCTTGGTGAGGGCGAGTCCGAAGGAGGGCATCTCGGCGATCCGCAGGGCGAGCCGGTCGGTGGCCTCCGTCAGTTCGGCCCGCTCGACGACACGGTTGACCATGCCGATCTCGTAGGCGCGGCGGGCGGGCATCCGGTCGCCGGTGTAGAGGAATTCCTTGGCGATGCGCGGGGGCATGGCCCACGGGTGGGCGAAGTACTCGACGCCGGGGATGCCCATGCGGACGACGGGGTCGGCGAAGAAGGCGTCCTCGCTGGCCACGATCAGGTCGCAGACCCAGGCGAGCATCAGCCCGCCGGCCACGCACGCGCCGTGGACGGAGGCGATGAGGGGCTTGGGCAGTTCGCGCCAGCGCCGGCACATGCCGAGGTAGACCTCGGATTCGCGGGCGAAGCGGGATTCGGCGCCGGAGCGCTGGGAGTGGTCCCACCACAGGCCGGCCCGGCGTTCGAAGGGCAGGTGCGCGTCGCGCTCCGGGGTGCCGATGTCGTGGCCCGCCGAGAAGTGCTCGCCGGCCCCGGCCAGGACGACGACCTTGACCGCGGGATCGTCGGCGGCGCGGTAGAAGGCGTCGTCGAGGGCGTAGGTCATCGCGCTGTTCTGGGCGTTGCGGTACCGGGGGCGGTTCATGGTCACGTACGCGACCGGTCCGCGGCGCTCGTAGAGCACGGGGGTTTCGTCGGACATCTCTCCGGGCATCGCTGCATCCTTCCCTAACAAGTGTTTGGTAGGTTAACGTACGGCCATGAGCAGCGTCGAGGAGTTCCGCACCGAGGTTCGGAGTTGGCTACGGACCCACCTCACCGGTGAGTTCGCCGCCCTCAAGGGCCGCGGCGGACCGGGCCGGGAGCACGAGGCCTTCGCCGAACGCCTCGCCTGGGAGCGGCACATGGCGGCGCACGGCTGGACCTGCGTGGGCTGGCCCGTCGAGTACGGCGGCCGCGGCGCGAGCACCGAGCAGCAGATCGCCTTCCACGAGGAGTACGCGCTGGCCGACGCGCCCGCGCGCGTGAACCACATAGGGGAGCAGCTCCTCGGCCCCACCCTCATCGCCCACGGCACCGAGGAGCAGCGGCGGCGCTTCCTGCCGCCCATCCGGGCCGTGGAGGAGCTGTGGTGCCAGGGCTACAGCGAGCCCGACGCCGGCTCGGACCTGGCCAACATCCGTACCCGGGCCGCCCTGGTGGACGGCGCGTGGGTGGTGGACGGCCAGAAGATCTGGACCTCCCTGGCCCACGCCTCCCAGTGGTGCTTCGTCGTCGCCCGCACCGAGCCGGGATCCCGCCGGCACGCGGGGCTGTCCTACCTCCTGGTCCCGATGGACCAGCCCGGGGTGGAGGTCCGGCCCATCGTGCAGCTGACCGGGACCTCGGAGTTCAACGAGGTCTTCTTCGACGGGGCCCGCACCGACGCCGCCCACGTCGTCGGCGCGCCCGGCGAGGGCTGGGCCGTCGCCATGGCCACCCTCGGCTTCGAGCGCGGGGTCTCCACCCTCGGCCAGCAGGTCGGCTTCCGCCGCGAGCTCGAAGACCTGGCCGCGCTGGCGAAGCGCAACGGCGCGATGGCCGATCCGCTGATCCGCGACCGGCTCGTCCGGGCCTGGATCGGCCTGGAGACCATGCGCGCCTCCGCGCTGCGGCCCGGGGTCGCGCCGTCCACGGCCAAGCTCTACTGGGCCCGCTGGCACCGGGACCTCGGCGAGCTCGCCATGGACGTCTGCGGAGCCGCCTCGCTGCCGGCGGCGGGGGCGCACGGGGACCCGTACGACCTCGACGACTGGCAGCGGCTCTTCCTCTTCTCCCGCTCCGACACCATCTACGCGGGCTCCGACGAGATCCAGCGCACCATCGTCGCCGAGCGCATCCTCGGCCTTCCCAAGGAGGTCCGGGCATGAACGCACCGGAAGAGTCCCGCAACGTGCTCCGCAACGCACCCGAGTACGTGGCCGGGCACGGGCTGCTGACCGGCCGGAGCGCCGTGATCACCGCGGCCGCCGGGGCCGGCATCGGCGGGGCCACCGCACGGCGCTTCCTGGAGGAGGGGGCCCGCGTGCTCATCGGCGACGCGCACGCCCGGCGGCTCAAGGAGACCGAGGAGGCGCTGGCCGCCGAGTTCGGCGCGGACCGGGTCGCCTCCCTGCCCTGCGACGTCACCGACGAGGAGCAGGTGGCCGCCTTCTTCGCGCTCGCCGAGCGGCTCCACGGCCGCCTCGACCTCGTCGTCAACAACGCCGGGCTCGGCGGCACGGCGAACCTCGTCGACATGACCGACGACCAGTGGTCCCGCGTCCTCGACGTCACGCTGAACGGCACCTTCCGCTGCACCCGCGCCGCGATGCGCTCCATGCAGGCCTCCGGGACGGGCGGGGTGATCGTCAACAACGCCTCCGTCATCGGCTGGCGCGCGCAGACCGGGCAGGCCCACTACGCCGCCGCCAAGGCCGGGGTGATGGCGCTGACCCGCTGCGCGGCGCTGGAGGCGGCGGAGTTCGGCGTACGGATCAACGCGGTCGCGCCGAGCCTGGCCATGCACCCGCACCTGGTGAAGGTCACCAGCGAGGAGCTGCTCGCCGAACTCACCTCCCGCGAGGCCTTCGGCCGGTACGCCGAGCCCTGGGAGGTGGCCAACGTCATCGTGTTCCTGGCCAGCGGCTACTCGTCGTACATGACGGGCGAGACCGTGTCGGTCAGCAGTCAGCACGCGTAGGGCGACCTATGACGAGAATGGCCGGGTGCCAACGAACAAGCCGATCTCATCGACGGCCAAGAAGAAGCCCCAGGTGACGGCGTCGCCCGAACGCCGCCGCGAACTCCTCGACACCGCCGCCGAGGTCTTCGCCGCGCAGGGCTACAACGCCACCACCGTCCGCAAGATCGCCGACGCCGCCGGCATGCTCGCCGGCAGCCTCTACTACCACTTCGATTCCAAGGAATCGATGCTCGACGAGATCCTCTCCGCCTTCCTGACCGAGCTGTGGGAGGGGTACGACACCGTCCTCGCCGCCGGTCTCGGACCCAGGCAGACCATCGAGGCCCTCGTCACCGAATCGTTCCGGGAGATCGACCGGCACCGCGCCGCGGTCGCCATCTACCAGAAGGAGTCCCGGACCCTGTCGGTCCAGCCCCGCTTCCACTACCTCTCCGACTCGCAGGTCAAGTTCGAGAAGGCGTGGCTGGGGACGCTGGAGCGCGGGGTCGCGGACGGGGTCTTCCGCGCCGACCTGGACATCCGCCTCACCTACCGCTTCGTGCGCGACACGGTGTGGGTGGCGGCGTCCTGGTACCGGCCGGGCGGCCAGCACAGCCCCGAGGAGATCGCCCGCCAGTACCTGTCGATGGTCCTGGACGGCATCGCCACACGCACGTAACCCTGAGGAGTTCTGATGCCCGAGGCCTACATAGTCGAAGCGGTACGCACCCCCGTGGGGCGGCGCAAGGGAGGCCTGTCGGAGGTCCACCCGGCCGACCTGGGGGCGCACGTCCTCAAGGCCCTCGTCGAACGGTCCGGGATCGACCCGTCGGCCGTGGAGGACGTGGTCTTCGGCTGCCTCGACACGGTGGGACCGCAGGCGGGCGACATCGCCCGGACGGCCTGGCTGGCGGCGGGGCTCCCCGAGGAGGTCCCGGGCGTCACCATCGACCGCCAGTGCGGATCCTCGCAGCAGGCCGTGCACTTCGCGGCGCAGGGCGTCATGTCCGGCACGCAGGACCTGGTGGTCGCGGGCGGCACCCAGAACATGTCGATGATCCCGATCGCCTTCGCCTCGCGGCAGGCGGCCGAGCCCCTGGGCTTCACCGAGGGCCCCTACCTGGGCTCGGAGGGGTGGCGGGCGCGGTACGGGGACTCCCCGATCAACCAGTTCTACGGGGCCCAGCTGATCGCCGAGAAGTGGGGCATCTCCCGCCTCGACATGGAGGAGTTCGCCCTGCGCTCCCACCAGCAGGCGCTGCGCGCGATCGACGAGGGCCGCTTCGAGCGGGAGATCGTGCCGTACGGGTCGGTGTCGGTGGACGAGGGTCCGCGCCGCGACACCACCCTGGAGAAGATGGCGGGCCTCAAGCCGGTGATGGAAGGCGGGACCATCACGGCGGCGGTCTCCTCCCAGGTCTCGGACGGCGCGGCGGCGATGCTGCTGGCCTCGGAGCGGGCGGTACGGGAACACGGGCTGCGCCCGCGGGCCCGCATCCACCACCTGTCGGTCCGCGGCGAGGACCCGATCCGCATGCTGTCGGCGCCGATCCCGGCGACGGCGTACGCCCTGAAGAAGACGGGCATGTCCCTCTCCGACATCGACCTGGTCGAGATCAACGAGGCCTTCGCCCCGGTGGCCCTGGCCTGGCTGAAGGAAACGGGCGCGGACCCGGAGCGGGTCAACGTCAACGGCGGCGCGATCGCCCTGGGCCACCCCCTGGGCGCGACGGGCGTCAAGCTGATGACGACCCTGCTGCACGAACTGGAGCGCACGGGCGGCCGCTTCGGCCTCCAAACCATGTGCGAGGGCGGCGGCCAGGCCAACGTCACCATCATCGAGCGGCTGTAGCTCCCGCCGGAAGTCGGCCCCCGGGGCACTGCTCCGGGGGCCGTCTTTACGGCCGGCAAACCGCCCCATGGTGTTTCGTGGCCTGATCGACAAACGATCGGAGGCCCCCATGGGCGACCCACCGGACGCGCAGACCGATTCCCGGGATCCGGACGCCGCCCGCATGCCGACCACGGGCGACGGCACCGGGTCCGGGTCCGGGTCCGGGTCCGGGCGGCGCCCCCTCTGGAAGGAGCTGCCGCTGCTCGTCGCCATCGCCCTCGTGCTGGCGTTCGGGATCAAGACGTGCCTGTTCCAGGCGTTCTCGATCCCTTCCGTCTCGATGCAGAACACCCTCCAGCGCGGGGACCGGGTCCTGGTCGACAAGCTCACCCCCTGGTTCGGCTCGAAGCCCGAACGCGGCGAGGTCGTCGTCTTCCACGACCCGAGCGACTGGCTGGCCGACGAGCCCGTCCCGGAGCGCAACGCCGTCCAGAACGCCCTCTCCGCCATCGGCCTGATGCCCTCGGCCGACGAGAAGGACCTGATCAAGCGGGTCATCGCGGTCGGCGGCGACACGGTCGAGTGCCACGGGAACGGACCGGTCGAGGTCAACGGCAAGGCACTGGACGAGCCGTACGTCTTCCCCGGGAACACCCCGTGCGGAGACAAGCCGTTCGGACCGCTCACCGTGCCCGAGGGAAAGCTCTGGGTCATGGGCGACCACCGCCAGAAGTCCTCCGACTCCCGCTATCACCTGAACGACCCGAAGACCCACGGGTTCGTGCCGGTCGAGGAAGTGGTCGGCCGGGCCGTGGTCGTCGCCTGGCCGCTCACCCGCTGGGCGGGCCTGCCTGTCCCGGAGACCTTCGGGCAGCCGGGGATCAGGGGCGGAACTCCCTGACCACCTCGATGCGCCCCACGATGTGCGCGTTGAACTCGTCCAGCTCCTCCGCCGGAACCCACAGCTCCAGGATGGTCTCCCCGCCGGCCTGCTGGACCGGGTACCGCTCCAGGAACACCGAGTCCACCTCGAACCGCGTCACGTATCCCGCGCCGCTGTGCTTGACGTTCCAGTCACGGGCGATGCGGACCGCGTAGTCCTCGTTCAGCACGGGGTAGAAGATCGGCTGCTCCGGCAGTCGCGGCGGCCAGGCACGCCAGTCGAGGTCACGGACCAGGCCGAGTTCCACGGGGCCCGTCGGGCGCCACAGCGTCGTAGTAGGGGACATGGGGCGCAGCGTAGACGGGTGACCACGGCCCTGACCAGCGCTTTTCAGGCGGCGCGGCGGCGGGAGAGGCGGGTCAGGGAGACCGTCTGGGTCAGGAGCAGGGCTCCGGTCAGGGCCTGCCAGAGGAGCGGGTCGGGGGCGTCCAGGGCTCGGGCTGCGGACAGGGCGATCGCCACCGCGCCGAGCGCCAGCACGATCCGGTGCACGAAGCCGGCCTCCGTGCCGTGCGGCAGGCCGGAGACGAGGGCGACCAGCGCCAGCAGGATCGGCAGCCAGTGCGGCTGGGAGCCGCGCATCAGCAGGGCGGCGGCGAACTCCGCAGCGAGGGCGAGGGAGTTGCGCAGCGCAACCCCCGGGACCGATATCGACATGCGCACATCATGCCGGGGATATTCGTGTGCGCGTCCGGCGGGGCCGCACCTAGGATCCGGGGCAAGGGCTGGGTCGTAGCACAGAGGTAGTGCGCCTACACAGCATGGAGGAGGACGCCGGTTCGAATCCGGCCGCCCAGCCCCCCTCCCCCTCCCCCTACTTCGCGCCCGTCGCCGCCACCCACGCCCCCGCCGCCCCGATCGCCGCGGCCGCGGCGGGGAGCGGCAGGCCGAGGAAGCCGTGGAAGACTCCGGGGAGCAGCTGGATCCCGCAGTCGACTCCGGCCTCCCCCAGCCTTCGCCCGTAGGCCAGGCCCTCGTCCCGCAGGACGTCGCAGTCGGCCAGGACCAGCAGCGTGCGCGGCAGCCCCGAGAGGTCGGGGGCCCGCAGCGGGGAGACGTGGGGGTGGGCCGGGTCGCCGCCGTACTGGTCCCAGTACCAGGCCATGTGCGCGGCCGTGTGGAAGTGGCCCTCCGCGAACTCGGCCACCGAGGGGTGGCCCATCGAGGCGTCCAGCGCCGGGTAGAACAGCAGCTGGCCCGCGATCAGTCCGGGGGCCCGCAGGGCCGTCACGGCCGCGAGGTTGCCTCCGCTGGAGTCCCCGGCGACGACCATCCGTGCGGGGTCGCAGCCCAGTTCGGCCGCCCGCGCCCGGGCCCAGAGCAGCACGGTCAGCGCGTCGTCCGGCGCCGCCGGCCACGGGTGTTCGGGGGCGAGGCGGTAGTCCGCGGAGACCACCACCGCGCCCGAGGCCACGGCCAGCGCCCGGCAGAGCGCGTCGTGGGTGTCCAGGCCGCACATCACCCAGCCCCCGCCGTGGAAGAACACCACCAGCGGGCGGTCCCCCGCGCCCGGCGCGGGGTCGTAGATCCGGACGGGGACCCCGTCCGCGACCGCGTCCCGTACGGAGGCCACCTCCACGCCGCCTCCCGGGGAGCCGGCCACGGCCGCCCGCAGGGCCGCCGCGTCGCCCGGGCCTGGGAAGACCGCCGCCATCGCGTCGCACAGCCGGCGGGCCGCCGGGGACAGCCGGTCGGCGGCGCTCATCGCGCGGTCATCCCGCCGTCGACCGTGAACTCCGCGCCCGTGATGTAGGAGGACCCGTCCGAGCAGAGGAAGAGGACCAGCTCCGCGACCTCCTCGGGCCGCCCGATCCGCCCCAGCGGCAGGTGCGACCAATCCCGTCCCGCGACGGCCTCGCTGACCATCGGGGTGTCGATCGCCCCCGGATGCACGGAGTTGATGCGGATCCGGTCCCCCGCCAGGTCCAGTGCGGCCGACTTCGTCAGCCCGCGCAGGGCGAACTTGGTGGAGCCGTACGCCGCGTGGCCCGGGATGCCGACCAGTCCGGCGGTGGAGGAGACGTTGACGATCGAGCCGCCGCCGGCGGCGCGCAGCACCGGGGCCACCGCCTGGATGCCGAGGAACGGTCCGAGGAGGTTGACGCGCAGCAGGGCTTCGAAGTCTTCGAGGCCCTGGCGCTCGACGTGGGCCGTGCGCCACAGCGCGGCGTTGTTGACCAGGGCGGAGACCGTGCCGAAGGCGCGTACGGCCTCGTGGACCACCTCCGCCCAGCTGTCGGCGTCGGCCACGTCGTGGCGTACGTACAGCCCCTGGTCACCGAGGGAGGCGGCCACCGCGCGGCCCTCCTCCTCCCGGATGTCGGTGACCACGACCCGCGCGCCGGCCTCGGCGCACAGCCGGGCCTCGGCCGCGCCCTGGCCGCGTCCGGCGCCGGTGATGACGACGACCTTGCCGTTAAGGACCTTGGCGTTGAGGACCTCGGCGTTGAGGACCTCGGCGTCGAGGGAGGTGTTCACCGGTCAGCCCTCCAGGGCGCGGAAGTGCGGGATGACGGTCTCGCCCCACTGGCGGATGGTCTCCATGCAGGCCTCCTGCGGGACGGTGCCCATCTGGATCAGGCACATGACCTCGTCGACGCCGATCTCGCGCAGCTGCTCGACGTAGGCGATGGCCGTCTGGGCGTTGCCGTAGGCATGCTCGGCGTTGTAGGTGCCGGTGTCTATGGGGCGGGCCGGGATGTTCGCCTCGTGGAGCCTGGCGACCAGTTCCTCGCGGCCCTTGTCCAGCGCGGCCACGTGCTCCTCGGCGGTCTCGTCCTCGGAGTAGCCGGTGGGCTCGGGGGCGTTGCCGTACCAGTGGGCGATGGACTCGGCGAAGAAGCGCTGGCCGCGGGTGCCCAGGCGCAGGGCCCGTTCGGCGTCGTCGAGGACGATGGTGGGGCAGAGTGCGGAGAGGTGGTCGTTGACCTCGGTGGAGACGAAGCGGTCGCCGCTGCGGGTGGCGATGGCCTCGTCGTAGACCTTGCGCATGGTGCGGACGTCGTCGGCGCCGGCGAAGCCCATCACGAGCGCTCCGATGCCCAGTTCGGCGGCGAGCTTGAGGGTGTCGTGCTTGGAGCAGGCCATGAAGAGCGGCGGGTGCGGGTCCTGGACGGGGCGGGGCAGGATCGCGCCGGGGCCGATGTCGATGGAGCCGTGCCACTCGAACTTCTCCTCGCGCCAGGCGGAGGAGAAGATCCGCAGCGCTTCCTCCATCTGCGGGTAGGTGTCCTCGGGGCGGACCCCGTACATGGACATCTCCTGGCGGGTGGCGCCGCGGCCGGCGCCGATGTCCACGCGGCCGCCGGAGAGCACGTCGAGCATGGCGGCGCGTTCGGCGACGCGGACGGGGTGCTGGTAGCCGAAGGGCATGGTGACGACGCCGTGGCCGATGCGGATCTTCTGGGTCCGGGCGGCGACCCAGGTCAGGAAGATCTCGGAGGCGCTCATGTGGGCGTACTGGGTGAGGGCGTGGTGCTCCACGGCCCAGATCCGGTCGAAGCCCATCTCCTCGGCGAACACGGCCTGTTCGACGCAGTCGTGGATGACCTGGCGCTCGCGTTCGGGCGTCGGGTCGACGAGCTGCGCCTCGAAGATCATCGAGAACTTCACGGGGTGCCTCCCAGCCGTGCGCTGCGCACGGCACATCGGTGATGTATTTCGAATAGGAATACTTCTAGCAGTCATACCCCGCCGGGGGAAGGGCGCCGCGAAGACCGGTCGTAGACTGCGCTGCGTGACGAACGAGGCGACAGAAGAGGCGAACGGCCGCACGCTCCCCGCGACCAGCTGGGCGGTGCTCGGGCTGCTCTCCTTCGGCGAGGAGCTCTCCGGTTACGACCTGAAGAAGTGGTCGGACTGGTCGCTGCGCTTCTTCTACTGGAGCCCGTCCTTCAGCCAGATCTACGGCGAGCTCAAGCGGCTGGAGAAGGCCGGCTACGCCTCTTCGCGGATGGTCGCCCAGGAGACCGGCACCCGCGACAAGCGGGTGTACCGGATCACCGAGGAGGGCATGACGGCCGTACGGCGCTGGGCGCGCGAGGCACCCGTCGACCCGCCGGTGCTCAAGCACGGGCCGATGCTGCGGCTGTGGCTCGGCCACCTGCTGGAGCCGGAGCAGATGCGCGAAGTCCTCGTACAGCACCAGGAGTTCGCGGAGAAGATGCGGCGGCGCGCGGTGGCCGACGCGGACGGGGCCAGGGAAGAGGCCTCGTGGGCGTACCCGACGCTCACCCTCAAGTGGGCCGAGCGGTACTACGCCTCCGAGCGCGACCTCGCGGGGGCCATGCTCGACGACATCGCGGAGCTGGAGAGGGCGCGCGGCGCGTCCCCCGACCCGGACTCGGCGCCGGGCAAGCCCGGCAAGCGCCCGTAGGTGCGCCGGAAGTAGAGCAGCGGCGCCCCTTCGCGGTGCGCCGTCAGGGCGGTGACCCGGCCCAGCGCGATGGCGTGGTCGCCGCCGTCCAGGACGGCCTCCACGCCGCATTCGACGGTGGCGAGGACCCCGTCGAGCAGGGGCGCGCCGTTGCCGCCGGCCCGCCAGGGGACCCCGGCGAACTTGTCGCCCCCGGTCACGGCGAACCGGCGGCACAGCTCCTGCTGGTCGGCGGCGAGGATGTTGACGGCGAAGGCCCCCGCCGCCTGGATCCGGGGCCAGGTGGTGGACGTGCGCGCCGGGCAGAAGCAGACCAGCGGCGGATCCAGGGACACGGACGAGAAGGACTGCACGGCCATCCCCACGGGACGGCCGTCGGCTCCGCATGCCGTGATGACGGCGACACCGGTGCAGAAGCTGGACAGGACCGACTTCATGTCGGACATGGCTTCCTCCCTCATGAGAACCCTCCCTGATTATTTCTACTAGGTATATGCCTAACCGAAACACCTGTGATTGGATACCGCCCACGCTCGCTCGTCAAGTAGGGAGGGTCCGATGCCACCACCACCCCCGCCTCAACAACAGCAACAGCAACAGCCGCAGGCGCAGCCGCTGCCGCAGCCGCCCGCCACGCTCGCCCGGCTCCCCGAGTACGCCGCCGCCGCGTACGGGGAGCGCGAGGCGCTCGCCGACGGAGAGGTCCGCTGGACCTTCGCCCGCCTCGCAGCCGAGATCTCCGCGGCCGCCCGCGCCGCCATCGCCCACGGCATCCGCCCCGGCGACCGGGTCGCGATCTGGGCGCCCAACAGCCGCCGGTGGATCACCGCCGCCCTCGGCGCGGTCGGCGCCGGAGCGGTCCTCGTACCGGTCAACACCCGCTACAAGCCCGCCGAGGCCGCCGACATCATCCGGCGCAGCGGCGCCCGCGTCCTGTTCACCGAGCGCGGGTTCCTCGGTACCGACTACGCCCGCGACCTGCACGCCTCCGGCGAGGCCCTCGGGGCGCTCGCCTCGACGGTGATCCTGCGGGACGGGCGCGAGAAGAGCCTCCCGACCGGTGCCGACGGCCCGCCCGGGAGCGTCTCCTGGGAGGCGTACCTGCAGGCCGGCGAGGCCGTCCCCGAAGCGGAGCGGGCCGCGCGCGCGGCCGCCGTACGCCCCGGGGACCTCAGCGACGTCCTCTACACCTCGGGCACCACCGGCCGCTCCAAAGGGGTGATGACCACCCACGGCCAGACCGTCCGGCTCTACGCCTCCTGGTCCGGCCTCGTCTCCCTGCGCCCCGGCGACCGCTACCTGCTGGTCAACCCCTTCTTCCACACCTTCGGCTACAAGGCGGGCGTGCTCGCCTGCCTCCTGCGCGGGGTCACCATGCTCCCCGAGGCCGTCTACGACACCGACCGCATCCTGCACCGCATGGCCGCCGAGCGCGTCACCTGCCTGATGGGCCCGCCGACCGTCTTCCACGGCCTGATCCGCCACCCGGCGCGGGCCGCCCACGACCTGTCCGCACTGCGCCTGGCCGGCACCGGAGCCGCCTCGGTGCCCACCTCCCTCGTCGAGGAGATCCGCGGCGAACTGGGGGCGCCCGACGTGTTCACCGCGTACGGGCTCACCGAGTCCGGCGGGGTCGTGTCCGTCTGCCCCACCGACGCCGACGCCTGGACCCTCGCCCACACCGTCGGCCCGCCGCTGCCGGACACCGAGGTACGGATCACCGACCCGCTCGGCGCCGTACTGCCCGCCGGGGAGCCGGGCGAGGTGCAGGTCCGCGGCTACCACGTCACCCCCGGCTACCTGGACGACCCGGCGAGCACCGCCGAAGCCGTACTGCCCGGCGGCTGGCTGCGCACCGGGGACATCGGCGTGCTGGACGGGCGGGGCTACCTCGCCATCACCGACCGGCTGAAGGACATGTACGTGGTCGGCGGCTTCAACGCCTATCCGGCGGAGGTGGAGAACGTGCTGCTGACCCACCCCGCCATCACCGACGCGGCGGTCGTCGGCGCCCCCGACGAGCGGCTCGGCGAGGTCGGGGTGGCCTACGTCGTCACCACCGGGCCGGTCACCTCCGAGGAGCTGACCGCCTGGACCCGGGAACGACTGGCCAACTTCAAGGTGCCGCGCCGGTTCACCCGGCTGGAGGAGCTCCCGCGCAACGCGGGCGGCAAGCTGCTGAAGACGGAGCTGCGCCGCACGGCGCGAGGGGAGTCGGCATGAGGCCGCTGGAGCCGACCGCGGAGCACGAAGAACTCCGGGACGCGGTACGGGCCGTCCTGGCACGCCACCCGGGCCACACGGCCTGGGCTCCGCTGACGGCGCAGATCGGCGCCGCCGCGCTGGCGGTCCCCGAGGAGTACGGCGGGCTGGGCTGCGGGCAGGCCGAAGTCGGGGTGGTCATGGCGGAGTTGGGGCGCGCGCTGAGCCCCGTACCGTACCTGGGCTCGGCGGTGCTGACCGTGGGGGCGCTGCTCGCGTCCGGCGACCGGGAGGCCTGCGCGAAGCACCTGCCGCACCTGGCGGAGGGCACGGTCGTGGGCGCCCTGGCCTGGGCGGAGTCCCCGGCCGGCGGGGAGGCGCCCCGGCCTTCCCGGGAGGCCGATCCGGACCCGGGGGCGAGCAGCGGGCCCGTGACGGGGGCCGCGCCCGGGCCCGGCGTCCCGCGCGGGGGCTGGGAGGCCCACGAGCTCGCGGCCCGGGCCGAGCCGGCAGGCTCCGACTGGCTCCTCACGGGCACCAAGCGGTACGTCCTGGCCGGGCCGGCGGAACCGTCCCTGCTGCTGGCCTTCGCCAGGACGGCCCCGGCCCCCGGCGCGGGCCGGGACACCGGCCCGCTCGGGCTGTTCGAGCTCCTCGCCGCGCCGGCGGCCTTCACCGTACGGTCCACGATGGACCGCACCCGCCCCCTCGCGGAGCTGACCTTGGACCGGACCCCGGCCCGGCTGCTCTCGGCCGACGGCGCGGGGGTCCTCGCCCGGGTCCGGGACCTGGCCTGCACGGCGCTCGCCGCCGAGCAGACGGGGGCGGCGGCGCGCGCGCTGGAGGCGACGGTCCGGTACGCGAAGGAGCGGGTGCAGTTCGGGCGGCCGATCGGCTCCTTCCAGGCGGTCAAGCACCGGCTCGCCGACCTGCACACCGCGGTGGAGGGGGCCCGCTCGCTCTCGCTCGCGGCGGCCGCCGCCGACGCGGCCCCGGACCTGGCGGCCGCCGCCAAGTCGGCCTGCTCGGAGGCCTACGCGTACGTGGCGGGCGAGATGATCCAGCTGCACGGCGGCATCGGCATCACCTGGGAGCACGAGGCGCACGAGTACTTCAAACGGGCCCACGGCTCGGCCCAGCTCTTCGGCTCTCCCTCCGCGCACAGGGAACGGCTGGCGGCCCGGCTGGGGTTCCTCCCGACCGGGTGACGCGCCGGCGACCGGGGGCACGGGGAACGGCCGCTGTCGTACGCTCGGCCCATGACGGGCAGTGCGATAAACCTCCGGAAGATCGAAGAGACCGCCCCGGCGCTGGTGAGCCTGTACAAGAGCGCCGGGACCTCGCTCCGCAAGCACGGCCTGGAGGGCGGACGCGCCGCGGTGTACCTGGTCCTCGACTACTCCGGCTCGATGCGCCCGTACTACGACGACGGCAGCGTGCAGGCCCTCGCCGACCGGGTGCTGGGGCTGTCCGCGCACCTGGACGACGACGCCCGCGTACCCGTCGTGTTCTTCTCCACGGAGGTCGACGCGCTGGAGGAAATCTCCCTCGCGGGCCACGAGGGGCGGGTCACCGCGATCGCCGCCGGCCTCGGCCACATGGGCAAGACGGCCTACCACGCGGCGATGGACGCGGTGATCGACCACTACCTGGACTCGGGGTCGACCGCCCCGGCGCTCGTCGTCTTCCAGACCGACGGCGGTCCCATCAACAAGCTCGCCGCCGAGAGGTACCTGTGCAAGGCGGCCCGGCTGCCGCTCTTCTGGCAGTTCGTCGGCTTCGGCAACACGCGCAGCTCACAGTTCGACTTCCTGCGGCGGCTGGACGAACTGCCCGTCCCGGCCAAGCGGGTCGTGGACAACGCCGGCTACTTCCACGCCGGCCCGGACCCGCGGACCGTCCCCGACCCGGAGCTGTACGACCGGCTGGTCGGGGAGTTCCCGGGCTGGCTGGCGGCGGCCCGGGCGGCGGGAATCGTGCGCGCCTGACCGGCGGTTGTCACCCCCTCGCGCTTTGATGGACGTATGACGACGAACAACTGGGCCGTATTCGAAAAGGCGGAACCGGACTTCGCGGCGGCCGTACAGGCCCGCTTCGCTCAGTTCCCGCACCACGTCCTGGCGACCTTGCGCAAGGACGGCTCCCCGCGCGCGACCGGACTCAACGTCGAGATCCGCGGCGGCGAGCTGTGGCTGGGCATGATGCCGGGTTCGATGAAGGGCAAGGACCTGCGGCGCGACGGGCGCTTCGCCCTGCACACCAACCCGGGCGCCGGCGAGACCATGCCCGACGGGGACGTACGGATCTCCGGGCGCGCGGTGGAGATCGTGGAGCAGCCCGAGCTCCACCGGTACGCGGAGGAGGCCGAGGAGAACGACACCCCGCACCCCTTCGACCTGTTCCGCGCCGAGCTGACGGAGGTGGTGCACGTCGGCGTCGAGGGCGACGACCTGGTGGTCCGCTCGTGGACCCCGGAGCACGGGCTGCGCACCCTGCGCCGGGGCAACGACGACGAGCCGGCCCGCGAGGAGCCCGCGGCGGGCTGAGCCCGTGCTGGTCACGGCACTAGACCCTGGCCGGGGTCTTCGCCGGGACCTTCGGAGCCTTGGCCGGAACCTTGGCCGGGGTCTTGCCCGAGGCCTTCGGGGCCTTGGGCGTCTTGCCCGGGGCCTTCGGGGCCTTCGGGGCCTTGGCCGGGGCCGGGGTCTGCGCGCCGACGTCCAGCCAGCTCCGGTCGATGTTGAGCGTCACGCCCCCGTACGTGGCGTCGTGGTCCCCCCGGAACTGGTGGGCGCGGCGGCCCCCCGTCCACTGGCTCGTACCGGCGGGCAGGCCCAGGTCGGCGTCGGTGACGGAGGCGGCGCCGTTCCAGCGGGCCACCCACAGCACGTCGGGCATGGCGTCCGGGGCCTGGGCGTAGTGGGCGCTCAGCGCCTTGGCCCCGGAGCTCGCCGCGACGTAGGCGGCGGCGCCGTAGCCCAGTTCGTGCAGGCGGACCGTCCAGGCCGTGAGGTAGGCGACGACCGGGGCGTCCCAGGTGGCCCGGTCCGAGTAGTTCTCCAGGTCGTTGTAGAGGACCGTGCCCTCGGCCAGGCCCAGTGCCGCGGCCGCGTGGGCCGCGCCCTCGGCCTCGGCCCGGCCCTGGTCGTTGGCCTCCGAGGGGTCGGTGGACAGCCCCGTGGAGGAGCTGTTCCAGGGCTGGGGGCCGACCCAGATCGGCATGAGGTGCCAGCCCGCCTCGGCCTGCCGGCTCACCCATCCGGCGGTGAGCTGCGGCTGGGCGCAGGCGCGGGCGCGGCCGCCGATGTAGACGCCGACGGCGCCGAAGGGCGAGTCGGTCCGCCAGGCGTTCATGGTGCGCTGGGTGGGGGCCGTGCAGGCGTCGAAGCCCTCGCCGGTGAAGGGCGTCTGGACGGTGGTACGGGGACCCCCGCCGACGGTGCCGACCGGATCGACGGGGACCGGGCCGGGGGCGGCCGGGGGTGTGAGGGCGCGGGCCCGGGTGAGGACCGCGCGGACGGCCTCGGGGGTGGACCCGTAGGAAACGGTGGCCATCACCCCGGCGCGGCGCAGGGCGTAGCGGATCTCGTTGCTGTCGCCCCGGACCTTGGGCAGGGGGTCGCCCTCGTCGCCCCCGACGGTGGGGATGTCGGCGCGCGGCGGGGCCCCGTCGAGCGGCTCCAGGTGCAGGGTGTCGGAGCGGGGGGCGGCCGCGCGGGCGGCTCCGCATTCGCCCTGGGCGCCGGCGTGCCCGAGGTAGAGGGTGGGCAGGTCGAGGCGCAGGCAGGCGTCGGGGTTCCGGTCGAGGTCGACGACCCGCCAGTCGGCGGGGACGGTGAGGCGCAGCCCGCGGTAGTCGACGGTGCGGCCGTCGGGGACGGGGCCGTCGGCGGCCCCGAGGGGGACGGGAGCGAGCAGCGCGGCGCCCAGCAGGCAGCTCAACATCATGTGGGAGGGGAGCATGTGACCCACTGTTACCAGAAGGCCCGGGTGTTGACGCAGAGGCACGAGAGCCCTGCGTCACCTGTTGACGTGACGGCCGCACCTCACCGCGGACGCCCCCCTCGCTCTCCTACTCCACCGCCGGGCGGCCCTTGCTCCGGCGGGGCGCGGCGGCGCCGCGGATCTCCTCCGTGGCCGCGCGGAACGCGGGCGCGGCGCGGGCGAAGTAGTCGAAGAGCAGGGCCTGCTGCTCCGGGGTGTAGGAGCCGATCACGGCCGCGATGTGCCGGCGGGCCGGTGCGACCGCGTCCTCGACCCGGTCCAGCGCGTCCGCCACGGGCTCCACGATGACCCGGCGCCGGTCCCCGGGGTCGGCGGCCCGGCGGGCGTAACCGGCCCGTTCGAGGCGGTCGATGAGCCGGGTCGTCGCGCCCGTGGTGAGCCCGGTGCGCGTGGCGAGCTCGCCGGAGGACAGGCCCCCCTCCAGGGTGATGAGGCTGAGGGCGTACCACTCCGAGGTGTGCAGACCGGCCGCCTCGGCACTGGCCAGCCCCTGGAGGCCGACGGCGTCCAGGTAGTGCCGGAAGACCGTGTGCGCATCCGGACCACCGCTGCCTGTTGCCATGTTCGGGATCGCCTCCTACCTTTATATCTGCACGCATGCAGATACTGCGTTCGCTCAGTATCTGCGCCAGTCTAGCCAAATGGGGAGTGATCCGTCATGCAGCAGCCCACCAGCGAGTCCATCGCCTCCGCCTCGGCCTCCGTCCGGACCGTGCTCGACCGGCTCGTCTCCGCCTGGGAGCGCCACGACGCCGAGGCGTACGGCGAGCTGTTCACCGAGGACGCCACGTACGTCACCTACGTCGGCACCTTCTACCGGGGCCGCCGCGACATCGCGGACAGCCACCGCGCCCTCTTCGCCGGCTTCCTCAAGGGCACCCGGCTGGCGGACGAGATCCTCGACATCCGCTTCTACGGGCCCGACGCGGCCGTGGTCAACGGCCGCGGGGACACCTACAAGGGCAAGCGCCCGCAGAAGCTCACCAAGATCCAGACGTACACCCTCGTCCGCGACACGGACGGGTCATGGCGGATCGCCGCCTTCCAGAACACCAAGCGCAAGCCCCTGATGGAGGCCGTGTCCTACCGGTTCGCCCCGGGCCTCGTCCCGGCCGCCGAGCGCTGACCGGGCGGGAGGACGGGGGCGGCCACGCCGGCTCCCGCCCCCTCCTTCTCCCCTTCCTTCCCCCTCTCCTTCCTCCCCCTCCCCTACTCCTGGTCTTGGAAGGCCGGCAGGGCGAAGATCCGCTCCTTCCCCGCCTCCTCCATCAGCTCGACGAGCGGCAGCACCAGCTCCCACAGGTCCTGCTCGCCGACCTCGCGCACCAGTCCGTCGAGCTCCGCGTCGCCCAGTCCGGCGGCGGCATCGGCCACCACCTTGCGCGCCTCCTCGGGCAGGACGCCGACCAGCGGGAGGAAGGCGCCCCACAGCGCGGTCGCCACGACGGCCCGTACCACCCCGGCCAGCACGAGCGGGTCCCGCAGGGAGTCCAGCCGGGCCACCGCGAGCCGGTCCTCCTCGCCGAGCAGCGCCACGAGCGGGAGCAGCGACTCCCACAGGCCTTCGGCGTGCGTCACCCGTACGAGCGAGTCGAGTTCGGCGGCGCCGAGGCGGGCGGTGAGCTCGGCGATCCGCAGCCGCTGGTCGCCGCCGACCATCGCGGCGACCCCGAGGGCTTCCTCCCAGAGCCCCTCGGCGGCAGCTGCCCGTACGACCGCGCCGAGGCGGTCGTCGCCCATGAGCTCCAGGATCCGGGGCAGCCGCTCGGGCAGGTCCACGTAGAAACCGGCGCGCAGCACGACGGCGTCGTCGACCTGGTCGAGGATCCGGCGGAGCACCTGGTCCCGCATGTGGCCGACGAACCGACCCATGGTGAGGTGGTCGCGGTTCTCGGCGAGGGTGGTGGCGATGCGTACGACGAGCCCCTCGTCGAGCCGGTCGACGATGCCGGAGATCTTCCGCGGGTCCAGGTGTCCGCAGGCCTCGGCGGTGAAGGAGACGGGCAGCTTCTCGATGATGGCGGCGGCCCGGCCCGCCTCCAGCCGGCCGGCCACGCCGGCGGCCAGCCGGGGTCCGAGCGCCTTCTGCGAGATGGCGGCCGCCACCCCGGCCGGCACCAGCTTGGTCGCGGCGGCGATGCGGTCGAGCATCTCGGGTGCGCCGTCGTTCAGTACGCCGCTGACCTGCTCCCGGAACGCCCGTACGTCCTCGTCCGGCAGCCCGCGCAGGAAGCCGAGCTCCCCGGCTTCCGCGCCCACCAGCCGGGCGATCTTCTCCACTTCGGCGCGGCTCACCGGAACAGCACCTTGCGCACGGCCCCGCGTGCGAGGGCGGGGACCAGCCCCAGCGCCTCCTCGGCGGCCTGGTTCAGGCCTTCGGCCTGACGCGCCCGCTCCGCTTTGAGCGCCTCGGCGAGCCGTACGAGCTCCCCGGCATCCAGCTCCGCGAACGACGCGGGGGGCCGGGCGCCCCCCAACTCCCCGCTCAAGCGGCCCATTTCCTCATCTGTACGCACGGGACGACCTCCCACACCAGAGACGACACGACGGCTCGCGTCGAGCGTGGGCCCGAATTGACTAATAGTCAATACTTGCGGGTAGGGCCGCCCGGGGGCATCAGCTCCCGCTCTCCACCAGCTCCTTGAGGACGAGGTCGAGCGCGGTGGCCCGTACGCCGAGCACGGTCTCGGTCTCGGAAGCGTCGAGGCGCAGCGCCCCGTCGTACATGTACGCCATCTCCGGGACCTCGGCCATGACGGCGTCCCGGGCGACCAGCTCGGCCAGTTCCCCGGGCGTCATCCGCCGGAGCCGCGGGTCCGGCGCACCCGCGGCTGCGGCGAGCCGGGCGGCCAAGGCCCGGATGGACAGTTCCGAGGTGGACGGCACGTGCCAGGCGCGGCCCCAGCCGTCCTCCCGGCCGCCGACGGCGACGAGGGTGCGGGCCACATCGCCCACGTAGGACCAGGCGTGCGCCTCGTCCAGGCCGACCGGGAGCGCCGCCTCCGTGCCCGCGAGGACGGCGGGGGCGACCGTCCAGGTGAACAGGGAGAGCGCGCCTTCGCCGAGGAAGTCGCCGGCCCGGACCTCGGCGGCGCGCACGCGCCCGGCCTCGTGGGCGGCCAGGGCCTCCTCCCAGATCGCGGCGCGCACCCGCCCCTTGTCCGAGGTCGGCCGCAGGGGCAGACCGGGGGTCAGGGGCTGCGCCGCGGATCCGTACCCGTAGAGGTTGCCCAGCATCACGTAGTCCGTGCCGGTCCGCCCGGCGGCGGTGAGCAGGGAGGCCGCCAGCGGCGGGAAGGCGGTGCGCCAGTCCTGGTAGGCGGGAGCGGCCGCGTTGTAGAGGGTGCGCGCACCGCGGAGCAGTTCGGTGAGGCGGTCGGTGTCGGTGATGTCGGCGGCGACCCGCTCGACGAGCGGATGCTCGGGCCCGCCGCCGCTGCGGGTGATGACACGGACCTGTTCGCCGGACGCGGCGAGCAGGCGGGCGGTGGCGGTGCCGATCGGGCCGGCGCCGGTGACGACGTGCACGGACATGGCTGTACTCCCCTGTCGAGGGCGCGAGTTGTTCACGCGATGGATCAACCCTCGCCCGGTGCGGCGCCGTACAGTAGTGGCCCGAATGCCAGCCGTCCGGAGATTCGAGCCATGACGACTCCTCCCGCACACGGTCCCGCTTCCGCCCCTGCGGCCCACCGCCCGCATCGCGTGACGGTCATCGCGGTCCCCCCGGTGACCACCTTCGACCTGTCGATCCCGGAGGTGGTCTTCGGCGCGACGCGCATCGGGGAGGACCCGGCCTACGAGGTGACGGTCTGCACCCCCGCCCCCGGCGTCGTCGCCGCGGCGATCGGCATCGACATCGTCGTGCGCCACGGCCTGGAGGCGATCGAGCGGGCCGACACGGTGATGGTGACGGGGACGGGCGCCCGGGTCAGCGCCGACCCGCGCGTACTGGACGCCTTGCGGACCGCCGCCGCGCAGGGCCGGCGCATCGCGTCCATCTGCACCGGCGCGTTCGTCCTGGCCCAGGCCGGTCTCCTCGGCTCCCGCCGCGCCACGACCTTCTGGAGCATGTCGCAGGAGTTCAGGGAGCGCTTCCCCGCGGTCGACCTCGTGCCGGGCGTGCTGTTCGTCGAGGACGGCGGGGTGCTGACCTCGGCGGGGCTCTCCGCGGGGATCGACCTGTGCCTGCACATGGTGCGCTGCGACTACGGGGCCGCCGTCGCGAACGGCACCGCCCGCCTGGTGGTCGCGGCCCCCGTACGGCCGGGCGGTCAGGCCCAGTTCATCGAGACCCCGCTCCCGGCCGACCGCGGCACCTCCCTCGCCGCGACCCGCGCCTGGGCCCTGGCCCGCCTGCACGAACCGACCGCCCTGGCCGACCTGGCCCGGCACGCGGGCCTGAGCGTGCGCACCCTGACCCGCCGCTTCCGCTCGGAGACGGGTCTCAGCCCCCTGCAGTGGCTCCTGCACCAACGCCTGCACCGGGCCCGCGAGATCCTGGAGACGACCGTCCTCCCCGTGGACCAGGTGGCCGCCCGGAGCGGCCTCGGCACGGCGGACTCCCTCCGTACCCACCTGGTCCGCTCCACGGGCCTCACCCCGACCGCCTACCGGACCATGGCACGGGTCCGGCAGCCGTAGGGCGGGTGCTCGGCCCTACGACCGGGTCGGGGCGGCGGCCCGCTCCAGCACCTCCAGGACGGTGTCGCGGAACAGGGTGGTCTTGTACCCGGTCTGCGGTAGTGGGCGGCAGCGGGCCAGTACCGTCGCGGCCGCCGCCGCGAGGGCTTCGGGGGTGGCTTCCCGGCCGATCAGGGCGGCCTCGACCTCCGGCAGCCGCAGCGGAACCCGTGCCACCCCGCCCGCCGCGACGGCGGCGTGCGTGACGGTGGCGCCGTCCAGTGCGAGCCGGGCGGTGGCCTCGACCAGGGGCCATTCGCCGTGGGCCCGGCTGGTCGCCCGGTGGCAGGCGGCGCGTTCGCCCGGCAGGGGCGGCGGCAGCAGGACCGCGGTGAGGATGCGGTCCGGTGCCAGCAGGTGGTCGGCCTGGTGGAGCCGGTCGCCGTCCCCGTACAACTCGGCGACGCCGCGCGGCGATTCGCCGTGGACCTCGACCCCGGCGTCGTAGGTGAGCAGGGCCATCGCGAGGGTCGACGGGTGCGGGGCGACGCACGGGCCGTCGCCGCTGACCACACCGAAGTGGTGGTCGCCCTCGCGTGCGGGGCAGCCGGAGCCGCCCTTCTGGAGGCAGCTGAAGTGCGGATTGCGGTAGTACCAGCAGCGGTTGCGCTGGAGCAGGTTGCCGCCCAGCGTGCCGGCGGCGCGGATCTGCGGGGTCGCCGCGGTCCCGGCCGACACCGCCAGGGCGGGCCAGCCGGAGCGTACCCGCGGGTCGGTGGTCAGCTCGGCGAGCGTGGTCAGGGCGCCGATCCGCAGCCCGCCGTCGGGCAGTGGCGTACAGCCGCGCAGGCTGCCCGCACCGTCGAGGTCGGTGAACGGGCCCGGGGCGATGCCGGAGCGCTGCCGGGCGGTGGTGTCGGTTCCGCCGGCGCGCAGCTCCCCGCCGCGCGCCAGGACGGCGGCCGAGAGGTCGGTGAGGGTGGGCTCGGTGCTCACGTACCCAGTCCTTCCAGGAGGCGGTCGGGGCGGATGGGCATGTCGTACGGGCGCCAGCCGGTGGCGTCGTGGACCGCGTTGGCCAGGGCGGCCGCGGTGGGCAGGGTGGAGATCTCCCCGAGGCCGACTCCGCCGCCGGGGACGTGGTCGAAGCCCTCCTGGTGGAAGTGGACGGTGATCTCGGGGGTGTCCCCGATGCCGGGGATGCGGTAGTCCTCCAGGTTGTCGGTCAGCACCCGCCCCGTGGCCGGGTCGGTGCGCCGCTCCTCGAACAGGGCGTAGCCGACGCCCTGGACGACAGCGCCCTCGCACTGGCTGCGGGCGAGCCGTTCCTCGTGGATGCGGCCCGCGGCGATGCCGCTCCACACGCGCAGCGGGCGGATCCGGCCGAGCCGGGTGTCCACCTCCACCTCGGCGACCTGCACCGATCCGGTAAAGCCGCGGCCGATCGCCACGCCACCCATGGTCAGGTTGAGGGGGGTCACGAAGCCCCGGTGGTCCCGGGTGCGCCGGCCGGTGACCCGTACGCCGTGCGCCATGCCCAGCCGGGAGGCCACGTCGCCGTCACCGCCGCCGAGCGCCTCGCGCAGCCGTGCGGCGGCGTCCGCGGCGGCGGGCACGATCGACGGCGTGGTGCGGCTGCCGCCGGAAGTCGGGCCGTGGACGGTGTCGCTGTGCCCGACCTCGGCGCGCACCCTCTCCTCCGGTACGCCGAGCCCTTCGGCGACGGCGCGGCGCAGTACGGTGCGCGAGCCCGTGCCCATGTCCTGCACGGCGCAGCGGGCGACGACGATCCCGTCCTCGACGGTGAGCTCGACCTCGGTGACGGGGTCGAGGAAGTACAGCCAGTTGGCCGCCGCGACGCCGACGCCCCGGCGGAAGCGCCCGGTGCCGCCGCGGGTGCCCGCCCAGGCCGGGAGGGCGGAGGCCAGGTCGTACAGCGCGTGGCGCTTCGGGTTGCCGTCCCAGCGGCGCCGCAGGGCGATCGGATCCTCTCCCAGCCGGTGGGCCATCTCGTCGACGGCCTGTTCCAGGGCCCAGCACATCGTGGGTCCGCCCGGGCCGCGGAAGGGCGCGCCCGGCGGCCGGTGGGTGACGGTGTCGAAGTCCCGTAGCCGGCGCGGGGCCTTGCCGTACATGAACCGGGCGAGCGCGGCGACGGTGCCGCCCACCGAGACCCCGCCGTCGGTGTCCACGTCCATGGCCAGCGCGCTCAGCCCGCCGGTGGCGTCGGCGGCCATCGCCAGCCGGATCCGGGTGCCGGGCCGGTACCCGCCGTCGGTGAGCTCCTCGTCCCGGTCCAGCACCACCCGTACGGGGGCGCCGTGCAGCCGGGCCAGTTCCGCCGCGGCGATCACGTCGGAGGTCAGCCCCATCTTGCAGCCGAAGCCGCCGCCGACGTGGACGGCCCGGGCCACCACCCGTTCGAGGGGCACGCCGAAGCGCTCGGCGGCGAGTACGGCCACCTGCTTGACCGACTGCGTGGACACCTCCAGGTGGAGGGTGCCTTCGTCCCAGCGGGCCAGGCAGGCGTGCGGTTCGAGCGGGGTGTGGGTTTGCGCGGCGGTCGTGAACAGCCCCTCGACCACCCGCTCGGGGCTGTTCTTACGGGCCTCCGTGATCCGGCGCACGGCCGTGGCGGGCCGCTTGCTCATGGCGGAGGGTCCCCGCCGGTTCCCGCGCCAGCGCGCGGGCGTCAGCTGAGGAGCCTCCCCCGACCCGGGCGCCAGCTTCCGCGACGCCTTGTCCTCGTAGACCAGCGGCCCCTCGCCGGCCCGGGCCCGGCTCACGTCGAGGGCGGCCGGCAGCACCTCGTACTCCACCTTGACCCGCCCGGCGGCCGCCCGCGCCGAGGCCCGGTCCGCCGCGGCGACCGCCGCCACGGGCTGCCCGACGTACCGCACCACTCCGTCGGGGGGCAGCAGCGGCACCAGCGCCAGATCCCCCGCCTCCAGGGACCGTACGTACGCGTGCGCGTGCGGCGAGCGGATGATCACCCCCTCCAGCAGCCCCTCCGGCCGGTGATCGGTGGTGTACCGGGCCGACCCGTCGACCTTCTCGGGAGCCTCGGCGCGCGGCGGCGCCGGCACCTCCCCGTCGTAGTCCCCCGCACAGGCCGCCGCCACGGCACTGAAGATCCCCTCGTACGCCCCGCACCGGCACAGGTGCCCCGCCAGCGCCTCCGCGATCTCCTCCCGCCCCGGCCTGCTCCGCCCGTGCGCGGCCCGCCACCGCTCGAAGAACGCGGCCGCCTCGACCACGAACCCGGGCGTGCAGTAACCGCACTGGAGCGCGTCCTCACCGGCGAAGGCACGCCCGACCGGGTGACCGGCCAGCCCCTCCACCGTCGTCACCCGCCTCCCGGCCAGCCGCACCGCCGGCGTCAGACACGCCACCCGCGGCTCGCCGTCGACCTGCACCGTGCACGCCCCGCAGACCCCGCCGGCGCAGACCAGCTTGGTCCCCGTCAGCCCCAACTGCTCCCGCACCACCTCCACGGCAGCCGGATCATCGTCCACGTCCACCACACACGGGACGCCATTGACCTCGAACTCCACGAGACGCACTCCTCAACCGTGGGGGGCGACGACCCCCACACCATCCGGGCTCGCCTTCACCCCCTTGATAACCCGCCACGGCCCACCCCGCAGTTCGGCACACCCACCCCGAAACGCCACAACGCCCGCCACCCCTGGTCGGGGACGTGGCGGGCGCTGTGTCCCAGTCACTCACCTCACGCCGAGGCCACCTTGAATCCGGCCCGGATCACCTTGCCCACCCGTTCGTCGCGGATCCGGAACTCGTCCGCAGGCTCGACCACCAACCACAACCCCCGGCCGCTCCGGGCACCGAGGTCGGGCTGTTCCACGACGGGGCGACCCGGGCCGCTGTCGCGCACCTCGATCGTCACGATCCCGCCCGCCCACTCCAGACGCACGGCGAACTCCCGCCCCAGCGGGACCCCGTGCAGAACGGCATTCGTGGCGAGCTCGGACACACAGAGCCGTATGTCGTCGCGCCGCTCGGACACGCCCCAATCACCAAGCGTGTCTCCCACGAACTGACGGGCCGCGCGCACCGAGGCACGGGCCCGAGGGAACCGCTGCTGCCGGGACAAGGACATAGCACCCCACCGCCTTAACGCTGAGCTTCCAAGGCCTCACAGAACGTATCGCTATTCGCGAAAAGCGGCAAGGTTTGCAGGCTGGGATAGCGCGGAGGCGTCGCTTAACGTGGGCACCGGCAGACAGCGACGGACACTCGGGAGGCACCGTGAGCGGCAGCGGATGGACCGGCACGTCGATGCCGTACCTGACCCCTCGCCCCGACGGGGACTCCGATGCCTGGACCGCCGAGGCTGAGGCAGCGGGCCGCCGCGGCGCGCAGCGCATCCTGCACGCCGGCGCGGCCGACACCCCGGCCGAGGTCGCCCGCATGCTCGACCTCACAAGCGGGGAATCCGTCATCGTCCGCCGCCGGATCATCGAACTCGACGGCGAGCCAACCGAATTGACCGACACCTACTACCCTGCCGACATCGCCGCGGGCACCCCTCTGGCCGGCACGGCAAAGATCCGGGGCGGCGCGGTGACCCTGCTGGCCTCGCTGGGACACATCGGCGTACGGGCCGTCGAGAACGTGACGGCCCGGATGCCCGGCTCCGAGGAGCGGGAGCATCTGGGCCTCGGGCCGTTCGAGCCGATCCTCCAACTCGCCCGGACCACCTATGACTCGGCGGGCCGGCCGATTCAGGCCGACGTGATGGTCATGCCTGCCGGACGCCAGCAGTTGCGGTACGAGATCGACATCGAGGTCGCATGACCCTGTCCAGTTCCGAAGCCGCAGGCCCCGACCCCCGGCCGCTCCATGCCCGCATCGCCGCCGATCTGCGGGACGAGATCATGAACGGCGACCTCGCACCCGGATCGAAGCTGCCTTCGACGTCACAGCTGAAATCCCGGTTCGACGCCTCCAACGCAACGATCCAGAAGGCCGTCCGGCTCCTCAAGGACGAGGGACTGGCTCTGGGCCGTGCGGGCGCGGCAGTGACCGTACGAGACACCCGGCAGCGGACCGTCCGCCCTTCAGGCTCCCTCACGCCCGCCGTGGATGGGGCGTCCTACCCATGGCTCACCGAAGCATCGGAACCGGCCCGCGCGGCACACAGCACGTTGCTGGCAGTGGAAGAGGTGTCCGTCGTCGGTGATGTCGCCGCCGCTCTCGGCCTCCCCGAGGGCAGTGCGGCCGTGTGCAGACGCCAGCTGATCACCATCGAGGGCGAACCCGCCGAGCTGGTGAGCTCGTACTACCCGCCGGACCTCGCGCGCGGCACCGCCCTCGCGGAACCCCGCCGGATCCGGGGCGGCACTCCGACCCTGCTGACGGAACTCGGCTTCCCACCCCGCCACAGCATGGACCGGCTCTCCGCCCGCGTCGCGACGCAGGAGCAGTACACCGCCCTACGGCTACCCGGCGACCTCCCCGTCCTGCGGACCCTCCGTGCGGTTTACGGCGCGGAGGGACAGCCGATCGAGGTCACCGTCATGGTGAAGGCAGGCCACCTGTACGAGCTCCAGTACGAGTTCGCGCCCGAAGCCTGACCACCCCGGAACGCCACAACGCCCGCCACCCCTGGTCGGGGACGTGGCGGGCGTTGTGTCGAGTGCCGTACTTCGTTGTACGGACCGTATGAGGGGTCCTCCCGGAGGAGGGGTTCTGCAGGTACTGCGTGTTACACGGTGATCGAGCGGTCCGTCGGCTTGACCGGGTACGGGAGGGCGCTGGTGCCGGTCAGGAAGCGGTCCACGCCGCGGGCGGCCGAGCGGCCTTCCGCGATGGCCCAGACGATCAGCGACTGGCCGCGGCCGGCGTCGCCGGCGACGAAGACGCCGTCGACGTTGGTCGCGTAGGAGGCGTCGCGCTCGATGTTGCCGCGGGCGTCCATCGCCAGGCCGAACTGCGCCGTGAGGCCGTTCTCCTGGTCGGTGCCGGTGAAGCCCATCGCCAGGGTGACCAGCTGCGCGGGGAGGACGCGCTCGGTGCCGGGCTTCTGGACGAGCTTGCCGTCCTCGAAGGCGACCTCGACGAGGTGGAGGGCCTTGACGTTGCCGTCCTCGTCGCCCTCGAAGTGGGTGGTGGAGACGGAGTAGATCCGCTCGCCGCCCTCCTCGTGAGCAGAGGTGACCTTGTACAGCATGGGGAAGGTCGGCCAGGGCTGGCCGGCCGGCCGGTCCTCGGAGGGACGCGGCATGATCTCCAGCTGCGTGACCGAGGCCGCGCCCTGGCGGTGGGCGGTGCCCACGCAGTCCGCGCCGGTGTCGCCGCCGCCGATGACGACCACGTGCTTGCCCTCGGCCGTGATGGGGGGCGCCATGAAGTCGCCCTCCTGGACCTTGTTCGCGAGGGGGAGGTACTCCATCGCGAAGTGGATGCCGTTCAGGTCGCGGCCCGGGACCGGGAGGTCGCGGGAGATCGTCGCGCCCGCCGCGATGACGACCGCGTCGAACCGCTTGCGCAGGTCCGTGGCGGTGACGTCGCGGCCGACCTCGACGCCCGTACGGAACTTGGTGCCCTCCGCGCGCATCTGCTCGATGCGGCGGTTGATGTGCACCTTCTCCATCTTGAACTCGGGGATGCCGTAGCGCAGCAGCCCGCCGATGCGGTCGGCGCGCTCGTACACCACCACGGTGTGGCCGGCCCGGGTCAGCTGCTGGGCCGCGGCGAGACCCGCCGGGCCGGAGCCGATGACCGCGGCGGTCTTGCCCGACAGGCGCTCGGGCGCCTGCGGGGTGACGTCGCCGTTGTCCCACGCCTTGTCGATGATCGAGACTTCGACGTTCTTGATGGTGACGGCCGGCTGGTTGATGCCGAGCACGCAGGCGGACTCGCACGGCGCCGGGCACAGCCGCCCGGTGAACTCCGGGAAGTTGTTCGTCGCGTGCAGCCGCTCGGAGGCGGCGGTCCAGTCCTCGCGGTACGCGAAGTCGTTCCACTCGGGGATCAGGTTCCCGAGGGGGCAGCCGTTGTGGCAGAACGGGATGCCGCAGTCCATGCAGCGGCCGGCCTGCTTGCTGATGATCGGCAGCAGCGAGCCCGGAACGTAGACCTCGTTCCAGTCCTGGAGGCGCTCGGCCACAGGACGGGTGCAGGCGGTCTCGCGCGGGGTGGTGAGGAAGCCCTTCGGGTCAGCCATTGGTCGCCGCCTCCATCATCTTCTCCGTGGTCTCGGACTCGGAGAGTCCGGCGAGCTCAGCGGCGTCCTTGGCGGCGAGCACTGCCTTGTACGTGGTCGGGATGATCTTGCTGAAGCGGGCCGCCGAGGCGGTCCAGTCAGCCAGGAGCTTCGCGGCCACGGTCGAGCCGGTCTCCTCCTCGTGGCGGCGCACCACATCGTGCAGCCACTGGGCATCCGTGTCGGAGAGGGCTTCGACCGCGCCCGTGTTGCCGACGTTGACGTTGTTCGGGTCGAGGTCGATGACGTACGCGACGCCGCCCGACATGCCCGCCGCGAAGTTGCGGCCCGTCTCGCCGAGGACGACCGCGGTGCCGCCGGTCATGTACTCGCAGCCGTGGTCGCCCACGCCTTCCGAGACGACCAGGGCGCCGGAGTTGCGGACGCAGAAGCGCTCGCCGGTGCGGCCGCGCAGGAACAGCTCGCCGCCGGTGGCGCCGTAGCCGATCGTGTTGCCCGCGATGGTCGAGTACTCGGCCAGGTGGTCGGCGCCGCGGTCCGGGCGGACCACGACGCGGCCGCCGGAGAGGCCCTTGCCGACGTAGTCGTTGGCGTCGCCCTCGAGGCGCAGCGTGACACCGCTGGGCAGGAAGGCGCCGAAGGACTGGCCGGCGGAGCCGGTGAAGGTCAGGTCGATGGTGTTGTCGGGCAGGCCCGCGCCACCGAACTTCTTCGTGACCTCGTGGCCGAGCATGGTGCCGACCGTGCGGTTGATGTTGCGGATCGCGACCTGGGCGCGGACCGGCTGCGCGGTCTCGGCCGAGTCGGCGTTCAGCGCGTCCGCGGCGAGGCGGATGAGCTCGTTGTCGAGCGCCTTCTCCAGACCGTGGTCCTGCTCGATCAGGGCGTGGCGGACCGCGCCCTCGGGCAGCTCCGGCACGTAGAAGAGCGGCTCCAGGTCGAGACCCTGCGCCTTCCAGTGCGTGACGGCCTTGCTGGTGTCGAGGAGCTCGGCGTGGCCGACGGCCTCCTCGATCGTGCGGAAGCCCAGCTCGGCGAGGAGCTCGCGCACCTCCTCCGCGATGAACTCGAAGAAGTTGACGACGAACTCGGGCTTGCCGGAGAAGCGGTCGCGCAGGACCGGGTTCTGGGTGGCGATGCCGACCGGGCAGGTGTCCAGGTGGCAGACGCGCATCATGACGCAGCCGGAGACGACGAGCGGCGCGGTCGCGAAACCGAACTCCTCGGCGCCGAGCAGCGCGGCGATGATGACGTCGCGGCCGGTCTTGAGCTGGCCGTCCGTCTGGACCACGATGCGGTCGCGCAGCCCGTTGAGCAGGAGGGTCTGCTGGGTCTCGGCGAGGCCGAGCTCCCAGGGACCGCCCGCGTGCTTCAGCGAGGTGAGCGGGGACGCGCCCGTACCGCCGTCGTGGCCGGAGATGAGCACGACGTCCGCGTGGGCCTTGGAGACACCGGCCGCGACCGTACCCACGCCGACCTCGGAGACCAGCTTCACGTGGATGCGGGCGACCGGGTTGGCGTTCTTGAGGTCGTGGATCAGCTGAGCCAGGTCCTCGATGGAGTAGATGTCGTGGTGCGGCGGCGGGGAGATCAGGCCGACACCCGGGGTGGAGTGCCGGGTCTTGGCGACCCACGGGTAGACCTTGTGGCCGGGCAGCTGGCCGCCCTCGCCGGGCTTGGCACCCTGCGCCATCTTGATCTGGATGTCGTCCGCGTTGACCAGGTACTCGCTCGTGACACCGAAGCGGCCGGAGGCGACCTGCTTGATGGAGGAGCGGCGCGCCGGGTCGTACAGGCGGTCCGGGTCCTCGCCGCCCTCACCGGTGTTGGACTTCGCGCCCAACTGGTTCATGGCGATGGCGAGGGTCTCGTGCGCCTCCTTGGAGATGGAGCCGTACGACATGGCGCCGGTGGAGAAGCGCTTGACGATGTCGGCGACCGACTCGACCTCGTCGATGGAGATGGCTTCGCGCTCGGACTTGAAGCCGAAGAGCCCGCGGAGCGTCATCAGGCGCTCGGACTGCTCGTTCACCCGGTCCGTGTACTGCTTGAAGATGTCGTACCGGCGGTTGCGCGTGGCGTGCTGCAGGCGGAAGACCGTGTCCGGGTCGAACAGGTGCGGCTCGCCCTCGCGGCGCCACTGGTACTCGCCGCCGATCTCCAGCGCGCGGTGCGTGGCCGCGATGCCGGAGGCCGGGTACGCCTTGGTGTGGCGCGCGGCCACCTCCTTGGCGATGACGTCCAGGCCGGCGCCGCCGATCTTCGTGGCGGTGCCCGCGAAGTACGCCGCGACGAACTCCTCGTTCAGGCCGACGGCCTCGAAGACCTGCGCGCCGCGGTAGGAGGCGACGGTGGAGATGCCCATCTTGGACATGACCTTCAGGACGCCCTTGCCGAGCGCGTAGATCAGGTTCTTGATGGCCTGCTCCGGCTCCAGGCCGGACAGGAAGGTGCCCGCGGCGAGGAGGTCCTCGACGGACTCCATGGCGAGGTACGGGTTGACCGCGGCCGCGCCGTAGCCGATGAGCAGCGCGACGTGGTGGACCTCGCGGACGTCGCCGGCCTCGACCAGCAGGCCCACCTGGGTGCGCTGCTTGGTGGCGATGAGGTGGTGGTGCACGGCCGAGGTGAGCAGCAGCGACGGGATCGGCGCGTGCTCGGCGTCGGAGTGACGGTCCGAGAGGACGATCAGGTGCGCGCCGTTCTCGATGGCCGCGTCGACCTCGCCGCGGATCTCCTCGATGCGGGCGGCCAGGGCCGCACCGCCGCCCGAGACCCGGTACAGGCCCGAGAGGGTGGCGGCCTTCATGCCCGGCATGTCGCCGTCGGCGTTGACGTGGATGAGCTTGGCCAGCTCGTCGTTGTCGATCACCGGGAACGGCAGGGTGACGCTGCGGCAGGACGCGGCGGTCGGCTCCAGCAGGTTGCCCTGCGGGCCGAGCGAGGACAGCAGCGAGGTGACGAGCTCCTCGCGGATGGCGTCCAGCGGCGGGTTGGTGACCTGCGCGAAGAGCTGGGTGAAGTAGTCGAAGAGCAGCCGGGGGCGCTCGGACAGGGCCGCGATCGGGGAGTCCGTACCCATGGAGCCGAGCGGCTCGCCGGCGCTGCGGGCCATCGGCGCGAGGATGACGCGGAGCTCTTCCTCGGTGTAGCCGAAGGTCTGCTGGCGGCGGGTGACCGAGGCGTGGGTGTGCACGATGTGCTCACGCTCGGGCAGGTCCGTCAGCTCGATCTCGCCCGTCTCCAGCCATTCGGCGTACGGGTGCTCGGCGGCCAGCGCGTCCTTGATCTCGTCGTCTTCGATGATCCGCTTCTGGGCGGTGTCGACGAGGAACATCTTGCCGGGCTGCAGGCGGCCCTTGCGGACGACCTTGGCCGGGTCGATGTCCAGGACGCCGACCTCGGAGGAGAGCACGACGAAGTCGTCGTCGGTGACCCAGTAGCGGCCGGGGCGCAGACCGTTGCGGTCGAGGACCGCGCCGACCTGGGTGCCGTCGGTGAAGGTGACGCAGGCGGGGCCGTCCCACGGCTCCATCTGCGTGGAGTGGTACTTGTAGAACGCGCGGCGGGCCGGCGACATGGAGGTGTGGTTCTCCCACGCCTCCGGGATCATCATCAGCACGCTGTGCGGGAGGGACCGGCCGCCGAGGTGGAGCAGCTCCAGGACCTCGTCGAAGGAGGCCGAGTCGGAGGCGTCCGGGGTGCAGATCGGGAAGATCCGCTCCAGGGCACCCTCGCCGAAGAGGCCGGAGGCCAGCTGGGACTCGCGGGCCCGCATCCAGTTCCGGTTGCCCTTGACCGTGTTGATCTCGCCGTTGTGCGCGACGAAGCGGTACGGGTGGGCCAGCGGCCACGACGGGAAGGTGTTCGTCGAGAACCGGGAGTGGACCAGGGCGATCGCGGAGGCGAAGCGGCGGTCCGAGAGGTCCGGGAAGAAGGGCTCCAGCTGGCCGGTGGTCAGCATGCCCTTGTAGACGATCGTGCGGGCCGAGAGCGACGGGAAGTAGACCCCGGCCTCGCGCTCGGCGCGCTTGCGCAGCACGAAGGCCTTGCGGTCCAGCTCGATGCCCGAGGTCCCGTTGCTGACGAACAGCTGCGAGAAGGCCGGCATGGTGGCGCGGGCGCCGTTGCCGAGCAGGTCGGGGGTGACCGGAACCTCGCGCCAGCCGAGAACCGTGAGGTTCTCCTCGGCGGCGATGGCCTCGATCTGCTCCACGGCGACGGCCTGTGCGGTGCCGTCGGCGGGGAGGAAGGCGATGCCGACGGCGTACGCGCCGGCCTCGGGAAGGTCGAAACCGGCCACGTCGCGCAGGAACGCGTCCGGGACCTGGGAGAGGATGCCGGCGCCGTCGCCCGAGTCGGGCTCGGATCCGGTGGCGCCTCGGTGCTCGAGGTTCCGCAATACGGTCAGCGCCTGCTCGACCAGCGTGTGGCTGGCCTCGCCGGTGAGGTTGGCCACAAAGCCGACGCCACAGGCGTCGTGCTCGTTGCGCGGGTCGTACATGCCCTGCTGGGCGGGGCGACCGTCCATGGGCGACCAGGCGGTGTTGCTGAGGCCGGTCGCGGAGTGCGTGGATGCGGAACGCATCGGCTCTCCCGTCGTCGTCGTGGCATATGTGCATAGCCGAGGGACGACGTTGGCCCTCTGCGAAATTTCGTGCAGATTACATGATGACGACAATCCCGCGAAGCGGATATGTCATTCCAGCATGCGGACACTGCACGGAGCAGACAAGAGGGGACTTTCGCAGGTGTCCGGCATCGGGACACGGGACGAAGGTCCCGGTACGGGGCGGGCCTCATTGCCCGGCGCCCAGGGTCTGATGCCCGGCGGACACAGGATCGAAACCGCCGAGTAACTGACTACTTATGTTGCCTACTGCATAGTGTCTCACTCCCTGCACGGTCAGCCTACGGCTCCACCGATCCAGGTTCCCAGGATGTACGTCACACCCGCGGCCGCGCCACCCAGGACGAGCTGGCGCAGCCCGCTGTACCACCAGGAGCGGGCCGTGACCCGGGAGACCACCGCGCCGCAGGCGAAGAGCCCCACCAGGGCCGCGAGCACCGCGGGCCACAGGACGGTCGCGCCGAGCAGGTAGGGCAGCAGCGGGACGAGCGCGCCGAGCGCGAACGATCCGAAGGAGGACACGGCGGCGACCATCGGCGACGGCAGGTCGTCCGGGTCGATCCCGAGCTCCTCGCGGGCGTGGATCTCCAGCGCCTGCTCCGGGTCGCGGGAGAGCTGCATGGCCACCTCGCGGGCCAGCGCCGGCTCGACGCCGCGCGAGACGTAGAGCTCGGCCAGCTCCTCCATCTCGTCGATGGGGTGCTTGCGCAACTGCTGGCGCTCTATGTCCAGTTCGGCGAGCACGAGCTCGCGCTGCGAGGCGACCGAGGTGTACTCCCCCGCCGCCATGGAGAAGGCTCCGGCGGCGAGGCCGGCCAGGCCGGTGACGACGATGACGTGCGGGGCGACGGCGCCGCCGGCCACACCGGTCATCAGCGCGAGGTTGGAGACGAGCCCGTCCATCGCACCGAAGACCGCCGGGCGCAGCCATCCGCCGTTGACGTCACGGTGGGTGTGGTTGGTGCGGTGGGCGGTGTGAAGCGGCGCTTCGATATCGATGATGGACATTCCGGCTATCTCCCCTTTTGTACGAGTGGGTGCACAGAGCTGTGCCATGGACGACGCGCGGACACCCACTCCCCCTGAACACCTCGAAACTACGCACGATTTTTGCCGCCCGCCAGCAAGGAAGGCCGTACTTACCTGGGGTTTTGGGGATCGGCGACCGGGTGACGGGGACCTGCGGCGGGTGTTTCGCGACGAGCGACAAACCACATGCCATGGCACAAATCCCCCAAGGGCTCAATATGAGTCCCATCAAGTGGAGAGGCGCGCCATGGAGCTGATTGCATGCAATCCGCAGGTCCTCCTCGAACGGGCCCGGGGCGCTCTTCTCGGACTCGCGGTGGGTGACGCGCTGGGCGCCCCCGCGGAGAACATGAAGCCCTCGGAGATCCGGGCGAAGTGGGGCCGGATCGAGGGCTTCGTCTCGGACGACCCGGCGGGCACGGACGATACGGAGTACGCGATCTTCTCGGGCCTGCTGCTGGCCCGACACGGGTCGGCGCTGACGGTCGCCCACGTCGAACGGGCGTGGCACCACTGGATCGCGGACCTGGACGAAGGCCCGTTCCGCGGTGCGGGCTTCTCGGAACGCGGCACCCTGGAGAACCTCCGCCGGGGGCTGGCGGCCCCCATCTCCGCCCAGCACCGGCACGCCTGGTCGGACGGTCTGGCCATGCGGGCGGCCCCCTTCGGCGTCTTCGCGGCGGGCCGCCCGGCCGAAGCCGCCCGGCTCGTCGCCATCGACGGCTGCGTCAGCCACGACGGCGAGGGCATCTACGGCGGCCAGGCCGTCGCGGCCGGGGTCGCCGCGGCGATGGCCGGGGGCTCCGCGGCCTCCGTCATCTCGGCGGCCCTCTCCGTCATCCCCTCCGACTCCTGGACGGCCCGCTCCCTGCGCCGGGCCGTGACGGCCGCCCCGCGCGGCGAGCGGGCGGTCCGCTCGGCGGTGGTCATCGGCGGCTACCCCTGGACGGACCTGGCCCCCGAGGCGGTCGGCCTCGCCTTCGGCGCGTTCGCCGCGTGCGGCGGCGACTTCGCCTCCTCGGTCCTCATGGCGGTCAACATGGGCCGCGACGCGGACACCACGGCGGCCGTGGCGGGCGCGCTCGCCGGCGCCATGTCCGGCGCCCCCGCCATCCCGGCCGCCTGGTCCTCGGTGATCGGCCCGGTCCGCGGAAGCTGCCTCCCCTCGATGCGCGGCTACCACGTCCTGGACATCGCGGACCTCCTCACCCCGGAAACCGAGACCCCCCGATGACCCTGACTCCGACCACCCCGCCCCCCACCACCCCGCTTCCCACCAACCCGCCTCCCCCACACGACACCGCACCCGAGAAGGCCACCCGCCAGGACGCCGCGCGGGCCGACGCCCGGTCTGAGCGGGCCCCGGAGGACGGCACCCTGACCCGGCCGGCCGACGGCCGGGAGGCCGCTCGGGCCGACGGCCGGGAGGCCGCTCGGGCCGACGCCCGGGAGGCCGCTCGGACCCCGGAGGGCGACACCCCGACCGGGCCGGCCACCCGCCAGGACGCCGCGCGGCCCGACGCCCGGTCTGAGCGGACCCCGGGGGACGACACCCTGACCCGGCCGGCCGACGACCGGGAGGCCGCTCAGCCCGACGCCCGGACCGAGCGGACCCCGGAGGACGACACCCTGACCAGGCCGGCCGACGACCGGGAGGCCGCTCGGACCCGGGAGGGCGACACCCCGACCGGGCCGGCCACCCGCCAGGACGCCGCTCGGGCCGACGCCCGAACCGAGCGGACCCCGGAGGACGACACCCCGACCCGGCCCGCCGACGGCCGGGAGGCGGGCGGGGCCGTCGCCCCCGCGGGCGGTCGCCCCGAGCCCGCCCGGGGCCCGGGGATCGCCGGTACGCCGGTGCCCGGGTTCCTCCGCGCCGCGACCGCCGCCCCCGGGCCGGCGGAGGCACCGGCGCCGGTCCGGGGGCCCGGGGGCCTGCCCCCGGTTTCGGGAAGGGGCGGGTACGGGGAGAGTCCCCCCGCCCCGGAGCCGGCCCCCACCGGGCACGACGCCCCGCCTCGCACGCAGCCCCGTACCGCCGGCGCGGTGGTGGTGGACGCGCCCGGCCGGGGAACCGGGGGCGACACCCCGCCCCGGAAGGGGACCGCCTCCGGCCGGGACGCCCCGGCGACCGGCGCCGCGAGCGGGACCGCGCGGCCCGGCACCGCCCCGGCGGAAGCCACGCCGGGCCCGGACGGCACCCCGCCCCGCACGGCGGCCCGCAGCGCCCCGCCAGGGGCCTGGACCAACCCCGGCCCCGCGGCCCGCACCGCCCCGGCGGAGGTCACGGGCGGCCCGCTCACCGCCCCGTCAGGACCCGCCGACGCCCCGCCCCACACGTCCCCGCCGGGACCCGCGCCGCGGGACGCGCAGCCCCGTACGGCCACGGCCACGGCCACGGCCATCGCCACCGCCACCGCCGAGCCCCGTACCGCGCCGGCCCCCGGGCCCGCCCCCGAAGGGCCCCGCCGGATCGAGGGGCTGCTGCTCGGGCTCGCCGCGGGCGACGCCGCCGGGTGGCCCGCCGCCCGCCACCGGGCCAGCCGCATGCCCGAGTGGACCCGCCGCCTCACCCGCGAGCTCGACACCTTCGCCGAGCAGAACGCCACCACCACCCTCCCCGTCCCCATCGCCCTCAACCAGCCCCCGGAGCCGCTGCGCCTCGGCCCCTCCGACGACGCCGAGTGGGCCGCCTTCGCCGCCGAGTCCGTCCTCACCGCCGCCGGCGTGCTGCTCAGCGACCTCTCCCGGTCCCGCCGCATGCGCGCCGCCATCGACCTGGCCTGGAACGCCCTGGCCAGCGAGGTCGCCGCGGCGGCGGAACGCGCGCCCGAGGTCGAGTCCGCCGTCCTGCCCCTGCGCGCCCGGATCTCCGTCCGCGCCGGCCTCGGCAACCTCGCCGCCGGCCTGCGCCCGCCCGCCACCGGCCACGACAACCCGCACTACTTCGACGACGCCGCCTGCATCCGGGCCTGCGTCCTGGCCGTCGTCCATCCCGGGGACCCCGAGGCCGCCGCGGACCTCGCCGAGTTCGACGCCCGCTACACCCAGGACGGCGACGGGGTCCACGGCGCCCGCGCCATGGCCGCCGCCATCGCCACCGCCCTCGCGAGCACCGGAACCTGCACCGCCTCCGACACCGACGCCGCCGTCGACGCCGCCCTCGCGCAGCTGCCGGAGTCCACCGAGATCGGCCGCAACGCCCGGCACGCGGTGAAACTCGCCCGCGCCGAGACGGCCGCGACCGGCGGGGCCTTCGCCATCGTCCCGCTCCTGGAGCACCAGATCGTCGACCACGTCTACAGCTACGGGATCGCCGCCGCGGAAACCGTCCCCGTGGCCCTCGCCCTCGCCACCGCCGCCCGCGGCCGGGTCGGCGAGGCGGTCCCGGCCGCCGCCTGCCTGTCGCGCGTCGCGGACTCCGCCCCCGCCCTCGCCGGCGCGCTGACCGGCGCCCTCGGCGGCGGCGACTCGCTCCCCGCCGCCTGGCGCGAAGCGTGCCGCACCCTCTCCGGCTGCGCCCTCCCCCGCCTGGCGGGCACCGACCTCGTCGAACTGGCCGCACTGCTCACCCGTACGGAACTCACCTCACCCAAGCCCCAAGGAAAGCCCCGGACATGACGACCCTGACCCCCTTCCCCCAGAGCACCTCGACCCCCACCTCCCCCTCCCTGGACGACCGGATCACCGGCGCCCTCGTCGGCGCGGCCGTCGGCGACGCGCTGGGCGGCCCGGTGGAGGGCTGGACCCCGGAACAGATCGTGGAGCGGCACGGCGGCCGGGTGCGCGGCATCGTCGGCCCGTGGCACGAGGACTGGCGCACCGCCCGCCCGATCGCGCCGTACCACAAGGGCGACGGCCACGTCACCGACGACACCCTGATGACGCACGCGCTGGTACGGGTCTACGAGGCCGTACGGGACCACCTGGACGCGTACGCGATCGCCGAGCACCTGGTGCCGGACCTGATGACGGTCCCCCGCTGGATCCCGGAACTGGAGGCGGACGCCCTCCCCCTCCAGCGGATCTTCCTCGCCGAGAAGTGGATCGTGACCCGGCTGCACTACGCCCACGCGGACCCGCGGGAGGCGGGCAACGGCAACATCGTCAACTGCGGCGCGGCGATGTACATGGCGCCGGTCGGGCTCGTCAACGCGGGCAATCCGGCCGGGGCGTACGCGGAGGCGCTGGACGTCACGGGCGCGCACCAGTCCTCGTACGGGCGGGAGGCGGCGGGCGTGTTCGCGGCGGCGGTGGCGGCGGCCTGCGTGCCGGGTGCGACGGCGGCCTCGGTGGTCGAAACGGCCCTTTCCCTGGCCAAGGACGGCACCCGCGCGGCCATCGCGGCGGTGTGCGAAGTCGCCGCCCGCCACCGGGACTTCGAGTCGGCGCTGGCCCCCCTGCGGGCGGCGGTCGCCCCGTACGACTCGGTCGGCCCGGACTACCGCGCCCCCTCCCTGGGCGCACGGCGCCCCTCGCGCCTGCACTCCATCGAGGAACTCCCGGTGGCGCTCGGCATGCTGCTCGTCGCCGACGGCTGCTACGAGACCTCCGTGCTCGGCGCGGTCAACTACGGCCGGGACTGCGACTCCATCGCGACCATGGCCGGTGCGATCGCGGGCGCCCTGTCGGGCGGGGCCGCGGTCCCGCCCGCCTGGGCGGACCGGGTCGCGGAGGCCAGCCGCCTGGACCTGCGCGCCCCGGCGTCGGCTCTGGCCTCGGTGACCCGGGAGATCTTCACCCGCGACCACTCCCGCCGCCGCACCCACGAGGCCGCCTTCGCCACCCTGACGGCCCCCCGATGACCCCCACTTGGCCGGCGCCGCCCCCCTCCCCCGCCCGGGCCACACCGACGGCCCCGCCAACGCCCACCTCCCCGCCCCCGCCCCCGCCCGGGGACCCGAGCACCCACGCACCCCGGCCGCCTTCCCCAACCCAGGCCACACTCGCGGCCCCGCCAACACCCACCTCCCCACCCCCGCACGGGGACCCGAGCACCCACGCACCCCGGCCGCCTTCCCCAACCCAGGCCACACCCGCGGCCCCGCCAACACCCACCTCCCCGCCCTCGGGCCCGGCCCCGGGCCTGGGCCACCACGGAGCCACGGGAGCAGGGACGCCCGGCTCGGCCCCGCCTGCGCCCGCCTCCGACCCGGGCCGGGCCGGGGGCGGGGCCGGGGGCGGGAATTCCCCCACCCCGCCCCTTCCCGAAACCAGGGGCGAGCCCCTGGACCCCGTGCCCCCGGGTCCGCCCGCCCCTAACGGCGTACCGGCCCCCACCCCCGGACCGGACCGGCCCGCCCCGAACGACCGGACGAGCCCCACCCCCGGACCGGGTCGGCCCGCCCCGAACGGTGAAACGGCCCCCACCCCCGGACCCGGACGGCCCGCCCCGAACGACGAGACGGGCCCCGTCCCCGGACCCGGACGGTCCCCCCAGAGCGGCGGAACGGCCCCGCCACCCGGATCCGGGCCCGGCGGGCCCGTCCGGCTCACCTGGGTGCAGCCCGAGGATCTGGTCGGCCACGAGTTCCGGCAGGCCGCCGAGGACGGCCGCGGAGAGGCTGCGGAGCCGCTGCTGCGCGTCTGGCTGGCGGCGGGCGGCCACCTCGCGCCGGCCCGGGCGGGCGCCTCCCCCACCCCGGCCCCGCCGGAACTCCGAGCCCTGGCCACCGACCTCCTGACGGCCCTGGCGGCCCTCCCCTCACCCCCCGAACCAGGTGGAGACGGCTCCGGTGACCCGGGGTCCAGGGGCCTGCCCCTGGTTTCGGGAAGGGGCGGGGCGGGGGAACCCTCCCTCACCCCGCCCCACCGCCCAGAACCCGAGGCCGAGGCCGAGGCCGGGGCCGGGGCCGGGGCCGCGCCCAGAGCCGGAGCCGAGGCCGTGCCACAGACCGGGGCCGCACCCAAGTCCGTACCTGAGGCCGGACCCGCGCCTGAGGCCGGGGCCGGGACCGGACCCGCGCCTGAGGCCAGGACCGGCACCGCGCCTGAGACGGAGTCCGTGCCCAAGGCAGAGTCCATGCCCGGGGCCGGGTCCCGGACCGTGCCCCAGGCCGAGAGCGGACCCAGGGCCGAGGCCGGACCCAGGGCCGAGGCCGGACCCAGCGCCGAGGCCGGACCCAGCGCCGAGGCCGGACCCAGCGCCGAGGCCGGACCCAGCGCCGAGGCCGGACCCAGCGCCGAGGCCGGACCCAGGGCCGAGGCCGGACCCAGGGCCGAGGCCGGACCCAGGGCCGAGAGCGGCCCCAGCGCCGAGAGCGGCCCCAGCGCCGAGGCCGGACCCAAGGCCACGCCTGCCCCCGGGCCCGGCCCCGAGGCCACACCCGAGGCCCGACCCGAGGCCCGACCCGGGTCCCGACCCGGGTCCCGACCCGGCGCCGGCTTCGCAGGGGCCCGGCCGGGACCGGCCGCCCAGGACACCGCCCTGCGGCGGCGGCTGGAGGCCGCATGGCTCGGCCGCGCCGTCGGCTGCGTCCTCGGCAAGCCCGTGGAGAAGCTCCCCCTGCACGGGATCCGCACCCTGGCCCGGGCCGCCGGAAACTGGCCCCTGGCCGACTGGTTCACCGAACGCGGCGTACCACCGGAGGTACTCGCCGCCCACCCCTGGAACCGCCGCTCCGCACCCACCTCCCTCGCCGAGAACATCGACGGCACCCCCGAGGACGACGACCTCAACTACCCCCTCCTCGGGCTGCTCCTCCTCCAGCGCCACGGCAAGGGCTTCACCACCGCCGACGTCGGCCGGCTGTGGCTCGACGAGCTCCCGGCCGGCCGTACGTTCACGGCCGAGCGGGTCGCGTACCGCAATCTCCTCCAGGGGCTGGAGCCCCCGGCGACCGCCACCCACCACAACCCCTTCCGCGAATGGATCGGCGCCCTGATCCGCGCCGACGTCCACGGCTGGACCAACCCGGGCGCCCCGGCCGCCGCCGCGGCCCAGGCGTACCGGGACGCCGCCCTCACCCACACCGGCAACGGCGTCCACGCCGCCACGTTCGTGGCCGCCGCCACCGCCACCGCGGCCACCGGCCGGGCCGACGTGCACACCGCGCTCCGGGCCGGCCTGGCCGTCGTACCGCCCCGCTCCCGCCTCGCCGAGGCCGTCCGCTTCGGGATCCGGACGGCCTGCGACGCGCACGCCACCGCCGCCGACTTCGATACCGTCGTGGACCTGCTCCACGCCCGCTACGGCCACTACCACTGGGTCCACGCCGTTCCCAACACCGCCGTGATCGCCGCCGCCCTCACCCACGCCGACGGGGACTTCACCCACTCCGTCTGCCGCGCCGTCTCCGGCGGCTGGGACACCGACTCCAACGGCGCCACCGCGGGCGCCCTCGCCGGACTGATCGCCGGCTCCCCCGACGCCATCCCGCACCGCTGGACCGCCCCGCTGAAGAACCGCCTCGCCACCACCGTCCCCGGCTTCGACGGCATCGGCTTCGACACCCTCGCCCACCTCACCGCACAGGAGGCAGCCCGCTCATGACGGCCATCGCCGTGCTCGGCAGTACCAACATGGACCTCGTCGCCTACGTCTCCAAGGCCCCCCGCCTCGGGGAGACCGTCACCGGCCGCGAGTTCCGCACCGTTCCCGGCGGCAAGGGCGCCAACCAGGCCGTCGCCGCGGCCCGCTGCGGCGCGGAGGTGGTGATGATCGGTGCGGTCGGGGCCGACGAGTTCGGCGTACGGCTGCGCTCCGCGCTCGCCGGCGCAGGGGTGGAGACGGCGGCCCTGCGCACCGTCGAGGGCGCCAGCGGCACCGCGCACATCACCGTGGACGACGAGGGCGGCAACAGCATCATCGTCATCCCCGGCGCCAACGCCCGCGTCACCTCCCTGGAACCGGGCGACGACGCCCGCATCGGCGCCGCCGACTCCCTGCTCCTCCAGCTCGAACTGCCCCTGGAGGCCGTGCTCGCCGGCGCGCTCGCCGCCCGCGCGCACGGTGTCCGGACCATCCTCACCCCGGCCCCCGCCCAGCCGCTGCCCGCCGAACTCCTCGCCGCCACCGACCTGTTGGTCCCCAACGAGCACGAGGCCGCCGCGCTCACCGGGCTCACCGACGTCCGCCTGGCCGCGGCGGCCCTGCTCCAGGACGTGCCGGAGGTGGTCGTCACCCTCGGCGCGGCCGGGGTGCTGTACGCCGCCCGCGGCAGCGAGCCGCGGACCGTGCCCGCGCCGCGCGTACGGGCCGTGGACACCACCGCCGCCGGGGACACCTTCGTCGGCGCGCTCGCCGTGGCCCTGGGCGAGGGCCGGCCGATGCCCGAGGCCCTGAGCTGGGCCTCGGCAGCCGCCGCCCTGTCCGTACAGCGCCCCGGCGCCCAGGACTCGATGCCGACCCGCTCCCAGACCGACACCTTCGCCCGCTCCGGAGCCGCCTCGTGACCCCCACCGGCCAGCACACCACCGCGACGGGGGCCGGGCCCGGGACCGACCCCGAAACCGAACCCGAAACCGGCACCGGCGCCCCCTCCCTCCCGCCCCTGCGCGGGCTCCGCGTCCTCGATCTCGCCACCCTCTTCGCCGGTCCCCTCGCCGCCACCCTCCTCGGCGACTTCGGCGCCGAGGTCGTCAAGGTCGAGCACCCGACCCGCCCCGACCCCTCCCGCGGCCACGGTCCCGCCAAGGACGGCATCGGCCTCTGGTGGAAGCTGCTCGGCCGCAACAAGCGGACGATGACCCTCGATCTGTCCAGGCCCGGCGGCCGGGACACCCTGCTGCGCCTGGTCGCCACCGCCGACGTGGTGATCGAGAACTTCCGCCCCGGAACCCTGGAGCGCTGGGGTCTGGGCTGGCCCGAGCTGTCCGCCGCGAACCCGCGGCTGATCCTGACCCGCGTGACGGCCTTCGGCCAGGAGGGCCCGTACGCCCACCGTCCCGGCTTCGGCACCCTCGCGGAGGCGATGAGCGGCTTCGCGGCGATCACCGGGGAGCCGGAGGGGCCGCCGACCCTGCCGCCGTTCGGGCTCGCGGACTCGATCGCGGCGCTGACCACCGCGTACGCCGTGATGGCGGCGCTCGCCGGGCGGGACCGCACCGGACACGGGCAGGTGGTGGACCTGGCGATCATCGAACCGATCCTGACCGTTCTGGGCCCGCACCCGCTCTGGTACGACCAGCTCGGCTACGTCCAGCCGCGCACCGGAAACCGCTCCACCAACAACGCGCCCCGCAACACGTACCGCAGTCTGGACGGCCGCTGGCTGGCGGTCTCCACCTCCGCCCAGTCCATCGCCGAGCGCGTGATGCGGCTCGTGGGCCGGCCGGAGCTGATCTCCGAGCCGTGGTTCGCGTCGGGTTCCGGCCGGGCCGCTCACGCGGACGTGCTCGACGAGGCGGTCGGCGGCTGGATCGCCCGCCACAAGGCGGACGAGGTGACGGCCGCCTTCGAGGAGGCCCAGGCCGCGGTCGCGCTGGTCTACGACGTACGGGACGTCATGGCCGATCCGCAGTACGCGGCCCTGGACACCATCACCGAGGTCGAGGATCCGGAGCTGGGCCCGATCCGCATGCAGAACGTCCTGTTCCGGCTCTCGCAGACCCCGGGCTCGATCCGCTGGGCGGGCCGCCCGCACGGCGCGGACACCGATGCCGTCCTCGCCGAGATCGGCCTCTCCCCCGCCGAGGTCAGCGCCCTCCGCACGGAGGGGGCGCTGTGATCCTGACCTGGCTCTACGTACCCGGCGACCGCCCCGAGGTGGTGTCGAAGGCCCTGCACGCGGGGGCCGACGCCGTCATCGTGGACCTGGAGGACGCGGTGTCGGCCTCCCGCAAGGAGTACGCCCGCGCCGCCACCGCCGAACGGCTCGGCGACCGGCATCCGGTACCGGTCCACGTCCGCGTCAACGCCCTGGACTCCCCCTGGGGCGGCGCCGACCTCAGCGCGCTGGGCGGGCTCCCGGGACTCGCCGGACTGCGGCTGCCGAAGATCTCCTCGCCGGAGCAGATCGTCGCCACCGCCGACCGCACCCCCGGGGTGGCCCTGTACGCCCTGCTGGAATCGGCGATCGGCGTGGAACGGGCCTACGAGATCGCCCGCGCGCACCCCGCCCTGCGCGGCCTGTCCCTGGGCGAGGCGGACCTGCGGGCCGACCTGGGCGTCACCGCGGAGTCGGGCCTGGACTGGCCGCGCTCCCGGGTGGTGGTCGCGGCCCGCGCGGCCGGGCTGGCGCCGCCGGCCCAGTCGGTGTTCCCCGACATCCGGAACCTGGAGGCACTGGCGGCCTCCTGCGCCCGGGGCCGCGCCCTCGGCTTCCTGGGCCGCGCGGCGATCCACCCGCGCCAGCTCCCGGTGATCGAGCGGGCCTACCTGCCCGGCCCGGCGGAGGTCAGCGCCGCCGAGGAGATCGTGGCCGCGGCCCGCCGCACCCCGGGCGCGGTGGCCCTCCCCGACGGCCGCTTCGTCGACCCGGCGATGCTGGCGGGCGCGGAACGGGTCGTGGCCCTGTCCCGCCGCGACGCACCGGTGCTGTCCTGACGGTGGCCGCCCGCCCCGGGCACGGGGCCCGCCGGCCCGCCGGCGGCGCGGCCCCGCGCCACCCGGCGCACGCGAAACGGGAGGGGCGCCGCGCGGTGTGCGCGACGCCCCTCCCGTTCGACCGTTGCTCCGGTCAGAGCTTCTTGGCCCCGGGGGCCTCGGCCTTGCCGTCGGCTCCGCCCTCGGCGGCGACTTCGTCCCCGGCCTCGGCGGCGACCTCACCCGCGGGCTTGTCCCCGTCCTTGGCGCCGGTCTCGTCCTCGGTCTTGTCCTTGGCCTCGGCGTCGGACTTGGCCTCGGACTTGGCCTCGTCGCCCTCGGCTGCTCCGTCCCCGGCCGGGGTGTCCCCGTCCTTGGCGCCGGCCACGGCGCCGGCGTCAGCGTCCGGTTCGACGACCTCCTCGCGGCCCGGCCGCAGCTTCGCCGACAGCACCAGGTAGACCACGGCGAGCACGAACACGACGATCGAGGTCCAGACGTTGAGCCGCAGGCCGAGGATGTGGTGGGCCTCGTCGACCCGCATGTACTCGATCCAGCCGCGCCCCACGCAGTACGCGGCGACGTACAGCGCGAACGCCCGCCCGTGTCCGAGCTTGAAGCGGCGGTCGGCCCAGATCACCAGCAGGGCGACACCGACGCACCACAGGGACTCGTAGAGGAAGGTCGGGTGGTAGGTCCCGGCGACCCGGTTCGGGCCGTCGGTGATCTCCACCGCCCACGGCAGATCGGTGGCGCGGCCGTACAGCTCCTGGTTGAACCAGTTGCCCCAGCGTCCGCAGGCCTGGGCCAGCGCGATGCCGGGAGCCAGGGCGTCGGCCCAGGCCGGCAGCGGGATGCCCCGCCGGCGACAGCCGATCCAGGCACCGACCGCGCCCAGCGCGATGGCGCCCCAGATGCCGAGGCCGCCCTCCCAGATCTTGAAGGCGTCGACCCAGTCACGGCCCTCGCCGAAGTAGAGCTGGTAGTCGGTGATCACGTGGTAGAGGCGACCGCCGACCAGGCCGAACGGCACCGCCCACACGGCAATGTCCGCGACCGTGCCCGGCTTACCGCCGCGCGCGATCCAGCGCTTGTTGCCGAGCCAGACGGCGACGAAGACGCCGATGATGATGCAGAACGCGTAGCCGCGCAGCGGGATCGGCCCGAGATGGAGCACGCCCGTCGACGGACTGGGAATGAAGGCAAGGTTCATGGCAAGAGCCGACGCTACCTTGCCGGACGGTGGGGACCGCAACCCGCCCGGCAAGCTGCTCCCGAATCGAGACGGCCCTCAGTGGTCCATGGGCATCCCGGCGTGGTCCGGGGAGGCGTCGGCGGAGCCCGAACCGGCCGTGGCCGACCGTCCCGCCGAGCGTGCCGAAGAGGCCTGGGCCGAGGGCGCGGCCGAGCGGCCGGAGGAGGCCTTCGCCGAGCCGGAAGCGGAAGCGGACGCGGACGGCGCCCCGGACCCGGTTCCGGACTTGGACTTGGCCGGGGAGCCGGATGCCGACGGGGACGGGGAGCCCTTGACTCCGCCCGGGCCGCCCTTGCCGGCCGCCTCCACCTTCTCCTTCAGCTTCTGCGGGGTCAGCGGGTTGGCCTGGTCCCCGAAGATGTCCTTGCCGTCGAGCAGCACGGTCGGGGTCCCGCGGAACTTGCCCGTGCGGAAGGCGTCCTGCGACTTGTTCACCCAGCTGTCGTGCGTCCCGTCCTCGACGCACGTGCGGAACTCGGCGGTGTCCAGTCCGTCGACCTTCCCGGCGAGCTCCAGCAGCTTGGCGTTCTTGCCGTAGGCGTCGTTGGTCTCCTCGGGCTGGTTGTCGAAGAGCACGTCGTGGTACGGGGCGAACTTCCCGGAGTCCTGTGCGCAGGCGGCCGCGTTGGCGCTCTTGAGCGAGCCGGTGCCGCCCATGTTCCCGTCGATCAGGGTGACGAGGTGGTACTCGACCTTGAGGAGGCCCTTGGCCTCCAGCTCGTGGATGGTGTCCCGGTAATTGGTCTCGAAGGCCTTGCAGGCCGGGCAGCGGAAGTCCTCCCACACGGTCAGCGTGGAGGGGGCCTCGCCCTTGCCGGTCTGGATGGCGAGCGCGTCCTTGCCCGTGGCTCCGGACGGGGCGACCAGCGGGCCGCCCTTGGCGGAGGAGCCGCCCTTGCCGGCGTTCGCCGCGATCAGGCCGACGACGGCCGCCAGCCCGAGTACGCCGACCACCGCCGCCGACACGACGAGGGTCCGCCGGCGCTTGTCCCTCGCCTTCTGCTTCTCGCGCTCCACCTGGAGTCGCTCGCGGGCCGATCGTTTCGTCGCATCGCGGTTCGCACCGTCGTTCATGTCGCTCACGTTCGGCCAAACGAAGCAGGGAGGCACTCTCGTGCCTCCCTGCCCCTACTTCCACCCGATCGGGCTACAGAACCCGCTCAGGGGTCCGGCTGCCCGATCGAACGCGCACCCCGTCAGCTCCGGCGTACGCCCTCGGCGAGCTCGCCCGCCAGCGCCTTGACGGCGGCCAGCCCGGCGGGCAGGTCCGGCGCGTCGAGCAGCAGCTTCACGAAGGCGGAGCCGACGATCACGCCGTCGGCGAAGCCTGCGACCTCCTTGGCCTGGGCGGCGTTGGAGACGCCCAGTCCCACGCAGACCGGCAGGTCGCTGGTGGCGCGGGTACGGCGCACCAGGTCGGCGGCCTGGTTGCCGACGGACTCGCGGGTGCCGGTGACACCCATGAGGGACGCGGCGTAGACGAAGCCGGAGCCGGCCGCCGTGATGGTGGCGAGGCGCTCGTCCTTGCTGCTGGGAGCCACGACGAAGACGGTCGCGAGACCGTGCTTGGCCGCGTGCTCGCGCCACAGCGCGGACTCCTGGACCGGCAGGTCGGGCAGGATGCAGCCCGCGCCGCCCGCCTCGGCGAGCTCGGCGGTGAACCGCTCGACGCCGTAGCGGTCGATGGGGTTCCAGTACGTCATGACCAGGATCGGGGCCCCGGTCGCCTCGTACGCCTCGCGGACCGTCCGCAGCGTGTCGGCGATCTTGACACCGCCGCGCAGGGCGATGTCGTCGGCCGTCTGGATGATCGCGCCGTCCAGGACCGGGTCGCTGTGCGGGAGGCCGATCTCGACCACGTCCGCGCCGCCGGCGATGACGGCCTTGACGGCCTCGATGGCGCCGTCGACGGTCGGGAAGCCGGCCGGGAGGTAGGCGACGAGGGCCGCGCGGTCCTCGGACTTCGCCTTCGCGAGGGTCGCCGACAGGAGTTCGATGGTGCCGCTCACTTGGTCTCCCCCTCGGTGCTGCCGGTGGTCTCTGCGTCGTACAGGTCGAAGTAGCGGGCGGCGGTGTCCATGTCCTTGTCGCCGCGGCCGGAGAGGTTGACGACGAGCAGGCCGTCCTTGCCCAGTTCCTTGCCGAGGTCCAGGGCGCCCGCGAGGGCGTGTGCGGACTCGATGGCCGGGATGATGCCCTCGGTGCGCGAGAGCAGCCGCAGGGCCTGCATCGCCTGGTCGTCGGTGACCGCGCGGTACTCGGCGCGGCCCGCGTCCTTGAGGTAGGAGTGCTCGGGGCCGATGCCCGGGTAGTCCAGACCGGCCGAGATGGAGTACGGCTCGGTGATCTGGCCCTCCTCGTCCTGCAGGACGTAGGAGCGCGATCCGTGCAGGATGCCGGGCTCGCCCGCGGTCAGGGTGGCCGCGTGCTCGCCGGTTTCCACACCGTGTCCGGCGGGCTCGAAGCCGACCAGGCGGACGCCGGCGTCCGGGATGAAGGCGTGGAAGAGGCCGATGGCGTTGGAGCCGCCGCCCACACACGCCGCGACGGCGTCGGGGAGGCGTCCGGCGCGCTCCAGGATCTGGCGGCGGGCCTCGACGCCGATGACCCGGTGGAAGTCGCGGACCATGGCGGGGAAGGGGTGGGGGCCGGCGACCGTACCGAAGAGGTAGTGGGTGCGGTCCACGTTGGCGACCCAGTCGCGGAACGCCTCGTTGATGGCGTCCTTGAGCGTCCGGGAGCCGGACTTCACCGCGATGACCTCGGCGCCCAGCATGCGCATCCGGGCCACGTTCAGGGCCTGGCGCTGGGTGTCGATCTCACCCATGTAGATGGTGCACTCGAGGCCGAACAGGGCGCAGGCGGTGGCGGTGGCCACGCCGTGCTGGCCGGCGCCGGTCTCGGCGATGACGCGGGTCTTGCCCATGCGCTTAGTGAGCAGCGCCTGGCCCAGCACGTTGTTGATCTTGTGCGAGCCGGTGTGGTTCAGGTCCTCGCGCTTGAGGAAGATCCGCGCGCCGCCTGCGTGCTCGGCGAACCGGGGCACCTCGGTGAGGGAGCTGGGGCGGCCGGTGTAGTTGACCATCAGGTCGTCGAGCTCGGCCGCGAAGGCCGGGTCGCCCTTGGCCTTCTCGTACTCGACGGCGACCTCGTCCACGGCGGCGACGAGCGCCTCCGGGATGAACTTGCCGCCGAAGTCGCCGAAGTAGCCCTCGGCGTTGGGGATGTGACCCTCGGGGTCCGGGATGAAGAAACTGCTGGCGCTGGACATGCCCAGGTACTCCTACGGATGCGACGCGGATGTCTTCACCGTATTGCGCCGTCCGCCCCGGGCGCGCACACCCCGCTGGGGCATGGGCGTACGAGGGTGCGGAGCGGCCCGCCCCGGAGCCGGCGGCTCGGGGGACGGACCGTAAGAGGACGCCGACGGACACGGGTGTACGACGTACACCGTCCGGCGGGCCTCGTTACGACGCGACTCCGGGTCGCCATCGCATGCCGTTGACCTGACCGGGCTCGGAGCCGATCACGTACCGGACCCGCCGCCCCCGCACGCGCCGGGCCGGGGCGCGGCAGCCGCGAGGGCGGCAGCCGCGCGCCAGGGGCGCGTGCGCCGTCGGCACACCGGCCAGGCCGGAGCCCGGTCGGGTGCGGACGGAGGGGCGGTTTCGGGCCATCGGTGCGGGTCAGCTCCGCCCGTGGCGCAGGGCGGGGTGGGCGCCGGCGGCGACGAGGTCGGCCACGGCCGACTTCGGGTCGCGGCCGGTCACCAGGGACTCCCCGACGAGGACGGCGTCGGCGCCCTCGTTCGCATAGGCGATCAGGTCGTGCGGCCCGCGGATGCCGGACTCGGCAACCTTGACGATGTGGGCCGGGATCTCTCCGACGACGCGCTCGAAGGTGGAGCGGTCGACCTTGAGGTCCTTGAGGTTGCGGGCGTTGACGCCGATGATCTTGGCGCCGGCGGCGACCGCGCGCTCCACTTCCTCCTCGTCGTGGACCTCGACGAGCGGGGTGAGACCGATGGACTCGGCCCGCTCGATGAGGGAGACGAGGGCCTCCTGCTCCAGGGCCGCGACGATCAGCAGCACGAGGTCGGCGCCGTAGGCGCGGGCCTCCCACAGCTGGTACGCCGTGACGATGAAGTCCTTGCGCAGGATCGGGATGTCCACGCGGGCGCGGACGGCCTCCAGGTCGGCCAGCGAGCCACCGAAACGACGCTGCTCGGTGAGGACGGAGATGACCGCCGCACCGCCCGCTTCGTAGTCGGCGGCGAGCCCGGCCGGATCGGCGATGGCGGCCAGCGCACCCTTGGAGGGGCTGGAGCGCTTGACCTCGCAGATCACCTTGACGCTGTCGCCGCGCAGGGCAGCGACGCCGTCCTTGGCCTGGGGCGCCTTGGCGGCACGCTCCTTGAGCTCGTCGAGGCTGACGCGCGCCTGCCGTTCGGCAAGGTCTTCGCGGACCCCTTCGATGATCTCGTCGAGCACACTCACGCGAGCGGCCCCCTTCCGGGTCGATGACGGTCGGCCGCCTTGCAGACACGTACAACTGCAAGGTCAGCAGTTCAAATGGTATCCGCAGGACGCCTTGCCCTCCGCACGCGGTTGACGGCGTCCCATTAAATGGACATTCGGAATCTTTACTTCAGCTACACCTCAGGGCGCCAGGAAAGAGCCCATGGGCAGGTTCCGGACAACCGAGAAGACCAAGGCCACAGCGCCGATCCCCCACCAGTACACCGGCCGTACGACGAGCCTCGGGGCCGGTACCCCCCGGTAGGCGCGAACCAGCCACAGGACCATGAAGCCGGCGAAGAAGAAGTACCCGGCGACCGCCAGGGCATTTGCCCCGATAGCTGTCACGAGATCGCCATGGGCGAACGCGTGCGCGCTCCGCAGCCCTCCGCAGCCGGGGCACAGGACCCCGGTCAGCCGGAACAGCGGGCAGGCCGGATAGTGCCCTGGTTCGTTCGGATCCACGGTCCCCACGTACGCGAGGGCCGCGGCGGCCGCGCCCAGCGTGAGCGCCGGACGCACCAGCCGGCCGGCCCGGGAGACGGGCGCGGGAGGCGGTGCGAGATCGGTCGTTCCGGAGGAGGCGTCCACCCGCTGATTCTCTCCGCTCATGACAAAAGGCGCAGCCCGACAGGGCCGCGCCTTTCGAAAACCACGTGCCGGCTACCGCCTGGTCAGACCTTGGCGGCGACGCGGTTCGCGGCGATGACCTCGGCGAGGTCCTGGTGCGCGGCCTTCGGTGCGCCCATGCCCGCGGCCTTCATCGCCGCGCCCACGACACCGCCGATGGCGACGACGACGAGGCCCGCGTAGAAGCCCAGCGGGTTCGCCAGCACCATGAAGGCACCGGAGATGCAGAAACCGATGACTGCGATGGTGACACCGGTCCAGGCGGCCGGGGTGTGTCCGTGGCTAGTGCCCGCCATGAGTTGCTCCTCGTACTCGGGTGTGCTCTGTCGCACGCCGCACGTGCTGTGTCGAACGGCGCTCTGCCGAACGCTCGCTGGTCATTGTCCCGTACCAGGCGGCGGCCTCGTTCACGGGGTCGGCTCCGGGTCCGGGGATTCGGGGCCGGGGATTCGGGTCCCGGGTCAGGAGGCGGGGTTCAGGGGGCCGGGTCCGGGCCGGTGGGGTCCTCGCCCCGGTCCAGAGCCTTCCACAAGTCCTCCGGCCGGTCCGGGTCCACCACGGCCGCCTTGCGGGGGCGCGGGCTTCCGTCGCGCTCGTAGCGGCCGCCCATCGTGGGCCAGGTGCTCCCGAAGCGCAGAGCCAGCAGTCCGGCCAGCAGGATCAGCGCCCCGCCGGCGGCCGTCACGTAGGGCCAAGCCGTGTGGGTCAGGCCGGCCACGTGGGCCGCGGTGTCGGCCGTCGTACGGGCCGCCTGCGCGTCCAGGGCGCGCCGGCCGTCCGCGTTGGCCAGGGCGGCGGCCCCGGCGCCCAGGCCGCTCAGGGCGAGCAGCGCCGAGACCAGCAGCCGGCTCCTGCCGCGGACGGCGAAGACGGCGACCAGGGCGGCGAGCCCGACGATGGCCAGCGCGGCGGGCAGGCCGGTGACGGCCCGCCCGTCGGCGGTCACCGGCAGCGAGCCGCCGCCGATGGCGGCGACGCCCCGGGCCCAGACGCGGCCGGAGGCGAGCAGGACGACGGTGGCGCCGAGGGCGCCGAGCAGCAGGGCGACGGCCACGCTGCGGCGGCCGCCGCGGCCCGAGGGGGCCTCGGGCTCGGCGGCGGCATCGGCGTCTTCGGTTCGGGGCGGGGGTACGGCACTCACGTACCCCACTATCCCCTACGGGTTCAGGCGCCGTGGAGGCGGTTCGCCGCTGCCACCGCGCGGAGCACCGCGGCGGCCTTGTTGCGGCACTCGGCGTCCTCCAGCTCGGGCACCGAGTCGGCGACGACCCCGGCGCCGGCCTGGACGTACGCCTTGCCGTCGCGCAGCAGCGCGGTGCGGATGGCGATGGCGGTGTCGGAGTCCCCGGCGAAGTCGAGGTAGCCGACGCAGCCGCCGTAGAGCCCGCGGCGGGTGGGCTCCAGCTCCTCGATGATCTGCATGGCGCGCGGCTTGGGCGCCCCGGACAGGGTGCCGGCCGGGAAGCAGGCGGTGAGCACGTCGAAGGCGGTCTTCCCCTCGGCGACCCGCCCGGTGACGGTGGAGACGATGTGCATGACGTGCGAGTACCGCTCGATGCTCATGAAGTCGACGACCTCCACCGATCCCGGCTCGCAGACCCGGCCGAGGTCGTTGCGGCCGAGGTCGACGAGCATGAGGTGCTCGGCGCGCTCCTTGGGGTCGGCCAGCAGCTCGTCGGCGAGCTCGTTGTCCTGCTGCGGGGTGGCGCCCCGGTGCCGGGTGCCGGCGATGGGGTGGACCATGGCCCGCCCGTCCTCGACCTTGACCAACGCCTCGGGGCTGGACCCGACGACGTCGAAGCCGTTCTCGAAGCGGAAGAGGTACATGTACGGGGACGGGTTGGTGGCCCGCAGCACCCGGTACACGTCGAGCGCGGAGGCGCTGCACGGGGTCTCGAACCGCTGCGAGGGCACCACCTGGAAGGCCTCTCCGGCCCGGATCCGCTCCTTCACGTCCTCCACGGCGGCCTGATACTTCTCGCCGCCCCACAGGGCCGAGTACTCCGGGAGTTCGGAGTCGGGCAGCGGCATCGGCGCGTAGGGGGCGGGCCGCGCGAGGTCGGCCTCCATGGCGTCGAGGCGCGCGACGGCGTCCGCGTACGCCTCGTCCACGCCCGCGGCGAGGTCGTTGTGGTTGATGGCGTTGGCGATGAGCTGGACGGTGCCGTCCCAGTGGTCCAGGACCGCCAGGTCGGAGGTGAGCAGCATCGTCAGCTCGGGGAGCTGCAGGTCGTCCTCGGTGTGCTCGCCGATGCGTTCCAGGCGGCGCACGATGTCGTAGCCGAGGTAGCCGACCATGCCGCCGGTGAAGGGCGGCATGCCGGAGGCCAGGTCCCGGGGGGTGTGCAGGGCCTCCACGGTCTGCCGCAGGGCCTCCAGGGGGTCGCCGGAGGTCGGGACGCCGACGGGCGGGGTGCCGATCCAGTGGGCCTCGCCGTCCCGGACGGTGAGGGTGGAGGCGCTGCGGACGCCGACGAAGGAGTAGCGCGACCAGGAGCGGCCGTTCTCGGCGGACTCCAGGAGGAATGTCCCGGGGCGTTCTGCGGCCAGCTTGCGGTAGAGCCCGACGGGCGTGTCCCCGTCCGCCAGCAGCTTGCGGCTGACGGGGATGACGCGGCGGTCGGCCGCGAGCTTGCGGAACGTCTCAAGATCCATGGCGTGGGACCTTACTTGTGATCGGCTTCGGCTATTCGGCTTCGGCGGTGGGGCCGGAGGGACCGGCCAGGGGGAGCACGTCGGCATCGAAACACGTCCGGGCACCGGTGTGGCAGGCCGCGCCGACCTGGTCCACCTGGACGAGCACGGTGTCGGCGTCGCAGTCGAGCGCGACGGACTTCACGTGCTGGAAGTGGCCGGAAGTGTCGCCCTTCACCCAGTACTCCTGACGGCTGCGCGACCAGTACGTGCAGCGGCCGGTGGTCAGGGTGCGGTGCAGGGCCTCGTCGTCCATCCAACCGAGCATGAGCACCTCACCGGTGTCGTACTGCTGGGCGATGGCCGGGACCAGACCGTCCGCGGCGCGCTTGAGGCGGGCGGCGATGGCGGGATCGAGGGAGGACGTACTCATGGGAGCCATTGTGCCGGGCCGGGGGGACGATCATGGATCCCTGTCCGCCTGATGGGCAGGCACCGGGCGGGTTCCGGCCGTAGGCTGGCCCGCATGTCTACCCATGCGAAGCGTGAACGACTGCTGCTGGCCGACCTGTTGGAGTCGGCGGGCCCGGAGGCGCCGACACTGTGCGACGGCTGGCGGACCCGGGAGCTCGCCGCGCACGTGGTGGTCCGGGAGCGTCGCCCGGACGCGGCGGGCGGACTGCTGCTGAACGTGCTGAAGGCGCGCCTGGACAAGGCGATGGAGGAGTACGGGGCCAAGCCGTACGAGGAACTCATCCAGCTGATCCGGACCGGCCCGCCGAAGATGTCCGTCTACTCGCTGAAGCAGATCGACGAGCTGGCGAACGCGGTGGAGTTCTACGTCCACTCCGAGGACGTCCGCCGGGCCCAGCCGGACTGGTCCCCGCGCGCCCTGGACCCGGTCTTCTCCGACTCCCTCTGGTCCCGCCTGGAGAAGCTCGCCCGGCTGACGGGCCGCCGCTCCCCCGTGGGCCTGGTCCTGCGCCGCCCGAACGGCCAGACGGCGGTGGCGCACAAGGGGGCGCCGGTGGTGACGGTGACGGGCGAGCCGGGAGAACTGACCCTGTTCTGCTTCGGCCGCCAGGACGCTGCCGCGGTGGAACTGGACGGCCCGAAGGAGGCCATCGCGAAGCTCACGGCGGCGCAGCTGGGCGTGTGATGCCTTCCTGACGCGGGACTCCGTCCGGCGGTGGGCGGGCGGCGGTGTCGCCCCTGCCGTCGCGGCTCGGGGCCCGGTGGGCGGGTGCGGCCGGGTCGGCCCTGCGGGGAGGGGACGGCCCCGCAGGGCTCAGGCCAGGGCGAGTTCCGCGCGGCGGACCGCGGGGGCCGAGGTGCCGACTATCGCGCCCGCCATGCTCACCGCCGCCCCGGCGAGGAAGACCGGGGTCACGCCCCACACATCGGCGGCGAAGCCGAAGACGGGGTAGGCCAGCGGGGCCAGGCCGACCGCCGTGAAGGCCATCACGGAGCTGACCCGCCCCAGGTAGGAGGGGTCCGTGGCCGTCTGGATGAGGGCGATGGCCAGGCCGCCGCAGATCCCGCAGACCAGCCCCGTCAGCACGGCCAGCCCCACCGCCACCGGCAGGTTCGGCGCCAGCACGAGGCCGCCGATGCCCGCCGAGCCGATGATCAGGGTGAGGTTCTGGATCGCCCCGGCCCGCGGGAACCTCGGGATCAGGGTCAGCACCAGCGCGCTCGACGCCGCGCCCAGGCCCATCCCGCCGATGATCCAGCCGACCCCGCCCGGCCCCCAGCCACGCTCTTCCGAGACCAGGATCAGCCCCAGCGTCATCGGCGCGGACGTGCCGAGCTGGCTCAGTGCTCCGGACAGGACCAGGGGCCCGATCAGCCCGTGCCGCCGGATGTAGGCGAGTCCCGAGCGGAGCTGCCCCCAGAGGCTCTCCCCGGGCGGGGGCGCCGAGCCGGGGTCCGGAGCCGGCAGCGGGGCGATCCGTACCGCGATCAGCAGTACCAGCGACACCCCGAACAGCGCCGAGGCCACCGCGAAGGCCGATGCCGGCCCGCCCAGCCCCATCGCCAGCCCCGCCACCGGCGGCCCGGCGGTGTGCCCGACGCGTTCGGCGAGGCTGCGCAGCCCCTGGACCCGTACCAGCTGCCCGGGCCCCGCGATCCGCGGCGGCAGCGCGCCGACGGCCGGCATGAACAGCGCGTCCACGATGCCGAAGACCAGCGCGACGAGCACCAGGACCCACAGGCCCGGGGAGCCGAGGGCCAGGACGAGCGCCAAGGCCAGGACGACGCCACACCTCACCGCGTCGGAGGAGATGACCACGAGCCGGGGCCCGAAGCGGTCGGCGATCACCCCGCCGCCCAGCATGAGCAGGGCCCTCGGTATCGCGCCGACCGCCATCACCAGGCCGACCTCGGCCGGGCCGGCCGTCTGGGCGGCCGCCCAGCCGAGGGCGAGGAAGTAGACCCCGTCCCCGACGAGCGAAGCCCCGTAGGCGGCCAGCCAGCGCAGGACATTGGCGTCCCGCCAGACGTTCCCGTTCACTGCGAGCCCCCCACGGGCGAAAGCCGGCCTCAGCGGACCGGGTGGCCCGCTTCCCTCAGCGCGTCCTTGACCTGGCCGATGCGCAGGTCTCCGAAGTGGAACACCGACGCCGCGAGCACCGCGTCGGCGCCCGCCGCGATCGCCGGCGGGAAGTGCGCGAGCTTGCCCGCGCCGCCCGAGGCGATCACCGGGACCGTGACGTGCTTGCGCACGGCCGCGATCATCTCGGTGTCGTAGCCGTCCTTGGTACCGTCCGCGTCCATCGAGTTCAACAGGATTTCCCCGGCGCCCAGCTCGGCCGCCCGGTGCGCCCACTCGACGGCGTCGATGCCGGCGCTCTGCCGGCCGCCGTGGGTGGTCACCTCGAAGGAACCGGAGGCGGTGCGGCGGGCGTCGACCGACAGGACGAGCACCTGACGGCCGAAGCGCTCGGCGATCTCCTGGATGAGCTCGGGCCGGGCGATGGCGGCGGTGTTGACGCCGACCTTGTCGGCGCCGGCCCGCAGCAGCTTGTCCACGTCGTCGGCGGTGCGGACGCCGCCGCCCACGGTCAGCGGGATGAAGACCTGCTCGGCGGTGCGGCGCACCACGTCGTAGGTGGTCTCCCGGTTCCCGGAGGACGCGGTGATGTCGAGGAAGGTCAGCTCGTCGGCGCCTTCGGCGTCGTAGAGCTTGGCCATCTCGACCGGGTCGCCGGCGTCGCGCAGGTTCTGGAAGTTGACGCCCTTGACCACGCGGCCGTTGTCCACGTCCAGGCAGGGGATCACCCGTACGGCGAGGGTCATGCCGAGCCTCCCGCGACGGGGCCGAAGGCCTCGACCTCCACCTCGACGACCATGCTCGGGTCCACGAACCCGTTGACGATGATCAGCGTCGAGGCGGGGCGGATCTTGTCGAAGAGCTCGCTGTGGGCGCGGCCGACCTCGTCCACGTCACGGGCGTGCGTGAGGTAGAGCCGGGTGCGGACCACGTGCTCGGGGCCGAGCCCGGCCTGCTCCAGCGCCTTGAAGGCCACGCTGAAGGCCTTCTTGGTCTGGTCGTACGGGCCGCCCGCGTCGGCCCCGGTGCAGCCGGAGACCAGGACCAGCCCATGGGGGAGCTGGACGGCGCGGGAGTAGCCGAGTACGTCCTCGTAGGCGCCGCCGGAGGAGATGCGTCGGACGTCGGAACTGTTCGCGGAACCGTTCTCGGAACTCATGCGGAGACCACCTTCAGGGCTTCTTCGAGCGTGAACGCCTTGGCGTACAGGGCCTTGCCTACGATGGCGCCCTCGACGCCGGCCCCGACGAGCCCGGCCAGTGCGCGCAGGTCGTCGAGGGAGGAGATGCCGCCGGAGGCCACGACGGGCCGGTCGGTGGCGGCGCAGACGTTCTTCAGCAGCTCCAGGTTGGGGCCGGTGAGGGTGCCGTCCTTGCCGATGTCGGTGACGACGTAGCGGGCGCAGCCCTCGGAGTCCAGGCGCGCGAGGGTCTCGTAGAGGTCCCCGCCCTCGCTGGTCCAGCCGCGGCCCTTGAGGGTGGTGCCGCGTACGTCGAGGCCGACGGCGATCTTGTCGCCGTGCTCGGCGATGGCCTTGGCGGCCCACTCGGGGGTCTCCAGGGCGGCGGTGCCGAGGTTGACGCGGGTGCAGCCGGTGGCGAGGGCCGCGGCGAGCGAGGCGTCGTCGCGGATGCCGCCGGACAGCTCGACCTTGATGTCCATGGCGCCGGTGATCTCGGCGACGAGCGCGCGGTTGTCACCGGTGCCGAAGGCGGCGTCCAGGTCGACCAGGTGCAGCCATTCGGCGCCGGCGGACTGCCAGGCGAGGGCGGCCTGGAGCGGGGAGCCGTAGGAGGTCTCGCTGCCGGAGACGCCGTGCACGAGGCGGACGGCCTGGCCGTCGCGGACGTCGACGGCGGGGAGCAGTTCGAGCTTCTTCGACGTCGTCATCACAGGGTCTCGATCCAGTTGGTGAGGAGCTGGGCGCCGGCGTCCCCGGACTTCTCGGGGTGGAACTGGGTGGCCCACAGGGCCCCGTTCTCCACCGCCGCGACGAACCGCTCGCCGTGCGTGGCCCAGGTGACCTTGGGGGCCTTGATCAGCGGGTTGGTGACTTCCAGCGACCAGTCGTGGGCCGCGTAGGAGTGCACGAAGTAGAAGCGGGCGTCCTCGTCCAGGCCGGCGAAGGCCTGGCTGTCGGTCGGCGCGTCCACGGTGTTCCAGCCCATGTGGGGGACGATCGGGGCCTGGAGCGGGCCGACCGTGCCGGGCCACTCGTCCAGTCCCTCGGTCTCCACGCCGTGCTCGATGCCGCGCTCGAAGAGGATCTGCATGCCGACGCAGATGCCCATGACCGGGCGGCCGCCGGAGAGCCGGCGGCCGATGATCCAGTCGCCGCGCGCGTCCTTGAGCCCCTGCATGCAGGCGGAGAAGGCGCCGACACCGGGGACGAGGAGTCCGTCGGCGTCCATGGCCTTGTCGTAGTCGCGGGTGATCTCCACGTCCGCGCCGGCGCGCGCGAGGGCGCGCTCGGCGGAGCGGACGTTGCCGAAGCCGTAGTCGAAGACCACGACCTTCTTGGTGGGGCTGACTGCGCTCATTCCCAAATTCCCTGGATCCGCAGGACTCCGGCGACCAGGCACATCACGGAGCCGATGGCGAGCAGGGCGATGACCGAGGCGGGCATCTCCTGCTTCTTGAAGGAGTAGACGCCTCCGGCCAGGAACAGGCCGAGGACGATCAGGATCGTGTTGAGCCCGTTCACGCTAGAGGGCGCCCTTCGTGGAGGGCAGGATCCCGGCGGCGCGCGGGTCGAACTCGGCGGCGTAGCGCAGGGCCCGGGCCAGCGCCTTGAACTGGCACTCCACGATGTGGTGGGCGTTGCGGCCGTACGGCACGTGGATGTGCAGGGCGATCTGGGCCTGCGCGACGAAGGACTCGAAGATGTGCCGGGTCATCGTCGTGTCGTACGAGCCGATCATCGGCGCCATGTTCTCGGGCTCGGTGTGCACGAGGTACGGGCGGCCCGACAGGTCGACGGTCACCTGGGCGAGGGACTCGTCGAGCGGCACGGTGCAGTTGCCGAAGCGGTAGATGCCGACCTTGTCGCCGAGGGCCTGCTTGAAGGCGGCGCCGAGCGCCAGCGCGCTGTCCTCGATGGTGTGGTGGCTGTCGATGTGCAGGTCGCCCTCGGTCTTGACCGTGAGGTCGAAGAGGCCGTGGCGGCCGAGCTGGTCGAGCATGTGGTCGTAGAAGCCCACGCCCGTCGAGACGTCGACCTTGCCCGTGCCGTCGAGGTTTATCTCGACGAGGACCGAGGTCTCCTTCGTGGTCCGTTCGACCCGTCCGATGCGGCTCATGCGTGCTGCTCCTTCTTCAGTGCGCGAACCGCTTCCAGGAACGCGTCGTTCTCGGCCGGGGTGCCCGCGGTGACCCGCAGCCATCCCGGCACGCCGTTGTCCCGGACCAGGACGCCCTGGTCGAGGATGTTCTGCCAGGCGGTGTGGGAGTTTTCGAACCGGCCGAACTGTACGAAGTTCGAGTCGGAGTCGGTGACCTCGAAGCCGATGCCCCGCAGCTCGGTGACCAGGCGGTCGCGCTCGGCCTTGAGCTGCTCGACGTAGCCGAGCAGGGTGTCGGTGAATTCCAGGGCGGCCAGCGCGGTCGCCTGGGTGACGGCCGACAGGTGGTACGGCAGGCGTACGAGCTGTACGGCGTCGACCACGGCCGGGTGCGCGGCCAGGTAGCCCAGGCGCAGGCCCGCGGCGCCGAAGGCCTTGGACATGGTCCGGGAGACCACCAGGTTCGGGCGGCCCTCGATCAGCGGCAGCAGCGAGTCCCGGTGGCTGAACTCCACGTAGGCCTCGTCCACGACGACCAGGCTGGGCCCGGCCGCCTGCGCGGCCTCGTAGAGGGCCAGGACCGTCTCCGCCCCGACCGCGGTGCCCGTGGGGTTGTTGGGCGAGGTGATGAAGACGACGTTGGGCGCGTGCTCGGCGATCGCCCGCTCGGCCGTCTCCACGTCGATGGTGAAGTCCTCGTTGCGCGGGCCCGAGATCCAGTCGGTCCCGGTGCCGCGCGCGATCAGCGCGTGCATCGAGTACGAGGGCTCGAAGCCGATCGCGGTGCGGCCGGGTCCGCCGAAGGTCTGCAGCAGCTGCTGGAGGACCTCGTTGGAGCCGTTGGCGGCCCAGACGTTCTCCCGCGCGACCGGGTGCTTGCCGGTGCGGGTGAGGTAGGCGGCCAGCTCGGTGCGCAGCTCGACGGCGTCCCGGTCGGGGTACCGGTTGAGGGTGCGGGCGGCCTCGGCGACCCGCTCGGCGATGCGGCTGACCAGTGCCTCGGGTAGCCCGTACGGGTTCTCGTTGGTGTTGAGCTGGACGGGCACGTCCAGCTGCGGGGCGCCGTACGGGGTCTTGCCGCGCAGCTCGTCCCGGATGGGGAGGTCGTCGATGCCGATGACGGCCGCGCCGTCCGCGCTGTCAGTGGTGCGGGTCATGCCTGGGGAACCTTCCACCCGAATCGTGCCTTCAGAGCCGCGCCGTGCGCGGGCAGGTCCTCGGCCTCGGCCAGGGTCACCACGTGGTGGGTGACCTCGGCGAGGGCGTCGCGCGTGTAGTCGACGATGTGGATGCCGCGCAGGAAGGACTGCACGGACAGGCCCGAGGAGTGGCAGGCGCAGCCGCCGGTGGGCAGCACGTGGTTGGAGCCGGCGCAGTAGTCGCCGAGCGAGACCGGGGACCAGGGGCCGACGAAGATCGCGCCGGCGTTGCGCACGCGGGCGGCCCAGGCGGCCGCGTCGGCGGTCTGGATCTCCAGGTGCTCGGCGCCGTACGCGTCGACGACCTTGAGGCCGTCCTCCAGGCTGTCGACCAGCACGATCGCGGACTGGCGGCCGGCCAGCGCGGGCTTGATCCGGTCCTCGATGTGCTTGGTGGCCGCGACCTGCGGTTCCAGCTCCTTCTCGACGGCGGCCGCGAGCTCCGCGGAGTCCGTGACGAGGACGGCGGCGGCCAGCGGGTCGTGCTCGGCCTGGCTGATGAGGTCGGCGGCGACGTGCACCGGGTCGGCCGTGGAGTCGGCGAGGACCGCGATCTCGGTCGGGCCGGCCTCGGTGTCGATGCCGATCTTGCCGGTGAAGTAGCGCTTGGCGGCGGCGACCCAGATGTTGCCGGGGCCGGTGACCATGTTCGCGGGGGCGCACTCCTCGGTGCCGTACGCGAACATCGCGACGGCCTGGGCCCCGCCGACCGCGTACACCTCGTCGACACCGAGCAGCGCGCACGCGGCGAGGATCGTCGGGTGCGGCAGCCCGTCGAAGTCGACCTGCGGCGGGGACGCGAGCGCGATGGACTCGACGCCCGCCTCCTGGGCCGGGACGACGTTCATGACGACGGAGGAGGGGTACACCGAGCGGCCGCCCGGGGCGTACAGCCCCACGCGCTCCACCGGAACCCACTTCTCGGTCACCGTGCCGCCGGGGACCACCTGGGTGGTGTGCTCGGACCGGCGCTGGCTGCGGTGCACGATCCGGGCGCGCCGGATCGACTCCTCCAGGGCGGCGCGGACGGCCGGGTCGAGCTCGTCGAGAGCGGTCTTGAGCGCCTCGGCGGGCACCCTGACCTGCTCCAGCTCGACACCGTCGAACTTCTGCGCGTACTCGATCAGCGCCGCCGTTCCACGATGGTGGACGTCCTCGCAGATGGGCCGCACCTTCTCCAGGGCGGCTTCTACGTCGAACTCGGCACGGGGCAGCAGATCGCGCAGGGCGCCACCCTCGGGGAGGGTGTCGCCGCGCAGGTCGATACGAGAGATCACCTGCCAATTCTCTCAGACCGCTTCGCGCCGCCGTTCGTCCGTATCACTGGCTGATACAGGCCACGGACGTTTCCCGATGTCACGGAGGCCCTCTAGCGTGCAGTTGCGCGCGGCTCGTCCGCGCGTTCAAGCGGGAGGGGCCGCGCGGCGGAGTCCGTGCGTACGAGCGGAGGGGGGCCGCCATGGCCGAAGCACGACCGAACGGGGAACCGGCCGATCTCACCGGCCCCGAGCGGCTCATGTGGGACGCGTACCGGACCGGCAGCGTCTGCGATCTCAGCGCCCGCACCGCCGAGCGGGACGATCCGCACGCCGACCGGGTCTGGGGCCCCGAGCGCAGCGTCCGCGCGGCGGTGGTGGCACTCCTGCTGCTCCACGGGCCGGGCCCGGTGCCGGGCCGGGTGGCCTCCCTGAAGCTGCGCGGCGTGCGGATCACCGGCCGCCTCGACCTCTCCGGTGGCACGGTCACCCCGTACGTGGAGCTCCAGTCCTGCCGCTTCGACGGCGAGGTGCAGCTCTCGGAGACCCGCTTCGGCACGCTGCGCCTGGTCAACTGCGCGATACCCCGGCTGGAGGCGGCCCGCCTGCAGACGGAGGGCGACCTGCACCTGCCGCGCTGCCGGGTGGCGCGCGGGATCCGGCTCACGGACGCGCAGATCGGCACCGACCTGCTGATCAGCGAGGCGGTGGTGCAGCGCGACGCCAAGGGGCGGGCACTGGCCGCCGACGGGATGTCGGTGGCGCAGGACTTCCAGGGCGAGCTGCTGCAGACCTACGGGGAGGTGAGCCTGCGCGGCGCCACGGTCGGCGTGTCGATGAGCCTGCGCGGGGCCCGCCTGAGCAACCCGGCCGGCAAGCGGGCGCTGAACGCCCCGCAGCTCACCGTCGAGCGCACCCTCTACCTCACCTCCATCGCCCTGGACTACACCTCGGGCGACCCCGGTTCAGCCACTCCCCCCTACGGGCAGGGCCACACCCCGCTGCGGGGCGAGCCCGCGCAGCACTTCGAGTGCGTGGGCGGCCTGCGGCTGGACGACGGCCGCTTCGGGGACGCCGTGGACTTCTACGGGGCCCGGTTCACCCTCACGGAGGACCAGGAGGTCGCGCTGCGCCGCATCCACACCCCGGAGCTGCGGTTCGTGGGCGAGCGGCCGGAGCGGGGCCGGGTGGTGCTGTCGGGCTCGCGGGTGGTCAAGCTCGTGGACACGGCCGCCAGCTGGCCGGCCCGCCCGGGCCGGCTGTCCATCGAGGGCTTCGCCTACGAGAACCTGGCGCCCCGGGGCCTCTTCCCGCCGGCCCGCCGGCTGGAGTGGGTCGAGGCGGCCACCCCCGAGTACTCCCCGGAACCGTACGAGCGGCTCGCCGCGGTCCTGCGGGCCTCCGGGGAGGACGCGGACGCCCGCGAGGTGCTGGTGGCCAAACAGCGGCGCCGGCGGGCCACGCTGCCGCCGGCGCTGCGCGCGTGGGGGTACCTCCAGGACTGGACGGTGGTCTACGGCTACCGGCCGGGGCGGGCGGCGCTGTGGATGGCCGTGCTGTGGGCGGCCGGGGCCGTGCTCTTCGAGGTGCACGGCGAGCCGCCGCCGCTCAAGGCGCAGGAGCACCCGGACTGGAACTCCGTGCTGTTCGCCCTGGACCTGCTGCTCCCGGTGATCGACCTGGGCCAGCAGGACCAGTGGATTCTGCGGGGCGGCTGGCAGTGGGGCACGGCCGCCCTGGTCATCCTCGGCTGGATCCTGGCGACGACGGTGGCGGCGGGCGCTTCCCGCGTCCTGAGGCGGGGATAACGATCCCCGGGCCACGGCCACTACCCTGTGCCTCGTGACCACCGTTCGCCTGCCCCTCTTCCCGCTGAACTCGGTGCTGTTCCCGGGACTCGTGCTCCCGCTGAACATCTTCGAGGAGCGTTATCGCGCCATGATGCGCGAGCTGCTGAAGGCGGGAGAGGACGAGCCCCGCCGTTTCGCGGTCGTCGCGATCCGCGACGGCCGGGAAGTCGCCCCGACCGCGCCCGGCCTGCCCGACCAGACGGCCGTGCCCGAGCGCGGGCCGGCCGCCGGTTTCGGCGCGGACCCGGTCCAGGCCTTCCACCGGGTGGGCTGCATCGCGGACGCGGCCTCGATCCGGGAGCGGGAGGACGGCAGCTTCGAGGTGATGGCGACCGGCACGGTCCGGGTCCGGCTGCTGTCGGTCGACGCCTCCGGCCCGTTCCTCGTGGCGGAGCTGGAGGAGCTCCCGGAGGACGCGGGCGACGGCGCGGGCGCGCTGGCCGAGGGCGTGCTGCGGGCGTTCCGCACGTACCAGAAGCGGCTGGCGGGAGCCCGCGAGCGGTCCCTGACCGGCATGGACCTCCCCGACGAGCCCTCGGTGGTCTCCTACCTGGTCGCGGCGGCCGCGGTGCTGGACATCCCGGCCAAGCAGCGCCTGCTCCAGGCCCCGGACACGGCGACCCGCCTCGCGGAGGAGCTGAAGCTGCTGCGCGCCGAGACGGCCGTCATCCGCCATCTCCCCTCGCTCCCGGCCGTGGACCTCACGCGCGCGCCGACGAGCCCCAACTGACGAAGGACCCATGGCGAAGAAGAAGCCGGCGGGCACTCCGGCGATCGTGGCCCTGACGGCGGCCGGCGCCGATTTCACCGTGCACGCCTACGAGCACGACCCCGCCCACCCGTCCTACGGCGAGGAGGCGGCCCAGGCCCTCGGGGTCTCCCCCGCGCAGGTCTTCAAGACGCTGCTGGCGGACGTGGACGGCTCCCTGGTGGTCGCGGTGGTCCCGGTCTCGGGCAGCCTCGACCTGAAGGCCCTGGCCGCCGCGGTGGGCGGCAAGCGCGCGGCGATGGCCGATCCGGCCCTGGCGGAACGCACCACGGGCTACGTCCTGGGCGGCATCTCCCCGCTGGGCCAGCGCAAGCGCCTGCGCACGGTCCTGGACGCCTCGGCCTCCGGCTTCCCCACGATCTGCGTCTCGGCGGGCCGCCGCGGCCTGGAGGTCGAGCTCCCGGCGGCCACCCTCACCACCCTGACCGCGGCCACCCTGGCCCCGATCGCCCGCGCGTAACGCCGGCGGGGCCGGATGCATCCAGCCCCGCCGGCGTTTGAGGCGATCTTTTCCGGGTCCGGGCAGAGCCCGGGGAACGGCGGAAGGGCGGGTAGGGGACTTCGCCCCGCAGGGCCCGCCCGTCCCGGCCGGGGCTACGGCCGCGGGGGCTCCGTACCGGACGGGTCCGACGACGGGGACGAGGCCGGGGAGACGGCGGAATCGACGGGGGCCTGGTAATACGCCGAAGGCCACATCGCGAGCTCCGGCGCCGGATCCCGCGTACCCCACAGGGCCGTCAGGCCCAGGTGGACGACGACCGCGGCCATCGGCCAGCCGAGCAGCGCCCCGTGCGCGAGCAACTCCAGCGGGGCCTCGAAGGGGACCCCCTTGCCCGCCTTGCGGGCGGCCGCCACCAGGTCGGAGGACGGGCCCAGCCACAGGCCCACGCGCCAGCCGACCAGCGCGGCGAAGACCGACCCGACCGCGAGCCCGACCACCTGCGCCGCACCCCCGCTCCGGCGCCACAGGAACACCGCCAGCGCGCTCAGCACGCCGAATCCCACCGACAGCAGCAGGAAGGTCGCGTCGGACCCGATGCGGGCCTCGCTCTCGGTGTCCCGCAGGAACACGGCCTCGCCGTTGGAGACGTACTGCACGCGCGGTGCGAGCCAGACCCACAGCAGTCCGAGGAGCACACCGGCCACGCCGATCACGAGGGCGATGGCGGCCCCGTCGCGGATGTCGGACGGGGAGAAGGCGGGCTCGGACGCGGGCGCGGGCGGAGCCGAAGGCGCTTCCGACGGCGGCTGGTCGGGCTTGTCATAAGGGGTCACGGCTTCGGTCACTCCCACATCGTGCCAGGAAGTGTTTGATTTAACGATCGGCGCCGGCGGGCGTCAGCGGACCGCTGCCCGCCGATAGGCCCAGGTCGCGACGGCGAGGGACAGCACCCCCACCCCCGCGCACACGCCGAGGTCGAGGAGGACCGCCGCCCAGTCGGGGTGCGGCTCGAAGGTGCGGGCGAAGGCTTCCACTCCGTACGTGGACGGCAGCAGGTCCCGCGCCCAGACGATGACGTCCGGCATCCGCTCGGGCGGCAGCACGCCCAGCAGCAGGGCCGCGGACATGCCGAGCTGTCCGGCGAGGGTGGCCAGCTCCTGCCGGGGGGCCAGCAGGCCCAGCGCCGCGCCGAGCCCGGCGAGGGCGGCGCCGGCCAGCGGCACCACGGCGGCCAGGATCCACAGGCCGCCCATCGGCAGCCCGAACAGCACGCTGCCGAAGACGGCCGTCACCAGCGTGCCGGGCAGCGTGAAGGAGGCGTACGCGGCGGCCGCGCCCAGCACCACGGACGCGGGCGGCACCGGCAGGGTGGCGTAGTGGTCGAGCCCGCCGCTGGCCCGGAGCTGCCCGAAGTACTGCGCGAGCAGGTTCAGCGCGACGAAGGCGACGACCAGCACGGAGGAACCGGCGACGACGGCCCGCGCCTCGGAGCCCCCGTCGACCACGCCCCGCATCAGGATCATGATCCCGACGGACTGGAAGGTGGCCACGAACAGCAGCGGGATCCGCGAGACCCGCGCGCGGGACAGCTGGGCCCGGTAGACGGCGGCCAGCGCCGGGAAGAACCGGGCGCGGGGTGCCAGCGGCGCGGTGGCGAGCTGTCGGACCGCGTTCGGCGAGGCGGCGCCCTGCCCGGAGGTCGCGGGTGAGGTGGCGGTGGCGGTCAGCACGCCGTTGGTGGGCGTGCCGACCATCGACGCGGCCCCGATCGGCGCGACAGCGCCTGCCGGACGATCGCTCACGACTTCACCAGCCCTTTCATCTTCCCGCCCAGCGCGAGGTACACGTCCTCCAGGCTCGGCGTGGCCAGCGTGAAATCGTCGAGGGCGGCGAAGGCCGGGCCGCCGGTCACCGCGGCCACGGCGGCCCGCGCCTCGTCGGGCCCGAGTCGCAGCACCCAGCGCCGCCCCGTCTCCACTGCGAGCTCGCGCAGCTCCGCGACCTCGGGAAAACCCAGCGGAGCGGACTCGCGCCAGACCAGTTCGAGCCGGACCTCGCCGGACACCCTGGCCTTGAGCCCGCCCGGGGTGTCGCAGGCGATGACCCGGCCCTGGTCGATGACGGCGACCCGGTCGAGGACGGTCTCGGCCTCGATGACGTTGTGGGTGACCAGCAGCACGGTGGCGCCGGTCTCGGCGCGGCGCCGGTCGACGGCTGCCCAGACGGCCCGCCGGGCCACCGGGTCCATGCCGGTCGTGGGCTCGTCGAGCACCAGGACGGGCCGCTCCCCCACCAGTGCGGCGGCGAAGCACGCGAGGCGCCGCTGCCCGCCGGACAGCTTCTTCAGGGGGCGGCCGGCGATCCCGGTGAGCCCGAGTTCTTCCAGTACGGAGTCCCGTGCGGTCCGCGCCTCGCGCAGGCCGAGGCCCCGCAGCCGGCCGGTCGTCTCGGCGGCCAGCGAGACCGTGAGCTCGTCGAGGGCGGTGGATTCCTGGCCGAGGTAGGAGAGCAGCCGGGCCGACCGGTCGGGGTGGCGCACGAGGTCGTGGCCGAGCAGGGTCACCGAGCCGGAGTCGGGCCGCAGCAGGCCGGTGAGCTGGCGGACCAGGGTCGATTTGCCGGCGCCGTTGGGGCCGAGCAGCCCGAAGATCTCGCCGCGCCGCACGTCCAGGGAGATCCCGTCGGTGGCACGGGTCTCGGGCAGGGCCGGGGCCCCGCGCCGTCCACGTACCGCGGGATAGGTCTTGACCAGGTCGCGTACCGCGCAGACCACGTCGGGAGCCGGTCCCGCGGCCCCTGCCGTGTCCGTATCCGCCTGTGCTGTCCCCGTACTCACGAGGGAGCAGCCTACGGGGTTCTGGCCCCTACTCGGCTGCCGGGGCCGCCGGGGCCACCGCGACGGGGGCGCCGACGGGGGCCGGTCCGGCCGGCGATCCGGCGCCGGCCACGTGTTCCGCGGCCGCCCGCACGTCGATCTCGCGCCAGAAGCCGGCCCTGATGGCGTAGCGGTCGTGCTCGTCGATCTGGTCGTCCTTGTGCGCGAGGAGTCCGAACCGGGCGGCGTAGCGCAGCAGCTCGCCGTCGATCCGGTGCGGGATGCGCGGGTACATGGTGGCGAGCTTCTGGAGGTGCACGGTCTCCGGGAGCCGTTCCATCCAGCGCCGGGCGAAGACCTGGCCGACCTCGAAGGGGTCGCCGCCGACGGTGGTGATGTCCTCCTCGCGGTCCGCCCAGCGCTGCTCGGCGGAGGTGAGCTGGGCGAGGGTGGGCAGCGAGGCGGTCTCGGCGGGCTCGCCGAGCGGTCCGCCGCGGTCGATCCACCCCTTGTCGGAGGACCACCGCAGGGCGCTGCCGGCCGGGGCGGCCCCGAGGGCCGGGCCGGGCCCGGGGGCGGGCGCGGCGGTGCCGGGGGCGCGCAGGGCGCCCGCGAGGTCCTTCGGGGTCGGGACGGTCTTGCCGTTGGCGGTGGTGGCCCCGGCGGTGGCCGCCACGCCGCCCTCCTCGGGCTCCACGGGGGCCGGGGGCCGGGTTCCGTTGCCGTTGCCGCGGGCGGCTTCGGCGAGGGCGGCTTCGGGCAGCGGTGCGGAGAGGATGGCGGCGATCTCGGGGCGCGGGGCCGGCGCCGGGGCGCAGAGTCCGGTGAGGTCGCGGGCGCGGACGGCGCGGGTGATCCAGGTGCGGTCCAGGACGCGGCGTTCGTCGGCTTCGGCGACGAGGTCCTCGGACTGGTTGTAGTCGCCGTCGGCGGCTTGGACGGCCCACAGGTGGACGGCGACCCCGTGTTCCTTGGCGGACATCAGGCCGGGCAGCAGGTCGCCGTCGCCGGTGACGAGTACGACGTCCGAGCAGGCCCGGTTGCGGGCGAGCTCGGTGAGCTCGGCGTGCATGGCCGCGTCGACGCCCTTCTGGGCCCAGCGGCCGTCGCTGCGGGTCAGGGCGCCGAGGCGGACGGTGACGCGGGGCATGACGCGCAGTCGCCGGTGCTCGGGCTGGGGCACCCGGTCGGGTGCGCCGTCGAACCAGTAGATCCGCAGGAGCGGCTGCTCGGTGTCGGCTTCGGCGCGTTCGCGCAGGCCCTGGATGAGCGCCGCATGGTCGACGGTGATCCGGGAGCGGGACGGTTCTCCTGCGAGGAGGCTCGCGGCGGCGCCCAGCAGGTAGCCGGCGTCCACCAGGACGACGCAGCGGTCCACGCGTACCACCCTCTTCTTCCCTGGGGGTCCTCTGTGTCTTTCGCGGTTTCCCCGAGTCTGCCCGACGGCAACGGCCTTGACGGCCGGAACTCGATCATCGGCGTGGCGTATCTCTCAGAGTTCCCCGACAGGAGCCCCGACTACGCGCGGTAATGATCCAAAATGCGCCGTTTACGGCGCTGTGTGAGTGTGAAGGCGGCCCTGGCCCCTACACCCCCCACGGAGGCATTCCATGGCCAAGAACAAGAACCGCCAGCAGCCTGCCAAGTCACAGGACCGCTCGGCCGCACAGGATCCGGCGAAGACCTCGATGGAATCCTCGCCCCCGGCCTCCGCCCCGGCGGCCCCGAGTCCGCTGCAGATGGCCGGCAAGAAGAGGGAAAAGAAGTTCGGCCACAACTGACGACTCCCCGCGTACACCGGAAGGCCCGCCCCCGTCGACAGGGGCGGGCCTTCCGGCGTGCGGAGCGGGCAGCGCGTGGGCGGAAAGGGACTGGTCAGCCGGCCAGGCAGGAGGGGCCGAGCAGCACCTTGAGGTCGCCGAAGAGCGCCGGGTCGGGCTTGACCCGGTGCTTGTCGAGCCGGAGCACGGTGGTGGTGCGCGGCCCCTGGAGCTTGATCCGCACCTCGCTGTTGCCCTGGTGGTGGCGCAGGATCTCGCCGAGCCGGGTCACCATCGGCGGGGTGACCTTGACGGTCGGGATGGTGAGGACGACGGGGGCGTTGGTGCCGGCGTTGGAGAGGTCGGGGACCATCATCTCCATGGCGACCAGCCGGGGGACGTCCTCGCGCTTGTCCAGGCGTCCCTTGACGAAGACGACGGTGTCCTCGACCAGCTGGGTGGAGACGAGCTGGTAGGTCGCGGGGAAGAACATGCATTCGATGGAGCCGGCCAGGTCCTCGACGGTGGCGATGGCCCAGGCGTTGCCCTGCTTGGTCATCTTGCGCTGGAGGCCCGAGATGATGCCGCCGATGGTGACGACCGCGCCGTCGCCGTGCTCGCCGCCGGTGAGCTGGGAGATGCCGGCGTCGGTCTTGTCGGAGAGCACGTGCTCCAGGCCGAAGAGCGGGTGGTCGGAGACGTAGAGCCCGAGCATCTCGCGCTCCTGGGCGAGCAGGTAGGCCTTCTCCCACTCGACGTCGGAGAACTCCACGTCGAGGCCGAACCCGGGCTCGTCGCTCGCGCCCTCGTCGCCCATTCCGCCGAAGAGGTCGAACTGGCCCTCGGCCTCCTTGCGCTTGACGGCGACCACGTTGTCGATCATCGGTTCGTGGTGGGCGACCAGGCCCTTGCGGGTGTGGCCCATCTCGTCGAAGGCCCCGGCCTTGATCAGGGACTCGACGGTGCGCTTGTTGCAGACGACCGCTTCGACCTTGTCGAGGAAGTCGGGGAAGGTGGAGTACTTCCCCTTGGCCTTCCTGCTCTTGATGATCGACTCGACGACGTTGGTGCCGACGTTGCGCACGGCGGTGAGGCCGAAGAGGATCACGTCGTCGCCCTGGGCGGCGAAGTTCGCCTCCGACTCGTTCACGTTCGGCGGGAGCACCTTGATGCCCATCCGGCGGCACTCGTTCAGGTAGATCGCGGACTTGTCCTTGTCGTCCTTGACCGAGGTGAGCAGGCCCGCCATGTACTCGGCCGGGAAATTGGCCTTGAGGTAGGCGGTCCAGTAGGAGACCAGGCCGTACGCGGCGGAGTGGGCCTTGTTGAAGGCGTAGCCGGCGAAGGGGACCAGGACGTCCCACAGCGCCTTGATCGCCTGGTCGCTGAAGCCCTTCTCCTTGGCGCCGGCCTCGAAGATGACGAAGTTCTTCGCCAGTTCGTCGGGCTTCTTCTTGCCCATCACGCGGCGCAGGATGTCGGCCTCGCCGAGCGAGTAGCCGGCGATGATCTGGGCGGCCTTCTGGACCTGCTCCTGGTACACGATGAGGCCGTAGGTGACGCCGAGGATCTCCCTGAGCGGCTCCTCCAGCTCCGGGTGGATCGGGGTGATCTCCTGCTGCTTGTTCTTGCGCAGGGCGTAGTTCGTGTGCGAGTTCATGCCCATCGGGCCCGGCCGGTACAGGGCCGAGACGGCGGAGATGTCCTCGAAGTTGTCGGGCTTCATCAGGCGCAGCAGGGAGCGCATGGGCCCGCCGTCGAACTGGAACACGCCGAGGGTGTCGCCGCGGCCGAGCAGTTCGAAGGTCTTGGGGTCGTCGAGCGGCAGGCCGAGGAGATCGAGGTCGATCCCCTTGTTGGCCTTCACCATCTTGACGGCGTCGTCCATGATCGTGAGGTTGCGCAGGCCCAGGAAGTCCATCTTGATCAGGCCGAGCGACTCGCACTGGGGGTAGTCCCACTGCGTGATGGTCACGCCGTCCGTGTGCCGGACCCAGACCGGCGCGTGGTCGACGATCGGCTCGCTGGACATGATCACGCCGGCGGCGTGCACGCCCATCTGGCGGACCAGGCCCTCGACGCCGCGGGCGGTGTCGATGACCTTCTTGACGTCAGGCTCGTTCTCGTACATCGCCCGGATCTCGCCGGCCTCACCGTAGCGCGGGTGCGAGGGGTCGGTGATGCCGTTGAGGTCGATGCCCTTGCCGAGGACGTCGGCGGGCATGGCCTTGGTGAGCCGGTCGCCCATGGCGTACGGGTAGCCGAGGACTCGCGCCGAGTCCTTGATGGCGTTCTTCGCCTTGATCTTTCCGTACGTGCCGATCATGGCGACCTTGTCGTCGCCGTACTTGTCGGTCACGTACCGGATCACTTCGACGCGCCTGCGCTCGTCGAAGTCGATGTCGACATCGGGCATGGAGACGCGCTCGGGGTTCAGGAAGCGCTCGAAGATCAGGCCGTGGGTGATCGGGTCGAGGTCGGTGATGCCCATGGCGTACGCGACGATCGAGCCGGCGGCGGAGCCTCGGCCGGGGCCGACCGCGATGCCCTGCTTCTTGGCCCACATGATGAAGTCGGCGACGACGAGGAAGTAGCCCGGGAACCCCATCTGGATGATGACGTCCAGCTCGTACTCGGCCTGCTTCTGCCGGTCGTCGGGGACGCCTCCGGGGTAGCGGCGGGCCATGCCGCGCCGCACTTCCTCCTTGAACCAGGTGACCTCGGTGAAGCCCTCTTCCGGGATCTCGAACTTCGGCATGAGGTTCTTGGCCTCGAACATGCCGGTGGTGTCGATCTGCTCGGCGACCAGGAGGGTGTTGCGGCAGCCCTCCTGCCAGGCGTCCGAGGAGTCGACGGCGTACATCTCCTCCGTGGACTTCAGGTAGTAGCCGGTGCCGTCGAAGCGGAAGCGGTCCGGGTCGGAGAGGTTCTTGCCGGTCTGGATGCACAGCAGGGCGTCGTGCGCGGCCGACTCGTGGGCGTACGTGTAGTGCGAGTCGTTCGTCACCAGCGGCGGGATGCCGAGCTTCTTGCCGACCTCCAGGAGCCCGTCGCGGACCCGGCGCTCGATCTCGATGCCGTGGTCCATCAGCTCCAGGAAGTAGCGGTCCTTGCCGAAGATGTCCTGGTACTCGGAGGCGGCCTTCAGGGCCTCGTCGAACTGGCCGAGGCGCAGCCTGGTCTGCAGCTCGCCGGAGGGGCAGCCGGTGGAGGCGATCAGGCCCTCCGACCACTGGCTGATGGTCTCCTTGTCCATGCGCGGCCACTTCGTGAGCCAGCCCTCGGCGTACGCGTCGGAGGACAGCCGGAAGAGGTTGTGCAGGCCGGTGGAGTTCGCCGCCCAGATCGTCTTGTGGGTGTAACCACCGGAACCGGAGACGTCGTCGCGCTTCTGGTGGGGCTGGCCCCACTGGATGCGCCGCTTGTTTCGCCGGGACTCGGGGGCGACGTAGGCCTCGATGCCGATGATCGGCGTGACCCCGGCCTTCTTCGCCGTGTGGAAGAAGTCATACGCCCCGTGCAGGTTGCCGTGGTCGGACATGGCGATGTGCGTCATGCCCATCTCGTTGCACGCGTTGAACATGTCCTTCAGCCGCGCGGCACCGTCCAGCAGGGAGTACTGGGTGTGGACGTGCAGGTGCGTGAACGGCGTCTTGGTCACGGTGGGGGCCTCCGGGCGGGGAGAGAGGGGCGGCAGCTATGAATCCTACGTGGCCCGAGTGACAGTTCCCGGGCACCGACGGGTACCTTCGTCCGTTGCAGACCCAAGGACGCGTGTCCGCGGCGCCCGATCAAAAACGCCGATCCACCGCACCACCTGGAGGCACCCGCCATGGCGGTTCCCGAGACGACCGACGAGCAGCGCGCCGAGCAGATACTCGACGTGTTCGACATCGCCTTCGGCGAGCTGATCACCGCCGACCCCGCGGCCTTCCGGGTCAAGTTCCGCAAGATGGCGGCCTCGGCCTTCGCGTTCTACCGGGGCACGGCCTGCCTCTTCTACGCCGACCTGGAGCGCGAGCGGCACGGCGGCCCGTACCTGGACGAGCGCACCGGCCGGGTGTGGATCCACGGCGATCTGCACGCCGAGAACTTCGGCACCTACATGAACGCCCAGGGCCGGCTGGTCTTCAACGTCAACGACTTCGACGAGGCCTACGTCGGCCCCTTCACCTGGGACCTGAAGCGGTTCTCCGCCTCCGTCGCCCTGCTCGGCTACACCAAGGCGCTCAGCGACGACCAGATCAGCGAGCTGGTACGGATCTACGCGGCCGCCTACCGGGAGCGCATCCACGCGCTGGCGACGGGCGCCAAGAACGACGAGGTCCCCGCCTTCACCCTGGACACCGCCGAGGGTCCGCTGCTGGACGCCCTGCGCGACGCCCGCCGCCGCACCCGCTTCTCGCTCCTCGACTCGATGACCGAGATCCGTGACTTCGAGCGCCGCTTCTCCCCCGGCCCCGGGACCATCGAGCTGGACGCGGCCACCCGGTACAAGGTGCTCGCCGCCTTCGACGGGTACCTGGAGACCCTTCCCGACGAGTCCCTGGTCCGCCCGGACTCCTACCGGGTCAAGGACGTGGTGGGCCGCCGGGGCATCGGAATCGGCTCGGCGGGCCTGCCCTCGTACAACATCCTGCTGGAGGGGCACAGCGACGCCCTGGAGAACGACGTCGTGATCTACCTCAAGCAGGCGCAGACCCCGGCCGTGTCCCGCCACGTCACCGACCGCTCGGTGCGCGAGTACTTCCAGCACGAGGGGCACCGCACCGTGATCTCCCAGCGGGCCCTGCAGGCGCACGCCGACCCGTGGCTCGGCTGGACCGAGCTGGACGGGGCCGGGCAGCTGGTCGCGGAGGTCTCCCCGTACGCGGTGGACCTGGACTGGTCGGACCTGGACGACCCGGAGGAGATCGCGGCCGTGGTCGCCGACCTGGGCCGGGCGACGGCGACCATGCACGGCGCGGCGGACGCGCAGGAGAGCGGCCAGACGCTGGTCCCGTTCTCCACCGAGCGGGCCATCGACGCGGCCATCGCCGCCGACGAGGAGGGCTTCGCGGACCTGCTGGTGGACTTCGCGCACGCCTACGGCGCCCGGGCCCGGGCCGACCACCAGATCTTCGTGGACCTCTTCCGCAACGGCCGGATCCTGGCCTAGGCGGGGACCTTCGGCCCGTCCTCACAGGGACGCATGGCACACTCGCGACGATGGACATATCCGGGGTGGGACTCCGAGGGCTGCGGGCCGCGCTGTTCAGCGCGGTCGTCGTGCTGCTCTCGACGGGCTCGCACGTCCTGATGTCCCGGGTGCCGCTGCCTCCCGCCCTGGTGGGAGGGGCCTTCGTCGCGGTCTTCGCGATCGCCTTCGCCCTGGCCGGACGCGAGCGGGGCCTCGGTCACATCGCCGGGCTGCTCGTCCCCCTGGAACTGGCCGCCGACACCGTCCTGACCTCGGGCCAGCACCTTTGCTACGGCCCCGCGGGCGGCCCCGTCTCGGGTCCGCTGCGGGCCATGGGGCTGGCCGACTTCTGCGGCGGCAGCCCGGTGGGCGGGTCACTGGCCGAGGTGGGCGGGCCCGCCGACCCGGCCGCGCTGCTGGCCGCTCCCGGACCGTGGGCCCCCTGGCTGCTGCTGGGGGCGCACGTCTCGGTCGGACTGCTCGCCTCCCTGTGGCTGCACCGCGGGGAGCGGGCCCTCGGCCGGCTGCTGCGCGCCGCGTCCGCCTGCGCCTTCCGGCCGCTGCGGATGGCCTCGGCCCGTGCGGCGCGGATCCTGGCTCCGGTGCGGCGCTCGCCGCGGGCGGCGCTCGCGAGCACGGTGGCCCGTACCCGCTTCCCCGTGCACTCCGTGGGACGGCGGGGACCTCCTCGCGTACCCGGCGCGTTCGCTCGCGCCTGAGGTCCGAGGGCAGTCCCTCCAGTCCCCCCTGACAGCCGGCTCCACAGCGGAGCCACACCCCACGGAGAGAACGATGAGCGCACGCAACAGCCAGGCGAACAAGGCGGCGGCCCGCGAGAAGCTGCGCATCGAGCGCGAGCAGCAGGCCAAGAAGGCCAAGGTCCGCCGGCAGGTGTTCGTGGCGGGCGGCGTCGTGGCCGCCCTCGCCCTGGCCGGCGGCGTCGGTTACGCCGTCGTCCAGTCCAACAAGCCGAGCGCCTGGGAGAAGGCCGCCGACGCCCCCGTGGTCGCGCCGAAGAACACCTCGGGCGAGAACGGCACGACGGTGGTCATCGGCAAGGCCGACGCCAAGAAGACCCTGGAGCTCTACGAGGACGCGCGCTGCCCGGTCTGCGCGAGCTTCGAGCAGGCGGTCGGCCCGCAGGTCAAGAAGGACGTCGACGCCGGCAAGTACAAGATCCAGTTCATCGGGGCCACCTTCCTGGACAACGGCTTCCCCGGCAGCGGCTCCAAGAACGCCCTGAGCGCGCTGGGCGCGGCCCTCAACGTCAGCCCCGAGGCGTTCCTGGAGTACAAGACGGCCCTCTACTCCGCGGCGAACCACCCGGAGGAGAAGGACGACAAGTTCGCCAAGGACGCCTACCTGCTCCTCGTCGCGGACCAGGTCCCGGCGCTCAAGGGGAACGCCGAGTTCAAGAAGGCGCTCGACGAGGGCACCTACGACCGGTGGGCGCTGGAGATGTCGAAGACCTTCGACAAGAGCGGTGCGAAGGGCACGCCGACGCTGAAGATGGACGGCAAGAAGATCGACCCGCTGCCGCAGACGCCCGAGGCGTTCACGACGGCGATCGACAAGGCCATCGCCGGCTGAGGCTTTGAGGCTGGATCACCGACGGACGGGCGAACTCCCAGAGTTCGCCCGTCCGTTGCTTCCACGGGTCTGGTCCGGAGCGAATACCCGCCGGTAATATGATCATCCGTGACCAGTCAACTCTCCCCCTCCGCCCCGGAATCGGCCTCCCTGCCGGCTCCCCGCCGCCGTACGGTCGTCCTGGCCGCGGCGGCCACGGCGGCACTCGTCCCGATCGCCGCGCTGGGTGCCGAAGCCGCCCACGCCGCCACCGGTGAAGACACCCCCTCCTTCCTGCACGGCGTCGCCTCGGGCGACCCGCTCCCCGACGGGGTCCTGCTGTGGACCCGCGTCACCCCGACCGCCGCGGCCGTACCGGGCTCCGGCGCGGGCCCGGCCGTCGCGGTGGGCTGGGAGATCGCCGAGGACAAGGCCTTCTCCCGGATCGTCGCGAGCGGCTCCGTCACCGCGAGCGCCGCCTCCGACCACACCGTCAAGGCCGACGTACGGGGCCTGCGCCCGCAGACGGCCTACTGGTACCGGTTCACCGCCGGCGCCACCGTCTCCCCGGCCGGCCGCACCCGTACCGCCCCCGCCGTCACGACCGCGCCCGCCGGGATCCGCTTCGGCGTGGTCTCCTGCGCCAACTGGGAGGCCGGCTACTTCTCCGCGTACCGCCACCTGGCCGCGCGGGCCGATCTGGACGCCGTACTGCACCTGGGCGACTACATCTACGAGTACAAGAGCGGCGGTTACCCCGAGGCGAAGTACGTCGTACGGCAGCACGAGCCGCTGCACGAGATCCTCACCCTGGCCGACTACCGCACCCGGCACGGGAAGTACAAGACCGACCCCGACCTGCAGGCCCTGCACCAGGCCCACCCCGTCATCGCGATCTGGGACGACCACGAGATCGCCAACGACACCTGGGCCGGCGGCGCCGAGAACCACGATGCCGCCACCGAGGGCTCCTTCGCGGCCCGAGCGGCCGCCGCCCGCCAGGCGTACTTCGAGTGGATGCCGGTGCGCACCTCCACCGAGGGCACCGTCTACCGCCGGCTGCGCTTCGGCACCCTCGCCGACCTGCACCTGCTGGACCTGCGGACCTTCCGCTCGCAGCAGGCGGGCATCGGCAGCGGCGCGGTGGACGACCCGGAGCGCAGCATCACCGGGCGCGCCCAGCTGGACTGGCTGAAGGCCGGGCTGGCCGGCTCGCAGGCCACCTGGAAGCTGGTGGGCACCTCGGTGATGATCTCGCCGGTGGCCTTCGGCTCGCTGCCCGCGCACCTGCTGGCTCCCCTCGCCGAGCTGCTCGGCCTGCCCGCGGGCGGCCTCGCGATCAACGTGGACCAGTGGGACGGGTACACGGACGACCGCCGGGAGCTGCTGGGGCACCTGACGGACCGTTCCGTCCGCAACACCGTCTTCCTGACCGGTGACATCCACATGGCCTGGGCGAACGACGTCCCGGTGACGGCGGCCACCTACCCGTGGTCGCGGTCGGCGGGCGTGGAGTTCGTGGTGACCTCGGTGACCTCCGACAACATCGACGACCTGCTGCACGTACCGGCCGACACGGCCTCGCTGGTGGCCGAAACGGCCATCAAGGCCGCCAACCGGCACGTGAAGTGGCTGGACATGGACGCCCACGGCTACGGCGTGCTGGACGTGACGGCCGAGCGTTCGCAGATGGACTACTACGTGGTCTCGGACAAGCGGCGCCAGGACGCCACGGCCGCCTGGGCCCGCTCGTACCGCACGCTGAACGGGACCCAGAAGGTCGAGCGGGCGGACCGGCCGGTGCGCTGACGCACCGTCGGATTTCCCGTCCGGAGGGGCGCTTGGCGTAGACCAGGCGCCCCTTTGGCATCAGAAGCAACAAATCTTTTACGTAGAGCACTTGACCTGTTTATGACATGCGCACGTAAGATTCCCGCCAGCCGAGGAGATCCCTCCCGCTCTACCCCCCACTCGCGAGGAGCACACGTGCGCGCTCTTGCCCGCATATCCCCCCTTCTTCGCCGCCGCCTGATGGGTACCGCCGTACTCGCCGGCACCCTGGCCTTCACCCCGCTCGCCGCCCCCACCACGGTCGCCGCCGCCAAGACCGGCGCCGAGGTGTGCGCCGAGGAGACCGGCGCCGCGGCCAACGCCCGTGTGGCGCGCCCGAAGGACCAGCACGCGGCCGAGCCGAACGAGGTCACCGAGGCCCAGTCCAAGGCCATGGACGCCGACCTCAAGGCGAAGCTGGACAAGATCTCGAAGGAGCACCGCAGCCTTCGCGCCGCCGAGGCCGCCACCAGCATCCCCGTGTACTTCCACGTCATCCACTCCGGCACCACCGGAAAGCTGACGGCCACCGACATCAGCAAGCAGCTGGCGGTCCTCAACGCGGCCTACGCCGGCCAGGGCACCGGAAACGTCGACAGCACCTACCAGTTCACCCTGGCGGGCACCGACTACACGGACAACGCGAGCTGGTACAACCTGGCTTCCGGCTCCACGGCCGAGAAGACCATGAAGAACACCCTGCGCAAGGGCGGGGCGAACGCCCTGAACTTCTACACCGCCAACCTCTCCGGCGGGCTGCTGGGCTGGGCCACCTTCCCCAGCTCCTACGCCTCCCAGCCGAAGATGGACGGCGTGGTCGTCCTGGACACCTCGCTGCCGGGCGGCTCCGCGGCCAACTACAACGAGGGCGACACCGCGACCCACGAGGTCGGCCACTGGATGGGTCTCTACCACACCTTCCAGGGCGGCTGTAACGGCGCGGGCGACTCCGTTTCGGACACCCCGGCCGAGAAGAGCGCGGCCTTCGAGTGCCCGACCGGCCGTGACACCTGCGCCAGCAAGGCGGGCGTCGACCCGATCCACAACTTCATGGACTACACGTACGACAACTGCATGTACCAGTTCACCGCGGGCCAGGTGGCCCGCATGAAGAGCATGTGGACGGCCTACCGCGGCTGACGCTCCGGCGCTCTGACGCAGTCATGACGATGGGGCCCCGCACGCGGGGCCCCATTGCCGTGTTCCGCCCGAAGACCGTCGGAGAGACCGGCCGAGAGACCGGCCTAGAGACCGTCGAGGAAGGCGAGGGCCACCGACCAGGCCTGCTCCGCCGCCTCGGCGTCGTAGTCGTCCAGTCCCGGGTCGGTGAACAGGTGCCCGGCCCCCGGATAACCGTGGACCTCCACGTCCGCCCCGGCCTTGCGCATCCGCAGGTACCAGGCCGTCAGCCAGTCGTGCGGCTCGAAGGGGTCCGGGTCGGCGATGTGCAGCTGCACCGGCAGCTCGTCGACGTAGACGCCCTCCTCCAGGTCGGCCGTCCCGTGCAGGAGCAGCAGCCCGCGCGCCTTCTCGTCGGCGAGCGCCAGGTGCTGGGCGATGGAGCCCCCGAAGGAGAAGCCGGCGTAGACCAGGCCCTGGTCGGAGTACGGGGCCGAGGCCAGGATCGCCCGCTTGAGCAGCTCGTCGCGGCCGATCTCCTCCTGGTGGGCCATGCCCTCCTCGACGGTCTCGAAGGTGCGCCCCTCGAAGAGGTCCGGCACCTGGACCTGGTGCCCGGCCGCGCGCAGCCGGTCGGCCGCCTCCCGCACGGCGGGCCGCAGCCCGTAGGTCGAATGGAAAAGCATGATGTTCATGCCCCCATCGTGCCAGTTTCGGCGCACCCCCTCCGGTTACGTTGGCCTGCATGGACACGGACTCCTTCCTGCGCCCGATCGCGGCCGTCGCCGGCACCCTGGCCGTCACCCTGCTCGCGGGCTGGCTGCTGGACCTGCTGCTGCGCCGCGCCGACGCCCGGCACAGCGAGACCCCGCTGTGGGGGCTGCTGCGCCGCTGCCGCCCGCCGTTCCTGGTGGTCCTGGCCACCTCCCTGCTCCAGGCCGTGCGGCGGCGCGCGGACGGCCCCGGGCACGTGCTGACCCTGATCCTGATCGCCGCGGCCGCGTGGCTGCTGATCCGCATCACGACGGCGATCGTGGACTCCACGTACGCCCGCTACGCGGCCGACGCCTCCGACCAGGCCAGGGTGCGCCGGGTCCGCACCCAGGTCACGCTGATCCAGCGGGTGGTCACGGCGGTGGTGATCGTGGTGGCCCTCGGCGCGATGCTCCTGACCTTCCCCGAGATGCGGACGGTCGGCACCTCGATGCTGGCCTCGGCCGGCGTGCTCGGCATCGTGGCGGGCATCGCGGCGCAGGCCGCACTCGGCAACCTCTTCGCCGGACTCCAGATCGCCTTCGGCGACACCGTCCGGATCGGCGACACGGTGGTGGTGGACAAGGAGTGGGGCACGGTGGAGGAGATCACCCTCACCTTCCTCACCGTCCGCACCTGGGACGAGCGCCGGATCACGATGCCGGTCTCGTACTTCACGAGCAAACCCTACGAGAACTGGTCGCGCGGCGGCGCGCAGATGACGGGCACCGTGTTCTGGCACCTGGACCACAGCGCCCCGGTGGACCTGATGCGCGAGCAGCTCCAGCGGATCCTGGAGGACATCCCGGAATGGGACGGCCGCACCGGCTCCCTGGCGGTCACCGACACCACCCCGAACACCATCCTGGTCCGCGCGGTGGTCACGGCGAAGGACGGGGACGCCGTCTGGACCGTCCGCTGCGCGGTCCGCGAACGCCTGATCACCTGGCTGACTGCGCACCACCCGTACGCCCTGCCCCGCATCGTCACGGCGGAGGCGGTTCACCCGCCCGCCCCCTGACGTACAGGCAGGTAGGGCACGGGAGTTGGCTCCCCCGCACCGTCTTGCCGGCCGCAAAGGACAGGCCCCGCTTGACCCTTCGGCGGACGGAACCTAGGTTCGGGGAGCTGGCTTGATTTGCGCTGGTCAGACGAGGGGAGACACGCATGGCACCGGAGATCGGTTCCCACCGGGGAGGGTCCGGCGCGCTGGCCGTGCTGGAGCTCCTCGCGCAGGAAGCTCCGCCCGGCCTGTTCGAGGCCCTGCTGCACGAGGCCCGAAGATCCGGGGCCGGGGAGGCGGAGGTCGCCGAGCTTACCCGGGCCCTGGAGCTGGCCGGGGCCGTGCGCGCGAACGCCGTGATCGGCCGGCAGCAACAGGCTTCCCTGGCCGCGCTGGTGGACACCGCGCACGACCTGACCTCGCCGTACGACCTGGACGGCCTGCTCCGCGTGATCAACCGGAGGGCTCGGCGCCTGCTCGGCCTCGACATGGCCTGGGTGTCCCTCAACCGCCCGGACGGCACCGGCTACGTCCGCACCTGTGAGGGCGAGACCACCACGCAGAACATAGGGATGGAGCTGGGCACGGGGCTGGGCAGCGCCGCCCAGACCCGCCGGGCTCCCCTGTGGAGCGCCGACTACCTGAACGACGACACGGTCCCGCACGGCCCCGGCATCGACACCGTGGCCCGGGCCGAGGGACTGCACGCGATCATCGCCGTGCCCCTGCGCAACGGGAACTCCACGCTCGGCGCCCTGTACGGCGCCCAGCGTGACGTACGCCGTTTCACCCCGGACGAGATCGGGCTGCTGCTCTCGCTCGCCGACCTGGCGGCCGTCGCCATCGAGAAGGCGCGCCTGCTGGAGCAGACCCAGGAGGAGGTCGCCGAGCTGGAGCGGTTCGGATCCCACACCAACTCCACCCTGACCAGGGTCCGTTACCTGTGGGAGTGCCACGCCCGGCTGGCCGGCCTGGTGCTGGACGGGGCGAGCCTGTCGGCGCTGGCGCGGGCGGCCGCGGACGCGCTGGACGCGGTCGTCCAGGTCCGGGATCCCGGTGGGCGGGTGCTGGTCTCCACCGGTGAGCTGCCGGCGGACCTCGACGAGGAGGCCGTCGCGCGGGCGGCCCTGACGGCCCACGGGCTGCGGCCCGTGGAACTGCCCGGCGACGTGTGGCTGGCCCCGGTGCTGGCCGGCGCCGAGGAGCTCGGCGCCCTGGTGCTGCACGCCTCGGCGCCGCTGACGGTCGAGGACGTACGGCTCCTGCGGATGGCCGCCCAGACCGTGGCCTCGCTGATCCTGATCCAGCGCGGCACCGCCGCCGCCGAGGGCCCGGTCCACGAGGAACTGCTCCAGGAGCTGCTGGACCGGCCGACCCGCTCCGACCGTCACCTGCTGGAGCGCGTACGGCGCCTGGGGATCGAGCTGGACCGCCCCCATGTGGTGGTGGTGGCCCGGCCGGAGGGCGGGGAGCTGGGCAGGGCGGTGGCCTGGGCTTCCTCGTACGCCCATCGGATGAACGGACTCAAGGGCGTGCGCCGCGGCTGCATCGTGCTCGTGGTCCCCGGCGACGACGCCTCGGCCGCCGCCCGCCAGGTGTCGGCCGAGCTGTCACCGCTGCTCGGGCACCCGGTGTCCACCGGGGCCGCCGGGCCCTCGCGCAGCGCCCGCGAGGTGGCCCAGGTGTACGCGGAGGCCGTGCGCTGCCTGGACGCCCTGACGGCCCTCGACGGCGCCGGCGGAACCGCCTCGCTGAGCGAACTGGGCTTCCTGGGACTGCTGCTGTCCACCGACCATGACGTGGAGGCGTTCATCGGGTCGACGATCGGCCCGGTCCTGGACTACGACGGGACCCGCGTCACGGAGCTGACCCGCACGCTGGACTCGTACTTCGAGTCGGGCGGCAGCCCCACCCGTGCGGCCGAGGCGCTGCACGTCCACGCCAACACCGTCTCGCGCCGCCTGGCGCGCATCACGGAGCTGCTCGGCCCGCACTGGCAGAGGCCGGACCGGGCCCTGGAGATCCAGATGGCGCTGCGGCTGCGCAAGGCCCGCGACGTACTGCACGAACGGCGCACCGAATCCGGGCCCGGGTTCGGGCCCGGGTCCGGGCCCGCCCCGCGCATGGGGTGAGGAGCGGGGCGGGCGGGGGAGGCTACTGCCGCGCCGCGGCGAGGCTGTGGGCGGCGTGGGCGATGGAGGCCAGGGTGACGTGCCGGTGCCAGCCGTGCAGGGAACGCCCGGTGTAGTCGCGCAGTCCCAGCTCCTGGCCGCTGTGCTGGGAGGTGAGCGCCACCCGCGGGGCCTGCTTGGTCAGCCGCAGCAGGCGGCCCGCGGACAGCCGGGTCAGGTCGGTGATCCACAGCTGGGACGGCAGCCGGTGCGGGTCGGTCCACTCGCCGACCAGCACGAGCTGGCGGCGCCGCGCCGCCGACGGGTCGGGGATCATCACGCCGACGGCGACGGCGAGGGTGCTGCGGCGCGCCGACGGGTTGGCCGGGTCGGCCCACTCCACGGGCGCGCGCAGCCCCTTGAGGGACTGCAGGATGTCCTCGGCGTTCAGCGGGCCGGCGCCGTAGCCGGGCAGCGCCGGGTCGGTGACGAGCAGCCGGCCGGCGGGGCTGATCCGGGCCAGGACGGGGATGCGGGCCTCGGCGAAGCGGTTCATCGTCATGCGGGTGCCGATGTTGGGGACGTCGAGGACGACCGGGTGGGCGGGCATCGCGGCGGCCTTGACGGTCTCGATGACACCGCTGGCCGCGCACTCCTCGTACGAGGTGTGGTGTGCGGGGGCGGGACCGGTGCCGGGGTCGGCGACAGTGCGGCGCGCCGAATTGGCGGAGGCTTCGGCGTTGTTCTCGCCGTCCGGTACGAACAGCCGCCAGCCGACCGGCGTGGCCACCTCGGCCGAGGCGAACCAGGTGCCGAATGCCTGCTGGCCGCGGAACATCTGGCCCTGGTGCGGGTCGAAGTGGTGGCCGACGCCGACCGAGTGTTCGCCGCCCTTGGGGATCGCCATCGGCTGGGCGACCCAGGCCGCCAGCGGGGTGGTGCTCTCCAGGTATTCCGAGAGCGCGGTGCGCAGGGGCTGCCAGTCCCAGGTGGAGCTGAAGATGAAGTGGTGCAGGCTCTGTTCGGCGGCGTCCCCCTCGACGTGGGCGGCGATGCTGCGGATGGACTTGCGCCCCGAGGTGGCCAGCAGTCCCCGTACGTAGTGCTGGGCCTTCTCCCGCTGGTCCTTGCGGCGGAGCGAGGCGAAGACGGTGGCACACAGGTCTTCGGTGATTTCCCTGATCGGGTCGCGCCGGATCCGGACCGCGGTGTCGCGGCCCTCCCGCGCACCCACGACGGACAGTTCCCTTCGGACGATGGTGTTCATGGCGGTGGTCACCACAGGCCCCCCTAGGCTGCTTCGAATGCAGTCCCACCGTCGCCCGGGGACCCCCCTGCGGGGGAGGTGCGCCGGCCACCTGCCTGCGGCCGGGGGTGGTGACGGGACCCCACACCCCTTGCGGCACAAGGGGTGTGGGGGGTGGCCGGGGTGCGGTCGGCGAGGGTCAGATGAACCGCATGTTGCCGAGGTACGACCGCACGTTGCGGCGGGTCTCGGGGACCGAGTCCCCGCCGAACTTCTCGACGACCGCGTCCGCCAGCACGAGGGCGGTCATCGCTTCCGCGACGATCCCCGCCGCCGGCACGGCACACACGTCCGAGCGCTGGTGGTGCGCCACCGTCGCCTCTCCGGTCACCACGTCGACCGTCGCGAGCGCCCGCGGCACCGTCGCGATGGGCTTCATCGCGGCCCGCACCCGCAGCGGCTCGCCGGTGCTCAGCCCGCCCTCGGTGCCGCCGGAGCGGCCGGAGGTGCGCTTGAGACCCTCGGGGGTGGGGACGATCGCGTCGTGCGCCTTCGAGCCGGGCACCCGGGCGAGTGCGAAGCCGTCGCCGACCTCGACGCCCTTGATCGCCTGGATGCCCATCAGGGCCGCCGCCAGGCGCGCGTCCAGGCGCCGGTCCCAGTGGACGTGCGAGCCGAGCCCGACGGGTACGCCGTACGCCAGGACCTCGACCACACCTCCCAGGGTATCGCCGTCCCCGTGGGCCCGGTCGATCTCCGCGACCATCGCCTTGCTCGCGTCCGCGTCCAGGCACCGCACCGGGTCCGCGTCGAGCTTCTCCACGTCGGCCGTCGTCGGGTACGCCCCGTACGGGGCCCTGGCCCCCGCCAGCTCCACCACGTGCGACACGATCTCGATCCCGGCGGCCTCCTTCAGGAAGGACCTGGCGACCGCCCCCAGCGCGACCCGCGCGGCCGTCTCCCGCGCACTGGCGCGCTCCAGAACCGGCCGGGCCTCGTCGAACCCGTACTTCTGCATCCCCGCCAGATCCGCGTGACCCGGACGCGGACGCGTCAGCGGGGCGCCCCGGCCGGCCTCCTTCGACAGCGACGGATCCACCGGGTCGGCCGACATCACCGTCCGCCACTTCGGCCACTCGCTGTTGCCGACCATCACCGCCACGGGAGAGCCCAGCGACAGCCCGTGCCGGACCCCGCCGAGGAAGGTGATCTCGTCCTGCTCGAACTTCATCCGCGCACCGCGCCCGTGGCCGAGCCGGCGCCGGGCCAGGTGCCCGGCCACCAGAGCGGTGGTGACCGGAACACCGGCGGGAAGCCCCTCTAGCGTCGCCACCAGCGCCGGTCCGTGCGACTCCCCGGCGGTCAGCCAGCGCAGCCTGCTCAACGGACCCCTCCCTCGACGAGTTCGGCGGCTCGCGCCGGCCCCGCCGTGAAGTCACGGGAGCCGTGGAGCCACGCCACCGTGTCGTACAGGTCGTCCGCGCTGTACCCGGCGAGCATCCGGTTGCGGGCCGCCGCCGCCTCGCCGGCCGGGTGGTAGAGCTGCGCGCCCATCTCCCGTGCCACCAGCTGGGTCTTGGCCGTACGGTCGCGCCGCTGCTCGTTGTACCGTGCCAGCCGGCCGGCGACGTCCCGGCCGACCGCGGCCCCGCCGTCACCGTTGCCGTCGCCGTTGCCGTCCAGTACTTCGCCGAGGACGACCGCGTCCTCCAGCGCCATGCACGCGCCCTGGGCCGCGTACTGGAGCATCGGATGCGCCGCGTCGCCCATGAGCGCCACCCGGCCGTCCGTCCAGCCCTCGACCGGGTCACGGTCGCACAGCACCCAGGTCTTCCACTCCTCACCGAGCTCCAGCAGCCGCCGGACCGCGTCGCCCAGCTCCGGGAACTCGCCCAGTACGTGATCCCGGTCCACCGGCAGCCCGACGAGCGCCTCGCGCGCGCCGTTGTCGCGGGTGGCGGCCAGGTTCAGGAACTCGCCGCCGCCGATCGCGTAGTGCACGAAGTGCCACTTGGGTCCGGCCCACAGGGTCACGCTGTTCCAGCGCAGTTCCTCGGGCACCTTCTCCATGGGGATGACCGACCGGTAGATCGTGTGGCCCGACACCCGCGGGTCCCCGTCCCCGATCAGCTGGCGGCGTAAGGCCGATCGGATGCCGTCGGCTCCGATCAGCACGTCCCCGGTGAACCGCTGCCCGGTGCCGGTGATCGCCGTGACCTCGTCGGCCGTCTGCTCGTACCGGATGACCGAATGCCCGGCCAGCAGGGTGACTCCGTCCGCGGCCTGGCAGGCGTCCAGCAGCGGCTGGTAGAGGTCGCCCCGGTGGACGACCGCGTACGGATTGCCGAACCGTTCCCGGTAGGCGCCCGTCAGCGGCATCCGCGCGACGCTCTCCCCGCTGGTGGCGTCCATGAAGCGCAGCTCGTCGATGAGGACGGCCCGGTCGCGCACGGCCCCGCCCACACCGAGCCGGTCGAGGGCGTGGAAGGCGTTGGGACCCAGCTGGATCCCCGCGCCGAGCTCGGCGAACTCGGGCCGGCGCTCCAGCACGGTCACCCGGTGGCCGCGGGCGGCCAGGCTCAGTGCCGTGGCCAGTCCGCCGATGCCGCCGCCGGCGACGAGTACGTCCGTCATCCTCGTTCTCCTTGTGTCTTGGGGAACAGCTGGGCCAGTTCGGCGTGGAAGCCGGGGAAGGTCTTGCCCACGCAGGCCGGATCGTCGAGGTGGAGTCCCGGCGCGCGCAGTCCGAGCACGGAGAACGCCATGGCGATCCGGTGGTCGCGGTGGCAGGCGATCCGGGCGGGGCGGACCTCGCCCGGATGCACGGTGATCCAGTCCCGGCCGGTCTCGGCGCGCACTCCGCACGCGGCGAGGTTCAGGGCGACCGCCGCGATCCGGTCCGACTCCTTGAGCCGGGCGTGCCCGATGCCGCGGATGGTGAGGGGAGCGTCCGCGAGCGGTGCGATCGCGGCGAGCGTCATGAAGGTGTCCGAGATCGCGCCCATGTCCACGTCGAACCCGCCGCGGAGCCGGCCGGTGCCGGTGACCGTCGTCGCGTGATCGCCGATCTCCACCTCGGCTCCGGCGGTGCGCAGGACGTCGACGAAGCCGAGGTCTCCCTGGAGGCTGTCGCGCCCGAGGCCGGGCACGGTGACCGAGCGGCCGGTGACGGCCGCGGCCGCGAAGACGTAGGAGGCGGTGGAGGCGTCCGGTTCGATCACGAGGTCGGTGGCGCGGTATCCCCCCGTGCCGATCTCGAACACACCCGGCGCGTCTTCGGTGACCCGTGCGCCGAAGCGGCGCATCAGGACGATGGTCATGTCGATGTACGGGCGGCTGACGAGCTCGCCGACCGTCACGGTCAGCGGGGTGCGCAGCAGGGGTGCCGCCATCAGCAGTCCGCTCAGGAACTGGCTGCTCAGCCCGCCGTCGACGGCGAGTTCGCCTCCGTCGAGCGCGTCGGCCTCGATCCGCAAGGGCAGGGTGTCCCCGTCCCGGGTCCGTACCCGCGCGCCGAGCCGTGCCAGGGCGTCGGCGAGCGGGCGGAGCGGGCGGGCACACAGTTGCTCCGAGCCGTCGAACACGTACGAGCCGTGGCCGGCCGCGGCGAAGGGCGGCAGGAAGCGGGCCGCGGTCCCGGCGTCGGCGCACCAGACGCGGCCGCCGTGTGCGGGGGCTCCGGCGAGACCGCCGACCTCCCAGAACTCGTCGTGGGGGGTCGCGGTGACCTGGACTCCGAGACCTGTCAGGGCGGTGCGGAAGGCAGTGGTGTCCTCGCTGATCAGGGGGGCGCGCAGGGTGCTGGTGCCGTCGGCCGCCGCCGCGAGGAGCAGGGCGCGGTTGGTGATGCTCTTCGAACCCGGGATGCGGGCCGCGCGGCCCGTACCGGCGAGGGTCCCCGTGGTCATCGGGTTCCTTCCTGCGACGGCTCCGACGACTTCGGCGACTTGGGCGACCCCGGCGACCCCGGCGACCCCGGCGACGGCCCCTCGGACGCGGGCGCCGGGTGCTGCTCGGCGGCGCGGGCGATGCTCGTACGGACGGCCGCCGCGACCCGCTCCGCGGTGAGGCCGTGCTGCTCGTACAGGGACCGGTACGGGGCACAGGCGCCGAAGCTGTCGATGCCGACGGCTTCGCCCGCCTCGCCGGTCAGGGCGTGCCAGCCGAGGGTGGAGCCGGCCTCCACCGAGACCCTGGCGCGCAGTCGCGGCGGGAGGACCGAGTCGCGGTACTCCCGGGGCTGTTCGGCGAACCACTCCAGGCAGGGCAGCGAGACGACCCGGGTCGGTATGCCGTCGCGCTGCAGGAGTTCGCGTGCCGCGAGCGCGATGTGGACCTCGCTGCCGGTGGCCAGGACGACCGCCTCGGGCCGGCCGCCCTCGGCTTCGGCTCGTACGTAGCCGCCCCGGGCCACGGCGTCGGCACCGGGGTCGGGCAGGACGGGGACGTTCTGACGGGTCAGGCAGAGTCCGGCGGGCCGGTCGTCGCGCTCCAGGACGGCCCGCCAGGCGGCGGCGGTCTCGTTGGCGTCGGCCGGGCGGACCACGTCGAGGCCGGGAATCAGGCGCAGCGACCAGAGGTGCTCGACCGGCTGGTGGGTGGGGCCGTCCTCGCCGAGTCCGATGGAGTCGTGGGTCCAGACGTAGGTGACGGGCAGCTTCATCATGGCCGCGAGGCGCACGGCCGGGCGCATGTAGTCGGAGAAGACGAGGAAGGTGCCGCCGTAGGGCCGGGTTCCGCCGTGCAGGGCGATGCCGTTGAGGACGGCGCCCATGCCGTGCTCGCGGATGCCGAAGTGGAGCGTGCGGCCGTAGGGGTGGCCCGGGAAGGCCCGGGTGGCGAACTCCGAGGGGATGAAGGAGGGTTCGCCCTTCATGGTGGTGTTGTTGGACTCGGCGAGGTCCGCGGAGCCGCCCCACAGTTCGGGCAGTACGCCGGCCAGCGCGTTCAGCACCTCGCCCGAGGCCTTGCGGGTGGCCATCTCGCCGCCCGCGGTGAACTCCGGCAGCGCGTCGCTCCAGCCCTCGGGCAGCCGCTTGGCGTCGACCCGGTCGAAGAGGGCCGCGTGCTCCGGCCGGGCCGCGCGCCAGTCCTGGTAGCGCTTGTCCCACTCCGCGCGGGCCGCGCGCCCACGGTCGGCGACCTCGCGGGCGTGGGCGAGCACCTCGGCGGGGACCTGGAAGGAGGCCTGCGGATCCAGGCCCATGGCGGCCTTGGCCGCGGCCGCCTCGCCGGCGCCCAGCGCGGATCCGTGGATCTTGCCGGTGTTCTGTTGGGTGGGGGCGGGCCAGCCGATGATCGTGCGCAGCGCGACGATCGAGGGACGGCCGGTCTCCTCGCGGGCGGCGGCCAGCGCCGCGTGCAGGGCCGGCACGTCCTCCTCGTAGGAGCCGGTCCGGGTCCAGTCGACCTGCTGGACGTGCCAGCCGTAGGCGGCGTAGCGGGCGAGGACGTCCTCCGACACTGCGATGGAGGTGTCGTCCTCGATCGAGATCCGGTTGTCGTCCCAGAGCACGACGAGGTTGCCCAGCTTCTGGTGTCCGGCGAGCGAGCCGACTTCGTGGCTGATGCCTTCTTCGAGGTCCCCGTCGGAGGCGAACACCCAGACGGTGTGGTCGAAGGGGGACGTGCCGGGGGCGGCGTCCGGGTCGAAGAGGCCGCGCTCGCGGCGGGCGGCCATGGCCATGCCGACGGCGTTGCCGAGGCCCTGGCCGAGGGGGCCCGTGGTGGTTTCCACGCCGGGGGTGTGCCCGTACTCGGGGTGGGCGGGGGTGAGGCTGCCCTCGGTGCGCAGCGCCTTGAGGTCGTCGAGCTCCAGGCCGTAGCCGCAGAGGTAGAGCTGGGTGTAGAGGGTGAGGCTGGAGTGTCCGCAGGACAGGACGAAGCGGTCGCGACCGGTCCAGCGGGGGGCCGCCGGGTCGTGGCGCAGCAGCCGCTGGAAGAGGAGGTGCGCCGCCGGGGCCAGGCTCATGGCCGTGCCCGGGTGGCCGTGCCCGGCCTTCTCGACTGCGTCGACCGCGAGGGCGCGTGCGACATCGACGGATTGCCGGTCGAGTGCGGACCACTCGAAGGCGGGGTTGCTGGTGCTCGCCTGGGTGTTCACCGGACGGTCAGGGCTCCTTGTGGCTTGTCTGGAGGCGGGAGGGGGCGTGGGCGTGGTTTCGGGCGGGGCGGCCGATGAGCTCGCCCGGGCCGGGCCCGGCCCCTCCCCCGGTCCGGGCATCGCTCAGCCCTCCAGGGCCAGGCCGCGGCCGGCGAGCCGGTCGAGCGAGAAGACGCCCTCGACGGTGGCTTCCACGTCGAAGAAGGAGCGCTCGGTGGGCGGGTAGCCGATGAGTTCCGCAGCCCGGTTGGGCAGGGCCGCGGCGAGCGCGGCCGACTCGGCGGACTCCCACAGGAGTACCGCTCCCCAGCGGTCGGTCTCCCGGTCGGATATCCAGAACTTCAGCCGCAGACCGGCCAGTTGACTGAACCGGTCGACCGCCTCGTCGCGCAGGAACCCGCGCAGCGAGTCGATGGTCTGCTCGGATTCCTTCAGGTCCCACCAGACGATTACCGCTCGCACGAGCGCACCACTCCGATCAGCAGGTCGCGGGTGATCCGTACGCCGTCCTCGGTGAGGACCGACTCGGCGTGGAACTGCATCGAGGCGAAGCCCCGTCCGCGCAGGGCGTGCACCTCACCGGTCTCGACGTCGCGGCTGACCTCGACGATCCCGGCCCGCGGGTGTTCGAACTTGTCCTCGGCCAGCCGCGCCGCGAACGTGTTGTAGAAGCCGACCCGCTCCGGCGCGCCGAACAGGTCGATCTGCCGCTGGACACCCTGGTTGGGCACGGTCCTGCGGACGAGGTCGAGGCCGAGCAGGGTGGAGAGGACCTGGTGGCTGAGGCAGACGGCGAGGAACGGCCGCCGCTCGCCCAGCAGCCGGGAGACCGTCGCCCGCAGGTGCGCGATCTTGGGGTGTGCGGTCTCGCCGGGGTCGCCGGGACCCGGGCCCATGACGACGAGGTCGTGGGCGCCGGTGTCGTACGGCTCGTCGAAACGGCTGACCGTCACCTTCAGCCCCATGGAGGCCAGCTGGTGGCCGATCATCGAGGTGAAGGTGTCCTCGGCGTCGATGATGAGCACACTGCGGCCGGCCAGCTCCGGCACCGGCCGGGACCGCTCGGCGGTCTTGCGCAGCCAGAATCCGGCGATGCCCTCGTTGCGCTCCTCCAGGGCGCCCCGGACGTCGGCGTGCCGGGCGAAACGGCTCGCGCCGCCCGCTTCGAGCGCGGACAGCAGTCCGGCCGCCTTCACCCGGGTCTCGGCGACCTCGCTCAGCGGGTCGGAGTGCCGTACGAGGGTCGCGCCGACGCCGATGCGCACCCGGCCGTCGGCCGCGATGTCGGCGGTGCGGATGAGGATCGCGGAGTCCATCGTGCGGCCGCCGTCGGCGTCCCGGCCGATGAGGGCCATGACGCCGCTGTAGTAGCCGCGGCCCTCCGGCTCGTACCGGTTGATCACCTTGCAGGCGCTCTCCAGTGGGCTGCCCGTGACGGTGGGGGCGAACATCGTCTCGCGCAGGATCTCCCGTACGTCGCGGGAGGTCTGCCCCTCGATGAAGTACTCGGTGTGGGCGAGGCGGGCCATCTCCTTGAGGTACGGGCCGACGACGCGGCCGCCTCCCTCACAGATCCGGGCCATCATCTTGAGTTCCTCGTCCACGACCATGTACAGCTCGTCCGCCTCCTTGCGGTCGGCGAGGAAGGCCATCACGCCCGGCAGGTCGGGGCCCGCGGCCGGGTAGCGGTAGGTGCCGCTGATCGGGTTCATCACGGCGGTGCCGTCGTGCAGGCTGACGTGCCGCTCGGGGCTGGCGCCGACGAAGGTGCGGTCCCCGGTGTGGACGAGGAAGGTCCAGTAGGCGCCCGACTCCCGCTCCAGCAGCCGCCGGAAGAAGGAGAGCGCGCCGGCCGGGGAGTAGTGGGTGATCTCCGCGACGAACGAGCGCTTGATGACGAAGTTCGCGCCCTCGCCGTTGCCGATCTCGCGCTCGATGACCTCGCGGACCATTCCGGCGTACGCGTCGTCGTCCACGTCGAAGTGGCCGCCGGTCAGGGTGACCGGCTCGTCGGGGAGCCTGCGCAGCGCATCGGCCAGCGGGAGGACCGCCTGCTCGCCGACCGTCATGGTGATCAGCGGTTCGCCGTCGTCGGTGCCGGCGAACCCCCGCTCGGTGATCTGCCGGTAGGGGACGATGGCCAGGGTCTCGTGCCGCGGGCCCGCGGCGGGGCCCTGCGGCACGGGGATCTCGGCGAGGGTCTCCACGCTCGACACCTCGCCGAGCAGCACCTCCAGGAGCTCCTGACCGGTGGTCTCGGGGCGGTACAGCAGGGCGTACGCCGGTGCGCGGCCGGTGAGCACCCGGTTCAGCAGGTCCGGGGTCACCGGGCACCGCCCGGCGCGGTGAGCTCGGCGAGCACGGACTTGGTGGTCTTGACGACCCCCGCGCGCTGGGCGACGTAGTCCAGGGCGAACCGGTGCTGCGCCTCGGAGAAGTCGGCGACGGCGTCCGCGACGAGGAAGGACCGGATGTCGTTGGTGAAGGCCTCCACGACCGTCGCCATCACGCCCACGTGGGCGTACACACCGCAGACGACGAGCTGGTCGCGGCCCTGGAAGCGCATGCGCTCCAGCAGCTCCGACTTGAAGAAGGCGCTGTAGCGCCACTTGGTGAACACCCAGTCGGAGGGGCCCGGTTCGATGGGGTCGACCACCCGGCGGTCCTCGGGCGAGACCTTCATCCCGGGGCCCCAGAAGTCCTTGAGGAGACCGCGCTCCTGTTCCGACATGCCGCCGGGTTGCGCGGTGTACGCGACCGGGATGCCGAGGGCGGCGCACTGTTCGCGCAGCAGCGTCGCGTTGCGCACGAGGTCGCCGACCGGGGACTCGCCCTCGGGGAACGGGCGCAGGAAGTAGCGCTGCATGTCGTGGATCAGCAGCACCGCCCGGTCGGGGTCGACCGTCCAGTCGGCGGTGTTGACGGGGAGGTCTCCCTCGGAGGGCATGGGGTACGGATCGATGGGCGGAATTCCCGCCATGGTCGTCCTTCCTCTCGCTCGGGTGTGGGCTCGGGGTGTGGCCTTCGGCAGGGGCTCGGTGCCGGGTCGATGCGGGGGCGGTGCCGGGTCGGTGCGGGGGCGGCGGCGGGTCAGACGCCGAGGGCGGCGCCGCCGTCGACGGTGAGGTCGTGCAGGGTGATGTGGGAGGCGTGGTCGGAGAGCAGGAACGCCACCGCCTGGGCCACATCGAGGGGGCGGGCCAGCTTGCCGAGGGGGATGCCCACCCGGAACTCGTCCGCGATGCCGTCGATCGAGCCGCGCTCGCCGCTGCCGTCCGCGCCGCCGTCCGCCCAGAGGGAGGTCAGCATCGGGGTGGCGGTGGATCCGGGGGCCACGACGTTGCACCGGATTCCGTACCTGGCCACCTCCAGGCCCAGGCACTTGGTGAACATGGCCGTCGCCGCCTTGGACGCCGCGTAGGCGGCCATCCCGGTCCGGGGCGTGCCGGCGGCGTTCGAGGCGACGGTGACCACCGCTCCCGAGCGGCGTTCCACCATGCGGCCGACGACGGCGCGCGAGACGTGGAAGACGCCGGTGGTGTTGACCGCGAAGGTGGCCGCCCAGTCCTCGTCGGACAGGGACACGGCCTGGCCCAGGCGCAGTACGCCGGCGGAGTTGACCAGGTACCGCACGGGCCCCAGGACCTGCTCCACGGTGTCGACCAGGCTGTCCACCCGGGCCGAGACGGTCACGTCACAGGGGAACGCCTCGACGTTGAGCCCTTCGGCCCGCAGTTTGGCCACGGTGTCGCCGAGCGCGTCGGCGTCCCGGTCCACGGCCGCGACGGTCAGGCCGCGCTCCGCCAGGATGCGTACGACCTCCTCGCCGATGCCGCCGGCCGCACCGGTGACCAATGCGATCCCGCTGTCCGTCGTTTCCACTCCGTACATCACTGTCCCCGTCCCCTTCAGCCGAGCCAGGCGGCGGCCACCGCGACGGCCTGCCGCGGGTTGAGGCGCGGGTCGCAGAAGCTCGTGTACTTGTTGCCGACCTCGTGCAGCCGGTCCTGGTCGGCCACGCACTCGGTGACCGCGTCGGGCGTGGTCTCCAGGTGGATTCCGCCGGCGACACCGCCCGCCCCGGTGACGGCGCGGTGGAACTCCAGGACCTCGCGCACCACGGTCTTCACGAGGCGCGTCTTGAGGCCCTCGGGGCCGCTGACGGTGTTCCCGTGCATCGGGTCGGTCAGCCAGATGACCGGGTGGCCGGCCTCCCGGACCGCCGCGACCAGCGGGGGGAGCTTCTCGCCGACCGTGTCGGCGCCCATGCGTGCGATCAGGGTCAGGCGGCCGGGCGTCTTGTCCGGGTCGAGCGCGAGGCACAGGGCCAGCAGCTCGTCGGTGGTCATGCCGGGGCCGACCTTGCAGGCCACCGGGTTCGACACCGCGGCCAGCAGTGCGACGTGCGCGCCGTCGACCTGGCGGGTGCGCTCGCCGATCCACGGCCAGTGGGTCGAGGCGAGCAGTAACCGGCCGTCGGCCCGCGTCCGCATCATGGGCAGTTCGTAGTCGAGCAGCAGCGCCTCGTGGCTGGTCCACACGGTGGTGTCGGGGCGCGGGCTCCGCTCGTCCCGGTGCCAGCCGAGGCCTTCGATGACGCCCCGCGCGGCTTCGTACCCCGTGAGCATGCGGGTGGGGTCGGGCTTGCGCAGCTCCGGGTCGGGCTCGGGGGCGTTGACCATGTGGCCCCGGTAGACGGGGAGTTCGACGCCTCCGACGATCTCGGTCGGCTTGGAGCGCGGCTTGCCGTACTGGCCGGCTATCCGGCCCACCCGGATCACGGGCTTGTGCGAGATCATCTTCATCGTGCCCGCCAGCACCTCCAGCAGGCCGGCCTTGCGGGCCACGCTGTCCGCGGAGGATTCGGCCCAGTCCTCGGCGCAGTCGCCGGACTGGATGATCTGGATGCGGCCCTCAGCGGCCTCGGCGAGCAGGGCGCGCAGTCCGTCGACGTCTTCGGAGTCGACGAGCGGGGGCAGAGAAGCCAGTTCCTCCCGTACCCGCCCGAGCTCCGCGTGTCCCGCCCATTGTGGCTGCTGAGCGGCTGGCAAGGATCGGAGGAATTCGTGGACACCGTTCACCTGGTACCTCCTGGGGTGAAGTGAGGCCGCCTCCGATCGAGTTCGGGAAAGCGGCCGCCGCCGACTCTGTACGAAGCGGGCGAGGAGGATCAAAGGCGATCGCGGGACTATGTCAGATGGCGTCGAATATCCGTTTGGACATGACTTACTGTTCCGCCCGCTGTTGTCCCGGCCCGGCGCCCGGCGGACACTCTGCTGGGCCATTCCGGGACAGGACGGGTGGCCCGAAAAAGCAGAGGACGGAGCGGCGCCTTGAGTTTCGAAGAACAGTGGTCGCGCAAGATCGTTCACGTACCCCCGGGCGAGGGTCCGAGCCGCTGGGCATTCGGCGACAAGTACACGATCAAATCGGGCGAGCACAACACCGGAAAGCACTTCTTCATGATGGAAGCGCTGGTCCCACCGGGTGGCGGCCCGCCGCCACATATCCACCACCACGAGGAGGAGGCGTTCTACGTCCTTGAGGGAAAGGTGGACATGTTCGACGGAACCGAGCAGCTGAAGCTGAACTCAGGCTCTTTCATCCACGTGCCCCGCGGCAGCGTCCATTCGTTCAAGAACGTCAGCGACGAGCCATCGAAACTTCTCATTATGTTCATGCCCGGCGGCAAGGACGGATTCTTTCTCGGCGCGGGAGTCTCGGCCGACGACAATGCACCGATGCCACCGGCCGGCCAATACGAGCTGGACGTGGAGCGGGCACTCAGGGTCGCCGGACAGTATGGCGATGAATATCTCTCGTAAATTTCATGTGAACGCCTTCCGAGAAGGCGACAAGCTATTCACGAACCATTAACGATGGAGCCCCCATGCCCGGACCGCACGGACTGATTGACGTTCACCACCACGCGATTCCCCCCGTCTACGCCGAGGCGCTCGGCGGGAAGACGGCCATCCCCGGCGTGGACTACCCGACCTGGACGCCCGAGGAGAGCCTGGAGGTCATGGACCGGCACGGCATCGACGCGGCCGTGCTGTCCATCACCGCTCCGGGCGTGACCTTCCTCGAAGGCGACGAGAGCCGCAAGCTCGCCCGCCGGGTCAACGAGTACTTCGCCGAGCTGATCCGTCTGCACCCCGGCCGCTTCGGTGCCTTCGCGGTCCTGCCGCTGCCCGACGTGGCCGCGGCGCGGGAGGAACTGGCCTACGCCATCGACGAGCTGGGGCTCGACGGCGTCGGACTGCTCACCAGCTACGAGGGCCGCTACCTCGGCGACCCCGAGTTCGAGCCGCTCCTCGCCGAGCTGACCGAGCGCGGCCTGCCGGTCCACGTGCACCCGATGACCCCGCCGTCGAAGGACCTCGCCACCTTCGATCTGCCGCCGTCGCTCTACGAGTTCACCTTCGAGACCACCCGCACGGTCGCCAGCCTGCTGTTCAACCGGACCCTCGACCGGCTGCCCGGTCTGCGGCTGATCCTGTCCCACGCGGGCGGCACCCTGCCGTTCCTGGCCCAGCGGATGACGTACGGGCCGACGATCGGCGCGTACCTCAAGGACCGCGCGCCCGAGGACCTCATCGGTTCGCTCGGGCGCCTGCACTACGACATCGCCATGTCCGCCACCGAGTACGCCCTTCCGGCGCTCACCAAGCTCGCCGGCACCGGGAACATCCTGTTCGGCAGCGACTTCCCCTTCATGCCCGCCGCTCACACCACGGAGAACACCGAGGGCTTCCGCGCCTTCCCGGGGTGGTCCGGCGAGGAGCGCGCGGCCATCGGCCGGACCAACGCGCTGAGCCTCCTGCCCCGCCTGTCCGAGCGGATCGAAAAGGCCTCCTGACGCCTCGGGACACCGCGTCACCACGCACATTCCACGAAAGGTTTGCCAACAGCGATGACAGACGTATCGAACGGCCAGTGGAGCCGCAGGCGGCTTCTGGGCAACGCGGCGGCGGTCGTCGGCGCGAGCGCGGCGATCACCGCGGGCGGCGCCCTCACCGCACGGGCCGCCGACTCCGCGACGGGCCCCGCGGCCGGACCGGCCGCGGAGTTCCCCGCGGCGAAGGTCTCCCCGACCGACCCGCGCTACCGGGACCTCGTGCGCGGCATGAACCAGCGCTGGACCGGCCGCCCCGAGAGCGTGCGGGTGGTGGACTCCACCGCTCAGGTCCTCGCGGTCGTCCAGGAGGCCGCCCGGGCCAAGAAGAAGCTCACCGTGCGCAGTGGCGGCCACTGTTACGAGGACTTCGTCTTCAACGCGGACACCCAGATCGTCCTCGACATGTCCGAGATGACCTCCGTCTACTGGGACTCCACGTACAAGGCCTTCGCCGTGGAGGCGGGCGCCACCCTGCTGGACGTCTACGAGCGGCTGTTCAAGGTCTGGGGCGTGACCGTCCCCGGCGGCATGTGCTACTCCGTGGGCGCCGGCGGCCACGTCAGCGGCGGCGGCTGGGGCATGCTCGCCCGCGAGCACGGCCTGATCGTCGACCACCTCTACGCGGTCGAGGTCGTCACCGTGGACGCGGCGGGCACCGCCCGCACCGTCCTCGCGACCCGCGAGGCGACCGACCCCCACCGCGACCTGTGGTGGGCGCACACGGGAGCGGGCGGCGGCAACTACGGCGTCATCACCCGCTACTGGTTCCGGTCGCCGAAGGCCACGGGCACGGCGCCGGAGCAGTCGCTCGTCAAGCCGCCGGCCGAGGTGTTCATCAGCGCCATCTCCTGGAAGTGGGACCAGGTCACCGAGGCGGCCTTCACCCGCCTCACCCGCAACTTCGGCGCCTGGCACGTCGCCAACGGGGCTCCCGGCGGCAAGTACGGAAGCCTGATGAGCTTCCTGAAGCTCAACCACAAGTCCAATGGCGAGATAGGCCTGCTCACCCAGCTGGACGCCACCGTGCCGGGCGCGGAGCAGCTCCTGGAGGACTTCCTCGCGGCGGTCACCGAGGGCGTCGACATCCCGCACGGTCCGGTCACCAAGGCCATGGGCGAGCACGGCCCGATGCCGGAGTACTTCACCCCGCAGCGCATGGGGTGGCTGCAGGCCACCCGCTACCTCGGCACCACCAACAGCACCCTGGTGGACCCGACGCTGCGCGGCGACTACAAGTCGGCCTTCCACAAGAAGAACGTGACCGACGCGCAGATCGCCGCCTTCTGGAAGCACCTCAACCGCACCGACCTGCACAACCCCGGCGCGATGGTGCTGCTCAGCTCCTACGGCGGCAACGTGAACAGCGTCAGCCCCGGCGCCACGGCCACCGTGCACCGGGACTCGGTCTTCAAGCTGCTCTTCCAGAGCTACTGGCCGTCCGCGGCCGACGACGCGGTCAACATCTCCTGGCTGCGCGAGCTGTACGAGGAGACGTACAAGACGACCGGCGGCGTCCCCGTGCTCGACGACGTCACCGACGGCTGCTACATCAACTACTGCGACATCGACCTGAACGACCCGGCCCACAACACGTCGGGAGTGCCCTGGTACACGCTGTACTACGGGTCCAACTACCCGCGCCTGCAGCAGATCAAGGCCAAGTACGACCCGGCGAACCGCTTCAACCACGGGCAGTCCGTCCGGCTCCCGTAGTCCGTCCGGCCCCCGCAGGAAGAGGGGCACGACGGCGGGCCCGCCCGGCACATCGCGTGCCGGGCGGGCCCCTCTCGTTCTCCGGTTCACCGCCGGCTCCCGGGGCTCATCGCTGGAGCGGTGCGCCGAACCAGGCGCGCAGCGCCGCCGTCAGGGCCCGCACGTCGTCCGGGCCGCCGGCCGCGCTCCACGCCGTGTAGCCGTCGGGACGGACCAGGAGCGCGCCGGGGGTGCGCACGTCGGTCACCGCGGAGAGCGTGGTGACCCGGTCGGCCCAGGGCCGGGCCGCTTCGAGCAGGTCGCCGCGACCGCCGAGGTCGAGGAGCAGTGGCCGCCCGCCGTGCAGCTGCTCGGCCAGGCCCGTCTGGGCGTCGCCGGTCTTGAGCGGGAGATCGGGGGCGAGCAGCCCGGCCATGGGGTCGGCCGGGTCGCCGATGTCGTAGCGCACCGCGGTGCCGCTGATCATCCCGCTGAGGTACTCGTTGACCTGGGGCATGTGCATCAGCTCGGTGAAGAGCTCGCGCAGCGCGTCGGTGCGCGGATCCGGGTTCATCAGCGCGACCTGGGCGCGGACGTTGTAGAGCACCTTGGCCGCGACCGGGTGGCGCTCCGCGTGGTAGGTGTCGAGCAGCGCCTCGGGGGCCCAGCCCTGCACCTGCGCGGCGAGCTTCCAGCCCAGGTTGACCGCGTCCTGGAGTCCCAGGTTCAGACCCTGGCCGCCGGCCGGGAAGTGGACGTGCGCGGCGTCGCCGGCGAGCAGGACCCGTCCGGTGCGGTAGCGCTCGGCCTGGAGGGCCGCGTCGCTGAAACGGGTCAGCCAGCGGGGGTTGGCCATGGGCACGGGGTACCCGGCGATGCGCTCGACCTCGTCCCGCATCTCGTCGAGGGTGACGGGCGCGCTCCGGTCCGCGTGCGGCCCGCGGAAGTCGTAGGTGGAGACCCGGCTGCGGCCGTACGGGTTGAGCCAGATCAGCGTCCAGCCGCGGGAGTTGCGCTGCCAGCCGGACGGGGCGCCGTACGGGTCGAGCAGCTCGACCTCGCCCATCAGCGCGCCCACCGTCGCGGGGGTGCCCAGGAAGTCGATGCCGCTGAGTTTGCGTACGGAGCTGCGCGCTCCGTCGCATCCGACGACCCAGCCGGCCGTCAGCGTCCGCTCGGCCCCGGCCTCGTTCCGGACGGTCAGCGTGACGTGGTCCTCGTGCTGGTCGAGGCCGACCACCTCGCTGTCGCGTTCGACGCGGGTGCCGAGCGTGGTGGCCCGCCGGGCGAAGACCTGCTCGGCGTAGGCCTGCGGGCTGCCGACCATGGCGGGGCCCTCGTGGACGACCGCCGACAGGTCGAGCTCGAACATCCCGCCGAAGTGGAACGGCACCGGCCCGCGGGAATGCCCCAGGGACTTGTGCGCTCCGGGCTGTACGGCGCCCAGCAGGCCGCGCCGGTGCAGTGTCTGCGCGGTGCGCGCGTGCAAGGTGCCGGCCTTGGACTCCCCGGTGGGCTCGGGCAGGTGTTCCAGGACCGTGGCGCGTACGCCGTACAGGGCGAGCTCGGCGGCGAGCAGCATGCCGACCGGGCCACCGCCGACCACGGCGACGTCGGTGTCCAGGGACATGGGGGACCTCCAGGTTGCTGGGTGGTGCTGTGCTGTGAAGTGGGCGCAGCGGGCGTCTTGGCGTCTTGGGCATGACGGAGGGGAAGCGGGCAGGTCGTGCGCCGCTTCCCCTCCGTCCAGCGGTGGTGACGAGATCACACCTTGGCGGGGGAGCTGACGGTGTGCTCCTCACCCCGCTGGTCCGGGGTCCCCTGGACGGGGGGCTGGGGGGCGGCCGCGGGCTTGCCGGGGAGGGCGAGCGAGATGAGCGCGCCGAGGAGGATGCCCGCGGCGGCGATGTAGACGGCGGTCTGGGTGCCGTCCGCCATGCTGGTCTTGAGCGCGTCGCCGGCGAGGCCGTCGATGTGGGCGTTGGCGATGGCGATCAGGATGGCGAGGCCGACCGCGCCGCCGATCTGCTGGGTGGTGGAGGCCATGCCGGAGGCGATGCCCTGCTCGTGCGGGGCCACGCCGGAGGCGGCGGCGATCCACATGCCGGTCCAGGTGATGCCCTGGCCGATGCCCGCGATGACGAGGCCGGGGACGACGCTCGCGTAGCCGGCGTCGGCGGAGATCGAGTAGGCGAGGACGGCGGTGCCGATCGCCCCGACGACGAGGCCGGTGACCAGGGTCGTCCGGGTCGCGGTGCGGGTGGCCATCCGCTCACCGATCTGGGTGCCCGCGGCGATGGAGAGCGAGGGGACGAGGAAGGCGAGACCGGTCTCCAGGGCGGTGAAGCCGTGCACGCTCTGGAAGAGGACGGTCAGGAAGTACGGCAGGGAGCTGAAGGTGCCCATGAAGATGAAGGTGACGGCCATGCCGACCGCGAGGCTGCGGTTGCCGAAGAGGCGCAGCGGCATCAGCGGGTCCTTGCTCTTCGCCTCGATGAAGGCGAAGAGGGCGAGCAGGGCCACGGCGACGACGGCGCTGACGATGATCTCGGCGGAGGCCCAGCCGCTCTCGGGGCCCTGGACCAGCACGTAGACCAGCAGGGTCACACCGAGCGTGGCGGTGATGGCGCCCGGCAGGTCGAAGCTGCGGCGTTCGGTGGCCTTCGTGTCGCGCGGCATGACGGCGAGGGCGGCGATCAGCACGATTCCGGCCAGCGGAACGTTGACGAAGAAGACCGAGGCCCAGCCGAAGGCGCCGGTGAGGACGCCGCCGAGGAGCGAGCCGAGGGTGAGGCCGGAGGCGCCGGCGCCGCCCCAGATCGCGAGCGCCTTGTTGCGCTCCTTGCCCTCCGCGAACAGGGTGTTGATCAGCGACAGCGTGGCCGGGAAGAGCAGAGCGCCACCCAGACCCTGCACCGCGCGGACCGCGATCATCGTCTCCGGGTTGCCCGCGAAGCCGCCGACCAGCGAGGACACGGCGTACAGGCCGAGGGCGAGGGCGAACATGTTGCGCTTGCCGAGCAGGTCCGCCGCGCGGCCGCCGAGCAGGAGGAAGCCGCCGAAGAGCACCGCGTAGGCACTGACCACCCACTGGAGCGACTGGTCGGTGAAGCCCAGCTCCTCGCCGATCTCCGGCAGGGCCACGTAGACGATGTTGAAGTCCAGGGAAATGATCAGCTGGGCGAAGGCCAGGAGAGCAAGAATCCAGCCGAGGCGGGGAGTCCCCGTGCCTGACGGGGAGGCGGAACGGGTGGCAGACATGGGGAGTGGCGACCTTTCCAGGACTCAACAGTACGACTGTGTACGTACAATTACTGTTCACGGATAGTCGTACGGTTCCGAGGTGCCTGTCAACCGGACCCGGAGGGTGTGTCAGGTCGCGAACGGTCCCCGGAGGCTCGCGCACAAGGACTGACCAGCAACTGTTCGACCATCCTTGGACATACGAGTTACTTTTGAAGGCATGACTGTCAACCACCCGACCAGGGACCAGATCAAGCTGGAGAACGTGTTCACCGCGCTGGGCAACCCCATGCGACTCACCGTGGTCCGCGCCCTGGCGGCCGGCGGCGAGTACCCGTGCGGAAGCCTGCTCGAAGGCGTCTCCAAATCCACGCTCACCCACCACTGGCGGGTACTGCGCGAGGGCGGCCTCATCTGGCAGCGCCCGTCCGGCAGAGAGCTGCTCCTGTCCCTGCGCCGCGAGGATCTCGACGTGCGCTTCCCCGGACTGCTGGACGCGGTCCTCGGCGCGATCTCGGTCGACGCACTCCCCCGCGCGGACAGCGCCCGCACCACTGGCTGATCCTCACCGTCTGTCCGGTCCGGGCGTCCGGTCCACGGCGTCGCGGACCGGACGCCCGGAGACATCGCGGACCCGGGGCCCGACCTGCTGAAACGACCCGGGGCCGACGCGCTCAAACGGTCCGGGGCCGGACGCGGCGAACCGGCCCCGGGCCGGACGCGCGGAACCGGCCCGGGGCCGAACACGGCCCGGAGCCGGACGCGGCGGACGCGGCGGTCAGGCCGCCCGGGGAGCCGGGGCGGTGCCCAGCAGGGCGGTGCGGCCGGCGGCCCAGACCACCGTCGCGGGTCCGCCGTTCGAGCGCCGCTCCGCCGCGAGGGAAGGGCCGCGCTGCGGTCCGACGCGCCGCCCGGAACGGCGCAGGGCGGCGAAGTACCGCTCGTCGAGGTGTCCGTGGCCACTGTGCCGTACGAGCAGGGCCGAGAGCTCGGCGTCCAGCTCGCAGTGGCGGCCCAGCGCCAGTCCGGCTTCCACCCACTGGCCGAGAACGGCGTGCCGGGTCTCCTCCAGGGCCGCGATGCGCTCGCCCAGCCAGGCGCCCGCGTCGATCCCGGCGAAGGCCGGTCCGGACCACAGGTCCAGGGCGCCGCGCAGCCGGCGGGCCGCCTTCTCGAAGTCTCCGCAGGAAATGGCCCGGTAGCCGGCGCCCGCCTCGCGCTCGAACTCGCGGAAGTCGCACCGACCGCCACCGGTGTCGAGAAGATACCCGCCGGGCACCGCCGACAGCACCGTGTCGGGAGTCCGTACCGCGCCCGGACCGGACTGCAGGGCGCCCGCGAGCTGCTCGCGCAGCATGCGCACGGCGGCGTGGGCGACGGCCCGGGTGTGCTCGGGCGGGGCGCAGCTGGTCAGCTCGTCGGCCAGTACCGACAGGGGTACGACCTGGTCGGCATGGGCCGCGAGGACCGCCAGTACGTGGCGGGCCTGCGGGGTGGCAGCCGCGATGGGAACCCCGTTCTCGGTGACGCGCAGCCCTCCGAGTACGTCAATGTCCACGGTTCCCTCCCTGGAGGCAAGACACAGCGACGCTGGGCGTCAGAAAAATAATACCCAGAAGGATTTTTTGCAAGGGATGGTTGGCCGGTATGCAGAACACACGGATCGAGACTCCCGCACGCGCGGACGCGCACATGCGGATGCACCGGACCAATGACCCTTTCCGGGCCCGTCCGGGCATCCGCACATCCGTCAGCGCCGGCGCCGGCTACGGCTACGGCTACGGCTACGGCTACGGCTACGGCTACGGCTACGGCTACGGCTACGGCTACGGCACCGTCAGGCGCGTGCCCCACCCGCGCGGATCTCCTCGTGCACACCGGCCGCCCGGGCCGACGAGGTCCACGGCTCGTCCTCGGTGACCGCCACCGGCGGCCGGGGCACGCCCGAGGCGCAGCCGTAATCACACGGGTGCGTCCCCTGCGGTCCGTACAGCGCCCTCGCACCCCGGCCCGGGGCCGTGTCCAGCCGGATCGCCAGGGACGGCACCACCAGGTTCGGCATGACATGGGTGTAGAGGGCCGAAACCTGCTCGTCCATGTCCATGCCGAGCATGTGGGACATCATGTTGAGCCCCGCGTAGGACCCCACGATCAGCCGCGCCGGCACGATGGGGTCCACGGTCGTCAACAGCTCGCCGCGGGCCTTGGCCTCCGTCATCAAGGAGAGGTGAAGCTCTATCCACGCCTCGTAAGGAGAGGCCCGGTCGAGGCTCAGGCCGGTCTGGTCCAGCGTGAGCCGCGCGCTCGCCCGCATCAGGACGTCGTGCCGCAACCGGTGCGAGAAGATCATGCCGGTGTCGACGAACTCCTGCACCTTGAATGCCTGGGGCATCGCGGTCGGGGCCGAGGCCACCTGGGCGTCGATCACCGCCTGGGCGAGGTGTTCCTTCGAGTCGAAGTGGAAGTAGAGCGCACCCTTGGTCACCTTGGCGATGTTGACGATGTCCGAGAGCTTGGCCGATTCATAGCCTCGCTCTTCGAACACCACGGCGGCCGCCTCCAGGATCGCCCGGCGGGTGCGCACCGCCCGGTCCTGCTTGACCTGCGGTCGTTCTGTCCTCATGTGATGCGACCTCTCCGCCCGGTGCGTCATGCCACTGCGCCCCCATTTCCGGGGCAATCAGCGGATGAGTCTTATCTCCCCCGCCATCCCTCGTACACCGGTGCTTTACATGCCCTCGGGTACGTTCTTACCAAGGGCAGTTTCACACCATGGAGAACCCGCCGTCCACCGGCATCGTCACACCCGTGACGAAAGAGGACCTCGCGCTGCACAGCCAGGCGGCGGCCTCGGCGATCTCCGCGGGCTCCGCGGTACGCGGCTGCGGCGTCCCCGCGTGCAGCTGGGCCTCGATGCCGGGCACGGCCGCGAACCACTGCTCGACCACCTCGGTGCGGGTGGTGCCGGGCGCCACCGCGTTCACCCGGATGCCCTGGGCCCCGTACTCGGCCGCGGCCGCCTTGGTCAGCCCGATGACCGCGTGTTTGGCCGCGACGTACGGGGCCGCCACCGGGGTGGCGAGCAGCCCGCCCACGCTGCTGTTGTTGACGATCGCCCCGCCGCCGGTCTCCAGCATCGCGGCGATCTCCGGGCGCAGGCAGTTCCACACCCCGCGCACGTTGACTTCCATGATCTCGTCGTACAGCTCGTCGCCCATCTCGTGCAGCGGCGTGCGCCCCACGCCCCAGCCGGCGTTGTTGAAGGCGCAGTCCAGCCGGCCGAACTCCTCGACCGCACGGGCGACGGCGGCCTCCGCGTCGCCGCGCCGGGTCACGTCCGTCACCACGTACGCCGCCTGCGCGCCCTGCGACCGCAGCTCCTCGGAGAGCTCCTTGATCCGCTGCTCGCGCCGGGCGGCGAGCACCACCCGCGCGCCCTCCCGCGCGAACACCCGGGCGGCCGCGGCGCCGATGCCGCTGCTCGCGCCGGTGATCAGCGCGACCTTGCCCTCCAGTAGACCGTTCCCCTGCATGTCCGTTCCCTTCATTTCACGCCTTCGCACTCGGTGTGCCGCTCCGCACCGGTGGGTACGGCGGCCGCTTCGGCTTCAGGCCGCGCGGCTGGTGCCCGCACCGGCCCGCGCGTCCACCGCACGCAGGAGTTCCTCGTCGATCTCGCCGAGCGAGCCGACCAGGTTCCGCACCCCGGCCTGGCGCATCTGGTGCCCCTGGAAGCCGTGTTCGAAGGTACTGGGGTGCCCGATGAAGGGAACACCCAGGTCAAGGGCAGCCGCGGCCACACGTGCCACGTCGTCCACGAACAGCGCCTGGGAGTGGTCGAGGCCGAACCAGTCGACCGTGATCTCGTGGATGCCCGGGCGGAAGGTGTCCGTGCTGATGTAACCGGGGCCGTCGAAGAGGTGCGCGACGTGCCCCAGGTAGCGGTCGAAGTGCTCCTTGTCGAGGCCGCCGTAGCAAACGGTCTGCAGCCCGAGGCCCCGGAGCCGCAGCAGGAGTTCCTCGACCCCGTCCATCACGTGCAGCGGGTGCTCGGCCAGATAGGCGGCCCGCTCCTCGAAGTACGCCTCCAGCACGCGCTCCGGGGGCCAGTCGACCCCGGCGGCCCTGGCCAGGGCCGGCGCCGCGACCGCCCTGGGCTGGGAAAAGATCGAGCGCTCCACCTCGCCGTCGTAGGTTCCGCCCCGGCGGGTGATGAACCCGTGAATGACCGGGCTGAAGGTGTCGTTGAGCAGGACACCGTCGATGTTCAGGGCGGCGAGCCGCAGGTGCTGCAGGGGGCGCATGGCGCTCCGATCACGCGGGGGAGGGCCGGCGCAGACGTTTTCTGGACTCCGAATCAGCCGCGACGCGAGTGCACTCGGTAGCCCCCCGAAAAATACCCAGCAGTATCCGCGTTGCTCTGCACCGGGAAAGATACCGGACGTCAGTTGATTCTCGCCAGGCCGGATGATCTCGATCATGCCCGATAACTCACGCCACAAAATGGTGTGATGGCGAGCATTCACCGCAACTCATCCACCCCGGCGGCAATTTGTCCTGTGCCTTGCGTCACTCTGCACGGACGCGGGGGTGCGCTTCGGTCAAGATCGATCCCATAATCAAACTCGGAAGTACGTACTCTGACCCCCGTAGAGGTTTGCTGTACTCGTCCACGATGAGGGACTTCATGATCACGACCCTGGAACCGACGGACTTCACCACGTCTACTCCGGCCGAGCACTGCGCGTGTCACGCCCAGACGGACAACAAGCTGGCCGCCACGGTTCCGAGGGCACTCGTCCACCGGGCGGCAGTCGCCGAGGTCTTCCTGACCGGCATGTGCCGCATCGCCGATGACCGCTTCCACATCAAGGCCCAATGGCCCCGCGGCCACAGCTTCTTCACCCCCGTGGCGGGCACCCACTACGACCCGATGCTGATCGCCGAGACCATCCGGCAGGTCGGCGCGTACCTGGCCCACCAGGCCTTCGAGGTACCGATCGGACACCAGTTCCTGCTCTGGTCGCTGGAGTACTCCACCGTCCCCGAGCAACTCGTCATAGGCGGGGCCCCCGCGGACCTCGACCTCATCGTCACCTGCCCCGAGATACGCCGTCGGGGCAGCCGGCTCACGGCGCTCACCTACGAGGTGGTGATCCGTCAGGATGAGCGGGTCGTGGCCACCGGGCGCGTCGGCTACACCGTCACCTCTCCTGCCGTCTACGAGCGGCTGCGCGCCAAGCAGCTGGCCACCGAGCCGGAATCGGTGCTCGGGTCCGCCCCGGTCGCGCCCGCCGAGGTGGGCCGGTTCTCCCCCTTCGACGTCGTCCTCTCCGCGTCCTCCGCCCCGGGGGTCTGGGAACTGCGCTACGACATCCGTCACCCCGTGCTCTTCGACCACGTCGGCGACCACGTGCCCGGCATGGTCCTCCTGGAGGCCGCCCGCCAGGCCGTGACCATCGACGCCGAAGCCGGCGTCATGCCGGTCTCCGTCATGAGCACCTACCAGCGCTACGCCGAGTTCGGCACCCCGCTGTGGATCCACGCGGAACCCGTCTCGGCGGAACTGGGCGGCACCGCGGCCCGGTCGGTCCGGGTCACGGGCTTCCAGGACGGCGAGCGGGTCTTCGAGGCCGTCGTCGTCACCGAGCCGGTCGGATCCGTTCCGCCGCCGTACTGACGGGTGCCGTGGCGGCCGTACTGACGGCCGCCACGGCCCCTCCTGCGGACACCGGGCGGCCGTACCGGGAACACCCGGTACGGCCGCCGCGGTTGTACGGACCGAGGGACCGGCGCCGCACGGGCGGGGAACACGGACACCGCGAGGTCGTCCGCCCCACCGGGATCCGGGCCCCGGGACCGCGGCACGTCCGCCGCGCACCCGGACCAAGACGTACGTCCGCAGGAGGACTCTTTTCATGGCTGACCGGCCCTTGACGCTCATGGCAGTGCACGCCCACCCCGACGACGAGGCCACCGGAACCGGCGGGGTCCTCGCGCGGTACGCGGCGGAAGGCATCCGCACGGTTCTCGTGACCTGTACCGACGGCCGCTGCGGTGACGGACCGGGGGGCACGAAGCCGGGCGGCCCCGGGCACGATCCGGCGGCCGTCGCCGCCATGCGCCGTCGAGAGCTCGACGCGAGCTGCGGCGTCCTGAAGGTCAGCGACCTGGAGACGCTGGACTACGCCGATTCCGGAATGATGGGCTGGCCGAGCAACGACGCCCCCGGATCCTTCTGGCAGACCCCCGTGGAGGAGGGCGCCGCCCGGCTCGCGGAGCTCATGCGGCACTACCGACCCGACGTGGTCGTCACCTATGACGAGAACGGCTTCTACGGCCACCCCGACCACATCCAGGCCCACCGGATCACGATGGCGGCGCTGGAGATGACCTCGCTGACGCCGAAGGTGTACTGGACGGCGATGCCCCGCTCCGCGGTGCGGCAGTTCGGCGAGATCATGCAGGAGTTCGAGGACATGCCGGAGCCGGATCCCGCCGAGACCGCCGCGCTGGCCGAGATCGGCCTCCCCGACGACGAGATCACCACCTGGGTGGACACCCTGGCCTTCAGCGGTCAGAAGTACGACGCGCTGGCCGCGCACGCCAGCCAGGGCGAGAGCATCTTCTTCCTCAAGATGGGCAAGGAGAGGTTCGGCGAGCTGATGGGCACGGAGACCTTCGTCCGCGTCAAGGACTCCACCGGCGCGGCCGTACCCGAGAACGACCTCTTCGCCGGCCTGCGCTGACCCCTTCCCGCCCGGGCGCGGTGAGGGCCCCGAGGAGGGGCAGGGCAGCGGGCAGGGCAGGGCAGGATCCGAAGGAGGCGGCCTACCCCGGGGCCGCGAACGTCAGCCGGAACAGCGCGCCCCCGCCCGGGGCGGCCTCGGCCACCAGCTCCGCCTCGTGGGCCCGGGCGATCTGCCGGGCCATCGCCAGCCCGAGCCCCGACCCGGGCAGCGCCCGCGCCGCCCCCGCCCGGTAGAACCGGTCGAAGACGTACGGCAGATCCGCCTCCGCGATCCCCGGCCCGTGATCCCGTACGGTCAGCTCCGCGCGGCCGTCCCCCCGAACGGCCAGCGCCACCTCCACCTCCGCCCCCGCCGGGCTGAACTTCGCCGCGTTGTCCAGCAGGTTCCCCAGCAGCCGGCTGAGCCGCGCCGGCACCCCGGGGACCACCACCTCCACCACCTCCCCCTCCTCCCGGGACGGGGACGGCGCCCGCACCCGGAAGGCCACCCCCGGCCAGTGCGCCCGCGCGGCCCCCGCGCAGTACTCCACCAGCGGAGCCAGCCGCACCTGCTCCACCAGCAGCTGCGGCTCCTCGTCGCGGGCCAGCTCGATCAGGTCGTTGACCAGCCCCGTCACCTCCCGCAACTGCCGCCCGAGCGCCAGCGAGGCCCGCTCCCGCTGCTCCGCCGTCAGCCGGTCCCCCCGCGCCAGCAGCTCCGCGTTCGTCCGCAGTGCGGTCAGCGGGGTCCGCAGCTCGTGCGAGGCGTCCGCGACGAGCCTGCGCTGCGCGGTGACGGACTGCTCCAGTTCCCCCAGCATGGTGTTGAAGCTCCCGGCGAGCCGGGTGACCTCGTCCTCGCGGCCGCGCCCCGGAGGCGGCAGTTCGATCCGGTGCCTCGGGTCCCGGGTGGCGGCGATCCGCTCGGCGGTGGCGGTGAGCCGGGTGACCGGAGCCAGACCCGTCCGCGCGACCCAGTAACCGAGCAGCGCGGCCAGCAACACCCCGGCGGCGGCGGTGACGGCGAGCCGGCGGGCGGCCCGGTCGATGCCGGTCTCCACCGAGTCGGAGCGCACGGCGACCTGGAGGGCCCGGCCCTTGAGGAAGTCGGTGGTGAGCATCCGCGCGGGATGCCCCTCGACGACGATGTCCGTGTAGAAGGGGGCCCGCTCCCGCAAGGCCACCAGCCGGGTGGCCGGGGCCACGGGCATCCGGTACGCACCCTCCCCGCCGGCCGGGTCCTTGCGCGCCTCGGCCGGGACGATCTGGACGCAGGCGGGCGCGGCCAGGTACCGGCAGTCCCAGGCGGCGGTCCCGGGCGGGGAGTCGCCGTACTGCTTCGCGGCGAGCCGGGCGGCCTGGGTGAGGCTCAGGTCGAGCTGCTGGTAGAGCGCGGCCCGCCCCTCCAGGAAGGCGGCGGTGCACACGCCGAGCGCGACGAAGGCCACCGCCGCCGTGACGGCGAGCGCCAGCCGGGTCCGCAGCGGCCGCCTGCGCCGCCACCGCGCTCCGAGCCCCCGCCGGCTCACGCGGCGTCCAGCCGGTAGCCGACCCCGTGCACGGTGTGCACCAGCCGGGGCTCACCGCCGGCCTCCAGCTTCCGGCGCAGGTAGCCGACGTAGACGGCCAGGGAGTTGGAGTCCGGCCCGAAGTCGCGGCCCCACACCAGTTCCAGGATCAGCTCGCGCGGCAGCACCTGCCCGGGGTGGCGCAGGAGCAGTTCGAGCAGCGCCGACTCGGTGCGGCTGAACTCCAGCGGCCGCTCGCCGCGCCGCCCGGTGCGGGTGGCGGGTTCGAGGACGAGGTCCCCGTACGCGAGCACGGGCGCTCCCCCGGCCTGCTCGTCGGGGGCGGCACGCCGCAGCAGGGCCCGCACCCGGGCCACGAGCTCGTCGAGCGCGAACGGTTTGACCAGGTAGTCGTCGGCGCCCGCCTCCAGCCCGTCGACCCGGTCGCTCACCGCGTCCAGGGCCGTGAGGACGAGGACGGGCGTACGGTCGCCCACCGCGCGCAGTTGCCGGCACACGGCGAGCCCGTCCAGCACCGGCATCATCACGTCGAGGACCACCGCGTCCGGCTGCCAGAGCGCCACCTCGGAGAGCGCGGCCAGCCCGTCGGCCGCGCCGCGCACCTCGTACCCCTCGACGGCGAGGCCGTCCTCGACGGCGGCCCGCACCTCGGGCTCGTCGTCCACCACCAGAATCCGCTGCATGCGGCAAAGCCTCCCAAATGCTCCGGGAGAACCTCTTAGAACCTTCTTAGGGCGCACCGGAAGGCTTGCGTCCATGACCTCCTCCCCCTCACGTTCCGCCTCGCCCCGGTCCCCGTACCGGCCGCTGTCCGTCGTGATCGGCGCGGGTGGCACCGGCGGCCACATCTATCCCGGCCTCGCCCTGGCCCAGGCGCTGCGCGCCGCCGTCCCGGACGCCGTGGTCTCGTTCATCGGCACCGAACGCGGCCTGGAGACCGAGCTGATCCCGGCCGCCGGCTACCGGCTGCACACCGTGGACATGATCCCCTTCGACCCGGCGCTGGGCGCCAAGCGCTTCCTCCTCCCGGCAGCGCTGATGCGCTCGGCCGGGCAGGCACGGGCCGTGATCCGGGCCCAGGGAGCGCAGGTGGCCGTCGGCATGGGCGGCTATCCGAGCGCGCCCGCCGTGCTCGGGGCCCGGCTGGCCGGGCTGCCGGCGGTCATCCACGAGTCCAACGCGGTACCGGGCCGGGCCAACCAGTTCGCGGCCCGCCTCACCCCGCACATGGCGGTGGCCTTCGACCGCAGCCGGGAGCACCTGGCGGGCGGGGCCCGGGCCCTGACCACCGGAATGCCCATCTCCGCCGAGCTGTCGCACCTCGCCCGGCTGACCCGCCCCGAGCGGGCGGTGCTGCGCGCCGGGGCCCGGCGGGAGCTCGGGGTGCCGGACGCGCGGCGCCTGGTGGTGTTCAACGGCGGCAGCCTGGGCGCCGTGCGCCTGACCGCGGCGGCGGCCGGGCTGGCGGCCGCCTGGCAGGACCGGGAGGACGTGCAGCTGCTGATCAAGACGGGGCCGGCGACGCTCGCGGACACCGTGGCCGGGCTGGCCGCCTCGGGCGGGCATCGGATCGCACGCGCCGTGCCCTACCTGGACCGGATGGACCTGGTCTACGCGGCCGCCGACCTGGTGGTGTGCCGGGCGGGCTCGGCGACGGTGGCGGAGCTCGCGGCGACCGGCGTCCCCGCGGTGCTGGTCCCCTACCCGTACGCCCCGGGCGACCACCAGACCCACAACGCCCGGGTGCTGTCCGACGCGGGCGCCGGCCTGCTGCTGGCGGACGCCGAGGCCACGGCCGGCCGCCTCGCGGAGCTGCTCGCCCCACTGCTGGCCGACCCGGCGCGGCTGGCGGCGATGGCCGGGGCGGCCGACCCCGGCCCGCACGCACGGGCCGCCGACCTGCTGGCCTCGCAGGTCCTGCGGGTCGCCGGCTTCCCCTCCTTCTCCCCCACTCCCCTGGAGCTCGTATGACCACGCACACCCCCACCCCCACCCCCACGCTCACGCTGACCCCGGCGCGCACCCCCGCAGACTGGACCGGCCGCACCGTCCTCGTCACGGGCGCCGAGGGCTTCATCGGCTCCACCCTCGTCGACCTGCTGGTGGCGCGCGGCGCGAAGGTGCGCGCCTTCGTGCACTACAAGCCGTACGCCGAGAAGGGCCACCTGGCCCGGTACCTGGCCGACCCGGGCGGCCCGGTGGAGATGTGGGCCGGCGACGTCCGCGACGCGGGCCGGGTCAGCGACGCGGTGGCCGGCTGCGACACGGTCTTCCACCTGGCGGCGCTGATCGGGATCCCGTACAGCTACGCCTCGCCCGGCGCGTACGTCCAGACCAACGTCACCGGTACGGAGAACATGGCCGAGGCCTGCCGCCGCCACGGCGTGCGCCGCCTCGTCCACACCTCCACCAGCGAGGTCTACGGGACGGCCCTGACGGCCCCGATCTCCGAGAGCCACCCGCTCCAGCCGCAGTCCCCGTACTCCGCTTCGAAGATCGGCGCCGACATGATGGCGCTCTCCTTCCACCACGCGTTCGAGCTGCCGGTGACGGTGGTCCGGCCCTTCAACACCTACGGCCCGCGCCAGTCCGCCCGCGCGGTCATCCCCACCATCCTGGCCCAGCTCCACTCGGGCGCCCGGGAGATCCGCCTGGGCTCCCTGACCCCGACCCGGGACTTCACCTACGTGACCGACACCGCGGCCGGCTTCCTCGCGGTCGCGGAGTGCGACCGGGCCCTGGGCGAGGTGGTCAACCTCGGCACCGGCGAGGAGATCTCCGTCGGCGACCTGGCCCGGGCCCTGATCACGGCATCGGGCCGGGACGCGGAGGTCGTCGTCGACCCGGCCCGGCTGCGTCCCCCGGGCAGCGAGGTCCAGCGCCTGCTGTCGGACAACTCCCGGGCCCGCGACTGGGCCGGCTGGAAGCCCGAGGTCTCCCTCCAGGAGGGTCTGACCCGCACCTCGGAGTGGATAGCCGCCCACCTCCACCTCTTCGCCCCGGACCGCTACCAGGTCTGAGGCGGGGCCCCGGCGGCCGGAACCACGTCCGGCCGCCGGGTCAGGCGGCGGCGTTCGGCCCGTGAGCGGCCCTGACCCCCTGCAGCGCGGTCAGCTTGCGCACGAAGAGGACGGCGAGCACGGCGGCCGCCACGGTGGTCAGGTCCGCCGCCGCGCCGAGGGCGAAGTATTCGCTGAACTCCTCGGCGCTCTCCGGCTGGTCCTGAAGCCGGAGGTAGATCCCGAGCACCCAGCTGAAGGAGTACAGCACCCACCAGGCGGTCACCGGGGAAGACGAGATCCGGCGGAAGGAGCCGTCGGGCGCGTTCTGGACGCTGGCCTCCCAGGTCTCCAGCGCCACCCGGTACGGGAGCACGAAGTTCGCGATCGGGACGAACCAGCCGCCGATGGCCCAGCCGGCGCTCTGACTGAAGCCGTCGGGGCGGAACACCTGGCCGTTGAGGCGGACCCGGTGGAACCACACGAGGAAGACCACGCCCAGCGCCAGCCCGAGGAGATTCCACCCGGACGCGAGCACCATCTGGAAGTTGTCGACCTGGTCGAGGCGGTCCTCGGCGACGCTCCCGGGATCGGCGATCAGGTCTTCCATCAGCTGCCGGGCGTAGAAGCCGGACCCGGCCGACAGGAGCCCGACACCGGCTTCGAGGGACAGCAGCACGGTCAGCGCCCTCGCCAGGCCCTCCGGGGAACGGAGCCCCCCGACAGACTGCGGCAGTGGCGTCGCGGACAACTGGGACATGACGAAGTACCCCCCACGGGAACGTATGACACGTAAAGGGGCCACCCTTCGGGCGGCCCGAGCCGACCGAAGATAAGCCATGCCCGAGCCCAGCGTCTACGCCTTCCCATTGCGCGGGCGAACGAGGAAATCCACGGCTACGGACTGCGCAGACTGCGCACGTCCAAGTGCCTCAGCACCCGGTCGACGATCTCCGGGTCGGCTCCGGGTTCGCTGCGCGCGGCCAGCACCTCGTGCCGGGCGGCGGACATCATCTCCCGCTGGATGCGCTGCACGTCGCGGATCCGCTCCACCCGCTTCGCGTACGCCTCCCGCCGCTCCTCGTCGACCATGTCGGGGCTGATCCTGGCGCCCACGTCGTACGCCCTGCGGTAGAGCACCTCCACCAGGTCCTCGGGCAGGTCCTCCACCTCCTCGATCTCCTTGAGCCGCCGCTTCGCGGCCTTGGCGGCGCGGATCGCCAGCGCCCGGGCGATCTCCGCCTCCGCGTCCGAGTCGGCCTCCACGCCGAGCCGGCGGACCAGCCACGGCAGGGTCAGCCCCTGGAGCACCAGGGTGGTCATGATCACGGCGAAGGCGATGAAGACGATCTCCTGCCGGGCCGGGAAGGGATCCCCCGCGTCCGTCTCGAAGGGAAGGGCGAGCGCCAGCGCCACGGAGGCCACTCCCCGCATGCCCGCCCACCACATCACCACGGACTCCCGCCAGCTCAGCGGGATCTCCTCCTCGTAGTCGCGCCGCGAGTGAAGCCGTTTCGCGAGCCAGCCGGCCGGCAGCAGCCACACCAGCCGTACGCCGACCACCACCCCGACCACAACCGCCGCCCACCCGGCCATCTCCCAGGCGCGACCGCTCGCCGCCCCGAACACGTGGTGCAGCTCCAGCCCGATCAGCCCGAAGGCGACACCGGTGACCAGCATGTCGACGACCTCCCAGAACGTGTGCCCGGCGAGCCGGCCCAGCACGTCGTCGGCGTCGGTCGCGTATTCGGCGAGGAACAGCGCCGTGGTCAGCACGGCCAGCACCCCGGAGCCCCGGAACTCCTCCGCCAGTACGTACGCCACGAACGGCACCAGCAGCGTCAGCCCGATCTGGAGCGTGGCATCGCCGAGCCGCCCCATGAGCCGGTTGGCGGCCCAGCCGAGCCCGAGCCCCACGGCGACGGCCACGACGGCCGACAGCACGAACTCGCCGAGCGCCTCGGGCCACGAGAAGGTGCCGCTGACGGCGGCGGCGATGGCCACGTGGTAGAGCACGATGGCGGTGACGTCGTTGAAGAGCCCCTCGCCCTCCAGGATCGACACCATGCGCCGGGGCAGCCCGAGCGATCCGGCCACGGCGGTGGCGGCGACGGGGTCGGGCGGGGCGACGAGCGCGCCGAGCGCGACGGCCGCGGCGATCGAGAGCCCCGGCACCAGGGCGTGCGCGGTGAAGGCGACGGCCGCGGTGGTCACGAAGACAAGGGCGACGGCCAGCAGCAGGATGGGCCGCACATTGGCGGCGAACTGCCGCCAGGAGGTCCGCTGCACGGAGGCGTACAGCAGCGGGGGCAGCACCAGCGGCAGGATGAACTCGGGCGGGATGTCGACATTGGGCACGACGGGCACCAGGGCGAGCACCACCCCGCCGAGCGTCATCAGCACCGGCGCGGGCAACCCCAGCCGGTCCCCGAGCGGCACCGTCACCACGGCCCCGAGCAACAACACGAACAACAGCAGGAGCTGATCCACTCCCACACCCTGCCAGCCCACTGCGCCCGGCGAGGCGGACCGGGGTGCGTGTCGGGCGCAGCCGATCCGGCCGCACCGCCGCTTGTGTTTTCAGCCGTCCGGCGTTTGAGGACCGGGGTCCGGGGCGGAGCCCCGGGGGGTCTTTCAGCCCCGCCGGCGTTGGAGGCGCGGGTCTGGGCGGAGCCCGGGGAACGGCGGAAGGGCGGGCAGGGGACGGCCCCGCAGGGCCGCTTGCACCCCTGCCCGGGCTACGGCAGGGCGCGCCTCATCGACCGGTGCGGAATACCCGCGTCCTCGAACTCCGGCCCGTAGGCCTCGTACCCGAGCCGCTCGTAGAACCCCATCGCATGGGTCTGGGCACCCAGATCGACGGCGGACAGCCCCAGCCGACCCGCCTCCGTCTCGATCGCCCGCACCAGCGCGACCCCGACCCCGAGCCCGCGCGCGGCCTTGGAGACGGCCAGCCGCCCGAGCGAGCCGACCTCCGCGGAGCCCGTCTTGCCCAGGGCCCGCGGCCCGTACAGCAGCCGGCCGGTGCCCAGCGGCACCCCGTCCGGCCCCTCGGCCAGCACGTGCAGCGCGATCTCGTCGTACGCGTCGTACTCGATCGACTCCGGCACCGACTGCTCGACCACGAAGACCTCGGTCCGCACCGCGAAGCAGGCCTTCAGGTCCGCTTCGTTGTCGACGACCCGCACGACGACAGCGCCGACAGCGCCGGCACCGCCGGCGCCGCCGGTCACTCGCTCTCCTTGCGGATCACGTCCAGCGCGTTCTGCAGGTCCGCCGGGTACGTGCTCGCGAACTCGACCCACTGCCCGTCCGACGGGTGCTCGAACCCGAGCCGCACCGCGTGCAGCCACTGCCGCGTGAGCCCGAGGCGCTTCGCGACGGTCGGGTCGGCGCCGTACGTCAGGTCGCCGACGCAGGGGTGCTTGTGCGCGGCCATGTGCACGCGGATCTGGTGCGTGCGCCCGGTCTCCAGCTTGATGTCCAGCAGGGAGGCGGCGCGGAAGGCCTCGATCAGGTCGTAGTGGGTGACGGAGGGCTTGCCCTCCTGGGTCACGGCCCACTTGTAGTCGGCGGTGGGGTGCCGCCCGATCGGCGCGTCGATCGTGCCGCTCATCGGGTCCGGGTGGCCCTGCACCAGCGCGTGGTAGCGCTTGTCGACGATCCGCTCGCGGAACTGGTTCTTCAGCGAGGTGTACGCGCGCTCCGACTTCGCGACGGCCATCAGGCCGGAGGTGCCGACGTCGAGCCGGTGCACGATGCCCTGGCGCTCGGAGGCGCCGGAGGTGGAGATGCGGTAGCCGGCGGCGGCGAGGCCGCCGATGACGGTGGTGCCGGTCCAGCCGGGGCTGGGGTGGGCGGCGACGCCGACCGGCTTCATGATGACGACGATGTCGTCGTCGTCATGGACGATCTCCATGCCGGGGACGGGTTCGGCGACGAGCTCGACCTTCCGCGGCGGCTCGGGCATCTCGACTTCGAGCCAGGCGCCACCGTGCACACGCTCGGACTTCCCGACGACACTGCCGTCGACCAGCACCTTTCCCGCAGCCGCGAGTTCGGCCGCCTTCGTCCGGGAAAAACCGAACATACGGGCGATTGCGGCGTCGACGCGCTCGCCCTCTAGGCCATCGGGTACGGGCAGGGTGCGGATCTCGGGAATCGTACTCACCTGTCGAGTATGCAGGACTCGACAGAAGACCATTCCCGCGATCAGCCCCCGATCAGCCCGCGATCAGCCCGCCGCCCGCTTGCCGGGTCAGTCCTTGTGGACGGTGCCGTCCGGGTCCAGGCCCTTGAAGGACAGCAGGACGATCAGGATCCCGCCGCACACGATCGCCGAGTCCGCGAGGTTGAAGACGGCGAAGTGGGCGGGTGCGATGAAGTCGACGACCGCTCCGCGGAAGACGCCCGGCGAGCGGAAGATCCGGTCGGTCAGATTGCCCAGCGCCCCGCCCAGCAGCAGGCCCAGCGCGATGGCCCAGGGCAGGCTGTACAGCTTCCGCGCGAGGCGCACGATCACCACGATGACGGTGGCCGCGATGCAGGTGAAGATGATCGTGAAGGCCTCGCCGAAGCCGAAGGCCGCGCCGGGATTGCGGATCGCGTCGAACTTCAGCAGGTCTCCGATGACCTGGATCGACGGCTGGTGCTCCAGCTTCGCGACGACCAGCATCTTGCTGCCCAGGTCGACGAGATAGGCGAGAAGCGCCACGACGAGCAGCGCGACGATCCGCCGCCGCCCCTTGGGCGCCGCGGATTCGGGCTGGGTGCCGTCGTCCCCGACCTCCGGCGTACCGATGATGCGCTCCGCCTCTGCCACGTGAGTCCCTCGAACTAGCTCGAACCAGGTTGTTGGACGGCACCGCGCCGCCGACCCGCCAGGTGCCTGGACCCTGACGAGACACGAGAGTACGTCAGGGCGCCCTTCGGCCGCCGCCCCGGCCGGACCTCGACCGGAGCCCACCGGCACCGGCCCGGGGCCCTGCGGCGCCCGCCAGGCGCCCTCACGGCACCCTCACGGCCTCCGCCCGGCTCCCGCTCAGTGCCGCCGCTCCTGCTTCTGCTTGCAGTCCACGCACAGCGTGGCCCGCGGGAACGCCTGCATCCGTGCCTTGCCGATGGGCTGGCCGCAGTTCTCGCAGAGGCCGTACGTGCCCGCCTCCAGCCGTTCCAGCGCGCGCTCGGTCTGCTCCAGCATCGAGTTGGCGTTCGCGGCGAGGGCGAGCTCGGACTCCCGGGTGATGTTCTTGGTCCCGGTGTCGGCCTGGTCGTCGCCCGCGCCGTCGCCGGAGTCCCGCATCAGCCCGGAGATGGCCGCGTCGGAGGCCTGGAGCTCGGCGCGCAGCCGCAGCACCTCGCTCTGCAGCTCGGTCCGCGCCTCGGAGACCTCCGCCGGGGTCCAGGGGTCCTCGCCGGGCCGTACGGCGAGCTCGCCGGGCGCCAGGCCCGCCGTGCCCCGCGCCTTGGGCAGCCCGCTGGTCGCGGCCGTGGCCGTCTTCCTGGCCGTGCCGGTGCTCTTCTTGGCAACCACTTTCCGGGCTCCCGTCTCGTGCGCGGCCTGCGCCGCCCCCTCGGCCCCGGCCGTCTTGGCCGTGGCCTTCTTCGCGGCGGTCTTCTTGACCGCCGTCTTCCTGACGGCGGCCGTCTCCTCGGCGGGCGCCTTCCCGGCTGCCGCCTTCTTCGCGCCGGCGGCCTTCGTCCCGGCCGCCGCCGTCTTCGAGGCCGCCTTCTTCGCGGCCGCCGCCTTCTTCCCGGCGGCAGCCCCTTCCACCGGTCCGGCCTCCGGATCCGGAGCCGCCACCGCCGACACCATCTCCGTCACCGGCTCCTGCGCCGGCTTCTCCGCAGCCTTCCCGACAGCCTTCTTGGCAGTACTCCCGGCGGTCTTCTTCGCCACCATGGCCGCGGCCCCTTCACATACTGTGATCATTGCTCGCGAATCGTGCCGGAACGATAAATCGGCTCCGGCCCCGCGGCAACGGGGCACGCGTCCATCGAGGTCAACCTGCATCCGTTGTGCCCAGCGGGGAGCCCGGTAATCCGCCCCACCCACCCCACCGCACCCCGGAGCGGCCCGTCGGCCCATTCGGGTCAATCCGATCCCGGTCCGAGCCCGGGTCGGAGCCCGGTCCGAGCCCCGGTCCGAGCCCGGGTCCAGACCCCGGTCCGCGCCCCGCCCGGACCCTCGCGCCACGCCCCGTAAACCGGTCTGCCGACGCGCCCCCCGGCCCGTACACTGGGCCCAGCGAGAAGCATGGATGGGGACGAGTAGCGTCGGACGCAGCCAGGAGCGACCCGGGGACGGTGAGAGCCCGGGGGCGAGCGCGATGCGAAGGATCACCCCGGAGCCGCCGGAAGAAAGCCCACCGGGATTCCCGTAGGGCGAGTAGAACCGGCTTCGCACCCCAATGAGGGGGCCGACGGACCGCAGGTCCGCAGGCCAAGGAGGGTGGTACCGCGGGAGCAGTCCCTGATCTTCAGGGCATGGTTCTCGTCCCTCCGGACGGAAGTGACACCCCGCCGGAGGAAGAGTTCAGCCTCATGACCACACCGCCGCAGTACCGCCCGGTACCCGCCCAGGTCGACCTGCCTGCCCTTGAGCACGCCGTCCTCGACTTCTGGCGCGAGAGCAAGACCTTCGCCAAGACCCTGGAGCAGTCCGAGGGACGCCCCGAGTGGGTCTTCTACGAGGGCCCGCCCACCGCGAACGGCATGCCCGGCGCGCACCACATCGAGGCCCGCGTCTTCAAGGACGTCTTCCCCCGCTTCCGCACCATGCGCGGCTACCACGTGGCCCGCAAGGCCGGCTGGGACTGCCACGGCCTGCCCGTCGAGCTCGCCGTCGAGAAGGAACTGGGCTTCAACGGCAAGAAGGACATCGAGGCGTACGGCATCGCCGAGTTCAACGCCAAGTGCCGCGAGTCGGTGACCCGCCACACCGATGCGTTCACCGAGCTCACCAACCGGATGGGCTACTGGGTCGACCTCGACGACGCCTACCGCACCATGGACCCCGAGTACGTCGAGTCCGTGTGGTGGTCGCTGAAGGAGATCTTCAACAAGGGCCTGCTCACCCAGGACCACCGCGTCGCGCCCTGGTGCCCCCGCTGCGGCACCGGCCTCTCGGACCACGAGCTGGCCCAGGGCTACGAGACGGTCGTCGACCCCTCGGTCTACGTCCGCTTCCCGCTGACCTCCGGCCCCCTCGCGGGCGAGGCGGCGCTGGTCGTCTGGACGACCACCCCCTGGACCCTGGTCTCCAACACCGCGGTGGCCGCGCACCCCGACGTCACCTACGTCGTGGCGACCAACGGCGAAGAGAAGCTCGTCGTCGCCCAGCCGCTGCTGGAGAAGTCCCTCGGCGAGGGCTGGGAGGCCACCGGCGAGTCCTTCACGGGCAAGGAGATGGAGCGCTGGACGTACCAGCGCCCCTTCGACCTGGTCGAGTTCCCCGCCCCCGCCCACTACGTCGTGAACGCCGAGTACGTCACGACCGAGGACGGCACCGGTCTGGTCCACCAGTCCCCCGCCTTCGGCGCCGACGACCTCGCGGTCTGCCGCGCGTACGGCCTGCCCGTCGTGAACCCGGTCCGCCCCGACGGCACCTTCGAGGAGGAGGTCCCGCTCGTCGGCGGCGTCTTCTTCAAGAAGGCCGACGAGAAGCTGACCGCCGACCTCGACGCGCGCGGCCTGCTCTTCAAGCACATCGCCTACGAGCACAGCTACCCGCACTGCTGGCGCTGCCACACCGCCCTGCTCTACTACGCGCAGCCGTCCTGGTACGTCCGCACCACCGCCGTCAAGGACGCGATGCTGCGGGAGAACGAGAAGACCAACTGGTTCCCGGACTCCGTCAAGCAGGGCCGCTTCGGCGACTGGCTGAACAACAACATCGACTGGGCGCTGTCCCGCAACCGCTACTGGGGCACCCCGCTGCCCATCTGGCGCTGCGAGGACAACCACCTCACCTGCGTGGGCTCCCTGGCCGAGCTGAGCGACCTGACGGGCACGGACCAGTCGAACCTGGACCCGCACCGCCCGTACATCGACGAGGTCACCTTCCCCTGCACGGCCGAGGGCTGCACCCGCACCTCGGTGCGCGTGCCGGAGGTCATCGACGCCTGGTACGACTCGGGTTCGATGCCGTTCGCGCAGTGGGGCTACCCGCACAAGAACAAGGAGATCTTCGAGAAGCGCTACCCGGCGCAGTTCATCTCGGAGGCCATCGACCAGACCCGCGGGTGGTTCTACACCCTGATGGCGGTCGGCACCCTCGTCTTCGACAAGTCCTCCTACGAGAACGTGGTCTGCCTGGGCCACATCCTCGCCGAGGACGGCCGCAAGATGTCCAAGCACCTGGGCAACACCCTCGAACCGATCCAGCTGATGGACACGCACGGCGCGGACGCCGTCCGCTGGTTCATGGCGGCCGGCGGCTCTCCGTGGGCGGCGCGCCGCGTCGGCCACGGCACGATCCAGGAGGTCGTCCGCAAGACGCTCCTCACGTACTGGAACACGGTCGCCTTCCAGGCCCTGTACGCACGCACGTCGAACTGGGCCCCCTCGGCCTCCGACCCGGCGCCCGCGGACCGCACGGTCCTGGACCGCTGGCTGCTCTCGGAGCTGCACACCCTCACCACCGAGGTCACGGAGGCGATGGAGTCCTACGACACCCAGCGCGCCGGCAAGCTGCTCTCCTCCTTCGTGGACGACCTCTCCAACTGGTACGTCCGCCGCTCGCGGCGCCGCTTCTGGCAGGGCGACGCGGCCGCGCTGCGCACCCTGCACGAGGTCGTGGAGACGGTCACCCGCCTCCTCGCCCCACTCACCCCCTTCATCACGGAGCGGGTCTGGCAGGACATGATCGTCCCGGTCACCCCGGACGCCCCGGAGTCGGTGCACCTGACCACGTGGCCGGTCCCGGACGCCTCGGCCATCGACCCGGCGCTGTCCCAGCAGATGCAGCTGGTACGCCGCCTCGTGGAGCTGGGCCGCGCGACGCGCGCCGAGTCGGGCGTGAAGACCCGCCAGCCGCTGTCCCGTGCGCTGGTCGCCGTATCGGGCTTCGAGACCCTCTCCCCCGAGCTGCACTCGCAGATCACGGAGGAGCTGAACGTCTCCTCGCTGGCCTCCCTCTCGGAGGTCGGCGGGTCCCTGGTCGACACCACGGCCAAGGCGAACTTCCGCGCGCTGGGCAAGCGCTTCGGCAAGGGCGTGCAGGACGTGGCGAAGGCGGTCGCCGCGGCCGACGCGGCGGCGCTGTCCCTGGCCCTGCGTTCCGGTGAGGCCTCGGTGGAGGTGAACGGCGAGCCCGTCGCCCTCACCCCCGAGGAGGTCATCATCACGGAGACCCCGCGCGAGGGCTGGTCGGTGGCGTCCGACTCCGGCGCGACGGTCGCCCTGGACCTGGAGATCACCCCGGAGCTGCGTCTGGCGGGCCTGGCCCGTGACGCGATCCGCCTGATCCAGGAGGCCCGGAAGAACTCCGGCCTCGACGTCGCGGACCGCATCGCCCTGCGCTGGTCCTCGTCGGACCCCGAGCTGGTGGCAGCGCTGACCGACCACGCTTCGCTGATCGCCGACGAGGTCCTGGCCACGGACTACGCCTCCGGCGAGGCGGACGCCACGTACGGCGACCCGTTCACGGACGAGCCCCTGGGCCTCACCTTCCGCCTCCGCAAGGCGTAGCCCCCGGCCCGAAGCGGCCCGTGCCCCCTTCCCCGGGGGGTGCGGGCCGTTTCGCGTTTCCCCTACCCGCCCTTCCGCCGTTCCCCGGGCGCTGCCCGGACCCGCGCCTCAAACGCTGGCCACATCCAGCCCCGCCGGCGTTTGAGGCGCGGGGTCTGGGGCGGAGCCCCAGGGGGTCCGGGCGCAGCCCGGGCCCCCTGCTTTCAGCCCGTCCGGCGTTTGAGGCGCGGGTCAGGGCCGACCCTGGGAACGGTGGAAGGGCGGGTAGGGGACTTCCGCCCCGCGCAGCGGCGTGCGCCCGGCCCGCGGGGGCCTCGCACCGTCCGGGTACGGAAACGGGCCGGGCCCGGTGCCCCCGAAGGGGAACCGGGCCCGGCCCGTACCGTCTGCCGACGGATGATGCCGCTTAGTTGTCGTCCTCGTCGATCAGGAAGCCCCGCATGGGAGACGGCGCCTGCTGCATCGGCTGCGGAGCAGCCGGCCGCACCGGAGCCATCGGCTGCGTCATGGCCGGGGACATCTGCTGCTGGCCGCCACCGTAGGAGGGGGCCATCGGGGACGGACCGCCCATCGGCGACGGGCCACCCATCGACGGGCCACCCATGGAGTGCATCGCACCGGCCGGAGCCATCGACGGGGTCGGCGACGGCGGCAGCGCGGGACCGGCGGGGTTCCGCGGCGGAGCCAGCGAGTCGTCGGCCTGCGTCTCCAGCTGGCGCAGCTGCGACTCCAGGTAGGACTTCAGGCGGGTGCGGTACTCACGCTCGAAGCCCCGCAGGTCCTCGACCTTGCGCTCCAGCGTGGCGCGGGCGGACTCCAGGGAGCCCATCGCGACGCGGTGCTTCTCCTGTGCGTCCCGCTCCAGCGCGTCGGCCTTGGCGCGGGCGTCCCGCTCCAGGCCCTCGGCGCGCGACCGGGCCTCGCCGACGATCTTGTTGGCCTCGGAGCGGGCCTCCGCGATCGCCTGGTCGGCGGTCTGCTGCGCGAGCGACAGGACGCGGGCGGCGCTGTCGCCACCGGGACCCTGCTGCGGAAGCTGCTGCGGCTGCTGGTGCATCTGCTGGCCCATCGGCTGCATCTGCTGGCCCATGGGCTGCATCTGCTGCCCCATCGGCTGGCCCATCTGCTGGCCGAGCGGGTTCTGGCCACCCATGGACTGCTGCTGCTGTGCCTGCATCGGGCCGCCCATCAGGCCGGGACCCTGCTGGCCCATGCCCTGCTGGCCCATGCCCTGCTGACCCATGCCCTGCTGGCCCATCTGCTGCTGCCCACCCATGGTGTGCTGCTGCATGGGGTTGCCCATCGGGCCGGGACCCTGCTGGCCGTGCCCACCGGGGCCGGCCGGAAGCTGAGGCGGGCCACCCGGAAGCTGCGGCGGACCCATCTGGGGCTGCTGCTGCGGGGGGCCGGATATGGCCGCGGGCACGGGGGCTCCGGGGCCACGCTGGCCTCCACCGTCCTGGGGGTCCGGCTTGCGCATGCCCTGCTGCTGGTTCTGCGCGGCGGCACGCGTGGCGGCCGCCAGCTTGGCGCGCAGGTCCTCGTTCTCGCGCAGCAGGCGCGTCAGTTCGGACTCGACCTCGTCGAGGAAGGCGTCGACCTCGTCCTCGTCATAGCCTTCTCGCAGGCGGACGGTCGTGAACTGCTTGTTCCGCACGTCCTCGGGAGTCAGCGGCATGTCTTCTTCACCTCTACGTAGTCGTCGGCAGTCGGCAGGACCGTATCGGGACTGTCCCCGCGCCTGCGGGGAAGCTCATCGTTCACACGCTTCTCGCAGCGGTGCTCACGAAACTGATGAGGATGTAAACGATGATCATCAGAACGAAGAAGGACAGGTCGAGTGCCACGCCCCCGAGACGCAACGGCGGGATGAGCCGCCGAAGAAGCTTGAGCGGTGGATCGGTGACAGTGTAGGTGGCCTCCAGAACGACCACCATCGCCTTGCCGGGTGTCCATGAACGTGCGAACTGGAACACGTAGTCCATGACCAGTCGGAAGATCAGCACGATGAGGAAGCACATCAGCGCGATGTAAACCACTTGCAGTGCTACGCCCATCCCGCGCTTCCCTCTCCCCTGCTTCCGCCCTGTACCCGGTCCCGTATCTGACGGATCGGTCTAGCTTTGGTTGAAGAACCCGCCCTCCGCGATGCGGGCCTTGTCCTCCGCCGTGACATCGACGTTAGCAGGAGACAGCAGGAACACCTTCTGTGTCACGCGTTCAATGCTGCCGTGCAGACCGAAGACGAGACCTGCGGCGAAGTCGACCAGACGCTTGGCGTCCGTGTCATCCATCTCCGTGAGATTCATGATCACCGGAGTGCCCTCACGGAAGTGTTCCCCGATGGTACGGGCCTCGTTGTAGGTCCGGGGGTGCAGCGTCGTGATGCGGTACGGCTCCCGCTCGGAGACGACCTTGGGCATGATCACGGGGGCGTTCTTCTCCAGATTCGAGCGTTCGGGTGTGATGGACGCCACGGGGGCGATTCGCGCAGGACGTCCGTTTTCAACCGGCATTGAGATGGGTTCTCTTGGTGCCGGAGGCTGGGCAACTCGTACCGGTTCGTCCGATACGGGCGTTTGATGCGAAACGGGCTGCTGCCGGCGATCCCGCTCGCGCGATCGCTCCGGCTCCGGCTCGGGTTCGAACTCGTCGTCGGGGTCGTACCCCGGGTTGTCGTACCGGTCGTCCTCCACGAGGCCGAGGTAGACCGCCATCTTGCGCATCGCGCCGGCCATTCTCTGAGTCCTCCGCTCTGTGGTGGATCGCCCTGTCGCAGGTGTATCGCCGTGTCACGAATGTCACCAACTGCCCGCGATCCACGTGGCCTGTCCGCTCATCAGCGGAAATGACCATATTTTCTGCTGTGGTCCGACTTTCTTCGCGACGTTACCCGAGCCGGGGTCTCGCGCCGAGTACCGCAGTGCCGACGCGTACATGTGTCGCACCGGCCGCAACGGCCTGTTCCAGGTCTGCGCTCATCCCGGCCGACACCATCGTGGCAGCCGGATGGTCCGCGCGCAGGCGGGATGACAATTCCACCAGCCGCTCGAAGGCCGCTTGTTCGCGTCCCGCGTAGCGCCCGGCCAGCGGAGCGACCGTCATGAGGCCGTCGATGCGCAGCCCCGGGGCCGCCGCCACGAGGTCCGCCAACTCGGCGAGCTGCTCGGGCGCCGCGCCACCGCGGGCCCCCCGTTCGCCCGACTCGGCGTCGAGGGCGATCTGCACCAGGCAGCCCAGTTCCCGTCCGGCGCCCTCCGCGGCCGCCGAGAGGGCTGCCACGAGCTTGGGGCGGTCGACGGACTGCACGAGATGCGCGTATCCCGCCACGGAACGGACTTTGTTCGTCTGCAACTGGCCGACGAAGTGCCAGGTGAGCGGCAGATCCGCACAGGCCTCGGCCTTGGGGGCCGCGTCCTGGTCCCGGTTTTCCGCCACGTGACGGACACCCAGGTCCGCCAGCAGTCGTACGTCGCTCGACGGGTAGGTCTTGGTGACCACGATGAGGGTCACCTCTTCCCGCTTGCGCCCGGCGGCCGCGCAGGCGGCCCCGATCCGCCCCTCCACCCGCGCGAGGTTCTCGGCGAGCTCGGACTTACGATCCGTCATTCTTCAGTCCAACCAGACATATCCGGCAAGCCGCCCGGTCATCCGGTCGCGGCGGTACGAGAAGTGGTCCCGCGACTCCAGTGTGCAGACCGGCGACCGCCCGAGGTCGGCCACCCCCGCTTGCGCGAGCTGCGCGTGCACCCCGGCGACCACGTCGACGGCCGGTGTCCCCCAGCTGGTCTCGGCGTACGCGGCCGGCACCACCTCGGCGACCGCTTCCCGCATCTCGGCGGGAACCTCGTAGCAGCGCCCGCACACCGCCGGTCCGGTACGGGCCACCATGCGCGCGGGGTCGGCCCCGAGCGAGACCATCGCCTCGACGGCGGCGCCCACGACTCCGGCGACCAGCCCGGGCCGCCCGGCATGGGCGGCTCCCGCGATGCCGGCGACGGGGTCGGCCAGCAGGACGGGCGTGCAGTCGGCTGTGAGGACCGCGAGGGGAAGCCCCCGACGGGCGGTCACCACCGCGTCCACCGCGGGGATCTGCTGGTCCGGGCCCCACGGGCCGTCGACCACCGCCACCTCGCGGCCGTGCACCTGGTTCATCCAGACCACCCGGTCCGGCGCGATGCCCAGCGCCTTCGCCGCGGCGGCCCGGTTCGCGCGAACGGCGGCCGGGTCGTCTCCGACCGCGCCGCCGAGATTGAGCTCCTCGTACGGAACGGCGCTCACCCCGCCCCACCGGTCGGTGAAGGCGAAGTGGGCGCCGCTCGCGCTGTACTGCTCCAGGGTCACTTCAAGAAGTCCGGAACGTCCAGTTCTTCGGCCGGGCTGTCCTGGTACGGCCGGGCCGTCGGGACCTGCGGGGCCGGAGCCTCGGCGACCGGGACCGGCTCGCTGCGGACCGGCTCCTCGCGCGGGGTGACCGAGCCGAGTCCGCCGAAGGCCGGGCGGGCCGGCTCGGCGGCACGGACCGGAGCCGGGGCCGGCTCCTCGCGCTTGGTGGAGGCCGCGCCGATGACGTTGTCGCGGCGGGCCGGGGGCTGTCCGCCGTCGAACCCGGCCGCGATGACGGTGACCCGTACCTCGTCGCCGAGCGCGTCGTCGATGACGGCTCCGAAGATGATGTTCGCCTCGGGGTGCGCCGCCTCGCTCACCAGCTGCGCGGCCTCGTTGATCTCGAAGAGACCGAGGTCCGAGCCACCGGAGATGGAGAGCAGCACGCCACGGGCGCCATCGATGGACGCTTCCAGCAGCGGCGAGGAGATCGCCATCTCGGCTGCGGCCACCGCGCGGTCGTCGCCGCGGGCCGAGCCGATGCCCATCAGGGCCGAGCCCGCCTCGGACATCACGGACTTGACGTCCGCGAAGTCGAGGTTGATCAGACCCGGGGTCGTGATGAGGTCGGTGATGCCCTGGACGCCGGACAGCAGGACCTGGTCCGCCGACTTGAAGGCGTCCAGCACGCTGACCTGGCGGTCCGAGATGGACAGCAGTCGGTCGTTGGGGATGACGATGAGGGTGTCGACCTGCTCGCGGAGCTGGGCGATGCCGTCCTCGGCCTGGTTCGCGCGGCGCCGGCCCTCGAAGGTGAACGGCCGGGTGACCACACCGATCGTCAGGGCGCCCAGCGAGCGCGCGATGTTGGCGACGACAGGTGCGCCGCCGGTTCCGGTGCCGCCGCCTTCACCGGCGGTGACGAAGACCATGTCGGCCCCCTTGAGGACCTCCTCGATCTCCTCGCGGTGGTCCTCTGCCGCCTTGCGGCCGACATCCGGGTTGGCGCCGGCGCCAAGACCCCGGGTGAGTTCGCGACCGACGTCGAGCTTGACGTCGGCGTCGCTCATCAACAGCGCCTGGGCGTCTGTGTTGATGGCGATGAACTCGACGCCCTTGAGACCGACCTCGATCATTCGGTTGATGGCATTGACACCACCGCCGCCGACACCGATGACCTTGATGACTGCGAGGTAGTTCTGCGGTGCTGCCACGTCGAAGGCCTCTCGCCTCGAGTTACGTGTCGTTCGCCTCGCGGGCCTGCGGTGCGACGACTGATGCCGAAATTGGGACGGTCCGTACACGCCGACCCGAACCCTAACCCTGAAGTTTAGGGTTATGAGTGTGTCTGTTCCTTGGACTCTTCCGAACAGGACACTAAGTCGACAAGTAGCGCGTGTTCAACGAACACGCCGAACCTCCCGTTTTTCTTTTCACCCTATGTGATCACCCGTATCGGTGGCCAACCAGGGTGCGACGCTGTTCGACCGGACGTCAACTACCGGACACCGCCGGGGCGGTGGGGACGCTCACGTCGAATCGGTCAGCCTTGGGCGAGGCCTTCAGGAGCGCTGTCAGCGCGCGACCCTTCGCCGCGCCCTGTTCGCCGCTCCCCCAGACCACCGTCCGGCCGCCGGTCAACTCCAGTACCACCGAGTCGTAGGACCGGACCTTGACCTGCACGGTCTCCTTGCGGACGGATTCCGGGAGGACGCCGGCGATGGCGACGGCCTCGTGCAGCAGCCGTTCCTCGTCGAATCGGCGGCCGCTCGGAGACTGCTTCGAGCTCAGTTCGAGGAGCGGAACACCTGTCGGTGCTTGTCCGACCGTGTCGAATCGCACACCGGAAGCGTCCACTTCCACGAACTGCGCGTTCTTCTTGATGAGCAGAACGGGCTTGCGTTCCGTCACCTTCAACCCGATTCCGTGCGGCCAGGCCCGCACCACATCGACCGAATCGATGCGCGACAGGCGGCCGCGGATCCGGGCCTCGATCTCGTCGGTGTCCACGGACACCAGGGGTGCGCCGACGGGAACGGCCGCCGCCGCCAGTACCTGGTCCCGGGTCAGGACCTCGGTGCCGGCGGCGGTGACCTTCTCGACCCGGAGCCAGGAGGAGCCGTAGAGGATCCAGGTGCAGCCGGCGGCCAGGAGCAGGGCGAGGACCAGGCCGGCGACCACGAGGGGTCCCCGGCGCAGCCCTCCCGGGAGCCGTCCGCCGGGGCGCGGACCGCGGGATCCCCCGGGGCCCGATCCCTTGGGCGGCTTCGACGACTTGGGGGGCTTGGGCGCCCCCGGCCGCCTGAGCGGGCCGGAGCCCTCCCCGGCGGCTCCGGGGCCGCCACGCTGCGCGGTGCTCGCTCCGGCCACTCCTGTGCCTCCTGCGTCGGTGCTTCCCGCGTCAGCGGGCTCTGTTGGCTGCGATCGCCTCGTACACCATGCCGACGAGCAGGTCGTCGGCGTCCCGGCGGCCGAACTCGGCGGCGGCGCGGGACATCTCGTACAGGCGGTGCGGGTCGGCGAGGACCGGGAGGACCTGGCTGAGCACCCACTGGGGCGTCAGTTCCGCGTCGTCCACGAGCAGGCCGCCGCCGGCCTTGACCACCGGCTGGGCGTTGAGCCGCTGTTCGCCGTTGCCAATGGGCAGCGGGACGTAGGCGGCGGGCAGCCCGACGGCGGACAGTTCGGCGACGGTCATCGCGCCCGCGCGGCAGAGCATCATGTCGGCGGCGGCGTACGCGAGATCCATCCGGTCCACGTACGGTACCGGCACATACGGCGGCATCCCGGGCATGTTGTCGACACGCGGCAGTTCGTTCTTCGGGCCGACCGCGTGCAGGATCTGGACCCCGGAGCGCTGGAGGGTCGGCGCGACCTGCTCGATCACCTCGTTGAGGCGCCGGGCGCCCTGCGAGCCGCCGGAGACCAGCAGCGTCGGCAGGTTCGGGTCCAGGCCGAAGGCGGCGCGCGCCTCCGGGCGGACCAGTGCCCGGTCGAGGGTGGAGATGGAGCGGCGCAGCGGGATGCCCACGTAGCGGGCACCGCGCAGCTTGCTGTCGGGGGTGGAGACCGCGACGGCGAACGCGTACCGGGAGCCGATCTTGTTGGCCAGTCCGGGCCGGGCGTTGGCCTCGTGGACGATGATCGGCACCCCGAGGCGCTTGGCCGCGAGGTAGCCGGGCAGGGCCACGTAGCCGCCGAAGCCGACGACGCAGTCGGCCTTGGTGCGGATGAGGATCTCCTCCGCGGCCTTGATGGTGCCGCGCAGCCGTCCTGGGACGGTGATCAGCTCGGGTGTGGGCCTACGGGGCAACGGAACGGCCGGGATCAGTCCCAGCTCGTAGCCGCGCTCGGGCACCAGGCGGGTTTCGAGTCCGCGTTCGGTGCCGAGGGCGGTGATGCCCACGGAAGGGTCCTGCCTGCGCAGGGCATCCGCGAGGGCCAGCGCCGGCTCGATGTGGCCGGCGGTCCCCCCACCGGCGAGTACGACATGCACCGAAATTCACCGCTCTCCGGACGGACGCTTCTTGACGCGCCGTCTCATCGACTTCCATCTCTGCCCGGTCCGCGGCCGGCCGTTCTTGGGCCTCCGCATCGCGAGCGCCGCCCGTGCCGCCGGCTCCTCACGCGCGAAGGCGATGAGCAGTCCGACCGCGAACATGGTCGGCAGCAAGGCTGACCCACCGTAGGAGAACAGCGGGAGCGGGACCCCGGCGATCGGCAGCAGACCGAGCACCGCACCGATGTTGATCACGGCTTGCGCCGTGATCCAGGTGGTCACGCCTCCCGCGGCAAACCGTACGAAGGGGTCCTCCGTGCGTCCGGCCACGCGGATACCCGCATAGCCTAGGGCCGCGAACAGGGCGAGCACCGACAGCGTCCCCGCCAGCCCCAGTTCCTCACCGGTGATGGCGAAGATGAAGTCGGTGTGGGCCTCTGGCAGTTGCCCCCATTTTTCCACACTGGCACCCAGCCCGGAACCGAACCATCCGCCCGACGCGAGGGCGTAGATTCCGTGGACCGCCTGCCAGCACAGCCCGTTTTCGGGCAGCTCGGTCACTCCGATGCACTGGAGCCGGTCCATGCGGTGCGGGCTGGTCTTGATGAGCAGGGCGACGAGCACGCCCACGAAGGCCAGCACCCCGGCGAACATCCGCGTCGGCGCCCCGGCCAGCCACAACAGGCCGAACAGGATGGCTCCGAGGATCATCGCGGTGCCCATGTCCCCGCCCAGCATGATGAGCCCGAGCAGCAGGAAGGTGACCGGGACCAGCGGCACCAGCAGGTGCTTCCACTGGCTCAGCAGGTCCTTCTCGCCCTTGCGTGCCAGCAGGTCGGCGCCCCAGAGGATCAGTGCCAGTTTGCCGAACTCACTGGGCTGGAGCATGAACGGACCACCAAGGGAGATCCAATTCTGGTTGCCGTTGATCGACACTCCTATCCCGGGCACCTGGACCAGGACCATCAGGAAGAGCGTGCCGGTGAGCACCGGGTAGGACAGTGCCCGGTGGAGTTTGACGGGCATCCGGGAGGCGAGCAGCAGCAGTCCGGTGCCGATCGCGGCCGCCAGGAACTGCTTCTTGAAGAAGTAGGCGTCACCCAGGCCGAGCTGGAGCGCCTTGATCATGGAGGCCGAGTAGACCATCACCAGGCCGAGCACGGTGATGAGCAGCGAGCTGCCGAAGATCAGGTAATACGCCGTGAGGGGCCGGTCCCAGGCCCGGCGCAACTGCCGCTGCGTGCGCCGCAGCCGGGTCAGCGGTCCGCCCCCGGCGGGCCGCCTCGGACGTGCCGCGGCGCTCCCCCGGCCCAGCATCCGGCCGGCCCTGGGCGCTCTGGGTGCGCCGGGTCTGGCTCCCTTGGTGCCCTTGCCCTCTTTAGCAGTCTGGGCAGCCTTGGCGGTCCTGTCGTCGGACGGCCGCCGCCCCGGCAGCACTTGCTTGGCCGGCATCTGTGATCTTCCCCTCCAACTCGTACGGGGCGAGCAGCCGGCCGGCCGGAGGGAACCCGCCCCTGGGTCGAGCCGGACCCCAGGGGTCGTTCCTAGGCCCGCTCGGAGGCCAGTTCGCGCACCGCGTCGGCGAACGCGTCCCCACGCTTGCCGTAGTTCGCGAACATGTCCATCGAGGCACAGGCAGGTGCCAGCAGAACCGTGTCGCCGGGCTCCGCGAGCCGGGCCGCTTCCCGGACCGCCGCGAGCATCGCCCCAGTGTCGGTCCGTTCGAGGTCCACGACAGGGACCTCCGGGGCGTGTCGCGCCAGTGCCTCGGCGATCAGAGCCCGGTCCGCGCCGATCAGTACGACGCCCCGCAGGCGCTTGGCCGCCTTCTGTACGAGCTCGTCGAAGGTCGCACCCTTGGCGAGGCCGCCGGCGATCCAGACGACCGGCTCGAAGGCCGCCAGGGAGGCTTCCGCGGCGTGGGTGTTGGTGGCCTTGGAGTCGTTCACGTAGGTGACCCCGCCCACCTCGTCCACGTGGCTGACCCGGTGGGCGTCCGGCCGGAAGTCGCGCAGTCCGTCGCGGACGGCGCGCGGCTCCACGCCGAAGGCGCGGGCCAGGGCCGCGGCGGCGAGGGCGTTGGCGATGTTGTGCGGGGCCGGCGGGTTGACGTCCGCGACCTCGGCGAGTTCCTGGGCGTTCTTCTGCCGGTTCTCCACGAAGGCGCGGTCGACGAGGATGCCGTCGACGACGCCGAACATGGAGGGTCCGGGGGCGCCGAGGGTGAAGCCGATGGCCCGGCAGCCCTCTTCGACGTCCGCCTCCACGACCAGGTCCTCGGTGGCCTTGTCCGCGGCGTTGTAGACGCAGGCGACCGTGTTGCCCTCGTAGATCCGGCCCTTGTCGGCGGCGTACGCCTCCATGGAGCCGTGCCAGTCGAGGTGGTCCGGGGCCAGGTTCAGGACGGCCGCGGAGTGGGGGCGCACCGAGGGCGCCCAGTGCAGCTGGTAGCTGGAGAGCTCGACGGCGAGTACGTCGTACTGCTCCTCGCCGAGCACCACGTCGATGATCGGGGTGCCGATGTTGCCGACGGCCGCGGTGCGCAGCCCGGCCGCCTTGAGGATCGAGGCGAGCATCTGGGTGGTGGTGGTCTTGCCGTTGGTTCCGGTGATCGCCAGCCAGGGGGCCGGTTCCCTGCGGGGCTCACCGGACCGGGCGGCGCGCTGGTCCTCGGCGACCTCGCGCAGCAGCCACGCGATCTCGACGTCGCCGACCACGTCCACGCCGGCCGCGGCGGCTGCCGCGAACAGCGGGCTGTCGGGCTTCCAGCCGGGCGAGGTGACCACGAGGTCGGTGCCCGCGGGCAGGGTCTGCGCGTCCGCGAGGCGTACGGAGATGCCCGCCGCGTCCAGTTCCGCGGCCCGCGCACGGTGGCCCTCGCTGTCGCCGCCGTCCACGACGGTGACGACCGCGCCGAGGCCGGCCAGGGCGCGGGCGGCACTGATGCCGCTCACGCCGAGGCCGGCGACGGTGATGTTCTTGCCGTGCCAGGCGGTCACTTGTCGGCTGCCCATCCCGCGTAGAAGACTCCGAGGCCCACGATCACGCACATGCCCTGGATGATCCAGAACCGGACGACGACCAGGACTTCGGACCACCCCTTGAGTTCGAAGTGGTGCTGCAGCGGTGCCATCCGGAAGACGCGCTTGCCGGTCAGCTTGAAGGAGCCGACCTGGATGACGACCGACATGGTGATCAGGACGAAGAGGCCGCCGAGGAGCGCCATCAGGAACTCCGTGCGGGAGCAGATCGCGAGGCCGGCGAGCGCGCCGCCGAGGGCCAGCGAACCGGTGTCGCCCATGAAGATCTTGGCGGGCGAGGTGTTCCACCACAGGAAGCCGAAGCAGGCGCCCATCAGGGCCGCCGCGACGACCGCGAGGTCCAGTGGGTCCCGTACCTCGAAACAGGCGGCCGGGTTGGTCAGGGTCTGCGCGTTGGCGCAGGACTCCTGGTACTGCCAGACGCCGATGAAGGTGTACGCGCCGAAGACCATCACGGCGGCGCCGGTGGCCAGGCCGTCGAGACCGTCGGTCAGGTTCACGCCGTTGGACATCGCCAGGATCATGAACAGCGCCCAGACCACGAACAGCACCGGTCCGATCGCCCAGCCGAAGTCCGTGACGAACGACAGCTTGGTGGAGGCCGGAGCGAGCCCGCGCGCGTCCTTGAACTGCAGCGCGAGCACCGCGAAGGCGATGCCGACGATCAGCTGGCCGGCCATCTTGGCCTTGGCGCGCAGACCGAGCGAACGCTGCTTGACGATCTTGATGTAGTCGTCGAGGAAGCCCACCACGCCCATGCCCGCCATCAGCATGAGGACGAGGAGGCCCGAGAAGGTCGGCTGGCTTCCGGTGATCACCTTGGTGAGGGCGTACGCGATCAGTGTGGCCAGGATGAAGGAGATGCCGCCCATGGTGGGCGTGCCCTTCTTCCCGGCGTGACCGCGCGGCCCGTCGTCCCGGATGAACTGGCCGTAGCCCTTGCGGGCCAGACCCTTGATCAGCAACGGAGTGCCGATGAGGGTGAGGAAGAGTCCGATGACTCCGGAGAACAGGATCTGCCTCATCGGCCGGCGACCTCGCCGTCGAGCAGGGCCTGGGCCACCCGCTCCAGACCGGCTGACCTGGAAGCCTTCACCAGCACGACGTCTCCCGGGCGCAGTTCACTGCGCAACAGGTCGACCGCCGCCTGCGCGTCGGACACGAGCACCGACTCCTCACCCCACGAACCCTCGTTATATGCACCCAGTTGCAGCCAGGAGGCTTCCCTGCCCCCGACCGCGACCAGCTTGCTCACGTTGAGCCGGACGACAAGCCGTCCGACCGCGTCGTGCTCGGCGAGCGCGTCGTCTCCGAGCTCGGCCATCGGGCCGAGCACCGCCCACGTGCGGCCCCCGTTCGCCTTGCCGGCACCGCCCATCGCGGCGAGTGCGCGCAGTGCGGCCCGCATGGACTCGGGGTTTGCGTTGTAGGCGTCGTTGACGATCGTCACGCCGTCCGCCCGCTCGGTGACCTCCATCCGCCACCGGGACAGGCTGCCCGCCCCGGAGAGCGCGATGGCGATCTCCTCGGCCGACATGCCCAGTACGTGGGCGACGGCGGCCGCGGCGAGCGCGTTCGACACGTGGTGCTCACCGTACAGCCGCAAGGTCACGTCGCTGCACCCGGTCGGTGTTCGCAATGTGAAGGAAGGCTGCCCCCGGTCCGTCATCCGGACTTCGGTGGCCCTGATGTCCGCGTCCTCGGCCTCGCCGAACAGCACCGTACGGGCCTTCGTGCGCCCGGCCATGGCACGAACCAGCAGGTCATCGGCGTTGAGGACGGCGATGCCGCCCTCCGCCTCGGACGGCAGGGCCTCGACGAGCTCGCCCTTGGCCTGCGCGATCTGCTCCCGGCCGCCGAACTCTCCGATGTGCGCGGTGCCTACGTTGAGGACCAGGCCGATGCGCGGGGGCGTCAGGCCGGTGAGGTAGGCGATGTGGCCGATGCCGCGGGCGCCCATCTCCAGGACCAGGTGCTGCGTGTCCTCGGTGACCCTCAGCGTCGTGATCGGCAGGCCGATCTCGTTGTTGAGGTTCCCCGGGGTCCACACGGTCGGCGCGTGGTGCTGCAGGACCTGGGCGATCAGGTCCTTGGTGGAGGTCTTGCCGGCGGAGCCGGTGAGGGCCACGACGTCGGTGCCCAGGCGTTCGACGACGGCTCGGGCGAGCGCGCCGAGGGCGGCCACCACGTCGGGGACGACGATGGCCGGGACTCCGACGGGCCGGGTGGCGAGAACGGCCACCGCTCCGGCGGCCAGGGCGCGTTCGGCATAGTCGTGGCCGTCCACCCGCTCGCCGACGAAGGCGGCGAACAGGCTGCCGGCCTCGACCTCGCGGGAGTCGTAGACCACGGGGCCGGTGACCATGACGGACGGATCCGGTATGTCGTGGGGCTGCCCGCCGGTGATGTCGGCGATCTCGGCGAGGGAAAGGGCGATCACTGGTTGACCTCGGCCTGTCGGGGACGCTGGCGTGCTTGGGTCTCGATGGCCGCGCGCAGGACCGCGCGGTCGTCGAAGGGGCGTACGACGCCCGCGGTGTCCTGGCCCTGCTCGTGGCCCTTGCCGGCCACCAGCACGGTGTCTCCCGCCTCGGCGCGCGCGACGACGGCGGCGATGGCCGCCGCCCGGTCGGCGTCGACGAGGACGGTGCCCCGCTCGGCGGGCGGCACGGACACGGCGCCGCGGAACATCGCGGCGAGGATCACGAGGGGGTCCTCGGAGCGCGGGTTGTCGGAGGTCAGTACGGCGGTGTCGGCGAACCGGGCGGCCGCCGCGCCCATCGGGGCCCGCTTGGTGGTGTCGCGGTCGCCGCCGCAGCCGATGACCACGTGCAGCTTGCCGGTGGTGACCTCGCGCAGGGCCCGCAGGACCGATTCGACGGCGTCCGTCTTGTGCGCGTAGTCCACGACGGCCAGGTACGGCTGTCCCGCGTCGACGCGCTCCAGCCGTCCGGGCACCCCGGGGACCGCGGCGACGCCGTCGGCGGCGGTCTGCGGGTCGAGGCCGGCGGCGGCGAGCGTGACGACCGCGGCGACGGTGTTGGCCACGTTGAACGGGCCGGGCAGCGGGGCGGTGGCCGTGACCCGCTCGCCCGCGGGACCCACCAGGGTCAGGGTCGAGTCCATGTGGCGCGAGACCACGTCCTCGGCGCGCCAGTCGGCGGCCGGGTCGCCCGCGGCGGAGAAGGTCACGACCGGGATCGGCGACTCCTTGGCCAGGCGGCGGCCGTACTCGTCGTCGATGTTGACCACGCCGAGGCGGGCGCGGCGCTCGGTGAAGAGCTGCGCTTTGGCCTGGAAGTAGTCCTCCATGTCGGAGTGGAACTCCATGTGCTCCGGGCTCAGGTTGTTGAAGACGGCCACGTCGAAGACGCAGCCGTCGACCCGGCCGAGCACCAGGGCGTGGCTGGAGACCTCCATGGCGACCGCCTCGACGCCGCGTTCGCGCATGACCGCGAAGAGCGCCTGCAGGTCGGTGGCCTCGGGGGTGGTGCGCTCGGACTTGATGCGCTCGTCGCCGACGCGCATCTCGACGGTGCCGATGAGCCCCGTCTTGCGTCCGCCGCCGCGCAGTCCGCCCTCGACGAGGTACGCCGTGGTGGTCTTGCCGGAGGTGCCGGTGATGCCGATCTGGAGCAGGGCCTCGCCCGGCCTTCCGTAGACCGCGGCGGCCAGTTCTCCCATCCGGCCGCGCGGTTCGGCGACGGCGAGGACCGGGAGTCCGGTGGCCGCGGCGCGCTCCGCGCCGGCCGGATCGGTCAGCACGGCGGCGGCGCCGAGGGCGGCCGCCTGCGCGGCGAAGTCCGCGCCGTGCAGCTTGGCGCCCGGCAGGGCCGCGTACAGGTCTCCGGGGCGCACGGCACGGGAATCGTGCGTGATGCCGGTGATCCGCGTCTGCGCGCCGGGGACTTCCACTCCCAGCAGTTCCGCCAGCTCGCCGAGGGGGGTCGGGCGGACGGACAGGGGCCGTGGCGCTCCCGGCGGCGCTGCCGGTGCGTCGTTCTGGGTGGTTCTGGGCTGATCAGCGTGGGGCACGGCGGTGAGCGTACCGGGCCCGGCGGGCCGCTCGCGAAGCGAGGGCCCGGCCTCGGGGGCGACGGACGCGTGGTTCCCGGATTCGGGGGTGATCGTTGTCACTGATGGTGCCTCACGCTTTTCTGGGGCGGGCCGGCCGGGACGGCGGTCACTGACCCGGCTGCGGGCTCGGCTGGGGGCCGGGCTGCGCGCCGGGTTCGTAGGTGACCGGGAGTCCGGCGGGGGCGGTTCCGGTGGGAGCGACCTGGAGGGTTTTGAGGGCGAACTCCATGACCTTCTTGTAGATGGGCCCGCAGATCTGGCCACCGAAGTAACTGCCCTTGGTGGGGTTCTGGATGGCGCAGTACACGGTGATGCGGGGGTTGTCCGCAGGTGCGAAGCCCGCGAACGAGGCGGTGTAGCCCTTGTAGCGGCCGGTGGCCGGATCCACCCGGTTGGAGGTGCCGGTCTTGCCGCCGACCCGGTAGCCGGGAATGCGGGCCTTGGTGCCGGTGCCCTCCTGGTCGTCGACCACCGACTCCAGCATTTCCGCGAGGGTCTTGGCGGTCTCCTTGCTGACCACCTGGTTCTTCGCGGGCGCCGGGGCCGGGGTGAAGCGGCCGTCGGGGCCCCTGGTGCCGCGCACCAGGGTCGGGGCGATGCGGACCCCGTCGTTGGCGATCGTGGAGTACACGGAGGCCGCCTGCATGGCGTTGAGGGACAGGCCCTGGCCGAAGGGGATCGTGTACTGCTGGGAAGTGGACCACTTCCCAGGCGGGGCGAGGATGCCGCGGGACTCGCCGGGGTAGTTCAGGCCGGTGGGCCGGCCGATGCCGAACTTGTCCAGGTACGAGAACAGGACCTTGTTGGACTCGGACTGCGTCGGACCGAGCTGGCCGGTGGCCAGGATCGTGCCGATGTTGGAGGACTTGGCCAGGACCCCGTTGAGGGTCAGGTACCAGGTCGGGTGGTCGATGTCGTCCTTGAAGAGCCGGTCGCCGCGGTGCAGCCGGTTGGGGACCTCGACGTGGGTGTCGGGCCTGGCCTTCTTCTCCTCCAGTACGGCGGCCATCGACATCACCTTGGCGGTGGAGCCGGGCTCGTACACGTCCTGGAGCGCTGCGTTGCCCATGGCGGCGGAGCTGGCCTTGGACAGGTCGTTGGGGTCGAAGCCGGGGGCGTTGGCCATGGCGAGGACCTCGCCGGTGCGGGTGTCCTGGACGATGACGTACCCGCGGTCGGCCTCCGACTTGGCGACCTGCTCGGTGATGGCGCTCTGCGCGGCCCACTGGATGTCGCGGTCGATGGTCAGTTCGATGTCCTCGCCGGGCACGGCGGGCTTCTCGCTGGACCCGGCGGTCGGCACGCGGCGGCCGCCCGACTGGGCGTACGTGAGCTCGCCGTCCTTGCCGGCCAGCTTCTTGTCGAGGGAGGACTCCAGGCCGCCGCCGCCCTTGCCCTCGGCGTTGACGTAACCCAGTATCCCGGCGGCGAGGTCGCCGTTCGGGTACACGCGCTTGCTGCTGTTCTCGTTGAACACCCCGGCCAGGACGTTGGCGCCGGGGCCGTTGTTCTTCTTGTCCGCGGTCGCCTTCTCGGCGAAGACCTTCTTGAGGTCCTTGATCTGGTTCCAGACCTGGGGGGTCTGGCGGCGGGCGAGGACGACGTAACGGGTGTTCTTCGTCTTCAGCCGCTGGGTGAGCTCCTTGGCGTCCTTGCCGAGGATCGGCGCGAGGAGGGCGGCCGCCTGCTCGGGGGCGTCGGGGGCCTTGCTCTCCTGCACGGTGAACATGTGCGGGTCCGCGGTGATGTCGTACGCGTCCACGCTGGTGGCCAGCGCGACGCCCTTGCGGTCGGTGATCTCCCCGCGCTCGGCGGCCAGGGTGTAGCTGGCGAAGCGGTTCTCCGAGGCCTTGGCGGAGTACGCGGACGCGTCGACGGCCTGCACCTGGAGCAGGCGTACGGCGAACGCCAGCATCACCAGCGTCAGCCCGACGCTGACCAGCCGCAGGCGGGGCTTGGGGGCGCCGAGCCGGATCGTGTGCGGTTTCCTCGCGGGGGCGGGGCGGCGGGGGGCGGGCCTTGCCCCGCCCGGCCGGGCCGTGGCCCGCGCCCGGTCCCCGGCGGGCCGGGGGCGCCCGGGCCCCGGCACCCGCCGGCGCGGCGGCTCCTGCGGGCTCATGCGGCGCTCCCGTGGGCGTGGACGTGGGCGTGCGCGAAGCCGGCCTGCGCCGGAGCCCCTGGGGCTCCGCCCCGGACCCCGCTCCTCAAACGCCGGAGGGGCTGGATCTCGGCCGGCCTCGGCCCACACGCGAACGCGGCGGGGCCGGTACATCCAGCCCCTCCGGCGCTTGAGGAACGGGGGTCCGGGAGCTGGCCCCCGGGAACGGCGCCGCACGCGGCAACGGGTCCGGGGCGGAGCTCCCGGGACACCCCCAGCCCGTCCGGCGCTTGAGGACCCGGTCCGGGCAGGCCCGGGGAACGGTGGAAGGGCGGGTAGGGGACCGGCCCCGCAGGGGTACGCGTCACGACGTCACCGTCCAGGGGTCTGGGAGGGCTGGGGGGCGCCGCCCGACGGCGCGGTGGAGGGGGCGGGAGCGGCCGCTCCCGAGGGAGCCGGGGAGGCCGGAGCCGGGGAGCCGGCCGGGCTCGGCACGGCTGCGGCCGGGGACGCCGAGAGGGGCGGCGCGGACGCCGGCGGCGAGGGGGGCGGCGGCTCGGCGGCCGGCGACGCGGTCCCGGCGACCTTGCCGTCGGGACCGATGAAGACCGGGCTGCCGCCGGGCACCAGCCCCAGCTCGTGCGCCCGCCGCTGCAACGCGTCGGGCGCCGAATAGCCGTCCACGTCCCGCTGCAGCGCCTGCTCCTCGTCCGTGAGCACGGTGGTCTCCTTCTTCAGCTTGCTCAGCTGGAAGGAGCCCTGGTTCAGCGCCGAGTTCAGCAGCAGCAGGCTGATCAGCCCGCCGCCGAGCAGCGCCACGACCAGCAGGACGAACGGGGTCCGCGCCGCCTGTCCGGCGACCGGTCCCCCCAGCACCCGCCCCAGGCGTTTCACAGCCGCGCCTCCCGGATGCGCTCCACCCCGCGGCAGCGGGCCGGCGCCGCACGCCGGTTCTCCGCGATCTCCTCCTCCGTGGGCAGCTCCGCACCGCGCGTCAGCAGCTTCAGCTTCGGCTGGTACTTCTCCGGTACGACCGGCAGCCCGGGCGGGGCCGTCGAGGTCGCGCCGGCGGCGAAGACCTGCTTGACGAGGCGGTCCTCCAGCGACTGGTAGGAGAGCACCACGATCCGGCCGCCGACCGCGATCCGGTCCACGGCCGCGGGGATGGCCTGCTCCAGCCCGGACAGCTCGCCGTTGACCTCGATGCGCAGCGCCTGGAAGGTGCGCTTGGCCGGGTTGCCTCCGGTCCGCTTCGCGGCCTGCGGCAGGGAGTCGCGGATCAGTTCGACGAGGCGGGCGCTGTTGGTGAAGGGGTTCTTGTCCCGCTCGCGCACCACCGCGGACACGATCCGCTTGGCCTGCTTCTCCTCGCCGTACTGGCGCAGGATCCGGACCAGCTCGCCGGGGGCGTAGGTGTTGAGGACCTCGGCCGCGCTGATGCCCGTCGTCTGGTCCATCCGCATGTCGAGCGGGGCGTCCTGGGCGTAGGCGAAGCCGCGGTCGGCCTCGTCCAGCTGCATGGAGGAGACTCCGAGGTCGAAGAGGATGCCCTGCACGGTGGGGATGCGCAGGCCGTCCAGTACCTCGGCGAGGTCGGCGTAGATGGCGTGGACGAGGGTGACCCGGTCGCCGAAGGGCGCCAGGCGCTCCCCGGAGAGGCGCAGGGCTTCCTTGTCGCGGTCGAGGCCGATCAGGTGGGCCTCGGGGAACCGGGTGAGCAGGGCCTCGCTGTGGCCGCCGAGGCCGAGGGTGCAGTCGACGACGACGGCCCCGGGCCTCTCCAGTGCCGGGGCCAACAGGTCCAGGCACCGCTGGAGCATCACCGGGACGTGTCGGGACTCGCTAGTCAAAGCGCCCTCTCAGATAACGGCGCGGCAGGCATACGCCGCGCCGCGCACGCGGAGTCTTACCAAAGGGCCGGGCGGCCGGTCAGGGCCGGGCTCCGGCCGGTTCGCGTCACTTTAGTGCAACGGTCGCCGCGGTCAACGAACCGCCCCGCGCGCCGTGCGCCCCGCTGCGACCGAAGCGGCAAATGCCGCGAATCACCCGGACGGCCGCGTGCGCCTCACCCCTGTGGGTTAGCTCACAACAGGACTTGGTGACCTTCTTTGTCCACCCTCACTCGATGCTCACACGCCCTGTGACCATTAACGTCGTATCCATGACGACTTCCGTACCCCTGCCTGCCGCCTCCGCACCCAAGGCTGCCGAGGAGCTCACCGTCACCGACCGCCTGGTCGACTCGAACCGCGCCTACGCCGCGAAGTTCGCCGACCCCGGCATGGACGCCCGTCCGGTCCTCCAGGTGGCCGTCGTGGCCTGTATGGACGCCCGCCTCGACCTGCACGCCGCCCTCGGCCTGGAGCTGGGCGACTGCCACACGATCCGCAACGCCGGCGGGGTGGTCACCGACGACACCATCCGCTCCCTCACCATCAGCCAGCGGGCGCTCGGCACCCGCACGGTGATACTCATCCACCACACCGGATGCGGTCTCGAAAGCCTGACCGAGGACTTCCGGCACGAGCTGGAGGACGAGGTCGGCCAGCGCCCCGCCTGGGCGGTGGAGGCCTTCCGTGACGTGGACCAGGACGTCCGCCAGTCCATGCAGCGGGTTCGCACGAACCCCTTCCTGCCCCACAAGGACGATGTGCGAGGCTTCGTCTTCGACGTGCACACCGGGCTCCTGCGGGAGATCGATCCCACCTCTTGAGTGACACCAGGGCCAAGGGCCGTCAAGAATGCGGGGAGACGTCGCCCGGAAACACTTCCGGGCCGGTGATCGCGTTTCGACGTTGTTTGATTGCTCGCGGTTTCTGAGGTGTTTCGGGGTGGGCCGGTCATGCGCCATGGGGCGCCGGCCCTGGGAAAGGGTCGAGGAGAACCAGGTGACCACGTATGACGACCGAGCGAGCCTCGCGGATCTGACCAGCACGGCGCAGCAGGTGCGGGAGTCGATCGAAAGCGTGATCGAGGGCAAGCCGGAAGTGGTTCGCCTCGCGCTGACCGTCCTGCTCGCCGAGGGCCACCTGCTGATCGAGGACGTTCCCGGCGTCGGCAAGACGATGCTGGCCAAGGCGCTCGCCAAGTCCATCGACTGCTCGGTCCAGCGGATCCAGTTCACTCCGGACCTGCTGCCCTCGGACATCACCGGCGTCAGCATCTACGACCAGCAGCGCCGGGAGTTCGAGTTCAAGCCGGGTGCGATCTTCGCCCAGATCGTCATCGGCGACGAGATCAACCGCGCCTCCCCCAAGACCCAGTCCGCGCTGCTGGAGTCGATGGAGGAGCGCCAGGTCACCATCGACGGCACCACCTACACGCTGCCGAGCCCCTTCATGGTGGTCGCCACCCAGAACCCGGTGGAGATGGAGGGCACCTACCCCCTCCCCGAGGCCCAGCGCGACCGCTTCATGGCCCGGGTTTCGGTGGGCTACCCCAGCCCCGAGGCCGAGCTCCGGATGCTCGACGTGCACGGCGGGCTCTCCCCGCTCGACGATCTGACGGCGGTCGCGCACGCCCACGACATCGGCAAGCTCATCGAAGCCGTCCGCGAGGTGTACGTGGCCGCGCCCGTCCGGCGCTACGTCGTCGACCTGGTCTCCGCCACCCGCAGCCACCCGGACCTGCGCCTGGGCGCCTCGCCCCGCGCCACCCTGCACCTGCTGCGGGCCGTGAAGGCCTCCGCCGCGCTGGCCGGCCGGGACTACGTCCTGCCCGACGACGTCCAGGCCCTGGCCGGACCGGTGCTCGCGCACCGGCTGCTGCCCACCGCGCAGGCCCAGCTGAGCCGGCGCACCGCCGAGCAGGTCGTCACCGACATCCTCCAGCGCACCCCCGTACCGGCCGCGCCCTCGCGCGGCGAGATCCCGCCCGGCGCGGGCATCCGGGGCTTCTGATGAGCGCCGGCGCCCCGCACGGCGCGGGCGGCGGCCGGGGTCCGCAGGATGGTGGCGGGCTGCGCGCGTCGCTGTCCGGGCTGACCACCCGCGGCCGGTCCTTCCTTGCCGCCGGGATCGCCGCCGGGCTGTGCGCGTACGTCCTCGGGCAGTCCGAGCTGCTCCGGGTCGGGCTACTGCTCGCCGTGCTGCCGCTGCTCTGCGTCCTGGCCCTGCACCGCACCCGCCACCGGGTCTCCGGCACCCGCCGGCTGACCCCGATGCGGGTGCCCGCCGGCTCCGAGGCCCGGGTGCAGCTGCGGCTCGACAACACCTCCCGGATGCCGACCGGGCTGCTGATGCTCCAGGACCGGGTGCCGTACGTACTGGGGCCCCGGCCGCGCTTCGTCCTGGACCGGGTGGAGCCGGGCGGCCGCCGCGAGGTCTCGTACCGGGTCCGCTCCGATCTGCGCGGCCGCTACCCGCTGGGCCCGCTCCAGCTGCGCCTCACCGACCCCTTCGGGCTGGTCGAGCTGACCCGCTCCTTCTCCGCCTACGACACCCTCACCGTCATCCCGCGCACCGAGGCACTGCCCCTGGTCCGCTTCACCGGCGAGTCCTCCGGCTACGGCGACGGCAGCCGCCGCTCGCTGGCCCTGGCGGGCGAGGACGACGTGATCCCGCGCGGCTACCGGCGCGGCGACGACCTGCGCCGCGTGCACTGGCGCTCCACGGCCCGCTACGGCGAGCTGATGGTGCGCCGCGAGGAGCAGCCGCAGCGCAGCCGGGCCACCGTCGTACTGGACACCCGGCGCCTCGCCTACGAGGGCGCCGGCCCCGACTCGGCCTTCGAATGGGCCGTCTCCGCCGCCGCGTCGACCCTCGTGCACCTGCTGGAGCAGGGCTTCTCGGTGCGACTGCTGACCGACACCGGGGACTGCGTGCCCCGCGAGGGCGGCGGCTTCACCTCCGGCGGGCAGGAGTCCGCGGAGGCGGCGGGGCTGCTGATGGACACCCTCGCGGTGATCGGCCACTCCGACGGCGCGGGCCTTTCGCGGGCCTGCGACGCGGTACGGAGCAACGGCGCCGGCAGCGGCCTCGGCGGAGCGGGCGGGGACGGGCTCCTCATCGCCTTCTTCGGAGACCTGGACGACGTACAGACGGGACTGGCGGCCAAGATGTGCCGCCGCGGAGGCGGCGCCGTGGCCTTCGTACTGGACTCCGCGGACTGGTCCGGGCGTCCGCAGGGGCTGGCTTCGGTGCTGTCAGTGATGTCGGGGGGAGTGCCTCCGCTGGAGGAGCGCCTGGGCGGGCTGCGCGACGCGGGCTGGACGGCTCTGGCCGCCCCGCCCGGTGTGGCCTTCGGGGAGCTGTGGCGACAGGCGGGCAACGCGCCGATCGGCACGGCGGGCGGTTCGGGTTCGGCGGGGGGCTGGGGATGAGCGGGCGGGCGAGACTGACGGTCTTCGCGGCTCTGGCGACGCTGTTCACCGCCTGGTCGCTGAACCCGCTGGTGGAATCGGGCGGCTGGCTGCCGCAGGCGGCGCTGCTGCTGGCGCTGCAGAGCGCGGTGGGCGCGGGTGCGCGGCGGGTGCCGCTGGCCCGGACGCTGACCGTGGCGGCGCAGGTGTTCGTATCGCTGCTGGCGCTGATGCTGCTGTTCGGCGGGAAGGGCCAGTCCGCCGCCGGCGACGGGCTGCTGGGCTATCTCGTGACGGACTTCGGCGCGCTGCTGCGCCAGGGCGTGCAGGACGTGAACGAGTTCTCGATGCCGGCGCCGCTGACGGACGGGATCCGGCTGCTGCTGGTGTCCGGGGTGCTGCTGATCGGGCTACTGGTGGACCTGCTGGCGGTGACCGTACGCACGGCCGCCGCGGCCGGGCTGCCGCTGCTCGCGCTGTACTCGGTGGCGGCGGGCCTGTCGGGCGCGGCCACCGGCTCCGGCGCCTCCTGGGTCTCCTTCCTGCTGGCCGGTACCGGCTACCTCCTGCTGCTGCTCTCCGAGGGCCGCGACCGGCTCGCGCAGTGGGGGCGGGTCTTCGGCTCGGCCCCGCGCAGCAAGGTGGCGGCCGGTTACTCGGGCGGCGGACAGGCGCTCGCCCCGGTCCGCACCGGGCGCCGGATCGGCGCGGTCGCGCTGGGTCTGGCGCTGGCGGTGCCGGCGGTGCTGCCCTCGCTGGGCAGCGGAGTGCTGGGCCCGGGCGGCGGCGCGGGCGAGGGCGAGGGCAACGGCCTCGGCCCCTCGATCCAGGCGGTCAACCCGCTGGTCTCCCTGCAGAGCAGTCTGAACACCCAGGACAACCGGGTGGTGCTGCGGTACCGCACGGACAGCCCGCAGCTCAGCGAGCAGTACCTGCGGATCCTGGCGCTGGACGAGTTCAACGGCATCAAGTGGGAGGCCTCGGGGCGGGCCCTGACGGACGTCCCGAAGCGGATGCCGAACCCGCCCGGGGTGAGCGAGCGCGTGCTGGACGGCGCGACCGAGGTGCAGACCTTCATCTCCTCGGCGCAGACGTACGCGCAGCGCTACCTGCCGATGCCGTATCCGGCGACGGGCGTGGACATCGCCGGGAAGTGGCGCTTCGAGCCCGCCGGGCGGACGCTCGTCGGGGACCAGCTGGGCAAGGACAAGTTCCAGAACGCCCAGGGCGTGCAGTACTCGGTGCGCAGCCTGCTGCTGAATCCGACGGCCGAGCAGCTGCGCAGGGCGCCGGCGGCGAACCCCGAGATCGCGACCGAGTACACGAAAGTGCCGGACAACCTGCCGGAGATCGTCGTCAAGACGGCCCGCGAGGTGACGCGCGGCACGAAGGACGACTACTCGGCGGCGGTCAAGCTCCAGGACTACTTCGCGGTGAGCGGCGGGTTCCGCTACGACACGAAGGTGTCCTCGGGTACGGGTTCTCAGGCCATCGCCAAGTTCCTCGCCGACAAGGAGGGCTTCTGCGTCCACTTCGCCTTCTCGATGGCCTCGATGGCGCGCACCCTCGGCATCCCGGCGCGGGTCGCGGTCGGGTTCACGCCCGGGGTGAAGCAGTCCGACGGCGTCGTCAACGTCTCGATGCGGGACGCGCACGCCTGGCCGGAGCTGTACTTCGAGGGCGTGGGCTGGACCCGCTTCGAGCCGACGCCCCGGTCGGGCATCACGGTGCCGGACTACAGCCGGCCCGCCACCCCGGACACCGGGCCGAGCGCTCCGACGGTGGCCCCGTCCACGAGTGCGGCGCAGCCTTCGGCCGGGCCCTCGACGGCGGACGACTGCCCCGCGGACCAGAAGAAGCTGGGCGAGTGCGGTCCGGCCGCGGCGCAGCGGAACACGGGCGCGGGGGCCGACGGCTCCTCGGCGGGCACGGTCCTGGCCTGGACGGCCGCCTGCATCCTGCTGCTCGCCCTGCCGCTCCTGCCGGTCCTGTGGCGCGGACGGCTGCGGGCGCGGCGGCTCGGCTCGGGACAGGTCCTGGCCGCCTGGCGGGAGCTGGGCGACGCGGCGTGGGATGTCGGGATCGTCCCGGACGGGGCGCTGTCGCCCCGGGGGGCTGCGGACCGGGTGGTGTCCCTGGGCCGGCTGGACGCGGAGGCGGCCGATGCCGTACGCCGGGTCGCGGGTGCGGTGGAGCGGGAACTGTACGCACCGCCGGGCGCGGAGCCCCCTTACGGGGAGCTGGCCAAGGACGTGGGGCTGGCCCGGTCGGGGCTCCTCGCGGTGCTCTCCCGTACGGCCCGGCTGCGGGCGCTGTTCCTCCCCCGGTCGGCGGCTCGCGTGCGCTGGGCCGCCTCGGCCCGGTGGGCGGCGCTGACCGACCGCGCGGCCTCGGCCGCGGCCCGGCTGCGCACCCGGATCCCGCTGCGCGGGCGCGGCTGACGGCGGGTGGCGGCGGCCCTGCGGGGCTGTCCCCTACCCGCCCCGCGCAGCGGTACACCCGCAGCCGGGGTCGGGCTTCGTACCCGGGACGGGAAAAGGCCGAGGCCGGGGCTCGATCCCCCCGAGCCCCGGCCTCGGCCGTGTTCCCACCCCGTCGGCCAGAGAGACCCGGTCCGCACCTGCCGCCCCGTGTCGGCGGTGCGAGCCGGGTCCCTGTCCGTGACCCCCAGTCTGGCCTGCCGGCAAGCCGCGCCCATCCGCGCAGATACTCATTTCCGCGCCTAGGTACGGATACTCACCCGCCCCACCAGTTCTACGCGGCCCCACCACCCCCGCGGCACCGCCGATCGGGGGTCACCCACCGGTGGAACCGGACTAGCGGTTCCCGCTCACCCGGCCCCGCAGCAGCAGCGACAGCGCCGAGTGCACGTCGTCCAGCGACCGCTCGCTCTGAAAGGACTGCCAGTCCAGAGCCGCCACCAGGACCATCCCCACCATCGCCGCGGCCGTCAGCGGCACGTCGATCTCCGCGCTGAGCTCACCGCGCTCCACGCCCTCGCGGAGCACCGTCTCGACGACGGCGACGGCCTCGCGCCGGACGACCATCAGGGTGGACTGCCAGGTCCGGTTGGTGCGCCACAGCTCGGCGACGTAGAGCTGGGTGAAGGCGGGGTACCGGTCGATGAAGACCAGTCCGGCCCGGATCATCTCGTCGAGTGCCTCGACCCGGGTCCCGCCCCTGGCCTCGGTCGTTTCCGCCGCCGTCCGCAGGGACTCGGTCAGGAGTCCGACGCCGTGCCGCAGCAGCTCCTCGAAGAGGTCGTTCTTGCTGGCGAAGTTGTAGTAGACGGTGCCCTTCGCCACCCCCGCCCGCTCGGCGATCTCGTCGACCGTGGTCGCGGAGAAACCCTGCTCCGCTATGAGGGTGACGGCCGCTTCGTAGAGCTTCTGCCGTGTGGCCTGGCGGCGGCCGCCGCCCCCGGCCGTACCGGTGCTGCTGCTTTCCATGGCGCTGATTCTCACAGGTCAACCTGTCCCATCGGGCTACAGGCTCAGTTCCGGGTGCAGCCGGTCCATCGTCCACACCTGCTTGCCGCGGGCGGCGAGGGCGGTGAGGGCGAGGGCACCGACCGTGAAGGCGGTGAGGACCGCGCAGCCCTGCCAGACCGGGGCGAGGTCGCCGCCGGTGATGAGCCGGCGCAGGCTCTCGACCACGTACGACATCGGCAGGTAGGGGTGGATGGCGTTGAAGAAGCCGGGGCTGGTCTGGACGGGGTAGGTGCCGCCCGCCGAGGTCAGCTGGAGCATCAGGACGGCCAGGACCAGGATCCGGCCGGCCGCGCCGAACTTGGCGTTGAGCCACTGGACGATCGCGGCGAAGCAGGCGGTGACCAGCATCAGGAAGGCCACGGTGAGCGCCGGCCGGGCCATCTGCAGGCCGAGTCCCCAGTGCAGTACGGACATCAGTGCGCCCACCTGCGCGGCGCCGATCCCGACCACGGGCAGCCAGCCCGCGAGGGCGATCCGCCAGGGCGAGGCTCCGGCGGCGAGGGCCCGCCGGTTCAGGGGGGCGATCAGCATGTAGGCGACCATCGCGCCGACCCAGAGGGAGAGCGGGATGAAGTACGGGGCGAAGCCGGTGCCGTAGTTGGGCGCCTTGTGCAGGGACTGGTTGGCGAGCCGTACCGGGTCGGCCATGACCTCGGTGCGGGCGTCGCGCTGCTGCTGGTCGTAGGCCGGGATCTTGCCCGCGCCGTCGTGCAGGCCGCCGGCGAGTTCGCCGTTGCCGTCGACGAGCTTGACCAGGCCTCCGTCGAGGTCGTGCGCGCCGGCGCCGAGCTTGCCGACGCCCGCGCCGAGTGCGCCGGAGCCCTCGGTGGCGGAGCCGATGCCGGTGTGCAGCCGGACCATGCCGTCGGAGACCTTGTGGGCGCCGTCGTTGAGGGCGTTCACCTGGGTGACCGCCGCTTCCAGGTCCGCGGAGAGCCCGGGGGCCCTCGTGACGAGGAGGCGGGCTTCGCGCTCCAGGTCGGCGAGCTGCTTGTGGAGGGTGGCGAGGTCGCCGTTCGCGTTCTTGATGAGGGTGTCGACGTCACCGGCGAGTTCGGCGGCCTCGGCGGCGTCGTCCTTGAGCTTCTTCAGCTGCGGGCAGGTGTCGGGGAGCGGCTGGGCGCCGGTGGTGCAGGTCTTCGCGTAGACGTCGGCGGCGCCGGTGGAGACGCGCTGGGTGACGGTGGCGGCCGCCGGGGCCGCCTTGGCGAAGGCTTCGAGGTGCTTGCTGACGACCTGGGCGGTGTCGGCGACGAGTTCGGCGCTGTCCGCGAGGCTCTTGGGGTCCTTGAGGAAGGGGCGGGCCTTGTCGGCGGCGCCGCCGACCTTTTCGGCGAGCGTCTGGGTGCCGGCCGCGACGCCCTTCGCGCCCGTTTCCAGCTGTCCTGCGGCCTCGTTCAGCTTCTTCAGTCCGCCGGTCAGCTCGCCGTTCTTCTCCTTCGCCGTGTCCAGGCCGTCGGCGAGGTCCTTGGCGCCCTTCTGCGCCTTGCCCGCCCCGTCCGTGAGCTTGTCGGCTCCGTCGGCGGCCTCGGCGGTCTTGCCGTGGAGGTCGGAGAAGTTCACGAAGATCTTGTCGAGGAAGCCGCGGGAGGCGTTGGTGGACGCCGCCGAGCGGACCTCGGAGAAGACGGTGCGCGAGATCGAGCCGACGATGTAGTTGTTCGCGTCGTTGGTGCGGACCTGGAGGGCTCCGGTGGCGGGGTCCTCACCGGAGCTGGAGGCGATCTTCGCGCTGAAGTCGGCGGGCATGGTGAGGGAGAGGTAGTACGTGCCGTTCTCCAGCCCCTCGGCCGCCTCCTCGGCGCTCACCTCGCGCCAGTCGAAGGTCTTGCTGTCGTGCAGCTTGCGGGTGATCTCGCCGCCGGCGTCGATCTGCTTGCCGTCGACGGTGGCGCCCCGGTCGGAGTTGACGAGGGCGACCGGCACCTTGTCGAGGCGGCTGTACGGGTCCCAGAAGGACCAGAGGTAGAGGGCTCCGTAGAGCAGCGGCAGCAGGAGCAGTGCGACGAGGGCGGCCCGGGGCAGCTTCCCCCGCCCGAACCGCTTCAGCTCAAGCGCGGCCAGCTTCGGCGAGCGCATCGTCGTCCCCCTTCGTGTCGTGCGGGTCGTGGGCGGCGTCCGCGGTGTCGGCGGCGGCGCCGGTGTCGGCGGTACCCTCGGCTGCGTCGGCCGAGTCGGGGTCGGCCGACTCGGAATCGGCCGGGTCGGAATCGGCCGGGTCGGAATCGGAATCGGAGTCCTGCGGGCCGGTGGCCCGGACGCCCCAGGTGACCTTGGAGTCCGTGGGCCGGGGCACGGCGGCGGATACCGCGGCCGGGTCGGCACAGGGCTCCGCGGCCGGCTCGGCAGCCGTGGCCTCGGCGGGTTCCGCCGCCGGGCCGGTGCGCAGGACCGTCGCGTCGGCCGGGGCCTCGCTGCACACCGCGAGGACGGTGGTCCCGCGGGCGGTGAGGGAGCGCAGCAGGTCCCAGGCCTCGGCGCGCTCGGCGTCCGAGAGCTTGAGGTCCAGGTCGTCCAGGGCCAGCAGGCGCGGCGAGCCGAGCAGCGCGATGGCCACCGACAGCCGTACGGATTCCAGTCGTTCCAGGTCCCGTACGGAGGTGCGCGGACCCTTCGGCAGGGCCTCCACGTCCAGTCCGGCGGCGGCCAGCGCGGCGTCGATCCGGGCCGCGGTGGAGGCGCGGCGCTCCTCGCGCGGGCGGAGCAGGGCCCGGACGGGGCCGTCGTAGCGGCGCTGGAGGAGGGCTCCCTCGCGCAGTTGCTCGGCGACGGTGAGGGCCTGGTCGAGGTCGTTGACCCCGGGTACCGGGCCGAGGGCGGTGATGCGGCGGACCGCGGCCATCTTCTTCGGCAGCCGGTGGCGGCCGATCTCGGCGTGGCCTTCGGTGGGCTTCATGCGGCCGGTGAGGGCGAGGAGCAGGCAGGTCCGCCCGCTGCCGGAGGGGCCTTCGACCGCGATGAGCGAGCCGGGCGCCGCGTCGATCCCGACGCCCCGGAACACCCAGCCGCGCGGGCCCTTGACTCCGAAGTCCTCGGCTTTGACGGCCGCGCCGTGCGGGCTGTCCACGCCTTCCCCCCTCTTTTGAACTGACCAGTCAGTTCAAAAACTAGCATCCCTGGCCGCATCCGCTGCGCAGAGGGCGGCAGTTGCCCGCCCGCTATCTCGGGACCGGGGGCGAAACCGCAGGTCAGCGCGATTGTCAGTGGGTGCCGTCACGATGGGGACACACAAGAACAGCTCGACCCGTAGGAGCTCCACCAGGCAGTGCGAAGCGCACGCGACGACAGGAGGTTCGTCATGGCCACACCGTCCCCGTCCCCTGTCCACCCCGTCCCCCGGAAGTCGGCGGCACCCCCCGCCGCCCTCGACCTGCTCGCCAAGGCCCACGAGGGCCTGGCCGAAGCCGCCCGGCTGACCCGGCCTCACGAGCGGTACGCCACCGCCCATCTCGCCGCGCTGCGCACCGCGGCGGCCGTGCTCGCCGCGCGCGGGCGGCCCGAGCCGGTGCACCCGCGGCGCAGGCCTCGGATCCGCAGCGCGTGGGAGGTGCTCCCGGAGATAGCGCCCGAACTGACCGAGTGGAGCGCGCTCTTCGCCTCCGGCGCGGCCCGCCGGGCGCGGGCGGAGGCCGGCATAGTGGGCGCGGCCACCGGCCGGGACGCGGACGATCTGGTGCGTGCCGTCGCGATGTTCCTGCGCCTGGTGGAGCGGATGCTCGCGCTCCGCCCGCCGGCGCAGGCCGGCCCGACCCAGAGCCTGCCGCCGCCTCGGGCGGAGCGTCCGGACGCGGGATGACCTGCCCGGCAGCCCGAGGCCATAGGGTGGGCAGAGACCGCTCACCCAATGCGCCCGAGGAGCCATCAGCCGTGTCGGACACTTCCCGCCCCCGCGCCTCCCTCCGCACCGCCGTGGTGTGGGAGGTCCTCAAGGAGGCGCTCGACCGCCGGGTGAAGGCGACCGGGCGGGACGTGCTGGACGTGCTCGACACGGGTGGTGGTACCGGCAAGTTCGCCGTGCCGGTGGCCCACCTCGGCCACCGGGTCACCGTGGTCGACCCGAGCCCCAACGCGCTGTTCGGGCTGGAGCGCCGGGTCGCCGAAGCCGGCGTGGCCGATCTGGTCCGCGGGGTGCAGGGCGATGCCCAGGGTCTGCTCGATGTCGTCGAGCGCGATTCCTACGACGTGGTCGTCTGCCACGGCGTGCTGGAGTACGTGGACGACCCGGCCGAGGGCGTGGCCAACGCCGTGGCCGCCCTGCGCCCCGGCGGCATCCTCAGCCTGCTCGGCGCCGGACTCGGCGGGGCCGTTCTGGCCCGCGCCCTGGCCGGGCACTTCACGGAGGCCCGTACGGCCCTGACCGACCCGGCCGGCCGCTGGGGCTCGGGCGATCCCGTACCGCGCCGCTTCACCGCCGAGCAGCTTTCGGCCCTGGTTTCCGAGGCCGGTCTGGCCGTGGGCGCGGTGCACGGGGTCCGGATCTTCGCCGACCTCGTCCCGGGCGTTCTGGTCGACACCGAGCCGGGCGCCGTCGAAGCCCTGATGCGCCTGGAAGAGGCCGCCGCCGAGCTCCCCGCCTTCCACGCGGTCGCCACGCAGCTGCACGTGCTCGGCGAGAAGCCCGCCTGATCTGCGGAGCAGAGGGGAACGCGGTGCGCCACTCACCCTCCGAACCGGCGTCGTGACCCGTATGATCGGGGTCAGCGACCGGCATGCCGAGCGGACCTCTGGGGAATAACGCCCTCAGTGGGCCGTTCAAGACGGCGCTGAGCATTCCCCAAGCGGTACTTTTTACGGGCAGTGTTTTTTTAGAACGTGGCGTAGAGGGCGGGTATCACGGGGGCGATTCCCCGCCTATCCTGAAGGGGACCCCTGGTCGCTACCCCCCGCGACCGACGGATGAGGAGGACTCCCGTGCCGCTCTCGGAGCACGAGCAGCGAATGCTCGAGCAGATGGAGCGAGCGCTGTACGCCGAAGATCCCAAATTCGCTACAGCGCTTGAGGGAAGCGGACTGCGCACGTACACCCGGCGACGGGTCTACCAGGCAGTCGCAGGCATTGTGGTGGGTATCGCGCTCCTCATGACCGGTGTGATCGTGCCGAACGTACTGTGGATCAGCGTGGTGGGATTCCTCGTCATGCTGGGCTGTACGGTGCTCGTGGTCACCGGTTGGCGCAAGGCACCCAAGCCTGGTGAGCAGCCCGCCTCCGGTAGTGCAGGCGGTTCGCCCCAAGGGCAGAACCGGCAGCGTCGGTCGATGATGACCCGGATCGAGGAACGGTGGCAGCGCCGCCGTGACGAACAGGGGCAGTAGGCCCCACGACAGACTCGGGTGAGGGGACGGCCGCCGGAAGGCGGCCGTCCCCTCACTGCTGTGCCGGATCACGGCTTCTGGGACATGATGATCAGATGAGTGTGCTCCCCCTGGTCTTCACCAGCGGCTGGGCCAGTGGGATCAACGCCTACGCCGTGGTCCTGCTGCTCGGCATCTTCGGCAGGACCGGCCTGACCGACGAGGTCCCCGCGTCCCTGCAACGGACCGACGTGCTGATCGTGGCGGGAACCCTCTTCCTGTGCGAGGCCGTCGCCGACAAGATCCCGTACGTGGACTCCCTCTGGGACACCGTCCACACGGTGATCCGCCCGGTGTCCGGAGCGGTGGTCGGCGCGCTGCTGGCCGGGCAGAGCGGCTCGCTCTCCGACATCACCGCCGGCGCGGTCGGCGGCTCCACCGCTCTGGCCAGCCATTTCGTCAAGGCCGGCACGCGCATGGCGATCAACACCTCGCCCGAGCCGTTCAGCAACGTCGCCATGAGCACCGCCGAGGACCTCGGCGTGGGCGGCATCGTCACCTTCGCGATGTTCAATCCGGAGGCCGCCGCGATCATCTGCGCCGTCCTGCTGATCATCGGGCTCGCCCTGCTGATCTACCTCTGGGCCAAGATCCGCCGCTTCCTGCGCCGCCGGGCCCAGCGCCGCGAGGAGAAGAGACTCGCCGCCTAGGGGCGGCCTTTCGGATCAGGCCCGGCCTGATCCGAAAGGCCGCCCCTCAGGTCGCCCGGGTCGCTCGATAGGCTCAGCGGCATGGCACGAATTGCGGTGATCGGCGCCGGGATGGGCGCGATGGCGACGGCGGCACGGCTGGCCGTGGCCGGACATCAGGTGACGGTGTACGAGCGCGGGGAGACCTACGGCGGAGCCGTCGGCCGGTACGCCCGTGACGGCTTCGTCTTCGACACCGGCCCCGGGCTGGTGCACCTGCCCGCCGTCTACCGCGATCTGTTCGTCAAGACCGGCAAGCGCCCCCTGGAGGAGTGCGCGGAGCTGGTCCAGATCGACCCCGCCGTCCGCTACGTGCTCCCGGACGGCCGTACCCTCACCTTCCCCGGCGGCTCGCACGGCGGCGCCGCCGCAGCCGTCGACGCGGCCTTCGGGCCCGGCTCCGGGGACCGCTGGAGCGCGGTCCTGGGCCGCGCCCGGGACGCCTGGGACGCCACCCGCCGGCCGCTCCTGGAGGAGCCGCTGCGCCCGGACCGCTCCGCGCTGGGCCGCGATCCGTACCCCGCGCTGCGCGGGAGCGGACTGCTGCGCCGCCGGCCGCCGACCCTGGCCGAGGTCGCCTCCCGCGAGCTCGGCGGCGACGGCTTCGACGCGTTGCTCACCGCGCGCGTCCGGGCGTACGGGCTCGATCCGGCGACGGCGCCCGCCTCGGCGGCGGTGCTGCCCTACATGGAGCAGACCTTCGGCAGCTGGTACGTGCGCGGCGGGATCCGGGAGCTGGCCACCGCCGTGTACGAGCGTTGCCTGGAGCGGAAGGTCGCCTTCGAGTTCGGCGCGGCGGTGCGGGAGGTCCTCGTGCGGGACGGCCGGGCGGCCGGGCTGCGCCTGGCCGACGGCGCCGAGGTGGCGGCCGACCACGTGGTCTGCGCGGCCGACCCCCGGCCGGTGAAGATGCCGGCCGCCCTGGACGCCGCGCCCGCCCCTACGGAACCCGCGCAGTGGTACACGCTGTTCGCCGCGCTGCGCGGAGCCCGCGAGGACGGGGCCGCACACCGCACGCTGGTCGGCCCCGTCACCGTGCTGCGCCCCGACGACCCCGCCACCCGGCCGGACGCCGAGCACGAGGCGGTCACCGTGCACGCCGTGGTGACGGCGGGAGCTGCGGCCGCTCCGTCCGCCGAGGACCTGCTGACGGCGGCCGCCCGCGTCGTCCCCGGGCTGCGGGAGCGGCTGCTGTGGCACGAGCTGCGCACCCCGGCCGATGTCCACTCGGCCACGGGCTCGGTGGACGGCCGGGTGCCCGCGCCGTCGCTGGCCGGCGCCGGGGGCCGGATGCTGCACCCCGCGAACGCCACCGGCGTCCCCGGTCTCTACCTGGCCGGCGGCTGGGCGCACCCGGGCGGCGGACTGGCGCACGCCGGGATGACGGGGGCCCTGGTGGCCGGGCTGATCGTGGAGGGCGCGGACTTCCGCGGCTCACGGTAGGCCGGAGGTGGAGGCGCAGGCGGGCTAGTACCGGTACTGCTCGTACTCGCCGGTGCCCTGGTACGGATACGGGTACGGCTGCTGCTGCGGCTCCTCCGCCGGGTAGGGCTGGTTCGCGTCGCGCTGCTGCGGGACCCAGACGCCGCCGGGCGGGGTGTCCATGGAGTACTGCTCCTGCTGCCCGGTCGCGTACGGGTCCGGGGCGTAGGGGTCCGGGGCGTAGCCGCCGTACGGGGCCGGGTAGCCGTAGGGCTGCTGGGGGGCGACGGCTCCGCCGGTGCCGATGTACGGGTCCGAGTAGGCGGCGTAGACCTGCTGCTCGCCGGGGGCCGGATAGCCGGTGGTGTAGTCGTAGCCGCCCTGGGTCTGCGGGTCGTAGTACGCCGCGTACTGGTGGGCGTCCTGCTCGGGCGCGCTGAACGGGGCGGCGAAGGCGGCGCTCTCGCCGGGGGCTCCGTACGGAGCGGCCGCGCCGGCGGCCGGCTGCGCGGGGTAGTACCCCTGGACCTGTTCGCGGACGGGCCCCGCGGTGAACACGCCGGACTCCTCGTCGGAGTCCTCGTCCCCGGCTGAGTCGGGCCCGTACTCCAGGGCCGTCACCTCCAGGGCCGGCTCCGGGCGCGGTGCGCCGCCGGACCGGCGGCGCCGGCTCTGCGCCAGCTCGGGCTCGGGGGCGGCCTTGCCCCTGCGCAGCGCCCAGCCGGACACGAAGCCCTTGCGGAAGGAGAGGGTCACCAGCGTCTGGCCCACCGCGAACGCGACGGCGCCGGCCCCGATGACGAGCACGGACGGCAGCACGACACCGGCGACCACGCCGACGAACCCGGCGAAGGCGAGCAGGCGCCAGCGCAGCCGGGCCTTGTACTGCATCAGGACCTCGGCAAGCAGCCACAGCGCGACGAAACCGAACGCGATGTAGAGGACCGTCATTCCCATGCGGGGCCCCTCTCGGTGCGGCCGCCCGCGCGGGGAACGGGGCCGGCCGGTCAGGCCCGCTGGTGCAGGCCCAAGTTCTCGTAGATCTCCAGCGTCGCCGTGGAATTGTTCAGCGTGATGAAGTGCAGCCCCGGGACACCCTCGGACAGCAGCCGCGCGCAGAACTCCGTGGCGAACTCGATGCCAATGGAGCGTACAGCGGCCGCGTCGTCCTTGACCGCGAGCATGCGCTCTTTCACGGCCGCGGGGAAGATTGCGTTGCTGAGTTGCGGGAGCCGGTCGAGCTGCTTGATGTTCACAACAGGCATGACCTCGGGGATGATCGGGGTGTCGCAGCCCGCCTTCTCGACGCTGTCGCGCATCCGGAGATAGTGATCCGGATCGAAGAACATTTGAGTGATCGCATAGTCGGCGCCCGCGCGGCACTTGTCCACGAAGTGCCGGATGTCCGTGTCCCAGTCCGTGGAGCGCGGGTGCATCTCGGGGAAGGCCGCGACGCCGACGCAGAAGTCGCCGGACTCCTTGACCAGCCGGACCAGGTCGGCCGCGTAGTGCACGCCCTCGGGGTGCGGCACCCACTCGCCCATGGGGTTGCCCGGCGGGTCTCCGCGCACGACGAGCATGTTGCGGATGCCCGCGTCGGCGAACTGCCCGATGACGTTGCGCAGCTCGGCGATCGAGTGGTCGACGGCGGTGAGGTGCGCGACCGGGGTCAGGGTGGTGTCCGCGGCGATCTGCTCGGTGGCCCGGACGGTGCCGCCACGGGTGGAGCCGCCGGCCCCGTAGGTGACGGAGACGAAGCTCGGGGCTACCGCCTCGACCCGGCGCAGCGCGTTCCAGAGGTTGCGCTCGCCCTTCTCCGTCTTGGGAGCCCAGAACTCGAAGGAGTACGAGCGCCCGGACGCGATGAGGTCGCGGACCGTGTGTGCACGGTCCGACCAGGTGGAAGAGGTACCAAGGGCCATACCGGGAGGTTAGACGCGGTCCGGTGTCCATCGAAGCGTTGTCCACGGATTGGACGCGGAAATGAGACGCCGGGTCTGGGGCGGTGCGGTCGGCCGGGGCCGTTCCGGACCGGCTAGCCGAGCCGGGCGCGGACCCGCTTGGCGAGGTCAGCGGCGGCGGCGCCGGGGTCGGAGGCCTCAGTGAGGGCCCGTACGACCACGACGCGGGAGGCGCCGGCGTCCAGCACTTCGTCCAGGTTCCCCGCGTCGATCCCGCCGATGGCGAACCACGGCCGGTCCTGGGCGAGGGAGGCCGCGTGCCGGACGAGGCCGAGTCCGGGGGCGAACCGGCCGGGCTTGGTGGGGGTCGGCCAGCAGGGGCCGGTGCAGAAGTAGTCCACGCCGGGCTCGGCGACGGCCGCGTCGACCTCATCCTCCGAGTGGCAGGAGCGTCCGACGAGGACCTCCCGGCCCAGGATGGCGCGGGCGGCGGGCACCGGGATGTCGCCCTGCCCGAGGTGGAGCACGTCCGAGCCGATGGCGTGCGCGACGTCGGCCCGGTCGTTCACGGCGAGCAGCTTGCCGTGCCGGCGGGCCGCTTCGGCGAAGACCTGGAGGTGCTCCAGTTCCTCTCCCGCCTCCATGCCCTTGTCGCGGAGCTGGACGATGTCCACCCCTCCGGCGAGGACGGCGTCCAGGAACGCGGGGAGGTCGCCCTGCCGCTTGCGGGCATCCGTGCACAGGTAGAGCCGGGCATCGGACAGCTGGGCGGCGATGGCGGACATGGGTACCCCCGGGTGGTGTGTCGTACGTACGTACGCGGTGTGCGGGCCCCCGGCCGGGGGCCCGCACACCGCGTACGAAGCGGAGTCAGGTCAGATGGCGAGCGCCTGAGCGCGGCGCTTCACCTCCGTGCCGCGATTCTCCCTCAGCGCCTGCACGGGGGTGCCGGGCAGGGTCTCGTCGGCGGTGAAGAGCCACTCCAGGATCTCCGCGTCGGTGAAGCGGTCGTCGCGGAGCACGGTCAGCAGGCCGACCAGCCCCTTGACGATCTTGTCTCCGTCGATGAAGGCCGCGGGGACCTGGAGGGAGCGGTTCTCGCCGCGGCGCACCGCGAGCAGCTGCCCTTCCTTGACCAGCTGGCGAACCTTGGTCACTTCGATGTCGAGCATCTCCGCGATGTCGGGGAGGTACAGCCAGGCGGGAACAAGGGCATCGATCTTTGCGTCAATCTCGGTCACGAGCACAAGCCTGCCATCTCGGACTGACTGCCGGTACCCGAGCGACCCCGTCCGGGGCGGGGGCCCCTTGGCCGGGGCCGGAAACAGGGCCGGAAACAGGACCCCGAACCGGGACCCGCCCTCAACCCGAGCCGACCCCGAGCCGACCCCGGGCCGGGGCCGAGGCCGGTCCCGGGACGGGCCCGGGCGCAGCCCGGCGGCGCGGACCCGGGGGCGGAGTCCGAGGGTCCGGGGCGAAGCCCCGGCACGGGTCCGGGCAGAGCCCGGGGAACGGGCGAAGGGCGGGGAGGGGACTTCGCCCGCAGGGCCGGGATCGGGGCCCGGCCCCGACCGGCCCCGACCGGGGCGGGGCGCGCCGGGGCTGGTGGCACCGGCGGGGGCCGGGCCCGACTCGGCCGGGACCGGGCCGGCGGTCAGGCCAGGAGCGCCGACTTCAGTGCGGTCGCCGGGTCCGCGACCTTCGCCGGGTCGACCAAGGCGCCCGACTCGATGAGGCGGCGCCCCTGGGCCAGGTCGCGCGGGCGGCCCACCGCGAGGAGCGCGACCAGCCGGCCTTCCCGCAGCCAGCACACCGACCAGGTGTCGGCCTCCGGGTCGCCGCGCCACAGCGGTGCGTCCGCGTCGGCGTGGTGGCCGGCGTACTGCACGAAGCGACCGAACTGCTCCGACCAGAAGTACGGGACCGGGTCGTAGACCTGCTCCCCCGAACCTCCGGCCAGGATGTCCGCCGCCACCACCCGCGGGCCCTGGAGGGCGTTGTCCCAGTGGTGCACCAGCAGCCGGGATCCGTAGCGGGCCGACGGGAAGGAGGCGCAGTCCCCCACGGCGTACACCCCGGGCACCGAGGTGCGCAGCCACTCGTCGGCGGTGACCGCTCCGTCCGGGCCGAGCTCCACGCCGGATCCGGCCAGCCATCCGGTGGCCGGCCGGGCGCCGATGCCCACCACCACCGCCTCGGCCGGCAGCTCCCGCCCGTCGGCCAGCAGGACCCGGCCCGGCTCCACGGAAGCCACCCGCGCGTCCGTCAGCAGCTCGGCGCCCGCCCGGGCGTACCAGCGGCCCATCGGCTCGGCGACCTCCGCCGGCAGCGCGCCCGCCAGCACCCGGCCGGCCGCCTCGACCACCGTCACCGCGCAGCCCGCCTCGCGGGCGGCGGTGGCGAACTCCGCGCCGATCCAGCCGGCCCCGACCACCACCACCGCCGAGCCGGCCGCCAGGACGGGCCGCAGCCGGGCCGCGTCGTCCAGGGTGCGCAGCAGGTGCACCCCGGGGACGCCCTCCGCGCCGGGCAGGGTCAGCGGGAGGGCGCCGGTGGCCAGCACGAGGTACTCGTACGGGACCGGTCCCGCCTCGGTGTCCACCTCCCGGTCGGCGGCCCGCAGTCCGGTGACCTCGACCCCCAGCCGGAGTTCGATGCCGAGCTCCTCGAAGTCCACGTCGAAGGCCGAGTCCTCGGCCTTGCCGAGGAGCACCGCCTTGGACAGCGGGGGCCGGTCGTAGGGCTGGTGGGGTTCGGCTCCCAGCAGGGTGACGGGGCCGGTCCAGCCCTGTTCCCGGAGGGCGACCGCGGTCTGGACCCCGGCCATCCCCGCGCCGACGATCACCACGCCGCGCCGAGTGTCTTGCTCCTGCTGCGTCTGCTGTTGCGTCTGCTCGCTCACGCGTCCCAGCCTAATCAACTGACGGTCCGTCAGGAATAGCGGGCGGGAACCTGCTGGGGACCGGGCGGCGGCCGGGCGGCGGCCGGCACCGGGGAGGCAGCCTTACCGGCCGTCGGCCTCGGCGTTACTCTGGCACCGAACCTATCGCGGGAGTCCGGGCGCACCGGGCTGAGAGGGAGGCTGGCCGGCCTCCGACCGTACGAACCTGATCCGGGTCATGCCGGCGAAGGGAGGGGCTGGACGCCCATGCATTCATATCGGAAGGGCCGGAGTCCCGGCCACGACGTCCTCGTCATCGGGGGCGGCATCATCGGCCTGGTCACCGCCTGGCGGGCGGCCCGGCGCGGGCTGCGCACCGCGCTGGCCGATCCGGCCCCCGGCGGCGGGGCCGCCCAGGTCGCGGCCGGCATGCTGGCCGCCGTCACCGAGCTGCACTACGGCGAGGAGACCCTGCTCGGGCTCAACCTCGCCTCCGCCGCCCGCTACCCCGAATTCGCCGCCGAGCTCGCCGAAGCCAGCGGCGGCATGGACATCGGCTACCGCGCCTGCGGCACCCTCGCCGTCGCCCTCGACGCCGACGACCGGCTGCACCTGCGCGAACTGCACGCCCTCCAGCGCCGCTGCGGCCTGGAGTCCGAGTGGCTGACCGGCCGCGAGTGCCGCCGCCTGGAACCGATGCTGGCCCCCGGCGTACGCGGCGGCCTGCGCGTGGACGGCGACCACCAGGTCGATCCCCGCCGCCTCGCCGCCGCCCTGCTGGCCGCCTGCGAACGGGCCGGGGTCGCCCTGCACCGCGCGGGGGCGGCGCGGCTGCTGACCACCGCCGACCGGGCCTGCGGCGCGGTCCTCGACGACGCCGACGGTACGGAGCTGCGCGCCGACCAGGTGGTGCTGGCGGCGGGCTCGCTCAGCGGCCGGCTGGACGGCGTACCGCCCGAGGCCGTGGCCCCCGTACGGCCCGTGAAGGGGCAGGTGCTGCGGCTCGCGGTGCCCCCGTCGTACGCGCCGTTCCTGTCGCGGACCGTACGGGCCGTCGTGCGCGGCAGCCACGTCTACCTGGTGCCGCGCGAGAACGGCGAGCTCGTCCTCGGCGCCACCAGCGAGGAACTCGGCTGGGACACCACCGTCACCGCGGGCGGGGTCTACGAACTCCTGCGCGACGCCCACGAGCTGGTGCCCGGGATCACCGAACTCCCCCTGGTGGAGACCCGGGCCGGGCTGCGGCCCGGATCACCGGACAACGCCCCCCTCCTCGGTCCTACCGAACTCCCGGGGCTGCACCTGGCCACCGGGCACTACCGCAACGGGGTCCTGCTGACCCCGCTGACCGGGGACGTGATGGCGGACCTGCTGACCACCGGCGAACTGCCGGAGATCGCCCGCCCCTTCACCCCGCGCCGCTTCGCCCTCACGTCCACGCCCTTGTCCACGTCCACGCCCACCCTCACGCGACAGGAGTCGTTCGCATGACCATCTCCGTCAACGGCGAGCCGCACGAGATCGCGGACGGGACCATGCTCGCCACGGTGGTCGCCACCCTCACCGAGGCCACCAAGGGGGTCGCGGCCGCCCTCAACGAGACCGTGGTGCCGCGCGGCCAGTGGCCCTACACCTGCGTGAGCGACGGCGACCGCGTCGAGGTCCTCACCGCGGTCCAGGGAGGCTGAGCAGCATGGCGGACGACCTCTTCACCCTGGGCGGCCGGACCTTCTCCTCGCGCCTGATCATGGGCACCGGCGGGGCGCCGAGCCTGGACATCCTGGAACGGGCGCTGGTCGCGTCCGGCACGGAACTCACCACCGTCGCGATGCGGCGCCTCGACCCGACGGTCCAGGGATCGGTCCTCTCCGTCCTGAACCGCCTGGGCATCGCGGTCCTCCCCAACACCGCGGGCTGCTTCACGGCGGGCGAGGCCGTGCTCACGGCCCGGCTGGCCCGGGAGGCCCTCGGCACGGGCTGGATCAAGCTGGAGGTCGTCGCGGACGAGCGGACCCTCCTGCCGGACGGGGTCGAGCTGCTCGACGCGGCGGAGATCCTGGTCGACGAGGGCTTCACGGTCCTCCCCTATACGAACGACGACCCGGTGCTGGCCCGGAAGCTGGAGGACGTGGGCTGCGCGGCGATCATGCCGCTCGGCTCCCCCATCGGCTCCGGCATGGGCATCCGCAACCCGCACAACTTCGAGCTGATCACCGAGCGGGCCGGGGTCCCGGTCATCCTGGACGCGGGGGCCGGAACGGCCTCGGACGTGGCCCTGGCCATGGAACTGGGCTGCGCGGCGGTCATGCTCGCCTCGGCGGTGACCCGGGCGCAGCTTCCCGTCCTGATGGCCGCGGCCATGCGGGACGCGGTGTCGGCGGGCCGCCTGGCCCACCGCGCGGGCCGCATCCCCCAACGCCGCTTCGCGGAAGCCTCCTCCCCGGTGGAGGGCCGCGCCGCCCTCGACCCGGAACGCCCGGCGTTCTGAGCCGCGACCGCTGCGCGGGGCAATGTCCCCTACCCGCCCTTCCACCGTTCCCCGGGGGCTCCGCCCCGGACCCCCGAGCCTCAAACGCCGGCGAAAATCCGGCCCCTCCGGCGTTTGAGGAGCGGGGGTCCGGGGGCAGCGCCCCCGGCAACGGCGCCGCACGTCACAGGTGAGCTGCAACCGCCCGGGCCCGGGGCGGGGCCCCACCCGGCCCTCGTAGAATCGCCGGGTGGACACGACCCTGGATGACCCCCTCGTCGGGCAGACGCTCGACGGCCGCTACCGCGTGGACGCCCGCATCGCGGCCGGCGGCATGGCCACGGTCTACCGGGCCGTCGACACCCGCCTGGACCGCGTCCTCGCCCTGAAGGTGATGCACCCGGCCCTCGCTGCCGACCCCGGCTTCGTCGACCGGTTCATCCGTGAGGCGAAGTCCGTGGCCCGCCTGGCGCACCCCAACGTCGTGGCCGTCTTCGACCAGGGCACGCACGGCCCGTACACGTACCTCGCCATGGAGTACGTCTCCGGCTGCACCCTGCGCGACGTGCTCCGCGAGCGCGGCGCGCTCCAGCCCCGCGCGGCCCTCGACATCCTCGAACCGGTGCTCGCCGCCCTCGGCGCCGCGCACCGCGCCGGCTTCGTGCACCGGGACATGAAGCCCGAGAACGTACTGATCGGCGACGACGGCCGGGTCAAGGTGGCCGACTTCGGGCTGGTCCGGTCCGTGGACTCCGTGACCAATACGACCGGATCCGTCCTCGGCACCATCTCCTACCTCGCCCCCGAGCAGATCGAGAACGGCGTCACCGACACCCGCGTGGACGTCTACGCCTGCGGCGTCGTCTTCTACGAGATGCTCGCCGGCTCCAAGCCGCACACCGGCGCCAACCCCGCCCAGGTGCTCTACCAGCACCTCAACGAGGACGTCCCGCCCCCGTCGGCCGCCGTCCCCGGGCTGCCCGCCGCGCTGGACGAGCTCGTCGCCCAGGCCACGGCGCGCAACCCCGATCTGCGCCCCTACGACGCCGCCGCCCTCCTCGGGCTGGCCATGGACGCCCGCGCCCAGCTCGGCGACGCCGAGCTGGATGCCGTACCGCCGCAGGCCCGGGCCGCGGAGCGGACCGCCGCCGAGGACCGCACCAGCGTGATCCCCCGCCGGGTGACCTCGCAGGCCGTGCACGCCTCGCAGGCCGTACACGCGTCGCAGGCCGTACACGCGTCGCACGCCGAGCCCGTGTCCCACACTTCCCGGCTCGCGGCCCCGCCCCTGCCCCCGGCGTCGACCGCTTCCCGGATCCGCCGTCCGGGCGTGCTGCTCGCCTTGCTCGGCGTCCTGCTCTGCCTCGGCCTCGGCACGGGGGTCTGGTACATCAGCTCCGGACAGTTCACGAAGGTCCCCAACCTGCTCGGGAAGACCGAGGCGGAGGCCAAGTCCCAGCTGTCGGCGGCCGGGCTCGGGGTGAAGCGGGTCGACCGGAAGTTCAGTGCGGCCTTCGACAAGGGGACCGTGATGACCACGGACCCCGCCGGCGGCAAGCGCATCCGCGGCAACGGCGCGGTGGCGCTCACCATCTCGCGCGGTCCCGAGGTCGTCATGGTTCCCGACCTCAAGGGCAAGCCGCTGGAGGCCGCGAAGGCCGAGCTGAAGTCGGCCGGCCTGACGCCGGGCACCGTCACCCAGGCCTTCAGCCAGGACATCGCTCAGGGCTCGGTGATCAGCACGGACCCGACGGGCGGCCAGAAGCGGGCCCTCGACACCCTGGTCGCCATGGTCGTCAGCAAGGGCCGCCCGGTGCCGGTCCCCCGCGTCACGGGCATCTCCCTGGACCAGGCCCGTTCCACCCTGGAGGGCCTCGGCCTGAAGGTGGAGACGGCTCCGGAGGAGGTCAACTCCCCCTCCCCCGCCGGTACGGTCGCCAACCAGTCGATCGGCGCCGGCACCCAGGCCGCCGCGGGCGACACCGTCACCCTCACCGTGTCCAAGGGCCCCCGCCAGATCCCGGTCCCGGACGTCACCGGCCAGGAGGCCGACGCGGCCCGCGCGACCCTGGAGGGGCTGGGCTTCAAGGTCAAGGTCGACAAGCCCTTCCTCTCCTTCAGCAACACCATCGACTCCCAGTCGGTCCCCGCGGGCCAGAACGCCGCCGAGGGCAGCACGATCACCATCAGGACCAAGGGGCTGTAACAGCACGCCATGAACAACAATTCAACGGGCCGCAATCCAGTCGGCGGGCACGTGCCCGTCGCGGGCGGGCTCGCCTCGGTCGGGCTGTCGTACGCCCGCGAGATGGGTGCCGAGGCCGTCCAGGTCTTCGTCGCCAATCCGCGCGGCTGGGCCACCCCGGTCGGCAATCCGGCGCAGGACGAGCTGTTCCGCGAGGCCTGCGCGACGGAAGGGATCCCGGCGTACGTCCACGCGCCGTACCTGATCAACTTCGGCTCGCACACCGAGGCCACCGTCGAGAAGTCCGTGGAATCGCTGCGGCACTCGCTGCGCCGGGCCCGGGCGATCGGCGCGCTCGGGGTGGTCGTGCACACCGGCTCGGCGACCGGCGGGCGGCCTCGCGAGGCGGCGTACGCGCAGATCAGGGAGCACATGCTGCCGCTGCTGGACGAGCTGACCCATGACGACGACCCCTTCCTGCTGCTGGAGTCCACGGCCGGGCAGGGTTCCTCGCTGTGCTCGACCGCCGAGGAGTTCGGCCCGTACTTCGACGCCCTGGACCGCCATCCGATGCTCGGGATCTGCCTCGACACCTGCCACATCTTCGCGGCCGGGCACGATCTGGCGGAGCCGGGCGGGACGAAGCAGACCCTGGACCTGCTGGTGGACACGGTGGGCGAGGGCCGGCTGAAGCTGGTGCACGCCAACGACTCCAAGGAGGGCGTCGGCGCCCACAAGGACCGGCACGAGAACATCGGGCAGGGCCACATCGGCCGGGACGCCTTCGCGGAACTGTTCACGCATCCGGCGATGGAGGGCGTGCCCCTGATCACCGAGACGCCGGGTGGCAAGGAAGGGCACGCGACGGACGTGGCGCTGCTGAAGGAGCTGCGCGAGCTCGGCTGACCCGTTGAGGAATACCCCAGGGGGGTATACGGTTCTGTCATATCGACCGACAGAGCCGCTATCCGGCGTTCCTCGCCAGGGGGTTGTCATGGAACACGCGCACGAGCAGCACGCGGGGCACGAACACCACGAGCACGGTCACAACCACGGCCACAGCGCCGGCGGCGGAAAGGTCACCTGGGCCGCCGCGGCGCGGGCCACGCTCCACTGCCTCACCGGGTGCGCCATCGGCGAGGTGCTCGGCATGGTCATCGGCACCGCGCTCGGCTGGGGGAACGCCCCGACGATGATCCTGGCGATCACCCTCGCGTTCTTCTTCGGCTACGCGCTCACCCTGCGCGGGATCCGCTCCGCCGGCCTGGACTTCCGTACGGCCGTCCGGGTGGCGTTGGCGGCGGACACCCTTTCGATCGCCGTCATGGAAGTGATCGACAACGGGGTGATCCTGCTCTGGCCCGGAGCCATGGACGCGATGCTGTCGGACGCGCTGTTCTGGACGGCGCTCGCCATCGCCTTCGCGGTGGCCTTCGTCGTCACGACGCCGGTCAACAAGTGGATGATCGGCCGCGGCAAGGGTCACGCCGTGGTCCACCGGTACCACCACTGACCCACCGAACCGATGAGCTACAGCGCTACGGCGCTACAGCTCGGGGCCGTCCCCCGGCTCCTCCTGGTACGAGTAGCGCTGCTCCCGCCAGGGGTCGCCGATGTTGTGGTAGCCGCGCTCCTCCCAGAAGCCGCGGCGGTCGGCGGTCATGTACTCGATGCCGCGGACCCACTTGGGGCCCTTCCACGCGTAGAGGTGCGGCACGACCAGCCGGAGCGGGAAACCGTGCTCCGCGGTGAGCAGTTCACCGCCCTGATGGGTGGCGAAGACGGTCCGCTCGGAGGCGAAGTCCGCGAGGCGCATGTTGGAGCTGAAGCCGTACTCGGCCCACACCATCACGTGCGTGACCTGCGGGGACGGCGGAGCGAGGGCGAGGACCGTGCGGGCGAGCACGCCGCCCCATTCGGCACCGGTCATGCTGAACTTCGTCACGCAGTGCAGGTCCGCCTCGACGGAGTCGAACGGCAGGGCCGCGAACTCCTCGTGGTTCCAGCAGCGCTTCTCACCGTCGGCCGTAGCGCCGAAGACGCGGAACTCCCAGCGCTCGGGCTTGAACTTGGGTACCGGTCCGTAGTGGGTGACCGGCCAGCCTCGCTGCAACCGCTGCCCCGGGGGAAGCTCCAGTTGCTCTGATCCCGGAGATTCCCGGCTTTCCGGCTGACCCATGTCTCCATGGTGACAGACTTGGCGGGGTGGTCATGACCAGCTTCGCCCGGATTCGGGCAAGTCACGGCAACTCCCACTAAGGAGGCACTTACTGGACGGCCTCCGGCGGCGGTGCAAGGATGCGCGCACCTGCCCCGTCACATTGCTGTGACATTGCTTTGGAAGGAGCCTCTGCGATGCAGGGCGACCCCGAGGTCCTTGAATTCCTTAACGAGCAGCTGACCGGCGAGCTCACGGCGATCAACCAGTACTGGCTCCACTACCGGATCCAGGACAACAAGGGTTGGACCAAGCTCGCCAAGTACACCCGCGAAGAGTCCATCGATGAGATGAAGCACGCGGACAAGATCACCGAGCGCATCCTCATGCTCGACGGTCTGCCGAACTACCAGCGCCTCTTCCACGTCCGCGTGGGCCAGACGCTGACGGAGATGTTCCAGGCCGACCGGCAGGTCGAGGTCGAGGCGATCGACCGCCTCAAGCGCGGTATCGAGGTCATGCGCGGCAAGGGCGACGTCACCTCGGCGCGGCTCTTCGAGGAGATCCTGGAGGACGAGGAGCACCACATCGACTACCTCGACACCCAGCTGGAGCTCATCGAGTCCATCGGCGAGGCGCTCTACATCGCGCAGCTCATCGAGCAGCCGAGCTAGTCCCAGTCCCTGCGGGGCGTCCTACGCTGCTTCGGCGAGCTCCGCGCCCGCGGGTACCAGCGGGTCCGCGGCGAGCACGGCGGCGGCGTCGCCCTTCTCCAGCAGTTCACGGCGCGGGCAGGCCCCGCGGCCGAGGAGGCCCTGGATGGTCCGCACGCACGACCCGCAGTCGGTGCCGGCCTTGGTGGCCGAGGCGATCTGGCGGGGGGTGCAGGCCCCGGCGGCCGCGTGGTCCTTGACCTGCTTGTCGGTGATCCCGAAACAAGAGCAGACGTACACGCGGTTCACCTCCCTGGCAGGAATGGTTCGGCGGGCCATCCCCTATTCGGTGAGGCTTACCTAACCATACCCAAACTTAGGGTTCCCTAAAAGAGCCGGGAACGACGATGGGGCGCGGATCACATTGGATCCGCGCCCCATCGTCACGAGGTGGTTACTGGTCGCGGTACATCTCGGCGACCAGGAACGCCAGGTCCAGGGACTGGCTGCGGTTCAGGCGCGGGTCGCAGGCCGTCTCGTAGCGCTGGTGCAGGTCGTCGACGAAGATCTCGTCGCCGCCGCCCACGCACTCGGTGACGTCGTCACCGGTGAGCTCGACGTGGATGCCGCCCGGGTGCGTACCGAGGCCCTTGTGGACCTCGAAGAAGCCCTTGACCTCGTCGAGCACGTCGTCGAAGCGGCGCGTCTTGTGGCCGGAGGCCGCCTCGAAGGTGTTGCCGTGCATCGGGTCGGTGACCCAGGCGACGGTCGCACCGGAAGCGGTGACCTTCTCGACGAGCTCGGGGAGCTTGTCGCGGACCTTGTCGGCGCCCATGCGGACGACGAAGGTCAGCCGGCCCGGCTCGCGGTCGGGGTCGAGGCGGTCGATGTAGGTGAGCGCCTCGTCCACCGTGGTGGTGGGGCCGAGCTTGATGCCGATCGGGTTGGCGATCTGCGAGCAGAACTCGATGTGCGCGTGGTCGAGCTGGCGGGTGCGCTCACCGATCCAGACCATGTGGCCCGAGGTGTCGTACAGCCGGCCGGTGCGGGAGTCCGTACGGGTGAGGGCTCCCTCGTAGTCGAGGAGCAGCGCCTCGTGGGAGGCGTAGAACTCGACGGCCTTGAACTCGGCCGGGTCGGTGCCGCAGGCCTTCATGAAGTTCAGCGCGTTGTCGATCTCCCGCGCGAGCTGCTCGTAGCGCTGCCCGGACGGGGAGTTCTTCACGAAGTCCTGGTTCCAGGCGTGCACCTGGCGCAGGTCGGCGTAACCGCCGGTGGTGAAGGCGCGCACCAGGTTCAGCGTGGAGGCCGACGCGTGGTACATGCGCTTGAGGCGCTCGGGGTCCGGGACACGGGACTCCTCGGTGAAGGCGAAGCCGTTCACGGAGTCGCCGCGGTACGTCGGCAGGGTGATGCCGTCGCGGGTCTCGGTGTCCTTGGAGCGGGGCTTGGAGTACTGGCCCGCGATGCGGCCGACCTTGACGACCGGCACGGAGGCCGCGTACGTCAGGACGGCACTCATCTGGAGCAGCGTCTTCAGCTTGGCGCGGATGTGGTCGGCGGAGACGGCATCGAAGGCCTCGGCGCAGTCGCCACCCTGCAGCAGGAACGCCTCGCCCTTGGCGACGGCTCCCAGGCGGGCGCGCAGCTGGTCGCATTCGCCCGCGAAAACGAGGGGGGGATACGACTCGAGGTCCGCGACGACAGCGCGCAGGGCCTCGGCATCGGGGTACGAAGGCTGCTGCGCCGCGGGAAGGTCTCGCCAGGTCGCCTTGGAGGCGGGGGCTTGGGTTTCTGCGTTCACGGTCACCCCACACACATTACGTCGTCACACCGCGCGTCCCGATCGTCGACCACTACGTGAGACGGATGTCTCTCCCTGTGTTACTGACCCGTTTACCAGCCCTCGCCGGACCGGTGGGCTAGGGTTCAGGGCATGTACGCGCACTCGAACCAGAACTGGTGGTGGCCCGCTCCCGGCGGCCCACTTCTCGCGCGTACCTGAACACGAGCGAACCGAAGGCCGCCCCGAGGGGCGGCCTTCCGTGTTTCATCGGGAACACCGGGCCGTCCCACCCTCCGAAACCGGATAGGACGCCCACTCCATGCACGCGCACTCGCACTCGCACACGCTCCTGAGCCGCCTGCTCGACGACACCTGCCCGCCCTTCGCGCTGCTGCGCCGCCGCACGCCCGGCCGCGACCACGACATCGTCGAGGTGCTGATCGGCCCGGTCCACGAGGCCGCGCTCCTGGCGGACCTGCCCGTCGGCGAGCGGCCCGCCCTCGCCCTCGTCCCCTTCCGGCAGATGCGGGAGCGCGGGTTCGACGTGCGCGACGACGGCACGCCGCTGAGCGTGCTGGTCGCCGAGGAGACGTACGAGATCCCGCTCGCCGAGGCGCTGGCCGCGCTGCCGGCCCACGAGGTGCGCGTCGAGGACGGCGGCTTCGACGTCCCCGACGAGGAGTACGCGGACACCGTCCGGCGGGTCATCCAGGACGAGATCGGCCGGGGCGAGGGCGCGAACTTCGTCATCCGGCGCACCTACCAGGGCCGGATCGAGGGCTTCGGCCGCTCCGACGCCCTGGCCCTGTTCCGGCGGCTGCTGGAGGGCGAGCGGGGCGCGTACTGGACGTACGTGGTCCACACCGGGGACCGCACCCTCGTCGGGGCCAGCCCCGAGGTGCACGTGCGGATGTCCGGGGGCACGGTCGTGATGAACCCGATCAGCGGTACGTACCGCCATCCGGCCGGGGGGCCGACCGCCGACTCCCTCCTCGCCTTCCTCGGCGACCGCAAGGAGACCGAGGAGCTGTCCATGGTGGTGGACGAGGAGCTCAAGATGATGTGCACGGTCGGGGACATGGGCGGGGTCGTCGTCGGTCCCCGGCTCAAGGAGATGGCGCACCTGGCGCACACCGAGTACGAGCTGCGCGGCCGCTCCTCGCTGGACGTCCGCGAGGTCCTGAAGGAGACGATGTTCGCGGCGACGGTGACCGGATCGCCGGTGCAGAACGCCTGCCGGGTCATCGAGCGGTACGAGACGGGCGGCCGCGTCTACTACGCGGGCGCGCTGGCCCTGCTGGGCCTCGACGCCTCGGGCGCCCAGACCCTCGATTCACCCATCCTCATCCGCACGGCGGACATCGCGCCGGACGGCGCACTGCGGGTGCCCGTCGGGGCCACCCTCGTACGGCACTCCGACCCGGCGGGCGAGGTGGCGGAGACGCACGCGAAGGCGGCCGGGGTGCTGGCGGCGCTGGGCGTGCGCCCGGCGGCGGTCCGGCCCTCCTTCGGCGGGCCGCGGCTGGCCGACGACCCCCGGGTGCAGGCGGCCCTGGCGGCGCGCCGCGAGGACCTGGCGCCGTTCTGGCTGCGGATGCAGGAGCGGCCGGCGCAGGTGACGGGCCACGCGCTGGTGGTGGACGGGGAGGACACCTTCACCTCGATGCTCGGACACGTGCTGCGGGTGGCCGGGCTGGAGGTGACGGTACGCCGCTACGACGACCCGGGGCTGCGGGCGGCCGCCCTGGCCTGGGACGGGCCGATCGTGCTCGGCCCCGGCCCGGGCGACCCGGCGGACTTCGGCGATCCGAAGATCCGGACGATGCGCGAGCTGACGGCGGAGCTCATGGCCTCGCACCGCGGCGGGCTGCTCGGGGTCTGCCTCAGCCACCAGCTGCTCGCCGCCGAGCTGGGGCTCCCGCTGGTCCGCAAGGCGGAGCCGGCGCAGGGGGCGCAGACGCGGATCCCGCTGTTCGGGGCCGAGGAGGTCGTCGGCTTCTACAACACCTACGCGGCGCACTGCTCCGCGGAGCGGGAGCGGTCCCTGGCCCTGCGCGGCATCGAGGTCTCCCGGGACCCCGCCACCGGCGAGGTCCACGCGCTGCGCTCCGCGGCGGGAGGCTTCGCGGGCGTGCAGTTCCACCCGGAGTCGGTCCTGACCCTCCGCGGGGCGGACCTGGTCCGCGATCTGATCGCCGGGGTCCGCACCCCGGCCGAGGCCTAGCCGGCCGCCTTCCGCTCCGCCCCGGCGGAGCGGAAGGAGCGGACCGTGCTCCAGATGAGGACGGGGCCCAGCAGGAGCAGCGCGTAGAACGCCGCCTCCCCCTCGCCCAGCGCGAAGGCGACGGTGGGCGGGATCGACAGCACGTGGTCGGCGAAGGTCAGCCACGGGTCGGTCCGGGCGCCGGGTTCGGCCCGCAGGGCGCGCGGCAGTGCCCGGACGGCGGAGAGGAACAGGAAGGCCGCGAGGGCCAGCAGGATCCAGAAGAAGACGGGAGGTATGGACACGCGGCCGAATCTAGCGGTACGAGGGGCGCGTCAAGATGGCGAGAGGGTGTTCTCCGAGCGGCGGCCCGCCAAGTAGTCCGCGACGTTGGCGACGGTGGTGTCGATGATCTGGCCCACCGCGTCGTGGGTGTAGTACGCCTGGTGGGAGGTGACGACCACGTTCGGGAAGGTGATCAGCCGGGCCAGGGTGTCGTCCTCGACGACCACCAGGGACTTGTCCAGGAAGAAGAGCCCGGCCTCCGCCTCGTACACGTCGAGGCCCACCCCCGCGAACCGCCCGGACCGCAGCTCCGTGACCAGCGCGTCCGTGTTCACCAGGCCGCCGCGGCTGGAGTTCACCAGGATCGCGTCGTCCTTCATCATCTTCAGCGCCTCGGCCCCGATGATGTGGTGCGTGGACTCCAGCAGCGGAACGTGCAGGCTGATCAGGTCCGAGGAGGCGAACAGCTCGTCCTTGTCCACGTACTTCATGCCCAGCTCCACGCACGCCGGGTTCTGCGCCACGTCCCAGCCCAGCAGGTTCATGCCGAACCCGTGCGCGATCCGGGTGAAGGCCTCGCCGATCTTGCCGGTGCCCAGCACGCCGACCGTGCGGCCGCGCATGTCGCGGCCCATCAGGCCGTTCAGCCGGAAGTCGAAGTCCCGCGTCCGGTTCGAGGCGCGGACGATCCGCCGGTTGACCGCCATGGCCAGGGTCCAGGCGAATTCGGCCACCGAGTACGGGGAGTAGTACGACACCCGGCTGACCGTCAGGCCGAGCTGCCGCGCGACGTCCAGGTCGATGTTGTTGAAGCCGGTGGAGCGCTGGGCGATCATCTTCGTCCCGCCCGCCGCCAGGGTCCGCAGCACCCGGCCGCTCAGGTCGGCGTTGACGCTCGACGACACGATCTCGTACCCGGCCGCGATGGGGGCGGTGTCCTCGCTCAGGAAGACGTCCAGGCAGCGCACCTCGTGCTGTCCCGCGAAGGCCTTCTCCAAGAGCGGCTTCTCGTCCGCCGTCACCCCGAATGCCAGGATTTCCACGTTCGCTCCCGTACTGCGCGAAGAATCGGACCATGGGTCGTTTGTCACCTTACGACCCATGGTCCCGACCCGCCCTGCGGCCCAGCCGGGAAGCCGGCCGCTCAGCCGAAGAACACCCCGGCCTCCTTGTACAGCGCCGGGTCCACCGTCTTCAGCTTCGCCGTCGCCTCGGCGATCGGCACCCGCACGATGTCCGTCCCCTTCAGCGCGACCATCTTCCCGAAGTCCCCGTCGCGCACCGCGTCGATCGCGTGCAGCCCGAAGCGGGTGGCCAGCCACCGGTCGAACGCGCTCGGGGTGCCGCCCCGCTGGATGTGCCCGAGCACGGTCGTACGGGCCTCCTTGCCGGTCCGCGCCTCGATCTCCTTGGCCAGCCATTCGCCCACGCCCGACAGTCGCACGTGTCCGAAGGAGTCCTTCGTCGCGTCCTTCAGCACCATGTCGCCGTCCTTGGGCATCGCGCCCTCGGCCACGCACACGATCGGCGCGTAGCTCGCCTTGAACCGGGAGTTCACCCAGGCGCAGACCTGGTCCACGTCGAAGCGCTGCTCCGGGATGAGGATGACGTTGGCGCCGCCCGCGAGCCCCGAGTGCAGGGCGATCCAGCCGGCGTGCCGGCCCATCACCTCGACGACCAGTACCCGCATGTGCGATTCGGCGGTGGTGTGCAGCCGGTCGATCGCCTCGGTGGCGATGCCGACGGCGGTGTCGAAGCCGAAGGTGTAGTCGGTGGCCGACAGGTCGTTGTCGATGGTCTTCGGGACCCCGACGCACGGGATGCCGTACTCCTCGTAGAGCTTCGCGGCCACGCCCAAGGTGTCCTCGCCGCCGATCGCGACGAGGGCGTCGACCTCGTACTTGGCGAGGTTCTCCTTGATCTGGCGGACGCCGTCGTCCTGCTTGAACGGGTTGGTGCGCGAGGAGCCGAGGATGGTCCCGCCGCGCGGCAGGATCCCGCGGACGGCGGGGATGTCGAGCGGGACGGTGCGGCCTTCGACCGCGCCGCGCCAGCCGTCCTTGAACCCGATGAACTCGTAGGCGTACTCCTGCACGCCCTTGCGCACGACACTGCGGATCACCGCGTTGAGCCCGGGGCAGTCGCCGCCGCCCGTCAGCACTCCGACCTTCATGGCCTTCATGGAATTTTCCCTTCGCCACAGGGCCCGCTGAGGCCGCGGGGCCCGCATGACGGTCACGCTAGTGGTGACTCAGGTCACAGCAAGATGCCGGGAAGGGTCAATTCCGGGGGAATTGCGGGGCGTTGCGTACGCCCGTTCACTCGTACGAGCGGCTGCCTCGCCCCCCGCCCGCCTTACGCGTCGTCGAGGCCGCGCTCTATCGCGTACCGGACGAGCTCCACCCGGTTGTGCAACTGGAGCTTGCCCAGGGTGTTCTGCACGTGGTTCTGCACGGTTCGGTGGGAGATGACCAGGCGTTCCGCGATCTGCTTGTACGAGAGCCCCTTGGCCACCAGCCGCAGCACCTCGGTCTCCCGGTCGGTGAGCTGCGGGGCCTTCGGCTCGTCGGAGGCGGCCGGCGCCGGGTCGGTGGCGAGGCGGCGGTACTCGCCGAGGACCAGGCCGGCCAGGCCCGGGGTGAAGACGGGGTCGCCGGCCGCCGTGCGGCGCACGGCGTCGATGAGCTCCTGGGCGCCCGCGGACTTCAGCAGGTAGCCGGTCGCGCCGGACTTCACCGCTTCCAGGACGTCGGCGTGCTCGCCGCTCGCGGAGAGCACGAGGACCCGCAGGGCCGGGTTGGCGCCGACCAGCTCCTTGCAGACCTGGACCCCGGGCATGCCGGGCAGGTTGAGGTCGAGGACCAGGACGTGCGGGGCCGCCGCGCGGGCCCGGCGTACGGCCTCGGGGCCGTCGCCGGCGGTGGCCACCAGGTCGAAGCCGGCGGCGGACAGGTCGCGGGCCACCGCGTCCCGCCACATCGGATGGTCGTCCACGACCATGACCTTGATGCCGGCCAGGCCGCTCTGGCCGGCCAGAGCGTTCTGCCCGCTCGACTCGCTCGACTCGTTCACTGGGTGCTCCCCCTCGGTACTTTCAGTTCCACTTCGGTGCCCTGCCCGGGGACGGACACCAGCTCGGCGCTGCCGCCGAGGTCACGGAGCCGGCCCCGGATGGATAGGGCCACTCCCATCCGGCCCTCGCCCTCGGCCTGGTCCAGTCGGCCCGCCGGGATGCCCGGGCCGTCGTCCCGGACGGTCACGATCACCTCGTCGCCCCAGTCCTCGACCAGGATCCAGGCGCTGGCCCCCTCGCCCGCGTGCTTGCGCACGTTGTCGAGGGCGGCCCCGACCGCCGCGGCCAGCTCCCGTGCCGCGGGCACGGGCAACGGCACCGGGGTGCCCGGTTCGGCGAAGCTCACCCGCGAGCCGGCATGCGGGGCGAGGAGGGTCCGCAGATCCAGCTCGCCCTCGTCGGCGCCGGGTTCCTCCACCTCGAAGGCGGCCACGATCGCGCCGAGCGCCTCGTCGCGGGAGATCCGGGAGGGGCGGGCCAGTCCGCTGGAGACCAGGGTGCGCAGCGCGACCTCCTGCTCCCCCGCCATCCGGCCCAGCTCGGCCGCCTCACCGCCCAGTTCGGTGCCGCGCCGCTGGACCATCGCGAGGACCTGGAGGACCCCGTCGTGGATGTCGCGGGCGAGGCGTTCGCGTTCGCGGGTGGCGGCCTCGATCTCCAGGGCGCGGGCCAGGGTGGCTTCACTGGCCCGGGCCACCTCGACGACGTAGCCGATGGCGATGGAGGCCACCCAGACCAGGAGCACGTTGTGCAGGGTGTCCCGGGTGGGCTCGCCGCGCTGCACGAGGTTGGCGGCGGCGACGAAGCTGGAGGCGAAACAGGCCCAGCGCCAGCCGCCCTTGATGGCGAAGGCGAGGACGGAGCCCGCGGTCCATATCGAGGGGAGGGTGGGGCCGCCGTCCACGATCCGCGCGTGGGTGTCCGCGAGCGGGGTGAGCAGGATCCCGATGCAGGCGACGGTGAGGTCGGCGCCCAGGAACCGCTTGGTGCAGCTGGCGGCGTTCGCCACCTTGGGGAGGGTGACCAGGGTCCAGCCCGCGAGGAAGGCGAGGTAGGAGGCCGCGATCCAGGGGCGGTCGAACTGCTTGTAGGCCGAGGCGAACAGCAGCGCCGCGTAGACCATGGTGAGCAGCCGGTAGGCCGTCAGGGCACGCCACAGCGGCTGCTCGACCGACATGCGTACGACGCGCTCGCGCTTCGCCATCTCCCCCACCCCGTACGGGCGGTCCCGCCCGTGTGCTGCTACTTGTCGCCGTCCGCGGCGGCCGGGTCGGCCTTGTCCGCGCTCTCCGCCTTCTCCGCGCTCTCCGCCTTGTCCGCCTTCTCGCTCCTGGCGGCCGCCTTCTCCGCATCGGCGATCTGACGCTTGGCTGCCGTCGCGTAGATGTCGACGTACTCCTGGCCGGAGAGCTTCATGATCTCGTACATGACCTCGTCGGTCACCGAGCGGAGGATGAAGCGGTCCCCGTCCATGCCGTGGTAGCGGCTGAAGTCCAGCGGCTTGCCGATCCGGATGCCCGGGCGCATCAGCTTGGGCACCACCTTGCCGGGCGGCTGGATCTTCTCCGTGTCGATCATCGCGACGGGGATCACGGGCGCGCCGGTGGCCAGCGCCACCCGGGCCAGACCACCGGGCTTGCCGCGGTAGAGCCGGCCGTCGGGTGAACGCGTCCCCTCGGGGTAAATACCGAACAGCTCTCCGCGCTCGATGACGTCGATGCCGCTCTTGATGGCGGCCTCGCCGGCCCCGCGCGCACCCGAACGGTCCACCGGGAGCTGGCCGACGCCCTTGAAGAAGGCGGCCGTCAGCTTGCCCTTGACGCCCGGGGAGGTGAAGTACTCCGCCTTCGCGATGAAGGTCACCTTGCGGTCCAGCACGGCCGGGAGGAAGAAGGAGTCCGAGAAGGACAGGTGGTTGCTCGCGAGGATCGCCGGCCCCTCTGCGGGAATGTTCTCGAGGCCCTCCACCCACGGCCTGAAGGCGAGCTTCAGGGAACCGCCGATCGAGAACTTCATTGCGCCGTAGATCAACTCGAAAGCCTTCCTGTGTCTGTCGAACAGACCTTATCCCCTGGTCGTCCCCGGAGCCGTCCGACGACCCTGGTCGGTGCCACCCCCGTCGCGTACGGTGAAGTCACACAGCGCTACGCACCCCACGCCCCCCTCTAAGGAGACCCTGGTGCCCGTCCTCCCTGGAGCCGAGCCGTTCCGCCACGAGGGCGGAAAGGTCGGCGTCCTCCTCTGCCACGGCTTCACCGGTTCCCCCCAGTCGATGCGGCCCTGGGCCGACCATCTGGCCGCGCAGGGACTGACGGTGTCGCTGCCCCTGCTGCCCGGGCACGGCACGCGCTGGCAGGACATGCAGCTCACCGGCTGGCAGGACTGGTACGCCGAGGTGGACCGCGCGCTGCGGGAGCTGCTCGACAGCTGCGACCGGGTGTTCGTCTTCGGGCTGTCGATGGGCGGCGCGCTGACGCTGCGGCTGGCGGCGAAGCACGGAGACGCCATCAGCGGCATCGTCCTCGTCAACCCGGTCAACAAGATCCACGACCCGCTGGCCGTGGCACTGCCGGTGGTCAAGCACTTCGTCCGGTCGACTCCGGGCATCGCGAGCGACATCGCCAAGCCGGGCGCGGAAGAGGTCGGCTACGACCGGGTCCCGACCCGGGCCGCGCACTCGCTGCGGAAGTTCCTGCTGATGCTGGACACCGAACTGCCGCAGGTGACGCAGCCGCTGCTACTGCTGCACAGCCCGCAGGACCACGTGGTGCGGCCGGCGGACTCGACGCGGATCCTGGCGCGGGTGTCCTCCACGGACGTCACCGAGACGCTGCTGGAACAGAGTTACCACGTCGCGACGTTGGACCATGACGCGGAGCGGATCTTCGCGGACAGCCACGCGTTCGTCGGGCGGCTGTCGGAGAGCTTGGGCAGGGAGGGGGCGGCCAGCGGTGGCTGAGCACGAGGAGTCCTCCGGGGGTGTTCCCCCGCTGGACGAGGAAGCGGCGTGGGCGGCGATCGTGGCCGGCTACGGCCAGGAGCCCGCGGACCCGCCGGGCGCGAGACCGTTCCGGCCGATCGAGAATCTCCTCCTGCCGGAGGAGGACGTGAAACCGGCCGCTCCGGCCGCTCCGGCTCCCGCGGCCGACCCGGCCGGTCCGGCCTCCAATCCGGCCTCCCCGGAACCGCCGTCGGCGGCGGCTCTGGGCAGCTCGGTGGTGTTCGCCCCGGGCGTGGGCGGCGCGGGGCCGCGGGACCACTCCCTGGCCGAACCCGACGACTCCCCCGAGGCCGCGAAGGACGAGGGGCACTTCGTACCCCCGGAGCCGGAGCTGCCGGAGGCGGACGCGACGTCGAAGTTCGCCTGGCTCGCCGTGGTGGGCGGACCGGTCCTGCTGCTCCTGGCGGTGCTGCTCCAGTGGGAGATGACCTGGTGGCTGACGACGCTGGGCGTCGGCGGGTTCCTGGGCGGCTTCGCCACACTGGTCGCGCGGATGTCCACGGGCGAGGACGAGGACGACGACCCCGGCCGGGGCGCGGTGGTCTGATCTTTTACGCGCCGCTCGCACCACTCGGCCCTGGCGGGCCTCCCGGGCTTCGCGCCGCTGCGCCGGGGAGGCCGCCGAGCGGCGCGAGCGGCGCGTCAAGAGGAGAGTCGGAGGGTGGCCAGGACCGGGAGGTGGTCCGTGGCGCGGGCGAGGTCCGCGGGGGTGACTCCCGGCAGCCCCGCGGGGACACCGCACGCCAGGACCTCCACCCCCGCACTGGCGAAGACCGCGTCGATCCGCCGCGGCGGCGAAGACCGCACCCAGGTGTGCTCCCCACCCCACGGCGCCGCCACCCGGCAGTCCTGAAGGGCCCCCGCCAGCCGGCAGAAGGCGGGCCCCGAGGGGCCCTCGTTGATGTCCCCCGCGGCGATCGCGTACGGCACGTCCATCCCGGCGAGCCGGTCCAGGAGCAGCTCCGCCTGGGCGAGACGTTCCGGCCCGTCCAGCGACAGGTGCGCGCTGAGCACCCCGACCCGCACCCCGCCCAGCCGTACGACCGCCGTGGCGAAACCCCGCCGGTGGCGGCCCGGTGTCAGCGGCAGCAGTACGTCCTCGGTCCGCTCCACGAAGGCCCGCAGGGAACACAGCAGCAGCGGTCCCGCGGCCGTCGCGCCGCCCGACAGGACCACCAGGTCGCATTTCGCGGCCAGCCGCGCCGCGTGCTTGCGCCACCGGAAGAACCTCGGCGCCTCCTGGACGCACACCAGGTCGGGCGCGCACGCGCGGATCACCCGCGCCAGCGCGTCCTCGTCGTCGCGCAGCGAGCGGACGTTGTAGGAGAGCACCCGGATCACGGCGGAACCATCGGCTTCGGTACGGGAGTTCGGCAGCTCGGTGAGTTCCATACCGGCAACATAACGAGACTGCCCGCCGCACCCCAGGGGGCGCGGCGGGCAGTCCGCCGATACGGGAGGCCTCAGCCCTGGCGGGCCAGGTCCGCCGCGCCGACCAGACCGGCCTTGCCGCCCAGCTGCGCGGCGAGCACCTGCGCGTGCGGACGCCAGGCGCCGCCGATCAGCCAGCGCTTGAAGGACTTGCGGATCGGGTCGAGGACCAGGTCGCCCTCGTCGGAGACGCCGCCGCCGACGATGAACGCCGACGGGTCGAAGAGCGAGGCCAGGTCCGCGAGGCCGGCGCCCGCCCAACGGGCCAGTTCGCGGAAGGAGTCGATGGCCACCAGGTCGCCGGCCCGGGCCGCCTCGCTGATGTGCTTGCCCTCGATGCCGTCGGGGGTGCCGTCGCCGAGCGCGAGGAGCGCCTTCGCGTTCTCGGGGGTGGCGTTGGCGCGCTGCTTGGCGTAGCGGACGAGCGCGCGCCCGGAGGCGTACTGCTCCCAGCAGCCCTGGCTGCCGCAGCCGCACAGCAGGCCGTCCGGGACCACCCGGATGTGGCCGAACTCGGCGGCCACGCCGAAGCGTCCGCGCCGGAGCTTGTTGCCGATGATGATGCCGCCGCCCAGGCCCGTGCCGAGCGTGATGCAGATGACGTCCTCGTGGCCCTGGCCGGCGCCGAAGCGGTACTCGCCCCAGGCGGCGCAGTTGGCGTCGTTCTCGACGACCACGGGCAGGCCGATGCGCTGCTCGACCTTGTCCTTCAGCGGCTCGTGCCGCCAGTTGATGTTCGGCGCGAAGAGCACGGTCGCGCGCTTGTCGTCGACGTATCCGGCGGCGCCGATGCCGACCGCGTCGATGGTGTGGCTGGCGCTGACCTCGGATACGGCGGCGCAGATCGCGTCCGTGACTCCGTCCGGGGTCGGCGGCGTGGGCACCTTGTACGTCTCAAGGATGGTGCCGTCTTCGTCGACCACGCCGGCCGCGATCTTCGTGCCGCCGATGTCGACGCCGATGGTGAGTCCCATTAGTCCCTCGGTTTCCGGTCAAACCCCGCCGCTGTCAACCGTACCCGAGGGAGGCGGGGGTTCAGTCGAGATCGATCCGCTCGGTCGGACCGCCGTCGCCCTCGTCACGGGGGTCCTCGGCCTTCCCGGCTGCGTTTTCGACGGGCCCGCCGCCCCGCCCGGGGGCCGGTTCGTCGCGCGTCCAGCGGCGCTCGTGGCCCTCGACCGCGGAACGGTAGGCGGCGAGCAGCTCCGAGCCGGCCGCCGCGAGGTGGTCGAAGACCTCGGGGTTGCGTTCGACGACGGGTCTGGCGGCGCTCTTCGCCTGGTTGACGAACTGTCGTACGGCGCCCTGCGCGGCGACCCCGAACAGCGGGTTGTTCAGCGCGGAGACCTTGTCGGACACCTTGTCGGCGACGGCTTCGAAGAGCTTGAACAGCTCCTCGGCGGCGGTTCCGGTGCCGGCGCCCGCGGAGGCGCCCTGCTCGGACCTGCGGCGCTCCCGCTCGGCGGCGAGGTCCTCGGCGCAGGCCTCGGCCCAGGCGTCGTCCCCGGAGGAGGGATCGGTGGGGCGGTCGGTGGCCTCGCTCATGGCGGACTCTCCTGCGGCGGCGACTGGGCGTGCGGTGCGCACTCCCACTACCTCCGACGTTACCCGAACGGCGGTACGCCCCCCAGAGCCGCCCGCTACGCCTTCTCGCCGCCGCGGGGCCACAGGTCCGGGTCCGGGGTGAAGCGGATGCGGAGCTCGCCGTCGGCGAGGGCGGCCCCGGAGACGGTGCAGCGGCGCAGCGCGGCGGGCAGGGGAACGATCCTGCGGTACGGGCCCACCGTGAGCAGCAGCTCGTCCCCGCGCCGGACCAGGCCGAGCTCCCGCTTCTCGGCGCCGGGCAGCGGGACCCGCCACAGCAGCACCCCGTCCTCGGCGATCCGGTCCTCGACGGCCCAGGCGGGGCGGGGCGCGATCGCCGGGGCGGGGGCCGGGGCCAGCTCCGCCAGGTCCTCGGGGCCGTGCGGGTCCCGGCCCAGGTGGGGTACGGGGAGCACCGGGAGGCTCCCGTCGCCGGCCCACTGGGTGGCGTACTTCTCCTGCTGGGCGGCGAGTCCCGCGAGCCACGGGTCCGTGGATCCGGCGGGCAGCATCCGGTTGGCGACGAGCGCCGAGACGGGCAGCCGGTACAGGGCGAGCCCGAGCCTGCCCAGGCGCAGCGCGGCGTCGGCGGCGGGTCCCGGTTCGGCGACGAGCCGTACGGAGGTGGTGGGGGCCTCCAGGACGTCCTGGACGGCCGCCAGGTCCTCGTCCCAGCGGGCGGCGGCCTCGTACAGCCACTGCGCGGGCATCGGGACACCGGCGAGCTGGGCCAGTACGGGGCGCAGGGCACGGGCCGCCTGGCGCTCCGCGGGGAGCAGCCGGGCGAGGTAGCGGCGGAGCTGGGCGGGGAGCGCGAGGGTGGTGATCGCCTGGTGCAGCGGGGGCATGTCGACCACCAGGAGGTCGGTGCCGGGCTCGGCCGCGGCCCGCCGCAGGGCGCGGAGCAGGGCGAACTGCTCGGCGCCGGGCAGTTCGGTGATCTCGTCGGCGTGCAGGGGGCGGGCGCCGAGCATCCCCAGCACCGCGGAGCCGCGCTCCTGGAGCTCGACGAGCTCGCGCCGGAACTCTTCGCCGGAGTCGACGCGGGCCACGCTGAGCGTGCCGTGCGTCGTGACGGGCGGGTCGGTGGGGCCGGCGGTGAGCAGGAGCACCCGGTGGCCCTGGCGGGCGGCGGCGAGTGCGGTGGCCGCTGCGACGGTGCTCCGCCCGGCGCCGCCGGGGCCGGTGACGAGAAGGGTGTGCATGCTGCTCCTAGCTCCGCGTGTACCTGGCCCCTGCTCCCCGGCGGGGCGTCCGGCGACCCCCGCCAGCCTGCCACGCCCCCGGGGCCGCCCCCGGCTGCGGGTGTGCCGCTGCGCGGGGCAAGGCAGAAGTCCCCTACCCGCCCTTCCACCGTTCCCCGGGCGCTGCCCGGACCCGGAAAGACCCTGGGGCTCCGCCCCAGACCCCGGTCCTCAAACGCCGGACGGCTGAAATGGCGCTCCGCGCCATCCAGCCCTGACCGGCAAAATCCAGCCCCTCCGGCGTTTGAGGAGCGGGGGTCCGGGGCCCAGCCCCGGGGAACGGGCGAAGGGCGGGTAGGGGACCCAGCCCCGCAGGGCCGAACCACCCGCACCCGCCCACCGGCCCGCGCCGGGACGGCGGTGGCGGCAGCCCCGCCCGGCCACCGCCGGACGGAGTTCGGCGCAGCGGGGCGAAGCCCGGGAGGCCCGCAAGGGCCGAGCGGTGCGAGCTCCGTGTTAAGAAGGCTTGCCGGGGTGGCTCTCCACGCGCTTCTTCAGGCCCGCCAGCGCGCGGTCGATGATGACCTTCTCCGCCTTGCGCTTGATCATGCCGAGCATGGGGATCTTGACGTCCACGGTCAGCGAATACGTCACCTCGGTGCGCGCACCGCCCGCGACCGCCGCCAGCTGGTAGGACCCGTCGAGCTGCCTCAGCATCTGGGACTTGTCCAGCGTCCAGCTGACCGTGTTCTCGGCGGGCCAGGTGTACGCCAGCGTGTGGTCGTCCTTGATCGCGCCCGCGTCGAGCAGCAGGCGGACGAGGGAGGCCCGGCCGGCGTCGTCCTTGGCCAGCACCTCGGCCTCCTTCACCTCACCGGTCCACTCCGGGTAGCGGGCGAAGTCGGCGATCACGGCCATGACGTCGGCAGGGGGCGCCTCGATCATGATGCTCGAGCTGGTGTGTTCCGCCATCGCGGTCGCTCCTCCGGGGGGAGTTCGAGGAAGTGTGCGGACGGCACTGGGCCGCCGCGTGAAGGCTATCGCGCGTCAAGACCTCACCACTCCAGGGCCCACGGCCTTCCCGTGGCGGCGAAGTGCCCGACGTTCACGCACTCGGTGGCGCCGATCCGCATCCGCCGGGCGAGCGGCTGGTGGACGTGGCCGAAGAGCGCGTACCGGGGCTTCATCCGGCGGATCGCGGCGAGCAGCGCCCCGCTCCCCCGCTCGAAGCGCCGCGCGACCGTGTCGTAGCAGAGCTCCGGCACGTCCGGCGGGATGTGCGAGCACAGCACGTCGACCTCGCCCAGCGCCTCCACCTTGGCGGCGTACTCCTCCTCGGGCACCTCGTAGGGCGTGCGCATCGGCGAGGGCAGTCCGCCCCCGACGAAGCCGAAGACCCGGCCGCCGATCTCGGCCCGCTGGCCGTCGAGCACGGTGAGGCCGGGGCCGGCGTACTCGGGCCAGAGGCCGGGGATGTCGACGTTTCCGTACGTGGCGTACGTCGGCCGGGGGAAGGCGGCGAACATCTCGGCGTACTGGCGCCGGACCGCGCCCTCGACGAGCCGTTCGCGGTCCAGCCCGGCCCACAGTCCGCGGGCGAAGTCCCGGGCCTCCTCGAAACGGCGGGCGGTGCGCAGTTCGACGATGTGGTCGGCGTTGTCGACGCCGAAGAGGTCGGGGAAGATGCCGCGCGAGTGGTCGGCGTAGTCGAGGAAGAGGACGAGGTCGCCGAGGCAGATCAGCGCGTCGGCGCCTTCCCCGGCCCGCGCCAGGGCCTCGGTGTTGCCGTGGACGTCGCTGACGACGTGGATCCGTGTCCGGTTCTGCGTACCACCCATAGAGCCACCCATGCGGCCACCCTAGGGGCGCTTGGCCACCGCGGGTAGGGAATCGGGCCAGGCGGCCGGACCTGCGGTTACTTCCGAGTCGCAAACCGGGTCGACTATCGTCGGTAGGACACGGCCGCGGCATGTGACGCAGGGAACATCTGGCCGGTTCCCTCTATCCGGAACCCACTACCGGTGGGTAACGTCCGGTCGGTCCACATGGTGGCGATGGCGCCCAGAGGAGCAGCAGTCTTGCGCGAGTTCAGCCTTCCGGCCCTGTACGAGGTCCCGTCGGACGGGAACCTGACGGATCTCATCCGCCGCAACGCCGCTCAGCATCCAGACGTCGCCGTCATGGCCCGCAAGGTCGGCGGCGCGTGGCAGGACGTCACCGCGACGCAGTTCCTCGCGGAGGTCCGCAGCGCGGCGAAGGGCCTGATCGCGGCCGGCATCCGGCCCGGCGACCGGGTCGCCCTGATTTCCCGCACCCGCTACGAGTGGGTGCTGATCGACTTCGCGATCTGGAGCGCGGGCGCCGTCACGGTCCCCGTGTACGAGACCAGCTCCCCCGAGCAGATCCAGTGGATCCTCGGCGACTCCGGCGCCGTCGCCGTCGTCGTGGAGTCCCCCGGGCACGCCGCGGCCGTGGCCGCCCTGCGCGACCGGCTGCCGGAGCTGCGCGAGGTCTGGGAGATCGAGCAGGGCGCCCTGGAGACGCTGAAGGCGGCCGGCGCCGGCATCTCCGACGCCGAGGTCGACGAGCGCAGCGCGCTCGCGGGCGCCGACGACCCGGCCACCATCGTCTACACCTCCGGCACCACCGGCCGCCCCAAGGGCTGCGTGCTGACCCACCGCAGCTTCTTCGCCGAGTGCGGCAACATCGTGGCCCGGCTGCGTCCGCTGTTCCGGACCGGCGAGTGCTCCGTGCTGCTCTTCCTGCCGGCCGCGCACGTCTTCGGCCGCCTGGTGGAGGTGGCGGCCGTGCTGGCGCCGATCCGGCTGGGCTGCGTACCGGACATCAAGAACCTCACCGACGAGCTGCAGTCCTTCCGGCCCACGCTGATCCTCGGCGTGCCGCGCGTCTTCGAGAAGGTCTACAACTCGGCCCGCGCCAAGGCCCAGGCCGACGGCAAGGGCAAGATCTTCGACGCGGCGGCCGAGACGGCGATCGCGTACAGCCGAGCGCTGGACCTGCCGGGCGGACCGTCCCTGGGCCTCAAGCTGAAGCACAAGGTCTTCTCCAAGCTGGTCTACAGCAAGCTGCACACGGTCCTCGGCGGGCGCGGCGAGTACGCGATCTCCGGCGGGGCCCCGCTGGGCGAGCGGCTCGGCCACTTCTTCCGCGGCATCGGCTTCACCGTGCTGGAGGGCTACGGCCTGACCGAGTCCTGCGCGGCCACGGCCTTCAACCCGTGGGACAAGACGAAGATCGGTACGGTCGGCCAGCCGCTCCCGGGCTCCGTGGTGCGCATCGCCGACGACGGCGAGGTGCTGCTGCACGGCGAGCACATCTTCAAGGAGTACTGGAACAACCCGACGGCCACCGCCGACGCGCTGACCGACGGCTGGTTCCACACCGGCGACGTCGGCACGCTCGACGAGGACGGCTACCTGGCGATCACCGGGCGCAAGAAGGAGCTCATCGTCACGGCGGGCGGCAAGAACGTGGCGCCCGCGGTGATCGAGGACCGGATCCGGGCGCACGCGCTGGTCGCGGAGTGCATGGTGGTCGGCGACGCGCGGCCGTTCGTGGCCGCACTGGTCACCATCGACGAGGAGTTCCTGGGCCGCTGGGCCGCGGAGCACGGCAAGCCGGCCGGCGTGACGGCGGCCGACCTGCGCGAGGACGCGGATCTCATCGCCGCCGTCCAGAAGGCCGTGGACGACGGCAACGCGGCGGTTTCCAAGGCGGAATCGGTGCGGAAATTCCGCATTCTGCCCTCCCAGTTCACGGAGGAGTCCGGGCACATCACGCCTTCGCTGAAGCTGAAGCGGAATGTGGTGGCGAAGGACTTCGCGGACGAGATCGAAGCCCTCTACCGGGGCTAGTGCGTGCCTTCCGGGGCTAGCGCGGGTCCTCGGCGAGGACCCGCGCCATGTTCCGCTCCGCCAAGGCGGTGACGGTCACGAAGGGGTTCACCCCGAGCGATCCGGGGATCAGCGAGCTGTCGGTGACGTAGAGGCCCTGGTAGCCCTTCACGCGGCCGAAGTCGTCGGTCGCGTCCCCGAGGACGCAGCCGCCCAGCGGGTGGTAGGTGAAGTTGTCGGCGAAGTTCTTGTTGTCGCCGAAGAGGTCGTAGCGGTAGATGGTGAAATTGGCCCGGTTGATCCGGTCGAAGAGGCGCTTGGCGGCCTGCACGGACGGGGTGTTCTGGTCCCGGGTCCACCGGAGCTTCGCCGAGTCGCTGGCGGCGTCGTAGGTGAAGTGCCCGCGCTCCGGGTTCTTCGTGATGGCCAGGTACATCGAGATCCAGTGCTCGAAGCCCATCGGGAGCGGGGCTATCTCGGCGAAGACCGGGTTCGAGGCGTTGTCCCAGTCGTCGATGCCGAGGGCCGGCATGGTGGCCTGGTTGGCGCCGACCGTGTCCCACAGGTGGTTGGCGCGGGCGGTCATGACGTTGCCGTTGTGGCCCCAGCCGAGGCCCACCTTGTCGTTCAGGCCGGGCAAGGTGCCGGTCTCGCGGGCGCGCAGCAGGATCTCGGTGGTGCCGAGGCTGCCGGCGCCGAGGAAGAGCTGTTTGCAGCCCAGTTCGCGGACCTGGGTGACGCGGCCGGTGAGGTCGCTGGTCTGGACGGTCAGGACGTAGCCGCCCGCCGGGTCCTGCCGTACGCCGACCACGCGCTGCATGGTCTCGATGGTGACGTTCCCCGTGCCCAGGGCGGCGGCGAGGTAGGTCTTGTCCACGCTCTTCTTGCCGTGGTTGTTGCCGTAGATGACCTCGCCCGCGAGGGCGGACCGGGTGGCAGTGCCGGCGGCCTCGCGCTTCATGTACTCGAAGTCGTAGACGTTGGGGACGAAGGTGGTCTTCAGGCCGGTCTTCTGGGCGTGCTTGCGGGAGATCCGGGCGAAGCGGTACCACTCCGTGGACTCGAACCAGGCCGGGTCGATGTCGTTGACCCCGAGCATGGCGCGGGCCCGGGGGTAGTAGGTGCCGTACATCTCGTCGGCGTCGACCCGGGGCATGACCTCGGTGAAGTACGAGCGCTTCGGCGTGGGCGCCATGCCGCCGTTGACCAGGGAGCCGCCGCCGACGCCGCGGCCCACGTACACCGACATGTCCCCGTAGTTCACCCGGTCCAGGACGCCGGGGTACGGGCTGATGTTGCGGTTGACCACGTCCAGCCAGAGGAACTGGGCGAGCGGGGCCTCGGTGCGGTTGCGGAACCACATCGAGCGCTGGTCGGGGGCGGAGGTGGCGGGGAAGACCTTCCCGTCGGCGCCCGGGGTGTCCCAGAGCCGGCCCATCTCCAGGACGACGGTCCGCACTCCGGCCTGGCCGAGGCGGAGCGCGGCGACGGCGGATCCGTAGCCGGAGCCGACGACGATGGCCGGGGCGTACGTGGCGGCCGCGGGCTCGGCGGCGGCCGCGGACTGCAGGCCGATCCGGGTGAATCCGAGGGCGGCCGCGGTCTGCAGGGCGCCGAGACCGAGAACGTGACGACGCGTCAGGTTTGGTGTCATGCGCGCATCATGAGCGGATTCCGCCCAACCGGCCATAACCCGCACTGACACGCTTCTGAGTAACAGTCAGACATGGCTCGACCGTAGGCGGGGCCCGCCGCGGCCCGAGCGGTTTGATCGACTCTGCCCGCGATCGGGCCCCCAGCGGCGATAATCCCCTCTCCGTACGGAAAGGGGATCCCGGGCAGCGGGCCCGGCGTCAGCTACAGCAGCTCGCGCAGGCGCTCCGCCAGCAGGTCCCAGCGCCACTTCTCCTCGACCCAGGCACGGCCGCGCTCGCCCATGCGCGCGCGCAGGGCCGGGTCCCGGAGCAGGGCCAGGACGCGCTCCGCGGTCTCGGCCGGGGCGCCGCCGGGGACCACCCAGCCCGTCTCCCCGTCCAGTACGGCGTCCGGGGCGCCGCCGGAGTCGCCCGCGATCACCGGCAGGCCCGTGGCGGACGCCTCCAGGTAGACGATGCCGAGGCCCTCCACGTCGAGCCCGCCGCGCCGGGTCCGGCAGGGCATCGCGAAGACGTCCCCGGCCCCGTAGTGGGCGGGCAGTTCGGACCACGGGACGGCGCCCGTGAAGACGACGGACTCGGCGACGCCGGCCTTGGCGGCCAGTGCCCGCAGATCGGCCTCGTAGGGGCCGCCGCCCACGATCAGCAGGACGGCGTCCGGCAGCGCCGCCAGGATCCGCGGCATCGCCTCGATCAGCGTGTCCTGGCCCTTGCGGGGAACGAGCCGCGAGACGCAGACGACCACGGGCCGGTCCGTCAGTCCGAGCCGCGCCCGGACCTCCGCGCCGCCCGAACCCGGGTGGAAGGTCTTCTCGTCCACCCCCGGCGGGAGCTGCGTCATCCGCGCCGCCGCCCGGTCCGTCAGGGCCGGGGCGATCCGCGAACGGGTGTACTCCCCCAGGTAGGTCAGGGTGTCCGTGCCCTCGCCGATGCGCCGCAGCAGCCCGCGCGCGACCGGCAGCTGCGCCCAGCCCGCCTCGTGCCCGTGCGTGGTCGCCACGATCCGGCGCGCGCCGGCCCGGCGCAGCGCGGGCCCCATCAGGCCCAGCGGGGCCGCCGCGCCGAACCACACCGAGGAGCAGCCGTGTTCGCGCAGCAGGCCCACGGCCCGGCGGGTGACCCTGGGGGTCGGCAGCAGCATCGTCGTGCGGTCGCGGACCACCTGGAAGGGCTGCTCCGCGTCGAAGGCGGCGGTGGCGGCGCGGGCCTCTGCCGAGTGCTTCCAGGTGGAGGCGTAGACCACGACCCGGTCGGGGTCGAGTCGCAGCGCCATGTTGTGCAGGAAGGCCTGGATGCCCCCCGGCCGCGGCGGGAAGTCGTTGGTCACGATCAGCGTCTTGTCCATCGCCTGCCGACCCTACCGGAGCGGGGCCCTGCGGGGCGGTGACCTGCGGTGCGGGAGCGCGCGGAGCTCTGCCCCGCGGGCTCGGAACCTGTGGGGCTCCGCCCTTCGGGGCGGTGCGCGGGCGGCGGCGCCGGGGCGAGATCAGCCCCTCCGGCGTTTGAGGAGCGGGGGTCCGGGGGCCGGCCCCCGGCAACGGCGCCGCGCGATCGGGCCAGGGCCCGCCGGGCTAGCGGAACTCCCGGGTCAGGTCCTGCTGCCAGGCACGGGTCAGCGCTGCGGGGTCCGTGTTCAGGGTGTCCGCGACCGCCGTCGGGAGGGATTCCCGGCCGGACTTCTCGTACAGGGAGACCAGTGCCGCGTCCCCCCACCGCCGGGCGATGAGCCGGCAGGCCATCCAGGAGCCCTCGTAGGCCCGCGCCAGAGCGTCCGCGTCCCCGCCGAAGGCGAAGGCCCCGGGCTCCGGGAGAGCGGCCGGCAGGTCGCCCCGGCGCACCGCGCGGGCGAGGGACGGCGCGGCTTCGGCCGGGGTGCGCCCGCTGTCGCGGTACGCGGCCCAGTCCGCGAAGCCCTCGGAGAGCCAGAGCGGGGTCTTGGCGGTGGTCGCCGTCCGGGTGGCCACGTGGGTGGTCTCGTGGGTCAGGATCACCTGGCGGCCCTCCGCCGTGAGCTGCCCGTACCCCTCCGGGTTCACCACGACCCGGTCGGCGGGGGCGGGGCCCGCCCCGGTCCGCCCGGTGGTGACGGCGCCCAGGCCGCGGTACTCGTCCGCGGGACGCCCCAGCAGCGCCGCCATCGCGTCCAGCGAGCCGGGGACCAGCACCACCACCCGGCCCGCCCACGGCCGCGGCCAGGCCGCGCTCGCCGCGGGCACCGCCTTGTCGGCCTCGGCGGCGATCTCGGAGAGGGGGCCGGCGCTCTGGCCGGCGCCGCCGAGCACCAGGGCGCGCGCCCCGCGCTCCACCGTCACCGGGCCCTGGTCCCACAGCTGCGGCAGGGCGCCGGGGGCGGGGCGGTCGGCGGTCACCGTCCAGGGGCCGCCGTCGCGGGTGAGTTCCACCTCGCGGGCGGAGCCGGCCGGGGCGGCGTCGTAGCCGGTGAGCCGGTAGCGCAGCTCGGCGCGCGCGAAGGCCCGTACGCCTTCCACCCGGACCGTGGAGACCTCGTACGACCAGCCCTCCAGCGGGATCGCGGCGAGGGCCGCGGGCGGGGCCGCCGACCAGTCGGCGACGGCCCGCCGGACGTCCCGCCCGGCGGGGTCCGCCGAAGCCGAAGGGGCCCCGGATCCGGACCCGGAAGGAGCCCCGGAGCCGCATCCGGCCAGCGGCACGCAGAGCAGCAGCAGGCAGAGCAGCACCAGCGGCAGCGCGCGCGAGCGCCTGACAGGGGTGCGCGGAGGGGTACACCGAGGTGCACGGCCCAGGACCGGGAGCATCACCCGATCGTACGCAGCGCGATCCCTAGGGCCGGGTCACCGAGGACACGGGCATCATCCCGACGGGGTCGTACCGCACGCGCGCCCCCGGGTACGGGGCGTGCACCACCTGGCCGTTGCCGACGTACATGCCGACGTGGCTGGCGTCCGAGCGGTACGTCACCAGGTCCCCGGGGCGCGCCTGCGACAGCGGCACCCGCCGCCCGGCGTGCCGTTGCGCCTGCGAGGTGCGGGGCAGGGCGACGCCCGCCTGCCGGTACGACCACACCATCAGCCCGGAGCAGTCGAAGCCGGAGGGGCCGGTGGAACCCCATACGTAGGGCCGTCCGACGGCGGACCGGGCCGCCATCACGGCGGTCGCGGCGCGGCCGGAGGAGGGCCCGGAGGCGGCGGGGTCGGGGAGCTCGGGCAGGGCGTCGGGGCGGCCGCCGGAGCGGGAGGCGCGGTCGAAGTCGGCGCGTTCCTGCGTGGGCATCGCGTTCAGCAGCCGGCGGGCCGCGGCGAGCTTGGCGGTCACGGCGCGCTTCTCCTTCGCCACGGCGGCGCGCAGGGAGTCGAGTTCGGAGAGCTTGCGGGAGGCCTCCTGGCGCTCCTGACCGAGCCGGCGCTGCTCGGAGCGCAGTTCGTCGAGCTGGCGGGCCTGGTGGCCGGACAGCCGGTCGAGGGCGGAGGCCTTGGCGAGGTAGTCGTCCGGGTCCTCGGAGAGCATCAGCTCGACGGCGGGGTCGATGCTGCCGGCCCGGTACTGGGCTCCGGCGTAGGCGCCGAGCACCCCGCGCATGGTGTTGATGCGGTCCTGCCCGCGGGCCACCGCGTCCTGGATCCGGTCGACTTCGGTGCGCAGGCGGCCGGCGCGCTCGCCCGCCTGGTTGAAGCGCTCGGTGGCCTGTTCGGCCTCTTCGAAGAGCCGGTCGACCTGGGCGCGGGTGCCCGCGGAGGGCTCCTGCGGGAGGCCGGGGGCCGCACCGGCGGGTGCGCCCGACATGACTACCGCTGCTCCCGCCGCGGCGGCGGTGAGGACGGTGACCTTGGTGTTCCGGTCGAGGGCGCTGGGCCCGGACCGGCGATGGGACGCCACGTGAAACCGCTCCCTCCTGCTGGGCGGGACCGGGTCCGCCCTCCGTGGACGGCCGTGTGCCGGGGTTCCGCGCTGGCAGACAGTAGCCGCGCGGGAGGGCACCGGCCAACGACCCGCGGCGGGCACGCACAGTGACGCCCCGTCGGAGACGCAGGTCACCGGCGGGGCGTGTGGTCAGAGCGGGGCCTCGGAATTCGCCCGGATGGGCGGTGTGCGGCGCGTCCGGTCGAGCCCTGGGCGCAGGGGGCGTCAGCCCACTCGCACGCCGAACTGGAACGGCATGTTGTTGATCGATTCGTACTTGACGCCGCTGCGCGGGTTCGAGGCGTGCAGCACCTGGTTGCCGCCCGCGTACAGGCCGACGTGGTGCAGGTCGCCGTAGAAGAACACCAGGTCGCCCGGCTGGAGCTGGCTCTTGCCGATCCGGGTGCCGTCGTTGATCTGCGTGAAGGTGGTGCGCGATATGTTCACGCCGGCCTGCTTGTACGCCCACTGGGTCAGACCCGAGCAGTCGAAGGTGTTGGGCCCTTCGTGACCGGAGATGTACGCGCTGCCGATCTTGGTCTGGGCGGCCGCGAGGGCGGCGCCGGCCCGACCGGAGGGCTTCGCGTTGCCGAGGTCGGGGACGCGCTCGCCGGCGCTGCGGCTGGCGCGGCTGTCCTCGTCCTTGATCTGCGCCCGCTCCTGGGCCGTCAGGGTGTTGAGGAGCGCCTGGGCCTCGGCGAGCTTGTCCTGGGAGGCCTTCTTCTTCTCGCCGAGCTCCTTGCGGGTGGCGTCGAGGTCGGTGAGCTTGCCCGCGGCCTCCTGGCGCTGCTGCGCGAGGGTGCGCTGCTTGGCCTGGATCTTCTGGACCGCCTCGACCTGCTTGCCGCTCAACTGCTCCAGGGTGGAGGCCTTGTCGAGGTAGCTGTCCGGGTCGGCCGAGAGGAAGAGCGCGAGGGACTGGTCGATGCCGCCGCTGCGGTACTGGGCGCTGGCCATCGAACCGAGCGTGCCGCGCAGCGCGTTGAGGTCCTCCTGGCCGCGGGCGACCTGGTCCTGGAGCTGCCCGATCTCGGTTTCGAGCTTGTCCTGGCGCTCCTTGGCCCCGTTGAACTTCTCGGTCGCCTGCTCGGCCTCTTCGTAGAGGGCGTCGACCTTGGCCTTGACCTCGTCCTTGCTGGGCTTGGCCGGGGCGGCGTGAGCGGCCTGCCCCGAGAGGACCACGGCGGCTGCCGCGGTGACGCCGAGCACGGTGGTGCGCATGCGGGTCGGCGGCTTGGGTCGACGGTGGGACGCCACGAAGGCGATCTCCTTCTTCCTAGAGCCGCCGAAGAACGCATGACTCGGCGACACCTTCGCTGCCACCCCGAATGAGTGAACTACCGCACGAAGGTTTGACTGACCCTAGTGACCCTTCTGTGATCAGTTCAAATCCTGTCGGCAAAAAACTCGCCGTCCGACCAGGTTCTTTACCTACAGCGCACGCTCTGTGTCGATGACTTGACGGTACGTTCCCGCGGCGCCCTATCAATTCCGGCATTGGGCCCAGTAGTTACGAAACGCGCGAAAGCCGCTTCAGCAACAAGGCGGACGTCACCGGCCGCGCCCCGGCCTTGGCCACACCGTCGGCGACCTCGCGGTCGGTGGAGACCACCACCACGGGACGGCCCGCCGGTTCGGCGCGCACCAGCTGGCGGATCAGCTCGTCCGCCGTCACCCCGGCCTTGGAGAACAGCACCCGCACCCCGCGCGGCGGCGCGAGCAGCACGGGGGCCGCCAGCTCCGCCCCGTCGAAGACACAGGTCATCTCGGCGCCCGTCTGCGCGGCGAGCATCGACAGCCCGCCCAGCAGCCGCAGGCGCTGCTTCTCCAGCGGCATCGTCGGGTAGCCGGTCTTGGTGACGTTGTAGCCGTCGACCACCAGATGGGCCTGGGGCAGCGCCAGCAGCTGGTCCAGCAGCGCCGGGTCGGTCTCCGACAGGGCGCGCGCCGCGATGTCCTTCGGGGTCATCCGGCCCGGCTCCACCGCCTCGACCGTGTCGGCGGGCCGCGTGGAGACCGGCGGCAGCGCGAGCTCCCGGCGCAGTCCCGCGGCCGCGTCCAGCACGGTGTCCAGCAGCAGCCGCAGCCGCATGTCCTCGATGCTGCGCCCCTCGCGGGTGGCCCGGCGCGAGGTCTCCAGCGCCGATTCCACCTCCGCGAGGCGGGACTTGAGCCGACGGGTCTCGCTCTCCGCGGTGGTCACCTGGGCGGCCGCCTCGGCGCGGATGCCGTCGACCTCCGCGTTGATCTTGCGCAGGGCGGCGTCGCCCCGCTTGACGTCGCTGAGGGCACTGCGCAGCTTGCGCTGAAGCGATTCCGCTTCCTTGCGCGCCGCGTCCAGCTCGGCCCGTACCTGGTCGACGCCCGTGCGCTGCAGTTCCCGTACGTGGGCCAGCTCCTCGCGGAGCCGCTCCATCTCGCGGCGGGCCTCCTCGTCGACCCGCTCGGCGTCGGCGCGCTGCGCCTCCTCGCCCGCGGCGGCGACGAGCTTGACCCAGCCGGCCGGCCGCAGCACGTACGCGGCGGCCGCCACGTCCAGCGGATCGGCGGCGGCGGGCGGGGCGCCCGACTCCAGCGCGGAGGCCAGGTCGGCCTGCGTCTCGCGGAACTTCTCGGCGACCCGGCCCCGGAAGACGGGGTCGCTCTCCACGGCCGTGGCCATGGCGTTGCCCGCGAACTTGGCGCGCCGGGTCGGGGTGAAACGGGCGTACTGACGCAGCTGCGCCGGGAGGTCCGCGACCGTCAGCCCGCCGAAGGCGTCCGAGACGAGCGCGACGACCCGGCGCCGCACGCCTTCCGGCAGCGGTCGGTCGAGGACCTCCGCGGCGTCGCCGGGCCCGTCGGCCGGCTCAGCGCCGCTTGCTGGCTCCACAATCCGTCACCCCTACCGTCATTCACCTGTGGGCGGGGCTCCGTCAGGAGTCCGCGCCCGGCCTGTCGACGAGCTCGATCTGGTCCACCGCGTTGCACCAGCGACAGCGGACCGACTCGATGGTCTCATTGACCACCTCGCGCTCCTCGACCTTGGGCTCCCCGGCGAGGTCCAGGTGGACGTACTCCACTACCTTCGACGAACGGGTGACGTCGAAGCGCGTGAGGTTGCCGCACAGGGTGCAGCGCCACCGGGTGGTGTCGGTCGGCAGGGGAACCGTCATCAGGCCGCTCTCTCCTTCTATCGCTCACATGGAGCAAGCACCGCACCCTCCCGTGTCGTCACGGGTGGCGCGCGCGTGCGTGCGTAGCTCGTAACCCTACGGCCTGCCGCACCCGCTGGTGGGCCCGGCTGGGTCATGCTCGGTCGCATGATCGTAAGGTGGCAGGCCGTACGCGAGGCCGCCCGGGGCCCGGTGGTCACCCACGCGCTGATCGCCGGCTGCTGCGTGGTGTTCGTACTGAGCCCGGCGTCGGGGCTGAACCCGGTCTACGGGACGGGCGATCAGCTCCTGACCACGGGCACGGCGTACTTCCGGCGCTGGGGCGTGGTCCCGGACGAGCTCTTCACCGGCTCGGGCCGGGCGGCGCTCACCCCCCTCACGGCCCTGTTCGTCCACGGGAGCTGGCTGCACCTGCTGGGCAACATGCTCTTCCTCTACGTCTTCGGGGCGATGACGGAGCGGCGCATGGGCCGGGCCGGGTTCCTCTGCTTCTACGTCTGTACGGGCTACCTGGCCCTGGCGGCGTACGCGGCGGCCTACGCCTCCTCGGACCAGACCCTGGTCGGGGCCTCCGGGGCGATCTCCGCGGTCCTGGGGGCCTTCCTGTACCTGTTCCCCAAGGCACGGGTGACGAGCCTGTTCCCGTTCCTGTTCTTCCTGCCGCTGCGCTTCCCGGCGTGGATCGTGCTGATGTTCTGGTTCGGCCTGCAGTGGCTGGCCGCACACCGCGCGGCGAGCGGCCCCGGAGTGGCCTATCTGGCCCACGTGGTGGGCTTCTCGGTGGGCTTCCTCTACGCATGGGCCCGCTACCGGGGTGGGACTAGAGTGGGTCGACCAGTGACAGTAGGCGAGGGAGACAGCCAACCGTGATCACCGCACTCGTGCTCATCAAGACCAGCGTGGACCGGATCCCCGAGATCGCCGAGGCCATCGCCGCGCTGGACAGCGTCAGCGAGGTCTACTCGGTCACGGGTACGTACGACCTCATCGCGATGGTCCGGGTCCCCCGGCACGAGGACCTGGCCGACATCATCCCCGGCCGCATCAGCAAGATCCCGGGCGTCGAGGCGACGGACACGCACGTGGCGTTCCGCACGTACTCCCAGCACGACCTGGAAGCGGCCTTCGCGATCGGCCTCGACGCGTAGGGCCTGGCCGGCCGGGGAACACCGGCCGGGCAAATCCAGCCTCGCCGGCGTTCGAGGCGCGGGGTCCGGGGCGGAGCCCCAGGGGGTCCGGGCGCAGCCCGGGACCCCTCCAGCCCGTCCGGCGCTTGAGGACCGGGTCAGGGCAGGGCCCTGGGAACGGTGGAAGGGCGGGTAGGGGACAGCCCCCGCAGGGCAGCCGGCCCCCGCGGTCACGCCTGTCAGACGGCCGGGACGCAGCGGCCCTCTTCGGTGCGGTACTGCCACTTGGCGCCGTCCGCCACGAGCTCCTTGACGGCGCGGACGAAGCGGTCGACGTGCTCGTCGGGGGTGCCGGCGCCGAAGCTGACGCGGATCGCGTTCAGCGAGCGCTCCCCCGGGGCCGCCTCCGGGGCTCCGCACTCGCCCTGGGCCTGCGGCTCGCTGCCGAGCAGGGTGCGGACCAGCGGGTGGGCGCAGAACAGGCCGTCGCGGACGCCGATGCCGTACTCGGCGGAGAGCGCGGCCGCGAAGTGCGAGCTGTTCCAGCCGTCGACGACGAAGGAGATCACGCCCACGCGCGGGGCGTCGTCGCCGAAGAGGGACAGGACGCGGACCGCCGGGACCTCGGCGAGGCCGCCCCGGACCTTGGCGATGAGGTGCTGCTCGCGGGCGACGAGGTTCTCGAAGCCGGCCTCGTTCAGCGCCTTGCAGGCGGAGGCGATGGAGTAGACGCCGATGACGTTCGGGGAGCCGGCCTCGTGGCGGGCGGCGGTGGTGTGCCACTCGACGTCCACGCCGCCGTCCTCGCGGCGGGCCACCTTGCGGGAGGCTCCACCGCCGGCGAGGTACGGGTCCGCCTCCTGGAGCCAGTCCGCGCGGCCGGCGAGCACGCCCGAGCCGAAGGGCGCGTAGAGCTTGTGTCCCGAGAAGGCGACCCAGTCCACGTCGAGGTCCTGGACCGAGACGGGGTGGTGCGGGGCCAGCTGGGCGGCGTCCAGGACGATGCGGGCGCCGTGGGCGTGCGCGGCGGCGGCGAGTTCCCTGACGGGCCACAGCTCGCCGGTGACGTTGGAGGCTCCGGTGACGCATACCAGCGCCGGGCCGTAGGGGTCGCGGTCGGCCAGGGCGCGCTCCAGGGTGGCGACGGCCTCGTCCGGGGTGCGGGGGGCGTTGAGGTAGGTGACCCGGGCGTTCGTCCACGGGAGCAGCGAGGCGTGGTGCTCGGTCTCGAAGACGAAGACCTGGCAGTCGGCCGGGAGCACCGCGGCGAGCAGGTTGAGGGAGTCGGTGGTCGACCGGGTGAAGATCACCTGGTCGGAGGGGCGGCAGTCGAGGAACTCGGCGACCGTGACCCGGCTCTGCTCGAACAGGTCGGTGGAGAGCTGCGAGAGGTACCCGGCGCCGCGGTGGACGCTGCCGTAGTACGGGGCGTAGGCGGCCACGTCGTCCCAGACCCGCTGCAGGGCGGGGGCGCTGGCGGCGTAGTCGAGGGCGGCGTAGGTGACCTCGCCGCCGGTGACGAGCGGGACGGTGACGTCACGGCCCAGGACCGGCAGCGGCTCGGCACAGGCGGGCTCGACGGCGGCGGCGTTGGCGGTGGCGGCGGCGTTCAGGGTTGCGGACATGGCGGTATCTCCCGGCAGGCAGGTGTGAATGGCTTCGGTGTGCCCGTCCGCCGACACGGCTACGGCGCTGCGGCCGTTCGGGGTACGGGAGTGCCCCGGAAAGCGGATCGGCCGGCGTAGTGCGCAGGTGTGCTGCGGGTACGCGGAAGTGACCCTGTTCCGAGGGGTGAAGAAGGGGCGGAGTCGCCCTATCGCATTCGCTTGCTCACGGAAAACGCTCCTCAGAAGACCAGGACCCCTGGTGTTCGAGGGATCCGCGCTTGCCGTAGACCTCACTGCCTACGACCTGGTCATCACCCGGGGCACCCCGCCACGGAAGGAGGGTTGCCGGACAGCAAGCCGGGGCCTAAACGCTGTCACTCGTGACCTGAGGAGCATCCTGCCACATGATCTTCCGAACGCAAGACCCCGGTCCACATGGCGGACCGGGGTCGTTGTCGGATCATGGCCGGATCCCGTCGCAATGGCCATCCACCGCAAGGGCTACGCGTTGCTCGCAGCCGCCCAGCGGGCCAGCGCCGCCCGGGCCGCGCCCGAGTCCACGGACTCCGCCGCCCGTACGACACCGGCGGCGAGCTGCTCCTCCAGGGTGCCCGTACCCGGGTCCAGCGCGACCAGGGCCGCCGCCGAGTTGAGGAGCACCGCGTCGCGCACGGGGCCGGTCTCGCCGGCCAGCAGGCGCCGGGCCACGTCCGCGTTGAACGAGGCGTCCGCGCCGGCCAGGGCGGAGACCGGAACCAGCGGGATGCCGATGTCGCGCGGGTCGAAGCCCTGCTCCCGGACCTCGCCGTCGCGGACCCACCAGACCCGGGAGGTCGCCGTGGTGGTGAGCTCGTCGAGCCCGTCGTCGCCGCGGAAGACCAGCGCCGAGGAGCCCCGCTCCGCCAGGACGCCCGCGACGATCGGGGCCACCCGCGCGTCGGCCACACCGGTGGCCTGCGCGCGGACCCGCGCCGGGTTGGTGAGCGGGCCGAGGAAGTTGAAGGTGGTCCGGATGCCGAGCTCCCGGCGGGCCGCCGCCACGTGCCGCAGCGCGGGGTGGAACTTGACCGCGAAGCAGAAGGTGATCCCGGCTTCCTCGGCCACCTCCACGACCCGTGCGGGGGTGAGGTCGAGGTTGACGCCCAGCTTCTCCAGGACGTCCGAGGAGCCGCTCGCGGAGGACGAGGCCCGGTTGCCGTGCTTGACGACCTTGGCGCCCGTACCCGCCACCACGATCGCCGACATCGTGGAGATGTTGACCGTCTTGGCCCCGTCGCCGCCGGTCCCGACGATGTCCACCGTCCGGCCCGGCACCTCGATCAGGTTGGCGTGTTCGTACATGGCGCGGACCAGGCCGTTGATCTCGGAGACGGTCTCCCCCTTGGCCCGCAGCGCGACGGCGAAGCCGGCGATCTGGGCGTCGGTGGCCTCCCCGCGCATGATCCTGTCCATGGCCCAGGCCGTGTCGTCGGCGCCGAGGTCGCGGCCGGTCAGCAGGGCCTCCAGAACGCCCGGCCAGCCGCGGGCCGCCGCGCTGTCGCCGCCTGCCGGGGTCACCAGGTTCATGGTCCGCTCCTGCTGCTCGTCGAGGATTCCACGTCGAATGGGAAGGGCTTCAGCCTATCCAGCCCCGGGGACGGCAAAGAGCCCCGTCCAGACACTGGACGGGGCTCTCGCCGTGGCGACACCAGGACTGACCGAAATCAGTCCCTCAAGCAGTCATGCGTGGTGCGTACTGCGTGAAGCGTGTGAAGCATGTGAAGCCGTGATGCGGGAGATCAGTGGTGGCCGTGGCCGCTCTGGATCTCCTTGTACTCCTCGACCGTGGGCTTCGGGATCTGGTTGTTCTCCCCGTAGTAGCCCTTGCTGAGCTTGGCGCGGAGCTTCTCCAGCGGCTTCACCTTGCGCTCGACACCGTTCTCGTCGACCGTGGGGCCGATCTCGGCGGGCTCGTACTGGTCGTACGAGGTGAGCGTGTGCAGCTTGCCCTGCGAGAGCGGCTCGTGGACCTCGACGAACTCACCGTGCGGCAGGCGCTTGATGATGCCGGTCTCGCGACCGTGCAGCACCTTGTCCCGGTCCCGGCGCTGGAGGCCGAGGCAGATCCGCTTGGTGATGATGAACGCGATGACCGGACCGACGAAGAACCCGATGCGGGCGAACCAGGTGATCGAGTTGATCGACAGGTGGAAGTACTGCGCGAACATGTCGTTTCCACCGGCGATCAGCAGGATGACGTACCACGTCAGCCATGCCACGCCGAAGCCCGTACGGGTCGGGGCGTTGCGCGGGCGGTCCAGGATGTGGTGCTCGCGCTTGTCCCCGGTGACCCAGGACTCGATGAACGGGTAGACCGCGATCGTGGCCAGGACCAGCGGGAAGATCGTGAACGGGATGAACACGCCCAGGGCCAGGGTGTGGCCCCACAGGTTGATCTCCCAGCCCGGCATGGCACGGATCAGGCCCTCGGAGAAGCCCATGTACCAGTCGGGCTGCGCACCGGTGGACACGTGGTCCGGACGGTACGGGCCGAGCGCCCAGATCGGGTTGATCGAGGCGATGCCCGCGATCAGCGCGATGACGCCGAAGACCAGGAAGAAGAAGCCTCCCGCCTTGGCCATGTAGACCGGGAGCAGCGGCATGCCGACGACGTTCTTCTCGGTCTTGCCGGGGCCCGCGAACTGGGTGTGCTTGTGGTAGAAGACCAGGATCAGGTGGGCCACCAGCAGGCCCATCATGATGCCGGGCAGCAGCAGGATGTGCACCGAGTAGAGCCGGCCCACGAAGTCGCCGCCGGGGAACTCCCCGCCGAAGAAGAAGAACGACAGGTACGTGCCCACGATCGGCACGGACAGCATCGCGCCTTCCATGAAGCGGACACCGGTGCCCGAGAGCAGGTCGTCCGGCAGGGAGTAACCGGTGAAACCGGTGAACATGCCGAGGACCAGCAGCAGGAAGCCGAAGACCCAGTTGACCTCACGGGGCTTGCGGAACGCGCCGGTGAAGAACACGCGCATCATGTGCACGAGCATCGCCGCGATGAAGATCAGCGCCGACCAGTGGTGGATCTGCCGGATGAGCAGACCGCCGCGGACGTCGAAGCTGATTTCCAGGGTCGACTTGAAGGCCTCCGACATCGCGACACCCTGCATGGGGATGTACGAACCGTCGTAGTGCACTTCGTTCATGCTCGGGTGGAAGAACAGCGTCAGGTACACACCCGTGAGGATGAGGATGATGAAGCTGTAGAGGCAGATCTCGCCCAGCATGAAGGACCAGTGGTCCGGGAAGATCTTGCGCATGTTGGCCTTGGCGAGGCTGTAGATGCCCAGCCGGCCGTCGGCCCAGTCGGCTACGCGCTCGCCGGCCGGAGCCTTGCGCTCTTTGGTTTCGGTGGCAGTGCTCATCCGCGCTCCCAGAAAGAGGGACCGACGGGCTCTTCGAAGTCGCCGAGCGCCTCGAGGAAACCTTCGTCATTGACGCCGATCCGCAGCTGCGGGAGCGCGTGACCAGCCGGGCCGAAGATGACTCGGGCGCCGTCGGAGAGGTCGAAGGTGGACTGGTGGCACGGGCAGAGCACGTGGTGCGACTGCTGCTCGTACAGGCTGATCGGGCAGCCGACGTGGGTGCAGATCTTGGAGTAGGCCACGATCCCGTCGTGGGACCACTCCAGTTCCTTCTTGTCCTTGATGTTCTCCGGCTGGATGCGGACGATCATCAGGGCGGCCTTGGCGATCTGCGTCTGGAAGTCGTGCGCGTCCTCCTCCAGGCCTTCCGGCATGGCGAAGGTCAGCGAACCGACGACGATGTCCTCCGGACGGAGCGGCTCCATCGTGTTCTGGTTGATGAGCATCTTGCCCTTCGCCCAGATGGTCTTGCGCAGCTTGTCCTCGGGCAGCGGGCCCAGGTCGCGCAGGATCACGACGGCGGAGAGCGGCAGCAGGGCCAGCGCACCGAACATCGTGTTGCGGATCAGCGGGCGGCGGCCGATGGCCGACTCGCGCGCGCCGTCCGCGAAGTCCTGCATGACCTGCGCCTTGACCTCGGGCGGGGCCGCGATCTCGTGGCGCTCGGCGGCGACCTCCACGTCGGACATCAGGGTGCGGGCCCAGTGGACCGCGCCCGCGCCGATGCAGAAGAGGGCCGCGCCGAGGCTGACGCCCAGGGCGAAGTTGAGAGCGCTCACCTTCCCGATGGGGAAGATGTAGACGATCTTGTCGACCGGCAGGATCACGAACGAGGCGATGAAGGCGATCGTCGCCAGCATCGACAGGGTGAACAGGAAGGCCACCGTGCGCTCGGAGCGCTTCGCGGCCCGCTCGTCGATGTCCTGGATCCGCGGCCGGTGGACCGGCAGACCGGGGTCGGCGAACGGGTCGCCGTCCGGCACTGCCGCGGCACCGTGGTGCGCGTCGACCTGCTCGCTCGGCAGGTGCTTCTCTTCGGGAATGTCTTGGCTACTCATGACTTCTTGGCCTTAGCGGTGTGGGCCGCGACCCAGACGGCGACAGCGATCAGCGCACCCAGTCCGAAGATCCAGCCGAAGAGACCCTCGGAGACGGGGCCGAGGCCACCGAGCTTGAGGCCACCGGGGCTGGTCGACTTCTCGCCGTTGACGTGCTGGAGGTACGCGATGATGTCCTTCTTCTGCTTCTCCGGCATGGTGCTGTCGGGGAAGGAGGGCATGTTCTGCGGGCCGGTGAGCATGGCCTCGTAGACGTGCTTCGGCTCGACACCCTCAAGGTTGGGGGCGTACTTGCCGTTCGTCAGTGCGCCGCCCTCGCCGGTGAAGTTGTGGCACTGCGCGCAGTTGTTGCGGAACAGCTCGCCACCCTTCGCGATGTCGGCACCCGCCGGGTCGTACTGCTTCTCGGTCGGCACGATCGGGCCGGCTCCGAGGGACGCGATGTACGCGGCGAGCTGGTCGGTCTGCGCCTGGGTGTAGATGACGGGCTTCTTCGGCACCTGGGCGCCGGGCTGCTGGGCGGGCATACGGCCCGTCATCACCTGGAAGTCGACGGCAGCGGAGCCGACGCCCACCAGGCTGGGGCCGTCAGAGGAACCCTGCCCGCCGGTTCCGTGGCAGCTTGCGCAGCCGACGGCGTAGAGCTTCTGGCCCTCCTCGATGGCGAGGGACTGGACGGTTTCGTCGGCCTTCGCATTGCCCGCGGGCGCGAAGGCGGAGTACAGCCCCCCGGTAACCGCCAGCGCGAAGAGTAGAACGACGACCGCCGCCAGCGGATGGCGTCGTCGTGCGGAGAGCTTTTTCACGGATTACCCCGGTGTCAGGATCTTCTGCGTCGGTGTGTCTGGATGGAGTGCCGGGCTCGGCCCGGCGACGTGTTCGCTACTTGATCAGGTAGATCGTTGCGAAGAGGCCGATCCAGACGACATCGACGAAGTGCCAGTAGTAGGACACGACGATGGCCGACGTGGCCTGTTCGTGGGTGAACCTCTTGGCCGCGTACGTCCGGCCGAGGACCAGCAGGAAGGCGATGAGACCGCCCGTCACGTGCAGACCGTGGAAGCCGGTGGTCAGGTAGAAGACCGAGCCGTACGGACCGGACGAGAGGCTCATGCCCTCGTGCTTGACCAGCTCGGTGTACTCGAACACCTGGCCGCCAATGAAGATCGCACCCATGACGAACGTGATGATGAACCACGTCCTGAGCTTCTTCACGTCCCCGCGCTCGGCGGCGAATACGCCGAGCTGGCAGGTGAGCGAGGAAAGCACCAGGATCGTCGTGTTCGTCGCCGAGAAGGGCAGATTCAAGGCCGAAGCCTGTTCTGTCCAGTACTCGGCGCCTGTCACGGATCGCAGGGTGAAGTACATCGCGAAGAGGGCCGCGAAGAACATCAGCTCGGAACTCAACCAGATGATGGTTCCCACGCTGACGAGGTTCGGCCTGTTGACCGTCGGGTGCGCGTGCCCGGTATCTACTGTCGTTGCTGTCGCCACGACCGACATTATGTCGGTCCCTTATCCCGCCCTCACCCCGGGGGGTGCCGTTCGGAGTGTCAGGGGCGTGTGCAAGGCCCGAACGGCCCATCAGATCGCCCATCAGATCGCCCTTCGGACGCCCGCCGGCCGTCCCTCGGGCGAGGCTGTGCGAACCGATGTTGACACCGGGTCGGACGGAGTAGCATCCCGCGCAACATCAACGTGATTCACGGGACACGTGGAGGAACGAAATGCGGGCGACTGCGCGGGTTCTGGTCTACAGCGACGACGCGGGCACCCGGGAGCAGGTGCGGCTGGCGGCCGGGCGCAGGCCTGCCGCCGACCTGCCGCCGGTGGAGTTCCTGGAGTGCGCCACGCTGCCGGCCGTCCTGAAGGAACTGGACGCGGGCGGCATCGACGTGTGCGTCCTGGACGGCGAGGCGGTTCCGGCGGGGGGCATGGGCGTGTGCCGGCAGATCAAGGACGAGATCTTCCAGTGCCCGCCCGTACTGCTCCTGATGGGCCGTCCGCAGGACGCCTGGCTGGCCACCTGGAGCCGCGCGGACGCCGCCGTCACTCTTCCGGTTGATCCGGTGGACTTCGCGCAGGCCCTGGCGGGTCTGCTGCGCGCGCGGCTCTCCCCGGCGGCGTAACGGGGGCCGTGGGGCCTGCGGGGCCTGTGCGCCCCGCACAGCGCCTTACCGGCGCATACCGGGGCACGGGTGCCCGTACGGTCCGTACGGGCACCCGTGCCCCTTTCCCGGCCCCTCCCGGCGCTCTTGGCGCTCCTGGCCCGGTGGTTACACCTGCGGGCGCAGGCGCGCCTGGTCGACCGGGCTGCGGCCCTCCTGGGTGCCCTTGAGCAGGGCGCTGCCCTCGCGCCAGTCCTTCCAGTCCATGTTCCAGTCGCCGAAGCCGTTGCCGAAGGTGTCCATGTCGTCGCCGATGCTGTTGATGACCCGGACGATGTCGCCTTCGGTGATGTTCTCGTAGAACCAGGCGGCGTTGCCGGTGCTCATGCCGGTGCAGCCGTGGCTGACGTTCTCGTAGCCCTGGGAGCCGACGGACCACGGCGCGGCGTGGACGTATTCACCGCTCCAGGTGACACGGGTCGCGTAGTAGACGGGCAGGTTGTAGTACTCGCTGCCCCCGATGCCCACGGTGTCGCCGCGCATCTGGACGTAGTACTGCTTGCCGAGGACCACCTTGACGCCGTTTCGGGTGGAGAAGCCCGGCTTTCCGGTGGTCACCGGGATGGAATTGATCACTTCTCCGTTGCGCTTGAAGGTGAGCCAGTGCGAGGAGGCGTCCGTGGTGACCTCGACGCGGTCGCCGATCTCCAGCTTCAGCGGCTTGGAGGCGGCGCCGTGCAGGTCGTCGGAGATCTTGATGCCCTCCAGGTTGCTCCGTACGGAGACCGTGGTGTTGGCGGGCCAGTACTCCTTGGGCCGGTAGTGGAGCTTCTTGTCGTCCACCCAGTGCCAGGCGCCCACGGCCTCCGCCGGGGCGTCGACCACCAGGCCCCGCTCGATGACGGCGCGGGCGGCCTTGTCCTTGACGGGTTCGTTGAGTTCGGCCGTCAGGGGCTGTCCGACGCCGTACTTGCCCTCGTCCGGGCCGAATTCGACCTTGAGGACCTTCTGCGCCGGGGTGGTGTCGAAGGTGAGCGTGCGCTGCCCGGGGGCGCCCCGTTCGTCCTCGGTGCTCACGAGGACGGTGTAGCGGACGCCGGCGGCCATCGGGACGGTGCTGTGCCAGCGGTCTCCCGAGGCGGACAACTCGCCCGCCAGGCGGCGGCCGTGGGTGTCCACGGCGCTCACGTCGGTGATCCGGCCTTCGCCGCTCTTGGCGGTGACTTCCAGGGGCCGGTCCGGGTCGACCGGGCGACTGCCGGACGACTGGTTGAGGGCGACTTGGTCGCCCGCGTCGTAGGGGCGGGCGGACAGCGGGTTGTCGTCGCCCGACCCGCATGCGGTGGCGCCGGCCCCGAGGGACGCGACCAGCAGGGAGCAGCCGATAACCGTCCAAAGACGCGGTGACTGGTTCATGAAGCCAACGCTATGAAGATATGACAATTACGGCGCGCGGGGTGACTGCAAACGAGGGGCCCGGACTCCTCCATTGGAGGTGTCCGGGCCCCTGGTCTCACGCTGTGGCCGCCGAAAGGAGCGGCGGCACGGGTGCGGCTACTGGTTCTGGTTCTCGCCGCGGTAGTACTCGTACACCCAGCCCCACAGACCGATCAGGATCAGCGGCGCCGAGAAGTACATCAGCCACCAGCCGAAGACGACGCCCATGAAGGCGAAGGCGCCACCGATGGCCAGCGAGAGCGGCTGCCAGCTGTGCGGGGAGAAGAACCCCAGCTCGCCCGCCTCGTCGGCGACGTCGGCCTCCAGGTTGTCCTGGGCCATCTCGTCCACGCGCGCGGCCGTGAAGGCCAGGTAGTAGCCGATCATGGCGCTCAGGCCGAAGGCCAGTGCGAGCGCGGTGGTGCCGACCGGCTCCTTGGACCACACGCCGTACACGACGGTCATGATCAGGATGAAGGCGGCGAGCCACAGGAACATCCTGCCCTGGATCTTCACTTGCCGGCCTCCTTGCCACCCGCGACGGCCTTGGCGGCCACGGCGTGGTCCTCAAGGTGGTCGAGGGCCGCGATCTCGGGGTGGTGCAGATCGAATGCCGGGGATTCGGACCGGATCCTCGGCAGGGTGAGGAAGTTGTGCCGCGGGGGCGGGCAAGACGTCGCCCATTCGAGCGAACGGCCGTAGCCCCACGGGTCGTCGACCTCGACCTTCTTGCCGTACTTCGCCGTCTTCCAGACGTTGTACATGAAGGGGAGCATCGACAGGCCCAGCAGGAACGAGCTGATCGTCGAGATCGTGTTCAGCAGCGTGAAGCCGTCCGCCGCGAGGTAGTCCGCGTAACGACGCGGCATGCCCTCGGCGCCCAGCCAGTGCTGCACCAGGAAGGTGCCGTGGAAGCCGATGAACAGCGTCCAGAAGGTGATCTTGCCGAGGCGCTCGTCCAGCATCTTGCCCGTGAACTTCGGCCACCAGAAGTGGAAGCCGGCGAACATCGCGAACACCACGGTGCCGAAGACGACGTAGTGGAAGTGCGCGACGACGAAGTACGAGTCGGAGACGTGGAAGTCCATCGGGGGCGAGGCCAGGATGACGCCGGTCAGGCCACCGAAGGTGAAGGTGACCAGGAAGCCGATCGTCCAGAGCATCGGGGTCTCGAAGGACAGCGAGCCCTTCCACATGGTGCCGATCCAGTTGAAGAACTTCACACCGGTCGGAACCGCGATGAGGAACGTCATGAAGGAGAAGAACGGCAGCAGCACACCGCCGGTGACGTACATGTGGTGCGCCCACACCGTCACCGAAAGGCCGGCGATCGAGATCGTCGCGGCGATCAGGCCGATGTAACCGAACATCGGCTTGCGCGAGAAGACCGGAATGACCTCGGAAACGATTCCGAAGAACGGTAGCGCGATGATGTACACCTCTGGGTGTCCGAAGAACCAGAAGAGGTGTTGCCATAGGAGCGCGCCGCCATTGGCCGCGTCGAAGATGTGCGATCCGAACTTCCGGTCGGCCTCCAGCGCGAAGAGCGCGGCGGCCAGCACCGGGAAGGCGAGCAAGACCAGAACACCGGTCAGCAGCACGTTCCAGGTGAAGATCGGCATGCGGAACATCGTCATGCCGGGGGCGCGCATGCAGATGATCGTGGTGATGAAGTTGACCGAACCGAGGATCGTGCCGAAGCCGGAGAAGGCCAGACCCATGATCCACATGTCGGCGCCGATGCCCGGCGAGCGGACGGCGTCCGACAGCGGGGAGTAGGCGAACCAGCCGAAGTCGGCGGCACCCGAGGGGGTGATGAAGCCGGCCACCGCGATGGTCGAACCGAAGAGGTACAGCCAGTACGCGAACATGTTCAGCCGCGGGAACGCCACGTCGGGCGCGCCGATCTGCAGCGGCATGATCCAGTTCGCGAAGCCCGCGAACAGCGGGGTGGCGAACATCAGCAGCATGATCGTGCCATGCATGGTGAACGCCTGGTTGAACTGCTCGTTCGACATGATCTGCGTACCCGGACGGGCCAGCTCGGCGCGCATGAAGAGCGCCAGGAGACCGCCGATGAGGAAGAACACGAACGACGTGAGCAGGTACATCGTGCCGATGGTCTTGTGGTCGGTAGTGGTCAACCACTTCACGACGACATTGCCCGGCTGCTTGCTCCGTACCGGCAACTCGTTCTCGTACGAGTCGGCCTCGGCACCCTGAGGCTGGTTGAGGATGCTCACAGTTTGTTCACCTCAGCATTGCGGGCCGGGTCGGTCTGCTGGATGCCGGCCGGGAGGAAGCCGGTCTGACCCTTCTCCGCGAGCTCCTTCAGGTGCGCCTTGTACGCCTCCGGGGAGACGACCTTGACGTTGAAGAGCATTCGGGAGTGGTCGACACCGCAGAGCTCGGCGCACTTGCCCATGAAGACGCCCTCTTCGGTCGGGGTGACCTCGAAGACGTTGGTGTGCCCCGGAATGACGTCCTGCTTGAACAGGAAGGGGACCACCCAGAAGGAGTGGATGACGTCGTTCGACGACAGGATGAAGCGGACCTTCTCACCCTTCGGCAGCCAGAGCGTCGGGCCCGGGTTGCCGGTCTCCGCGTTCCGGTCGCTCGGGACGCCCTTGGTGTAGACGCCTTCGGCGCCCGCCGGGAAGTCCTTGGTGTAGCGGTCCGGGATGGCGGCGAGTTCCTTGGGAACCTCGCCCGCCTTCGGAGTCGCCGCATCGCCGTCGACGTCCTCGACGTAGTTGAAGCCCCAGCTCCACTGGTAGCCGATCACGTTGATCGTGTGCGCCGGCTTGGCGGAGAGGGAGAGCAGCTTCGACTCGTCACGCGCGGTGAAGTAGAAGAGCACCGAGACGATGATGAGAGGGACCACGGTGTACAGCGCCTCGATGGGCATGTTGTACCGGGTCTGCGGGGGAACCTCGACCTTGGTCCGGCTGCGCCGGTGGAAGATGACGCTCCACATGATCAGGCCCCACACGAGGATGCCGGTGATCAGAGCGGCCGCCCAGGACCCCTGCCACAGGGAGAGGATGCGAGGCGCCTCTTCAGTGACCGGGGTGGGCAATCCGAGGCGGGGGAAGTCTTTCCATGTATACGAGCAACCAGTGGCGGTCGCCAGGACCACGCCCGCAGTCAGCGCCTGCAGCAGCTTCCGCCGCATCGGGCGCCGCGGCGAGCGGTCGGAGCCGTAGGGACTCACGTAGCGCCTTCCCGAGAGTCTCGGCCCGCGCGGCCGGCCGCGGCCGCATTCGGGTCGGTCGCCGGCCCTGACGCAGGCAGGGGTTTGGATGTTTATGCGGACCAAACCCTACTGGACGCTATTTGGGGTCGCGCGGGGAGGGTGCCCAACGCGCCGTTACTGACCCCGAAGGGATGGATCCGCCGTACGGGGGACGGCCCAACGGGCCCCGAATGGCGGGGTCCCGAAGGCATCTGACGGCCCCTGACCTCGGTCGGGCGCGGCGCCGGCGTGGCGGCCCGTTAGCGTGGCCGGATGCCGTACTTCGACACCGCGTCCGCCGCCCCGCTGCACCCCGTGGCCCGGCAGGCTCTCCAGGCCTCCCTTGACGAAGGCTGGGCCGACCCGGCCCGGCTGTACCGCGAAGGGCGCCGGGCCCGGCTGCTGCTGGACGCGGCGCGGGAGGCCGCGGCGGAGGCGGTGGGCTGCCGTCCCGACGAGCTCGTGTTCACTCCTTCGGGGACGCACTCGGTTCACTCGGGCATGGCCGGGGTCCTGGCGGGGCGTCGGCGCGTCGGCGGGCATCTGGTCGTATCAGCGGTGGAACACAGCTCCGTACTGCACGCGGCGGAGGTCCACGCAGCGGGCGGCGGGCGGGTCGAGGAGGTCCCGGTGGACCGGTTCGGCCGGGTCGCGGCCTCTTCCTACGGGGAACTCGTGGGCCCCTCCACCGCGCTGGCCTGCCTCCAGTCGGCCAACCACGAGGTCGGCACCGTCCAGCCCGTGGCCGAGGTCGCCGAGGTGTGCGCCGCCGCCGGGGTCCCGTTGCTGGTGGACGCCGCGCAGTCGCTGGGCTGGGGGCCGGTCCCCGGGAACTGGTCCGTGCTGTGCGCGAGCGCCCACAAATGGGGCGGCCCGGCCGGGGTCGGCCTGCTGGTGGTCCGCAAGGGAGTGCGCTTCGCCCCCCAAGGCCCGTCCGACGAAAGGGAGTCGGGGCGCTCCCCCGGCTTCGTCAACCTCCCCGCGGCCGTCGCGGCGGCGGCCTCCCTGCGGGCGGTGCGCGCGGAGGCGGACGCGGAGGCGGCCCGCCTGCGGATCCTGGTGGACCGGCTGCGGCGGCGGGTCGCCCGCCTGGTGCCGGACGTGGAGGTGGTCGGCCATCCCGACCTCCGGCTCCCGCACCTGGTCACCTTCTCCTGCCTGTACGTCGACGGGGAGACCCTGCTCCACGGGCTGGACCGGGCCGGGTACTCCGTCTCCTCCGGCTCCTCGTGCACCAGCTCGACGCTGACGCCGTCCCATGTCCTGCGGGCGATGGGGGTGCTGTCGGAGGGGAACGTACGGGTGTCCCTGCCGGCCGGTACGACCGCGGCGGAGGTCAACGGCTTCCTGGAGGTCCTGCCGGGGCTGGTGGCGGGGGTCCGCGAGCAACTCGGCGTGGTGGAACCGGTGATGGCCGCCGATCCGGATGCGCAATCCCTGGAGCTGGACACCCTCGGCCTGCGGTGTCCGCAGCCGGTGATCGAGCTGGCGCGCGCCATCGGGCGGGTTCCGGTGGGTGGCACGGTGACCGTCCTGTCGGACGACGAGGTCGCGCGACTGGACATTCCGGCGTGGTGCGCGATGCGGGGGCAGATCTACGTGGGCGAAGCCCCGCGTCCCCTCGGTACGGCGTACACGGTCCGCCGGGCGGTCTGACCCGGGTCGCGTCGGGGGCTGCCCTGCGGGGCGGAACGCCGGCGGGGCTGGATATGTCCAGCCCCGCCGGCGTTTGAGGCGCGGGGTCCGGGGCGGAGCCCCGGGGAACGGTGGAAGGGTGGGTAGGGGACTTCGCCCCGCAGGGCCGGACCACCCGCACCCGTCCACCGGGCCGCGAGGGGCTACGCCGGGAGGTGGGACTGGACTTCCGTCGCCGCCTCGTCGCCGTAGGCCTTCGTGAAGCGCTCCATGAAGTGGGCCCGGCCCAGGGTGTACTCCTGGGTGCCGAGGGTCTCGATGACGAGCGTGGCCAGCATGCAGCCGACCTGCGCGGCCCGCTCCAGGCCGACGCCCCAGCCGAGCCCCGTAAGGAAGCCCGCGCGGAACGCGTCGCCGACACCCGTCGGGTCGACCTTCGCGGTCTCCTCCGGGCAGCCGACCACGATCGGGTCGTGGCCGACCCGGTCGATGCGGACGCCGTTCGAGCCGAGCGTGGTGACCCGGGTGCCGACCTTCGCCAGGATCTCCGCGTCGGTCCAGCCGGACTTCGCCTCGATGAGGCCCTTCTCGTACTCGTTCGAGAAGAGGTACGTCGCGCCCTCCATCAGGGTGCGGATGTTGTCGCCGTCCATCCGGGCGATCTGCTGCGAGAAGTCCGCGGCGAAGGGGATCGCCCGCGTGCGGCACTCCTCCGTGTGGCGCAGCATCGCCTCGGGGTCGTCCGCGCCGATCAGGACGAGGTCCAGGCCGCCGACCCGGTCCGCGACCGACTTCAGCTCGATCAGGCGGGCCTCGCTCATCGCGCCCGTGTAGAAGGAGCCGATCTGGTTGTGGTCGGCGTCCGTCGTGCAGACGAAGCGCGCGGTGTGCAGGACCTCGGAGATCCGCACGGACTGGGTGTCGACGCCGTGCCGGTCGAGCCAGGCGCGGTACTCGTCGAAGTCGGAGCCGGCCGCGCCGACGAGGATCGGCCGGGCACCGAGCTGCCCCATGCCGAAGCAGATGTTCGGGCCGACGCCGCCGCGCCGTACGTCGAGGTTGTCGACGAGGAAGGAGAGGGAGACCGTGTGCAGCTGGTCCGCGACCAACTGGTCGGCGAAGCGGCCGGGGAAGGTCATGAGGTGGTCAGTGGCGATGGAGCCGGTGACTGCGATACGCACGGCGTGGACGCTCCTGCGAGGGAAGGCAAGGGGACATTCAAAACTACCCGGTCGGCGGGCCGAGGCCGACCGGCAGAAACTACCCCGTAGTAGCTCTTTCTTCACCCGAGGTGACGTGCCTACCGTGCCCCATGACCTACACCGATGGCTTCGGGCCCGTCCGGCCCGCCGGGATCACGGCGGGCACCGAGTTCGAGCAGCTGCTGGGCGACTGCGCCCGGATGGCCCCGCACTGGCCGGTTCCCGCGGATCCGCGGCCGGATAGGGTCGCGCCCTCCCAGATCAGCGGGATCCGCGTCCCGGCGGACTCGGCCCGCCTCATCGCCTCCACGGCGGTCTACGGCTACTAGGTGTATTGATCACGAGCGTTGTTGACACTGCCGAGGTCTTGAACATGGCGAAGACCTCCGGTGTGGTGGGAGCTGTCTAGGAACCCATTGCACGACGGAGGTCTTCGTGTCCCACCGTAATGCCCGGCTGACCGTCTTCGGTAGGCGCCTGCTGGTCGAACGAGTCCGCTCGGGCCGCCCCGTCGCGCACGTCGCGGCCGAGATGGGTATCTCGCGGGCCACCGCCCACAAGTGGGTCCGCCGATGGCGGACCGAGGGCGAAGCGGGCCTGCACGACCGATCCAGCCGGCCGCGCACAACACCGCACCGCACGACCGCAGCGGTCGAAGCCCGGGTCTGTGACCTGCGCAGAACCCGAAAGCTCGGCCCTGCCCGGATCGGCCCGATCCTGGGGCTGCCCGCCTCGACCGTGCACCGGATCCTGACCCGCCACGGTTTGGGCCGCCTGGCCTGGCTGGACCGGCCCACCGGGCAGCCGATCCGCCGCTACGAACGCGAGCACCCGGGCGAACTCATCCACGTCGACATCAAGAAACTCGGGAACATCCCGGACGGTGGCGGCTGGCGCACGGTCGGCCGGACGGCAGGCGACCGAAACCGCCAGAGCAGCACCACCGAGCGCAGAAGCTCCACGCCAGTGATCGGCTACTCCTACGTCCATTCCGCGGTCGACGACCACTCCCGTCTGGCCTACAGCGAAGTCCTCACCGACGAACGCAAGGAAACCGCCGCCGGGTTCTGGCAACGGGCGAACGTCTTCTTCACCCGCCACGGCATCACCGTCGAACGCGTCCTGACCGACAACGGCTCCTGCTACAAGTCGAAGCTGTTCACCCAGGCCCTGGCCGCGGCCGGCATCGCCCACAAGAAGACCAGGCCCTACCGGCCACAAACCAACGGGAAAGTCGAACGCTTCAACCGCACCCTCCTGGACGAATGGGCCTACCTACGGCCCTACACCTCCAACCAGGAACGGACAGCGGCCCTGGCAGACTTCCTCCACACCTACAACCACCACCGCAGCCACACCGCACTGGGCGGACACCCACCCATCACCCGAGTCAACAACCCTGCGGGTCAATACAACTAGGCCGTCCGGCCCTGACCGGCCCCGGCGGAACCGGATCCGCGTCTGTTCCGTCACACCCGCATCACCCCATGCGGGACGGGCAAAGGAGCGATGCGGTGACCAGCGAACAACCCGATGGACTGGAAGCACCCGGTGCACCCAAGACGCCCGAGGTGCTTGAGGCACCCGGTGCGTCACGTGCCACACGACGGCGGCAGGTCTGGGTCGTCGGTTCGATCGCGGCCGCCGTCCTGCTCACCGGCGGCGGCACCGCCATCTGGGCGTCGACCGCCCACGGGGAGGGGCGTACGGATGTCAGCGCGGCCTCCGCGCCCCGCTCGGCGCCCACTCCACCCGGGCCCGGCATCGCCCCAGGCGAGCCCGACCCCGCCGGCGGCGGGGTCACGTACACCGCCGATGTCCCCCTCCCGGACGGCCCGGCCACGGCGCCGGCCTTCGCCGCGAGCGGTGAGGTGACCTCCGCCGAGGTGGCGCGGCTCGCGACGGCGCTGGGGATCTCCGGTGCGCCCCGGCTCGTCGGGGAGACCTGGCAGGCCGGGGAGACCGCGGACGGCTCCGGGCCCCGGCTCACGGTGAACCTGAAGGCTCCGGGGACCTGGAACTTCTCCCGCTTCCAGGTCGGCGGCACCGGGGACGACTGCGTGCGCGGCAAGGACACCTGCGGACCGGCCACCCTCCCCCAGGACCTGGGCCAGGAGCACGGCGGCACCGCCGGGACGCCCGTCTCCGAGGAGGCCGCCAAGGCCGCCGCCGCGCCCGTGCTGGCGGCCGTGGGCCAGGGCGCGGCCGCGCTCGACGCCCGGGTCGCCCAGGGCTCCGTACGCCTGGTGACGGCCGACCCGGTGATCGGGGGCCTGCGCACGCAGGGGTGGTCCACCCGGATCGGTGTCGGGGTGGACTCCCGGGTGGTGTCGGGCAGTGGCGAGCTGAAGGTTCCGGAGCGGGCCGGCGAGCAGCCGGTGATCGGCGCCGTGGACGCGCTGGCCCGGCTCAACGACAAGTCCCGGGGCTCCGGCGCCACGGACCCCGGCCCGAGCGGCTGCGCCACGAGCGTCCCGCTGACCCCGGACACCCCGGACGGCGCCACGGACACGCTGCCCTGCAACCCGGAGCCCCGGCCGATGAAGCCGACGCGGACGGAGTCGGTGCGCGGCGCCGAGCTCGGGCTGGTCCCGGGCACGGTCCAAGCGGGCCGCGGCCTGGTGCCGGCCTGGCTGTTCGCGGTGGAGGGCAAGAGCGGCGGTCCGGGCCACACGGTGGCCCAGCCTGCGTCCCTGACCCAGGAGGCTCCCCCGCTCGACCCGCCCGCCCCGGTCGACCCGCCCGCGAAGGGGCAGACCGTGCCCGGTTTCTCGTACTCCGCGGCGGACCGGACGCTGACCGTGAACTTCTGGGGCGGGGTGTGCAGCGCGTACGCCCTGGAGGTCCGCGAGCAGCCCGGGTCGGTGATGGTGAGGATCACGGACACCCCGAACAAGCCGGGGCAGTCCTGCATCATGCTGGCGCAGGAGATGACGGTGACGGGCACGCTCCAGCAGCCGCTGGGCGACCGCAAGGTGGTCGACGCGACCACGGGCAAGGCCGTCCCCCGCCAGTAGCCGCCGGGACGCGCGCGAGGGGCCCGTCCGCGGATGTCCGCGGGCGGGCCCCTCTCGTCTGCTCTGCGAGCTCAGCCGGGCCGTGAGGCCCTGCGGGGCTTAGTTGAACGAGTCGCCGCAGGCGCAGGAGCCCGTGGCGTTCGGGTTGTCGATCGTGAAGCCCTGCTTCTCGATGGTGTCGACGAAGTCGATCGACGCGCCGTGCAGGTACGGAGAGCTCATCCGGTCCGTGACGACCTTCACACCGTCGAAGTCCTTCACGACGTCGCCGTCGAGGGAGCGCTCGTCGAAGAAGAGCTGGTAGCGCAGGCCGGAGCAGCCGCCGGGCTGGACGGCGACGCGCAGCGCCAGGTCATCGCGGCCTTCCTGCTCCAGCAGGGTCCTGACCTTTTCGGCGGCGGCGTCGGACAGGAGGATGCCGTCGCTCACGGTGGTCTTTTCGTCCTGTACGGACATCTGCATTCACTCCCGAAGTGGGCGGCTCCCCACCCAAGGCGGGGAAACGTCGGACTCTTGCCGTCGGTGGCAACGAGCGGGACCGCGGATTCATTCCGGGACCCGACGCGTGTTTCAGAAATTCCATGCTCGCACACCGCCGCGCGGTGGTGGGTCCCCGCGAGGCGCCCGCGGCGGGCGGGCGAATTCGTCACATCGACACTATCGGCATCGTCAAAGTGACGTGAAGCAGTTATGATAGATAACGTCAAATAGACGAGAAGTCGAAGCGAAGGCTTCAGAGTGGCTTCAGAAGTCCCTTGTCGCAGAACAGAAAGGGTGCGTGTCGTGACCACCGCCCAGCCTTTGGACAACCAGCCTTTGGACGTCCAGCCGACGCCCCTTGCCTTGCTGCTGCTCGGCCGTGAGGCCGACCCCAAGAGCGAGCGCGGGGTGGAGTGCCCCGGCGACCTGCCCTCGCCGTCGGACCCGGACCTCGTGGCGCGCGCCCGTGCCGCCAAGGAGAAGCTCGGGGACAAGGTCTTCATCCTCGGCCACCACTACCAGCGTGACGAGGTCATCGAGTTCGCCGACGTCACCGGTGACTCCTTCAAGCTCGCCAAGGACGCGGCCGCCAGGCCGGAGGCCGAGTACATCGTCTTCTGCGGCGTCCACTTCATGGCCGAGTCCGCGGACATCCTCACCTCGGACGACCAGAAGGTGGTCCTGCCGGACCTGGCCGCGGGCTGCTCGATGGCCGACATGGCCACCGCCGAGCAGGTCGCCGAGTGCTGGGACGTGCTGACCGAGGCCGGCATCGCCGGAGCCACGGTCCCCGTCTCGTACATGAACTCCTCGGCCGACATCAAGGCCTTCACCGGCAAGCACGGCGGCACGATCTGTACGTCGTCCAACGCCAAGAAGGCCCTGGAGTGGGCGTTCGAGCAGGGCGAGAAGGTGCTCTTCCTGCCGGACCAGCACCTGGGCCGCAACACCGCCGTCCGCGACATGGGCATGACCCTCGACGACTGCGTGCTGTACAACCCGCACAAGCCGAACGGCGGCCTGACCGTCGAGCAGCTGCGGAACGCCAAGATGATCCTGTGGCGCGGTCACTGCTCGGTGCACGGCCGGTTCTCGGTCGACTCGGTCAACGACGTGCGCGCCCGCATCCCCGGCGTGAACGTGCTGGTCCACCCCGAGTGCAAGCACGAGGTCGTGGCGGCCGCGGACTACGTCGGCTCCACCGAGTACATCATCAAGGCGCTGGAGGCGGCCCCGGCCGGCTCCAAGTGGGCCATCGGCACCGAGCTGAACCTGGTCCAGCGTCTGGCGAACCGTTTCGCCGCGGAGGACAAGGAGGTCGTCTTCCTCGACAAGACGGTCTGCTTCTGCTCGACCATGAACCGCATCGACCTCCCCCACCTGGTGTGGACCCTGGAGTCCCTGGCCGAGGGCAACCTCGTCAACCGGATCCAGGTCGACAAGGAGACCGCGGACTTCGCCAAGCTCGCCCTGGAGCGGATGCTCGCGCTTCCGTAGCGGACCTTGCCGCAACGCCCGAAGGGCCGCCCCTCCTGCGAGGGGCGGCCCTTCGGCCTGTACGGGTCCTGCGTCGTCCGTCAGACCTTGACGGGGCTCTCGTCCTCCGCCGGGGCGGCCGGGGCCGGGACCACGGTCAGGCGGGCCGTCTTCTTCGCGCTGCGGCGCTCCTTGCGGAGCTCCAGCATCGTGTAGAGGGTCGGCACCAGGAGCAGGGTCAGCAGGGTGGAGCTGATCAGGCCGCCGATGACGACCACCGCCAGCGGCTGCGAGATGAAGCCGCCCTCGCCGGTGACGCCCAGCGCCATCGGGAGCAGCGCGAAGATCGTCGCCAGTGCCGTCATCAGGATCGGGCGCAGACGGTGGCGGCCGCCCTCGACGACCGCCTCGATCACTCCGTAGCCCTGGGCCCGGTACTGGTTGACCAGGTCGATCAGGACGATCGCGTTGGTCACGACGATGCCGATGAGCATCAGCATGCCGATCAGCGCCGGGACGCCGAGCGGGGTGCCGGTGACCAGGAGCAGGCCGAGCGCGCCGGTCGCCGCGAACGGGATGGAGACCAGCAGGATCAGCGGCTGCACCAGCGAGCGGAAGGTCGCGACCAGCAGCATGAACACGATCGCGATGGCCGCGAGCATGGCCAGGCCCAGCTGGCCGAAGGCCTCGCTCTGGTCCTGTCCGACGCCGCCGATGGTGGCCGTGGCGCCCGCGGGCAGGTCCAGGGCCTTGATCTTCGACTGCAGGGTGGAGCTGACGGCGCCGGTGTTGTCGCCGACCGGCTTCGCGCTGATGGTCGCGGCGCGGGCGCCGTCGATCCGGGTCATCGCGACGGGGCCGGGGACCTCCTTGACCTCGGCGATGTCGCCGAGCTTCACGGGGCCGACGGGCAGCGCCTGCAGCTCGGCCAGGGTGGTGGCCGGCTGCGCGGACCTGATGACGATGTCCCGCTCGGTGTCGTCCAGTACCGCCTTGCCCGCCGGGTTGCCGCGTACGGCCTGGCCGACGATGGCGCCGAGGGCGGCCTGGTTCAGGCCGAACTCCGCGGCCTTGGGGGTGGCGGTGACCGAGATCCGGGGCACGGACTGGGACAGGTCGCTCTGGACGTCGGTGACGTCCTCGATCTTCGCGACCTCGGCGCGGACCTGCTCGGCGGCCTGGGCCAGGACGGCCCCGTCACCGGCCTTGACGACGACGCTGAGGTTCTGGCTGCCGAAGCCGTCGCCGGCGGCGATGGTGGTCTCGCCGATGCCGCTCAGCCCCTTGAGGGCGGTCTCGATGTGCTTCTTGGCCGCCTCGGTCTTGCCCGAGTTCTCCAGGGTGACCTGGTAGGAGGCCTGGTTGGAGCCCGTACCGCCACCGAAGGCGGCCATGAAGCCGGAGGAGCCGACGGTGACCTGGTAGTCCTTGACCCCGTCGGTCCCGTCCAGAACCTTCTCGACCTTGCGGCTCGCCTCGTCCGCGGCGGCCAGCGAGGTGCCGGGCGGCAACTGCTGCTTGATGCTCAGGACTTCCTGCTCGCCCTGGTCGAAGAAGTTCGTCTTGAGCAGCGGGGTCATGCCCAGCGTCGCGATGAACACCACGACGGCGACCACCAGGGTGGCGACCCGGCGGCGGGTGACCAGGCCCAGCGCCCGTACGTAGAACTGCTGGAGCTTGCTGCGGGACTCCTTCTCCTCGGCCTCGCGGCGGGCCTTCTCGATGCTCGCGGCGTCCCCCTCGCTGACGCCCTTCGGCGCGCGCAGGAACCAGTACGAGAGCACCGGCACGACCGTCAGGGAGACGAGCAGCGAGGCCAGCAGGGCCGCGGTGACGGTGATGGAGAACGGGCCGAAGAACTGGCCGACCATGCCGCCGACGAAGGCGATCGGCAGGAAGACGGCGACGGTGGTGAGCGTGGAGGAGGTGACCGCGCCGGCCACCTCCTTGACCGCGGTGATGATCGCGCTCTGTCGTTCCTCGCCGTAGCCGAGGTGGCGCTTGATGTTCTCCAGGACCACGATCGAGTCGTCGACGACCCGGCCGATGGCGATGGTGAGCGCGCCCAGCGTCAGCATGTTGAGGGAGAGGTCGCGGGTCCACAGCACGATCAGCGCGAGGACGACGGACAGCGGGATGGAGACCGCGGTGACCAGCGTCGAGCGCAGCGAGCCGAGGAAGACCAGGATCACGACGACCGCGAAGACCAGGCCGAGCAGGCCCTCGGTGGTCAGGCCCGAGATGGACTTGGCGACGGCCGGGCCCTGGTCGCTGACCACGGCCAGGTCGGCGCCGGAGCCGAGGGTGGTGCGGAGCTCGGGCAGCTTGTCCTTGACCGCGTCCGAGATGGCGACGGCGCTGCCGTCCTTGTCCATGGTGAGGACCAGGGCGAGGCTGGGCTTGCCGTTGGTGCGGGTGAGGGAGTCGGCCTTCGCCGGCTCCTGCTTCACGCTCGCCACGTCGCCGAGGCGGACGGCCGGCTTGCCCGGTCCGGCGGTGAGGCGCAGGTCCTCCAGCTGGGCGAGCGAGGTGTAGCCCGAACCGACGCGCACGGTGCGGTTCTTGCCCGCCTCGTCGAAGGAGCCGGCGGGGATCGTGGCGCCGCCCGCCTGGAGGCCCTGGGCCAGGGCCGCGCCGTCGAGGCCGGCGGCGGCGAGCTTGGCGTTGTCGGGGGTGACGGTGACCTGGAGGTCCCGGACCCCGTCGACGGTGACCTGGCCGACGCCCGCGATGTCCTCCAGCGCGGGGACGACGGACTTGGTCAGCTGGTCGGCAAGCGCCTGCTGGTCCTTGTCGGAGGTCACGGCGAGGACCACCGTCGGGATGTCGTCGGTGGAACCGGCGATCACCTGCGGGTCGACCTCGGCGGGCAGCCGTACGCGGGCCCGGTTGACGGCCTGCTGGACATCGGCGACGAGCTGCTTGGTGCCCTCGTCGCCGTAGTCGAAGGTCGCCATGATGAGGGCGTTGCCCTCGCTGGCGGTGGAGGTGATGCCGGTGATGCCGTCGACGCCCTTGAGCAGGGCCTCGATCGGTTCGACGACCTGCTTCTCCACCACGTCGGGCGAGGCGCCCTGGTACGGCGCGAGCACGGTCACCATCGGCAGGTCGATGGAGGGCAGCAGCTGCTGCTTGAGCTGCGGGATGGCAATGGCGCCGAAGAGGAGCGCGACGAGCGACACGAGGCCGATCAGCGCCCTCTGGGCGAGGCTGAAGCGGGACAGCCGGAACATGGGTATGGGGATCTCTCTGCAGGGACGCGGTGACGTCGACGAGGCATGACGGACGGCCGTGCCTTCGGGCACGCGCGGGGCCCCTCAGCCTCTCCCGCGCACGGGCACGCCGACGTCGCCCCCAGGTCCCGTCCTTATCCGGGGCATACCGCGTCCGCAGTAGGCGGGACTACTCCCGAACCGCGCAGAACCGCTCCGAGCCGCGCCGGCCTACTCGACCCTGGGCCGGACTAGTCCCGATTCGTAGGCGATGACCACCAATTGCGCCCTGTCCCGGGCGCCGAGCTTGGACATGGCCCGGTTCACGTGGGTCTTGACGGTGAGCGGGCTGACTTCCAGCCGGCGGGCGATCTCGTCGTTGGACAGGCCCGCCGCCACGAGGACGAGGACCTCGCGCTCGCGTCCGGTCAGCGCGGCGAGGCGCTGCGCGTGGGCGGCGCCGGCCGCGGGGGTGGTTCCGTCGCCGCCGCCCTGCGCGAGGAAGGTGGCGATGAGCCCCTTGGTGGCGGCCGGGGAGAGCAGTGCGTCGCCGGCGGCCGCGACGCGGATGGCGTTGAGCAGTTCCTCGGGCTCGGCGCCCTTGCCGAGGAAGCCGGAGGCGCCCGCCCGCAGGGCCGCCGCCACGTACTCGTCCACCTCGAAGGTCGTCAGCATCACCACGCGCACGTCGGCCAGTTCGGGGTCGGCGCTGATCAGCCGGGTGGCGGCGAGGCCGTCGGTGCCGGGCATCCGGATGTCCATGAGCACGACGTCGGGCCGCTCCGTGCGCGCCAGCTCGAAGGCCTGCGCCCCGTCGGAGGCCTCCCCGACGACGTACATGTCGGCCTCGGAGTCGACGAGCACCTTGAACGCGCTGCGCAGCAGGGCCTGGTCGTCGGCGAGGAGCACCCGGATGGGCGTCGGGGCCTGGTTCGGGGTCTTTTCCACGCCCTGACCCTACGTCGTCCCCCGCGGCGCGGTCCGGGGCGGGCCCGGCCGGTGGCGAGGCCTCAGCCCAGGGCCAGTACCACCAGGGCCGTCGTCGCCGAGACCTCGGCCAGGGCTCCGAACACGTCACCCGTGACCCCGTCGAAGCGGCGCACGCAGCGGCGGAGCAGGGCCTCCGCGGCCAGCAGGGCGGCCAGGACCGCGACCGCGTGCTGCGCGACCGCCGGCAGGCCCAGCGGCAGTGCGGCCGCGCCGGACAGCACCACCGTGAGCGCGGCGACCCGGGTGGCGGTGCCCAGCGGGACGACTCCGGCGACCGCCGCGCCCAGCCCCTCGGGGCGGGCCGGGGGGACCCCGTCGCGGGAGGCCAGGGTCATGGCGAGCCGGGCGGTGACGGCGGCGACCACGGCGGCCAGCGCCCCCCGGATCCAGCTGTCGGCGTACGCGTCGGCCAGCGCCGCGACCTGGACCAGCAGCACGAACACGAGTGCCACCACCCCGAAGGGGCCGATGTCGGACTGCTTCATGATGCGCAGCGCGGCGTCGGCCGGCTTGGCGCTGCCCAGTCCGTCCACCGTGTCGGCGAGGCCGTCCAGGTGCAGGGCGCGGGTCAGGGCCGCCGGTACGGCCACGGTGACGGCAGCCGCGAGCAGCGGACCTCCGCCGCCCAGCAGCAGGAGCACCCCGGGCACGGCCGCGAGGAGCCCCACGACGAGCCCGGCGAGCGGGGCGCAGGCCATGCCGGTGCGGGCGGCGGGGCGGTCCCAGCGGGTGATGCGCGCGGGCAGCACGGTGAGCGTGCCGAAGGCGAAGCGGACCCCGTCGAGCAGGGAGGCCCGGTCCGTGGGCGGGGTCAGGGGCGAGCCGTCGTACGAATCTGTCATCGGCGCGAACGCTACCCGCTCGACGGGACCGGTAAGTTACCCATAACGCCCCAAATCGGGAGGTGGTGGCATGGGTCACTGGTGGTATCGCAACATCGTGGAGCCGGGGAAGCTCCCGCTGCTCCTCGCACTGCTCTCCTTCGTCCTGTCCTTCCTGGTCACCCGCATGATCACCCGCATGATCCGGGCGGGCCGGGGGCCCTTCAAGAACGTCACCCCGGGCGGCATGCACATCCACCACGTGGTCCCCGGTGTGATCCTCGTGATCATCGGCGGCTTCGGCGCCATCGGCAGCGCCCGGCACAGCTTCGGGGCGGGCGTGTCAGCCGTGATCTTCGGGCTGGGAGCGGGGCTGGTGCTGGACGAGTTCGCGCTGATCCTGCACCTGGACGACGTCTACTGGAGCGAGCAGGGGCGCACGAGCGTGGAGATCGTGGTCCTGACGGCGGCGATCGTGGCGCTGGTGCTGGGCGGCTTCCTGCCCTTCGGGGTCAACGACCTCACCGAGGACGAACGGCACAACCGCGGGCTGGTCGCCATGAACACGGCGACCAACTTCTTCCTGGCCCTGATCGCCCTGTGGAAGGGCAAACCGCGCACCGCGTTCTTCGGCACGGTCATCCCCTTCGTCGCGCTGATCGGCGCGATCCGGCTCGCCCGGCCCGGTTCCCCGTACGCGAAGAAGTTCTACGTCAACCGCCCGAAGGCCCGCGCCAAGGCGGGGCTGCGCGCCTTCCACCACGACCGCCGCTGGGCCTCGCCGCGGCGCAGGTTCGAGAACTTCATCGGCGGGACCCCGGACCCGGAGCGGAAGGTCTCCAAGAGCGAGAAGCACTGACGGCACGGACAGCGACAGCACGGACGCGGCCGGAACGGAGGAAGGGCCCACCCCGACGGGGGTGGGCCCTTCCTTCACGTCTCAGCCCGGGATCAGCCCGTCGTCGCTGAGCATCTCCCGCACCTCGTCCAGTGAGGCGTCGGGGGCGGGCAGGATCAGCTCGGAGGGCTCCAGCGCCTCGTCGGGCAGCGGTTCGCCGAGGCGCCGTACGGCTTCGAGGAGCTCGCCCAGCGTGCGCCGGAAGCCCGCCTCGTCACCGCTCTCCATCTCCGCGAGCAGTTCGTCGTCCAGCTTGTTGAGCTCGGTGAAGTGGCTGTCCGCCAGCTCCACCTGACCTTCCCCCATGATGCGGACAATCATGACGGGCCCCGTCCTACTGCTTGTCGAACCGGTGCTGGGTCTGCGACTGCTGGCCGGCGCCGGGGGTGCCGCCCTCGATGGCCGACTGCTGGGCGGAGGGGCCGCCCGCCAGCTCGGCCTTCATGCGCTGGAGCTCCAGCTCCACGTCGGTCCCGCCGGAGAGACGGTCGAGCTCGGCCTGGATGTCGTCCTTGGAGCCGAGGCCGCTGCGGTCGTCGAGCGCGCCGGAGGCGAGCAGCTCGTCGATCGCGCCGGCGCGGGCCTGGAGCTGCGCCGTCTTGTCCTCGGCGCGCTGGATGGCGAGGCCGACGTCGCTCATCTCCTCGGAGATGCCGGAGAAGGACTCGGCGATCCGCGTCTGCGCCTGGGCGGCCGTGTACGTGGCCTTGATGGTCTCCTTCTTCGTGCGGAAGGCGTCCACCTTGGCCTGCAGCCGCTGCGCGGCGAGGGTCAGCTTCTCCTCCTCGCCCTGGAGGGTCTGGTGCTGCACCTCCAGGTCGCTGACCTGCTGCTGCAGCGAGGCGCGACGGGACAGGGCCTCGCGGGCCAGGTCCTCGCGGCCGAGCGCCAGCGCCTTGCGGCCCTGGTCCTCCAGCTTGCTGGACTGGCCCTGGAGCTGGTTGAGCTGCAGCTCCAGCCGCTTGCGGGAGGTCGCCACGTCGGCAACGCCGCGGCGCACCTTCTGAAGCAGCTCCAGCTGCTTCTGGTACGAGTAGTCGAGGGTCTCGCGCGGGTCCTCGGCCCGGTCCAGGGCCTTGTTCGCCTTCGCGCGGAAGATCATCCCCATACGCTTCATGACACCGCTCATGGGCTTCGCGCGCCCCCTTCTAGACGGACTGTGCTCCAGGTCACCAACAAGACCCACAGTACGGGCCCTGTCTCTATTACCGCACTGTTCGAGCGGGGATGCGCTCCTCCTCCAGGACGACTGCTCGTCCTCCGTGTCAGGCGTAAGGAGTAGGTGCTCCCCCAGGTAAGGACGCCCGCCGTTGCCGGATCGTTCCCCGCCGGGATGGGGCGCGTGGCCACAACCACGTACCCTTGGGTTTGTGTTTGGTAGCCGATCCTCCAAGGAAGAGAAGGACGCCGCCACCGACAAGGTGAGCGCCGACCTCTCGCAGTCCCGTGACCCTCAGGCCCCGAAGGGCCGCCCGACGCCGAAGCGTGCTGTGGCCCAGTCGCAGCGCAAGGCCGTGGTGGCCTCGACCGGCAACCGCAAGGAGGATGCCAAGCGAGCTCGTGAGCGCCGCCGGGTCGAGATGACCAAGCAGCGCGAGGCCCTCGCCAATGGCGACGAGCGTTATCTGCCCAACCGCGACAAGGGTCCCGTGCGCCGGTACGTGCGCGACTTCGTGGACTCCCGCTTCTCCGTCGCCGAGATGTTCCTGCCGCTGGCCGTGATCATCCTGGTGCTGAGCATGGTGCGGGTTCCGTCCATCCAGAACATCGCGCTCCTGCTGTGGCTCGGCGTGATCGCGCTGATCATCGTCGACTCCGTCGGCATGTTCATCCGCCTGCGCAAGGCCCTGAACGAGCGCTTCCCGAACGAGCCCAAGCGCGGCGCCGTCGCGTACGGCCTGATGCGCACCCTCCAGATGCGCCGGCTGCGTCTGCCGAAGCCGCAGGTCAAGCGCGGGGAACGGCCCTGAGCCGAGGAACGCCCGGAGCGTTCGGCGGGGGTGGCTTCACGGACGGGGCCCGTCTTTGGCTCGAAGGCCTGGGCGGGCTCCGCAACGTGGTGCGCCAAGAGCTCGTCGGCCGTCAGGTCGACGAGCAGATCGCGCAGCGCTTCGCCGTGGGGCAGCGGCTGCGCGTCCTCGACGTCGGCATGGGCCAGGGCACCCAGGCACTGCGCCTGGCCCGCGCCGGGCACATGGTGACCGGTCTGGAGCAGGACCCGGCCATGCTGGCCGTCGCCCGTGAGGTGCTGGCCGCCGAGCCCCCCGGGATCCGGGACCGCGTCCGCCTCATGGAGGGCGACGGCCGGGAGACCGGCGCGCACTTCCTGCCGGGCAGCTTCGACGTCGTGCTCTGCCACGGCGTCCTCATGTACCTGCCCGAGCCGGACGCCATGGTCGCCGGGCTCGCCCGGATGCTGGCGCCCGGCGGACTGCTGTCCCTGCTGGTGCGCAACGGCGACGCCCTCGCGATGCGGCCCGGCCTGCACGGCGACTGGACGGCCGCGCTGGCCGCCTTCGACGGCGTCGACTATACGAACCGGCTGGGCCTGGACGTACGCGCCGACCGGCTGGCCACGCTGACCGCGACCCTGTCGGGGATCGGCGCCCCGCTGCAGACCTGGTACGGCGTACGCGTCTTCACCGACGGCACCGAGGCCGGTGACAAGCTCCCCGACGAAGCGGAACTGGAGGGGCTGCTCGCCGCCGAGGACCGCGCCGGGCGGACCGACCCCTACCGCGGGGTCGCCGCGCTGCTGCACCTGTGCGGCGTACGGGGCTGAGCGCCCGGGCGGCCCCCGGGCACCACGACACGGCAGAGCCCGGACCCCCTGAGGGGTCCGGGCTCTCGCGCGCCCCGGCCTGATCCGGCCTGATCCGGCCTGACCGGTCAGCGCCGGTCGGCGCCGGTCCGCGCCGGTTAGAGTTCCGCGGCCTCGCGCAGGCTCATCGTGTAGAGCTGGACCCCGTTGTCGTCGGACAGCTTCACCTGTTCGGTACCGCCCTCCAGCAGGTCCTTCCAGTACTCGCCGATCCAGGATTCGGCGTCCCCCTGCGTGGTGAACTCCTCCGGCACCACCGACGGGCTCGTCTCATCGCCGTCGGCCGTCTCGAACCGCCACGTCCACGCCATGTCCGCCTCCGTTGCTCGTCCGCTTCTCACACGCTTCTCGCCTTGAGTGTGCCCGCAGACTAACCGGGCGCGCAGCAGTCCCGGCGACGCGGGAGGATCATCCTGTGGAACTCACTCTGCTCGGCACCGGCACACCCGAAGGACTGCCCCGCCCCGGCTGTCCCTGCGCCGCCTGCGCGCTCTCCGTGGGGCCCCGGGCGCGCGCCGCCACCTCCGTGCTCGTGGACGGGGCGCTGCTGCTGGACCTGACCCCCGGGGCGGTGCTCGCCGGCGCCCGGGCGGGGCATTCGCTGGCCGCCGTACGGCAGGTCCTGCTGACCCACCCGCACGACGGGCCCCCCGTGGAGCTGCCGCCGGGGCTGCCGGCGGCCGGGCGGGTGCCGGACGGGCGGGAGCTCGCGGTGATCTCCGGGCACCGGGTGCGGGCCGTGCCGATGGACGCGCCGGGCACCGGGTACGAGGTGACCGGGCCCGACGGTGCCCGGATGCTGTACCTGCCGCCGGGCGGCGCCCCGGCCGGGACCTCGGGCACCAGCGGGCGGCGTCCGTACGACGTGGTCCTCGCGGACGTGCTCGGCCGGCCGGAGGCGCTGGCGCGGCTGCGGGCCAGCGGGGCGGTGGGCCCGGCGACGGACGTGATCGCCGTCCACCTGGACCACGACACCCCGCCGGGCGCGGAACTGGAGCGCCGGTGCGCCGCCGCGGGCGCGCGGACGGTGGCGGACGGGACCACGGTGGCGGCCGGGGAGTACCGGCCGGCGCCCGAAGTGCCGCGGCGGACCCTGGTCCTGGGCGGGGCCCGGTCCGGCAAGTCGTACGAGGCCGAGCGCCGGCTGACCGGCTACCCGGAGGTCGTCTACGTGGCCACGGGCGGTACGCGCGAGGGCGACGCGGAATGGGCCGCACGGATCGGGCTCCACCGCGAGCGCAGGGCCTCGTCCTGGCGGACGGTGGAGACCTGCGATCTGGTGCCGCTGCTGGAACAGGAGGGCCCGGCGCTGCTCATCGACTGCCTGGCGCTGTGGCTCACGGACGCGATGGACCGGGCCGGTGCCTGGGAGGACGCGGTCTGGGCGGACAAGGGCGCCGCGGAGCTGCGGGAACGGACCGAAGCGCTGGTGGCCGCCGTCCGCGCGACCCGCAGGCCGGTGGTGCTGGTGAGCAACGAGGTCGGCTCGGGCGTGGTCCCCGCGACCGCGTCGGGGCGCCGGTTCCGCGACGAGCTGGGGCGGCTGAACGCGGGGGTCGCCGGGGAGTGCGAGCACGTCCTCCTGGTGGTGGCGGGGCAGGCGCTGGTCCTGAAGCAGTAGCCGCGGGCACCTGCAACGAAACGCGGCGCACGGACCGTTCGGGCGCCGCTGGGGCCTGTCGTCAAACTCGCGTGCCAGGCGTCGCGGGGCAGACGGGGGTTTGACGACAGGCCCTAGGGGCCGCTGTACCCTCTGGCAAATGACCACGCTGAATCTCGACGACTTCTCCGATCTGATCGAGCGCCCCGACGGGGGCGTCCGGCGTGACGCCGAGGAACGCCGTGAACGGCTGGCCGTGCCGGTCGGGGCGCTGGGGCGGCTCGACGAACTCGCCGAGTGGCTCGCCGCCGCGCAGGGCCATGTGCCGGTCAAGCCGATCGAGCGGCCCCGCGTCGTGCTGTTCGCCGCCGACCACGGAGTGGCCTCCGAGGGGGTCTCCGTGCGTCCCGCCGGCAGCGCCCACGAGCTGGTGCGGGCCGTCCTGGACGGCCGGAGCCCGGTGGCGATCCTGGCCGCGCGGCTCGGCGCCTCCGTACGGATCGTGGACGCCGGCCTGGACTGTCATCTCGACCTGCTGCCTCCGGAGATCACCAAGCACCGCGTCCGGCGCGGCAGCGGGCGGATCGACGTGGAGGACGCGCTGACGACCGAGGAGGCCCGGGCCGCGCTGCGCCTCGGGATCCAGATCGCCGACGAGGAGGCCGACTCCGGGACCGACCTGGTCGTCCTCGGCGACCTGAGCGTCGGCGGGACCACCGTCGCCGCGACCCTCGTCGCCGCCCTGTGCGGCACCGACGCCTCCGTGGTCACCGGCCGCGGCGGCATGCCGATCGACGACCTGACCTGGATGCGCAAGTGCGCGGCGATCCGCGACGCGCTGCGACGCGCCCGGCCCGTCCTCGGGGATCAGGTCGCGCTGCTCGCCACCGTCGGCGGCGCCGACGTGGCCGCGATCACCGGCTTCCTGCTCCAGTGCGCGGTGCGCCGTACCCCCGTGATCCTCGACGGGGTCGTCTCGGCGGCCTGCGGGCTGGTGGCCCAGCGGGCCGCTTTCCGGGCCCCGGACTGGTGGCTGGCCGGACAGGCGAGCGGCGAGCCCGGCCAGGCCAAGGCACTGGACCGGATGGCGCTCAACCCCGTGCTCGATCACGGCGTCACTGTGGGAGAAGGAACCGGGGCCCTGCTGGCTCTTCCCCTCGTCCAGGCGGCCGCCGCACTCGCGGCGGAACTCCCCGAACGAGTGGTCGAGCCCACCGAATGAGTCGCCGGGGTCCGCGGCCCTGACCAGGCCGCGGCCCTCCGGACATCACCACGGACTGCAATGCCCCATATGATCGCTTTTTATGGGAGAGGTCCGTTTGACCAGCGCAGAGACCGATCGGAAGACCGACCGAGGAACCGGTGGGGATCCGAACGGCAGAAACAATCCGGGGGGCGGGCGGGGGAACGCCCAGGCCGGCACCCAGGAGAAGTCCCAGGGGGACACCCGGGAGACCGGCCGGGGAAGCGCCCGCTCGCGGCGCGGCGCCGCCTTCGCGGTGTGGTACTTGCGTGCCGTCACCTTCGTCAACCTGCTCAGCGCGGTGTGGTTCTCGCTCGGCCAGGACCTGCGCCGGCACAGCACCGCCGATTTCTACACCCCGTACCTGCTCACGGCGGGCTTCGCCTCCGCGGCGTTCTCGCTGCTGCTCACCGTCACCATGGGCCGCCGCAAACGCGCGGCGTGGATCCTCAACCTCGTGCTCAGCGGGCTGCTCCTGGCGGCCTTCGCCATGGCCGCCGTCGCCTCCTTCACCCCGTGCTCGGGGGGCTCCCACGAGTTCTGCTACCCGGAGTTCCGCGTCCACCCCCAGAACTGGGTGGCCTTCGGGCTGACCGCGCTCTTCGTCGGCGCCCTCCTGCTGGGCCGCCGGGAGTTCTACGCCAAGGGCGACCGCTCCAACCCGCTGCTGGCCAGCCTGGTCGCCTCCGTCGGCCTGCTGGTGACCTCGCTGGTCGCCGCCCTGCTCGTCGGCGCGACCAACACCGACCCGGACGCCGCGGACGCCACGTTCCTGGCCCGCTGGCGGTACGGCGTGATGCGGCTGGTCACCCTGGCCCCGGACGACAAGGCGTACAACACGATCACCACCCCGGGCTGGGTGGACGTGACGATCAACGTGATGTCGACGCTGCTGCTGCTCGCCGTGCTGTTCGCGGCCTTCCGCTCGCGCCGCGCCGTGGACCCGCTCGGCGAGGAGGACGAGGAGAAGCTGCGCCTGCTGCTCGCCCGGCACGGCGACCGCGACTCGCTGGGCTACTTCGCGCTGCGCCGCGAGAAGTCCGTCATCTGGTCCCCCACCGGCAAGGCCGCGGTCACCTACCGCGTCGTCGGCGGGGTCTCCCTGGCCTCCGGCGACCCGATCGGGGACCCCGAGGCCTGGCCCGGCGCGATCGAACCCTGGCTGGCCGAGGCCCGCGAGCACGGCTGGGTCCCCGCCGTCATGGGCGCCAGCGAGGAAGCCGGGCAGATCTACGCCCGGCACGGACTGGACGCGCTGGAGCTGGGCGACGAGGCCATCGTCGAGACCGACGAGTTCACCCTGGAGGGCCGCGCCATGCGGACCGTCCGCCAGGCGTACAACCGGGTCAAGCGGGCCGGGTACACCGTCCGCATCCGCCGCCACGCCGACATCCCCGCCGAGGAGATGGACGTGCTCCTGGTGCGCGCCGACGACTGGCGCGACGGCGCGACCGAGCGCGGCTTCTCGATGGCGCTGGGCCGGCTGGGCGATCCCGACGACGGCCAGTGCGTGATGCTGGAGTGCTTCGACGGCGAGGGCGAACTGCGCGCCGTGCTGTCCTTCGTGCCCTGGGGCCCCAAGGGTCTGTCGCTGGACCTGATGCGCCGTGACCGGGACTCCGAGAACGGCCTGATGGAGTTCATGGTCATCGAACTCCTGGAACGCGCCAAGGAGATCGGGGTCACCCAGGTCTCGCTCAACTTCGCGATGTTCCGGTCCGTATTCGAGCGCGGGTCGAAGCTCGGCGCCGGTCCGGTGCTGCGTCTGTGGCGCTCGCTGCTGAGCTTCTTCTCGCGCTGGTGGCAGATCGAGTCCCTCTACCGGGCCAACGCCAAATACCGGCCGATCTGGGAACCGCGGTTCATGCTCTTCGAGAAGAGTTCGGACCTGCTGCGGATCGGAATCGCGGCGGGCCGGGCCGAGGGCTTCCTGGAAGCACCCGGGCTGCCGAAGTGGATGCACCGCAGACATCTGGAGAGCAAGCGTTGAGCACCGGCTCACTGCGGCGGTTCGCCCGCCGCGAGTGGGGACCCCTCTACCGGACGGTCCGGGACGCGCTCGTCCGCGACAAGTGGCGGGCGATCCCGATGACCCTCGGCGCGGTCTGCCTGACCGCGGTCTTCCAGATCGTGCAGCAGACCTCGTGGGGCTTCCAGCCGGTCCAGGACCTCGGGTCGGTCAAGGCCGTCGACCCGTTCTGGCTGGCCCTGCTGCGGACCCCGCTGTCGCTGTTCGTCCCGGCGCTGGACCTGCCGGTGTGGGGGGCGCTCGCGCAGATCCTGCTCGTCTTCGGGATCTCGGAGATCTGCATCGGCTGGTGGCGCACGCTGCTCATCGGCTACGTGGCCACCCTGGCCGGGACCACGTACGCGCGGATCGGGCTCTCGCTGGGCCCGGACCACCCCTTCGGCCTGCCCGCGTCGGACCGGATCGTCAACGACACCGGGCCCTCGGCGGCGGTGGTCGGGCTCGCCGTGTACGTCTGCTGGCGCTACCGGGCGTACCTGACCGGCTCCGTCGTGATCCTGGTCATGATCGGCGAACTGCTCTTCAAGGACAACCTGGCGGGCAAGGAGCACCTGGCCGCCATCGCCTCGGTGATGCTGATCTGCCTGGTCCGCGCCAAGTGGGGCCCGGAGCGCTCCCGCGCCCCGCTGGGGCGGCCCCCGGCCGCGAGCCAGCCTCCGGCTCCGCCCGGGACGCCTCCCGCGGCGCCGCCCCGGGTCTGAGAACGCGCGCGGGGCCGTACCGTATCGGGGTGACGACAGACCTCGGGCCGTTCGCCCCCACACGGCAGTGGATGCGGGACCATCCGCTGGCCACCGACGCCGTACTGGCGTTCGGGGCGCTCGTCGCCATGGTCGTCGCGTCCTTCGCCGACCCGCACGGGGAGTACGGGCCGACCTTCGGGACCCGCACCCCCGAGCCGTTCTCGCTGGTCCTCATGGTGCTCGGCGCGGCCACCCTGGTGCTGCGGCGCCGGCGGCCGCGCGCGGTGCTGGCCGTGGCCGTCGGGCTCTCGCTGCTGGAACTGACCACCGGGGAGCCGCGGGCGCCCGTCGCCATGTGCACGGTGATCGCCCTGTACACGGTGGCCTCCCGCACCGACCGGCCCACCACCTGGAAGCTCGGCCTGCTCACCATGGCCGGGCTGACGGGCGTGGCCATGCTGGCCGGGCCGCTGCCCTGGTACTCCCAGGAGAACCTCGGCATCTTCGCCTGGACCGGCATGGCCGCGGCCGCCGGGGACGCGGTGCGCAGCCGCCGGGCCTTCATCGACGCCATCCAGGAGCGGGCCGAGCGCGCCGAGCGGACCCGCGAGGAGGAGGCCCGGCGCCGGGTCGCCGAGGAGCGGCTGCGGATCGCCCGGGACCTGCACGACGTGGTGGCCCATCACATCGCCCTGGTCAACGTGCAGGCCGGGGTGGCCGCGCACGTCATGGACAAGCGCCCGGACCAGGCCAAGGAGGCCCTGGCACACGTACGGGACGCCAGCCGCTCGGCCCTGAACGAGCTGCGGGCGACCCTGGGCCTGCTGCGCCAGTCCGGCGACCCGGAGGCTCCGACCGAACCGGCGCCCGGTCTGGCCGTCCTCGACGATCTGGTGGGCACCTTCCGGCACGCCGGGCTCCCGGTGAAGGTGATGGTCCAGCTGGGCCCGGCAGCCGCGGTTCCGCTGCCGGCCGCCGTGGACCTGGCGGCGTACCGGGTGATCCAGGAGGCGCTGACCAACGTCCGCAAGCACGCGGGTCCGGGGGCCGGAGCCGAGGTCAGCGTGGTGCGGGTGGGCGGCTCGGTGGAGGTGACCGTGCTGGACGACGGCGGCTCCGCGGCCGACCCCTCGCCGGAACCCCGCGATCCCGGCGGCGGGCACGGCCTGCTCGGCATGCGCGAACGGGCCGTGGCCCTGGGCGGCTCCTGCTTCGCCGGGCCCCGCTTCGGGGGCGGCTACCGGGTGCACGCGATCCTGCCGGTGGGCTAGGCCGACGCCTCAGGCCCCGCCGGCGAGGTGCGGCGGGGCGTGTGGGCTGAATGCCTTGAGGGTCAGCCGGCGAGCTGGAGGCGGTGGTCGTTGACGAAGGTGCCGAAGCCGGTGGCGACCTTGTGGAAGTCCTTGAAGCCGTTCCCGGTCCCGACGCCGAGGGTCAGGCTGCCGTCCATCTCGACCGCGAGGACGTCGGCCTTGCCGTCACCGGTGATGTCACCGAAGCGGAGGCGGTCCATGGTGACGTAGTCGCCGTATCCGCTGGAAATCGTGTGGTAGTTGGAGAAGCCATCGCCATTGCTGACGGCGAGGGTGAGCGATCCGTTGTTCTCCAGGGCGATCAGGTCCGCCTTGCCGTCACCGGTGATATCGGCGAGCTTGAGCCGGCTGCCGGTCACGTACTCGCCGAAGCCAGAGGCCACCTTGTGGAAGTTGGTGAAGCCGTTGCCGGTACCCACCGCGAGGGTCAGCGATCCATCGCTCTCCACCGCCAGCAGGTCGGCCTTGCCGTCACCGGTGATGTCGGCGGCCTTGAGCCGGCTGTTGTTGACGTATTCGCCGTAACCGCTGGAAATGGTGTGGTAGTTGGTGAAACCACTCCCCGTGCCCTTGGCAAGGGTGATCGTCCCATTGGTTTCCAGACCGATCAGATCCGCCTTGCCATCACCGTCCGCGTCCACGTAGTTCAGCCGGTCGGCAGTCATGTGCAGACCGAAACCACTCGCGATCTTGTGATAGTTCGTGAACCCATTGCCCGTGCCATCGGCGGCGGTGATCGACCCGTCCGACTCCAGAGCCACCAGATCGGCCTTGCCGTCACCCGTCAGGTCACCGCCCGTCGAGTCGGTGATGTTGTCGTAGCGGCGGGGGCTGAAGGTGCCGTGACCGGCGAAGTACGGGTAGTCGACGGTGCGTGCGACGGCACCCCGGCCACCGGCCTCCTCCAGGCCGTGGTACTTGGTGCGTTCGGCGTTGGCCCACCCGTTGAAGATCACCACGTGGCCGTCGTTGCCCGGCGAGGGGTTCAGCAGGATGTCGCCCGGCTTCAGCTCCGACTTCGAGATCGAGGAGGAGAAGCTCGGCAGCGTGGGGGTGGTCTCGCCCCAGTTGTTGGACGCGGAGGTGGCGAGGTTCCAGGCCATCGAGACGAAGCCCGAGCAGTCCGTGCGGTAGCGCTGACCGAAGGACGTCAGGTAGGAGGTCTGGCTGTAGGGGACGCCGGCATCGGTCCACGTCTTGGCCCGGGCTATGACTTCGGCACGGCTGATCCGTCCGCCCACCGCGCTCGCGGCCAGCGTGTTCGCCTGGGGGGCCGCGGCCAGGCCGTTCTTCTTCGCCGCGGCGTCCAGCTCGGCCCGCGTGGCGTTGGTCGGGTTGGGCACCGTCGGGGTGAACGGCGTGATGCCGCTCAGGTCCGCGGCCGGCGCCGAGAGCGGGGCGACCGGGGTCGGCTCGGCGGCGCCCGCCGGGACGGTCACGCCGAGGACGACCGAGGCCAGCGAGGTGGCGAGCAGGGTGGCACGTACGACGGCCGTACGACGGGGTACGCGGGACATGAAGGCGTCTCCAAGTTGTGCGGGCAGGCCTGGGATGGCGACAGGGGGTCGGTGAACAACACTGCCGCGCGACAGGGGAGTTGAGGGACGAGCGGGCGCGGTGTCAGAAGGTGGGCACCACGGGCGCGTAGTCGTGGGCGGCCAGCGGTCCCCGTACCCGCAGGAAGAACTCGCGTACGCCGGTGAGAGCCGAGCTCTCGGAGGTGGCCCGCAGGAAGATCACGGCCTCCAGGCCGGTTCCCGTGGAGCGGATCGAGATGTGCTCGAACCGGTCCGACGGCCGGGCGTGCGCCCACAGCAGGTCACCGAGGAGTCCTGGGGGACGGTCCGCAACCCGCGCGGCGCCGTGCGGCCGGGAGTCGATGAGCAGTACGCGGACGATGTACATCCTGATCAGCCCGTCGGGTCAGGCCGGGAGCCGGGAGCAGGTGGCCCGGTTGCGGCGGCTCAGTGCCGGGGGGCCGGGGCGGATGCGTCACGGGCACCTGCGGAGTCCCATGCGAGACCTGCCACGTTCACGTGGTCCGGGTGCCCGGCCGGGTGCCCGGCCTGCTGCGCCAGTGCGCCGAAGCCGGCCACCGAAGCCACGAGTGCGAGACCTGCGGTGGCGATGAGACGGGCAGTCGTGGACATGGCGTTCCCCCTGGTCGGCGACAGCACTGTCGGCACTTTCGGCCGATGTGGATGGTTCGGAGCCCTTGCCCCGTTGGTGGGCGGTCGTTGCTTTCGCCGCCCTTGCGGTGAGCACCATCCTGTCCGGGCGCCCACACCCCCGGAAGCCCTTGCGGGTGGCACCAAGGTGGCTGGCCTCTTGGTGCCAGAGCCGTCCCGGCGCACCCGCACCCGGCGGGCCCCGGCCACCGGCCTTCGCGCTTGCGAGTTGATCTGGTCTTCGTCGAGGATGCGCAGGGGGTACACGATCCGTGTGAGCCAAGTGGGCGTTCCGTGACGGAGCCCAAGGTCCGGGGGGACTGCATGCTGGAAGCACTGGGGCTCGATCCGGAGGTCGAATCCGTCTACCGGGCGCTGCTGACCCGGTCCAACGCGGGCGTGGCCGAGCTGAGCGAACACCTCGCCCTGCCGGAGACGCGGGTGCGCGACGGCCTCGACCGGCTGCTCGACCTGGGGTTGCTGCAGCCGTCCCGCGAGGGCTCCGGGCTGCTGCGCGCCGTGAGCCCCGAGGTCGGGCTCCAGGTAATCGTGCGCCGTCAGGAGGCCGACCTCCTCAAGCGCCAGCAGGAACTGCTCCAGAGCAAGGAGGCGATGGCGCGCACGGTCGCCGAGTACGCCACGCTGCGGCCCAACACCAGCGTGGACGGCACCGAACGGCTGGTCGGCCTCGACGCCATCCAGAGCCGGCTGGAAGACCTCGGCAGAAGCCTCACCGGCGAGTGCCTGTCCATCATGCCGGGCGGCGCGCAGTCGCAGAGCAGCATGGATGCCTCGCGCCCCCTCGACAGCGACGCGATGAGCCGGGGCATCAAGCTCCTGTCGGTCTATCAGGACAGCGCGCGCAACGACCCCGCGACCCTCGCCTACGCCCGCTGGATGAGCGAGAACGGCGGCGAGGTGCGCAGCAGCCCCATGCTGCCGCCCCGGCTCGTGATCATCGACAGACGGACCGCGATCGTGCCCATCGACCCGGCCAACACCCGCCTGGGTGCGCTGTGCACCAGCGCACCGGGCGTCGTGGCCTCCCTGACCGCTCTCTTCGAACAGACCTGGGAAGCCGCCGTCCCGCTCGGTGCGGACCGGCCCCACCGGGCGCCGGACGGCAACGACGGCCTCACCCTGACCGAACGCGAACTCCTCAAACTGCTGGCCTCCGGTCTGACGGACGAGGCGGCGGGCAAGCGGCTGAACGTGTCACTGCGCACGGTGCGCAGGCAGATGGCTGCCCTGATGGAACGCCTGAACGCCACGAGCCGCTTCGAAGCGGGCCTCAAGGCGGCCCAGCGCGGCTGGCTTTGACCGTGCCCGACGGGCCTCCGCGGTCCTGTTGCAAAGGGACCGCCCAGGGCGTCCCTTTCGCCCTAGGCCGGGCAGGTCCGGCGCCAGACCCCGAGGTCGTACTTCTTCTCCAGCGAGCTGAGCTTCAGCTCCCGCGTGGCCTCGCAGAACCGGCTCGCCGGGAGCTCGTACTCCACGTGGAAGACCGCCTTGCCCGCCGCGATGAACGGGGTCAGCCGTCCGCATTCGTCGTACTGGGCGCACTGCTCGTTGACCGCGAAGTCGAAGTCCCCCACCAGCTCCGGGATCTGGTCCAGGTCGTTCTTCAGCCCGACCGACAGGCCCCGGTCGTGGGCGAGCCGCACGATGAGCCGGTTGTAGTTCAGCTGGTCGCCGGCGGTGAGCGGGAAGCCGGACGTGTTGCGGTAGGCGTCCATGTTGTCCGGCTCCACCGCGTCGAAGCCCTTGTCCCGGCACATGTCGAACCGCTTGGCGATCAGCGGTTCCAGTTCCGCGAGCCGCCGGATGTCGAGCCAGCGCTCGCCCTCCCAGCCGTTGCCCTCCCCGCGCATCGACGCCGGGAAGGCCCCGGCGTCGGGCCGGAAGTCCTCCCAGGCGCCGGTGGAGAGGTAGCAGATGGTCCGCCGGCCGGCCGCCTTCAGCTCGGCGACCTGCTCCTTGGTGGTGGTGAACCCGTCGATGTCGTAGACCGCCGCCTTCACCGAGGTGTCGAGCTTCCCGGTGAGCTGCCACTGCCAGCTGACCCCGGGGGCCGGCTGCCAGCGCTCCCCCGGCGCGGGGGCGGGCGAGAGGTCGTCGGGGCGGGCTTCCTCGTCCCCGTCCCCGTCCGGTCCGGAAGTGCAGGCCGCGAGCAGCAGGAGGGGTACGAGGAACAGCAGGCGGCGGCGGACGGACCGGCCGCAGGACGGGCGGGTGGACGAGTGGGTGGACGGGCGTCTCATCCGGCGGCCTCCAGGGCGTACGGCAGGGTCCCCCACGGGTGCGCGCCGGTCCCCGGGACCGCGCAGTGCACCCCCGCCCCCCGCTGCGCCGCCAGCCGCTCGGCGAGTTCGGCGGCCGGGGCGCCCGGCGGGACGGCGTAGACGAGGTGGCAGAACCGGTGGGCGGGGTGGTCCGCGGTCCACGGGGGAACGGCGGCCGCGTCCCGGTAGGCGTCCCAGGGTCCCTCGAAGGTGACGAGCAGGTCGGCGAGTTCGGCGTAGCCCGGGTGCGGGTGCACTCCGTGGTTGAGGACGACGGTACGGGCCCCGGCGGCCCGCGCCGCGACGCCGAGCCGCCGGTAGTGCGGCAGGAACTCCGGACCGGCCGCGGCCTGGTCCAGGAAGGTCCCGTCGGTGCCGTACCAGTCGCGGTGGCGCAGCAGGTCCTGCACCACGGCGGCGTGCGGGCGGCGCCCGTAGTCGGTGTCGACGTACCCCAGGACGGGCACCCCGGCCCCGCGGAGCCGTTCCGCGACGGCGGCGAACCGCTCGTCGGGGGCCTCGCCGGGCCCGCTGGCGGGGTTGAGCACCACGGAGTGCAGCCGGCCCGCGGCGCGGATGAGCCGCTCCCAGTACTCGGGGCGGTCTGCGGGGTGCTCGTAGAGGGGCACCAGGAGCATGAGGTCCTTCTTCTCGTACGGGGTCACGTGCGGCGGCGGTGACGCACGGCGGGGCGGCGCTTCAAGGGGGCGGCCCGGGCAGCGGGGGTCAGCGGTGTGCCGTCGCGCGGCCGAGCAGCAGGCAGACCAGCGCGCCCAGGGCGAGGGCCGCGGCTGCGGCGACGGCCAGTTGCACGGCGCGCGGCCGGCCGAGGTCCAGGAGCAGGGCCAGGCTCTGCGCGACGGCGGCCGAGGCGCAGACCACGGCGGCGGGCCGGACCGCCCCGAAGGACTGCAGGAGCAGCCCGGTCCACATCACGGCCCCGAGGAGCAGCAGGGTGGCAACGCGGACCCCGGTCAGGCCGGGCGCACCGGGCCAGAGCAGGGTTCCGGTGAGGCCGAGGGCCAGCAGCACCGCCAGGTAGGTGGCGAGACACCGGGCCAGGGTGGAGAGCATGCGCAGTCGGAACTGCCGGGGCGAGCGGGCCGCCCGCAGCCCGGCGAGGCTGCCGCTGCGGAACCGGTGGAGCAGCCATTCGGCGGGGCCCATGCTGAGGGTGAGCGCCACCGCCGAGGGGGCGGCGACCGCCTCGGCGGGGCCGCCGGCGAGCACCTCCCCCAGGGCCGCGTACAGCACGAGCAGACCGGTGCCCAGGCCGAACACCCCGTACGGGACGGAGTCCCCGAGCCGGGGCCCGCGCGGCGCGTACTCCTCCTCGGCGCCGCGCAGCATCTGCCAGCGCACCGGGCCCCGCTGGCCCGGCCGGTGCTCCGTCCAGCCTCGGACGCGGAGCGCGAGGGCCCGTAGGCCGTCGGCCAGCGGCAGTTCCCGTCCGGCCAGGACGCAGGCGGCCAGGAGGGAGGCCGTCAGCAGGAACACCCGGACCGGGATGGGAAGTTCCAGGAAGAGCGAGAGCAGCGCCCCGGCGGCCATCGGTGCGAGCGCGGCCAGCAGCAGCCGCTCCCGCCCGAGGACGAGCAGCACGGTGGCGGCCCCGACGTAGAGGGCCTGACCGGCGGCGAAGGCGTAGGAGAAGGGGGGCCCGCCGGGTACCGCGAGCGCGGCGGCGGTGCCCAGGAGGGCCCCCGCGGGAGCTCCGGCGAGCAGGGTCCGCCCGGCGGCGGCCCGGTCGCCGAGGCCCAGCCAGGAGTACGCCCGGTGGGACAGGGTCTGGTCCCAGACCCAGCCGATGAGCGCCCCGGCGAGCAGGGTGAGCGTCCCGGCGGGCAGCCCCAGCCGGTCCTGGGGCCCGTCCAGCAGGGGCGCGCCCAGCAGATAGGCGAGCCCGGGCAGGGCGAAGATCACCCCGCGCAGGAGGCAGGCGGTGAGGGGGACCTTCCAGGGGTCGGGGACCCGGTCGGGTTCCGGGAAGGAGCGCGGCACCCGGGCGTAGAGCTCCTCGGCGAGGCCGAAGGAGTCCTGGCGTCCGTAGGCGAGGCGGATGTGCTCGTCGGTCATGCCGTCGGATTCCAGGACGGCGGCGATCTCGTCGGGGTGGACGGCGGCGGCGATGAACACGTCGAGGCGCTCGGCGAGTTCGTCCATCGGGTCGGCGGCCGGTCCGACGAGATCGCCGCGCCCGTCGCGCCCGTCGCGCCCTTCGCGGCGCGGCCGGGGGATGCCGGGCAGGGCGTCGGCCGCGTCCGCGGCGGGCGCCGTACCGCGCCCGGCAGCCGCGGCGTGGCCGACCGGCACCCAGGTCCCGTCCGGGCCGGGCGGCTTGAGCCACAGGGATCCGCTCACCACATGCTCCCGTCGGCGGCGAGTTCCTTGTACCAGGGGTCGGCGAGGCGCTGGGTCCACTCGTCGCCCACGTGGACGGGCAGGACGGGCTGGCCGGCGAGCTCGCGGTAGATGTGGCGGAAGCCGTCCACGGACTGGTGGAGCGTGAACTTCTCCACCACCCGCTTGCGGGACATCCGGCCCAGTTCCGCGCGGCGTTCGTCGTCGCGGAGCAGGGCGAGGGTGGCGCGGGCCATGGTCTCGGGCTCGCGCGGCGGGACGACGAGACCGGTGTCGCCGACGGCCTCGCGGACCCCGCCCACGTCGGTGGAGACGGTGGTGCGGCCGCAGGACATGGCCTCGATGATGGAGAAGGGGAAGCCCTCGCTGATGGAGGAGAGCATCACGATGGAGCCGGCCGCGTAGGCCTGCGCGACCTGCTCGATGCGGCCCTCGTAGGAGATCCCGTCACTCACGCCCAGTTCGGCGGCGAGCTTCTCCAGCCGCAGCTTGTACTCCTCGCAGCCGGCCGGGACCGGGCCGAAGAGGCGCAGCCGCAGGGCGGGGAGCTCCTCGCGCATGAACGCGTAGGCGCGGATGAGGGTTTCGAGGTCCTTGATGGGGTCGATGCGTCCGCACCAGCTGAGGGTGGGGACCTCCGGTTCGGGACCGGCCTCGGGGAAGGCGTGCGGGTCGACGCCGTTGTAGACGGTGCGGATCCGCTCGGAGTCGGCGCCCCCGCGCTCCTCCCAGCGGCGGTTGTACTGGTTGCACGGGGTGATCAGGTCGGCCTGCCGGTAGCCCTCGGTGTTGAGCTCGCGGTAGAAGCCGAGCATGAGCGCCTTGACGGGCCAGCGCTGTTCGGCGCTGCGGTAGCCGAGGTAGCGCTCGCGCAGGTAGATGCCGTGCTCGGTGAGGAGGAAGGGCACGTCGTCGAGGTACTTGGCGGCGAGCGCCGGGAGGGTGGCCAGTCCGCTGCTCACCGCGTGGGCGACGCTGTCGGGCGGGATCCGCACGGACAGCGGGCGCAGCGCGTGTTCCAGCAGGTCGGTGGCGGTGAGCGCGTCGTGGATGGTGGGCTCGGCGTCGGCGGTGACCAGGCCGGGGCGGGTCCAGACGGTCATCAGCAGGCGCAGCACCGATTCGGAGCGCAGGGCCGCGGCGAGCCGCCCGGAGCGGGCGAGGCGGGCCAGTTCGCGCAGGGATTCGGAGAATCCGCCGCGGGCGGGGTCGAGCAGGGAGAGCAGGAAGGTCTCGTAGGTCTCGGCGAAACCGCGCCGGGCCTTGCCCCGCAGTCCGGAGCGGAGTCTGCGGGCCGGCGGGGCACCCCAGAGGGGAACGCTGGTGTGGCGGTAGACGTTGCGCGGCAACTCCCAGGTGACCGGCTCGCGTCCGGAGCCGGTCAGGGCTATGACGTTGAAGTCGACCTCCGGCATGCCGCGGACCAGTTGGTCGCACCATGTGCTGACGCCCCCGTGGACGTGCGGGTAGGTGCCTTCGGTGAGCATGGTGACATGGCGCCCATGGCTCATGCGGTGTGTCCCCCCAAGGACGGAAAAGGGGCCGGCGCCCGTGGTTCGCGGAGCGCCGGCGCTAGGTGGTACGCGTGGCTGTCTTGTACGTGCCCGCCCGGCTGGTCAGGGCAGGTGGAACGTCAGGGCGTGTTGAGCGTGACGGCGCTCTGCAGCAGTTCGGGAGCCGTCCAGGTGGAGCGGGATCCGGCGTAGGCGGTGCCGAAGTCCGCGGTGCCCAGCAGGAGCTGCTTCTTGGTGCCGGTGGGCACGGTGACCGGGGCCACGACTCCGGAGGGCGCCTTGACGGTGACGACCTTGCCGATGCGGTAGGCGGTGACCTGGTTGGCGGCCACGGCCGCGTTCCAGGCGGCGCGGCGCTGGAGCTCGACGCCGGTGTCCTTCATGCTCTGGTTCACGATCGGCGCGGAGGGCGCGTAGAGGGTGCGGTAGGTGTCGAGGACCTGGTTGAGCACCGGGTAAAGGGTGCGGTCCTCGGCGAGGTTGGACTGGTGGACGTAGTGCGGGCGCGGGTCGTTGTTCAGGACGTGCCGCATGGCGGTCCTGGCCTCGGCCGGGACGATGTAGTTCAGGTAGCCCGTGGTGGCGTCGAGCGGGGCCGGCAGGCAGGTGGAGGTGCCGGGGTTGTCCTCGCAGATGCCGCTGCCGCCGTCGGCCCGGCTGGTGTAGATCCAGTTGTACTCGTCGGCCATCTCGGCGTTGGTGCCCGTGTTGTAGTACACGTTCATCGGGTGCCGGGGGACGGTCAGCGCGGCGCCGACCGCCCGCTGTGCGGGCTCGCGGGAGTTGTCGCTGCCCGCCCACTTCACGCCGTTGTCGGCGAGCGCGCCGGCCAGGTTGGGGTTGTCCTGGGGCTGCTGCGGAAGCGTCTTGAGGCCGGAGTGCTCACCGGTGACCAGTTCGGTGCGGTCGGTGGTGATGCCCTTGGCGGCGGCCCAGTTGTTGTTGTCCCGGATCTGCGCCGAGATCTCGGCGCGGCTCATGTAGTTGATCGCGCCGGCGCTGTTCTTCGTGCAGGTCCACGGGACGGTGGTGGTGTCCTGGACGCAGCCGAGGAAGGGGTGGGTGTAGGTGTGGTTCATCCACCGGTACTTCGCCCGGTCGGCGACGAGCTGGGCGGTCAGGGCGTCGACCCCGCCGTGCTCCGCCTTCCACTCCTCACCGGCGCCGCCGTTGAAGAGCATGTCGAGCTTGAAGTTCTTGGACGTCTGCCACTGCGCCGCGTACACGGCGTCGGCGGCCGTCATCCGGATCGTGGACTCCTGGCCCTCGCCGCCGGCGCAGGCGTAGTCGCCCGGGGTGCAGTTGAGGTCCTTGTTCCAGCGGGCGTCCGGGGCGAAGACGTCGTCGACGTGGACCGCGAAGTAGTTGCGCTCCTGGCCCAGGTGGACGCCCTGGGTCATCCACTCGACGATGCCCCGGGCCAGCAGCCGGAACTGCTGCTGGTACTGGTTGTAGCCGAAGGTGACGACCAGTTCGCTGCGCCCGTCGTGGGTGTACTCGCCGACGAGCGAGGCCCGTCCGGAGCCGACCGGGGCGTCGAGGTAGCTGGTGTAGCCCGGCCGCGGCTTGGCCATGAACCCGTAGCTCTCGGGGATCAGCGGCGAGTTGTCCTCGAAGGCCACCTGCCCCCCGAGGTAGGCGAAGGGGCCCGCCTGGCCGGCGGCGGTGACGGCGGCCTGGGTGCCGTCGAGGGTGCCGCTGTAGCCGCCGTTGTCGGTGTACTCCAGGCCTACGCCCGGGTGCGCCCAGGTGTAGGCGTCGACCTGGCGGATCCCGTACGTCGTCTCGTACGCGGCGAGCGCCGCCATCTCGGCCGAGCCCGCCCCGAACGGGTTCTCGTTCGGCAGCACCACGCTCTGGAACTTGGCGCGCGGCCGCCCGTCGACCGTGTCGGCGAGGAACGCCGCGTTGACGACCGGACGGCTCCCGCTGCCCAGGTCGATGCGGGTGTACGGAACCCCCGTGTCGCGGAGTTCCGCCGTGATCGCCTCGACCGAGCTCCCGCCGTCGTCGACGACGAGGACCCGCAGGTCGACTCGCGGAGCGACCGCCGCCTGCGCGGCCGCTCCGGGTACCGCGACGGATGCTATGGCGGCCGCGAGGCAGACGGCGGCGAGCCTGTTCATCCGGTTCTTGTGGACCATTTCGGCCTTTCCCCCCGCAGATCCTCGACTTCGGCCTGTGGCGTTGGGCCAGACCGGGGAGGCTCTGTGGAAATGATGCAAAGGGACCCCGCGTCCCCTTGCGAGAGTGGTCCGAGTGTTTCGGACCTCGTCAGGTCTAAGAGGCAAACCTGGAGCAGAAGCCACAGATGGGTGAACCTGCCCGCCTCTTGATCGAACAACTTGCCAAACCTTCGAGTGACGTGCGGACGAGTGCGTGCGCGTAGGCTCATTTCCGGCGGCCATCGGGCCCGAATACGATCGCTACGGACGGCCGTCCACCCACTCGGCCCACACCACCAAAACGGAAGCGAGAATTCACCACCGTGACTGCTCTGACTCTCAGCACTGCCGGACCGGCGACGCTGCGCGCCGACGTCCTCGTCGTCGGCGTGGCGAAGGGCCCCAAGGGCCCCGTCGTCGCCGCGGGCGCCGAGGCCGTGGACAAGGCGTACGACGGCAAGCTCGCCGCCGTGCTCGACGCGCTCGGTGCCTCGGGCGCCGAAGGCGAGACCACCAAGCTGCCGGCCCCGGACGGCCTCAAGGTCCCGGTCGTACTGGCGGTCGGGCTGGGCGCCCTTCCCGACACGGACGAGTCCTACGACGAGGAGGCGCTGCGCCGCGCCGCCGGCGCCGCCGCCCGCGCACTGCACGGCACCAAGAAGGCCGCCTTCGCGCTCCCCCTGGACGACGCCTCCGCCGTCACGGCCGTGGCCGAGGGCGCCCTGCTGGGCGCGTACGCGTTCACCGCGTACCAGGGCGGCGAGAAGAAGGCCTCCAAGAACGGCGGACCGAAGCAGCCGCTCGCCGAGATCGCCCTGCTCGGCGCCAAGCCGCGCGACAAGGAGCACAAGGCCGCGGCCGAGCGCGCCACGATCGTCGCGACCGAGATCAACATCGCCCGTGACCTGGTCAACACCCCGCCGAACGACCTCACCCCCGAGGCCTTCGCAGCAGTCGCCGGCGCGGCCGCGAAGGAGAACGGCATCAAGGTCCAGGTCCTGGACGAGAAGGCCCTGATCAAGGGCGGCTACGGCGGCATCATGGGCGTCGGCAAGGGCTCCGAGAACCCGCCGCGCCTGGTGAAGCTCTCCTACACCCACCCCAAGGCGGAGAAGACCCTCGCCTACGTCGGCAAGGGCATCACCTACGACTCCGGCGGCATCTCCCTGAAGCCGGCCGGCCACAACGAGACGATGAAGTGCGACATGGCCGGCGCCGCCGCCGTCTTCGCCTCCGTCGTCGCGGCCGCCAAGCTCGGCCTCCAGGTCAACGTCACCGGCTGGCTCGCCCTCGCGGAGAACATGCCCTCCGGCTCGGCCACCAAGCCCGGCGACGTGCTGCGCATGTACAGCGGCAAGACCGTCGAGGTGCTCAACACGGACGCCGAGGGCCGCCTGGTCCTGGGCGACGCGCTGACCAAGGCCTCCGAGGAGAACCCGGACGCGATCGTCGACGTGGCGACCCTGACCGGCGCCATGGTGATGGCCCTGGGCGACCGCACCTTCGGCATCATGGCCAACGACGACGCCTTCCGCACCTCGATCCACGAGATCGCCGAGGAGGTCGGCGAGGCCTCCTGGCCGATGCCGCTCCCCGAGGACCTGCGCAAGTCCATGGACTCCCCCACCGCCGACATCGCCAACATGGGTGTCCGGATGGGCGGCGGCCTGGTGGCCGGCCTCTTCCTCCAGGAGTTCGTCGGCGAGGGCATCACCTGGGCCCACCTCGACATCGCGGGCCCCGCCTTCCACGAGGGCGCCCCGTACGGCTACACCCCCAAGGGCGGCACCGGATCGGCCGTACGCACCCTGGTGCGACTGGCCGAGCGCACCGCCACGGGCGACCTGGGCTGACGCCGAGGGCGTAGCCGGGCACCGGCATCCACGGGCCCCGGGCATGATCAGTTTTTCTGATCATGCCCGGGGCCTGTTCACTGACAACGAAATCCGTAGGTTTCTACGCTGCGGTAACCCCCGGTTCGGGCAGAACGACCTGCCCCAGGGCAGGCCCGGCGTCCCGCGTTCCGCCGACAAATGCGAAGATGGGTTCTCGGCAGGACAGGGCCCCCACCACAGGGCCGAAGAAAAAGCGGCCGTATACCAGCCGCCGCCCGGTCACAGAGGACCGGTGCTCGGCGCACATGCATGGAGGACGTGACGTGGCGAACGACGCCAGCACCGTTTTCGACCTAGTGATCCTCGGCGGCGGCAGTGGCGGTTACGCCGCGGCGCTGCGCGCATCCCAGCTGGGTCTGGACGTTGCCCTGATCGAGAAGAACAAGCTCGGCGGCACCTGCCTGCACAACGGCTGCATCCCCACGAAGGCTCTGCTGCACGCGGGTGAGATCGCGGACCAGGCTCGCGAGGCCGCCCAGTTCGGTGTCAAGGCCACCTTCGAGGGCATCGACATCGCGGGTGTGCACAAGTACAAGGACGACATCATCGCGGGCCTGTACAAGGGCCTGCAGGGTCTGGTCGCCTCCCGCAAGCTGACCTACATCGAGGGTGAGGGCCGCCTCTCCTCGCCGACGTCCGTCGACGTGAACGGCCAGCGCATCCAGGGCCGCCACGTGCTCCTGGCGACCGGCTCCGTGCCGCGCTCGCTGCCGGGCCTGAACATCGACGGCAACCGCATCATCTCCTCGGACCACGCGCTGGTCCTGGACCGCGTGCCGGAGTCCGCCATCGTCCTGGGCGGCGGCGTCATCGGCGTCGAGTTCGCCTCGGCGTGGAAGTCCTTCGGCACCGACGTCACCATCGTCGAGGGTCTCAAGCACCTCGTGCCGGTGGAGGACGAGAACAGCTCCAAGCTGCTGGAGCGCGCGTTCCGCAAGCGGGGCATCAAGTTCAACCTCGGCACCTTCTTCGACAAGGCCGAGTACACCGAGAACGGCGTACGCGTCACCCTGGCCGACGGCAAGACCTTCGAGGCGGAGGTGCTGCTGGTCGCGATCGGCCGCGGCCCCGTCTCCCAGGGCCTGGGCTACGAGGAGCAGGGCGTCGCGATGGACCGCGGCTACGTAGTGGTCGACGAGTACATGCAGACCAACGTGCCGACCATCTCGGCCGTCGGTGACCTCGCCCCGACCCTGCAGCTCGCGCACGTCGGCTTCGCCGAGGGCATCCTGGTCGCGGAGCGTCTGGCCGGCCTCAAGGCCGTCCCGATCGACTACGACGGCGTCCCGCGCGTCACGTACTGCCACCCCGAGGTCGCCTCCGTCGGCATCACCGAGGCCAAGGCCAAGGAGATCTACGGCGCGGACAAGGTCGTGGCCCTCAAGTACAACCTGGCGGGCAACGGCAAGAGCAAGATCCTGAAGACCGCGGGCGAGATCAAGCTCGTCCAGGTCAAGGACGGTGCCGTGGTCGGCGTCCACATGGTCGGTGACCGGATGGGCGAGCAGGTCGGCGAGGCCCAGCTGATCTACAACTGGGAAGCCCTGCCGGCCGAGGTCGCGCAGCTCATCCACGCGCACCCGACGCAGAACGAGGCGATGGGCGAGGCTCACCTGGCACTCGCCGGCAAGCCCCTGCACGCACACGACTAATCGTCACTGGGCGCGACGACCACTTCCGCACATTCGTTAGGAGCAACTGAAACCATGTCGGTTTCCGTAACCCTTCCGGCGCTCGGTGAGAGCGTCACTGAGGGCACTGTCACCCGTTGGCTGAAGGCCGAGGGCGAGCGCGTCGAGGCCGACGAGCCGCTGCTCGAGGTCTCGACCGACAAGGTCGACACCGAGATCCCGTCCCCCGTGTCGGGCATCCTGGCCTCCATCAAGGTCGCCGAGGACGAGACCGTCGAGGTCGGCGCCGAGCTGGCCGTCATCGACGACGGTTCGGGCGCGCCGGCCGCTGCCGCGGCTCCGGCCGCCGAGGCCCCCGCGGCCCCGGTCGCCGAGGCTCCGGCCGCTCCGGCCCCCGTCGCCGAGGCCCCCGCGGCCCCGGCCGCCGCCGCACCGGCCACGGCCGGTACCGATGTCGTGCTCCCCGCCCTGGGCGAGTCCGTCACCGAGGGCACCGTCACCCGCTGGCTGAAGCAGGTCGGCGAGTCGGTCGAGGCCGACGAGCCGCTGCTGGAGGTCTCGACCGACAAGGTCGACACCGAGATCCCCGCCCCGGTCGCCGGCGTCCTGCTGGAGATCCTGGTCGCCGAGGACGAGAACGCCGAGGTCGGCGCGCGTCTGGCCGTCATCGGCGCGGCGGGCGCGGCTCCCGCGGCCGCTCCGGCCGCCGCTGCTCCGGCTCCGGCCGCTGCCCCGGCTCCGGTCGCCGCTCCGGCTCCCGTGGCCGCCCCGGCTCCGGTCGCGGCCGCTCCGGCGCCCGTGGCCGCCCCCGTGGCCGCTCCGGCCCCGGTCGCCGCTCCGGCTCCGGTCGCCCCCGTGGCTCCGTCCGCCCCCGCCGCCCCGGTTTCCGCCGGCGACGAGGGTGCCTACGTGACCCCGCTGGTGCGCAAGCTCGCCACGGAGTCCGGCGTCGACCTGTCCGTGGTCTCGGGCACCGGTGTCGGTGGCCGCATCCGCAAGCAGGACGTCCTGGCCGCCGCCGAGGCCGCCAAGGCCGCCGCTGCCGCGCCGGCTGCTGCTGCCGCTCCGGCCGCGAAGGCTCCGGCCGCCGCGGTGTCCGAGCTGCGTGGCCAGACCGTCAAGATGACCCGCATGCGCAAGGTCATCGGCGACAACATGATGAAGGCCCTGCACTCGCAGGCGCAGCTCAGCTCCGTGGTCGAGGTGGACATCACCAAGATCATGAAGCTGCGCGAGAAGGCCAAGGCCGGCTTCCTCGCCCGCGAGGGCGTCAAGCTGTCCCCGATGCCGTTCTTCGTCAAGGCCGCGGCCCAGGCGCTGAAGGCCCACGCGGTCGTCAACGCCCGGATCAACGAGGACGAGGGCACGATCACCTACTTCGACTCGGAGAACATCGGCATCGCCGTGGACTCCGAGAAGGGCCTGATGACCCCGGTCATCAAGGGTGCCGGTGACCTCAACCTGGCGGGCATCTCCAAGGCGACCGCCGACCTGGCCTCCAAGGTCCGCGGCAACAAGATCACGCCGGACGAGCTGTCGGGCGCGACCTTCACCATCAGCAACACCGGCTCGCGCGGTGCGCTGTTCGACACGGTCATCGTGCCCCCGAACCAGGTCGCCATCCTGGGCATCGGCGCGACGGTCAAGCGCCCGGTGGTCATCGAGACCGCCGAGGGCACGAACATCGGCATCCGCGACATGACGTACCTGACCCTGTCCTACGACCACCGCCTGGTGGACGGCGCGGACGCGGCCCGGTACCTCTCGGCCGTCAAGGGCATCCTCGAGGCCGGCGAGTTCGAGGTCGAGCTCGGCCTGTAAGGCTCTTCGCGGCAGCGGTTCACGACTGCCGCGCACGGCGCCCCCGCCCGGGATGCACGTCCCGGGCGGGGGCGCCGTCGTCGTACCCTGGCCCCCTCGGTCGGCGGCTGTAACCAGCCTCACGCTGCGCCTCTGACCAGGAACGCATCGCGACGAGCGGAGCCGCCGTATTGTCTACGCATCAAGGCCCCGCATACCCCTGCACACCCCCCAGGAGATGAAGCCCCGATGATCACCCCACCCGTCGTGCACTCGCTGCGCGAGCAGATCCGCGAGCACATCGTGGAGGGGATCGTCAGCGGGCGCTGGAAGCCCGGTGAGCGGATCGTGGAGCGCCGGATCGCGGTGGAGCTGGAGGTCAGCCAGACGCCCGTGCGCGAGGCCCTGCGCGAGCTGGAGACGCTGCGCCTGATCGAGTCGGCGCCGAACAAGGGCGTGCGCGTACGGAACCTGTCGGCGGCGGACCTGGAGGAGATCTATCCGGTCCGGGCGGGCCTGGAGCAGATCGCGGCCGAGCTGGCCGCGCCCCGGCTGGCGGCCGACTGCTCGGCCCTGGAGCCGCACGTGGCGGGCCTGTGGGACGCCGACCGCAGCGCGGACGGCACGGCCCAGGTGCGGCACACCGTGGGCTTCCACCGGGAGATGGTGCGGGCCGCCGGGAACAGCGTGCTGCTGCACACCTGGGAATCCCTGGGCATCGAGGTCTTCACGGCCCTGTCCATCCGGTGGCTGGGAACCGTCCAAAAGTCCTACGCCGAAGAGCACGAGGCCCTGGTGGACGCCTTCCGCAATCAGGACCCGGACATCGGTCTGCTCGTGAAGCGGCACGTTCTGGGCTGCGCGCCGCGGGCTTGATCTCGCCCTTCGAGACCCGCCGGGCCGCCCGTCTCGTCCCGATTTGCCCGGCACTGGGTGCCTATTTTCATGGCACCCGGTGCCGACTTTTGTCAGATTGACGTTTCTTCGTCACTTTCATTTGATCGATCATCGATCAGCGCCTTACAGTCATCCGCGGACCCCACCCGGGTCCAACGACCCTGTCCTGCCCGTCAGGGATTTCTTCACCACCTCTCCTTTGTCCGGAAGGCGGCGCACACCGATGTCCGACCCCGTAGGAAAGCTTCCGAGCGAGCTCGACCAGCTCCCGGACCGCGACACCGAGGAGACCGCCGAATGGGCGGCCTCGCTCGACGCCGTCGCCAAGGCCGCCGGTACGCGCCGCGCCGAATACCTGCTCCGTCGCACCCTTCAGCACGCCGAGGCCGCCGGCCTCGCGCTGCCGAAGCTCCTTGAGACGGACTACGTCAACACCATCCCCACCGCCGCGGAGCCGGAGTTCCCCGGCGACGAGGCGATGGAAGCCAAGATCACCGCGTGGAACCGCTGGAACGCGGCCGCCATGGTGACCCGCGGCTCCAAGTACGGCGTCGGCGGCCACATCGCCACCTTCGCCTCCGCCGCGTGGCTGTACGAGACCGGCTTCCAGCACTTCTTCCGCGGGAAGGAGGCCGACGGATCGGGCGACCAGCTCTACATCCAGGGCCACGCCTCCCCCGGCATCTACGCCCGTGCCTTCCTCGACGGCCGGATCTCCGAGCAGCAGCTCGACAAGTTCCGCCAGGAAGCCGGCGGCAACGGTCTCCCGTCCTACCCGCACCCGCGGCGCCTGCCGTGGCTGTGGGAGTTCCCGACGGTCTCCATGGGCCTCGGCCCGCTCTCCGCGATCTACCAGGCGCGCTTCAACCGCTACCTGCAGAACCGGAGCATCAAGGACACCGCCAACTCGCACGTCTGGGCCTTCCTGGGCGACGGCGAGATGGACGAGCCCGAGTCGACCGCCGCCCTGGCCCTGGCCTCGCGCGAGCAGCTCGACAACCTGACCTTCGTCATCAACTGCAACCTGCAGCGCCTCGACGGTCCGGTCCGCGCGAACTTCCGCGTGGTGCAGGAGCTGGAAGCCCAGTTCCGCGGCGCCGGCTGGAACGTCATCAAGTCGCTGTGGGGCTCCGCCTGGGACGAGCTGTTCCAGCTCGACACCACGGGCGCCCTGGTACGCCGCCTGCGCGAGGTACCCGACGCGCAGTTCCAGACGTACGCGACCCGCGACGTGGCCTACATCCGCCAGCACTTCTTCGGCGCCAACGCCGAGCTCGTGCAGCTGGCCGGTGTGCTCTCCGACGCGAAGATCGCCGAGTGCTTCCACACCTCCCGCGGCGGCCACGAGCCCCGCAAGGTCTACGCCGCGTACAAGGCCGCCCTGGAGCACAAGGGTGCTCCGACGGTCATCCTCGCGCAGACCGTCAAGGGCTACACGCTGGGCGCCGGGTTCGAGTCGAAGAACGCGAACCACCAGATGAAGAAGCTGACGATCGACGAGTTCAAGGACATGCGTGACCTCCTTGGCCTCCCGATCCCGGACAGCGCCTTCGCCGACGGCCAGGTCCCGTACGGCCACCCGGGCGCGAACAGCCCCGAGGTCCAGTACCTGAACGAGCGCCGCGCGGCGCTCGGCGGCCCGGCCCCGGCCCGCAAGGTCAAGCACGTGGCCCTGCCGGCTCCGGCGGACCGTTCCTTCGCCCCGCTGCTCAAGGGCTCCGGCAAGCAGGAGATGGCCACCACCATGGCCTTCGTCCGGCTCGTCAAGGACCTGATGCGGGACAAGGAGACCGGCAAGCGCTGGGTGCCGATCGTCCCCGACGAGGCCCGCACCTTCGGTATGGAGTCCCTCTTCCCGTCGGCCGGCATCTACTCGCCGCTGGGCCAGACGTACGAGCCGGTCGACCGCGACCAGCTCATGTACTACAAGGAAGCCAAGGACGGCCAGATCCTCAACGAGGGGATCACCGAGGCCGGCGCCATGGCCGACTTCATCGCCGCCTGTACGTCGTACGCGACGCACGGCGAGCCGATGATCCCGTTCTACATCTTCTACTCGATGTTCGGCTGGCAGCGCACCGCCGACCAGATGTGGCAGCTCGCCGACCAGCTCGGCAAGGGCTTCATCGTCGGCGCCACCGCCGGCCGCACCACCCTGACGGGTGAGGGCCTGCAGCACGCGGACGGCCACTCGCACCTGATCGCGTCCACGAACCCGGCGTCGCTCAACTACGACCCGGCCTTCGCGTACGAGATCGCGGTGATCGTCAAGGACGGTCTGCGCCGGATGTACGGCGAGAAGCCGGAAGACGTCTTCTACTACCTGACGGTCTACAACGAGCCGAAGCCGCAGCCCGCCATGCCGGAAGGCGTGGAAGAGGGCATCCTGCGCGGTCTCTACCGCTTCAACACGGCGGCGGACCTCGCGGAGGCGACCCCGGCCGCAGACGCCCCGAAGATCCAGCTGATGGCCTCCGGTACGGCCATCCACTGGGCGCTGGACGCGCAGAAGCTGCTCGCCGCCGACTGGAACGTGGCCGCCGACGTCTGGTCCGCCACCTCCTGGGGCGAGCTGCGCCGCGACGCGCTGGAGTGCGACGAGGCGCTGCTGCGCGGGGAGATGCGCACCCCGTTCGTCACCCGCGCCCTGGAGGGCGTCACCAGCCCGGTGCTCGCCGTCTCCGACTGGATGCGTCAGGTCCCGGACCAGATCAGCCAGTGGGTCGAGCAGGACTACACCTCGCTGGGCACGGACGGCTTCGGCCTCTCCGACACCCGCGAGGGCGCCCGCCGCCACTTCGGTGTCGACGCCCAGTCGATCGTGGTGGCCGCGCTGGCCCAGCTCGCCCGCCGCGGCGAGGTCCCGGCGTCCTCCATCAAGGAGGCCCGGGAGCGCTACGGCCTGTAGGCCCCGCGTTCTTCGGCGACCGTGAGGCGGTCCGCTCCTTCGGGGGCGGGCCGCCTCACGGCGTTGCGGCTTCCGGGGACTTCCCCGGCCCCTACGTGCATCCGTACGTCCTCGCCGGCCCCGGCCTCGCCCGTGCCGCCGGCGCCCAGACGCTCCTCCAGCCGGTACCGGCCTTCGAGTAGTTCTCCCCGCATACCCCTGCCCCCACCCCGACGGCTGCGCGATCCGGCTCCCGGTCCGAGGATGCGGCCGTGCGGGGGCGTGCACCGGCCTTTCGCGGCATGCGCGGTGGCGGCGAGGGGGTGGACCCGTGATGCTGGAGCGGTGATGGACGAGACTGAGTTCTGGGAGATGGTCGACCGTACCCGCGAGGCCGCCGAGGGCGACCCCGAGGAACACGCCGAGCTGCTCGTGGAGCGGCTGGCTCAGCTCGACCCGGACTCCGTCCTGGACTTCGCGCGGCACTTCGAGTCGCGGTACAACCGGGCGTACACCTGGGACCTGTGGGGCGCGGCGTGGGTGCTGCTCGACGGGGCCAGCGACGACGCGTTCGACTACTTCCGGTGCTGGCTGATCGGCCAGGGCCGGGAGGTCTTCGAGGGCGGGGTGCACGATCCGGACCAGCTCGCGGAGCTCCTCGACGAGTTCGACGAGGAGATCGACGGGGACGGCGAGGAGCTGGGGTACGCGGCGGACGAGGCGTACGAGCAGCTGACCGGGTCGGTGGCGCCGGATCTGGGGATCCCGCTGCAGGCGGCGGAGCCGGAGGGCGCTGCGCTGGACTTCGAGAACGAAGCCGTGCTCGCGGAGCGCTTCCCCCGGCTGTGGGACCGCTTCAGGGGCTGAGGCCCCCGCCGTCGCGTCAGTAGTGCGTGCCGCCGTCGATACGGATCTCCGTGCCGGTGATGAAGGCGCCGTCCTCGGAGCCCAGCATGGCGACGACGCCGGCGACCGTCTGCGGGCCGGCGAAGCCCTGGCCGAGGGCCGGGGCGAGCTTGGCGAACAGGCTCCAGTCGGTGTCCTCGGGCAGGCCGGGGCCGGTGCCGGTGGTCATGCCGCTCTCGATGGAGCCCGGCGCGACGGCGACGAAGCGCAGCCCCTGCTTGCTGTACTCGGCGGCGAGCGCGTGGGTCATGGACTGGATGCCGCCCTTGCTGGCCGCGTAGGCGGACATGTACGGGTGCGCGAAGGACGCCGACGTGGAGCTGAAGTTGACGACGACCGGCTGGTCGCCCGCCAGCAGCGCCGGGAGCGACTCGCGGATGACCAGGAACGTACCGGTCAGGTTCACCGCGATGATCTTGTTCCAGAATTCGAGCGTGGTCTGGTGGGTGTGCGCGGAGCGCAGGATGCCCGCGGCGTTGACCAGTACGTCGATTCCGGTGAGGGCGTCGACCGCGGCGGCCACGCCCGTCTTGACGGCCGCCTCGTCGGATATGTCGAGGACCGCGGTGGTGAGGCGGTCCGCGTGACCGTCTGCGGCGGCCTGGTCGGCGGTGGCCTTGAGACCGGCTTCGTTGACGTCCACGGTGTGGACGCGGCCGCCCTCGGAGAGGATGCGGTGGACGGTGGCCTGGCCGATGCCGGAGCCGCCGCCGGTGATGAGGACGCGACGTCCTTCGTAACGGTTCATGGGGGGAGCGTACTCCCGCGATGACACGTTTTGCCACCCTGTCAAAACATGCATTTCGCTCTGGGGGCCGGGGTATCCTTCCCCGGTGAGATCCCCTCGTCCGTACTCTCCCCAGGCCGGCCCCGGAGCCCAGTCGCTGAACGAGCGCCGCAAGGCGGCCACCCAGCTCGACATCGCCCGCGCCGCCTGCGAACTCTTCGCCGAGCACGGCCCCGACGGCACCACCGCCGAGGACATCGCCCACCGCGCGGGCGTGGCGCTGCGCACGTTCTACCGCTACTTCCGCAACAAGCAGGAGGCCGTCGCCCCCCTGCTCGCGGGCGGCGGCGACGCCTGGCGCGCCCTGCTCGCCGAGGAGGACCCCGGCACCCCGCTGACCGAGGCCCTGGAGCGCGCCGTCACCCGCTCCCTCACGGACCCCCAGGCCCTCGAGGAGGGCTTGGGGGTCACCCGCGGCCTGCTGCGCGCCGCCACGACCGACGAGGCCCTGCGGGCCGTCTGGTACCGGGTCAACCAGGACTCCGAGGAGCGCCTGGTCCCGGTCGTCGCCCGGCTCGCCGGCCCGGACGCCGAACCCCTCGCCGTCCGCCTCCTCGCGGCGGCGGCCACGGACGCGATCCGCATCTCCCTGGAGCTGTGGTCCACCACGGACACCCCGCCCTCGGGCCCCGGCTCCCCCGCGGAACTCGCGGTCCGCTGCCTGCGCGACCTCACGGGCGCGATGCCGCTGATGCGCTGAGCGCGCCCATCACGGTGGGGCCGCCCCACGCAGAAGCCCCGCCCCCCTCTCGATGAAGGGGGCGGGGCTTCGTTCGATCAGTGCGTCAGCACGACCGCGGCACGGCTTAGAGGTCGAAGTAGAGCTCGAACTCGTGCGGGTGCGGGCGCAGCGCGATCGGGGCGATCTCGTGGGTGCGCTTGTAGTCGATCCAGGTCTCGATCAGGTCGGGGGTGAAGACACCGCCGGCCAGGAGGTACTCGTGGTCCTCCTCCAGGGCCTTGAGGACGCCCTCAAGGCTGGTCGGGACCTGCGGGACGCTCGCGTGCTCGTCCGGGGAGAGCTCGTAGAGGTCCTTGTCGATCGGCTCCATCGGCTCGATCTTGTTCTTGATGCCGTCGAGGCCGGCCAGCAGGAGGGCCGAGAACGCCAGGTACGGGTTCGAGGACGGGTCCGGGGCGCGGAACTCGACGCGCTTGGCCTTCGGGTTCGAGCCCGTGATCGGGATGCGCATCGCGGCGGAGCGGTTGCGCTGCGAGTACACCATGTTGACCGGCGCCTCGAAGCCCGGGACCAGGCGGTGGTACGAGTTCACCGTCGGGTTGGTGAAGGCCAGCAGCGACGGGGCGTGCTTGAGGATGCCGCCGATGTAGTAGCGCGCCATGTCCGACAGACCCGCGTAGCCGGCCTCGTCGTAGAACAGCGGGTCGCCGTTCGCCCACAGCGACTGGTGCACGTGCATGCCCGAGCCGTTGTCACCGAAGATCGGCTTCGGCATGAAGGTCGCGGTCTTGCCGTTCTTCCACGCGACGTTCTTCACGATGTACTTGAAGAGCATCAGGTCGTCGGCCGCGGCGAGCAGCGTGTTGAACTTGTAGTTGATCTCGGCCTGGCCACCGGTGCCGACCTCGTGGTGCTGACGCTCGACCTGGAGGCCCTGGGCGTCCAGCTCGAGGGAGATCTCGGCGCGCAGGTCGGCGAAGTGGTCGACCGGGGCTACGGGGAAGTAACCACCCTTGTAGCGGACCTTGTAACCACGGTTGTTCTCCTCGGAACCGGTGTTCCAGGCGCCGGCCTCGGAGTCGATGTGGTAGAAGCTCTCGTTCGCGGTGGTCGCGAAGCGCACGCTGTCGAACACGTAGAACTCGGCCTCGGGGCCGAAGAACGCGGTGTCGGCGATGCCGGTCGAGGCCAGGTACGCCTCGGCCTTCTTCGCGACGTTGCGCGGGTCACGGCTGTAGGCCTCGCCCGTGATCGGGTCGTGGATGAAGAAGTTGATGTTGAGCGTCTTGTCCTTGCGGAACGGGTCCAGGCGCGCGGTGGTGATGTCGGCACGCAGCGCCATGTCGGACTCGTGGATCGCCTGGAAGCCGCGGATCGAGGAGCCGTCGAACGCCAGCTCCTCGTTCGGGTCGAAGACGCGCCCCGGGATGGTGAAGTGCTGCATCACACCAGGCAGGTCGCAGAAGCGGACGTCTACGAACTTGACGTCGTTGTCCTGGATGTACTGCGTCACTTCGTCGGCGTTCTTGAACATCCAACTCCTCCTACTCCCGACCCCGGGGCAGGGCGGGCTTTATAGCTAGTGGTGCGTCAGTGCGGTGCCGCACGCTGACCCGACCATAAGCAGACGGGGTTTCTCAAGCATGACCCATTTGTTTCGCACAAGTTAACCAGGGTCCCGCCGGAACGGCGCCGAGCGGCACGGGTACCGTGTTCGGGTGGACAAGAGGCAAGCAATCGGATCCTGGCTCTCCGGCCCCCGCGAGGCCGCCGAGGAGATGGGTGCCGACTTCGGGTACCCCGGCAAACAGCTCGGCCTGCCGCAGCAGGGGCCCGGCTCGGTGGCCCGTTTCGGCCGCCGGCTCGGCGCCGTGGCCATCGACTGGCTGGGCTGCCAGCTGATCGCGTACGGCCTGATCACGGGCCGTGACTGGAACGGTTCGGGGAACTGGACGCTGGCGGTCTTCGTCGCCCTGGTGATCCTGACGGTCGGCACCGTGGGCTTCACCCCCGGGAAGCGGATGCTGGGCCTCCGGGTCGTTTCGCAGGACGGCGGCCGGCTCGGCTTCGGCCGCGTGGTGCTGCGCACCGCCCTGCTCGCCCTGCTGATCCCGGCCCTCGTCTGGGACCGCGACGGCCGCGGACTGCACGACCGCCTCAGCCGCGCCGTACAGGTCAGGATCTGAGACGAAGGAACGAACACACAGAGGGGCGCCCCGGGCCATCGGCCCGGGGCGCCCCTCTGTGTCGCACGTGTCGTATACGAAAAGCGGATCAGCGCATCTTTCCGCCGCGCGGCATGCGCATCCCCTTGGGCATCGGGCCCTTCGGGATCGGCATGTTGCTCAGCAAGTCGCCCATGGCCCGCAGTTTGTCGTTGACCTGGGTGATCTGGGGCCCGGAGAGCACGCGGGGCAGCTTCATCAGGGTCGTACGGACCTTCTTGAGCGGCACCTCGCCCTCGCCCTTGCCCACGATGAAGTCGTGGACCGGGATGTCGGGCATGATCCGGGCCAGCTTCTTCTTCTCGTTCGCGAGCATCGGCTTCACCCGGTTCGGGTTGCCCTCGGCGATCAGGACCACGCCGGCCTTGCCCACGGCACGGTGGACGATGTCCTGCTGCTTGCTCATCGCGACGGCGGGGGTGGTGGTCCAGCCCCGACCCACGTTGTCCAGTACGGCCGCGGCCGCGCCCGGCTGTCCCTCCATCTGTCCGAAGGCGGCCGTCTCGGCTCGCCGTCCGAAGATGATCGCCATCGCCAGGAACGCCACCAGGAAGCCCAGGATGCCCAGGTAGACCGGGTGGTCGATCAGGAAGCCGATCGCAAGAAAGACACCAAAGGTGACGATTCCCACGCCCGCGACGATCAGACCGACCTTCGGGTCGGCCTTGCGCGTCATCTTGTACGTCAGGGCGATCTGCTTCAGTCGCCCGGGGTTCGCAGCAGTCTCTGCGTTTGACTTCCTCGCCATGCAGCGAAGTTTACGTGGCCTTCTCGGTCCGGGTCGCCGCGGCCTCGAGTACGTGCTCGGTTTCGACCCGGTCCTGGGCCCTGCGGCGGTCTTCGAGGACGGCCGTCCAGGCGTTGCGGCGGGCGCCGCTCATGAGCAGCGACTCCAGGCCGCGGACGGCGTCGGTGAAGGACGGGATGGCGATGGCGCGTACGGGCGCGGCCTGCATGGTGTCGACCCTTTCACGGAGCTCACGTCGGGGGTTGCCAAGCGTGTGTGCGGTGCGTCGAACAATCGTCACTGACTGGTGTTACCAGGGCATGACCGACTGGTCAAACAGTGATGAAACCTTGATGCGGCCCACCAGGACTCTTACTGGAAAGAGCCTAGGGGCCGCATCAATGCGGTGTTACCCGTAAGTAAGACTTTGTGCGCGAGTTCACATACCTCCCGCACCACGCGTCACTCCGCGCGCGTTCAGACCGTCGCGCGCTTCTCCATCGCCTGCTGGTAGAGGCGGCCGGCACGGTACGAGGACCGGACCAGCGGACCGGACATGACTCCGGAGAAGCCGATCTCCTCGGCCTCCTGCGCCAGCTCCACGAACTCGGCCGGCTTGACCCAGCGCTCGACGGGGTGGTGGCGCGGCGAGGGCCGCAGGTACTGCGTGATGGTGATGAGCTCGCAGCCCGCCTCGTGGAGGTCCTTCAGCGCCTGACTGACCTCTTCGCGCTCCTCGCCCATGCCCAGGATCAGGTTGGACTTGGTGACGAGGCCGTAGGCGCGGGCCCGGGTGATGACGTCCATCGAGCGCTCGTAGCGGAAGCCGGGGCGGATCCGCTTGAAGATGCGGGGCACCGTCTCGATGTTGTGGGCGAAGACCTCGGGGCGGGAGGCGAAGACCTCTTCCAGCAGCTCCGGGACCGCGTTGAAGTCCGGGGCGAGCAGCTCGACCTTGGTGTGACCGCTCTCGCGGCCCGCCGTCTGCTGGTGGATCTGGCGCACGGTCTCCGCGTAGAGCCAGGCTCCGCCGTCCGCCAGGTCGTCGCGCGCGACGCCCGTGATGGTGGCGTAGTTCAGGTCCATGGTGACGACGGACTCGCCGACGCGGCGGGGCTCGTCGCGGTCCAGCGCCTCGGGCTTGCCCGTGTCGATCTGGCAGAAGTCACAGCGCCGGGTGCACTGGTCGCCACCGATGAGGAAGGTGGCCTCGCGGTCCTCCCAGCATTCGTAAATGTTCGGACATCCGGCCTCCTGGCACACCGTGTGCAGTCCTTCGCCCTTCACCAGGGCCTGCATCTTGGTGTACTCGGGACCCATCTTGGCCCGCGTCTTGATCCACTCGGGCTTGCGCTCGATGGGCGTCTGGGCGTTACGGACCTCTAGGCGCAGCATCTTGCGTCCGTCGGGTGCGACTGCGGACACGACCGGCTCCCTGTGACTTCGATTCTTCGGCGCCCACCAGGGTACGCCCGTAATTTCATACGCTCTTACGTCGGCCAACCTGCGGGCGGCCCGACCCATTCCCGCGCGAACTAGCCCGCGACGGGCTCTATCTCCCTGGGCTTCGGCTCCGCCTGCTCCAGCACGTCCTTCAGGTGCCGTTCGATCACCGGCAGCACCTCGGCGATGGTGATCTCGCGGCCCAGCTCGTACGAGAGCGAGGTCACACCGGCGTCGCGGATCCCGCAGGGGACGATCCGGTCGAACCAGGTGTTGTCGGGGTTCACGTTGATCGCGAAGCCGTGCATCGTGACGCCCTTGGCGACCCTGATGCCGATGGCGGCGAGCTTGCGGTCCTCGCGGCGCTGGCCGGCGTTGGACGGGGCGTACTCGGGGCCGTTCAGCCGGGGGTCGAACTCCTCGTCGTGCAGCCTCGGGTCGAAGTCCAGCGAGAGCCCGCCGATCTTCGGGCGCTCCTCCACCGGGTCGCCGAGCACCCAGACCCCGCTGCGCCCCTCGACGCGGGTGGTCTCCAGGCCGAACTCGGCGGCCGTGCGGATCAGCGCGTCCTCCAGGCGGCGGACGTGGGCGACCACGTCCACGGGGCGGGGCAGCTTCATGATCGGGTAGCCGACCAGCTGGCCCGGGCCGTGCCAGGTGATCTTGCCGCCGCGGTCCACGTCCACGACGGGCGTGCCGTCGAGGGGGCGCTCGTTCTCGGCGGTGCGCCGGCCGGCCGTGTAGACCGGAAGGTGCTCCAGCAGCAGGCAGGTGTCCTCGATCTCGTCCGCGAAGCGGGCCGCGTGCACCCGGCGCTGCTCTTCCCAGGCCACCGTGTACTCGACGGCTTCCGGGCCGAAGCCCATGCGGACAAACCCAAGCTCAGCCACCGCGGCGCCTCCTCGTTGAACCTGCCGACGAACTTGCTGTGTGCACCTATCGCACCAGGCAAGGGTACGGCGGCCCCCGCGCGCCCCGTCAGGCGCCCGTCCCGGACACCGCCCAGAGACCTGGATCCGGGGGTCCCGGGAGCTGTTTCGGCCGCCTGCGGCCCTTCGGCGGCCGGTCCGGGTCCTCATCCGCCCGGGGCAGCCGGCGGTGGCCTTCGGAGTGGTCGTTCACCCAGCCGCAGACCCCGCACGCGTAGCGCCCGTCGAGCCCCGCGATGTAGGTCCCGCACCGCCGGCACTCCGCCTCGGTCAGCTCGGGCGCGGCCAGCTCGGGCACGTACGGCGGGGCCGTGGAGGACTCTGCGTGGCTGCCGTCGCCGTCGGGGCGCTCGCAGCTGCCGGGGGGAGGTTCCCCGGTGGGCCGGCGGGTCATGGGGCGCAGCGTACGCGGGTGGAGGGGGTCGGTCCGTAAAGAGACCCACCGGTTCTGCACACGATCGGATGAATGTGGGACAGAGAGGGCGGTACGGGCGAGGTTCGCCGCTACATTCACGCCGTTCACAGGGCCGGGACTCCGGTCCGTCACGTCAGGAGACCGTGGAGCCGATGACGGAACGACCTGCCCAGCGTGTCCCCAACCGGCAGCTCTCGGCACTGATCGCCGAGGCCGGGTTCTCCAACGCCGGGCTCGCCCGCCGTGTCGACCAGCTCGGTCTGGAGCACGGTCTGGATCTGCGGTACGACAAGACCTCCGTGACCCGCTGGCTACGCGGGCAGCAGCCGCGCGGCACCACCCCGGCCCTGATCGCGGAGGTGTTCACCCGGCGCCTGGGGCGGCGATTGTCCGCCCAGGACCTGGGCCTGGACGCGTGCGCCCCGGTGTACGCGGGGCTGGAGTTCGCGGCCACCCCCGAGGAGGCCGTCGACATCGCGAGCGGGCTGTGGCGCAAGGACTCCGGTTCGCACGCCGAGCTGCGCAAGATCGCCTTCACCCCGGCCGGGCTGGTGGTGCCCAGCCGCGACTGGCTGATCGGGCGCGCCGACGAGCGGGTCGGCCGGGGCGCGGAGCAGGCGGCCTCGCGGGTGCCTGAGCAGAGCCGTCCCGAATTGGGCCGTCCCGAGCCGGGCCGTCCCGAGCTGGGCCGCCCCCTGCCCGGCCGGGCCTCGGTGCCCCGGCAGCGGCAGATCGACCGCGGTCCCGGGCAGCGGGTGACGGGCGGTGACATCGCGGCGCTCAGATCGGTGGGCGAGCTGTTCCGCACCCTGGACCACGCCTACGGGGGCGGCCATGCCCGCCAGGCCCTGGTGCGGTACCTGGAGCACGAGGCCGAGCCGATGCTGCGCGGCACCTACGGGGAGACCACCGGGCGCCGGCTGTTCTCCGCCGCCGCCGATCTGACCCGGCTCGCGGGCTGGACCTCGTACGACATCGCCGCGCACGGGCTCGCCCAGCGGTACTTCGTCCAGGCGCTGCGGCTGGCCCAGGCCGCCGGGGACCGGCCGTACGGGGCGTACGTGCTGATCACGATGAGCCGGCAGGCGGTCTACCTCGGCCACGGCCGGGAGGCGGTGCAGTTGGCCCGGGTGGCCCAGCAGGGCGTCGGCTCCGGGCCGCCGCCGGTGGTGCAGGCGCTGCTGCACTCGGCGGAGGCGCGGGGGCACGCGGTGCTCGGGGAGGTCCGGGCGTCGACGGCCTCGCTGGTGCGGGCCGAGCGGGCGCTGGGAGCGGCCCGGCCGGGGGACGACGTACCGCACTGGGCGCGGGACTACGACGAGGCGCAGCTCGCGGACGAGTTCGGGCACTGCCACCGGGACCTCCAGCAGTACCGGGCCTCGGCGCAGCACGCCGAGCGGTCCCTGCAGCTGCGGGCGCCCTCGTACGCGCGCTCGCGGCTGTTCTGCCGGGTGGTGCTGGCCACGGCGCGGCTGGGGCTGGGCGAGCTGGACCAGGCGTGCGCGCTGGGCGCGGAGGCGGCGCAGCAGGCGATGGAGATGCGGTCGGTGCGGGCGGTGGAGTACGTACGGGACTTCGAGCGGCGGCTGGAGCCGTACCGGGACGCGTCTGCGGTGCGGGGGTACCGGGACCGGGTGGCCGCCTTGTCGTGACCCTGCGGGTCGGCTGCGGTGTCGGCCCCCGGGCCCGGTGGGGGGCCGCGCCGTGGTGCCCCTGCGGGTCCGCTCCCGGGGCTCCGCCCCGGACCCCGCGCCTCAAACGCCGACGGGGCTGATGTTGGCTGCGGGTGTTCCCAGCCGGGTTGATGTTGCCCTGCGGGCAACCACCCCCGAGGTGGGTGGTTGCCCGCAGGGCGGCGCTGTCCTGCCGGTCCGGGTGGGTGGTTGGCTCAGGCCGCCACCGGGAGGGCGGTTTTCCGGGTGGCCGGGACCGGGATGCCGAAGTCGCGCAGGAGCGCGGCCGCGGCGCGGCGGGCCGAGCGCAGGGCTCCCTCGACGGTGTTGGTGTCCCGGTGGTCGCCGCACACGTAGAGGCCGGCCAGGACCCGGACGGTGCGCCGGGTGTCCTGCGGCGGTGGCATGGCGGGGACGGCCTCCGGGGTGTGGTGGACGGCCAGCAGCTCCCAGTCCCGGGTCGCGGTCTCGTAGAGCCGGGCCAGGCGCGAGGCGACCGTCCGGGTGGGCGGCGGCGGGCCGAGCACGGTGGTGGTGACGAGGCTGCGGCCGGCGGGGGCGCGCGTCGGGTCGACCGCGCTCATCACCGCGGTGTGGGCGACGGGCCAGTCCGGGTCCCCGTCCAGGAGCAGCGAGCCGTCCCAGGCGAGCGGGGTGGTGGTGGCGTGGTGCATCACGGTCACCTGGTGGAAGGCGGGCACGCGCAGGCCCGGGAGCAGTTCGGCGGCGGCCCGGGCGCCGGTGGCCAGGACCGCCGAGCGACAGCTGAAGTCGCCGTGTCCCTCGGTGGTGACCAGGTTGGTGGCGAGGGAGCGGACCCGGACCCCGGTCCGTACGGTGCCGGGCGGCAGCGCGGCGGCGAGCAGTCCGGGCAGGGTGGCGGCGCCGCCCTCGGGTACGGCGAGGCGGCCGCGCGCGAAGGTGCGCAGGGCCAGGTCCGCGACGCGGCTGGAGGTGGTGAGTGCGGGGTCGCGCAGGAGCGCGGCGAGGAGCGGGCGCAGCGTCGTACCGAGGCTCCTGGAGCTCAGGGCGGCGTGCGCGGTGCGCTCGGGGCGGGCCAGGAGGCGTTCCTCGGGCAGTGCGGCGAGGCGGGCGAGCGCCGCGCCGACCCTGGCCTGGTCGAGGGAGCCGCTGGTCAGGGCGCGGGCGGGGGTAAGGGCGCCGGCGCGCAGCGTTCTGCCGTCGCTGTGGACGAGGGCGCCGGGCGCGAAGGGCTTGAGGACCAGGCCTTCGAGGCCCGGGGTACGGGCCGGTTCGGCGTAGGCGGTGTTGAGGAGCTGGCCGATCCGGTCGAGCCGGAAGCCGTCGACGGTCTCGGTGGCCATCCGGCCGCCCGGATCGTCGGCGCCCTCCAGGACGATGACCGTGACTCCGGCCGCGATGAGGTGGTGCGCTGCCGCGAGTCCGGAGACTCCGGCTCCTACGATGACCACGTCCGCATGGTGTGCGTGTGCGCTGTTGAGCACGTGCCCCTCCCCGAGGTCGGCCCGGCTGTGTGGGGAACCTCCTTCCCCCAACGCGGTCCGGCGGAACCCGAGTTGCACGTGCCTTTACGGGTAATGCGGTCAACTCCGGTCGCACGGCGGTCGCATTCGGCTCACGAACGGTCGCGCGCGTGCGCCGGGGCGCTCCCCCGGAGCCCCGGGGCTTTCAGGCCCGGAGCGCCGGGCCGTTTCAGGCCTCCAGCGCGGCCCTGATCGACTCCTCGATCCCCGGGTACCGGAAGACGAACCCGGACTCCAGCAGCCGCGCGGGACGCACCCGCTGACTGCCCAGCACGTCCTGGGCGAACTCCCCGAGCACCACGCGCATGACCGGCGCGGGCACGGCGAACACCGCCGGGCGGTGCAGGACCCGGCCCATCGCGGCGGTGACCTCGCGGTTGGTCAGGGGCTCGGGGGCGGTCAGGTTCACCGGCCCGGTCAGGGCGGAGGTGTCGATGATGTGGCGCAGGGCGGCGATCTCGTCGTGCATCGAGATGTGCGACCAGTACTGTCGGCCGTTGCCCAGGCGGCCGCCGATGCCGGCCTTGAAGATCGGGAACAGCTTCCCCCAGGCCCCGCCTTCGGCGGCGACGACCAGTCCCGTACGGGCGAACACGGTCCGGACCCCGGCGTCCCGGGCGGGCGCGGCGGCCGCCTCCCACTGCACGCAGACCTCCGGGAGGAACCCTTCCCCGGCCGGGGAATCCTCGTCGACCGTCCGGTCTCCCGTGTCCCCGTAGTACCCGATGGCGGATCCGCAGACGAGCGTCGCGGGCGGCTCGTCCATGGCGGCGACGGCAAAGGCGATGGCGGCCGTGCCCTTGACCCGGCTGTCGCGGATCTCCCGCTTGTAGGCGGCCGTCCAGCGGTGGTCTCCGACTCCGGCCCCGGCGAGGTGCACTACGGCCCCGCAGCCGGCGAGCCCGGCCGGGTCCACGTACCCGCGCGCGGGGTCCCACCGCGCCTCGCCGGGCCCGGCCGGCTCCCGCCGCACGAACCGGACGACCTCGTGTCCGTCGGCCTTCAGTGACCGCCCGAGGGCGCTGCCGATGAGCCCAGTGGCCCCCGTGACTGCGATACGCATGGCCCCATCTTGGCAGCGCCCCCGCACCGACGGCCCCGGCGACCCGGGCCGCACGCTTTCCCGGCCGCCCTGTCGCCGGCCGCACGGTCCAGGGCCGCGCACTTCCGCTCCCGGGCCGGGGCCGCGGGCCGCACGGTCCCGGGCGCGCGTACCTCCAGACCGCGCGCTCCCGGGCCGGGGCCGCCGGGCCGCACCGTCACGGGACGCGCACCGCCGGGCCCGCGCGGGCGAGCCCCGAAGGCCGTGCCGTCGGCCCGTCCGGTGGGTGAACACCGGGTCCGGGCGGAGCCCGGGGAACGGAGGAAGGGCGGGTAGGGGACCCCTGATCTTCGCGGCGGGGGCTCCCCCGGCCGCAGGTGGCTCGGCCGCGGGCCGGAGGCGTCGGCAGCGGGCCCGGGCGGCCTGCGGCAGGCCCGGGCAGCGGCGGCAGGCCCCTCGGACGACTGGCCCGTCAGGCGGCGGACGCCTCAGGTGGCGGGCGCGCCGCAGGTCGTGGCCGGCGGTGCCGGTGGCAGGCCCGCCCGGCGGCAGGCAGGACCGGCGGCAGGCGGGACCGGCGGGCGGGCGGGACCGGCGGGCGGGACCGTCAGGCGGCCGGGCCCGTCGGGCCCCGGGCCCGTCAGGCCGCAGGAGCGTACCGGCGCCCGAGCCGCGGGCGGACCGTCAGGGGGCCCGGCCGTCAGGTGGCGGTGCCCAGCCAGGTGCCCACCGCGTAGGTCACCGCCATGGCCAGGGCTCCGCCGGCGACGTTGCGCAGGATCGCCCGGGCCGCCGGCGCCCCGCCCAGCCGTGCGCTGAGCACCCCGCACAGGGTCAGGGACAGCAGGACCGCGACCACGGTCACCGGGACCCGCCAGGACGCCCCCGGCAGCACGATCGCCAGCAGCGGCAGCAGCGCCCCGACCGTGAACGCCACCAGGCTCGCCGCCGCCGCGTGCCAGGGGTTGGCCAGCTCGTCGGGGTTGATCCCGAGCTCCACCCGCGCGTGCGCCCGCAGCGCATCCCGTTCCGTCAGCTGCTCCGCCGCCTCCCGGGCCACCGACTCGCTCAGTCCCCTGCCGACCAGCAGCCCCGTCAGTTCCTCCAGCTCCTCCTGCGGCGACTCCTCCAGCTCGCGCCGCTCCAGGTCCAGCGCCGCCTTCTCCGAGTCCCGCTGGGAGCTGACCGACACGTACTCCCCCGCCGCCATCGACAGCGCGCCCGCCAGCAGCCCGGCGACGCCAGCCGCCAGGATCGCCGTGCGCGAGGTCGTGGCCCCGGCGACGCCGACGACCAGGCCCGCCGTGGAGATGATCCCGTCGTTCGCGCCGAGCACCCCCGCGCGCAGCCAGTTCAGCCGGGTACTGATCGCCGCGCTCTGCCCCGCCGCACCATCCGCTTCCGTCACGCCACCACTGTGGCGGCCCCAGCCCTACGGAGCCACCCGGCGTGCGCGCCTTCGGTGCCGGGATCAGGGTGGAGGGGTGAGACGCCGACGCGAGGAGCCGGGCTGGCTGCGCGGGGCGCCGCCGCCGCGCTGGGCCCGCCTCGCGCCCGCGGTGGCCCTCGTCGTGCTGGTGTTCGTCCAGCGCATCACCCCGGGCGACGTCGAGCTGGGCTACTTCCTGGCCGGACTCCCCCCGGTCGCCGCCTTCGCCTACGGGGCCGCCGGGACGGCCGTCTTCGCCGCGGTGGTGCTGGTCCTCATCGGCCTGCCCACGCTCGGGATCGCCCATGCCCGGGGCTCCGACCTCGCGACCGTCGCCGTGATCGGCCTGCTCAGCGTGGTGGTCGCCTGGGTCCGAAAACGCCGCGACGCCCAGCTGGTGAGCGTGCGCACCGTCGCGGAGGCGGCGCAGCTCGCGGTCCTGCCGCCCGTCCCCGAACGGGTCGGCGCGGTCGGCTGCGCGGGCCTCTACCGGGCGGCCCAGCAGGGCACCCTGGTCGGCGGCGACCTGTACGACGTACGGGTCGGGCCCTACGGCGTGCGCGCGCTGGTCGGCGACGTCCAGGGCCACGGCCTGGCCGCCGTCGGCACCGTGGCCTCGCTGCTCGGCGCCTTCCGGGAGGGGGTCCTGGACGACGCGGAGCTCACGACGGTGGCGGCCCGGCTGGACCGGCGGCTGCTCGCGGACTCGGCGGCCGAGTCGGTGGCGCACGCGGAGCTCTTCGCGACGGCGGTGCTGCTGGAGTTCCCGCCCGGGCTGGACCTCGTACGGATCGTGTCGTGCGGGCATCCCCCGCCCCTGCTGCTACGGGGTTTCACGGTCTCGGAAGTCGAGGTGGACCCGGGGCCTCCGCTGGGCCTGGGCCTGGCCGGCCCCACCCCGGCCGTGCCGGCCGAGCTCCGGGTGCTGCCCGGGGACCGGCTGGTGATGTACACGGACGGGGTGACGGAGGCCCGTGACGCGGCGGGCAACTTCTACCCGCTGGCCGCGCGCGTGCCCGCACTGGCGACGGATCCGGCGGGCCTGGCCTCGGCGGTGTGGCGGGACTTGCGGTCCTTCAGCGGGGGCGGGCCGCGCGACGACGTGGCCCTGCTGGTGCTGTCCCTGTCACCGGAGCCGGAGGGGGCGACGGGTGAGGTCCCCGGGGCCCGGTGACCACGCAGTACTGATCACGTGACCAAACGATGACCATCGCCCATTTGGGTCAATTTCCGTGTTTTGCTCGGGTTTTCCAGCCCCCCGAGCACGGAAATCGAGGCCCCTACGATGCGCGCACCGTACAAACACAACCAGCGGATCAGCGCGATCATCGCGGCGGCCGGAGCCGTCGCCCTGATCACCGGTGCGATCGTGGTGGGCCTGGCCGGGGAAGAGGCGGCGGCGGACCCGGACTCGGCGCAGCACCAGCAGATCGAGGCCCCCGCCCCGCTCCAGGTGGGCTCGGCCCTGGTGCGCGCGGCCGAGGACGGGGGCAAGGTCGTCAACCTCACCCTGGACGACGGCCCGGACCCGAGGTGGACCCCGAAGGCGCTCGGACTCCTCAAGGCCCACGGCGCGAAGGCCACCTTCTGCCTGACCGGGCCGAACGCGAAGAAGCACCCGGACCTGGTGAAGGAGATCACCTCGGCCGGCCACCGCCTGTGCAACCACGCGGTCAGCCACGACACGGCCATGAACAAGAAAGACGTCGCGTACCAGGAGAGGGAGATCATGGACGCGAAGCGGATGATCGACGAGGCGAGCGGCTCCGCCCGCATCTGGTACTACCGCGCCCCCGGCGGCGCCTTCACCCCCGAGAGCCGCGAGATCGCCGCCCGCAACGGCATGGCCAACCTCGGCTGGAACGTCGACCCCGGCGACTTCAACCGGCCCGGCGCGGACAGGATCGTCAGCACCGTGCAGGACCAGTTGAAGACCAAGGGGCCGACGATCCTCATGCACGACGGGGGTGGCGACCGCTCCCAGTCCGTCGAGGCCCTCGAAAAGCTGCTGCCGTGGCTCAAGGAGCAGGGCTACGGCTTCAGCTTCCCCAAGATCCCCGAGGCGGGCTGAGGCTGAGACCCGCCGGCCCGCCCGGCCCGCCCCCCGCCCGCCGCGCCTACCCGGCGTCGCGGATGAAGGAACGGACCAGCTTGCAGGTCACGTTCGACGGCCGGCGGATGCCCGTCCGGACGGCCATCGTGCGGATCTTGCGGTTGGTGGCGCGCTGAGCGTCATACGTACCCGAGTCGAGCAGCGATATCGCCAGTCGCATGGCCTTCAGCCGCCGGTTGTGGCTCTCGTACCACTCGCGCGGCAGTCCCGCCGGCAGCGGCTTCTTCTTGACGGGATCGATGGTGCGCAGGGTCATGGCAGTGGCCATCTACAGCCTCCCAAAGGCAAGTTGGCGTCCTGTCCTTCTCCTTGAATTTTACCGGCGACCACTGACAAAGGACCTGGCCAGACAGCACCTGGCTAAGCTTTCGAGCATGGAGATCTGGATCAATCCCGCCTGCTCGAAGTGCCGTAGCGCGCTGACGCTCCTGGACGCGGAGGGCGCCGAGTACACCGTCCGCCGCTACCTGGAGGACGTGCCCTCCGAAGCCGAGATCCGCGAGGTCCTGGGCCGCCTCGGCCTGGAGCCCTGGGACATCACCCGCACCTCGGATCCCCTGGCCAAGGTGACCGGCGTACGGGACCTGCCGCGCGAGGAGACCGAAGAGGCCCGCGGGGCCTGGATCAGCCACCTGGCGGCGCACCCGAAGCTGATCCAGCGCCCGATCATCACCGCCGAGGACGGCACGGCGGTGGTGGCCCGCTCGGAGGAGGCCGTCCGCGAAGCCCTCTCGCGCACGCTCTAGCCCGCGAGACCCGCGAGGCCCGCGTTCACGAACTCCACGGCGCGCCCCGTCTGCTGCTTCCCGGTCGTACCGGGCACCGGGTTGTGGGCGAAGACGAGCCGGCGGCCGGCGTGCTCGGTCGCGAACACCCCGGTCGACCAGCCGGGGCCGAAGCCCGTCTTGCCCCAGACCGTGGTGCCGGCCGTCTCGTGGCGCATCAAGCCGGCCGCGCTGAAGCAGGCCTTCGGCGACAGGCACTTGTTCTCCGCGGCGTTGGGCACGTCCGGGACCTCGTACAGGTGCCGCTGCTGGGCGGGCGGCAGCAGTCGGCCGCCCAGCAGTGCGCCCATGAAGCGGTCCAGATCGGCCGCGGTGGAGACCAGGCCGCCCTCCGCCCAGAACCTGGCCATCCGGGGATCCGTCGACATCCGGGTCTGCCGCAGCCCCAGGGGGCGCAGGATGCGGCGCTGCAGCTCCTCCGCGTAGGTCCGGCCGGTTATCCGCTCCACGAGCAGGCCGGCGACGAAGGTGTTCGTCCCGTTGTACTGCTGGACCGTGCCCGGGGCCGGTGTGCGGCCCGAGCCGGTGGCCGCCTCCGTCGCGAACGTCTCCAGCACGAGGGTGCGCGGGTCGGCGGAATCGCTGCCGGCCTTCGGCAGGTCGGCGGTGTGGTCCATGAGCTGCCGGACGGTGACTTCGGCGTAGGCCTCGGGTATCAGGTCGGGCAGGTAGCGGCGCACCGGCGCGTCGATCTCGATCCGGTGCTCCGCGACGAGCCGCAGCACCAGGGCGTTCGTGAACAGCTTGGTGACGCTGCCGATCGGGACCTCCGCGTCCGCGGCGACGGGCCCGCCGGTCCCGGTCCACGGCGTGCGCAGCCCCTCGCCGGACAGCCGCACCAGGGCCCCCGTCGAGATCCCGTCGGGCAGGGAGACCAGCAAGGCCCGCAGTGCGGCGGGATCGCGGGTGACCGCCTGCCGGGCGTACGCCGGGGTGGCGGCGGAGCCGTCGGACCCGCCGGTCGCCGCCAGTGCGGCCGGGGCACCCGCACCCACGGCAAGGACCGCGAAGGCGATGCCGGTGACGGCGATCCTGCGGGCGGTGCGGGGGCGTGCGTTCATCGGTGGCTCCTGGAGAAGGCGGCTCGGTGGGCTCTGACACCAACACTCCTCCAGCCACCGCGCGTTGCCCATCGGTGATCACCCTGACCCCACCCCGAGGCCACCCCGAAGGGGCCGGGTGGGCAGACCCTGAGGCCTGCCGGCCACAGCCCTACACCCCCTCCGCCCCCTCCGCCCTACGCCCCCGCCACCCGGCGCTGGTGCACCCGCAGCTGGAGGGCCGCGAGATCGAGGAGCGGCGTGGGTACGGCGAGGCCGCGGGCCCTGGCGGTCAGGTCGCCGAGCACGTGCTCGACCTCGGTCGGGTGACCGGCGACCAGGTCCCGGTACATCGACGGGGTCAGCGGCGAGCCCGGCGCGGCCAGCGTCCGTGCGGTAAAGGCGAGTTCGGACTCCGGCACCGGATGCCCGGCGGCGGCCGACACGGCGGCCGCCTCCGAGAGGACCGCGAGGCCGAACTCGGTCCCGCCGGGTACGGCGTTGACCTCTCCGACGGCTCCGCGCGCCAGGGAGGTGACCGCCACCAGGCTGGTGATGAAGACCCACTTGTGCCACATGGCGCCCACGATGTCCGGCACTTCGGGGGTGTCGATGCCCGCCCCGGCCAGCACCTCGCGCACGGCGTCCACCCGCGCCGAGGGACGGCCGTCGAGTTCGCCGGTGAGCAGCACGGTGGGCGGGGCCAGCCGGAGGATGTCGCCGTGCTCGTTCAGGGTGGTGACCACCTTGGCCACCCCGCCGAGCACCGCCGCCTCCCCGAACCGGTCCGTGAGGCGGTCGAGGTGGGCCATCCCGTTGAGCAGGGGGAGGATCACCGTGCCGGGACCGACCGCCGGGGCGAGGTCCCGGACGGCCGCTTCGAGGGAGGTGGACTTCACCGACAGCAGGACGAGGTCGTACTTCGGCGCCAGCGCGTCGGCGGTCACGAGCTGCGGGTCGAGGGCGATCTCCTCCCCCGGCCCGCTCACCCGCAGCCCGCGCGCCCGCAGGGCCTCGGCCCGCCGGGGGCGCACCAGGAAGGTGACGTCCCGGCCGGCCCGGGCGAGGCGCGCGCCGAAGTAGCCGCCCGCGGCTCCGGCTCCGACCGTCAGGATCCTCATCCGGCGCCGCCCGCGGGCCGGACGGCCTCGGCCAGGGCGGCGCGGACGGACGCCGCACCGGCAACGGCCCCCGGAGCCTCGCGGAATCCCCCCGGGCCGTCCGTGTCCTCGGCGTACGGGAGGACGTACACGGGCGTGTCGCGCTGGAAGCGCCAGCTCTCGGCGAGCGTCCCCGCGTCGACCGCGTCGTAGCCGAGCAGGTCGAGGAGGCGGGTGGCGGACGCGCGGGCGGCCGGGTCCTCGCCCGCGATCGGCAGGGCCGAGCGGTCCGGGGAGCCGGCCGGGCGGGCGAGGGAGAGCAGGTGCTTGAAGTAGATGTTGTTGAACGCCTTGACGACCTGCGCCCCGGACAGGTGTTCCTGGACGAGCCCGCTGGTGGTGGTCTCCTCCGCCTCCAGGGCGGGGAAGACCCCGTCCCGCTGCGGGTAGTAGTTGAGCGTGTCGAGCACGACCTTGCCCGCCAGGACGTCGGCGGGCAGCTCGCGGTAGTTCTTGAGCGGAATGGTGGCCACGACCCAGTCGCCGGCCGCGGCCGCCTCGGCGGGGGTGGCGGCCCGGGCCCGCGGGCCGAGCTCGGCGACCAGGGTGTCCAGCGTCTCCGGTCCCCTGGAATTGCTGAGGACCACGTCCAGCCCCGCGTCCACGGCGAGCCGCGCGAGGGTGCTTCCGATATTGCCGCTTCCGATGAGTCCAAGAGTTGCCATGCGGGGTTCAAGTCGCCCGCGATCCGGGGTATTCCGCCGCTGCGCCACCGGCGGCGAGGCGTCCCCGCGACCGTCGCGGCCCCACCCCTTCACCTCGGCCCCACCCCGCGCCTCGTAGGGTGGGTCCAGCACAAAGGGGACGTACCGCACCAAAGGATCCATCGTGAACGAGCAGCAGCACCCGAGGCCCACCATGCCCGGCGAGGCTCCGGTGCCGCCGGTGCCGCCGGAGCTCCCGGTGCCCGCGCTCCCCCCGCTCCCCCCGCCCCGCCGCGGCGCCGACTGGATGTTCGGCGGGGTGTACGGGACCGTCCTGGCGTCCGGGCTGCTGGCCGCGCTCGACCAGAAGGGCGGGGAGTACACCCCCTTCTACGATGCCAGCTGGGTGCTCGTCACCGCCGCCACGGCCGGGCTCGCGCACGGGTACTCGCACCACATGAGCACCCATCAGGCCGGCTCCGCGGGCCACCGGTGGCGGATCCTGGGCCGGGCGCTGTGGAACGAGTGGCCCATGATCGCGGCCACCCTGCCCACGGTGCTGCTCCTGCTCGTCGCCGGGCTCACCGACTGGGACTCGCACGGGGTCACTGCCATCGGGCTCGGCGTGAACACCGCGCTGCTGTTCGCCTGGGGCGCCTTCGTGGCCCTCCGGGTCGGCTACAAGCTCGGCTCGGCGCTGCTCATCGGGGTCGCCGACGCCACGATCGGGCTGGCCATCATCGTGGCCAACGCGGTGATCAAGTGACGCCCCCGCCGCGCACGGCGGGGGCGTCACCCGGACCCGGGTGCCCGAGGGCGTCGGGCGCTATCGGGGCAGCTGCCCCTCCGCCTCCGCCAGGATCTCCGTGAGCCGGGCTCCGAACTCCGCCCCCCGTACGTCCGGCACCCCGGTGCGGGCCGAGGTGAGGAGTGCGTCCAGGGCGCGGCCGTAGGCCCCCGGTACGTCGCTCCACTCCGGCAGGCCGAAGACCCCGGCGGTCCCGCGCAGTTCCAGTCCCACCCCGGCGGCCGCGCGCGGGGAGCCGAGGCTGAGCACGGCGGTGCTGGCCGCGCCGGAGCTGTGGCGCAGGGCCAGCTGGACCACGTCGGCGGGGCCGCGGGTGGCGCTGACCTCGGTGACGTCGCCGAGGACCGGAATGAGTACGGACAAGGCGTGCGGGCCCACGTCCCACAGTCCGCCCTTGGCCTTGCGCCAGGGCGAGTCCGCGTAGGCACTGGGCTCGCCGTCGGGCGGGAAGACCGCGCCGAGCCAGTGCGCGGCGGCGGTGAACCAGCCCGTGCGCTCCGCCTGCTCCTCCACCCAGCCGGCGGTCGGCTCGGCGAAGCGCAGGGTGAGGAAGACGACGGAGGCGACCCGGTGCTCGGCGACGGCCTCGGCGACCGCGCGGGCGTCGGCCGGGGTCGTGGCGACGGGTTTGTCGAGCAGCAGGTGACAGCCGGCGGCGGCCGCGCGCACGGCGAGCGGGGCCTGCACGTCGGGCGGGAGCGCGAAGGCCACGGCGTCACAGTCGGCGAACAGCGCGTCGGGGTCTTCGTACACCTTCACCCCGTACTCGCGCGCCAGTTCGGCCGCGGCTTCGGGGCGCCGGCCCCAGACTCCGGCGAACTCGGAGCCGGGGTGGGCGGCGAGGGCGGGGGCGTGCGTGCGGTGGGCCCAGGGGCCGGTGCCCAGCAGGCCGACCCGGGGGCGGGGCCCGGAAGCGGCCTCTGCGGCGGCATCTCCGGCGGACGTCAAATCGTACGAAATGCTCACCCGCCCAGTCTGCCCCACCCGGACGGGCGCTCTGACGCCAACCCTCTCGACCGCGCCCACCTGCGGAGTAAACCTCGGTAACACGGGGTTCACATACGGGCAACGGAAGAGAAATCGCGAGCGGGCACGCTGCGGTCTACACCGCAGAACGAATTCGCAGTACGCGAGCCACAGGGACGTGAACCGCCGTACGCGATCCGCAGGACGCAACGCAGCACCCGCAGAGTCTGCGCCGGAGCGACGCACCGAAGGATGGGGCCCGTGAGCTACAAGGCTGAGTACATCTGGATCGACGGAACCGAGCCGACTGCGAAGCTCCGCTCCAAGACCAAGATCATGGCGGACGGCGGCGCGCTGCCGATCTGGGGCTTCGACGGTTCGAGCACCAACCAGGCCGAGGGCCACGCCTCCGACCGCGTGCTGCAGCCGGTGTTCACCTGCCCGGACCCGATCCGCGGCGGTGACAACGTCCTCGTCCTGTGCGAGGTCCTGAACATCGACATGACCCCGCACGAGTCGAACACCCGCGCGCTGCTGCGTCCGATCGCCGAGAAGTTCGCCGCTCAGGAGCCGATCTACGGCATCGAGCAGGAGTACACCTTCTTCGACGGCACCCGCCCGCTCGGCTTCCCGGTCAACGGCTTCCCGGCCGCGCAGGGCGGCTACTACTGCGGTGTCGGCTCGGACGAGATCTTCGGCCGCGACATCGTCGAGAAGCACCTGGACCACTGCCTCGCGGCGGGCCTGGCGATCTCCGGCATCAACGCCGAGGTCATGCCCGGCCAGTGGGAGTTCCAGGTCGGCCCGGTCGGCCCCCTGGAGGTCTCCGACCAGCTGTGGATCGCGCGCTGGCTGCTCTACCGCACCGCCGAGGACTTCAACGTCTCCGCGACGCTGAACCCGAAGCCGGTCAAGGGCGACTGGAACGGCGCGGGCGCGCACACCAACTTCTCCACGAAGGCGATGCGCGAGGACTACCGCGCGATCATCTCCGCGGCCGAGTCCCTGGGCGAGGGCAGCAAGCCGCTGGACCACGTCAAGAACTACGGCGCGGGCATCGACGAGCGCCTGACGGGCCTGCACGAGACGGCCCCGTGGAACGAGTACAGCTACGGCGTCTCGGACCGCGGCGCCTCGGTCCGCATCCCGTGGCAGGTGGAGAAGGACGGCAAGGGCTACATCGAGGACCGCCGCCCGAACGCGAACGTGGACCCGTACGTGGTGACCCGCCTCATCACGGACACCTGCTGCACCGCCCTGGAGAAGGACGGCCTGGTCTGACCACGGCCGGCCACCCCTGACAGCACCCCGGCGCCCGTCCTCCCCCCTCGGGGAGGGCGGGCGCCGCGCTGTCGGTGGCGCCTGCCATCGTGTGGACCATGCTGCCCGTCACCCTGCGCACCGAGCCCGCCGAGACCTACCGCCGGCCCGCGCTGCCCCTGCTGTCCGAACTCGTCGGGCGCATCGGCGCCGACGGCGACCACTTCCTCATCGTGGAGCGACTGCCGGACGAACCGGATGTGTTCGCCCAGGTCTGGCACGAGACCGGCGGGGACTACCAGCTGGAGCACCGCGACGGCGCCCCCGACCGGCACTTCCAGGCGTTCGTCGGCACGGCGGCCGAGGTGGTGGACGTGATGGCCCGCTGGGCCCGCCAGGAGAAGGGCTGGGACCTCGGTCCGGCCTGGGAGCGACTGGAGTTTCCGGTGGAGGAGCCGGCCCCGCTCGCCCCCGAGGTGGAGGAGGAGCTGACCGAGCTCGTACGGGACGGGCTCCGGTGCGGTTACGACGACCGGGCGGTGCTGAGCGAGCACGCCGAGGAGTACCTCGTCTCGGGCGGGGTCCGGCCGGTGTCGCGCGCGCAGGCCGAGCACCTGGTGGACCGGCTCTGGCGGGAGCGGCTGGCGGAGCAGGCGCACTGGGTGGGCGAGACCGACCCCGAGCGGCTCGCGCGGGCCTTCGCCTCGCTCGATGCCGCCGGCATCACCGCGCGGGAGAACTTCGCGTGCTGCCGCAACTGCGGCCTCGCGGAGATCCGGGCCGCGGGCCGGGAGGACGCCCGGGGCTTCGTCTTCTTCCACTCGCAGTGCACCGAGGGCGCGGCGGCGGGGGGCGACCTGTGGTTGCTCTACGGGGGCTTCGCGCCGGGCGAGGAGCTCACCGCCGCCGTGGGCCGGCAGGTCACCCGGGCGCTGGACGCGGTGGGGCTGACCTGGTCGTGGGACGGATCCGCCCATGATGCGATACGGGTGACGGAGATGGACTGGAGGAAGCGGCTGGCCGGGTGACGGATTGTCGGGATTGCAATGGTCCGTTCACGCCATGATCACGGAATATGGGATTCCGATCCATAGAGTGAGACGGGGCCTGCCCCGGGGGCCGCGCATCTGCTTGAATGGGGCCATGGCCAGTTACTCGTACACCTCGACAGGTCGCAGCGACCTCGAGCCGTTCTGGCCTTCCCGTCAGGATCACGATTTCGACCGGGTGTGTTGCCGCGCGAAGAACGCGCCGGCCCTCTAAAGCCTCCGGGACCTCGAAAACGACCTCCCCCAGGCCTTCGGTCTGCGCGGTACGACACAAGACGACGCCTTTACGTACGTCTCCTGCCGACTACTCCGCGTGAAAGAGCTGACCACTCATGGCGAACACCCGTTCCTTCGCTTCCGCCTCCTCCGCTGCGACCTCTCCCCTGACCTACCCGAGCTTCCCGCCCAGTCCGCGCCACCGCCTGCGGGCCGTGGACCGCGATGAGGTGGCCCGCGTAGCGGACTTCCTGCCGCCCGGCGCCACCTGGCTGCCCGCTCCCCAGCACACCCTGCCGGCCCTCCCCGGCCAGCCGCCGATGGTCGGCTACCTGGTGCTCGTACCGGCCGACCAGCAGCCGCCGATCGCCTTCTCCCCGCAGTCCGTTCCCGCCGCCCCGACCCCCGGCGCGGCGGCCGTCACCGGCGACGCCCTGGTCCGCATCGACCCCGCGCAGCGCACCGCCGAGGTGGACGGCGAGGTTCTGGACCTGACGTACCTGGAGTTCGAGCTGCTGGCCCATCTGGTCGCGCACCCGCACCGGGTGCACAGCCGCGACCAGCTGGTGACCACCGTCTGGGGCTACGGCCACGTCGGCGACGGCCGCACGGTCGACGTCCACGTCGCGCGGCTGCGCCGCAAGCTGGGCGCCGCCCACCGCGGCGCGATCCAGACCGTGCGCCGCGTGGGGTACAAGTACGCCCCCTGACCGGGACGACGGCGGGCCCGTACTGACGAGGGGGAGTACGGGCCCGGCCCGGGCGGGGTGGACCACGCGGCCCGGACCGGGCCAACTCGGGCCATCACAAAGGGGATTTCCTCGCACATCCGTGCTGATCAGGCCCGGTCCCTGACGTAGGCTTTTCCGTCGTGACCATCGGAACCGGCAGCGTACTTGCCCCACTTGAGCCCCAGGACCCCCGCGAGACCGCCGGCTACCGGCTGACCGCCCGGATCGGCGAGGGCGGCATGGGAACCGTCTACCTCTCGCACACCCGCGGCGGGCAGCCGGTCGCACTGAAGCTGATCCGCCGGGAGTTCGGGCAGGACCCGGACTTCCGGAGCCGGTTCGAACAGGAGGTGCGGGCCGCGCGCCGGGTGCAGGGCTACCACCTCGTGCCGGTCCTCGACCACGACACCACGGGCGCCCTGCCCTGGCTCGCCTCGGAGTTCGTACCGGGACTGTCGCTGCACGACACCCTGAACGCCTACGGTCCGCTCCCGCTGGGCGCCGTCTTCCAGCTGATCGGCTGCACGGCGCGGGCCCTCGGCTCCATCCACGCCGCGGGGGTCGTGCACCGCGACCTGAAGCCCGCCAACCTGCTGCTCGGCGCGGCTGGGCCCTACGTCATCGACTTCGGGATCGCCCGGGCCGCCGACAGTACGCAGCTCACCCGCACCGGCGGGGTCATCGGCACCCCGCAGTACATGTCCCCCGAACACGCGCTGGGCGGCGAGGTCACCACCGCGAGCGACCTGTTCTCGGTCGGGCTCATCGCCGCCGTCGCGGCCACCGGGCGGCATCCCTACGGGGAGGGCGGGGCCACCGCCCTCGGCGTGCGGATCGCCAACACCGACCGGCTGCCCCCGGACCTGAGCGGCTACCCGCTGGAACTGCGGCCGCTGCTGGAGCGCTGCCTGACGGCGGATCCGGCGGAGCGGATCGGCACGGACGAACTCGCCGCGCTGTGCGAACTGTTCGCCAAACGGCCGCTGAACGATTTCGACGGCTGGCTCCCGGAGCCGGTCGGGCAGGAGATCGCCCGCCGGGTGCAGGCCGCGGCGAATCCGCCGGTGCCGACGGTGGCGGACTCGGGTGCGGCGGCGGCCGCCGGTGGTGGTGGCGCCTTCGGCCCGGCCGGTACGGGACCGGGGACCGGGACCTCCGGTGCCTTCGGCGGGGTCCACGACGCGGACACGGCCTTCGCGCCGCCCCGGCCCGCCGGGCCGCCGCGGCCGGGCCACCCGACGCCCGTACCGCCGGTCTCGGTCGCGGCTCCGGCTTCGGCTCCGGCTTCGGCTCCGGCTTCGGCTTCGGCTTCGGCTCGGAAGGGCTTCCGTGGCGGGCTCGTCGCCGCCTCCCTCGTCGCGGCCGTCCTCTCGGGAGCCGGCACGGTCTGGCTGCTGGACGAGGACGACTCCAAGGACGACGCGAAGGCACCCGCCGCCCGGCAGGAGACCCCGGCCGCTCCCGTGCCCGGATCACCGGATCCGGCCAAGGCCTCCTCCGCGCCGAAGACCTCGCCCTCGGCCTCCGCCCCGCCGAAGACCGCGTACACGGTGGTCTTCCAGGACAAGCCCCTGACGCTGCGCGCACCCTCCTCCAGCACCGGAACCCACGTCGACCTGGACGCTCCGAAGGTCATTCCCAACGGGGAGATCGGCGAGGACCGGGACATGGAGCTCACCTACCACGACTGGAGCGACGCGGGCCTGGTCTTCCAGACGGCCACGGGCAAGAGCACGGGCAGCGCGCCGGAGGAGTGCAAGGACGCCGTCGCCACCAACGCCCTGGCCTCCAAGCTGACGAGCGACCAGCTCGAGCGGGGCAAGGAGCTCACGAAGGGCACCGTGCTGTGCACGGTCACCAGCGACGGGAACCTGGCGATGCTCCGCATCACCGAGGTGGTGCCCAAGAAGGGGGGCTTCCGCCCCGTGCCCGACTACGTCACCGCACTCACCCTCTGGAAGATCGGCTGACGCCGTGGGCCCGGGCTCCTCGGGAGGAGGCCCGGGCCCACGAACGGTGATCTAGACCTCGGCGCCGGCCCCGGCCCCGGCCCCGCGCCTCGACGCGACGAAGCCCAGTGCCAGGTCCCCCGCGAGGAACACCAGCAGGCTGATGCCCAGCATCGGTACGAACCAGCCCACGACGGCCGTCGCCGCGGCCAGCGGCAGCAGCAGCGTCACCGGCAGCTTCCGCCACGCCCCGCGCGGCTGGGGGCGGCCGGCCGAGAGCGTGCGCTCCTTGGTCGGGCGGCGCAGCCACCACATGCGGTAGCCCCAGACGACCATGAACATCACCAGGACCGCCAGCGCGGCCAGCGCCAGCTGGTTGGCGAGCCCGAAGGTCAGGCCCATGTGCAGGTCGATGCCGAAGCGGGTCAGCTGGGCGAGCAGCGGGTGGTCGGCGAAGCGGAGTTCGTCCATGACCCGGCCGTCTGCGGGGTCCACGGAGACCGCGTCCAGGTGCACCGGCACCTGCTTGTCCTGCTCCTTGACCACGTACCCCTTGCCCGGGGTGGGCAGGCTGATCCGCAGCGACTCGGTGACTCCGGCGGACCGGGCCGCCGCCACCGCTCCGTCGATGCCGATGACATCGACCGGGGCGGGCATCGCCGCCTGGTCACCGCCGGCCGCGCCGTGCCCGGCGTGCTCGCCGCCCGCGTCGGCGGCCGGGGCGCCGGGAAGCTTGGCGGCCACGGCCGGGGTGCCCCCGCCGAGGCCGTCCTTGAGTTCCCCGATGTTCTCGCCGGCGTACCTCGACCAGGTCAGGCCGGTGACGGAGAGGCCGACGAGGCCGACCGCGATCCAGACGCCGACGGAGCCGTGCCAGGACAGGGTCTTGCGGCGGCCGGTCGCCGTGCGGTCGGGCGCTACGAGGGCGGCCTTACGGGCACGCTTGCGGCCGATCCACAGCGCGAGCCCGCCGAGCGCGACCACCCACAGCCAGCTCGCGGCGAGTTCGCTGTAGTTCCGGCCGAACTCCCCCAGGTGGAGGCTGGAGTGGAACTCGCTCAGCCAGGCCCGCAGCGGCAGCGCGTCCCCGACGGTGGTGAGCTTCCCGCGGACCTCGGCCGTATACGGATCGACGAACACGGTGAGGGTCTCGCCCTCGGCGAGTCCCGGGCTCTCCATGATCACCCGGGTGGTGGCGTCCGCCTCGGGCGCGGGCCATACGGCCGTCACCTTGCCCTGGGGCGCGGCGTTCACGGCCGCGGCGACCTGCGCGCCGAGCGGCTGCGCGCTCGCGCCGACGCGGTCGACCGTCAGCTCGTCGGAGTAGAGGATCTTCTCGGCCTGCCAGGAGCCGGCGTAGAGCAACCCGGTGGTGGCGGCGACGAGCAGGAGCGGGGCGATCAGCAGCCCGGCGTAGAAGTGCAGGCGCAGGAGCAGTGGCCGCAGGGCCGCCCAGGTTCCGGGCGTCCGGGCGGGGGCTGGTTCTGCCGCGGCCAGGGGGGTTTCGGGGGCGTCGGGGTCCGCTGCGCGGAGTTCCCCGACCTCTTCGAGAGACATGGGTGTCCTAGGTGTTGGCGAAGACATGGGTGAGGGGCCCCAGGTCTCGCCTCCCCGGTCAGGGGTGCGCCGTTCGGTCAGGCGCGGGCAGGACGGCCGGGGGCCGTGATGCGGATCCGTCCGCGCGCGGGCGGCCCGCGCCGCTCGGCGGTGTGCGCGTGCACGGCACCGCGCAGGGTGCGCGGCCGCTCGTACCCGGCGGGCGGGAACGCCCGCGCCGGCGGTACGGGGATCGCACGCGCCCGGAGTAGGGCGAGGACCCGGGAGAGCGGCCGGGCGGCGAGCAGCGCCCCGGCCGCGAGGGCGGCGGCGAGCCGGAAGACGGCGGCCTCGCCCCAGGCCAGCCAGAGCGCGCAGAACAGCCCGGCGAGGGCGTGCGCGGCGATCATGCCGAGCCCGTCATGGGCGTGGCCGGCGGCCACGTCACCCATGCCGGCCATACCGCTCATGCCCTCCATGCCGCTCACGGAGTGCACGCCGTGCAGGGCGTCGGCGGCCTCCCTGCCGGCACCGGCACTCGCGCCCATGTCCATACCCGCGCCCGCATCCGCATCCGCCCGATGCCGTCCACCGGCCGGGGAAGAGGAGAACAGGAGGTGCAGGACCGCCTGTACGGCGAGCAGCGACGCGGCGATGGGGAGCGGTCCGCGCCGGCGCCCGGCGGAGAGCCAGGCGAGCCCTCCGGTCAGCCCGAATGCGGACAGAAGCACCAGCGCGGGAAGGTCCGTACCGGACATGTACGAATGCCCCGCCGCACCCAGTGCGACGGCCACCGCCGCGAATACCGCGGCCCGGGTGGCGCGCATCGGCGCGGGGCTGTGTGACATGACCTGGGAATGTTGCCACGGCCCCCCGCCTCGCAAAAGGGCGCCCCCGTGGCCGATCATGGTCCGATGAGCCCCCTGCCGTTGACGGTCCCGATGAGCACGGTGTACACGGGCGCGGTCCAGCTCGGGGCGTACGCCCTGGAGCGGCTGGATCCCGCGGCGCGGGAGCGGCTGCTGCGCCGCTGCTCCACCAACGCCGAGAACCTGGACGCCGGCCGCTGGGAGACCCTGGCGGCCAGCGCCTTCCTCGTCGAGGAGCCGATGCCGCTGGCGTACGCGCTCCTGCTGGCGGCCGTCCTCGGGTACGCCGAGTACGCCTACGGTGCCTGGTGGACGGCGGCCGCCTTCCTGTTCGGGCACGTCACGGCCACCCTCCTGGTCTACGGGGTGCTCCGCCGGACGGCCGGCCCCCGGACCCGGCGAGCGGTGGACGTGGGCACCAGCTACGGCTTCAACACCGTGCTCGGGGCGCTGACCTCGGCGCTCCCGCGCGGGCCGGTGCGCACCACCGCCCGGGCCGGGCTGCTGGCGCTCGCCGTCCGGCCGGTACTGCGGCGGGAGCGGAGCTTCACCGACGCCGGGCACCTGGTGGCACTGGGGCTCGGCCTCGGGGTCTCGCTGGCCGCCGATTACCTTTCCGGAGCGAAATCTCCGAAAATCATAGGGATGACACGCGTCACCCAGCGCACTTCGTCCTGAGCCATCCATTTCTCTGATCATTCGATTCTCTGATCAGATTTCTCCGATCAGTTGGAGCCGCCACGATGACCGCCACCCCCGCCACGACCGTCGCCAACCTCCGGGACCTCGGCGGTACCCCGCTCGCCGACGGCCGCAGGGTCCGCCCGGGCCTGGCGCTGCGCTCCGGCCAGCTCGACCGGCTCGACCTCGACGTCGACCGGGCCGTGGCCGCCCTGGGCATCGGCACCGTCGTCGATTTCCGCTCCGCCGTCGAGCGCGGCGATCACCCCGACCGGATACCGGCCGGCGCCCGGGTGCTCATAGCCGACGCCCTGGCCGACAAGATCTCGGCCGACAGCACCGGCGACGGCGGACCGGGGAAGATTCCCGCCGCCCAGCTCAAGGACCTCCTGTCCGACCCGGTGGTGGCGGAGGAGCACCTGGGCGGCGGCAAGGCGCAGGCCCTGTTCGCCGGCATCTACCGCTCCCTGGTGAGCTCCGCCTCCGCGCAGGCCGCGTACCGGCTGCTGATCACCGAGCTCGCCGATCCGCGGTCCGGGCCGCTGCTCTTCCACTGCACGGCGGGCAAGGACCGTACGGGCTGGGGCGCGACCGTGGTCCTGTCCCTGCTCGGCGCCGACGACGAGACGCTGATGAGCGAGTACCTGTCGGTCAACCCGGCGGTGCGGATCGCCTTCGCCCCGATGATCGAGGGCTTCACGGCGGCCGGCGGCGACCCGGACATCGCGCTGGCGCTGATCGGCGTCTTCCCCTCCTACCTGGAGGCCGCGCTGGACGAGGTGAACACGCGCTACGGCTCGATGGAGAAGTACGTGCGCGAGGGCCTCGGCGTCCCCGACGAAACGGTCGAGGCCCTGCGCGCCCGCCTCATCGTCTGAGCCTTCCGGCGGGATCCTCCCGGCCGCGCCGGGAGAGCCGGTCCGAACACGCGCGCTGGGACCCGGTGACCATCCGACCATTCGCTCGTTCTGCTGAACGTGACTGCGCCGGATACCGCCACCCGCCCCCTCCCGCCCGATGTCGAGCAGGCCGAGGCCGCCATCGTCGAGCACTATCCGCGGCTGGTGCGGCTGGCCTATCTGGTGCTGCCGCCCGCCCTCGGCCGCAACCGGCGGGTGCTCACCGCCCACTCGCTGGCCCAGCGCGCCCTGCCGCGCGGGCGGCGGGACGGGGCGGCCGCGCAGGCGGCGGTGCAGGGCGGGGTTCCGGGGCAGCGGGGTGGGGCGGGGCCCGAGTCCGGGTACGCGTACGTGCGGCTGCGCGTGCTGCGCTCCGCCCTCGAAGCCGGGATCCCGGTCACGTTCCGCGCGCTGCCCCGGCGGGCCCAACTGCCTCCGCTGCTGCCCCAGGTGTGGGGGCTGCGGCTGTTCCCGCGCTCGGGCGGGGCCGAGGAGCTGGCGCTCGACCAGTGGCTGGCCACCCTCGACGGGCCGGGCCGCGCCGCGTGCGTACTGCGGGCGCTGGAGCGGCTGCCCGAGCCCGAGGTGCTGCGGGTGCTGACCGAGGCGGGCGTGGCCAATCCGGCCGCCGCCGTCGCGGAGTCGGGGGATCCGTCGACCGACGAGCTGTTCGCCTCCCCCGAGTTCGACCCCTGCGTGCTCCAGGCCCGGCCCACCGACCTGCTGCGCCGCCGCCGGCTCGTGCGGGCCGGGATCGCCGCCGGGGTCGCCCTCGCCGTGTGCGGGGTCCTGCTCGCGCTGCCCGGCGGCGGGTGGGGGTCCGACGGGGCCGCCGCACCGCTCTACGCCAGGAACGCGGCGGCGGAGCAGGCCCTGGACCCCGGGCAGCTGGTCCGGGTCGCCCCCACGGTCTGGGGCACCTCCTCCCGCACCGACTACTCCGGCTGGCCCGCGCGCGGCGACCGCGTCGACGATGCCGCGCTGCTGCGGCGGGCGCTGGCCGTCTGGGCCCGGCCGGGCCGCTCGGTCGTGGTCTCGGCCACCCCGGGCACCCCGTCCGGGCCGCCGATGGGGCCCCCGCAGCTGCTGTTCGCCGGGACCGTGGACCAGGCCGTCGTGGTGCTCCTCTACGACGGCCTGCGCGTGGCGCGGTACGCCGAACCGCTCTCCGGCACCGATATCGCCGCCCTCGACTTCGCCCGGACCGACGGCGCCTCGGCGGACACGGCGGCGGCCCTGGTGCTCAGCCGGGTCGACGGCAACGTCCGCTATCTGGCGGCGCCGTGGGTGAAGGGCGTGACCCGGCGGGACCTGCTGAAGCCGGCGGACGCCCCGACCCGACTGGAGCTGACGCCGCAGGGGGTCACTCCGCCGGTGCCGAGCCCCGCCCCGGACGGCACCTGTACGAGCTGGAACGCCCTGGCCGTGACCGGCGACGGCTCGACCCGGCTGATCACCGACCTGGGCGAGCTGACCCCGGCCCGGCTGACCTCGGGGGCGCCGGGCGCCGAGCGGAACGTGACGGAGGGCGCGGAGCTCGGCGACTGGTCGCGGATCGCGTGCCTGCTGCCCTCGGTGCGCTCGCACGGGGTGCGCACGGTCAACGCGTGGACGTACGCGAAGCAGCCCTTGCCGGAGGGCGACGGCACGGCGACCTGGCTGTGCACCCGTGCGGAGACCTGGCAGGGCACGGCGGACCGGGTGCAGGCGCAGTTCCTGGCCCCGGGCGCGCCGCTGGCGGCGCAGGCGGCGAAGGCCGAGGGCTCGCCGGCGTGCGGGCCGCGGGAGCCGCGGGTGCTGGCCGGGGTGCTCTGGAAGTCGAAGGCCGGGCAGTGGTACGTACTGGCGGCGGGCAGTGCGCAGTTCGCTTCGCTGACCGTGGGCGGCGGACAGGTGAGCGGGGTCGCGGTGGGCAACCGGCTGGCGGTGAAGGCTCCGGCCGGGGCGCAGGTGGAGCTGACGGGGAAGCTCACGGACGGCTCGAAGGCAGGGGTGTTGAGGTAGTCCCGGCCCCGTGCCGATCCCCGCGCCCATCCCCGCACCGGGCCCGTGCACGGGCCCGGCACCGGCCCGGCTCCCAGCCCGGCCCGGTGCCGGCAGGAAGTGGCGGTAGAGGGGTTTCCCTCCCCTCTACCCATCAGTACATTGACGCCATGTCTAATACGCCGCCCGCGTCGCCCGCCCCCGTGGCGTCTCCACCCATGGATCTCAAGCCCCGCAACGTGTCCTTCTCCTGGGAGGACACCCCGCTCCACTGGCTGCCCGGCGACCCCTTCGCCAACCACACCATCAACGTGCTGCACCTGCTGCTCCCTGCGGGCGAGCGCTGGTTCGTGCACGTCTACAAGCAGGTGCTCCCGTACATCACGGACGAGCGACTGCGCGAGGACGTCGTCGGGTTCATCGGCCAGGAGGCCATGCACGCGAGCGCGCACGACGACGTGCTCCCCCACCTCAAGCGGCTGGGTCTGGACCCGACGCCCTACACGGCGCAGATCGACTGGCTCTTCGAGAAGATGCTCGGCGACCGGACCCTGCCGCCCGGCAAGCCCCGCAAGTGGTGGCTGATGGAGCGCGTGGCGATGATCGCCGCGATCGAGCACTACACGGCCTTCCTGGGCAACTGGGTGCTCAACGCGGACGAGCTGGACCGGCGCGGCGCGGACCCGATGATGCTGGACCTGCTGCGCTGGCACGGCGCGGAGGAGGTCGAGCACCGGTCGGTGGCCTTCGACCTGTTCATGCACCTGGACGGCAACTACCGCCGCCGGGCGCGCACCTGGGCCACGGCCTTCACCGCGCTGGTCTTCCTGTGGCAGCGCGGATCGCGCTACTTCATGGAACACGACCCCGGACTCCCGCCCGGGTCCAAGGCCTCGGTGGGCCAGTTCTACCGCTCGGGCCGCAAGGGGACCCTGCCGTCCACGGGCGCGATGCTGAAGTCGATACCGACCTACCTCTCGCGTACGTACCACCCCTCGCAGGAGGGCTCCACGGCGCAGGCCGTCGCCTACCTGGCCTCCTCGCCCGGCGCCAACGGCGGTTCCCACGGCCCGAACGGCGGTGCCCGCGGATGAGGCGCGCCCTCACGGTGACCGCGCTCGCGGGCGCCGCATGGCTGGCGAAGCGGGCGATCGGCCGGCGCATCGACTCCGGATCGCCCCTCTGGCCGCTGCCCGCGCTGGAGACCCCGGTCTCGGGGTACTCGCCGCGGCGGTGGATCCCGGCACTGATCGTCTCCCGTACGGAGCCCGCGGACGGGGTGCTGTCCCTGACCCTGGAATCGGCGGACCTCCCGGAGTGGGCCCCGGGCGCGCACCTGGACGTGCAGCTCCCCTCGGGGCTGGTCCGCCAGTACTCCCTGTGCGGAGACCCCTCCGACCTGGGCCGCTACACGATCGCGGTCCGGCTCGTCGAGGACGGCCGCGGCGGCTCGCGCGAGGCGCACGCCCAGCTGGTGGAGGGCGCGGAGCTCCCGGTCCGCCCGCCCCGCAACCGCTTCCCGCTCGTCCCGGCCCCGTCCTACGCCTTCGTCGCGGGCGGGATCGGCATCACCCCGGTCCTGCCGATGCTCCGGGCGGCGACGGCGGCCGGCGCGGACTGGACCCTGCTCTACGGGGGCCGCTCGCGGGCCTCGATGCCCTTCCTTGCCGAACTCGCCCGGTACGGGGACCGGGTCACGGTCGTCCCCGAGGACGAGGCGGGCCTCCCCGACCTGAGCGTGCTCGGCGCCCTGGGCCCGCGGACCCTGGTCTACTGCTGCGGCCCGGCCCCCCTGATGGCGGCGGTCGAGGCGGCCGCCCCGGCGGGCACCCCGGTCCACCTGGAGCGCTTCTCCCCGGCGGCCGCGGGCGGGGACGCGAAGGCCTTCACGGTGGAACTGCACCGCTCGGGGCGGGTCGTGGAGGTGGCGGCGACGGAATCCGTCCTGACCGCCGTCCGCCGGGAGCTGCCCGGTACCCCGTACTCCTGCGAGCAGGGCTTCTGCGGCACCTGCCAACACCGGGTCCTGGCCGGGGACATCGACCACCGCGACACCCTCCTCACCGACGGCGAACGCGAGGACTCCATGCTGCTGTGCGTCTCCCGCGCGGCCTCGGAGCGCCTGGTCCTGGACCTGTAGGGGGCCGCCGAGGGGCTGCGCAGTAGGGTGTCCGCATGACAACCGGGGTGCGGCGCAGGATGGGTGTCGAGGAGCGGCGGCAGCAGCTGATCGGGGTGGCGCTGGAGCTGTTCAGCCACCGGTCGCCCGACGACGTGTCCATCGACGAGATCGCGGCGGCCGCGGGGATATCGCGGCCGCTCGTCTACCACTACTTTCCCGGCAAGCTGAGCCTCTACGAGGCTGCGCTGCGGCGGGCCGCCGACGAGCTCGCGCTGCGGTTCGTGGAGCCCCGGGAGGGGCCGCTCGGAGCCCGGTTGCTCCGGGTCATGGGGCGGTTCTTCGCCTTCGTCGACGACCACGGGCCCGGCTTCTCGGCCCTGATGCGGGGCGGTCCGGCGGTCGGCAGCAGCCGGGCCAACGCGATGATCGACGAGGTGCGGCAGGCGGCGTACGAGCAGATCCTCTCGCACCTGGGCCTCGACCGGCAGGCCCCGCCCGCGCGGCTGGAACTCGTGGTGCGCTCGTGGGTGTCGCTGGCCGAGTCGACGGCGCTGATCTGGCTGGACGGCCGGCGGATCCCGCGCGCCGAGCTGGAGTTGCAGCTGGTGCACGACTTCGCGGCGCTGGCCGCGGTGAGCGCCGCCTACGACGCGGAGATGGCGGGAATCCTCGTACGGATCCTCGTGGACGAGCCGGCCGACGGGCCGTTCGGGGAGCTGGTGGGGCGGCTGGTGGCCCTGGTTCCCACGGGATCCGGCCCCTCGGTGCCCGGTCCGCGTTGATGGATCGTCCTTGATCGAATAACGCGCAATAATGCCCGCGTGATCATTGACGACGGGATCGTGCTCCGGCAGGCCGAGGAGAAGGACGCCGGCACGCTGGTGGCGCTGTACGACCAGGCCGCCCGCTGGATGGCCGCGCACGGGATCGAGCAGTGGAAGCCCGGCGAGAAGGACCCGGCGCACTTCCGGGCGGTCATGCGCGAGGGCGAGGTGTGGCTCGCCTCGGACGGCAACGGGCACGCCGTCGGGGCGTACGAGCTGTGGTGGTCCGACGAGGACGCCTGGGGCATCCAGCCGCCCGTGGCCGGCTACGTGCACCGGCTCATGGTCGAACGCGAAGCCGCGCCCGCCGGGGCCGGCCGGCGGCTGCTCGAACACTTCGAGCGGCGCATCGCCAGGGCCGGCCGCGAACGGGCGCGGCTGGACTGCGTCTCCACCAACCCCCGGCTGGTCGCGTACTACCAGTCCGCGGGCTACCGGGTGGTCGGGGAGTTCCCCCACAAGGAGGGCAAGGACGGGCGGGTGTACGGGGTGATCCTGCTGGAGAAGCGGCTGGACCAGCTCACTCTGGTCAACTCGGCCTGAGCCGCCTGCCGGCCGGGCTCACCCGGCCGGCTCACTCCGCCGGACTCAGCCCCGCTTGAAGACCGCAGCCGTGCGGGCCGGGACGGCGAACTCTCCCTTCGCCGGGTCGTAGGCCGCCTGGCGGACCACCGGATCGGTACCCGAGGCCTGGACCGGGTGCAGGGCGTAGGCCGTGCCCGCGAGGGCCGGAACACGCTGGGTCAGGGCGGTGGGGGCGGCGTTGAAGACCACCACCAGGTCGCCCAGGGTCATCGTGATCACGCCCGGGGTCTCCTCGGGTCCCGACAGGGGGAAGGCCAGCTTCGCCTGGACCGCCGCGGTGGTGGTGAGGGCGAAGGCCGGTTCCGTCGTACGGATCTTCAGCAGGTCCCGGTACGCGGACGAGGCGCCGCCGATCTCCGCGCAGCCGGGTGCGGGCGCTGCCAGCAGGGGCTTCGCGTAGGGCCACTTCGCGCGGTTGTCGGCCGCCGGGGGCAGGCCGCGGCCGAAGCCGTTGCCGTCCTTGCAGTCCCAGTGGATGGCGTTGAACCAGTCCCCGCTGTCGTAGGAGTTGCGGTCCAGGGACTTGGAGCGGAGCAGGTCCGTGCCCGCCTGGGAGAGGGCCGGGCCCTGGGAGAGGGCCGCCACGGACATGGCCAGGACCTGGGCGCGGGACCGGTCGGCCGTGGAGGTGCCCTCGGGGAGCTTGAACGCCAGGGCGTCGAAGAGCGTCTCGTTGTCGTGGGCGTCGACGTACGCGAGCGCGTCGCCGGGAGCCGCCGCGTACCCGGCCGGGGCTCCGTTGTAGTCCACTTCGGAGCCCTTGACCGCTCGGCCGGTGGAGTCCGTGAAGGCGTACGCGGCGAGGTTGCCGGTCAGCCCGACCTTGATCAGGTCCTGGTCGTGCAGGAGCCGGACGCGCTGCTGCTCCGCGGTGCCGTTCGCCGGGGAGGCGTTGGGGGCGGTGAACAGGCCGGAGGCGAAGCCCTGGACGCGCGGGTCCTCGTCGAAGGGGCCGCCGCCGCGGACCGCGTCGCGGGCCCGGTCGGAGAAGGTGGCGATGCCGGTGCCGGCCATGTTCTGCTGCGTGGCCTGCACGAAGCGGGCGTCGTCGGCGACCTCGCCGAAGTTCCAGCCTTCGCCGTAGAGGACGATCTTCTTCCCGTCGACCCCGTCCTTCTGGAGCGTCAGCGCGTCGAGGGCGGCGCGCACGGCCAGGATGTTGGCCTTGGGGTGGTGGCCCATGAGGTCGAAGCGGAAGCCGTCGACCTTGTACTGCTTGGCCCAGGTGACCACCGAGTCCACGACGAGGCGGCCCATCATGGCGTTCTCGGGGGCGGTGTTGGCGCAGCAGGTGGAGTTGGCGACGGAGCCGTCGGCCAGCAGCCGCTGGTAGTAGCCGGGGACGATGCGGTCGAGCACCGACTTGTCGGACTGCCCTGCGGCCACCGTGTGGTTGTAGACCACGTCCATGACCGTGCGCAGGCCCGCGCCGTTCAGGGACTGGACCATGCGGCGGAACTCCACCGTGCGGGCCGTGCCGTTCGGGTCGCTGGCGTACGAGCCCTCGGGGACCGTGTAGTGCAGCGGGTCGTAGCCCCAGTTGTACGCGTCCTTCGCGGCCGCGAAGGCCACGCAGGCCTGCTGCTCCTCGGAGTCGGGGGCGTAGACCTTCAGGTCGCAGGCGGGCTCGGTGCGGTCCCCGGGCTTCTCGGGGATGGTGCCGATGTCGAAGGCGGGCAGGAGGTGGACGTACGAGGTGCCGGCGGCGGCCAGCTCGCGCAGGTGGCGCATGCCCGCCGAGGCGGTGTCCGTGAAGGCCAGGTACTGGCCGGGGTGGGTGCTGGTGGTGTCGGCGACCGAGAAGTCGCGGATGTGCAGCTCCTGGATCTGCGCGGAGGTGAAGGGGACGGGCGCGGGCTTCTTCAGCTCGCGCCAGCCGGCCGGGGCCAGCTTCGGATCGGCGAGGTCCACGGCCAGGCTGTACGCGGAGTCCGTGGTCAGGGCGGTGGAGTACGGGTCGGTGACCAGGTTGCGGACCACCTGGCCGGTGCTCGGGGCCCAGACGGTGACGGCGTAGCGGTAGCGCTTGCCGGTCCAGTCGCGGTCGCCGCGCACCGACCAGACGCCGGTGGCGTCGTCGCGGCGCATCGGGACGGTGCGGCCGTCGAGTTCGAGGCTCACCTGCTGGGCGGTCGGGGCCCACACGGAGAGGGTGGGGCGGCCGTCCTTGAAGACGGGGCCCAGGGCGGCCTTCTCCGCACCGGTCGCGTAGAGGTCGTCGAGGACCCCGGCGAGCTGGACCCCGGTGGCGGCGAGGACGGCGCCGTTGGCGGCGCGGGCACTGGCCACGAGCTGGCCGCGCAGGGCTTCGCGGACGCGGTCCCGGTCGCGCGGGTCGACCGTGTAGGCGGCGTACGCGGCCAGGTGCGGGTACTTCTGCTTCTGGGCGGCGGTCAGCTCGGTCTTGGCCAGGCGCAGCCACTGGGCCCGGCCGGTCAGGGTGCCGTTCTCGGCCTTGACGGCTCCTTCGCGGGAGGCGAGGAGCTGGAGCGAGGCGGCGGCGGGCGGGGCGTTCCAGGCGACGGTGTCGCGGTCGATCCAGACGGCCTGGGCCTTGGCGAGGTCCAGGGCGGCGGCGCTGCCGGCGGGCTGCGGGAGGAGGTACTTCTCCTTGCCGCCGAGCATCCACACCTCGTGCCCGTTGCTCTTCAGGTCGAGCGACTGGTCGGAGGGGAGGTCCTTGGCGTCGCCGTTGTGGAGGATGTAGCTGAGGCTGGTGGCTCCGGCGGCGAGGGGGACCTCGTAGACGGCGCCGTAGGAGTCGGTGCGGGTGGGGAGGATCGGCTTGGACCAGTCGGTGGGCGCGGCCGCTCCGGTCCAGACGTGCAGGCCCCAGCCCTCGTAGGCGCCGTCGGGGCGCTGGTAGTGCAGGACGGCCTTCGACTGGTCCTGCGGCGGGTAGGCGGGCCGTTCGGTGCGGACGGGCTCCTTGCCCTGTTCCAGCCAGATCTCGCCGGTCTTCGTCACGTCGATGGTGCGGTCGGTGGCGACGTCCTTGGTGCCGTTCTTGTCGATGACGAGGTAACTGACGCTGCTCGCACCGGGCTTGAGCTTGACGTAGGCGAAGGCTCCGTAGGCGTCGCGGCCGGTGAAGTCGTGGCCGGCGGGCCAGGGAGTGGCTTCGCCCTCGGCGAGGTCGCCCCAGGCATAGAGGCGCCAGTCGGTGTAGTCGCCGTCGGGGCGGTTGTAGTGGACGACCGCGTAGTCGCGCTGGGTGGCGGTGGGGACCTCGGCGGGCGGGGTCTGCCCGGTGGCCGACGCGGCGAGGGCGCTCGCGGTGCGGCCGGCGGAGTCGACGACCACGGCCTTGTAGCGCAGCGGGGTGCCGGCGGCGGTGGCCGGGTCGATGAACTGGGTGACCTTGTACGGGGCGTGGTCGGCGGAGCCGAGGACCTGCCACTTGCCGGTGCCGGTCTGGGCGGCGAAGACGACCCGGCTCAGGGGGTCGCCGGCGACCTCGGCCGAGAGCTCGACGGTGCCGGTGGCTCCGGGGGCCGGGGCCTTGAGGGTGAGGGTGGGCTGGGTGGTGGGCTTGGCGGCCGGGGCGATCGCCTGGAGGACGACGGAGCCGAGGGCCGGGACGGGGACGGTGAGCTTGCCGGCGGCCGAGGCGCGCAGGAGGGCCGTGCCGCCGTAGAGGGTGCGGTACTGGGTGCCGGCCGGGGCGTCGAGTTCGATGGTGCGGGACTCGGCGGCGTTGTTGACGGCGACCAGGTATTCGGTGCGCGTGCGGGTGTCGGTGCGGGCGAAGGCGTAGGCCGACCCGTTGGAGAAACGTTCGCTCTGGACGCCGTCCCGGAGGGCCGGGTGGTCCTTCGTCAGCTTTGCGAGAGCACTGATCTGCTTGTAGAGCGGGTGCTCCGGATCGTAAGCATCGCTCGCGTGTGTGCGCGCTGTTCCGAGCTGGTCGTCGTCCAGGTAGTCGGCCGCCTTGGAGGCGAAGAGCGGCTGGCGGGCGTCCTTGTCCCCGCCCGCGCCGGTGAAGCCCTGCTCGTCGCCGGAGTAGATCACCGGGTTGCCGCGGGAGAGGAACATCAGCTCGTTGGCCAGCCGGTAGCGGTCCAGCAGCTCCTGCTCCCCCGCCCCCGGCCGGTCCTGCTTCAGGAAGGTCCCGAAGCGGCCCATGTCGTGGTTGCCGAGGAAGGTGACCTGCTCGTAGGCGTTCGCCTTGTCGGTGGTGTACCGGTAGTCGTCGCCGAAGACCGAGGCCAGCCGGCCGGCCTCCGCGCCCTGGGCGGCGTACGAACGGATCGCCTCCTGGAGCGGGAAGTCGAGGGTGGCGTCCAGGCGGCCCCGGGTGACGTACGGGGAGGTGATCGCGGTGTCGGCGGAGTAGACCTCGCCGAACATGAAGAAGTCCTTGCGGCCCTGCCGGGCGGCGTACGCGTCGAGGGCGGTGGCCCACTGGGTCCAGAAGCCGGTGTCGACGTGCTTGACGGTGTCGATCCGGAAGCCGTCGACGTCGAACTCCTCGACCCACTTCTCGTAGATCTCCTCCATCCCCTCCACGACCTCGGGACGCTCGGTCCACAGGTCGTCGAGGCCGAAGAAGTCACCCTGGTCGGAGGATTCCCCGGCGAAGGTGGAGTCGCCCCGGTTGTGGTACATCGTCGGGTCGTTGAGCCAGGCCGGGACCTTCAGGTTCTTCTTCGCCGCGGGGACGAAGGGGGTGCGGGGGAAGGAGTCCGTGTCGGTCTTCGGGAACTTCCCCTGGCCCCCGGAGGCCGCTCCTGAATCGAACCCAGTGGAGTCCTCGAACGGCACGCCGTCCTTGGTCAGGTACGGGAAGGCGCCCTTGGACAGGTATCCGTAGGACGCCTCCCGGTAGTCGACGACGTCGGCGGTGTGGTTGGTGATGACGTCGAAGAAGACCTTCATCCCCTTCCTGTGCGCCTTGTCGATCAGCCGCTCCAGATCGGCGTTGGTCCCGAAGTGCGGGTCGACCTGGGTGAAGTCGGTGATCCAGTACCCGTGGTAGCCGGCGGAGACGTCCTTGCCCGTCCCCTGCACCGGCTGGTTCTTGAAGATCGGCGCCATCCAGATGGCCGTGGTGCCGAGCCCCTTGATGTAGTCCAGCCGGTCGGTGATCCCCTTGAGGTCCCCGCCCTGGTAGAAGCCCTTGTCCGTCGGGTCCAGGCCGGTCTCCAGCCGGGAGCCGGTCAGACCGCCCCGGTCGTTGCGCGGGTCGCCGTTCGCGAACCGGTCCGGGAGCACGAAGTAGAACTGCTCCCGGGTCAGGTCGTGCCGTGCGGACTCGGCCGCCAGTTTGGCGTCCGAGGGCGGGGCCGGTGGCGCCTTGGCGGCGGCCGCCGCGGCGGCGGGAAGGGCGGGCAGGAGCGTCACGGCCAGGGCGGCTGCGAGCACTCGCGCGGCGCCTGCGAGGGCGGGGCGTATCAAGGCGGATCTCCTCGGGTGCGGGACGGGGTGGGGCGGGAGGGTCAGTTGCGCCAGGTGTCGGTCAGCGTGACCTTGCCGTTGGCGGGGACCGTGGCGGAGCGGTTGGCTCCGCTCTCCCAGGTGACGTTCCCGGCGGCGTCCTTGCGGACGTACTTGTAGGCGAAGACGGTGCCGGGCGGGAGCGTGACGTCGAGCTTCCAGACGGGATAGGCGGCCGGGTCGAGCTTGAGCGCGGCGCCGGTGTTCCAGCTGCCGAGCTCGGCGCGGTCACCGGTGACGTAGATGTTCTGGCCGATGACGGTGGTGGCGTTGACGGCGAAGGAGGCACCGGCGGTGGCGGGGGTCGTGGTGGGGGTCGGCGTCGGGCTCGGCGTGCCGCTGCCGCAGCTGCGGGCACCCACGTGCAGGGCGACGGCCGTCCCGGCCCCGAGGGTGGCGGTGAACCGCCCGGAGGAGTCCACGGTCACGGTGCGGCCGCTCTGCACGTCGCAGTAGTCGCCGCCCGCGAGGGAGGTCTGGAAGGTCCGGGTCAGCGCCGAGCCCTCGTGGTTGATCGCCACGTAGGCCTTGGCACCGCGCCCGAAGGCGACCTGGTCGCCGCCGTTGTCCCACCAGTCCGTGACGGCCTGGCCGCGCGCGGAGTTGCGGAAGCCGACCATGGAGGAGATCTCCTGCCAGGCGTGCTGGCACTTCCACCCGTCGGTGTAACAGGCGTTCACGGTGCCGCCGTTGGGCGGGCCGGCGTCGCGGTCGGTCCACTCGTAGCCGGAGTGCACGTCCGGGGAGCCGTAGGGCCAGGCGAGCATGAAGACGTTGGCGAGCGTGTAGGCGGACCCGTTCTTGTAGCTGAGGGTGTCACCGCCGCGCTCGGTGTCGTGGTTGTCGACGAAGACGGCGGACTGCCCGGAGGACATGTACCCCCAGGCCTCCCCGAAGTTCTTCAGGTTGGCGAGGTTCTCGTTCTGGAAGACCCGCTTGAGGTCCCGCGCGTAGCGGAACTCCTGCACGTCTCCGCTGCCGAGGTACTCGGAGGGCGAGACGGCCTCGCCGGCGCCGTGGATCGCCTCCTGCTTCCAGTAGGCGTTCGGGTTCGTCATCCGCGACTTGATGTTGGCCAGGTCGGCGGCGGGCATGTGCTTGGCGGCGTCGATGCGGAAGCCGTCGACACCGAGGGAGAGCAGGTCGTTGAGGTAGCCGGCGATCCGCCCGCGCACGTAGTCCTCGCCGGTGTCCAGGTCGGCGAGCTGGACGAGCTCGCAGTTCTGGACGTTCCCGCGGTCCTGGTAGTTCGATATCGAGGACCGGCAGTCGTCCATGTCGGCGCCGGAGTAGATGCCCGGGTAGTTGTACTTCGTGTACGAACTCCCGCCCGTTCCGGTGCCGTCGCCGGCCGCCATGTGGTTGATGACGGAGTCGGCGACGACCTTCACACCGGCGGCGTGACAGGCGTCGACCATGGCCTTGAAGGCGGTCCGGTCGCCGAGCCGTCCGGCGATCTTGTAACTGACGGGCTGGTACGAGGTCCACCACTGGGCCCCCTGGATGTGCTCCTGAGGGGGCGACACCTGGACGTAGCCGTACCCGGCGGGCCCGAGGCTCTGCGAGCAGGCCTTCCCCACGGAGTCGAACCGCCACTCGAACATGACGGCGGTGACGTCCTTCTCACCCGGGGCGGCGGCCATGGCCTGGGGAGCGGACCCCCCGACGAGGGCGAGGGCGGTCACGGCGGTGACGGCGGATACGGAGAGCAGCGCGGCGGCGGCTCTGGCGGCGCGGGCACGGGTGGGCATGGGGTGTTCCTCCTGGCGGAGAGGCGCAGGACCGGGTGGGGACCGGTCACGGCCGAGTTGGGGATTGCAGCGACCGTAGGTGCCGGACGGGGGCGCTGCAAGACCTTGCGCAAGAGATTGCAGAATTGTTTCCGGGTGGGGTCGGGGGGTGGGGGGTGGGTTGGGCTGCGGGCCGGTCCTTGGCTGCGTGGGTGCCGGGCGGCGTCCCGGCAGTCGAGCGTCCTTCCGTGGTGGGACGGTCCGTCAAGGGCGCTCCCTGCGGTCGCGTCGCTTCGCGATGGCCTTCGGCCACCCTTGACGGACCGTCCCACCACGGAAAAACACAAGACTTCCGGGATCCCCCCGGGGAATGGCCGGGGGGAGGAGAGGGGAGGGGCGGCCTCGTCTGAGATGCGCAGCCCCCTCCGGCCGGAGGGCATCTGGACACCGATCCGGCAGGACCGTGACCTCAGCCGGTACGGACGCGCGGGGCGATGCGGGCATCCAGGGCCGGGCGTCTGGGCACCCTTCCCGTGACCGTCGACCGCCACCCAGAGCGCAAGGTGGACGAGAAGGACCTCAGGGGCGGTGGGCGCGACAGATCGCTACACAGTCCCACTCAGCTTAGCGACTAACGACCGTCTGTGGCTGATCTAGACGGGGGCATGGGTACTTGGCTGTGGTGGTCGGTCTGACGACGTGGGGACGACGATACGGCTGTCAGATGACGTCCCAGGGGACCGAGGCCCAGGCCCTGTTGAGGACATCGGTCAGGACCGAACCCTCGTCGGAGAAGACGAATTGGTCGATGGAGGCCAGAGGCTGGCTGGGGCAATGAGAGTTGTTCGCTGCGGCGGCTCGAAGTGCCGGAAAGTCGTCGACTGTCAGCCGACGGGTCGACCACATGGCACCGATACGGGTCAGGCCGGCCTGGAGCAGCTGCATGGTGATGCCGGGCAGCACGGGGGCCTCGGGCCACAGCACCTGCTCCCCGTCCCAGAACGACGCGTTCCACACCGAGCCCTCGCGGACGAACCCGTCCCGGCCGACGAACAGGACATCGTCGAAACCCGCCTCGCGGGCCTGGAGCCTCCCGTAGGTGAGCCCCATCGTCGCCACGTGCTTGAGGTGCGGCAGGTCGCGCTCATACGTCGCCGTGCGAACGCGCAGTGCCGGCCGTGGGCTGTCGGCCACGGCGTCCGAGACCGACACCATGACGTCCGTACGACCCGCTGAGCCGACGGCGGGAACGACACTCACCCGCACCGACGCATCAGACCGGTCGCCGAGCCCGTGCCGGATGAGTGCGCGGATCCGGACGTCGTCCTGCTCGGCCGCCTCGCCGAAGAGCTCCAGAGAGGCACCGGCCAGCCGTCGGAGGTGGAGCTCCAGCCCCGGCACCGCCCCCTCGCGGACCTGCATCGACGTGAAGTGCCCGTAGTTCCACGTCGCGACCCGGTGCACGTCCTCAACCTCTGCGGGCAGACCGTTGATCTCTATGCTCAGCACTCGCGCAATGCTGTCACAACCACCTCGTCCGCCCGGACCTCGAACCTTCTCCAGATCAGCCACAGACGGTCGTTAGTCGCTAAGCCGAGCGAGAGTACGTAGCGATCTGTCGCGCCCACCGGCCCTGAGGGGCTTGTGAGCGTCCTTGCGCTCGGGGTGGCGGTCGACGGTCACGGGAAGGGTGTCCAGACGCCCGGCCCTGGATGCTCCGATCGCCCCGCGCCTCCGTACCGGCTGAGCTCACGGTCCTGCCGGATCCGTGCACAGATGCCCACCGACCAAAGGGGGCTGCGCAACTCAGACGAGGCCGCCCCTCCCAAGGTCCTCCCCCGGCCATTCCCCGGGGGGATCCCGGAAGTCTTGTGGCGTTTCGGTGTGGGTCGGTCGGTCAAGGGTGGCCGAAGGCCATCGCGAAGCGACGCGACCGCAGGGAGCGCCCTTGAGGGACCGGCCCACACCGAAAGGACACTGGACTGCCGGGACGCCCCCCGGAACCCCACGCAGCCACCGCCCAGCCCGCAGCCCAACCGACCCGCAGCACAAGCCCCCCTCCCCTACTCCCCCGGCCCCTGCCCGGTGGACCCCCGGACCACCAGCTCCGGCTGGAACACGTACTCGGTCCGCTGGACCGGGGTGCCGGCGACCGCCTCCAGGAGGGCGCCCACCGCTGCCGTGGCCATGGCGCGGACCGGTTGGCGGACCGTCGTCAGCGGGGGGTCCGTGAAGGCGATCAGCGGGGAGTCGTCGAAGCCGACGACCGAGATGTCCTCCGGGACGCGCAGCCCCCGCTCGCGGGCCGCTCGTATGACGCCCAGGGCCATCGGGTCGCTGCCGCAGACGATGCCCGTGCAGCCCCGGTCCAGTAGGGCTCCGCCCGCCGCGTGGCCGCCCTCGACCGTGAACAGGGTGCGCTGGATCAGGCCTTCGGCCGCAGCCGACGGGAGGGCGGCGATGAAACCCGCTTCCTTCCGCGCCGACGGCACGTACCGCGTAGGGCCGATGGCCAGGCCGATCCTGCGGTGGCCCAGGTCCTCCAGGTGGCGGACCGCCATCTCCGCCGCCGCGCGGTCGTCCGGGGAGATGAAGGGGGCCTGGACCTGCTCGTTGAAGCCGTTGATCAGCACGAACGGGACCCCCCGCGCCGCCAGCCGCTGGTAGCGCGAAGGGTCCGCCGAGGAGTCCGCGTGCAGCCCGGACAGGAACACGATGCCGGTGACCCCGCGTTCCTCCAGCTGCTCCACCAGTTCGTCCTCGGTGGCTCCCCCAGGGGTCTGCGTGCACAGCACCGGGGTGTAGCCGTGGCCCGCCAGGGTCTGCTCGATGACCTGGGCGAACGCCGGGAAGATCGGGTTGGTGAGCTCCGGGGTCAGCAGGCCCACCAGCCCGTTGCTGCGCCGGCGCAGCCGGACCGGGCGTTCGTAGCCCAGCAGGTCCATGGCGGCCAGCACCTTGTGCCGGGTGCCGGACGCCACGCCCGCCTTGCCGTTGAGCACGCGGCTGACGGTCGCCTCGCTGACCGCGGCCTGCGCGGCGATGTCCGTCAGCCGCAGCGGGGAGGTCATCCCCGCCACCACACCGCCGTGTCGGCCGGCAGCTCCGACGGGTCGGGCAGGGGCCCGCTCGCCAGCAGTACGGTGCCCGGCGCGGGCATCCGTACCGGCTCGGCCGTGGTGTTGACCGTGCAGGTGAAGTCCCCCCGGCGGAAGGCCAGGACGCCGGCCGGAGCCTGGAGCCACTCCACCGCGTCGCCGGCCCCCAGCTCCGGGTGCGAACGGCGCAGGCGCAGCGCGGCGCGGTAGAGCTCCAGGGTGGAGTGGGGGTCGCCGGTCTGCGCGGCCACGCTCAGGCCCGCCCACTCGGCCGGCTGCGGCAGCCAGCTGCCGCCCTCGCCGAAGCCGTACGGGGCCTCGGTGCCCGACCACGGGATCGGTACGCGGCAGCCGTCGCGCAGCCCGTCCTGCCCGGCGCCGCGGGCGAAGGCCGGGTCCTGCCGCACCCCGTCCGGCAGGTCCAGCACCTCCGGCAGGCCGAGCTCCTCGCCCTGGTAGACGTACGCGGAACCGGGCAGGGCCAGCATCAGCAGCGCGGCCGCCCGCGCCCGGGCCAGGCCCTCGGCCCCGCCGCCGTAGCGCGTGACGTGGCGTACGACGTCGTGGTTCGACAGCACCCACGTCGTCGGCGCGCCCACCGGGCGCATCGCGTCCAGGGACTCGTCGATGGTGGCGCGCAGCGCCTTCGCGTCCCATCCGGTGTTCAGGTAGTGGAAGTTGAAGGCCTGGTGCAGTTCGTCGGGCCGCAGGTACATGGCCGTCCGGTCGGCGCTCGGCGTCCAGGCCTCGGCCACGCCGATGCGGTCGCCGGCGTACTCGTCGAGGACCCGGCGCCAGGAGCGGTAGATCTCGTGGACGCCGTCTTGGTCGAAGAAGGGCAGCACCTGGTTGCCGAGCAGCTTGAGCTGTTCGCCGCGGCCGAGGTCGGGCAGGCCGGGAGCCTTGACCAGGCCGTGGGCCACGTCGATGCGGAAGCCGTCGGCGCCGAGGTCGAGCCAGAAGCGCAGGATCGAGCGGAACTCGTCCTGGACGGCGGGGTGTTCCCAGTTGAAGTCGGGCTGCTCGGGGGCGAAGAGGTGCAGGTACCACTCCCCGTCGGCGACTCGGGTCCAGGCGGGCCCGCCGAAGATGGACTCCCAGTCGTTGGGGGGCAGGGCGCCGCCGTCGCCCTGGCCCGCGCGGAAGTGGAAGCGTTCGCGCAGCGGGGACCCCGGGCCCTCGCGCAGCGCCTGCTTGAACCATTCGTGCTGGTCGGAGCAGTGGTTGGGGACCAGGTCCACGATGATCCGCAGGTCCAGCGCGTGGGCTTCGCGGATGACGGCGTCGGCGTCGTGGAGGCTGCCGAACATCGGGTCGATGGCCCGGTAGTCGGCGACGTCGTAGCCCGCGTCGGCCTGCGGGGAGGCGTAGAAGGGGCTGAGCCACACGGCGTCGACGCCGAGTTCCTTGAGGTAGGGCAGTCGGCTGCGGATGCCTTCGAGGTCCCCCATGCCGTCTCCGTTGGAGTCGGCGAAGCTGCGCGGATAGACCTGGTAGATCACCGCTTCTCTCCACCAGCCGGGCTGGGTGCCGGTGGAGGTGGGGAAGGCGTCGGCGAGGTGCTGGGTCATGTCGTCCTTGGGAGATCGGGCCGGGGGTGAGAGGGGGCAGGCACCGGGTGGTCGGCCCGTGCGCGCGGGGCTGGTCAGCCCTTGGTCGCGCCTGCCGTCATCCCGGCGACGAGGTGACGCTGGGCGAAGAGGAAGAAGAAGGCCGCGGGGATGGCGATGAGGATGGAAGCCGCGCTCATCGCGCCCCAGTTGGAGGTGTACTGGGTGACGAAGGTCTGCAGGCCGCCGGCCAGCGTGAGGTTCTCTTCGCCGACCATGAAGGCGGAGGCGTACGCGACCTCGCCCCAGGCGGTGATGAAGGCGTAGAAGCCGGTGACGGCGAGGCCGGGCTTGGCGAGCGGCAGGATCAGGCGCCAGAAGGTGCCGAAGGGGTTGAGCCCGTCGACACGGCCGGATTCGTCGATCTCGACCGGGATGGTGTCGAAGAAGCCCTTCATCATCCAGGCGCAGAACGGCACGGCGATGGTGAGGTAGGTGATCACCAGGCCGAGCGGCTGGTTCAGCAGCCCGAGGTCGCCCATGAGGTTGTAGAGCGGGACGATGAGGATGGCCATCGGGAACATCTGCGTGATGAGCAGGGTCCACATCAGCGGCTTCATTCCGGGGAACTTGAAGCGGCTGACGGCGTATCCGGTGGTGGCGGCGATGAACACCCCGAGGACGGTGGTGATGCCGGCGACCAGGACGGAGTTGCCGAACCAGGACAGGAAGGAAGTCGACTCCAGCAGGTAGCTGTAGTTGTCGAGGGTGGGTTCCTTGACGAAGTCCGTGGAGATGGCGTGCTTCGCGGGCTTGAGCGAGGTCAGCAGGACCCACAGCACCGGGAAGACGGCGATCACGGCGGCGACGGCCAGGGTGGCGTGCAGCCCGGCGGAGGCGAGCGGGGAACGCTTGCCGCGCGGGCGGACGGAGGCCGCCTTCACGGCACTCGCGGCACTCGCGGACTTCTCGGAACTCGCGGGACTCGCGGAGTTGGTCGTCACGGTCACCACACCTCTCCCTGCTTGCGCAGCGAGCGCCGGTAAACCAGCGCGAACATCGTGAGCAGCAGGAGGATCAGTACGCCCCAGGTCGCCGAGACCGCGAAGTCGCGCGGGCTCGACACGAACGCCTCGCGGAAGGCCTGGGTCACCAGGATCTCGGTGGAGTCACCCGGGCCGCCCCGGGTGAGCAGGAAGATCACCGGGAACATGTTGAAGGTCCAGATGGTGGAGAGCAGGATCACGGTCATGCTGACCGTGCGCAGTCCCGGCAGGGTGATGTGGCGGAACCGCTGCCAGGGGGTCGCCCCGTCCATCTCGGCCGCCTCGTAGAGCTCGCCGGGGATGGACTGCATGCCGCCGAGCAGGGCGACCATCATGAAGGGGACGCCGAGCCAGACGTTGACGGAGATGACCGCGATCTTGGCCCAGGTCGGGTCGTCGAGCCACGGGACGGCGGAGATGCCGCCGCCTTCGAGGATCTTGTTGAGGATGCCGTTGTCGCGGTTGAAGAGGAACCGCCACGCGAAGACGGAGACGAATCCGGGTACGGCCCAGGGCAGGATGAGTGCCATCCGGTAGGCGGAGCGTCCCCTGAACTCGCGGTTGAGCACCGTGGCGAGGCCCAGGCCGAGCGCGAAGGTGATCGAGACGCAGGCGACGGTCCACAGGACCGTCCACACCAGCCGCTGCAGGAACACCGGGTCGGCGAGGACGTCGGCGTAGTTGTCGAGTCCGATGAACTCGTACGTCGCCTCGATGTGGTTCGCGCCGATGGTGCGGCTGACGTTGCGTTCGGTGGCGTCGGTCAGCGACAGGTAGACGCCGCGGACCAGGGGCCAGCCGATGATCACGCCGAGCACGAGCACCACGGGGGTGATCATGGCCCAGGCGTACCAGTGCGTGGCGAGGGCCCGCTTCAACCCGGGACGGTTCCTGTTGTCAGTCCTGCGGCTCCGGCCGCGGGCGGCGGGACCGGTGTCAGGACCGGTCTCGCCGCCCGCGGCCTTCGCCACAGACTGGCTGGTGTGAGCAGCCATGGTTTCGTTACTTCCAGCCCTTGAGGATCTTGCGGAATTCGACGCCGGCCGCCTTGGCCGCGTCCTCCGGGCTCGACGCCCCGGTGATCGCCTTGGTGTATTCGACCTGGAGCGGCGCGAAGAGGGATCCGTTCTCCGGGATCCAGGCGCGCTCGACGGCCTTGTCCACGGCCGGCTTGAAGAACTGCACCATCTCGCTGGCCTTGACCTCGGGCTGCTCGTAGGCGGCCGTCCGGGTCGGGAGCAGGCTCAGCTCCTTGGCGGACTGGACCTGCACCTCCTGCGAGGTCATGTAGTCGACGAAGGCGTTCGCGGCGGCGATGTTCTTGGAGCCCGCGTAGACGGCGAGGTCGTGGCCGCCCTGCGGGGCGCCCGCCTTGACCGAGCCGGCCGGGACCGGGGCGATGCCGAGGTTGGCCTTGTCCTTGAACTGGTCGCCCGCGTAGCTGTCGGCCACGGCCCAGGGACCGTTGATCATCATCGCGGCCTCGCCCGACTTGAAGGCGGTCTGCATGTTGGCCCAGCCGTCGGTGGCGTTGGTGATCGCCGCGCCCGAGGTGACCAGGTCGCGGGCGGTCTTGAAGGCCTTGACGCCCGCCGCGTTGTCGACGGTGACCGTCTTGGTCTTCGCGTCGACGAGGTCGCCGCCCTCTCCGTAGATGAGGGGGAGGAACCAGTAGGAGTCGTCGCCGCGCAGGTAGAGGCCGGCCTTGCCGGTCTTGGCCTTGATGGCCGCGGCGGCGGTCTTCACCTCTTCCAGCGTCTTCGGGGGCTCGACGCCGGCGTCGGCGAGCATCTTCTTGTTGTAGAAGAGGCCCATGGTGTCGATGACCTGCGGGACGGCGTAGGTCTTGCCCTCGAACTTGCCGCTGGCCGCGGCCTGGGGCAGGAAGTCGGCGTCGACCTTCTTGGCCGTGTCCGCCGGGACCTCGGCGAGGTAGCCGAGGGAGGCGAAGTCGGCGACCCAGCCCACGTCGGCGCGGATCACGTCGGGGGCCTCGGAGCCGCTGCTGAAGGCGTTCTTGACCTTGTTCTGCGCGTCGCCGTACGGAACGTTGACGTACTTGACGGTCACCTTGGGGTGCTTGGCGGTGAACGCCTCGGCGATCTTCTGGAAGGACGCCTTCTCGGCGTCGTTCGAGGTGTCCCACCACGTGACCGTGCCGGAGAGCTCCCCGTCGGCCTTGGCGCCGCTGTTGCCGCCGTCCTTGGTGTCACCGCCGCAAGCCGTCGCCGCGAGCGCCAGAGCCGCGACCAGCGCGGTGGCCGCTATGCCACGCCGCATATGAACTCCTTCGATGATCCCGGCCGCGCCTCGCGGTTCCGAGTTGCCGAGAACGTAACAAGCCTGAAAGCCGACCGAAAGACCTTGCGGGAACTTTCTGCAAGAAGGGGTGATCGTTACATCTGCGTGTCCGGACGGTTGCCGCAGCTTGCTGTTAGTTCGAACCCTCTTCGACTGTCCGGGCCCGCAACCAGGGGGTGTGTACACGCGTTGACCCGATATGACCCACGAGTTGACCGCCTCCCGGCTTGCAAGCGCTTCCAGCAACGCCACCGCGAGCGGCGGCTGGTGGCGCGATGCCGTCATCTATCAGGTATACGTCCGCTCCTTCGCCGACAGCGACGGCGACGGGATCGGGGACCTGCGCGGGGTCCGCGAGCACCTGCCCCATCTGGCCCGGCTCGGGGTCGACGCGGTGTGGCTGACCCCCTTCTACGTCTCCCCGCAGGCCGACGGCGGCTACGACGTCGCCGACTACCGGGCCGTCGACCCGCTCTTCGGTGACCTCGCCGACGCCGACGACCTCATCCGCGCCGCACACGCACTGGGGCTGCGGGTCATCGTGGACGTGGTCCCGAACCACACCTCCGAGCAGCACGTCTGGTTCCGGGCGGCGCTGGCCGGGGAGCCGGGAGCCCGGGCCCGCTACCACTTCCACCCGGGCCGGGGGCCCGCCGGGGAGCTCCCGCCCAACGACTGGGAGTCGGTCTTCGGCGGCCCCGCCTGGACCCGGACCCCGGACGGCGCCTGGTACCTGCACCTCTTCGCCCCCGAGCAGCCCGACCTGAACTGGGAGAACCCGGAGGTCGCCGAGGAATTCTCCGCCGTCCTGCGGTTCTGGCTCGACCTCGGCGTCGACGGGTTCCGGGTGGACGTGGCGCACGGCATGGTCAAGGCCCCGGGCCTGCCGGACATCGGCCGCGGCGCGCAGGCCACCCTCATCGGCATCGAGCCGCTCCCCTTCTTCGACCAGGACGGCGTCCACGCGATCCACCGCTCCTGGCGGCGGCTGCTCGATTCCTACGAGGTCCCGCGCATCGGGGTCGCCGAGGCCTGGGCGCCCACCTCCGAGCGGCTCGCGCTCTACGTCCGCCCCGACGAACTGCACCAGGCCTTCAACTTCCGCTTCCTGAACTGCCCCTGGGACACCACCGCACTGCGGACCGTCATCGACGAGTCCCTCGCCGCCACCGCCTCGGTCGGCGCCCCGACGACCTGGGTGCTGTCCAACCACGACGTCGTACGGCACCGCACCCGCTACGGCAGCCTGGCCCGGGCGCGGGCGGCCGCGCTGCTGATGCTGGCCCTGCCCGGATCGGCGTACGTCTACCAGGGAGAGGAGCTCGGCCTCCCCGAGGTGACCGACCTCCCGGACTCCGCCCGCCGGGACCCGGCCTTCACCCGCAGCGCCGGGCAGGACGGGCTGCGCGACGGCTGCCGGGTGCCGATCCCGTGGTCCGGCGAGGAGCCCCCGTACGACTTCGGGCCGGCCGGGAGCTGGCTCCCGCAGCCGGCCGGCTGGGGCGGGCTCAGCGTCGCCGCGCAGACCGGCGACCCCCACTCCACCCTGGAGCTCTACCGCGCAGCCCTGGAACTGCGCCGCGCGATGCCGGGCCTCGGGGCACCGGAGGCGGGGCTCCCGGACGCGGAAGGGGGCGGGGCGCAGGAAGGGGCCGCGGAGCCGGGGATGCAGTGGCTGCCCGCGCCCGAGGGGGCGCTGCTCTTCACCCGCCCCGGCTTCGCGTGCACGCTCAACACACGCCCGGTCCCGCTCGAAATGCCCTCGCCCGGACGCCCCGTCCTGTCCAGTGCCCCGGTGGAGACGGACGGCCGCACCGTCCGGCTTCCCCCGGATTCGTGCACGTGGTGGTCATTGTGAACGTCCGACCGGTACAGTCCAATCCCGTGACCGCACGGCTAGCCGACATCGCAGCCCAGGCGGGGGTCAGCGAAGCCACAGTCAGCCGCGTGCTCAACGGCAAGCCCGGTGTGGCCGCAGGCACCCGTGAATCCGTGCTGGCCGCCCTCGACGTGCTCGGCTACGAACGCCCCGTACGACTGCGCCAGCGCAGCGCGGGACTCGTCGGCCTGATAACCCCCGAGCTCGACAACCCCATCTTCCCGGCGCTCGCCCAGGTCATCGGCCAGGCGCTGACCCGGCAGGGCTACACCCCGGTGCTGGCCACGCAGACGCCCGGCGGGTCCACGGAGGACGAGCTCGTGGAGATGCTCGTCGAACGCGGGGTCTCCGGGATCATCTTCGTCTCCGGGCTGCACGCGGACACCACGGCCGACATGGGCCGCTACGACCAACTCCGCGGACAGGGCGTCCCGTACGTCCTCATCAACGGCTTCTCCGACAAGGTGCAGGCCCCCTTCGTCTCCCCCGACGACCGGGCCGCGATGCAGCTCGCGGTGACCCACCTGACCGCGCTCGGGCACACCCGGATCGGGCTGGCGGTCGGGCCCAAGCGGTTCGTGCCGGTGCTCCGCAAGATCGAGGGCTTCCGCCTCGGCATGAAGGAGCGGCTCGGGCTCGGCGAGGAAGAGGTCGAGGAGCTGATCCAGCACTCCCTCTACACGCTGGAGGGCGGCCAGGCCGCCGCGGCCGCGCTGATCTCGCGCGGCTGCACCGCGGTGGTGTGCGCGAGCGACATGATGGCGCTCGGGGCGATCCGGGCGGCGCGCCAGCAGGGGCTCAAGGTCCCGCAGGACGTGTCGGTGGTCGGCTTCGACGACTCCCCGCTCATAGCGTTCACGGATCCGCCGCTGACCACCATCCGCCAGCCCGTGCAGGCCATGGGCCAGGCCGCGGTACGGACCCTGCTGGAGGAGATCGGCGGTACGCCGGCCCCGCACAGCGAGTTCGTGTTCCTGCCCGAGCTGGTCGTCCGCGGTTCGACCGCTTCGGGCCCCCAGCAGGGCCGCGGGACCGCACGCCCCTGAGGGCGCCCCTGCCGTTTCCCCTAGGGACACAAGGCCTCCCCTCGTCCCCGAGGCGGAGGGGCTGCGGCCAAGACCGTCCCAAGGGATGATCGGAGGCGAGTCCGCGTCTGGCAGACTCTTTTCCTATGGGTGAAGCGAGCGTGAAGACACTGGATACCCGGACGGACGTCTCGTCACCCCCCGTGACCGAGAGCCATGACCGCCCGGCGTCGTCCGAGCGTGCACTGCTCTCCAGGATGCGCGTCCCCCGGCGACCCCGGATCTGGTTCGAGGTCCTGCTGATCGCGGTCAGCTACTGGACCTACTCGCTGATCCGCAACGCCGTGCCCGAGCAGAAGGCGGCCGCGCTCGCGAACGCCGACTGGATCTGGAAGGCGGAGCAGGCGCTCGGCATCGCCGTCGAGGAGAGGGTCAACCACGCCGTCAATGCGGTGACCTGGCTCGTGGTGGGCATGAACTACTACTACGCCACCCTCCACTTCGTCGTGACCATCGGCGTGCTGGTCTGGATCTACCGCTTTCATCCCGGGCGTTACGCGGCGACGCGGCTCGTCCTCTTCGCCACCACGGGCGTGGCCCTGGTCGGCTACTACTTCTACCCGCTCGCGCCGCCCCGGCTGATGAACGGGCAGAACTTCGTCGACACCGTGCTGGTCCACCACACCTGGGGCTCCATGGCCTCGGGGAACCTCAAGCACATGTCGAACCAGTACGCCGCCATGCCCTCCATGCACATAGGGTGGTCGCTCTGGTGCGGGCTGACGATCTTCGCGGTCGCCTCCGCCCCCTGGGCCCGGATCCTGGGCCTGCTCTACCCGACGGCGACGCTGGTCGTGATCGTGGCCACCGCCAACCACTTCTGGCTCGACGCCGTCGGCGGCATGCTCTGCCTGGCCTTCGGCTACACCGTCTCCCGCGCCTGGTACGGCTCCCTCCCGCACCGGCTGCCGCGCCGGCCCGAGGAGACCGGCCGCCACCCGGTGGCGGCGGCCGTCCTGAACCATCCGGCGCTGGGCCGCTTCCGGCGCTGAGCCCCGGCCCCCTCACCCCTCCCGGTGGGTGATCCGGCCTCCCGACATGGTGAGCCGGACCGGCGCCCCGGCCAGCTCGTCCGCCGGAGCCTCCACCGGGTCCAGGCCGAAGGCGGTCAGGTCCGCCCGGAAGCCGGCCGCGATCCGGCCCGCCACCGCTCCCTCCCCCGCCGCCAGCGCGGCGTGCGAGGTCATGCCCTCCAGGGCCATCAGCCCGGTCAGGGCCGCCCCGGTCCAGGCCCCCGTACCGGCCGAGGCCGCGCCGTGCGGGCTGCGGGCGTCCGCCAGTACCTGGCGGGCGTCGTAGTGCGCGACGGGCCAGTCCGAGCCGAGGGCGAGCACCGCGCCGGCCTCGCGCAGGTCCCGGCAGCGCCAGGCGTGGCCGGCCCGCTCCTCCCCCAGCCGCGTGGACCACTCGTCGCTGTGGTCGGCCCGGGTGCACGAGGTGTGCGGCGGCTGCATGGAGGCGATCACGCCGAGTTCCGCGAACCGCTTCAGCTGGCCGTCCGGGACCGTCTCGATGTGCTCGATCCGGTGCCGCATGCGCCCCCGCCCGCCCAGCGAGGCCACGGTGTCCAGGACGTGGCGGACGGCGGCGTCGCCGATGGCGTGGGTCGCGGTGCGCACCCCGGCCGCGTCGAGGACCCGTACCGCCTCGCTGTACGCCTGCGGGTCGGGCCAGAAGGCTTCGGTGCCCTGGCCGTGGCAGTCGGCGTGCTCCAGCCAGGCGGTGCCGCCCTCGACGGTGCCGTCCATGAAGAACTTCACCCCGCCGATCTTCCAGTGGCGGCCGGCGAGCCGCTGGAGCCCGATCAGCTCGTCCAGGTCGTCCGCGCCGACGCCCGGCATGCACCAGGGCGACAGGTTCAGGCGCAGCGCCAGGTCGCCCTCGTACTCCGCCGTCGCGAGCAGGGCCGGTACGTCTCCGTCGCCGAGGTCCATCACGTGGGCGGCGGTCAGGCCGGTGGTGGCCATGTCGGCGAGCAGCCGGGTGAGGCGCTCGCGGCGCTCGGCGGACGTGAGCTTCGGCACGAGGGCGCCGACCAGGTCCATCGCGGCGTGCTCGACGAGGTGGCCGGTGGGGCGCCCGTCGGTGTCGCAGACGATCTCGGAGCGCTGGGCGAAGGAGCGCGGGCCCGTGATGCCGGCGGCGGCCAGGGCCGCACCGGAGACGAGGGCGGAGTGGGCGTCGTAGAGGCGCAGGAAGGCGGGGGCGCCGGCGAGGGCCTCCTCGATCAGGGCCTTGTCGACGGGGCGGCCGCCGAAGGCGTTGTGGTCGAGGCCGAAGCCGGTGACCCAGCCGCCGGGGCCCCGCTCGGCGGTGCGCAGGGCGGCGCGGAGCTGCTCCAGGTCGGTGACGGCGGAGAGGTCCGTACCGCCGGCCATCTCGATGCCCCAGACGGGGTGGCTGTGGGCGTCGGTGAGGCCGGGGGTGAGGGTGGCTCCGCCGAGGTCGACGGTTTCGGTGCCGGGGCCGCGCCAGTCGCGGACGTCGGCCTCGTCGCCGACGGCGACGATCTCGCCGCCGAGGACGGCCACCGCCTGGGCCTCGGGGCGGGCGGGGTCGAGGGTGCGGACGCGGGCTCCGGTGAGGATGGTGTCGGCAGCGGGCACGGTTCTGCTCCTTGCGGGGGTTCGGGCTGGTCGGGCCGTACGGGTGCTGCGGGCTGCGGGCTATGGGCTCGCTACCGGCGTTGCGGGCGCTGCGTGCACCGCGGGCGCCGCTGACCCGGCCGGCTCCTCCGCGAACCGCGCGTACACCTCGGGCCGGCGGGTCTTCAGGCGCTGGGCGAGGGCGAGCCCGGCGAGGAAGACGGCGGGGACCAGGGCCACGAGGACGGTGTTGACGGAGGTGGAGGCCGCGGTGAAGAGGGCCACCTTGGAGACGACCAGGCAGATCGCGACGGCCAGCAGTACGGCGGCGGCGACGGGTGCGATCAGGGTCCGCCAGGGCCCCTCGTCGTGCCGGACGCGGCTGAAGTAGACGGGTACGGCGATGGCGGCGAGCAGCATCAGGGCCATGAGGCCGATCATGCCGGGGGTGTTCACCCAGAGCAGGAGCTGCTGGTACGGGTCGGCTCCGGCGAGGGCGAAGCCGAGGACGACGACGGCGCCGAGGGCGGTCTGCGCCGCGCCCGCGAGGTACGGGGAGCCGTGGCGCGGGTGGATCCGGCCGAGGGCGGCGGGCAGGACGCCTTCCTCGGCGAGGGCGAGCGCGTACCGGTTGATGGCGTTGTGGAAGGCGAGGAGGGAGGCGATGACGCTGGTGACGATGAAGACGTGCATCAGGTCGGCCGCCCAGGGGCCCACGTAGGTGGTGATGGCGGTGAAGAAGAGACCTGCGGGGTCCTCGGCGGCTGCGGCGAGGACTTCCTCCGAGCCGAAGGCCTGGATGACGGTCCAGACGATGAAGGCGTAGAAGAGGCCGAGGAAGGCCACGGCGATGTAGGTGGCGCGCGGGATGGTCCGGTCGGGGTCGCGGGCCTCGCGGCGGTAGATGACGGTGGACTCGAAGCCGGTGAACGCGGCGAAGGCGAAGGCCAGCACGGCGGCGGTGCCGGGGACGAGCACCGCGCCGGGGGCGAAGGAGCCGGCGGAGAGGCCGTGGGCGCCGCCCTCCAGCAGGACGCCGCCCGCGAGCAGGACGAGGATGCCGGTCTCGGCGACGAGCAGGACGCCGAGCAGTTTGGCGCCGAAGTCGATGGAGCGGAAACCGCCGTACCAGATGAGCAGGAGGCCGGCGAGGGAGACGGGCAGCCAGGGGATGTCGAGGCCGGCGAGGGCCCGGCCGGTGTCGGCGGTGGTGGTGCCGAGGAGCCCGTAGACGCCGATCTCCATTCCGTTGTAGCCGATGAGGGCCAGCAGGGCGGCGCCGATGCCGACGCGCTTGCCGAGGCCGCGGGCGATGTAGGCGTAGAAGGCGCCGCCGCTGCGGACGTGGCGGCTCATGGCGGTGAAGCCGACGGCGAAGACCGCGAGGGTGAGACCGGCGAGGAGGTAGCCGGCGGGGGCTCCGACGCCGCCGAGGAGGATCGCCACGGGGGCGACGCCGGCCATGACGGTGAGCGGGGCGGCGGCGGAGACGACGAAGAAGGAGATGTCGGCGGTACCGAGCGCGCCGCGGCGCAGGTCGGTACCGGTTCCTGCGCCGGATCCGGTGCCGGATCTCGGCGGCTCGGGCGGCTGGGGCGGCTCGGCTGTTTCGGGCATGCGGGAGCACCCTTCTGCGAACGGCAGGCGGCGGGAACCCGAAAACCTAAAGGCTTTCGGTTTGCGGCAATGTAGCCTCCGGTTTTGGCGTACGGGAAGACCTGACGGCGGGAGAAATACGATGGCGCGGCCACGCACCCCACTGCTCGACCGGGAGCGGATCGGCGCTGCCGCCCTGCAACTGCTAGCTGAACAGGGGGAGTTCAGCGTCCCGCAGATCGCCCGTGCGCTCGGGGTGCAGACCGGGTCGCTGTATCACCACGTGGACGGCCGGGCCGGGGTGATCGAGCTGATCCGCGAGCGGGTGTGCGCCCGGATCGACGGCGGCCCGCTGTCCTCCGCGGAGCCCTGGGACCGGGCGCTGGAGGCCTGGGCCCGCTCGTACCGGGCCGCCTTCGCCGCCTACCCGCGGGCCATCCCGCTGCTGATGACCACCCCGGTACGGGCGCCCGCGGTGCTCGCGCAGTACGAACGGGCGGTCGCCCTCCTGCTGCGGGCCGGCTTCGCCGCCGAGCAGGTGATGCCGCTGCTCACGGCCCTGGAGAACCTGGTGCTGGGCTCGGCCCTGGACCTCGCGGCCCCGGACGCCATGTGGGAGCCGACCCCGGGCACCCCCCTGCTCGCACAGGCCCTGGCCGCGCAGGGCCCGGGCCGCGCGGAGGCCGCCTTCGAGGTGGGCCTGACGGCGTTCCTGGCGTACGGGCGGGGCCTGCGCGGCGGGGCGGGGGCGGACGCGTAGGGGAAAGACGTCGGGGTGCGCAGGCGTACTCAGCGGGCGCACGGCGGGCGCACCGCGGGCGCACGGCGGGCGCCGCGGGACGGACCCCGCAGGAGAAGAGGAGAATGGGGCGGGGAAGGACGCGTCTGCCGTCGTGGAGAGGCGGGACCTCGTGGTCGAGTACATAGCCGTGACCGCCCTGAGTCATGTCGGGCTGGTCCGCGAGCACAACGAGGACAGCTTGGTCATCGGGCCGTGGACGCTGTGCGGGACCACGACACGGAGCCCGCAGACGCTCCTCTTCCCGCTCGGCAGACCGCTCGTCGTCGCCGTGGCCGACGGGCTCGGCGGGCAGCCGGCCGGCGAGGTTGCCAGCGAGCTGGCCGTCCGGGAACTCGCCCTGCTCGGACCCACGCTGGACGGCGCCGAGGCGATCGAGGGCGCGCTGAACCTCTGCAACCGCGCGGTGCACTCCGCCACCGAAGGCCGTCCTGAGCTGACCGACATGGGGACCACGGTCGCCGGAGCCCTGGTCCTGCCGGAGTCGCTGCTGGCGTTCAACGTCGGCGACAGCAAGGTCTACCGGGTGGCGGAGGACGGGCTGCGCCAGGTCAGCGTGGACGACAGCCCGCCGCTCCCGCCCGGGCAGCGGACCACGTCGGCGGTGACGCAGACCCTCGGCGGGAGCCGCGCCGAGCACGTCCTCACCCCCCACGTGGCGACCTTCCCGCTGTCCACGGGCGACCGCTACCTGGTGTGCACCGACGGGCTGACCGACCCGGTCCCCGACGAGGTCATCGAGGAGGTGCTGCGGGCGCACGACGACGGCAAGGCCGCCTTCGAGCTCTGGAGGGCCGCCATCGAGGCCGGGGGCCCCGACAACATCACGCTCGCGCTGGTGCGGATCGGCGCGTAGGGGTCCCGCTATTTCAGGGCCGCCTCCCGGTCCTTCGCCTCGTCGTACGCCTCCCGCGCCCGCTGCACCTCTTCCATCCGCAGGCCGGTCCAGTGGGCGAGGGCGCGGACCCGCTCGGCGGCCTCGCGGCCCAGCGGGGTGAGCGAGTAGTCGACGCGGGGCGGGATGACGGGCTTGGCGTCGCGGTCCACGAAGCCGTCGCGCTCCAGCGTCTGGAGGGTCTGGGTCAGCATCTTCTCGCTGACCTTGGCGAGCGTCGCGATCTCCCGGCGCAGTTCGCTGAACCGGTACGAGCGGTCGAGCAGGGCGTCCAGGACGAGGACGCCCCAGCGGCTGGTGACGTGCTCCAGGACGAGCCGGTGGGGGCACATGGCCTCGGCCTGGGTCCACTTCTCGCGCATCTCACTTACTCCCATGCCAGTACCTTACTTCAAAGTGGGTACTGTCGTTTGGTTAGTGCCCGCCGTACGGTGAGTGCACAGCCCGGAAACGGGGAGCAAGGCCCAGAACCAGGAGTGAACCCGTCATGAGCATCGTCGTCACCGGAGCCACCGGAGCCCTCGGCCGTCTCGTCATCGACGAGCTGCTCGCCCGGGGCGTCCCCGCCGCCGGGGTCGCCGCCGTGGTCCGCGACAAGGAGAAGGCCGCCCCGCTCGCCGCCCGGGGCGTCGAACTGCGCATCGCCGACTACAACGTGCCCGAGACCCTCGCCGGGGCCTTCCGCTCCGGCGACCGCGTCCTGATGATCTCGGGCAGCGAGGTCGGACAGCGGGTGGCCCAGCACTCCGCCGTGATCGACGCGGCGAAGGAGGCCGGGGTGGCGCAGTTCGCGTACACCGGCATCCTGGGCGGGCCGGAAGCGGACTTCGACCTCGCCGCCGAGCACCGGGCGACCGAGGAGCTGATCCTCGCCTCGGGCCTGCCGTACACCTTCCTGCGCAACGGCTGGTACACCGAGAACCACACGGGCAACCTGGCTCCGGTGCTCGCGCACGGGGCGGTCCTGTCCAACGCGGGCGAGGGCCGGGTGGCCTCGGCCGCGCGGGCCGACTACGCGGCGGCCGCCGCGACCGTGGTGACCGGGGACGGCCACCTCGGCCGGGCGTACGAGCTGAGCGGCGACGTGGCGTGGTCCTTCGCGGAGTACGCGGCGGCCGTGGCGGAGGCGACCGGGCGGGAGATCACGTACAACGCCGTGACCCCCGAGGCCCACCACGCGGTCCTCACCGGCGCGGGAGTCCCGGCGCCGTTCGCCGAGATCCTGGTCGACGTGGACCTCGCCATCGAGCGCGGCCGCCTGGCCGGCACCTCCGGCGACCTGTCCCGCCTGATCGGCCGCCCCACGACGCCGATGGCCCTGACGGTCGCGGAAGCGGTGGCCTCGGCACGCAGCGCGGGCTGAGCCCGGGCCCGGCGGCCGCCGGGCCGTCACCTTCTGCGGCTCCGGCGGCGCCGCTGCACCTCCTGCAGCGCCGCCGGAGCAGCCGGAGCAGCCGGAGCCGCCGGAGCCGCCTGAGCCGCCAAAGCCGCGTGACGTTCCTCCGGGCTGCTACATGCCTGCCGTCACCAGGGTGCCGACGCCCAGCAGCGCCAGGATGCCCGAACTGATCCACCCCATCGTGCGGGTGATCTTCGGCCTCTGCAGCCATACGACCGCATGGGCGGCCGCCTTCGCGAGGAGCACCAGCCAGGCCACCGCGACCACGCCGTCGATGACGCCGAGGACCATGATCGAGCCGAAGCCGACGGCATCGGCGGGCAGGAACTGCGGTACGACCGCGAGGAAGAACAGGCCCACCTTGGGGTTCAGCATGCACGAGAACAGTCCGGAGTTCAGGGCCGCCCGGGTGCTGGGTGGAGGCGGTGGGCCGTCCCGTACCGGAGCGCTGCCCGAGGCCATCGGAGCGGTACCGGAGGCGTCGTTGCTTCGGATGAACCCGATGAATCCGCTGACCCCGAGGTAGAGCAGGTACAGGCCGCCCACCACCTTGACCGTGAAGAAGGCCGCTGCGGACCTTTCGAGAACGGCCCCCAGGCCGAGCGCCACCATCGCGGCCCAGAACAGCGAGCCGATGCCCGATCCGAACGCGGCGGCGACCCCGTAGCGGGCTCCGGAGAGGCTGTACCTGAGGATCAGGAACGTGTCCGGCCCCGGCGTGATCGCCAGGAGCAGGCAGAGTCCTGCGAATCCCGTCAGCAGGGTGAGACTCATCGCCGGGAGGCCCTTTCCGTCAGCCGCCCACCGTGACGCCGAGCTGTTTTCCGTAGTCGCGCACTTCGGCCCTGGCCCCGGCAAGGTCGTCCAGGGTGAGGCCCGGCATCACGGACTCCACGTAGTCCGCCATCGCCTCCTCCCTGTCGATGATGTCCTTGCCCCGCCACTTCCTGGCGCGCAGCTCGTGCTCGCGCCGGCTGGGCATCGACAGTTTGAGCTCGTCGGCGTTCGCGCGGGCCAGCTCCGGGTCGAGCAGCATCTTGAAGTCCAGGGATCCCGGCTCGGGGGACAGCACTTCGACGTCGAGGGAGGCGATGGCGCCGGCCCCCGAGGCCAGCAGCGCCTTCATGGAGTCGATGTTCTCCCGCATCAGCGCGGCGTCCATGCCCAGATGGCCGATGACGAAGCCGACTTTGAGGAGGAGGCCGTTGTTCTTGGCCGACTGGAGCGCCTTCACGTTGTGATCGAACATCTTCTCGGCGCGGAACCTGGAGTCGTTCTCGCGGATCGACACCAGGGGCTTGCGCATGGCCTGCAGCGAGACGGGGGTCCCCGCGTCGAGCCCGACCATGAGCTGCCGTACGCCGAGGGCGCGTAAGTTGGCGGCGTGCCGCTCGTCGGACAGGCCGTCCGCCCGCGCGTAGCCCACCATCACCGGGCGGTCGTCTTCGGGGAGGTCCGCCCACCATCCGGGCGGCGAGGCGACCATCTCCCGCAGCAGCCTGCCGAAGGTCAGGGGCAGTTCGTCAGCCGTCAGGTAGAGGTAGTCGTAGCCGGAGGCGTGCGCCGCGCGGATCACTTCCCAGGCGGATTCCGCGTCGGGGACGGAGTTGCGCCACATGCCGCCGAACTGGATCGAGCAGAAGGAGCAGGCGTCGTTCCGGGCGAACTTGATGCAGCCCCGGCCGATCTCGACGGGCATCCCCGCGGTCACCCTGCGGCCCGTCAAGTGCTCGAAGGTCGGTACGACCCGGCTGCCGAAATTGCCGTCGTACAGGGACGAGTGAGCGAAGACGGCGTCGATCAGGGAGTAGTCGATCCGGGTGTGGAGGGGTTCGCTGCGCTGCGGCTGCACCGTCACGTCGGTGCCGTCGAACCTGGCGAGGCCGGGATAGACGCCGCCCGCCACCTCACCGCCGCTGCCGAGGGTCGCTATGAGATCGACGAGCCCGCCGACGACCTCGTTCCCGACGAACGCGTAGTCGATCACGCCGCGCTGCGAGGACAGGCACTCGCGGGTGAGCGCCGTCACGTGGTCGTTGCCCAATATCGTGACGATCCCGCTGTTCACGCGCTTGGCGGCGATGCATAAGTGCAGGCCGGCCTCGTAGGTGGCGGTCAGCGCGCTGACGCACAGCGCGAGGATGTCGCCCGCGTTGTCCTCGACGTAGGCGAGCACCTCCGGCCAGGGCATCACGGTCCCGTCGATGTACACCGGCTCGACGTCGGGGACTGATTGCAGCGCGGAGGCCAGGGTGAGGATCCCCAGGTTGGGGAAGTCGGACCAGTCGGTGTGCTCCTCCGGCCGGGTGACCGTGCAGGAAACACCGTCCAGGACGGTGTTGGAGTTCGGCGGGCTGACCACAAGTACCTTCATCTTGACTCTCCCCCGTGTTTCCCATGGTCGTGCACGGATCCCCGAAGCCGCCGACGCACCGAGGGCGACGAAACGGGCTGATGGATTCCCCTTTGGGCGTGGGCTCTACTGCCAAGGACGCTACGGATCGCCGCTGACGCGCTCTACGGACATCCCGACATGCGAGACGGCTTGGAATCATCGCATTCAGGGCGTTCTGCTCGGATTTGAGCCCGCTCCGGGGGTCATCGGTCCCCTGGCCGGAGTTCGGCGAAACGTGACATGAGCAACAGCCGCTTGACTCATGGCAGTTGCCGCACCGGCGGGCGTGCCGCGCACGCCCGCCCGCGTCCTGCTACGCCCCGTAGAACAGCTCGTCCACCACGCCCCGGGCGCGGCGGGTGATGCGGCGGTAGTCCTCCAGCATGTCGCCGACCGTGCCCTCCGCGTAGCCGAGGTAGCGGCCGACCGCCCCCAGTTCGCGGGCTTCCGAGGGGAAGGTGTCGCCCGCGCGGCCGCGGACCAGCATCACGGCGTTGCGGACCCGGGTGGCCAGCACCCAGGCCTCGTCCAGGATCTGCGCCTCCTCGGTCGGGATCAGGCCGGCCGCGTGGGCGGCGGCCAGGGCCTCGCGGGTGCGGGTGGTGCGCAGGCCCGGTTCCGCCCAGGCGTGCCGCATCTGGATCAGCTGGACGGTCCACTCCACGTCGCTGAGGCCGCCGCGGCCGAGTTTGGTGTGCAGGGTCGGGTCGGCGCCCCTGGGCAGGCGTTCGGATTCCATCCGGGCCTTCAGGCGCCGGATCTCGCGGACGGCGTCCTCGCCGAGGCCTTCCACCGGGTAGCGCAGCGGGTCGATCAGGTCGATGAAGCGCTGACCCAGTTCGAGGTCGCCGGCCACCGGTTCGGCGCGCAGCAGGGCCTGGGACTCCCAGGTCAGGGACCAGCGGCGGTAGTAGGCGGCGTACGAGGGCAGGGTGCGGACCAGGGGGCCGGAGCGGCCTTCGGGGCGCAGGTCGGCGTCGATGAGCAGCGGCGGGTCCGCGGTGGGGAGTTGGAGGAGCCTGCGCATCTCGGAGACGACGTGCTGGGCGGCCTTGGCGGCTTCCTGTTCGTCGACGCCCTCGCGCGGCTCGTGGACGAAGAGGACGTCGGCGTCGGAACCGTAGCCGAGCTCGTGGCCGCCGAAGCGGCCGACGCCGATGACCGCGAACCGGGTGGGCAGGGTGTCTCCCCAGTGGCCCTGGACCGCGGCGCGCAGGGCTCCGGCGACGGTGGCGGCGGTGAGTTCGGAGACGGCGCGGCCGACCCTGTCGACCAGGGCTCCGTGGTCCTCCTCGGCCGGGTTCTCCTCCGTACCGTAGGAGCCGATGATGTCGGCGGCGGTGGTGCGGAACAGCTCGCGGCGGCGGACTCCGCGGGCGGCCGCGACGGCGGCTTCCGGGTTCTCGGCGCGGCCGACGGCGGCGAGCACCTCCTGCTCCAGCGCCTCGTGGGTACGGGGAACCAGGCCCTCGGGGTCGCCCAGCAGGGCCACCGCCTCGGGGGCGCGCATGAGGAGGTCGGGGGCGAGGCGTCCGGCGGAGAGCACCCGGGCGAGGTTCTCCGCGGCGGCGCCCTCGTCGCGCAGGAGGCGCAGGTACCAGGGGGTCTTGCCGAGGGCGTCGGAGACCTTGCGGAAGTTCAGCAGGCCCGCGTCCGGGTCGGCGGAGTCGGCGAACCAGCCGAGGAGCACGGGCAGCAGGGTGCGCTGGATGGCGGCGGCGCGGGTGACGCCGGAGGCGAGGGCTTCGAGGTGGCGCAGGGCCGCGGCCGGGTCGGCGTACCCGAGGGCTTCGAGGCGCTGGCCGGCGGCGCGCGGGGAGAGCCGGGTCTCGCCGGGGGCGAGCTGGGCCACGGCGTCGAGGAGCGGCCGGTAGAAGATCTTCTCGTGCAGGCGGCGCACCACGGAGGCGTGCCGGCGCCAGGCCTTGTTGAGCTCGGCGACCGGTTCGGTGCGCAGGCCGAGCGAGCGCCCCAGGCGCCGCAGGTCGGCTTCGTCCTCGGGGACGAGGTGGGTGCGGCGCAGCCGGTAGAGCTGGATGCGGTGTTCCATGGCCCGCAGGAAGCGGTACGCGTCGTGCAGCTGGGCGGCGTCGGCGCGCCCGACGTAGCCGCCGGCGGCGAGGGCGGTGAGCGCGTCGAGCGTGGTGCCGGAGTGCAGGGTGGCGTCGGAGCGGCCGTGTACGAGCTGGAGGAGCTGGACGGCGAACTCGACGTCGCGCAGGCCCCCGGGGCCGAGCTTCAGCTCGCGCTCGACCTGGGCGGCGGGGATGTTGTCGACGACGCGGCGGCGCATCTTCTGGACGTCGGGGACGAAGTTCTCACGCTCGGCGGCCTGCCAGACGAGGGGACTTATGGCGGCGATGTACTCGGCGCCGAGCGCCTCGTCGCCCGCGACGGCGCGGGCCTTGAGGAGGGCCTGGAACTCCCAGGTCTTGGCCCACCGCTGGTAGTAGGCGAGGTGGGAGGCGAGGGTGCGGACGAGCGGACCGTTTCTGCCCTCGGGGCGGAGGTTGGCGTCGACGGGCCAGATGGTGCCTTCGACGGTGGTCTCGGAGCAGATCCGCATGAGGTGGGAGGCGAGCCGGGCGGCGGCCTGCACGGCCTTGCCCTCGTCCGCGCCGGGGGCCGCGTCGCCGACGAAGATGACGTCGACGTCGGAGACGTAGTTCAGCTCGTTGCCGCCGCACTTGCCCATGGCGATGACGGCGAGCCGGCAGACGGCCGCGTCCTCGGGGGCGGCGGCGGTCGCGATGCGCAGGGCCGCGCGCAGGGTGGCGGTGGCCAGGTCGGCGAGTTCGGCGGCGGTCTGGGCTACGTCTATGGTCCCGCACACGTCGCGGGCGGCGATGGAGAGCAGGCAGCGGCGGTAGGCGACGCGCAGGTCGACCGGGTCGTGGGCGCCGGCCAGGCCCTGCTCGAACTCGGGCAGCCCCGGGTGCAGATCGGCCGCCTCGTAGGTGACCAGGGCCTGCCAGTCGCGGGGATGGCGGGCGAGGTGGTCGCCGAGGGCCTCGGAGGCGCCGAGCACGCCGAGGAGGCGGTCGCGCAGGGGCTTGGCACTGACGAGGGTGTCGAGGAGCACGCGCAGTTCCTCGGGGGCCTGCGCCTCTGCGATCCGGACCAGCCCGAGGAGGGCGAGGTCGGGGTCGGCGGTGGCCCCGAGGGCGTCGAGGAGCACCGGATCGGCGCGTACGGCGGCCAGCGCGTCGGTGTCGAGCAGCCGGGCGGCGGCCGAGGGGTCGGTGAACCCGCTGCGCAGCAGCCGGCTGAAGGTACTGCTCCTGCGTCCCGGGACTGTCATCCCGCCGCCTCCCGCGTACGTCGGCCTGCCCTTGCCTCTGCCCTGGCCGGGCGGATCCGCGGGGCGCCGCCTTCGGCGGGTGTCGCCGTCGGCAGGGTCCGCGCTCGTGGCCCGGGGAGAGCCTAGCCGGAGCAGGCGTTCGACTCACCGCACGGCCGGTGGGGCGGATTGTCGGATTTTTGGCGGACGTGTGGCGCGGGAGCCGGCGGGCGGGTCCGCCCGTGGCGGCGCGCGGCTGCGCCACGCGGCTCGGCCTCCCTGTGACCGCAAACACGTACGAAACGCCCGAACGAGCCGTGCCGGGGCGGCGGTTTCCACGAATTCGGAAGGAATCGGCGATCCGGGTGAACCAACTCGCTCGGATCGGACTCTCACTGACCGACCGACAGCACCACGCGGTTCTTCCTGCCGGAACGACTCCAAGGCGTAGACGATGCCCGTATCCCGCCGACGTTTCCTCTTCGCGACCGCGGTCCCGATGATGGCCCTCGGGGTGGCCGGCGTGCTCACCGTCGGCTCCGGCCAGCAGACCGCGGCCGAGGGAGTCCCGGATGCCGGCTCCCCGGCCACCCCGGTGAGCGACACCTCCGGTTCGATCGTCCAGATCGTCGCCCACCCCGACGACGACCTGTACTTCATGAACCCGGACCTCAGCCTCTCCCTCAGGGCCGGCACCCCGCTCACCACCCTGTACCTCACCTCGGGCGAATCCAACGGCAGCAACCGGGCCAACGGCATCGAAGCCAGGGACCCCGTGCAGGTCGCGGACCGGCCCCACTACGCGGAAGCCCGCCAGAACGGCATACGCGCCGCCTACGCGCAGATGATCACCGGCGACCGCACCAGCCCGTGGACCCGTTCGGTCATCCCCACCGCGGGCGGAGGTCACGCCGAGCTCGACGTCCTGGTGGCGAAGCCGCACGTCCAACTGGTCTGGCTGCAGATGCGCGAGGCCCGTGTCTCCGACTACCCGAAGGGCCTGAAGGACCCGAAGACCCTGAAGGACCCGAACAGCTTGCGCAGCCTGTGGAACGGGTGGATACCGGCGCTCCCGACGGTGCTCACCGCCGGCACTCCCGTCACACAGCCGCCCACGTACACCAAGGACCATCTGATAGCGGCGATATCCGGGGTCCTGGCGCAGTACAAGCCGACGACGATACGGATGCTGGACCCCACGCCCGGCCGGAAGGCCGGGGGCAAGTTCACCGACCATCAGGACCACACGTACGCGGCGCGGTTCGCGCAGGCCGGGGCCGCTGCGTACGCCGCGCGGGTCCCGTTCGGGCAGCGGCCGCACTTCACCGTCCAGAGCTACCTGGGCTACCACAACAACGCCCTGCCGCACTCGCTGGACCCGCAGACGGCCGAGACGAAGCTGGGCTTCCTGAAGACGTACGCCTGGTCCGACAAGCAGAACTACTGCGGCTCGCCCTCGGGCTGCGGAGACCGCAACGTGGCGGGCAACCCGAAGAACGGCGGCTGGTCCGAGTCGCTGCGGTACGCGCGAGGCGACCACTCCTCCTGGCTGGTGCAGGGCACTCCCGGCGTGCTGTACGCCTTCTCCGTCCTCGACGGCCAGATGGCCGTCTGGAACCGCGGCGCCGGCACCGGACCCGGCGCCGCCTGGCAGGGCCCGGCACTGCTGCCGGGAACCGGCATCGATCCGGGCGCGACCACCGCCCGGTTCCCAGACGGGCGCGTCGCCGTCCTCGGCACCCGCACCGTCTTCGGCGACCGGCCCGCGGACTACCGGCGCGAGATCGTGTACACCGCCCAGTCCGTGCCCGGCGGTCCGTTCGGGGCGTGGGTTTCGCTCGGCTCCCCGGATACCGGAGGGGACGATGCCGACACCTCCCTGATCAGCGCCCCCTCGGCCGTCTCCGACTCTGACGGGCGGCTGACGGTGTACGTCCGCCACTCCCGGCGCACCCTGCACTCCCGCACCCAGGAGCCCTCGGGGGCCTTCGGCGGCTGGCAGCAGCTGGGGGGAACGGACCTCGAGTCCGACCCGGTGGCGGTCACCGACTCCGCCGGGCGCCGCCACGTCTACGCCGCCACGGCGAAGTCGGTGGTGGTCTGGATCCAGCCCGCCCCGGGCGCCCCGCTGGCCGGCCCCTTCCCGACCCGGCTCCCGGCCACCACCGTCCCCCTCACCGCGGTCCCGGAGGGGGCGGGCGTCCGTCTGTACTTCCGGCGCCCCGATTCGGGGGTCGTACGCACCGCCGTGGTCACGGCCGCGGCCGACGGCGTACCACCGCAGGTCTCCAGCGTCACGGAGGCCGGCGGCCGGGCGGGCTACGGCGCGGTGGGCGCGGCGGGCCGCCTCATAGCGGGCCGCGCCACCTCGGGCACGGTCGGCACGACGGGCCTCGGCGGCCCGCCGGCGTGGACGGAGTCCCGGATGCTCTACGCGGGCACCCCGGCGGCCGTCCAGGAGCCGGGCGGCGCCCTGACGGCGGCGGTCCTGGGCCTGGACGCCGAACTCCACGTGGCCGCGTCCCTCCCCACCCCCACCCGCACCACCTGGCACCGGGCGGTGCCGAAGGAGTAGCCGCCGGCCGACGGGCGGAGCCCCGGTGCGAGGATGACCCTCCGGTTGCTCACGCACGCCCAGGTGCGGGTACGTCAAGAAGGAGGGGGAGCACCCATGTCGCACGCTCCGCTGCTCCGCCGCCCGGCGACGGCCCCGCTCGCTTCGCTCGTGGTGCTGGGCGCGGGAGCCGCGTACCTCTGGGGCACCGATCCGCACGAGCCCGGCCACTGGCTTCCCCGCTGCCCCTTCAACTGGCTGACGGGCCTGCTCTGTCCGGCCTGCGGTGCCACCCGGATGTGTTACGACATCCTGCACGGCGACCTCGCCGCGGCCTTCCACGACAACGCGGTGCTGTTCCTGCTGGGACTGCCGCTCGCCCTCTTCCTCTACGCCCGCTGGGCCACCGAAGGGCTGCGCGGGCGGAAGTACCACCCGGCGATCGGAATCCGGGGACAGGCGGCCATCATTGGGGTGGCTCTGACCTGGGCGGTCGTTCGCAATGCGGCCAGTTGATCACGGTGTGATCACGTTGTAGACCCCAGGGCAACCCTGCACTGCCGTCGCCGGTCATAGTTCCGCTGCGACCTGCAAGTCGCAGCACTCGTCCCCATCGATAGCAGTTCGCAAGGAGCTTTTGCATGTCCCAGAACATCGCCCCGAACGGCCAGCCGTACTCCGACAAGTCCAAGCTGGTGGCCGGCCTGCTGCAGATCTTCCTCGGCGGCCTCGGCATCGGCCGCTTCTACACCGGCCACACCGGCATGGCCATCGCCCAGCTGCTCACCTGCGGCGGCCTCGGCTTCTGGGCCCTGATCGACGGCATCCTGTTCCTCGTCAAGGACGACCGCACCGACAAGGCGGGCCGCGTGCTGCGCGCCTGACGTGCCCCGTAACGCCACACGGCCGGCCCCCTCATGACTGAGGGGGCCGGCCGTAGGCGTTCGTGCGCCCTGATCAGTGCTGCTGCCGCTACAGGACCGGCATCATCTTGCGGAGTTCGAAGGCCGTGACCTCGCTCCGGTACTCCTCCCACTCCTGCTTCTTGTTGCGCAGGAAGAAGTCGAAGACGTGCTCGCCGAGGGTTTCGGCGACCAGTTCGCTGCGTTCCATCAGGGCGATGGCCTCGCCGAGGTTCTGCGGGAGGGGTTCGATGCCCATCGCGCGGCGTTCCGCGTCGGAGAGGGCCCAGACGTCGTCGTCGGCGCCGGCCGGGAGTTCGTACCCCTCCTCGATGCCCTTGAGGCCCGCCGCCAGGAGGACGGCGTACGTGAGGTAGGGGTTGGCGCCGGAGTCGATCGAGCGGACCTCCACGCGGGAGGAGCCGGTCTTGCCCGGCTTGTACATCGGGACGCGGATCAGGGCCGAGCGGTTGTTGTGACCCCAGCAGATGTACGAGGGGGCCTCGCCGCCGGAACCGGCGGTGCGGGAGGAGCCGCCCCAGATGCGCTTGTAGGAGTTGACCCACTGGTTGGTCACGGCGGCCGTTTCCGCCGCGTGCTTGAGCAGGCCCGCGATGAAGGACCGGCCGACCTTGGAGAGCTGGTACTCGGCGCCCGACTCGTAGAAGGCGTTGCGGTCGCCCTCGAAGAGGGAGAGGTGGGTGTGCATGCCCGAACCGGGGTACTCCGAGAAGGGCTTCGGCATGAAGGTGGCCTGGACGCCCTGTTCCAGGGCGACCTGCTTCATGACCAGGCGGAAGGTCATGATGTTGTCGGCCGTCGAGAGGGCGTCGGCGTAGCGCAGGTCGATCTCCTGCTGGCCGGGGGCGCCCTCGTGGTGGCTGAACTCGACCGAGATGCCCATGGATTCGAGCATCGTGATCGCCTGGCGGCGGAAGTCCATGCCGACGTTCTGCGGGGTGTGGTCGAAATAGCCCGAGTTGTCGGCCGGGGTGGGCCGGGTGCCGTCCAGCGGCTTGTCCTTCAGCAGGAAGAACTCGATCTCCGGGTGGGTGTAGAAGGTGAAGCCCAGGTCGGAGGTCTTGTTCAGGATGCGCTTGAGGACGTACCGCGGGTCCGCGTAGGAGGGCGAGCCGTCCGGCATCAGGATGTCGCAGAACATCCGCGCCGTTCCGGGGGCCTCCGCGCGCCACGGCAGTATCTGGAAGGTGCTCGGGTCCGGCTTGGCGATCATGTCGGACTCGTAGACCCGCGCGAACCCCTCGATCGCCGAGCCGTCGAATCCGATGCCCTCGTCAAAGGCCTGTTCCAGCTCCGCCGGCGCGACCGCGACGGACTTCAGGAAGCCCAGTACGTCGGTGAACCACAGGCGCACGAAGCGGATGTCGCGCTCCTCGAGCGTCCGGAGGACGAATTCCTGCTGCTTGTCCATGGCTTCATCCTCGCAGTTCAGGCGGCCTGTGCACCACTGCCGCGAGGGCAAGGGCACAGTCGGGCCGGCCCAGTATCGCCAGCGGTGGTTTCCGCCAGATTACGCACCCCGGAAAGCCGGTGGCACCCCCGCACTGACCTTGGGCCGGTCATGAGCATTACCATCGGCGCCCATGGGGGGCCATGCGCAGGAGGAGCGGGGACGTCGGACACGTCCGCTGCTCCGCCATGCCGTCCTCCTGATGGCCTTCGGGGTACTGGCCGGCGCGGCGTTCCTGTGCCGGATCGCAGGGGCCGGGGCCGGGCAGCCGGCCGCCGCGGGGACGGTCGCGCGGGCCGGGCACTCCGCCCACGGGCCCGGCGCGCAGCGCGTCGTCTGCGCGGCGCCGCACGACCGGCCCGGCTGCTCCCCGCTCTCGCACGTCCTCCCCGGCCTGCTGCCCCCGGCGCCACCCGCGGCCCTGGTGGCCCGCGGGGCGCCCGTGCCCGCCGTGGGCCCCGCGCCCGCGGGGCGGGTCCGGCCCCCCTCGGCGCTCGCGCGCGGCCCCGACCTGTACGCCCTCCAGGTGCTGCGGACCTGACCGGTCCCGGTTCGACGGCGCTCAGGCAGCGCGTTCTCCACCCCACCCCCCTCAGCAAAAAGGATTCAGGGCCATGGCCAGCAGGAACTCCGAAACCAACAACTCCCGCCAGGCGCGAATAGCCGAGATGCGGCGCGCCGACCGGTCGCGCGACCGGCGCAACAAGGCCATCGCGATCACCACGTCGGCCGCCATCGTCACCGCGCTCATCGGCTTCGGCGCGTGGGTGATGATCGACCAGCAGAACGACAAGGAGGCCAAGGAGGCCCTCCGCAAGGCGCCGGTCGCCGGTGAGCAGACCTGGGACGCCAAGACGCTCGGCCGCAAGCACGTCGAGACCCCGGTGAAGTACGAGATGAACCCGCCGGTCGGCGGGGACCACAACCCCCGCTGGATGAACTGCGACGGCGACGTCTACAAGAACCCGATCCCCGAGATCAACGCCGTCCACTCGCTGGAGCACGGCGCCGTGTGGGTGACGTACAACGAGAAGGCCGCCCCGGCCGACGTGGAGAAGCTCGCCGCCACGGTGTCCAAGCGCCCGTACACGCTGATGAGCCCCGTCAAGGAGCAGTCCGGCGCGATCATGCTCAGCGCGTGGGGCAAGCAGCTGACCGTCGACAACGCGGACGACGCCCGGGTGGCCGCGTTCCTCACCAAGTACGTGCAGGGCGAGCAGACCCCCGAGCCGGGCGCGGCCTGCACGAACGGGCTGGCCGACAAGTGACCCGTACGTCCGGTCGCGGCTCCGTGACCCGTACCTACTGGGCCGCGGGCTCGGCCGTGGGCCTGGCGCTGCTCTTCGCGGTGGGGGCCACGGTCGCCACCGCGGGGGGATCGGATTCCGCTCCCGCGGCCTCCCGTACACCGGGGCTCTACTCCGCCGACGCGGGCTTCGCCCGGGACATGGCGGTGCACCACCAGCAGGCGGTGGAGATGTCCTTCATCGTGCGCGACCGCACGCAGGACGAGCCGGTGCGCACCCTCGCCTACGACATCGCCAACACCCAGGCCAACCAGCGCGGCATGCTGCTGGGCTGGCTGGACATGTGGGGCCTGCCGAAGGTGGTGGCGGACGAGCCGCCGATGTCCTGGATGGGGGCCGACGGCGCCGCGCACGGCATGGAGGGCCATGCCATGGGCGACGCCGGGGTCGTCACCAAGCCCGGCGCGCTGATGCCCGGCATGGCCACCAAGGAGGAGCTGGCACAGCTCGGCTCCGCCGAGGGCCGGGACGCCGAGGTGCTCTACCTGCGGCTGATGACCGACCACCACAAGGGTGGCGTCGCGATGGCCCAGGGGTGTGCCACCCAGTGCGGCAACCCGACCGAGCGGGCGCTGGCCCAGGGCATGGTGGAGGCCCAGCAGGCGGAGCTCCAGCTGCTGGCCGACATGCTGAAGCAGCGCGGGGCGCAGCCGCCGGCGGGGTGACCCTGGGGCTCCGCCCCAGACCCCGCGCCTCAAACGCCGGCGAGGCTGGATTTGCCGCTGCGCGGCATCTTCCAGCCCGTCCGGCGTTTGAGGACCGGGTCCGGGCGGAGCCCGGGGAACGGTGGAAGGGCGGGTAGGGGACCAGCCCCGCAGGGCCCCCCGCACCGCAGGGGTCCGCACCCGCGGGGTCACCCGTACGGCCCCCTCTCACCCGTGTGGAGTCGCGGGGGCCGAACGGGCGAATGAGGATGAGGACGCCGAGGCGGGCGCACCCGCGCCCGGCCGCTACGGCGTGCTCAGGAGGTTTACGCGATGACCACCGCCGGAGAGATCATGCACCCCGGGGCCCAGTGGATCCCCGCCACCGAGACCCTGGACCGTGCCGCCCAGCTGATGAGCCGGCTCAATGTGGGCGCGCTGCCCATCAGCGATTCCAACGAACGCCTCTGCGGCATCCTGACCGACCGCGACATCGTCATCGGCTGTGTGGCCAAGGGGCACGACCCGTCGAAGATCACGGCCGGCGACATGGCCCAGGGCACCCCGCGCTGGATCGACGCGGGCTCGGACGTCTCCGAGGTCCTGGAGGAGATGCAGAGCCACCAGATCCGGCGGCTCCCCGTCATCAAGGACAAGCGGCTGGTCGGCATGATCAGCGAGGCCGACCTCGCCCGGCACCTCTCGGAGGAGCAGATAGCCGGCTGGGCGGAGAAGGTCTACGCCCGCGGCTAGACCGTCCAGGTCTCCGCGTACAGGACCGCCCGCGCCACGTGGTGCGGGCGGTCCAGCATGACCAGGTGTCCGGCCGGCTCCACCACCTCGAACCGGGCGCCCAGCGCGTCGGCCAGCGCCGCCTGGCGGGCCGGCCAGCCCAGGTCGGGGCGGCGCGCGCCGGGGTCGTGGCCGGCCAGGACGGTGGCGGGCGCGGTCAGCGGCAGCTCCGCGCGCAGCGCCCGCACCTCGGCGGCCGTGTCGGGGTAGCGGGAGTTCTCCAGCAGGGCTCCGCGCCAGACCCGGCCGGTCCGGTAGCAGCGGCGTACGAGGTCCCGGGCGGCCGGGTCCGCGCCGCCCGCGCGGGATGCCCGTACGGCCGTCCTACGGGCCCAGGGGCCCAGCGCGGCCGGCAGCCCGGCGGCGGTCACGGCCCGGCCGAGCAGCCGGGCGGCGCCGGTGCGCAGCCCGGGCAGGGCCGTACGGGGCCGCTCCTCCACGCTGCCGTCGACGAGCACCAGGGCCGCGGTGCGCCCGGGGTACAGCCGGGCGAAGGCCTCGGCGTGGAACCCGGCGATGGAGTGCCCGGCCACCGTGACGCGCTCGGCGCCCAGACCCAGCGCGTCCAGCAGCCCGGCGATCCGGTGTGCCTCCCCCGCCGCGGACGGCGGACGCACGGCGGGGGCGCTCAGCCCGTGCCCGGGGCGGTCGAAGCGGACGACGGTACGGCCTGCGGCGACGAGCAGCTCCGCCACGGGGTCCCAGTCGAACCAGGCCATGGCGAGCCCGGCGCTGAGGACGACCGGGGGCCCGGAGCCCTCCACGAGGACGTGCAGGGGCACCCCGTCGGCCGCGGGGCCCCCGGAGAGTCGGACGAACCTCCCGGGAGCGGCCCCGGCCCCGGACCCGCTCATGTGCGGCGTTCGCGGTGGACGGAGTACGCGAGCAGGCCCAGCCAGACCGCCACGAACAGCACCTGGAGCCGCTGCCCGGCGCCGAGCGCCCAGGTGCCGTGCCCGGCGGTGAACAGGGCGATGGAGACCAGGGTCCAGGCGGTGGCGAGCAGTTCGAGTACGACGAGCACGGGCCCGAACCGCGCGAGCGGGGCGAGGCGCCGGTAGCGGCGGGCGGCAAGCGTGAGGGCCACGATCCCGACGAGCGCTCCCGTCATGGCGAGACTGCTGCTGACGGCGTGCGCCTGATGGGTGGCGGGGACCAGCCCGGCGGTCTCCCGCGCGGCGCATTCGGGGTCCACGGTCGGCGTGCAGCTGAGCGGCAGCCAGGCGTCCGCCGCGGTGGCGGCGCCGAAGAGGGTGATCCCGGACCAGCCTGCGACGGACCAGAGGCGGCGGGGTTCGACGCGCCTGCCGAGGCGGACCAGGGCCAGGAGGCCGCCGAGGAAGACGAGGAGGCCGGCGGTGAAGTCGGTGGCCCGGAACAGACCGCCGAGCGGCTGGTCCTGGGCCGCGAGCTCGCTGACGTACGTCTCGATGGGATTGAGGCCCGTGGAGAGGACGACTTCGAGGACCCACGCGGTGTAGGCGGCGGCGCCGAGCCCGATGAGGAGGGCCACGGAGCGGACACCGGTCCCGGCCGTGGCGGCGGGACCCGTCGCGATGGAGGGGCTGTTCACGGAATTCCAGGATCTCCGGGACTCGACGGGCTTCACGTGCTTGAGGGGGTCCCCCGGGTTCCGGGGAGCCCGCGACGGGCGCGGAGGGGGCGGCGGAAGCGGCGGGTCTTTTGTGGACATAATGCGACTAATCCTAAACGCGGCCGGGCCCGGTCCTCCGATCGGATACCCACCCCGGGTAGGGTTCCGCGCATGACCCGCCCCACCTCGCGCACTCGGCGACCAGCAGTCCGGTGGCCCCGGCTGCTGCTGTTCGCCGCGCTGCTGCTGGGCATCGCGGGCATGCACACGCTGGGCCATCCGACTCCGGCCCACGCCATGGAGGACGTGCCGTCGGCCCGTTTCGTTCCCCGGGGCGGCCATGCGCCGTCCGGGGCGGGGCACGGCGGCCGACCGGTCGGGGCGCCGGACCCGGCCCCGGCGGACACGGCGGACACGGTGACCCCGTCGGACCTGGCAGCCGCGCGGGACCTGGCGGCCGCAGCCGCCACCACCGTCGAGGTGGCCACCGTCGAGGCCCCGCGCCCGCAGCACCACGGCATGGACCCCATGTCCGTGTGTCTCGCCGTGCTCGGCGCCCTCACCTTGCTGGTCCTCGGAGCCGGACTGGCCGGCCCGCGCCGTGCCGCGCCGCTCGGGGGTGCGGCACGCGCGCCGGGCCGGTCCGGCGGGCCGGACCCGCCGCCACCCCGCGAACTCCTCACCCTGCTGACGGTGCTGCGCGTATAGGCCGGGCTCCGTCGTCGCCCCCGCATGCCTTCGGGGCGGCGGCAGACGGTGCCCACCTGCCTGCCTCACACCATCACGAGGTGTTCCACCATGCGCTCTTCCGCTTCCTCCTCCCCCGCTTCCCCGCCCTCCCCGCCCTCTCCGCCCTCTCCCTCGAAGCCGTCCCGCCGCGCGCTCCTCGGCGCCGGCGCCGCCCTCGCCGGTTCCGGGCTGCTCGCCGCCTGCTCGGGCGGCTCCGGCATGGCCGGCATGGACCACGGCGCCGGCTCCACGGGCAAGGGGTCCGCCTCCCCCGCCGCCGGCGGCTACGTGGACCCGGCCGGCGCCGAGGTGCGGGCCGCCGAGGCCGCCCGCAAGGCAGCCGGCCCGCTCACCGAGGTCCGGCTGACGGCCACCGCCACCCCGCTCGACCTCGGCGCCGGCCGCTCCGTCCGCTCGTGGGCGTACGGGGACGAGCTCCCCGGCCAAGAGGTACGGGTCACCGCGGGCGGCACCCTCGCCCTGACCCTGGCCAACAACCTCCCCGAGGCCACCTCCCTGCACTGGCACGGCCTGGCCCTGCGCAACGACATGGACGGGGTGCCGGGGCTGACCCAGCGGGACATCGCCCCGGGCGGCTCGTTCACGTACAAGTTCGCCGTCCCGCACCCCGGGACGTACTGGTTCCACCCGCACTCCGGCGTCCAGCAGGACCGCGGCCTGTACGCGCCGCTGATCGTCGAGGACCCCGAGGAGCCCCTCTCCTACGACAAGGAGTGGGTGGTCGTACTCGACGACTGGCTCGACGGGGTGGACGGCTCCACCCCCGAAGCCGTGCTCGCCGAACTCCGCAAGGGCATGGACATGAGCGCGAGCGGCGGCGGCCACGCGGGCCACGGCTCCGGCTCCGGAGCCATGGGCACCCCCGCGCCCGCCGCCGGCGGGGGCCCCTCCCGGGTCCTCATGGGCGGAGTCAGCGAGGTCCTCGGCAAGGACCCGGGCGATGTCGCGTACCCGTACTACCTGGTCAACGGGCGCACCGCCGAGGACCCTTCGGTCTTCACCGCCCGGCCCGGCGACCGGATCCGGCTCCGGATCATCAACGCGGGCGGGGACACCGCCTTCCGCATCGCCCTGGGCGGCCACGAGCTGACGGTCACCCACACCGACGGCTTCCCCGTCGAGCACGCCACCGCCCGCTCGCTGCTGCTGGGCATGGGCGAGCGCTACGACGTCCTGGTGACGGCGGGCGACGGGGTGTTCCCGCTGACCGCGCTCGCCGAGGGCAAGGGGGACTCCGCGTCGGCGCTCGCGGTGCTGCGCACCGGTTCGGGGGCGGCGCCGACCGGCGCGACCCGGCCCGCCGAGCTGACCGGGCGCCCGCTGACGGCGGACGTCCTGAAGGCGGCGGAGCCGGTGGCACTGGCGGCGCGCGAACCGGACCGCACGGTGCGGATCAAACTGACCGGCGGGATGGCGAAGTACGACTGGGCCTTCGACGGCAAGCCGTACGCCCCGGACCAGCGGCACCCGGTGAAGGCGGGGGAACGGGTCCGGCTGGAGTTCGAGAACTCCACGACGATGTGGCACCCGCTCCACCTGCACGGGCACACCTTCGCCCTCGGCGGCCGGCCGGGCGGGGCCCGCAAGGACACCGCGGTGGTCCTTCCGAACGGGAAGCTGACGGTGGACTTCGACGCCGACAACCCCGGTCTGTGGATGGTGCATTGCCACAACGTCTTCCACGCGGAGGCCGGGATGATGACGGTGCTGGGCTACCTGCGCTAGCCGGATCCCACCCCGGACGGGGCCCGGCGGCGCGCCTTGCCACGCGCGCCGCCGGGCCGGACGCGGGCGGTCGCGGCGGCGCGTGGGGGCTTGCGGGGCCGCCGTGGGGGGCCAAAATGCCCGGCCGGGAGGCCGAATTCCATGACAGGCTGTTGATCGTCACGCGCCGATTGCGACCTGAAGGATTCCCCGCCGGTATGAGCACCCCGCCGAACCCGCCCAGCACCCCGTCCGGCCCGCCGACGGAGCCCGCGGGCACCCCCGTACCCGAGGCGGCTCCCATACCGGCGCCCGCGCAGCCCCTGTCCCTCGACAAGCCCCCGGCCCTCGCACCGTCCCGGCCCCTGGCCCCCGCCCCGACCCTGACCGAGGCCCCGGCGCAGGCAGCGGACTCGGTCCCGGCGCAGCCCGAGGTCGCGGTGCCGGCGCAGCCTGAGGATGAGGTTCCGGCGCAGCCTGAGGATGAGGTTCCGGCGCAGCCTGAGGACGCGGTCCCGGCGCAGCCCTCGGACGCGGTCCCGGCCGCCGCCGGAGCGGGCGTACCCGCAGCGATCCCCGCGCAGCCCTCGGACCCGGCACCGGAAGCCGCCCGGGCCGAGCCAGCGGACGCAGTCCCGGCGCAGCCCGCGGATGCCGTCCCCGCGCAGCCCTCGGACGCGGCCCCGGCCGGCGCCGGAGCAGGCGTACCGGCAGCGGTTCCGGAGGCCGCCGCCGCGCCGCAGCCCGCCGCCCCGGCTCCCGCCGCCCCCGGCTCCTTCGCTCCGGTCGCCCCCGCCCCGGTGACCGCCGCCGCTCCCCCGGCGGCCGCGTGGGGAGCCCCGTACGGCGCCCCGGGCGCACCCGGCGCCCCCGGCGCCCCCGTACCCGCCAACCCCTGGGCCGCGCCCTCCGGCGGATACGGCGGCGGTTACCCCGGCGGCCCGCAGGGGCACGGCTTCCCGGCGGCGCCGGCCGACACGAACGGCCTGGCCGTCGCGGCCCTGGTCCTCGGCCTGTTCGGCATCTTCGTCGGCCTCGTCCCCTTCTTCTTCTGGGCCGGCGCCCTCCTCGCCCTCACCGGCACCGGCCTCGGCATCGGAGCCGTCGTCAAGTCCCGCCGCGGCGCCCCCCGCGCCACGATGGCCGCGATCGGCACCGTCCTCGGCGTCCTCGGCCTGGGTGCTTCCCTGGGTGGCTGGTTCATCACCGGGACCGTCATCGACAAAATCGACAAGACCGTCGCCGACAACCGCTCGCGCGACATCTACGACTACAACGACGAGGGCTACGACGGCTACGACGGCTACGGCTCCGCCACCCCCAGCGCCCCGGCGAGCCCGACACCCAAGCCCTCGCCCTCCGACATCCCGGGCATCACCTCGGCCCTGGCCTGGGGCGCGCCCTACACCTACGAGGACGGCGTCCAGGTCACCGTGCAGCGCGCGGTCCCGTACAAGCCTTCGTCCACCGCCTACCCGCCCGAGGCCCGCAACGGCAACGCGGTCAAGGTGACGGTGAAGATCGTCAACAACAGTGACGCCGCGCTCGACGTCAGCCTGGCCCTGCCGCACGCCCGCGGCGACCAGGGCACCGAGGCCGACATGGCCTTCGACGGCACCGTGCCGAAGATGTTCAAGGGCTCGGTGATGGCCGGCGAGTCGATGACCGGCACCTTCGCCTTCGTCGTGCCCAAGGGCACCAAGAACCTGCACTTCGAGATCTCGCCCGGCATCGAGTACGACGACGCGATCTGGAGCGGCCCGATCGGCTGAACCGGCGACTCCGGCGGCGCCGCCGCGCCCCCTGCGGACACGGCGACTCCGGCAACTCCCAGGACATCGCGTCAGAAAGACGATTAGACTGGGCCGCGTGCCTCAACTACGCCTCGCTCTGAATCAGATCGACTCGCAGGTCGGCAACATCGCCGCCAACGCCGACTCGGTCGTCCACTGGACCCGGCACTCCGCCGAACAGGGCGCCCACCTGGTGGCGTTTCCGGAAATGGTGCTGACCGGGTACCCCGTCGAGGACCTCGCCCTGCGCGGCTCCTTCGTCGAAGCGTCCCGCCGGGCCCTGCTGGAACTCGCACGGCGCCTGGAGGCCGAGGGCTTCGGGGACCTCCCGGTCGTCGTCGGCTACCTCGACCGTACGGAGAAGGCCGCGCCCCGGCTCGGCCGCCCGGCGGGGTCCCCGGAGAACGCGGCCGCCGTGCTGTACGGCGGGCAGGTCGTCCTGCGCTTCGGCAAGCACCACCTCCCCAACTACGGCGTCTTCGACGAGTTCCGGTACTTCGTGCCGGGCGACACCCAGCCGGTGATCCGGGTGCGGGGCGTGGACGTGGCCCTGGCGATCTGCGAGGACCTCTGGCAGGAGGGCGGGCGCGTCCCCGCCACCCGCTCCGCCGGGGCCGGGCTGCTGATCTCGGTCAACGCCTCCCCGTACGAGCGCAACAAGGACGACCTCCGCCTGGAGCTGGTGCGCAAGCGCGCCCAGGAGGCCGGCTGCACCCTCGCCTACCTGGCGATGATCGGCGGCCAGGACGAGCTGGTCTTCGACGGGGACTCGATCGTCGTCGACTCCGCCGGCGAGGTCATCGCCCGCGCCCCGCAGTTCTCCGAGGGCTGCGTCCTGGTCGACCTCGACCTGCCGGCCGCCTCGGCCACCCCCGTCGAGGGCACCGTCGACGACGGACTGCGCATCGACCGCGTGATCCTCACCGAGGAGCCGGTGGAGCCGTACGAACCCGTCGTGACGGGCGGCTACGCCGACCGGCTGGACGACGACGAGGAGATCTACGACGCCCTGGTCGTGGGTCTGCGCGCGTACGTACGGAAGAACGGGTTCCGGTCGGTCCTGATCGGCCTCTCCGGCGGGATCGACTCCGCGCTCGTCGCCGCGATCGCCTGCGACGCGATCGGCGCGCAGAACGTGTACGGCGTTTCGATGCCCTCCAAGTACTCCTCGGAGCACTCCCGCGGCGACGCGGCCGAGCTGGCGACACGGACCGGCCTGAACTTCCGGACCGTGTCGATCGAGCCGATGTTCGACGCGTACATGGGCGCGCTCGGCCTGACCGGGCTCGCCGAGGAGAACCTGCAGTCCCGGCTGCGCGGCACCCTGCTGATGGCGCTCTCCAACCAGGAGGGCCACATCGTGCTGGCCCCGGGCAACAAGTCGGAGCTGGCCGTCGGCTACTCCACCCTGTACGGGGACTCCGTGGGCGCCTACGGCCCCATCAAGGACGTCTACAAGACGGACGTCTTCCGCCTGGCCGAGTACCGCAACCGGGCGGCGGCCGAGCGCGGCGAGACCCCGCCGATCCCGGAGAACTCCATCGTGAAGCCGCCGAGCGCCGAGCTGCGCCCGGGGCAGGTGGACACGGACTCGCTGCCGGACTACCCCGTGCTGGACGGGATCCTGGAGCTGTACGTGGACCGCGACCAGGGCCTGGAGGCGATCGTCGCGGCGGGCTACGAGCCCGAGCTGGTCGCGAAGACCCTGCGGATGGTGGACACGGCCGAGTACAAGCGGCGCCAGTACCCGCCGGGCACGAAGATCTCAGCGAAGGGCTTCGGCAAGGACCGCCGGCTGCCCATCACGAACGGCTGGCGCGAGCAGGCGTAGGAGCGGGCCGGGTGGGGCCGGACCGGGCCGGGAGCCGACAACGACTCCCGGCCCGGTCCCGGTCCCGGCCTACGGCTTCACGGTGACGCGGGCCGCGATCGGCAGGTGGTCGCTGCCGGTGCGGGGCAGGGTCCAGGAGGCTTCGGGGGTGACCCCGCGGACCAGGATCTGGTCGATGCGGGCCATCGGGAACTGCGCGGGCCAGCTGAAGCCGAAGCCGTCGCCGGACGCGCCCTGGGTGGAACGCAGCTGCGAGGTGACCTCGGACAGGGCCCGGTCGTTGACGGTTCCGTTGAGGTCGCCGAGCAGGATGACCCGCTGCAGCGGTTCGGCGGCGAGCGCGGCGCCGAGGGCGTCGGCGCTGTTGTCGCGCTGGTTGGCGGTGAAGCCGGCGTTGAGCTTGACGCGGACCGAGGGGAGGTGGGCCACGAAGGCGGCCACCTCGCCGTGGGGGGTCTTGACGGTGGCGCGCATGGCCCGGGTCCAGCCCATCTTGATGTCGACGGGCTTGCTGGAGACCAGCGGGTACTTGCTCCAGAGCCCGACGGTGCCTTCGACGGAGTGGTACTTGTACGTCCCCGCGAGGGCCTTCTCGTAGACGGGGACGGCGCTGCCCTTGAGCTCGGTCAGGGCCAGTACGTCGGCCCCCGCCCCGGCGACCGAGGCGGCAGTGCCCGCGGGGTCGGTGTTGTCGGCGTCGACGTTGTGGGTGGCGACGGTGAGGTTGCCGCCGGCGTGCGCCTTGTCGGTGACCAGGCCGCCGAAGAGGTTCACCCAGACCGCGGCGGTCAGCAGTATCGCGATCAGCGCGGTCGCGGACTTGCGGAAGAGCGCGGCGGCGAACAGCACCGGGACGGCCAGGCCCAGCCAGGGCAGGAAGGTCTCGGTGAGGCTGCCGAGGTTGCCGATGTCGTTGGGCAGCTCGGCGTGGAAGATCATGACGAGCGAGATCAGCACCGCGAGCGCGGCGAGCACGATCCCCCGGCGCCAGATGCCCGGATCGCTCCGCAGCTCGGCCAGCCGGCGCCGGAGACCCTCTCGGGAGGGCTCGGGCTCCGAACCGTCGCTCCCCGTCTCCGTCATGTACGCCTGTGCCATGCCGCTGCCCTCACTGCCGTGCTCGCGCTCCGTCCCCGCCTCTTGACCCTAGGCGATATGCGGAGCGATCCGTGCCGATTGCGTCGGCCGTACGTCCGGGAGGACGAACGGCCCTGCGGCCGGGGTTCCGCTTGTCACCAAACGCGCACATTGCCCCGCGGCGCGGCCGCCGCGGCGAAGCGTGTCCCGTGCCACTTCCCGCCACGGCCCGGAGAGTGCCACCATGGTGAGGAGTCCGGGGACGCCGTAAGGGTGCCTCGAGATGAACATCAAGGAGCAGTTGCAATGACGCATGCCGTTTCGCCTGCCCGCGAAGCCGCCTCCCCCACCCTGTACGGAGGCACGGGCACCCGGCGCATCACCGTCCGCGACCTCACCCTCGCCAAGGAACGCGGCGAGAAGTGGCCCATGCTCACCGCCTACGACGCCATGACGGCGTCCGTGTTCGACGAGGCCGGCATCCCGGTCATGCTCGTCGGCGACTCGATGGGCAACTGTCACCTCGGCTACGAGACCACCGTCCCGGTGACGATGGACGAGATGACCCTGCTGTCGGCGGCCGTCGTACGCGGCACCAGCCGGGCCCTGATCATCGGCGACCTGCCCTTCGGCTCCTACCAGGAGGGCCCCGTACAGGCCCTGCGCAGTGCCACCCGGCTCGTCAAGGAGGCGGGGGTCGGCGCGGTGAAGCTGGAGGGCGGCGAGCGCTCGCTGGCCCAGACCGAGCTGATCGTGCAGTCGGGCATCCCGGTCATGTCCCACCTGGGCCTGACCCCGCAGTCCGTGAACGCCATGGGCTACCGGGTGCAGGGCCGCGGCGACGAGGCCGCGCACCGGCTGCTGCGCGACGCGAAGGCGGCGCAGGACGCGGGCGCCTTCGCGGTGGTGCTGGAGCTGGTCCCGGCCGAGCTGGCCGCCGAGGTCACCCGCTCCCTGCACATTCCGACGGTCGGCATCGGCGCGGGCTCGGAGTGCGACGCGCAGGTGCTGGTGTGGACGGACATGATGGGGCTGACCGGCGGAAAGATGCCGAAGTTCGTCAAGCAGTACGCGAACCTGCGCGCGACCATGGGCGACGCGGCGAAGGCCTTCGCCGAGGACGTGGTCGGCGGAACGTTCCCGCAGGAAGAGCACGCCTTCCACTGAGCGGAGGGCCGGCCGACGGCGCGCCCGCGGACCCCGCTGATGTTCTGTCGGTGCTCTGTGCGCGCGCTGTCGGTTGTTTGTCGGTGGGTTGTCAGTGCCGTCTGGTCCCATGGTGGACATGACGCGAAACGACAAGAATCCCCTGAACGGCTCGCACGCCGTAGAGGTCCGGGGGTTGGTCAAGCACTACGGCGAGACCAAAGCCCTCGACGGTGTGGACCTCGATGTCCGCGAGGGAACCGTCCTCGGGGTCCTCGGCCCCAACGGCGCGGGCAAGACCACCCTGGTCCGCATCCTCTCCACCCTGATCACCCCCGACGCCGGCACCGCCCGGGTCGCCGGCTTCGACGTGGTCCGCCAGCCGCGGCAGCTGCGCCGGACCATAGGCCTGACCGGCCAGTACGCCTCGGTCGACGAGAAGCTCTCCGGCTGGGAGAACCTCTACATGATCGGCCGGCTGCTGGACCTGTCCCGCAAGGACTCCCGCAGCCGCGCCGACGAGCTGCTGGAGCGCTTCTCCCTCACGGACGCCGCCAAGAAGGCCGTGATGACCTACTCCGGCGGCATGCGGCGCCGGCTCGACCTGGCCGCCTCGATGATCGGCAGCCCGGCCGTGCTGTACCTGGACGAGCCGACCACCGGTCTGGACCCCCGTACCCGCAACGAGGTCTGGGACGAGGTGCAGCGGATGGTCGCCGAGGGGGCCACCGTCCTGCTCACCACCCAGTACATGGAGGAGGCCGAGCAGCTCGCGAACGAGCTGACGGTCATCGACAAGGGCAAGGTCATCGCGAAGGGCAAGGTCGACGAGCTGAAGGCCCGCGTCGGCGGCCGGACCCTGCGGATCCGCCCCACCGACCCGGCCGACCTGCCGGGCATGGCCCGCTCCCTCGCGGAAGCCGGTCTGGACGGGGTCGCCGGTTCCCAGGCCGTCCCCGACGAGGGCGCCCTGCTGGTGCCGATCCTGGCCGACGAGCAGCTGACCGCCGTGGTGGGCCTGCTGGCGGCCCGCGGGTACGGGATCTCCGACATCAGCACCTACCTGCCCAGCCTGGACGAGGTCTTCCTGTCCATCACCGGGCAGAAGCCGACCGTCTCGGACTCCATCCCCAACCAGCAGACCGAGGAGGTCGCGGCATGAGCACCGTAACCACGACGAAGCCCAGCCCCACCGCGGCCGCCCCGGCCGGCGGGCCCGTCCGGGCGGACGAGGGCCGGATCGGCCTGCGGGGCAACCTGCGTCACATCGGCGCCCTGGCACGGCGCAACGTCCTGCAGATCAAGCAGGACCCGGAGTCGATGTTCGACGTCCTGTTCATGCCGATCATCTTCACGCTGCTGTTCGTCTTCGTCTTCGGCGGCGCGATCTCCGGCAAGGGCAACCAGGACGAGTACGTCAACTACGTGGTCCCGGGCCTGATGGCGATGATGGGCATGAACATCGCCATGGGTGTGGGCACCGGTGTCAACGACGACTTCAAGAAGGGCGTGATGGACCGCTTCCGGTCCATGCCCATCGCCCGCTCCTCGGTGCTCATCGCCAAGATCGTGGTCGAGCTCGGCCGCATGATGGTCGCCATCGCGATCCTGCTCGGCATGGGCTTCCTGCTCGGCCTGTCGATCAAGGGCTCGGTGCTGGACCTGTTCCTGTCCATCGGGTTGGCGGCGGTCTTCGGTTCCTCGCTCATGTGGATCTTCATCCTGCTGGGTCTCGCCATGAAGACCCCCCAGGCCGTCCAGGGCATGGCGATGCTGGTCCTGATGCCGCTGCAGTTCGGCAGCTCGATCTTCGCCCCGCCGACGACGATGCCCGGCTGGCTGCAGAGCTTCACCGACGTCAACCCGCTGTCCAACCTGGCCGACGCGGCCCGCGCCCTGATCAACGGGACCCCGCTGGGCAACTCCGTGTGGATCACGCTGGCCTGGTCGGTCGGCATCACGCTGGTGACCATGCCGCTCGCTGTGCGGAAGTTCCGCCAGAAGACCTGATCCGCGGACCGGTCCGTTCCGGATCGCGTCCCGGGCGGACCCGCACGGGTCACACCAAGGCGGTGGCCTCCTCCAGGGTGAGGCCGCCGCCTTCGGCGTACGCCGCCTCGTACGCGGCGTCGCCGAGCGCGGCCCGGGCCAGGCGCTCGGCCTGCTCGGCGTCCGCGCGCTCGGTGGTGACCGGGAAGTGGGCGGGCGGCAGCAGCGCGCGGTAGGCGCCGATGAGCCGCGCGGCGTCGTACGCCCGGACCCGGCCGCCGAGTTGCGCGAGGGAGCGGGCCCCGGTGATCAGGTACGCGGCCGGGAGGTGCGGGGCGAGCATCATGGAGAGGGGGTCCCGGACGGCTTCGATCGCCTGGCGGAGCCGGGCGATGGCGTCCTCGTACCGGCCCTCCTCGTTGTCGACCCAGGCCAGCAGGCCGAGCAGGAAGCCGTCGAACATGGCGAACGCGCCGACGGCGAACTCCTCGCGCAGGGACTGGAGCCGGGCGCGGGCTTCGGGGAGGCGGCCGGTGCGGCCGTAGATGCAGGCGAGGAACATCTGGGCGGCGGGCAACGCCTCGTTGCCGAACTGGTGGATGGCGCCGGCGAGCAGGCCGGTGAGGAGCTCCTCGGCCTCCTCCAGGTGGCCGTCCTCGGCGAGGGTCCCGGCCATGCGCACCTGCATCATCGTGACCTGGGCCTTGGCCCCGAGCCGCCCGGCGTACTCGATCGCGGCGCGGTAGTCCTGGGCGGCCAGGGCGTACTCCCCGCGCTTCTCCCGGGCCTCGGCGCGGGCGGAGAGGGCTTCGGCGCAGCCCCAGTCGTCGCCGAGGGACGCGTAGAGGGCGAGGCTCTCCTCGGCGTCGCGCGACGCGTCGCCGGCCCCGTCGGCGCGGTTGGCGAGGACGTTGGCCCGGAGCTGGAGGGCGGAGGCCAGCTCCCAGCGGTAGCCGAGCGCGCGGGCCGTCTCCACGGTCTCCTCGGTGGCGCGGTGGAGCAGCTCGGCGTCCCCGGAGATCATGACGGCGTAGATCCACAGGAAGGAAGGGGCCCGGCAGGTCTGCGGCAGCCCCGGGCGGTAGGCGGCGACCACGCCCTCGGCCTGGGCGCGGACCTCGGGGGTGGACCAGGTGGAGCTGATCTGGTCGCGGGCGACCAGACACAACAGCTGGATGCCGCGCCAGGCCTCGGTGAGCAGTTCACCCTCGTAGGGCGGGGGCGTGTCGACGATCTGCTCGTAGACGGGTGGGGCGGGGACGACCGGCGCGGCGAAGGGGTCCGGGCCGAGGGCTGCGGCGGCGCCCGCCCAGTGGCGGGTCTCGGCGCGCAGATCGTGCATGTGCCAGTACCAGCCGAGGGAGTGCACGAGGCAGAGCACCTCGCCCACGTCCTTGGCGGCGACGGCGCGGCGCAGGGCGGTGCGCACGTTCTCGTACTCGGTGGCCAGCCGGTCCGCGGCGGCGCGCTGGCCGTGGCCGCGCAGCAGCGGCTCGGTGGTGCGGGCGAGTTCGCGGTAGTGGGTGAGATGGCGCTGCTCGGTCTCCGCCCGGTCCTCGCCGGCTTCGGCGAGGCGGTCGGCCGCGTACTCGGCGACGGTCTCCAGAAGGCGATAGCGCATCCCGGCGGGGCCGTCGGGGGCGGCGACGACGAGGGACTTGTCCACGAGGGATCCGAGCAGGTCGGCGACGTCGGCGCCATCGAGGTATCCACCGTCCGCGCAGACCGCCTCGGCGGCGGCGAGGTCGCAGCCGCCGGCGAAGACGGACAGCCGGCGCAGTACGGCCCGTTCGGGCTCGTCGAGCAGGTCCCAGGACCAGTCGACCACCGCGCGCAGGGTCTGCTGGCGGGGCAGGTGGGTGCGCGAGCCGCCGGTCAGCAGCCTGAACCGGTCGTCCAGCCGGTCGGCGATCTGGCGGGGGGTGAGCAGCCGCAGCCGGGCGGCGGCCAGCTCGATGGCCAGCGGCATCCCGTCGAGGCGCCGGCAGATCTCCACGGCGGCGGCCGGGTCCTCGTCCACGGTGAACCCGGCCCGGGCGGCGGCCCCGCGGTCGTCGAACAGCCGCAGCGCGACCGGGTCGGGCAGCGGGTCCACCGGGCGCAGGGTCTCCCCGGGCACGCCGAGGGGTTCGCGGCTGGTGGCCAGGATCTGCACGCCGGGGCAGCGCGCGAGCACTTCCTCGGCGAGGCGGGCGGCGGCGTCGACTACGTGCTCGCAGTTGTCGAGGATCAGGAGCATCCGGCGCCGCGCGCAATGCTCTGCGAGGCGGTCGAGGGGCCGGTCCCCGCGCTCGGTCAGCACCCGCATCTCCTCGGCGGAGCCGCCGCGCAGCTTGGTCTCCCGCGCCCCGAGCGCGGCGAGCACGGCCTCGGCGACGTCCTCCGGATCGTCCACGGGGGCCAGCTCCACGAACCAGACCCCGTCGGCCCAGGCGGGGGCGGAGCCGGGCCCGCCACGGGTGGAGGCGTGGCCGGCCGACGGGTGCCCGGGGCCGGCGGGCCGTGCGTCCGGTGTGCCGCGGCCTGCGCGGGCGTGTGCCTCGGCGGCCTCCTGCGACAGCCGGGTCTTGCCGGCGCCGCCGGGTCCGAGCAGGGTGACCAGCCGCGACCGGGCGAGGTCGTCGCCGATGACCCGGATGTCCTCTTCCCGCCCGACGAAGGTGGTCAGCCGCATCCGCAGGTTGCCCGCGCCCGGCCCGGGCGGCGGCACGTGACCGGCCCCGGCACCGGCGCTGTACGGATCCCCGCTCCCGGTCCCGGCGGGACCGGCCCGGCCCGGCCCGTCGGCGTGGGCGGAGCCTGGTCGGTCGGGTCCGGTCGCGTGGGCGGAGCGCGCTCCGTCAGGACCGGTCGCGTAGGCGGAGCCCGCGCCGGCAGGACCGGTCGCCTGGCCGGAGCCGTCAGGTCCGGGCATGGAGCCGGAGTCCGCCCGGTCGGGACCGGACGGGATCGCGGTGGCGGTCCCGTACGGCGCCGGGGCGGCGGCGATCCCGGACGGAGCCGGGAAGGACCCGTGCGGCTCGGACGGGGTGCCGGGCCGGCCGTCATGGCCCGGGCCCAGCCCGGGCCCGCCGGGTCCGTCCGGAGCGGCAGAGGAGCCCTGCACGATCCCGGCGGTCCCGGCGGTCGCGTCGGCCCCCGCCTGACCCGCCCGGCCTCGCGAGGCCTCGGCGGGGTGGCCGGGCCCCGGGTCGGAAGCGGATCCGACCTGCCCCGTCCGGTCGGGCCGGTCGGTCAGGGCCGTACGGCTGGTCCAGCCGGTCCCGGCCGTCGGCGCCGCCCGGTCCGGACCGCTCGGCGCCGGGTACCCGGGTCCGGTCAGCGGGGCGGAACGCCCGGGTGTCGCCGTCGGGCCGGGCCGGTGGGGGCCCGCCGTCGGGTCGGCCAGCAGGGCCGCGTGGAGGGCGCGGAGGGCGGGGCCCGGGGTGGTGCCCAGGCGGCCGGCCAGGTCGCGGCGGACCTCCTCGTAGGCGGCCAGTGCCTGCGCCGGGCGGCCCGCGTCGCGCAGCGCGCGGATCCGCAGGGCCTGCAGGAGTTCGTCCAGCGGAAGCCCCGCGCACAGCGCGGTCAGCTCTGGCAGGACCCGCTCCGCCTCCCCCAGCTCCAGCGCCGCGTGCAGGCGGCCCCGGCGCGCGTCGAGCCGTAGCGCCTCCCAGCGGGCGGCCTCCGGCCCGGTCCCGGAGCCCGGCAGGGAGCTCAGCGGCTCGCCCCGCCACAGGGCGAGGGCCTCGTCGTACAGGGCGGCCGCCTCCGCCGGCGAGGTGGTCTGTGCCGCCGCCCGCGCGAGCCGCTCGAAGCGGTACAGGTCGATGTCGTCCCGGGCCGCGACGAGCCAGTAGCCGCCCTCCCCGGACCCCACCGCCTCGCGGCCCAGCGCCCTGCGCAGCCGGCCCACCAGTGCCTGGAGCGCCGCGGGGCCGTCGGCGGGCGGGTCGCCGTCCCACACCTCTTCGATGAGCGAAGCTGCCGGGACCGCCCGGCCCGGCCGCAGCGCGAGCGCCGTCAGGAGCGCGCGCAGCCGCGCTCCGCCGACGGGCACGGTGCTCCCGTCGTCGCGGATGGCCTGGGTGGTGCCGAGCATCGCGTAACGCACCGGCCCATTGTCTCCGGCCCGGAGCTCCCCCGGGCGCCGCCTCCGGGATAGGTTCGCCGTATGGGTCCCCAGGGCAGTCCGAACCGCAGCCACCACCACCGCACTCACGATCGCGGCGACCGGCAGATCAGTCCCGTGTTCCTCGGCATCTTCGCCGTGATGGCGGTGACGGGGTGGGCCGTGTGGACGGGGTACTCGACCAGCACCGGGCTGGCCGTCTTCCTCTTCGTCACCGCGGCGTGGATCGTCTCCCTGTGCCTGCACGAGTACGCGCACGCCCGTACCGCCCTGCACAGCGGCGACCTCAGCGTCGGCGCGAAGGGCTACCTGACGCTGAACCCCCTCAAGTACACGCACGCGCTGCTCAGCATCATCCTGCCGGTGCTCTTCGTGATCATGGGCGGAGTGGGCCTGCCCGGCGGCGCGGTGTACATCGAGCGCGACCGCATCGAGGGCCGCTGGCGGCACAGCCTCATCTCGGCGGCGGGTCCGCTGACGAACGTCGCCTTCGCGGCCGTCTGCACGGCCCCGTTCTGGCTGAACGCCCTGGACGGGGTCCCGACGGCGTTCCGCTTCGCGCTCGGCTTCCTGGCGCTGCTCCAGGTCTCGGCGGCGATCCTGAACTTCCTGCCGGTCCCGGGCCTGGACGGCTACGGCATCATCGAGCCCTGGCTCTCCCACAAGGTCCGCCGCGAGGTGGCACCGCTGGCACCGTTCGGCCTGCTGGCCGTCTTCGCGCTGCTGTGGATCCCGGAGATCAACGCGTACTTCTTCGACGCGGTGTACGGCGTCCTGTCGGCCCTGGGCGTCGGCGAGCTGGAGTCCTACTGCGGCCGCGACCTCTACCAGTTCTGGCAGGACACCAACGGCCTCTGCCAGGCGCCCTAGGTGGTGCGGTCGAAGCGTTCGACCTTGCCGTTGGTCTGGGGCCGGTAGGGCCGGGCCAGCTGGTAGCGGGTCAGGACGCGGGGGCACGAGGGCCTTTCGGTGGGTCAGTGCGCATGGGCTGCATCTGGTCTTCGCGCCGACGCGGGAGGAGGCGGCGTGGGCGGCGGAGCGGATGGACGCGGAGGGAGATCAGCTGGCCCTGCCGCTGGCGTTGAGCAGGCGTCTCAGCTCTCGGCGGGGGCGGCGGGCCGGTCTGCTTGCCGGGAATCGGATCGCCGTCAACGGGGTTGGTGGGGGATGAACCGTTGATCGCCATCAACGGGGTTGGTGGGGATGAGCCGTTATTGGAGAGCCATGCGAGCGATTCAGGTGTACGAAGTGGGCGGTCCCGAGGTGCTGCGGGAGGTCAAGGTGGACCAGCCGCGGCCGGGTCCGGGCGAGGCGGTCGTGGAGGTCGCCGCATCCGGGGTCAACTTCCTCGACGTCTACCACCGCGAAGGCCGGTACAGCCTCCCGCTGCCCTTCACCCCGGGCTCTGAGGGCGCCGGCACGGTCGTCGAAGTCGGACCCGGCGTCGCCGACGTCGCAGTCGGGGACCGGGTCGGTTGGGTGGAGATTCCCGGCACGTATGCCGAGCGGGCCGTCGTGGACTCCTCCCGGCTGGTGCCGCTGCCCGACGACATCGGCTTCGAGACAGCCGCCGCCGTGCTCCTCCAAGGCATGACCGCGCACTATCTCGTCAAGGACGCCTATCCGGTTCAGGGGGGCGACACGGTGCTCGTGCATGCGGCTGCCGGTGGCATGGGGCTGCTTTTGACCCAGCTCATCACCCATCTCGGCGGCAGGGTGATCGGCACGACGTCGACCACGGCTAAGGCCGAGCTGGCGAAGCGTGCCGGGGCCGCCGAGGTGATCCTTTCCTCCGCAGTCGACGATCTCGCAGCCGAGGTGAGGCGGCTCAACGGCGGTCAGGGACTGCCGGTCGTCTTCGACGGCGTCGGCGCGCACACCTTCGATGCGAGCCTCGCCAGCCTGCGAACCCGCGGCCATCTCGTGCTCTTCGGCGCGGCAAGCGGTGCCGTGCCGCCGTTTGATCCGATTCGGCTCGCCCACGGCGGTTCGCTGACCCTGATCCGGCCCAGCCTCGGGGACTTCATCGCCGATCGGTCCGAACTGCTCCGACGGGCCGCCGATGTGTTCGAGTGGGTGCGCTCCAAGGCGCTTGAGGTCACCGTGACGGGCCGCTACGCCTTGTCCGAGGCTGCCCAGGCCCACAGCGATCTGGAGGCGCGGCGTACCACCGGCAAGCTGCTCGTCGTACTCGATGCGGCCGCTATGGGACGCCGCGAGGAGACGCAGAGCTGATCGCGGGTGACGAGGTCGGGGATCTTGGAGACTGGGATGTCGAGGGCATGGCCGACCGTCATCGCCGAGATCCCCGACACCGTCAGGCACTCGGCAGGCCAAGATCGAGTTCCACCCGTCCACAACCTCCCGGGACGGAACGCCTAGGGCCCACCCGGGCCGGGCTCCGGCTCAGCCCGCGGCGCGAGCCGCTGCCGCGGCCTTCTCGACCTTCGCCTTGCGCACGTAGAACCACGCCATGTTCGACGTGATGCCCGCCATCAGCACCCACACGATCCCGAGCAGACTGCCCTCGACGAAGGAGACCACCGCGGCGGCAGTGGCGAGGACGCAGAGGACGACGGCGAACACGGCAAGGCGGGGCATGGCGAGGGCTCCTCGAAGACACTGAAGCGGTTCAAGCCCCTCCAGTGTCCCCCATGCCCCGGCGTGCTCCCGTCCGGTTGATTTCCCCCATCCCGTGATCTTTTCCTCCGCCCGCCGCTACGGTTCGCCGGAGACGCACCGCGCAGGGGGGTGCGGAAGGATCTGGGGGAAACATGCAGGAGATCCCGAAGGGCGCGAACGTCAGCCTGACCGCCCTCAGCGAGGACGCCGGGGCCGTCGTCGTGAGCTTGGGCTGGAGCAGCGCTTCGGGGGCGGGCGACGCCGACGTCTCGGTGCTGCTGCTGGACGAGAACGGCAAGGTCCGCGACGAGAACGACTTCTACTTCTACAACAACCCGGCGGCCGCCGACGGAAGCGTGCAGCTGCTGGGCAAGGTGCCGACCGACAACGGCGACGAGGACCGCATCAGCGTGGACCTGACGGCTGTACCGGAGGGTGTCGCGCGGATCGTCGTGGCGGCCAGCCGGTACGCAGGCGCACGCTTCGGAGACCTCGACGACCTGAGGATGACGGTCGCGGACCGCTCCGGGGAACCGCTGGTCGGCTACTCCATCGACGACGCGGGCGTGGAGACCGCCTTCATCTTCGGCGAGCTGTACCGGCGGGGCGAGGAGTGGAAGTTCCGCGCGGTCGGCCAGGGGTACGAAACCGGCCTGGCGGGGCTGGCCACGGACTTCGGCATCCCGGTGCTGGAGGAATCCGAGGGACCCGAGGAGGCCGAAGAGGCCGAAGAGGCCAAGCTCGGTGGTGAGCGGGAGCCGGAGGAGCTCGCTGACCCGGCGCAGGCCGCGCAGGGCCTCGGAACGGCCGATGCGGCGGCGGCCTTCCCGGCCGCCCCACCCGTCCCCGAACCCGCCGCCGAGCCCGTCGACGGGACCAGGCCCCAGCCCGAGCCCGACGGGGCGGCCGCTCCCGTCGCCGTACCGGCACAGACCCGCGGCCGGGGTCCCCGTACGACCAGGAAGAAGGTCACCCTGCCCAAGGTGGCCAAGAAGTCCCTGGCCGAGAACGACTCGTGGAGCCCGGCCCGCCTGTTCCCCGTCCCCTCCCTGAAGAGCGACAGGGAGCGGGAGGTGCGCGCCACCTCGGTGCTGCTGTCGGTCATGGCGCAGGTGCCGGAGTTCGGCCGCCGCCTCACCGCCGGGTTCGGCGCGCCCGCCGGCCGGATGCAGACCTTCACGGAGGTCTCCCTCCCCCACGGGGACACGCCCCGGCGCCCGGACGGGGTGATCCGGGTGGAGCGCGCGGGCAAGCTGTGGACGGCGCTCGTGGAGACGAAGACGAACGGCAACCCGCTCAAGGCGGAGCAGGTCCAGGCGTACATGGACATTGCCGCGCGCCGCGGCTACGAGGCCGTGATCACCCTCTCCAACGACGTGGCCCTGGAGGGCCGCCCGATGGTGGAGGTGAAGGTGGACGGCCGGCGCAAGCACAAGGTCAGCCTCTGGCACCTGTCCTGGGCCGAGGTCGCCCACCAGGCGCAGATGCTGATCCGCCACGAGGGCGTGGGCAACGCCGCACACGCCTGGCTCCTCCAGGAACTCCTGGAGTACCTGCGGCACGAGCAGTCGGGCTGCCACGGGTTCCAGAACATGGGCGCGGCCTGGGTGCCCGTACGCAAGGGCATCGAGGACGAAACCCTCGGCCACGGGGACGCCCGGACCGTGGAGGTGGTGGAGAGCTGGGAGCGGCTGATCCGTCAGGTCTGCCTGCGTCTCGGCGGGGAGCTCGGGCAGAAGGCGCTGCCGGTGCAGCGGGCCCGGCGGGGCAGCGATCCGCAGGCCCGGCGGGTCGCGGCGGCGGACCGGCTGTGTGCGGACGGGAAGCTCTTCGCCGAGCTGCGCGTCGACGGGACCACCAGTGTCATCGCGGTGAGCGCCGACCTCAGGACCTCCAAGGTGCGCACCACCGTCGACGTGCCGGCCCCGGAGGGCGCGTACCCGCTGGTCATGGTGAAACGGCTGCTGAAGCTGCTCGCCGAGGCTCCGGCGGACCTGCACGTGGAGAGCCTCCTCGATGCCGGGCCGGGCGCCGGGGCGGGTCCGGGGAGCGGGCCGCGCGGCACGCTGGAGCGGCTGCGGCCCGAGCCGGGCGATCTGCTGCCCGCGGAGGGCTCGACCGTCGTCGGTTTCCGGCTGTCGCTGCTCAAGGGAATGGGGAGCACGCGGGGGAACACGGAGTCCGGGTTCATCCGCAGCGTGGACGATGCCGTGGAGCGCTTCTACCACGGCGTCGTGGCGCACCTGGGGCCGATCGAGCCGCGCGGCGGCCGCCGCGGCTGAGGGTCCGGACACGGGCCCGCCCGTCCTGCGGTGACGGGTGGGCCCGGTGGCGGGATCGGCGGTGGGATCCGTCCGCTCAGACGTCCGTGATGCGCAGGCCCGCGTGGGCCTTGTAGCGGCGGTTGGTGGAGATGAGGTTGGCCACCAGGGATTCGACCTGGTGGGCGTTGCGCAGGCGGCCCGCGAAGACGCCTCGCATGCCGGGGATGCGGCCGGCGAGGGCCTGGACGATGTCCGTGTCCGCGCGGACCTCGCCGAGGACCATCACGTCGGTGTCGATCTCGTCGATCGACTCGTCCTGGAGGAGCACCGCCGAGAGGTGGTGGAAGGCGGCGGTGACGCGGGAGTCCGGGAGGAGGGCGGCGGCCTGCTGGGCCGCGCTGCCCTCTTCGACCTGGAGGGCGTACGCGCCCTGCTTGTCGAAGCCGAGCGGGTTGACGCAGTCGACCACGAGCTTGCCGGCGAGCTCCTCTCGCAGCGATTCCAGGGTCTTGGCGTGGCCCTCCCACGGCACCGCGATGATCACGATGTCGCTGCGGCGCGCGCACTCGGCGTTGTCCGCGCCCTCCACGCCGAGGCCGAGCTCGTCGGCGGCGGTCTGCGCGCGGTCGGCGGCGCGGGAGCCGATGATCACCTTCTGGCCGGCGCGGGCGAGCCGGTAGGCGAGGCCACGGCCCTGGTCGCCGGTGCCGCCGAGGACGCCGACGACGAGGCCGGAGACGTCGGGAAGGTCCCACGGGTCCTTGGCGGGGGCCTTGGCCGGGGCCTTCGCGGGCTGCTGCGTGCTGTCTGTGGAGGTCATGGGGGCGAGGGTAGCGGCGAGATCGTCAGAGGCGAATGCGCGGACGGTGTGAGATGCCCGGGGAGACGGGGGGTGGGGCGGGGTGGGAGATGGGGTGGGAGATGGGGGGAACCGCTCCTCTTTGTCCCTTCCATGCGGCAGGATGCCGGGTATGGACGCCGTGAGAGTCGCGCTGCTGCGCGAGGTGCTCGCCGGTACGCAGTGGCCCGGTGCCGCGCGCCGGTTCGCCGGGACGCTGCGGCGGTCGGTGGTGCCGGCCGGCGGGAACCTGCTGCTGGTCGGGACCGAGCAGTACGAGCCCTGGCACCTGGCGGCGCACCTGGTCGACGAGGCCGCCTGGTCGGGGCTGCCGGAGCTGGCGCCCACGCTCGTACGCCACCAGGTGCTGCCCGGTGACGCCCCGCACCTGTCGGTCGGGCTGAGCCGGCTGGAGGCGGCCCGGCGCGGTCACACGCTGCTGGTGGTGGCTCCGGAGCGGCCCGGGGGCGGGCTGCTGGAGCGGGTGCACGACGCCCGGCGCGCCGGGGCGACCGTACTGTCCATGGACGGCGGGGACGCGGATCTCGGGACGCTCGCGCACGAGGTGCTGTCCGTACCGGACGGGGCCGCCGAGCTGGACCTGGACACCGTGCAGCACCTGGTCAGCGCGGCGGCCGGGGAGAACAGCCTGCCGGTGCAGCGCGGGCCGAGGCGGTTCCGGGACCGGCTGGCGCGGCTGGCCGACCAGTTGGCCGCGCCGCCGCCCAGCCGCTGGTAGCCGGAGCGCCGGCCGGAGGCTACGGGGGCCTACGGAGTCCCTAAGGGGTTCCGGTGCCCTCTTCGGTCTCGCGGGTCTTGTCGTTCCATTTGGGGTCGTTCTGCCATTCGAGATTGCGCTCCTGCGCCGTCTCCATGGCGTGGTTCGCCTCTTCGGGTGTCGCGTAGGGGCCGAAACGGTCCTTCGCCGGGCACTCGGGGCCTTCCTCGACCTTCTTGTGGACCAGGCAGTAGTACCACTCGCCGGGTTTGCCCACCTGGCGCTTCTTGAACAGGGCCATCGTCAGGCTCCTCTCTCTGTCGCCATGCTGCCCCATACCCGCTCGATACACTCGCTCGTATGTCTGGCCAGTCGCTGCTCGTACCAGGCGAGCTCACTCCCGTCCGTTCCGTTCCCGGAAACATCCGCCGGCCCGAGTACGTGGGCAAGCCCGCGCCCACTCCGTACACCGGACCGGAGGTGCAGACGCCCGAGACCATCGAGGCCATGCGCATCGCCGGCCGGATCGCCGCCCAGGCGATGGAAGAGGCCGCCAAGCTGATCGCACCGGGGGTGACCACCGACGAGCTGGACCGGGTCGCCCACGAGTTCATGTGCGATCACGGTGCCTACCCCTCGACGCTGGGCTACCGCGGTTTCCCCAAGTCCCTGTGTTCCTCGCTCAACGAGGTCATCTGCCACGGGATCCCCGACTCGACCGTCCTGCGGGACGGCGACATCGTCAACCTCGACGTGACCGCTTACATCGGCGGGGTGCACGGCGACAACAACGCCACGTACCTCTGCGGGGACGTGGACGAGGAGTCGCGGCTGCTCGTCGAGCGCACCCGCGAGTCCCTGAACCGGGCCATCAAGGCCGTCAGGCCGGGCCGGCAGATCAACATCATCGGCCGGGTCATCGAGTCGTACGCGAAGCGCTTCGGCTACGGCGTCGTCCGGGACTTCACCGGTCACGGGATCAACTCGTCCTTCCACTCCGGCCTGATCGTCCCGCACTACGACAGCCCGCACGCCACCACCGTCATCGAGCCCGGGATGACCTTCACCATCGAGCCGATGCTGACCCTGGGCACCCACGAGTACGACATGTGGGAGGACGGCTGGACCGTGGTCACGAAGGACCGCAAGCGGACCGCGCAGTTCGAGCACACACTGGTGGTCACGGACACCGGGGCGGAGATCCTGACGCTCCCCTGACCCCGAACCGAGGAAATCGACTCGCGGAGGTTTTTACCGACAAGGCGTCGGCAACGCATTGACTTAGGTAAGCCTAAGCAGGAGGATCGGGTGTGGCGGCACGGCCGCCGTACCCGGCTCCCCCTTTTCCTTCCGATCTCTCGGAGGTCCGCCTTGGACGCCTTCTCCACCGTCATCCGTGTCGCCTCGCACGAGCAGCACACCGAGGCAGAGACCTCGACGTTCATGAGCGACCTGCTCGGCGGCCGGCTCGGGGTGGACGCGTACACGCGCTACACCGAGCAGCTGTGGTTCGTCTACAAGGCCCTGGAGGACGCCGCCGAGGCCCTCAGGGACGACGCGGTGGCCGGCCCGTTCATCCAGCCCGAGCTGATGCGCCTCGCCGAGATCGAGCGGGACCTGGCCCACCTGCGGGGTCCCGAATGGCGCGAGACCCTGGTCGCGCTGCCCGCCACCGAGGCCTATGCGGCCCGCGTGGCCGAGTGCGCCGAATCCTGGCCGGGCGGGTACGTGGCCCACCACTACACGCGCTACCTGGGCGACCTCTCCGGCGGCCAGATCATCCGCGACAAGGCCGAGCGGACCTGGGGCTTCGAGCGCAAGGGCGACGGCGTCCGCTTCTACGTCTTCGCGGACATCTCCAACCCGGCCGCCTTCAAGCGGACCTACCGCGAGCTGCTGGACACGATCGCCGCGGACGACCTGGAGAAGCAGCGCATCATCGACGAGTGCAAGCGCGCCTTCGACTACAACGGCGCGGTCTTCCGCGAGCTGGGCCGGCAGTTCCCGCTGAGCGCGTGACGCCTGCGGCGGGCTGAACGGGGAAGGGGGGTGGGCCCGATGGGCCCGCCCCCCTTCCGGGCTTCCCGCTCCCCGGGGCTCAGCCCCGGACCCCGCGCCTCAAGCGCCGGCGAGGCCGGATCTCGCGAAGCGGACGCGGCCGCCGATCTCCACGGTGCCGTCCGGGGCCGGGGCCGTGAGGATCTGGGAGCCCCTGCCCTGGGTGATGTTCAGGGCGCGGTTCAGTTCGGCCGTCAGCACGATCGCCGCCGAGCCGGTGGCCTCGTCCTCCGCGATCACGCCGTCGGGGCGGCGCGGGAAGCCGCGGGCCCGGATCCTGCCCGCGGCCTCGTCCTCCCAGGCCCAGGCGTACAGCCAGCCCTCGCCCGGCGGCGGGCTGGGCAGCGCGTCCACCTCGGCGGCGTCCGCGTACTGCTCGGTGCGCTTGCCCTCGACCCACTCGGGGCGGGCGGTGATCCAGGTGAACTCCCCGTCGTCGCGCGCCCATACGGCTCCCGCCGGGGGCTGGAGCTCCTCGATGTCGAGCAGCCACGCGACTCCGACCAACGGGTGCCCGGCGAAGGACATCCGGGTGCCGGGGGTGCGGATGTCGACGATCCCGCGCTCGGGATCGTCGACGAACACCGTCTCGCTGTAGCCCAGTTCGGCGGCCAGCGCCTGCCGGGAGGCATCGTCGGGGCAGGACCGGCCGTCGCGTACGACGCCCAGCGTGTTGCCGTGGCTGCCGTCACCCGCGCAGAAGACCTTGAGCACGTCCAGATCGTTCACGCGCGAATTGAAGCACGGGTCAGTTCTGGGCCGTACGCCGCCTGCGTGCCACGTAGACCGCACCCGCGCCCGCGGCGACGATGAGCGCGGAGGAGCCGAGCAGCGCGTCGGCCGGGATCTCGGCGCCGGTGGCGGCGAGGTTGCCACCGACGGTGCCGCCGCCTCCGGTGGTGCCGGTGCCGCCCGTGGTGCCGGTACCACCGGTACCGGCCGGGGGCGTGGGCAGGACCGCGCCCTTGTCCACGGAGACGGTCAGGTTGACGTCGTCCGCCCGGGTGCCCGTCGGGTACATGGAGCCGGTGGTGTCGTTGGCGAAGGTGGCGGAGCCCTCCGCCGTGAGCGCGGTGCGCACCGCGTTCAGGGTGAGCACGCCGTCCTTGGTCTTGTACTCGGCGTTCGAGAGGTCGAGCGTGGCGAAGGGGACGTTCGCCTTGACCCCGGCGGCCGTCTTCACGTCCAGGACCAGGGTGCCCTTGGCGCCCTCGGTGGTGATGCGGACGTTGCCGAAGGTCATGTCGATGCCGTGGGCCGCGTACTGGAAGCGCAGGTTGCCCGCGAAGGTGGCGGTCAGCTTCCGCGCCTTGGTGTCGAGGGCGCCCTTGCCGCCGGCGAAGGCGAAGCTGTCGCCGTTGGCGACCGCGCCGCCGGCGGGGGTGACGGTGCCGCCCGCGCTCTGGACGTACTTGCGGAAGGACTCCTTGACGCCCCAGGCCAGCTTGCCGTCGAGGATCTGCCGGGGGCCCTCGGCGGCCGGGGAGCTGGTGGAGGCGGAGGGGGAGGCCGGCTTCGACGGCGAGGGGGACGCCGGGACGGACGCCGACGGGGACGCGCTCTGCGAGGGCGAGGCGGAGGCGGAGGCGGAGGCGGAGGCGGAGGCGGAGGCCGAGGCGGACGGGGAGGGGCTGGGCTTGGGCGGCGGCGGGAACTCCAGTACGGCCGTCAGCGGGTCGCCCGCCTTGTCCTTGTAGCCGTCCGACCCGAGGAGCTTCGCGGCGTCCGCGGTCAGGGTGGTGGACAGGTTGGCCATGGACGGCCCGGTGAAGGCGACCTTGGCGAAGCCGACGTCCTTCGTCAGGACGCCGTCCCGGGTGACGTCGATGACCAGCGTCTTCGTGCCGGTGTCGATGCGCGGGTTCGCGAGCTTCACCTCGAAGCGGTGCGCGGCCGACTTGAAGGTGACGCTGCCCTTGAAGGCGGCGGTCACGAGGTGGGTGGCCGGGTCGTACTGACCGGTGGCCGAGCCGAAGGTGAAGCCCTTGCCGGTCTTCTTCGCGCCGTCCGCGACGGTGATCTCGCCCTGGGCGATGGTGGTGACGTAGGTGCGGTAGCTCTCCAGGACACCCCAGTCGAGGGTGCCGCCGACGACCGGGATCGTCGCGGGGGCGCCCTGCGCCGCGGAGACGGCCGGTGCGCCGCCCGCCGCGGTGGCGGGCAGGACGAACGCGGTGGCGCCGATCGCCGCGGCGGTGGCCACGGCGGCCGCGAGGGCGAGCGGACGGCTGATCGAAGACATGGCGGTGCTCCTGAACGGGGGGGTGGAGGAGGGGCGTAAGGGGGTGTGGTGCCCTGCGAGGGCAGGGCGAAGCCGAGCCCCGGCGGTACGGGGCCCTGAGGGTCCCGGCGGGGCTTGCGGGTCAGTGCGGTACGGGGGCTTGCGGGTGAGTGCCGGTACGGGGCTTGCGGGCCGGGCGGTTCCGGTTCGGGGAGCGGGTCAGCCGCGCGGAGCGGCCCCGTCGGTCCCGGAGGAGTCGGAAGGGTCGGCGGAGTCGCCGGAGTCGGAAGACGCGGGAGAGGCCGGAGAGTCGGGGCTCGTGGTCTCGATGCCCGGCGTCGCCGTCGGCATCGGCTCCTTGCGGCGGCTGCGGAGGACCAGGAAGGCCGCTCCGCCCGCGAGGACGAGCACGGCCACCGCAAGGGCGGCGTACAGGCCGGTGTTCGAGGATTCCTTCGCGGCGACGGCCGCCGCCGGAGCAGGGGCCGGCGGGGCCGCCGGGGTGGCCGTCGAGCCGAGGTTCGGGAGGGCCGGGAGCTTCGCGGTGGCGTCGAGGGCGACCGCGAGGGAGACGGGGTCCATCTCGGTGCCGGCCTTGTACATGGAGTTGAAGGCCTGGGCTCCGCCCTCGGTCAGGGTGGCGGGGGCTTCGGTGAGGGTGGCGAGGCCGCCTTCGGTCTTGAGGGCCTTGGCGTCGAACTCCACGAGCGGGACCGCGGTCTTGGTGTCCGCGCCGGTGGTGACGTCGGCGGACAGCACGCCCTTGCCGTTCTCCACCTTGGCCGTGATCTTCGCGAGCTTCAGGTCGAGGTGGGCCCCGGTGAAGTGCACGGACCCGGCGAAGGCGGCGTCGAGGGTGCCCTTCGCGCCGTCGTACGCGCCCTTGCCCTGCGGGAAGCGGAACAGCGCGCCGCCGTCCTGGGCGCCTTCGGCCAGCTCCCACTTGCCCTGGCCGATGGAGCCGGAGACGTACTCGCGGAAGGTGCGCCGCACCCCCCAGTCCACGGCGGCGTCGGCGAACTGCCCGGCGGCCTGCGGGGACTGGGAAGCGGCCCCCTCAGCCGGCGAGGACGAGGGCGAGGAAGAGGCGGGCTGCTCGGCAGCCGGAGCCACGGCCTTGACGTCCACGGACAGCGAGACCGGGTCGAGCTGCGCGCCGGCCGCGTAGTAGCCGGCGAAGGCCTTGGCACCCTGCTCGGTGAGGGTGGCCGGGATGTTGGCGAGGGCGACGGGGCTGCCGCCGCCCTTCATGTTCACCCCGCCCAGGCCCAGCTTGGCGAAGGGCACTTGGGCGGCGGTGGTGACCGCTCCGCCCTCCTTGGCCTTGCTGGAGACGTCCACGTAGAGGGTGCCGCTGCCACCGCTGATCTTGACGGTGGGGCGGCTGACGCTCATGTCCAGCTCGTACGTGCCGTCCGCCTTCTGGTGGCCCTGGAAGGAGACGCCGCCGCTGAAGGAGGCCTGCAGGGAGCCGCTGTCCGGGTCGTAGGAGCCGCTGGCGGAGTGGAAGCGGAACAGGCTGCCGCCGGCCGTGGCGGCTCCGTTCTTCAGCTTGAACCCACCTTTCGCCACCGGCCCGGTGACGTAACTCTGGAAGGAGGATTTGATGCCCCAGTCGAGCCGGCCCCCGTCCACGGTGCGGCCCGCGGCCTGGGCGGCGGTCGCCGGGAGCAGGACGGCTCCCAGAGCCGCCAGGGTCGCCAGCAGGGCGACGGCGGACGCACGGATGGATCCAGCGGACATGAATGTCCCCTCCAGGGTCTAGCGAGCGAGGTTAGGCTAACCTAAGCTACGTTCGGCCGGGTGTGAAACCCCCTGGCCCCCGGAACCTCGAACCGGGACCCCACCCCCAGCGAACCGGGTCCACCACCCCAGTCGGACGATCAGGACGGTGCCTTCGTGCCTACGCCCGCCGCGTCAACCCGCATGTCCCGCTTCGCCGTCGCCCTGACCTCCGTGGTCCTGGCCCTCGGCGTGAGCGCCTGCGGAGGTACGGCTGCCCCCTCCCCCGCCACCGGAGCGGGCGCCCCGGCCGTGCCGGACCGGGTGGAACCGCTCGCCCAGACGCCCGTACCCGTCCTTCCGGCGACCGTGGCCTCGGCGGACGGCGCCCGGGTGACCGTCACCTCGGCGGACCGGGTGGTGCCGCTGACGGGCGGCCTCAACGAGATCGTGTACACCCTGGGACTCGGCCCCAAGGTCGTCGCCAAGGACATCACCGCCACCTTCGAACAGGCGGCGGAGCTCCCGGTGGTGACGCGGGGCCACGAGGTCTCCGCCGAGAGCGTGCTGTCGCTGCGTCCGACCCTGGTACTGGCCGAGACCACCTCGGGCCCCGCCGAGGCGATCCGGCAGATCCGCGACGCGGGTGTCCCGCTGCTGGTGGTGGCCCCGGCCAAGTCCCTGGAGGACGTGGCGAAGCGGACCGACGCGGTGGCCGCCGCACTGGGCGTCAAGGAGGCCGGCGCGCAGCTGAACCAGCGCACCGCCGACCGCATCGCCGCCGCCCGGGGGGCCCTGCCCGCCTCGGGCAAGAAGCCGCGCGTGGCCTTCCTCTACCTGCGCGGCACGGCCTCCGTGTACCTGATGGGCGGCTCCGACTCCGGCGCCGGTTCCCTGCTGGAAGCGGCCGGGGCGCTCGACACGGGCCCGGAGTCGGGGCTCGGCAAGGACTTCACCCCGATCACCAGCGAAGCCCTGGCGGCGGCCGCGCCCGACGCGATCCTCGTCATGTCCAAGGGCCTGGAGTCCGTCGGCGGCGTGGACGGGCTGGTCAAGATCCCCGGCGTGGCCCAGACCCCGGCCGGCATGGACCGGCGGGTGATCACCGTCGACGACGGGGTCCTGCTCAACTACGGCCCGCGCACCGACCAGGTCCTGACCTCCCTCATCACCCAGCTCTACGGCAAGGCCTCCTGACGTGTCCCTCTCCTACGAAGCCCCCGGGACGCCGCCCGGAGCACCCGGAGCGGATCCCCTTCCCGCTCCCGAGCCGACGGCGTCCCGGGCCGCCCCCACCGCCGCCGGCGCACCGCCCCGGCGGCGGTGGGGCTCCGCCTGGCTCACCGGCGCGCTGGCCGCCGCACTCGTCCTGCTCGCGCTGGTCTCCGCCGGAGTGGGCGCCTACGAGATCCCGCTCGCGGACGTGGTCGGGTCGGTGCAGCACCGCCTCGGGCTCGGGGGCGCCGCCCTCGACCGGGTCGGGGAGAGCGTGCTGTGGAACGTACGGCTGCCGCGCGTGGTCCTCGCCCTGCTCGTCGGGGCCGGCCTTGGCTGCGCCGGGGCGCTGATGCAGGGGGTGTTCGGCAATCCCCTGGCCGAGCCCGGGGTCATCGGGATCTCGGCGGGCGCGGCCGTCGGCGCGGTCGCCGCGATCGGGCTGGGCCTGACCTTCTTCGGCAACTGGACCATCACCGCCTGCGCGTTCGTCGCGGGGCTGGTCACCGTCGGCGCCGTCTACCTGCTCTCCCGCAACGGCGGGAAGACGGAGGTCGTCACCCTCATCCTCACCGGCATCGCCGTCAACGCCTTCGCGGGCGCCCTGATCGGCCTGTTCATCTTCTTCGCGGACAGCGGCCAGGTGAACCAGATCACCTTCTGGCAGCTCGGCTCCCTCGCCCAGGCCACCTGGCCCAAGGTGCTCGCCGTCCTGCCCTGCGCGCTGGCCGGCCTGGCCGTCGCCCCCTTCTACTCCCGCAAGCTGGACCTGCTGGCCCTCGGCGAGCGCCCCGCCCGCCACCTCGGTGTCGACGTGGAGCGGCTGCGCCTCGCGCTGATCCTGCTCGTCGCGCTGCTCACCGCGGCGGCCGTCGCCGTGGCAGGGATCATCAGCTTCGTCGGGCTGCTCGTGCCGCACCTGCTGCGCATGGCCAACGGTCCGGGCCACCGGTTCCTGGTGCCCGGCAGCGCGCTCGCCGGAGCCGTGGTGCTCGTCGCCGGGGACCTGGCCGCGCGGACCCTCGCCCAGCCCGCCGAACTGCCGCTCGGGGTGCTGACCGCCCTGCTCGGCAGCCCGTTCTTCTTCTGGCTGCTGCGCCGCACCCGCCGCAAGCAAGGAGGCTGGGCATGAGCGTCCGGCTGCTTTCCCGCCTCGCCGCGCTGCGCGGGAGCAAGCAGGCCCTCCCCGCCCGTCCGGCCCCCGGCGCGCCGCTCGCCGAGGTCACGGACCTGCGCGTACGGCTCGGTGGGCGCGAGGTGCTCGCCGGGATCGGGCTGACCGTGCGGGCCGGGGAGGTGCTGGCCCTGGTCGGACCGAACGGCGCGGGCAAGTCCACCCTGCTGGCGGCCCTGTCCGCGGACCTGCCGGCGGACGGCGGGGAGGTCCGGATCGACGGGCGTCCGGTGGGCGACTGGCGGGCCCCCGAGCTGGCCCTGCGCCGGGCGGTGCTCCCCCAATCGGCCGCACTGGCCTTCCCTTTTCCGGTGGAGGACGTCGTACGGATGGGCCGCGCCCCCTGGGTGGGCACCGAGCTGGCCGACGCCGACGAGGAGGCGGTGGCCGTCGCCATGGCCGCCACCGAGGTGACGGGCTTCGCGGCCCGCCCGTTCTCGGCGCTCTCGGGCGGCGAGCGGGCCCGGGTCGCGCTGGCCCGCGTACTGGCCCAGCGGGCCCCGCTGCTGCTGCTCGACGAGCCGACCGCGGCCCTGGACCTGCGCCACCAGGAGCTGGTGCTGCGGATCTGCCGGGAGCGGGCGGCGGCCGGGGACGGGGTCGTGGTGGTCCTGCACGATCTGGGCCTGGCGGCGGCGTACGCGGACCGGGTGGCCGTCCTGCACGAAGGCCGGATCGCGGTGCACGGACCGCCCGCGGAGGTGTTCGAGGACGGGCTGCTGAGCCGGGTCTACCGCCAGCCGGTGGAGGTCCTCCCGCACCCGCGCACCGGGGCGCCGCTGGTGGTCCCCGTACGGGACGCCGGAGCGGGGCTCCCGGAGGAGCGGGTTCCGCCGTACGGAACGGTCACCCGGGCTTGACCTCGGCTTGACCTGGCCATGGGCCCGGCGTGGGGCGCCCGTAATGGCCCCGTGTCCGGGTCTCGAAGGTGTGGGCTGAATCACTGGACGTACGGGTATGGGTCAGGTAAGCCTCGGTTAAGTTAGGTCCGCCTCACCGGCCGCCCCCACCCGATCGGGGCGGTCGTCTGCCGAACGCCAGACTGCCAGGAGCCCCCTATGCGCCCCGCCCGCCTCACCGTCGTCACCGCGGCAGCCGTGGTGGCCGCCCTCACCGCGGTCACCGGCTGCTCCGAGAAGAGCGACGCGTCCGGCGACGGCACCATCAAGGTGGCGGCCTCCGACTCGGCCTGCGAGGTGTCCACGAAGGAGTTCCCGGCGGGCAAGGTCACCATCGAGGTCGAGAACAAGGGCTCCAAGGTCACCGAGCTCTACGTGCTGTTCCCTGACGACCGCATCGTCACCGAGCGCGAGAACATCGGCCCCGGCACCAAGGCCACCATCACCGCCGAGCTCAAGGCGGGCGACTACGAGATCGCCTGCAAGCCCGGCATGAAGGGCGACGGCATCCGCCAGGCGGTCAAGGCCACCGGCGCGGGCACCGTGGAGAAGCGCAGCCCCGAGGCCGACGCCGCGGTCGCCGCATACCGCAAGTACGTGCAGGAGCAGGCCGACGAGACCATCCCCAAGGCGCAGGCCTTCGCGGACGCGGTCAAGGCCGGCGACGTCGAGGCCGCGAAGAAGGCGTACGCCCCCTCGCGCATCGGCTGGGAGCGCACCGAGCCGGTCGCCGAGTCCTTCGGTGACATCGACCCGAAGGTCGACGTCCGCGAGGACGGTCTGGAGCCGAACCAGGAGTGGACCGGCTGGCACAAGCTGGAGAAGTCCCTCTTCGCCGACAACAAGATCGACGACGCGGACAAGAAGCTCGCCGAGACCCTGATGGCCGACCTGGCCGTGTGGCAGAAGAAGGTCGGCCAGGCGGAGATCACCCCCACCTCGATGGCGAACGGCGCCAAGGAGCTCCTCGACGAGGTCGCCACCGGCAAGGTGACGGGTGAGGAAGAGCGCTACAGCCACACCGACCTGGTCGACTTCAAGGCCAACGTCGAGGGCGCGGAGAAGGCGTACGAGCTGCTCAAGCCGGTCACCTCGAAGACCGACCCCGCGCTCACCGCCGAGCTGGACAAGCAGTTCGCCGCGCTGAACAACCTGCTGGAGAAGTACCGCCCGAACAAGGCCGCGTACGAGTTCACCTCGTACGACAAGGTCGGCGAGCCCGAGCGCAAGGAGCTCTCCGACGGCGTCAACGCGCTGGCCGAGCCGCTCTCGAAGCTGGCCGCCGCGGTCGCGAAGTAACTCCGGAACAGCAGAGCAGGCGGGAGATCCTCACATGAGCGAGTCGGTGTCCGAGCAGGATGGCGCACCCGACGGTGCGCACGACGGCGCCCCGGAGCAGGCGGGGCCGGGTGCGCCCTCGCGCCGGGCCGTCCTCGGCTGGGGCGGCGCGGGCCTCGCGCTCGGCGCCGCGGCGGCCGGCGGTACGGCCATCGCCCTGGGCTCGGGCCCCGACATGGTCTCGGCGGCCGCGGCCGGCGCGGCCGTGCCGTTCCACGGCGAGCACCAGGCCGGCATCGCCAGTGCCGTCCAGGACCGCCTGCACTTCGCCGCCTTCGACGTGAAGACGAAGGACCGCGGCGAGCTGATCCAGCTCCTCAAGGACTGGACCGAGGCCGCCCGCCTGATGACGGCCGGTCAGCCGGTCGGCGAGGGCGGCTACGGCGGCCTCCCCGAGGCCCCGCCGGACGACACGGGCGAGGCGCTGGGCCTCAAGGCCTCCCGCCTCACCCTGACCATCGGTTTCGGGCCGGGCCTGTTCGCCAAGGGCCGCTTCGGCCTGGAGGGCAAGCGCCCCGGCGCCCTCATCGACCTGGAGCTCTTCCCCGGCGACAACCTCGACCCGGCCCGCTCGGGCGGCGACCTGTGCGTCCAGGCCTGCGCGGACGACCCGCAGGTCGCGGTGCACGCCATCCGCCAGCTCGCCCGCATCGGCTTCGGCAAGACGGCGGTGCGCTGGTCGCAGCTGGGCTTCGGCAAGACCTCCTCGACCACGCCCGACGAGCAGACCCCGCGCAACATGATGGGCTTCAAGGACGGCACCCGGAACATCTCGGGCACCGACAAGGCCGCCCTGGACAAGCACGTGTGGGTCGGCGCCGGCGACGGCAGCGACTGGCTGACCGGTGGCTCGTACCTCGTGGCGCGCCGGATCCGGATGAACATCGAGACGTGGGACCGCACGCCCCTGGGCGAGCAGGAGGACATCTTCGGCCGCGACAAGGGCGAGGGCGCCCCCGTGGGCAAGTCCAAGGAGCGCGACGAGCCGTTCCTGAAGGCGATGAAGCCCGAGGCGCACGTCCGCCTCGCGCACCCGGACACCAACGACGGTGCGACGATCCTGCGCCGCGGCTACTCCTTCACCGACGGCACGGACGGACTGGGCCGGCTCGACGCGGGCCTGTTCTTCCTCGCCTACCAGCGCGACGTGCGCACGGGCTTCGTGCCGATCCAGCGCAGGCTGGCGAAGTCCGACGTCCTCAACGAATACATCCAGCACGTGGGTTCGGCCGTCTTCGCCGTCCCGCCGGGAGTCCGCGACAAGGACGACTGGTGGGGCCGGGCGCTGTTCGCGTAGGGGACGGGGAGAACCGAAGTGTTCAGCAACTATCTGATCGGACTGCGCGAGGGGCTCGAAGCCAGCCTCGTCGTCTGCATCCTCATCGCGTACCTGGTGAAGACCGGGAACAAGGACAGGCTGGGAGCCCTGTGGCTGGGCGTCGGCCTGGCCGCCGCCCTGTCCCTGGCCTTCGGCGCGGGCCTCGAATTCGGCACGCAGGAACTGACCTTCAAGGCGCAGGAGGCGATCGGCGGCACCCTGTCGATCGTCGCGGTCGGCCTGGTCACCTGGATGGTCTTCTGGATGAAGCGCACCGCGCGGCACCTGAAGGCCGAGCTCCAGGGCAAGCTCGACGCGGCGCTCGCGATGGGCACCGGCGCCCTGGTGGCGACGGCGTTCCTGGCCGTCGGCCGGGAGGGCCTGGAGACCTCGCTGTTCGTGTGGCGTTCGGTGCACGCGGCCGGTGACGGCGCGGGCCCGCTGATCGGCGTGCTGCTCGGCATCGGGTCGTCGATCGTCCTGGGCTGGCTGTTCTACCGGGGCGCACTGAAGATCAACCTGTCGAAGTTCTTCACGTGGACCGGCGGCATGCTGGTCGTGGTCGCCGCGGGCGTGCTCGCGTACGGGGTCCACGACCTCCAGGAGGCCGACTTCGTGCCGGGGCTGAACGTCAAGGCCTTCGACATCAGCTCGACCATCCCGCCGGACAGCTGGTACGGGACCCTGCTGAAGGGCACCTTCAACTTCCAGCCGGACCCGACGGTGCTCCAGGTCGTCGTGTGGGCCCTGTACCTGGTCCCGGTGCTCGCCCTGTTCCTGGCCCCGTCGCTGGGCAGGCGCGGCACGTCCGAGCCGAAGCCGGCGTCGAAGCCGGAGTCGGAGCCGAGCAGCTCCTGACTCACCACAGCCTGTCGATGGTCCCCGGGTAGAGGGGGACACGAATGCCGGTGAAGGCCGCGCGGACCTGGTCCGCGCGGCCTTCGTCGTGTGCGGCGCCGGTGGGGCGCGCGGGGAACGCCCCGAGCACCGTCTTGCCGAGGCCCGGGTCGTCCGTGGCAAGGGGGTCGGCGGGGGTGCCGCCGACCAGGACCGTGCCGGGCAGCACCTCGAAGCCGGCCGCCTCGTAGAACGGGACCAGCTCCCGGTCGCAGCTGAACAGCGCCAGGTCCACCGCCGGATCGGCGGCGAGCCCCGCGCGGGCCGCCGTCACCAGCCGCAGCCCGTACCCGCGCCCCCGTACGTCGGCCCGGGTGACCACCGCGCTCAGCCCGGCCGCGCGGTACGTACGCCCGTCAGCGAGCCGGACCGGCTTGTGGAGCAGCGCCAGGGAGGCGGCGACCCGGCCGTCGGCGTCCAGGAGCAGCACCGCGAGCGGGGCGAGCGCCTGGTCGTGCCCGGGGGAAGACCCGGGCCACGCCTGCGCCTCCAGACCCGCCACCTGCTCGGCGAGCCCGGAGGGCAGGACCTCGTACCTCTCGATCCGCACTACGGGATCAGCGCCCCCGCGCCGCCGACCCGGACCCGGGAGTCGCCGGAGCGCAGCTCGACGGTGAGGACGCCCGGGCGGCCCATGTCGGCGCCCTGGTGGAGGGTGAGGACCGCGTCGGCCGGGACCAGGCCGACCTCGCGGGCGTACGCCCCGAAGGCGGCCGCGGCCGCGCCGGTCGCCGGGTCCTCGACGACGCCGCCGACCGGGAAGGGGTTGCGCACGTGGAACTCCGCCGGGCCCGCCCGGTACACGAGCTGCGCGGTGACCAGGTCGAGGCGCCGCATCAGCGCCTCCAGCCGGGCGAAGTCGTAGTCCAGGTCCGCGAGCCGGGCCCGGGTGGCGGCGCCCAGCACCAGGTGGCGGGCTCCGGCGTAGGCGATCCGCGGCGGGAACAGCGGGTCCAGGTCGGCGGCCGGCCAGTCCAGCGCGGCCAGGGCCTCGGCGAGGTCGGCCGGGTCCAGGTCCTCGGTGTGCGGTTCGACGCTGGTCAGGGTGGCGCGCAGCCCGCCGCCGGCCTCCCGGGTCACCGACACCGGCACGGTGCCCGCCCGGGTCGCGAACAGCAGCTCGCCGGGGCCGATCCGCTCGCCGAGCGCGACGGCGGTGGCCACGGTGGCGTGCCCGCAGAAGGGGACCTCCACCTTCGGGCTGAAGTAGCGCACGGAGAAGGCCCTGCCCCGCTCCCCGCCCAGGTCCTCGGGCGGGGCGGTGAGGAAGGCCGTCTCGCTGTAGCCCGCCTCGGCGGCGATCGCCAGCATGGCCGCCTCGTCCAGACCGCTCGCGTCGAGCACGACCCCGGCCGGGTTCCCGCCCTGCGGATCGTCGGAGAAGGCGGTGTAGTGCAGCACTTCGATAGTCATGATCGCCACAACCCCGGCTTCCGGGCGGGCATTCCCCGGGGCGGTACGGGACCGGCCGCGCCCGGCGTACGAGGGCGGCCGCGCCCGGCGTACGGGACCGGCCGCGCTCCCGTACGGGATCAGCCGCGCCCGATGTACGGCATCGCGGTCGCCATCACCGTCGCGAACTGCACGTTGGCCCCCAGCGGGAGCTCCGCCATGTGCAGCACCGTGCGCGCCACGTCGGCCGCGTCCATGACGGGCTCCACCGCGAGCTGCCCGTTGGCCTGCATGATCCCGGTCTGCATCCGCTCGGTCATCTCGGTGGCCGCGTTGCCGATGTCGATCTGGCCGCACGCGATCCCGTACGGCCGTCCGTCCAGCGACAGGGACTTCGTCAGGCCGGTCATGGCGTGCTTGGTCGCGGTGTAGGCGATCGAGTTCGGCCGGGGCACGTGCGCGGAGATGGAGCCGTTGTTGATGATGCGGCCGCCCTGCGGGTCCTGGGCCTTCATCACCCGGAAGGCCGCCTGCGCGCAGAGGAAGGAGCCGGTGAGGTTGACGTCGACCACCGAGCGCCAGGCCTCGTAGGAGATGTCCTCCAGCGGGACTCCGGCCGGGCCGAAGGTGCCCGCGTTGTTGAAGAGCAGGTCGAGGCGCCCGTAGCGCTCGCGAACGGCCCCGAACAGCGATGCCACGTCGTCCGGATCGCTCACGTCGGCCGGGACGCACAGCACTTCGGCGTCCGGGTGGGCGGCCCTCGCGGCCTCGGCGGCCTCTTCCAGCGGCCCGGTCCTGCGGCCGGCCAGCGCCACCGCCCATCCGGCGGCGGCCAGCGTGAGGGCCACGGAGCGGCCGATCCCGGATCCGGCTCCGGTCACTACGGCGATCTGCTTCACACGTGCGTTCATGGGGCCGCAGGTTACGTCACACGGGCAGCCCGTCCCCGAACGTTCCGATTGCTGAGAGCATGGGGCGGCAGGGGTGCTGAGATATGACGATAGGACTGGAGTTTCCGTATGCCGGAGAGAGGCCCCGCGACCGCGCCCTCGAAGACAGCGCCCTCGAAAGAAGCGTCGCTCTCGACCCCCTCCCCTTCCCCTTCCGCCGCCCTCACCGCACCCCTGACGGCCGCCCGCCGGACGGGACTGCTCGTCACCTTCATCCTCGGCGGGCTCACCGCGCTCCCCCCGCTGTCCATGGACATGTACCTGCCGGCGCTGCCGACGGTGACCACCGCCCTGAACAGCCCGGCCGCCACCGTCCAGCTCACCCTCACCGCCTGCCTCGCGGGCATGGCCCTGGGCCAGCTGGTGATCGGCCCGATGAGCGACAAGTGGGGCCGCCGTCGCCCCCTGCTCATCGGCATGGTCGTCTACGTCCTCGCCACCGCCATCTGCGCCTTCGCCCCGACCGTCGAGCTGCTGATCGCATTCCGTTTGCTGCAGGGCCTGGCCGGCGCGGCCGCGATCGTGATCGCGCGGGCCGTCGTACGCGATCTGTACGACGGGGTCGAGATGGCCCGGTTCTTCTCCACCCTGATGCTCATATCCGGCGTGGCGCCGATCATCGCCCCGCTCATCGGCGGCCAGGTGCTGCGCTTCGCCGACTGGCGCGGGGTGTTCTTCGTCCTCACCGTCGTGGGGACCCTGCTGACCCTCCTGGTCTGGCGCAAGCTCGACGAGACGCTGCCGCCCGAGCGGCGCCAGACCGGCGGCGTCGGCGCCGCGCTGCGGACCATGCGCGGGCTGTTCGCCGACCGGGTCTTCGCCGGGTACACGCTGGCCGGCGGGTTCGCCTTCGCCGCGCTGTTCGCGTACATCTCGGCCTCGCCGTTCGTCGTGCAGGAGATCTACGGCGCTTCGGCCCAGACCTTCAGCCTCCTGTTCGGCGTCAACTCCCTCGGCCTGATCGCGGTGGGCCAGATCAACGGCAAGCTGCTGGTCGGCCGGGTCAGCCTGGACAAGGTGCTGGGGTACGGGCTCGCGGTCATCATGGCCGCCTCGGCCGCCCTGCTCCTCATGACCGCGGGGGTCTTCGGCGAGGTCGGGCTCTTCGCGATCTGCGCCGGGCTGTTCGTCCTGATGTCCGCGATGGGCCTGGTCCTGCCGAACACCAACGCGCAGGCCCTGATGCGCGCCCCGCACGCGGCCGGCTCGGCCTCCGCCCTGCTCGGCACCTCCTCCTTCCTGGTCGGAGCCATCGCCTCCCCCCTGGTCGGCATCGCGGGCGAGGACACGGCGGTACCGATGGCCGTGGTCCAGGCGGCCTGCTCCCTCCTCGCGGTCCTGTGCTTCGCCGTCCTGTGCCGCCCCTGGCGCACCGGCACCACGGTCAGCACGGCGCCCTGACCGTCCGGGGCCGGGCCCGGCCTTCGAGGCCGGGCCCGGCCCCGTAAACTTGGCGGGTGAACGACTCCGCCACCACCACCGCCGAAACCCTGCGCAGCGCCCTCGCGGGCCTGCTCGAAGGCCTCCCGCAGAAGCAGGCCACGGCCTCCGTGGAGCGGCTGATCGCCAACTACCGCGGCGAGATCCCGACCGACACGCCCGTCCTGCGCAACCGCGCCGACGTGGCCGCGTACGCGGCGTACCGGATGCCCGCCACCTTCGAGGCCGTACGGTCCGCCCTGGACGGGCTCGCCGAGGCGGCCCCGGGCTGGTCCCCGGCCTCGCACGTGGACGTGGGCGGCGGCACCGGCGCGGCGGCCTGGGCGGCCGACTCCGTCTGGGGCGGGCCCCGCGAGACGGCCGTACTGGACTGGGCGGACCCGGCGCTGGTCCTCGGCAAGGAGCTGGCCGCGGCCTCCTCCTCCCCCACGCTGCGGGCCGCCGAGTGGCGGCGGACCGTCATCGGGACCGGGCTGACGGTCCCCGCGGCGGACCTGGTGACGGTCTCCTACGTCCTGGGCGAACTGACCCCGGAGGCCCGCCGCGAGGTCGTCGCCGAGGCGGCGCGGGCCGGTCAGGCCGTGGTGGTGGTCGAGCCGGGCACGCCGGAGGGGTACCTGCGCATCCGTGAGGCCCGCGACCAGCTGATCGAGGCCGGGCTGCGGGTCGCGGCCCCGTGCCCGCACGACGGGACCTGCCCGATCGAGGTCGGCAAGGACTGGTGCCACTTCTCGGCCCGGGTCAGCCGGTCCTCCCTGCACCGGCAGATCAAGGGCGGCTCCCTCCCCTACGAGGACGAGAAGTTCAGCTACGTGGCCGCCACCCGCTTCCCGGTGGAGCCGGCCGCCTCCCGGATCACGCGCAGGCCGCAGATCCGCAAGGGGCTGGTCCTGCTGGAGCTGTGCGGACCCGAGTCCGAGGGGCAGACCCGGGTCAACGTGACCAAGCGGCACGGAGACCTGTACAAGGCGGCGCGCGACGCCGACTGGGGCCAGGAATGGCCGCCTCCGCAGGGGGCCTGAGACCGCAGAGGGCCTGAGACCGCAGGTGGCCTGAGCCCGCTGCGGGCTCAGGCCCGTCGGACCCGCCGCCGGCTAGGGCCTCAGCTCCTGCGTGCAGCACTTCACGCTGCCGCCGCCCTTGAGCAGCTCCCCCAGATCCATCGGGACCGGCTCGAACCCCCGCGCCCGCAGGGGTGCGAAGAGTCCGGTCGCCTCCTGCGGGAGCAGCACGTGCCGGCCGTCCGAGACCGCGTTGAGCCCGAGGGCGGCCGCGTCCTGGGCCTCGGCGATCAGCGCGTCGGGGAAGAGCCGGCGCAGGACCGCCCGGCTGCCCTCGGAGAAGGCGTCCGGGTAGTACATGACCTCGTCGCCGTCGAGCACGGACAGGGCCGTGTCCAGGTGGTAGTAGCGCGGGTCGACCAGGTCGAGACCGATGACCGGGCGGCCGAAGAACTCCTGGGCCTCGTCGTGCGAGAGCGGGCTGGAGCGGAAGCCCCGGCCGGCCAGGATGTAGGTGGCGGTGACGGCGAAGTCTCCCTCGCCCTCGTTGACGTGGGACGGCTCGTGGACGTCCTGGAAGCCGTGGCCGCGGAACCAGTCGAGGTGGATCTCCGCCTCGGCGGCCCGCTCGGGGTAGGCGAACCGCGCGCCCAGCACCTTGCCGTCGACGACGAGGGCGCCGTTCGCCGCGAAGACCATGTCCGGCAGACCGCGGTCGGGGACGAGGGTCTCGACGGTGTGGCCGAGGGCCAGGTAGCGGTCGCGGAGGTCCTCCCACTGGGCCATGGCCAGGGGCAGGTCCACCGGTTTCGTGGGGTCCATCCACGGGTTGATGGAGTACGTGACCTTGAAGTGCGCGGGTGGGCACATCAGGTAACGCCGGGGTGTGGCGTCTCTGCGCAATGAAGGCTCCTCACGGTGATGAGAAGAGAATCGTCCCTCCTCGGCGGGAACCGCGCAGTGAACTGATTGGGTGGTTTCCCGAACGGCTGAAAGACGAGTGGTTCGAGGTTGATAAGTTGCCGAAATGAGCTCCAGCCCCCTCCCCGATCCCGGTACCGCCCCCCGGACCCCGGACGCCACCCGCCGCAGCGACCGCTCACGGCGGGCCATCCTGGACGCGGCGCTCGACCTGGTGGGGGAGGTCGGCTACAACAAGCTGACCATCGAGGCCATCGCCGCCCGCGCCGGAGTCGGCAAGCAGACCATCTACCGCTGGTGGCCGTCGAAGGCCGCGGTCCTGCTGGACGCCTCGCTCGCGCTCGCCGGGGACGCACAGCCGGAGGGGACTTGGGGCTTCCCCGACACCGGGGACCTGGCCGCCGACCTGAAGTCCGTCATGCGGGCGACGGTGGACGAGTTCGCCGACGAGCGGTACTCGGCCCCCGTACGCGCCCTGACGGCGGCCGGCGCCACCGATCCCGAGCTCGGGGCACGCTTCACCGAGCGGCTGCTGGAGCCCCAGCTCGCGCTGTACGAGGAGCGGTTGCGGTCGGCCCGCGAGGCCGGGCAGCTCCCGCCGGACACCGATCTGCGGCTGACCGTGGAGATGCTGGTCGGACCGCTGACGTACCGCTGGCTGATGCGCACGGCGCCGCTCACGCACGCGTACGCGGACGCGCTGGTGGACTCGGTGCTGGGCGGAGCCGGGGCGGGACCCGGGGTGGGATAAGTCATGAGCCCCTGACGGCCGAGAACATATGGTCGGTTTCTGTGGTTATGTGGGAGTCCTGTTCGGGGGGTGCGGTCACCCGGCGCACAGGATGGTGGGAACATGTGAGGGTCTGCCGGGGCAACGGTGTAGGTGAGGGGATAGATGGGGTCTGAGTCGGGCCGCGTCAAACGCGGCGAGCAGAGCAGGATTTCCCAGTGGCTGCGCCGCAAGCCCAAACCCGACGCCGCGGACCCCGCACGAGAACGCGAAGCCCTGCTGCTGGCCGTCGCCGCGGCGGGTCTGCCGATCTCGCCCGCCGCGCATCCCGCCGGCTACCGGTGTTCGTGCGACCGGATCGGCTGTCCGACGCCCGCACGCCACCCCGTCTCCTTCGCCTGGCAGACGCAGTCCACGACGGACCGCGCACAGGTCGAACGCTGGGCCCGCAACCAGCCCGCAGCCAACTTCATCACCGCGACGGGCATGGTCCACGACGTCCTGGACGTCCCCCTGGAGGCCGGACACAGCGCGCTGGAACGCCTGCTGGCCGCCGGCATCGAGGTCGGCCCGGTCGCCGAATCGGGCGGTACGGGCGACCAGGCCCGGATGCTCTTCTTCACCGCGACCCGGGGCACGCCCGAGGACGAGGACGAGTGGTGGCCCTGCGAACTGGACTGCCACCCCGAGACGATGGACGAGCACCCCGGGCTGCGCTGGCACTGCCGCGGCAGCTACGTACTGGTGCCGCCGGCCGCACTGCCGGGTGACCTCTCGGTGGCCTGGCTCCGCGGCATGGAGCATCCGCTCGTCGATCCGCTGACCCTGCTGGAAACCCTCACGGACGCGTGCGCCACGTACGCCGGCGCCTCCGACCAGACCCCCGCCACGGTCGCCTGGCCCCTGGGCCGCTGACGCCCCGGCGCCTACCCGGCGCCTAGGACGCGGAGCTCCGCACCGAGGACCGGGGCACGGAACCGGGGCCCGCCGGGTCGGCGCCCTCGCGCGCGCCGGGCCCGCCGCCCCGGCGGAGGCTGAGCAGGGTCCCCAGTGCGGCCGCCGCGAGGATCAGCCCGGCCGCGCCCAGCGTCGTCCCGTCCGGGGAGGTCAGCGACTGACCGCGCAGCGCCTGCCAGGTCAGCAGGGCCAGTACCGCCCCGTACACCGCGCCCGCGACCAGCACCAGGCGCAGCCGCACCCGCTCCTCGTTCAGCACGGCGAACCGCGCGGCGAGGGCGGCCAGAACCAGGACGAACAGCGGCAGCAGCTGGAGTGCGTGCATCCCCACGAAGTGCGGGACGCGCAGGTCGCCGCCGGTGGTGGACCAGCCGGTGAGCGGCATGCCGGGGCCGCCGTCCGGCACTCCCACGGCGTGCCCGCCCACGATCGGGGCCCCGTCGTCACCGACCGCGCGCTGCGCGGCCGTCGGCTGGGTCATCAGGAAGCCGAGCCCGGCGCCGGCCAGCGCCAGGGTCGCGGCGATCCGGATCGACCAGGTGGTGGCCCGGTCCGCGATCCGGGCCCGGAACAGCAGGACGGCGATCACCAGCGCCCCCAGCCACAGCACCACGATGCTCCCGGCCATGATCTCGTACAGCCGTGCGTCGAAGGGTGTGGCGTAGTTGAAGTGACTCTGCCTGCCGCGGAAGGCCTGTGCGGTGATGAGCACCATCTCCACACCGCTGGCCGCCGCCACCACCGTGCCCGCCCACCACGCGGGCCGGGCGAGCCGGGGCCGGGCCCGTTCGAGCAGGGAGATCATCCAGGCCAGGCTCAGGGCGTAGCCGGTGAGCGAGACGGCGAACTTGAGGGGTTTGGACCAGATCGGGGCGCCCACCAGAGTCCGGGCGTCAACGAGCAGGCCGATGGCGGAACCGGCCGCCCATAAGGCCATCGAGGCGGCGAGCACCATCAGCGGACGGTGCCAGGCACGCGGAAACACGAGCGGCATTTCTCTACCCCCGAAATCCAAATGGATAATGGCACTCGCCGCTATCCGGTAGTGCCACTATCTATGATGGACACGGCACACACAAGGGGCCCAGGGACGGACGGAAGCGAAGATGCGCATCGGAGAGCTGAGCGCGCGGACCGGGGTACCGGTACCGACGATCAAGTACTACCTACGGGAGGGCCTGCTCCCGGCCGGCCTGCTCAGCAGCCCCAACCAGGCGCGCTACGACGAGACGCACGAGCGCAGGCTGCGCCTGATCCGCGGCCTCCTGGAGGTGGGGAAGCTCCCCGTGGCGGCCATCGGGGAAGTGATCCGCGCCATCGACGACAAGGAGCGGTCGGTCCACGAGATGCTCGGCTCGGTGGCGGACGCGCTGGTTCCCGAGCACAGCGGGACGCCCGACGCCGAGACCGAGCTCGCGCGGGCGAAGGTGGCCGGGATCATCGAGCGGCGCGGCTGGCACGCGGACGCGGACACCCCCGCGGGCGAGGCACTGGCCGCCGCACTGGCCGCACTGGAGCGGGCCGGTCACGGAGCCTTCACGGAGGTGCTCGACGCGTACGCGGAGGCGGCCGAGCTGGCGGCCGGCGCAGACCTCGCCTACACGACGCACGCGGTGGCGCGGGAGGACCTGGTCGAATCGGTCGCGGTCGGCACGGTCCTGGGCGACGCGATGTTCGCAGCACTGCGCAGACTGGCCCAGGTGGACGCCTCGTCCCGGACCTACGGAACGAACTGACGACACCGGCCCACCCCACCCCCAGCCCAGCCCAGCCCAGGCCGGTGACGGGGGCGGGGTGGGGTGTCGGCCTGGACGTAGAGCGTGATTTGTGGCGCAGGTACACCCCACACCCTGTCGGAGTTCAGGAGGGGGCGCCTAAATCATGCAGTCCAGGCCGACACCCCACCCCGCCCCCGGCACCGGCCCCCGTCCGCAGCCAGACCAGACCCGGTCAGTGGATCTGCGTGACGACCACATCAAGGGACCAGCCCTTGCCCGGCTTCACAGGCGCCTCGGCCTCCACCATGAAGTCCAGGTCGCGCAAGGCCGTCACGAGTTCCGCCGGGGACTCCGGAACCGCGCCCGCCGACAGGAGGTCGCGGACCAGGCGGCCCTTGGTGGCCTTGTTGAAGTGGCTCACCACCGACCGCTTCTCCACCCCGTCGACCATCTGGGAGTGCAGGACCCGCACCGTCGCCGTGCGCCCCGCCACCTCCCCCTTGGGCTTCCACGCGGAGGCGTACGCCGAGGACCGCAGGTCCAGGACCAGGCCCTCCCCCGCCGCCTCCGGCATCACCGAAGCCATCGGTTCACGCCAGAACGCGCCCAGCGCCCCCAGCCCCGGCAGCTTCACGCCCATCGAGCAGCGATAGGAGGGAATGCGGTCCGCGACCGAGACCGCCCCCCACAGACCCGAGAAGACCAGCAGGGACTCCGCGGCCAGGGCCGCCGCCTCCGGCGCGAGGGTCGACAGGCCCAAAGCGTCGTAGAGCACGCCCGTGTAGATCTCGCCCGCCGGGCGGGCGACCGCAGTCAGCAGCTCCGTGTTCTTGGCGACCTCACCGCGCAGGCCCTCGCTCAGGCCGAGCACCTCGCGGGCCTTCAGCTCGTCGCCCACGCACAGCTCGACCAGCTCCTCCAGCACCGCGGCGCGGGCCGCGGCCAGCCCCGGCAGCGAGAGCGTCTCCGGCTTCAGCGGTGCGCCGGAGCCGCCGGCGGCCTTTCCTTCGGACGGCGGCAGCAGCACGAGCACGGTGGTTCTCCTTCGACGGGCACGGCACAACGGCGGGGGTGCGGCCCCCGACCAGGGTAGTCGGCTCGCCGTGCCGCCCGGGCCCGCCGGCCTCCGCCTTGCGATGTACGGCACCAGACACCGCTCCCTGATCCGGCCCGATCGGCAGGACACCCCCTAGGCTCGGCTCATGCCACGCCGTCATATGATCATGACCGGCGCAGACGGGGCTGCCCTGCGGGCCGCGCTGCGTGAACTGCGGACGAAGCTGGAGGTGCCGGAGGAGTTCCCGGCGCCCGTACTCGCCGAGGCCGAGCGGGCGGTGCAGAGCCCCCTCCTGCCGGACTTCGACGCCACCGACATCCCCTTCTTCACGATCGATCCACCGACCTCGCGCGATCTGGACCAGGCCATGCACCTGGCGAAGCGCGCCTCCGGCGGTTACCGGGTCCACTACGCCATCGCCGACGTCGCCGCCTACGTCACCCCCGGCGGCGCCCTCGACGCCGAGGCCCACCGCCGGGTCACCACCCTCTACTTCCCCGACGAGAAGGTCCCCCTGCACCCGGCCGTGCTCTCGGAGGGCGCCGCCAGCCTGCTCCCCGACCAGACCTGCCCGGCCCTGCTGTGGCGGCTCGACCTGGATGCCGAGGGCCGGGTGGAGGGCACCGATGTCCGCCGTGCGCTCGTGCGCAGCCGGGCCAAACTCGACTACGACGGCGTCCAGAAGGCCATCGACACCGGCACCGCCGAGGAGCCGCTGGCCCTGCTGAAGGACATCGGGCGGCTGCGCGAGGCCTTGGAGGCGGAGCGCGGGGGGATCTCGCTGAACGTGCCCGAGCAGGAGATCGTCGAGCAGGAGGGCTCGTACAGCCTGGCCTACCGGGCTCCGCTCCCGGCCGACGGCTGGAACGCGCAGATCTCCCTGATGACCGGCATGGCCGCCGCCGAGCTGATGCTCGCCGCCGGGGCCGGGATCCTGCGGACCCTGCCGACCGCCCCCGACGGAGCCGTCGGGCGGCTGCGCCGGGCGGCGAAGGCCCTGCGGATCGACTGGCCGCACCACGTCCCGTACGCGGAGCTCGTGCGCGGGCTCGATCCGCACCGGCCGGCCCACGCCGCCTTCCTCCAGGAGTGCACGGCCCTGCTGCGCGGCGCCGGCTACACGGTCTTCACCGGCGGCCGGACCCCGGACCCCGTCCTGCACGCCGCGGTCGCGGCCCCGTACGCCCATTGCACCGCACCGCTGCGCCGGCTCGTCGACCGGTACACGGGCGAGCTGTGCGTGGCGGCCGTCGCCGGGACGGAGCCCCCCGGGTGGGCGCTGGAGGCGCTCGACGCCCTGCCGAAGGAGATGTCGGACGGGACCCGGCTGGCGAACTCGGCGGAGCGGGAGTCCGTGGACCTGGTGGAGGCGGCGCTGCTCAAGGACCGCGTCGGGGAGACCTTCGAGGCCACGGTCATCGACGTCAAGGACCACGAGCCGCTGGTCGGCACGGTCCACCTGGAGGAGCCGGCGGTGATCGGCCGCGTGGAGTCCACCTCGGCGGAGCTGCCGCTGGGCGACCGGATCAGGGTGCGGCTGACGGAGGCCGACCCGGGTCGGGCGAAGGTGCTCTTCGCACCGGTCTAGCCGGGTGCGGCGCCGGCGCCTCCCGGCCCGCCTGCCGGGGCCGGGGCCGCGGCCCCGGCCGGGATCCGCTCCCGGACCGCTCTGGCCATCGAGCCTCGTGACCTGCCATCATCGGCCGACCGCGCGGCATCACCGGCCGCGCAACAGCGGGGGGAGGGCCCGGACATGGGCTCGGTCGAGACCTTCGACGTACGCGCGATGCCTGCCGCCGCCCCGGGCCGCCGGTCGGCGCGCCGCCGCCGGCCGGCCGCCGCACTGCGGCCGCTCATCATCAACTACACGGGGTTCCACACCGAGTTCGCTGCCCCGAGGCGCCGCCTGGAGCTGCCCACCGGCTGCGTGACGCTGGTCTTCAGCTTCTCCGAGGGCCTGTGGGTCTCCCGTACGGAGGACCTCGCCGCGACCCAGCTGCGGCCCGCCGCCCGGGCCATGATCAGCGGCCCGCGCACGGTGCCGGCGGTCGGGGTGCACGCGGGGGTGGTGCACGGGCTGGAGGTGAACATGACCCCGCAGGGCTGCTACCGGCTGTTCGGCATCCCGATGTGGCACTTCGAGGACGCCCACGTGGATCTGGTGGACGTGCTCGGAGCGCAGGGCCGCCACCTCACCGAACGGCTGCGGGCGCTTCCCTCGTGGACGGAGCGCTTCGCCCTGCTGGACCAGTTGTTCTGCGCCCGCCTCGACCGCGGCCCCTCCCCCGCGCCCGAGGTCGACGGAGCCCTCTCCGGGCTCTGGGCGAACACCCGCTCCCTGACCCGGGTGAGCGCCGCGACGGGGTGGAGCGCCCGTACCGTACGGGCCCGGTTCCGCGAGCAGGTGGGCCTGTCGCCCAAGGCCATGGCCCGGGTGTTCCGCTTGCAGCACGCCCTGCGGATGCTGGCGGCGGGAACGGCGGCCGCACAGGTGGCGGCGGCGTGCGGCTACCACGACCAGGCACACCTGAGCCGCGAGGTGAAGGCGATGACGGGACTGCCCCCGTCCCGGTTCGTCCTGCTGCGGGGCGGCCTGGCGCCCGGTTCGGTGCTGGACCGGATGGCGGGCCGGGTCAGCAGCGTGATGCTGTCCGGCTAGGCGGGATCGCGGTCGGGATCGCGGTCCGGGGCGCGCCTCGGATCGCGGTCCGGGGCGCAGCCCGGGGCGCGCCTCGGATCGCACCCCGGGCCGCGGCCGGACCGCGCCGTCCGGCGGCGGCTCCCCCGCTGGATTCCGCCGGACCCCGCCGACGGGCGTCGGCTCCCGTCGACGGGCGGTTCACCCACCCCGGGCTGGGGACCCCCGTACCTCAGCCCGTGAGCGAGCGCGCCGACCCATGGTCCTGCGCTTGGAGCCTGCCGCCGTGACGGCATCGCGACTCCTCCCTCTTCCGCCCCGCCCACCGGCTCCGATACTCAGTCGGCTAGACGCTTTGCGTCGAGCGATCGAGCGCCGAACCATCTAGTGGGCTAGACGGCTGGACGAAGATACGCCGTGGCACGCATGCCCTGTCAAGGTCCTGCGGGGCGCCCCGGGGCCAATATGGCGTGGGTCACATTCCACGGGGTCCGCTAGCTGGGTAGACGCAGTTCATTGCACTGTGTGGTGAAAGCCATCTAGGCAGGTAGATAATGTCGGTGATGATTTAGTACTGGACCATTGAGATCCAGCCGTAGACGGGAGCAGTGACGGTGATGGGTGAGGAGACCCCCACCGACCGGCGGGACACCATGGGTGACCGCCTCGGCTTCTTGATCGAGACGATCCATCCGGCGGGCCGCGGGCCGTACACGTACCAAGAGATCGCCGAGGGCACCAAGAAGCTGTCCGGGCCCTCCGTCTCGCACGGCACGGTCCAGACCATCCGCCTGAACAACAACCCGAACCCGGGCATCGACTCGATCCGCGCGATCGCCAACTTCTTCGGCGTCACCGTCGGGTACCTGGCCGACGGCGAGAACGCCCAGGCGATCGAGCACCGGATCGAGGAGCGGATCGCGCGGCTGCGCGAGGAGATGGGCAAGGCCGCCGCGGCCGACGAGTTCGCCCAGGTCCTGGAGGACGAGCAAGTCAAGGCCGCGGCCTTCCGCCTCAGCGGGCTGTCCGCCGGATCCATGCGGTCCGTCACCGGCCTGATCAAGCAGCTCCGCAAGGCCGAAGGGCTTCCGGATGTGAAGCCCCGGCGCCGGCGCAGCAAGGACGCCTGAGGCGCGAATCAGCCACGCGCCTCGCCCGGTCAGCCATATTCCGGCCACCGATACGTCCTCAGCGAGCCCCTGCTGCGCTTCCGGTTACTCTCAGATCCGATCGGGTGTGCGGACTGTTCGATGACGGGCGGGGAGGGCGACCATGCGCTGGTGGAAGCGCGCCGACGCGGAGTGCGCCGCCGTCGCGGACCGGCTCGTCATCCCCCGGCCGTTCGACCTGGAAGCCTTCTGCGAGGGCATAGCCGCGCAGCGCGGCCGGCCGCTGATCCTGCTGCCCCTCGACGGACCGCCCGACCCGGCGCTGCCCTGCGGGATCTGGCTCGGACTCGATGTCGCCGACCTCGTCTTCTACGACGCCGTCGCGGCCGAGATCCTCAAGGTGCAGATCGTCCTCCACGAGATCTCGCACATGCTGCTCGGCCACGTCGCCCCCGAACTCGACATCCCCGAACAGGCGTCGGAGCGGGAGATCGCCCGGGCCTCCGAACACTTCCAGCGCCTGCTGACCCGTACGCACACGGCCGTCTCCGGACTCGACCGCCCCGAGCTGCCCGTCGCCTCGATCATCCGCACCGAGGCGGCCCGGATCAGGAACGTGGCGCGCAGGACCGAATCGATCGACGAGGAACTCGGCCTCGACATCGACCGCCTGGCGCACCTCATGGGGCGGAGCAAGTTCGCCAGCCCGCAGGAGCGGCAGGCCGAGACCCTGGCCACGCTCATCCACGAGCGGGCCGGCCGCTACAACACGACGCAGTCGACCTCCAGTGACAGTGAGGCCGAGGACCGTCTCGTACGCCTCCATGACGCCCTCGGGCACCCCGTTCGAAACACGTGGTCGTGAAGTGAAGCAGCTCGAAATCGCCATCCTGGCCATGCTCTGGTCGGTGACGCTCTGGCGCGCCCCGTCAGCCGTCCGGTCGGTCAAACAGCGGGCCCTGTGGACGGCGTTCGCCGCCCTGACCGTCTCCATGACGCTCCGTCTCCCCGGCGTGATGCGCACCCTGGACGCCGGGGCGGGGGTCAACAACCTCTCCACCCTCTTCAAGCACTGGCTGGGCATGATCGCGGCCGGCGCGGTCGTCGACTTCGTCGTCGCCATCGCGCGCCCGGAGACCGGCCGCCGGCTGCGGGCCCGGCACTACGCCGCCCTGACCGCGATGACGGCGATGGGGGTGCTCTTCGTCTTCTTCGTCCCGCGGGCCCACGAGATGACCGACTTCTTCGAGGAGACCGCGGGCAACGGCTGGGCCACGGTCTACTACCTCCTGTTCATCGTCTACCTCGGCATCGCCATGGCCACCGCCACCTGGCTCTTCTGGGGCAGCGCCCGGCACGCCAGCGCCCTGTGGCTGCGGACCGGCGTCCGCCTCATGGGCATCGGAACCGCCGTCGGCGTCCTCTACACCCTGCTGCGGGCCGGGTACATCGCGAGCCGCCTCGCGGGCCTCACGGACGGCACCAGCGACATCGCGGTCGACAACGTCACCGACGCCCTGAAGTACCTGGCGATCGGCTTCATCCTCATCGGGAGCAGCATCCCCGCCTTCGGCGTGGCCTGGCGCACCGTCCAGGACGGCCGCCACCACCGCCGGCTCCAGCCGCTCTGGCAGGACCTGACCGCGGTCACCCCCGACATCGTCCTGAAGACCGGACTCCTGCGCAGCCCGCGCCTGCGGCTGTACCGGCGGGTGATCGAGATCCGCGACGCCGCCCTGACCCTGGACGCGTACACCGCCCCCGAGGTCCGCGAGCGCGCGGACCGCGCCGCCCTGGAGGCGGGGTTCGACCCGGCGACGAGCCCGGCGGCCGAGGCCCTGCGGATGCGGGCGGCCCGCGAGGGCAAGGCCCGCGGGGTCCTGCCGCTCCACGGCACCCAGGAGCCGACGGCCACCGTCGGCATCGACGAACTCGACTTCTCCGCCGAAGTACTGCGGCTCATCCAGCTCGCGCGGATCTACCACTCCGCCGTGGCCGACGAATTCCTCACCGCGACCAGCCAGGAGGCCACGGCGTGACCGCCACGCTCACCCAGCCCACCGGGTCCCGATCCGCCCGCCTGATCACCGACGGGCTCGATCCCAAGACCTGGATCATCGCCGACACCCTCCTGATCGGCTGGCACACCGCCGGCCTCGCCGGGATCGGGTGGGGACTCCTGGGCTGCCTGTTCTCCGCCGTCATCCCGCTGGCCTTCATCAAGTACGGCATCCGGCGCGGCCGCTGGGCCGACCGGCACGTCGGCCAGCGCCAACAGCGCATCGTCGTGATGGTGTTCATCATCGGCTCGGTCGCCACCGGCATCCTGCTGATGGCGCTCCTCGGCTCGCCCCGCACGATGATCGCGCTGATCGCGGCCATGCTGGCCACCCTCGCGGCCCTGCTCGCCGTGACCCCCGTCTGGAAGATCAGCGTGCACGCGGCCGTCTCCTCCGGGAGCGTCGCCATGCTCGCCCTGACCTACGGGCCCTGGCTGCTGCTCGCCTACCCGCTGGTCGCCCTCGTCGGCTGGTCCCGGGTCGAGCTGAAGGACCACACCCTCGCCCAGGTCCTCGCGGGCACCGCGGTGGGCGCGGCCGTGGCGGCCACCACCTTCGCGCTGGTGCGCTAGCCGGACCCGGCGGGGCAGCCGTTTCCTCACCGTGCCGTTTCCTCACCGCGCCGTTCTCCCACCGTGCCGATTTCCGGCCGTGCCGTTTTCGACAAGACAGGCGCGCACCGGCTTGTCACGCTCGGCGCACACGGCCGTCACTGCGGCAGCCCGTCACGGGGGTGCGGGCTGCCGCAGTGCGTCGACCAGCGCACGGGGCTCGTCCGCGTGGAAGCGGACGACGCGGGCTTCGGCGCGAGCGCCGAGCGGACGGCGGAAGGCGAGCGGGCGGAGCAGTTCCACGGTGACCGTGGTCTGGCTGCCGACGATCAGGTCGAGCACCCCGTCCTCGGAGAGGGAGACGAGCCGTCCCTCGGGGTAGCGGCGGTCCACCCGGACCGAGGCCACCGCGTCCGGCGGGACGGTCAGGTCGAAGAGGGCTCCGTAGCGGATCCGCAGGGTCCCGTCGGGGCTCACGACGTGCGGCCGGGTGACGCAGGCGGCGTGCAGCCCGAGCATCAGCACCACCCCGTACACGTCGAGGACGAGCACCACGCGGTGGACGGCCGGCCAGGGGATCAGGAAGGCCAGCGCCACCGTCTCGATCAGCGACACGAACACCAGCCCGTACATCATGGCCGTCTGCGGTCCGGTGTACGGGGCTGCGTGGTCCCCGGGCCGCACCCCGTGCGGCGGCCGGCGCAGCACCCACCGGGCCAACGAGGCGGACGCGCGCAGCTCGTGGAGCACGAGGCGGCGTACGGTCACGGGGACCACGGCCCGTACGGCCTCGCGGCGGGCCGTGCGGGGGTCGGCGCCGCGGGCGCGGGCGGCGGCGTACAGGAAGTACAGGACGCCGGCCTCCAGGAGGAGGACCCCGAGCACCATCACCTCGACGACGGCGAGGGCCCAGCCGGGCGGGCGGACCCCGGCGGCCAGGCACACCAGCAGTGCCAGCTCCACGGGGAGCACGGCGGCCACCCCGGTCCGTGCCGCGCGTATCGCGCTCATTCCCGTCCCCTGTCCGTCTGTGTGGCCCGCGTGCCCGTGAAGGCTTCCATCACCCGGCGGACGACCTCCGCCTGCGCCGGGGCGTACTCGGCGAGCAGGGCCTCCAGGAAGCCCGGCGCCGCCTGCGGCCCGCCGCCGCCCGGTCCTGCCACCGCGGCGAACGCCTCGGCCGGCACCGCGGCCACCAGTTCCGCGGCGAGCGGCCCGATCCGGGCGTCGTCCCCGTCCGCGTCGGCGAGCTCGTCGAGCCGCTCGTACAGCGCGAGCACGGCCGGATCGGCGGCGACCGTGCCGAGTACGGCGTAGAGCTCCTCCCCCACGGCGCCCGAGGCGTCGAGCAGGCTCAGGTGCTCGCGGTCGAGCGCGGCGGACGGCGAGGCCGTCGCGGGCGCCTTGGCGAGCAGCTCCGCGAGCGCGGGCGAGACCGGCTCGACCTCCCCGGGCGGGGCCGCGAGCAGGACGGCGAGGCGCCGTCTGCGCTCGGCCAGTTCGGCCTGCTGGCGGGCGAGGTCGGCGTCGAGCTCGGCCAGTACCTCGGCGAGCTCGCGCCCCGCGTCGTCCGCGAGCACGTCGCGCACCTCGTCGAGGCTCAGCCCGAGCTCGGTCAGCCGGCGCACCCGGGCCAGCCGGACGGCGTCGCGCACGCTGTAGGCGCGGTAGCCGTTGGGGCGCCGGTCCGGCTCGGGGAGCAGGCCGACGTGGTGGTAGTGCCGGATCGCCCGGGTGGTGACCCCGACGAGCGCGGCGATCTCTCCGATCCGCATGGGTTCCAGTAGAAACCCTGCCGCTGCGTCAAGGTCAAGCCGTGATGACGCAGCCGGTAGCATGGTCGGCACGACAGACGAGTCGGCCGGGCGGCCGCGTCGGGATCTCCGGATCCCGCCGAGGAACGTCCGGGCTCCACAGGGCAGGGTGGTGGCTAACGGCCACCCGGGGTGACCCGCGGGACAGTGCCACAGAAAACAGACCGCCTGGGGCTTCGGCCCCCGGTAAGGGTGAAACGGTGGTGTAAGAGACCACCAGCGCCTGAGGCGACTCAGGCGGCTAGGTAAACCCCACCCGGAGCAAGGTCAAGAGGGGTCGTCTCCGGACGACCCTGCGCGAACGTTCGAGGGCTGCCCGCCCGAGTTCGCGGGTAGACCGCACGAGGCCGGCGGCAACGCCGGTCCTAGATGGATGGCCGTCTCCCCGGCGACCGCGAGGTCACCGGGCGACAGAACCCGGCGTACAGGCCGGCTCGTCTGTCGGCGAACCGCCCCCGCACACCCGTTCGTTCGGGGCGGGGGCTTCGTCGTACCGGTGCCTGCGCTCAGGCCTCCCAGTGGACCCCGTAGCGGGGCCGGTAGGGCTCGATGACCGTGTCGGGGTCGTGGAGCGCGGCGCGGCAGGCGGCACGGGCCCGTGCGCGGGCGGCGCGCTCCGCGAGGTGGGCGGCCTCGGAGAGGGAACCGGCGAAGGCGCAGCAGTACCTCCAGCTGTCGAAGGCGCGCCGGACCTCCCGCGGCTGCGGGCGCCGGCCCTCCTTCGCCGCGGTGCGGAGCTCGGCGGCGGAGTACCGCAGGCTGCGCAGGTCGACCCGGCGCCAGGGACCGCCGTACGGATGCCAGGCGAGGGCGTCGCGCTGCTCGCGCCGCTGTACGGCGAACCGGGTGCGCGCGGGGGGAATGTGGTGGGCGGTGCGGGACAAGGAGAGCCTCCAGCCGCACCCCAGGGCCTTCCTGGGGGTGCTACCGGAAGCCGGACGGGTAACGCGGCACGGGCGGCTCCCTCCTGCGGTCCTCACGCTGACGTCGCCCTTTCTACCAACCGGCGGCGCCTCACGGCTCGGGGATTACGACGAGACCCCCCGCCCGGTCGGGGCGGGGGGTCTCGTCGTGCGGCCGGGCGCGGTGGCTCAGCGCAGGTGGGACGTGTCGTTCAGGAGGCGGACCGAGGCGTTGCCGTCGGCGTAGTAGGCGACCGCCGAGAGGGAGGCCGCCGAGAGCTCCATGCGGAACAGGGCCTCCGGCGGGGCGCCCAGTGCCAGCCGGACCAGGATCTTGACCGGCGTCACGTGCGAGACCAGCAGGACCGTGCGGCCCGCGTGCTCGGCGAGCAGCCGGTCCCTGGTCGCGGAGATCCGGCGGGTGGCCGAGGCGAAGCTTTCGCCGCCGCCCGTGGGGGCGGCCTTCGGGGAGTCCAGCCACGCCTGGAGGTCCTCGGGGTGGCGCTCGCGCGCCTCCGCGAAGGTCAGCCCCTCCCACGCGCCGAAGTCGACCTCGCGCAGGCCCTCTTCGACGGTGACGGTGAGCCCGAGCCGGTCGGCGACGGCCTGCGCGGTCTCCCGGCAGCGCCGCAGCGGGGAGCTGATCACCGTCTCGATGGTGCCGCGCGCGGCCAGCGACTCCGCGACGGCGGCGGCCTGGCGGCGGCCCGCCTCGGAGAGCTCCGGGTCGCTGCCCCGGCCGCTTCCGGAGAACCGCTTCTGCGGGGTCAGCGCGGTCTCTCCGTGGCGCAGCAGCACGAAGGTGGCCGGGGGCCCCATGTCGGGTCCCCAGCCCTGTCCCGCCGCGGGCGCGGCGCCGGTGATCGTGGGCGCTGCCGTGCCCGGACCGGAAGCAGGGGCCGGCGAGCTCGCCGGGGCCGCCTCGTCGGAAAGGCCCGCCGGAGCCGCCGGGTCGGCGAGGTCCGCCGGGTCGGCGAACAGGGTGTCGGCCCCTGCCTGTGCGGAGCCGGCCCGCGCACCCGCAGCGGCGCTCGCGCGGGTCCGCGTACCAGCGCCGGAGGCGAGGGCCGCGCGGACCGCCGCGGCGCCCGCTGCGGCGTCGCCCACGGGGCCCGCCGGGGGCGGGGTCGCCAGGGTGCGGGCCGCCGAGGCGTCCAGGGCGGCCGAGGAGTTCGCGGGCTCCCACTGCTTGCCGCGCTTGCCCGCGTCCATCGCCTCGTTCGCGAGCCGGTCCGCGTGCTTGTTCTTCTCGCGCGGGATCCACTCGTACGTCACCTGGGCGCGCGGCATGACCTTCGCCGCCTCCGCCGCGAGCGGCTTCATGTCCGGGTGCTTGATCTTCCAGCGGCCCGACATCTGCTCGACGACGAGCTTGGAGTCCATGCGTACGAGGACCACCGCGTCCGGGTCCAGCTCGCGGGCGGCCTTCAGCCCGGCGATGAGGCCCTTGTACTCGGCCACGTTGTTCGTCGCGACGCCGATGTACTCCGCGCGCTCGGCCAGCGTCTCGCCCGTCACCGGGTCGAGGACGACGGAGCCGTACCCGGCGGGCCCCGGGTTGCCCCGGGAGCCGCCGTCGGCTTCCACAACGAACCGCGGCATCAGATGCCCGAGTCGGCCATGCGGACCAGGATGCGGCCGCAGCTCTCGTGCCGGACGACCTGGTCGCGGGCGGCGGCCTTGATCTCGTTGACCTCGGCGAGGTCGAGCTCCAGGCGGCAGCCCTCGCAGCGGCGCTGCGACAGGCGGGCGGCGCCGACGCCGCCCTGCTTCACGCGGATCTTCTCGTAGAGGGCGATCAGCGCGGCCGGCATGGCCGTGACGATGACCTCGCGGTCCTTGGCGATGCCGGCGACCTCGGCGTCGATCTCGCCGGTGGCGGCGTCGCGGCGCGCGGTGGCGTCGACGAGCTTGGTCTCCAGGGAGGCGACCCGGTCGGTGAGCTCGGTGACGCGCTCCTGCGCACCCTCCAGACGCTCCATGACCTCCAGGACCACGTCCTCCAGGTCACCCTGGCGCTTCGCGAGGGAGACGACCTCGCTCTGCAGGTTGGCCAGGTCGCGGGCGGAGATGCCTACGCCGGTGTCCAGACGGGCCTGGTCGCGGGCGGCGCGCTGGCGCACCTGGTCCACGTCCTGCTCGGCCTTGGTCTGCTCGCGGGCGGCGTCGGTGGCCTGCGTCTGGGCGGCGACGAGGAAGTCGCGCTGCTGGGCCAGGTCGCTGGTCAGCGAGTCGACCTCGGCGTGCTCGGGGAGCATCTTGCGCTTGTGGGTCAGCTGAGACAGCCGGACGTCCAGGGCCTGGACGTCGAGAAGTCGGATCTGGTCGGCGGGCTCGGCGTTCAGTTGGGGGCTCCAGGGTGAGAAGGGGATGTCACGGACGGCGCGTGCGCCGTCCACGGGTCTGTGGCCGTGCGCGAGACGTGGGTCCGCAGACCCCAGCCGTTGCGCTCGGAGATGGCGTCGAGCTGGGCCGCGGCCTGCTCGCACCAGGGCCATTCGGTGGCCCAGTGGGCGGCGTCGACGAGGGCGAGCGGGCTCTGCTCGCGGGCCTCGGACACCGGGTGGTGGCGCAGGTCGGCGGTGACGTACGCGTCGACACCGGCGGCCCGGACCTGCGCGAAGAGGCTGTCGCCGGAGCCGCCGCTGACGGCGACGGTGCGGATCATCGCGTCGGGGTCGCCGGCCACCCGGATGCCCTGCGCGGTCGGCTGGAGCCAGGCGGCGACGCGCGCCGTGAACTCGCGCAGCGTCTCGGGGCGGTCCAGCTCGCAGAGCCGGCCCAGGCCCCGGCGGCCCTGGGGGTCGGTCGGGTCGGGCACCAGCGGGCCGGTGACGCGCAGGTCGAGGGCGCCGGCGAGGGCGTCGGAGACGCCCGGGTCGGCGGTGTCGGCGTTGGTGTGGGCGACGTGCAGCGCGATGTCGTTCTTGATCAGCGTGTGCACGGCCCGGCCCTTGAAGGTGCCGGCGGAAACGGTGGTGGTGCCCCGCAGGTAGAGGGGGTGGTGGGTGACGAGCAGGTCGGCACCCAGCTTCACCGCTTCGTCGACGATCTCCTGGACGGGGTCGACGGCGAACAGGACCCGGGAGACCTCGGCGTCGGGGTCGCCGCAGACGGTGCCGACGGCGTCCCACTCCTCGGCCCGCGAGGGGGGCCACAGAGCGTCCAGCGCGGCGATGACTTCAGAGAGACGGGGCACAGGCCAAGGCTACCGTCCGTGGCGACCGGCCCCGGTCTTCCCGTCCCATCCGCGGGCCGATGCGGATACTGTCTGCGGCGGCAGGGGAAACGGGGGGATCCATGCGTGCCGGAGAAGTGCTCGACGCCCGATATGAGCTGGTCCGGCGCCTGGACGTGGGCGGCATGGGCGAGGTCTGGGAGGGCATCGACCGGCGCATCCGCCGCAAGGTCGCGATCAAGCTGATCCGCGAGGAAGCCGATCCGGCGCTGGTCCCCGAGCTGGTGTCCCGGCTCGGCCGGGAGGCGACGGCGGCGGGACGGCTCGCGCACCCCCACATCGTCGCCGTGTACGACTACAACAGCGTGGCGCAGGACGACGTACCGCTCGTCTACATCGTGATGGAGCTCGTACGGGGCCGCTCGCTCGCGGAGGAGCTCGCGCAGCGGCTGCCCCCGCTCCCCCAGGCGCTGGCCTGGGCCGAGCAGATCGCGCTGGCCCTGGAGTCGGCGCACGGGCCGGAGGCGGGGGTGGTCCACCGGGACCTCAAGCCCGGCAACGTGATGGTCACCTACGGCGGGCTGGTCAAGCTCCTCGACTTCGGGATCGCCCGCTTCCTGGAGGACAACGACACCCACCACACGAAGCTCACCGGCGCCCGGATGGTCGGCACCCCTGCCTACATGGCGCCCGAGCAGTGCGACGGCCGGCCGGTCGACGGGCGGACCGACCTGTACGCCCTGGGCTGCCTCCTCTACACGATGCTCACCGGGCGGCCGCCCTTCACGCTGGAGCGGGGCCTGCTGCAGGTCATGTACCAGCAGGTGCACGAGGTGCCGCCGCCGCCGAGCGCGTTACTGCCGGTGCCCGGGTCCGTGGACCGGCTGGTCATGGACCTGCTGGCCAAGGATCCGGCGGACCGGCCGGCCGACGCCGCGCAGGTGGTGGACCGGCTGCGCACGCTGAGCCGTACGCTCGCCGCCACCGCTGCGGGCCCCGCGGCGGCCGCGCCCGCGGGGGCCGGGTCCGCCGGAGCGGGGGCGTACGTACCGACCGAGCCGGACCTGCCGGCCGGGGCGCCGTCCGTACAGGAGCCCGCCGAGGACGAAGACGAGGACGCGAACGACGACGAGGTGCTGGAGGGCGAGTACGCCGACCCCGACCCCGGCGAGGTCTTCAGCGCCCGGATCCGCGCCGCACTGGTGGAGCGCGGCCGGGTGGCGCGCGCGGAGGACGACCCCGGCATCGCGCGGCTGGCGCTGGGCGAACTGCTCACCGACACCGTCCGGCTGTTCGGCGCCGAAGACCCGCTGACCGTGGGGTTCGGCTTCGACCTGGCCTGCGCCTGCGCCCGGGACGGACTCTTCGGGGAGGCCTCCGCGCTGCTCGGCCGGATCGTGCCGCACATGGAGGCCCTGCACGGACCCGAGGACCGCCGCACCCTCTACGCCCGCTGCCTGCTGCCCTGGTACCTGGCGAGTGCCGGCGCCCTGCGCGAGGCCGCCGAGCTCTACGCGGACGTCGTGCGCGATCTGCGCCGGGTGCTCGGGGAGACCGACAGCCTCACCCTGCACACCCGGTACCAGTACGTCACCCAGCTGGCCAAGTCCGGCGACGACGTGGGGGCGGTCCAGCTGTGGCTCTCCCTGATCCCGCGGCTGGACTCCGAGCAGCGCACGGTGGGGGCGCTCGGCGCGGACGCCCGGCGCGAGCTGTGCGACGCGGTCCTGCGGCTGCGGGGCAACGCGGAGGCCGCCGCCCGGCTGCGGGTGCTGGTGTCCCATCTGGTGGGGCTGCTGGAGGACGGGCGGGAGGAGACGTACGCGGCCCGGATCGTGATGGCCGGCTGGGTCGCCGACGCGGGCACGGCGCAGGAGACGCTGCCCACCTGGCGGGTGCTGATCAGCGACTGCACGGCGGCGCTCGGGGAGGAGCACCCGCTGACGCTGCTGGCGCGGTTCCGGCTGGCCGAACACACCGAGGGCGCGGGCCGCCCGTCGGAGGCGCGCGCGCTGCTCGTGGAACTGATGCCGGCGCTGTACGCGCACCAGGGCCCGGCCGGGGAGCTGGTGCTACGGGCCCGCTACCTGCTGGCGCTGACCACGCGGGCCGTCGATCCGGCGGCGGACCTCGCGCAGTGGGAGGAGCTGGCACCGGATCTGGAGGCGCTGCTCGGGAGCGGGGACCGGCTGACGGTGGACGCCTGGTTCCGGCTCGCGCTGGCCCTGTCCGCGCGCGACCGGCAGGCGGAGGCGCTGGCGCTGCTGAACGCCGTACTGCCGCGGCGCGGCGAACTGTTCGGGGCGGACGAGCCGGTCACCCTGCGCGGGCGCTGCGCGCAGGCGGCCGGGGTGGCCGCGCTGCACGGGGAGGCGGTGGCGCGGCCGATGTGGCGGGAGCTGCTGGCGGAGCTGACGCGGGCGCTGGGCGGCCGGCACGAACTGACCCGCGGGGTCCGGGAGCGGCTGGGTCTGGTCCCGGAGCCGGAGGAGGTGCGGTCGGCGGACCTCCCCGGGCTCGGGCCGGTCTGGACCGTGCGGGCCACGTGAGCCGGCGGGCCGCTTGACCAGGAGGCCGCGCAGGTCGTCGGAGGGACCCGGGACGTCTCCCGAGGAGGGGGAGCGGGCAAAGACCGGAAAAGCGGGTTAGGTGTACCTAACCAGGCCCCTCACCCCAAACACCCCGATATCGCACAGCACAATCGCCTCCTCCCTCACAGCGGAATCGCCGACCCGCCACCCGTATGTGTGAAGCGGGGATTGTCGCGTTGTCCGGAGGGAAGCGCGATCACTACCTTCCTCGGCGGAGGTGTCCGCAGATGACTGTCTGTGCCATCGAGAAGACCAGCGCGACCCCGTTCACCATCGCCGCCGACGGGTCCTACGCCGCCCGGCTCGCCGGGCACGGCGAAGCCCGCTATCCGGAGCGCTGGACGCTGACCGGCCCCGAGCCGTACGCGGTGCCCCTGCCCCTCGCGCAGCCCGAGGAGGCCGACAGCGAGGTGCTGCCGCTGGCCGACGGGCGGGTGCTGATCCACCGTCGGGTCGCGGAGCGGCACGGCTTCGCGCTGCTGTACCCCACGGGCGGCGGCGCAGCGGGCGCCGGGCCCCGGACCGGGGAGCTGCAGCTCGGCGCGATCCCGGCGGCCGACGGCGTACGGGTCACCCTGCTGCCCCCGTCCCCCGACGGGCACGGGGCCTTCGCCCTGGCCGTGGGGGCCACCTCGACCACGGTGTGGCAGGTGGCCGGCGTCCCCTTCGGGCCGGAGCGGGTCGCCGGGATCCCGGGGCGCTGTTCGGGCGGGGTCTGGCTGGACCGGACCGGCCGGCTCCTCGCGCTGGACCGCGAACTGGACGGCCCGGGCGGGCCGGTGACCAAGGCGGTGGCCGTGGACCTGCGGCGGGGCGGGGAGATCTCGCCGCTGCTCCAGATCGCGGAGGACAGCGACGACCGGCTGCTGCTCGCCGACCCCGACAGCGGGCTGCTGCTGATCCGCTCGGACGCGCCGGGCGAACCCCGGCTCGGCTGGGGGGTCCTGGGCAGCGCCCGCCCGGTGCGGTTCCCGGAGTGCCTGCGGGCCGTCGGGGCCACGGCGACGCCGTTCGCGGTGCAGCCGGGGCAGGTGCTGATGCCGGAGAGCTGCGGGGTCGCCCTGCGGGTGGACGAGGCCGGCGACGGCTACGACGGGGCCGTGGCCGGGCTGGCCCTGTGGCGCCCCGCCGACCGGCACGTGTTCCGGCTCGGCGCCCCGGCCGGCTGGCTCGGCGCAACGGGCCGCTGGACCCCGGAGGGCCGCCTGCACCTCCCGTACTCCACCCCCGAAGTCCCCTGCGGCCTCCTGGGGATGACCCTCCCGGTCTCCCCGCCCCCGCCCATCCGCCTGGACCCGATCCCCCTCCCGCCGGCGCCCGCGCGGCCGGTGCCCTTGCAGCAGGCTCCGCTGGGGTGAGCGCCGCCCGCTCCCGGGCGTCTGCTATCCAGGCGCGGTGACGAACTCCGCGACGAACTCCAAGCCCTACGACGCGGTCCTCTGCGACCTCGACAACGTGATCCGCTTCTACGACACGGCCCGCGTGAGCGAACTGGAGGCCTCGGCCGGCCTCGTGCCGGGCACGACCTCGGCCGTCGCCTTCGCCCCCGCCCTGGACGGGCCGCTGCTGCTCGGGCTCACCACCCCGGAGCAGTGGGTCCTGGCGGTCGCGGCCGAGCTGGCGAAGGACGGCAGGCTGTCCCCGGCCCGCGCGGACGAACTGGCCCGGGCCTTCGCCGGCTCGCCGTTCTCGGCCGACGCCACGGTGGTGGCGATGCTGCGCCGGGTCAGGGCGTCGGGCACGCCGCTGGTCCTGGTCACCAACGCGACCCTCGACCTGGAGGACGACCTGGAAGCGCTGGGGCTGACCGACCTCGCCGATCACGTGGTCAGCAGCGCCCGGGTGGGCGTGGCCAAGCCGGACCGGGAGATCTACGAGATCGCGGCCGGGCGCGCGGGGGCCGCGGTGGACCGGTGCCTGTTCATCGACGACCGGCTGGAGAACATCGAGGCGGCCGTCGCGCTGGGCATGACCGGCGTGCACTACCGGGAACCGGCCGACCTCCACGAGCCGCTGGCCTTCGCCCTCGCGCGGTGAGGGCCGTCCGGGCAGGCCGGTGGGGTACAGGACCCGAGGGTCCTGCGCCCCACCGGCGTGGTCCGCAGCGGTCAGCCGTCGTGCTTGAGGCCGAGGACTTCCGCCGCCGCGAAGGTTTCGTTCGCCGGGCGGGAGTCGTAGTGCGGGGTGAGGAGCCCGTCGAGTTCCTCGTAGGAGAAGGACTCCTTGGTGGTGTCGAACTTCGCCGCCACCTTGGGGCGTTCCATGACGACCACGATGCCGCCGTGGACCACGAACAGCTGCCCGTTGGCCTTCGCCGAGGCCGGGGAGGCCAGGTAGCCGACCAGCGGGGAGACGTGCTCGGGGGCGAGGGCGTCGAGCTTGCCCTCCTCCGGTACCTGGAAGCCCGCGAAGACGTCCTCCGTCATCCGGGTGCGGGCGCGCGGGCAGATGGCGTTGGCCGTCACCCCGTACTTGGCGAGGGCCAGGGCGGTGGACGTGGTCAGGCCCACGATGCCGCCCTTGGCCGCCGCGTAGTTGGGCTGGCCCGCCGAGCCGCCGAGGAAGGCCTCGGAGGAGGTGTTGATGATCCGGCCGTAGACCGGCCCGCCGGCCGCCTTGGAGCGTTCGCGCCAGTGCACGGAGGCGAAGTGGGTCGTGTTGAAGTGACCCTTGAGGTGGACCCGGATGACCGAGTCCCACTCCGGCTCCGACATCGAGAAGACCATCCGGTCGCGCAGGATGCCCGCGTTGTTGACCAGGATGTCGAGCTTGCCGAAGCTGTTCACCGCCAGCTCGACGAGCTCGCGCGCCTGCTCGAAGTCGGCCACGTCGCCCAGGTGCGCCACCGCCTGTCCGCCCGCGGCGCGTATCTCCGCCGCGACCTCCTCCGCCGGGGCGGCCGAGGCCTCGCCGGAGCCGTCGCGGCCTGGCTGCCCGAAGTCGTTGACGACCACGCTCGCGCCGAGCCGGGCGAGTTCGATCGCCTCGGACCGGCCGAGGCCGCGGCCCGCCCCGGTGACGATGGCGACGAGTCCCTCAAGTGGCAGTGACATCCGTACGGTTCCTCTCGAAACGGGTCAGAGTTCGATGCAGGTGCGCAGGGCCACGCCCGTACGCATCTGGTCGAGCGCGTCGTTGATCTCGGCGAGCTGCACGCGGTGCGTGATCAGGCCCGCCAGGTCCACCCGGCCGGCCCGCCACAGCGCGATGGTGCGCTCGTAGGAGCGGAGCACGTCGCCGCCGCCGTACATCGACGGCAGGATCTTCTTCTCGTCGAAGAAGAGGGAGAACATGTTGATCGAGTAGTTGTCGTCGAGGGCGCCCGCGCCGACCACGACGACGGAGCCGCCGCGGCGGGTCATGTCGTAGGCGGTCTTCGTGGTCGCGGACTTGCCGACGACCTCGAAGACGTAGTCGAAGCCCTCGCCCGCGGTGATCCGGTTCTTGGCGTCGGCGAACTCCTCCGGGGAGACCGCCTCGGTGGCGCCGAAGCGCAGTGCGGCCTCGCGCCGGGAGGCGACCGGGTCGACGGCGATGATCTGGGCCGCACCCTGCACCTTGGCGCCCTGGATGACGGAGATGCCGACGCCGCCGCAGCCGATGACGGCGACCGAGGAACCGGCCTCCACCTTGGCGGTGTTGATGGCCGCGCCGAGTCCGGTGGTGACTCCGCAGCCGATCAGGGCGGCGATGTCGAAGGGCACGTCGTCGGGGATCGGTACGGCGCAGCCCGCCGGGACCACCATCTCCTCGGCGAAGGTGCCGGTGCCCGCGAAGCCGAAGATGGGGCTGTCGCCGCGCTGGAAGTTGGGGGTGGCCACGTTGCCGAAGGCCTCCAGGCACAGGTGGCCCTGGCCGCGCCTGCAGGAGGGACAGTGCCCGCAGGGCGGCAGCCAGCAGACCAGGACCCGGTCGCCGATCTTGTGGCTGGTGACCCCGTCACCGACGTCGGTGATCACGCCGGAGCCCTCGTGGCCCGGGATGAAGGGGGCGGGCTGCGGGAGGACGCCGCTCATCGCGGAGAGGTCGGAGTGGCACAGGCCGGTGGCCTTGATGCGGATCTTGACCTTGCCGGGGCCGAAGCCCACGGCCTGCATGTCCTCGACGACTTCGAGCTTGTCCTGGCCTATCTCGCTCTGGAGTGCTGCGCGCACGGTGCGGCTCCTTCTCTGGGTCTGCGGGGTATCTCGCGTGCTTCGGCTGCGGCGTCCGCTCAGCTGCGTACGGCTCAGCCGTGTTCGACGACGGTGTCGGCGAGGACCGGGGCGTCGTCCCGGTCGGCGGCGCTCACCGTGACCAGGACGCGGCCGGGCTCCTGCCACATCCGGATCCGCAGGGTCTCGCCGGGGAAGACGATCCCGGCGAAGCGGGTGCGGTAGGCGCGGACGCGGGACACGTCGCCGTCCAGGACGGTGTCGACCACGGCCTTCAGGGTCATTCCGTACGAGCACAGGCCGTGCAGGATCGGCTGGTCGAAGCCGGCCATCTTGGCGAACTCGGGGTCCGCGTGGAGCGGGTTCCAGTCTCCGGAGAGGCGGTAGAGCAGCGCCTGCTCCTCGCGGATCTTGCGCTCCTCCACCCGGTCGGGCGCCCGCTCGGGCTGCTCGGCCTTGACGGAGGGACCGCGGTCTCCGCCGAAGCCGCCCTCGCCGCGGACGAAGATCGACGCGTCGGAGGTCCACAGCGGCCCGTCGGCGTCCGCGACCTCGGTGCGCAGGACGATCACGGCCGCCTTGCCCTTGTCGTAGACGGCGGCCACCTTGGCGGTGGAGGCGGCCTGTCCCTTGACCGGGATGGGCCGGTGCAGCTCGATGGACTGGCTGCCGTGCAGCACGTTGGCGAGGTTGACCTCGATGCCGGGGGCGGCGAGGCCGCCCATCATGGCCATGCCGGAGCCGGCGACGGTCGCGAAGCTGGGGAGCACGTGGAGCTTGGACTCCAGGGTGTAGCGCAGCTCGTCGGGGTCGGTGGCGGCCCCGGGGTTGTTCGGGGAGGTCCCCGCGCCGAGTCCGAGGTGGTAGAGCTGGATGTCCTTGTGGTCCCAGGCGATGTTCCCCTGGCGGGGTTCGGCGGCGAGGGCCTTGGCGGCATCGATCGGCATGGGCGTGCTGCTCCCTGTGTTGGAAACACCCTCTTCGGGGCACCGGCTGTCTGGCGCCGGTCGTGTGGCACCGGCTCTGGAGCACCGGTCGCGTAGTACCGGCCGTACGGCACCGGCTGTGGAAGCGCGGTGCCTTGGAAGACCTCGGCGCGGCCGTCCGCACCGTCGGCCGCACCGAGGTCGTATGAGGGACCCGGCACTCTAGAACGCGTTCTAGGTTGCCCGGTGAAGGAATGTATAACGCACGCCCCAGCAGTTGGGAAGACTCCTGACTCTCTGTCAGACTCACTTCTCCCGCGGTGCGTTACGCCGGTACGGGACACTTCGCCCCTACCCTGGCCGGGTGGATGAGATGCCCGTTCCCCTGCGCCCCGCCCGATCCCTGCGGGTGCTCCTGGACCCGCCGAACCCGGCCCTGGCGGTCCTCCTCGGCCTCCAGCCCGACATCGAGGTGGTGACTTCGGCGCTGGCCCGCCCGGCGGTGGCGCTGACGGAGTCGGTGGAGCGCGTACCGGTGCTCCTGGCGGAGGATCCGGAATGCCGGATCCTGGTGCTGACGGGCTCCGCCCACCCGGGCCTGCCGCAGGCCGCACTCGCCGCCGGAGCGGCGGGCCTGGTCCTGCGGGACGGCCCGGTCGAGGACCTCGCGGACTGCGTCCGGCGCGCCTCCCGGGGGGAGACGGTGGTCGACCCGGCACTGGAGACCCCGCAGGCCTCGTAGGCCTCGTAGGCCTACCACACGCACGGACGCCCACCACACGCACGGACGTCCGCCCGGGCACACACGCGCCCGCCCCGTCGATCCCTCCGGATCGACGGGGCGGGCGTACGCGCGCGTGTCTGGGCGGACTCAGCCGGTGGGCGTAGCCTCGGTCCAGTCGTCGACCGTCCGCGAGGGGTCCAGGGCGACCGGCAGCCGCTCCAGCCCGCGGAAGGCCGGGAAGGGCCCCTTGAGCCAGTCCTCCTGACCGGCCTCCGGGGTGGCCAGGACCATGTCGGGGAACCGGTCGAGCAGGGCCGTCAGCGCGATCTCCAGCTCCATGCGGGCGAGCGGGGCGCCGAGGCAGTAGTGCGGTCCGTGACCGAAGCCGAGTTGGGTGCTCTGCAGCCCCTTGCGCGTGATGTCCAGGGTGTCCGGGTCCGCGAACTTCTCCGGGTCGCGGTTCGCCGAGGAGATCGCGATCTGGACCAGCGAGCCCCGGGGGACGGCCACTCCCCCGATCTCCAGGTCCTCCAGGGCGTAGCGGAACGTGGAGGTCTCCACGGAACACTCGAACCGGACCAGCTCCTCGACCGCCTGGGGCAGGAGCGCGCGGTCCTCCCGGACCAGCGCCAGCTGGTCGGGGTGGGCGAGCAGGGAGAAGACCGCGTTGCCGATCTGGTAGGTCGTGGTCTTGTGGCCGGCGAAGAGCAGGACCCACATCATCGAGACGAGTTCGTCGTCGGTCAGGGCCCCGTCCTCGTGCTGCGTCTGGATCAGCACGGTGAGGAAGTCGTCGGTGGGCTCGGCGCGCTTACGGCCGACCAGATCGAGGAAGTAGTTCCGCAGCCAGTCCTCCGCCGCGGCCAGCTCGCCGGACATGTCCTTGCTGAACCGGGAGCGGGTCACCTGTCCGAACCACTTCAACACGTCGGTGCGCTCGTCCCCGACGATGCCGAGCAGCTCGCAGATGACCATGACGGGGAGCGGCATGGCGAAGGAGGCCATCAGGTCGACGGGGGTGTCCGTCGGGCACTTGGCCAGCAGTTCGCCGGCGAGCTGCTCGATGCGCGGGCGCAGGAGCTTGACGTGGCGCGGGGTGAAGGCCTCGTGGGCGATGTGCCGCAGCCGGGTGTGCCGAGGGGGGTCGGCGAAGATCAGGTTGTCGTCGAGGGCGTCGCAGGTGTCCCCGAAAACGGCGTGGTAGATGTCGATGCCCTCGTGCATGTCCTTGCCGATGCGCGGATCGGACAGCGCGAGGCGGGCGTCCTCGTACCGGGTGATGAGATACGTGTCCACCCCGTGGCGCGTGGTCAGCTTGCAGACGGGGGCCTGCTCGCGCAGCGACCGGTAGACCGGGTAGGGGCACGTACGGTACTCCGGCGTACCCATGGACACGGCCGCGACGGCCTCGTCGACGGGGAGGCCGTCACTCACGGCCACTGCGGGTTCGGTCGTCACGGCTCAGACCTCTCGTGGGGCTCGGGGCTCGACTGTCCAGCCACCTCACTCCCTCGGCCCGCGGCCCGAATAACATCCGTTACCCCGTTCGGGCCCGAAACTACGCCCGCCTGAGCGGATCGGCCGGGTCCCGGACCCGTCCCGCGAACACCCGCGGGGCCCCGCCATAAGGTCCCCCCATGCCGGACACCGCAGACCTCTCCCCCCTGGACGACGCCAGTCGCCACCGGATCGACGTCCACCACCACTTCTGCGCCCCGGAGTGGCTGGAGTGGGCCGAGGTCCAGGGCCTGGCGAACCGGAAGGCCCTGCCGCCGTGGGCACGCTGGGACTCCGCGGCGGCCCTGGACCTCATGGACCGGGCGGGAATCGCCACCGCCGTCCTCAAGCCCATGCTGCCGGCGCGCTACACGACGTCCGCACAACTGCGCGAGGCCACCGCCATCACCCTGCGGGCGGCCGCGGACGTCACGAACGCCCATCCGGGCCGCTTCGCGTTCCACACCCCCCTCTTCCTCGACGCCCCGGAGGTCGCCCGCTGGGCGCTGCGGCGCGGACTCGACGAGCTGGGGGCGGTGGGGGTGAACGTCACGGCGAACTACGGGGGCGTCTACCTGGGCGACCCCTCCTACGACCCACTCTTCGCCGAACTCAACGAACGCTCAGCCATCGTGGACACACACCCGCACAACCTGCCGCTGCCGAGCGGGGGGTCGTTCCCTGGCGGAGGTCCGGGCTCGGGCGGAGGCCCAGGCTCGGGCGGAGGACCAGGGCCGGGCGCGGGCGCGCGCTCAGGGCTGGACGCAGGCGGAGGCCCCGGGGCGGGGCTGGGCGCAGGCCCGGGGGCGGGGCCGGGCACGGGCGGAGGACCCGGTACGGGCGGAGGCCCAGGCGCGGGCGGAGGCCCGGGGCCAGGCGGAGGCCCAGGAACCGGCCGAGGCGCAGGGCCGGGCGCGGGGCCGGGCGCGGGCGGAGGCCCAGGAACGGGCCGAGGCCCAGGGCCGGGCGGAGCCCCAGGGCCGGGCGGAGGCCCAGGGTCAGGCGGAGGCCCAGGGTCAGGCGGAGGCCCAGGGTCAGGCGGAGGCCCAGGGTCAGGCGGAAGCCCGGGAGCGGGCGGCGGACCTGGGGCCGTGGCCGTCCCGGGGATTCCGAACTTCCTGTGCGACTTCCTCCTGGACACGACGCGGGCCGCGCTGAACATGATCCACAAGGGCACCCTGGACCGGTTCCCGAACCTGTCGGTGATCCTGCCGCACGCGGGCGGCTTCCTCCCGCACATCGCCACCCGGGTGCAGGCCTTCGCGGGGGCGCTCACCCCGCCCGTCGACCCGGCGATGGTCCGGGACCACCTGCTCCGCTTCTACTACGACACGGCCGGGCCCATGTCCCCCGCGGGCACCCTGCTGGCGATGGCGTCCCCCGACCGCATCCTCTTCGGCAGCGACTGGCCGGCGTGCCCTGCGGAGATGGTCACGGACATCGCCCTGCCGGCGCTGGCGGGTGACCCCGCCCTGACGCCGGCGCACCATCGGGCGATCAACCGGGAGAACGCGCTGCGGTTGATGCCGAGTTTGGCTGCGCTGAGCCCTGCGCCCGTCTGAGCGGCGCCGCGCCTCGCCGTGGCCGCTGCGCGGAGCGAAGTCCCCGACCCGCCCTTCCACCGTTCCCAGGGCCGGCCCTGACCCGGTCCTCAAACGCCGGACGGGCTGGGAAGGGGTACCGGGCTGCGCCCGGACCCCCTCTGGGGCTCCGCCCCAGACCCCGGTCCTCAAACGCCGGACGGCTAAAAGGCCCCAACCACCCGGCGGCTGAAGAGCCCAGGGGCTCGACCCCCCAACCACTCAGGGCCGAAAGCCCCCACCACCGGCGAAGCCGGAAGCCGTCCAGGCAGGAGCCGCGAACGCCAGCTCCCCAGCCAGGGCCGGGAATCTCGGTCGGAGACGTCCTCGCCTCACTCGGGGACGGGGACGGGGACACCCGGTCGGAGATGTCCGCGCCTCAGTCGGGGACGGGGACACCCGGTCGGAGGCATCCGCGCCCCAGTCGGGGACGGGGACACCCGGTGGGAGACATCCGCGCCCCAGTCGGGGCCGGGGCACCCGGGCCGGGCACGAAGACACCCGAGCCTGGCAAGCCGACCCCCCGGTCGCGCAAGTTGGCCGCCCGGGTCGGGGACGGGGGCGGGGTGGGGTGTCGGCCTGGACGTAGAGCGTGATTTGTGGCGCAGGTACAGCCCGAACCCTGTCAAAGCGGAACAGAGGGCGCCTAAATCATGCAGTCCAGGCCGACACCCCACCCCGCCCCCGGCACCGGCCCCCATCCGCAGCCGGGCCGGACCCAGGCAAACCCCAGCCCCGCCGGCGCTTGAGGCGCAGGGGCCCGGGGACTGGTCCCCGGCAACGGCGCCGCGCCGCACCCCGCGGAGCTACCGCCGCAGGAGCGTAACCACCGCCGCCCCACCCAGCCCGATGTTGTGCGCCAGCGCAACCCTCGCCCCCGGAACCTGCCGCGCCCCCGCCTCACCCCGCAGCTGCCAGACGAGCTCCGCCGCCTGCGCAAGGCCCGTCGCACCCAGCGGGTGGCCCTTCGAGATGAGGCCGCCCGACGGGTTGACCACCCACCGCCCGCCGTACGTCGTCGCGCCCGACTCCACCAGTTCCCCGGCGCCGCCGTCCTCGCACATGCCCAGCGCCTCGTACGTCAGCAGCTCGTTGATCGAGAAGCAGTCGTGCAGCTCGATGACGTCCACGTCCCCGATCCCGAGCCCGGACGCCGCGAAGACCGCCCGCCCCGCCGCCGCCGTCATCGGCTTGCCGACCACGTCGATGCAGGAGCCGGAGGCGAAGGAGGCCTCGGTATCCGTGGTCATCGACTGCGCGACGATCTCCACCGCCCGCTCCCCCAGCCCGTGCCGCTCCACGAACCGCTCCGACACGACGACCGCGGCCGCCGCGCCATCCGACGTCGGCGAGCACTGCAGCTTCGTCAGCGGCTCGTGGATCGTCTTCGCGGCGAGGATCTCCTCGACCGTGTAGACGTCCTGGAACTGCGCGTTCGGATTGTTCGCCGAGTGCCGGTGGTTCTTCGCCCCGACCGCCGCCAGCTGCGCGGCCGTGGTCCCGTAGAGCTTCATGTGCTCCCGCGCCGCGTTGCCGAAGATCTGCGCGGTCGGCGGCGACATCTCGAAGCCGTGCCCGGCGGCCATGATCCCGTAGTGCCGGGCCACCGGCGAGGTCTTGAAGTCCCCGCCGTCCGCGCCCCCGCCCAGCGCCCCGCGCTTCATCTTCTCGAAGCCCAGCGCCAGCACGCAGTCGTTGATCCCGCCCTCCACGAACTGCCGCGCCATCATCAGCGCGGTCGAGCCCGTCGCGCAGTTGTTGTTGACGTTGTAGACGGGTACCCCGCTCAGCCCCAGCTCGTACGCGGCCCGCTGGCCGGCCGTGGAGGCCTGGAAGCAGTAGCCGACCGGCACCTGCTCGACCAGCCCGTAGTCGATGCCCGCGTCGGAGAGCGCCGCGTCGCCGGCCTCCTTGACCATGTCCCAGTACTGCCAGTCCCTCGACTCCGGCTTCTCGAACTTCGTCATGCCGACGCCCACGATGTACGACTTCATGTGTGTCCCCACTGCCCTTCGCTTCAGTCCCTGGGAAGGCCGAGAATCCGCTCGGCGACGACGTTGAGCTGGACCTGTGTGGTGCCCCCGGCGATGGTCAGGCAGCGGGACATGAGCATGCCGTGCACCGCCCGCTTCCCCGCCCCCTCGCTCACCGCGCCCGCCGGACCCAGCAGTTCGAGCGTGAGCTCGGCGGTCCGCTGCTGGTGCGGGGTCTGGACGAGTTTGCGTACGGACGCGCCCGCGCCCGGCTCCAGTCCGGAGACCTGCTGGAGCGTGGTGCGCAGCCCGATGCAGGCCAGCGCGTGCGCCTCGGCGGCCAGGGCGCCGATCCGCACCCGGTACCCGCCTTCGAGTTCGGCGGAGCGGGCGAGCAGTGCCTCCAGGCCGGTGTCGAAGGTCATCTGGTCGGCCATGTGGACGCGTTCGTTGCCGAGGGTGTTGCGGGCGACCTTCCAGCCGCCGTCCTCCGCGCCCACGAGGGCGTCCGGCGGCAGCGGCACGTCGTCGAAGTAGACCTCGTTGAAGAGGGCTTCGCCGGTGATCTCCTTGAGCGGCCGGATGTCGATCCCGGGGGTCTTCATGTCCACGATGAAGTAGCCGAGCCCCTTGTGCTTGGGGGCGTCCGGGTCGGTGCGGGCCAGCAGGATCCCGTAGTCGGCGCTGTGCGCGGAACTCGTCCACACCTTCTGCCCGTTGACGATCCAGCCGTCCCCGCCGGGCGCCCGCTCCGCCTTGGTCCGCAGCGAGGCGAGGTCGGAGCCGGCGCCCGGCTCGGAGAAGAGCTGGCACCAGGTGACGTCCCCGCGCAGCGTGGGCAGCAGGTGGCGCTCCTGCTGTTCGGGGGTCCCGTAGGCGAGCAGCGAGGGCACCACCCAGGTGGCGATCCCGAGGTCGGCGACCTTGACCCCGGCGGCGGCCAGTTCCTGCTGCACGACGAGTTGTTCGACGGGTCCGGCGCCGAGCCCGTACGGGGCCGGCAGGTAGGGGGCCGCGTACCCGGTGGGTGCCAGCACCCGGCGGGCGGTGGCGGGGTCGAGGCCGGCGGCGTCCGCGATGGCGGTACGGGCCTTCGCGCGGTGGGTCTCGGCGTGCGCGGGCAGTTCCAGGCGCAGTTCGCGCCGCGCGCCGGCGGCGGCGAGCCGTACGGCACGGACCCGGTGGCCGTCGCCGGAGCCGAGGAGCTGGCGGGCGACGAGGGACCGGCGGAGGTAGATGTGGGCGTCGTGCTCCCAGGTGAAGCCGATGCCGCCGAGCACCTGGACGCAGTCCTTGGCGCAGGAGTACGCGGCGTCCAGCGCGGTGCCGGCGGCCAGCGCGGCCACCAGGGAGCGCACCTCGGCCGGCTCCTCGGTGGCCTGAGCGGCGTCCCAGGCGAGCGCCCGGGCCTGCTCCACGCGCACCAGCATGTCGGCGCACAGGTGCTTGATGCCCTGGAACTGCCCGATGGGCCGCCCGAACTGCTCGCGCACCTTCGCGTACTCGGCGGCGGTCTGCAGCGCCCAGGCGGCGGTGCCGCAGGCGTCGGCGGCGAACAGCACGCAGGCGAGGTCCCGTACGAGGGCGGCGTCGAGTTCCAGCAGGGCGCCCGGCCCGGCGGTGACCCCGCGGGCGCGGACCTCGGCGGTGGGCCGGGTGGGGTCGGCGCTGTCCTGGGTACGGATGTCCAGCGCGGCGGCGTCGACGGCGAACCAGCGGGTCCCGTGCGCGGTCTCGGCGGCGAGCAGCACGAGGTCGGCCTCGCCCGCTCCCAGCACCGGCGGCGCGGTGCCGTCGAGGAGGTAGCCGCCCTCCACAGCGACGGCGGTCAGGTCCCCGGGCCCGAGCGCCACGGCCCCGACCCGCCCCCCGAGGGGCTCGGCCGCGGCCCGGTCCAGGAGTACGGAGGCCAGCACGCTCGGCAGGTACGCCCCGGGGAGCGCCGCCCGGGCGGCCTCCTCCACCACGACGGCGAGGTCGAGCAGGGTTCCGCCCTCCAGGTGCGGCTCCAGCAGCCCGGAGGCGAGCAGCCCGTCCCAGTAGGCGGGCCGCGAGCCCGTCTGCGGCGGGGTGTCGAGGAGCTTGCGCACCTCCTCGGGCGGCACGGCCCGCGCGACCCAGCCGCGTACGGCCTCGGCCAACTCCCGCTGTTCCTGTGTGATTCCGATGCCCATGCGCGGCAGAGTAGAACACGTTGCATTCTGACGGAAGGTCAGAACTGAAACGTGTTCTCGCTTTGCGGACCGCCGCAGCCCTGCCGTCCGGACCGGATCTCAAGCCGTGCCGAGCACGGACGTCAGGACTTCTCGTAGTAGTAGCCCTCGCCGTGCGAGGGGCCCACGTTGTGCTGGAGGCCGACCGGCAGGCTCTTGGTGAAGAAGGAGGGGTCCAGGACCCCGCAGAACTGGCCGGTGGACTTGGACTTGTCCACCGCCGCCGCGCCGATGTTGATCCGGGTCCCGCCGGAGGCCAGCGAGGTCACCTTGGCGATGTTCTCGCAGTGGCCCGTCTGGGACTCGTTGATCAGGCGGACCGCCCCGGACCGGGTGATGATCACCGTCCCCGGCTGGCCGATGTTGAAGTCGCCCTTGTAGGTCCAGGTCCCGGCGAAGTACGCGGGGACCGTGTCGTTGCCGCCGGAGCCGCCGCCGCCGGGTGATCCGCCACCGCTCGGCGAGCCCGAGCCCCCGGGGGTGGCGCTCGGGCTGGTTCCTGTACCGGTGCCGCCGCCGGCCGGACCCCCGCCGCCGCCCTGGGTCGCGCTGCTGCCGCCCGGGGTGCCGGAGCCCCCGCCGGGGGTCCCCGCGCCCGCCGCCGCGCCCTGTCCGGCGACGGCCTGGCCGTCCGGCACCGGCGCGGGCGGGCTCTGGGGGGCCTGCGGGCTCTCGGAGTTCGGTGCGCCGGAGGCCGGCGAACCGCTCGCCGCCGAAGGGGAGCCCGCGGAAGCGCCGGGCGTCAGGGGCGCGCTGCTCGCCGGGGGCGCGGCCTGCGACCCTCCGCCGCCGCCGAACGGCTGGAGCAGGGCCACCGTGCCCCCGCCGACGGTGAGCACCAGGACGGCCGGTACGGCTACGGTCAGCCGCCGCCGCGCCCGGCGCTGCTCGCGGTCCGCCGTACCGCCGGCCGTGGCCGGACCGGCCGCCGACCCGCCCGTCGGCTCAACGACCCCGACGACCTGCTCGCCGGCCCCACCGGACCCACCAGCCCCTCCCGACCCCGGCCGCAGCCCGAGCGTGCCCCGGTCGGGGGTCTGCGCACCCCCCGCTCCCCCGTCCCCCAGGGGCGCGGACACGGACTCCGGACCCGGCACCTCCACCGGCACCGCCTCCGCGTCGAGCAGCCGCGCCGCCTGCCGGGCCAGCCGCTCCACCACCTCGGGCGGCAGCCACGCACCGCCGCGCACCGCCGGGCGGACCCGATCCGGATCCGCCAGCAGCTCGTCCACGCCCGGCCGTTCCTCGACGCCCTTGACCAGGCAGCGGCCGATGAGCGCGCGCAGCGAGGCGTCCGCCACCCGTTCCAGGGCCGGTTCGCCCTCCACGATCTGGAACATCACCGCGTGCTGGTTGCTGGCCCCGTGCCCGAAGGGCAGCTCGCCCGTGACCGCGTACATCAGGACACAGCCGAGCGTGAACACGTCGCTCTTCGCCCCGGCCCGCTGCCCGCGCACCTGCTCGGGCGACATGAACCCGGGCGAACCGACGACCATGCCGGTGCTGGTGAGCAGCGATTCGACGGAGGTCTCCAGGGCCCGCGAGATCCCGAAGTCGATGACCCGGCTGCCCTCGACGGTCAGCATCACGTTCGACGGCTTGAGGTCGCGGTGCACGATCCCGGCGGTGTGGATGTCCTCGAGCGCGTGCAGCAGCCCGTCCGCGAGGGCGTGTACGGAGTCCAGGGGCAGGGGACCGTGCCGGCGAACGATCTGCTCCAGCGAGAGTCCCGGTACGTATCCGGTCGCCACCCAGGGCCGTTCGGCGTCGGGGTCCGCGTCCAGGACGGGTGCGGTGTACCGCTCGCCCACCTTCCGGGCGGCGTCGATCTCGCGGCGGAAGCGGGCCCGGAACTGCGCGTCGGCCACGTGCTCCTCGTGCACCACCTTCACCGCGACCGTACGCCCGCCTTCGGACCGGGCCAGGAACACCCGGCCCATCCCGCCGGCGCCGAGGCGCCCGAGCAGCAGGTACGGCCCGATCCGGCTCGGATCCCCCGCCAAGAGCGGCTTTATGCCGCCGTCGACGTTGTCATCACTGCCGCCGCCCTGCCCCTTGCCGGTCCCGCTGCCCATGCTGCCCGTCCCCCGGTGATCCACTGCGGGCGGCCGGTCGGCCCGTCCCGTCGAACTCGGCTCAGGGTAGAGCCAGTTCACCTGAGCCTCGAAGGCGAGGTCGGGCGACTGCGAGGAATCCGGACGGTCCGCTGCCGGAGGAGTCGCCCAAGAGCTTCGACCAGAGCCCCGGCCCCCGCGGCCGGCGGCCGGCGGCTAGCGGCTCCGCGCGTGTTCGGCGGCGGCCGCCGCCAGGCCTGCGACGAGCGGGTGGGCGCGGGTGCCGTCGCCGTCCAGTTCGGGCTGGAAGAGGGTGGCCAGGAAGAAGGGGTGCTCGGCCAGTTCGGCGATGCGGATGTCGCCGGATTCGTCGGCGCCCGTGAAGGTCATGCCGTGCGCCCGCAGCAGGTCCAAGTGGAGCGGGTTGGGGCCGTAGTTGCAGTGGTACCGGGCCTGCGTGCGGTCCGCGCCGAGCAGCCGGGCGGCGCGGGAGCCGGGGGTGACCCGTACGGTCCCCTCGTGGCCCACGAGCGAGCAGGCCAGCGGGACGACCACCGCGTCCGACTCGGCCGTCGCCGGGTCGTTCTCGGCGTGGGCGGCCCGGTCGAGGCCGCAGACCGTACGGGCGAACTCCAGCAGGGCGTGCTGGAAGCCGCCGCAGGTGCCGAGGAAGGGGATGCCGTTCTCGCGGGCGTCCCGGATCGCCGTGAGCACCCCGCTCTCGCTGCGGTAGGGGCTGCCGGGCAGGACCCAGACGGCGTCGAACCCGTCCATGCCCTCACCGGCTTCCTCGGTGGGGATCCAGTAGGCGTCCAGGTCCAGGCCCTCGCGCAGGCGCAGCGCCTCCAGCAGGCCGGGGACGCGGGCGTGGGAGCGTACGGCGTCGGAACGGTCAGCGATCAGAGCGATGCGGGCGGTGGGTGCGGCCGGTTCGGAGATGTGGTTCGCGTTCATGACGGCCATCCTCCGAGCCGCCGGCCCATCACGTCCAACGATGATCCGCACTACCCGCATAAGCGATACTGATGCGCATGGATCCGCATCTGCTGCGCACCTTCGTCGCGGTCCTCGAACACCGCTCCTTCTCCACCGCCGCCTCGGTCCTCGGCTACACGCAGTCGGCCGTCTCGCAGCACATCGCGGCGCTCGAAGCCGACTTGGGCGCCAGGCTGGTCGAGCGCCGGCCCGTCGCCCCCACCGAGGCGGGGGTCCGGCTGATGGAACACGCCCCCGCGCTCCTCCTGCGCCTGGACGCGGCCCGCGCCGACATCGCCCGCCTGCACCGGGCCCCCGGCGCCCGGCTGACGCTGGCCTGTTCCCCCGCGGCCTTCGGCCCGGCGCTCGCGCGGGCCCTGGCCCGGCTGCGCGCCGCGGGGCCGGTGGAGGCCGACCTGCACGTCCTGGGCCGGGACGCGGTGGTCGAGGAGGTACTGACCGCCCGCGCCGACCTCGGCCTCGTGGACGGAGTGGCCGCGCCCAGCGACCCCCTCCCGCTGCCGGACCTCGGCCCCACGGTCACCCTCGCCGTCGCCGAGGAGCCCCTGGCCGTGCTCTTCCCCCACGACCACCCCCTGGCGCGGCGCAGTTCGGTCCGGCTGCCCGACCTCGCGCAGGCGCAGTGGATCGACGCCCCCGACACGGCGGTCCCCCTCGCCCGGCTCCGCGAGGTCAGCCACAGCCCCGGCTTCCACCCGCGGATCCGCCACCACGGCACGGACCCGCACGCGCTGGCCGCGCTGGCCGCCGCCGGGCACGGTCTGACCGCCCTCCCCCTCTCCCTGGCCGCCGCCTTCCCCGGCACCAGGGCGGTCCCGGTCGCCGCCCCGCGGCTGCTCCACCGCACGGAACTCCTCCACCCGGCGGACCCGACACCGCACGCGGCCCGCCTGGCGGCCCTCCTCACGGCCGCGGGATAGGCCTGGCCGGGCCCGTCCCGATCATGGATTGCGAGAATGGCCGAAGGGGCCGGGAAACGGACCTCGCCCCCAGTGATCGCCCGGAGAGCTCCCATGACCCTGTCCCTCATACCCGTCGACCGCGAACCGGCCGCGGCAGCAGTCCTCCTGACCGGCATCCCCGGGAGCGGGAAGTCCACGGTGGCCGGGGCGCTGGCCGCGCGGCTGCGGATGTCGGCCCGGGTGGAGGTGGACGCACTCCAGGACATGATCGTCAATGGCGGGCAGTGGCCGTCCCCGGCCGCGAACCCGGAGGCCGACCGGCAGATCTTCCTGCGGGCCCGCAACGCCTGCCTGCTGGCGGACAGCTTCGCCCGGGCCGGTTTCGTCCCGGTGCTCGACGACGTCGTCGTCCGCCGTTCCCACCTCGACTTCTACCGCACGACGCTGACGGCGGTGCCGCTGCACGTCGTCGTACTGGCCCCGGGCCCGGAGGTCGCGTGGCAGCGCAACCAGGCCCGCGAGAAGGCCCTTGCCGTGGACTGGTCCCCGCTGGACGGGGCGATGCGCTCCGAAATCGGGCAGGAGGGAACGTGGATCGACAACGCCGGGCAGACGGTCGAGGAGACGGTCGAAGCGATCCTGGCCGCCACCGGCCTGGTGTCTGGCCCCGGGATCGGTGACGACAGGCCCTAGCCTGCCTCCGTTCCCCGCCGCGCCCCGCCCGCAAGGAGTTCTCGTACCCGAAGGCCTCCGCGGCCTCCCTCCGGACGGCCGTGCCGGCCTCCTCGTCAGGGGGTACTGAGCGAGCGGCGCCCGCGCCCTCAGGCCCCCGGCCCGTCGGGCCCGCCGTGGCCCAGGAGGAACTCGGTCGCCCGGGCGATGGCCTCGGCGTACGTGGGGTGCACGGCCTGCGACTCCTCCTCCCGCCCGTCCGCGGCGACGGCGGTGTACCACCAGGCGTCGGCGTCCGGGTCGTGGTGGATGACGGCGGTACCGCCGGCGTAGCGCAGCGGGATGGACTCGCTGGCGGACCGCTTCGCCACCGCGTGGGGCCACTTGAGGCGGGCGGACTGCCGCTTGATGCCGCCCCAGGCCGCGCCGAGCTGCGTGTAGCTGGCTCCGCTGCGGCCGGCCACGGTCGCGGCGCTCTCCGCCATCCGCTCGACGGACCGCTTGGCTTCGTAGAGCGCCCGCAGCAGGGCCAGTTGTACGTCGGGGGCGGCCATGAGGGCGGAGTCGAAGGGCTTGCCGGCGGCCCGGTAGGCCTGGGCGCGCGTCGAGATGCGCCGTGCCAGTGGGCGGACCGCGTCGAGCACCTGGTCGTCCATGTCGAACGCCTCGTCCTCGGCGGGCTCGCTCCAGGCGGGCTCCACGAGGTTCATGACGGCGGCCCAGAAGTCCTCGTCGTTCCTGTCGGGGGTCGGGATCGCTACCGAATCATCCATGTGACATGTCTACCTGCCACCAGCCAGAACGACAAGTAAAACTGTCGAGATGTTGATGGACGGCAGCTCATGTCGACCCGTGCGCCGCCGCGGCCCGCCCCCGCACAGCGGGCCAGACCCCCGGGCATGGCGTCCTACCAGCGGGTAAGGCACCATGGGCCGCCGATGTACGCCGTACGCAGACCACCCCGCAGGAGGAACACCATGGCCAGCCCCAAGCCGGAGACCCTCGCCGCCTTCGAGGCCGCCAAGGGGTTCATGCCCGTGGGGGAAGGGCTCGCCCTGTACGCGGCGGCGGCCGAAGCGGCGCGGCTCGGGCTGCCGTTGCTGGAGGTCGGCACCTACTGCGGGCGCTCCACGATCCTGCTCGCCGACGCCGCCCGCGAGGCGGGGGTGAGCGCGCTCACCGTGGACCACCACCGGGGCAGCGAGGAGCAGCAGCCCGGCTGGGAGTACCACGACCCGAGCGTCGTCGACCCCGAGGTCGGGCTGATGGACACCCTGCCCACCTTCCGCCGGACCCTGCACAAGGCCGGCCTGGAGGACCACGTCATCGCGATCGTCGGCCGCTCCCCGAAGGTCGCCGCGGCCTGGGGCGGCAAGCTCGGCCTGGTCTTCATCGACGGCGGCCACACCGACGAGCACGCCACGGGCGACTACGAGGGCTGGGCCCCGCACGTCGCCGAGGGCGGCACGCTGGTGATCCACGACGTGTTCCCCGACCCGGCCGACGGCGGCCAGGCCCCGTACCGGATCTACCTGCGCGCCCTGGCCTCGGGCGCCTTCGAGGAGGTCTCGGTGACCGACTCCCTGCGCGTCCTGCGCCGCACGGGCGAGGGCATCTGACCCCCGGCACCGGGCCCGGCCCCGGGGGTGCGGCCCCGCGCCGCATCCCCGCCCCCGGCATATAACCTCACCGCGCCCCCGGATGGCCCAGGGTCCGTACGGCCGACCGACCGCCGGTCTAGCATCGCCAGGTGCGCTACGACGAAAGCTCCCCGCCGCTTCCCGAGTCCTCGACGTCCATCAGTCCGGACCGGCCCTGGTACGCCCGCCGGTCGACCCTGGTCGTCGCGGTGGCCGCCATCGCCCCGGCCGCTCTGGCCGGGTGGGTACTGACCGAGGTGCTGAGCGGGGGCGCGGGCGACGACTCGCGGCCGCCCCGGATCGTGATGCCGCTGGCGGCGTCGGCGGCGGCATCTTCCGCGTCGGCCGCGCCGACCCCCGCACCGGGCGCGAGCGCCGCCCCCTCCGGGGCCCCGGGCACCTCCCCGAGCCCCGCCGCCGCCAAGGGCCTCGCCGGCCGCACCGTCGTCATCGACCCCGGCCACAACACGGGCAACTTCAAGCACACCACCGAGATCAACCGCCAGGTGGACATCGGCACCAACCGCAAGGAGTGCGACACCACCGGCACGACCACCAACTCCGGCTACATGGAAGCCGAGTTCAGCATGGACGTGTCCCGGCGCCTGCGCACCGTCCTGGAGGCCAAGGGCCTCAAGGTGGTCCTCACCCACGAGGCCGGCAAGGAACGCCCCTTCGGCCCGTGCATCGACGAGCGCGCCCGCATCGGCAACGAGGCCGCCGCCGACGCCGTGGTCTCCGTCCACGCGGACGGGGTCTCGTCCGGCAGCCGCGGTTTCCACGTCATCCTCCCCGCCAAGGTCAAGGGCGGCGGCGCCGACACCGCGAAGATCATCGAACCGTCCCGGCGGCTCGGCGAGCGGATCGCCGGGAACTTCGCCCGGACCACCGGTTCCGCGCCCGCCAACTACCTCGGCAGCGGTACCGGATTGGTCGTCCGCGACGATCTGGGCGGACTGAACCTCTCGACCAGGCCCAAGGTGTTCATCGAATGCGGCAACATGCGTGATGCCAAGGACGCGGCGCAGCTGTCGAGTCCGGAGTGGCGCCAGAAAGCGGCCCAGGGCATCGCGGACGGCATCGTCGGCTTCCTCGGCGGGTAGGGCCACCAGGACCGTCCCTCCGGACGGCCCGCAGCCCCGATCCTCTCGGCCGCGGCAAAGCTCCGTACCATGGTGCCGCCCGCCCCCCTGCGTCACGGCGGGCACCCACGCACCACGAGACGACGAGACCGAGAAGGACACCTAAGACGTGAACATCCGATCCCTCACTCGAGGCGACGGCGTGGTGATCGGAGCAGCGGTGCTGCTGTTCATCGCCTCGTTCCTCGATTTCTATTCCGCGCCCGGCGTCGACGCACCGAGCGCATGGGACACCGACGTGTTCCACCTGGCGCTGCCGAGCATCTTCCTGCTCGCGTTCATCGCCGTCGGCCTGCTCGTCACGGCCCGCCTGCAGCCCGCCGGGCGCCAGCTCCTGGGCCTGCCCTTCCAGGCCTGGGGCACGGTGCTCTCCGTCGCGGCGGCCTGGTCCGCGCTCTGGGCCCTGATCACCTGCCCGACCGGGGCCGACCTGGGCGCGGGCGCCGTCATCGGCTTCCTCGCCACGGCCGTGCTGGCCGGCGTGACCCTCTTCGGGCCGAAGGTGCCCGCGCTCGCCGGGCAGCTGATCCCGGACCCGAAGCCCGCCGTCGCCCCCGTCCCGCCGTACGGCGGCCAGCCGCAGCAGCCGGGTGCCGGGTACGGGTACCCGGGCGGCCAGGAGCCGCAGCCGTACGGGGCCGCCCCGCAGCCGGCCCCGCCCTACGGCGGCGGCAACGAGCAGCCCCAGACCCCGCAGGACGCGGCCCCGCAGCCGGCCCCGGCGGCGGACTTCACTCCGTTCTGGTTCGCCGTTCCGGTGGCCCGTCCGCTCTTCGCCGAGGACGGCAACCCCGCCCCGATCGCGGAGCTCGCGCCCGGCACCTGGTACCTGGCCGTGGAGCAGCGCGGTCCGGCCACCCTCATCGCCCAGACCCAGGACGGCCGCCGCGGCGTCCTGAACGACACCTCGGGCATCCAGCGCGGCTGATCCCGCGAGCCCGCAGACGTCACGACGGCCCCCCGCCCTTCCGGGCGGGGGGCCGTTGCCCTACAGTCACCTGACGCATCGTCAGATTCGTGGAGGGGACCGTCACATGCGCCTCGGACTCGCACTCGGCTACTGGGGCCGCGGCCCCAACCCGGACCACCTCGACCTCGCCGCCGAAGCCGAGAACCTCGGCTACGACTCCGTGTGGACGGCCGAGGCCTGGGGCTCGGACGCCTTCACCCCGCTCACCTGGATCGCCGCGCACACCTCGCGGATCCGCCTGGGCACCGCCATCGCGCAGATGGCCGCCCGCACCCCGACCGCCACCGCCATGCAGGCCCTGACCCTGGACCACCTGTCCGGCGGCCGGATGATGCTGGGCCTCGGCCTGTCCGGCCCGCAGGTGGTCGAGGGCTGGTACGGGCGCCCCTTCCCCTCCAGCCCCCTGACGGCGACCCGGGAGTACGTGGACGTCATCCGCCAGGTGCTGCGCCGCGAGGCCCCGGTCGCACTGGACGGCCGCTTCCACAGCCACCCGTACCGGGGCGCGGACGGCACCGGCATCGGCAAGCCCCTCAAGCCCATCACCCACCCGCTGCGGGCGGACCTGCCGATCCTGCTCGGCGCGGAGGGCCCGAAGAACATCGCCCAGACCACCCGCATCGCGGACGGCTGGCTCCCCCTCTACTGGTCGCCGACCCGCACGGACGTCTACCAGGCCTCGCTCTCCGAGCTCCCCGAGGGGTTCATGATCGCCCCGATGGCCAGGGCGAAGGTCTGCGACGACGTCGCGGAGGGGCTGCTCCCGGTGAAGGCGATGCTCGGCTTCTACATCGGCGGGATGGGCCACGCGGCACGCAACTTCCACGCCGACCTCATGGGGCGGATGGGCTACGAGGAGGAGGCGCACCGGATCCAGGAGCTGTTCCTGGCCGGGCGCAAGGAAGAGGCCGTCATGGCCGTCCCGGACGCCTTCGCGGACGAGATCTCCCTGGTCGGACCGCGGGAGCGGATCGCCGAGCGCCTGGAGCTGTGGCGCAAGGGCCCGGTGACCGACCTGCTCCTGACCGCCCCCGACCCCCACACCCTGCGGGTCCTGGCGGAGCTGAACAGCTAGGCCGTCTCTTTCGGATCTCGCCTGGCCCGCGCCGCCCGGCCAACAGCCCCCGCACCGTGGTGAGTCGTTCCTCCGCTCACACGTGAGTACGGGTACTCACGGCCGTGCCGCCGAGCCGCCGAGCCGCCCTACGTTGATCACATGCCCCGAATCGCTTATGCCGCAGCCGCCTTCGTACTGGGTGCGCTCACCCTCACCGCCTGCGCCGGCACCTCCGCCGGCGGCGCCGCCGGAACCAAGATCGACGCGGAACGCGTCGCCTCCGTGGCCGAGGGGGGCGGCGAGGGCGGTGGGGGTGACGTCACCGGCGAGCGGGCGTTCGCGTTCATGGAGCTGTCCCTCAAGGTCACTGACGGCTGCCCGCCGCTGGACGACACGAAGACCGGCAAGGTCCTCGGCCCCGACGATGTCCCGCCCTCCCCCCCGGCCCCCTCCGGGGACCGCGTGCCCGGCGAGGCCGGGGACCGCGTGCCCCTGCCCCCCGGCCGGGACTCGGCCGACCCGGCCTCGGCCGACGCGCCCGACGCCTCGGCCGCCCGCATTCCCGACACCGAACTCCTCGAGCCGGTCCCCCTCGCCGCGCCCGAGATCTGCTTCGCCGACACGTTCGGCGCCCACGTCACCACCGCCCTCAAGGGCATCGGGCCGAACGCCACCGAGGTGCGGGCCGCGCTCAGGCGGGCCGGTTACCCCGATGGGCGGATCGTGGACATGGAGCCCGAAGGCGGCTCCCCCCGCGTCCGGATCGACCTGCGCGAGCAGGACGCCCGCGTCGCGCTCCAGGTCGTGCACACCGGCGCCGGCGGCAGCGTCGTGGAGGCGTTCGGCGCACAGCGAGCAGCACCCCTCAAGGACGTCCGCTACGTCCCGTGACGGCGCCCACGAACCGGGCCCGTCCCAGGGCACAGGCCTTAAGCCGTCTCTTCCGGGGCCGGGTCCGGATCCGCCGGCTCCACCGCGGCCAGCAGTTCCCGCAGGTCCAGCGGCATCACGGCGATCTCCATGCCGCCGCCGTCCCCCGCGAATTCGACGGTCACGATGCGCGAGCCCGGGTTGATGGAGATGCCCTCCTTCACGGAGGGCGCCCGTACGCCGGTGGCCCGGCCGCCGGTCAGGGCCACGGGCTCGCCCCGGCCGGGCACCCAGCGGGCCGCGCCCCGGTCCGCGTACACCCGGCCGCTGCGCCAGCGGCCGGCGCCCGCGGGCCGGCGTGCCATGCAGGGGAGCCCCGGCACGGGCGCGACGGACTGGCGCCTCAGGTGCTTGCGGCGCATCAGCCAGCCGGTTCCGGCGGCGGCGCCGGCGAGGACCACGTACTCGATCACCGACCCATTCAAACAGGTGAAACAGAGGGAACAGGCCGGACCGGAATGTTCCGGTCCGGCCTGTTCCAGGACGGCGACACCGCGAAGGCGGCGGCTGTGCTCAGCCGGTCAGCTGCCCGGCGCTCGGAATCTTGTCGGTCACCGTGGCGCCCGCGCTCTTCCCGGCCTCCTTGACGCTGTTGATGACGTCCTCGAAGGCGCCGATGTCGGCGTCGCCCGCCTGGCCCTTGCGCAGCTTGGAGCCGAGACCCTTGAGGGAGTCGATGCCCGCCGTCAGCGGGCCCACGGCCTTCGACAGCAACGGGTCGCCCTTGGCGTTCTCGGTGGCCGCCTTCAGCCGGTTGTAGGCGAAGGCGCCCGCGAGGCCCGCCTTCACCAGGGCGAAGGTCCGGCCCTTGGTGCCCTTCTTGAACTTGCCGTCACGGTACGGCTTGATGATCCACTGGTAGGTGGCACCGGCCGCGAGCCCCGCGTTGGCGACGAAGCGGGCCTTGGCGAACTTCTGCTTCTCCGCCGGGGTGGTGGCCGAGGGCGTGGCGGCGGCCGCTTCCGCGTCCTCGGCCGAGGCCGCGGCGTCGGCCTCGGCGAACGCGGCCATGGCCACCGAGACCTCGTCGGCCTGACCGGCGGCGGTCTTGTCGCCACCGCCCGAGCCGCAGGCGGTGGCACCGCCGAGCAGGGCGCAGGACAGGAGAACCGCCGTGAGGGCACGGCGGAAACGAACGGCTGTGGTGGGTAGGGACACGGGTTTCCTCCGGGGACTGAGGCGTCCCCCGCAGCCTCACCCCGGCCACCCGACTCCGCCACCCGGGGGACCCGTTCGGGTATGCGCCTTCGGGTTTACCCGGCCGGGAAGCGGCAAGACGAGCGGCATGCCCACACACACGCGAGTGCACACCAGAGGAAGCAGCCAGGCGGGCCGCGCCGTCGCGGTCGTGGCGGACGTCATGGCCTTCATCATCGGCCTGTGGATCCTGCTGTACCTGCTGGACGCCAACCAGGGCAACGCCCTGGTGGACTTCATCCACGACGCGGCGAGCTGGCTGGCCGGCTGGTCCTACGACCTGTTCACCTTCGACCGCGACTGGATCCAGGTGGTGGTCGGCTACGGCATCGCGGCCGTCGCCTACATCGTCATCGGCCACGCCATCGCGGGCCGGCTCTACCGCCGCTAGACGGCCCAGCAGCGCGGCACCGAGGCCGGTGGGCCCGGTGGTCCGCTGCCGCACGTCGAACACCGCTCGCCCTCCCGTCGGCCGGAGGGCGAGCTGCGGCATGCCGTCGGCGGCCGCGCGCGCTTCCTTCGGGAATTCCTGCATACGAGGGCAACCATCCGTGCCCGCCGTGGGTCGTACGGGCGAGAGTTGATCAGTTGGACTTCGCCCGGGGGGCTCCAGTGAAGAAGAACACGGCGATGGAGGCGGCCTTGCCCGCCCACTCCGCACCCCACCCGCCGGCCGCGCCCGCCGCCCCGGCCGCCGCGCCGGACCAGGTGACGGCCGCCCCGGGGGAACCCCTCGGCGTCTTCCTGTTCGCCGTCTCCGCCGGGGGACGGGCGCACCACCGCGAGGACTACGCCGCCGTGCGCTGACGCGTGCCGCGCGCAGCCGGATGCGGGGCGGGCGAGGCCGGTACGGGGGTCCCGCCATGCCCGCCCCGCACAGGATCCCGCACGGGCGCAGGCAGCACAGAAAACCGGGCAGGGCCGATCCGGCCCGGCCCTCGGATCACCAGGAGACGGGAGGACATCCACCGATGTCCGCCAGGACAACTCGCACGGCAACGGCTCTCGTTGCCGCTTTCGGTATCGCCGCGACGATGGTCGCCGCCGCACCGGCCAGCCTCGCCGCTACGGCCGACGGCGCCTGTGACGTGATCGCCTCGACCGATCCGGCCGACGCGGCCCGGGTGCAGGTCGACGCCTTCGGCGCCCTGAAGGACCTCCGGGTCGACGTTCGCACCCCGGGCACGACGAAGGTGCTGGCCAGCGCCGGGGGCTTCGAGTCCGCGGCACGGCCCGGCTTCGGCGTGCGCCACCGCTCCGCCGCGCTGCCCGCACTCGCGGCACTCGGCCGCTACGACCTCGACGTCCGGTACACCGACGCCGCGGGCAAGTCCGTCAGCTGCGCCGACAGCGGCGAGCTGCGCTACCTGCCGCACCCCGCGCTCACCCTGACCCCGCCGAGCGAGCCGGTCTCCCTGGAGAAGCCGACGGCGAACCTCACCGGCAAGCTGGTCGTGCGCGACCCGCGGACCCGCGCCGAGACCCCGCTCAAGGGACGGAAGGTGCTGCTCAAGTTCGTCGGCGGGCTCGATGAGGAGATACCGAAGGCGGCGGTTACCGAGAACGACGGCACGTTCTCCACCACCTTCACCTACACCTCGCGGAACACCAGCACGGCCGTAAAGGCCGAAGCCGCGGGCGCCGCCCCGGCCACGACGGTGGTTCCCGTCGAGAAGCGCAAGGTCGTCGTCACACTGAGCGGCCCGTCTTCGTTGGCACCGGGATACGGGAGCCGCTTCAGCATCGCGGGCAAGGTCTTCTACCAGGGCGGGGACGGCACACTGCATCCCCTCGCCGACAGCAACCTGCTGAGCGAGCGGGAGCCCTGCGAAGTCTGGGTGCCCGGCGTCGGCTACAAGTGCGGATGGTTCGGCACGTCAGGAGAGGGACCCGACTTCACCTGGTCGCGGTACACCCTGCACGGAGACGGCGTGCTCACGGTGACCCACGGTCCCGGAGCACTGATCGACAGCGTCTCCCCGGCCAAGGTCACCGTCAAGGTCGACCGGACCCTCGCCTTCCTGAACATGAAGGCGATCAAGGACCCGCAGGGCCGTCTGACCATCCAGGGCAGCACCCGGCTCGGTTACGGCACGAACACCGAACGGGACCCGTACCTCATCCAGCACTCGGCCGACGGCAAGACCGGCTGGAAGACGTACAAGACCATGGCCCACTGGCGCACCGGGCCGATCAACCGCACGCTCGAGCCGGGCACCTTCCCCGCCGGCGGGTTCTGGCGCGTCCACTTCGCGGGCTCCAAGCAACTCGAGCCCGGCACCAGCCCCAACCTCACGGTGGTGAACCCGTGATGCCCGGAGGATCCTTGAACAAGCTGATGACATCGCTCGGCATCGCCTTGGCCGTCACCACGGCCGCATCCGGCCTCGGCCTCGGCTCCGTGGCGCACGCCGACGACATCCGTTTCCCGCCCCGCGTGATTGTCGTGCAGTCCGGCGGCGAGTTCCGCATCCAGCTGCACAACGACGAGTCGATCGACGGGACCACGACGCTCCGGGTCCGGCCCAAGGGCGGCCAGACGGTCGCGGCCGAGGTCGGGGTCGGTACCTGGAAGTGCGTGGCCACCGAGGATGACCACTGCTTCAGCAGCGTGGCCGAATCGGCCCCGGTCGTCCTTGACGAGATGGGCATGTACGACCTCGACATCGTTCTCCACAAGGGCGCCGAGGACGAGACGGTGCACCGCAAGGACGCATGGGGCTTCGCCTACGCGCTCAACCCCCGGTTCACCTCGCTGGTGTCCAGTACTCCGGTGCTCTCCTACGAGCGGCGCGGCGGGAAGGCCTCCGGCACCCTGGTGGCCGAGCACCCCCGTACCCACGAGGTGAAGCCGCTGGCGGACGCCCCGGTGGACCTCACCGTCCGGGGCCACCATCTGAAAGAGCGTCTGACCACCGACGGCGCGGGCCGCTTCGCGACCCTCTTCCAGTTCGACGGCGGTGAAGGAGATCCCGGACTCGATGCCTCGTTCGCCCCGGAATCGGGGCCCTACGACGACAGGGCAGAGCGCGCCCTGGACCTTCAGGTGCGTGCGACCCCCGCCAAACTCACCATCCGGCAGCCCACCGCGGGGATCACCGGGCGCTACGGCAGCCAGGTGCCCGTGCAGGGAGTCGTGACCTGGACCGCCTCCGACGGCACCGTCCGACCGCTGGCGGGCATGGTGGTGAGGCTGTCCAACGAGGGGTGTGCGGCCGACCATTGCTCGCTGCTCCAGCGGAACAGTGACGCCGCCGGCGCTTTCGACTTGCCCTACCCCGTCACGCGGGACGGGTACGCACGCGTGGAGCTGCTCCCGCCGGGGTGGAACAACGGGTGGTTCACCGGCGAGCTCTCCTCCCGCCTGGCCGTGGACGCCACGCACACCACCGGCTTCACGCCGTTCAGCGTCAGTGCGGACAAGAACCGGACGATCACCGTCGCCGGCCAGCTGGCCCTCCAGCAGGGGTCCGCACCCGCAGGGGCCCGGGCCACGGTCGACGTACAGATGTCCCCGGACGGGAAGACGGGGTGGAAGACGGTGAAGTCCTTCACCACCGCCTTCGGGACGACCTTCAGCCAGCAGGTGAAGCACACGGCGGCGCAGGACGGCCACTACGTCCGCCTGAGCTACGCCGGCGCCGCCGACATCGGCCCCACCGCCCGGGTGGGCAGGCTCACCCGCAAGACGACCCGGATCGTCGGCGACAACCTGGCCCCCGAGGGGATCCCCGCCGGTACCCGGATCAACGCCGGCGGCACCCTCCAGGTGAAGTCCGGTACCGCCTGGCTGCCGCTCGCCGGCCAGCGGGTCCGCGTCTACTTCAAGGCCGATGCCACCGGCTCCGGCTGGACCTACCAGGGCAGCGCGACGACCGCCGCCAACGGCTCGTTCCTCACCAAGGTCACCACCCGTCAGGACGGCACCTGGCAGATCCACTACCTCGACGCCACCGATCCGTACTACGCCGCCATCGGGCGCGAGGACCACGTCGACGTGGTGTAGGGCAGGTCGCGAGACGTAAAGCGGGCACGGGCGCAGATCGCGCCCGTGCCCGCTTTGCTTCGGCCGTCGGCCGCCAGTCGCTAGCCGCAGCAGTCCGGTTCCAGGCCCGTCGGCAGGGTCTGGCCGCCGAAGACCTGGGCCGTGGCCTCGTCGCCGCCCAGGGCGGCCACCGCGAGGAGGAGCGAGCCCGCCGTCCAGGTGGTCTGCTCCACGGGCCAGACCGCCCGGTCGTCGAAGACGTACCCGGTCCAGTACATGCCGTTGTCGGCCCGCAGGTGGCCTATCGAGCGCAGGATCTCCAGGGCCCGGTCCGACTCCCCCGTCGCCCACAGCGCGAGCGCCAGTTCGCAGGACTCCCCGCCGGTCACCCAGGGGTTCGGCAGCACGCACCGTACGCCGAGGTCCGGTACGACGAACTCCTCCCACCGCTCCTCGATCCGGGCCTTCGCCTCCGCGCCGGTCAGTGCCCCGCCGAGGACCGGGTAGTACCAGTCCATGGAGTAGTGGGACTTGTCCAGGAACCGCTCCGGGTGCCGGCGTATCGCGTGCCCGAGGGCGCCCGCGGCCAGTTCCCAGTCGGGCTGCGGATCGCCCCGGTACTCGGCGATGGCCAGCGCGCAGCGCAGCGCCTGGTGGATGGAGGAGGAGCCGGTGAGCAGCGCGTCCGTGACGTCCTCGCCGCCGGGCTCGCGCTTCCAGCCGATCTCGCCGCCCGGCTGCTGGAGCCGCAGGACGAACTCGACGGCCGCGTACACGGCCGGCCACATGCGGTCGAGGAAGGCCTCGTCGCCGGTGGACAGGTGGTGGTGCCAGACGCCGACGGCGAGGTACGCGACGAAGTTGGTCTCCCGGCTCGCGTCCTGCGGCTCGCGGGTGTCGACCCCGTCCTCGCGGTCGGCGTAGGCCGCGTACCAGGAGCCGTCGTCGTTCTGGTGGCGGACCAGCCAGTCGTAGGCCCGCTCGGCGGCCTCGTGCTCGCCTGCGGCGTCGAGGGCCATGGCGGCCTCGGTGTGGTCCCACGGGTCGAGGTGGTGCCCGCGGAACCAGGGTATGGCCCCGTCGGCGCGCTGCGCGGCGAGGATCCCGGCGACGGTGGCGGCGGCCTGATCGGCCGTCAGTACGCCGTCCAGGACGAGGTGTTCGGGTGCGGTGCGCCCGGGAGAGCTCACTGCGCGGCGCCCACGGCCTCGGCCGCGGCAGCGTCCACGGGGAGGTGCGGCTTGGTGGCGTAGGCGACGAAGCTCTTGCCGATGACCGGGTTCAGGGCCTGCTCCGCGAGCCGGGTGAGCGCGGGCTTCTTCATGATGTCCCAGACCAGGAGCTTGTGGTACGCCTTGACGGGCAGCGCCTTGTCGTTGTCGACGCCGAAGGCGCACTTGAGCCACCAGTACGGCGAGTGCAGGCCGTGCGCGTGGTGGGTGCCGTACGGCTTGAGGCCCGCGGACTCCATCTTGCCGAGCAGCTCCTCCGCCTTGTAGATGCGGATGTGGCCGCCCTCGACCTCGTGGTAGGCGTCGGAGAGCGCCCAGCAGATCTTCTCGGGGCCGTAGCGCGGCACGGTGATGGCGATGCGTCCGCCGGGCTTCAGGACGCGGACCATCTCGGCGAGGACGCCCTTGTCGTCGGGGATGTGCTCCATCACCTCGGAGATGATGACGACGTCGAAGGACTCGTCGGGGAAGGGCAGCGCGAGGGCGTCGCCCTCCATGGCGGTGGCGGTGGCGCCGGCCGGGGCCTCGCCCGCCTCCTTCATCGCGGCGAACCACTTGGCGACCTCGCGGATCTCCTCGCCGTTGCGGTCGAGGGCGACCACTTGGGCGCCGCGCCGGTAGCACTCGAAGGCGTGCCGGCCTGCGCCGCAGCCCAGATCGAGTACGCGGTCGCCTGCGGCGAGCGGGAACCGGGAGAAATCGACGGTCAGCACGTGGTCCTGCCTTCGCGGTCGCGGGGTGGGGAGGGGAACTGCATCGGACGGAAGGTGGAGGTCACCGGGTCGTTGCGGCCTTCGCGGCCTTCGAGGGCTTGGAGGCCTTCAGAGCCCTTGGATCCTGCGCGCCCGCCGCCGCCCGCTCGATGGCGGCGCGGTAGTGAACCACGGTGCCCTCGGCGGCCTTGGCCCAGGTGAAGCGGGACAGCACCCGCTCGCGGCCGGCGGCGCCGAGCCGGGTGCGCAGTTCGGGGTCGCCCAGCAGCCGGCCCAGGGCCGCGGCCAGCGCGCCCGCGTCGCCGGGCGGTACGGCGAGGCAGCTCTCGCCGTCGGGGCCGGTGACCTCGGGGATCGCGCCGCCGGTGGTGGCGACCAGCGGGGTGCCGGTGGCCATGGCCTCGGCGGCCGGGAGCGAGAAGCCCTCGTACAGCGAGGGCACGCAGGCGATCTGGGCGCTTCGGACGAGGTCGACGAGCTCGGTGTCGGTGATGCCCTTGACGAAGCGGACGGCGTCCTGGAGTCCGTACGTCTCGATCGCACGGGCCACCGGGCCCTGCTCGGCCCGCTTGCCGACGACGACGAGGTGGGCGTCGGGCTGTTCGGTACGGAGCTTCGCGAGCGCCTCGACGAGGTGCACGAGCCCCTTGAGCGGGACGTCGGCGCTGGAGGTGGTCACGATCCGCCCGGGCACCTCGGCCACGGAGGCGTCGGGCGACCACAGGTCGGTGTCGGCGCCGATGTGGACGACGTGGATGCGCTCGTCCCGGACACCGAGGTGCTCGGCGATCTCCTTCTTGGAGGAGCCGGAGACGGTGAGCACGGAGGCCAGCCGCCGGGCCACGCGGCCCTGCATGCGGGTGAACCCGTACCAGCGCCGCACGGAGGCGCGCTTCTTGCGGCCCTTGGCGGCGGCCAGGTCCAGCTCGCGGTCGACGGTGATGGGGTGGTGGATGGTGGTGACCAGCGGGGCACCGAGGTCCGCCAACAGCCCGTAGCCGAGCGTCTGGTTGTCGTGGATGACGTCGAACTCGCCCGCCCGGGCCGCGAGATGGCGGCGGGCGCGGAGCGAGAAGGTCAGCGGCTCGGGGAATCCGCCGGTCCACATGGTCGCGACCTCGACGGCGTCGATCCAGTCGCGGTACTCGTCGCGCTTGGGGGTGCGGAACGGGTCGGGGCTGCGGTAGAGGTCCAGGCTGGGCAGCTCGGTGAGGGTGGCGCCGGCGCCGGTGAGGGCGTCGGTGTCGAGCACCGGGTAGGGCTGCGCGCCGATGACCTCGACACTGTGGCCCAGCTTCACGAGCTCGCGCGCCAGGTGGCGGACGTAGACGCCCTGGCCACCGCAGAACGGGTTCCCCTTATAGGTGAGGAGTGCGATCCGCAACGGGCGGCCGCCGTCGGCGGCCGAACCCGTGAGAGGGCTCGTCACCATGGCCTCTGCGGTCACTCTCGGCCCCCTTCTCCCTGCACTTTCGCCGGAGCGTAACCGCTCGGATAATGTAGAACAAGTTTCAGACTTGATCCGCTGAAGAGCATTGAATCTACCGGCCGGAAACCACACCGTAAGAGGGGTGGCGGGTGATTCGCGCCACGGATCGGGCGCCTGCCATGCTGGGGCGCACGACAGCCCGGGGCAGCGCGCGCGGTCGCCCCGGCGCAGACCTGAACGCCCTGGAACTGAAACGCCTTGGAACCGGAACGGGACAGATGACAGCGGAAGCGAAGGCCGTGACCCCAGCCGTCACCACACCGGCGTCTCCGCCCCTGACGGAGCGCCAGGAGGCACGCCGCAGGAGGATCCTGCACGCCAGCGCCCAGTTGGCGAGCCGGGGCGGCTTCGACGCGGTGCAGATGCGGGAGGTGGCGGAGTCCTCCAGCGTGGCCCTGGGCACCCTGTACCGGTACTTCCCCTCCAAGGTGCACCTGCTCGTCGCGACCATGCAGGACCAGCTCCAGCACATGCACGGAACGCTGCGCAAGCGCCCGCCGGCCGGGGACGAGCCCGCGGCCAGGGTCGCGGAGACCCTGATGCGCGCCTTCCGCGCGCTGCAGCGCGAGCCGCAGCTGGCGGACGCGATGGTCCGGGCCCTCACCTTCGCGGACCGCAGCGTGAGCCCCGAGGTGGACACGGTGTCCCGCCTCACGACGGCGATCATCCTGGACGCGATGGGCCTGGACGCCCCGCCGACGGCGGAACAGCTCTCCGCGGTCCGGGTCATCGAGCACACCTGGCACTCGGCCCTGATCACCTGGCTCTCGGGCCGCGCGTCGATCGCCCAGGTGAAGATCGACATCGAAACGGTCTGCCGCCTGATCGACCTCACGGCCCCGGAGCCCCCGACGACGGCCCCTGCTGCGCCTGCGAAAAAGTCCTGATCCCGCCGTAGCGGGGGCGGGGGCGGGGCTAACCCTGTGCTTCGTCGTCCTTGAAGGCGTCTTCGAGTTCGGCGTCCGTGAAACGCTCCGCACACGCTTGGTCCGTGGCCATGAAGGACAGCATGTCGGGCATGCCCATCCCGGCGCCCTTGCCGCCGGAGAAGTCGTAGCGGCGGGCGAGCACCGTCCAGCCCTGCTTGGTCAGGGTCGTCTGGGTGAGCATGTCCACCTGCCGGCGCTCCCCGCGCTTCCACCCGCGCTGTTCCAGCGTCGCGATGGTGGCCTCGTACGCCTTCACGGCGTCGCCGGCGGGCACGGTCGTCTGCCAGGGCGCCGCGCAGGCCAGTACCTCGGCGCGGCGCTTGGCCTTCGGGTCCGCCGGGTCCGGGGTCGCGGTGGCCGTCTCCCCGGACTGCCCCAGGTCGGCCGCGGCCGTGGCGGCGACCACGTCGGCTGCTGCCTGCTCCTTGCCGAAGGCGCCCGTGACCGCGGGCGAGGCGGAGCCGCCCGACGTCGATGCGGACGCCGGTGCCGATGCCTTGGTAGACGCCTGGGCCGATGCCTTGGCCGACGCGTCCGCGCTCCCGCCGTCGCCGGCCGTCCCGCAGCCCGTCGCCAGCGTCGCCACCATCGCCGCCATCGCCCCGAGCAACGCTCCGGCCGCCCACCCGTTCCTGCGCATACCGCTCGTCCCCCACCCTCACCGTGCCGCCCGTCCACGTGCGCCGGGCCGTCGCAACAGGAGTCTCACACGTCGACCCATTCAGGCCGACGCCGGCCGGAATCAGCCCCGGCGGCGTGGGAGGCGCAGGGGTGCGGGGACTGGTCGCCCACGGCAACGGCAACGGCGCCGCACTCGGCAACGGGCCGGGGGCCTGGGATACCTGGGGCCCGGCCCGGCCCAGGCCGGGAGCCCAGCACCGGCCCCCGCACCCTGGTCCCGGCCCCCGGGCTCCCCGGCGACCCCCTCACTCCTCCGGAGGGAACACCGCCTCGCCACTGCCCAGCAGCGTGATCGCGATGGCCTCGACCGGGCACCCCTCGGCCGCCGCGAGCACCGGCTCGCTCGCGTCCGTCTCCGCCAGCCGCGGGTGCGACTGCCGCGCCGTGTCGAGGGCGAAGCCCTCAGGGGCGTGGTTCACGCACATCCCCGAGCCGATGCAGACCCCGCGGTCCACCTCGACGTGCCACCGGTCACCCATCACGCACCGGCCGCGGGGGGTGCGTACCCTGCCGGGAGGTGGATCATCTTGTGCTCCAGGTACTCGCTCAGCCCCTCCGGACCGAACTCCCGCCCGACGCCGCTGTTCTTGTAGCCGCCGAACGGCCCGAGCATGTCCAGGCTGAAGGTGTTCACGTTGAAGGTGCCGGTCCGCACCTGCCGCGCGAAGTCGATGCCGTGCTCGACGTCACCGGTCCAGACGCTGCCGCTGAGCCCGAACTCCGAGTCGTTGGCGACCCGTACGGCCTCCGCCTCGTCCCCGTACGGGATCAGGCAGACGACCGGGCCGAAGATCTCCTCGCGGGCGATGCGCATCGAGTTGTCGACGTCTCCGAAGAGGGTCGGCTCCACGTACCAGCCCTGGTCCAGGTCCGAGCCGGCCGGACGCCCGCCACCGGACAGGACCTTGGCGCCCTCCTCCTGGCCGATCCGGATGTAGTCGAGCGAGCGCTGCTGCTGCCGCCTGGCCACCAGCGGGCCGAGCTGCGTCGCGGGGTCCATCGGGTCGCCGACGACCAGCGCCGAGGCCGCGGCGGCGAGCGCCTCGGCGATCTCCTCGTAGCGGCTGCGCGGGGCGAGGACGCGGGTCTGGGCCACGCAGGCCTGGCCGTTGTTCATCCAGGCCGCGGGGACGATGCCGGCGATGGCGGTGGCGAGGTCGGCGTCCGGGAGGATGACGGCCGCGGACTTGCCGCCCAGTTCGAGGGTCACGCGGGTGAGGTTCTTCGAGGCGACCTCCATGACCCGCCGGCCGGCGGGGACGGAGCCGGTGAAGGCGACCTTGTCCACGTCCGGGTGGCCGACGAGGTACTCGCTGACCTCGCGGTCGGCGGGCAGGATCGACAGCACGCCCTCGGGCAGCCCGGCCTCGCTGGCGATGTCGGCGAGGATGTAGGAGTCGAGGACCGCCTCGGGGGACGGCTTGAGGATCACCGTGCAGCCGGTGAGGAGCGCGGGCGCCAGCTTGGCGGCGGCCACGAACTGCGGGACGTTCCACGGGATGACGGCGGCGACGACGCCGACGGCCTCGCGCCGGACGAGGATCGGGCCGAGTGCGCCCTGGCGGTACTCCTCGTAGGGGTAGTCGCGGGCCACGGTGATCGCGGCGTCGTAGACCATCATCGGCCCGAGCGCCTGGGCCATGATGCTCCAGGAGTACGGGGAGCCGTTCTGGGAGCTGATCGAGGCGGCGATCTCCTCGTAGCGGGCGCCTATCGCGTCCTTGATCCGGGTGACGACGGCGATCCGCTCTTCGAGCGTGGTGCGCGGCCAGGGGCCCTCGTCGAAGGCTTTGCGGGCCACGGCGACGGCCCGGTCGACGTCCGCCTTCGAGGCGTGCGGGACGCTGCCGATGACCTGCCCGGTGTGGGGCGAGACGACCTTGATCGTGTCGGAGCCCAGCGGATCCGTCCACTCACCGCCGATGAACAGTTTTCCGTGTTCCACGAGCTCGGTCATGGCTGATGCCTCCTGCGGCTTGGCGTTGCAGAACTGATACCAGTTCTAGTTCTAGGAGTCCACGGCACTGACCGAACCGCCCTCTCGCCGGTTCGCGCGAGACCCCGAAGATCCAACGACTAGTCAGGAGCCCGCAGAAGTGGTCGACTTGGGCGACTAATGCAACACGTTCTCGTTAGACCTGTTCTCGTTGGTCCGCAGACCTGTTCCCGTTGGTTCGTCGGACCTGTTCTCGTTAGACCTGTTCTCGTTAGAGCGGAGCCCCTCATGGCAGAGGACACCCCAGACGTGACACCTCACGTCACCGATCACGGCGGCGGCGTGTGGGGCATCAAGGTCCCCATCCCCGACAATCCGCTCGGCCACACCCTCGTCCACGTCCTCGACACCGACCGCGGTCCGGTCCTCGTCGACACCGGCTGGGACGACCCCGAGTCCTGGGACACCCTCGTCGCCGGCCTCGGCGCCCTGTCCATCGCCGTCGCCGACGTGCACGGCGTGGTCATCACCCACCACCACCCGGACCACCACGGACTGTCCGGCCAGGTCCGCGAGGCCTCCGGCGCCTGGATCGCCATGCACGCCGCCGACACCGAGATCGTGGTGCGGACCCGGGCCTCCGAACCCGGCGTCTGGTTCGACTACATGGCCGAGAAGCTGGCCACCTCCGGAGCCCCCGAGGAGCACATCGCCCCGCTGCGCGCCGCCCGCGCGAGCGGCCGCATGAGCACCCTCCCGGGGCTGCGGGCCGCCGTCCCCGACCGGGAGATCGTGCCCGCCGAGCTGCTGCCGCTGGCGGGCCGCCGGCTGCGGGCGATCTGGACCCCCGGGCACACCCCCGGCCACGTCTGCCTGCACCTGGAGGAGAAGCACCCGGCGAACCTGCCCGGCAACGGCCGCCTCTTCTCCGGGGACCACCTGCTCCCCGGGATCTCCCCGCACATCGGCCTCTACGAGGACCCCTCCTCCGAGCGGGTCACCGACCCCCTCGGCGACTACCTCGACTCCCTCGAACGCATCGGCCGCCTCCAGCCCGCCGAGGTGCTCCCGGCCCACCAGCACGCCTTCACCGACGCGCAGGGCCGCGTACGGGAACTCCTGGACCACCACGAGGACCGGCTGACCGGGCTGCGCGAACTGCTCGCCGCCGAGCCGCTGACCCCGTGGGCGCTGGCGGAGCGGATGGAGTGGAACCGGCCCTGGGAACAGATCCCGTACGGCTCCCGGAACATCGCCGTCTCCGAAGCGGAGGCCCACCTGCGGCGCCTGGTGAAGCAGGGCCGCGCGGAGGCGGTGCCGGGCACCGACCCCGTGACGTACCGCGCCGTGTAAGGGGTGCTGGTGGGCGGCGCCACCCGGCACCGGAGCTACGGGCCGGTAGAGTATGGGCGTCGTCCACACTTCCGTACGGGGGGAAGCCGGTGCGAATCCGGCGCTGACCCGCAACCGTGATCCTCCCCGGCAGCATCGGGGCGGGGAGCCGGATTGCCCCGTTCCGGAGGTGCGCGGCTCGTGCCGCCGGGGCCTCCGGCGGCCGGCACCGTCGAGGTAAACGGAGCCGGAGCCCGGTGCCAGCCTCCGCTGCTGTGCTGCCTGCCTCCGGGTCCCCAGCACGAGAGGCACCCGCCCCGCCATGAACGTCCGCCGCAGCGCCGCCACGCTCGCCGCCTCCGCCGTGCTCTGCGTGGGCGCGGCCCCCGCGGCCCTCGCCGATGTCGCCACCCCGTCCCCGGCGCCCGTGGTCCCCTCCGGGCTCTACGGCAAGAACGACCCGACGTACGACGGAGTGTGGCGGCAGTCGTTCGCGCTGCTCGCCCAGCACACCGTGGGCGTGAAGCCCGCGCAGCAGGCCGTGGACTGGCTCGTCGGGCAGCAGTGCGCCGACGGCGGCTTCGCCTCCTTCCGCGCGGACACCGCCGCCGCGTGCGACGCGAAGACGATGCTCGACACGAACGCCACCGCGGTGGCCGTGCAGGCGCTGAAGGCGCTCGGCGGCCAGGACGCGGTCGTGAAGAAGGGCGTGGACTGGCTGAAGTCCGTCCAGAACGCGGACGGCGGCTGGGCCTACGTCCCCGGCTCCCCGAGCGAGGCCAGCTCCACCTCCGTGGTGATCAGCGCGCTGTCGGCGGCGGGCGAGAAGCCGACCGAGGTCAAGTCCAAGGACGGCAAGTCCGCGTACGAGGGTCTGCTCGCCTTCCAGCTCGGCTGCTCGGCCGAGCCGGCCGCCGACCGGGGTGCCTTCGCCTACCAGCCGACGGCCGACGGCAAGCTCCCCGCCAACGCCGACGCGACGGCCGCCGCCGTACTGGCCGGCCTCGGCAAGGGCGCGCTCGTCTCCCCCTCCTCCTCTCCCACGGACGCCCCCGCGGCCGCGCTCGCCTGCCCGGCGACCGCCGGTGACCCGGCGGCGGCGGCCCAGGGCGCGGCCGGATACCTGGCGCAGGCCCTGAAGAAGGACGGCCACCTCACCGCCCTCACCCCGGGCGCCGACCAGCCGACCCCGGACACCGGCAACACCGCCGACGCGGTCATCGCCCTGGCCGCGGCCGGGCACAAGCAGTCCGCGGCGGGCGCCCTGGAGTGGCTGAAGACCAACTCCGCCGAGTGGTCCAAGGGCAGCCCGGCCGCCCTGGGCACCCTGGTCCTGGCCGCGCACGCGACCGGCACCGACCCGAAGTCCTTCGGCGGCACCGACCTGGTCGCGGCCCTGAACGCGACGGGCCCCGCGCCGCAGAGCGCCTCCGCGAAGGCGTCCGACCAGCCGGCGGAGAAGAAGGACGAGAAGAAGGAGAAGGACTCCGGCAGCAACGTCTGGTGGATGATCCTCGCGGGCGCCGCGGCCGGCATGGGCATCGGCATCGTGCTGAGCGGCCGCCGGAAGAAGAACCAGCTCTGATGCGCCGCCGCCGTCCGGCTCTGCCGGTCCTCGTGCTCGGCGTCATCCTGACGGTGCTGGCCGCCTCGCCCGCCCTGGCCTCGACCTACCGCTACTGGTCGTTCTGGGACGGCGCGGGCGGCACGTGGGCGTACGCCACCCAGGGCCCCTCCTCGCTGCGCCCGGCGGACGGCTCCGTGCAGGGCTTCCACTTCGTGGTGAGCAAGGACGCGGCCGATCAGGCCGCCCCGCCGCGCGCGGACGCCGACTTCGCGGCCATCTGCTCGGGCACCGCCCCGGTGGCGGGCAAGAAGCGGATCGCCCTGGTCATCGACTTCGGCACGCCCGCCGAAGCCCAGGCGGGCGAGACCCCGCCGCAGGACGCTCCGCGCACGGCGTGCGCGCAGGTCGCCCCGGACGCCACGACGGCCGAGGCGCTGGCCGAGGTGGCCAAGCCGCTGCGCTACAACAGCGCGGCGCTGCTGTGCGCGGTCTCGGGCTACCCGAAGCGGGGCTGCGGCGAACCCGTCGAGGACACCGTCACGGCCACGGCAACGGCCACCGCCCCGGGCGAGCCGACCGCCGAATCCGACCCGAACGGCGGGGGCCCGTCGGCGGGCCTCCTCGCGGGCATCGCAGCGGTGGCCGCCCTGGGCGCAGCCGCGTTCTGGCAGTCCCGCCGCCGCACCCGATGACGGACGGCCCCACGCAGGACGGCGGGACGGTCGCCGACGGCGGGCAACCCAGCATCAGGGCCACCCGCTCCCGCCCGCCCACCCGCACGGGTGGTGCGGGTGGGAACCCCGCCCGGCCGCAGGCCGGGCGCACGCCCCACGGCGCGTCAGGCTACGTCCCGCCCCCGACCGGCCCGAACGCCCCCGCCGGGGCGATCCGCACCCCGCGCGTGCCGACGTACAAGAAGAAATGGCAGGCCCCCGAGGCATCGCGTGGCAACGCCCTGCACGCGGGTGCCTGGTGGCTCTGGGCCCTCGGGCTCGCCACCGCCGCCTCCCGGACCACCAACCCGCTGCTCCTCGGCCTGATCGTCGGCGTCGCCGGGTACGTGGTCGCGGCCCGCCGTACCGACGCCCCGTGGGCGCGTTCCTACGGGGCGTTCGTCAAGCTCGGGCTCTTCGTCATCGGGCTGCGCCTCGTCTTCTCCATGCTCCTCGGCTCCCCCATCCCCGGCGCGCACATCCTCTTCACCCTCCCGGAGATCCCGCTCCCGGACTGGACGCAGGGCATCCGGCTGGGTGGCCGGGTCACCGCCGAGCAGCTCGTGTTCGCCTTCTACGAGGGCATGAAGCTGGCCACGCTCCTCATCTGCGTCGGCGCCGCCAACGCCCTCGCGAACCCGGCTCGGCTGCTGAAGTCGCTGCCCGCGGCCCTGTACGAGGTCGGCGTGGCCGTGGTCGTCGCGATGACCTTCGCGCCGAACATGGTCGCGGACGTGGTCCGCCTGCGTACGGCCCGCCGCCTGCGCGGCCGCCCCACGGGCGGGGTCAAGGCGATCCTCCAGATCGGCCTGCCGGTCCTGGAAGGCGCACTGGAACGCTCGGTCGCCATCGCCGCCTCCATGGACGCCCGCGGCTACGGCCGCACCGCGCAGGTCCCGGCCGCCGTGCGCCACACCACCAACGTGCTCACCCTCGGCGGGCTGCTCGGCATCTGCGCGGGCACGTACGGGCTCATGGCGGCGGAGGGCGCCGGATACGGCCTCACCCTCCTCCTCTTCTCCCTCCTCCTGGCCCTGGCCGGGCTGCGCCTCGGCGGCCGCCGGTCGATCCGAACCCGCTACCGGCCCGACCGGTGGGGCGTACGGGCCTGGCTGGTCGCCGGGTCGGGCGCGGCGGTGGCGGCGCTGCTGATCCGGGCCGCGTCCCTGGACCCGGAGGCCCTGCGCCCCGGCGTCGTCCCCCTCGTCGTCCCGACCCTCCCGCTCTGGCCGGCCGCGGCGATCCTCATCGGCCTCCTCCCGGCGCTGGTGGCCCCCCTACCCCCCTCACCGCAGAAGGAGGCACCCCGCCCGTGATCGTCTTCGAAGACGTATCGGTGACCTACGAGGGCGCGACCGCCCCCTCCCTCGCGCACGCCGATTTCACGCTCCCCGAAGGGGAGCTGACCCTCCTGGTCGGCCCCTCCGGCGTCGGCAAGTCCACCCTGCTCGGGGCGGTCTCGGGCCTGGTCCCGCACTTCACCGGCGGCACCCTCAAGGGCCGGGTCACGGTCGCCGGCCGCGACACGCGCACGCACAAGCCGCGGGAACTCGCGGACGTCGTCGGCACGGTCGGCCAGGACCCGCTGGCGCACTTCGTGACGGACGTCGTCGAGGACGAGCTCGCCTACGGCATGGAGTCCCTGGGCCTGCCGCCCTCCGTCATGCGCCGCCGCGTCGAGGAGACCCTCGACCTCCTCGGCCTGAACGACCTGCGCGACCGCCCCATCGCCACCCTGTCCGGAGGCCAGCAGCAGCGGGTGGCGATCGGTTCGGTCCTGACCCCGCACCCGCGCGTCCTGGTCCTGGACGAGCCCACCTCGGCCCTGGACCCGGCGGCGGCGGAAGAAGTCCTGGCCGTCCTGCAACGCCTGGTCCACGACCTGGGCACGACCGTCCTGATGGCGGAGCACCGCCTGGAGCGAGTGGTCCAGTACGCCGACCGCGTCCTGCTCCTCCCCTCCCCCACCGCACCCCCCGTCCTGGGCACCCCGTCGGACATCATGGCCATCTCCCCGGTCCACCCCCCGGTGGTAGCCCTGGGCCGCCTGGCAGCCTGGTCCCCCCTCCCCCTCTCCATCCGAGACGCCCGCCGCCAAGCCACCCCCCTCCGCACCCGCCTCTCCACCATCACCCCACCCCTACCGACCCCACCCCATCCCGAAACGAACACCAAGCCACAGCCGGAAACGACGCCCGGCACGGGCCCCCGTGCCGGTGCTGGGGCGCAGCCCCAGGCTGAGGCCGGGGCGGAGCCCCAGGCTGGTGCCGGGGCGCAGCCCCCGGCCGTGCCCGGAACGGGCCCCCGTGCCGGTGCTGGGGCGCAGCCTCCGGCGGGGTCCGGGGCGCAGCCCCAGGCCACGCCCGGAACGGACCCCCGTGCCGTTGCCGAGGCGCAGCCTCCGGCGGGGTCCGGGGCGCAGCCCCGCAAGGGGTCCGGGGCGCAGCCCCGGGGAACGGGCGAAGGGTGGGTAGGGGACGGCCCCCCGCAGGGCCCCCGCCCCGGCCTGCTCGCCCGGCTGCGCCGCCGCGGCCTCCGCACCCCCCAGCCGACCCCGGCCGGCCCCACCGGAGCCACCGGAGCCACCGGAGCCACCGGAGCCACCGGAGCAACGGGGGCAACGGGGTCCACCCCGGCCACGGTCAAGGCCGTCTCCCTCCGCCGCGGCCGCGCCGAAGTCCTCCGCGACATCAACCTCACCGTGTCGAGGGGCGAGACCATCGCCCTGATGGGCCGCAACGGCGCCGGAAAGTCCACCCTCCTCGCCACCCTCATCGGCACGCTGGAGCCCACCACCGGCCAGGTGACGGTCAGCGGCCGCACGCCCCACCTCACGCCGCCCCCCGAGATGGTGACCCGCGTCGGCCTCGTCCCCCAGGAGCCCCGCGACCTCCTCTACGCGGACACCGTCGCGGCCGAGTGCACCGCCGCCGACCACGACGCCGGCCAGGCGCCCGGCACGTGCCGTGCCCTCGTCGCCGCGCTCCTGCCCGACGTCCCCGACGACACCCACCCGCGCGACCTCTCCGAGGGCCAGCGCCTGGCCCTCGCCCTGGCGCTGGTCCTGACCGGCCGCCCGGCCCTGCTGCTGCTCGACGAGCCGACCCGCGGGCTGGACTACGCCGCCAAGGCCCGCCTCGTGGAGATCCTGCGCGGGCTCGCCGCCGAGGGCCACGCCATCGTCCTGGCCACCCACGACGTGGAGCTCGCGGCAGAGCTGGCCCACCGCGTGGTGATCCTGGCCGGCGGCGAGATCGTCGCGGACGGCCCGACCGCCGAGGTCGTCGTCTCCTCCCCCGCCTTCGCCCCGCAGGTGGCCAAGATCCTGGCCCCGGGCCACTGGCTCACGGTCTCCCAGGTCGAGGCGGCCCTCTCCACGCAGGCCGACTCATGAGCACCCCCACCCCGGACCCCACCCCCGCCCGCACCCCGGCCGCGAGCCGCCCCGCCGCCCCGGCCGTCCGCCCCCGTTCCCGCCCCCTCCGCATCGGCCCCCGCGCCGCCACCGCCCTGGCCCTCGTCACCCTCATCGGTCTCGCCGGCTTCGGCTGGCCGCTCCTCGCCGACCGCCAGTCCGGTTTCGCCCACGCCCAGGACGCCCCCTGGCTCTTCGCGGCCCTGCTCCCCCTCCTGGTCGGTGTGGTCGTCGCGACCATCTCCGACGACGGGGTGGACGCCAAGGCCGTCGCCATGCTCGGCGTACTGGCCGCGGTGGGGGCCGTGCTGCGCCCGCTCGGCGCCGGTACGGCCGGTCTGGAGCCCATGTTCTTCCTGATGGTGCTGAGCGGCCGGGTCCTCGGCCCGGGCTTCGGCTTCGTCCTGGGCGCGGTCACGATGTTCGCGTCGGCCCTGCTCACGGGTGGTGTCGGGCCGTGGATGCCGTTCCAGATGCTGGCCATGGGCTGGTTCTCGCTGGGCGCCGGGCTGCTGCCGGGTCCGGACCGGATCCGCGGGCGGGCCGAGCTGGCGATGCTCGCGCTGTACGGGTTCCTCGGCTCGTTCGCGTACGGCACGATCATGAACCTTCAGGGCTGGGTGATCCTGCAGGGCATGGGCCAGGGCATCTCCTTCCACCCCGGGGACCCCGTCCCGGCGAACCTCGCGCGCTTCCTCGCGTACTGCCTGGCGACCTCGCTGGGCTGGGACCTGGGCCGGGCCGCGCTCACCGTCGTACTGACCCTCACGATCGGCGCGACCCTGCTGAGGGCGTTGCGGCGGGCGACCCGGAAAGCGGCGTTCGACGCGCCTGTGGCCTTCGATCTGGGGGTCATAAATCCACCCAAACCTTCCCCTGGAAGGCGTACGAACAGCCACGGAGGGTGAGATCCGGGCCGTCCGCCGGTGACCCGCCCCACAGGACCTAGGTCACATACGACCCGGGATAGTAGTCCTTGAACGGCCCGCGCCCACCCCCGTACACGGCCCCCCACCAGCGGCGATGCCCACCCACCCCAAGAGGGGCCGTTGCACCCCGGCTGCGAGGACCACTAGTAAGAGGGGTCGTTGCCAGGCGCGCTCTACCCCCGTAGAACTGGATGAGTCGCAAGGCGGACGGAGACCCCCGGGTCTCCCGCTCCCGCCGGTGAGCCCCTCTCTTTCACGTGAGTGGCTCGTGCACGCCTGCGACTGTCCTTGCCCCCGTCGAAAGGTCCGTCCGTGTCCAACGCCGTCATCCGCCGCATCGCCGCTTCGAAGAAGACCCTCGTCGGTTCCGTCCTCGCCCTGGGTGTCGCCGGCTCCATGCTGGCCGCCGTTCCCGCGCAGGCCGCCCCGATGAGTGCCAAGGCGATCGCTCAGCAGATGATCAAGGACCCGGCGCAGTTCGCGGCGTTCAACAACATCGTTTCCCGTGAGAGCGGCTGGGACCACACCGCCACGAACTCTTCCTCGGGTGCCTACGGCCTGGTCCAGGCCCTGCCGGCCTCGAAGATGTCCTCGGCGGGCTCGGACTGGAAGACCAACCCGGCCACCCAGATCAAGTGGGGCCTGGACTACATGAACTCCCGCTACGGCAGCCCCGAGGGCGCCTGGAGCTTCTGGCAGAACCACCACTGGTACTAAACCACCAGCGGCAGCAGACGAAGCGGTATCGCAGCGGTACTCACGCAGCACCCGCTCAGTACCCACGCACCGCATGCGAAGGCCCCGGCGGCCGACCTCCCCAGGTCCGGCCACCGGGGCCTTCGCGATCCCATCCCACTGGGTCCAGAGGCGGCGCAGCAGTGCTAGAGCCGCTGGATGATGGTGCCCGTCGCCAGCGCGCCACCCGCACACATGGTGATCAGCGCGAACTCCTTGTCCCGGCGCTCCAGCTCGTGCAGCGCGGTGGTGATCAGGCGGGCTCCGGTCGCGCCGACGGGGTGGCCGAGCGCGATGCCGCCGCCGTTGACGTTGACCTTCTCCAGGTCCTGGTCGAAGACCTGGGCCCAGCTGAGGACGACGGAGGCGAAGGCCTCGTTGATCTCGACGAGGTCGATGTCCTTGAGGGACATGCCGGCCTTGCCCAGCACGGCCCGCGTCGCGTCGATCGGCCCGTCGAGGTGGAAGTGCGGGTCGGAGCCGACCAGGGTCTGGGCGACGATCCGGGCGCGCGGCCGCAGCTTGAGCGCGCGGGCCATCTTGCGCGAGGCCCACATCACGGCGGCCGCGCCGTCGGATATCTGCGAGGAGTTCCCGGCGGTGTGCACGGCGGTCGGCATGACCGGCTTGAGCCGGGCGAGCGCCTCCATGGAGGTGTCGCGCAGGCCCTCGTCCCGGTCGACCAGCCGCCACATGCCCTGCCCGGCGGCCTGCTCGGCCTCCGTGGTGGGCACCTGCACGGCGAAGGTCTCGCGCTTGAACCGCTCCTCGGCCCACGCGGCGGCGGCCCGCTGCTGGGACAGGACCCCGAGCTTGTCCACGTCCTCGCGGGTCAGGCCCCGGTGGCGGGCGATGCGCTCGGCGGCCTCGAACTGGTTGGGGAGATCGACGTTCCACTCGTCCGGGAAGGGCTTGCCGGGGCCGTGCTTGGATCCGGAACCGAGCGGTACGCGGCTCATGGCCTCGACCCCGCAGGCGATGCCGATGTCCATGACTCCGCCGGAGATCATGTTGGCGACCATGTGGTTGGCCTGCTGGGAGCTGCCGCACTGACAGTCCACGGTGGTCGCGGCGGTCTCGTACGGGAGGCCCATGGCCAGCCAGGCGTTGCGGGCCGGGTTCATCGACTGCTCGCCGGCGTGGGTGACGGTGCCGCCGACGATCTGCTCCACGCAGTCGGGCTGGATGCCGGTGCGGGCGAGGAGCTCGCGGTAGGTCTCGCCGAGAAGGTAGGCGGGGTGAAGATTGGCGAGCGCGCCCCCGCGCTTGCCGATGGGGGTGCGTACGGCTTCGACGATGACGGGTTCCGCGGCCATGAGCTCGTCCTCTCCTGCTCCTGCGTAGCGCACAGCGCGCATCGGCTAGCGCGCCTCAGCTGACGGGCGGGCCGTCCCGGCGCCCCACCCGAACTAGTACGCGTTCTAGTTCTCCCCGCAGTCTTATGACCAGAACACCCGGTACGCAAGGGTCTTGCACGCGGCTTCCACGGATTCCACACGCAACAGTTGGCGCGGGGCCCCTTGTCACTTCTAGAACTCGTTACTACCTTCAAGCCAACTTCTGATGGGCCGTCAGACTTTGGAGCCGCCCGATGACCTGCCCCGCACTGCCCGAAGGCTTCGATGCCACCGACCCGGACGTACTCCAAGACCGGGTCCCCTACCCCGAGTTCGCATCGCTGCGGCAGACCGCACCCGTGTGGTGGTGCCCGCAGCAGCGGGGCATCACCGGCTTCGACGACGAGGGGTACTGGGCCGTCACCCGGCACGCGGACGTCAAGTACATCTCCACGCACCCGGAGTTGTTCTCCTCCACGACGAACACGGCGATCATCCGCTTCAACGAGCACATCCAGCGCGAGACCATAGATGCCCAGCGATTGATCATGTTGAACATGGATCCGCCGGAACACACCCGCGTACGCCAGATCGTGCAGCGCGGCTTCACCCCGCGGGCCATCCGCGGGCTGGAGGACGCCCTGCGCGACCGGGCCCGCAAGATCGTCGCCGAGGCCCTCGAAGCCTCGGCGGACGGCAGCTTCGACTTCGTCACCCAAGTGGCGTGCGAGCTCCCGCTGCAGGCCATCGCCGAGCTGATCGGCGTACCTCAGGAGGACCGGTCCCGGATCTTCGACTGGTCGAACAAGATGATCGCGTACGACGACCCGGAGTACGCGATCACCGCCGAGGTCGGCGGCAACGCCGCGGCGGAGCTGATCGGTTACGCGATGAACCTGTCCGCCGCCCGCAAGGAATGCCCGGCCAAGGACATCGTCACGCAGCTGGTCGCCGCCGAGGGCCAGGGCAACCTGGGCTCCGACGAGTTCGGCTTCTTCGTCCTCCTGCTGGCGGTCGCGGGCAACGAGACCACCCGCAACGCCATCAGCCACGGCATGCACGCCTTCCTGACCCACCCCGAGCAGTGGGAGCTGTACAAGGCGACCCGGCCCTCGACGGCGGCCGAGGAGATCGTCCGCTGGGCCACCCCCGTGGTGTCCTTCCAGCGCACCGCGACCCAGGACACCGAACTGGGCGGGCAGAAGATCAAGGCCGGCGACCGCGTCGGCATGTTCTACTCCTCCGCCAACCACGACCCCGAGGTCTTCGAGAACCCCGACGTCTTCGACATCACCCGCGACCCGAACCCACACCTGGGCTTCGGCGGCGGCGGGCCGCACTTCTGCCTCGGCAAGTCGCTGGCCATCATGGAGATCGACCTGATGTTCAACGCCCTGGCCGACGCCCTGCCGGACCTGCGCCTCGCCGGAGAGGACCCGCGCCGGCTGCGCGCGGCCTGGCTGAACGGCATCAAGGAACTGCGGGTCAGCCACGGCTGACCCGTGATCCAGGACGGCAGGGGCCCCACCTCCCACGCACGGCCCCTGCCGTCCCTCGGTTGTTACTTGCCAGTCACCGGTCGTTACCATCCCGCCACCTTCGGGATCATTGCCTTGGCGGCGGACCGGACCCCAGACTGCCCGGATGAACCTCGATGACCCCAGCGCGAGACGGTGGCAGCGGCTGCCCACGACGTGGCAGCGGATGGTCGATCTCGGCGACGGTTCCGAGCCCATGAGCCAGGGGGTCCTGGCCCTCATCGAGGCCGCCGGCGAACAGCCGGAACTCCGCCGGCTGTACCCGTACACCAGCCACTTCACCCTCTGGTTCAGCGCCTCCGCCGGCCACCCCTTCGCCGTGACCGCCCCGGCCGTAGAACCCCTCCCCAACGGCCGCTTCCGCGTCCGAGGCCCCCGCCAAACCACCATCCTCGGCGAAACGGACACGGCCCGGGCGGCGATAGCCCTGGTCGTATCCCACCTACCGGCCGAATAGTCCGACCGGGGTCCAGCCCCCATCCGCCCTATCCAGCCCCAATCCAGACCCAGCTCCCGCCGGCCTCAATCCAGCCCCGCCACCCCAAATCCAGCTCCCGCCGGCCCAAATCCAGCCCCGCCGGCGTTTGAGGCGCGGGGGTCCGGGGGCAGCGCCCCCGGCAACGGCCCCGCACGGTCGGGGGTCCGGGGCACAGCCCCGAGGGGTCCGGGGCGCAGCCCCGGGGAACGGGCGAAGGGTGGGTAGGGGACAGCCCCGCAGGGCCCGCCGACGTCGCCCGCCCCGCACGCGCCCCCGCCCCGAGTGGCGAAAGCCACCCCACAGGCGGATTCTGACAGAACGCGGCGATCCATCGCGAAGGGGCGCCGGGGCGGGCTGCTACACCGCCCCGTCACCCCTTCGTCGACGCCGGCCAGCCGGCCAGGCGACCAACCGGCTAGGCCCGAGTCCGCTCAGCGGACCCCGCTCCGACCCGCTCCGGCCGCCGAGGCCGCGGCACGGCCACCCCGGCCGGCACGGCATCGCCCCGGGGCCCCGACAGCACGTAGACGAGCCCGAACCCGGCCCCGACGACGAGCGCGCCCCCGACCGCGTCGAGCACCCAGTGGTTGGCCGTGGCCACGATCGCGCACACCGTGATCGTCGGGTGCAGCGCACCCAGCAGCTTCTGCCAGCCCCTCGGCGCGATCATGACGATCACGATCCCGCACCACAGCGACCAGCCGAAGTGCAGCGAGGGCATCGCCGCGTACTGATTCGAGATCGCGGTCATGGCCCCGTAGCTCGGGTTCGCCAGGTCCTGCACCCCGTGCACGGTGTCGACGTAGCCCATGCCGGGCATGAGCCGCGGCGGCGCCAGCGGATACAGCCAGAACCCTATGAGCGCCAGCACCGTCGCCAGGCCCAGCGAGGCCCGCGCCCAGCGGTAGTCCTTGGGCCGGCGCCAGTACAGGACGGCCAGTATCGCCAGCGGGACCACGAAGTGGAAGGAGGTGTAGTAGAAGTTGAAGAACGCCTCCAGCCAGGGCGTGTTCACCACCGCGTGGTTCACGGCGTGCTCGATGTCGATGCCGAGCGCCTTCTCGATCCCGTGAATCTGGCTCCCGTTGCCCTCCGCCAGACTCCGGCTGGTGGGGGCGGCGGCCCGGATGTGCGAGTAGAGCGAGTACCCGACCCGTATCAGGAGCAGTTCCAGCAGCAGGTTCGGACGCGACAGCACCCGCCGCCAGAACGGCAGCAGCGGCACCCGCGACCACCGCGCGGGCGCGGGCCGCCCGTAGGCGGTGGGGACCGGCTCGCGCCAGTACGGGGAGGAGCGCGGCAGGAACGGCACCGCGCAGGCCGCCGCGAGGGCCGCGAGCAGCAGCACGTTGTCCCGTACGGGGGCCAGCGCGACCAGGTTGGGCAGCAGGACGTCGCTGGGCAGGGTCATGGCGAGGACCACGGCCACCGGCCACACGGGCCGGTCGGCGGCCCGCTTGCCGACCTTGCCGGCGACCGCGAGCAGCACCCACAGCATCTGGTGGCGCCACCCGGTCGGGGACACGGCGACGGCCACGCAGCCGGTGATCGCGACGGCGAGCAGCAGCTGGCCGTCACGGGCGTAGCGGGCTGCGCGGCGCAGGCCGATCCACACGATCGGAGCCGCGAGGGCGGCGTAGAGCAGGATCTCGCCGGGGCCGGAGAGGCCCAGGCGCAGCAGGGCGCCGTGCACGGACTGGTTGGCGATGCTGCCGGGTGCGCCGCCGAGGCCGGTGCCGGCCAGGTGCTGGACCCAGTACGTCCACGAGTCGCCGGGCAGCGCCGCCCAGGACAGCGCGGTGGCGCCGGCGAAGGTCACGGCGGCGGAGCGCGCGGTGACCCGGCGCCCGGACAGCCAGAGCAGTGGCGCGAAGAGCAGCAGCGCGGGCTGCAGGGCTGCGGCCAGGCCGATCAGGAAGCCGGAGGGGCGCTCGCTCGGGACCCGGAACACGGCGAGGAGCACCAACAGCACCGGCAGCACGGCGGTCTGCCCGGGCAGGGCGGCTTCGCGGACGGGCAGCGAGACCATCATCAGCGCGACCAGCACGGGCGCGGCGAGCAGCGCGGTGCGCCGCGGCACGGGGTCGGGCAGGGCGCGCGCGGCGACCAGCCCGACGGCGGCGACGAGCAGCAGCGTCACGCAGGTCCAGGCCACCTCCAGGGAGGGCGCGGCGAGCCCCAGGAGCGGTTTGAGGACCAGCCCCGCGAAGGGCGTCCCCGTGAACTGGCCGCTCCCATAGAGCGAGCCGGGCAGGCCGCCCGGGAGGTGGAAGCCGCTGAGCCACTCGCCCGGTGGCACGCGCAGCACTACCGCGGCCTGCCTGACGGCGAGCAGCAGGGCCAGTGCCCACAGCATGAGGCGCGCCGCCCCGAGCCTGCCGCCGCCGCTACCGCCTATGACCCCGGCATGTCCGTTCGCACCACTGTGCTCCGCCGCGTTAGCCACGCCTCGCCGGCCTCCCGCCCTGTTGACCGCAACCCTGACTTCGCCTGGCTGCCGCGTTTCGTACCGCGTTTCATACCGCGTGCTTCATTTACCCGGACGACGATATCCCCCGCGCGATACCTAGGATGGCGGGCATGAGCATCGTGAAGATCAACGCCCTCACCGTCCCGGACGAACAGCGGGAGGTTCTGGAGCAGCGGTTCGCCTCCCGTGCGGGCTCCGTGGAGAGCTCGGACGGCTTCGAATGGTTCGAGCTGCTGCGCCCCGTCGAGGGCACGGACCAGTATCTCGTGTACACGCGGTGGCGTTCCGAGGCGGACTTCCAGGCGTGGATGGACGGGCCCATGAAGGCGGCCCACCAGGGCGGCGGCGCGGGGCGCCCGGGTGGCGCTCCGGCGGGCGGCGAGGGCTCCGAGGGCGGTGCGGAGCGGCCGAAGCCCGCTGCCACGGGCTCGACGGTGTGGTCGTTCGAGGTCGTGCAGCAGGCGGCGCCGAAGCAGGGCTGAGCGTTGGAAGGGCCCGGAGCCGCGGCTCCGGGCCCTTCTCGGTTTCCTGGGGGCTCAGGCCCAGAAGGCGTCGGTCTCCTCGATGTCCTCGGTGCAGACGTCGAGGTCGCTGATCTTTCCGGCGACGATCGTGAAGAAGATCCCCTCGTGGATCTCGATCCCGCGGTCACCGCGGTCGGCGCGCGTTGTGTGGAAACTCATGACGTGGCCGCGGCCGTCGGCGAGCACTTTGTCCAGATGTACGTTGAATGTGCCGTTCGTCTCCTCGCCGAGTCGGCGGTAGAGGTCGAAGACGGCTTCCCGGCCCTTGTGGTGCCCTGAGAGGGGGCCGCTCCCGGGCATGTGCTGGATGACGTCGGCCGTCATCATCGTGCTCAGCTTCTCCATGTCGCCCCGGCCGAACGCCTCGTAGCCGCGGCGGATCAGGGCACAGTCAGGATGCTCCGACATGACGGTCACGCCCTTCGTGGGAACGGTTTGCCCTTTTTCCTATCATCGGCCCGGCCCTGTGGATATTCCAGCGCGGGCGGCGGTGGGCGGCTCCACAATGACGTCATGACCAGCAGAGAGACCCCCACCACGACTACGACTGCAACTACGACTACGCCTACGCCTACGGCTACGACTACGGCTACGACCGGGACTGCGACCGGGGCCGGTACCGGGAGCACGGCCGGGGCCACCCCTCCGTCCCAGTCCCCGCCCCCGTCCCACGCCCCGGCCGGGACCTGGCAGGTTGCCGCCGAGCCGTTCACCACTCCGGACGCCACGCTGCTGCGCCGCGCCTACTACGCGGAGGTGGCCGGGCGGTACTGGCGGCGGTCCGTCACCGAGGCCGAGATCGACCAGGGCCTCCTGGACTTCCCGGACGACGAGCTCACGGCGCCGACGGGCCGGTTCGTGGTCGGCAGACTCGACGGCCTGCCCCTCGCCTGCGGAGGGATACGTCTCCTGGACCCCGTCACCGCCGAGCTCACCCGGGTGTACGTGGACCCGCGCGCCCGCGGCACGGGCGGCGGGGCGGCCCTGCTCCGGGTCCTGGAGGACGCCGGCCGCGCGCTGGGCGCCGAGCGGGTCCGGCTGGACACCCGGTCCGACCTGGTGGAGGCCCGCGCGTTGTACGCGCGCCAGGGGTACGCGGAGATACCCGCGTACAGCTCCGGTCCCTACGCCGAGCACTGGTTCGAGAAGCGCCTGGTCTGACCGGCACCCCGCGGGGTGGTTCACCTGGCGGAGTGGTCCCGGCGGGGCAGGGTCTCGTAGGGCTCCTCGTCGACGGAACCGCAGAGCTCCGAGTTGATCTCCGCCACCAGCTCGGACAGGTCGGTCGGGCGGTCCGCGGTCCACCAGTCGCCGAGCAGCTCGGCGAGCGACTCCTCCCGCGCGGCCGACAGCTTCAGCGCGCTCTCCCGCCCCTTCGCCGTCAGAACCAGCGGCAGCCCGTCGCGGACGGCCAGCCCCCGTTCCTCGATCTGACGGCCCGCGTCCGTGATGGCCCGCAGCGGCACCATGGTCTTCTCCGCCAGCACGGCCGGATCGACGGTTCCGTACTTGTTGATCCGCAGCAGCATCCAGCTGGCGGCGGGCAGCAGGTCGTAGCCGGCCTTCGCGGTGATCTTCTCGTAGACGTGCTTGCGGCCCTGGAGGGTCCCGAGCACCGTCAGAGCGCGGGCGACCTCATCGCGGGAGGAGCGCTGGACGGGGTTGGAAGCGAGGGTCTCGGTGACATCGGGCGCCGTCACCGAACCGCGCAGCTTGTCCTCCTTGAGGAACCAGGCCACGACGAAGGCCACGAGCACCACGGGCGCCGCGTAGAGGAAGACGTCGGTGATGGAGGTGGAGTAGGCGTCAAGCACGCGCGGTCGCAGCACGGCGGGGAGGGCGCCGATGGCACGCGGGTCGGCCTCCAGCTTGCCCGCGTCCAGCCCTGGCGGCAGCGGGACCCCCTTGAGCGCACCGGCCAGCTTGTCGTCGAGCCGGTTGGTGAAGATCGTGCCGAAGATGGCGACGCCGAAGGAGGCGCCGATGGAGCGGAAGAAGGTGGCACCCGAGGTGGCGACACCGAGGTCGGCGTAGCTGACCGAGTTCTGCACCACGAGGACGAGCACCTGCATGACCAGGCCGAGGCCGGCGCCGAAGACGAAGAAGTAGACGCTCATCTCCCAGGTGGAGCTGGTGCGCTCCAGCTGGTGCAGGAGCAGCAGCCCGACCGCGGTCAGTGCGGTGCCCGCGATCGGGAAGACCTTCCAGCGCCCGGTGCGGCTGACGATCTGGCCGGACACGGTGGAGGTGATCAGCAGTCCGAGCACCATCGGCAGCATGTGGACGCCCGACATGGTCGGGGAGACGCCCTGGACCACCTGGAGGAAGGTCGGCAGGTAGACCATCGCGCCGAACATCGCGAAGCCGACGATGAAGCTGATCAGCGAGCAGAGCGTGAAGGTCCGGATCCGGAACAGCTTGAGCGGGAGCACCGGCTCCACGGCCCGCCGCTCGACGATGACGAAGGCGACCAGCAGGACCAGGCCGAGTACCGCGAGCCCGATGATCTGCGGGGAGCTCCAGCCCCAGGTGCCCCCGAGCGAGGCCACGAGCACCAGGCAGGTCGCGACGGAGGCGATGAGGAAGGTGCCGAGGTAGTCGATGGTGTGCTTCTCGGTGCGCACCGGGATCTTCAGGCTCGTGGCGATGACGATGAGGGCGACGAGACCGATGGGGAGGTTGATGTAGAAGACCCAGCGCCACGACAGGTGGTCCACGAACAGTCCGCCCAGCAGCGGACCCAGCACGCTGGTGGCTCCGAAGACGGCGCCGAAGAGCCCCTGATACTTGCCGCGTTCGCGCGGCGGGACGATGTCTCCGACGATCGCCATCGACAGCACCATCAGCCCGCCGCCGCCCAGTCCCTGCAGCGCGCGGAAGCCGATGAGCTGCGGCATGTTCTGCGCCAGGCCGCACAGGGCGGACCCGATCAGGAAGATCACGATGGCGGACTGGAAGAGCTTCTTGCGCCCGTACTGGTCCCCGAGCTTGCCCCACAGCGGCGTGGCGGCCGTCGAGGCGAGCATGTAGGCCGTGACCACCCACGACAGGTGCGACATCCCGCCGAGATCGCTGACGATCGTCGGCAGGGCCGTCGACACGATCGTCTGGTCGAGCGAAGAGATGAGCAGCCCCAGCAGCAGCGCACCGATGGAAACGAGCACTTCCCTCGATGCGTGTTCGGCGCTGGGGCCGGATGTCCGCTTCCGCGGGTCGGGCTCCGTGGTCACGTCCTGCACCATCGGCTCCTCCTCAGGCCTGATCGACTCCTCCATCCTGATCGGTGTGTCCGGTTATGGCCTGTCGGGCGGGTTGGGCGGGTTACCGGGGGTCTGCATAATCGCAGGCAGCAGCCAGGGGAGGGATTCGAGTGAGCACTGAGCAATGTCCGGAATGCAGCAGAACGGGAGGGGCCTGCGACTGCGCACCAGGGTTCCAGCCCCTGCGCGTCCGCCCCTACGTATCCCTCCCGAACGCCACCCCACCCCCACCCGCCCCCACCCCGCCGCACCCCACGGCACACCCCGGCCAGGCGGACACGACGGCACACCCCGGCCAGGCGGACACCACGCCACACCCCGGCCCGGCGGGCACGACACCCCCGCCCGCGGCCTGGTCGGACAGCACTCCGCCGCACACCGACCCGGCGGGCACCACGCCACGCCCCGGCCAGGCGGGCACGGCACCCCCGCCCGCGGCCTGGTCGGACAGCACTCCGCCGCACACCGACCCGGCGGGCACCACGCCCCGCGGCGCACCCGGCACTCCCCCGCCTGCCCCCGACCGGGCTGGCCTCACGGCACACCCAGGCCAGATACCCGGCCTGCCGCGATACCCCGGCCCGGCGAACACCGGCGCGACCCCTCGCCCCGCGGACACGGCTACCCCCCACACCGACCCGGCGGGCACCACCACGCGACCCGACTCCCCGGATCCCGCGGCGCACCCGAGCCGGACACCCGGCTTGCCGTCATACCCCGGCCCGGCGTACACCCTGGTGCCCGACCGGGCGGGGGCCACCTCCCCGTACCCCGGCCCGGAGAGCACCGGCGCGACCCCTCGCCCCGCGGACACGGCTACGCCCCACGCCCACCCGGCGGGCACCACCACGCGCCCTGACGCCCCGATTCCCGCGGCCAACCCGGGCCAAGCAGCGGGCCTGCCGCCACACCCCGGCCCGGCGGGCACCCCGTCGCCGTACGCCGGGTCCGCCGACACCCCCGCACAGCCCACCAGCCCCACCCGCACCACGCCGCTGCCGCCCGAGGCTGAGACTCCCGCGTACGGGACACCCGTAGCCTCCCTGCCCGATGAAACGATGCAGCTGCGCGCGATCCCGGCGTACGAGCCGTACGCGACGCCCGGGCCCGGGGCACACACCTCGCACGGGTCGCAGGGGACCCCCACGTGGGAGCAGGCCGGCCCGGCTCACGGGTACGGGGCACACGGGATGGCCGGAGCGGACGGCCCGCACGACTCCGGACCCCCGCGGCGCCGCATACGCGCGCTCCCCATCACCGCTGCCGCCGCCGCGGTGATCGGCGTGGCCGTCCTCGTCCTGAGGGCCTTCTCGGGCTCCGGCGCACCGGAGACCACCTTCCTCGACGCGAAGCCGTCCTCCCCCTTGATCAGCCTCACCCAGGTCGCCCCGTCGCAGCCCGCCAAGAGCACCGGCCCGCCCCCGTCGACCACCCCCAGCCCCTCCCGGTCGGCGTCCCCGTCCGCGTCCGCGTCCGCCTCGCCGTCTCGCACCCCGAGCCGTTCGACGACCCCTTCGGCCGCCCCATCCCCGACCCCGTCCCCCACCCCGAGCCGCTCCTCCGCGCCGACCTCCCGGCCCCCTTCGGCGCCGACCCTCCGGTACGGGGACTCGGGCCCCGAGGTGGAGAAGCTCCAGCGCCTGCTGGCAGCGCAGGGCATCTACCGCGGCAAGTACGACGGCAAGTACGGCGTGCGTACGGAATCCGCGGTCTCTACGTTCCAGGCTTACAACGACATCGACGAGGACCCTTGGGGCGTCTACGGTCCGGCGACCCGCCGCGCCTTGGAGGGATAGAACACACCGGATCAGGTAGCAAGCACCCCTCCCTCTTTTGTATTGTTCAGGAACAAAGTGGTTCCGTCCTCACTCCCTGACCGGTGGACGGAACCACTTGTTCTCTTTCCCGTCCCGTCTGGAGCCCCTCCCATGCCGGCCAGCGCCACCGCCACCACCGCCGTCCTGACCGCCAAGGCCCTGCTCCTGGACATGGACGGCACCATCGTCAACTCGGACGCGGTGGTCGAGCGCTGCTGGTACGACTGGGCCGTCACCCACGGACTGGATCCCCAGGAAACCCTCAAGGTGGTCCACGGCCGCCAGGGCTACGCCACGATGGCGATCCTCCTCCCGGACCGCCCCATGGAGGAGAACCTCGCCGAGAACGCGGTGATGCTCGCCCGCGAGACCGCCGACACCGAGGGCGTGGTCCCGATCGGTGGCGCTCCCGCCTTCATGGCCGCCCTCAGTACCCTGCCGCACGCCCTGGTCACCTCCGCCGACGCGGCCCTGGCCACGGCCCGGATGACGGCCGCCGACCTGCCGATGCCCGAGGTCCGGATCACCGCCGAATCCGTGCAGGCCAGCAAGCCGGACCCGGAGGGCTTCCTGATGGGCGCCGCCGCCCTCGGCGTGGACCCGGCCGACTGCATCGTCTTCGAGGACTCGGCCGCCGGCATCGCCGCGGGCCGTGCCGCGGGCATGCGGGTCATCGGCGTCGGCCCCCGCGCCGCCGCCCACGGCCCCACCGCCCGCGTCCTCGACCTGACCGCCGTCGCCCTTGCCACCTCCCCCGACGGCTCCATCACCCTCACCCTCCAGACGATCTAACCCAGCCGACGCGCCCGGTCGACCAGACCCGGCCACCCCCGCTCGGCCCCCGGGGAGTCGCTTACCGACGCCCTGCTGGTGCCCCGGACGGAATGCTGCTGGACGTGGGCCAGGAGCCGACCCCAGGGGCAGGCACCCTCACCCCGGACATTCGGGCCCGGACAGTCAGGCCCAACCGGCGCGACTCACCCCGCCAGGCCCAGGCCCTCCGCAACCCGACAGCAGGGCGCCCGCCGCCCCAAGCGCCCCGCCTTGAGCGGGCCTCACCCAGTCGAGTGGCCGGGCCCACCCACCCGGCCAGACCCCACGGACAAGCCCCCACCGGCCAAGTCCGACCTGCCCGGCGGGTCCACCCCACCGGCCACGCCTCACCGGCCAAACCGCCCCGCGCCCCCGCGCCCCGCTCCACCCCCGCCGGCTCAAGCGACGCAGAACTCGTTCCCCTCAGGGTCCTGCAGCACCACCCCGTAGTGCGTCTCCAGCTCGTCCAGCACGCGCAGCACAGTCGCCCCCGCCCCCGTGAGCCGCTCCACCGTTTCGTCGACCCGCCGCGTCCGCAGCTCCATCGGAACCCCGCGCCCCCCACTGACCTTCAGATCCAGGTGCACCCGGTTCTTCCCGGCCTTGGCCTCCGGAACCTGCTGGAACCACACCCGGGGCCCCCGCCCGGTCGGATCCACGATCGACTCCGCCAAATCCCCCACCCCTTCGGGCAGCTCCTCCGCGGGCACCCCCATGCCCTCCCAGTACGCGCGCCACGTCGCATGCCCGTCCGGCGCCGGCTCCGGCACGTAACCCAGCGCTTCGGTCCAGAACGTCACCATCACCCGGGGATCGGCGCAGTCGATGGTCAGTTGCAGCGTGGTCTCCATGGCCTCAGCCTCGCAGGCAGGTCTGACAATGGAAGGTACGGTCGGCCTGGGCGCACCGGATCACCGGAACGCACGGGCCGAGAGCGGACCGCGGGGGAAATGTCATGACCGAACTGATTGTCCTCTTCGCCTTGATGGGGATCGTGGGAATCTACGCCGTCGTCAAGGTGATGCGCCGGGAAGGGCGCCGCCGCTCGGCGACGACGGAGGGACTCCTGATCGAGCTGGAGCGCACGGAGCAGCTGCGCAAGGACCGGACCACCTACAGCTCCGGTTCAGTCCGCAACACTCACTTCACCACCGGACTCTGATCCCAGATCACGGCGCCGCCCCCGAAACGACCGGGCGCGGCGCCGTTGCCATGTCCACTGCCGCTACGGCCACCACGCCCGGCCCCGCCGCCGAGGCGGACACGAAATCCGGACCGGGACCGGGACCGGGGCCGTCACCAGGACCGGGACTCGAACCGTGCCCCGAACGAGAGCCAGGCCCGGAGCTGGAACCCGGACCGGAACCAGGGCCGGGACATTAGTGCCACTCCCACCCGCCCCATCCCAAATCCCAACTCCCCCCGCCCCAAGGCTCGTCATCAACCTCGCCATGACATGCTCATGCCTTCAGACTGTCACCTCGCGCCCATCACCTCGAAACCCGGCGCGGCCAGCATGACCACGCCCCACAGCACAGCCACTCACCCGGCCACCCCCACCCAGGAGCCCCTCATGTCCTCCAGGCACCCCTCCACGCCCTCCGTCTACGCGCGTCGACTCGGCACGCTCGCGTCCATACTCGCGGTGGCCTCCCTGACCACCCTCCTCACCGCCCCCACCGCCGCCGCCTCCCCTCCCACCCCCATCAGCGCCGCGGCCGCCCGCTCCTACCTCGCGACGGTCACCCCGAAGACCGAGGGCTCCACCAGCGGTTACAGCCGCGACCTCTTCCCCCACTGGAGCACCGTCTCCGGCACCTGCAACACCCGAGAGACCGTCCTCAAGCGCGACGGTTCGGGCGTGGTCCAGGACTCCGCCTGCGCGGCCGTCAGCGGCAGTTGGTACTCCGAGTACGACGGCGCCACCTGGACGGCCGCCTCCGACGTCGACATCGACCACATGGTCCCCCTCGCCGAGGCCTGGCGCTCCGGCGCCAACTCCTGGACCACGGCCAAGCGCCAGCAGTTCGCCAACGACCTCACCCGCCCCCAGCTCATCGCCGTCACCGACAACGTGAACCAGGCGAAGGGCGACCTCGACCCCGGCAAGTGGCTGCCGCCGCGCACCGCCTACCGCTGCACCTACGCGCGCATGTGGGTCGGGGTCAAGCAGTACTGGGCCCTGAGCATGGACTCGACGGAGAAGACGGCCCTGGTCAACATCCTCAACGCCTGCTGACACCCCCACCCCACCCCACCCTTGGCCAAGGATCTTTCCCCCGCCAGGGGGAGGTGGACCGCCCCCTCCCCGTCGTACCGTGATCGAACGGCAAGGCCGGAAGAAGGAGGGGGAGTTGCATGGGGGCATTGCGCCTGGGACCGCTGCTGCGCCACGTCGACTGGGACGCGGGCGACTCCGCCACGCTATGGATCGAGGCGGACCGCCCGTGCACCGCCGAGGTGCGCTGCGCCGACGGCTCCGGCGGCAGCGTCCACACCTTCCAGATAGCCGGCCACCACTACGCCCTGATCACCGTCACCGGCCTCACCCCTGACTCCACCACGGGTTACGAGGTCCTCCTCGACGGTCTCCGGGTCTGGCCGCTGCCGGACAGCCCGTTCCCCGCGAGCACCATCACCACCCCGCCCGCGCGGCGACCGGGCTCCTCGACCGCTCCCGACCTCCGCCTGACCTTCGGTTCCTGCCGCCAGGCCGCCCCGCCGGCCGACCGGCGCGGACCGCACGGCCCCGACGCGCTGGACACCCTCGCCGCCGACCTGGCCGCCGACCCGGAGGCGGTGCGGCCCGACGTGCTGCTCCTCCTCGGCGACCAGGTGTACGCGGACCAGCTCTCCCGCTCCACCCGCCAGTGGCTGGCGGCCCGGCGGGACCTCCGCGAGGCCCCCGGAGCCCAGGTCGCGGACTTCGAGGAGTACACCCGGCTCTACTACGAGTCCTGGCTCGACCCGGAGATCCGCTGGCTCCTGTCCACCGTCCCGAGCCTGCACATGTTCGACGACCACGACGTCATAGACGACTGGAACACCAGCGCCGCGTGGCAGGCGGAGATGCGCGCCACCCCGTGGTGGCAGGAGCGGGTGGTCAGCGGCCTGATGTCGTACTGGGTGTACCAGCACCTCGGCAACCTCTCCCCCGCCGAGCTGGCGGCCGACCCCGTGTTCGAGGCTGTCCGGGCGACCCCCGACGGCACCGACGTCCTACGGGCCTTCGCCACCTCGGCGGACGCCGACCCGGCCACGGTGCGCTGGAGCTACCGCCGCGACTTCGGCCGGTCCCGGCTGCTGATGGTGGACACCCGAGCGGCCCGGGTGCTCGCCGAGGACGGGCGGGCCATGCTCGATCCGGCGGAGCGGCAGTGGCTCCGCGAGAACGCACTGGCCGGACACGGGGGTTACGACCACCTCCTCATCGGCTCGTCACTGCCCTGGCTGATGCCACCCCTCGTGCACGACGCGGAGGTGTGGAATGCCGCGCTGTGCCGCGGGGAGCGGGGCCCGCGGTGGGCCCGGATCGGGGAGAACCTGCGCCGGCGGAGCGACCTTGAGCACTGGGCGGCGTTCCCGGCCTCGTTCGCGATGCTCAGCGACCTGATCGAGGAGGTGGGCACGGGCCCGCGGGCGCCGGCGACGGTGTGCGTGCTCTCGGGGGACGTGCACCACGCGTATGTGGCCGAACCCCGAATACCGAGCACGGCGCAGGTGTTCCAGCTCACCTGTTCCCCGGTCCACAACTCCATCCCCGCAGCCGTGAAATGGGGCTTCCGGCTGGGCTGGTCACGGCTGGGCCGGTGGCTGGGCCGGGGCTTCTCCCGGCACGGCCGGACGGGCCGGCCGCCGCTGAGCTGGCGGCGTACGGGCGGCCCGTGGTTCGGCAACCAGCTCATGACGCTCGCGCTGTCGGGGCGCTCCGCGCGGCTGCGCCTGGACCAGGCGCGCAAGGGCCCCCGCCTGGTGACGGTCTTGGAACGCGACCTCACGCCTCCCCGCTGACGCGCGGCGGAGCGGGGCGCCGGGGCGACCCGTCACGCCGGAGCACGGCCCCGGGCGTCCGGTCCGTGGACACCCGGCGTACGCTGTTCCGCTGTCAGCCGCCCCTGCCGCTCCCCGCGACGTCGCGGCGCCTCACGCCGAGGCACGTCAACCGGACTGGGGAGTCCCGTTTTGCTTGAGACTCTGGGCTCGCTGACTTCGAGCCCATGGATCTACGCCCTCGTGGCGCTGTCCATCCTGCTCGACGTGTTCCTGCCGGTGCTGCCGAGCGGGGTGCTGGTGATCACTGCTGCGGCTGCCGCCGCGGCGGCGGCCGGGGCCGCGGGACCCGTACCCGTGCAGTCCCAGGTGCCGGACATCCTGGCGCTGCTGGTGACGGCCGTCACCGCCTCGGTACTGGGCGACATGGCCGCGTACCGGCTGGCCCGGCGGGGCGGGGCCCGGCTCGACCGGGCCATCGCCCGCTCCCGCCGGCTCACCCGGGCCCACGAGCGACTCGGCACCGCCCTCGCGCGCGGCGGCGGCGCCCTGGTGGTGATCGCCCGCTTCGCCCCGGCCGGCCGCTCGGTGGTCTCCCTCGGCGCGGGCAAAACCCAACGCAAGATCAGGGAGTTCCTGCCCTGGTCGGTCCTGGCCGCCATCGCCTGGGCCGGCTACAGCATCGCCCTCGGCTACTTCGGCACCCAGTGGCTGGGCACCACCTGGCTCGGCACCGCGGTCTCCCTGATCGCCCTCTTCGCCGCGGGCGCCCTGGCAGCCTTCCTGGTCCGCCGCCCCACCACCGCCGCAGCCACCTAACCCCCCACGCCCGACAGCCCTCCCCCGACCAACCCCGCACTGCATGCCCTCGGCCGCACAACCCCGAGCCCACCCACACTCACCCCCGCCACTCCAGCAGCCCTTCCCCGACCAACCCCGCGCGGGATCCCCTCGGCCGCACAACCCCGAGCACGCCCACACTCACCCCGGCCGCTCCGGCCGCCCTCCCCCGACCAACCCCACGCGAAATCCCCTCGGCCGCACAGCCCCGAGCCCGCCCACACTCACCCCCGCCACTCCAGCAGCCCTTCCCCGACCACCCCCGCGCGGGATCCCCTCGGCCGCACAACCCCGAGCCCGCCCTCGCTGGCCCCACCGCCCCGGGCTCACTCCCTCGACAAGCCGCCGCGGGCTCTTGGCGCACGGCCCCGGCCACGCTTCCGACGCCCCTCCCCGGGCGGAACGGCGGCTCAGCCGCCCTCACCCGGCATCGATCGCCGCAGCCCCGCACACCTAAGAGGCCACACACCCGGCCCCACCGGCCCACACCCTGACCACCACCACCGACACCAGCACCAGCACCAGCACCCACCTGTGCCCCACTCCGATCCCCCGGCTCCGGCTCCAGTCCCGGACAGGCCACCGTCGGCGCCCGCCCCCGCCGCGCCCCCGCCGCCCAGTCCGCCCGCCTCCCCCGAGCGGAGCAGTGGCTCACCCGTTCACCCGGCAGCGATCGCCGCGGCCGCGCCGGGCTCCTAGCGTCCAGAGAACGGTGCGTACTCGAATCCGCGCCGCGCCGTTCCCGGAGCCCGAGGAGTCCTCTCCATGCCCGCCACCCCCCACAGCCCCCGCCGGTACCGCCCCCTCCCCCGCCTGCTGGCCGTCGCCGCCGCGACCGTCGCCTTCGCCGCGGCCGCGCCACCGACCCTCGCCCAGGCGCAGCCCTCCGGCAGCGTCTCCCCCACCAACGTCGCCCCTGGGGGCCGGGTCAGTCTCAACGTCACCGGCTGCGGCACGCGCACCGGCAAGGCCACCTCCCGCGCCTTCGGCGACGTCTGGCTGACCCCCGGCAACGCCGAGGCCACCAACCTCTTCGGCGCGGCCACCACCTCCCGGAACATCAGCGCCGGCTCACATCCCGTCACCTTCGAGTGCGGCGGCCCCGGCGGCGAGCGCGTCACCGTGGCGCTGAACATCACCCCGGGCGCCGCCCGCGGCGGACTCGGCGGCAGCGTCGGCTCCATGAGCCCGGGCCAGATCGCCGTCGGCGGCGCCCTGGTAGCCGGCGCCCTGGGCGCGGGCGCCTGGATCCTGCGCCGCCGCACGGGCCACGCCTCCTGACCCGACCCACCGCCCCACCCACCCCGAACCCGTGCTCCCCTCCCCCACTCCCTCTCCCTCCCCTCCCCTCAACGGGAGTGGCCGAGGGTCCCGCCCGTTCGGGACCTTCCCCACTCCCGTCCGGAGCCCCCTCCCGCAAGGCTGAGTCCACGCACCGCTGCCTCCCGAGGAGCCCGCCATGGACCAGAGCCCGCGCCCGGTGATCGCCGCCGTCGACGGTTCCGCGAACGGCACCGGGCCCTGGAATGGGCCATCTCCCAGGCCCTGATGACGGGATCCCCGCTGCGCATCGCGCACGCCCGCCTCTCCATAAACAGCATCGGCGCAGCCCTGTCCGAAGCCTTCGCCGAGCCCGGCCTCGACGACGACCCCGTACTGATCCGGGTCCGAGAGGCCCTCGACGGCCATGCCGGACTTCCCCCGACCGGGTACTGCCGGCCCCGAGCGAGGGCGCCCAGCTGATGGCCCTCGGCTCGCGCGACCGCGGCGGCTTCGCCAGCCTCCTCCTCGGCTCGAACGGCATGGCCTGCGCCGGCCAGGCCGCCTGCCCCGTGGTGGTCGTCCCGCGCGCCGAGCCGCCGGTGCACGACCCGAACGGGCAGGTCGTACTCGACCTCAACAGCGCGGCCCCCGACCCGAGCACCACCGACTTCGCCTTCCGCGGCGGCCCGGCGCGGGGCCCGGCTCCAGGTCGTCGTCGCGCACCTGCGCCCGTACGCCGAACGGTTCCCGGAGGTGGAGATCGAGCAGTTGTCGGCGCCCGGCGACGCGGCCGGCCACCTGGTCGCCGCCTCCCGGGCCGCCGACCTCATCGTCATCGGCCGCCACCGCAAGCGCCCGCTCTCCCGGCGCCTGGGCTCCGTCACCAACGCGGTACTGCTCCACACCGGCTGCCCCGTGGCGGTGGTCCCCCGGAGGAGGCCGCCGTCCCGGCAGCAGCCTGACCCTCACCCGGCCACGGCCGCCCCCGCCCCCCTCACGTGAATCCCGTCCAGCAGCTCCCTCGTAGCCTCCGCGACCGCATCAACAGCGGCGTCGAAGACCTCCTGGTTGTGCGCGGCCGGCGCCCTGAAACCGGACACCTTCCGCACGTACTGCAAGGCGGCGGCCCGGATCTCCTCCTCGGTCGCCTTCTCCGGAATCGCGGGCGGACGCAACGTCTTAATCGATCGGCACATACCCCCACTATCCCGCCCACCAACCACCCCGTCACGGCCGTGAACGGCGCGAGCAGCCCATGGGTGCTCAGCCGATGGCCACCGCCGACCAATCACAACAACCACGCCATCCCCGGATCAGACCACGCCTACCCTCGGCACGATGGATGCCACCTGGACGGCCGTGATCGCTGCCGGCTCGGCCGTCGTGGCCAGCGCAACCACCGGCTGGTTCACCACGGTCGCCGCCAGAACGCAAGCCCGCTTGAACCGTGAGATGCAGGCCGCCCAGCTGCGGCATGCGCAGGTCGAGCACAGGTACCAGCAGCGCCGCCAGTCGTACGCCGAATTCGCGAAGGCCGCTGCAGTACTGCACAGCAGGGTCGGCGACATGGTCTCGGTCGCCGGCGACACGGATGCGTTCACTCAGCTACTGGATGAGGCAAGGGCAGACCGTGCAGTGCTCTTGAGCACGATGCACGTGGCCTTCCTGGAAGGCCCCCCAGCAGTCGGCGCCGCCGTACGGGAGCTCTACGAGGCAGTGAACGCGTTCTGGAGCGCGACCCGCCGACTGAACGACACCACGCACTCCGGCTATCCTGCCCAGAGCGCAGACCATCGAGCACGGACGAACCAGCGCCGAATAGAGGCCCGGGCCAGCCGCGACGCCTTCGTAGAGGCAGCCCGTGGGTTCAAATCCCACACCCACCGCAGGTGAACGGCCCCTGACCAGGTAAATCGGTCAGGGGCTGTCGTGCTGTGCGCTGTCCGTGCATGACCGTCGTTCCCCGGTATTCCCCGCTCGATCGGGCACGCCGGGGGCACGGTCAGTCTTCGACGGGACTGGGTGCCGTGAGGTCGACCCATATCCACGGCTTGTGATCCCAGACGCGGACCTTGCCTATGACTAGGTCGACAGTCGCCCCCACGGGCGGCAGCTCCAGCACGAGCCGCTTCACTCCCGGCTCGCTGCTGCGGCGAATCGTATCCATCGAGGCGCCCACCGGTTCGTATTCGTTGAGCTCTGCCGTGAGGCCGTAAGGCTGGTGACTGGTAATCGTTGCTTGGACGGTCTCGCCTTGTCGAAGCTCGCTGAGAGGGCGCCTCGGTGCATCTGCCATGGCGGCATCCTCCCCCTCAACCCACCACTCTGCCCAGCTCCCATCCCGTCTGCCGTCGACCCACACACCGTGGAGCAGGCGCGGGTCCTGGCGTCCAGGTGGAGCGCGCCACTGTACGAACGACCTGGACGCCAGGACCCGTGTCTGCTCGGCTCTGCCTGGGTCGATGGCAGATGGGATGGGAGCCCCCCACGCTCGCCACGATCCACCGGCACCCGCGCACGGCGCCCCCGCCGGAGGCATCAGTCTTGGCAGGTAGCCGACCGATCAGGCCAGGCCCTCCCCCATCGAGTCCTTAGCCATTGGCGCGCGGCCGGCGTCCCGGGCTGGAGCGGGGCGTAGACAGGAGCGCAGGCCCGGGGCGACGGGCGCGCGACGCCGCCTTGGCGGCGGAAGTGCCCTTGATGAAGTAGGGAAACTCTTACCGCATGCCCTCGGGATCAGAGCGCAATCGGGCCGTAGGACACCGCTCGTTCGACGACCTGCTCGGCGGAAGGGTGCCGACCGGGCCCCGGGTAGAAGGTGTAGTCGCTGATATGTGGGCACCGCAGACCCCGTTCCAGCGCTTCGAGGATCGCGCCGCCCTCAGCTTCGGTCTCCGGAGCGGCAGCCATGAGTTGCCGGGCCGGCAGCACGGCCTCGTCGCGGGTCATGACGTGAAGAGCTGGCGGCCGTCGTGGCTGCGGACTTGAGGGCCTGAGTCGTCCAAGGCGTCCAAGGCGTCCAGGAGGTGGATCGCGAAGACCTCGGGCATCTGCTCCGCGGCTTCCTCCGGGGCGAGCCATGCGACTGCCGTCGACTCCGCCGAGGTGCGCTCCGTGCCGCCGGACAGCCTGCAGCGGGAACCAGGGCGACGGTGTTCTCGTAGACCCCTGTGAGCTCGTCCACCTCGACCTCGACGCCCGTCTCTTCCAGGACTTCGCGGCGGACGCCGGCCCCGGGTGACTCGGCGAGTTCGATTCAGGAGGGCGGGAGGCGCTCCCGATCCGCTCCCGTTGGTGTCAGATGTGGATGCAAAAGACCCCCCGCCATGATCGGCGGGGGGTCTTTTCGCTGGTGGGCGCGGACGGTTTCGAACCGCCGACATCTGCTTTGTAAGAGGCGCCTCACCGGTTGGATGTCACCTGATCAGAGGTCCGCACGTAGCGTGACCTGCAGAAACCTCGACGCCTCCGGTCGGTTCCGGACGATTCAAGTCGCCTCAAGTCGTTTCGATGCGCAAGGTCCACTCCCATTTGGCTCCCACTCACCTCGTTCATCGCTGCAGGTGAGAGGGCAAATGACGCGTCCCCCGATCCACGGTAGCGGATCGGGGGACGCTGTGCCGGGTACCCGTAAGGGGGGCTAGTCCACGGGGCAGTTCCCGACACGTCTTGGGTGGGCAGCCCTCCATGCACAACGGCGGGCCGCCCAAGCGGATGCGCCGATCGGCCGACCGATCGACATTGATCACAAGATGCTTCTTTTCTGCTGCTGACAAGTTGATCTTGTTGAGCTGACCTGGGCTGGTGCCAGGTGATCAAGATCAGTGGATTCGTGAAGCTCAGATAGCCCTGGGTGACCGCGTCCGAGTGGCACGCCTTCAGGAGAACCTGACACAGGAGCGACTGGCGGAGCGGGCCGGCATCGACAGGTCCACGATCCAGCGCATCGAGCGTGGAACGACAGACGCCAAGTTCAGCAACCTCATGCGCATCGCCTGCGTCCTCCGCGTATCGGTGAAGAGTTTGCTGCCGCCAAACGCATAGAGACCTTTCGGCCACGCTGTGCGATTGCCCCAGTCTGCCTGCCTCATGCACGGGTTTCTAGTGGTTCTCCGCATATATGCAACTGCCACCTGCGAAGACGTCACCAACAGTCAGGCCCTACCCACCGATTGACTCCTGATCGATCGAACGTTCGCACGAATCTTTATGCGAGTGAACTCCGATGCGAATGGCTGGATACCCGCCTCTCCCGCTGCCGCCGCGGCCGGAGAGGCGGGGGTCTAGGGGTGGCGCGGCAGGTAGCGGGCCACGAGGGACCGGCTCGGGCGCCACGGCGGGCAGGGGTCCACGTGCACGTAGTCGTTGGGGCGGACGCCCGACGCGCTGTGCCGCACGATCTCGCGGGCCTCGCCGACGATGGCCTGCTGACACTCGCAGCAGATCCGTCCGGCGGTCACGCCGCGGTCCCGTGCTGGGGGCAGGCCCGGGGGAACCAGCGGCTGCGCTGCCCGGCTCGGGAGATCGGGCGCTCCCCGAGGTCGACGGCGTCCCCGTTGTCGAGATGGATCCCGCAGTACACGCAGGCGGTGCCGCGGACCTGCTGCTCGGTCAGCGTCGACAGCGCGGGTAAGGGGTGCGGTGTGATTGGTGGTGCCACGGGGGTGCTCCCTGCCGGTCTCAGCGGGTGGTGGGGATCAGCGTGGCCTCTTAGCGGACGTATGGCGAGGACATCGAGCGGCCTCTTTGTGGCCGTAAAGCGGACGTCTGTGCGCTCGTGTGGGTGATGCGTGGCCTGGTAGCGGTCGGACTGCCAGACTTGCCACCGCCCCTACAACGTATGGAGGTTGGGATGTCCCGACCGCTAGGCAATGCACGCCTCCGGGCTGCGCGTCAGGCAGCGGGATACCGCTCGCAGCAGGATCTCGCCGACGCCCTGGCAGCCCGCGGCCTGAGTGTGAGCTCCCGGCAGGTACGGCGGTGGGAGTCCGACGCGCCGCCGCTCCCGTACCTGGACCTGCAGCGCGCGCTCGTCGAGCTGCTGGGCGTGACCAGCATCGAGGAGCTCGGCTTCCCCTCCGCCCCCACGGGGCCGGACACGGGCCGTGTGCTGCGGACGCCGCCCGCGGCACCGATGGCTGTGCCCAACGCGGTGCAGCCGGCGAGTGCGGCCTCGGCGTTCGCGGCGGTCACGCGCGCCCACCGCCGCCTGTACTGGACTGTCGCGCCTGCCACCCTGCACCCGGCGGTCTCAGCGCACGCCACCCTGGGCGGCGCTCTCCTGCCCGCGACGTCCGGCGTCATCCGCAAGGCCGTGGCGTCGGCGCTCGCCGAGTCGTGGCTGCTCGCCGGTCGCATCGAGTTCTTCGACCTCAACGAGCCGGGCCGGGCGCGGGAGACGTGGCTGCGCGCGCTGCAGGCCGCAGGGGACGCTGACGATGCGCTGCTGGGTGCGGCGATCCTCGCGCACACCGCGTTCGTGCCCGGTTGGGCCGGTGACCGGGCTGGCGCCTCGGAGCGCATGGCGATGGCGCGTACCTCCGCCCGCCGCGGGCCAGCCTCGGCCGAGCTCCTGGCGTGGCTGGACGCGGTCGAGGCGGAGTGCGAGACCCGGTGCGGCAACACGCGGGCTGCACTCAACCTGATCGCGCACGGCGAGGACATCCTCGAAGCCGGCGGCGAGGAGGCGAGCCCCGACTGGATGGACTGGTTCAGCGGAGTCCGCCTCGCTGCATTCAAGGGCAACACTCAACTGCGTGCCGGGCACCTGCCGCAGGCCCGCGAGACGCTCCTCGGCGTCCTCGAGGACCTCCCCGCGGACGCCGACAAGCAGCGGACCGTAGTCCTCGGCGACCTTGCCGCGGTCGAGGCGGCAGCCGGCCACCCCGAAGCGGCCTGCGACTACGCGGTCCGTGCCCTGGACCTGCTCGAGACGCACTGGTACGCGACGGGCATGGAGCGGGTCCGGGAGGTACGGCGCGAGCTCGCTCCGTGGCAGAGCGAGCCGTGCGTCCGCACCCTCGATGACCGGCTCTACAGCTGGGGTGCGATGCTCAGCGCTCTCGCGAATTGAACTCTGCGATCAGGGCGGGGAGCTCGAGGAGGCTGTCGACGCGGAACGTCGGCAGCTTCTTCGCTTCTTCGGTGTCCCACTGGATGGTGGCCCACGGGCCGCGGCGGATGAGCGCCGTGTGCATGCCGGCCTGCTGGCCGGGGCGGAGGTCGTTGTCGACTCGGTCGCCGACGTAGAGGATCTCGTCGTTGGAGTAGGGGACGACGTCGGCGACGCGCTCGAAGAAGGCGATGTCGGGCTTGCTGGCGCCCCAGTCGTCTGAGGTGCCGATGAGGTCGACGTCCTCGGTGAACAGTGAGCGGAGGATCCCGCCCGCCCGCACCGTCTGGTTGCCGGCGATGGCCAGCCACAGCCCGTCGGCGCGGAGCTTGGCGAGCGCGGGCCGAACGTCCGGGTACAGGTCGCTCTCGTCGAAGTGCTCGGGCTTGCCGGCGGCGGCGCGCGCCTCCCGTTCGGCGGTCAGATCGAAACCGGGCTTGAAGGGCTGGAAGACCTCGCGGTAGTCGCGGCCCTGGGCGATGACAGCGCCGAACATGGCGGCGAAGGTGTGGCGGGGGACGCCCAGCCAGTCAGCCCAAGTGCCGTACTCGCGGGTCTCGTCGACCAGGCACTCACCAACATCGAAAACGACAGCTCGAATCATGGCCACACCCTACGGCCGTGTGGGTGCAGCCCGATATCCTGTGCGGCATGTCCCCCACCCCTCCTGGCCGTGGCCCTGTGCGCCCTCTCGCGGAGATCAACCGCGAGATCCGGGCGCTCGTCGCCGCGGGCCGGGCCGGGGATGTCCGGTACGAGGAGCTTCTCGCGGAGTGGGCGGCGGCGATCCGGGCTGATGTCAGACCTGCCGCCTAGGATCCGGCCGTGGCAGACGAACAGGTAGACGAAGCAGCAGGTCGAGCACGGCTGGTCGAGCTGAAGCTCGCCAGCGAAGCGGCCCGGGCGGAAGCGCAGGCCGGGGAGTACTCGGTCGAACGATGGGCGCCCTGGCTGGAGGCGGCAGCCGCCTTCAATACAGCGGTGACCGAGCACGCCAAGGTGCACGGGCTGAATCGGTTCGACGTGGAGAAGAAGGTCGTCAAGGCGGCTCTGCATCCGGAGCCAGCCGACAGCTGACAGCACTCCGCCCCACCGGGCGCTGTTCCGGTGGGGCGGTTTCGTGCACCTGCAGCCCAGCAGGGTCCCCGCGGGTCAGGGATTGCTCGCGGATGATGTGTCCACGCTAGACCCAGCCACTGACAACGGGCTGGCCCCCGGGATGCCGGTTCGGCAAGCACGACGCAGGCTGGAGAGATGGACCGTGCGCCGATCCTCGTGCACCGGATCTCCCCGACGGGTGGCCGGCGGGTCGTGATCCGGATTGGCGGTGTCGACACCGTCCTCGGCGTCGCCTACAGCGACCGGGACCTGATCGAGTTCCTGCGGCGCATCGACCTGCCCGACCCGGACGACATGGTCCTTGGTGACTCGGCGGCCATCGCCTGGCAGGGCGGGAGGCCGCATGCCTACGAGGACAGCGAAGAACCCCCACCCTGAGGTGGGGGCTCTGTGGTCGTCGCGATCGACCTGCGGGCCGGACTCGAACCGGCGCCTGCACCCAGGGGGTGCCACTTGCCTCCCGTTGCCGGGCGGCGGGCCTCGATCCCTACTCCCTGGGCAGCTCTGGCCGCTGAGCTACCGCAGAGCCAGTGTGGCACGCGGCGCCGACAGCGGGCAGGGATCAGGAGTCAAGCAGCGCGAACTGGCCGGACTTCGGGTACGGCTGAGATTGGAGCCGCTCGACCATCTTCCTGAACGGGAGCAGGGCCTCGTGGGCTGCGGCCAGGCACGCCGTGGCCTGCTCGCTCAGCCGGAGGGTCAGCTCGGAGGCTGGCACCGGCTGCGGGACATGATGCCGGTCGAGCTGACGCAGGGCGCGGTGGGCGTTCGGGTACGGGCGGTACGGCATGGCGCCTCCTTCGGGGTGGCTCCAGTGTGGCAGGGCGGTCAGGCTGGCGCGGCAGCGTCACCGACGCGGGCGAGATGGTCGGCCAGCTGCTCGATGACTTCACGGTGAGCCCGATCGCCAGGGCTGGGCGCTCGGATCCCGCGCCGGCTCGAGGTCAGCTTGGCGCCGTAGAGCGCAGCCTCCTCCTCGCACCAGGCGCTCAGCTCGAGGCACACGGCTTGCGCCACCTCCTCGCGGGTGGCTCCCGGCCCGGCAGCGTGCGCGGCCCTGTAGATGCGTTGGGTCAGGTCTCCTTGCATGGGTCCTCCTCTCGGTAACGCATAACGTTCGACTACTCGCTGGGCACCGGAGAGAGGTACAGGCCGACGCTTCCCGTCACGTCCGGGCGAGCCGTGAACGCGACCTTGGTGACGACCCACTCGCTGTAACCGTCTTCGCCGTCCCATTCGATGGTGTCACCGCGACATGGAAGAGCGGCCAGCGTCACCGTGCGGTCGCCCCCGTCGCCGGCGGCGCCGTCGGGAAAGTGCAGGTAGACCTCGACGCTCATGACTTCTCCTTCTCGAGGTGGCGGTAGATGGTGGGCCGACTGACGCCGAACTCATCGGCGATCTGCTGAGCTGTGTACTTGCGCTTGCCGTCGGTGTCGAGCTCGGCGTGCATCTGCTGGATGATCTGTATCTGGCGGGGCCCCAGTCCGCGCCTGCGCACCTGGCTCGTCGATCGTCGAGGTTCGGCGCTTCCCAAGAGGGCCTTGCGTGCCGCCTTCAAGTTCACGCTGAAGGTGTCGCTGCGGCGGGCGCCGGTCCAGGTGGCGACGAGCAGTTCGTCGGGGCGCCAGTCGTTCAGTATGGCGATCTTGCCTGTCTTGGTGTGGTCGCTCCAGACCTTCCCGGATCCGTCGACATGGACGAAGGTCACCGTCCTGTCGGCATAGGGGAAGTCATCCTCGTCAGTGTCCTTGCGCAGTGATGAGGTGTCGTACTTCATGCCACTCCTCAGGGCTGGGCCTCTAGTTGAGGCCGGCGCGCTGGCATACCGCACGCACGACCATGGGGTGCCACTGTTTGGCACGGCGCGGGCGATGCCCTTCGGCGTGGAGCGCCTCACAGATTTGGCGGTATGAGTTTCCCGCTCGGCGAAGTCCGAGCATCAGGGCGTGGGCCGCTTCCTCGGCAGGATTGAGTCCTGCGTCGCGTTCGCGACCCTCGCCAACGCCGTGGGTGCCGTAGGCGTATGCACCGACATGTTTCTTGCCTGCGAGGCCCTTGGCTGCGCGTCCGTCGCGGAGCCGCTTGACGACCATGCGTCGGTCGAGTTCGGCGAACACACCCACGACCTGACGCATGGCCGTGCGCATGGGGTCGTCCGGATCGTCTCGGACGATCTCGCCTGTGTCCGTAGCGAAGATGCGACCGCCGTCTCGCCAGACGATCGCAAGGGTTGCCTCCTGAACGGTGAGGGCTCGAGCGAGCCGGTCAAGTCGCGGGATGAGAAGTCCTTCCACCTCGCGTTCCCGAATCGCGAGCAACGCTTCCGACAGGCCTGGCCGATCCACGGCTTCCGTGGCGCCGCTCACTCCCTCTTCGCGAATGAGCTTCAGAATGCGGTGACCGTTGGCCTTGGCCCACGCTTTGACGGCCTGCTCCTGCACACCGAGGCCGTAGCCGTCGGAGACCTGTCCGGCCGTACTCACGCGGACATAAGCGACAAGCTTCACCGGTCAACTCCCAGAACTCGTAAGTCTTTCCGTGGAAAAGCTTACAGTGCAGGTCGCAGAGAAGTCAGGGAAACAGCAAAACGCCCCACCGCCGTAGCGGTGGGGCTGTTCGCACTCCAGTTCTCTCACACGTCGTGGTGGATGAACTCGCGCGCCTTCTCGGGGATCGGCTCGGCGGTCGGCGGCTCCATGCCGACGGAGCGGATGTAGCCGTGGAGTTCGCGGACTCGGCCGATGAGGTAGGCGATGGCGACGCCGGCGCCCTCGAGGCGCCGGTTCTGAACTCCGGTGGTGGTCTCAAGCTCGGTGATACGCAGGCCCTGGCGGCTGATCTCGCCGTTCATTCGGTCAGTGACGGCAGCGAAGTCGTCACGCTTCTCCTGCCGTGGAGTCCGCCTCGCGGCACGGGCAGCCCAGACCCCCGTAACCCCCGTGACCACGGTTACCGCGATCGAGGCGACCGTCTCAGGATTCATGCTCATACGGAGGGCCCACTCTCTTCGGCTGGGCCGGCTCCGGCCACCCCAGCGCCACCATGATTGGGACGGCTACGCCCGTCCACACCGCTGCCGCAACCCAGCCCCGGGGGTACTCCCCTAGGAGCCAAGAGGCGAGGTAGCCCGTAGTCCATGGCACGACAACCACGACCAAGGACACGAACCCGACAGCGTCACGGCCCGGCGGGGCCCACGCATACACGAGCGCCACGGCCCCCGTGACGATCCAAGCCCAGCCCCACACGTCCAGCGGTACGCGCTGAAGCAGGAGGGGCAGGCCGCGGAGGGCGGCCTGGGGTTGGGAGATCATGCTGTATCCGTAGAGGATCCAGACCACCCCGAATGGGGTGAGGGTGGCGCCGCGGCGGCCCAGCTGACGCTTGAGCCGCCGGACCACACGGCGCCGCACCTACACGCCCGAGAGCGGCCGGGCCACCGCGGCGGCCGGCGCGGGCGCGGTGATCTGCGTCCGGTCCCACATGGCGACGACCGCAGCAGCAGCAGCGAGGACGACGGCCTGCTGCTCCGCGGACCAGTCGAGGCCGAAGCCGACGGCGAGCGCGAGGGCGGCCTGGGCGAAGCCGAGGACCGCGGCGCCGACAGCATCGTGCGCCATGACGGCGAGCGCGAGGCCGACGAGGGCTGCGGCGACGGCGTTGATGACGGCCTGCTGGTCTGCGGTCACGTTCATGCCGAACGCGGCGAGGAGCTTGACGCCGATGGCGACGAGGCCGAGCCAGAGTGCTGGCTCGCGGTTGAAAATCTTCACGGTGGCCCTTTCAGGACTGGAGGCGGGTGGCGAGCTTGGCGGTGACCTTCTCGGCGATCTGCTCGGCGAGGGTCGGGGACGCGGCGAGCTTGTCGGCGATGGCCGAGACCTGCTCGGGGGTAAGGGCTACGGGCTGCGGGGTGCCGATCTTCGCCAGGATCTGGCTAGCCTTCGCGGCTGCATCGCCGGCTGAGGCCGCCGCGGTGCGGAGGTCGCCGTAGGCATCGCGGTCTGCTCCGTCACCCCGGTACTGCCAGCCCATGAACGGGACGGTCGCCTTGTGGAGCTCGGCAAGCTGCTTGGCCTGAGTGGCATCCATGTCGTCCTCCTCGGACGTTGCGAACGCGGGCCAGCTGCCCGGGTCTTGGTGGTCGTTTTCGGGGACGTGGGCGTGGGCGTACCAGCCGCCCTGGTTGGCCCAGACGCTCTCGGAGCGGCGGGCTGTGAAGTCGGTGGGGCGGCCCATCGGCCAGGTGTCCGGGACTCCCCAAGAGCGGACCCAGGCGAGAAGCTGCTGCCAGCCCTTGCAGGGCGTATCGACGAGCCGCGCGTATGTCGTGCCGTTGACGCGGCAGTAGGGGAAGAAGAGCGTCTCCACCTGGATCACGATGCTGCCGGCCCGGTTCGTGCGTGTCCCGCCGGCGCTGTCGGCCAGGCTCTTGGAGCGGGAGTCGGCGGGCAGGAACTGGGTGATGCGGCCGGTGAACGGGTCCCACAGGATGTGGGGTGCGGCCTTCTTGCCCGTGGGGTTGCGGCCGAACCAGTCGACGAGCCGCTCGTAGGGCACGAGGTCGATGGGCTTGGCGGCGGTGCCGTTGTCGTCCCACGTGATGTGGGCGATGGCCTTGGGCTTCCCGCCGTCGGTGGGCGCGTGGTCACCCACGTCGAGGCGGGTGGCGCCGGGCATCCAGAGCTCAGGCATGAGGCCTCCTAGGTGATGGCGACGTTGGCCCAACGGGTCTTGGTGTCGCGGACGCCGAAGGCGGGGTACATGCCGCCCCGGTAGGTCGAGTTGGTGACGGTGACCGAGTTGGTCGGGGCGATATTGGTCCGGGTCACGATGATCTGCGTGGCCGTGAGCTGGATCCGCAGATGCTGCGTGGTGCCGGTCGTGATCGCGGCGGTCGCCACCGTGCCGATGCTCGTGGGTACGCCGGCCGTGACGCGGTAGACGTCGATCGTCCCGGACTGCCGGACGAGGATGTTGTAGCCGTTGCAGGCGGTGTCGGTGCCCTGGTCGTCGAAGGGGAGGTCACCGACGCCGAGGTACACCTGCAGGGATGCCGAGCTGTAGTCCGTGGTGTCGATGACGTAGTCGAAGTCCATGGTGAAGTTGCTGGCGAGCGGCCCGAGGTAGAAGTGGCCCACCGCGCCGAAGCCGCTGTTCGTGTTGATCTCGGGAATCACGGTGCCGGAGGCGTCGAGCCCCCACCAGTTGGGCGAGCCGATGGTGAAGGCGCCGCGGTAGTCGACCAGGTCGGGGATCGCGGGCATACCGTGATGGAAGGTGCCAGCCGCAAAGAGGTCGGAGGCGCGGAGTGCGGAGGTGCCGCGCACGTACCAGGGGTCGTCGGAGATGACGGCCCACACGGATCCGCCGCCCGCCAGGGCGGCGTAGGTGGTGCGCCGGTTCACGGTGTAGACCATGACGCGCAGGCCGGCCGCAGCAGCCGCGTTGATGGTGGCGTTCGTGGCGGAGGACGCATCGACGCCGAGGTAGCCGGTGCCGGCCGCGAGGAGCCCAGCGTAGGTCTGCCCGGACAGGACCCCGTCCGCGTCGAGGAGCACGGTGGGGATGCCAGCGGCCCGTGCAGCGACGAGCTCCCCCTCGGTCCACGCCATGATGCAGACGGACTGCTCCATCTCCTGGCGGAGGATCTCGGCGACCGCCGACGCGCCGGAGCCGGTGTTGTTGCAGTGCACGATGATCGGGATCCGGTTGCCGACCTCGGCGAGCACGTCGGCGAAGAGCGGGATCCGCAGGTCGGAGGGCCACGTGTTTGCGAACCAGGTGCCGGCGTCGATCCGGCCGCGGAGTGCCGCGGGGACGGTGAGCGCGGTGGCCTGCGTGCCCGTCAAGTTGGTGGTGCGGTCGACGGTCGTGTCATGCATGACAAAAAGTCCGCCGCCGACGACCTTGTAGACGTCGATCTCGATAGCGTCGGCGCCCAGCTCGCACGACATGCGCATCGCTTCGATGGAGTTCTCGGGGGCGAGGAGAGCGCCGCCGCGGTGCGCGATCCACCGGGGCCCGGTCAGGTCTTCGAGGGCATCCCAGGGCGCGATGGTGCCTGCGGTGAGCCTGCCCCAGGAGACGCTGCTGCCCGAGCCGCGGACGAGGGTGTCGCCGGCCTGGCCGCCCGCCGGGTAGGCGACGTAGGACGCCGACAGGTCCGGGAGCTGGGACTGCGGGACATCTCCGGATCCGTCGAGCTCAGCGACACCGCCGGGTGCGCCGACCGCGGAGGCGAGGACGCCGTAAGTCTCCACCTGCAGGCGGGCGATGCGGTCCGTCTCCGTGGGCAGGACTGCCCAGCGGGTACCGCCCGCCGAGTCCCACCACAGGGTCGCCGTGACATCGTCCGGGCCCTGGAATGCGAGCCTGCCGAGGCTGTCGGTGACAACGTTGCCGCCGGTCGGGGCGCCGGCGAGGGTGAGGATGTCGGTGATCTGGGAGCCGCCGGCTTTCGCCGTCCACACGGTGCCAGACCGGGCGACCTGGATGTCGCCGTCGGAGTCGGTGACGACGGATCCGCCGTCGGAGCCGTACTGATAGCGCATGACGGTTCCTTAGGCGAGGGGGATGCGGACGCCGTTGAGGCTGATGAAACCCGTGTCGGCCCCCACGTAGGTGAGGTCCCGGCTGGTGGCGACGTACAGGCGGCCGGTGGTGACGGCCAGCCACTGCGAGGCGATCGGAAAGTCCCCGCTGAGGGGCACGCCAAGGCTGGACGGGATGGTGCCGACGAGCGCATTGCCGATGATGTTGGTGGCCGGGGTGGACCGCTGGATGCCGCCCTTGAGGACGATGAAGTTTCCGCCGTCGAGAGCGGCTTGCGGGGTGGTGCCGTAGGTGGTGCAGGAGGCGGGGAGGGTGATGTCTGTCCATGCCAGCGCCGACCAGAGGGTCTTCCAGGCGGCCGCGGTGCGGACGGTGACGGATCCGGGGGTGTCCAGCCAGGCGATCATGCCTGCCACGGGGCTGGTGATGGCGGCATCGCGGGCGGCAGCGTCGGCGAAGCGCATGTTGGTCCGGGTGCTGGCCCAGACGGCGAGAGCTTCCAGGTCTGCGGGGACGTCGTCGGCGTCGGTGCCGGCCGGGTAGGGGGCCGCGCCAATCGGGGTGGTGGGCACGGGGCCTCCTAGGCAGTGGTGAAGCGGTCGATGACGACGTAGCCGCCGCGGACAGGGACGACGAAGACGATGTCGTCGACGAGCCGGTCGGTGTAGGCCTCAAGGCAGGCGGCGGTCAGGGAGGCCCCGGCGACGACGATGTCGACGGTGCCGTCCACGTTGACTGCGGAGACGACAGCGGAGCCGGGTGTGGGCCGTGAGGCCAGCGGCATGATCGCGTCGATCAGGGACATCAGCTACTCCCGTCATCGGCCTTCGTGGACCGGGTCTCGCAGGACATGGGGCCGCTCGACGACAGCGAGATCTTGTCGAGGATGTGGAGCTCGGGCTGGTCGGCGCTGGCGAGGACGACGTCGCCCGGCTCAAGAGCCGCATTGGGTACGGCCGTGAAGGACATGCCCTTCGACAGGCCAAGGCTGTTGGCCAGCAGGGATCGTGCCGCAGTGTCGGCCTGGCCCACGGTGCCCAGCAGCGGGGAGGAGTAGTGCCGTACCCGCCTGCCGAAGGGCCCGCCGACGCGGGTCGGAGACGTGGCTCCCAGGTCCTGCACGATCACCGGGCCGATCGGCGCACTCCCATTGCTGGCGTCCCCGACCGCGACGACCACGTTGTAGACGCGGTCCACGGAGGTCGAGGCGGCGGCGGTGACGAGCACGCCGCCGGCGCCGGAATCGACGGTCCACACCACCGGGTCCGACAGGGTTGGGACGTCGGAGATGACGTAGCGGCCTCTTCCGTCGGCCCACACCTCGACGCCGAGGGAGCGGGCGAGGCTGGCGTCGCCGCCGTCGATGGCGCCCCACCGGTCTTTCTCCCACGTGGTGCGGGCGACCGGGGCGTCCCGCGCGGTGCGGCGCACTACCACCGCGTCGGGGACCGACTCCAGCAGCAGGCTCTCGATCAGGTCGAGGGCCGACGAATTCGATGCCGTGCGGGGTGTCAGGAAGGCGTCGTCGATGATGACTCTCTCGCGTCCGTAGCCCTGGATGGCGATGCCGCCGTCCGGCCGCTGGGTGTCGTCCGCGTCGATGCGGAAGTAGCCCTGCGGGATGAGCTCCTGGGAACCGTCGAGGTAGTCGAGGCCGACGTCGAGCTGCAGGTAGCCGCCCAGCGTGGTGACGCCGGTCAGCCCGCGCGGGGTTTCGGGGGCGAGGGTGACCTGGCAGGTGCGGCGTACCTGGGCGGTACGGTCCGAGGTGACCGACCAGGAAAGCAGGCGTGCCTCGAAGGGGGCGGCCTGCGGCGGGTAGACGGTGGCGCGGGCCGCCGGGCGGGCGGCCCCCCGCAGAGCCGGGTCCCAGCGTGCGGAGACAGCCCACATGCTTACCCCCCGGTCGTTACCTCGTGATAGGTCTGGCCGGTCGCGATGCGGTCCGCGTAGGTCGGCCAGGTGGTCCCGCTGTCGTCGTAGGAGCGGCCCGGGATCCGCAGCGGCGAATCCACCGTGGTGGGGCGGTCGACCGCGGTGACCGTCACCGTCCACGTCCGGTGCGGGTCGGACGCGATCCCCGGCATCACCTCGGTGATCTGACCGGGAACCCAGTAGGTGTCCGCCCGGCCGTACTCTGCGCGCGTCTGCGCCAGCAACGTAGTGCCCGAGGTGAGCAGCGCCAGGAGCGTGGTCCGCTCATCGAGGGTGTCGGTCTCGATCGTGACGGTCGACGTGGGCAGCGACCAGGCATCGACCCGCATCACCGGAGACGACGCCCCCAGGACATCGAAGCGCTGCTGACGCTCCCCGTACTGCAGCTCGGGCCAGGCCATGACCTTGACCAGCATCGACAGAGCCGGATCGGTCAGGGACTTGAGCCAGACATCAAGGACAGGTGTGGGCTCGGGCAGGGTGACCGCCGCGCCATCGGAGCGCGCCCCGACCGTGCCGTCCCAGCCGATCGGATAGGCGTACCAGGCGGACGCCACACCCAGCGGCGCCTCATGGTCGTAGGCCACAGCCACGCCGCCGGGCGCCCACGCCGGATCCCCACCGCGCACCCGCACAGGCTCCGCGGCGCCCGGGTCCTGGCGGACGAAGCGGACCTGGGCAATGTCGTCCGGGTCGAGCGGAGCAGGATAGACGGAGGCCGATGCGTTCGCAGCCCCCTCCCACGCACAGCCAGCCAGCGACCCGTCGACGTAGTTGCTGGGGGCTGTCACGTCGATCTCGGCCTGCGCCGAGTCCGCCGACCAGATGGTGCCAGCGCCGGTGGCGATGATGCCGACGCCGCACCGGTCGACGGTCTGCCCGACGGCCACGGTGTAGCTGCGGGTCACGCGTACCCAGCTACCGGCCGCGGGCGGGGTGAAGGACTGGAGGCTGAGCGTGGTCCCTCCGTTGCGGAAGATCACATAGACGTCAGAGAGGCCGCTGCCCGGGACCTTCACCCAGGCACTGAAGTGGATCGTCTCGCCAGCTGCGACTGTGTCGATGAGCCACAGCGTGCCGCCAGACGCGGCGCCCGTGCTGGTGCACTCGACGCGGCCAGCACTGTGGACGCCGCCCGCCGCCTGCCAGACACGGGTCACCGACCCCACCGACACCGTGTTCGTCAAGCCCACGGTCAGGGCCGGGTTGAGCACCCGGTTCCTGATCGCAGGGGGAACGTTCACGTCATAGGTGAGGAAGACCCCCGCCCATGGGTCATCCCGGCGGGCGGTGAGGAGTCCATCCGGGGAGGTGACCTCGACAGGTGGTGTCGGCGGCGGGATGTCCGGATCGATGATGATCGGCATTAGCTTCTCCTCCCGGCTGCGCCCTGCATGGACAGGCCCCTGTCATAGGCAGAGACCTGCGAGTCGGCGACACCCTGGACATAGGCCTGGAGGGTGGGACCGTCCTGGACGACGAGGGTGACGTGACCGCCGGTCTGCAGGCCGGCAGGTCGTGCCGCAGCCCGGGTCAGCGCGCTAGCCTGCGCCGTGGTGAAGACCGGCTCCGGCCGCCCCGTCCCGTTGTAGGCGAGGTTCATCCCAGGCTGCAGAAAGCCACCTGAGTCGAACGTCCCGAGAGCAGGAGCGAAGCCGTACCGATCGGTGAACAGCGAGTCGTTGTAGCCGCGGGCTCGGGAGCCGACGGTGACTCCGTCGCCGCCCCTGCTCTCGACGTTCATGCCGGCCAGGGTTCCAGCCGTGTGACCGACCCCCGCGTTCGTTATGCCGATCATGAACGGGGAGCGCAAATTGCGGCGCCAGCCAGCCGGAGCCGTGTCCCCCTGGAAGGAGAACGTCGACCACAGCCGCCCGAGCGGGGACTGACCCAGGATGACCTTTTCGATGCCGGACATGAAGCCTGAGCAGTCCCAGGATGGATTGCCTGCGCCTCCCCACTGGTACGGCTTGCCATCCTGCGACTTAGCGAAGCCCATTGCCGCGGCCACCGACCCGCTGGCGGTTCCGCCACCGATCAGCGACTCGGCCGCCGTGACGACCTTGTCCTTGAGGCCCACGAGCATCCTCAGGGGGAGCTGACTCAAAGCCTGGGCCCATTGGTTCCCGGTGAGGTTCTCTCCGATCTTGTTCCGCAGGCCCTTCGTGGCGGCTTCCCAAGCCTTGCCGGGGTTCGACATGAAGTCGAAGGCCGTCATCACGGCCCCGCCGATCTGCTGGGCCTTGCCGGACAACCAGTCGACGACGCCACCCTCAGCGAAGCGCGGAATGCCGACCGCGCCGCCGGCCGCGAACGTGGATCCACTCTGGAGCGCCCGCTGCCGCAGGGATTCGACCACTGAGTGCCCGCCTGCGGACTTCACTTCGCGGGCGGTCCACACGTGCTCACCGTTGGACAGCAGCGCCGGAATGGAGTCCGACGTGCCGGTACCAGCACCGAAGACCGACCCACCCGTCGCGAACTTGACCTTCTCGAGCTGACCAAGCCCCGCGATCTTCGCAACGGCGTTCCAGACGGGCACGATGCCGCCGTTGTACACGGTCTCGACGATGAACTTGACCGGCTTGCGGGTGATCTCGACCAGCTGGTCCCAGGCCGTTTTGATGCCGTCCTTGGCCCAGACGAACGCGTCCTTGACTAGACCGGCCGCCTTCTGGATCTGGTCAAAGTGGGGCTTGATGCCCTTCTCGTAGAGCCAGCCAGCTTTCTCCGCGATCGATTCAAAGATCGGCTTGACGTAGGAGTTCCAGAACTCTCGGAAGCGTTCGCCCACTCCACGAGTGCCGGACTTCAGCGCCTCCCAGGCGGGGCTGATCTTCTCGCGCCACAGCCAGACGGCTGCGTCGGCGATCCAGCCGAAGACCGGCCGAAGCGCGTTCTCCCACAGCCACATCGCAGCCTGGGCGATGCCCTCGAACGCAGGCTTGAAGGTTGACTCCCAGAGCCACATCGCGATCGCGCCGAGGATCTTGAACCAAAGAATCAGGGGGACGATCACGGCTACCGCGACGATCGCCCAGAGAGTCCGAGCGGCCAGCCAGATGGCCTCGAAAGCTGGCTTGATGGCGTTTTCCCACAGCCACATGGCTGCCGTGCCGAGGAGCTTCAGCGCCGTCCAGATGCCTGCAAATGCGGGCTTGATGCCGTTCTCCCAGAGCCAGACCGCTCCGTCACGAATGGCCTTCCAGACGACGGCGATGAAGTTCCGGAACCAGTCGAACTTGGTGTACAGGAGGACGACAAGGCCGACGATAGCGATGATCGCGAGGGCGACCCAGCCCCAGGGGCCAGCAAAGAAGGCCGTGTTGAAGGCCCAGGTAGCAGTCGTGGCGAGCCACATGGCGCCCTGCCACACAAGCAGCGACACCGTCCAAAGCCGCGTGGCGATGTAGATTCCGTAGATCAGCTGGATGGCGATCGGGAAGTTCGTTGCGATCCACGACACCCCTTGGAACAGCGCGCCGAGCACCGCCAGAAGCGGACCTGAGATCGGCTCCAAAGACTTGGCGACGTCGAAGAAGCCTCCGGCTATCTTCCCGATCGTCTCGGCGACGACAGGCCCCATAGAGGCCGAGTAGGACAGGAATCTCTCGAAGGCCGGAGAGCCCTTCAGCTGCGTGCCCCACCTGGCGAAACGGCCAGTGATGGTCTGCATCCGCTCGGAAATCGAGTCCATGTGCGGCAGGAAGCCCTGAATGACGCCGGCCATGCCCTTGAAGATGCGGCCAAAGGAGATGCCCAGGCCAGTGATGGCTGGCTCAACTGACCCAGCGAAGTCCTTCTTGAACTCCAGCCACCACGGCGACTTGAAGCCGGCGGAGATGCGGTCCTGCAGGCCCGTCACAGCCTTCGCCGCGGCGAGGACGATCGGCGCGAGGCCCGGAAGGCTGTTCTTGATGCCCTCGAGCGCCCGGGTGAAGATCGGCATCACAGCGGGCTGCAGCGACTCGGACCAGGCCTTGAATGCGGTCTTGAGAGACTGGAAAGCGTTGAACGTGCCACGTGCGCTGGGAGACAGCTTGTCCAGGGCCGCCTGATACTTCGCCTGCGCGAGGGCAGCCTGATTTACGCCCCCGGCCGCCGAGGCGGACGCGGAGGCAATCTGACGCTGGGCGGATGCGATTGAGTCGGCGGCCTGGGCGGACACGCGGGCGACGTTCTGCTGCGCTTTGGCGACGCCCGCCTGTGCGTCCTCTACGCCGCGTGCGCGGTCCGCGACAGTCTCCTGGGATTTGGCCAGGCGGTCTTGCGCCTGCTTGACCACCTGGGTTCCCTCGACGCCCGTCTTGGCGGCCGTTGCCTGCTCCTCGGCGAGCCGCTTCGTCTCGACGGTCTGCTGCTTCAGGCGCTGAGTCGCCTGCTCAACCGCGAGGGCCGCACGCTGCTTCTCCAGAAGGGTGGCCTTGGGGTCCGCCTCGACTTCGCGGCGGCGCTCCTGGGCCTCGGCCAAAGACAGCTCGGCGTCCCGGACGGACAACTGGGCGTCCGCGTAGCGGCTCGACAGGTCTTCGAGCTGCTGTGCCGCGTCCTTCCTCGCCTGCACGAGGTCTTGCTGCGCCTGGGTCGACTCCTTCTGAGCGTCGGCGAGCTGCCTCTCGGCGTCCACTACGCCGCGGGCGGCCTGCTGTACCTGGTCCCGCGCCGAGGCGATCTGGGCTGCCGCGTTGCGCTGGGCGGATGCGAGAGCTTGCTGGGCGCCCGCCATTTGCAGAGCCCGTGATGCAGCCTGAGCGCCGGCCTGAGATCCCTGGCTTGTGGCCGCGGTAGAGGCCTCCTGCGCAGCCTTCTGAGCCTGCAGGGCGCCGGCGATACCGATGAAAGCGGGCACTGCCACCGCGGCGAGAGCTCCGACGCCAACGCTTGCGACCACCGCGGCCGACCCGACCGCCCCGATGCCGGCGGCCAGGACCGGGATCGCGGGTAGTACGGCCAGGCCGCCGATGGCCACCGTCAGTTGGAGAATGGCGGACAGCGCGCCGGAGGTGTCCACGTCGATGCGTACACGCCGGCCGTCGACCGCCTCGATTGCGGCGTGTACGAGGGCAAGCTGCGCACGGGCGGCGGCTGTGTCCGCGCGGACCTGCACGTTGGGATGCTGGGCGCCAAGGCGTGTGAGCTCCGCCTCGATCAGTCGGATCTCCGCGCGGGCGGCAGCCGCGTCGATGTCGATGCCGATCCGCTGTCCGGCGAGGGTCTCCATGCGGGCACGAAGGGCCTGCATGTCGGAGTCGGCCTGCGTGGTGTCCGCGCCGACCTGCAGCTGCGGCAGGCTTCGAAATGCGGCCTCCAGGTGGACGCGCAGGCTGCGGGAGAACGCTCCGCCAGTCTCCTGACCCTGCCTGGCCGCGGACGCGCGGGCCTCGCGGCCGCCCTGCGTTACTCCATCCCGCAGAGAGCCGCGGATCTCCGCAGTGATGCGGGCGGCAATCTGGCTGCCGATCTGCTGGCCGATCGAGACTCCGACGGCCCCGATTTCCTGCTGCATTGCGGGGCCGAAGGAGCGTCCAGCGGCAGTACCGGCGTCCTCTCCGGCTCGGGTGGCCGCCGGCACGAGGCCGGCGCGGAGGCGGCTATAGATCCCCTGCGTGTTGGGGATGACGTCGACCTCGACTGAACCCACGGTGATCGCCACGGGAGCCCCCTCCCGCGCGTCAGGCCGCGCCGCCGTTGATGAGTTCGAAAAGCTTGTTGGCGCTGGTCTCGGTCAGGGTGACCTTCGGCTTCCTGGTCTTCGCCCCAGGCCGCGGGATCGGCTCAGGCGGTGAGGGCCTGGCACGCTTCGACTCCGTGTTGGCGCAGATCAGCACGTACTCGACACGCCGAAGAGCGTCTATGGCCGAGGCGAGCAGAAGCTCAGACTGCGACCAGCGGCCCTTCTCCGGCTCACCCTTCTCGGCCTGCTCGTCGAGTTCTTCCTCCGGCATTGCGTTCCGCAAGGCTGTCAGCGTGCCCGATTCCGGTGGCAGGCCCTGGATCAGGACGCGCAGCCGGCGGACCGTCATCTCCCCGCGGTAGTAGGCGTCGATCTGGTCGGCGTCCCGCGGGTAGTAGTGCGCAAGATCGGCTTCTAGCGCTTCCGCGTGCGCCTCTGCGACCGACTGGGTCCACTGGACTTTCCCACCGGCTCACCGGAGGCGGCACCGGAGTCGTCCAGGAACCTGCCGAGCTCGTCGTTGGTGGGGTCGAGGTCGAGGTACAGCTCGTAGGACTCGGAGCTGAGGACATCGGCGAAGAAGTCGTCCATCTCGTTCGCCTTGAGCAGTCGCATGCTGCTCTGCCTCCAGGCCCCGGACGGGATGATCTCCAGAGTCTTTCCGCAGAGATCGGCGGTGACGTAGTGGCCGGCGGCCTCAATCTCCTGGGCCTCGGCGGGGGTGGCGTCGCTCTCGGTCATGGCGCGGTCCTTTCAGGCGGGCGCGGTCACGGTGGTGGTGAAGACGGGCAGGCCGGGACCGCGCCAGGTATCGGCCTGCCCGCCGCTGTGGGGGTCAGGACCCGATGTAGGCGGGCGTGACCGGAACCATGTCGGCGTGGTAGACGGTGTTGCCGGCGGCGTCCGGGTAGGCGGTGATCGTCCACTCAAAGCCAGCCATCTGGTCCTGCTTGTGGGTGACGTCGCTGCGGTCGCTGATCTCGCCCTCGGGGATATAGAAGCCGCGCGAGGTGTCGCCGTCGAAGATCGCGAACCAGAAGGCCCGACGGTCCGGGGACGGCGAGGCCGTCTCCGCGAAGCTGGTGAGGCTGCCGACCGGAGAGAGCTCCGCGACGGGGATGCGGTACTGCAGCGACTGCACCGTGGTGCGACTGGTCTCCCACGCCGTGAGCTTGAACGTGCGCAGGCTCTTGGTGATCTGAGTGCGGATCGGCGAGGTCAGGCCCCACGGCGTGAACTCCTGAGAGTCCTCGTCGAAGCCCTGCACGAGGCCGTCGTCGGAGATGCAGCCGAGCGGCTTCCAGGCGGCAGCCGGCTGGGTCAGCGGGGTGGCGGGAGCTGCGGTGCCGACGTCCGCGACCCAGCCGCCGCCGTTGGCGCCGATCTGAGTCAGGTCCGCGGCGCGGGTGATGTTGACCATGAGGTGGGTCTCCTACATGCGAAGACCCCGCCAACGGACGGGGTCGGGACAGGGCCGGCGCGGTCCTGGACCGGTCAGGAGACCGGGTGACTGTAGATCTCGTAGGTGGCCCCGACGCGGCGGAGCCCGGTGTTCTCGTAGGGGCGGATGCCTGGGGCGGTCAGGGTTCTCACCCGGCCGACGACAGCGCCGCCAGTGGTGGAGCCAGGCAGGGTGCCGAGCAGCAGGCCGCGAATCTGCGTGGCCCGCACGACGGCTTCACCGCGGGTTGCGGCGTACACATCGACGTCGACAAGGGCCCGGTCCAGCCGGAACCCATCGTCGTCACCAGCCGCGATCCGCTCGACCTGAACCGTCGGCAGCTCGGCGAGCAGGTCGTTGTCGAGCTCGTCGCGGACAACAACGCCACCGCCGAGCTGCGCCTGGAGCCACTGAATGACGAGCAGCTCAACGTCCACTGAGCCGACGGCCGCCATCAGTCGCCTCCGGCCTGGGCGGCCCGCAGCAGCACGTGGTGGGCGTGGACCCTCTCGGTTCCCCACTCCACCCAACGAGCCCAGTAGACCGAGTTCCCAACCACGCCGACCGGACGTTTCTTGCGCGACCGGCCGATCGCCTTGCGCTCCACCTTGGCGTACCAGGAACGCTTGTACTGGCCGGGGTGTGGGTCGCCGGGACCGCCGACGGGCGAGGTGCCCTCGGCGACGCTCTTGATGAGTTCCGCGCGCCGCAGCATCTCTGCCGCGATCTCAGGCGAGTTCAGCAGCTGCCCAACGCCGCGGTTGGACATCTTGAATCGGGCGGCCATAGCCTCACCTCCTCAACTTGGGGGTGGCATGGAAGTCAAGGGCGTGCTGGGCAGCGTCAGCTTCGATGGTGAGTGGATCACCATCACGAAGACTCCGATCGGATCGCGGCCAGCGCCGACGAGGATCCGAGCAGCCGACGTAGTCGCGACGCGATACAAGCCGGGGCGCCGCCTCTTCTACGGGTACGTCCAGTTCGTTCTTCCCGATAGCGGGCCCCGTGAGGAAATGCCGCTGGGCTCGCTCGTTGGTGGTCGACCGCCCTACGAAGACCCGTACAGCCTGTCGATCCCCCACAAAAGCAATGACGCCGCACAGAAGCTGATGACCTCCGTCGAGCAGGCCCGACCTAGCCGGTAACCCTGTCGGCGGCGAACTGCAGAACGCCGGGCAGTCCTGTGAAGGGGCTGACGCCCCAGTCGCCGGGGTGGCCAGTGATCTCGCAGACCTCGCCTCGGATGCGGACCTGGTCCGTGGTGACGATGTCGGTGCCGTGCGGGGCGTACACCGTCCAGCCGACGATGACGGTATCCCTGGCTTGCTGCTGGTCCCCGCCGACCTGCGGCGTCTCAGCGCGGGGTGTGACGACGCAACCCGCGAAAGGCGTCTCGGTCAGGGTGCCGGGGAGCGGCTGCCCGCGTGGGTCCCGGCCTGGGGAGGTGCCGCGGCGAAGTCGGACCACCGTCTCGCCGTAGGGGTACGGGGCGGGCACTACACCCAACCCCAGCCCGGCTCATACTCCAGCCCGGGACCGTAGGAATCGTCAACCGGCCAGGTCGGCGACGGAGTCGCAGTCACTGGCGTCGGATCCACGGTGAATGCGCCGCCGCGGCCAGCCAGCGACTTCAAGGCGGCCTTGTCGGCCTTGGTGAGATACAGGCCGCCACTGCCCGTCGGACGCTGGACAGACATCGGGCCGATCGTCTCGTATGACACCTGCTGAGGATTGACGTAGGCGCGGGCCGCAACGGACAGGACAACCGCAGTGGCCTCGTCCGGCAGCGGCTTGACGACCGACTGCGCCAGCGCAACAGCCTGCTCGATCAGCAGGTCAGCTCGGTCGCCAGCGATCTCCTCCAGTCCCAGGTAGAGGGCCAGCTGTTCGGCGGTAGGAGGGACGAACGCCATCGGATCCTCCTAAGCCAGAGCTTCCACGGCGTCGCACCAAGTAGCCAGGTCGGGAGTCGGGTCCAGCTCGGCAGAGCGAGCCTTTGCCCGCTTCGCGACGAGCCCGTACTCGGTCTTGCTGGTCAGGAGTTTGCGGATGGCCATCTCGTAGCCGTCGGCATCGTGTAGGTCGATGAAAACGCCAGCCTCACCCAGCGACTCGCACAGCCCCGGCGTGGGGTGGGCGATGACCGGGATGCCGCTGGCCATGGCCTCGACGCCGGCTCGGCCCCAGGATTCGTAGGACGACGGCATGAGCAGGATCTTGGTCCGGCTGTAGACGGCGTCCCTCATCTCGTGGCCGCACATGTGGTCGATGACCTCGACATTCGGCAGGTCAGGGACGATCTGCTCCCCGTAGGCGCCGACGACCGCCAGGAACTCAACGTCAGGCATACGTCGGGCGAGCTTCTCGAAGAGCGCCCCGCCCTTCTCCAGGTTGAGGTTGACCAACGTCACCTTGGAGCCGGGCTTCGTCCGGTACTCAGCGGCGAAGACTGGCGGTCGGACGATGACGTCCCGCGCCGGCCGGATGCCCTTGGGATACTCGGCGAAGAACAGCTCGGCCTCGCGCTTCATCCACTGGCTGTTGTAGACGGCCAGCTCGCAGCCCCCGGCCATCTCGCGGAAGGACTGGCGGTGGGTGTTGTGGCAGATGACCGCCAGCGGCTTGCCGTAGCCGCGGGCCAGCGCTCCGGCCGATGGGACGTTCTCCAGGTGGGAGACGACGACGTCGGCCCTGCGGATGGCGGACGCAGCGTCCAGGCGGGACTGAAGAGGCACCACCTGGACGCCGTCGAGGTCGTAGTCGGCCTTGTCGTCGGTGTAGCGGGACAGCCACACCGACACGTCGTGACCTCGCTCGACGAGCGCGCGGAGCTGGGAGTGGACCATCCACTCCGCTCCGGCGTTGTGGCGCGGCGGGTAGCCGTGCAGCCGGGCGACGATCCGCATCGGCGCCCGGCCACCCTCCACGCCCGGCATCAGGAGGAGCCGCCGGCCGCCAGGTACTTGACGAAGGCCTCGACGTCGCCGAGAACGAAGCCGTAGTAGGCCTCCGCCAGCAGGAGAACGAGGTTCTCCTGGAAGGCGGAGTGCACGCCGCCTTCCTCGTCGATGTACGTCGCCTCGCGGGAGATCTTGACGGTGATGTCCATGCCGACGCCGTAGGCCGTCTGGGACCAGTCGCCACCGATGCCGCGCAGGCCCGTGTCGATGGTGCCCGTCTGACGGCGGAGCTTGCCGGAGACGGAGCGGGAGTAGGCGACCGGCTCGCCGATCAGAGTCCCAGCCAGCGCCGCGCCCGTGCCCGGGACCGTGGTGTCGACGAAGATCGGTCGGCCCGTGGTGTCAGTCGCACCGAGGAGCTTGGGCTTCATCCGGTGATCCAGGAGGGTACCGGTGTAGTCCCAGTCGTCATCGACGGTGTCGTTCATGCCCTTGACGATGTCGCCGTAGATACCGCCGTTGGCCTGGCTGGTGCCCCCGATGGTGACGCTCTTCGAGGTTTCCGCCAGGTAGTCGGGGAACGGGCCGGTCGCACCCTTCATGGTCTTGCCGTGGATCGCGGCCCGGTCGAACGCCCGGGAGAACGCGGTAGGGAGGTCGTTCTGCAGCTGCGTCCACAGGCCGGCGGCATTGGACTGCACGACCTCCATCGCGACCGGGATGAGGACGGCGATCTTCTTGCCGCTCATGGTCTTGATGTCGACGCCGCCGGTACCAAGCGGCTTCCGTCCGGCCTGGTCAACCCAGTCGGCGGTCGGGACGTCCAGCGGAACCGGGATGGCGGTTGTCGCGGACATCGACAGGGGAATGCGTCGCGAGAGCGCCATGACGGCGCTCTGCTCGACCGACTTCTCGAAGATCGGGCCGGTCAGGGTGGGCGGGAGGAACGTCGCATTGACGTCGCTCAGCTTGATGGGTGCGGTCGCAACCATGGAGGGCTACCTCTCTCAGTGGCCCTTCAGGGCCTGCTGCATGAGTCCGGCGAAGACTTCGCCGGGGTCGGAGGGGGTTCTGTTGCCGTTGCCCGAGGAGCCCTGGGTGCGGTCCGGGGCGGGGCGGCGTGGGCCGCCCTCGTCGGGACGGGCCCAGTGGGGCTTGCGCTTGAGGAGTTCCGCGAGGGCGTCCTTGATGGCGTCCGTGTCGATGGCGCCGTCCTCGTCCACGTAGGCGGTGAGGTCCAGCGAGCCGACTGCGTCCTCCGGGTCAGCGAAGTCGCGGGCCAGGGCCTCGACCTTGGAGGCGACCGCGGCACGGATAGCCTTCTCGGCCCGCTCCCGCTGAGTGGCGAGCTGGTCGGTGAGCTGCTCGGCCTCGGTCTTCTGGGCGTCTTCGAGTTCCTTTGCCTTCGCGGCGAGTGGCTCGAGGAGCTTCAGACGGTCACGGAGGCTTTTGGCTTCGCTGTTGGCCTTCCGGATCTTGGCTTCGGCGCGCGCCCGGTCGAAGGGCTCCTCTTCGGCGCCCGCAGCCTCCAGGGCGATGTCGGGCTCCTGCGGGTCCTCGACGGACTGCTCGGTCTCCTCGTTTTCGGGCATGGTGAAACGGCCCTCCAGGGGCTGAGAGAAGGCCACCTCCAGGGCGGCCATGGGTTACAGAACGGGCATGTGCCCGTGGTCGGCGAGAGCCTGCCGGAACCGGTTCAGCTGATCGCCTGGGTAGGGCGCGGCGTAGTCGCGGTAGATCCGCTCCCACTCGCGCGCATGATCGGACAGCTCGAACCGCTGCCCCTTGAACACCGGGACGATCTGGCAGTGACAGTTGTCGTGGAACTTCACGACACTGTCGTCACCGGTGAACTTGCTGTTGACGTCGCGGCCGGCCGAGCCGGCCGACTTGTACGTCAAGCCTCGTGTGGCCATGAGTTTGCAGAAGACGCAAGCCCCTAGAGCGGCGGCGCGCGCGTACCCAACGGCCGTGCGGTCCTGCCGAACCGCCTCCTTGACGGTGCCGCGCCCCTGATCGGCGACCAGCTTCTGTGCGACGCCCTCGGCCTTCGCCTCAGCCTGCTGTAGGCGGATGTCCATCGGCTCTCGCTGGGCATCCGTCGTGGCGGGGTCATCAGGGTCACGCGGCCATAGATCCTTGGTGGCCCAACGCAGACCGCTCTCGACCTGCTCGTCGGGAGGCGGGTCAACGAGAGGAACCGTGAAGCGGCCGGTGACAGCAGCGGCGGCACGCTCCGCCTCGTAGTAGTCGGCCGACAAGCTTGAGGAGGCTGACCCGTACTGCTCGACCAGGGCCCGGACGGCCACAATCCACTCCGGAACGGAAGCCTCGAGCCGAGACGGAATGATCAGCCTTCGCAGGCCGCGCATATCCCGCGTCAGGAGGCGCGTCAGGCCGCGTTGAGCCCGTCGATGCGCATTGGCCGCCCGGCCGCCGTCAGACGCCGACGTCGCCATCGTCCGCCTCCGGAGCTGGCTTGTCATCCTCAGGGATGGCGGTCAACCGCCGAACCAAGTCAGCGCCACGAGCGCGCCGCCGTTCCGCAGCAACGCGCTGGCGCTGGTCCTCAGTCAGGCCGGCCATCTCGAGGACGACGTCGCCGTCAGCGGGCAGGATCCCAGCTTGGACCATCTTGACCGCGGCATCGGTCTGGGCTGCGATCGTTGGGGTGGCCGGGTTCCGCCACACCGTCTCGATGCGGCGGCTCTTCTCTGGCGGTTCGCCGTCACGGACCCACAGTGCGAGGCGCATGGCCTCCCGATGGGTAGCGCTGAAACGCCTGATCCGGCGCTCGGCCTTCTTGACCAGCATGCCCTCGCTGGAACGGATGGCATCAGCGCTGGCGGGGTTGTCGGACGTGTAGCCGAGCATGTGCGGCGGCAGGCCAAGCTGGGTAGCCATGATCCGGGCGTACAGATCGATGATCTTCGTCTGACCGGACGGGTCGTGAGCTGTGAAGGCGCCGACCGTCGGCACCTGACCATCCTCGTCCCGCTCCAAGGCCAGGACACGGCCGATGTAGGTCTCCCAGGCGCTCTTGGTGTTGCCCTCGGCGTCCTGGAAGGCTGACTCGGAGGCGCCGAGGATGTAGCGCTGCGGAGCCCCAAAGAACTCCGAAGCGACCTCGATGCCCATCAGCCGGCGGCAGGCCGCATCCGTGATCGACATGACCTCGGGAGTGATCTCGCTCCGGCCGGTCCGGTCAGCAGTCCGCTGCCGGTTGGCCATCCGCAGCACCGGAACCACGCCCAAGTTGTGCTCGTCGCGGTCGAGAACCTCCCAGCCCCCGTTCACCTCCACCGCGTACACCGTCTGCATGGGCAGGTAGAGGGTCACCAAACGCTGCTCAGGGGTGAGCCCGAAGTCCTGTCCGTTGGACTGGCATTCACGCAGCGCCGACGTTGAGAGACGAAGCCGAGCATCCCAGGCCAGGGTCATGTCGAGGGGCGACTCGAACGTCACCAGCGGCGGCGCATCCTCCCCCTCGCCCGAACCCACGGCCATGTACTCGCGGCCGTAGGTGAGGGCGTCCAGGTGCCCCAGGGAGGCTTCGTCGAACCAGTCGTTCGCCTCGGCGATCTCCAGCAGGTCCGAGGAGTCACCCCCGTCAGACCAGCGGAACGCCTCCAGGTCGAGACGCTGCTCCAACGCTTCGACGCCAATCCGAGGCCAACCGATGACCGTGTGCAGGGTCTTCAGCTGCGGGGGAATCGAGATCCCCAGGTCTCGGACCAGCTGCTCGCCGTTGAAGTAGGCGTCGAACAGCTCCAGCTTGAAGCGCTGCGACAGCAGATCCGAGCGGAGCATCGTCAGGATGCCCAGCTCGTCGTCCGACAGCGACAGGAGAGGAAGAGTGGGAGTCGTCATCGCAGCACCACCACCCGTCCCTTGCCACGGGCCGTGGACCTCTTCGTCCAGGCCGTCGAGTTCATGACCATCCGGCGGAGCATCCGCGCGCCGATCGCGCACACCGCGAGGTCGACCTTGCGGGCCGATTCACGGTGTTCCTTGCCGATCGTGTAGCCCCAGGCGTTCGTCCGCCGGCGGGCGTTGGCAACGTGCTGGCGCAGCACCTTGTGGCCGTCGTGGGTCAGCTGCCGCTCCAGGACGTCCCGGTAGAAGCGGTCGACAGCCTCGGTGAAGGTCTGCTGCCGGCGCCGGTCGCGCATGTCCCACATGACGGCGTGCTGGCCATGGCCGGAGGGCACGGCCTTGAGCTTCAGCCGCTTGCCGTACCGCTGGGCCCAGGCGTCGATGAAGCCGTCCCAGTAGCGTTCGCCATCCGCCTCGTCGAACCCGGAACCCGGGTCGGCGAAGAACGCGAGCGGCTTGTACGTAGCGAACGTCAGGTCCACAACACCGTCGACCTCCTCGCGCGGTACCCGCCATGGCACGCCGTCGGGCCAGTTCGCCCGCCGCTGCCACACACCTAGCGTCTGCAGGTGGCCGTCGGACAAGCGGCACGCCACCAGACCTGTCGCGTCGTCCGACTTGGAGCCGTCGAAGAAGATGACGATCTCGTCGCCGGCCTGCAGGTCGATGCCCTCATGCGGGCACGCATCCCATTCGTAGGGCGCCAGGTAGGCGTCCTCTGAGGCGGTGATCTGGTTGAACCAGAACCGGCGAGACCGAGACGGTGGGTTACGGACGTCGAGGATCGACGCCTTCAGCCGCGCGATGTCCAGCCACGTCGAGTCACCGCGGACAGCCCGCAGGGTCGGCTCGATCCACTCCTCGGACAGCTTCGCCTCGGCCGGAGCCTCCAACGAGTCGTAGAAGAGGCCCACATCGGCCGCGCGTCCGGCCTCCGCCGACTCATAGGCCTCGCGGGTGCGTTCGGCGACGCTGTCTTCGCCCGGCTCGTAGGCGTTCGTGTTCGCCAGGGTCCGGGAGTCGCCGTCGGCGGACTTGGTGGCATTGCGCTCGATGACCGCGGCCATCTCGTGTCCGCCGTTCGACTCAACCCAGTGATGGGTCTCGCCGAGGTTCGTGTTGGTCGGCCGGCCACCCTCAAGCGCCCGCGGCGAACTCGTCACGGCTTCCATCCGGGCCCGGCCCTTGTCGGCGTAGATGATCTCCTTGCCGAGGTCGATCCGGTACTCCTCGATGGCCCGCTTCGTCAGAATCGACGGGAAGAGGGTCATCGTGTTCCGGGTCTGGTCCTGACTGACGGCCGCAATCTGGACCCAGGCTGCTGGATGCTGCCGCCCCAACGGCTGGCCGGGCGGGATGCCCCACTCATTGCCCTCGTCGGCTACCTCGGCGAACCGGCAGGGGCCAACGAATTCGAAGGCCGAGAAGGTCGCGATCAGGGGATCCTTCCCCCAGCCCTTCAGGCGCTGGATCACGCCGTCACGCCACACGAACCGGTTCGTCACTGGATCCATGGCGTACCACCACAGGGTCAGCCGGGCCTGCTCGGCGGTATACCGCCAGGGGGCGCCGGCGTAGTGCTGCAGGTAGGTCGCCGTCCAGGCCAGGGCCTGCCAGCCCAGCGTGTACTCGGGGAGGATGAACTTGCCGTCCTCGCCTCGCTGCCACGTCGGGCCGATCGTGAAGGGGGTGACGACCTCCGGGACCTCGCCGTCAGCCACCGATCGAAGAGCGGTAGTCGGCGATGGCCGTCACCGAAGCGGAGACCGCCTTCACGGCCGGCTTCCGCTCCAGCTCGATACGGACACGCCGGCGGTCGCCCTCCGTCGTCAGCAGGCTCGACATTACGGAGTTCAGGGCGGCGACGTACTGGCCATTGGGCGGCCGGTCCTCCAGCAGGCCGCGGGACATGAGCTCGGCAGCGTACCGGGCCATCGCCCAGTCGCTAGGCTGATAGAAGGCGGCCTGACCCGACTCCCGCAGGGACAGGTACCAGTCGGTGGCGATCGGGTGCCAGAGCTCATTCGGCTCAGGCAGTTCGGGCAGGCCGGTCGGGGTCGACGGAGCCTTGACCAGGCCAACGTCGTCGGTCTTGTTGCGTCGCCGGCGCGCTTCGGAGCGCTCCGGGACGGGTCCGCGAGTGCCCATGGCGACCTCCAGGGTCTAGTGCACGCCTCCGGGGCGAGCAAGGGGCGGTGAGCGGCGCCGCGCCGGCGCCAAGGAAACCCGTACAGAAAGTCGTGATCTATACGGCCCCGATCAAAAAGAAGCGGCCGGCACCCCTAACCCCCCAGGGTCATGCAGCGGCCGACCAGTTAGCAACAAGATCACGCTTGACGCTGTTGCAGTAAAAGTGAGCGGTCTTGAGGTTGTCCTCGCTATGTGTTCCGCCTCTGGCCAACGGCATTACATGGTCGAGTACCGGAGCGGCGAGATCCGGTACGACCGCATCACGGTCTACTGGGTCGCCGCATATGTGGCATGTCCAGTGATCCCTCACGTGCACGCGCCATCGGGACACGGTGCCAACAGATGCACCCTTCTCCAAAGCTCTCCGTCGCGACGCCTTGTCCCGTTGCTGACATGCCTTCGAGCAGTGGGATACCCCAGTGCCCGAGTCCCGGCGCACAAAGGTCTCGCCGCACCGCAAGCAGTGGCCGGCAACCCAAGGCACAGAACCGGATGTGCCCTTGACTGCGACCTGAAGGGTGCGTTCCGCCCGTCGACGACGGGCAGGTTGCCTCTTGCGTTCAGCACTGCCCGCGTGATCGTCGCGCGGTCTCGCGTCACCGAAGCGTGAGTCGTAGAAGCACCTGTGTGAGCAGTACTTTGCCTCGGCCTTGGTCACCACGGCATCCTTGCCGCAGTGCTGACAAGTGATGTCGTGCTGCTTCACCCGGGGTTTGTCATACAGGCGGGTCTGGTAGTACCCGTGCTCTGCCTTGTACTTGCGCTGGTACTCACGCATGCGCTCGGCATTGAAAGCCCGCTTGCACTCGAGGCGCCCACATTGCTTGCGCTGAGTGCTATTCATTGGCGCGGTGCAATAGGGGCAGAGGTTCATTCTGTCTCCAGGTATGCGGAAGGCCCGACGCCTGGAGACGTCGGGCCATCCTGCCTGCGGTAGCTGGCCGCAGGAGTCTTGGGGTGGGGATGTTCAGCGGTGGCGAGGGCCGGGGTTCAAGCAGCCGGCTCGTCTTCGGGCTGCTCGTCGATCCGCGTGATGGTCGCCCCCGCATGAGCTGGCAGCGCGAGACATGGGCCATCAGAGTCCGCCAGCACGGCCCACTCGCCGTAGATGGTGAGCGTCAGGTCCGGGTCCTCGACAAGCACGTCCTCGCCCTGCTGCCCCTTAGGGTGAGTGATCAGGTAGCGGGCCACCTGCTCACCTCAGCCCTGGGTGCTGTTCGGGCGGGCGGGTTCGTCCCGGTTGAGGGTTCTCGCGTTGGGCTTGGTTGCCCTCTCGTGAGGACTTCTGGTCGTGGCATGGTCCGCATACGCCCTGGAGGCCAGCCTCCGTATGGTCGTCCGCCTTGGCCACGATGTGGTCGCAGAACTGGGATGGCCTGACGTTGCAGATCTTGCAGACCGGATCGCGGGCCAGGATCTGGGCCCGGATCTTCGTCCAGCCTGAGGGCAGTCGGGCCTTTCGATCCGAGCCCTTCCAGCCGCCGCTCACGGGGCCATTGCTCGAGTGAGCTTGCCCTGCGCATACAGGGCCTGCTCTTCGACCTGCTCGCGGAAGCGGGTGAAGTCACCTTCGACCTGAAAGCGAAGTGGGTATCCGTCCGGGCCGATGAGCGCTTCGTTGGCGGGGATGCCGACGGTGCACTCGGCGAACAGAACGCCTCGAGCGCCGATCTTCTCGCCGAAGGCATCCCAGTAGCTGGTGATCACCTGGTAGGCATCGACATCGATCGCTTCCCACTGATCGACGACGAGGATGAAGGGCGGCCTCTCCTCGTCTACGCCTGAGGGGAGTTCGAGGATCTGGATTCGGGCCATCACTCGCCTCGCTCGTCCGACGCGTCTTGGCGGACGATGCTGCGCACGTTGCCGCGGGGTATGAAAGCGACTGAGGCCCCATCGGTGAAGCCGATGTACTGGTCACCGAACCGTTCCAACGTCTCAGCCTGAACGACTTCGTCTTCTCCATCGAGGTACTTGATCAGGTACGAGGCCATGGCGCTGGCTCCTTGGTCTAGTTGGCGAGTGCCCGCCGGATCCCCTCTTCGAGGGTGACCTTGGGCGTGTAGAAGTCGAGCATCCGACTGGGGTCGCACACGCGGTGGTGAACGCCTTGCGGCGCGCTCGGTAGGTGCTTCAGCTCGGGCTGGTAGCCGGCCGCCGTGGTGACCAAGCGGGCTAGTTCGTCGAAGCTGGTCGCCTTGCCGGTGCCCAGGTTGACCGGGCCGGCGACCTCCTGCTCCACGGCCGCGAGGGTGGCGCCGACGAGGTCGTCGATGTGGATCCAGTCGCGGGTGGAGCTGCCGTCGCCCCATATCTCGAAGGGGTCTTGCCATTCGCGTGCCCGCCGGATGAACGCCGGGAAGGGGTAGGTCTCGTCCTGGTCTTCGCCGTAGCCGGAGAACGGCCGCAGCACCGTCATGCGTGTACCGCCCGCTTCGGCGTACTGGCAGAGCTGCTCGCCAGTGAGCTTGGCCAGGCCGTAGGTCGCGTCGGGCCGGCCGGGCTGCTCGTAGTCGATGTCGCTCTCGACGAGCCGCCGGATCTTGCCGGGCTGTTGGAGTGCGACGGGGTAGGCCGCGGAACTGGAGAAGTACACGGCCCGTGGAGTCTTGGAGCGGGCGAGCCACCGCATGTACCAGGCGTCTAGCGCCAGGTTGGTGGCGACGCCGAGGGGTGATCCGTCGATGCTGGCCCGCCCGCCGACGATGGCCGCGCAGTGGATGGCCAGGTCGAACCGGACGTCGCTGGTTCGGAAGTGATCCAGTGCGTCGCGCCTGATGACCGCCGGAGTGAACGTGAGGTCGATCGCGGAGACCTGCCAGCCGCGGTCGTGCATGGCCCGATGCAGGTGACGGCCGACGAAGCCGGCACCCCCGGTGAGGAGGACACGCATCAGCCGGCCTTCACGGCGCGGAACACACCCCAGGGAAGATCGCTGTCGAGCCGTTTGAGGCCGATCCGCTGGCAGATCTCATCCTGCCTGAGCCTGCTCCAGGTGGTGACACTGATCCAGCCGCCGCCCTCGCGGGGGTCGTCGCTGGTCGGCCAGTCGAGAACGAGGAGCCCGTTGACACGAACTGCGGCCCGAAGGCCAGCAATGATGCGCTCGGCGGACTCGTAGCTGTGGTGGATCAGTACGGCAAGGGAGACGACCGCGTCGGCCTTCTTGCCGATCTGCGTCCCGAGGTCGATGCCGTCAGTGAGCACGGTCGGCACGTCGGGTGCGGAGGTGGCAAGCCGGTCGAGCATGGCCTGGGAGCCGTCGGCGCCGATGACGTCAAAGCCAAGCTCGACGAGCGGGAGGGCGACGCGACCGTCGCCGCAACCGAAGTCGACGACCCTGCAGCCAGCAGGCAGGACGGAGGCGAGCAGTTCGGCCTGGACCTGCCCGGACTCCCGGTAGGCGTCCTCGCTGATGCCGCGCGCGGGGTGAATCGCGGAGGGGTCGGCCGCGTTCCAGGCGCCAATCACGGTGTCGATGCTCATGCCGCCTCCTCGATGAGTGCCCGCAGTTTCTCCAGGTCGGCTTGGAGGCCGCCGTTGTCGCGGTAGTCGTAGTAGGTGGTGGCGTCGGCAGTGGAGACCGCGGAGCTGTTGCACTCGATGTAGCCGGCGTCGATGGTCGCCTTGCCGTTCGCCGGGTGCATGTGCTCGAGGATGACGTCGCCGAGGTAGGTGATGCGGCCCATGCCGCGGCCCCAATCCATCCAACACAGGTCGAGGCACAGGTGGATGAGGGCGGGCGGCGCCATGTAGCCGAGGGTGGTGACGATGTCGGAGGTCATCGCTACGGCGGTGGCCATGATCTCGCCTTGCAGTAGGTCGTTGCCGTAGACGATGCCGGGGCCGCCGGAGAGGCAGATCCGGAAGCGTTCATCCCAGCCGGGGGTCCGCGGCCGGTGGTCGTCGCCCATGAACGCGAGGAACCGGTAGCGGTTGGCCTCTTCGGCTGCGGCGGCGTTGAGGGTGCCGCACATCCGCAGGCGAGGGCCGGTGCGCCAGCGGATGTGCGGGTCGTTGAGGTTCTCCATGTGCTCGCGGTATCCGGGAAGCATCGGGTCGTCGTCGTCGACGGCGAACAGCAGGTCGGCTGTAGCGCCGGTCTGCCTCCAGCAGTCGAGGATGGCCGGAACGCTGTCGGGCCGGCCTCGCGTGGGCACGATCATCAGGAGGTCGTCCACGGGCACCCCCTGACTTCTGTGAGAGGTGGATCAGACGGTGAGCCAGTTGGTGCCGTCGGGGATGACGGTGACCGTCTCCCATTGGGCGGACAGGACTTTGGTTGTAGCCCCGTCGATGGTCTGCCCCCCAGTGCAGGCGACTGTGACGGTGTTGCCGGACGAGTCCGTCTTCTTGATCGTGTAGCTGTTCGGGGTGGCCACAGCCGAGATCAGCGTGATCACCCGGGCGCCCGCGGTCGCGTTGACGAGTAGAACCTCGTCGATGACGCGGACCGTCGTGTCGGCCGAGATCGAGCGGACAGGGAATGGCGCCTGCCCGTTGATGATTTTGATGCCGCACGGGTTGGCGACGGAGACACCGGACTCGGTGAATAGGCCGGTGAGGCGGACGATGCCGCGGGCTGCGGCGATGGCGCCCGCGCTGCTCGCGGAGATGTTCGGAGCGCCGGACTCGGTGGATAGCTGGTCGATGTCGATGATCGGGCCGATGCCAGCCGACCCTGCGCCCATGATGTGCAGCTCGTTCGTGCACGCTTCTATCGAGGCGCTCAGCACCTTCATCGCGTGGACTGAGCCGACCGACCCGGCGTAGGTACCGACCGCAACGAGCCCGGCCCAGCAGTACAGGGCCATGTAGCGGTCGACGACGGCGTGCTCGGTGATGAACATGGCGTAGGTGTAGCCGCCGCCCACACTGATGTTCTTACCGATCACGTTGTCGTTATTGCCAGGCGCTGGCATCAACAGACCGACGCTGAGCCCAGTGCCGAAGACGCCTGGTGAGGTGTAGTCCGTTGAAGGGGAGGCCACCGTGCCGAGCGTGCCGCACCCGAAGTTCTCGATGTGCGCGTTGGCGCAACCCCAGAAGGTCGCGGCGCCGTAGGTCAGCCCGTATGCGCTGTGGGTCGTCAGGATGGCCATGTTCCTGAGCACCGGCATGATGTTGCTGTACAGGGCCGCGGCACCGTAGCCCCAACCCTCCTGTGGCCCCGACAGCACGCCCGGGTTGCCGTCGGCGTTCAGGTTAGTGATCTGCGCGGCCGTCGAAGCAAAGACCCCAGCTGACACCCAGCAGCTACCGGCGAGTTGCGGCACAGTCTGTTGCCAGTGCCGGACCGCGGCAGCGCCGTCGGTCTCACCCCGGAACTCCAGCACCTTCTTGCCGGCGGCCACCGGGTAGACGCCGAAGACGATCTGGCCGTTGCCGCTCTTGGTGTTGTTGAGCGGCCCGGCGATCATGTACGGCTTCGGCGGGGTGTAGACCTGCGCATAGGTCGCGCCGGCCGTGAGGTAGGCCTCGGCAGCGTCGACAGCGGCCTGGATAGCGGTGGTGTTGTCGGTGCCCCAGACGACCTGTGCGCCCGTGACCGTGGTCGCCGCGTTAGTCGAGAGGGTGACCTGCGTGTCGCTCTGGCGGCTGAGGATGGTCGTCACCAGGCTCGTGACACCCGTGGCCGCAGCGCCCTTGACGATCACGGACTTGCCCACCGGGGACGAAGCCACGGTGAACGGGCCGCTCGCGCAGGTGAGTACGGCGCTCGCGGAGGTCATCGCCCCGTCGGTCGCCACCCGCACGTCGCCGACCGCTCCGTAGGCGCTGATGTCGAACACCCACGGGGCCGCCGCGGTGAACCGGGCGTCATCCCCTGCTGCGACTGTGCCCGCGGTGGTGCCGACTGAGAGCGTCGCGGCGCCACCGAGTCCAAGGCTGGTCCGGGCAGTTGCGGGGCTGGCAACGTCGGACAGGTTCGCGGTCTTCGCCAGGTACTTGGTGGCAGCGTCCACGCGGTCGCCGTGGGGGTCGGACGCGCCAGCGTGGGTGGAGACCTTCGTTGTGGCGTCGGTGGCCGCGGCGCTGGTGGCTGCGGCCTGGGCGGCATCGGCCTTGGCCTGTGCGGCGGTGGCCGTCTCCAGCAGTGCAGTGTTGGGGATGCCGTGAACGGCGGTCGTGTCGGCGTCGTGTGCGGCCACCTTCGCGGTGGAGCCTGCCGGAGTCTCGTAGGCCGTGTTGGCCCGGGTGACTTCGTCGGCGATGGCTGCGTCGGTGTAGGCCTCGGCATCAGCGTTGTCGCCGTCAGCTCCGGCGGGGCCTTGCGGTCCGGCCGGCCCCTGGGGGCCCGTCGCGCCAGTGTCGCCAGTGGGGCCGGGAGGGCCTTCGGGGCCCGTAGGTCCAACTCCACCACTACCGGAGCCGCCACCAGGGGCGGGCACAGGAGTCAGGTCGGAGTACTGGACCGTGCCGCTGCCGACGATGTTGGCGTAGAACTGGACGCGCTGGCCGCGGGTGGGCTGCAGGTCGAGGAACCACCGCCAGCCCGCCGGCTCGATGCCAGCGGCGTCGCAGGGCAGGAGGACTACGGAGAACTTGCCGTCGGCGTCGAAGGCGACTTCACCGCCGCCCGGGTAGACGGCGTTGCGGCCGGCATCCACGAGGTAGGCGGACGGCTTGCAGACGAGCTTGCCCTTGAAGGCGGTGCCCGCGACGGCGGACGGAATCGTGCCGGCCAGCGTGACCGTGGGGGTGCCGGGAGGGAAGGCCATGGGGCACCTCCTCGTCAGGCAGATCGGGTGTTCAGGTAGCGCCGCCGTTCCGGATTCGAACCGGTGCTGGCCAGCGTCGGCCGCCTACTGCGGCTGCCGGCGGCGTACCCGTCGCGGGGTTAGGCGGCTCGCGCGGCGGTGGGCAGTGGCGGCGCTTCACCAACGGTGACCTCGCCCGTCCAGTCGTCGACGGTCTTCCGAGGCAGCTCGAAGACGTTGTAGCGGACTCGGCCGCGGCCGGAGCCGTACCGTTGGATGCGGCCCTCGTGGGCCCAGCGGCGGATGGTGACGCCAGGTCGGCCTGTCCAGCAGGCGGCGGCTTCCTCATCGACGAGGGCGATTCCGGATGCCATGCCCACCTCCGGGTACGACAAAGGCCCGCCGAATGGGCGGGCCTCAGAGTCACACGTGTCCAGTGAGACCGACGATACGTTCGCCCAGGTCGCACGTCAACCTGCACTGACAAAGGGATGGTTCGGGCCACGTGGCGAAACCTCGATCCGGTGGACCTCTCCCAGCGCCGCCCCCTCGGAGCTCAAGGCGCGGCATGATGCCCCCATGGGCGTCTCCTTCGGCATCGCAGCTGACACGGCCGAGGAGTGCGCGGAGGCTCTCGCCCTGCTCGCCCTGCTCCGCCAGCACGGCGTCGACGTCACGGTGACGCTCCGGCCGGCGCAGGTGGGCGGTACCCGCTGGGTCGCGCGGGCCGTACCCACGCCGGAGGCCCCCGCGGGCGGCGAGGGCCTGGTCGAGCGGTAGGTCTACTGCTTGTTGATCGTTTTGGCGAACAGTCCGCGGGTCTCCGTAATGGCAGTACGGCGTTCCTGATGGACGGCCCCGCTGTAGTGGTTGTGCTCCACCTTGATGCCCTGCAGCCCGCGGCCAGCCGACCGGACCAGTGAGCCGACGGCCAGGACCAGGGCGACGGGCCCGGCTGCTCCGATGGCCAGGGCGACGGGGTCGACGTGGCCGAGCGTGTAAAGCACCAGCGACGTGGCCCCGCCGATCGGGAGGGAGGCGGCGCCGGCGGCGAGCATGAGCATGCTGGCGTCGGTCGCCTTCTGGCTCATCGGCGGCCGACCGGGCTGTGGTACGGGCGGCGTGGTTCCGATGGTGGGGTTCGGGCTGGGGTCGCGGTAGGTAGTCGGGGGCTCCATGGCCTCGTTTACGGCGGCGATGAGGCGCTCGGCGTCGGTGGTCATGGCCGGCCCTACTTGCTGGAGACGGAGTTGACGGTCTGGCTGGCGGTCTGCACGCCGGTGCCGATGATCTCCTGGACCTTGGCGACGCCTTCGGCTCCCCACGGAGTGCCGACGAGGAGGATCCAGAACACGGAGACGGCGAAGAACTCGCGCTTGCGGAACGAGGAGTCCTTCTTGAACCAGACGCCGAGGCCGATGGCGGCGAGGAGGAAGAGGGCGGAGAGGGTGATGGTCATGGCGGGCTCCGATTCGTTTGGGTTAGGCGTCGAGGAGTTCGGCGGTGTGCCAGTCGCGGTCGATCTTGCGGAGCTTGTCCAGGCGTTCGAGGCGGGCGGTGGCGTTGGCAACGTTGGTCGGCTTGAGGCCCGTGACGTCGGCGATGGCCTTGTTGCGCCGGGCACCGCTGTCGACGGCATCCCAGACGAGTTGCGATCGGGTGGGCGGGACGAGGTCGTCGAGGTCGTCGTCTTCGACGGCGGGTGCGGGGCGGGTGTCGATGACGGTGGTGTTCTTGGGCCTCTTGGCGTGTTCTTCTTTGGCGAGCTCGCGGAGGAAGGCGTCTTCGCCGTCGGCGTCAAGGTGGCGGTACTCGGCGCGACGCAGGTAGGCGGGGCCGGCGATCTCTGCCTCGCGGTCGGTCACGGATGTCAGCGGGTACTGCCGGCTGAGGCGGGCGGGGTTGCTGTGGAAGGCAACGCGCGACTGCGTGTACTGGGCCGTGCCGTCGGCCATGTAGAACAGGCCGCCGGTTTCGGATCCGTCCGGGAAGCGCTCGGGGAGCGGGGCGAGCTTGAACTGCGGTTTGCGGGAGCCGAGGGACATGGCGTCGACATCGGCGCGGGCGGTGCGGAAGAGGGCGATGTTCCCGGACTGGAGCATGTCGCGGACGGCGTTTGCGGAGGCGTTCGATCCGATGGCGTCGAGGTTGGGGATCTGCAGCCAGATGCGGGCTGATACGCCTGCCGCGCGGGAGAGGCGGCCGATGCTGGAGACGCCGCTAAGCAGGGGCTTGACGTGGTCGGCTTGCGGATCCTTGAGGATCATTTCGTTGAACTCGTCCCACGTCAGCGACATGGGGGCGAAGGGTTCGAAGGGCACGAAGAAGGACCGGCCGTTCTCGGTGTAGCCCTCCTCGTCGAGCCACTGCATCTTCATCTGCTCGGCGTAGCGGAACTCGGAGACGGCGGTGCCGGCTTGCGCCATGACCATGGCTCCGTAGGGGCTCTTGAGGATCCAGTCGATGTCGTTCATCCACGGGGCGTATCCGGCGCCGCCCTTGCCGTCGGCGAGCCAGGAGACGAACCCGTTAGCGCGCTGGGCGACCTGCAGGTCTTCCTCAAGGCTGGTCTTGCCAGCGCCGGTGGTTCCGGATCCGAAGGAGTGATTGGCGGATGCGGAGGGTCGGCCGGACAGGCCTCGGCGTTTGGCGTCGAACTTGAGCAGCCGCCACCTGGCGGGGTTGTCGTAGAGGTCGCGGCCGATGGTGATGTATCCCTGGTCGTCCATGATCAGGGCGTCCAGGTCGAGCTTCACGCCGCCGGCGAGCGGGTTGACTGCCATGTCATTGACCTCGACACGTCGGGCGTCGATGACGCGCAGGTGCAGTCGTGCCTCGGCAGCGGAGCCTTGCATGTCGAGGGCTTGGGCGACGGCGCGGGCGGTCACCTGCCCGACGTCGGTGCCCCGCCTGGGGAGGAGGATCTTGAACTTGCGGCCGAACCGGGTGGTTTCCGCGTCGTACAGCTCGCTCTGCGGGTAGGGGCTGAACTCCCGCCACACTGCGGGAAGGTCGTTCTCGTCAAGCCCCGACGTCACGGCTCGAAGCCGGACGGAGAGCTTGGCTCGGGAGGCGGCCATGTCGTCGGGCCGGTGGATGTTGACGGCTCGCGGGGGGACGTCGAACGCGATCGACACGGAGTCCTGGTCCAGTCCGGCGGCGGGCCTGGCCGTGGTGGAAACGATGACCGCGGTAAGTCGGTCCGCGTTCAGCTCGACGCTGACCAGCTTCGATCCGGGCAGCGGTCCTTGGTCGCAGGCGATCCACTCTGCCCAGCGGGCGAGGTACCAGTCTTCCCCGGCGAGCTGCTGCTCTGCGGGGGCCTGGGCCGGGGTGGGCTTACGCCACACCCACTTTCCCCAGGTCGCGGCAATGGAGCCGATGAGGAGGTGTGCCCACCAGGGCATGTCGAGGTGGCCGGTGATGGGAATGGCGGTGAGTGGTCCAGCGCGCAGGGCCATCTCTATCGGGCTGTAGCGGCGCCACCAGCCGGACTTCCAGGAAGGCAGGACCCGTGTCCAGGCCTGGCGGAATGCGTCACAGCGGGCACGACGGGCGTCGGCGGTGACTTCACGGACGAGGGCGGGACGCTGCGGATGCGTGTGCCAGGCGATGACCTGCCGGTCCACAGGCCAGACGACTGGAACATTGGCAGGGGCGGCGAGGCGACGTCGCATGCGGCGCAGGGTGCGTCGGTAGCCGCGACGGCTCGAGCGGCACATCCACTCCCACGGCTCGCCCTGACCGGGCAGCCAGCGCCAAGGTCCCGGGTGCATGCCGAGGTAGGCCCAGCCCGCGGTGACGCCAGCGGCGCCGACGGTGGAATAGAGGAGCGGGTCGCCGGCCAGTAGCGCAGACGCGGTCCCGAGGGCCGCTCCGGCGTACAGGCCGGGGGTGTCGAGGGCGGCGCGGAGCCGGGTGGGCTTGGCGGGGGCTTCTTCGGTGGTGGCTTTGGGTACGGTCGCGGTTGCCATCGGGTCTCTCCGGGTCTGCGGTGGTGGAGGGCGGGCCATGGGCGTGGCCCGCCCTCGTGATGTCAGGTCAGCGGCGCTGGATGAAGACCGGTTCAGCCATCTCCACGTCGTGGCTGCGGTTTCCGTCGGCCATGCGGCTGTGCTGGCCTCGGGTCTCGTCGTCGAGTCCCTGCGCCGCGACGGAGAGGACGTCGGCGGCGGAGACGATCCCGCCTACGTTGTCGGCCATGGCGGCGGAGAGGCTCGCGACCTCCATGTAGGCGGTCGTGGTCGGCGCATCGACCACGAGGAGGGTCATGCCCTCGGAGAGGTAGCGGGCGGAGTCAGCCCGGTCGCCGAAGCGGGTCTGCAGCCGGCTGACGGCTTCGCGGGTTCGGGCTGCGCGGACTCCGTAGGCGGCGGCTCGGGCTAGGACGCCGGCGTAGGTGGCGCTCATGGTCAGGCTCCCTGGGTTTCGTAGATCTCGGACTCGGCGTTGACGTCTTCGCTGTCGACCCGGTCGGAGGTGTAGAACTCGCGGTCCTCGACCGTTTCCATGTCGGCGGCGATGCTGGCGTAGAAGCCCTGGCCGGACTCGAGGGAGGCCTTGGCCTTCGTCACGGCTTCGCTCTGGGCGATCGTGTTGGACTTGAGGTCGTCGAGCTGGGCGAGGATCACCCGGTACTGCTCGGCGCATCGGCTGATCCAGTCCCGCATGCCGGGGCTGCGCAGTTGTGCGACGAGCTCGTCGGCTCGGCCGATCTCGCGTTCGCAGCGGTCCCTGATCCGGTCGTAGGCCAGGAGGTCGTCTTCGCACATGGCGGAGAGTTCGCCGCTCTCGTCCAGTACCGACTCGTAGGTGATCTCTGCTGCCATGCGGCCGACTCCGTTCTCGTGGGGCTGGGCTGGGGCTATGGGCTCGGAGGCTTCTGTGGGTGCGGTGGGCGCTTCCGGCTCCCGGGGCCCCGGCACGAGGGCGGCGCCAGCGGGTGCGGGCGCAGCGGCGGGCGGAGTAGCCGCCGTTGCGGGGGCCTCGACGAGAGGGGCGGGTGCCGGACCCTCTGCCGCCGGTGCGGCCGGGGCTTCGGGCTTGGCCATGACCACTCCGCTGGGGACGCCCGCAGTGGGCGGTTCCGTGGGCATGGGCGGCATGAACGGCGGCTCGATGATCGGGGCCGGGTCCGGCTCGCCCTCGGCCTTGCGGCGCTCGCGGTACTCCTTGAGGGCCGAGCGGCCGGTGTCGCGGGCCCAGTACACGCCCTTGGCGGTCCAGTTCCCGAGATGCCTGCCAGCCGGGGTGGCGACCCGCTCCAGCGGAGTGTGGCCGCGATACCCGGACCGAAAGGACTCGGGAATCGTGAGCGGCTCGACACCGCTGTCCGCCGGCGTGCTGCCGTGCTTGTCGGCGATCTTCCGGACAGCCCTCTCGTGGCGGACATGCTCCCGCCTCAGATCACGCTCGGCCGGGCTCAGGCCCAGCTTCGCCTGTTCGCTCTGCGCTCCTGCGGCCCACGCCAAGAGGCAGGCGGCGATCAGTACTTCCATCACTTCCCCTCACGTACTGCGACGGGGAGGGGTGAACGGCTGGGCTGTGCGCGCACGTGCGCGCGTAGCAGATCCGCCGGTTCATCTCTACCCAGGTGAATGAACGAGTGAATGATTACCGTGTGTAGCGTTCGGTGATGCGCTGGAGAGCGTCCGCCGCTTCCTGCCAGGCCCGGTTGGCGATCACCGGATCGACCTGCTGAAGAGTGCTGCGGAGGCGGTCCATTCGTCGGGTCGCCCCGGCCTTGGGGGACGCGGCGTCTGCGCGCTTGATCTCTTTGGTCCAGTAGTTCGAGCTCATGACCTCATCCCTTCGACTGGAGGGCAGGGCCTGCCGGGTCTGCTTGCCGGGTCTGCGAGCGTTCCGCTCCCCGGGTCACTCCTCGGCTGGCCTGCGGGTTTGTGGTTCCGACTGCTTCCGGCAGTCTCGGCAGGGTCCAGGGGCTGGCGCCGCTGGGCCTTGCCGGCTGTGCCGGGGCGCGGGTCAGGCGGGTACGACTTCGCCTTCATGGGCCTTGATCTCGTCCCAGGCGAGGCGGACACGCTTCTCGCGGGCCTGGAAGCCCTCCTCCTTGAAGGCGGCATACGCCTGCCGGTAGGAGCGGGGCGGCTCCATCGTGAAGCGGAGCCACCGGATGACGACCTTGAGCCGTTCGTCGGTGAGGTACTCGTTGGGCTCGGGCTTATCGACCCCTGCGGCCTGGGCGAGCTCTTCGAGGGTCATGGGGTCCTCGACAGGGACCTGTTCCAGGTCCGGCTCGGTGTCCGATTCATCCTGAGTGACGGGCTCCGTGGCCGCGGCCTCAATTTCCGGGATGACCTGCGTGGCCAGCGTGTGGCCACCCTGCTCAGGCGGGGTGTGGCCAGCTCCCGTGGCCACGGGGCGTGGCCCGATGGTCAGCAGCTCCCTGGACGTGAACGCGGAGGCCTTCACGCCGTACTTCTTGTCGGCCTCGGCGAGGGTCTCTTCGGCCTTGGAACGCGCCTTGCTGATCTTCTTCTGAGCATCGGTAAGCACCTTGGCTCGGGCGATCTGCCGCTCCATCTCCGCGAGGTGCTCGGCAGTCTCGACGACCACGTCCATGCAGGCATCCGAGGCCAGGTTCCGGGCATCGGCTGCGGCCAGCGCCTGGGCATTGCGGGCGGCAGCGGACTGGTCCGCAATGCGGGTGGACGTTTCCTGGTCGGCCAGGACGTTGTCGACGAAGAGGCGTACCCCCATGAACACGGCGGCGGCAACGGGTACTCCGGCGAACGCTTGGGCGTGGCCGAGCTTGAGCAGGACGACCACGGAGACGCCGAGCGCTACGAGCGAGATGCCGAACATGACGATCATGCCGACTGTCGAGCGCTGTCGGATCGCCATCCCGGAGTAGCGGATCGAGGCGACCCACACAAGGTCGTAGACGAGGGCGATGGTCCAGCCGGCGGCCATCGCGGCGTGCCCTTCCAGACCGATCTTCTGGCTAGCCAGAGGGCCGACGGTCACAGCCGTCAACACGAGAGCGGCGGCGGTGAGGAGACGCTCCAGCACGGCGAACGCGTTGATCGATTTGATGCGGCCCATCACTCCTCCTTTCCAATGGACGACGCCATCAGGCGGCGTAGGGCAGGTCGAGGTCGGCGGAGGTCTGCAGGAATTCGTGGACCTGGACCACGGCGACGAGCTGGGCGGCTTCGGCCGTGAGCTGCTGCAGGGTCTTGTGCTCGTACCAGGCGTCCTCGGTCTCGGCCTGGATCAGGGTGAGGTGTGACATGACGGTGGTCCTTCCGGTGGTCAAGCGGGGTGGGGGTTCAGGCCTGGCGGGCGGCGAGCCGGTCCAGGTAGTCCTTGTGCTTGACGCGGTAGGCGCTGATCTCCGCGTCGGTGATCCCGTGCTTCTTCTGAGCAGCCACGGCGTTGGCGAACGAGTGCCGCTGGTCTGCCGTGAGCGGGCCGCGCTGCTCCATGTGGGCCTTGAGGTGGGCGTAGACGGTCACCCATTCCAGAACGCGGACGCGCTCGGTGATGTCGGTTTCGGGCATGGCTGTGCCTCCAGTGGTCGAGCTGGGGGTGGGATTCAGCGGGGCTTGCCGCAGCAGTGGCAGCGGCCCTGGTCTTTGCGGCCGTTCCAGGTGTCGCAGTGACGACACCGCCACTTGGCGAGGAGCTTGGTCACTCGCCGTCCTGCGGTTCGATGGGGTCGCGGCTGCCCTGTCCGCACCAGTCGCATGCGGTGATCGCGGCGCTCACGACGTCATCGCCGGGATGCCGCGGTCCGCGAGGTACTGCTCGAAGACGGTCGGGTTGACGCGGAGGGTGCCTCGTCCGGAGCCGACGCGGTAGGCAGTCAGGCGGCCGGACTTGATCTCGCGGTACACAGTCGCCCTGTCGACGTCGAGGACGTCGGCGATGGCCTTGACCTTCAGGGGATCGGTGGCCTGCCCTCTCTGCGGGGCAGGCACGTTAGGCTTGTGCTGCATCTCTGAGACCCAATCTCTGATGCGCTGGCCCTGGCAGGCCTGGTGTTGGTAGCACCGGGATCAACCTGCTGGGGCCTTTGCGCGCTCTGGGGCATTGCAGAACTTGCGGCTTCTGTCGAAGTTGCCGATGGCTAAAGGTTATGACGAATGTCGTTCCAGTGCAAGGCTGTGAGCGTGTCATCACGCGATCCGCCGTAGATGTGCCGGTCAGCCCCGTGGTTCACTTGTTGTGACCAATGGCCAAGGAAGGGGCAAAGTGGCGTATCAGGGCAAGCCGGCTTACCAGCAGATCGCCGACGACATCAGACAGCGCATCCTCGACGGCGCCCTTCGGGCTGGAGACCGACTGCCCACCGAGGTCGACCTCATGGCCGAGTACGGCGTCTCCCGGATCGTCGTCCGCGGCGCCGTCGAGCTGCTCTCAAACGAAGGTCTCGTCAAGAAGGAGCAAGGTAGGGGCACCTTCGTCCGCGACCAACGCCCCCCGGAACGCCGCATCTCGGGTGACCTCTACGGCAAGCGGCCGGTCGCCTCGCCCATGAAGCGCGCCACAGAGGCCGAAGGCCGACGCTCCGAGTGGGACCACACGACACGGACCACGACGGCAACCCAAGCCATTGCCGAACGCCTCGGTATCGAACCCGAAGACCAGGTCGTCCGCACGACCTACACGTACCTTGCGGACGAGACGCCGATGATGCTGTCCACGTCCTACGAGCCGCTCGCGCTAACGGGTGGCACGCCGATCGAGCACCCGGAGAGCGGGCCGATCACTGGAGTGGTGCCGCGGATGGATTCGATCGGGCTGCACATCACGCACGTCACGGAGGATGTGACTGCGCGGGCGCCGCGACCCTACGAGGGTGAGGCGTTGAGGATGGCGCCCGGCGTGCCGGTCATCGAGATCGTTCGGACGTACTACGTCGAGGACCGGGCGGTGGAGACGTGCGACATCGTGATCGCGGCGGACCGGTACGCGCTGAGTTACACAATTCCGATCCCGCCCTACGAGGAGCCTCAGGCCTGACCCCGGACACACGACTGCCCCCGACCTCGGATGAGGCCGGGGGCTTCGTTCATGCCGCGGACGCGTTCGCCTGCTCGGGCTGTAGCAGTTGCGCCCGCGTGTGGTGGTGCCCGCACCGGTTGCAGTCGGTCCCGCCGATGTCGAACAGCCCAAACTTGAACCCTCCCCCGCAGCCCAGGCAGACCGCAGAGGCTTTGACCGGCTCCCGCCCGCCGTCGACGAGCGCCTTGGCGGTCCGCTGAATCCCATCGATTTCCCGAGCGAATTCATCAAGCGCCGGATGCCGCTCGACGGCCCGCGGCAGGTTGAGCCGGAGGGTGGCCACGGCCTGGTCGATGCGGTGCTGAAGCCGTCCGCCAGTGCCTCGGGTGGCGAGTCCTTGGCTGGACCACTCCTCCACCCAGGATTCCAACGTCCCCACAATCCCGCCGGCCGCGGTGAGGTCGAGGATCTGCAGGTTGGCAGGGATGGATGGGCTGCTGCTGCCGGACACGATCTCGCCTCCGGTGTGGGCGCCGGGTTCCATGCGGAGGCAGAGGCGGGCGTACAGGCCGTAGGGGCCGGCTATCGCGGCGAGCTGGTCGCCGATGCGGCGCTCGCAGGGGCGGCAAGCGAACCTCCCCAGCTCGTCTTCCCACAGCTCTCGGGTGCAGCAGATGCAGTTCGTGGACTCGTTCACGGCAACTCCTGTGCGGGCGGTACGGGTTGGGTCAGGCGGTGGGCGGTTGCGGCTTGTCGCACGGCTCGGGTGCCACTGCGATCCAGACTTCGGCGTGGACTGCCGGGCCGCCGTCGTAGCTGATGCTGCGGATGAAGGGGGTGAGGTCGTTCCAGGTGGTGACGACGAGACCGTCGCAGTCGGGGCAGATGCCGGGTTCCTCCATGCGGTCAGGCATCGGGGACCTCCTTCGGCGGTTCGAGCGCGGCGAGGACTCGTTGCCCGGCGTCCAGTCCGGGGTAGTTCAGTCGTAGCCAGGCGGCGACCTCTCGAACGCGCTCGATGGTGGCTTCAGCTGACTTCCGGCGGGGCGTCTCCGTCTTGTGGTTGAGCAGGAAGCAGCCATCGGCGGTCTCGAAAGCAGCGAGGATGCGGCCAGCCATGTCGAGGCGCTGCTCAGGGGCGGCGCGATTCCAGCTCCAGATCCACTGGGCGGGGCTGCCGCTGTTCGCGGCCTCGGGGTGGGATTCCTCGCCCTCGTGGAGGCCAGCGAGGGCGTCCCGGAGCCGGTCGATCTCCTTGGCCTGCCGATCGATCTGCTGCTGGAGCTGCCGTTCGGATTCGCGGCTGGCTGCGGCGTCTTGGCGGGCCCGCTTCCGCAGGGCTTCGTACTCGTCGGCGGTGGGTCCTGCGTCGCCGCGTCCGCAGTGCGGGCAGTAGCCGGCGGCGGGGAAGGCGCCAACGTCGGGGTGGTGCCGTTGGAGGTGCTTGGTCCAGTGGGTGGGCGGCACGGTGGTCTCGCAGTGGGGGCAGCGGACCGGGTAGCCGATCGCGGCGGTGAGCTGCGGGTTGTCGAGGCAGGTGTCGCGGTTGGCGTGTGGCGTTATGTCCAGCCGCGGCGGGATCCCCTTCTGGATGCACTCGGGGCACGGCTGCCGCGTGCTGGGGTTGTGCTGGTGGACGGCCGGGTCGTAGTCGCCGGGGTCTTCTGGGTCGTATCCGTCGCCGCCGCAGTGGGTGCAGACGCGGGGCTGCCCGTCGGCGCAGGGCTGGCAGAACGGCTGCTCGCGGTAGTTCCGGTAGGTGACGGGCCCCCCGCCGCAGACGCAGCAGGCTTCGGCGGCGGTGGTGGCCAGCACCGCATCGACAACGGCTTCCCGGCCGGCGGGTGGCAGCCACATCCCGAGCGTGTTGATGGCCTGCTTGACGGCGTCGAGGGCCCGGTCGCGGAGGGTGGGCGGGGTGGGCATCAGAGCAGCTCTCCTTTGATGATCACGGTGTCGACGTCGCGGTCTTCGCCGGTGGGCACGTTGGCGCACGGGTTGCCGTGGCCGGTGCGCACGGGTGGTGCCGGGATGGCGATGTCGCAGGGTTCGGGTGGCCAGCCGTCGACCTCCAACGCGAGGCCGGTCACGGCTGGGTGCTCGCGGGTCGGGTGGCGCGGGAGTTCCACCACGTCTCACGGTCGATCGGGTTGTCGGATCCGGGCCGCCGGCTGAAGTCGCGGCAGGCGCGGACCCGGTACTCCCAGGTGCCGTCGTTGCATGGGCCGCGGGTCTCGAGGATCTCGGCGGTCCCGTCGGGGGTGGCGGTGCTGGTGGCCCACTGCTGGTTGACGTGGGTTACTCGGGTGCCGATGGCGAGGGGGCGGGCGGTCACTGGCCGGCCTCGCTGCTGATCCATGCGCCGAGGGCTTTCGTGTAGTCACGCCGCGCCTTGGTCGCCTGGGCTTCGGCGTGTTCGGCGGTCTCCCGCAGTTCGACGAGGTCGGGGGCGTGGGATTCGACGGGGCCGCGCAGCCAGTCGGGCATGACTTTGGCGAGCTTGCTGACGGTGCGGGTCTTCAGGCAGAGGGCCACGAAGGCCCGTACCTCGGTCTCGGTGTTGAGTGGCACGACGGTCATGGGTTCCTCCGGGTGTCGGGTCGGGGCGGCGGGGCTACATCGGGCCTCTGAGCGCCTCTCAGGGGCTCTGGTGTGAAACGGGTCGGGATTTCGCTGCAATCGCGGGAGAAGGGCCCTCAGGCCGCTTCTTGGGCCTGCCGTGCAGCCTTGAGTCCGTCGCGGTACGCCTTCTCGCCGTCGCGGCAGTCGTCGCACAGCGGGATCCGGCGCCGGATGTGCGTCTCGTAGCCGTTGTGGTCACCGTGCTCGAGGAGACGGCCGTCGAGGATCCCGGCCCGGCACGCCAGAAGGACCGCGTGCGGAGCGTTGCGGGCGCCGAGCTTGCGCATCGCCCGGTTCACCGTCGCCGTGAATCCCTTCGGGGTCATAACGAGCTGTCGGGCGGCCTCGGCGTGGGTGGTGCCCGCCGCGACGAGGTGGAGGGCCTGGAGTTCACGGCGGGCCAACTGCCGGGCAGGCGCGGTCACTGGAACTCCAGCGGCTCATCGTTCGCGGCGGCCTGCTCCATGCCGTCAGCGAGGGCCAGGCCACTGCCGTGGTCGTAGTCGCCGCTCTCCCAGATCGCCTCAACGATCCGGCGGAGGGCGGGTGCAACCTCCCGGCACTCGGCCGGGGTCAGTTCGCCGTCGCAGTCGGAGTGGTCGAGCAGGGGGCGGAGCGGGGTGGCCACGGAGTCCCAGTGGCGGTTGCCGCCGAAGCCCTGCATCTTGCCGAGGTCGATGCCTTCGTGGTTGGCGATGGTCTTTCGGAAGAGGGCGAAGCCGGAGTAGGCCCACTGCGCGCCGCCGTGGCTGAAGTCAATGCCCATCAGGTTCTCCTTCGGTGCGGTGAGAGGATCGGGGTGTCCGGCCGGCTGCCTATCCCGCAGCCGGCCGGACGTGTCATGGGGTGGGGACTGCGGCGTGCTGCGGAGCGCTGGCGATGGTGTCGGCGGTGCTGGTCCACGGGTGGTGGTGGCTGACCTTGGGAACGCCGCAGTGCCCGCACAGGGCGTCGTCGTGCCGCAGGATCTCGGTGATCTCGTCGTCGCCGAAGCCGTCGCGGCGGAGGCTGGCAGCCATCTCGTCGAGCTCTGGCGGGTCGATGCCGAGCGCGGTCAGGACGGCGGTCAGAACGGTGCCGGGATCGGCGCCTTCCTCGCCGGCCGCGCCTTCGATGGCGTGCCAGGCGGCGTCATGCTCGAGCTCGGTGAGCTGGCGGCGGGCGGGCTGGGCGGTCATGTCGTGGCCTTTCGGGTTCGGTGGGTGCGGTAGACGGCGGCGGCGAGGTCGGCGTAGTGCTGGGCGGCGGCGGTCACGGAAGGGTTCGGGCGCGCTCGTACCTCTGGCGGGCGGCGATGAACGCGGAGTTGGTGCCGCCTCGGTCGGGGTGGGCGTCGGCCATGGCGGCCTTGAGCTCCGGCAGTGACGCCGGCTTCGGCTGGCGGGGAAGCGTCGGCTCGGCCAGGTACAAGGTCCGCGCGATCGGCCGGTAGAAAATCTCCCCGGCGGCTTCCATGCGCTGCCGGTCGACGAACGCGGGCCGGTCGCCGCACCGCACGAAGTAGATCCGGCGGGCGGTCTTCTTCGTGATCCGGTGGCGGAGGATCCGGTAGTTGCCGAGGGGGCCGTCGTCCCAGTTGGCATCCCACAGCTCGTACAGAAACTCGACCGCGGCGGGCTGCCCGCTCATGCGCTGGCCTCCTCGGCCGCGGCGTGGACGGTGAACCCGCCGTCGGGGTGCCGGATGATCCAGTCGCCGTAGAACGCGATCACATGGCCGGGCCGGTCGCCGATGCGGAGGCCGACGCATTCGAGGCGGCCGTCGTCTCCGGCGGCCCAGTAGCCCTTGGCGAAAACGCCGAGCTTGTCGATGTCGTTGTCGACGCGGCTGATGTTGCGGGGCGTGAGCTGCCAGGTCTGGCAGCCCTCCTTCTCGAGCTCGAGGACTGCGAGCGGGGTCTCGGTCATGCTGCGGCTCCAAGGGCTTCGGTGTAGCGAGCGGCGTGGACGTCGGTGGGCTGGCCGTCGTCGTGGCAGGGGGTGCCGGGTGCGGTCATGCGGCGGCCAGCTCGGCGTAGATGCGGCTGGCGGTGGTGACGTCGCGGCAGACCCAGTCGCAGCGCTCCGTGCCGCCGTACCCGGACCGGTTCTCAGAGCCGGTGAGTCGGACTTGCTGCCGGTGCAGCTCATCGTGCAGCTCCTCGGCGGTCGTCCACGTCATGTCGGCCGGCGTCCGGTTGGGGCTGCGGGTGCAGCCGCGGAACTTGTGCTGGGCGAGGTGGGTGACCCGGTTGGTGTAGGCGTCCTTGCGGGCGGCGTTGGCGTGCAGCCAGCGGACGAAGGTGGGCTCCAGCAGGCCGACGGGGCGACGGCTGCCGGGGCAGCAGGGCCAGCCGGGGCTGGAGTGCTTGAACAGGGTGCCGTCGGCGCGGACGCGGACCTCATCGGAGCAGGCGGGGCAGTAGCCGAGGCGGGGTAGCGGATTGACGTCCATCAGGCGGCCTTTCGGATCTGGGTGTGGGTTTGGGTGGGGTAGACGGTGGCGAGGCGGCCGACGGCCCACTGATGGCGGCAGCAGGGGCAGCGGTAGCCGTGGGCGAGGTGCTGGCCGCGGTGGCGGGATGCGATCGGGGCTATGCCGCGCTCGAGGCAGTTCGGGCAGGTGTCGGTCACCAGATCGCTCCTGTCGGGGAGTAGCCGGTGAACTGGTCGGCGTCCATCGGGGTGTAGGTCTCCCAGGGCCAGTTCTCGCCTTGGCGGATGAAGGCGGGCCAGTCGCGCTCGTCGCGCATGCCGCGCCAGGGGACGACACGTCGGCCGCGGCAGCCTTCGGTGTTGGCGGCGGACTTTTCGTCTTCGACGGGGCGGAGGCCGAAGCCGAACTCGGGCCAGCGCATCCAGAGGGAACTGCCGAGGGGGCGGAGGTTGCGGTGTTGTCCCATGCCGTTGTGGTGGGGGGCGTGGGCTTCGAGGAGGACGGCGCATCCGGCGGTGGCGCGGGCCTCGTCGATGACGACGGACACCTTGCGGGCGAGCTCTTCGCTGTTCGGGTCGCCGGCGTGCAGCCGGTAGACGGGGCCGATGATCAGGACTTCGGGCTTGATCTTTTCGACGCGGCGCATCATCCAGGCGCGGTCGCGGGGTTGGGTGAGGTCGAGGCCTTCCGGGCGGCACTCGATGTGGAACATGCCTCGCCGGACGCTTTGCTCGATCTTCGCGGCGGCTGCGAGGAGGGGGCGGAACTTGCGGCGCGAGGAGGCAGCCGAGTTCTCGCAGTCAAGGGTGAGCACCTTGACCGGCTCGATGGTCTCCCAGGTGCGAAACGGGTGGATACCGGCGGCGAGGGTGACTGACATCTGGCGGAGGAGGGTGGACTTGCCGCCGCCTTCGGACGCGGTGAGGATCAGCCGGTCCATGCGCTCGAGGAGTCCGGGGACGATCCAGTTGAACGTGTCCTCGTGCTCGACGAAGTCGAGGATGTCCTCGGTGGGCAGCTCCTCGGCCGCCATGCCCTGGTCGCGGAGTTCCCGGGCGGCGGTGACGGCCTTCTCGACGAGGTCGGCGGTGGCGGTCTCGGTCTGATAGCCCCTCTCGACGAGGTTGGCACCGTGCTTGATGAGGTCGCGGCGCAGGGCCCGGTCGTGGACGACCTCGGCGTAGTCGCCGGGGTTCGTGGCGTAGGGGCACTGCTGCATGATCCAGAAGACGTAGCCGGGTCCGCCGACGGATCCGAGGTCGCCGGCGTCGGCGAGGTGCTTGTTCACGGTGATCGGGTCGATGGCCCTCTTGCCGTCGGCCCGCATGTCGGCCATGGCCCGGAAGACGGTGGCGTTGATCGGGCGGTAGAAGGCGGCCGGGGTGAGGATCTCCAGAGCGGTCGTGAGGGCCTGGGCTCCTTGCAGGCACGCAGCGAGGACGAACAGTTCGGCGTACTCGTCCTGCGGCGGGACACGTTCGAAGGTGTCGGTGGGCGGTGCGAGCTCGATGGTCACTAGTAGATCCCCTTGTCTGCATAGGACTCGCCCGATACGGCGCGGAGGTTGGGGCGCTGTCGGCGCTTGGCTTCGCGGTTGGCGTCCTCGCGGATCCACTTCTGCCAGGCGGCCGGCCAGGAGTGCCGTTGCGCGCCGGTGGAGCGGTAGTGGTCGAGGAACTGCGCGGTGGAGTAGTCGATGTCGACGAGGTCGCTGTAGCCGTCGCGCTTGGCCCAGCGCCGCATCTCGTCGCTGATCTTGAAACCGAACTCGTCGATGGGGGCCAGAGCGCTGTCGTCGTGCGGTGCCGCAGAGGCTGCCGACGGCACGCGCGCGCTCCCCCCTTCAGTACTTAGGTTCTTCTTTTGGTTTGGGTGACGTGGGCGTCGCCCCTCCAGCGACGTGGACGTCACCCCATCAGCGACGTGGACGTCAGGGGTGACGTCCACGTCAGGGGTGACGTGGACGTCACCCGTTCCCGGGTCCGGGAAGGCGTCTGAGCTGGGCTTCTTCTTCCCGCCCCTGCGGCGGGATGACGTCAGCGTCACCCGTGACGCCCGCGTCGCCTCATCGCGTCCTGCTCGACCGCCCGGGACGACCGTTTCGAGGGCCAGGTCGTACACCCTCGGACGCTTTCCCTCGGGCAGGTGCGCGGCCTTCGCCTGGTCGCCGAGCCAGATCAATCCGAGCTTGCGGAGCTCGCCGAGATCCCGCTCCACGGACCGTTCGGACTTGCAGGTGTACGCGGCGAGCCGGCCAACGGAGGGGTAGGCGCCGCGGCCCTTGCTGTCAGCGTGCCGAGCGAGACCGCTCAGCGTGGCGACCAGCTGAGACGGCATTGGCGGGGCGTACTCAAGCGCCCAGTCCATGGCCTCTTTGCTCACGGCGTCGTCTTCTCTCTGGCTGGTGCGGGTGGTGGTTGGCTAGGCCGCGGCGGTGGCGAGTTCTGGGCCGTTGTCCTGGCGGGTGTGGATGACGGCTCGGAGCCGCGTTCCGATCCACTCGCCGACCTGCGGGGATACGGCGTTGCCGAAACCGTCGACCTGGTTCCGAGCGGTGCCCCAGACGGTGAAGGTGCCGCTGTAGCCGGCGAAATCGACGTCGAAGCCACAACCGCGGCCTACCTCGTGCGCGGCCATCATTCGGAAGTAGCAGTCCTCAAGCGGCATCTCGGAGAGCGCGGCCCGCCAGTTAGCCATGAGCAGTGCTGTCGTGTCCCGGGCCGTGAGGGTTCCGAGCGGGTCGGTGAGCGGGTGCGGGGCCGTCTCGTTCCCCGTGGGCCCGTTCTGCTTGAACCAGCCGGCGGCCGTGAGCAGGCCCGGAATCTGATCCGAGGTGACTGTCGGCATGGCCTGGCTGTGCATCGCGGCGAGGGTGTTCTTCCGGAACGGAACGACTCCGGACGACACAACGGCGAGCGTCTCCGACCCGACCTGGGTGGGCAGTGGGCTGTTCGCGCCGCGCGGGCTGCCTTGGTAGTTGTCGACCGCAAGCGCGATCGGCGGGGCGAACAGGCCGGTCGACAGGATCGATGTCTCCTGCTGGCTGGTCTGCGTGGCCATCGGCTGCCACGGGTGTCTCTCCGAACCGTGCACGGACTTCGCCGGCATGAGGACCGCGGGGAACTCGGCGAACCGCTGACGGCAGCGCTCCGCGCGGGCCATCGTCGCGGGCGCCAGCGACTTCGCCCGGTCACCGATGCGGGTGCCGAGGGTGGTCAGGTCGAGTGCGGCCAGCGAGGGCGTCATCGGCGGGACGACCGGTCGGCGGCAGCTGGGGCACCGGTATTCGTACTGCTTGCCGTAGCGGACCGACCCGGTCGGCGGGACCCCTGTGCGCCAGGTCCACACCGCTTCGACGTCCTTGTCGCAGTGGTGGCAGCGCGACACCGGCCGGTGTTCGAGGTCGGGGGCGGGCAGAGCCTTGTCCCAGAAGGCGATGTACAGCCGGTCGCGGGACTGCGGCACGCCGAAGAACTGCGAGTTCAGGTACAGCACCTTGTGCCGGTAGTTGAGGAGCTCGAACTGCTTGAGCCACCAGCGGTAGGTGGTGCCGTCTCCGACCTTGGCGCGGCCCTGGACTGCGGGTCCCCAGGATGTGAGTTCGGTGGTGCACTCGACGAGGATCAGCCGGGGGTGGTGCTGGGCGGCGTAGTGCAGGACGCAGTTCGCGGTCGCTCGGTCCCGCTCGGACTTGGTGACCCGCGCCTCGTAGTCGGGGTCGTCGTAGTCGAACAGCGTCGCGCCCTGCTCGTAGGCCTTGATGGTGTTGGCCTGGGAGTGGTTCACGCAGCTCACGCCAGCCACCAGGAGATCGGCGGCGGGGAGGTCACGGGCCGAGTGGTAGTCCGCGGCCTCAGGGTCGACCAGGTCCGCGATCCAGTGCTCGGCGTCGGGGTGGTTCGCCTCGTGGACTTCGACCTTGTAGCTGTTGTGGTTGGCGGCCATGATCGTGGTGAACCCGGCCATCTGGATACCCTTGGTGAGGCCGCCGAAGCCGGAGAACAGGTCGACGGCGGTGAGGTCGTCGTGCCGGAAGTTGCGGCGCCTGGTAGCCGGCCGGTGCGTAGCGGTGCGGGCCTTCTTGTTTGCTCCGGTGGACATCAGGCGGCCTTTCGCATGTCGTCGTAGGTGGCGGTCTTCTTCTGGTTGCGGAGCACGACGGCCAGGTCGTGGATGTAGGCCTCGCTGGCGCCCATCTGCTTGGCGATGGCCGACTCCGATTCCCCAAGCGCAAGAAGGTGTTCGAGCTCGGCCATACGCATGGAGTCGCGGCCGTTCTTGGCCGGCGGCGTGTACGGCTCGTCGACCTCGGGCAGAGCGGCCGGGTCGTCGATCGTCGTTTCGTCCCAGGCCAGGGGCCCAGACCAGCCGTTCGCCGTTGCAAGGTTCCGGGCCCTGATCGAGGTTCCCGGCACTCGGCTGAGCTGCCGGTACACGACTGCGACCTGCTCGGCGGTCGAGGCACGGACGGAGGGCAGTTCCCCTCGGGCGATCCGGTTGAGTGCATCGCGGTGCAGGCCGACCCGAGCGGCAATGGCAGTGCCGTTGTGCCCCATGAAGATCAGGGCGCGGATTCGTCGGGCAGTGCCAGCCGCATCGACGTCTCGCGGAGCTTCGATCGGGGGCTGTACCGGGATGGACAGGATCCGTCGTTCGGTGTCCCGGCTGATCGTCTTGTGGGCGCCAGTGACCAGCGCGCCGATCGTTCGCCGTGCGACTCCTGTGGCGCGGGCGATCTGCCCCTGGCTCCAGGTCGAGGCCACCAGCTTCTTGACGTGCCGGGAGGCCGGGGCCGCGTCAGTACGACGCCGGTTGCCCTCGTAGTGGTCGAGGCGGAGCCGGGCCATGTAGCGGTAGTTGTCGGCCTCGCATTCGGAGAGGCGGCAGCCACGCAGGTAGCAGGCTCGCTGTCCGTGTTGGGGAGTTGACTGCTTCACGGCTGTTCCTTCCTGGGCTGGCGCTGGGTGGGGATGAAGAGGAGCTCGGCTTCGATGCGGGTGTCGCTGTACGGGTCACCTGGCTGTTGCTCGATGCCGTTGTCGCGGAGGGCCCGGTAGGCGGCGAGGTCAGCGAGGAATTGCTGGCGGGGCGAGACCCTCGTGGCCGGCTGCTGGGTGTCGTCGTCGCGGGTGAGCCGGCGGATGACCCAGGCGGCGGTGAAGACGAAGACGACGATGGCGAGGTCGATGAGGGTTTCCATCACGCAGCCTCCCGTCGGCGGTCACGGCGCTTCGCGGCTATCTCGTGGCCGCGGCCGGTGAGTCGCCAGACGCGGATCTCGTGGGCCTTGGTGCTGGGCAGGTCGGAGGGGACTCGGTCGCCCGTCTTCTCGATGATTCCGCCGTGGCTCAGGCCGTTGATGGCGGCGCCGACGAAGCCGCGGCCCATCTCGGGGAGGAGGTGGCGGATGTCGTTGCAGGAGAAGGTGGTGGCGATCTCGCCGAAGTGGAGGACGGCCTGCTGGACGATGAACGCGTCCCAGCTGGACTGCTGGCGGATCGTGGCCAGTTGGATGTCCTTCTCGGCGGTGGCGAGGCGTTCGGCGAGGGTGAGTTGACGGGGCATGGCGTGAGTCCTCTCGCGTGCGGTTCACTGGGGTGGGCGGCTCTCGTTTCGGGCGAGAGCCGCCCGAACTGCTACTGCTGGGCGGCGGCCTTGAGGGCGGCGCCGCGCATCCGGATGTAGTCGCCGAGGCTGGTCGGCTGTCCGGACTCGGGGTGCATGAGCGGGGTGGCGAGCGCGCTGGCCGCTTCGACTTCGCGGTACAGGGCCAAGAGGCTGGCCGGGGTGGCGTCCTCGGCGCTGGCCGCGTCGATCCACGCGCCGGTGTCGATCTCCTTGGCACCGGACCGCAGCCACTCCAGGTAGGGCTTGGCGATGTCGACGGCCCCGTCGGGGCGGTCGAGCTCCAGTCCCCGGAACGCGGGGCAGCGGCTCTTGATGAAGCGGAGCTGGTTGTCGACGTTCATCTCGGCGGCGACGCCGAACTCGAACTCGATGTCCTTGCGCTGCTGGGCCTTCATTCCCATGTCCACAGGGGCCTTCTGGCCGCGCTCGTTCTCGACAAGGACCCACTTGCGGGAGGAGCGCATCGTGGCGACGACGTGGCCGGGGTAGGCCATGAGGGCTTCGATCATTTCGTTCTGCAGGTCGCCGCCGGGCCCCCAGCCGGCGAAGGTGTTCCCGCCGAACTTGGCCTTGGCGAACTTCTCGACCTGGTCGAGGGTGCCGTCGGTGCCCTTCCAGTAGTGGCTGAGCGAGTCGACCATCGCGACCGGATACTTGGCAGCGCCTGCTGCGGCGAGTGCCTTGATCAGGTCTCGGGGGTCGTAGCGGTGCATGGGGAGGGTGTCGAACTGGGCGTCGATGTCGTTGACGTACAGGGCGGCGGCGCCGCGCTCGGTGTCGATGACCGCGAAGCGCTGGCCCTCGGCAAGGCCTGCGGCGATCTGGAGGCCAGTCCACGTCTTTCCGGACCCGGAAGGGCCCTGGATGGACAGACGGGCCTTCTGGCCGTCCTTCGTGGCGGGCTGGAAGACGAACGGACCGTCGTCGTACTCGTTGCTGGCCGGCTGGCCGCTGTTGCCCTGCAGGCGGGACATGGTGACTCCTATCGGGCGGGCTGGAGGGCGATGGTCGAGCCGTTTTCGCGGGCGGTTCGGTAGGCGATCCGCTGGTCACCGATGACGGCGTTGCGGCCGTTGCCGAGGGCGTCGAGCAGGAGCGACTTGGCCTCCGTGTACTCGGCGTCTGCGGCCTTGGCGTACTCGCGTCGGGTCGCGTACAGCTCTGCGAGGTCCGGCGGGATCTGGACGTCGATCACGTCGTAGCGGTCGGGCTGAACGCGGATCGTGTTGTACGTGATCTCGCTGTCGTCGATGGCCGGCCGCTGCCCGTTGAGGACCGTGGCGAGGAAGTCCTCAGCCGCGGTCCGCATCGTGGCGGCGTCGTCGGCGTCGTACTCGACGACGTACTCGCGGTAGTCGTGGCCGGCGATCAAAACCGCGACGTGGCAGACGTCGAGCCCGAGGGTGTCGAGCTGCCACTGGGCCTGGCAGTAGTAGTGGAGCGGGACCCCTTCGTCCCATTCGTTGGCGACGGGGCTGGTCTTGATCTCGACGAGCTCGCTGCCGAGCAGGTCGGGAGTCGCCCGCTGCCACGGCCGGTCCTGGTGGCGCCAGGTTCCGGTGGGGGCGAGCGCCATCTCGGGGTGCTCGTCGGCGAACTTGGCGCCGACCGCGGGTTCCAGCCGGTTGCCCCATTCGATCTGCGGAGTGACGACGAACGGCGGGACTCGGAGGCCGGACTTCGCGTGCCACAGCTGGAAGCGGTTCGACCAGGGCGAGCAGCCCATGACCGCGGCGATCTGAGTGGCGGTGATGCAGAGGCCGGCGCGGGCCTCGTCCCACTCCGGGGTGCCGGGGGTGAAGGTGCCGAGCAGGATCCCGGTCGGGGTCTCGATGGCGGCCATCAGAAGGGGACCCTCTCTGTGCGACGGGGCCAGAGGCGGATGCGGGCGCCGACGGGGTTCCAGCAGTTGCAGAAGTCGCTGATCTCCCAGGCTTCGTCGTCGGCCTGGCCGATGCCGAGGTGGAAGGTCTCGCCGGAGCCGTCGCAGTCGGGGCAGTGCGGGTCGGGGCCGCGGTGGATGTGGAGGACGCTGCGGAAGATGTCGATCTCCCAGCGGCCGAGTCGGACGGGCATGTGGTCCTGCTTTCGGGATGGGTCGGCCCTCGCCCCGTCGGGGAAGGCGGAGCGAGGGCCGGTGGCCGGAGCTGCGTTGGGGTCGCTGCTCGACGGCCGGTCGGGGATGGTCAGGCGGTTGCCGCGACGGGCGCCAGGATGCGGACCCACTGACCGACTAGCTCGTCTCGGCCCGCGGATTCCCATCGGACGGGCATCTGCATGCCGATGAACGTGGCGTCGTCGTCCATCAGGATGAGCGGCTTGTGGGAGCCAGCCTGCGAGGCGCGGAACCTCTCCCCGGCGTGCCGCCATCGGGCAAGGAAGCCCGCGTCGAGCCCACTGCCCAAGATCGGCTCGGACGGCTCCGACAGGTGCTCGCTCACGTACTTCCGCCAGTCCGGGAAATGGCTGGCGCCGCTGGTGTCGGTGTCGATCCGCAGCCCGCCTGCGCCGTCGTCGAATGTGAGGCGAGTGAGGTCCCCGTCCGCAGCGGCCTCGAGCGTGATGGTGACGGTGCCCGCAGCGTCGAGCCAGGCGATGACGGTCGGCAGTTGCTCGGACGGGATGTGGGCCTGCCACGTCGCGGTCTCGACGATGCCGATGCGGGCGACGGCCATCGTGAAGCGGTCGGTGGCAATGGCGAAGAGGTTGCCGCCGTCGACCTCGAGGCGTGCAGCGTTGAGGACGGGGAGGGCGAAGTCGTCGCTGACATGCGGGGCGATCTGAGTGAGTGCCTTGTGCAGGTCGTAGGCGCTGAGACGTACTGACATGCTTGTCTCCTGGGATGCTTGGGGTGCGCCCCTGCCGCATTCGCCGCGGCGGGGGCGTCCTGCGTGTGGTTGGTGCGTCCGCCGTCGGCCTGTGGTCATCCGGCGGCGGACGGGATCAGAAGCCCGGCACGTGGCTCGGGCTGACGCCAGCGAGCGGCGACAGGTGCAGCGGCAGGACCGGGATCGGCTGCGTCTCCGTGACCGCCGGATGCGCGGTGAGGGAGCTGACTGCGGTGGCGTTGGCCTTGAAGGCCCGCAGCTCCCGGAGTTCGGCGGTCTGGGCTTGCAGCTGGCGCGTGGCCTCGGCCGCGGTCTCCTCGATGCTGGAGAGGCGGTTGGCCTTCGCGTTCGCCGCATCCCACCCGGCGGTCGCTACCGCGAGCCGGCGGGACAGGTCGCAGATCAGGATCAGCAGCGGCACCAACTGGGAGCGGAGCCGCTGGACCTCGTCGACCGCGCGGTGACGGCCGTGGGGGCGCGCTATGTCGAGGAGGCTCATGCTGTTGCCGCCTTCCGGTGCTTGCACTGGCCGAGGAAGCAGGGCTGCGCTTGCTGTCGCCACTGCTCGCGGGTGAGGAGCCGGATCGTGTAGCCCTGGCGGACCTCGCGATCGCGCTCTCGGGTTCGGGGAGTGAACTCGAGGTGGGCCTGCTCCGGGGTGGCCGCCGCGTGGCCGACCATCGAGCCGTATGCACAGCCGTTCTTGTCGGCGCGAACCCAGAAGCAGTCGGTCAGAGGCACGGTCTGTCCGTCGACCTCGACGAGGAGGCGGCTCACGCGGGGACTCCTGCCTGCTCGTCGCTGAGGTCGACCTCGTCAGCGAGGAGTCCGGCGATCTGGACGTCGCGCTCAACCAGCGTGTTGGCCAGTTCCTTGTTCCGCCGCTCGGCGATCGCCAACTTGATCGTGGCCTCGGCCAGCTCGGCGCGGAGTTGGTCGACTGAGGCGAACAGCTGGCGGATGTTGTCCGGGGCGTCGGCGATCTCCATGGCCAGGTGCCCAGCCCAGGCGGGCAGCGTCGCCAGAACAGCCCCCTCGTGGGTGACCTCCCAGACGTCGGTTCCTTCGACCGTGTTCTCGCGGATGTGCCAGGTGTTGCCGTAGGTGGTATCGGCCATCTCGCGGCGGACGATCGCCTCCCGCTGCGGACTCATCGGCTCATGCATCGGAGGCACCGCCCTCGACCACGTCCAGGTCCAGCCCCATGCCGACCTCACCAGCCTCAGGGTTCGCGCTGTCGAACATCACCAGCGGCCGACCGGTGAAGAGGGCTTCCATGAAGGCCGCCCCGAAGGCCTCGCCGTCCTTGTCGTTCATGTCGATGCGGATGGGCTCAGGCATGGTGGCCTCCGGTCTGGATTCGGTGCCCGAGGGCGAGGAGCAGGAGCGAGGCGGCGGCCAGCGCCACGGTGCGGGCCGGGCTGACGAGTCCGAGGGCGGCCATCAGGAAGTCACGGTCGGCGTCGCCCTCAGCGCGGCGGGCGACGTAAGCGGCAGCCGCCTCACGCTCCTCCGGCGAGTTGTGCCCAGCCGTTCCCGCCATCAGCCGGTCGTGACGGTCCATCTCCAGCCCCATCACAGGCTCCCCGCGTCGATGCGGGCGCCGTAGGACTCGACGTCCTCGACATAGCCGGCGTCCAGAGACTTGGTGAACGCCGCCGACATGAGCGTCTTCAGCTTCGGACGGCGCGGGATCAGCGGGCCGTGGTAGTAGTACGCGTCCGGCAGCGGCAGATCCACACCCGGACCGTCTGACCGAAGCATCGGCTCAGCCGCCGGCGACCAGCCTCCGGTCCACATCCAGATCACGCCGGTCACCGCGACGAACTCGCAGTCGAGATCGAACTCGACACCGTCATGCAGGTAGGTCGTCATGCCGCCACCGCCTTCTGCTGGTAGTGCCGGAACCGGTTGAACCGGACGTGGACGGCCTGGATTTCGTCGAGAAACTTGGAGTCCGACCACGGGCTGGAGCCTTGGGCTCGGCGGGCGAACTCCGCCTCCACCTCGACCAGCGCGGCCATCTCCTGATCCGCGAGCTGCGGCAGCAAGGCGGTCATGCCGCACTCACCAGCGCGACGGCCGACTCCATGTGGCGGGCCTGCTCCAGCAGAGCGGCAGCCATGGTGCGGAGAGCCTCCGGGCTGGATCCGTCGCTGTGCAGGGTGACCGGGCCGAGCCGCAGCCACGTGTACTGACCTGCACTTCCGGCCTGGATCTCGGCGGGGTCCGCCGTCAGGTGCACGGCGAGCGTGCCAACTGTGGTGCTCACGCCTTGCCTCCGAGCTGCAGGTACGGGCTGTACGGGACGGCCGGGTCGTCGAGCTCGTGATGCCACTCGATGTCGAGGCCGCGCTGCACGTAGGCGCCGGGGGCCAACTTGCGCTTGGCGGCGTGCTCAGCCAGCTCGCGGGCCGCAGCGGCCTGGCGGACCAGCTCGTCCACCGACGGCGTGTACCGGCCGTCCGGCGGGCAGGTCAGCCCGGCGATGGCCGGGGACGTCGTGTCGAGCGGGAGGAGGTCAGCCACGGGACTCACCGCGCAGCGACATCAGGACACCGATGGCGAAGTTGATGCCGCTAGCACGCTCGGCGAGGGGCGCCAGCCGGAACGTCTCGTCGAGCCGGGCTTGCGCCTCAGTCAGTACCTCGGCGCGGTAGGCGTCGAGGAGGGCGTCGATCGCGACGCTAGCCATGCCCTCGGGGTCCTGGAGGAACCGGCTGTGCGCGAGCGCGCTCCGCAGGTCCTCATGAGCGGTGAGGTTGGTGGGAGCCGGATCACCGGCGATGATGTGGGACATCGGGTTCCTCTTCTTCCTGCATTCAGGTGCAGTGAGGGGCGGTACTTCGGGAGGCCCTGGCCGGCGGTGTAAGGCCCGGCGGTCGGGGCCGCATAGCCGCAGCTAGGCGGCAGACTTGGTCCGGCTCTTGTGGGCCGGCTTATGCGGAACGCCGGCGACGATGTCGCGGATGTTCTGGGCACTCCACCGCTTGAACTTCCCGAGCCGGGTGTGCTGGATCTGGTCGGCGCCCGCAGCGCGATTCAGCCAGCGAGCGCTCACGCGGGTGTACTGACTGGCCTCGTGAACCTCGTACAGCCGGTGATCCTGCAGGGGCGGAAGCTCTTCGATGGAGAGCAGTACCCCGGTGTGAGGCGTGGTCACGTGTCCTCCTTGAGGATTGCCTTGAGTGGGACGGCGAGTGCCGTTGCGATGAGCTGCAACGTTGAGGAAGACGCGCCGCGGTCTCCGGTTTCGATCCGAGAGAGGAAGGGCCTGGTCAGGCCTGTTCTTCGTTCGAGTTCCCGCAGGCCGCAGCCGCTCCTCTCCCGTATTGCCCGGATCGCAACTCCGTTGGGCTTCATCGATACTTACGTTAGACATTGGATCGACTTCACGCAAGGAGTTCGGAGCAAAGAAACGACTTCAATCGACTTTGAATCGACTCAGGGGGCGCGAGAAGGCGCGTAAGGGCGCGTAAGGCAACCGCCGGTGGCATGTGCGTACCCTTAAGCGCAGGTCAAAAGGCCTGAACCGACCACGCGCGGTTGCCTACTCGTGAGGCATCATGTGCGCATGGACCGTGACTGGAAGCGACTCGGGCGCGCCATCAAGGCACAGCGTGACCACCTGGGCCTGGCCCGTCAGGACGACCTCGCCACCGAAGCCGGCGTCAACCGGCAGACCATCCAGTCCCTCGAAGCTGGCAGGCCGCGCACGCGCATGCCCGCCTCGATCGGCAAGGTCGAGAAGGCCCTGTCGTGGGAGCCGGGCACCGCCGCCCGAATCCTCACCGAAGGCACGAGCGAACCCGCCCCTCCCCGCTTCGCCGAAGGCATGCCCCTGCGGATCGCCCGCGAGCTCACTGACGGCCAGGTCTTCGAAACTGAAGTCGTCGACCTCACCCTGCCGGGCTCCAAGTCCCGCCTAGTGGTGGTCTTCAAGCACGACAGCGAAGCCGCCGACATGGCCCCCGACGAGCTGCGTGCCGCCCTCCAGGAGTGGACCCGCATCCAGCGGGCTCTTCGTCAGATCGCCGCTGGCGACGAAGCCGACGAGGCGTAGCGGATCCACCACCATTTCTGACGCGATACTCCACATTTCACCTAACTGTGTGACATCGTTTGCCTACCTGCGAGGGGGGCTACCGCGTCAGGTGATGTGAGGGGGCCGCATGTTGGTCCGTGTGATCCGGGTTGCTGCCATGCCCGGTGGGCTGTCACTCGTCGTTGACGATCAGCCCGACTGCCCGGTCGTCTGGGTCCTCAGGGAGGACTACAGTGCCGCCGCCGCGAGCATGCTCGAGGCCGCGATGAATGTGTCTGTTTGGTACTGGGACCGCAAGCCTGCCGTGTCCCGTGCAAACCTCCGGGCGGTGTAGTCACCCGGCCGCCATACCTGTTGCAGTCTCGGGATGGGCCGCCCACCAACTACCGAGGGGTGCCATGGCGTATGCAGAGAAGCGCGGTACGGGGAAGACCCCGTGGCGCGCCCGCTACAAGAGGCCAGACGGGACGCCGGGTTCCGAGCCTGGGTTCCGTACAAAGAAGGCTGCCGAAGCCTGGGGCGAGGACCAAGAGGCGGCGATCCGCGCCGGCCGCTGGCAGGATCCCGAGAAGGCCAGGACGCCCTTCGCAGAGTTCGCGCCCATCTGGATGGCCGCCCAGAAGGTAGCTCCAGCCACCATCATCAAGCGTCAACGTCTGCTTGCCCGGCATCTGATCCCTGGCTTCGGCACGACGAAGCTATGCGAGATCAACATTTTCACGGCGCGCGCCTGGGGCAACAAGCAGACCTGTGCGCAATCCACCGTCGGCCACGCGCTGACCCTGCTCAGCATGATCCTCACCGGGGCCGCTGACGCCGGATACCTGCTGGCCAATCCCATGTACGGCCGCCGCCGGCAGAGTGACCGCGCCGTCCATGACGTGACACAGCAACAAGGCGCTGTCGGCCACCAGGAAGATGACGACGAAGAGGTCTGGGCCCAGCCCGAGGACGCCTACCGGCTGTACCAGCGGATGGGTGGCGTCGAAGGCTTGATGGTCCTGACCGCGTGCTACACCGGCCTGCGCTGGGGCGAGCTCGCGGGGCTTCATCGCAGCAACGTCCTCCTCAAGCGCACGGACGAGCTCGACGGGAAGCCCTTCGAGCGGACCGTGTTCCGGATCGACCCCAAGGTCGGCGCCCTCCACGAGGTGGAGTTCGCCCTCGACGAGGGGGACCTGAAGCGCTGGCATGCGGCGGAGGACGCCCGCCTGGCCGTCTGCCAGGAGAAGGGGTGGAAGGTGAAGCGCCGGAAGGAACCCAAGGGTCAGGTCCGGCTGTACTTGGGGCCGCCGAAGAACAGGACGTCGAGCCGGGAGGTCGACCTGCCGCCGTTCCTCGCGCAGCTTTGGGAAGAGCACCTGAAGGAGTGGCCGCACGAGTACGTGTTCAGCACCCCTGGGAAGGAGGGGGCGTGGTGGCGGCGCGGGAACTACAGCCGCGTCCTCCGGCCTGCCGCCGACGGCCGCGACGCCATTTCCCGGAAGCGCGGCTACGCCGGCCGCGGTGGATGGGAGCCGATCCTTCCCGAGTTCACGATGCGCGGTGCCAGGCACACGCACGACACGTGGATGAAGGAGGACCGGGTGGACCGGTCCCTAAGGTTCAAGACGATGGGCTGGGCTGTGACCGGGGACATCGAGGGCGTGTACGAGCACGTGACTCCGCAGATGCGGAAGGAGCGGCTTGACGCGTTGGAGGCCCGATGGGAGCGAGGGCAGAGGATGGCGCTCGCGCAGGTCAGCTAGCCGCCCAGGAGAAGTGGATCTCCCACTTTCCTCCCATCGGGCGCAAAAAGAGCCCCGGACCGATCATGGTCCGGGGCTCGATGCCTGGTCAGACATGGTGGGCGCGGACGGTTTCGAACCGCCGACATCTGCTTTGTAAGAGCAGCGCTCTACCCCTGAGCTACGCACCCGTGGATGAGTGGACAGCCTACATGCAGGGCACACCCCCCACGCAAACCCGTTCCCGTGGGGGAGAATGGACCGGGGCAGGGGTATTGCGGACGGACCGGGTACGGGAGAGGCGACTGTGACGACGGCACCCCGGCGGTGGTTCGGCGGCGGGCGGGACGAGAGTCGGCGGGCGGACGCGCAGGCGGCGAAGGACGCTGCCGCGGCGGCGTTCTACGAGCTGGACAGCGCGCAGCGGGATCTGCGGATCTCGATCGAGACGATCGCGGCCGCGGACGGCTCGCCGGAGGCCCGGCGGGTGGGTGAGGGGTTCGTCGCGCTCGGGCAGCGCATCGACCAGGTGAGTCACGTCTACATCAATGCCGTCGACGCGCACGATCTCGATCGGGCGGAGTTGGAGGCGTCCGCCGCGACGCGGGCCCGGGAGGAGCTGACGCGGGCCAAGGAGGAGCTGGTCCGGGTCAAGGGCGAGCTCGACCGGTTCGCGCTCGGGCTGCAGCCGTTGCTGGACCGGGCCGAGACGCAGCTGGCGCGGGTGGCGCCGGCCCGGGAGCGGGCCAGGGCCGCGCTGCTCGCGGCGAGCACGGCGCTGGACGACGTACGCGGCAAGGGGATCCGGGCCGACGATCTGGCCGCCCGGCTGGCGGCGCTCGGGCCGGAGCTGACGAAGCTGAACCAGGGCGCCGCGCAGCACGGGGTACAGGAGACCGTGCAGCGGGCCGACCGGATCCTGCGCGACGCCGAGGCGATACGGGCCGAGGCGGCGCGGCTCCCGGAGCGGGCCGCGGAGATCGACCGGCGGCTGGTGAGCCTGAGGACCCGGGCGCAGGCGCTGCGCAACCGGGCGGACCGGGTGGATCCTGTGCTCAGCGAGCTGCGCCGGCGCTTCAGCGCGGCCTGCTGGCAGGACCTCCAGCAGGTGCCGGAACAGGCGGTACGGGACGTGGCGCAGGCCGAGGACCGGCTCGCGGAGGCCGGCCGGGCGCGCGACCAGCAGCAATGGGCGGTCGTAGCGGCCCTGGTCGATGCGGTACGGGCTTCGCTGGACGCCACCGACGAGGCGGTGTCGGCGGCGCAGGACCGGCTGACCCGGCTGGAGGCGGTGGCGCGGGATCCGCAGGCTGAGGTGCAGCGCACCCGGTTCGCGATCCGGGACGCGCAGCGCCTGGCGATGGAGGGCCGTACGGTCCCCGAGGACCGGCACGCCCGCCCGCTGGACGAGGCGGTGGCCCGGGTGACCCGGGCGCTGGCAGCGCTGGAGGACCGCCACCCGGACTATTGGGCCTTCCTCCAGGAGATGGAGGCCGTACGGTCCTCCGTGCAGCGGGTGGTGACGGACATCCGGACCGAGCGCGGCCACGCCTGAGCGGTCAGGTCCGAGGGCCGCGTCCGGGGCCCACTTGTCCGGGTTCGGGCATCGGCGGATGCTGGAGGGGCCAGGAACGGAGCAGAGGAGGGCGCCATGGCCGCCCACGCTTCACCCGCACCGCAGGAGCCGTACGCGCCGCACGCGCTCTACGGATGCCACGAGCCCCATGAGAACTACGCGCCCTACGTGGCCCACGAGCCGTACGCGACGGCGGCGCCACCCCGGAACTCCCCGGGGATCCTGCACCGCATGATGCGCCCCGTCAACGCGAGCCTCGACGAGCACCTCCCCAGTGATCACCGGCTCAGCCAGGTCTACCGGGTGGGCGCCGGCCTGACCGGACTGCTGCTCGTGGCCTTCGGAATCCTGGGGCTCATCGACCGGATCGGGTTCTTCGACACCGGCGGGGACACGGTCCTCGCGCTGAACACCAACGGTGCGCTGAGCGTCCTGTCGATCTGCATTGGACTGCTGCTGTTCGCCGGGATGGTCATCGGCGGCAGCTTCGCCTCGACGCTCAACATCGTGCTGGGCGTGCTGTTCATCGCGAGCGGGTTCGTGAACCTCGCGCTGCTCGACACCAAGATGAACTTCCTGGCCTTCCACATCCCCAACGTGCTGTTCAGCTTCGTGGTGGGCGTGATGCTGATGTGGTTCGGGATGTACGGGCGGGTGGGCAGCGCCCTGCCGCACGACAATCCGTACTGGCGTGCCCGCCACCCCGAGCAAGCGGCTCGGGAGCAGCGGGCACGTACGAGTACGGGCGCAAGGCCCGTCGGCAGGCCGGCGTAAGCGCGGCGCGGCAAAAGGGCCGGGCCTACGGCCCAAGACGGAAGCCAGGCCGTCTCTTTCGAATCTTGCCGGTCAGGCCCGCGTCGTCCGGTGCCGTGCTTCGCCACGCTGCCGGGGCTCCCGCGTACTGGACGTACTCGGGAGCCCCGGCAGTGCGGCGAGGTCCGGTGCGCGGGCGGACGGAGAGGGCGGAACTGTTGATTCCGGTAGCGCCTCGCAATAATTGCTAATTAACGATTACTTGTGCAACTCTTTGCCAAGCCATGGGGACAAGTAGGGACTAAAGTCCCATCTGCACGAAAAGGGAAGCACGAAATGGGTGGAGGTGAAGCCGCGTACGCCGGCCGCGGGGTCCACAAGGCGGCCGTGGAGGAGCTGGCGCGCAGGATCTTCGACGGCACCTACGGAGAGGGAGCCACGCTCGACCTCCCCCACCTCCTCGAGGAACTCGACGTCAGCCAGACCGTGCTCCGCGAGGCCATCAAGGTGCTCATGGCCAAGGGTCTGCTCGACGCCCGCCAGAAGCGCGGCACCTTCGTGCGGCCGCTCGCCGACTGGAACCTCTTCGATGCCGACGTCCTGCGCTGGAAGCTCGCGGGCGGCCCGCCCGTCTGCTTCTTCTCGGACCTGCTGGACCTGCGCCGCGCGATAGAGCCGGCCGCGGCCGCACTGGCCGCCGAGCGGGCGACCGTACAGGACCTGGCCGCGCTGGACGCCGCACTGACGGCGATGGCGGCGAGCGGCTCCGATCCGGTGCCGCACGTACGGGCGGACGCCTCGTTCCACCTGGCGCTGCTGACGGCCTCGCACAACCTGTTCTTCACGCAGATGTACCGGGTGATCATCCCGGCCCTCGTGGAACGCGACCGGGCTGTGCACGAGGGGGACTTCGAGCACCCGCACGCGATCCACCAGGCCGTGGTCGACCAGATTCGGGCCGGGGACCCGGACGGCGCCTACATGGCCGTGCTCGACCTCCTCGACATGGCCCAGCGCGACCATCCGTAGAGCAACCACCCGTAGAGCGACGACCCGTAGAGCAACCGCCCGTAGAGCGACCGCCCCTAGAGCCCGCCGACACCGTCCTGCCACCCCTTGCACAGGAGAGGACACCGTCCGCAGTGAAGATCACCCGCATCGAGACGTTCATGGCGCCGCCGCGCCGGATGTTCGTACGCGTGGAAACCGGCGACGGCGTCGTCGGCTGGGGCGAACCCGTGGTCGAAGGGCGTGCCGAGCCGGTGTGCGCGGCCGTGGAGGTGCTGTCCGAGTACCTGATCGGCCAGGTCCCGATGCGGATCGAGGGCGCGCTGGTCCGGCAGATCGAGGCGGGCTTCACGGCCGTCAAGATGAACGGCTGCGGCCGCATGAGCCCCATCTCGCAACAGTCGATCGGCATCCCCTATGACCAGGGCGCCGAGCTCCTCGACTACGTCACCGACCCCGAGCCGTTCCGCTTCGACACGGGCTCCCTGGTCCGCACGGAGCGGCCGGGCCTCTGCGTCGAGGTCGACGAGGCGGCCGTCCGCGCCGCCGACAAGAAGGGCCACACCTGGCGCAACCCGGTGTGGCGCCACGAAGACGGCTCCTTCGCCGAGTGGTGAGCCCCCACCACCACCCGGCAGGATCCCCACCCCCCCACCCCCCACACATCAGAAGGCAGGCATTCCCATGGAGTTCGGCGCAGCGCTGCGACAGGAGCGGCTCGTCGCCATCGTCCGCGGACGGGACGCGGAGGCGTCCTTCCGTACCGTCATGACCCTCGTCGAGGAGGGCGTCCCGCTCATCGAGGTCTCCCTCAGCGGGATCGACGCGCTGGACGTCATCGTCCGGGCCCGCAAGGAGCTCGGCGACGAGGCCTGGCTGGGGGCCGGCACGGTCCTCACCGCCGAGGACGCCCAGCGGGCCGCCGACGCCGGGGCCAACCTGATGGTCACCCCGGGGCTCGGCGCCGGCGTGGACGAATCCGTCCGGCAGGGGCTGCCGGTACTGGCCGGGGTCATCACCCCGACCGAGGTCATCGCGGCCGACGCGGCGGGGGCCTCCGCGCTCAAGCTGTTCCCCGGCACGATCGGCGGACCGGCGTACCTGCGGGCCCTGCGCGCCCCCTTCCCCGACCTGCCGTTCGTACCGGTCGGCGGGGTGGACTCGGCCGCCGCGGCCGAGTACCTGTCCTCCGGCGCGGTGGCGGTCGGCATCGGCTCCCCGCTGATCGGGGACGCGGCCGACGGCGGCGACCTGTCCGCGCTGCGGCGCCGGGCGGCGGAGTTCAAGGCGGCCTGCGCGTGACCGGGCCCATGACCGTGACCGGGACCGTCACCGCACCCGAGGTCCTCACCTTCGGGGAGACGATGCTCGCCCTGCGCGGTAGCGGGCCGCTGCGCCTCGGTGGGTCCATGGAGGTCTCCGTCGCGGGCGCCGAGTCGAACGTCGCGATCGGTCTGGCCCGGCTCGGGCACGCGGTCCGCTGGGCGGGTGCGGTCGGCGAGGACGAAGCCGGTGAGCTGGTCCTACGGACCCTGCGTGCCGAGGGCGTCGACGTCCGCGGAGCCTCCTTCGACGACGGCGGGGCCCCGACCGGGCTGATGCTCGCGGAGCCGAGGCTGCCGGAGGTGACGCGGGTGCACTACTACCGCGCGGGCTCGGCGGGCTCCCGCCTCAAGGCGTGTTCCCTGGAGCGGGCCTTCAGGGCGGCCCCGCCGAAGGTCCTGCACCTGACCGGGATCACCCCGGCGCTCTCCCGCTCGGCGCGCTCGGCCTGCGCCCTCGCCCTGCGGCTCGCCGCCGAGCACTCGGCGCTGGTCTGCCTGGACGTGAACTTCCGGTCCCGGTTGTGGTCCTCGGAGGAGGCTGCGGAGGTGCTGCGCGGGTGGGCGCCGTCGGTGGACGTGCTCATCGCCTCCGACGACGAACTCCCCCTGTGCCTCCCGGCGGAGGGGCCGGGTGACCCGGCCGCCCAGGCGAAGGAGCTCCTCGCCCTCGGGGTCGGCGAGGTGGTGGTCAAGCTCGGCGCCGCCGGCGCGACGGCCTACACGGACGACGGCCGGACGGTGCACGCCCCGGCGCGGCCCGTCCGCGCGGTCGACACGGTCGGCGCCGGCGATGCGTTCGTGGCGGGCTACCTCTCGGCGTTCCTCGACGGGTCGACCGCGGAGGCCCGCCTGGACCGGGCGGTCACCACGGGCGCCTTCGCGGTGGCCTCGCGGGGCGACTGGGAAGGCGCCCCCACGCGCGCGGAGCTCGGTCTCCTGTCCGCCCCGGCGGGCACGGTGGTCCGCTGAGCCCCGGCGGGGCCTGGCCGACACGGGGGTGCGGCCCGGCTCCGCCGGTTCCGGGGGCCCTGCGGGGCGGAGTCCCCTACCCGCCCTTCCACCGTTCCCCGGGCGCTGCCCGGACCCCGGTCCTCAGACGCCGGACGGGCTGGAAGGGCCCCGGGCTGCGCCCGGACCCCCTGGGGCTCCGCCCCGGACCCCGCGCCTCAAACGCCGGCGAGGCTGAATTTTGCCGCGCAGTGGCAAATCCAGCCCGTCCGCGGTGTGAGGACCGGGGTCCGGGCAGGCCCCGGGGAGCGGGCGAAGGGCGGGTAGGGGACCTCGCCCCGCAGGGCCGGCCCATCCGCACCCCGGATCCGGCGCGCGGGGATTCCGGAGGCCGGTCGCCACTGCGTAGCCTGTACCGCATGCCCCGTTACGAATTCCGCTGCCGGACCTGCGAAGACACCTTCGAGGTCAGCCGGCCCATGGCCGAGTCCTCCGCGCCCGCCGACTGCCCCGCCGGGCACGCCGATACCGTCAGGCTGCTCTCCGCCGTCGCCGTCGGCGGGACCAGCGCAGCCCCCGCCGCGCCCATGGGTGGCGGTGGCGGAGGCTGCTGCGGTGGGGGCGGCTGCGGCTAGCGCTTGCGGGACAGGGTGATGCCGTCGGAGATCGCCAGCAGCACCGACTCCATGCGGGGGTCCGCCGCGACGTGGTCGTTGTAGGCCTGGACCCCCGCCGCCCCGCCGGTGGCCGCCGGGTCCAGCACCGTGCCGTGGTACAGCGTGTTGTCCGTGACGAGGAGACCGCCCGGGCGCAGCCGCGGTACGAGCTCCTCCCAGTAGGCGATCTGGCTCTGCTTGTCGGCGTCCATGTAGACCATGTCGATGTGCGGCTCCGCCGGCATCGCGCGCAGCGTCTCGATCGCGGGCGCGATCCGCAGGTCGATGCGGTCCGCGACCCCGGCCTTCGCCCAGGCCTCGCGCGCGTACGCCGTCCACTCCTCCGAGACGTCGCACGCGATGAGGCGTCCGTCCGCCGGCATGGCCTGCGCCATCGACAGGGAGGAGAAGCCGGTGAAGGTGCCGATCTCCACGATGTGGCGTGCACCGGTCAGCCGGACCAGGAAGGCCAGCAGCGGCCCCTGCTCCTCCGCCGACTGCATTCCGGCGGAGTCCGGGAACACCTCGTAGGTGGTCGCCACCAGCCCCCGCTGGACCTCGTCCAGCGGGGGGTTGTGCGCGAGCACGTACTGGTAGAGCTCGTCTGTGATCTTCGTGCTGTTGCCCTTGGTCATGGGGCCAGTGTGCCCAAGGTCAGGCGGCCGGTGCACCCAGTCGGGCCACTTCGCGGGTGAACGCGCGCACGATCTCCTCACCGGCCAGTACGCCCGCCTGGGCCAGCGCCGTCACGTGCGGAGCCGTCCAGCCGGCGTCGGCCAGCTCCCCGTGGCCCGGCCGCCAGGCCGTGTCCGCCGCGAGCAGCAGGTCCGCGTCGAGCAGCGAGTCCCCGGCGGCCAGCGTGCTCGTGGCCCCCACGCGCCGGGCCACCTCGTGCATGGCCGCGCTCTTGGTCAGCGGCCGCGGGACGGCGTAGATCTTCCGGCCCTGGAGCGAGACGGTCCAGCCGCGCGCCTCGGACCATTCCGTCAGCGCCTTGATCCACTCCGCGGGGACCAGGGCCCGCTCCACGACCAGGTACGCGAACAGGTCCTCCGCCACCCGCGCCTTGCGCAGCCACGCCGGGTCGGTGACGGACATCAGGTGCGCGTGCATCTCCTCCAGCGGCACGGACTCCGCGGCGAGCCGCGCCGCGACCTGGCGGCGCCAGTCCCGGTCCGGGACTCCGTCCACGAGGAGCTGGCCGCCGTTGGCGCAGATCGCGTACTTCGCCGGCCGTCCGGGGAAGCGGATGCGCTGGTACTGCTTGCGGGTCCGGGTGGTGGTCGGCACGAACACCGCGCCCGGGTCGGCGGACAGCTCCGCCAGCAGCCCCGCCGCCGTCTCCGTCATGTACGACAGCGGCTTGCTCTCGTGCACCTCCACGCACAGCAGCCGCGGGGCCACCGGGTCGGGCATGGTCAGGCCGAGCGCGGCCGCCGAGTAGATGAGCGTACGGTCGAGGTCACTGGCTACGAGAACGGTCACTTGGTGGCCACGGCCTTTCCGTCGGCGCCCGTGGCGCCGCGCGTGAATCGGGGATGGATGAGTCCTACGCAGCTGTAGGGCAGGCCGTCGACCTCTTCCACCGGCACCCCCCGCTGCTCCGCGAGGAGTCGTACGTGGTCCAGGTCGGCCCCGGCGCCGCGCTGCGCGAGGATCTTCCACGGCACGCGGCGCAGCAGCACCCGCGTGGTCTCGCCGACGCCGGGCTTCACCAGGTTCACGTCGTGGATGCCGTACTCCTCGCTGATCCGCTCCACCGCCCGCCAGCCCACCCAGGTCGGCGTGCGGTCGGCGGCGAGGAGCTCCTTGACCTCGGCGTCCACGGCCTCGGCCACCTCCTCGAAGTGCGCGGCGACGGTGTCGACGAACGCGACGGAGACATCGGCCCCGGCGAGCTCGCGGTAGAACTTCGCGCCGTGGAAATCGGCGGGCCCGACCAGGTCGGACCTGAGCACCGTACGCGAAACCAGTCCGGAAACAGTGGAATTGAGACAGGCGGAGGGGATCAGGAAGTCCTCGCGCGTGCCGTACGTCTCCACGCACGAGCCGGGGTCGGCGAGGACCACGATCTCCGGGTTGAAGCCCTCGAACTCGCCCAGGGCCTCCCGCAGTTCGCGGGTGATGGCCCCCTTGCCGGTCCAGCCGTCGACGAAGACCACGTCGGCCGGATCGTGGTGGGCGGCCAGCCAGCGCAGCGCGTTGGCGTCGATGCCGCGGCCGCGCACGATGGAGACGGCGTAGTGCGGCAGGTCCAGGCCGTGCCGGGCCTGCGCCCAGCGCCGCATCAGCACGCCCACGGGGGTTCCGGCGCGGGCGAGGGAGACGAGGACGGGGGACGGGGAGCGCTCGGCGAGGACCGTCTCGGTGACGGTTCCGACGGCGCGGGCCATCCGGGCGGCGGAGGCGGTCAGCGCGCTCTGGTAGAGCTGCTGGTACTCCGGGGACGGCTGGAACTCCACCGGCAGCGATTCCGCGTAGTGCGCGCCGCCCGCCTGGATGGCCTCCTCGCGCTCCTCCGTCGGGGCTTCCAGCTCCACGTCGGAGAGGTCCTGGAGCAGCCAGCCGACGTCCTCGGCGGCGTAGGAGGAGAAGGCGGGCCCGCGCAGTGGTTCGCCCAGTGCTTCGCCCAGTGCTTCGCGCGGGGGCTCGGTCATGATCGGCTCCTGCCGGTCGGGTACGTACGAAGGTATGACCGCCAGCAGGACCCGGCCGGTGTGCGGCGCGAGGGCCGCGAGCAGGCCGGTACGGAGCTCGGCGGTATCCCCGGCCGAGTCCACGACGGCGACCACGGCGTCGAAGCCGGCGTCCGCCGTGCCGGCCGTGCCGGCGACGTTGTACGCGTACCGGTCTCCGGGGCCGTCGGCCGGGTCGTCGTGGGCGGGGAAGACGAGGCGGGTGCGGATCGCGTAGCCGGGGTCGTCCACGGCGAGCACCGGCGAGCGGGTGGTGGTGGAGAAGCGGACTTCGGCAGCGGCGCCGGACGCCTCCAGGGCTTGCGCGAGGCGCAGCGGGGCGTACATCAGCTCCTCGTTGCCGAGTACGAGGACCCTTGCGGGGGCCGCGCCGAGCGCGGCCTTGAGCCGGTCCGCCATGGCCGGCAGGGCGGCCTCCAGGCGCTCCCGGTGGGCCGGGGTGAAGCCGTGGCGACCGCCGTCGGGTATCCCGGCCGGCCAGTCCAGTTCCACGCGAGTGGTCGGGTGCGGGTCGTCTGCCGGGGCGCTGCCCCGGACCCCGCTGCTCAAACGCCGCAGGGGCTGATTTTGCCCACCCCCGGGCTGCGATTCGCCGGCCACGGGCTGAGATCCGGCAGAGGCGGCAGCGGCCGAAGCGGCCTCCGCCTCGTACCGCTCCACCAGCGCCTGCCCCTTCTCCAGCACCCCCTCCGGGAGGGAGACCGTGCCCGAGGCCAGGGATATGAGGTCCACCCGCGCCCCCAGCTCCCGCGCGAAGGCGACCAGGCGGTCGCGGTCGGCCGGGGAGCGCATGTCGACCAGGGCGACGACCACGTAGTGGCCGCGCGGGTGGCGGGCGTGGAGGTCGGCGATGGTGTTCAGGACGGTGTTGCCGGTGGAGAACTCGTCGTCGACGAGGACCAGCGGACCCGAGCCCGCGAGCAGCTTCGGGTCCTCGGGCAGCAGCAGGTGCGAGGTGGCGTGCGAATGCGCCTCCTCGAAGCCTCCCGCGGCCTCCACGCCGGGCACGGGGCGGCGGGTGGAGTGCAGGTACGGGGCGCTGCCCAGGCCGTCGGCCACGCAGTGGCCCAGCCCGGTCGCGGTCTCCGCGTACCCGAGGACCACCGCCGAGGCCGCCTCCGCGTCGCCCAGCAGCTCCCGGACCCGCTCGCCGAGCCCGTACCCGGCGCCGTACACGGCCGCCGGGGACTGCGGGACGTGCTTGCCCAGCACCCGGGACACGAGCAGGTGGGCCCGCTTGGGGTTGCGCCGCAGCGCCAGCCCGAGGAGGTCTTCCAGCGCCGGCCCGCCGGTCCCGGTACCCGTCGCGTCCTGCAGGCTCACGCCCAGCCGGTCCGCGACCCACGTTCCCGACCACACCGCTTCGATCTTCTTGCCCTTCTTCGCAGTCAACGGCCCGCTCACACCTGGAGCCCGGCCGTGAGGAGATCGACGAAGCCGACCTCCTCCTTCGCCACACCGAAGACCTCGGCGCGCAGCATGGTGCGCTCGGCCCAGGCCCGGTGGGGCTTCACCTCGTTCATCTTGTTCGTGTAGGCGGAACGCATCACTCCGCCACCTCCGCTCTCGGGGCGCAGGATGTCTTGAGCATCGCTGAACTCCTCGTGCGACACCACCGAGAGCGCGTGGACCGGGGTGACGTGGGCGGGGTGGATGCAGGTCTTGCCCAGCAGCCCGTTGGCCCGGTCGAGCTCGATCTCGCGCAGCAGCCCGTCCAGGTCGTGCTCGATCAGCGCGGTGCGCAGCTCCTCGACGCCCTCCTCCAGGAAGGGGCTGCGGCGCAGCTGCGGCTTGAAGAGGCGCTGCTGGCTGCGGAAGTACTCCCACACGGGCCCGGTGACGGTGAAGCCGGTGCCGTCGGCGCGGCTGAGCACGTTGACCACGTCGGCGATCACCCCGGCGACGATCTGGACGTCGTAGGCGGTCATGTCGGGGGTGCGCCGCAGCCCGTAGGCGGAGCAGAAGTCGGTCACGCCGAGGCGCAGCGCCAGGACCCGCTCACGGTACTTGTTGACCGTGCGGGAGATACCGGCGAGGGCCTCGACCCGGGTCTCCAGGTGGAGCAGTTCGGGGGTCTCCAGGACGGGCATCGCGTACAGCCGCGGCTGTCCGCTCGCGGCCTCCGCCTGGGCGACGGCGTCGAGGAAGGCGATGCCCCGGCTCTCGCTGAACTTGGGGAGCACGAATCCGGCCAGTCGCGCCGCCGAGCCGCCGAGCCGGTGCACGATGTCGGGAATCTGCTCGGGCTCCCGGACGCGGATGAAGAGCAGGGGGAGCTCCGCCGGGTCCTCGTGGAGGGCGGCGAACTGCCGGACGAGGTTCTCCTCGCCGCCCGCCACGTCCGCGTCGCTGATGGAATCCTCCAGGCAGAGGACCATGGAGACGACTCCGAGGCCGGCCTGCTTGCGGATGTCACGGGCGAGCTGGGGCCGGGTGGCCGGGCTGTAGAGCGTGGCTCCCAGGGCGGCCGCGAGCGTGGCGGAGGGGGAGGCGGCGGTGAACTCGGCCGGCTCCTGGTGGAAGAGGTCCTTGCGGACCATGGGCGATACGTGCCCGAAGTGACGCATGTGCTTCCCCCGTACAGGCTCGGCGGCCGATCTGGCATGGCCGGTAATAGTACGTACGAACGCGAGTCAAGAGTTCCTCAAGCACATGAAATCCAGGTAACCCTCTTGCACCATGCCCAGGTCTCGCGATCCGGACAAGGTCTACGGGGGGCCGCATTGTCCCGGTCCCGCCCGGGAGGGCAGGATGACCGGCATGACGCACGCGATGCAGAAGGGCTCCAACATCCCCGTGGCCGCCGTGGCGGTCCGCGCGGTGCTGCGCTGGACCGGAGGGCCCGACGTGCCCGACGTGGACGCCTCCGCGCTGCTCGTGGGAGCGGACGGGCGCGTGCGCTCGGACGAGGACTTCGTCTTCTACAACCAGCCCCGCCACCCCTCCGGGGCCGTCTGGCGGCTCGGCAAGAAGCAGCTCGGCGACGGGATCACGGACGCCGTCCAGGCGGACCTCAGGGCCGTCACCCCGGCCGTGGACCGGATCCTCGTCGTGGCCTCCGCCGAGGACGTCCCCTTCGAGCGGGTCCACGACCTGCGGATCCTGCTCTACGACGCCACCGCGACCGGCGTCTCCGAACCGCTGGCCTACTTCGACGTACGGCCGGAAACGGGCGCCGAGACGGCGCTGATCTGCGGCGAGCTGTACCGGCGGGCCGACGCGTGGAAGTTCCGCGCGCTCGGCGAGGGCTACTCCAACGGGCTCGTGGGCCTGGCCACCGACCACGGGATCTCCGTGGACGAGAACGCCCCCGCGGCCCAGGAGCAGGGGCAGGCACAGGGGCAGGGGCAGGTCACGTCCGCCTCCCCCGCGACCCCGGCTCCGCCCACCCAGGCCCCGCCGGTCTCCCAGCCCGCCTACGGCTACCCGCAGCCGGTGTCCCAGCCCCCGGTGCCGGCCCCGGCCGGCGACGCCGCCTTCCGGCTGCCGGCGCAGGGCCCGCAGTTCATCCGCCGGTGAGCGGCGGCCGGGCCGAGCGGCCCGGCCGGCCCGTCCGCCTCCGTCAGGTCTTCGTCTTGTAGCCCCGGCCCCACTGGAGGCCCCACCCGTACAGCCGGTCCAGCTCGGCCTGGAACCCGTACACGAAGGTGACCTCGCGCCGCACGATCAGCTCTCCCTTGACGTTCTCCAGGGAGACGACGGCGCAGGAGCGGGCGTGCGGGTGGCGCTCCTCCAGCGGGATCTCGATGCGCGGCCCGGTGATCGGGTAGAGGGTGACCAGGGCGTGCGTCCGGTCGAAGGCCGGGGTCTGGTCGTAGATGTACACGAAGACCAGCAGCCGCTTGATCTCCTCGGCGTGGTCGAGATTGACGAAGATCGTCTCGCCGGAGGGCGCCCCGAACCGGTCGTCCCCGCTGAGCTTGACGTATGGCGGGCTGTTGATGTCCCCGTGCAGGTTCCCCAGCGGCTGGACGACTCCCCGGGTGCCGTCGGTCAGCTCGTAGAGGCAGCCGATGTCGAGGTCGACATTGACCATGCCCTGGGTGTGCGCCTGCACCATGTCGGGTTTGAACAGTTTGAACGGATGCCGGAAGAGCTGCCCGCTCTGGCCCGCGCTGCGGCCTCCTATGTCCGAGGTCCGCATCCGCCAGGAGAGGTTCACGCGCAGATTGCCGTGCACCGCCCCCTGTTTGGTGAGCGACACCGTCGGATGGCGTTTGGTCAGCTCGATCGCGTTCGACGAGGCACTGCCCGACTGGAACTGCGTGCCACGGCTGCCCCTGATGCCGTCGAAGAATCCCATCCCCACAACCCCCCTGATCCCTTGGCCTGCTTGGTCCTCCGGCGGCATGCCGGCACTCCGGCGTCCCGACATGCGGACGGGGCGGCCCGACAGGTCCGTGGACCCGCCGGACCGCCCCGCACTTGAGCGTTCCGCATTACCGCCGTGATCATGCGTCGGCGGTGGAACCCTCCAGCTCCAGGCGCTTGTTGCGGCGCACCGAGGACCAGAAGGACCATCCGATCAGCACGACGCCGACGAGGCCGGTGATGACCTCGTTGATCTCGTACTGGATGGTGACGAGCAGGATGACGGCGAGCGCGCCGATGGCGTAGTGCGCGCCGTGCTCCAGGTAGACGTAGTCGTCGAGGGTGCCCTGGCGGACCAGGTAGACCGTCAGCGACCGGACGTACATGGCACCGATACCGAGGCCGAGGGCCATGATCACGATGTCGCTGGTGATGGCGAAGGCACCGATGACCCCGTCGAAGGAGAAGGAGGCATCGAGGACTTCGAGGTAGAGGAACATGAAGAACGCGGCCTTGCCGGCCATGGCGACGGCGGAAACGGGCTTGCCGCTCTTCTTCGCCGCCTCCTCGGCCTCGTGCTCGTGCTCCTCCTCTTCCTCCAGCTTGTTCTCGAAGTAGCCGGAGAGGCCGCCGACGATCATGTAGGTGATCAGGCCGAGGATGCCGGAGATCAGGACCGTCTGCGCCTTGTCCACGTGCGTGCCGCCGTGCTGGTGCGCGTTGACGGCGAAGGTCATCGAGGTGACGACCAGGACGATCAGCGCGATGCACGCCGACAGCATGTCGATCTTGCCGAGCTTGGCGAGCGGGCGTTCCAGCCAGGCGAGCCACTTGATGTCACGGTCCTCGAAAATGAAGTCGAGGAAGATCATCAGCAGGAACATGCCACCGAAGGCGGCGATGGACGGGTGGGCGTCCGTCACGAGCTGCTTGTACATGTCCTGGTCGCGCACCGCGAGTTCGACGGCCTCGATCGGTCCGATCTTGGCGCTGATCGCGACGATCACGATCGGGAAGACCAGGCGCATGCCGAACACGGCGATGAGAACACCGATCGTGAGGAAGATCTTCTGCCAGAAGGCATTCATCTTCTTCAGGATTCCGGCGTTGACCACCGCATTGTCGAAGGACAGGGAGATCTCCAGGATGGACAGGATCGCAACGATCCCGAAGGCCTCCCACCCCCCGTAGAGCACCGCTGCGACCAGTCCGAGCGCAGTGACTGCGAACGACCAGCCGAAGGTTTTCAGAACCACTGGCATCCCATCGTGTTGTACGGCTTTACGAAACGTTGACCCCGAAGTCTAGAGCGATGCCGCGGAGCCCCGACGCGTACCCCTGCCCCACCGCACGGAACTTCCATTCGCCCCCGTACCGATATACCTCGCCGAAGATCATCGCCGTCTCGCTGGAGGCGTCCTCGGAGAGGTCGTAGCGGGCCAGTTCCTGGCCGTCCGCCTCGTTCACCACGCGAATGAAGGCATTGCTGACCTGGCCGAAGCTCTGCATGCGAGCCTCGGCCTCGTGGATCGAGACGGGAAAGACGATCTTGTCCACACCGGCCGGGACCTTGCTCAGGTCGACGATGATCGACTCGTCGTCGCCGTCACCCTCGCCGGTGAGATTGTCCCCCGTGTGTTCGACGGAGCCCTCGGGGCTCTTCAGGTTGTTGTAGAAGACGAAGTACTCGTCCCCGAGCACCCGGCCGTTGCTGCACAGCAGTGCGCTGGCATCGAGGTCGAAGTCGGCGCCCGTGGTCGAGCGCGCGTCCCATCCGAGGCCGATCAGAACCCGGGTGAGGTTCGGTGCGGCTTTGGAGAGGGAGACATTGCCCCCCTTGGCGAGTGTGACGCCCATGTTGTGGTCCTCCCCGGACGACGGTGGCGGTGTGGCGATGCGACGGTACGGCGTGTGGCGGTACGGCGTGTAGCGCTGCGGCGTGCAGCGCTACGGCGGTGCGGCCGTACCGCGGTGAGGCGGTGAGGCCGGCGGAGCCGTAAAGCCGGTCCGGCGCCGTACACACGAGTGCACGGCGCCGGACGGATGGAACGACTGCTCGGGTGGAGCAGGCTCAGACGTTGACGCCGAAGTCCTGCGCGATGCCGCGCAGGCCCGAGGCGTAGCCCTGGCCGATGGCACGGAACTTCCACTCCGCACCGTTGCGGTAGAGCTCGCCGAAGACCATGGCGGTCTCCGTCGAGGCGTCCTCCGACAGGTCGTAGCGGGCGAGCTCGGTGTTGTCGGCCTGGTTCACGACGCGGATGTAGGCGTTGCGGACCTGGCCGAAGCTCTGCTGGCGGCTCTCGGCCTCGTAGATCGAGACCGGGAAGACGATCTTGGCCACGTCGGCGGGCACGCCGGCGAGGTTCACCTTGATCGCCTCGTCGTCGCCCTCGCCCTCACCGGTGGTGTTGTCACCGGTGTGCTCGACCGAGCCGTCGGGGCTCTTCAGGTTGTTGAAGAAGACGAAGTTCGAGTCGCCGGTGACCTTGCCCTGGTCGTTGGCCAGGATCGCGCTGGCGTCGAGGTCGAAGTCGACGCCGGTGGTGGTGCGAGCGTCCCAGCCCAGACCGACGATGACCGCGGTCAGGTTCGGCGCGGCCTTGGACAGCGAGACGTTGCCGCCCTTGCTGAGGCTGACTCCCACGGGTCCTCCATAAGGTTTTGTGTGGGGCGGGGCCCCGTCGTGCGGTTGCTACCGGATCAACGTTTCGATCCTAGTGACGGGTTCCCGCCTGTACGGGCTTATTCGAGGCGAACGGGCCCGCGTGCCTGGCGGCACGTGCCCATGAGCCTGCGACACGGACTCAGAGGCTGTCGAGAGCCTTGATGTACTCGTTCAGGTCACGCGCGTCGGGCAGTCCGTTGACGACGGTCCAGCGCACGATGCCGTCACGGTCGATGACGAAGGTGCCGCGCACCGCGCAGCCCTTCTCCTCGTCGAAGACCCCGTAGGCGCGGGAGGCCTCCCCGTGCGGCCAGAAGTCCGACAGCAGCGGGTACTCCAGCCCCTCCTGCTCGGCGAAGACGCGCAGGGTCGCCGCGGAGTCGTTGGAGACCGCGAGGAGCTGCACGTCGTCGTTCTGGAAGCGCGGGAGCTGGTCGCGCAGCTCGCAGAGCTCGCCGGTGCAGACGCCGGTGAAGGCGAAGGGGTAGAAGAGCAGCACGACGGCCTTCTCCCCCCGGAAGTCGGAGAGCCGCACGACCCTGCCGTGGTTGTCCTTGAGCTCGAAGTCCGGGGCCTTGCTGCCGACCTCGATCGCCATCTGTCGCATCCCTTCGTCCCGCATCCCTGCGTTGGGCTGTTCGGGTGATCCCACCTTATGGGTCCCCCGCTCGTGGGTCCGTCGCTCATGGGTCCGCCGCTCGTGGCCGTGCCGCGCCCGCGGCCCCTGCCGGTCCGCCGCGAAACGCACGCACCCCGCCCACCGGGAAGCTTCCGGCGAACGGGGTGCGTGTGTCCGCATGGCTGCGGGGCGCGGCTCAGCGCTTGGACTTGGCCGTCTTCGGAGTCGCCAGCTTGGTGGCGGTCCACTCCTTGCCGACGGGAAGACCCTTGGCCAGCGAGAGGCCGGCGGTCTCGGCGGCCTCGCTGATGTCGCTGGCCTCGACGAAACCGTCCTTGCCGGTCTTGGGAGTCACCAGCAGGATCAGTGCGCCGTCCTCGACCAGCTCGGTCGCATCGACCAGGGCGTCCGTCAGGTCGCCGTCGTCCTCCCGGAACCACAGCAGAACCGCGTCTGCGACATCGTCGTAGTCCTCATCGACGAGTTCGGTGACGTGATCCTCTACGGCATCACGGAATTCCTGATCGACGTCGTCGTCGTAGCCGATCTCCTGGACCACCTGTTCGGACTGGAAACCCAGCCTGGCGGCCAGGTTCTCCGCGTGGTCCGCGGTCGCGCTCACGGGGTGCCTCCTGCTCATGTTCGGTGAATGTTCTTCGGCGGCGCGCGTACGCGCAGCATTGGGCGTAGTCCACACGGGCGCGGCGGATCGCGCAAGTACCCGGCCGCCGAGACCGTCGAAACGGTGACGATTGCGGCCGTCTCGCCGCAACTTTCAGCCCTTCCGGATGTACCCCTGGTGATTCATCCCACACCATTCCACCTCATTCGGCACGGCCTCGGGACTTTCGCACCTGTTTGAGGGACGAACGGCCTTGCGAAGGGGTTGATCGACATGGGCGTAAGGTTGCGGTTTGGGCGTTGTCGTCGCCGCAGCCAGCACAATCCCGCCACCTCCAGGGATTACCCAACGGTAAAGATGACGATTTCTGCCGAGCGTAAGACCATGGGAGGCGGCGAGACCCAGTTGCAGCTTCAGCACGACTCCCCCGACAGCGAAGGAACAGCGTGGCTTCCGCATCCGATCGCAATCCGATCATCATTGGTGGCCTGCCGAGTCAGGTACCGGACTTCGATCCGGAAGAGACTCAGGAGTGGCTCGACTCCCTGGACGCCGCGGTCGACGAGCGGGGCCGTGAGCGCGCCCGCTACCTGATGCTGCGGCTGATGGAGCGGGCCCGCGAGAAGCGCGTGGCCGTGCCCGAGATGCGCTCCACGGACTACGTCAACACGATCGCCACCAAGGACGAGCCCTTCTTCCCCGGCAACGAGGAGATCGAGCGCAAGGTCCTCAACGCCACCCGGTGGAACGCGGCCGTCATGGTCTCGCGCGCCCAGCGCCCGGGGATCGGCGTCGGCGGTCACATCGCCACCTTCGCCTCCTCCGCCTCCCTCTACGACGTGGGCTTCAACCACTTCTTCCGGGGCAAGGACGAGGGCGACGGCGGCGACCAGATCTTCTTCCAGGGCCACGCCTCGCCCGGCATCTACGCCCGCGCCTACCTCCTGGACCGGCTCTCCGAGCAGCAGCTCGACGCGTTCCGCCAGGAGAAGTCGAAGGCCCCGTACGGCCTCTCCAGCTACCCGCACCCGCGGCTCATGCCGGACTTCTGGGAGTTCCCGACCGTCTCGATGGGCCTCGGCCCCCTCGGTGCGATCTACCAGGCCCGGATGAACCGGTACATGGAGGCCCGCGGCATCGCGGACACCTCCAAGTCACACGTTTGGGCGTACCTGGGCGACGGCGAGATGGACGAGCCCGAGTCGCTCGGCCAGCTCTCCATCGCGGCACGCGAGCACCTGGACAACCTGACCTTCGTCGTCAACTGCAACCTGCAGCGCCTCGACGGTCCGGTCCGCGGCAACGGCAAGATCATGCAGGAGCTGGAGTCGCAGTTCCGCGGCGCCGGCTGGAACGTCATCAAGCTGATCTGGGACCGCTCCTGGGACCCGCTGCTGGCCCAGGACCGCGACGGCATCCTGGTCAACAAGCTGAACACCACCCCGGACGGCCAGTTCCAGACGTACGCCACCGAGACGGGCGCGTACATCCGCGACCACTTCTTCGGCGGCGACCACCGGCTGCGGGCGATGGTCGAGAACATGACCGACCAGCAGATCCAGCACCTCGGACGCGGCGGCCACGACCACAAGAAGGTCTACGCGGCGTACGCGGCGGCCAAGGCCCACAAGGGCCAGCCGACGGTGATCCTCGCGCAGACGGTCAAGGGCTGGACCCTGGGCCCGAACTTCGAGGGCCGCAACGCGACCCACCAGATGAAGAAGCTGACGGCCGACGACCTCAAGCGCTTCCGCGACCGCCTGCACATCCCGATCACGGACGCCCAGCTGGAGGACGGCGCGCCGCCGTACTACCACCCGGGCCGCAACTCCCCCGAGATCCAGTACATGCACGACCGCCGCAGCGCGCTCGGCGGCTACGTGCCGACCCGCGTGGTGCGCGCGAAGCCGCTCCAGCTGCCGGGCGACGCCACGTACGCCGCGGCCAAGAAGGGCTCGGGCCAGCAGTCGATCGCCACCACCATGGCCTTCGTCCGCATCCTGAAGGACCTGATGCGGGACAAGGAGATCGGCAAGCGCTTCGTGCTGATCGCCCCCGACGAGTACCGCACCTTCGGCATGGACGCGTTCTTCCCTAGCGCCAAGATCTACAACCCGCTGGGCCAGCAGTACGAGGCCGTCGACCGCGACCTGCTGCTCGCGTACAAGGAGTCGCCGACCGGCCAGATGCTGCACGACGGCATCTCGGAGGCGGGCTGCACGGCCTCGCTGATCGCCGCGGGTTCGGCGTACGCGACGCACGGCGAGCCGCTGATCCCGGTCTACGTCTTCTACTCGATGTTCGGTTTCCAGCGCACGGGTGACCAGTTCTGGCAGATGGCCGACCAGCTGGCCCGCGGTTTCGTCCTCGGCGCGACCGCCGGCCGGACCACCCTCACGGGTGAGGGCCTGCAGCACGCCGACGGCCACTCCCAGCTGCTGGCCTCGACGAACCCGGGCTGTGTGGCGTACGACCCGGCGTACGGGTACGAGATCGCGCACATCGTCAAGGACGGTCTGCGGCGCATGTACGGCCCCGACGCCGAGGACGTCTTCTACTACCTGACGGTCTACAACGAGCCCATCCAGCACCCGGCCGAGCCGGCCGGCGTGGACGTGGACGGGATCCTCAAGGGCATCCACCGGATCTCCGAGGGCACCTCGGGAGCCGTCGGGGCGCAGATCATGGCCTCGGGCGTGGCGGTGCCGTGGGCGCTGGAGGCGCAGCGCATCCTGGCCGCCGAGTGGAACGTCAAGGCGGACGTCTGGTCGGCGACCTCCTGGAACGAGCTGCGCCGCGAGGCCGTCGCCGTGGAGGAGCACAACCTGCTCCACCCGGAGGAAGAGCAGCGCGTCCCGTACGTGACGACCAAGCTGTCCGGCGCGGAGGGTCCGTTCGTGGCGGTCTCCGACTGGATGCGGGCGGTCCCGGACCAGATCTCGCGCTGGGTGCCCGGCAACTACACCTCGCTGGGCGCGGACGGCTTCGGCTTCGCGGACACGCGGGGCGCGGCCCGGCGCTTCTTCCACATCGACGCGCAGTCGGTGGTCCTCTCGGTGCTGACCGAGCTGGCCAAGGAAGGCAAGATCGACCGCTCGGCGCTGAAGCAGGCGATCGACCGGTACCAGCTGCTGGACGTCCGGGCGGCCGACCCGGGCGCGGCGGGCGGCGACGCGTAGCAGCCACCCTTCCGTAAGGGGCGCCGGGACACCTGTCCCGGCGCCCCTTATTCGTTCCTTACGATGCTCCGCATGAAGCAACCCTCTCCCCAGGCGCGGTGGGAGCGCCGGACGCAGACCCCGCTGCTGGTGCTCGCCCTGGGTTTCGCCGTGGCCTACGCGGTGCCCATCGTCCTGCCCGACGCCAGCCCGGCGGTGCACAGCGCCTGCAGGCGCGCCGAGTGGGTGGTGTGGGCCGCCTTCGCCGCCGACTACCTCGTCCGGCTGGGTCTGGCGCAGTCCAAGAGGGCCTTCGTACGGACCCACTGGATGGACCTGGCGGCGGTGCTGCTGCCGATGATCCAGCCACTGCGGCTGCTGCGCGTGGTCTCGACGCTGATGCTGGTGGGGCGGCGGGCGCGGATGGCCCCGCAGATCCGGCTCACCACGTACGTGGCGGGCTCGGTGGTCGGGCTGCTGATGTTCGGCTCGCTCGCGGTGCTGAGCGTGGAGCGGGACGCCCCCGACGGCAACATCAAGAACCTCGGGGACGCCCTGTGGTGGTCGGTGACCACGATGACGACGGTCGGGTACGGGGACCACTCCCCCACCACCGGGCTCGGCCGGCTGCTGGCGGTGGGGCTGATGCTGTCCGGGATCGCGCTGCTGGGTGTGGTGACCGCCAACATCGCGGCCTGGTTCATCTCCCGCTTCGAACGCGACGACCGGGTGGAGCGCGCCCAGACGGCGGCGATCGCCGAACTGACGGCAGAGGTACGGGCGCTGCGCGGCGAGGTCGCCCGGCTCGGCGGGTCGGCTCCCGCCGGGGCGGCCGGGGCGGCCGGGGCCGCGCTGGTGACCGGGTTCGCCGGGTCCGGCGGGTTCGCCGGGTCCGGCGGGTCCGGCGGGTCCGGCGGGTCCGGCGGGTCCGGCGGGTCCGGCGGGTCCGCCGGGTCCGCCGGGTCCGCCGGGTCCGCCGGGTCCGCCGGGTCCGCCGGGTCCAACGGGATCCCGACGGCCGCGGGGCCCGCCCCGGAGCCCGGCCCGGGCGCGGGCATCGGCGCCCAGGGCGGACCGGTCCAGGCGGGCGACGGCAGCGCCGTCAGCGCTCCCACACCTTGAACGCCCTGACCTGGTAGGGCGACTGGGGCAGCCACACCCCGTCGCCCGGGTAGGTCTGGAACTCCCCGGTCTCGGCGCATTCGGCCGACTGGTAGGTGGTCACCGGGCGGCCGGTCCGGTTGGTGAGGGACTGGGCGGTGGTCCCGGCGGGCAGGGCGGTGCAGCTGTTGATGTCGAGGGTGCTCAGCTCGTGGGTCGTGCGGGCGCCCTTGAACTCGGGCTTCGCCCACAGGCACAGCTGCCCGGTGGCGCAGGCCCCGAGCGCCGGCGGCCCGGCGGCCCGCCCCTTCGCCTTGGTCCGCCCGGAGGCCCGTACCGGGGCCGGAGCATCGGCCCGGGCCGCGGCCTGGGTCCGGGCCGGAGCCTGAGTCCGGGCCTGCAGGGGAGCCTGCGCCGGGGCGCGGCCCGCCGCGTGGGCGGATTCCGCGGTGCCCGGGATCAGCAGGGTGGCGGCGAGAACGGTGGCCGTGGCGGCGGCGCGGCCGGAGAAAGTGGTGTTCCACGTACGCATGACGGGTCAACTCCTGGTGGACGTACGGGCCCCGGACCGTTTCCGAAGGCTCCGTCGCACCACGCTGACCTGCGCGGACGTCCCGGCGGAAGGGGCCGCGAGCGGGTCCACCCTGATAGGCGACAGCCCCGCCGGAACCGTCCGGCGGGGCTGCTGGGGCCCCGGAGTTGACGCCTCCGGGACCCCTCGACCGCCACGGGCGCGCGGCCGGCGGCACAGAGCCAGCGGGGCACTGTGCACGGCCAGGCGGCCGGGGCGGGGCTAGATGTGGGCCGCGCCCGCCCCCGCCGCCGCGTTCTCGCCGCGCTTCGTGAAGCCGGCCACGACCGCGGCGAGTACCGCGACCACGCCGGCGACGGTGAAGGCGGTGCTCATCCCTGACACGAACGTGTCGTGCGCGACCCCCGTGATGGTCGCCGCGACCTGCTCCGGCGTGCCCGCCGGGACCGGGGAGATGCCGACCTGGATGCCCTTCACCGCGAGGTCCGCCTGCTCCGGGGTGAGCGGCGGCAGCCCGGCCCCGGTCCAGTTGCCCTCGAAGACGCTGCCGACCTTGCTGGCCATGACCGCGCCGAGCACGGCGGTGCCCAGGCTGCCGCCGACCTGCATGGCGGCCTGCTGGAGTCCGCCGGCCACGCCCGAGAGCTCCAGCGGGGCGTTGCCGACGATGACCTCGGTGGCGCCGACCATGACGGGCGCGAGCCCGAGGCCCATCAGGGCGAACCAGAGCGACATGGTGAGGGTGGAGGTGCCCGGGGTCAGCTGGGCCATCCCGAAGCAGGCGACGGCGGTGGCGACCATGCCCGCGACGAGCGGCAGCCGCGGGCCGACCTTGGTGATGGCCAGGCCCGCCAGCGGCGAGCCGACGATCATCATCCCGGTCAGCGGCAGCAGGTGGAGGCCGCTGTCGACGGGGCTCATGCCGTGGATGTTCTGCAGGTAGAAGGTGACGAAGAACAGCCCGCCCATGAACGCGAAGGCCATCAGGACCATCAGCACCGTGCCCGCGGACAGCGGCACCGAGCGGAACATCCCGAGCGGGATCAGCGGCTCGGAGACGGAGTTCTCCCAGAAGGCGAAGGCCACGAAGCACAGCACCGACCCGCCGAGGAAGGCCAGGGTCTTGGTGTCCCCCCAGCCCCATTCGGAGGCCTTGATCAGGGCCCAGATCAGCGAGAACATCCCGGCCGACAGCAGCAGGATGCCCAGGACGTCGAAGGAGCGCGGGGCCTTCTCCGCCCGGTGGTCGACCAGGATGAACAGGCCGAAGGCGAGCGCGATGATGCCGACGGGCACGTTGATGAAGAAGACCGACTGCCAGCTCACGTTCTCGACGAGCAGGCCGCCGACGATCGGCCCGGCCGCGGTCGAGGCGCCGATGACCATGCCCCAGATGCCGATGGCCATGTTGAGCTTCTCGGCGGGGAAGGTCGCGCGCAGCAGGCCCAGCGCGGCCGGCATCAGCAGCGCTCCGAAGACGCCCTGCGCGACGCGGAAGCCGATGACGAGCTCGACCCCGTCGGAGAAGCCGATGGCCGCCGAGGAGACGGCGAACCCGGCGATGCCTATGAGGAAGGTCTGGCGGTGGCCGAAGCGGTCGCCGAGCTTGCCCGCGGTGATCAGGGAGACCGCGAGGGCCAGCAGGTAGCCGTTGGTGATCCACTGGACGTCGGCGAGCGAGGCGCCGAGGTCCTTCTGGATCGCCGGGTTGGCGACGGCGACGATCGTGCCGTCGAGGGTGACCATCATGACGCCGATCGCGACGGCGAACAGGGTGAGCCACGGGTGGCCCCGGAGGCCCGTACGAACCGGCGGGAGGCCCGGTTCCTTGTCGAGCGAGCGTGCGTCCCCGCCGTCGACGGTCATCTGACTAGTCATGCGGACAGGTTAGTGACAGCGACTGACACTTCACAGACCGGTTCGTCAGACAGTCGTTGTCAGGTCCGTCACAGGTACCCTGACCGCCGTGATGACCGATCAGCGGCCCGCGCCCGCACCGGCCGCCGGACTGCGCGAGCGCAAGAAGCAGCGCACGCGCGACGCACTGCTGCGCGCGGCCCTCCTCCTCTTCATCGCCCAGGGGTACGAGGAGACCACCGTCGACGAGATCACCGACGCCGTGGACGTCTCCCAGCGCACCTTCTTCCGGTACTTCGCCAACAAGGAAGAGGTCGCCTTCGCCGTCCAGGACCTGGTCGAATCGCACTTCGTCGCGGCGCTGCGCTCCCGCCCGCCCGCCGAGGGCCCCTTCGAGGCGATGCGTTCGGCCGTGCTCGACGCCTGGGACACCGTCGACGAGGCCATTTCGGACCTGGTCCCCATCGACCTGTACATGCGCAGCTACCGGCTGATCGAGTCCACCCCGGCCCTGCTCGCCGTGCACCTGCGCCGCTCCACCGACCTGGAGGAGCAGATCGCCCGGCTGATAGCCGAGCGCGAGGGCCTGGACGTGGACACCGACCCGCGCCCGCGGGTGGCCGTCGCCGCGTTCACGGGCGTGATGCGCGTCACCGGCCGGCTCTGGGGACAGGGCGAGGACACCAGCGTGGCCGCCATCCGGCGGATGACCGAGGCCTACCTCGACCAGATCGGCCCGGCCCTGGCCGCCGACTGGCGCCGGCCCGCCTGACCGGCGCAATCGCCTCCGGCCGGGCGAAGGTCCCGTACGGGTACGGACGCCCGCGCACGCGGGTCCCGTACGGGCGCACCCGCCGGCGGGGCGTCCCACGGTCGGCGGTGACTCCCGTCACCCGGCGCGCAGGCAGCCGCCGAGGTCTCCTAGGCTGGGCGCAGTGAACCTGCCCGGCCCCGCCCACGCCCACTCCGCCGACGCCCCCGCGCGCCCGGCCGCCCTGCGCGCCCTGCTCGCGCTGGCGGTGGTCTTCCTGATGCTCACGACCACGGGCTGGACCGCCGTCTACCGGCCCGCGAGCGAGCCGTCCCCGCGCGAGGCCGCGCTCGCCTCCTGGGCGGCGTCCCGCTTCGAGGGCCGGGCCCTGCCCGCCCCCGATGCTCCGGCGCCCGTGGTGGAACGGTTCTTCGCGCGCCTCGACGGCGCCCAGCGCGCCCGGCTCGCCGAGGGCCACCCGCTGGTGGTCGGCAATCTCGACGGCGCGCCGCCCGGCGTCCGCTACCGGGCCAACCGGATGGCCCTGCAGCGGGCCGTGCTGGTCGAGTCCGCCCGCGCACACGACATCACGCTGGCCCCCGCCGACCGCGCCGTCGCGGCCCGGCGCGCCCACCGCTTCGAGTCCCTCGCCGAGCCCGGCCGGCAGATCCTCGTCTTCGACCCGACCGGCGGCGCCCTCGTGGCCGAGGTCTTCGGCGACCTCGGCGGGGCCCGCCGGGTCTCGGTGGTCGTCCCCGGAGTCGACACCGACGCGCTCACCTTCGAGCGCACGGTGCGCCGGCTGACCTCCCCCGTGGGCATGGCGGAGTCCCTCTACGGGGCCGAGCGCGCGGCCGCCCCGGACGGCCGGACCGCGGTCATCGCCTGGGCCGGCTACACCGCCCCGACCGGCGTCGGCATGGACGCGGCGACCGGGCGCCTCGCCGTGGACGGCGCGGCCAGGCTGCGCTCGCTGACCTCCGCGCTGCCCGGAAAGGCGAGCGTGGCGCTGTTCTGCCACAGCTACGGCTCGGTGGTGTGCGGGGTGGCGGCGCACGAACTTCCGCACCGGGTCACGGACATCGTGGTGGCGGGCAGCCCCGGGATGCGCGCCGCGAACGCCACCGGACTGGGCACCTCGGCGCGGGTGTGGGCGATGCGGGACGCCGGCGACTGGATCGCGGACGTGCCCCACCTGGAGTTCGGGGGCCTGGGCCACGGGGCGGATCCGGTCTCCGCGGAGTTCGGCGCACGGGTCCTGTCGGCGGCCGGAGCCAAGAGCCACACCGGCTACTTCGAGCCAGGGACCGAATCCCTGGACAACTTCGCCAAAATCGGAACCGGTGCGTTCGGTTCCACGGTGTGCGCCGCCGGGGACGACACGTGCCGACGCGGAACATCCGGGACGGACGGTCCCTGACCGCTCGCCCGACCCGAAATCGGACCTCACGGCGGGGGGACGCACGGGGGTGCCTCCCTTTACGATGTGCCGCATGGGTGACGTACTGGCCGGAAACCATGCCGTCTGGGAGTTCGACCGCACCACGAACTCGCTCATCATCCGCTTCGCACGGGGGATACGAACGCCCAGACTCTGGCACGCCCTGGGGGAACGCCGGGTTCCGCTCGAAGCGTTGTCCGGGGTGGGCCTGACCGTGGGACGGCGGGACACCGTGGTGCTGCACGCCCGCGTACGGGTGGGAGCGGACCCGCTGATGGAGGCCGCGGCGGGGCAGCTGAGGGAGACCTGCGATCCGTACCGGCTGGTGCTGCCCGGTGGCGGCGGCGGGACCGGACGGGCGGCGGCCTTCACCGAGGCCCTGCGCGAGCGGCTGGGACCGTCCGGACCGGCCGAGCGGTTCCTCGTCCACGTCCCGGAGCCGCCGGCCACGCTGAAGGCGTACGACGCCCGGCTCGCCTTCGACGGCGGCGCCGTCACCTTCCACTGGTCGCGCACCGGGGCCACCAGCGCCAAGTGGAAGGCGGGCGACCAGCGGTATCCGCTGGCCGCCCTGACCGGACTGTCCTGGCACTCCCCGGAACGGTCCGGCGGGCACCTGCGGCTCCTGCCCCGCGAGGGCGCCGGGGATCCCCGGCCGGACCACGATCTCGCCTCCGCGGTCTTCGGCGTGGGGTACGGAGCCGTGCACGAGTCGCTGCCGTTCGCGGCGGCGGTGCTCGTGGGGTTGCGGGCGCGGGCCGTGGTCGCCTCCGGCGCGGTGGGGTCTTCCGTGCCCGGGCCGCGGTCCTGGGAGCGGATCCAGCATCTCGCCGAGCTGCACAGTGCGGGGCTGCTCACGGACGCCGAGTACCGGGCGCTGCGGGACCGCTTCCCGGCCGGGGCCTGACCCTGCGGGGGCCTCGCGGCGCGGCCCTGCGGGGCTGTCCCCTACCCGCCCTTCCCCCGTTCCCCGGGCTCCGCCCGGACCCGCGCCTCAAACGCCGGCGGGCTGGAATTGCCCTCCGGCTTCGGGTCCGACGCCGGCCAAAATCCAGCCCCGCCGGCGTTTGAGGCGCGGGGGTCCGGGGGCCGGCCCCCGGCAACGGCGCCGCACGCGGTCACCCCTCGCGCGCCGCCGAAGTCGAGCTCATGTCCGGGTAGCGGTCGCCGGCCACTTGGGATGCGATCGGGTCCAGGAGGGAAAGCTCCTCGGCCGTCAGGGCGATGCGGGTCGCCGCCACGTTCTCCGTGAGGCGGGTCGGCTTGCGGGTGCCCGGGATCGGGACGACCGTCAGGCCGTGCACCGCCGCACGCCCGTGCACCCAGGCCAGGGCGATCTGGGCCGGCGTGGCCCCGCGGGCCGCCGCGATCTCCCGTACCGGCGTCAGCAGCGCGCTGTTCGTCCGCGCGTTGTCACCCGTGAACCGGGGCTGGTAGCGCCGGAAGTCACCGGCCGTCAGGTCCGCCGAGGCGTCCGCGAACGCCCCGGTCAGGAAGCCGCGCCCGAGCGGGGAGTACGGCACGAAGGCCACGCCCAGCTCCGCCGCCGCGCCCACCGCGCTGCGCTCCACGTCCCGGCTGAACAGCGACCACTCCGACTGGAGCGCCGCGATCGGGTGCACCGCGTGCGCCTCGCGCAGCTCGGCCCCGGTCACCTCGCTGAGACCGAGGTGGCGCACCTTGCCCTCCTGCACCAGCTCCGCCATCGCGCCCACCGACTCGGCGAACGGAACGGCCGGATCGCGCCGGTGCATGTAGTAGAGGTCGATCACCTCGGTGCCCAGCCTGCGCAGGCTGTCCTCCACCGCGCCGCGGACGTACGCGCGGTCGTTGCGGACCCCCCGGTACTGCGGGTCGTCCGTCCGCTCGATGGCGAACTTCGTGGCGAGGGTGATCCGGTCGCGGTGCGCGGCCACGAACGGTGCGAGGAACTCCTCGTTGGCGCCCCGCCCGTAGACGTCGGCGGTGTCGAAGAGGGTGACCCCGGCCTCCAGCGCCGCTTCCAGGGTCTGCCGGGCGGCCGCCTCGTCGGTGTCCCCGTAGAACTCGCTCATGCCCATGCAGCCGAGCCCCTGGACGCCCACCAGCGGGCCGCCCTTGCCCAGTTCGGCCCGCTCCATCCCGACGGTGTTTCCGGTCATGTCCGGTCTTCCTCTCCCGCGACGGTGCTGCGCATCGCATACGTGTCGATCTTGTAGTCCAGGACGGCGAGCGCGTCGGTCAGTTCCGTGATCCGCGTGCGCACCTCGTCGCGCGTGCGCTCCAGCAGTTCGCGCCGGTCGGCGGCGGTGTGCGGGCCCTCACGGACGAGTTCGGCGTACCGGACCATGTCCGCCACCGACATTCCGGTGGTGCGCAACTTGCCGACGAATCCGAGCCATTCGAGGTCCTTGTCGGTGAACCGCCGCTGACCCGAGTGGGAGCGGTCCACGTGCGGCATGAGGCCGATCCGCTCGTACCAGCGCAAGGTGTGCTGGGTCAGACCGGTCCGGGTCTCGACCTCGCTGATCGTGTACCGCGTCTGCGTCCGCAGGGGGGTCTGGGTCGGGCTCATGGCTCCACGCTAAATCCTTGGAGTGCACTCCAAGCAAGTACCCTCGGCCGCATGGAGAGCTTGCAGAGTCTGCGCAACATCGAGAACTGGCCGGTCCCGACCGCCGCCGCGGCCGTCGTCCACGCCGACGGGACCGTGCTCGGCTCCCACGGCCCGGTGGACCACCGCTTCCCGCTGGCCTCCGTCACCAAGCCGCTCGCCGCCTACGCCGCCCTCGTCGCCTACGAGGAGGGCGCGATCGAGCTGGACGAGCCGGCCGGGCCCGAGGGTTCCACCGTGCGCCACCTGCTCGCGCACACCAGCGGCCTGGCCTTCGACGAGCACCGGGTGACGGCCCCTCCCGGGCAGCGCCGCCTGTACTCCAACGCCGGTTTCGAGGAGCTGGGCGACCACATCGCGAAGGCCACCGGCATCCCCTTCGCCGCGTACCTGGCCGAGGCCGTCTTCGAGCCGCTGGGCATGGAGTCGAGCAGCCTGGAGGGCTCTCCCGCCAAGGACGGCGTCTCCACCGTCAGCGACCTCCTGCGCTTCGCCGCCGAGCTGCAGCAGCCCCGGCTGCTGGACGTGCGCACCGTCGCCGAGGCCACCTCCGTGGTGCACCCCGGGCTCAAGGGCGTCCTGCCCGGCTACGGCCACCAGACCCCCAACGACTGGGGGCTCGGCCTGGAGATCCGCGACGGGAAGGCCCCGCACTGGACGGGCGCCGGCTCCTCGCCGCGCACCTTCGGCCACTTCGGGCAGTCCGGGACCTTCCTGTGGGTGGACCCGGACGCCCGCGCCGCCTGCGTGGCGCTGACGGACCGCGCCTTCGGCCCGTGGGCCGTGGAGGCCTGGCCCCCGTTCACCGACGCCGTACTCGCGGAGCTCAGGACCCGCTGAGGCCCCCGCCTGCGGGACCGCTCCTAGGAAAACTCCCAGATCAGCACCTCGGCCGGTGATCCGGCGATCAGCGCCAGCTCCGGCTCGCCGGTGATCCGCGCCGAGTCCCCGGGCCCGAGCTCCGCACCGTCCTCCTCCTCGCCGACGGCACCGGCGGCGCCGTCCGCGCCGTCCGCGCCGTCCAGCCGCAGGTCTCCCCGTACGACGTGCAGGTACACCCGCGCGGCGGCCGGTACGGCGACCCGCTCGCCCGCGCCCGGACGCCGTACGTGCAGTACGGCACCGGCCGCGGGCACGGCGTAGGGCGTGTTGTCGGAGATTCCCCTGACCAGCTCGTACGAGGGCTCCCCGGCCGGATCGGCCGGCGCCAGCCACATCTGGACGAAGCGCAGCGGCCCGGGGCCGTCGTTGCGTTCCACGTGCCGGGTCCCGGACGCCGCGCCGAGGTGCTGCAGGTCTCCGGGCCGCACCAGGGTGCCGGCGCCCGTGGCGTCCCGGTGGGTGAGCTCGCCCTCGGCCACCCAGGTCACGATCTCGGTGTGGCTGTGGGGGTGCTCGTCGAAGCCCGCGCCGGGGGCGAGGCTCTCCTCGTTGCACGCCGTGACCGGGCCGAACCGCAGGTTGTCGGGGTCGTAGTGCGGGCCGAAGGAGAAGGCGTGCCGGGTGGTGATCCCCGTGTGGGGTTCCCCGCCCTCGTACCGGTCGGAGCCTCGGCGTACATCAATCATGGGGGCCACGGTAGCCCCCGGGGCGCGGCCCGGGATGAGACCGGACTCCGCGCAGCGGCCCCGATAAGGCAGTCTTGTCACGTGTCCCAACCCGAACGTGAGCATTCACCCGCGGCCCACCCCGCGCATCCGGCTCCGCCCCATCCGCACGCCGCGACGCTGCGACGGCTGGAGAAGTCCTCCGGTCGGCTCGCCGCCAACGCCATCGCGCGCATGGACGAGACGCTGTCGTGGTACCGGGCGATGCCGCCGGAGAACCGGTCCTGGATCGGCCTGGTCGCCCAGGCCGGCATCGCCGCGTTCACGGAGTGGTTCCGGCACCCCGATACCGCTCAGGCGATCTCCACCGACGTCTTCGGGACGGCTCCGCGCGAGCTGACCCGGGCGATCACCCTGCGCCAGACCGTCGAAATGGTGCGCACCACGATCGAGGTCATGGAGACCGCGATCGACGAGGTCGCGGCGCCCGGCGACGAGTCGATCCTGCGCGAGGCCCTGCTGGTGTACGCCCGGGAGATCGCCTTCGCGACCGCCCAGGTCTACGCCCAGGCCGCCGAGGCCCGCGGTGCGTGGGACGCCCGGCTGGAGTCCCTCGTGGTCAACGCGGTGCTGTCCGGGGAGGCCGACGAGGGCGCGCTGTCACGGGCCGCGGCCCTCGGCTGGAACTCCCCCGAGCACGTGTGCGTGGTGCTGGGCACGGCTCCGGAGGGCGACAGCGAGCTGACGGTCGAGGCGATCCGGCGGGCCGCCCGCCACCACAAGCTGCAGGTCCTCACGGGTGTGCTGGGCGACCGGCTCGTGGTCATCGCGGGTGGCAGCGACAATCCGATGCAGGTGGCGAAGTCGCTGATCGGGCCGTTCGCGGCGGGTGCGGTGGTCGCCGGACCGGTGGTCCCGGACCTGCTGAACGCCACGAAGTCGGCGCAGGCGGCCGCGGCCGGGCTCAAGGCCTGCACGGCCTGGCAGGACGCGCCGAGGCCGGTGCTCGCGGACGATCTCCTGCCCGAACGCGCGATCGCCTCCGACCCTTCGGCCCGCGAGCAGTTGGTGGAGGAGATCTACAGACCGCTCGAAGAGGCCGGCTCGGCGCTGCTGGAAACGCTGAGTGTCTACCTGGAGCAGGCGAGCAGCCTCGAAGGCGCCGCCCGGATGCTGTTCGTGCACCCCAATACCGTGCGCTACCGGCTCCGACGTGTGACAGACGTCACCGGCTGGTCGCCCTCGGATGTCCGCTCCGCGTTCACGCTGCGGATCGCCCTGATCCTCGGGCGTCTGGCCGACGGCGATCCTCAGTCCTAAGCTTTTGTCGGACATCAACAATTACCCCGATGGTTCTTCGTCCCTGTCCCCACGGGCGGCGCGGACCGAACACAAGAGAGAGTGTGAGGGTGCTCGTACTCGTCGCTCCCGGCCAAGGCGCACAGACGCCCGGCTTCCTGACTCCCTGGCTCGAACTGCCCGGCGCCGCTGACCGCGTCGCCGGCTGGTCGGACGCCATCGGGCTCGACCTTGCCCACTACGGCACGAAGGCCGACGCGGACGAGATCCGTGACACGGCCGTCGCACAGCCCCTGCTGGTGGCCGCCGGCCTGCTCGCCGCGGCCGAGCTGACCGCCGTTCCCCAGGTCGGCCCCACCGCCTTCGGCGCCGTGGCGGGCCACAGCGTCGGCGAGATCACCGCCGCCGCGTACGCCGGGGTCCTGTCCGACACGGACGCGCTGTCCTTCGTACGGACCCGCGGGCTCGCCATGGCGGAGGCCGCGGCGATCACCGCGACGGGCATGGCCGCCGTCCTCGGCGGGGACCCGGACGTGGTCGTCGCGCACCTGGAGAAGCTGGGTCTGACCCCGGCGAACGTCAACGGCGCGGGCCAGATCGTGGCCGCGGGGACCATGGAGCAGATCGCGGCCCTGGAGGCCGAGAAGCCCGAGGGTTCCATGAAGGTCGTCGCCCTCAAGGTCGCGGGCGCCTTCCACACGCACCACATGGCTCCGGCGGTCGCCGGCCTGGAGAAGGCCGCGGCGGCCCTCTCCCCGGCGGACCCGGCGCTGACGTACGTATCGAACAAGGACGGTCAGGTCGTGACCACGGGCGCCGATGTCGTCGCCCGGCTGGTGGGCCAGGTGGCCAACCCGGTCCGCTGGGACCTGTGCATGGAGACGTTCGCCGCACTGGGCGTCACCGGGATCGTGGAACTGTCCCCCGGTGGCACCCTGACGGGTCTGGCCAAGCGCGCGCTGAAGGGCGTACCGAGCGTGGCCCTGAAGACCCCGGACGATCTCGAAAAGGCCGCGGCGCTCGTCTCCGAGCACGCGGTCTGAGAGAAGGAGCCCACTCAGCATGTCGAAGATCAAGCCTGCCAAGGGCTCCCCGTACGCCCGCATCCTCGGAGTCGGCGGCTACCGTCCGGTCCGCGTGGTGCCGAACGAGGTCATCCTCGAAACCATCGACTCGTCCGACGAGTGGATCCGCTCGCGTTCCGGTATCGCGACGCGGCACTGGGCCTCCCCGCAGGAGACCGTCGCCGCGATGTCGGTGGAGGCCTCGGGCAAGGCCCTGGCCGCCGCCGGGATCGCCCCGGAGAAGATCGGCGCCGTGATCGTCTCGACGGTGTCGCACTTCAAGCAGACCCCGGCCGTGGCGACCGAGATCGCGCACCGCATCGGCGCGGGCAAGCCCGCCGCCTTCGACATCTCCGCGGGCTGCGCCGGATTCGGCTACGGCCTGACCCTGGCCAAGGGGCTCGTCGTCGAGGGTTCCGCGGAGTACGTCCTCGTCATCGGCGTGGAGCGGCTCTCGGACCTGACCGACCTGGAGGACCGCGCGACGGCCTTCCTCTTCGGTGACGGCGCGGGCGCCGTGGTCGTCGGCCCCTCGGACGAGCCGGCCATCGGCCCCACCGTGTGGGGTTCCGAGGGCGACAAGTCGGAGACCATCAAGCAGACCGTGCCGTGGGACGAGTACCTCGGCAAGGACGGCGGGAACAAGTTTCCGGCCATCACCCAGGAGGGTCAGGCGGTCTTCCGCTGGGCCGTCTTCGAGATGGCCAAGGTGGCCCAGCAGGCGCTCGACGCAGCCGGGATCACCGTTGATGACCTGGACGTCTTCATTCCGCACCAGGCGAACATGCGGATCATCGACTCGATGGTGAAGACTCTGAAGCTGCCGGAGCACGTCACGGTCGCCCGTGACGTCGAAACCACCGGCAACACCTCGGCCGCCTCGATCCCGCTCGCAATGGAGCGGCTCCTGGCGACCGGAGCGGCGAAGAGCGGCGACACCGCGCTCGTCATCGGCTTCGGGGCGGGGCTCGTCTACGCCGCCACGGTCGTTACCCTCCCCTAGGGCCCGGGATCCACATCCCGGGCTCCGTTTGACCCCAGCTAGCTATAGAAGGAGCGCCATCATGGCCTTCACCCAGGAAGAAATCGTCGAAGGTCTCGCGGAGATCGTCAACGAGATCGCCGGCATCCCGACCGAGGACGTTCAGCTCGAGAAGTCCTTCACCGACGACCTGGACGTCGACTCGCTGTCCATGGTCGAGGTCGTCGTCGCCGCCGAAGAGCGCTTCGAGGTGAAGATCCCGGACGAGGACGTCAAGGGTCTCAAGACCGTCGGCGACGCCGCGAGCTACATCCTCAAGCACCAGGCCTGAGCCTGACGAGCGTTTGTCGCCACCTGGCGGTGGCGCCGTGACAATTCACCCCCTGAAACGTGGAGAAAGAATTCCTGTGAGCCCGACCAATCGCACCGTGGTCGTCACCGGTATCGGCGCAACCACTCCGCTGGGTGGCGACAGCGCTTCGACCTGGGAAGGTCTGCTTGCCGGCCGTTCCGGCGTAAAGCCCCTCGAGGGTGAGCGCTTCGCCGAACTCCCGGTCCGCATCGCCGCGACCGCCGCCGTGGACCCGAGTGAGGTCCTCCCCCGGCCGCTGGCCCGCAAGCTGGACCGCTCGGCCCAGTTCGCGATCATCGCGGCCCGTGAGGCGTGGGCCGACGCCGGTTACACCGCCCCGGCGGGCGAGGACGCGTCCATCGCGCCCGAGCGCCTGGGCACGGTCATCGCTTCCGGCATCGGCGGCGTGACCACCCTGCTCGACCAGTACGACGTACTGAAGGAAAAGGGTGTGCGCCGGGTCTCCCCGCACACCGTCCCCATGCTCATGCCCAACGGCCCGTCGGCCAACGTCGGCCTGGAGGTCAACGCCCGCGCGGGTGTGCACACTCCGGTCAGCGCCTGCGCCTCCGGCGCCGAGGCCATCGGTTACGCCGTCGAGATGATCCGCACCGGCCGTGCCGACGTGGTCGTCGCCGGCGGTACCGAGGCCGCGATCCACCCGCTGCCGATCGCGGCGTTCGCCAACATGATGGCGATGTCGAAGAACAACGAGAACCCGACCACGGCCTCCCGTCCGTACGACAAGGCCCGCGACGGCTTCGTCCTCGGCGAGGGTGCGGGCGTCGTGGTCCTGGAGTCCGCCGAGCACGCCGCCGCGCGCGGCGCCCGGGTCTACTGCGAGGTGCTGGGCCAGGGCCTGTCCGCGGACAGCCACCACATCGCGCAGCCGGAGCCCACCGGCCGCGGCGTCTCGGCCGCCCTGCAGAACCTGCTCGACAACACGGGTCTGGACCCGGCCGAGCTGGTCCACGTGAACGCGCACGCCACGTCCACCCCGCAGGGTGACACGGCCGAGCTGAAGGCTCTGCGCAAGGTGCTGGGCGACGACCTCGACCACATCGCGATCTCGGCCACGAAGTCGATGACCGGTCACCTCCTGGGTGGCGCGGGCGGCATCGAGACCGTGGCCACGGTGCTGGCGCTGTACAACCGCCTCGCCCCGCCGACGATCAACCTCGACGACATCGACGACGACATCGACGCGGACATCGTCCGCGACGAGCCCCGCAAGCTCCCGGCGGAGGGCCCGATCTCCGCGATCAACAACTCCTTCGGCTTCGGCGGCCACAACGTCTCGCTGGCGTTCCGGACCGTCTAATGCGCCTAAACCGGCGCCGCTCTCGCGGAGCTGGTTGCTCGCCGCTGTGGTTCCTCAATTGATGGTTGCGGTGTTCGTCGTTTGAACACCACAGAAGGCCCGCCCGGATCACCCGGGCGGGCCTTCTGCGTGTCGGCGGCTAGACCACCTGGTGCAGCCAGCGCACCGGGGCGCCCTCGCCCGCGTAGCGGAAGGGTTCGAGCTCGTCGTCCCAGGGTTTGCCGAGCAGTTTGGCGATCTCCGCTTCCAGGTCCGTCTCGCCGTGCGCGGACCGGGCGAGGGCGGCGCGCAGCCGGTCCTCGGGGATCAGGATGTCGCCGTGCATGCCGGTGACGGCGTGGAAGATGCCCAGGTGCGGGGTCGAGCTGTAGCGCTCGCCCTCGGCGGTCGGACAGGGTTCCGCGGTCACTTCGAAGCGGAGCAGGTGCCAGCCGCGCAGTGCGGAGGCGAGTTTCGAGGCGGTGCCCGCCTCGGCCTGCCAGGAGAACTCGGCTCTCCAGGTGCCCGGGGAGGCGGGCTGACGGATCCAGTCGAGGTTCACCCGCACCCCGAGCACCCCCGCAACAGCCCATTCCACGTGCGGGCAGAGCGCGCGCGGTGCGGAGTGCACGTACAGGACTCCACGTGTCGTCACCGGGACCTCCAGTGTGGGACGAGGTCGGGAATAAACTCCAGAAAACGGACAGTATGTGACGTGATGTAATGTAACGGAAATTATTTGACATTGCGTTACGGGACTTGCGGCCGAAACGCCACGGGAAAAAGCTACCGTGCGCCGGGGGTCATGGTGTGACGTACGGTCGCTCCGAGGCCCGTAAACACAGAGCATTCACTCAGCAGGACGCCACCGAATGACGCGGGGGCGACGAGGAGGGACCTTCCGCATGCGCACCACCGCCCCACGCCGCCGCGCGCGTCGGACCTCCGCGGGCGCGGGTGCGGGCGCGGCGGCCGCCGTGCTGCTCCTGGCGGCGGGTGCGCTGACCGGGTGTTCGGCGGACGGGGCGAAGGCCGGGGGCGAGCGCGGGGCGCAGGCGGCCCCCCGGTGGAACACGGCGCCGGCCTCGGTCGCCGCCGTGGGCGACTCCATCACGCGCGGTTTCGACGCCTGTTCGGTGCTGGCCGATTGTCCGGAGGCCTCCTGGGCCACCGGGGACGACCCCGAGGTGCGTTCGCTGGCCGCCCGGCTGCTCGGCGAGGCCGAGGTGCCCGCGCGCAGCTGGAACTACGCGGTGACCGGCTCCCGGATGGCGGACCTGCCGGGGCAGCTCGCCTCGGCGGCCGGGCACAAGCCGGGCCTAGTCACGGTCATGGTGGGCTCGAACGACGCCTGCCGGCCCTCGGCTTCGTCGATGACTCCGGTGGCCGCCTTCCGCTCCGGCTTCGAGAAGGCGCTGGCCGGCCTGCGGGCGGCCTCGCCGGCCTCGCAGGTGTACGTCTCCAGCGTCCCGGACCTCCAGCGGCTGTGGGAACAGGGCAAGGACGACCCGATGGTGCGCCGGATCTGGAAGCTGGGCATCTGTCAGTCGATGCTCGCCGATCCGACCTCGGCGGCCGCCGGTGCGACGGCCCGGCGGGAGCAGGTGCGGGCCCGCGTGGTCGAGTACAACGAGGCGCTGCGCGAGGTCTGCGCGAAGGACGAGCTGTGCCGCTACGACGGCGGCGCGGTGTTCCAGTACCCCTTCTCGGCGGATCAGTTGAGCCGCTGGGACTGGTTCCATCCGGGCAAGGACGGGCAGGCGCGGCTCGCGGAACTGGCGCACCGACAGGTGACCTCCGCCGAGCCTCCGCGTTGACGCCGTAGAGGGATCGGACCGGGGGCGGGTGTCAGGGCCCGCCCCCGGTCCAGCTTGTGAATCACCTCTGCATGGGGTGATTTCCGGCCATTACAGGTCGAGTGCCGCCGTCAGCCGCGTGTCGCCGTGCGAGCGGCCCGCGCGGACCTCGTAGCCGCCGCCGATCCGCTGCCAGGAGCGGGAGGTCTCGTCCCAGATCTCGAAGGCGCGCTCCGGCAGGGGGATCTCCACGTCGACGCTCTCGCCGGGGCCGGCGGTCACGCTCGCGAAGCCCGCCAGCCAGCTCGCCGGGCGCTCGACGCTGTCGGCGACGGGCGCCAGGTAGACCTGTACGGTCTCGCGGCCCGGGCGGGTACCGGTGTTGGTGACGCGGACCGTGGCCTGCGCGGGGGTGGCTTCCAGGGACTCGTAGGACCAGTCCGTGTAGCCGAGGCCGTGCCCGAAGGGGTAGGCCGGGGCGATCCCGTGCTTCTCGTAGGCCCGGTAGCCGATGAAGAGCCCCTCGGTGTACTCCAGTCGCCCCTCGGTGGGGGTGACCTCGGTGACGGGCGCGTCGGCGAACTCGGCGGGCCAGGTGGTGGGCAGCCGCCCGCCCGGCTCGGCCTCGCCGAGCAGTACGTCGGCCAGCGCGGCCCCGCCCTCCTGCCCGGGGAACCAGGTCAGCAGGACCGCGGCCACCTCGTCGCGCCACGGAAGTTCCACCGGGGAGCCCGCGTTGACGACGACCACGGTGTGGGGGTTGACGGCGGCGACGGCGCGCACCAGGTCGTTCTGGCGGCCCGGGAGGGTGAGGTCCTTGCGGTCGAAGCCCTCGGACTCCACCCGCTCGGTGGTGGCGACGACCACGACGGCGGTGTCGGCGGTGCGCGCGGCCTCCACGGCCTCGGCGATGAGCTCCTCGGCGGAGCGCTGCGGGCCGAGGTGGAGGAAGGAGAACATGATCGCCTTGAGCGGCAGGGCGGACACGTCGGGGACCTGGTAGGTCAGGGAGACCTCGACGGCTTCGCCCTCGGTGAGGGCGAGGCGGGTCCGCTCGTTGGGGGCGCCGAAGAAGGCCTCGAAGGGGTCGGCCTCGTCACCCATCCGCTGGACGCCGTCCCAGCGGACCTCTCCGCCGACGGCGAGGGTGAAGGCGCCGAGTCCGCGGGTGCCGAAGGCGTGCTCGCCGCTCTCGCGCGGGACGAAGGCACCGGTGACCTCGATGCTCGCCATCGTCTCGTACGTGACGCCCTCGGGCAGGTCGTCGCCGATCCACTGGACCTGCCCGGTGGGCAGCGAGCCCGTGCCGAGGACGGCCCCGGAGGCGTCGCGGCAGATCGCGCGGAGCTCGAAGCCCTTGTCGGCGGGGGTCAGTTCGTCGCTGGGGTCGGCGCCGACGGTGAAGGTCAGCGCCCCGTCGGGCAGGGCTTCGGTGAGCCCGTCCAGCGGGGAGACGATCCGCTCGGGGAAGACGGTGGCCGAGCCGCCGCCGAGGACGCGGGCGTCACGGGCGGCGGCGCCGCTGAGCGCGACGGTGCGGCCGGGGGCGGTGTCGAGCGGGAGCACGGGCTTTCCGCCGGCGGCGGCCTCGTTGCGTACGAGGACGGAGCCGCGGGCGGCCAGCTCGCGGGCCAGGGCCTGACCGTCGACGGGGGCCGGGAGCTCGCCGACCGCGGCGGGGGCGCCCTCCAGGATGCCGACGCGCGCGGCGAGGCGCAGGACGTTGCGGACGGCGTCGTCGACGGCGGACTCGGGGACCTCGCCCGAGCGGACGGCTTCGGCGAGCGGGGCGCCGTAGACGGAGACGGGGCCGGGCATGACCACGTCGAGGCCGCCCAGGATGTCGCCGGTGGTGGAGCGGGCCGCCATCCAGTCGGAGACGTTGGCGCCGTCGAAGCCCCACTCGGCGCGCAGGACCTCGTTGACGAGGTGGGTGTTCTCGCTCATGAACACGCCGTTGACCCGGTTGTAGGCCGTCATGATGCCCCACGGGTGGGCGTTCTCGACGATCGCCTCGAAGGGCGCCAGGTACAGCTCGCGCAGCGGGCGGGGGGCGATGACGCTGTCGACGGTGAACCGCTCGGTCTCGGCGTCGTTGCCCACGAAGTGCTTGACGGTGGTGCCGACTCCGCCGTCCTGGACGCCGTTCACGTAGCCGCTGCCGACGGCGCCGGTGAGGTACGGGTCCTCGGAGTAGCACTCGAAGTGCCGGCCGCCGAGCGGGGAGCGGTGCAGGTTGACGGTGGGCGCGAGCAGGACGTGGACGCCCTTGCGGCGGGCCTCCTGGGCGAGGAGCCGGCCGGCCCGGCGGGCCAGCTCGGGGTCCCACGCGGCGGCGAGCGCGGTCGGGGAGGGCAGGGCGATCGACGGGTCGTCGGCGGTCCAGCGCACGCCGCGCACCCCGATGGGGCCGTCGGAGAAGACCAGGGACTTCAGTCCGATCTCGGGGACGGCCGGCAGGGACCACATGTCCTGGCCGGCCAGCAGCCGGGTCTTGGTGTCGAGGTCCAGCTTGCCCAGGGCCGTCTCCACGGCTTCGTTGCGGACCTGATCGGCATCGGTCACGGCCATGCCTCCTCGTTGGGTGCGGGTGCGCGGTGCGGCGCGGTGACCCCATGGTGGACCCGTTACCTGTAGAGCGGTAGGGTTCGTAATCTGTTCGTGATACTTCAGATGGCGACACGGCCATGCCGTACGGTCCTGCTGGCAGCTGTGGAACGGAAGGGGTGGCGGGGCGATGGTCAGGGCCAGGAGTGAGGAACGGCGCGTGGAGATCGTCCGCGCGGCCCTCGAAGTGATCGCCGAGCGCGGCTACCGGGGCGCCGCCCTGGGCACGGTCGCCGAACGCGTGGGCCTGACCCAGCAGGGGCTGCTGCACTACTTCCCGAGCAAGGAAGCCCTGCTCGTCGCGGTCCTGGAGGAGCGCGACCGCTGGGACACCGGCGGCGGCACCCGCGCCCTGGCCGACGCCTGGCGCCCGGACCTGCTGGCCTCGCTGGTGGAGTACAACGCCATGCGGCCGGGCATCGTGCAGACCTTCTCGGCACTGCTCGGCGAGAGCGTCACCGACGGCCACCCGGCACGGGAGTTCTTCGCCGAGCGGTACGCGCAGGTGCGCGCCGCGATGGCTGACGTGCTGCGCGCGGAGTACGGCGACCGGCTCCCCTCGGGCCTCACCCCCGAGCAGGCGGCCCCCCTGCTGGCCGCCGTCATGGACGGCCTCCAGTACCAGTGGCTGCTGGCCCCCGAGTCCGTGGACATGCCCGGCACCTTCCGCGCCTTCCTGGACCTGATCCAGGGGCCCCGGGCCGAAGACTCGCCCTGATCTCCGGGCTGGCATGCTGGGCCGGGTGAAGATCGCTGCCGCGCAGCTGAGCTGCGCCCCCGCCGACGTGTCCGCCAACGCCGCACGGGCGGCCGCACTCGCCGTGCGGGCGCGGGAGGAGGGCGCCGCGCTGGTGGTGTTCCCCGAGCTCACCCTGACCGGCTACGAGCTGGCCGCGCTCGCCGCCGACCCCGGCCTGTGGCTCGCCGACGCCGAGGATCCCCGGCTGGATCCCGTCCGCTCCACCGGGATCGCCACCGCCGTCAACGTCGCGCTGCGCATGGACGGCCCCCGGCCCGTCATCGCGACCCTGGTCCACGACGCGGACGGCTCCCACGTGACCACGTACGCCAAGCAGCACCTGTTCCGTCACGAGCAGGAGGTCTTCGCCGCGGGGACGGGCCCGGGGCGGTTCGAGCTCGGCGGGATCCGCTTCTCCCTGGGGATCTGCTTCGACAACCACTTCGCGGACGTGCCCGGCGCGGGCGCCGCGGCCGGCTGCCGGGTCCACCTGGCGAGCTCGCTCTACGGCACGGGCGACGGCATCGCCGAGCGCGCCGCGATCCACCCGGGGATCGCCCGGGACTTCGGGATGTACGTGGCCCTCGCCAACCACGTCGGACCCGCCGGGCCGTGGACGGGCTGCGGGGGCGCGGCCGTATGGGCGCCGGGCGGGGCCCTGCTGGCCGAGGCGGACGCGCACACGCCGTCGGTCGCCGTGGCGGAGGTGCCGGCGGAGGTACCGGCTGAGGGTCGGACCGAAGGAACGGGCACTCTGACGGCGCAGGCACCGGCCTGACGGGGCGTCCGGGGCGCCCGCCGGGCAGGGCCGCACCGGGGAGTGCCCGGCTCCGGAACCCGTACGGAAACAGGGCCCGGACCGGCGGAGAAAGGGCTCGCGGGGGCGCTGGGAGGGCCCTTGCGGCACCCGGCCTCCCTGCCCGCGGGGGCGGGCACCGGGTGAGTGCCCGCAGGTCGCCACAAGGCCCGCCAGCCACCCCATGCACCCCGTCTGACCTGGGATTTCATGCTGTCAGCCGATAAAATCGGGGACAGCTGAAGGGGGTTCGGATGGACCGGAACATACGCAGTGTCGACGATGTGCTCGCCCTCATGGACGGCCTCTTCGCGCCCGAAGCGGACCGCTGGACGGCCGGGGGCTCCGCCTGGTGGGACGGCTTCTACGCGGACCGCGAGCGGCCGGTCCCGTTCTTCGCGGCGAAGCCCGACGAGAACCTGGTCTCCTGCCTCGACCGCGGGCTGATCCCCGCGGGCGGCCGCGCCCTGGACCTGGGCTGCGGTCCCGGCCGCAACGCCCTGCACCTGGCCGCGCGGGGCTTCGAGGTGGACGCCGTCGACCTCTCCCCGACGGCCCTGGCCTGGGCCGAGGAGCGTGCCCGTACCGCGGGGGCCCGGGTCCGCTTCCACCAGGGGGACGCCTTCGGTGCGGCCGGCGCCGGGCTCGTGGGCCCGTACGACCTGATCTACGACTCGGGCTGCTTCCACCACCTGCCGCCGCACCGCCGGGTCAGCTACCTGGCCCTGCTGGACCGGCTGCTGGCGCCCGGCGGCCGCTTCGCCCTGACCTGCTTCGCCTCCGGCGCGATGGGCTCGGAGCTGCCGGACGCGGAGTTCTACGGCAGGGCCCGCCTCGAAGGCGGGCTCGCGTACACGCCGGAGGCGCTGGCTCACGTCTTCGAGGGCCTCACCGAGGTGGAGCTGCGCCGGATGAACGACGAGCCCGCCTCCTCCGACGCCTTCGGCGAGGCCTTCCTCTGGACGGCGCTGTACCGCCGCCCGGAGTGAGGGCCCGGCCCTTCGGTCAGAGGGGGACCGTCTGGGCGGCGTCGGGGAGCAGATGCTTCGCTCCCCACGCGCCGAGGGCCTCCAAGGCCCCGTTCAGCTCGTGGCCGAGCGGGGTCAGGGAGTACTCCACGCGCGGCGGGACCTCCTCGTAGACCTCGCGGTGGACGATGCCGTCCGTCTCCAGCTCGCGCAGCTGGGCCGCGAGCACCTTCTCCGAGACCCCCGGGACCAGTCGGCGCAGTTCGCCGAAGCGGCGCGGGCACTGCTCCAGCTCCCACAGGACCGACACCTTCCACTTGCCGTCGATCACGGACATCGCCGCGGCGATCCCGCAGTGATCCGCACCCGGCCGCTGTGTCATGGCCATCACGCACCCCTCCCCACCTGTTCGCTCACCTCGGGGTAACCACCCACTCCGAAGTGCGTACTTGAGCACCTGGCGGCCCTCCACCAGGCTAAACGGCATGACCGACACCAGCACGAAGAGCAGCACGAAGAGCAGCACGAAGACCGGCACGACCGGCACGAAGACGCCGCTCACCCTCCTCGGACTCGGCTCGATGGGCACCGCCCTCGCCCGCACCTGGCTCGCCGCCGGGCACCCCCTCACCGTCTGGAACCGCACCCCCGCCAAGGCCGGGGCCCTCGCGGCCGAAGGCGCCGTCGTCGCCGCGAGCCCCGCCGAGGCGGTGGCGGCGAACGGCCTGATCGTGGTCTGCCTGCTGGACCACGCCAGCGTCGGCGAGGCCCTGGAGGGCCTGGACCTCGCCGGCAAGGACCTGGTCGACCTGACCACCGGCACCCCCGCCGACGGCCGCGCCCGGGCCGCGTGGGCCCAGGAGCGCGGGGCCCGGTTCCTCGACGCCGGCATCATGGCCACCCCGTCGATGATCGGCGCTCCCGCGGCCGGCGGGTACGTCTTCTACAGCGGCTCCCCCGACCTGTTCGAGGAGCACCGGAGCACCCTGGAGGTCCCCGCCGGCGCCCGCTTCGTCGGCTCCGACCCCGGCCACGCGGCCCTGCACGACGTGGCCCTGCTGAGCGCGATGAGCGGGCTCTTCGCCGGGATCTCGCACGCCTACGCGCTGATCGAGGGCGAGGAGATCTCCCCCGAGGACCTGGCTCCGCTGCTGACCGAGTGGCTGGGGGCGATGGGCTTCTTCGCGGGCGCCGCCGCCGGGCGGCTGGTCTCGGGGGACTTCACCACGGGAGTCGAGTCGAACCTGGCCATGCAGGTCACGGCGAGCTCCACCTTGCTGCGGACCGCCGCGGAACAGGGGGTCAGCCCCGAACTGATCAGTCCCTACCTGGACCTGATGCGGGAACGGCTGGCGGCCGACCCGGCGGCCCACTCCGGCGAGGACACCGCCGGGGCGATCACTCTGCTCAGGCGCTGAGCCGCTTGCCCTGCGGCTGACCCTGGCCCTGGCCCTGCCCCTGGCCCTGACCTTGCGCCTGGCCCTCTGTCTGAGCCTGGCCCTGGCCCTGACCCTGCTCCGGCTCCCGCTCCGCGTCCTCGCCCACCAGGTCCCGGACCATGAGCGTCGCCCCGGCCACCGCGCCCGGCATCAGGAACACGGCGACGAGCGGCACCAGGAAGGACAGGACGAGCGGCACCCCGAAGCCGAGGGCCAGCATCCGCCGGCCGCGCAGTAGCGCGAGCTGCTCGGTGAGCTGCACCCGGCGGCGCATCAGGGCGACGGAGGTGAGCTCCTGGGCGAGGAAGAAGCCGGAGACGCAGAAGCCGAGGACCGGGACCACGGTCTGCCCGATCACCGGCACGAAGCCGAGCGCGAAGAGCAGGATGCCGAAGAGCAGCACCCGGCCCAGGATCCGCAGGCTGTCCCGGGCGGAGATCCACAGCTCCTGGGCGAGCGTGAGGCCCGACTCCGGGACCTCGCCGCCCTCGGTGCGGTCGACCTGCTCCGAGAGGGACTCGTAGAACGGCTGGCCCACGAGCAGGGTCACGGCGGTGAAGGTGATCACCGCGAGGAAGAGTCCGAGGCTGAAGACCAGGGCGGTCAGGAAGCCGCGGAAGAGCCCGAGCCACGGGGAGGACCAGCCGTCGGCGAAGGGGGTCGCCCAGGCGGTCAGGTCGTCGGCGCCGTAGCCGAGGCCGATGAGCGCGCCGGCGTACAGCACCAGGGAGACGAGCCCGGGCAGCAGCCCGAAGCCCAGCCACCGTCCGTGGCGCAGTACCCATCGCTGTCCGGCCAGCAGATAGCCGAATCCCCCCGCAAGATCACGCATGGTGCCAGTTTAGGGCTGGCGTCCGGTCAGGTGGACGCCGGGCGTGACGAAGGCCGCACCCCGGTGCCGGGGTGCGGCCTTCGATGTACCGGTCGTACCGGATCAACCGGACGAACCGGCCGAGCGGGTCGGAGATCAGACCGCGAGCTCGACCGTGATGTTGCCGCGGGTCGCCTTGGAGTACGGGCAGACCTGGTGGGCCTTCTCGATGAGGTCCTTGGCGGTGGCGGCGTCCACGTTCGGGATGGAGGCCGAGATCTTGACGATGATGCCGAAGCCGTCGTCGTTCTTGCCGATGCCGACCTCGGCGGTGACCGTGGAGCCGGTGATGTCGGCGTTCTCGTTGCGGGCGACGACGCCGAGCGCACCCTGGAAGCAGGCGCTGTAGCCGGCGGCGAACAGCTGCTCGGGGTTGGTGCCCTCGCCGCTGCCACCGAGCTCCTTCGGCGGGTTCACGACGACCTCGAGGCGACCGTCGTTGGTGGCGACGCGACCGTCACGGCCGTTCTCGGCGGTGGCAACAGCGGTGTACGCGACGTCGGACTGCTGGATGGACATGTAAGGAAATCCTCCTGGTAAATCGCCGGGACTCGCGCCCACGCGTCACGGCGGTGTGGAGTGAGCCTAACCGGTGAAAGAAACGATCATCTTTCCGGTGTTGTCGCCGCGCAGCATTCCGAGGAAGGCGTCGGTGGCGTTCTCCACTCCCCGCACGACCGTCTCGTCGGCGACGAGCTGCCCGGAACGCAGCCAGCCGGCCACGTCCTGGACGAACTGCGGCTGCAGTCCCGCGTGGTCTCCGACCAGCACGCCCTGCAGGCGCAGGCGCTTGCCGATGACGAGGGCGAGGTTGCGCGGACCGGCCACGGGCTCGGTGGCGTTGTACTGGGCGATCGCCCCGCACAGGGTGGCCCGGCCGTGGACCTTCAGGGAGGAGATGGCGGCCTCCAGGTGGTCCCCGCCGACGTTGTCGAAGTAGACGTCGATGCCCTCGGGCGCGGCCTCCTTCAGCTGCTCGGCGACGGGGCCGCTCTTGTAGTTGAAGGCGGCGTCGAAGCCGTACTTCTCTGTGAGGAGGGTCACCTTCTCGTCGGAGCCGGCGGAGCCGATCACCCGGGAGGCGCCCTTGATCTTCGCGAACTGGCCGACGAGGCTGCCGACCGCTCCGGCCGCGCCGGAGACGAAGACGGAGTCGCCCTCCTTGAAGGAGGCGACCTCGAAGAGCCCGGCGTAGGCGGTCAGGCCCGGCATGCCGAGGACACCGAGGTAGGCGGAGAGGGGGGCGAGCGAGGCGTCCACCGGGGTGGCGTGCTTGGCGTCGACGTCCGCGTACTCGCGCCAGCCCAGACCGTGCAGGACGTGGTCGCCGACCGCGAAGCGCTCGTCGGCCGAGGCCACAACCTCGCCGACCGCGCCGCCGTCCATGGGCTGGTCGAGCTGGAAGGGCGGGATGTAGGACTTCACGTCGTTCATCCGACCGCGCATGTACGGGTCCACGGACATGTGGAGGTTGCGCACCAGAATCCGGCCGGCGGCGGGCTCGGCATTGACCGGGACCTCGCGCAGGGCGAAGTCCTCGGCGACGGGCCAGCCCTGCGGGCGGCGGACGAGGTGCCACTCACGGCTGACGGCGGGGATCTCGGACATGGCGTCACTCCTGGGGAGGGGGAGAAGTGCAAAATGCTTCAGGACGTGAAACAACCATGCGCCTGGATATTTCATGTTGTCAAGTAAATGGGTACGCTGGATCCATGCCCAGCCGTCGCGCAGACCCCCTGACCCTCGAGGTCGTCGAGCTCATCGGCGACGTCGTGACCCGCTACCACCAGGAGTACGAGCACGCGGCCTCCAGCCACCAGCTCACCGGTGCCCAGGCACGCGTGCTGAACCTGCTCTCCCTGGAGCCGATGCCGATGCGCAAGATCGCGCAGAAGCTCCGGTGCGAGCCGTCGAACATCACCGGCATCGTGGACCGCCTGGAGAGCCGCGGGCTGGTCGAGCGCCGCCCCGACCCGGCCGACCGCCGGGTGAAGCTGGCCGCGCCCACCGAGGACGGCCTGCTGACCGCCGACCGGCTGCGCGAGTCGCTGGACTTCGCCCGGGAGCCCTTGGCCGGGCTCTCCACGGCCGAGCGCGCGGTCCTGCGGGACCTGCTCCGGCGGATGCTGGACTGAGGCCGCGGACGGCCTGCGGGCCGTCCGTACGCCCCGAGCCTCAGGCCTCAGGCCTCAGGCCTCAGGCCTCAGGCCTCAGGCCTCAGCAGAAGAACCACCAGCAGTCGACGGTGGGCCTCGGGGTCGGAGTCGGGGTCGGGCTCGGGGTCGGCTTTCCGCCGGGCTTCCCCTTGGGCCCCTTGGAGCTCGCGCTCGCGCTGGGACTCGGGGAGCCGCCGGCACCCGAGGTGGTCGGAGCGGCGGACGTGGGAGTCCGGGAAGCACTGCGCGACGGTCCCGCCCCGGAGGCGGAGCCCGACGCCCCGGCCGTGGAGCCCCCGGTACTCCGGCCCGTGCCGCCCTGCTTCGTACCCCCGGCCGTGGCCTTCGCGGAGCCGGCGGCCGGACCCTTCGCCGAAGCCGTCCCCGAGGGGGCGACCGGATCCCCCGTCAGACCCGGGGCCGGCTCCGCGGGAGCCGCGTCGTCGGTCAGCACCACCGTCGCCGCCCGGTCGGTGCGCGCCCCGTCGGTCGCCAGCCGGGCCATGCCCAGGGTGACTCCGGCGGCGAGAACCAGCCCGAGCCCCACGGTGAGCGCGGTCCGGCGGCGTCGGCGGTGCCCGGTGCGGCGGCGGGCCGCGGCACGGCCCTGGGCCCGGCCCTGGCCGTGCCCCGGTTCCCCGGACAGCACGACGAGGGAGTCGGCATACACATCCGCGAGCGCGGCCGGGTCGCTTCCGAACACGGCGGCGGAGCCGGGGGCGGGCGCGACCGGCGCGGCGGATATCAGGCGTTCGGCCGGGGTCCCGCATCCGGCGCACGCCAGCGCGCCGTTGAGGTACCTGCGGCAGGCGATGCAATAGTCCATGGCGACCCGCAGGCTACGCGTTCGCTCACAACGGCCGTATACCGGGATCGTGAGGATCCTGTGTGGAAGGGTTCGGGTCCATGACGAAGACTCCGGGGACGGCGCCCCTCACCCCGGGCCCCTTCGGCCCCGCCGGCTTCCAACTGGTGCTGCTGCGCCGGATGGCGGATTTCCAGCCGGGGCTCGCGGAGGAGGCCCGCCGGCTGCTCGGCGCCTCGCTCGCCGAGCAGCGGGAGGCCAACAAGCGCTGGCAGGCCATGGTCCGTTCCCCCCGCTCCCGGGGCGCCCTGGCCCGCTACCGCTCGGTGCTCGGACCGCCCGAGGCCGTCTCCTCCCGCACGATCGGCGATCTGACGTGCGAGGCCCTGCTGTGGCCGGTGCCGCTCTGGCCCGATCTGCGCTTCGAGGTGCTCGCCGCGCCGGACGGGGCCGTCTGGAACGAGTGGCTGGTCCGGGCCCCGGGCGCGCCCGGTCCCGTACTCCGGTCGCCGCAGGACCTGCTGCCCTGGTCGGCGACGGTCGACGAGGTGGCCCGGGCCTTCGCCCCCGTCCGCCCGATGGAGGGCACCGCGCCGACGCGGTGGCGACTGGCTTTCACCGCGTCGGGGCGGGCCTGCGTGGCGGAGTTCACGTACGGCCTGCTCCAGGAGGTGTCCGTGGAAGCGGTTCCGGTCTAGGAGCGCAGGAAGGCCCGTACGCCCGCCGAGGTGGGGTCGTCCCCGAGCAGGTCGTTGTGCTTGAGGCAGCCGACCGGGGTGTTCGTCGCCCCGGTGAGCGGGACGCTGTCGTCGGGGTTGATGACCTCGTCGCAGTTGGACCAGAAGGTGGCGTACCGCACCGCGCCGGGGGTCTCGTCGCCCGAGTTCAGGTTCTTCACGACGTAGGAGCCGGGGGTCATGTCCCGGCAGGCCTGGTCCCACAGGGCGCAGGCCCAGGCGGTGGAGGTGCCCCGGTTGGGGCCGGCGAGGGAGACCCAGCGGTCCACGTACGGGGCGCCGCCGCCGAACTTCACGTACCAGCGGGTGACCAGCGAGCCGAAGGAGTGGGCGACCAGGTCCACCCGGGCTGCGCCGGTCTGCCGGCGGACCTCGTCCACGTAGGCGGCGAGCCGTCCGGAGAGGACCTCGTTGACCGACTGATGGGTGTCGTAGCCGAAGGAGAAGAGCTCGGAGTCGGCGTATCCGTCGGCGCGCAGGTCCGCGCGCAGGGAGCCCCAGACGCCGGGGTCGGCGTTGTAGCCGTGGACGAAGACCACCGGATTGCGCGCGGCGGCCGGTCCGGAGGGCGCGCCGGAGGCCTGGGCCGGGAGTGCGGGCGCCGCGAGCAGCGCCAGGCAGAGCGTCAGCAGGGCGAGCAGTCTCTGGCGCACCGTCAGCATCGGGTCCCCTTTACCTTGTTACGCACGAGTAGCACGATCGGTGCGGGCATGGTCGCGCCTGGCGTCGCAGAATTCCACCCCCGTGCAGCACCCACCGGCGCCCCTCGTGACCCTTCCGTATCTCACGACACCCCCCAGCCGGAGCATCAAATCGGGCAATACGGGTAATTCACCCGAGAAGATACGAAGTGTGACCGGCACCCGCCGGTCTTCTTGCGTCAGTGCTCTCGGGAGGATCTGCCGTGACCGTCAGTCTTGAGCAGTTGCGCCGCTGCCACGTGGCCGTCGACCTCGGAGCGGCCAGGACCCGCGTCTACGTCAAGGGCCTCGGCCTGGTCGTGGACGAGCCCAGCGTCGCCGCCGTGAACACGCGGACCGGCGCACTCATCGCCGTCGGCACCTTCGCCGAGCGGATGACCGGCCGCACGCCCGACTACATCCGCGTGGTCCGCCCCGTCTCCGGCGGCACCGTCGTGGACATCGAGATGGCCCAGCGCATGCTGCGCCACCTCCTCGGCGAGAAGCTGCGGCGCGCCCTGCGCCGCAAGCCCCGGCTGCGGGCCGCCGCCTGCACCCCGCACGACGCCGACCCGCTCGCCCAGCGCGCGGCGGTGGAGACGATGGTCGGACTCGGAGCCCGGCGCGTCGAACTCGTCGACACCCTGATCGCGGCGGCCGTCGGCTGCGGACTGCCCGTGGAGCAGCCGACCGCGACGATGATCATGGTGTGCGGGGCCGCCGCCACCCAGGTCGCCGTCCTCTCCCTCGGCTCGATCGTCACCGCCGTGCGGATCCCGGTCGGCGGCGAGGCCATCGACCACGCCGTCGTCCAGCACCTGCGCCACGCGCACGAGCTGATGCTGCCCAGCCAGGCCGTCCGGCCGCTCCAACTGGCCCTGCACGGGAACGGAATCACCGCCGGCGGACCGACCTCGACCCTCATCCACGGCCGCGACGTGGCCACCGGGCTCGCCCGCTCCGTCCACGTCGACACCGCGGCCGTCCGCGACGCCATCCACACCCCGCTGACCGCCGTGCTCGACGGCATCGGCAAGGTGCTGCGCGACTGCCCGCCGGACCTGGTGGCCGATCTGACGGACCGGGGGATCATGATGGTGGGTGGCAGCGCCTTGCTGCCGGGCCTGGACCAGATGCTCCGCGATGCCACCGGGATGCCCGTGGCCATCGCCGAACGGCCGGACGTCTGCGCCGTACTGGGCCTCGGCATGATGCTCGAAGGGAAGATCGCCCCCATGGTTCTGAACCCCCTGGCCGAATGACGCACGCCGAGCCGTCCCCGGCAACCCCCGGGGACGGGAACGACGTCGCCGCCCGCCAGGTGGCCAGCCTGCCCGTCCTCCTGGAGGCGGTCCTCAGCGTCGGCTCCGAACTCGAACTGCGGACCACCCTCCAGCACATCGTGGATTCGGCGACCGACCTGTGTGCGGCACGGTACGGAGCGCTCGGGGTCGTCGACCCCGAGCGCGTCGGGCTGACCGGGCTGTTCACCTCCGGCCTGACCGAAGCCGAGAAGAACGCGATCGGCGGGCAGCCGGACGGCCGTTCCGGCCTGCTCGGCGCCCTGATCACCGATCCGCGCCCGCTCGTGCTGGAGGACCTGAACCAGGACCCCCGCTCGGCCGGCTTCCCGCCGGGACACCCCCCGATGAAGGGGTTCCTCGGCGTCCCGATCCGGGTCCACACCGAGGTCTTCGGCAACCTCTACCTCACCGACAAGCAGGGCGGCGGCCCGTTCACGGACGAGGACCTCGCGCTGCTGCGCGTCCTGGCCTCGCAGGCGGGGATAGCGATCGGCAACGCCCGGCTGTACGAGACCGCGCGCCGCCGGGAGCGCTGGATCGAGGGCGCCGCCGCCGTGACCACCACCCTGCTGGCGGGCCGGCCGGCGGCCGACGCGCTGATGTGCGTGGCCGAACGGGCCCGGCTGCTGGCCGACGCGGCGGCCGGGGTCGTCCTCCAGCCGACCCCCGAGGGCGGCATGGAGATCGTGGCCGCCTCCACGCAGGGGGACCCCGGGGACCTGGTGGGCACGGCCATCGCCCCGGGCTCGGCGGTCCTGGAACAACTCCTGGGCGGCGAGCCGGTCTTCATAGAGGACTCGGCGACGGACCCCCGGATGACCACGCACGTACGCGAGCGCTTCGGCCCCAGCATGATGCTGCCCCTGCAGAGCGGCGGCCAGCTCATCGGCACGCTCGCCCTGCCCCGCGTCCGCGGCGGCCCCGCCTACGACGCGGTCGACCGGCTGCTGGCCTCGCAGTTCGCCTCCCAGGCCGCACTGGCCCTGGTCCTGGCGGACGCGCAGCACGACCGCGAGCAACTCGCCGTCTACGAGGACCGGGACCGCATCGCCCGCGACCTCCACGACCTGGTGGTCCAGCGGCTGTTCGCGACGGAGATGATGCTGGAGAGCACCCGGCGGCGCTCCGCCAAGGCACCCACCGGGGACACGGTCGGCGAGGAGCTGAGCCGGGCGGTGGACGAGCTCGACTCCACCATCCAGGAGGTCCGCACGGCCATCTTCGCCCTCCAGCAGCCGCCGACGGACGCCCCGACCACCTTCCGGGGGCGGGTCCTGCGGGAGACCGGCGGGGCGGCGGTGCTGCTGGGCTTCCAGCCGTCGGTGCACTTCGCGGGGACGGTGGACGCGCTGCTGCCCGACCCGGTCGCGGGTGACCTCCTCGCCGCCCTGCGCGGTGCGCTGGCCGCCGCGCACCGCCGGACGGAGGTCACCTCCATCGACGTCGAGGTCGACGCGGTCCCCGCCCGGGTCCGCCTCACCGTCTCCGACGACGGCCGCACGGAGTCGGGCACCCGGGGCACCACCTTGACCTGGGAATCCCCGCTCTGACGCTGCGCGGGCGGGTGCGGGTGATCTGCCCTGCGGGGCGAGGTCCCCTACCCGCCCTTCCACCGTTCCCCGGGGCTCCGCCCCGGACCCCGCGCCTCAAACGCCGGAGGGGCTGGATAAACCCAGCCTCGCCGGCGTTTGAGGCGCGGGGTCTGGGGCGGAGCCCCAGGGGGTCCGGGGCACAGCCCCGGGGAACGGGCGAAGGGCGGGTAGGGGACTCCGCCCCGCAGGGCCCACCCACCCGCACCGGCCCGCCCGTCGCCCACGTCCCAGGCGGCAGGGGCAGGCACGCCGACCGCCACCGCCGAACCATGCCCGGCGCCCGGCACCCGGCGCCGCCCTGCGAGCGACACGAGAGGAGGCACCCGTAGGGTGTCGCCGTGACGACCCGCCCCTCGGCCCGCGCCGCCATCGCCTCCGCCACCGACCCCGGCAGCTTCACCGAACTCCCCGCCCCGCCGGGGGACTCCGCCCCCGACGGCCCCCTCGGCTGGGCCGGCTACGACGACTCCCGCGCCCGCGCCACCGCGCGGACCGGCGAGGACGAGTCCGTCGTCACCGGCACCGCCCGCATCGGCGGCCACGAAGCCACCGTGATCTCCTTCGAGTTCGGCTTCCTCGGCGGGTCCCTGGGCCACCGCACCGGCGACCGCCTGGAGGCGGCCTACACCCACGCCCGCACCCACCGCCTCCCCTTGGTCTCCCTCATCGCCACCGGCGGCTCCCGCATGCAGGAGGGCATGCTCGCGCTGACCCAACTGCAGCGCGTGGCCCGCCAGTCCGCCCTCACCCGCGCCGCCGGCCTCCCGCAGATCGCCGTCCTTCGCGACCCCACCACCGGCGGCGGCTGGGCCACCCTCGGGGCGGGGGCCGACGTGATCCTCGCGCTGCCCGGGGCGCAGGTCGGGTTCGCCGGGTCCCGGGTGCGGCCGCCGGACGCGGATCCGGCCGCTTACACCGCCGAGGGGCAGTACGCCGCCGGGCACGTGGACGCCGTCGTCCCCGCCGCGCAGCTCTCCCTGACCCTGACGGCCTGGCTCCGGGTGCTCGCCGCGCCCCGCGCCGCCGAGCCCGTGGCACCCCCCGCCGCGCTGGCCGACGTAGCGCTGCCGCCCACGGGGTGGGACGCCGTCCGGCTCGCCCGCCACCCCGGCCGGCCGCGCGCGGAGCAGTACCTGGACGCGTACTTCGAGCTCCGCCTCCACCTCTCCGGGGACCGGGCGGGCGGCACGGACCCCGGGATGCTGTGCGGGTTCGGGCTCCGGGAGGGCAGGGCCGTGGCCTACGCCGCCCAGTGCGGCACCGCCACCCGCCCGGCCGGGTACCGTACGGCGGCCCGTGTCATCCGGCTCGCGGACCGGCTCGGGATCCCGGTGCTCACCCTCGTGGACACCCCCGGCGCGGCCAACGACGCCGCCGCCGAACACGCGGGCGCCGGCGCGGCCATCGCCGACGCCTTCGCGGCGCTCGCCTCGGCCGGGGTCCCCGTCACCACCCTCCTCATCGGCGAGGGTGGCTCGGGCGGCGCCCTGGCCCTGGCGGCGCCGGGCAACACCTGGGTCACCCCGGACAGCTACTTCTCGGTGATCGCCCCCGAACTGGCGGCGGCCATCCTCAAACGCCCCCCGGAGTCGGCCCCGGCGACGGCGGACCAACTGCGCGTCCGCCCCCAGGACCTGGTCGCCCTGGGCGTCGCGCGCGGCATCGTCTCCCCCGCGAAGGAGGAGTAGGGAGGGGACGGGAGTGACGCTCAGTGCCCCCGGCTCCGTGCCGGCAGCTTCACGTCCACCCGGTAGAGCCGGGTGATCTGCTGCGGGAACTCGTTGTCGTCGCTGGTCAGCAGCAGCCGCACCCGTCCGTGCCCGTCGTAGTCCGTGACCACCATGCCCTCGACGTTGTCGACCAGCGGGTGGTTCTGCGGCAGCTTGGACGGCGCGCCCAGCGTCGGGCAGCCGTCGAGGTCGCCGATCGGGGTCTTGCCCGCGGTCCGCAGCGCCGGGCCCTCCTCCAGCGCCGTCAACTTCGAGGTGTCCGTGGCGCCCAGGGGGTCGGCGAGGTACAGCCGCACCGTGATCTTGAACTGCTGCGTGAAGCCGCGCTCCAGCACGATCAGCCGGCCGTCGCGCGTCGGCGCGAGCTCCACCAGCCCGTGTCCGGCGTCCACCGGGTACGCGTACTGCCGCCCGAGCACGAATTCACCGTCGCGGCCGCGGCGTTCCCAGGTCTGGATCCGCTGGAGCGTCCGCCCCTGCGCGTCCTTGCCGTCCCCGGCCAGTGCGCCCTCGACGCCGGCGACGAGGGTGTGCCCGCCGGGCAGCAGGGTCAGCGACTCGAAGGTCTGGTTGACCGTGGCCCGGCCCACGGGCGCGAGCTTGAAGCCGTCCGGGATCGGCAGCGAGCCCAGCACCTCGCCGGTGCGTGCGTGCCGCCGGATGGCCGGGGCGTTCTCGTCCGTCACCAGGTAGGTGCCGTCTCGGTCGACGACGATTCCCTCGGAGTCGAGGGCCTTGCCCGTGCCGTCGGTCAGCGGCAGCCGCGCGGCGGCCGTCGCCGTCGGGGTGTCGCCGCGGCCCACCTTCAGCTTGTACAGCGCCGACTTGTCGGAGATCGCGGCGATCGTGCCGTCCCGGTCCACCGAGAGCCCGGAGAGCCCGCCGACCAGCTTCCCGTCGATGAGGGTCTTGTCGAGGGAGTCCGAGTAGCCGGCGATCGAGAGGTACGGCGAGCAGGAACGGTCCTCCTTCGGTGCCCGCGGAGCCGCGGGGGCCTGGGCCTGGGCCTGCGGAACGAGTGCTCCGGCGAGCGCGGCGGTGGCCACGGCGGTGGTGACGAGCGTACGAAGGCGCATGAAGGCCTTCCTCCTGGGTCGGCTAGGGGTGAACTTCCGAACTGTCATATGACGAATCGAAAGAAAACGGAAGGCCCGGCAACGCGATGGCAACGAACCCGCCAACTTCCCTTCACACACACCCGGATCGGGCGAACCGCCCCGGACTGATCCCCACGTGCCGCCCGAAGTGCCGCGTCAGGTGCGCCTGGTCGTAGAACCCCGCCGCCACCGCCGCCTCGGCGGGCCGCATCCCCGCCAGCAGCAGCCGCCGCGCCTTCGCGACCCGCAGCCCGGTGAGGTAGGCGTGCGGAGGGAGCCCGAACGCCTGCCGGAAGCTGCGGATCAGGTGGGTGGGATGGGCGTGTCCCAGAAGCGCGGAAGCCTCCTCCAGGGCGATCCCGCCGAGGACCCGCGCATCGAGGAGCTCGCGCAGTCGTACGGCCGTATCCGGGCCCGGAGCCCCGTACGGGACCACCTGACGGCCCTCCAGCCACGTGCGCAGCCGCTCCTGGACGAAGGCCAGCCGCGACTGCGCCTCCAGCCGCTCGACCGCGCCGGCGGGCAACTCCCGCGCGCCCAGGGCGCGGTGCAGTCCGTGGACCCGGTCGCGCAGGGCGGCGTCGAGCAGCAGCGGCGCGTCGACCGCGGCCCCGGTCAGCGACTCCGGGAGCACGGACGCGTCGAGGTACAGCACGCGCTTGCGGAAGCCCGCCTCGGTGACGGTCCGCCCGTCGTGGACCACCCCGGGCGGGAGCAGGGCCACCGTCTCCGAGCCACCGACGCCGTGCCGTTCGCGGTCGAGCCCGAAGTCGACGCGGCCGCCGTCGAGGATCATCAGCGTCCACGTGTCGTGGACGTGGGCGGGGTAGGCGTGATCGGTGAACCGGGCGTGGAACACCTCGGCGATCCCCGGCACCGGCGGCTGCCAGGCGGAGACCGTACTGAGCGGACGTGGCGCGGCCGGCATGTCAGGAACGTACAAGACCGGTCGGGGCGCACGCGGGCAGCCTGCCCGTATGACGACATCCGAGAGCACGCACGAGAACGGACGCCCGGCGGCGGCCGTGGTGAACATCGCGGAGAAGCTGGCCGGTTTCACCGAGCAGTGGGCCCCGCACCGGATCGCCCGGGTCAACGACTACGAGGTCAAGATCGCCAAGATCCAGGGCGAGTTCATCTGGCACACCCACGAGGACACCGACGAGCTCTTCCTCGTCGTCAGCGGCACCCTGACGATCGGGCTGCGCGCCGGGGACGTCGTACTGAACCCCGGCGAGATCTACGTGGTCCCCCGCGGGGTGGAGCACTGCCCGCGGGCCGACGGGGAGACGGCGATCCTGATGTTCGAGCCCGCCGGCACCGCCAACACCGGCGGGGAGGTCAGCGACCGCACCCGCGAGCCGGTGGACGCTTAAGGGGGCGCGGAAGGGGGCGCACAAAGGGGCGCACAAGGGCGTGCGCCTGGTGGCTCGTGAGGGACTGTCCGTCGCTGAAATGCAGTCCCGCGAGCTGCGACCCGGACGCGGCCGAACCCGCACCCTCACCCGCACCCGCACCCGCACCCGCACCCGCACCCGCCTTGATGTTCGTCGGCGCACTCAGCGGCCTGGCCGTCCTGGCCCCGGCCCGAGCCCGCCCGCGCCCCTCACGCCTGGGGCGTTCGCGCGTCGTAGCGGGCGAACCCCCTCCACCGCGCGGCCAGCAGCGCCAGTACGAGTACGCAGCCGAGCCCGCCGCCCGTGATCGCGACGGTCGGGGAGGTGAGTTCGGCGGCGGCTCCGGCGAGGAAGTCCCCGAGCCGGGGCCCGCCCGCGACGACCACGATGAAGACGCCCTGCAGACGGCCCCGCATCCCGTCCGGGGTCGCGGCCTGGAGCATGGTGGTGCGGAACACCATCGAGATGCTGTCGGCGCACCCCGCCAGGGCCAGGAAGAGCAGCCCGAGCCAGAGGTCGCGGGTCAGCCCGAACACCGCGATGGCCAGCCCCCACGCGGCGACGGAGAGCAGGATCGCCACCCCGTGCCGGCGGATCCGGCCCTGCCAGCCGGAGAACAGCCCCCCGAGCAGCGCCCCCACGGCGGGGGCGGCCACGAGCAGCCCGACCGTCTTGGCGTCGCCGCCGTACCAGAGCACGGCCACGGCCGGGAACAGCGCCTTCGGCTGGGCCAGCACCATGGCGGCCAGGTCGGAGAAGAAGGTCATCCGGATGTTCGGCCGGGTCCCCAGGAAGCGCAGGCCGTCGAGTACGGAGGCCCGCCCCGTGCGGTCACCGGCCCCCTCGGGCTTCATCGACGGCAGCCGCCACATCGCGTAGAGGGCGGCGCCGAAGGTGAGGGCGTCGATCAGGTACGCGGCCTGGTAGCCCCACCAGCCGACGATGACCCCGCCCAGCGCCGGGCCGGCGGTCATCCCGAAGGTCATGACCACGGAGTTCAGGGCGTTGGCGGCGGGCAGCTGCTCGGCCGGGAGCAGCCGCGGGATCATCGCGGACCGGGCGGGCCCGTTGAGGGCCCCGCAGACGGACTGGAGCGCGACGACGGCGTACAGCAGCCAGACCCGGTGGTAGTCCAGGAGCGCGGCGCCGGCCAGGGCGAAGGACAGGGCGGCCAGGCCGATCGCGCTGAAGAGGCCGAGCTTGCGGCGGTCGACGGTGTCGGCGATGGCCCCGCCGTAGAGCCCGAAGGCGACCAGCGGGACGAGCGAGCAGAGCCCGACCAGTCCGACGGAGAAGCTGGAGCCGGTGATCTCGTAGACCTGGAGCGAGATGGCCAGGGCGGTCATCGCCTGGCCCAGCCAGGAGATGATCCCGCCGGCCCACAGCCGCCGGAAGTCCGGGGAGGTTCTCAGCGGGGTGAGGTCGGCCAATATGCGGCGCCGGGGGCGGATGGGCGGAGGTGGAGCGGTCGTACGGGTCACAGCGGATGATAAGCCGCCGCTGCCCGGAGCCGGGCGGGCGCCCGGTCCGCGCCGGGCCGGTGCCGGGCCGGCGCGGACCGGGCGCCTGCCCGGGCTTACGCCGCTTTCCCGCACGCGCACCACTCACCCCACCCGGAACCCGGGCCCCGCGGCGGCGCATTTCTTGCCGCTAACTCGCCACTATCACCGGACATTTGACCGAATAGACGTGCGCTCCCCGCCTGAGGTTCAGCTCATGATGAAAAGACTCGTATGTCCAGGGAGGCGCAGTGATCGAACCTGGCACCAGCACCACGAGCACCGGAACCACGAAGACGGAGACCAAGGCAGCGCCGAAGACGTCGGCACCGGGCGCGACCGGTCCGGTCTTCCCCCTCACCCTGGGGGTCGAGGAGGAGTTCCTCCTCGTCGACGCCCGCACCCTGCGGGTGGTCCCGGCCGCCCCGCTCGTCCTGTCCACCGCCGCGGGACTCCCCCACGAACTGCACCCCGAAGGCACTCGCTACCAGGTGGAGATCTCCACCCCCGTCGCCGACTCGGCCGCGATCCTGCGCGGCGAGCTCGCCGGTCTGCGGCGCACCCTCGCGCGGGCGGCCCGCGCGCACGGCTGCCGGCTGCTGGCCGCGCCCTCCCCGGTGCTCGCCGTGGAGGGCCCGCTCCACCTGACCGACGACGAGCCGCGCCAGCGCGAGCAGGCCCGGCGCTTCGGCGCGCTCACCGACACCCTCGTCAGCTGCGGCCGGCACGTCCACATCGGCACCCTCGACGTGGACACGGCGGTGGCCGTCTCCAACCGGGTCCGGCCCTGGCTGCCCACGCTGATCGCGCTGGCGGCCAATTCCCCCTTCTGGGGCGGCCGCGACACCGGTCACGCCAGCTGGCGGGCGATGGCCTGGGCGGGCTGGCCCTCGGCGGGCCTGCCCCCGCACTTCACCTCGACGGCCCACTTCCGGCGCTCCGTGCAGACCCTGCTCGGCTCGGGGGCGGCCCTCGACACCAAGATGGTCTACTGGGACCTGAGGCCCTCGGGGAACTGGCCGACGCTCGAACTGCGGGCCCCCGACATGTCCCCGGACATCGACTCGGCCATCCTCCAGGCGGAGTTGACCCGCGCCCTCGTCGCGACGGCCCTGCGCGAGATCGCCGAGCAGCGGCCCGACCCGCCCGTACGGGAGGACGTACTGCGTCTCGCGCGCTGGCGGGCGGCCCACGACGGCCTGGAGGGCTTCGGGCTGGACCCGTACACGGGCTTCGAGCTCCCGGCGGCGGACCTGGCGGAGGCCCTGCTCGACCTGGTGGCCCCCGAACTGGCCGCGTCCGGCGACCTCGACCACGCGGCGAAGACCCTGGCCGGCCTCCTGCGCGACGGCTCGGGGGCGCACCGCCAGCGCACGGCCTTCGCCCGCCGCGGCGATCTGAGCGACGTCCTGCGCCACCTGGCGGACGAGACGGAGGCCTGTTAGCCGGTTCCGCCCCAAAACGCAGCGGCCGGAACCGCCGAAGCCGCAGGTGCGATCGATTCTGCACCTGCGGCTCGCGGCGGGGGCGCACTCGGCGCGGGCCCGCGCCGGACCGCAACCGGCCAGGAAAGGCCTGCTTGTGCCCCTCCGCCCAACCTGGCACCGGGCTATGCTGCGAACAGAGCGTCCCCGTTCGAGACCCCGACGGTGCGTTGCCCGCCACAGATCTCCGCGTCCCGGCACGGACTTGAAGGTCCGCCCGCCCGGCGCATCCGAGGGTACGGCTCGTCCCGCATCCTGGAACACAGGCCTCCGGACCGGTCTCCGCCCACCGCGCGCGTACACCCGCACCGGGAAGTGCCTGGAGGAGCCGGGAAGTTCGGCGCCGAACGGCCCTGCCCGGCTGGTACCGAACCGAGGCACCCCACCATGCGTGTCCCCGATCCCAACACCGACCGGTACGGCGAGGGCAGCCGCGCGCTGATCTCCCCGGCCGGGGAGATCGACGTGGCGACCGTCCACTCACTGCGCGCCTCCCCGGCGCAATGCCTGCACGACGGCGACCGTCCCGCTCCCGTGCTCCCCGCCCTGGGCGGAGCGCTGTGACGGACACCCCGCCGCAGGGGCTTCCGCCACAGGGCCGTCCCCCACGAGGCCGCCGCACGGCTCTGTCCGGGCCGGACGCGCTGGCCGAGCTCCGTCTGCGGCGGCTGAACCGGTGGCAGGCCGAGGGGCTGAAGGAGGACGTGGCGGACCTGTACGTGGAGTCCTCGTACCCGGTGATCGGCACGGCCCACAGCTGCCGGGAAGCCTTCCTGCACCGGCTCACGGGCGATGTCCGGCGGCCCGGCTTCGCCATGCTGGTCGCGGAGCGGCCCGCCCTGTTCGGATGCGTCTTCGGCTTCCCGCTGCGGCGGGACGGCTCCTGGTGGCGAGGGTTCCTCGGCACCCTTCCCCGGGATGTCGAACGGCTCACGGCCTCCGGCCACGTCTTCGCCATCAGCGAGGTCGTGGTCGCCCCGCACGAACAGTGCCGCACGGTCGGCAGACGGCTGCAGGAACGGCTGCTCGACGACCACGGGGCGTCGCTCGGCGCCACCCTGGTGCCCGACTCCGACATCAGGACCCTGAAGGCCTTCCAGTCCTGGGGGTGGCGCGAGATCGGAGAGGTCCACAGGCCGCCCGGCACGGAGCTGATCCGGGCCCTGGTGCTGCCCCTCGGCCCGACGGCGGCGACCGCGACCGGCACCCACCGCCCCGACGGCCTTCGCCGGCCGGAACGGTGACGGGTGGGCGGTCGGCCCGGATCCAGGTGCTCGTGGCCGAGCAGGCGGCCCGGCGCGGCGCACGGGTCGCGGTGGTGGACGTGTGCACGGCCGCCGTGGCCGCGCTCCCCATCTGCGGAGCCGGGGTGACGGCCGCGTCCCGGATGACGGCCGGGCGCCCGCTGTGTTCCACCGGCCCGGTGAGCGAGCGGATCGAGGAACTGCAGCTCACCTTGGGCGAAGGCCCCGGTGTGGACGCCCTGGCCCTCGGGTCGGCCGTCCTGGCGCCCGATCTGCGGGCCGACGGGGAACGGCGCCGGTGGCCCGCCTTCGCCCCGGAGGCCGTCGCCGCCGGCGCGGCGGCGGTGTTCGCTTTCCCGCTGCGGATCGGCGCGATCAGTCCCGGAGTCCTCGACCTCTACTCCGAGGTTCCGGTCGAGCTGGACCCCGGGGAGCTGGCCGACGCCATGATGTTCGCCGACACCGCCACGCTCGTGCTCCTCGGTACCCGGATCGACCCGGCGCCGGGCCCCGGCGGTGACCTCGACGGCTACCGGGCCGAGGTCGACCAGGCCACCGGGATGCTCACCGTCCAGCTCGGCGTGGGCATCGAGGAGGCGTTCGTCCGCCTGCGCGCCTACGCGTACGCCCACGGCCGCCGGCTCGCCGAGGTGGCCGCCGACGTGGTGGCCCGCCGGCTGCGGTTCACGCAGGACCCGGACGAGGAACGGAGCGCGGCCGACGATGCCTGACAACAGAAGGTGTGCACGATGAATGAGCAGCTCCTTGCGAAGGCCTTCGTCGAACTGGCGGACAACCTGGTCGCGGACTTCGACCTGATCGACTTCCTCCGCATGCTGACCGACAACTGTGTCGGCATGCTCGGCGTGAACGCGGCCGGCGTGCTCCTCGCGGACCTGAACGGGGAACTCCGCGTGATGGCCGCCTCCGACGAGCAAGTACGGCTACTGGAGCTGTTCCAGCTCCAGAACGACGAGGGCCCGTGCCTGGAGTGCTTCCACACCGGCGCCCCCGTCACCGTCCCGGACCTCGCCACGGAAGCGGCCCGCTGGCCGCGCTTCACCGAACAGGCCCTCCTCAGCGGGTACTCGGCGGTCCAGACCGTGCCGATGCGCCTGCGCGACGAGGTCGTCGGAGCCCTGAACCTGTTCCGCACCCGCCCCGGCCCCTTCGACCCGGCCGCCACGCGCATCGCCCAGGCCCTGGCCGACGTCGCCACCATCAGCCTCCTCCAGCAGCGCTCCTCCCGGCACAGCGCGATGCTCAACGAGCAGTTGCAGACCGCCCTGAACAGCCGTGTGCTGATCGAGCAGGCCAAGGGCAAGCTCGCCGAACGCCGGGGCATCGGCATGGAGGAGGCCTTCACCGCACTGCGGAGCTACGCCCGCGCGCACAACCGCCGGCTGTCCGACCTGGCCGGCGCCTTCATCGACGGCACCGAGCCCCTGCCCGGTCTGGTCGCCTGACCGTCAGCGCGGTTGCCGGCCGTGAAGTGCGGTTGCCGGCCGTCAGCGCGGTTCCCAGCCGTCCCGGCGGTCGCGGCGGTCCTCGCGGCTCCGCCGGCCCCGGTGCTGCCGGGCGTAGCGGCGGTCCCAGCGGTGCTGCTGGTCCCGGTGGTCTCGGTAGTCGCCGTAGCTGTCGTAGGTGTCGTACGTGCCATGGGTGTCACGGCCGCCGTCCTCACGGTGGCCGTCGTGGTCACGGTGGCCACCCGCACGGCCCGAGCCCGGGCCGCCGCTCCTGCGTCCGCGGTGCACGAGGGCGAAGAGCAGCACGGCGGCGACCACCCAGAGCAGGTGGCTGAGATGGCCGAAGAGGATCAGGGCGACAAGGACAACGAGGAGGGCGAGAAGCACGACGGGCACGAGCGGTCCCTTCCGCAGCGGAACAGATCATCGCTGCCGGGGACCGGGGCCTCGTCAAGCAGCGTAGTGCCACGGGGAGTTCGGCGACAGCCCCCCGCCCACCTTCGCCCCGGCCCCACCCCGGCCCCCGCCGAAGGCCCTGTTGACAGGGGGCACCGCCCGGCGTTGACTGACGAGGACGGCGTCGGGCCGCAGCGCCCCGGGAGGATCCGGGCCAGGCCCCCGCCGCTCCGCTTCGCCCGGACCCCGCGGAACGCAGGCACCACCCCTGTGACCGCTGTGCAGGTCCCGGCCATGCCCTTCCGGATCTTCTCCTCCTGCCCGGCACCCGCGCGCCATCGACCGAGGGGATACGACGGGAATGCAGCAGTACGACGTACGAGCCGGCACCAGCGGGGAGCCGTCATCTCCAGGGCCGTGATCATCATCGCGGCCCTCCTCGTCGCGACCCTCGTCGCGGTGGCGGCCGTCCTCCTGGCCACACTCGGCCACCGCCGGATCGGGCACGGCCTGAAACGGCGCTTCGGCCCCGAGTACGAACGCCTCGTGAGCCGTCACGAAGGCGACACCAAGGCCGCGGACCGGGAACTGGGAGAGCGACTGAAACAGCACGGCTCCGTCCGGGAGCGACCCCTCTCGCCGGCTTCCCGGGAGCAGTACGCGGCCCAGTGGGCCGGTATCCAGAGGCGGTTCGTCGACTCCCCGCAAGAGGCGATCACCGAGGCCGACGCCTTGCTGGCCCGGCTGACGGCGGACCGGGGCTTCCCGGACGGCGGGCCCTTCGAAGAGCGGCTCGCCGCGCTGTCCGTGCACCACGCGAAGCACGTCGACGGCTACCGCGGGATGCACGCGGCCGTCCACGGCCAGGGCGGCACGGAGGAGAAGAGGCGGGCCATGATCGGAGCCCGGGAGCTCTTCGACGCCCTGGTCGCGCAGCAGCCGGCCGACTCGGGCCGGCACCGTCCGCAGCGGCACCCCGTCGAGGGAAGAAGTGGCACGCGATGACGTACGACGAGGAACGCGCACGGCAGGACCCGGCCCGCAGGCCGCCCCCGGCGCGGCGCGACCCTCGCGGGGTCCCCGCACCCCGCGAGGCACCGCGCGAGGTGCCGCCCGGGACCCCCGCGGACACCCCGGCCGCTACGCCACCCACGAACCCCGTCGCCCCCGTCACCCCCGTGGCCCACATGGCCCTGCTCGCGCAGAGCGACCGGGACAGGCTGACCCTGCACCTCCAGCACGCTCTCGGCACGTTCATCCAGAGCCCGCACGAAGCCGTCCAGGAAGCCGACATCACCTTCGCCGAGGCCACCACCCGGGTCACGGCCGCCCTCGTGGAACGCCGGCGCGTCATCGGCGCGACCCACCGGGGCCGCGGCGTCGAAGCCGAGACGGAAGACCTCCGGCTCGCCCTGCGCGAGTACCGGGAGATCACCCTGCGGCTGCTGCGCATGTGAGCGGGCCCGCTCCGATCAGCCCCTGACCGCCGGCGGGGACGGCCCGTCCTCCCCGACGGGCCACCCCGCCGGCCTCTCGTCGCCACCGCGCGAACGAAGGGTGCGGCCCCGGTTCCCACCACCGGGGCCGCGCCCTTTCCGCGCGGTCGGCTCCCACGGCGCGTGACGGCCGCCGAGCCAAGGAGACCCGTGTCCATGACCCACACCGGCACGCAGAGCACCCGGCGCACCCCCTACGCCGACGACTCCCCCGACACCGCGGCCGCATTCCTCCGCATCGCGTCCCTTCCGCAGGGCCCGCAACGGGCCGCGCTGCGCCAGGAGGTGGTGTGCGCCTGGATCCCGATGGCCATTCGGCTGGCCCGCCGCTTCAACAACGGCAGGGAGCCCATGGAGGACCTCCGCCAGGTCGCCCAAGTGGGTCTGGTCAAAGCGGTCTCCCGCTTCGACCCGGGCCTGGGCACCGCCTTCGAGGCCTACGCCATCCCGACGATCGTCGGCGAGCTGAAGCGGCACTTCCGCGACAACCTGTGGGCGGTGCACGTACCGCGCCGCGTCCAGGAACTGCGCACGCAGGTCCGTACGGCCGACCGGGACCTGTCCCCCTCGCGCGACTCGGGCGGCCCCACGCCGGCCGAGATCGCCGCGGCGACCGGCCTGACCGAGCAGGAGGTGCGCAGGGGCCAGGGCGCCCTGAACAGCTGGTCCCCCCTGTCCATCGAGGCCGCGCACGGCCGCCAGGAGGGCGCCTACACGCTGGCGGAAACCCTCGGCTCCCCGGAGCCCGCCTTCGACCGCATCGTCGACCGCGAGACGCTCCGCCCCCTGCTGCGCGCCCTGCCCGAGCGCGACCGGCGGATCCTCTACCTGAGGTTCTTCCGCGAAATGGACCAGAGCCGCATCGGCGAAGAGCTCGGCCTGTCCCAGATGCACGTGTCCCGGCTGATCCGCCGCATCTGCGAATCCCTACGCGCCCAGGCCATGTCCGACGCGGCCCGAAGGCCCGCCCGAAAGCCCGCCTGAAGTCCCGCCCGAAAGTCCGTCTGAGGGCCCGTCCGAAGTCCCGCCTGAAGTCCCGCCCGAAAGTCCGTCTGAGGGCCCGTCCGAAGTCCCCGTCTGAGGGCCCGTCCGAAGTCCCGCCTGAGGGCCCGTCCGCTGACAAGACCGCCCCCGGACACGCCAAAGCCGCAGATGAGATCGTTTCTTCACCTGCGGCTCGCAGTGGGGCGGGTGGGACTCGAACCCACGGCCGACGGATTATGAGTCCGCTGCTCTAACCGGCTGAGCTACCGCCCCTTCACGGCGTGGCGCGTACATGTGTGCGCGCCGTCTGCCGCAGCATAGCCGCTCATACGATCTCCTGCCTCGGATGCCTCGCATGATCGGCTTCGCCTGCCCAGAGAGACCGCATCGGGCCGTGCCCGGTTGCGCGCGGAGGGCAGAAAAAAGAAAAAGGACCCACCTGGGGTCCTCGTTCCTTCTTGCTCCCCCGACTGGACTCGAACCAGTAACCTGCCGATTAACAGTCGGCTGCTCTGCCAATTGAGCTACAGGGGACCGCGCTCCCCCGACTGGACTCGAACCAGTAACCTGCCGATTAACAGTCGGCTGCTCTGCCAATTGAGCTACAGGGGATTGCTGCGTTGCACCGAACAGCCCACCTCTGGCCTTGGCCAGGGGGCGAGCGCCCGTTGCGAGTCATAGATTAGCGCAAGCAGGGGGGTGCTCCGCCAATCGGTATCGCCAGCGGGCCGGGCACCACACGACGAAGGGTGGCAGGCATGCGGTACAAGGTCACGTTCGCGGTCGGGCTGGCCCTCGGGTACGTGCTCGGGACCCGGGCCGGACGCGAGCGGTATGAACAGTTGAAGAAGTCCGCGCGCGAGTTCGCGCAGAACCCCGCGGTCCGCAACGCCGCCGAGAGCGCTGGTCAGACCGGTCGGGAGTTCGCCGGCAAGGCCTACGCCGCGGTGAGCGACAAGGTCGGCGACGCGATGCCCGACGCCCTCTCCGGACGCGTACGGGGCTTGCGGGCACGGGTCGGCGGCGGTGGCGCGGGCGAGGACGACTGGGGCACCAGCAACACCTGACCGGACCGGTCCGGAGCGCGGGTCCTCACGTGAGGGGCCGCGCACCGGCTCCCTCCCGGTGCGGTGCGCGGGGCTCCACATATGGGACGGGACCCTTCCCGCACCCGCCGGGGCGGTCGAGACCGCCCCGGCGTGCGGCAGAATTCACCGCATGGGGATAGTCGCCGGGCTGGACAGCTCTTCCGCGTTCACACGCATCGTCGTCTGTGACACCGAGACGGGCGCCGTGCTGCGCCAGGGGTACGCCCCTCATCCGCAGCCCACCGGCGAGGCGGTGCCGCACGAGACCGATCCACAGGCCTGGCTGCTCTCGCTCGGCGAGGCCGCCGGCGGCGGGCTCCTCGAAGGGGTGCAGGCCATAGGGGTCTCCGCGCAGCAGCACGGGCTGCTGCCGCTGGACGCGCAGGGCGGCCTCGTCCGTCCCGCCCTCATCGGCAACGACAAGCGCGGCCAGGTCGCAGCCGCCGAGCTGATCGAGGCCTTCGGCGGCCGGCAGGCCTGGGCCGAGGCCGTCGGCTCCGTCCCCCATTCGGCGCAGCCCGTGGCGAAGCTCGCCTGGCTGGCCCGTACCGAGCCCGAGGCGGCCCGGCGGGTGGCCGTACTGATGTCCCCGCACGACTGGCTGGTGTGGCAGCTGCTGGGCCGCCCGGCCCGGCGCACCACCGACCGCGGCGGCGCCTCCGGCACCGGCTACTGGTCGGCGGCCACCGGCGCCTACCGCCCCGACCTGGTCGAGCTCGCGCTGGGGCACCGGGCGCTGCTGCCCGAGGTGCTCGGCCCGGCCGAAGCCGCCGGGACCACGCCCGAGGGGCTGCTGATCTCCGCCGGCACCGGGGAGACCATGGCGGCCGCGCTCGGGCTGGGCATGGGACCCGGCGACGCCGTGGTCTCGCTGGGCGCGTCCGGATCGGTGATGGCCGTACACCACGAGGCGCTGTCGGAGCCGGGCGGCCTGATCACCTCCCTCGCCGACGCCACCGGGCTGCACCTGCCGGTGGTGAACACGCTGAACGCCGTACGGGCCCTGCGCGGCACCGCCGAACTGCTGGGCACCGACCTGGAGGGGCTGAGCGAGCTCGCGCTGAAGTCGACCCCGGGCGCGCACGGACTCGTACTCCTGCCGTACCTGGAGGGTGAGCGGACTCCGAACCTGCCGCACACCGCCGGGACCCTGTCGGGGCTGCGCCGGGACTCCATGAAGCCCGAGCACCTCGCGCGGGCCGCCTTCGAGGGCATGCTGTGCGGGCTGGTGGACGCGCTCGACGTGCTGCGCAGCCGCGGCGTGGAGATCCGCCGGGTGTTCCTGCTCGGCGCCGCCGCCGAGCTGCCGGCCGTACAGGCCTTCGCACCCGGACTGTTCGGCACGCAGGTCCTCGTGCCGGCGCCGGCGGACTACGCGGCCCTGGGCGCGGCCCGGCAGGCCGCGTGGGCGCTCGGCCTGGCGCAGGGCGGCGCGGCCTCGAAGACCCCGCCGGTGTGGCCGGCGCCCGCGGCGCAGCTGTTCGAGCCGGACGAGGAGTACCCGGCCTGGCAGGGCGCGCGCCAGCAGTACGTCGCGACCCGGGACCAGATCCACCCCGGGGCCTTCTAGGTCCCTAGGCCAGCTGCGCCTTCACGTGCTCGACCACCGCCCGGAACTCCTCCGTCGGCGAGAAGTCGAGGTACTCGGTGTCCTCCAGGGCCACCGGGGCGTGGCCGGGCGCCCAGTAGCAGGCCTCCCCGGCCGAGTAGACCTCGTCCCCGTCCTTCGTGTGCATCATGATCCGGCCCTTGATCACGTAGGCGTAGTGCGGGCACGGGCACAGGTCGTCCGGCAGGCCCTTGAACGCCGGGGTCATGTCGACGCCCTTGGCGAAGCGCCCGAAGGCGACCGAGAAGCCGCCGCCGAGCTCCTGCACGCGCAGTTCGGCGCCGTTGCCCTCGAAGAGGACGGGGATCTGCTCCCGTGTGACTGCCGTCATGGTTCCTCCACGGACGGTCCGTCCCGAGATTCCCCCTCCGGACCCCATCCTCCTCTCCGCGCCCGGCGTCCGCGCGGCCACCGGGACGCGGTCGGCGGCTGGGCTTGGGGCCGCGCGGCCCCGCCTACTCCTTTTGACCGGCCTTTACGAAAAGCGGTGGGTTCCGGCCTCCGGTTGGCAGAAGATGGAGTGAATCCCCCTCGATCTTGCCGACCGGAGCCTGCGCGTGCTCATACGACTTCTGCGGACCCACCTGGGTCCGTACCGGAAACCGATCGCCGTGCTGGTCCTGCTGCAACTGCTGCAGACCAGCGCGAGCCTCTACCTGCCCACGCTGAACGCCGACATCATTGACAACGGTGTCGTGAACGGCGACACCGGCTACATCCTGCGCTTCGGCGCACTGATGCTCGGCGTCTCGCTGGTCCAGCTCGTCTGCAACGTCGGCGCCGTCTACTACGGCGCCCGCACCGCCGCGGCCTTCGGCCGGGACGTCCGGGCCGGCGTCTTCGACCGCGTGCAGAGCTTCTCCGCGCGCGAGCTCGGCCACTTCGGCGCCCCGTCGCTGATCACCCGTACGACGAACGACGTGCAGCAGATCCAGATGCTCGTGCTGATGACCTTCACGCTCATGGTCTCCGCGCCGATCATGTGCGTCGGCGGCATCTTCATGGCGCTCTCGCTGGACGTGAAGCTCTCGGGCGTGCTGCTCGCGGTGGTCCCGATCCTCGGCCTGTCGGTCGGCGCCATCGTGCTGAAGACCCGCCCGCTGTTCCGGAAGATGCAGACCCGCCTGGACACGGTCAACCGGGTCCTGCGCGAGCAGATCACCGGCAACCGGGTGATCCGCGCCTTCATCCGCGACGACTACGAGAAGGAGCGCTTCCGCGAGGCCAACGCCGACCTCACCGGCGTCTCGCTGGCGGCCGGCAAGCTGCTCGCCCTGATGTTCCCGACCGTGATCGTGGTCGTGAACATCTCCAGCGTCGCCGTCGTCTGGTTCGGCGCGATGCGCATCGACGCCGGCGGGATGGAGATCGGCCAGCTGACGGCGTTCCTCGCCTACCTGATGCAGATCGTCATGTCCGTGATGATGGCCACCTTCATGTTCATGATGGTGCCGCGCGCCGAGGTCTGCGCCGAGCGCGTCCAGGAGGTCCTGGACACCGAATCCAGCGTGGTCCCGCCCACCGACCCGGTCCGTAAGCTGCTCCACCACGGCCGCCTGGAACTGCGCGGCGCCGACTTCCGCTACCCGGGCGCCGAGGCCCCCGTCCTGCGCGGGGTCGACCTCGTGGCCCGCCCCGGCGAGACCACCGCGGTGATCGGCTCCACCGGCAGCGGCAAGTCCACGCTGCTGGGGCTGATCCCCCGGCTGTTCGACGCGACCGGCGGCGACGTGCTCGTGGACGGGGAGGACGTACGGCGCCTCGACCCCGACCTGCTCGCCAAGACCGTCGGCATGGTGCCGCAGAAGCCGTACCTCTTCTCCGGCACCGTCGCCAGCAACCTGCGCTACGGGCGCCCCGAGGCCACCGACGAGGAGCTCTGGCACGCGCTGGAGGTCGCGCAGGCCAAGGGCTTCGTGTCCGAGCTGGAGGGCGGGCTCGACGCCCCGATCACCCAGGGCGGCACCAACGTCTCCGGCGGCCAGCGCCAGCGGCTCGCGATCGCGCGCACGCTCGTACAGCGCCCGGAGATCTACCTGTTCGACGACTCGTTCTCGGCCCTGGACTACGCCACGGACGCGGCGCTGCGCTCCGCGCTCGCCCGCGAGACCGAGGAGGCGACCGTGGTCATCGTCGCCCAGCGGGTCTCCACGATCCGCGACGCGGACCGGATCATCGTCCTCGACGAGGGGCAGGTGGTGGGCGAGGGGCGCCACCACGAGCTGATGGCCGGCAATGAGACCTACCGGGAGATCGTGCTCTCCCAGCTGACGGAAGCGGAGGCGGCGTGAGCGGGCCCGGAGGACGGATGATGATGGGACCGCCGACGACGCGGTCCATGGACTTCAAGGGCTCGGGCAAGCGGCTGCTGGCCGCGCTGGCGCGCGACCGGGCCAAGCTGTGGGGCATGATCCTCGCGGTCGTCGGCAGCGTCGCCGCGTCGGTGACCGGGCCGAAGATCCTCGGCGAGGCCACCGACCTCGTGTTCGCGGGGATCGTCGGCCGGAGCTTCGACAAGGGCCTCAGCAAGCAGCAGGCGCTGGACGCTCTGCGCGCCAGGGGCGACGGCGGGATGGCGGACATGCTGTCCGGCACCGACTTCACCCCGGGCAAGGGCATCGACTTCGGCGCGGTCGGGTCGGTGGCGCTGTGGGCGCTGGCCGTCTTCACGGTCGCCGGTCTGCTGATGCTGGTCGCCACCCGGCTGTCGAACCACATCATGAACGGCACCGTCTACCGGATGCGCGAGCAGCTCCAGGCGAAGCTCTCGCGGCTGCCGCTGTCGTACTTCGACCAGCAGAAGCGCGGCGAGGTGCTCAGCCGGGCCACGAACGACATCGACAACATCGGGCAGACGATCCAGCAGACGATGGGTCAGCTGCTCAACTCGCTCCTGACGATCGTCGGCGTGCTCGCGATGATGTTCTGGATCTCGCCGGTGCTGGCGCTGGTCGCGCTGGTGACCATCCCGGTGTCCGCGTACGTGGCCGCGAAGATCGGCAAGAAGTCACAGCCGCAGTTCGTGGCGCAGTGGAAGTCCACGGGCGCCCTGAACGCGCACGTCGAGGAGATGTACTCGGGCCACACCCTGGTCAAGGTCTTCGGCCGGCAGAAGGAGTCCGCGGCCCTGTTCGCCGAGCAGAACGAGGCGCTGTACCGGGCCTCCTTCAAGGCGCAGCTGGTCAGCGGGATCATGCAGCCGGTGATGCTGTTCATCTCGAACATCAACTACGTGCTCGTCGCGGTCGTCGGCGGTCTGAAGGTGGCCTCGGGCACCCTGTCGATCGGTGACGTCCAGGCCTTCATCCAGTACACGCGCCAGTTCTCGATGCCGCTGACGCAGGTCGCCTCCATGGCGAACCTGGTGCAGTCCGGCGTCGCCTCCGCGGAGCGGGTCTACGAGCTGCTGGACGCCCCGGAGCAGGAGGCGGACGCGGAGGTTCCGGAGCGTCCGGAGAACCTGCGCGGGCACGTCACCTTCGACAAGGTCGCCTTCCGCTACGAGCCCGACAAGCCGCTGATCGAGAACCTCTCGCTGAGCGTCGACCCCGGACAGACGGTCGCGATCGTCGGCCCGACCGGCGCCGGCAAGACCACGCTGGTCAACCTGCTGATGCGGTTCTACGAGGTCACGGGCGGGGAGATCGCCCTCGACGGGGTGGACATCGCGAAGATGACCCGCGAGGAACTGCGCAGCGGCATCGGCATGGTGCTCCAGGACACCTGGCTGTTCGGCGGCACCATCGCGGAGAACATCGCGTACGGAGCCACGCGCGAGGTCACGCGCGCCGAGGTCGAGGAGGCCGCGCGGGCGGCCCACGCCGACCGGTTCGTCCGCACCCTGCCCGAGGGCTACGACACGGTGCTGGACGACGAGGGCGCCGGCGTCAGCGCGGGCGAGAAGCAGCTGATCACCATCGCGCGGGCGTTCCTGTCCGACCCGGTGATCCTGGTGCTCGACGAGGCGACGAGCTCGGTGGACACCCGTACCGAGGTGCTGATCCAGAAGGCGATGGCGCGCCTCGCGCACGGCCGTACGTCCTTCGTGATCGCGCACCGGCTGTCCACGATCCGCGACGCGGACCTGATCCTGGTCATGGAGAGCGGCTCGATCGTGGAACAGGGCACGCACGAGGAGCTGCTGCTCTCGGGCGGCGCCTACGCGCGGCTGTACGCGGCGCAGTTCGCGCAGGCGGTGGCCGAGGTCGACTAGCGCGGCCGGTACCGGGAGGGGCGCCCTACGGGGCGCCCCTTTTCCGTACCTGCCCGCGTACGGGCTCAGTCCAGATAGCCGCGCAGCTGGTCCGCGAAGGCGTGGTCGCGGAGCTTGTTGAGGGTCTTGGACTCGATCTGGCGGATCCGCTCCCGGGTCACCCCGAAGATCCGCCCGATCTCCTCCAGGGTGCGCGGCCGCCCGTCGGCGAGCCCGTAGCGGAGCTGGACGACCTTGCGCTCCCGCTCCCCGAGGGTGGAGAGCACCGCTTCGAGGTGCTCGCGGAGCAGGAAGAACGCGGCCGATTCGACCGGGGAGGCGGCGTCCCCGTCCTCGATGAGGTCGCCGAGCGCGACATCGTCCTCCTCGCCCACGGGGGCGTGCAGGGAGACCGGTTCCTGCGCGAGGCGCAGCACTTCCAGGACCCGCTCGGGGGTCAGCTCCAGGTGGACGGCGACCTCTTCGGCGGTGGGTTCGTACCCCCGCTCCTGGAGCATGCGGCGCTGGACGCGCACGACGCGGTTGATCAGCTCCACGACGTGGACGGGGACCCGGATGGTGCGGGCCTGGTCGGCCAGTGCCCGGGACATGGCCTGGCGGATCCACCAGGTGGCGTAGGTGGAGAACTTGTAGCCGCGGGCGTAGTCGAACTTCTCGACGGCGCGGATCAGTCCGAGGTTCCCCTCCTGGACCAGGTCGAGCATGGTCAGTCCGCGGCCGACGTAGCGCTTGGCCACGGAGACGACGAGCCGCAGGTTCGACTCGATGAGGCGGCGCTTGGCCATGCGGCCCATGACCACGAGCTTGTCGAGGTCGAGGGTGAGCTGCAGGTCGAGCGGGGCTCCGCTGCCGAGCTTCTCCTCCGCGAACAGGCCCGCTTCCACGCGGCGCGCGAGCTCGACCTCCTCGACGGCGGTGAGCAGCGGGATCCTGCCTATCTCGCGCAGGTACTGCCGGAAGAGGTCGGCGGACGGTCCCGCTCCGCCGGAGCCTTCCGCCGGGCGCTTGCGCGGCGTGGGCACCTTCTCCATCAGCTCCAGGACTTCTGGCTCCTCGGGCTCCTCCGCCTCCTCCTCGTGCACGGCGTCTGCCTCCGCCCCGGGCTCGGGCTCTTCGGCCGCGGGCACTTCGGCGGGCGGGCTGACGGTGACGGTCAGGCTCTGGGTCTGCACGGGGGCGACCTCCACAGGGCTCCGAGGACGGGTGCACCGCACCTCAGTGTGGGGTACGACACATCGCTGCCACGAGGGGCGTGCGACCACTTTCTGGGTCCGGTGCGTGACCCATCGTTACCCCCGGACCGGAACCCCGATGCGGATCGGACGCATGTCCGAGAGGATCGTGGTCATGTCTGTGTACGAAACCCATGTCACCGTGCGCTGCCCGGACCCGGTGGAGTTGGCGCGGCTCGAATCGTGGGCCGTGGAGCGGGAGTTGAAAGTCACGCACATCGTGCTGGCCCGGGGCCGGATGACCTCGCAGCCGATGCTGACGCTGCCCGACCGGGGCGGGCACGAGGTCCTGGTGCCCCGGCTGCGCGCGGCCGGCTTCGACCCGGTCCGGGTCAAGGTGGAGACGGTCCCGTGGACCACGGAGCCCCCGGGGCCGGGCGGCGGCTACTTCGAACACCATCTCAAACTGCGGCTCCCGGTCGACTGGGACCGCCCGGCCCTGGAGTCCCTGGCGGTCCGGCACGCGGCCCACGTCTCCTGGAACGCCCGCCGGGTCCTGCCGGGGGCGCGGCAGGAACGTTTCGTGACCCAGCGGTGGTGGGGTACGGCGGCGGAAGCGGGGGCGGCGTGCGATGCGCTGGTCGCGGCGCTGGCCGGGGCCGGGTATGAAATCCGCTCGGAGGAGCGGGAGTTCGTGCTGTACGACAGCGACCTGTCGGTGGACGACGGGTGGATCGAGGAGGGGGACCCGCGATGAGCGGCCAGGAGTGGAAACCGTCGATTCCGGGCGGTCCGGACGATCCCGCGGAGGCGGCGGCGGAGCAGCGGCGACGGAGGGACGAGCGGCCCCGGACCCTGCGGACGGGCGACCGGGGCGATCCGACCGCGGTGGCCTTCGATCCCGCCCTCAAGCACTTCTCCGAGGCGTACCGGCCGCTGGATCCGGTGATCCCGGAGCCGGCGGCGCGAGAGGCCTGGCGGTCGGCCCGGCGGACGGCGATGGACGTGGCGTTGCGTGCGGTCGGGGCCTCCGGCGACGCCGATTCGGTGGTGCTGCGCGGCAGCATGCTGATGGCGCAGTGGTTCGGGAAGATCGCGCGGGAGCCGCACGACCTGGACTTCGTCGTGGTTCCCGCGGACTGGATGATCGAGGAGGACCGCACCGGGCGCCTGCTGGACGCGATCGCGGCCGGGGCCGAGCGGCTGGCCCCGTACAGCGGCCTGGTGATGCCGGCTTCGGAGGCGGTCTCCGAGTACATCTGGACGTACGAGCGCGTTCCGGGGCGCAGGCTGGTCCTGCCCTGGTCGGCACCGGGGATGCGGGGCGGCCAGGTCCAGCTGGACTTCGTCTTCAACGAGCCCCTGCCCGCCCTGCCCGAGCCCGTGGTGGTGGCGGGGGTCCCGCTGCTGGGGGCCACCCGGGAACTGTCCCTCGCCTGGAAGCTGTTGTGGCTGGCCGGGGACCTGTACCCGCAGGGCAAGGACCTATACGACGCGGTTCTGCTGGCGGAGGGCTGCGCGCTGCCGTACCCGCTGCTGGCGGAGGTGTTCCGGCTCTCCGGCGAATTCGAGGTCGGCGGGGGCGGGCAACCGGTCCCTGCCCCCGCGCACTTCGAGGAACTCGCGCGGACGGACTGGGCCGCGTTCCACACGGAGTACCCGACGATCCCCGGCTCCGCCGAGTCCTACGCGGAGCGCCTGCTTGCGGCGCTGGCGCCCACCTTCGCGGAGCGTTAGGCCGGTTCCACCCGGACCGCGCAGACCTTGAACTCCGGCATCCGGGACACCGGGTCCAGCGCCGGGTTCGTCAGGGTGTTCGCGCGGCCCTCGCCCGGCCAGTGGAAGGGCATGAAGACGGTGTCCGCGCGGATGGTGTCCGTGATCCGGGCCGGGGCCACCGCGCGGCCGCGCCGGGAGGTGACCGCGAGGGGGGCTCCGTCGACCGCGCCGATGCGGGCCGCGAGGCGCGGGTGGAGTTCCACGAAGGGGCCGGGGGCGGCTTCGTTGAGCTCGTCCACCCGGCGGGTCTGCGCGCCCGACTGGTACTGGGCGACGACCCGGCCGGTGGTGAGGAGGAGCGGGTACTCCGCGTCCGGGACCTCGGCGGCGTCGCGGTGGGTGACGGGCACGAAGCGGGCCCGGCCGTCCTCGGTGGCGAAGCGGTCCAGGAAGAGGCGCGGGGTGCCGGGGTGGGGCTCGGCGGCGGGGCCGGGCTCCGCCGGACAGGGCCAGAAGACGCCCTGTTCCGCTTCGATGCGGGCGTACGTGATGCCCGAGTAGTCCGCCGGGCCGCCCGCCGAGGCGCGGCGCAGCTCCTCGAAGACCTCCTCGGCGTCGGTCGGGAAGGCCTTCGGCATGCCGAGGCGGGTGGCCAGGCCGTGCAGGACCTCCAGGTCGGAGCGGACCCCCGGCGGCGGGGTCAGGGCCCGGCGGCGCAGCAGGACGCGGCCCTCCAGGTTGGTGGTGGTGCCGGTCTCCTCCGCCCACTGGGTGACCGGGAGGACCACGTCGGCCAGGGCCGCCGTCTCGGACAGGACCACGTCGGCGACGGCCAGGAAGTCCAGGGAGCGGATGCGGTCCTCGATGTGGCCGGCGCGCGGGGCCGAGACCACCGGGTTGGAGCCCATGAGGAGGAGGGCCTTGACGTCCCCGCCCAGTGCGTCGAGGAGTTCGTAGGCGCTGCGGCCCGGGCCGGGGAGCGTGTCGGGGTCGATCCCCCAGATCCCGGCGACGTGGGCCCGGGCCGCCGGGTCGGTCAGTTTGCGGTAGCCGGGGAGCTGGTCGGCCTTCTGGCCGTGTTCGCGACCGCCCTGGCCGTTGCCCTGGCCGGTGAGGCAGCCGTAGCCGGAGAGCGGGCGGCCGGCCCGGCCGGTGGCGAGGCAGAGGTTGATCCAGGCTCCGACGGTGTCGACGCCCTTGGACTGCTGCTCGGGGCCGCGTGCGGTGAGCACCATCGCGGATTCGGGGGCACAGAACATCGCCACCGCCTCGCGGAGCTTGGGCACCGGCACTCCGGTGATGCGCTCCACCAGCTCCGGCCAGTGCGCCATCGCGCCGGCCCGGGCCTCCTCCCAGCCGCTGGTGCGCTCGGCGATGAACGCCTCGTCGGTGTGGCCGCCCGCGACGACGAGGTGCAGCAGGCCGAGCGCCAGCGCGAGGTCCGTGCCGGGGCGCGGGGCCAGGTGCAGGTCGGCTTGTTCGGCGGTGCGCGTGCGGCGCGGGTCCACCACGATCAGCGTGCCGCCGTTCTCGCGGAGTTCCCGGAAGAAGCGGAGCGCGGGCGGCATGGTGTCGGCGGGGTTGGAGCCGACGAGGATGACGCAGCCGGTCCGGGGGATGTCCTCCAGCGGGAAGGGCAGCCCCCGGTCGAGCCCGAAGGCCCGCTGGTGCGCGGCGGCGGCGGAGGACATGCAGAACCGGCCGTTGTAGTCGATCTGCGAGGTCCCCAGCGCGATGCGGGCGAACTTTCCGAGGGCGTACGCCTTCTCGTTGGTCAGCCCGCCGCCGCCGAACACCCCGACCGCGTCGGCCCCGTACGACCGCCGCGTGCGGGCGAGGCCCTCGGCGACGGCGTCCAGGGCCTCCTCCCAGGTGGCCGGCTCCAGCCGCCCTGCGTGGGTGCGGATGAGCGGCTCGGTGAGGCGCACCCGGGAGGAGAGCACGGCGGGGGCGGTACGGCCCTTGCCGCACAGCGCGCCCCGGTTCACGGGGAAGTCGGCACGCTCCTCCACCAGCACGCCCGCGCCGCCGGGCTCGGGGCGGAGGTTCATGCCGCACTGCAGCGCGCAGTACGGACAGTGCGTGGCGGTGGCGGCGGTGACGGCGTCCGGCTTGTGCATGGAGCCCAGCGTGCGTCGGCGGTGTTACGCCGACGGCCGCCCCGCGTTACAAGTCGGCGTGCTCCACCTCAGCGCGGCCCGGCGGCTCCGGTGAGGAGGCCCGGCGCTCCGGAGGGGGCCGGGGATCCCGGCGTACACGATCCGGTCGCCGGGGCCGGGGGTCCCGGCGCACACGATGCCGGCGCCGGGCCCGGGGTCACTGGCCCGTGCCCGGCGCCGGGCCCGGGGTCACTGGCCCGTCAGGTACTTCACCGTGAGGCCGGCCGTCCAGCCGCCGTCGACCGCGAGCTCGGCGCCGGTCATGTAGCCCGCGGCGTCCGAGAGGAGGAAGGCGACGGCGGCGGCGATCTCCTCGGGGAGGCCGACGCGGCCGAGGGGGGCGCCGGGGTAGTTGCCCTCGCCCGCCTGGATGCCGACCGGGGCCGTCATCGGGGTGAGCGTCATGCCGGGGTGCACGGAGTTGACGCGGATCTTCGACTCGGCGAGCTCGACCGCGCCGATCTTCGACAGTCCGCGCACGCCCCACTTGGAGGCCCCGTAGCCGGCGGTCAGGGCGAGGCCGGTGAGGCCGGCGGCGGAGGAGATGTTGACGATGGAGCCGCCGCCGTTCTCCCGCATCAGCGGGATCGCGGCCTTGATGCCGATGAAGACGCCGACGAGGTTGATCTCGACGACCTTGCGGAAGTGCTCGACGCTCTCGTGCTCCAGGAACTGGCCGGTGGCGATGCCGGCGTTGTTGACCAGTCCGTCGATGCGGCCGAACTCGGCGAGGGCGAAGGCGAGGGCCGCGTCCCAGTCGGATTCGCTGGTCACGTCGTGGCGCAGGAAGCGCGCCGCGTCGCCGAGCTTGGCCGCCGTCTCGGCTCCCTCGGCCTCCAGGACGTCGGTGATCAGCACCTTGCCGCCGCCCTCCACGACGGTCTGCGCGGCCGCCGCGCCGAGGCCGCGGGCCCCACCGGTGATGACGACGACCTTGCCGCTCAGATCCACAACAGCCACGGTTCCACACCCCTGACGCACGAGACAGATCGGTATATGACTAATCGGCATATGCCGATCGCGGCGTCAGTCTGCCAGAGAGGCCAGGGCCCGCGACACCCCCTCTTCCTTCGGCCCCAGGAACCGCGGCTCCGGCTCGAAGACCGCGTCCATGGCCGCCTTGCCGGCGGCGAAGACCTCGCGGGCCCCGCCGTAGTACCAGGTCGCGTCGTGCACGTCGGACACCCCGACCCCGTACACGTCCACGCCCGCGGCCCGGCACAGCGCGACGGCCCGGCGGATGTGGAAGCCCTGGCTGATCAGCACCGCCCGGTGCACGCCGAAGACCTCCCGGGCCCGGACGCAGGAGTCCCACGAGTCGAATCCGGCGTAGTCGCTGACGACACGGGCGTCGGGCACCCCGTGGCCCGTCAGGTACGCGCGCATCGCGTCGGGCTCGTCGTAGTCGGTGCGGCTGTTGTCGCCCGTGACCAGGACGACCTTGACCTTCCCCGCGCGGTAGAGCTCGACCGCGGCGTCGAGCCGGCGCGCGAGGTACGGGGTGGGCCGGCCGTTCCACAGCCCGGCGCCGAAGACCACGGCCACCTCGGCGGCGGGCGCGTCGGCGGTGGTCCGCAGCCGGGGCCCGGCGGACGCGTGCGTCCACGCCGAGGGCAGCAGGGCCAGCACGCAGAGCGCCATCACCACCTGGACGGCCCTCCGCCGGGCGCGCACGGTCCGGGGCACGGTGATCCGTACGGCCCTCAGCCGCTCCCATGCCGCCCCCGGCAGACCTCGTAGTGCTGCGCGCCTCAATGCGATCCCCTTGCTGGTGGTGCCGGTGGTCCAGCTGTTGCCGGTCCTACTGCCGCCGGTCCTGTCGTCTACGGACGCGTGTACGGTCCCGGCGGTTGCCCGGTGCCCCCTGCCCCGGGCCTCACGACAGGGACCGCACCACGGCCTGCGCCGCTCCCCGGCCCAGCGCCGGCAGCGGGAAGGAGACCCACGCCAACCGCAGTTCGGGCTCCGCCTCCCGGTGGTGCTGCCGGAAGCGGCGGTGAGGAGCGCCGCGGACGCCAGGGCGACCAGCAGCCAGACCGTCACCTCACGCGCGCGCACGCCGAAGGCCCCGGGAGCCCGCGCACCGGCAAGCGCGCCCCGACCCCACCCCGCCGTCCACCCCCCTGTGAGCAGGTGGCAAACACCCGTCACGCCCGCGCAACGCATCGGCAACCTGCCGCGCGCAGGATCGGTTCATGACGGAGCCGGCGCATCCTCCCGAGTCCCCGCCCCAGCCCCTCCCACCACGGCCCCTCCCACCACTGCCGCCCGCGACCACGGCGGAGCTGCTGACCCGGATCACCGCCCAGCTCGGTACGCAGCTCAGAGGTCTGCGCCCCCGACACCACGCAGGAGTCCCGCCATGCAGCAGCCCGCCCTCGTCGCCGTGGCCCACGGCAGCCGCGATCCGCGTGCCCTCCACACCGTCGAAGCCCTGCTCGAACGGGTCCGCGAGCTCCGTCCCCGCCTCGACGTCCGGCTCGGTCACATCGAGCTGAACCACCCGCTGCTGGACCACACCCTCGACCGGACCGCCGGGGCCGCCGTCCTGGTGCCGCTGCTGCTCGGCCGCGGCACCCACGTCAAGCGGGACCTGCCGGCCGCCGCCGCCCGCGCCGGGCATCTGCGGACCCGCGTCGCCGCCCCGCTCGGGCCGCATCCGCTGCTCGTCGAGGCACTGTACGAGCGGCTCGTGGAGGCCGGCTGGAGCGCCGGGTCGGCGGTGGTGCTGGCCGCCGCCGGGTCCCGCGACCCCGACTCCGCCGCCGATGTGCGGGCCACCGCCGACCTGCTCTCGGAACGCCTCGGCGGGGTGCCCGTGGTGGCCGCCTATGCCTCGGGCACCGCGCCCGGAGTGGCCGCCGCCGTGCGGGCGCTGGCCGCGCGGGGGCTCCACCGGGTCGCGGTCGCCTCCTACTTCACCGCCCCGGGCCGTTTCGCCGCGGAGAGCGCCGCCGCCGCACCGGGTCCGGCCGCCGCCCCGCTGGGGGCCCATCCGGCGCTGGCCCGGCTGGTGCTCCAGCGCTACGACGAAGCCGCCGCCGCGCTCGCAGCGCCCGTAGAGCGGGAGCAGCCGCTCGAACTGGCCACCGCGTAACGGTCGGGTTGGTTCGCAATCGCTCGGATTGCTCCTCTTGACTCGTCTTGTCGGCCCGTGCGGTTACCGTTTGGACCATGGAAGGCATGGAAGGCACCACCGCACCTGTCCGACCCGCCCTCGACCTGCCCGGCGAGCCGTACGATCCCGCCGATACCGAGCGCTGGGCCACCGAGCCCGACAAACGGCCCGGGCGGACCGCCTTCCAGCGCGACCGCGCCCGCGTGCTGCACTCCGCCGCCCTGCGCCGGCTCGCCGGGAAGACGCAGGTGGTGACCCCGGGGACGCGTTCGTACGACTGGGACGCGAGTCCCCGTACGCGGCTGACGCACTCCCTCGAATGCGCCCAGGTCGGCCGCGAGCTCGGCGCCGCGCTCGGCTGCGATCCCGATCTGGTCGAAGCCGCCTGCCTGTCGCACGACATGGGGCACCCGCCCTTCGGCCACAACGGCGAGGAGGCGCTCAACGAGTTCGCCAAGGACTGCGGCGGCTTCGAGGGCAACGCTCAGTCGCTGCGCCTGCTGACCCGGCTGGAGCCCAAGCGGTTCGTCCCCGATCCGCAGACCGGCACCCTGGTCAGCGTCGGGCTCAACCTCACCCGGGCCTGCCTGGACGCCGCCACCAAGTACCCCTGGGCGCGCGGGGACCACCCCACCGACCCGGGCTCGGTGAAGTTCGGCGCCTACGAGGACGACCTGCCCGTCTTCGAGTGGCTGCGCCGCGGCGCGCCCGCGGACCGCAAGTGCTTCGAGGCGCAGGTCATGGACTGGTCGGACGACGTGGCGTACTCCGTCCACGACTTCGAGGACGGCCTGCACGCCGGCCACCTCGACCCGAACCTGCTGTTCGCCGAGCCCGAGCGCACCGAGATCTGGCGCGTGGCCATCGGCCGGTACGTGCCCTCCGACACCGAGCCGGAAGAGCTCCGCGAGGCCCTGGACCGCTTGATGGAGCAGGAGTGGTGGCCGCACGGGTACGACGGCTCGGCCGTGGCCCAGGCCCGGCTGAAGGACGCGACCAGCCAGCTGATCGGCCGCTTCTGCCTGGCCGCCGAGGGCGCCACCCGGCAGGCGTACGGGACCGGCCGGCTGACCCGGTACGCGGCGGAGCTGGTGGTGCCCCGCGAGGCCCGCAACGAGTGCGCCGTACTGAAGGCGGTGGCCGACCTGTACGTCATACAGCGCGACGAGCAGGAGCGGATCCGCGCCGATCAGCGCATCGTCCTGGCCGAGCTCGCGGAGGCCGTCAGCGCCCGCGCACCCGAGGGTCTGGACCCCCAGTTCCGCGCGATCTTCGACGAGGCCCCGGACGACCGGGCCAGGAAGCGGGCGGTCGTGGACCAGATCGCGGCCCTCACGGACGCAGCCGCACGCTCCCTGCACGCCCGCCTCACCCAGCGCGCGCGACGCGCCGAAGGGTGAGCCGATCGGGCCACTCCCCCTTCACGCGGCAGGCTCGGTGCGGGACGCTCGCATGTGCCCGCATGTGGCGCAGAGGTTATGAGGAGGCATCAGGTGGTCGACGCACACCGGACGTTCGTCATCGTCGGCGCAGGGCTCGCCGGAGCCAAAGCGGCCGAAACGCTGAGGTCCGAGGGGTTCACGGGGCGGGTGATCCTGATCGGAGACGAGCGTGAGCATCCCTACGAGCGGCCGCCGCTCTCCAAGGGGTACCTGGCGGGCAAGGAGGAGCGCGAGAGCGTCTTCGTGCACGAGCCGTCCTGGTACGCGGCCTCCGACATCGAGCTGCACCTCGGCCAGCCCGCGGTCCACCTCGACCGGGACGCCAAGAAGATCGTCCTCGGCGACGGCACGGCGCTGCCCTACGACAAGCTGCTGCTCGCCACCGGCGCCGAACCGCGCCGGCTCGACATCCCCGGCACCGAGCTGGTCGGGGTGCACCACCTGCGCCGGCTCTCGCACGCGGAGCGGCTCCGCAAGGCCCTGGCGGGCCTGGGCCGGGACAACGGGCACCTGCTGATCGCGGGCGCCGGCTGGATCGGGCTGGAGGTCGCCGCGGCGGCCCGCGGGTACGGGGCCGAGGTCACCGTGATCGAGCCGGCCCCGACCCCGCTGCACGCGGTGCTCGGTCCGGAGGTCGGCCGGCTCTTCGCCGACCTGCACACCGAGCACGGGGTCCGCTTCCACTTCGGCTCCCATCTGACGGAGATCGTCGGGCACGACGGCATGGTGCTGGCGGCCCGTACGGACGACGGGGAGGAGCACCCGGCGCACGCGGTCCTCGCGGCGATCGGGGCCGCCCCGCGGACCGCGCTGGCGGAGACCTCGGGCCTGGCCCTGGTGGACCGGGAGCACGGGGGCGGGATCGCCGTGGACGCCTCGCTGCGCACCTCCGACCCGGACGTCTTCGCGGTCGGGGACGTGGCGGCCGCGCACCACCCGGTGCTGGGGACCCGGCTGCGGGTGGAGCATTGGGCGAACGCGCTCAACGGCGGTCCGGCCGCCGCGCGGGCGATGCTGGGGCAGGAGGTCTCGTACGACCGGGTTCCGTACTTCTTCTCCGACCAGTACGACGTGGGCCTGGAGTACTCGGGGTACGCCCCGGCGGGCGGCTACGACCAGGTGCTGATCCGCGGGGACGCGGGCAAGCGGGAGTTCATCGCCTTCTGGCTCTCGGACGGCAGGGTCCTGGCCGGGATGAACGTGAACGTGTGGGACGTCACGGAGGACATCCAGGCCCTGATCAGGTCGAAGGCGCCCGTGGACCGGGAGAGGCTGGCGGATCCGTCGATTCCGCTTTCGGCCCTGGTTCCGGCGGAAGGGGCCTGACGGGATTGCCTCCGCCCGGCCGTAGACTGGCGCGGTGGCAGGACGGATCAACGACGACGACGTGAAGGCGGTACGGGACGCGGTCCCGATCGACGCCGTGGTCTCCGAGTACCTCCAGCTGCGCAACGCGGGCGGCGGCAACCTCAAGGGCCTCTGCCCCTTCCACGACGAGAAGTCCCCGTCCTTCCAGGTCAGCCCCAGCAAGGGCTTCTACCACTGCTTCGGCTGCCAGGCGGGCGGGGACACCCTCGACTTCGTCATGAAGATCGACCACCTCTCCTTCTCGGAGGCGGTGGAACGCCTCGCCGGCCTGGCCGGCATCACCCTGCGGTACGAAGAGGGCGGCTACACCGCCGGCAGCAGCGGACGCGGCGAGCGCATCCGGCTGGTCGAGGCGCACAAGGCCGCGGCCGAGTTCTACATGGACCAGCTGGGCAGCGCCGAAGCCGAGATCGGCCGCAAGTTCCTGGCCGAGCGCGGCTTCGACCAGGCCGCGGCCCAGCACTTCAGCGTCGGCTACAGCCCGGCCGGCTGGGACCACCTGACCCGTTTCCTGCGCGGCAAGGGCTTCACCGACAAGGAACTGATCACCTCGGGCCTGTCCCAGGACAGCCGCAGCGGCAAGCCCATCGACCGCTTCCGCGGCCGGCTGATGTGGCCCATCCGCGACATCAGCGGCGAGGTCGTCGGCTTCGGCGCGCGCAAGCTGCGCGACGACGACAACGGGCCCAAGTACCTGAACACCCCCGAGACGGCCATCTACAAGAAGTCCCAGGTGCTGTACGGCATCGACCTGGCCAAGAAGGAGATCGCCAAGACCTCCCGGGCCGTCGTGGTCGAGGGCTACACCGACGTCATGGCCTGCCACATGGCCGGGGTCACCACCGCGATCGCCACCTGCGGCACGGCCTTCGGCGGCGACCACATCAAGATCCTGCGCCGGCTCCTCATGGACAACGCGACCGCCGAGGTGATCTTCACCTTCGACGGGGACGCGGCCGGGCAGAAGGCCGCGCTGCGGGCCTTCGAGGACGACCAGAAGTTCGCCGCGGAGACCTCCATCACCATCGCCCCGGGCGGCATGGACCCCTGCGACCTGCGCCTGGCCAAGGGCGACGCGGCCGTGGCGGGGCTGGTCGAGGCCCGCACCCCGCTGTTCGAGTTCGCGCTGAAGCACATCGTGGCCCGGCACAACCTGGAGAACCCGGCGGGGCGGGCCGCCGCGCTGGAGGAAGCCGCCCCGATCATCAAGAAGATCAAGAACGTCGCGATCCAGCACGAGTCGGCGGTCCAGCTCGCGGGCATGCTCGGCATGCGCGACGAGCAGTTCGTGGTCAAGCGGATCGCCCAGCTCGACCGCTGGGCCCGGGAGCGCGGCAACCAGCCCCAGCAGCAGCGCCGGGGCCAGTCCGGCGGCTCCGGTCACTCCAGCCACTCCAGCCACTCGTACGAGGACATCCCGGCGCCGTCCGGCGGCCCCACGGGTCCGGCGCTGAACCTGCGCAGCCCCGCGCACATCACCGAGCGCGAGCTGCTCAAGCTGGCGCTCCAGCGCCCCGCCCTGGTCTCGCCCGCCTTCGACGCGTACGGGATGGACGAGTTCACCGCCCCGCCCTACGCGGCCGTCCGCCAGGCCATCCTGGACGCCGGCGGCGCTTCGCTCGGCACCGAGGACTACGTGACCCGGGTCCGGGACGCCGCGCCGAACGACACCGTCCGCGCGCTGGTCACCGAGCTCGTCGTCGAGGCCATCCACGCGAAGACCGTGGACGAGGTCTACGCCGGGGTCCAGCTGGTGCAGGTCCGCCTCCGCGCGGTCGACCGCCGGGTCCACGAGATCCAGGGCACCTTGTCCCGCCTCGGCCACCAGGACGCGCCGGAGCAACTGGCAGCGGTCCAGGAGGAGCTGTGGGTGCTCCAGCAGTACGGCCGGCGCCTGCGCAACCGCGGCGCGGAAGGCCTCTAGGCCCCCGGAACGACCAGGCCCGTCTCATACGCCACGACGACGGCCTGGGCCCGGCTGTCCAGGGCCAGCTTGCTCATCGTCCGGTTGAGGTGGGTCTTGACGGTCGCCTCGCTGATGAAGAGCAGCTCGGCGATCTCCGTGTTGGACAGCCCGCGCGCCGTCAGCCGCAGCACCTCGCGCTCGCGGGCGGTGAGGGCGTCGAGGGCGGCCGGGGTGTCCGGCACCGGGTCCGCGCGGTTCACGTAGGACTCGATGAGGCGCCGCGTCACGCTCGGGGCGAAGAGCATGTCGCCGCGGGCCACCGCCACGACCGCCTCGATCAGCCGCTCCGGGCCGGTGTCCTTCAGCAGAAACCCGGAGGCTCCGGCGCGCAGGGCCGCGTACACGTACTCGTCGAGATCGAAGGTGGTCAGGACGAGGACCCGGGGCAGCGGGTCCACCGACGCCGCGAGGATCCGCTCGGTGGCGGCCGGGCCGTCGAGGCCGGGCATCCGGATGTCCATCAGGATCACGTCCGGGCGGGTGGCGGCCGCGCGGACCACGGCGTCCTCGCCGTCCTCGGCCTCGCCGACCACCTCGATGCCGGGCGCCGCCTGGAGCAGCGCCGCCAGTCCGGCCCGAATCAGGATCTGGTCGTCGACGACGAGGACCCTGATCACGACGCCGGCCGGTTCTCCGGGCCGGGGGGACGCGCGGTGGTGTCCGGCGCGGCGGTGACCGGCAGGGTGAGGCGCACGCTGAATCCCCCCTCGGTCCGCGGGCCGACGACCACTGTTCCGCCGTAGAGCCTCGCGCGTTCACGCATGCCGATCAACCCGTGCCCCGGCCCCGGGGCAACGTTGGCCTGATCTGATCGGCGCGCATCGGCGGCCGCTCCGCCGCCACCGCCGTCGTCGGTGACCGTGACCACCAGGGTGTGCGGGAGGTACGCGACGAGGACGTCGACGCACGCCGCCGGGGCGTGCTTGATGACGTTGGTGAGGGCCTCCTGGGCGACCCGGTACGCGCACAGCTCCACACCCGGCGGCAACGGCCGCGGGGTGCCGTCCGTCCGCAGTTCCACCGCAATGCCCGTGTCCCGCACCCGCTGCGCCGCCTCCGCCAGGCCCGCCAGGCCCGGTATCGGCGCGTACGGGGTCCGCTCGTCGCCCCGGTCGCCGTCCGCGGTGGGGTCGCGCCGGCCGTCCGGTTCCTCGTCCCCGCCCGAGCGCAGCAGCGTCAGGATGCGGCTCAGTTCGCGCAGCCCCTCGCGGCTGGTCTCGGCGATCGTGCCGAGCGCCGCCCGGGCCTTCTCCGGCGCGGCCGGGAACACGTAACCGGCCATCCCCGCCTGCACGCTGATGACGGACATGTGGTGGGCGACGATGTCGTGGAGCTCGCGGGCGATGCGCCGCTGCTCCTCGGCGACCGCGCGGCGGGCCCGCCACTCCTGCTCGCGGTACAACTCGGCGGTGACGGCGGCCAGCTGACGGTTGCGCTCCTCGAGCAGGCGGGCGCCGTTGCCGAACGCCCACACCACCCCCGGGACGCACAGGGCCTGCAGGACCGCCACCCACAGCTCCATCGCGGGTTCGCTCAGCCCGCTGAGGAAGATCACGGCCACGACCAGAGCCGCGGCGCACACGGCGACGGCACGGGGCGGGCGGCGGGACGCGACCCCGTACAGCGCGACCAGGGGGCCCCAGAAGTTGAGGGAAGGCGCGTACCCGGCGGCCAGGTACCCGGCGTAGGCCAGGCAGCACGCGACGAGGACGGACACGGGGGCGGTCCTGCGGGCGGCGAGCGGCAGTCCGACCAGCGCGGTGTACAGGTGGGCGGTGGCGTCGAACCGGGGCCAGCCCGCCGGGTGGTACTGCTCTCCGGTGACCGCCGCGACGCCGGTCAGGCCCACGGCCAGCAGGGCGTCCACCAGCCGGGGATCGAGGGAGCGGAACCGGTCAGCCGCCGGCCAGGCCCTGGTGCGCATCGGCGAACCCTACGCGGGGCGTTGGCAGTGGTCGTCATACCAGGGGTGTAGTCGGCGGCGGCACCCTTCTGCCGCAGAGGTTTACCGGTGAGGTCCACTCTGCGGTTGACGCCGGGCGGGGGTCGTCCGGGGGACCGTACGGGTGTTCAACCGACGGCACGCCGGCCCGGTGCGCCGATCGCCTCTACGCCACACAGGGGGATTCCATGCAGTTCACCAAGAAGGCCGCCGTCATGGCGGCGGGCGTCGCACTGTTCGCCGGCCTCGGCCTCACGGGCACCGCCGCGCAGGCGGCGGGCACCGGGGTACTGGCCTGCTCCACGAGCAACGCCGTCACGCCGATTCCGACGGTCAAGGTCGACAACACCATCGTCATCGAGCTGCGCTACAGCACGTCCTCGCGCTGCGCGTGGGGCCGGATCACCAACGCCGACCCGGGCGACCAGGTCTGGGTGGACCGTTCCAGCAACGGCGGCACCACCTGGGCCGGTCCGTGGGGCGTGACCACCGTGCAGAGCGGCACCGACACCCACACCCCGGCCTACAACGACGCGGGCTACAAGATGCGGGCCTGCGCCAAGAACGACAGCACCGGCACCGTGCGGTGTACCGGCTGGTACTAGGACCTTCACTGCCGTGCGTACGCCCGCCCACGGGGGGCGGGTGGCCGCACGGACGGGTACCGCTGCACGGCCGGGGGGGGGGCGGCCAGGACACCCACTAGCGGCGCAGCCAGTCGCCGCCCGGGATGCGGGTGCCGGAGCGGGCCAGGTGGTGGGCCAGGCGCGGGGCGGCCAGGTAGACCCAGGCGCGGACGGGGGTGCCGTCGGGGCGCAGGGCCCGGCGGGTGGTGCGGTCGTAGATGTTGGCGGGGTGGCCGGGGCCCGCGTACTCCTCCAGCAGGTCGAGCGCCGCGAGGAGTTCCCCGTACGCCCCGGGGGCCGGGGTGATCAGCTCTCCGGCTACGGCGGAGCCGGGGCGGTCCACGGCGTACGGGTAGCCGGGGCCCTCGTACAGGGCCGCGTCCGGGAGGCGGGCGGGCTCCTCGGCGGCCGTGCGGCCGCGCAGGAACAGGTCGTGGTTGACCTCGCCGGGGCGCAGGGTGCCGTAGACGAAGAAGGGGAGCTCCTGCGACTCGTCCGACTCCACCGGCTCGTCCCGCTCATCCGCCTCGTCCGGCTTCTCCGACTCCACCGGCTCCTCCACCCGCGGAATCGTTCCTTCGGCGTGGCCTTCCGGCCGATCGGCCGATGTCATGCGGACCTCCCACGATTCAGGCTGAGCTGCTGACCGGGCTCCCACCGGCCGCCGGCCGGGCCGGAAGTCCCGGCTTCGGACGCGGGAGCCCGCCTACGCACCGCCCTTGCACAACCGCCCGGTCCCCGTGACCGGCTCCGTCTACCGCCAGTCTGCCTCCCCGCGCCCCGCCCTCCCCCACCACCCGACGGTTCCGCTCCCCATGAATCGACCGACCCGCCACAGCCTCGCCGCAGCCGCTCTGCTCTGCATCGGCCTCGGCGGCTGCGCCGCGCCCGGGGGCCTCGGGCACGGCGAGGTCGTGCAGCCCGTGATCTCCCAGCCCCGGCCGAAGCCGCTGTGGCCCTCGTGGACCGGGTCCCCGAGCTCCGGCGGTACGGCGGTGGCCGGCCGGGTGCCGCCGCCGCAGCCGCTCGAGGGCGGCCCGGCCGTGGGACCGGAGGGGATCGAGAAGGTCGACGTGATGGCCGTGCTCCGCGCGGACAAGGCGATGAAGCGCTTCGGCGACGGGAAGAGGATCGAGGGTCCCGGCAGGGCCGGAGTGCGGCCGGCCCGGTTCGCGGACCTGACGGGCGACGGCAAACCCGAGCTGATCCTCGCCGCCGACACCCAGAGCGGGCGTTCGGTGCTGAGCGTCTACACCGCGGCCGGCGGGAAGGTCGTTCCGATCCTCTTCACCAGCGGCCGGCGGATGACCGCCGAGGTCCTCGGCACCGACCTGCTGGTCCGCACCACCGACGACGACGGCTCCGCGCACGACATCCGCTACCACTGGGACGGCCGGCGGATGAGCCTGCTCAGCGACGAGCACAGGTTCGGCAACGCCATCTCCGGCCGGGGCTCCGGCACGTGCCCGGCCCCGCCGCCGAGCGGCCCCGACTCACCCGCCCCCACGAAGCAGGCCGGCGGGTGAGGCGCTTCCTGCTCCGCTGCCGCAGGCTCCTGCACTCCCTCGGCCTGCGCTGGAAGATCTCCGTCCTGCTCGCCGTCGGCTGCTCGCTCGTCGCGCTCACCATCGGCATCCTGATCCACGAGGCACGCGCGAACCAGGTGGCCGACTCGGCGCGCAAGAGCGCCCTCGCGCAGCTCGTCCGGGTGCGGCAGGTGTACGAGCTCACGGGCCAGCTGGACTTCGACAAGGTCGGGGAGGCCGACGCGCGCCTCGACTGCCCGAGCCTGCCCGAACCCCTGCGGCAGGCCGCCCTCGCCGGACAGCGCACCACCTACCTCGATCTGCACGGCCGCCACCCGGCGGTGTGGGCCGCCCGGTCGGTCGGCGGCAGCCAAGTGCTCTCCGTACGCCAGCCGCTGGCCGCCGAACAGGCGGAACTGCGGGACCTCGACCAGCAGTTGCTGGCCTTCGGTGCGGTCGTCGTCACCCTCGCGGCGATCGGCGGAGCGGCACTGGCCAGCCGGCTGAGCAAGGACCTGCGGTCGGCGGCCGAGACGGCCCGGCGGATCAGCACGGGCGAACTGGACGCACGGATAGGCCCGTCGGGCGTACCGGGGACGCGGAACGAGGTGGCCGAACTGTCCGCGGCGGTCGACACGATGGCGGCGAGCCTGCAGCGGCGGCTGGTGGCGGAGCAGCGGTTCACGGCGGACGTGGCGCACGAGCTGCGGACCCCGCTGACCGGGCTGCTCACCGCCGCCGAGCTGCTCCCTCCGGGGCGGCCCACCGAGCTGGTGCGCGACCGGGTCGCGGCCCTGTGCAGTCTGACGGAGGACCTCCTGGAGGTGGCCCGGCTGGACGGGGACCGGGAGGTGGCCCAGCTGGACATCCACCCCCTGGGGCCGCTGGTGGAAGCGGTCACCCGGCGTTCGGGGGTGGAGGCGCAGGTCCTGGGCGCCGCCGACGGGACGGCCCGCGTCCGCACGGACGTCCGGCGGCTGGAGCGGATCCTGACGAACCTGCTGGTCAACGCCCGCAGGCACGGCGGGGACCCGATCACCGTGACGGTCGCCGGGAACACGGTCACCGTCCGGGACCACGGTCCGGGCTTCCCGCAGACCCTGCTGCGGGACGGCCCGCAGCGGTTCCTGACGGGCGCGACCGAACGCGGCCAGGGCACGGGCCTGGGCCTGACCATCACCCTGGGCCAGGCCCAGGTCATCGGCGCCCGGGTCACCCTCACGAACCCCACCCCCACCGGCGCCGCGGCCACCCTCACCCTCCCCCCGGCCTAACCCCTCGGGCCCCACCGCCCCTTTCCGACCGCGGCGGCGACCCGCACCCGCGAGGCCACCGTCACCCGGACGGGGTGGGGCCCCACAAATGCCCCCACACCTCTCCCACCTGCGACAACAGCCCACCGCCCCCACCCCCCACCCCCAATCTGACACCACATCAGCAGGCGCCCGCCCCGACTCCCGGGTTACCTCGGAAACACGACCCCGTGTCCACAGGAGACCCCCCATGCGCCGACGCACCGCCCACGTGCTCACCGCCACCGCGCTGACCGCCGCCGCGTTCACCGGCCCGGTCGCCGGCGCGGTCGCCGCCGCGGACCTGGGCATGTCGGGCTTCGGCACGGCGGGCTTCGCGCCCGGCGACTTCGCCCCGCTGGAGGTGTGGCCGAAGTCCGCCGCACCCGGCACCACCGTCACGGTGAACACGAAGGCCTGCGGCCCGGGCAGTCACGCCGAGGGCGACGCCTCCACCGTCGGGGGCGGCCGCTTCAAGCTGACTCCGGGCACCCACAAGGAGGTGGTCGTGGGACAATTCCAGGTCGCCCACGGAACCCGCCCCGGCACCCACTCGATCGGCGCCACCTGCGCGAACGGCAAGTTCGCCACCGGCGACCTGATCGTCACCGAGCACGACCGGGCCCCCCAGGGCCACGTGCGCACCGGGGTGGGCGGTGGCACGACCACCACCACCGACCCCGCCAAGATCGCGGCGGGAGCGGCAGTGCTGGCCGCAACCGCCGTCGGCGGTACCTGGTTCCTGCGTCGCCGGGCGAGCGGCACGCGGAACTGACGGACGCCCACCGCGGCTCCGGCCGCGGTCCGACCGGTACCGTCCCCCGTCGCCCGCCCCGCGAGGTCCCCCCCGTTCGCGGGGCCGGGCGACGGCCAGTCAAAACGTCACCACGTCACCAAGCCGAGGGGGCCGCATGGAGGCAGAGGCACGCCGCGCCCGCGCCCGCGGCGGCGGGCTCGTCGCACTCGCCGCCTGCATCGGCGTCTGGCTCATCGGCAGCGGCTCCGGCGAGCCCGTCCGGCCCCCGCTGCCCTCCCCCGGTGAGGCGCTGAGCGCCCAGGCCCGGTTCCCCGCGGCCATCGCCGCGCTCCCCGGATCGCCGCCCACCCGGATCCGGATCCCGTCCATCCGGGTGGACGCCCCGCTCACCGGGCTGGGGCTGCAGGCGGACGGCAGTCTCGAAGTGCCGCCGCCCGCCCGCCGGGACCTGGCGGGGTGGTACCGCGAGGGCACCACCCCGGGCGCCACCGGCACGGCCGTCGTCGCCGGGCACGTGGACGACGCGTCCGGGCCCGCGGTCTTCTACCACCTCGGCGCCCTGCGCCGGGGGGCCCAGATCGAGATCGCCCGCGCCGACGGACGTACGGCCGTGTTCACCGTCCACGCGGTGGAGGTCTACGACGCCAAGGCCTTCCCCGATTCCCGCGTGTACGGGTCGTCACCGCGTGCCGAGCTCCGCGTCATCACCTGCGGCGGGGGCTTCTCCCAGCGCACCGGCTACCAGGGCAACGTGGTCGTCTTCGCCCACCTGACCGGTACGTATTGAACGCACGGGCGGGCAGGGTCCAGTGCCCTAGCCGGTGCGGACGACGGCTTGGTCGCCATGGGGTCCGAACAGGTGCAGGATCTCCACCACCTCGCCTTCGGCGGGGCCGAACCAGTGGGGTTCACCGGTGTCGAACTCCGCGACCTCCCCGGGGCGCAGGGTGAGGCTCCGCTCGCCGATGACGAGGTGGAGCTCGCCGGCGAGCACGTAGAGCCACTCGTAGCCGGTGTGGGTCACCAGTTTCGGTTCCCGGTACGCGAGCACCTGCTTGAAGACCTGGACGCGGCCCGGGTACTGCGTCAGGGGGACCAGGACGCTCCCGTGGTCCCGGCGGCGGGGCCGCAGGTGGACGCGCTCGTCACCGGTGACCGGGGCGGCCACGAGCTGGTCCAGGGCCACGCGGTGGGTCCGCGCGAGGGGGATGAGCAGTTCGAGGGTCGGCCGCCGTTTGCCCGACTCCAGGCGGGAGAGCGTGCTCACGGAGATCCCGGTGGCCTCGGAGAGGGCCTCCAGGGTGAGGCCGCGCTCGCGCCGCAGCGCCCGTAGCCGCGGTCCGATGGCGTCGAGGGTCCGCTCGAGTTCGGCGTGTTCGGCGTCCCTGCTCATGTCCGTGGCCATGGGGCCATTTTGCGGTACCGGCAAATTTCCTGGGCCGCGGCCGCCACGCGGTCGGAGCATGGGCCGACATCCGAAGCCGGCGGCCGACAGACCGCCTGGACAGAAGGCGGACCCATGACCACGACGATCCCGGCCGGGACGGCAGCGGGGCCCGGGCCCGCCCTCGGCGCGCGCCGCCGGTGGACGGTACTGGCCGTCTGCGCGCTGAGCATGTTCCTCATCGGAGTGGACACCACCATCGTCAACGTGGGTCTGCCCGCGATCGGACGGGGCCTGGAGGTGGGCACCCGCGGTCTGGAATGGGTCGTGGACGCCTACACCGTGGTCCTGGCCAGCCTCCTCATCGCCTCCGGCGCCCTCGCGGACCGGTTCGGACGCCGTCGCGTGTTCCGGTGCGGGCTGGTCGTCTTCGGTCTCGCCTCCGTCGCCTGCGCCCTGGCGCCCTCGCTCGGCTTCCTCGTCGCGGCGCGGGCCGTCCAGGGGATCGGGGCCTCGATGCTGAGCCCGGTGGCCCTGGCGATCGTGGTCAACGCGATGCCCGATCCGCGGGAGCGGGCCCGGGCCATCGGCCTGTGGGCTTCCGTCTTCGGGCTCAGCATGGCCGCGGGCCCGGTCGTCGGCGGGGCCCTCATCGCCGCCTTCGGCTGGCGGTCGGTGTTCTGGATCAACGCCCCGGTGGTCGTCGGCGCGCTCGTCCTGGTCGCGTTGTTCGTGCCGGAGTCCCGCGGTCAGCGCGCCCGGCGGCTCGATCTGCCCGGCCAGCTGCTCCTCACGACCGCCCTGTGCGTCTCGGTCGGCGTCCTGATCGAGGGCCCCCGCATCGGCTGGGCCTCCCCCACGGCTCTGACCTGCTACGCCGTCGTCACGGCGGCCGCGACGGCCTTCGTCCGGGTCGAGCTCCGCCGGCCCGAGCCCCTGATCGACCCCCGGCTGTTCCGGCGGCCGCCCTTCGCCTCGGCGGTACTGGGCGCGGTGGCGGTGTTCACCGCGCTGAGCGTGAGCCTGCTGCTCACCACCCTGTATCTGCAGAACGCCCGCGGCTGGACCCCGCTCGCGGCCGGTGCGGCGACCCTGCCCATGGCGCTCGGGGCCACCGTGTGCGCTCCGTGGTCCGGCAGCCTGACGGGGCGACTCGGGCCGCGGCGTCCGCTCCTGCTCGCGGGCGGCTTCACCGCGGCGGGCGGGCTCTGCCTCGTGGACCTGGGCCCGGACACGGGCGTGCCGCTGCTCCTGCTGGCCCACCTGCTCATCGGCATCGGGTTCGGCTTCGCCAACGCCCCGCTCACCCACACCGCGGTCGGCGGCCTGTCGCCGTCCCGCGCCGGTGTGGCCGGAGCCGTCACCTCCACCGCCCGCCAGGTCGGATCGGCGGTCGGCATAGCCGTCGCGGGGGCCCTGGCCGCGGGCGCCGGCCCGGACGGCCTCGCCCGGGCGTCCCGGCCGGGCTGGCTGCTCGTGACGTGCTGCGGACTGTTCCTCATCGTGGTGGCCCGGGCCTCCGGGGCCCGGCAGGACCCGAAAGAGAGGGCCTAGGCGTCCTACGACGGGCCTAGACCGGAAACGCGTACCAGCGGCGGTGGACGTACGGCTCCACGCACAGGACCGCGGCCCCCGCCACGACTCCCACCAGGAGCGAGGTCCAGCCGCCCCCGGCGACGAGCGCACCGGCGCAGGCCCCGGCCACGACCAGCGGACGGGCCAGGGTCAGCGGGCCGAGCCCGACGACCATGGAGAGCGTGCTGGCCCGGTACGGCAGGGCGAAGTAGGCGGCGAGCGAGAGCCCGACGGCGAGGGCGTAGGCCCCGATCGGGACGAGGAAGCCGGTCCCGCCGTCGGCGAGGACCCCGTACGCCCGGTCGGTGTCCTCGGCGAGCAACAGGACGGCGCCGGCCGTGAGGGCGGGGGCGAGCAGCAGGACGGCGCCGACCGCCAGCCCGCGCAGGGAGGCGCGCAGGACGGCACGGTGCTTGCGGATCCGGGCGTCGCGGCCGGCGTAGGCGCGGAAGCCGCTGAACGCCGCGTCGACGAGGCCGAGGGCGGCGAGCGGCAGGACCGGGTTCATCGCCCGGCCCCTGAGGCGGCCCCGGAGGCGGACCAGGACGCGGCGTCGTGCCTCGGCGGTCCGCCGCGGGTCAGGTGCTCCGCGCCCACGAGCCGCCGGGAGGAACGCCCGAGGGCCTGGCGCAGCGGGTCCTCCAGGTAGGGGCGGATGCCGAGGACCGGGCGCAGGGTGGTGCAGAAGGGGTTGGACAGGCCCTTGGGCTCGTAGAGCAGCGGCCGGATGCCCGGTACGGTCGCGGCGCGCAGCAGGGTTTCGTCCGAGTGGGCGCGCCGGGCGGAGACGACCCCGTCGTGGCGGCCGAGCGGATGACGCATCCGGGCGCGGTGGAACATCCAGGCGCCCACGGGCGCCAGCCGGGTGGCGGCGATGTCGAAGTGGCAGAAGGCGAGCGCCTGGGAGTCGGCCTGCGCCTCGAAGAACTCGGCGAGCGCCGGCCCGCGGAAGTGGTGGAGCACCCCGGTGGAGACGTAGACGGTGGCGATCTCCGGGAGGTCGAAGGCGTTGCCGTGGACGAACCGGCAGTCGAGTCCCTCGGCGCGGGCCAGCCGGTCCGCCTCGGCGACGAGGGCGGCGTCGAGGTCGACGCCGATCAGCTCGACGTTCGGGCCGAGGGCGCCGGTGGACGCCAGCCAGCGGACGAGGTAGCCGAGACCGGATCCGATGTCGACCAGGCGGAACCGGCCGCGGCGGCCCGCGATCTCGCGGATGGCCTCGAACAGCGGGTCCAGTACGTGCACCAGCCGTTCCCCGATGCGCAGTTCCTCGCTGAGCCGCTGCAGCTCGGTGTGGACCCCGATCATCAGCCGGTCCACGGCGAGCGGGTCGAGCACGTCGTCCGGGCCGGCCGGCAGCCCGGCGACGATCCGGGCCGCACGCGGATCCCCCGCCTCGTCGAGCCGGCGGACCACATCACCCCGGCGCACCGGCATCCGCGCTCCGCTGAGCGGATCGGTGACGGTGATCAGGTCGGATATCTCAAGGTGGGGCACACCCGCAACTTTATCCCCCGGCCGCGGTCCGGCCCGTGCGCGTGCCGGGTCAGCCCCACTGTTCGAAACCCAGCTTCAGCACCAGGCCGCCGACGACCGTCAGGAGCACTCCGCGGACGAATCCGCTGCCCTTCTTCAGTGCCATCCGGGCGCCGATCATGCCGCCGGCCAGGTTGAACACGGCCATCAGGGCGGCCAGTTGCCACAGCACCATGCCCTGGTACGCGAACATCGCGAGCGCTCCGCCGTTGGTGCAGACGTTGACGATCTTCGCCGTGGCGGAGGCGGTGACCAGGTCGAGGTGGAGCAGGGCCGTCAGGGCCAGCACGAGGAAGGTGCCGGTGCCGGGGCCGATCAGCCCGTCGTAGAAGCCGATGCCGAGACCGGCCAGGGCGATGGTGAGCAGGACGCGCCGGCGGCTGACGGCGGCGGCTCCGGGAGCGACGCCGAAGCCGGGGCGGAAGAGGACGAAAGCCGCGACGACCACCAGGACCACCATGATCAGCGGGCGCAGCGCGTCCTTGCTGATGCCGCCGGCCAGGGCGGCCCCGCCCATCGAGCCGACGAGCGCGGCCAGGCCGATGCGGACGGCGAGCTTCACGTCCACCGAGGTCTTGCGCAGGTACGACACTGCCGCGCCGGAGGTCCCCACGATGGCGACGGCCTTGTTGGTGCCGAGGACGGTGGCGGGATGGGCGTGGGGCAGGCCCAGCAGCAGGGCGGGCAGGAGCAGCAGGCCGCCGCCGCCCACGACGGCGTCGATCCAGCCGGCCGCGGCGGCGGCCACGCACAGCATGATGATCATGGTTGTCGATATGTCAGGCACGGCCCGACCTTATGGAGCGGTTGGGTGCAGTGGCCATCAATCCCCGGAAACTTGCGCAAAGGTTGAGCTTCGCCCGGCCGGAGCCCGGTCCGGGGCCGCGGGAGCCGAGGGATCCACCACCGCCGTCAGCACGCTCGCCGCCAGCACACTGGCCAACCCGAGCCCCGCCGCCAACCGCCGGGCGGGCGGTACGGCCCCGAGCACGTCCAGCACCACCCGCACCGGTGAGACCCGCGGCCGACGATGCCGGGCCGCAGCCACGGCCACGAACGGCGGCCCCTTCGGCCGCTCCGGCACCCAAAGCCCGGGTCTAGGCCCGGGCGCAGCCAAACCCAGCCCGTCCGGCGCTTGGGAACCGGGCCAGGGGCCGAGGCCAGGCGCAACCAAACCCAGCCCGTCCGGCGCTTGAGAACCGGGGCCGGGGCCGGGCCAGGGGCCGAGGCCGGCCGCAGCCAAATCCAGCCCGTCCGGCGTTTGAGGACCGGGGTCCGGGGCGGAGCCCCGGCTGGGGGTCCCCCCGGACGGAGTCTGGGGGATGGGCGAAGGGCGGGTAGGGGACGAGCCCCGCGCAGCGGCCAGGGACACGGGCAGGGTGACGTGCAACGGGTGACGCACGGAGCGGCGACCTCTCGGGTGCGGGCGCGGGCGCAGGGGCGGAAACGGGGGCGGGGCCGGAATCAGGCGCGGGCTCAGAAGCCAAAGCACTCGGCGTGGATCCGCCCCGCCGGCACCCCCGCCCGCAACAGCGCCGACTGCGTGGCGTCCGCCATCCCCGGCGGCCCGCACAGGTACACGTCGTGCTCGGCCAGCTCCGGGACCAGCTCGGCCAGCGCCTGCGGAGCCAGCGGGTCGAAGGCGGCGCCCGACGGCCCGAGCAGGTAGTGCAGCCCGGCCTGCCGTTCGGCGGCGATGGCCTCCAGTTCGGAGCGCAGCACAAGGTGCTCCTCTGCGCCCGCCCGGTAGAGCAGGGTGATGTCCCCCGGCCCGCCGGGCAGGGTCTCGAACAGGGCCCGCATCGGGGTGATCCCGACCCCGCCGGCGATCAGCAGCACCTTGGCCCGGGTCCGCCGGGCGGCGGTGAGCGCCCCGAAGGGGCCGGTGGCCAGCACCCGGGTGCCGGGGCGCAGCCTGCGGATCCGGCGGGAGTGGCCGCCGAGGGCCTTCACGGTGATGCGCAGGGTGTTCCCGCGGACCGGCGCCGACAGCGAGAACGGCAGCGCGGTGTGCCACAGCCGCCGCTGGAGGAACCGCCAGCGCAGGAACTGCCCCGGCTCCGCGCGCAGCTCCGCGAGGTGCTCCCCGTAGACGAGGACGGAGACCACTCCGGGCCCCTCCGTTCGGACCTCGGCGACGCGCAGCGCGTGCCGCAGGGCCTGCCGTACGGGGACCACGGCGCGGTACCAGACCAGCAGGACGGCGACCACCGCGTGCGCGAGGGCCCAGAACCAGGCGACGGGGGCCAGGTCGGGCCCGGCGAGCTGGTGTCCGAAGGCGAGGGCGGCGGCGAGGTACACCAGCAGGTGGACGCCCCGCCAGGTTTCGTGGCTGACCCGGCGGCGTACGGAGCGGGCGGAGGTGATGCCGACGGCGACCAGGAGGACGGTCCCGGCCGCCGCGGCGGCCAGAGCCGGGTAGCCGAGCAGCTCCCGGACCGCCGAGAGCACGTCGACCCCCTCGTGCACGGCGTAGCCGCAGAGCGCGAAGGCCGCGTGCCCGAAACAGAGGAGCAGGACGTGGCGGCCGCCCAGCGCGTGCCAGCGGGCGAGCCGGGCCGCGCCCACCCCGTGCTCGACGGCGGGGACCCGGGCCATGAGGAACAGCAGGACGAGCACCCCGTACCCGGCGAGCAGGCCGGACAGGTGCGCGGCGGTGGCGAACAGCGCGTCGAGCCGGGCCGAGGGCCGCACCTGGGCGGCCCACAGCAGGGCCACGGTCCCCGCCCCGCCGAGCATCCCGCCCTTGACCCGAACCGCCATGTCTCGCTCTCGCATACGGCCACGCTACGGGCGCTCCGGCGGGCTCCCCGGCCCTCCCGTGATCCTTAAGGCGGCCTTGAGGAACGCCTCACGGACGCTTAACCCGCACGCTGAGGTCGGCGTTCCGTCGGGGAAACAACGGCGATGCCGTGGGGAAACAGCGGCCGCGCACTCTCGTGTCATGACCTCGGAACAGCAACGCGTGGTGGTGATCGGCGGCGGCCTCGCCGGCCTGCGGCTCGCCGCCCGGCTGGGCGGGGACGTCCGCGTCCTCGGTGAGGAGGCGCACGCCCCCTACAACCGGGTCCTCCTCGCGGAGGTCCTGGCCGGCCGGTACGCGCCGGAGGTGACGGCCCTCCCGGCCCCCGGCCCGGCGCTGCGCCGCGGCGTGCGGGCGGTACGGATCGACCGCGCGGAGCAGGTGGTGCACTGCGACGACGGCACGGTCGAGCCGTACGGCACCCTCGTCCTGGCCACGGGGTCGAACCCGGTGCTCCCTCCCCTGCGCGGCCTCTTCGAACCCGAAGGGCGGGAACTCCCCGCCGGGGTCCACGCGTTCCGCACCATGGACGACTGCCTGGCCCTGTCGGCGGCCGTACGTCCCGGGGTGCGCGCGGTGGTGATCGGCGGCGGCCTCCTCGGCGTCTCGGCGGCCCGCGCGCTGGCCGAGCGGGGCGCGCAGGTGGTCCTGGCGCAGCAGGGCGAGCGCCTGATGGAACGCCAACTCGACGCGGAAGCCTCGGAACTCCTGCGCACCCACCTGACAGACCTGGGCGTGGAGATCCACACGGAATGCCGCGTCCGCGGCCTGGCAACGACCACGGACCAGCCGCACCCTGCTGACGGCGTCAGCCGAGATCCAGCCCCTCGGGCGTTCGAGGAGCGGGTCCGGGCAGAGCCCGCAACGCCCCGCAGGGTCGCCGACCCCGCCCCGGGCCACCGCAAGGTCACCGGTGTCGACCTCGCCGTCGGCTACCGCCTGGACGCCGACATCGTCGTCCTCGCCTGCGGGGTCCGCCCCCGCACGGGCCTCGCCCAGGCCGCCGGCCTCGACGTCCGCAAGGGCATCCTCGTCGACGACGAGCTCCGCACCAGCGACCCCCGCATCCACGCCGTCGGCGACTGCGCCGAGCACGAGGGCCGGGTGTACGGCCTGGCCGGCCCCGCCCTCGAACAGGCCGACGCCCTCGCCGGAGTCCTGCTCGGAACCGGCAAGGGACTTGACCAGGACCCCGCCTACAACGGGACCCGCGCCCTGACCCGCCTCACCCTGACCGCCGGCGGCGACCGGCCCCTCGACCTCGCCGCCTTCGGCGAGACCACCCCGCTCCCCGGCGACGACGTGGTCCGGCTCACCGACGCCACCCGCCGCACCTACCGCAAGGTCGTCGTCCGCGGCGACCGCCTCGTCGGCGGGGTCCTGCTCGGCGAACTCTCCAGCGTGGGCGCCCTCGCCCGCAGCTGGGAGGACGGCGCCCCCCTCACCGACCAGCACGGTCTGATCGACCTGCACCACCTGCTCACCGACGACGGAGGCTCCTGATCATGGCCGCAGCCACGCCCACGCCCGCCCCGGGCACCGCCCAGGCCACCACCCAGGCCCCCGGAACCCGCCCCGCCCTCGTGCTCATCGGCCACGGCATGGTCGGCCAGCGGTACCTGGAGGCGCTCGCCGAACTCGGCGCCACCGCCACGCACCGGATCACCGTGCTCTGCGAGGAGCCTCGGCCCGCCTACGACCGCGTGCACCTGACCTCGTACTTCTCCGGCAGCACCCCCGAGGACCTCTCCCTCACCCCGGCCTCCTTCATGGAGGAGCACGGGATCGCCCTGCACCTCGACGACCCGGCCGAGAGCATCGACCGCGAAGCCCGCACCGTCACGTCCCGCACGGGGCAGGTGTTCCCGTACGACGTGCTCGTGCTCGCGACCGGCAGCTACCCCTTCGTGCCGCCCGTCCCCGGCAAGGACGCCCCGGGCTGTTTCGTGTACCGCACCATCGAGGACCTCCTCGCGATCGAGGAGTACGCCAAGACCCGCACCACCGGCGCCGTGGTCGGCGGCGGCCTGCTCGGGCTGGAGGCCGCCGGCGCGCTCAAGGGCCTCGGACTCGCCACCCGCGTCGTGGAGTTCGCGCCCCGGCTGATGCCCGTCCAGGTCGACGAGGGCGGCGGCGCGGCCCTGCTGCGCACCATCGAGAACATGGGGCTGACCGTCCACACGGGCGTCGGCACCCAGGAGGTGCTCACCAGCGAGGACGGCTCGGTCAGCGGCATGAAGCTGTCCGACGGTTCCAGCGTCGACACGGACCTGGTCGTCTTCTCCGCCGGCGTCCGGCCCCGCGACCAGCTCGCCCGCGAGAGCGGCCTGACCGTCGGCGAACGCGGCGGCATCTCCGTCGACGCCCGCTGCCGCACCTCCGACCCGCACGTCTACGCCATCGGCGAGTGCGCGCTCGCCTCCGACGGCCGCGTCTACGGGCTGGTCGCCCCCGGCTACGAGATGGCGGAGACGGCCGCGGCCGACCTGCTGGGCCGCGAGAAGGAGTTCACCGGCGCCGACCTCTCCACCAAGCTCAAGCTCCTCGGCGTGGACGTGGCCTCCTTCGGCGACGCCCACGGAGCCACCGCCGGCAGTCTCGACGTCGTCTACTCCGACTCCCGCTCGGGCGTCTACAAGAAGGTGGTCGTCTCCGCCGAAGGAGTCCTGCTCGGCGGCGTCCTGGTCGGCGACGCCGACTCCTACGGCCTGCTGCGCCCGCTCACCGGCTCCGTACCGCCCGTCACCCCCGAGCAGCTGGTGCTGCCCGCCGGCGCCGGCGCACCCGTCGCGCTCGGCCCGGCCTCGCTCCCGGACGGCGCGGTGATCTGCTCCTGCCACAACGTCACCAAGAAGGCGATCACCGCCCACACCACGGTGCCCGAGGTCAAGAAGTGCACCAAGGCGGGCACCGGCTGCGGAAGCTGCCTCAAGGTGATCGGCCAGCTGATGCCGCCGGCCGCCGACAAGGGGCTCTGCGACTGCTTCCCCTTCACCCGCGCCGAGCTCTACGAGATCGTCCGCACCCTGCGCGTGACCTCGTACGAGAAGCTCCTCGACAGCCACGGCCGCGAGGAGGCGCGCGGCGGCGAGGGCTGCGAGGTCTGCAAGCCCACCGTCGGTTCGATCATCGCCTCGCTCGCCCCCACCCTCGGAGCGAGCGGCTACGTCCTGGACGGGGAGCAGGCCGCCCTCCAGGACACCAACGACCACTTCCTGGCCAACATGCAGCGCAACGGCTCGTACTCGGTCGTGCCGCGCATTCCCGGCGGCGAGATCACCCCCGACAAGCTCATCGTGATCGGTGAGGTCGCCCGCGACTTCGGCCTCTACACGAAGATCACCGGCGGGCAGCGCATCGACCTCTTCGGCGCCGCCCTCGACGACCTCCCCCGCATCTGGGCCCGGCTCGTCGAGGCCGGATTCGAGTCCGGGCACGCGTACGGCAAGGCCCTGCGGACGGTGAAGTCCTGCGTGGGCCAGACCTGGTGCCGCTACGGGGTCCAGGACTCCGTACGGATGGCCATCGACCTGGAGCTGCGCTACCGCGGCCTGCGCGCCCCGCACAAGCTCAAGTCGGCGGTGTCCGGCTGCGCCCGCGAGTGCGCGGAGGCGCAGAGCAAGGACTTCGGGATCATCGCGACGGCGAGCGGCTGGAACCTCTACGTCGGCGGCAACGGCGGGGCCACCCCGCGCCACGCAGACCTCCTCGCCCAGGACCTGTCCGACGCCGAACTGGTGCGGCTCATCGACCGGTTCCTGATGTTCTACATCCGCACCGCCGACCGGCTGGAGCGGACCTCCACCTGGCTGGACCGGCTGGAGGGCGGCCTGGAGCACCTGCGGGACGTGATCGTGCGCGATTCGCTCGGGCTGTGCGCGGAGCTGGAATCGCTGATGGCCGACCACGTGGCGCACTACCGCGACGAATGGGCCGAGACCCTGGACGACCCGGAGCGGCTGCGCCGGTTCGTGTCCTTCGTCAACGCCCCCGGCGCACCCGACCCGAGCGTGAAGTTCGTCCCCGAACGCGGTCAGGTCAAGCCCGACCTGACCGTGCTGACCCTGGAGCCCCTGGGAGGCACCCGATGACCGTGGAACTGCAGGTGGCGGAGGGATGGCTCACCGTGTGCGAGCTGTCGGCGCTGACCCCCGGGCGCGGGGTGGCGGCGCTGCTGCCCGACGGGAGCCAGGCCGCCGTGTTCGTCGACCGCGCGGGACGCCCGTACGCGATCGGCAACCGGGACCCCTTCACCGGGGCGCAGGTGCTCTCGCGCGGGCTGGTCGGCTCGGCCGCCGGGCGGGCCTTCGTGGCCTCGCCGCTGCTCAAGCAGCGCTTCGACCTGGAGTCGGGGCACTGCCTGGACGACGCGGAGGTGGCGGTCCGGACGTACCCGGTGCGGACCGCCGCGACCTCCGTCTGAGGCTCAGCCCTCGACGATCGACGGGTCCATCCACATGATCTCCCAGGTGTGGCCGGAGAGGTCGTCGAAGGCGCGGCCGTACATGACCCCGTGGTCCTGTGCGGGACGGGGCTCGGTGGCGCCCGCCGCCAGGGCCCCGTCGACGAGCTCGTCGACGGCGTCGCGGCTCTCGGCGCTCAGACACAGCAGCACCTCGGAGGTCTTGGTCGCGTCCGCGATGTCCTTGTGGGTGAAGTCCTTGTACCGGGCCTCGGTCAGGAACATGGCCACGATCGAGTCGGTGATGGGCATCGAGGCGCAGTTCTCGTCGGTGAACTGGGCGTTGAAGCCGTAACCGAGCTTGCCCCAGAAGGTCTTGGTGGCCTCCAGGTCCTTGACCGGCAGGTTGACGAAGATCATGGTGGAGGACATGGGGGTCTCTCTTCTCTCGGCGTGTTCCGTTGCTTTCGAGAGGTAGACCGCGGGCCCCCGGGGAACTCATCGCTCCCGGCGAAGTTTTTTCGACGTTTCTTCGGCGCGCTACGAACGTGCAGGTCAGGCCGTCATCGAGCGCAGCCTCAGGGCCGCCAGCGGTACGAAGCCCAGCCCGTCGGCGCTCTCCAGGGAGGCATCGGCGCCGGCCAGCCGCTTGTGCAGGGTCAGCGCGATCCGCTCGCCCTGGGCCTTGGCCCGCTCCGCGTTCGGCCCCCGGTGCAGTCCGTCGATCGTGGCCCGCCACAGCTGCACCCAGCGGCCGAAGTCCTCGGCGGTCATCTCGCGGGCCGACTGGAGCGCCGCGTGCGGGGCGAAGGCGTTGCGCCGGTAGTCGGCGCTGCGGAAGAGGGACCGCTCCCAGAAGTCGGTGATCCTGGGCAGGTGCACGTCGAGGTCGGTACCGGCGATCTCGGTGAAGAAGGGCCCGATCCGCGGGTCGGCGAAGGCCGCCGTGTAGAAGCGGCGCAGCACGACGTCGAGGTCGGCGCGGCCGGTGATGTCGGCGTCGGCGGCATGGGGGGTCATCACTCCACCATCCTCCCGCACCGGCCTCCTCCCCAGGGCAGAAAGTCCCGCATTACGCCGTCCCGCCCCCTGTCTGCTGCCGCTCCGATTCCAGGCCCGCCCGATTCGCCCGGCCCTCCGGGAGGATTGACCTCGTGCCGGTCGCTCCCGTGTCATATGGAATTGACGTCACGTCAACTCGACGGTTCTAAGTTCCTCGACGCGTGCGTGACTCCTCGCCCGACCGGGCGCGGAGCTCTCCTCCCACAGGAGTGACCGTGGAACGTCGTACCTTCCTTCGCGGGGCCGTCATCGGCTCCTCCGCCGCCGCCTTCGGCGGCACGCTGATGCACGGCGCGGCCTACGCGGCTCCCGCCCAGCCCGGCGCCGGACCCTACGGGGCGCTCGGTGCAGCCGACGCCAACGGCATCATGCTGCCCGCCGGCTTCAGCAGCCGGGTCATCGCCCGCTCCGGCCAGACCGTCGCCGGCACCTCGTACACCTGGCACAGCGCCCCCGACGGCGGTGCCTGTTTCGCCGACGGCACGGGCTGGATCTACGTGTCGAACTCGGAGATCAACCCCTCCGGCGGTGCGAGCGCGGTGAAGTTCAACTCCTCGGGCACCGTCACCGGCGCCTACCGGATCCTCTCCAACACCCGCCAGAACTGCGCGGGCGGCAAGACCCCGTGGAACACCTGGCTGTCCTGCGAGGAGGTCAGCCTCGGCTACGTCTACGAGACCGACCCGTACGGGGTCAACGCCTCCGTGCAGCGCCCCGCGATGGGCCGCTTCAAGCACGAGGCGGCCGCCGCCGACCCGGTGCGCCAGGTCATCTACCTCACCGAGGACGAGACCAGCGGCTGCTTCTACCGCTTCATCCCCACCACCTGGGGCAACCTCTCCTCCGGCACCCTCCAGGTCCTCAAGGCCGGCACCGCCACCTCCGGCTCCTTCACCTGGGCCAACGTCCCGGACCCGGACGGCTCGCCGACCACCACGCGCACCCAGGTCTCGGGCTCGAAGAAGTTCAACGGCGGCGAGGGCTGCCACTACGCCAACGACACGGTCTGGTTCACCACCAAGGGCGACAACCGGGTCTGGCAGCTCAACCTCGCGAACAGCACCTACGAGCTCGCCTACGACGACTCCCTGGTCCCCGGCGGCAACGCCCCCCTGACGGGCGTCGACAACGTCACGGGTTCCTCGTACGGCGACCTGTACATCGCCGAGGACGGCGGCAACCTGGAGATCTGCGTCATCACCCCGGACGACATCGTCGCCCCCTTCCTCCGGGTCACCGGCCAGTCCTCCTCGGAGATCACCGGCCCCGCCTTCTCCCCCGCCGGCAACCGCCTCTACTTCAGCAGCCAGCGCGGCACGAGCGGCAGCTCGACGGGCGGCATCACGTACGAGGTCACGGGCCCCTTCCGCACCTGACCGACCCACCGGCCGAGCCCAACTCCAGCCCCCCGGCGTTTGAGGCTCGGGGGTCGGGGGGCGGAGCCCCCGGCAACGGCGCCGCACGGCACCACCGGCCGCACCCCGACGGGTCACGAACCCGCCGGGGTGCGGCGCGTCACGACACCACGGCCCCACCCTTCAGCAGCGCAGCGCCAAGCGGCGTCACCGTGTGCAGCACCGCGTTGCCCCGCCGCAGCGTGGTGACCAGCCCGGCCTCCCGCATCACCCCCGCGTGCTGGCTCGCGGAGGCCAGCGAGACCCCGGCCCGCCGCGCCAGCTCGCTCGTGGTGGCCCCGTCGCCGATGGCCTGGAGCACCACCGACCGGGTGTGCCCGACGAGCTTGCCCAGGGTGTGCTGGCGGTGCCGGCGCCGCTCCTCCGCCGGCCGCGCCGCATCGCCGCCGGCGGCCTGCGCCGAGGCCAGCTCGGCCGCCGCCGGATACACCAGCACGGGCGGCAGCTCCGGATCGTGCAGGGTCACCGCCGTGCGCCGGCAGAAGAAGGAGGGCTGGAGCAGCAGCCCGCGCCCCCGCAGCCGTACGTCCCGGTCCACGGGGTAGTCGCACTCCAGCACCGGCGCCCGCCACCGCAGCATCGGCGGCAGCGAGGCCAGCAGCTCGTCCGCTCCCCCGTCGAGCAGCGCCCGCCCCCGCGCGGCCCGCTCGGCCTCGATCTGTGCCTGGATGTGGCTCCAGTACGGCTCCACGGCCGCCCGGTGGTACCGGCGCAGCTCCTCCATCAGCCGGGGCAGGTGCGCGGTGTCCCCTTCCATGAAGTCCCGCAGCCGCCTGGGGACCAGGACCTCGGAGCCCCGGTACGCGCCCCCGTCGGCCGCCGCCGGCATCCCGAAGGCCGCGGCCATGCCGGAGCCGCTCTCCACGCCCCTGCCGAGCAGCGTGAGCTCGCGCCGCAGCCGCTCGGGGCGGATCCCGCGCAGTGCGTCGAGGCCCACGTCCCACCCGTACTGCCCCTCCACGGGGGTCAGGAAATCGGGGAAATACCCGCGGCTCGGTATCAGCGCACCGAGAAGTCGTGTTTCACCATTCAACCTGGTGCGTGTTTCCGCACGCCAATCGCCGAAGAGCCGGGTATCCCGCCGGTCCCGTAAGCGGTGAAAACTCAGAATCGTTTCCCACAACGCATCCGGACGCCCTGCCATCCTTACGCGCGCGAGGTCCACTCCAGTGAAATGGATACGCAGCACCCGAACCCCCACCTGTGCAACCGCAATCCCCCCGCCCCTTGAGTATGCACGCCGTCACACGTGGTCACCATGGCCTTTCAGCCACAGTTGAAACCCCTTTCGGCGGAGGTGTGACAACCGAAATCCTGTACTCCGCCGGGCACACTCCGGCGCGACCGAAACGCTCCGCGAAGGCCGTGGGGGGCTTTGCGGGGCCTGGCGGTCGGTCGCACCGGGAAGCGCCGACGTGTCCGGCGGATTGGCGACAGGCGGTGGACGGGTGGGGATCCGTCCACCGCCTGTTGCCGTTAAGGCATCTGGAACAACATTGAACGAAGACTGGCCCGGGGGAACGCCCGCGAACACGGGGGAACGCCGGGCGGCGCCGTGAAACGCCGCAGAGCGCCGGGGAACAGCGGGCAAGGCCGGGGAAATAGACGCGCCTGCCACCGGACGTCAGGGAACCCGGGGGCAGGCGCGGTCGATGGGGCCCCGGCATCGGGGCCGCGGAGGGTCAGCGGCTGTCGCTGCCCTTCGCTTCGGCGGCGGCGCGGCCGGCCTCCAGGCGCGCGACCGGGATCCGGAACGGCGAGCAGGAGACGTAGTCCAGGCCCACCTCGTGGAAGAAGTGGACGGACTCGGGGTCGCCGCCGTGCTCTCCGCAGACGCCGAGCTTGAGGTCGGGGCGGGTGGCCCGGCCGGCCTCGACGGCGCTGCGGACCAGGGTGCCGACGCCGTCGCGGTCGATGGTCTCGAAGGGGGAGACCCCGAAGATGCCCTTCTCCAGGTAGGCGGTGAAGAAGCTGGCCTCGACGTCGTCGCGGGAGAAGCCCCACACGGTCTGGGTCAGGTCGTTCGTGCCGAAGGAGAAGAACTGCGCGGCCTCGGCGATCTGGCCGGCGGTGAGGGCGGCGCGGGGCAGCTCGATCATGGTGCCGATGGTCAGCTTGAGGTCGGTGCCGGTGGCGGCCTCGACCTCGGCGATGACCGCGTCGGCCTCCTCGCGGACGATCTCCAGCTCCTGGACGGTGCCCACGAGCGGGACCATGATCTCGGCGCGCGGGTCGCCCTTGGCGTTCTTGCGCTCGGCCGCGGCCTCGGCGATCGCCCGGACCTGCATCTTGAACAGGCCGGGGATGACCAGGCCGAGGCGGACGCCGCGCAGACCCAGCATCGGGTTCTGCTCGTGCAGCTTGTGCACGGCCTGGAGCAGGCGCAGGTCGTTCTCGTTGGCGTCCTTGCGGGACTCGGCGAGGGCGACGCGCACCGACAGCTCGGTGATGTCGGGCAGGAACTCGTGCAGCGGCGGGTCGAGCAGGCGGACGGTGACGGGCAGCCCGTCCATCGCCTCGAACAGCTCGACGAAGTCCTTCTTCTGCAGCGGCAGGAGGGCACTGAGTGCCTCCTCGCGCTCGTCGTCGGTGTCCGCGAGGATCAGACGCTCCACCAGTTCGCGGCGCTCGCCGAGGAACATGTGCTCGGTGCGGCACAGGCCGATGCCCTGGGCGCCGAAGCGGCGGGCGCGCAGCGCGTCCTCGGCGTTGTCGGCGTTGGCGCGCACGCGCAGGCGGCGTACGCGGTCGGCGTAGGCCATGATCCGGTGCACGGCGGCGACGAGCTCGTCGGCGTCGTCGGCGCCGGCGTGCATGCGGCCCTCGAAGTACTCGACGACCGGGGACGGTACGACGGGTACCTCACCGAGGTAGACCTTGCCGGTGGAGCCGTCGATGGAGACGACGTCGCCCTCTTCGACGACCGTCCCGCCGACCGTCATGCGGCGGCGCTTGGTGTCGACTTCGAGGTCCTCGGCGCCGCAGACGCAGGTCTTGCCCATGCCGCGGGCCACGACGGCGGCGTGCGAGGTCTTGCCGCCGCGCGAGGTCAGGATGCCCTCGGAGGCGATCATGCCGTCGAGGTCGTCCGGGTTGGTCTCGCGGCGGATCAGGATGACCTTCTCGCCGGACCGCGACCACTTGACGGCCGTGTAGGAGTCGAAGACGGCCTTGCCGACGGCCGCGCCCGGGGAGGCGGCGATGCCGCGGCCCAGCAGGGTGGTCTTCGCGTCCTCGTCGAAGCGGGGGAACATCAGCTGCGCGAGCTGGGCGCCGTTGACGCGCTGGAGGGCCTCGGCCTCGTCGATCAGGCCCTGGTCGACGAGCTGGGTGGCGATGCGGAAGGCGGCGCCGGCGGTGCGCTTGCCGACACGGGTCTGCAGCATCCACAGCTGGCCGCGCTCGATGGTGAACTCGATGTCGCAGAGATCCTTGTAGTGGGTCTCCAGCGTCGTCATGATCGTCATGAGCTGGTCGTACGAGACCTTGTCGATGGTCTCCAGGTCCGCGAGCGGCACGGTGTTGCGGATGCCCGCGACCACGTCCTCGCCCTGGGCGTTCTGGAGGTAGTCGCCGTAGACGCCCGCGTGGCCGGTGGCCGGGTCGCGGGTGAAGGCGACGCCGGTGCCCGAGTCGGGGCCGAGGTTGCCGAAGACCATGGAGCAGATGTTGACCGCGGTGCCCAGGTCGCTCGGGATGCGCTCCTGGCGGCGGTAAAGCTTGGCGCGGTCGGTGTTCCAGGAGTTGAAGACCGCTTCGACGGCGAGGTCGAGCTGCTCGCGGGCGTCCTGCGGGAAGTCGCGGCCGGCCTGCTTGGCGACGATCTTCTTGAAGCGGGTGACCAGCTTCTTCAGGTCGGCGGCGTCGAGGTCGGTGTCGACGGTGACCTTCTTGGCGGCCTTGGCCTCGTCGAGGGCCTCCTCGAACAGCTCGCCGTCCACGTCGAGGACGGTCTTGCCGAACATCTGGATCAGGCGGCGGTACGAGTCCCACGCGAAGCGCTCGTTACCGGCCTGGGTGGCGAGGCCGGTGACGGACTCGTCGGAGAGGCCGATGTTGAGGACCGTGTCCATCATGCCCGGCATCGAGAACTTGGCGCCGGAACGCACGGAGACCAGCAGCGGGTCGTCCGACTGGCCGAGCTTCTTGCCCATCTTCGCCTCGAGGGCGGCGAGGTGCGCGCTGACCTCTTCGCGCAGCTCGGCCGGGGCCTCGCCGCTGTCGAGGTAGACCTTGCAGGCCTCGGTGGTGATGGTGAAGCCGGGAGGGACCGGCAGACCCAGGTTGGTCATCTCGGCGAGGTTGGCACCCTTGCCGCCGAGAAGGTCCTTGAGGTCGCGGTTGCCCTCCGTGAAGTCGTAGACGAGCTTCTGATCTTTGTTTTCCGACACGGGTCTCGACTCCTCGAGGCTCGGTGGCTGCCCTGACGGCCAGGAACATACCCAGATCGAAGGCTTATGGGTACGTCCACTTGGCGGTCATACGGCCGTAACCACCTGGGTGCCAGCCAATCGAATGTAACTGGTGAGTAGCCAGAACACACGAAGACCTTTCAGGTCCCGAAGACCAAGGTGCCCACTGGGGCTTGTTTCCGCTCCGATGAGCGATCATCGATACATTTGCGTTCAATACTTGAACGCAGAAAGGGTGGCACCCAGTGCCACCCTTTGAAAGTCTTACCCGTGACTATTGCGCTCATCTGAGCGAAACCTCACCCATGCGTGGCGTATGTCACGCCACGCATGGCACGCTTTGCCAGCGATTTCTCAGCCTCCGGACGTGTCCAGTTCGGCTTCCTCGCTCACGCCCGCGCAGTCATACGGATCCTTCAGCCAGCCCTCGGGCAGGACAACCCGGTTGTTTCCGGACGTACGGCCTCGCGGACCGTCCGCGCTGTCCGGCCAGGGCTGATCCAAATCCAGCTCGCTCAGATGAGCATCCAGTTCGGCCAGGGAGGAGGTGACGGCGAGCTTCTGCCGCATCTCCGAACCCACCGAGAAGCCCTTGGTGTACCAGGCCACGTGCTTACGGAAGTCGATCACCCCGCGCGCCTCGTCGCCGATCCACTCCCCCAGCAGCTGTGCGTGGCGGAGCATGGTCTGCCCGACCTCCCGCAGCGTCGGCTTGTGGAAGTCCTCCGGGCGCCCCTCGAAGGCCGCGACCAGGTCGTTGAACAGCCACGGCCGCCCCAGGCAGCCGCGCCCGACGACGACCCCGTCGCAGCCGGTCTCGCGGACCATCCGCAGCGCGTCCTCGGCGCACCAGATGTCGCCGTTGCCGAGCACCGGGATCTCCGGCACGTGCTCCTTGAGCCGTGCGATGGCCTCCCAGTCGGCGGTGCCGCCGTAGTGCTGGGCGGTGGTGCGGCCGTGCAGGGCTATGGCGGTGATGCCCTCCTCGACGGCGATCCGGCCGGCGTCGAGGTAGGTGAGGTGGTCGTCGTTGATGCCCTTGCGCATCTTCATCGTGACCGGCAGGTCGCCGGCGCCCGCGACGGCCTCGCGCAGGATCGCGCGCAGCAGGTTGCGCTTGTACGGGAGGGCCGAGCCACCACCCTTGCGGGTGACCTTGGGCACCGGGCAGCCGAAGTTGAGGTCGATGTGGTCGGCGCGGTCCTCTTCGACGATCATGCGGACCGCCTTGCCGACCGTCGCGGGGTCGACTCCGTACAGCTGGATCGAGCGGGGCTTCTCGGTCTCGTCGAAGTGGATCAGCTGCATGGTCTTCTCGTTGCGCTCGACCAGGGCCCGGGTCGTGATCATCTCGCTCACGAACAGCCCCTTGCCGCCCGAGAACTCGCGGCACAGGGTACGGAACGGGGCGTTGGTGATGCCGGCCATCGGCGCGAGCACCACCGGGGGCTGCACGGTGTGCGGGCCGATCGCGAGAGGCGGGGGGAGCGTGGTCATTCCCCCATTGTGGCTCAGCCGTGCCGTTGATCGCATGTCGTTAGTTAGGCGTACTATCGGCCGCATGGACGAGCTGACCCAGCGGCGGCGCCTGCTGATCCTGACGATCTGCTGCATGAGCCTGCTCATCGTCAGTCTGGACAACACCGTCCTGAACGTCGCCCTGCCCTCCATGCGCCGCGACCTGGGCGCCTCCGTGGCCGGTATGCAGTGGACGATCGACGCGTACACGCTGGTCCTGGCCTCGCTGCTGATGCTGGCCGGCTCCACCGCGGACCGGATCGGCCGCCGCAAGGTCTTCATCGTCGGCGTCGTGCTGTTCACCGCGGGCTCGGTGCTCTGCTCGCTCGCGCCGAGCCTGGGCTGGCTGATCGCCTTCCGGATGATCCAGGCCGTGGGCGGCTCGATGCTCAACCCGGTCGCCATGTCGATCATCACCAACACCTTCACCGAACCGCGCGAGCGGGCACGCGCCATCGGCGTCTGGGGGGCGGTCGTCGGCATCTCCATGGCCGCGGGCCCGCTGATCGGCGGCCTGCTCGTGGACTCGGTCGGCTGGCGGTCGATCTTCTGGATCAACCTCCCCGTCGGCCTCCTCGCCCTGGCCCTGACCCTGCGCTACATCCCGGAGTCCCGGGCCGACCACCCGCGCCGCCCGGACCCGGTCGGGCAGCTGCTGGTCATGGGGCTGCTCGGCTCGGTCACGTTCGGGATCATCGAGGCCCCCGCGGCCGGACCGGGCTCCCCGCTGATCCTGGGCTGCGCCTTCGTCGCCGCCTCGTCCCTGGCCGGGCTGCTGGTCTACGAGTCGCGGCGGTCGGAGCCCCTGATCGACCCGCGGTTCTTCCGCAGCGCCCCCTTCAGCGGGGCCACGGTGATCGCGGTCAGCGCCTTCGCCGCGCTGTCCGGGTTCCTGTTCCTGAACACCCTGTACCTCCAGGACGTACGGGGCCTCGGCGCGCTGGACGCCGGCCTGTACATGCTGCCGATGGCGGTCTTCGCCTTCCTTTGCGCGCCCGTGTCGGGACGGCTCGTCGCCACCCGGGGGCCGCGGCTGCCGCTGCTGGTCGCGGGCGTGACGATGAGCGCGAGCGGGCTGCTGTTCGCCGCCTTCTCGGCCGAGAGCTCGACGCCGATGCTGTTCTGCGGGTACGTGCTCTTCGGCATCGGGTTCGGCCTGGTGAACGCCCCGATCACCAACACCGCGGTCTCCGGTATGCCGCGCGCCCAGGCCGGGGTGGCCGCCGCGGTGGCCTCCACCAGCCGGCAGACCGGCGGGGCGCTGGGCGTGGCGATCGTGGGCGCGGTCCTGGCCGCCGGGATGGCGGGCGGGTCCGGTTCCGCCGCCGAGTTCGTGGCCTCGGCCCGGCCCGCCTGGTGGATCATCACGGTGTGCGGACTGCTCGTCCTGTGCGTCGGCTTCGCCACCAGCGGCAGCTGGGCCCGCGAGACGGCCCTGCGCACGGCCCGCGCCCTGGAGCCGAAGGCCGGCCCTGCACGCACGGGCGCCTCGCCGCGGCACTGAGCCGGGGCTGGGCGGCTGCTCGCGTGCCCGTCTGAGCGTTTGAGCGTTTGAGCGCCTGAGCGCCTGGCCGCCTACTCCCCGCAGGCGAAGTCCTCGCTGTTCGAGTCGATCCGGTCCAGCAGACCGCGCAGCGCCTCCTGGTCCCGGTCCGAGAGGCGGGCGAAGAGTCCGAGTTCCACCGCGTCGAGGGCCGCGTTCGTCTTCGCGAGGGCCGCGGTGCCGGCGTCGGTGATGGCGACGTTGTGGCGGCGGCGGTCGGCCGGGTCCCGGCGGCGCTCGACGAGCCCGTCGCCCTCCAGGTCGTTGAGGATCCCGACGAGCACGCTGGGGTCCACCTCCAACCGCTCGGCCAGCGCGCGCTGGCCGATGGGCCCGCCGTCCAGGTGCGTGAGGGCCATCGCGTGGCGCGGGGTGAGTCCGGCGGCGCTGAGCGCCTGCTTCATGCGGGTCTGGGTGATCGATCCGTGCCAGGCCAGCAGCATGCCCAGTCGCTGCGGCGGGTGCGTGGGGTCCTGAAGCGCCGTCATGTCCACATCGTAACAACCGGGAAATGATTGCGCCTGGACAATCGTTGATGGTATTCAATGGTTCTACATCGCCGATCGTTGGAGCCCACCATGTTCATCGCCTATGCCGTCGTCGCCGGACTGCTCGCCCTCACGCTCGCCGCGTCCGCGACCTTCACCCTCCAGCGCAACCCCGCGATCACGGAGAGCATGGGGAAGGTCGGCGTGCCCGACTCCTGGCTCCCCCGGCTGGCCACCCTCAAGGCGGCCGGGGCGATAGGCCTGGTCGCGGGCCTGTGGCTGACCCCGCTGGGCATCGCCGCCGCCATCGGCGTGACCCTCTACTTCATCGGCGCCGTCGTCTTCCACCTGCGCGCGAAGGACTACGCCTTCGCCCCCGCGGCCGTCCTCACCCTGGTCGCGGCAGCGGCCCTGGTCCTGCGCGTGGCGGCCTGACGCGCCCGAGCCGCACCCCCCGCCCGACCTCCTGGACAGTTATTCTTCGCGCAGATAGTCTGCGCGAAGAATATCTACCAGGAGGCCCCCATGTGGGAGTACGAGCACGGCATCGAGACCACCGCCGCACCCGAGGCGATCTGGGCCCTGTGGGCCGACGTCGAGAACTGGGGCGCCTGGAACGCCGACATCGAGAAGATCGAGCTCCGGGGCCCCTTCGCGGCGGGTGCGGAGATCACCATGACCCCGGCCGGCCAGGACCCGGTGGAACTGCTCGTCGCCGAGGTCGCCGAGGGCGAGATGTTCATCGACGAGGCGCGCTTCGCCGGCCTGGTCCTGCGGACCACCCATCGCGTCTACCGACTCGACCCGGCACTCGACCCGGCGCGCAGCCGGGTGGTGTACCGGATGGAGATCAGCGGCGAGGGCGCCGCCGAGGCGGGCCCGGAGATCGGGCCGGCCATCACGGCCGACTGGCCCGACACCATGGCCGCGCTGGTCCGGACGGCCCAGGGCTGATGCCCCTGACCCCCGGCGAGAGCCCCGGCTTCCTCCTCTGGCACGCCACCCTGCGCTGGCAGCGGGGCATCGCCGCGGCGCTGGGGCCCCTGGGCCTGACCCACGTGCAGTTCGTCCTCCTCGCCTGCGCCTGGTGGCTCAACGAACAGGGCGAGCAGCCCAACCAGCAGGCACTGGCGCGCCAGGCGGGCACCGACGTGAAGATGACCTCACAGGTGGTGCGCACCCTGGAACAGAAGGGGCTCCTCGCCCGCGAGGTCGATCCGGCGGACACCCGCGCCAAGCGGCTGCGCGTCACCGCGGCCGGGGCCGAGTTGGCTCCGCGGGCGATCGCCGCCGTCGAGGGGGTCGACGAGGAGTTCTTCCGGCCGGTCCCGCGCGAGGACGCCATCACCCTGCTGAGCCGCCTGGCCCGCCCCGAGTCCTGACCTCACGCCCTCCCCCACCCTCCCGCCCCGCCCCACCCAGCCCCGTCCGCCTTGCGGGCGGGGCTTCCTCACACGAAGGACTGACAGATATTGAAACCTGTCAGCCGTCATGTCATTCTCGTTCCATGACGACGAACCAGAGCACCTCAAAGGCCGGCACCCGCACTCTCGGCAGCACCGGACCCGGCATCTTCCCCCTGGGGCTGGGCTGCATGGGGATGTCCGCCCTCTACGGCGAGGCCGACCGGGCGGAGTCCCTCGCCACCATCCATGCCGCCCTGGACGCCGGGGTCACCCTTCTGGACACCGGCGACTTCTACGGCATGGGGCACAACGAGCTCCTCATCAACGAAGCCCTGCGCACCGCCCCCGCCGCGGCCCGCGAGTCGGCGCTGACCAGCGTGAAGTTCGGCGCCCTGCGCACGGTCGAGGGCGGCTTCACCGGGTACGACGGGCGGCCGGAGGCCGTCAAGAACTTCCTGGCCTATTCGCTCCAGCGGCTCGGCCGGGACCACATCGACATCTACCGCATCGCCCGCGTGGACCCCGACGTACCGATCGAGGAGACCGTCGGCGCCATCGCCGATGCGGTCACCGCCGGGCACGTCCGGCACATCGGGCTCTCCGAGGTCGGCGCGGACACCCTGCGCCGGGCCGCCGCCGTGGCTCCCATCGCCGACCTCCAGATCGAGTACTCCCTGATCTCGCGCGGCATCGAGGAGGAGATCCTGCCGACCGCCCGCGAGCTCGGCATAGGCATCACGGCGTACGGGGTGCTGTCCCGCGGCCTGATCAGCGGGCACTTCACCCGCGACCGTGCCCTGGCTCCGGGCGACTTCCGCGGGATGAGCCCGCGCTTCCAGGGCGGCAACCTCGACCGGAACCTCGATCTGGTCGACGCCCTGCGCAAGGTCGCCGACGAGAAGGGCGTCACCGTCGCCCAGACGGCCATCGCCTGGGTGCTCTCCCGGGGCGAGGACATCGTGCCGCTGGTCGGCGCCCGCAGGCGCGACCGGCTCGGCGAGGCACTGGGCGCCCTTCAGGTCGTCCTGACCCCGACCGACCTCGCGGCCATCGAGGACGCCGTCCCGGCCGGTGCGGCCGCCGGCGACCGGTACCCGGCAGCGCAGATGGCCCACCTGGACAGCGAGCACTGATCCGGCTGTACGGTCGTACTCATGCCACCCGCAGCCGCCGAGCCCCTCACCCCCGAGCGCATCCTCGCAACCACCGAGGAGGTACTGCGCCGGTTCGGCCCGACCAAGGCGACCGTGGTGGACGTGGCGCGCGCCCTGGGCGTCAGCCACGGCAGCGTGTACCGGCACTTCCCCTCGAAGGCCGCACTGCGCGAGGCCGTCACGGAACGCTGGCTCGCCAAGAGCGAGATCATGCTGGAGGAGATCGCCTCGGCTCCGGCCGAGCCCGCCCTCTCCAAGGTGGAATCGTGGCTGGAGGCTCTGTTCGAGGCCAAGCGCCACAAGGCGGGTGACGACCCGGAGCTGTTCGCGACGTACATCGTGCTGCTCGGCGAGAGCAGTGGCGTGGTGGAGAACCACATCACCGAGCTGATCGGGCAGCTCTCCCGGATCATCGGCGAGGGGGTCGCGGCGGGCTCGATCAGCGCGCCCGACGTACCAGCCGCGGCGCGCGCGGTGTTCGACGCCACCGGGCGCTTCCACGATCCGCAGTACGCGGCGGACTGGCTGGACCCGACCATCACCGCCGAGTTCGAGGCGGTCACCGCCCTGGTCATGCGCGGCCTGCGCGCCTGACGCCTGACGCCTGACGCCTGACGCCTGGAACTGTCCGCTCCGGACATCTTGATCATCATTTGGGACGGCGGGCCCTTGCCGTGCACCTGCCAGGTTCCTAGGTTCCCCCTTACCGCACACCATCAGGTCTGTTCCAGGGGGAACCTTGTCCGCTCAGCAAGAACCGGCAGCGCAGTCCGGGCCGCCGGCCAGGTCCGGATCGGCCGCCGCGATCGGCTGGATCCTGACCATCGGGTTCAACGTGGTCGCGCCCATCCTCACGTACAACATGCTCACCGACCGGGGCTGGAGCGAGTTCGCCGCGCTCCTGGTCAGCGGCGGCTGGCCGGTGGTCGACTCCCTCGTCCACCTCGCCTGGCGCCGCAAGGTCGACGAGTTCGCCGTGGTCACCCTGGTCTTCCTGGTGATCACCGCTCTCGTCACGCTGATCGGCGCGCACTCGGCGCGCGCCCTGCTCATCAAGGACTCGGGAGTGACGGGCCTGTTCGGCGCGCTGTGCGTCGCCACCCTGTTCACGCCCCGGCCGCTGATGTTCTACTTCGGCCGCAAGTTCGGGACCGACGGGACCAAGGAGGGCGTGGCGTACTTCAACGGGCTCTGGCAGTACCCCGACTTCCGCGCGGCGATGCGGCGGATGACCACGGTCTGGGGCGTCGCCTACCTGGTGGAGGCCGCGCTGCGGGTGGCGCTGGCGTACACGCTGAGCGTCGACACGATGGTGTGGGTCAGCCCCGTCCTGATCTACGGCTTCCTGGTCTCGCTGATCGTCTGGACCGTCCGGTTCTCCAAGCGCACCCAGGCCGAGGGCGAGGCGAGGGCCGCAGCTCTGGCGGCCGCCGCGGCCGCCGCGGCCGGCAGTCCGGCGCCCGCGTAACCGGCCCGGAAGACGGCAGTGGCCCGGTGCGCATCGCGCACCGGGCCACTGCCGTTCGAGCGGCGGAACCTAGCAGCCGAGCAGGCGGCTGCCGAGGTAGCTCTGGATCTGGTCCAGGGAGACGCGCTCCTGCTTCATGGTGTCGCGCTCGCGCACGGTCACGGCGTTGTCGTCGAGGGTGTCGAAGTCGACGGTGACGCAGAACGGCGTACCGATCTCGTCCTGGCGACGGTAGCGGCGGCCGATGGCGCCCGCGTCGTCGAACTCGATGTTCCAGAACTTGCGCAGGTCGGCGGCGAGGCCCTTGGCCTTCGGCGACAGCTGCGGGTTGCGGGACAGCGGAAGGACGGCGACCTTGACCGGGGCCAGGCGCGGGTCGAGGCGCATCACGGTGCGCTTCTCCATGACGCCCTTGGCGTTCGGGGCCTCGTCCTCGTTGTACGCGTCGAGCATGAAGGCGAGCATGGCGCGGTTGACACCGGCCGCCGGCTCGATGACGTACGGGGTGTAGCGCTCCTTCGACTCCTGGTCGAAGTACACGAGGTCCTGGCCGGAGGCGGCGGAGTGGGCCTTGAGGTCGAAGTCGGTGCGGTTGGCCACGCCTTCGAGCTCGGAGAACTCATTGCCACCGAAGTTGAAGCGGTACTCGATGTCGGCGGTGCGCTTCGAGTAGTGGGACAGCTTCTCCTTCGGGTGGTCGTACCAGCGGATGTTCTCCTCGCGGATGCCGAGGTCGCGGTACCAGTTCCACCGCTCCTGCATCCAGTACTCCTGCCACTGCTCGTCCTCGCCCGGCTTGACGAAGAATTCCATCTCCATCTGCTCGAATTCGCGGGTGCGGAAGATGAAGTTGCCGGGGGTGATCTCGTTGCGGAAGGACTTGCCGACCTGCGCGATGCCGAAGGGGGGCTTCTTGCGCGAGGAGGTGAGCACCTGGGCGAAGTTGGTGAAGATGCCCTGGGCCGTCTCGGGGCGCAGGTACGCCTTGGAGCCGGTGTCCTGGGTCGGGCCGAGGTGGGTCTCCAGCATGCCGGAGAACTGCTTGGGCTCGGTGAACTGGCCCTTCACACCGCAGTTGGGGCAGTTGATGTCGGCGAGACCGCCCGCGGGCGTGCGGCCGTGCTTGGCCTCGTACGCCTCTTCCAGGTGGTCGGCGCGGTGGCGCTTGTGACAGGAGGTGCACTCGGTCAGCGGGTCGGAGAAGGTGCCGACGTGACCGGAGGCCACCCAGACCTCGGGGGCCAGGATCACGGAGGAGTCGATGCCGACGATGTCCTCACGTCCGGTGACCATGGCCTTCCACCACTGGCGCTTGATGTTCTCCTTGAGCTCGACGCCGAGCGGGCCGTAGTCCCAGGCAGCCCGGGAGCCGCCGTAGATCTCACTGCACGGGAAAACGAAGCCACGGCGCTTGCTCAGGCTGACGATGGTTTCGATCTTGTCGGCGGCCACGGTGCTCTCTTCATTTACGAGGACGAACGGCGAAGCCTCAAGGTTACCGGCGCGCGCACCCCCCCTTTCAAATCGAGACCGCCTTAAACGGGCCCTCCACACCCCTCCCACCAGGGTTTTTGACAATCGTTTCCATCTTTGATGAAAATGGATGTCATGAACGTACGACGACGCCTCATACCCACCGCCGCCCTCGCCGCAACCGCCGCCCTCGCCGCGACCGCCCTCACCGCCTGCTCGGGGACGGCCGGGGCCGCCGGGGCCAAGGACGGCAAGCTCGGCGTGACGGCGTCGTTCTATCCGATGCAGTTCCTCGCCGAGCAGATCGGCAAGGACCACGTGCAGGTCGACACCCTCACCAAGCCCGGGGTCGAGCCGCACGACCTGGAGATCACCCCGAAGCAGACCGCGCAGCTCGGCGAGGCCGATGTCGTCCTCTACCTCAAGACGCTGCAGCCCGCCGTCGACAAGGCCATCGCCCAGTCCGGCGTGAAGAACATCGTCGACGCCGCCACCCTCACCAAGCTGGAGGTGCACGGCACCTCCGGCCACGACGGTCATGACGCGGCCGCCGAAGAGGGCCACACCGAAGGTGACGGCCACAACCACGGCGAGTCCGGCGAGGACCCGCACGTCTGGCTCGACCCGGTCAAGTACGCGGAGATCGCCAAGGGCGTCGGCGCGGCCCTGGAGAAGTCCGACCCCGACCACGCGGCGGACTACAAGAAGAACACCGACGAGCTCGTCGCCAAACTGGGTGCGCTCGACACCGAGTTCAAGGACGGCCTGAAGAACACGGCCTCCAAGACCTTCATCACCACCCACTCCGCCTTCGGCTACCTCGCCGAGCGCTACGGCCTCGACCAGGAGGGCATCTCCGGCGTCGACCCCGAGTCCGAGCCGAGCCCGGCCCGGATGAAGGAGCTGCAGACCCTCTCGAAGCAGGACAATGTGTCGACGGTGTTCTTCGAGACCCTGGCCAGCGACAAGACGGCCAAGACCCTCGCGGCGGACACCGGCCTGAAGACCGACGTCCTGGATCCCCTGGAGGGAATCACGGACAAGTCCCAGGGTGCTGACTACTTCGAGGTCATGCGGGCCAACCTGAAGAACCTCCAGAAGGCACTCGGCAGCAAGTAATGGCGACAGCAGTAGCGGCATCGGAGGCACGAGCCATGGAGTCCAAGCCCGGCCAGGCCCTGGACCAGCCCGTCATATCCCTGCGCGGGGCCACGGCCTCGCTCGGCTCGCGCCCCGTGCTGCGCGGCATAGACCTCACCGTCCGCAGCGGTGAGGTCGTCGCCCTGCTCGGCGCCAACGGCTCCGGCAAGTCCACGGCCGTCCGCGCCGTGGTCGGCCAGGTCCCGCTGAGCGACGGCGCCCTGTCCCTCTTCGGCACCGAGTTCAAGCGCTTCCGCGACTGGTCGCGCATCGGGTACGTGCCCCAGCGCACCACCGCCGCCAGCGGGGTGCCCGCCACCGTCCGCGAGGTCGTCTCCGCCGGCCGCCTCGCCCGGACCCGTTTCGGGCTCCTGCGCAAGGCCGACAAGGCCGCCGTGGAGCACGCACTGGACCTGGTCGACATGGGCTCGCACGCCGACGCCTCCGTCAACGCCCTCTCCGGCGGCCAGCACCAGCGGGTGCTCATCGCCCGCGCGCTCGCCGGCGAACCCGAGCTCCTGATCATGGACGAGCCGATGGCCGGTGTAGACCTGGCCAACCAGGAGATCCTCGCGAACGCCCTGCGCAGCCAGGTCGCCGCCGGCACCGCCGTGCTGCTGGTCCTGCACGAGCTGGGCCCGCTGGAGCCGCTCATCGACCGCGCCGTCGTCCTGCGCGACGGCTGCGTCACCCACGACGGCCCGCCCCCGGAGGCCCTGGGGCAGCACGCGCTGCCGGGCCACGACCACGTACACCCGCACTCCGCGCACGACGCCGAGCCCCTCCGGACGGGACTGCTGAGCTGATGGACCTCCTCGACTACGCCTTCATGCAGCGGGCCCTCATCGCCGCCGCCCTCGTCGGTCTCACGGCCCCCGCGATCGGCACGTACCTCGTCCAGCGCCGGCAGGCCATCATGGGCGACGGCATCGGACACGTGGCCATGACCGGCGTCGCGCTCGGCTTCCTGCTCAACACCAGCCCGATCTGGATGGCCACCCTGGTCGCGATCGTCGGCGCGGTCGGCATGGAGCTGATCCGCTCCCGCGGCAGGACCAGCGGGGACATCGCGCTCGCCATGCTCTTCTACGGCGGCATGGCCGGCGGCGTCATGATCATCAATCTGGCCCCGGGCGGCTCCACGGCCAATCTGACCAGCTACCTGTTCGGATCCATCACGACCGTCTCGACCGAGGACACCGTCACCGCCGCGATCCTCGCCGTGTTCGTCATCGCGGTCACCGTCGGCCTGCGCCGCCAGCTGTTCGCGGTCTGCCAGGACGAGGAGTTCGCCCGGGTCACCGGCCTGCCGGTGCGCTTCCTGAACCTGCTGATGGCGGTCACCGCCGCCATCACCGTCACCGTCGCGATGCGCATCGTCGGCCTGCTGCTGGTCAGCGCCATGATGGTGATCCCGGTCGCCGCCGCCCAGCGCGTCACCCGGGGCTTCACCGCCACCCTGAGCCTGGCCATGCTGATCGGCGTCCTGGTCTCGCTCTCCGGAACGGCCGCGACCTACTACGTCGACGCACCCTCCGGGGGCGCCATCGTGCTGCTCGCCATCGCCGTGTTCATCGTCATGACGGCGGTGTCCACCCCCCTGGCCCGGCGCCGCGCCCAGGCCGCCCGCGCCGCCGAGGAAGTCTGTACGCGGGACGACGTAAAGGTCTGAAGACCTCGGGCAGGCGGCCGCCTGGCACAATGGGCCGCACCCGAGACGAGGAGGAACCGGTGGCGACTGCGCCTGGCGAGACGAATACCGCGCCAGTACGAGGACGATCCACCCGACAGCGGGCCGCGGTGGCGGCGGCGCTGGACGAGGTGGACGAGTTCCGCAGTGCCCAGGAACTCCACGACATGCTCAAGCACCGCGGTGATTCCGTGGGTCTGACCACCGTCTACCGCACCCTGCAGTCCCTCGCGGACGCCGGCGAGGTCGACGTGCTGCGGACCAGCGACGGCGAGTCCGTCTACCGCCGCTGCTCCACCGGGGACCACCACCACCACCTGGTCTGCCGCAAGTGCGGCAAGGCCGTCGAGGTGGAGGGCCCCGCGGTGGAGAAGTGGGCGGAGGCGATCGCGGCGGAACACGGCTTCGTGAACGTCGCCCACACGGTGGAGATCTTCGGCACCTGCGCCGACTGCGCTGCCAAGGCCGCCTAGAGCCTGCGCAGGTTCCGGTCCAGGATCGCCCGCAGGGCGTCGGTGTCCGCCGGGGGCAGGATGCCCCGCTTGGGCAGGACCGTGAGGGCCACCGCCGACTTGTCGTCGCTGAGCATGACGAACGAGCCCGGTGTCTCCAGGTACGTGGGCTGCGCGCTCCACCCGATGCGCGCCTCGCTGTCGGCCGTCGTCACCCGGACTCCGGAGTCGTCGACGAGGACCCGAGCCTCCCCCGCCTTCTCCACGTAGCCGCCGAACGACCGCGCCAGCAGCCAGGGCGTCAGACGGGGAACGAGCGGCGAGAGCGCCCACAGCACCGCCCCGGCGACGGCCACGCCAACAGCCCGGGCACTGACGGTCCCGTCCAAGACCACGGTCAGCACCCCGAACAGCACCAGCAGCGTCCCGAGCACGGGGTACATCCAGCGCAGGCGCCGCCCCGCGGCCGTCGAGGCGGACCGGGCCCGGAGCGCCTCGGCGAGCTCCGGCCTGGTCGTCAGATACACCAGTTCGACCGCCCGGCCGCCTGGCGTCCCCACTTGCTCCGCATGCATGTTCGTATCCATGACAGCGGAGCCTACGGTCAGGGGCGGCCGGCGCTGCCCTCGCCCTGGTTCGGGACGGCGCCGCCGAAGCGGCGGTCGCGCTGGGCGTACTCGTAGCAGGCCTGCCAGAGGTTGCGGCGGTCGAAGTCGGGCCACAGGACGTCCTGGAACACCATCTCGGCGTACGCGCTCTGCCAGAGCAGGTAGTTGGAGGTGCGCTGCTCGCCGCTGGGGCGCAGGAAGAGGTCCACGTCCGGCATGTCCGGGTAGTACATGTACTTCGCGAAGGTCTTCTCGTTGACCTTCGAGGGATCCAGCCGGCCCGCCGCCACATCGCGCGCGATCGCCTGCGCCGCGTCCGCGATCTCCGCGCGGCCGCCGTAGTTGACGCAGAAGTAGAGGGTCATCGCGTCGTTGTCGACGGTCTGCTCCTGGGCGACCTGGAGCTCCTGGACGACCGACTTCCACATCTTCGGCATGCGGCCGACCCAGCGGATGCGGATGCCCAGCTCGTTCATCTCGTCGCGGCGGCGGCGGATGACGTCGCGGTTGAAGTTCATGAGGAAGCGCACCTCGTCGGGCGAGCGCTTCCAGTTCTCCGTCGAGAAGGCGTACAGGGAGAGGTTCTTGACGCCCATCTCCAGGCAGCCCTTGAGCACGTCGAGTACGACGCCCTCGCCCACCTTGTGGCCCTCGGTGCGCGGCAGCCCGCGCTCCTTGGCCCAGCGGCCGTTGCCGTCCATGACGATCGCGACGTGGTTCGGGACGAGCTCGCCGGGGATCTTCGGCGGGCGCTCACCGGAGGTGTGCGGCTCGGGAACCTTGTACTCGCGGCGAGAGCGCCCCAGAATCCCGCGTCGTGCCATGTGCCCAGCTCCTATTTCTCGACGTATCGAAGGGAGCGTAGCCCGCGCTCCAGATGCCAGTGCAAGTAGGCGGAAACCAGCCCGCTTCCCTCCCGCACGTGACGCGCCTCGCACGCGTCGGCATGCCCCCAGTCGCCCGTCAGCAGTGCGCTGAGCAGGGCGATGGCCTCCGACGAGGGTACGACGCTGCCGGGAACGCGGCAGTCGCCGCATATGACCCCGCCCGCGGCGACGGAGAAGTGCCGGTTGGGTCCGTGGAGTCCGCACTTCGCGCAGTCGTCGAAGCTGGGCGCGTAGCCGTTGACGGCGAGGGAGCGCAGCAGGAAGGCGTCGAGGATGAGGTTGGGGGCGTGTTCGCCGCGCGAGAGGGTGCGCAGGGCGCCGACGAGCAGCAGGTACTGCTGTACGGCGGGCTCGCCCTCGTGGTCGGTGAACCGCTCGGCGGTCTCCAGCATCGCGGTGCCGGCGGTGTAGCGGGCGTAGTCGGTGGCGATGCCGTTGCCGTACGGGGCGATGATCTGGGTCTGCGTGCAGAGCGGCAGGCCGCGGCCGATCAGTTCCCCGGTGCGCGAGAAGAACTGCACGTCGGCGTGGGAGAAGGGTTCCAGCCCGGCGCCGAACTTGGACTTGGTGCGCCGCACGCCCCGGGCGACGGCCCGGACCCGGCCGTGGCCCCGGGTCAGGAGCGTGATGATGCGGTCCGCCTCACCCAGCTTCTGGGTGCGCAGCACGATGCCGTCGTCGCGGAACAGACTCATGGGCTCATTGTCCCGTACGCCACCGACAGGACGGACTCCCCGGACGGCACGCACTCCCCGGACGGCAGCGACCCCCGCCGGGCACGAGGCCCGGCGGGGGACACCCCTTGGGAGGATCAGGCGGTCGGCGCCGGGGCGGGCTCGCCCTCGCCCGACTGGGCCGGGATGGCTGCCGTGGGCTCGTCGTCCGACGCGGCGGCGACGGCCACCGGGGCTTCGGCCGCGGGAGCGTCGGCCTGCGGGGCTTCGGCCGGGGCGTCGTGCGCATCGTCCTTGCCCAGACCGTTGAAGATCAGGTTCAGGACGATGGCGGCCGTGGCACCGAGCGTCACACCGCTGTTGAGGAGCGAGGAGAGGTCGGCGTCCATGTGGTCCTTGAAGAGGACCGGGACGGTGGCGGGGAGCAGCGCGAAGGCCAGGGAGACGCCCACGACGAGCGCGTTCTTCTCCTCCTTGAGGTCGACCTTGGCCAGGGTCTGGATGCCCGCCAGGGCGACCATCGCGAACATCACGGTCGCGGCGCCGCCGAGCACTCCGTGCGGAACCGCGGCGACGATCGCGGCGGCCTTGGGGATCATGCCGAGCACGATCATGAAGACGCCCGCGGCGACCACGACGAAGCGGCTCTTGACCTTGGTCATGCGGACCAGGCCGACGTTCTCGGCGAAGGCCACGTACGGGAAGGAGTTCAGGACGCCGCCGAGGGCGGTCGCGGCTCCGTCGGCACGCAGGGCGCGGGCCACGGTCTCGCTGTCGATGTCCTTGCCGACGATGTCACCGACGGCGTAGGTGTCGCCGGTGGTCTCGACCATGGTGATCAGCATGACGATGAGCATCAGGACGATCGGGAACCACTCGAACTTCGGGGCGCCGTAGTAGAACGGCGTGGTGATGCCGATCCAGTCCGAGTTGCTCACGTTGCCGAACTTGGCGTCGCCGAGCAGGAAGGCGACGGCGGTGCCGCCGACCAGGCCGAGCAGGATGGAGATGCTGTTGAGGAACGGCTTGCCGAGCTTCATCAGGATGAGGATGAAGAGCATCGTGCCGCCGGCGTAGGCGAAGTGCTTCGGGTCACCGAAGTCGGGGCTGCCGAGGCCGCCCGCGGCGTCGTTCAGGCCGACCGGGATCAGCACGATGCCGAGGACGGTGATCACCGTGCCGGTGACGACCGGCGGGAAGAGCCGCATGATCGTGCGGAAGGCCTTGGGGGGCAGCCAGGCGAAGGCGAAGGTGGCGATGCCGGCCGTGATGACCGCGCCGTAGATGACGAGCAGACCCGCCGTCCCGCCGCCGGCTCCGAGACCTATGGCGATCATCGGGGACACCGCGGTGAAGGTGACGCCCTGGATCAGGGGGAGCCGCGCACCGATCCTGCCGATGCCCCACGCCTGGATGATCGAGGCGATACCGCAGGTGAAGAGGTCGGCATTGATCAGGTAGACCAGCTGCTCGGTGGAGAGCCCGAGGGCGCCACCGACGATGATCGGAACGATCACCGCACCGGCGTAGAACGCGAGTACGTGCTGGAAGCCGTACAGCGCGAGCTTGGGGAGGGGGAGCACCTCGTCGACCGGGTGCGTGCTCTGCTTTCCGGTGGCGGAAAGCGGTGCGGCGACACGTGCCATCTCTGCCTTGCCCTTCAATGAGGTAGGTAACTGAGAGGAAGCGATAGGAAGCTGGTAGTCCCTGGCCGGAGTGGGTCGTTAGCCCGTTGATCCGTCAGGGTTGTCGTTGCGTCCACGTGAATCGAAGCTCCGCGGTGTTACCGGCGGCGTCTCCTCGTGTGACCGGAATTGAACGCCTGTGGGGCCGCTCACAGATATCGTCGACTTCTACAAAATGTTGACCGGGCGGCGTGCAGGATCTGGAGATTTCTCCAGTGGCGCGGACCCCCGGCGTCGACTATGTCCAACGCTTCGCGAAATCGGCGATTCCAGCTGCGCGAACGCGAAGGCCGTCCGCGGTGACGTGCGGGTTAACCCTCAGCGGGCCGTTCGGCCACGCAAAGAAGAAGGCTCCGCTCCGTCCGTCCATCTGGTGGAAACACCCCGTACGGATGGCACGCCTCCGCGGTTCACGACACGCGGAAGGATCTCTGAATCGGGGGTGCGAGGCCCGATCGTTACCTCAGATTGTGCCGTTTTCGCCCACACCGTGGACGCGGCCACGTCCGAAACCACCAGCGCGGCCGAAACGATCGCCTGCGCCGCCGTCGCGGCGGCGAGCACCGGCTCCGTCCGGCGGTGGGCGCGGCCCAGCATGAAGGCGCCTTCCAGCAGCGCGATCACCGAGCCCGCCGTGTCCTGCGCGGCCGCGATGCCGTGGCCGGCGTAGTACGCGGCCAGCGCGTCGGTCCAGGAAGTGAAGATCTCGGAGGTGGTCAGCCGCAGCCCCTCGTGGGTGCTCGCCACCTCCAGCGCGACCGTGGCGACGGGGCAGGGGTCGGCGAAGTCCAGCTCCTCCAGCGTCACGGCCGCGCCCGCGAAGGCGTCCCGCGTCGCCAGGACGGGGTCGTCGTGATGGCCGGCGCCCGGCCCGAAGAGCTCGCCGATCAGCGCCAGATAGGTCGCACCGGAGGTTCGCAGGACCTCCTCCCCCAGCTGCGCCTTGCCTCCGGGGAAGAAGTGGTAGGCGGACCCGTAGGGCGCCTGCGCCGTCGCCACGATCTGCTTCATGCCCGTGGCCGCGTACCCCTGGCGGCGGAAGAGCTCGGTGGCCGCGCCCAGAATGCGTGCTCGCGTATCGCCTGTCGTCGTCATCGGGGCTAGTCTCTCACTAGATCGGTCTATCTAGTGGATCCGACCAGGGGGAACCGCATGCTCGCCATCGCCCTCAGCTCCAGCACCATCGAGTACACCGACACCGACAGCCCGGAGACCGGCCCCGACACGGACACCGAGGCGGCGGACGGACCCGCCCGCGAGACGATCGTCCTCGTCCCCGGCCTCGGTTTCGACGCATCCGTCTGGCAGGGCGTCGTCGACGAGCTGCGCCCCGACTTCCGCGTCCTCGTCCCGGTCCTGCCCATCGGCGGCCACCGCCTCCCCATGGACCCCGGCGCCGACCTCTCCGCCCATGGGGTCGCGGGCCTCCTCGCCGAGTTCCTCGACCGCCTCGACCTGCGCGAGGTCACCCTCGTCCAGAACGACGCCGGTATCGCCCAGCTCCTCGTGGGCGTGAACGACAAGCGGATCGCACGCCTCGTCCTCGCCTCCTGCGAGGCCCTCGACAACTACCCGCCGGGCCTGCAGGGCAAGGCCCTGCACACCGCGAGCAAGATCCCCGGAGCGCTCCACCTGCTCCTGCGGTCCTTCCGCTCGCCCTTCCTCGCCGGGATGCGGACCTCCCTCGGCGGCATGGCCAAGCGGCCGATCCCGCACGATCTGGTCCTGCGCTGGTACGGCCCGCTGCTCACCGACCCGGCCATCCGCCGCGACCTGGCCGCGTTCCTGCACGCCACCCGCAAGGACACCTACGTCCGGGCCGCCGAGCGGCTGCGCTCCTTCGACCGTCCCGCCCTCGTCCTCTGGGGCGCGGAGGACCGGATGATGCCGCCGCGGACCGGCCGCCGGCTCGCGGGGCTGCTTCCGTACGGCACGTACGAGGAGGTCCCGGACGCCCGCACGCTGATCCCGTTCGACAACCCCCAGGGGCTGTGCGCGGCCCTGCGCCGCTTCATCGCGGCGCACCCCGCCCCGGTGGCGCGGGGCGCCGCCTGAGCCCCGCAGGGGCCTGCCGGGAGTCTGACGGCAGGCTCTGGCGAGGATCCCGTACGCGACCGGTCCGGGGCCGCTCCTACGGCGCCCGGACCGCCGACAGCAGCCGTGCGACCTCGTCCGAGTCGATCCGCAGCGCCGCGCCCACGGTCGCGAGCACCTCGCGCTCCGCGGGGATGTACGGGCCGTCCGCCAGCGCGACCCGCGCGCCCTGCAGCAGGATCGATTCACGGCCCGGGCCGGCCAGGTGCGGGGCCAGCGGCTCCAGGGCCTCGTGCAGCTCGATCGAGAGCGCGGCGCCGTAGCAGTCGGGGCCGTCGTAGAGCCCGAGCCGACCCTCCTCCGCGGCCAGCCCGTCGACGAGCGACTCCAGCTGCTCCTCGGTGCAGTCCTGGAACCCGGCGGACCGTACGGCGCCCACGGCGGCCTCCAGCGCGCTGCGCGAGGCCGTCCCGCCGGCGGCCAGCACGGCCAGGGTCACGGTGTGCACGGCGTCGCGCAGCAGCGTGGAGAAGCGGGTGGTGGTGAGGTGGTCCAGGACCTCGGTGCCGAACCGCTCGTGGCAGCCCTGGCACTCGACGACGGGACCCGCCTGCCCGCGGGGCAGCAGCGGCACCCCGAGGACGGTGAACCGGCGGCGCCCGGTGCGCCGGCGGTAATTGCGGTCGCCACCGCAGTCGGGACAGAAGAACTCCCCGTCCCCCACGGTGCTCCAGGTGGTGCGGATCCCCCAGACCGTCAGCTTCCGGCCGTCCCCACCCCGAACTGGCAGCACGTCGCACCTCCGTAACCTTCCGGCAACATCGCCGGGTTGGCGTGATGTTAGCCACATCGGTGAGGATGCGTCAGTCGTGTGACAAGACAACATCGCCCGGCCGCCGTACTTGGCCGATCTGCGCCCCTGCCCGCATCCGGCCCCGCACCCGGCCCCACCTGCGCGCCCGTCGCCCGCGGCCGCCCCCCGGCTTGCCCGCGCTCGGCCGCATGAACGAGAAGTCCCGTCCGGTGACCTGCGCCGCGAGCGGCATCGGCCGGGCCGCCGCGGGTGCTCGCGCCGACGGCTGCTGCCCGGCCCGCCGAAGCCCCCGGGAACGGCGGAACCCCGCCCCTCCGGAAGGAGGAGCGGGGTCCACGAACGAACGGGTCAGCGGCCCGCGCGGTTGACGGCGGAGATGACCGCCTTCAGGGAGGCGCGGGTGGTGTTCGCGTCGATGCCGATGCCCCACAGGACGCGGCCGTCGATCGCGCACTCGATGTACGAGGCGGCGACGGCGGAGGCGCCCTCGCTCATCGTGTGCTCGGTGTAGTCCAGCAGGCGGGCGTCGATGCCGATGGCGGCCAGCGCGTCGAAGAAGGCCGAGATCGGGCCGTTGCCGGTGCCGTTCAGCACGGCCTCGACGCCGTCCACGACCGCCTCGACGGTCAGCGTGTCGGTGCCGTCCTTGTCGGTGGCGGTCGAGCCGGAGCGCAGCTGGATGCGGCCCCACGGGTTTTCGGGGTTGGGCAGGTACTCGTCCTGGAAGACGTTCCAGATCGCGGTCGGGGTGACCTCGCCGCCCTCGGAGTCGGTCTTGGCCTGGATGATCCGCGAGAACTCGATCTGCATGCGGCGCGGCAGGTCCAGCTTGTGGTCGTTCTTCAGGACGTACGCGATGCCGCCCTTGCCGGACTGCGAGTTGACCCGGATGACCGCCTCGTAGGAGCGGCCGACGTCCTTCGGGTCGATGGGCAGGTACGGGACCGCCCACTCGATGTCGTCGACGGTGACGCCCTTGGCGGCCGCGTCGGCCTCCATGGCGTCGAAGCCCTTCTTGATGGCGTCCTGGTGGGAGCCGGAGAAGGCGGTGTAGACGAGGTCGCCCGCGTAGGGGTGGCGCGGGTGTACTTCCATCTGGTTGCAGTACTCGCTGGTGCGACGGATCTCGTCGATCTGCGAGAAGTCGATCTGCGGGTCGATGCCCTGGGAGAACAGGTTCATGCCCAGCGTGATCAGGTCGACGTTGCCGGTGCGCTCGCCCTGCCCGAACAGGCAGCCCTCGATGCGGTCGGCGCCGGCCATCAGGGCCAGCTCGGCGGCCGCCACGGCGGTGCCGCGGTCGTTGTGCGGGTGCACGGAGATGCAGATGTGCGCGCGGCGGGTCAGGTTGCGGGCCATCCACTCGAAGCGGTCCGCATGGGTGGAGGGCGTGGAACGCTCCACGGTGGCGGGCAGGTTCAGGATGATCTCGCGGCCCTCGGACGGCTGCCACACGTCACAGACGGCCTCGCAGACCTCCAGGGCGAAGTCCAGCTCGGTGTCCGTGAAGATCTCCGGGCTGTACTGGTAGCCGAAGACGGTGTCGGCGCCCAGCAGCTTGTCGGCGTACTCCATGACCAGGCGGGTGCCGTCGACGGCGATCTGCTTGATCTGCTCCTTGGAGCCGCGGAAGACGACCCGGCGGAAGGTGGGCGCGGTCGCGTTGTACAGGTGCACGGTGGCGCGCTTGGCGCCGACCAGCGACTCCACGGTCCGCTCGATCAGGTCCTCGCGGGCCTGGGTCAGTACGGAGATGGTCACGTCGTCCGGGATCGCGCCCTCTTCGATGATGGAGCGCACGAAGTTGAAGTCGGTGTCACCGGAGGAGGGGAAGCCGACCTCGATCTCCTTGTAGCCCATGCTCACCAGCAGGTCGAACATCTCGCGCTTGCGGGCGGGGGTCATCGGGTCGATCAGCGACTGGTTGCCGTCGCGCAGGTCCGTGGACAGCCAGCGGGGCGCCTTCGTGACGCGGGCCTCGGGCCAGGTGCGGTCGGGGATGTCCACCTGCTCGTACGAGCCGTACTTGTGGATGGGCATCCCGGAGGGCTTCTGGGTGTGGGTCGCGTTCGTGATGGGCGTGGGGCGACCGACAAAAGTGTGCTGGCTCATGGCGTAGGGCTCCTCGCGTGTCCGCGTGTAGTTCGCTGGGACGGCCGACGGACGGTCGCAAAACCGCAACACCAAACTCCGCGGGGAGGGGGTCGGCCTACGACTACAGGCCCTCGCCGCGGCAGCTAAGGAGGAGCAGCCCGAAACGCATGATGGGCCGAGCCTAACCGAGCCGCCCCGTAATGCGGGACCTGTTCCAGTATGCAAGACCCGCAGGTCCGTTTTGCACCCTTTGTGAGCTAAGCCTCTTTGTGTATTGCCTGACCGGCCCGATGTCCGGTCGATCCGTCAAAGCGCCGCGAGCCCTTTCAGGCGACCGAATGAATCATGGTTGCACCTAGTGACATCGGCGTCACCCGCTGCCACATTGCCGGGCATGGATGCCTTCTTCGCTCGCCGCCACCCCGTCTTCTGCACCGTGGTGCCGCCGCACCTCCTGGACAAGATCGCCCGGTCCGAGGACCCCGCCCGGGCCGCCGCCGCGCGGCGGACCCTCGAACTGGACGCCTCCCACCGGGTGCGGCGGCTGATGACGGTGCTCCCGCCCGCCGGGGACACCCCGTCCGAGGCCCCCGAGCGGACCATCTACGACGCCGAACACCGGACCCGGCTGCCCGGGAAGAAGGTCCGCGGCGAGGGCGAGGACGCCGGCCAGGACGCCAGCGTCAACCGTGCCTACGCCGGGCTCGGTGCCACCTTCGAGCTCTTCTTCAAGGCCTTCGGCCGCCACTCCATCGACGACGCCGGGCTGCCGCTGGACGCCACCGTCCACTACGACCGGCTCTACAACAACGCCTTCTGGGACGGCAGCCAGATGGTGTTCGGCGACGGCGACGGGGACCTCTTCCTCGACTTCACCGTGTCCGTGGACGTCATCGGGCACGAGCTGGCCCACGGGGTCACCCAGCACACCGCCGACCTGGAGTACTACGGCCAGTCCGGCGCGCTGAACGAGTCCGTGTCCGATGTCTTCGGCTCCCTCATCAAGCAGTACTCCCTCGACCAGACCGCCGAGGACGCCGACTGGCTGATCGGCGCCGGACTGCTCGGTCCCTCGGTCGACAGCGGCTCCGCCCTGCGGTCGATGAAGGCGCCCGGGACGGCGTACGAGGACGACGAGCTCGGCAAGGACCCGCAGCCGGCGACGATGGACGACTACGTCCGCACCTCCCGCGACAACGGCGGGGTGCACATCAACTCCGGCATCCCCAACCACGCCTTCTACCTCGTCGCGACCGAGCTCGGCGGCAAGGCCTGGGAGCGGGCCGGACGGATCTGGTACGACACCCTGACCGGCGGGGAGCTGGGCCCGAAGGCGGACTTCGCGCGGTTCGCCGCCCTGACGACCGCCGCGGCCGTCACCCGGTACGGCGACGGCGGCGCGGAGCACCAGGCCCTGCAGAAGGCGTGGTCGACGGTCGGCTTGGGGTAACGGGCCCGGGGTAGCGGACCCGGGGTGGCAGGCGTGGGGCGGCGGGCGCCGGGTAGAAGGGCGGTCATGCGGATTCAGGTGGTGCGGACCGGCGGCTTCGCGGGGATCGAGCGGCGGGGCGAGGTGGACACCTCGGGCCTGCCCGACGAGGACGAGTGGCAGGCGCTGGTGCAGCTGGCCCTGCGGCCCGCCCCTCCGGGCGATCCGGCGGACCGGATCCGGGACGGTTTCTCGTACCGGATCACGGTGGACGGGCGGACGGTGCTCTGCCAGGACCCGAACCTCTCGGACGCGCAGCGCACGCTGATCTCCCGCGTCCTCAAAGAAGGTGCTTGAGCAGGCCCGACTTGCTTTGATGGCCGGATGATCACACCTTCCGCCTGCCTGCCCGAGCTCGAGCGCTACTACGACACGGCGCCCCGGGCCGGCGGGGCGCGGGCCGAGGACTTCGGCCCGCTGACCCTCTTCGTCCAGGAGAGCGACGGCTGGCCGTACTACGCGCGGCCCGCGCTCGGCGCCGCCTCGGCCGGTGGCGTCGGCGTGGCCGACGTGGAGCGGGTACTGGCCCGGCAGCGGGAGCTGAAGATCCCCGAGGCCTTCGAGTGGGTGGCCGAAACCACGCCCTCCCTGCGAACCGCCGCGGAGGCGGCCGGGCTGAGCGTCCACGCGCATCCGCTGATGGTCCTCGACCCCGCGGCGGTACGGCTCCCCGCGCATCCGGACGTACGCGTCTTCGGCGCGGCCGATCCGTTGCTGCGCCCCGCGGTGACGGTGCCGATGCTGGCCTTCGCCGCTCCCGGCACGGCGGTGGGCGAGGCGGGCCCGGCGGAGCTCGCGCTCGCGGAGCGGGAGCCGGCTTCGGAGGGCCGCCGGGTCCGGGTCGCGGGGATGATCCAGTCGGGCCGCACCGCCCTGGCGGCGGCCGTACGGGACGGAGTGGTGCTCTGCTCCGGCCAGTACGTCCCGGTCGGCGACGTGGCCGAGGTGGTCGGTGTCGGCACCCTCCCCTCGGCCCGCCGCCAGGGCCTGGCCCTCGCGGTGACGGCGGCCCTGGTCACCGACGCCCTGGCCCGCGGAGCCCGCACGGTCTTCCTGTCGGCGGGCGACGAGGACGTGGCCCGCCTCTACGCCCGCCTCGGCTTCCGCTCCGTGGGCACGGCCCTGATCGCGGACCGTCCGCTGTGATCGGCCGGCTGGTGTGACCTGTCGGCTGCCGTGATCGGCGAGGGGCGTCCCGCGCAACTCCGAGCCGGTTGTTTTGCGGGAACGGCAAGGTCGCTTGGCCGGGGCCGCGGTGCGGGCGGAGCATCGAAGGCGCGGGCACCCGTACCCGTACCGACCGGAAAGAGACCGCCATGGCGCACGCGCACGACCACGCCCCCCACTCCCCCGAGACCGGCTTCGAGACCGGCTTCGAGACCGGCTTCGCGGGCGAGGAGTTCTGGGACTCCCGCTACCGCGAGAGCGAAAGGATCTGGAGCGGCGAGGCCAACGCCGTGCTGGCCCGGGAGGCCGCCCCGCTCGCTCCCGGCCGGGCCCTTGACCTCGGCTGCGGAGAGGGCGGCGACGCCGTGTGGCTCGCGCGGCAGGGCTGGTACGTCACCGGGACGGACATCTCCGGGGTCGCCCTGGAGCGGGCGGCGGCCCACGCCGCGGACGCCGGGGTCACGGAGCGCACCGCCTGGGAGCGGCACGACCTCGCGGAGTCCTTCCCGGCCGGGGCATACGACCTGGTCTCCGCGTGCTTCCTGCACACCTTCGGGGAGTTCCCGCGCGAGCGGATCCTGCGCCGGGCCGCCGCGGCCGTGGCCCCCGGCGGGATCCTGCTCGTCGTCGGCCACGCGGGCTGGGCGTCCTGGCAGGAGGACCGCCCGGAGGTGGACTTCCCGACCCCGGACCAGGTGCTGGCCCAGCTGGAACTGGAGGCCGGCGCCTGGGAGGTCCTGCTGGCGGAGGAACACGTACGGGTCCAGAACCAGCCTGACGGCCGGCCCGGGACCCGTACGGACAACGCGTTGAAGGTGCGGCGGCTCCCGTAGGAGCCAAACCCCCTAGAAGCCCAGCTTGCGGAGCTGCTTGGGGTCGCGCTGCCAGTCCTTGGCGACCTTCACGTGCAGGTCGAGGAAGACCGGGGTGCCGAGCAGCGCCTCGATGTGCTTGCGCGACTTCATCCCGACCTCCTTCAGGCGGGCGCCCTTCGGGCCGATGATGATGCCCTTCTGGCTCGGCCGCTCGATGTAGAGGTTGGCGTGGATGTCCAGCAGGGGACGGTCCGCCGGGCGGTTCTCCCGGGGGATCATCTCCTCGACGACCACGGCGATGGAGTGCGGGAGCTCGTCCCGTACGCCTTCCAGCGCGGCCTCGCGGATCAGCTCCGCGACCATGACCATCTCGGGCTCGTCGGTGAGGTCGCCCTCCGGGTACAGCGGCGGGCTCTTCGGCAGCATCGGCGCGATCAGGTCCGCCAGCAGCTGGACCTGGGTGTCGCCGACCGCCGAGACCGGGACGATCTCGGCCCACTCGAAGCCCAGCTCCTCGGCGAGCTGGTGCACGGCGATGAGCTGCTCGCCCACCACCTTCGACTCGACGAGGTCGGTCTTGGTGATGATGGCGATCTTGGGGGTCTTCTTGATCCCCGCGAGCTCCTTGACGATGAACTTGTCACCGGGGCCGAGCTTCTGGTCCGCGGGCAGGCAGAAGCCGATCACGTCGACCTCGGACCAGGTCGCGCGCACGACGTCGTTGAGGCGCTCGCCGAGCAGGGTGCGCGGCTTGTGGAGGCCGGGCGTGTCGACGAGGACGAGCTGGGCGTCGGGGCGGTGCACGATGCCGCGGACCGTGTGGCGGGTGGTCTGCGGCCGGTTGGAGGTGATCGCGACCTTGGTACCCACGAGCGCGTTGGTCAGGGTCGACTTCCCCGCGTTGGGACGGCCGACGAAGCATGCGAAGCCCGCACGGTGCGGGCTGGTGGTCTCGGGGGAACGATCGCTCATACGGGCCATTCTCCCCGATGCGGCTCCCAGCGCCGACCAGGCAGCCGCCACGAGGGCGAGAGCGGCCGCCAGCAGCCCGTTCAGGGAGGGGTGCGCGGCATGTCCGGCGGTGGCCCGGGCGGCCGCCCCGTCGGCCCGCGCCACGACCGTGACCTCGGCCCATTCCAGCGCGGGCGGGTCCGCCCAGGGTGCGGTGAGCCGGACCCGCTGCCCGGGCAGTAGTTCTGCGGGCAGGCCGGCGAGGGGGCGGGAAAGGAGGCTCCGGCCGAGGGCGCCGGAGACGGTCAGGGTGGCTCGGGGGCGCAGGGTGACGTTACCGAGGTTGTGGAGCGTGTACGAGATCTCCGCGCCGGCGGTGCCGCGGGCCGTGCCGGCGGTGCGGTCGGTGCGGAGGTCCTCGACGGCCAGCGCGGGCGCGGTGGGGCCGGTGACCCGGAGGTAGAGGCGGGCGGCGACTGCCTGCTGCACGCCTATCCCCGGCATCGCGGTACCGGCCGGCCGGTCCTCCAGGGCGACGACGGCTCCGGGGTGGTCCCCGGGCTCGGCCCGGTCGGGGACGGTGAGGGTGAAGCCGACGTCGACCGACGCCTTCGCCGGGACGGTGATCCGCTCCCGCGCCGGCACCGTCCAGGCGCCCGTGGCGGTGCGCGGCTCCTCGGGCCCGCGCAGGGCGAAGCCGCCGTCGCGGGCGGTGTTGTAGGCGTCGGCGGCGTAGAGGCGGAAGGTGCGGGGCCGGTCGGTGCGGTTGGCGATGGTGACGGAGTCGGTGACGGTCTGGCCGGGGGCCGCGGCGAGGTAGAAGTACGGGCGCTGCCCGAGCTTGTTGGCGGCGGGCAGGACGGACCACTGCCCGTTGTCGGCGGCGGCCGCGGGTCCGGCTCCGCCGAGCAGAAGAATCCCGAGCCCCAGGATCACGGCGGCGGCCGCGAACGCGGCGAGGAGCCGCCGTGCCCGCGGTGGCGGTGGTGGTGGCTGCGGCTGGGCCCGGGCTTGGGCCTGGGCGGCCCGGGCCGGTGCCGGTGCCGGTGCCGGTGCAACGGTCGGCCGGTGTCGGGCAGCGGTGGACCGCTCCGGAGAGGCTCTCCCCGCCCCGCCCTTCCCCCGTTCCCCGGGGCTCCGCCCCGGACCCGTTGCCGGGTGCGGCGCCGTTCCCGGGGGCCGGCCCCCGGACCCCCGCTCCTCAAACGCCGGAGGGGCTGGAATTTCCAACCCGGCGGCGTTCACGTACGGGCTGACACCGGCCGAATCCAGCCCCGCCGGCGTTTGAGGCGCGGGGTCTGGGGCGGAGCCCCAGGGGGTTCGGGGTCCGGGCAGCGCCCGGGGAACGGGCGAAGGGCGGGTACGGGACTTCGCCCCGCGCAGCGGCAAAGGTCGCTGTGGGGACTCCGCCCCGCGCAGCGGCAAAGGCCGCTGTGGGGACTCCGCCCCGCGCAGCGGCAAAGGTCGCTGCGGGGACTCCGCCGCCCCGCCCAGTGGCGAGGGTCGCTGCGGGGGCTCCGCCCCGCGCGGCGGCACCGCGGCGGCTGCGGGGCCGGGCCGGGTCACGACAGCGTCAGGGTCAGCACCGCGGTGTAGGCGCCCGGCGGGGTGTACGGGGGCACCTGCAGGGTGACGGCCGCGTCGACGGTGAAGGTGCCGCCGACGAGCGCGGCGTCACCGGTCGAGGCCAGGACCGCCCCGTCCGGCCCGACGGTGCCCGCACTGCCCGGCGTACACGCGCTGGGACTGCCGGGCGCGGCCGCGCACGCCGGGGTCCAGCTCAGGGAGGCGCCCGGGATGCGGACCCCGCCGGAGCCGGTGAAATCGGTGACCTTGCCGATCAGGGACCATCCGGCCGGCCCGCCGCGGGCGTCCTTGACGGTGACCGTGCCGATCCGTCCGGCCGCCGCTCCGCCGTCCCCGTACGGGACCGCGGCCAGCGTCACGGCGTCGCCCTCCTGCGTCATCCCGAGCTCGCCCGGCTCCACGACCGCCGTCACCGTCTGGCTGCCCGGCGGCAGCGGGGCGGCGACGATCACCGTGTACGCGGCCGGGCCCGAGCCCGACTCCGGAGTCCAGGCGGCGCCCTCGTACGCCACGACCGCCGTGGTCGCCCGGTCCGTGACCGGCAGCTCCGCGAGGACCACGCCGAGTTCGTCGGCCTTCGCGGCGACCCGGTCGGCGGTCTCCGCCGTACCCGCCCGGCCGGTCACGGTGACCTCCGCGCCGGGGACGAAACCGGCTCCGGTGACCTTGACCTTCGCGCCCGGCGCTCCCGCCGCCGTACCGAGCGCGACGGCGCGCAGGTTGGCCGTCGGCAGCGGACTCGCGGTGATCCGCTGCGCGACCGGCGGCCCGGCGGGCACCGGCAACCCGGACGGAGACGAGGACGGGGACACCGGCGAAGCGGACACCGGCGACGGCGCCGCGGACGCAGACGCGGACGCGGAAGCCGACGCGGTCGGTGCCGGTCCCGCCCCCGGCGGCTCGCTCCCGAAGGCGCCCGCGCAGACGGTGTCCAGTTCCAGCAGGTGCCCGGTGTGCAGGGTGTAGCCGCCCGGGGCCAGGGTGATCTCGCCGGGGGCGGTGACGGTGAAGGTGCCGGTCATGGTGACGGCGGGCAGCGCCCCGCCCGCCTCGACGGGATCGTTGCGCTTGGCCCCGACGACCGTGACCTCGCCCTGCTGCACGCCCCCGAGCACGATCCGCCCGGTCGGGGTGAGGACGTCGGCGGGCAGGCCGACGGAGAGCGGGTTCACGGCGGGGGTCCGGGTGACCTGGTAGGTGACCGTGACGGTGTCGCCCACGCGCGGCGTGGTGTCGTCGACGGTGATCCGGGCGGTGGTGGGCCCGTCGGCCGGCGGCAGTCCCGCCTCCTGCGGCGGCAGGCAGTGCGTGGGGAACTCGACCTGACCGGCAGGGGTCTCCCCCTCCGCGGCGGCGGGCGCGCTCAGCGCTCCCCCGGTCGCGGCGGCCAGCACCGCCATGCCGACGGCCGCCGACCACCCTCTGTGCCGCGCCGTCGTCCGCGCCGTTGCCCGCGCCGGTGTTCGCGCCGAAGTCCGCACTGACCGCCCCCTGGGATCCCGTACCCCGCCAGGGGGCCATTCACGAGCGGGCGGGGGGATAAGTCAATGCACGGACCCGGCAGCAACTGATGTCCCATCAGGAGATGGCAGTGTGGCGCCCGGTGCCGCCTGCCGGAAGGTCCGCCGGTAGGACGTCGGGCTCACGCCGAGGGCCGCCTGGACGTGTTTGCGCAGGGACTGCGCGCTCCCGAAGCCCGCCTCCCGGGCCACGTGTTCCATCGGCAGGTCGGTCTGCTCCAGCAGTGCCCGGGCCCGCTCCACCCGCTGCCCCAGGATCCATTCGCCCGGACTGAGCCCCGACTCCTCGCGGAACCTGCGCGTGAAGGTCCGTACCGACATCGCCTCCTGCCGGGCCAGGTCGGTCAGCCGCAGTGGTTCGTGCAGCCGGTCCAGTACCCAGGCGCGGGCCGCGGCGGTGCTCGCCTGCTGCGGCTCGGGCACCGGGCGGTCGATGAACTGCGCCTGCCCGCCGTCGCGGTGCGGCGGTACGACGGTGTACCGGGCGGTGTGGTTCGCGACGGCCGAGCCGTGGTCGCGGCGCACGATGTGCAGGCACAGGTCGATCCCGGCGGCGACTCCGGCGGAGGTGAGCACGTCCCCGTCGTCGGTGTAGAGCACGCCCGGGTCGACCAGGACGGCCGGGAAGGTCTGCTGGAAGTGCCCGGCGGAGGACCAGTGGGTGGTGGCCCGGCGGCCGTCCAGATACCCGGCGGCGGCCAGGACGTAGCCGCCGGTGCAGATGGAGACGAGCCGGGTGCCGGGCCTGATGTGCGCGAGCGCGGCGGCCAGTTCGGGGGTGAGCCGGCCCTCGTCGTGGACCGGGCCCAGCTCGTAGGAGGCGGGGACCACCACCGTGTCGGCGGTGGCCAGCAGTTCGGGACCGTGCTCGACGTGGACGTCGAAGTCGGCGTCCGTGGGGACCCGGCCGGGGGCGAGCCCGCAGGTGAGGACCTCGTACAGCGGCCGCCCGGCGGGATCCTTCGCCCGCCCGAAGATCCGGTGCGGGATGCCGAGCTCGAAGGGCAGCAGACCGGCGAGGGCGAGTACGACCACACGGTGGACACGGTGCGCGCGAGGCTCCATGGCCCGATCATATCGAAGGGTGTCGGTCAGGCCACTGTCGTACGAGACCCCGGCGGCCGGAAACTATCGGCGTGACGCAGACAGACCCGGGCCCCGGCCCGTCCCCCGCGCCGACACCCGCCTCCGGCCCGGCGGCCGGACCCGACTCCACGGCCGTCGCGCCGCACCCCGCACACCGCGTCCACCGCGCCTGGTTCGTCGCGGCCGTCGCCTTCGTGACGATCATCGGCGCCGCCGCCTTCGCCTCCCTCCCCGGTCTGCTCATCGAGCCGCTGCACGAGGAGTTCGACTGGTCCCGCGGCACGATCGGCCTCGCCGTCTCCGTGAACCTCGCGCTGTACGGGCTCACCGCGCCGTTCGCCGCCGCCCTGATGGACCGCTTCGGCATCCGCAAGGTGGTCGCGGTCGCCCTGACCGTCATAGCCGGCGGCTCGGTGGCCACGGTCTGGATGACCACCTCCTGGCAGCTGATCCTGTACTGGGGCGTCCTGGTCGGCCTGGGCAGCGGCTCGATGGCGCTGGCCTTCGCGGCGACGGTGACCAACCGCTGGTTCACCGCCCGGCGCGGCCTGGTCACCGGCATCCTGACCGCCGCCGGGGCCTCCGGCCAGCTGATCTTCCTGCCGCTGCTGGCCTGGCTGGTGGAGAACCACGGCTGGCGCCCGGCGTCGGTGACCGTCTCGCTGGCGGCCCTGACCGTCGTGCCCTTCGTCTGGCTGCTGCTGCGCGACCACCCGGCGGACATCGGGACCACCCCGTACGGGGGCACCTACACGGCCAAGCCCGCGCCCGTCCCCGGCGCCGCCCGCCGGGCCGTGGGCGTCCTGGTCAAGGCGGCCCGGACCGGACCGTTCTGGCTGCTGGCGGGCACCTTCGCGATCTGCGGGGCCTCGACGAACGGGCTGGTGAGGACCCACTTCGTCCCGTCGGCCCACGACCACGGCATGCCGGTGACGGCGGCGGCCGGACTGCTCGCCGTGATCGGCGTGCTCGACGTGATCGGCACGGTCTTCTCCGGCTGGCTGACGGACCGCTTCGAATCGCGCCGCCTCCTCGCCGTCTACTACGCCCTGCGCGGGATCTCGCTCCTGTTCCTCCCGATCCTGCTGGCCCCGACCGTGCACCCGCCGATGGTGTTCTTCATCGTCTTCTACGGCCTGGACTGGGTCGCGACGGTCCCGCCGACGATCGCCCTGTGCCGCGAGCACTACGGGGACGACGGAGCCATCGTCTTCGGCTGGGTCCTGGCCTCGCACCAGATCGGCGCGGCGGTGGTGGCCTTCCTCGGCGGCCTGGCCCGCGACGCCTTCGGCTCGTACGACCCCGTCTGGTACGCCTCGGGCGCCCTGTGCGCGATGGCCGCCCTGATGGCGATGGTCATCCGCCGCCGCGCCGTTCCCGCCGGGTCGTAAACGGGTGTCCGGAGGGTGCGCCCCGCTGCGACACTGCCGGTCATGAGCGCACCCGAACTCTCCGAGCTCGACCACCTCCGTGAAATCGAGCGACTCGCGCACCGGGTCGTCGCGGAGTCCTCGGGCACCGAGTTCCCGGAGCCGTTCCGGCGCGAGCTGGACGCCCTCTCCCGGACCCTGCGCAGTCACCATTTCGAGGGCGACGGCTGCACCGAGGAGGACCGGCCCCGAATCCGTCTCGTCGGGGCCTGCCTGCTCCGGCCTGGGCTCGTACCGGCCGGGACCGACGAGAGCTACGAGGAGATGTGCGCGCGGCTCGCCGTGGAACCCCGCCCGGAGGGCTGGGCCCTGTGGCACACCTGGGCGGACGGCTCGGAGCTCCGGGTCACCATGGTGGTCACCGCGGTCGGGACGACGGAGGGGCTCTTCGAGAACTGGGCCCGCGGCCGGAGCTTCGACCCCGTGACCCCGCTGCCGTCCCAGGTCGTCCGGGTGCTCCAGGGCTGGATCGGCCCGGTCACCTTCTCACCGCGCGGCGTCGGGCACACGGGCCTCGGCGGCCGGCCGGTGCAGGACCGGCCGGTGTAGGACCGGCCGGTGTAGGACCGGCCGGAGCAGGACCGGCCGGAGCCGAAGCCCGCCGCCCGACGGATCAGGCCCCAGCCGGAGTCGTCGACTTCAGGGTGCCGTCCGGGCCCGCCAGGAGGACCGGGGTGTCCGGGCCGCCGAGGTCGCGGACCGCCGCGCGGTCGGCGTCGGAGGGGGCCTCGGCGGCGCTGACGACGGCCGCCGCCTCCAGGGACTGGGCGCCGCTGGCCACGGCCATCGCGACGGCCGTCTGGAGCGCGCTCAGCTTGAGGGAGTCCAGCGCCACGGTCCCGGCGACGTACGTACGGCCGGTCTCGTCCCGGACCGCCGCCCCCTCGGGCACGCCGTTGCGGGCCCGGGCGCTGCGCGCCAACGTGATGATCTTGGTGTCTTCGGGGTCGATCCCGGTGCTGTCGGTCATAGCCCGAAGCATATGGAGCGCGTCGGCGGGGCCGCACGACGACCCCGCCGACGCGCTCTCCCCTCCACCCCCGGTGTCCCCCCGGGATCTTGGTGGCGCAGGGATAAAACTAAGCGCTGGGTAAGCGGATCCACGGCCCCGAAGGTCCCGTGATCCATGACCTTGGGCCCCTCCCCGATTCCACTCCGGGGAACACCTGGGGGGGTACACCCCCTACGGCCGGTCGAGCCGCAGCCGCTCCGCCCTCGGCAGACCGGCGACCACCAGGTCGTACGAGTCCTCGACCAGCTCCCGGACCAGCGCGTCGGCAAGCGCCCCCGGCCCGCCCGCGGTCACCGTGTTCCAGTGCCGCTTGTTCATGTGCCAGCCCGGTACGACCGCCTCGTGCTCCGCCCGCAGCCGCACCGCCTGCTCCGGGTCGCACTTGAGGTTGACCTTCAGCGGGTCGGCGTCCAGCGCGCTCAGCGCGAACACCTTCCCCAGCACCTTGAACACCGAGGTCTCCGGGGTGAAGGGGAACTCCTCCACCGCCGCGTTGAACCCGAGACAGAACGCGCGCAGCTCCGCCGGCGTCACTCCGTCTCCCCTTCCTGGCCCTCCACCGGAACCACCGGCTCCACCAGCACGGTCACGATCTTGTTCCGCCGCCCCGCCGGGGACTCCGCCGTCAGCCGCAGCGGCCGTCCGTCGGGCAGGTCCACCACCGCCGAGGCACCGGCGATCGGTACCCGGCCCAGCGCCTTGGCGAGCAGTCCGCCGACCGTCTCCACGTCCTCGTCGTCGAAGGAGTCCACCTTGAACAGTTCGCCGAGGTCGGTGATGTCCAGTCGCGCGGTGACCCGGTAGCGGTCCCCGCCCAGGTCCTCCACCGGCGGGATCTCCCGGTCGTACTCGTCGGTGATCTCGCCGACGATCTCCTCCAGGATGTCCTCGATGGTGACGATGCCGGCGGTGCCGCCGTACTCGTCGATGACCACCGCCACGTGGTTGCGCACCGACTGCATCTCGCGCAGCAGGTCGCCCGCGTTCTTCGTGTCCGGCACGAACACCGCGGGCCTTATCGCCGTGGAGACCAGGTCGCTCTCCGCGTCCCGGCTGATGTGCGTCTTGCGGACCAGGTCCTTCAGGTACACGATGCCGACGATGTCGTCCTCGTTCTCCCCGGTCACCGGGATCCGCGAGAAACCGGACCGCAGCGCGAGCGTGGTCGCCTGACGGACCGTCTTGTACCGCTCGATGCAGACCAGGTCGGTGCGCGGCACCATGACCTCGCGCACGAGCGTGTCGCCCAGTTCGAAGACCTGGTGCACCATGCGGCGCTCGTCGTCCTCGATCAGCGATTCCTTCTCCGCGAGGTCGACCATCGCGCGCAGCTCCGCCTCGGAGGCGAAGGGCCCCTTGCGGAAGCCCTTCCCGGGGGTGAGCGCGTTGCCGAGGAGGATCAGCAGTTGCGGGATGGGCCCCATGATCCGGGCGAGCGGTACGAGGACGTAGGACGCCGCCGTCGCCGTGTTCAGCGGGTGCTGCCGGCCGATGGTGCGCGGGGACACGCCGACCGCCACGTAGGACACGAGCACCATCACGGCGATGGCCACGAGCAGCGCGGTCCAGTTCTCCCCGAACTCGTCGAGGCAGACGTACGTGACGAACACGCCCGCCGCCATCTCGCAGGTGACCCGGACCAGCAGCGCGACATTGACGTAGCGGGTGGGGTCGCCGGCGACCTGGGCCAGCTTGGCGCTGCCGCGCCGGCCCTCCCGTACGGCCTGTTCGGCGCGGAAGGCGGAGATCCGGGCGATCCCGGACTCGGCGCACGCGGCGAACCAGGCCACCACGACCAGCAGGACGGCCCCGGTGATCAGCTGGAGATCACCGGTCATGAGACGGTCGGCGCCGGGGACGGGCCCGTCACGCCGTTCTCGCCGCGCCAGCCGTCGACGATCGCCGCCTGGAGGCCGAACATCTCGGCCTTCTCGTCCGGCTCCTCGTGGTCGTACCCGAGCAGGTGCAGCACCCCGTGGACGGTCAGGAGCTGGAGCTCCTCGTCCATGGAGTGCTGCGTCGGCGCGTCCTCGCCCTGCTTCTTGGCGACTTCGGGGCAGAGCACGATGTCACCGAGGAGACCCTGCGGGGGCTCCTCCTCGTCCTTCTTCGGCGGACGCAGCTCGTCCATCGGGAAGGACATGACGTCGGTGGGTCCGGGCAGGTCCATCCACTGGATGTGGAGCTGCTCCATCGCGTCCTCGTCGACGACGATGACGGAGAGCTCCGAGAGCGGGTGGATCCGCATCCGGGCGAGTGCGTAGCGGGCGATGTCGAGGATCGCCCGCTCGTCGACCTCGGTTCCGGACTCGTTGTTGACGTCGATCGACATGGTGCGCTGATTTCTACTTCCGCTGGAAGCCGTTCCGCGACTGCTTCGCGTCCTGGCTGTCGTCGTACTTCTCGTACGCGTCGACGATACGGCCGACCAGCTTGTGCCGGACGACATCCTCGGACGTGAGCCGCGAGAAGGCGATGTCCGGCACCCCTTCGAGGATGTCCTGCACCTGCCGCAGACCGCTCTTGGCACCGCCCGGCAGGTCGACCTGGGTCACGTCGCCGGTGACGACGATCTTCGAGTCGAACCCGAGCCGGGTCAGGAACATCTTCATCTGCTCGGGGGTGGTGTTCTGCGCCTCGTCGAGGACGACGAAGGCCTCGTTGAGGGTGCGGCCGCGCATGTAGGCCAGCGGCGCGACCTCGATGGTGCCCGCCGCCATCAGCCGCGGGATCGAGTCCGGATCGATCATGTCGTGCAGGGCGTCGTAGAGCGGCCGCAGGTACGGGTCGATCTTGTCGAAGAGGGTGCCGGGGAGGAATCCCAGGCGCTCTCCGGCCTCCACCGCCGGGCGGGTCAGGATGATCCGGCTGACCTGCTTGGACTGCAGGGCCTGGACCGCCTTGGCCATGGCCAGGTAGGTCTTGCCGGTACCGGCGGGGCCGATGCCGAAGACGATCGTGTGCTTGTCGATCGCGTCGACGTACCGCTTCTGGTTGAGGGTCTTGGGGCGGATGGTGCGGCCGCGGCTGGAGAGGATGTTCTGGGTGAGCACCTCGGCGGGCGTCTCGTCCGGGCCCTCGCCGTTGCCGCTCGACTTGAGCATGGCGATCGAGCGTTCCACTGCGTCCTCCGTCATCGGCTGCCCGGTGCGGAGCACCAGCATCATCTCGTCGAACAGGCGCTGGATCAGAGCGACTTCCGCCGCCGCGCCGATCGCGCTGACCTGATTGCCCCGAACATGGATGTCGGCCCTCGGGAAGGCCTTCTCGATCACGCGCAACAGGGCGTCGCCCGAGCCGAGGACGGACACCATCGGATGGGTGGCCGGTACGGAGAAGTGGGCTCGCGCCTGCCCCGGCGCGGGGGTCTTGGCTGTCGGTGTCTGAGTCATGGGCCGGCACTGTGGCCTGCGCATACCTCCCACTGAGGGGCCGCGCCGATCGACGGCCACCGGACTTCCAAGCCTACGTCGCCGCCCCGCCATCCCCGAGGGGTTTTACGGGGTCTGCCTCGGGGGTCTGCCACGGGGGCCTGCCCCGCACCCGATCCACCGGCCCACACCAGCCCCTCCGGCGTTTGAGGACCGGGGGTCCGGGGCCGGCCCCGGAAACGGCGCCGCACCCGGCCGTCCCGCCCGGGGCGGCGCGGGCGTCCGGGTCGGGGGCGCGGCCCCGCACCTCACCCCGTTCCCCGGCCGGCCAGGCCTACGCCGACTGGCGGAAGCCGATCGTCGGGACCGCCCGGCGCCTGCTGGCCGGGGCGGCGGCCCGCGGGACGAGGTCGTCCAGGAAGCCGTACCGCCCGCGCAGGGCCTCCGGGGCGGTGCGCCACCAGTGGGCCACCTCCGGCCAGCCGGGGGCCGACAGGGAGCCGCCGAACTCCTGCACCGACAGGGCGGCCGTCAGGCCCGCGAAGGCGAGCCGGTCCGCGAGCGGCCACTCGGCGAGGGTGCCGGTCAGGAAGCCCGCCACGTACACGTCGCCCGCGCCGGTCGGGTCCAGGGCGTCGACCGCGATCGCGGGGACCTCGGCCGTCTCCCCGGTCCGCCCGTCCACCGCGTACGAGCCCTCGGAGCCCATCGTCACCACCGCGATCGGCACCTTCTCGGCCAGCGCCCGGGCCGCCGCGCGCGGGCAGTCGGTGCGCGTGTACGCCATCGCCTCCCCCGCGTTGGGCAGGAAGGCCTCGCAGTGCTCCAGGTCTGCGAGCGCCCCCAGGTCCCAGCGCCCGCTGTCGTCCCAGCCGACGTCGGCGAACACCCTGGCCCCGCGGCGGGCCGCCTCGGCGACCCAGGCCTCGCCGCCGCCCGGGCCGAGGGAGGCCACCGCCGCGCGGGCGCGGGGAGGGCACTGGGGGAACGGGCCCGGGTCCGCCGGGAGCGGGGCCTCGTGGCCGTGGGAAACCATCGTGCGCTCGCCCTCGTACGCCATCGAGACGGTGACGGGGCTGTGCCAGCCCGGCACGGTCCGTGACATCGACAGGTCGATGCCCTCGCCCTGTTCGAGGGCGTCCCAGCAGTACTCCCCGTAGTGGTCGTCCCCGAAGGCGGCGGCCAGGGAGGTGCGCAGACCGAGCCGGGCGAGGGCGGTGGCCATGTTGGCGACGCCGCCGGGGCTGGACCCCATGCCGCGCGCCCAGGATTCCGTGCCGCGCACGGGGGCCGAGTCGAGGCCGGTGAAGATGATGTCGAGGAAGACCGTGCCCGTCAGGAAGACGTCGCAGCCGGGTTCTTGGGGGTCGCGCAGCGGACCGAGGGGGTCCACGGCGGAGTCGAGGCTGTCCCGGCTGCTGCGACTGGTCACGATGTACTCCCCGTTCGGTTCGGCGCACGTGGTGAATCTTGGCGGGTCGTTTCTTCACTTGGCTTAACTCACGTCCGCCGTCAGGCCCTCCCTCGTGGGAGGACCCAGGTAACAGTGTGACGCAGATCACCGCCTGAACGCCCTTCTCGGAAGATCGGGCCGCTTGATAGATATGAGCCCCGCGCTCTTGCGGAATCTCACGCTCCACCTGCACCACCTGGAACATCCGTGCCCGACCGCACCCCCGCGCCGCCCGCCGCCTGGCCGCTCGTCGCGCTCTTCACCTCCGGTTACGTCGCCCCGTACCTGCTGCCGACCGTGGTCGGCCGGCTCGACGCCCACCTCCCGCTGAGCCCCGCGCAGGCCGGACTGATCGGCTCGGTCCTGCTGCTCGGCTCGGCCGCCGCCGGCTTCACCCTCGCCTCCCGCATCCGGCGCCACGGACCGCGTCCGCTGGCCCGGCTCGGGCTGCTGCTCGCCGTCCTCGGGTACGGCACGGCGGCCGCCACCGCGCAGCTCCCCCTCGTCATCGCGGGCGCCGTCCTCGGCGGCTTCGGATCGGGCACGGCCACCGCCGTGGCCGCCTCCGGGATCGCGGCGCAGCGCGACCCGCACCGGACCTCCTCGCTGGGGCTGCTGTCGGTGTCGGCGACGGCCGGGGCCCTGTACCTGACCCTGCCCCGGCTCGGCGGCGGGCACGGGCTGCCGTTCGCGGCGATCGCCCTGGTCGCGCTCGTGTGCTGGCCGGCGACGGGCCGCCTCGACGGGGCCGACCGCACGGAGCACGCGGAGCGCGCCGACAGTGCCGTACGGGCTCCGGGGCGGCTGCCGTACCCGCGCGCCGGGGTGGTGCTCGCCGGGGCCCTGATGCTGTGGTCGCTGGCCCAGAACGCCCTGTGGGGCGTCAGCGGCCGCATCGGCGCGCAGCAGGCGGGCCTGTCCGAGGTCACCCTCGGGATCGTCTTCGCGGCCGCGCTCGGCGCCGGGCTGCTCGGGGTCACCGCCGCCTCCGCGCTCGGCGCCCGGCTCGGCCGGGCGGTCCCGGTGGGCGTGGGCACGGCGGTCATCGCCTGCTGCGTGGTGCTGGCCTCGCACGCGCGGGACCTGGGCTCCTTCGCCGCCGGGGAGATCCTGTGGAACGCGGTGTACCCCGTCGTGCTCTCCTACGCCATCGGCCTCGCCGCCGCCCTCGACCCGCTCGGGCGCTGGGCCGTCCTGGTCGGTTCCGCGTCCTCGCTCGGCGTGGCCTGCGGGCCCGTCACCGGGAGCCTGCTCGCCGAGGGCGCGGGGTTCCCGGGCATGGGTCTGGTCCTCGGGGGGCTGCTGCTGGCGGTGGCCGGGCCGATGGCCGCGGTCGCCCTGCACGTCGGCGGACGCCCGCTGACCCCCGGCTCGGTGCGCCGGCGCGGCGGGGCCCCGGCGGCCGTGCTCGCCGCCGGAGCCGGGACGCCGGCCGGCTCGGTGCCGAGGGTCGGCGCGCAGGAGCTGGAGGTCGTGGAGCTCGCGCGGCTCCGCGCCCGCCCGCTGCGCCTGCCCCCGCTCCGGGTCCTGCTGCTCTCCCCGGCGGCGTCCCGCCGAGCCCGCGAACGCCCCCGCAGGCGCATCCGCACCGGCGTCTAGTGCTGTGGCCGGAAAGGTTTGCCGGGTCGCGGCGTTCGGTGCGGTGCATCGCAAGGCGGAGGACCGCGCCTCGTACTGGACGTACCGGCGTGGTCCGACAACGCGGCGAGGTGCCGTGCCGGGCGTCGCGACCCGGTGAACCTTTCCGGTCACAGCACTAGACCGCGACCCCCGTGCCGGGACCCGCTATCCGCCCCGCTTGGGCACGGGCACCCGTACGAGGTCCGCGGCGATCGTCAGCTCGCCCTCGAAGCCGGCCGCCCGGGCCTGCCGTTCGAACTCGGACGGATCGCCGTAGCGCTGCGAGAAGTGCGTCAGCACGAGGTGCCGCACTCCCCCGTCCCGGGCCACCCGGGCGGCCTGCCCGGCGGTGAGGTGTCCGTGGTCGGTGGCCAGTTGGACGTCCTCGTCGAGGAAGGTCGACTCGATCACCAGCATGTCGCAGCCCGCCGCGAGCACCTCGACGCCTTCGCAGAGCCGGGTGTCCATGACGAAGGCGAACCGCTGTCCGGGGCGCGCCTCGCTGACCTCGTCGAGGGTGACCCCGCCGAGGCTGCCCTCGCGCTGGATCCGTCCCACGTCCGGCCCCTTGATCCCGTGGAGCGCGAGCAGTTCGGGCCGTATCCGGCGCCCGTCGGGCTCGGTGACCCGGTAACCGAAGGACTCCACCGGGTGCGACAGCCGTACGGCGTCGAGGGTGTACGCGTCCCCGCGCGCCAGGATCCCGTCCTCGGCCACCGGCTCCTCGGCGAGCTGCACCGTCTCGCGGTAGGCCGTGGCGTACCGCAGCCGGTCGAAGAACTTCTGTCCGGAGGCCGGGTAGTGGGCGGTGACGGGGTGCGGGACCCGGTCGAGGTTGATCCGCTGGATGACCCCGGCGAGGCCGAGGCTGTGGTCACCGTGGAAGTGGGTGACGCAGATCCGGTTGATGTCGTGCGCGGCCACCCCGGCGCGGAGCATCTGGCGCTGGGTGCCCTCGCCGGGATCGAAGAGGATGCCCTCCCCGTCCCAGCGCAGCAGGTAGCCGTTGTGGTTGCGGTGGCGGGTGGGCACCTGGCTGGCGGTGCCGAGGACCACTAGTTCTCGTACGGACACGGTTTATCCCGGGGGCCATTCGAAGCCGCGGCCGCCCAGGACGTGCACGTGGGCGTGGAAGACGACCTGGCCGACGCCGGCGCCGGTGTTGAAGACGAGGCGGTAGCCGCGCTCGGCGAGTCCCTCGTCGGCGGCGACGCGGCCGGCCTCCGTCAGGACGTCGGCGGCGATCCCGGGCTCCGCGGCCGCGAGGGAGGCTGCGTTGGGGTAGTGCACCTTCGGGATGACGAGGACGTGGGTGGGCGCCTGCGGGTTGATGTCGCGGAAGGCGACGGTCGTGTCCGTCTCCCGGATGACCGTCGCGGGGAGGTTCCCCGCGACGATCTTGCAGAACAGGCAGTCGGCCTGCGGTTCCCCGGCCATGTGCTGAACCCTTCGTGACGGGTGATCGGTTCCGGCATGGTATCCACCGCCACCGGCCGGACCGGACCGGACCGGTCAGGACCAGCGGCCCGTCCTCGCCAGCAGCACCGCCGCGGCGGCCGTGCCCGCCGTGGAGGTGCGCAGCACCGAGGGCCCCAGCCGGTACGGGTGCGCCCCGGCCGCGGCGAAGGCGGCGAGTTCGTCCGGGGAGACCCCGCCCTCGGGGCCGACGACCAGGACGATGGAGCCGGCGGCGGGCAGTTCCGCGGTGGCCAGCGCGCCCGAGGGGGCGTCCCGGTCCTCGTGCAGGACCACGGCGAGGTCGGCCCCGGCGAGCAGGGTCGCGACCTGCTTGGTCGACAGCGCCTCCTCGACCTCGGGGAAGCGGACCCGGCGGGACTGCTTGCCGGACTCGCGGGCGGTGGCCCGCCACTTCGCGAGGGATTTGGCACCCCGGTCGCCGCGCCACTGGGTGATGCAGCGCGAGGCCTGCCAGGGCACGATCGCGTCGACGCCGGTCTCCGTCATGGTCTCGACGGCGACCTCGCCGCGGTCGCCCTTGGGCAGGGCCTGGACGACGGTGATCCGGACGGCCGGCTCCGCCTCCTCGTGGACCCCGGACACGGAGACGACGAGGCGGTCCTTGCCCTCGGCGGCCGTGACCACGGCCTCGGCCCAGCCGCCCCGGCCGTCGGTCAGCACGAGGGCCTCGCCGGGGGCCAGCCGCTTCACGGAGACCGCGTGGCGGCCCTCGGGGCCGTCCAGGACGAACTCCGGCCCCGCGGGAACCTTTTCGACCACGAACACCGGGGCGGTCATGACGCACTCCTCATCTGCATTGCCTTCAACACGTCCTGTGCCGCGCCGAGTTCCGCCGCGAGCACCTCCACCAGTTCCCCGGCCGGCAGGGCCCGCGCCAGCCGGTGGCCCTGGCCCGCCCACAGGGCCATGCCCTGCGGGTCCCCGGCCGCGGCGGCGGCCTTGCGCAGCGGCGCGGTCAGGTGGTGGACCTGCGGGTACGCGGCCGGGGCGTACGGGCCGTGCTCGCGCATGAACCGGTTGACCAGTCCGCGGGCCGGCCGCCCCGAGAAGGCCCGGGTCAGCTCCGTGCGGACGAACAGCGGGTCGGTCAGGGCCTTCTTGTGCAGGGCGTGCGCGCCGGACTCCGGGCAGGCCAGGAAGGCCGTGCCGAGCTGCGCGGCCTCCGCACCCGCGGCGAGCAGTGCGGCGATCTGCGAGCCGCGCATCAGGCCGCCCGCCGCGATGATCGGCAGGGCCACGGCCTCGCGCACCTGCGCGACGAGCGCGAGCAGGCCGACTCCGGCCGTGCCGTCGCCCTGCGGGTCGTCGCGGTGGGTGCCCTGGTGGCCGCCCGCCTCCACGCCCTGGACACAGACGGCGTCGGCGCCGGCCGCCTGCGCGGCGCGGGCCTCCTCGACGGAGGTGACGGTGGCGATCGTGTACGTACCGACCTTGCGCAGGCAGGTGAAGGCCGCGGGCGAGGGCAGGCCGAAGGTGAACGAGACCACGGGTACCGGGTCTTCGATGAGAATGGCCAGTTTGGCGTCGTAGCCGTCGTCGCTGGTGCCGATGATGTCCTCGTCGGCGAGGGAGATCTCGTACCAGGAGGCCTCGCTGGCGAGGTGCCCGCGGTAGGCCTCCACGACCGCCGGGTCCACGTGGGAGGCCTGCGGCAGGAAGAGGTTGACGCCGAAGGGGCGGCGGGTGAGCGCGCGCAGCCGCTTGATCTCCTGGTACATGCCGTCGGCGGTCTTGTAGCCGCCGGCGAGGAAGCCCAGTCCGCCCGCTTCGCAGACGGCGGCCGCGAGCGGCGGGCAGGAAGCGCCGCCCGCCATGGGCGCCTGCACGATCGGGTACGCGAAGAGACCGTTCGGTGCGGAGGACATGTGCTGCATCGTGCCATGTCCCGCTCACGGGACCGAATCACGGCATTCGCCTGGCATAGTCCCCTTCACCGGGGTGCCCGAATACCGCCGCCGCCCTGCCGTCCCGCATGCCGCGAGCCCGGTCCGGGGCATCCCCGGACCGGGCTCGCAGGTGTTCTCGTACACCGCCGGGACGCCGCCCCTACGGTGCTCCGCGCGTGCGGATCAGCGCCCGTTGAAGGCGTCCTTCAGACGGCTGAACAGGCCTTGCTGGCCCGGCGCGAACTGGCCGAGCGGCCGCTCCTCGCCGCGCAGCTTGGCGAGCTGGCGCAGCAGGTCCTCCTGCGCCGGGTCCAGCTTGCTGGGGGTGGTGACCTCGACGTGGACGATCAGGTCGCCGCGGCCGCCGCCGCGCAGGTGCGTGACGCCCCGGCCGTGCAGGGGGATCGCCTGGCCGGACTGGGTGCCGGGGCGGATGTCGATCTCCTCCAGGCCGTCCAGCGTCTCCAGCGGGCACTTGGTGCCCAGGGCCGCCGCGGTCATCGGGATGGTGACTGTGCAGTGCAGGTCGTCCCCGCGCCGCTGGAAGGTCGGGTGCGGCAGTTCGTGGATCTCCACGTACAGGTCGCCGGCGGGGCCGCCGCCGGGGCCGACCTCGCCCTCGCCCGCGAGCTGGATCCGGGTGCCGTTCTCGACGCCCGCCGGGATCTTGACGGTGAGGCTGCGGCGGGAGCGGACCCGGCCGTCGCCCGCGCACTCGGGGCACGGGGTCGGGACCACGGTGCCGAAGCCCTGGCACTGCGGGCAGGGGCGCGAGGTCATGACCTGGCCCAGGAAGGACCGGGTGACCTGCGAGACCTCACCGCGGCCGCGGCACATGTCACAGGTCTGCGCCGAGGTGCCGGGGGCGGCGCCTTCGCCGGAGCAGGTGGTGCAGACGACGGCCGTGTCGACCTGGATGTCCTTGGTCGTGCCGAAGGCGGCCTCGTCCAGTTCCAGGTCGAGGCGGATCATGGCGTCCTGGCCGCGGCGGGTCCGCGAGCGCGGTCCGCGCTGCGAGGACTGGCCGAAGAAGGCGTCCATGATGTCGGAGAAATTGCCGAAGCCGCCCGCTCCGAAGCCGCCGGCTCCGCCGCCGCCCGAGGAGGACAGCGGGTCGCCGCCGAGGTCGAAGACCTGCTTCTTCTGCGGGTCCGAGAGGACCTCGTAGGCGGCGTTGATCTCCTTGAAACGCTCTTGCGTCTTGGGATCGGGATTCACATCCGGGTGCAGCTCGCGCGCGAGCCGCCGGAATGCCTTCTTGATCTCGTCCTGCGATGCGTCGCGGCGCACGCCGAGAACGGCGTAGTAGTCCGTGGCCACTTACGACTCCGCCAGGATCTGTCCGACGTAACGTGCCACTGCGCGTACCGCTCCCATCGTTCCGGGGTAGTCCATGCGGGTCGGTCCGACCACGCCGAGTTTGGCGACTGCTTCGCCGCCCGAACCGTAGCCGACCGAGACGACGGACGTGGAGTTCAGTCCCTCGTAGGCGTTCTCATGCCCGATCTTTACGGCCATTCCCGACTCACTGGCCTCGCCCAGCAGCTTGAGGAGCACGACCTGCTCCTCCAGCGCTTCGAGCACCGGCCTGATCGTCAGGGGAAAATCGTGTCCGAAGCGGGTGAGGTTGGCGGTGCCGCCGATCATCAGCCGCTCCTCCGCCTCCTCGACCAGCGTTTCGAGAAGGGTGTCGAGGACGGCTCGCACCGTCACCCGGTCTTCGGTCTCGAAGGATTCCGGAAGGTCCTTCACCAGCGGCGGCACGTCGGTGAACCGGCGGCCGACGACAATGCTGTTGAGCCGCGCCCGCAGGTCCGCGAGCGAGGTGTCCGCGAAGGGGGTCTGGCAGTCGACGAGCCGCTGCTCGACCCGGCCGGTGTCCGTGATGAGGACCAGCATCAGGCGGGCCGGGGCCAGCGAGAGCAGTTCCACGTGCCGGACGGTGGAGCGGGTCAGCGACGGGTACTGGACGACGGCGACCTGCCGGGTGAGCTGCGCGAGCAGCCGCACCGTCCGGCCGACGACGTCGTCGAGGTCCACGGCCCCGTCGAGGAAGTTCTGGATGGCCCGGCGCTCGGGCGTCGACAGCGGTTTGACCCCCGCCAGCTTGTCGACGAAGAGGCGGTAGCCCTTGTCCGTGGGGATCCGGCCGGCGCTGGTGTGGGGCTGGGCGATGTAGCCCTCGTCCTCCAGCACGGCCATGTCGTTGCGCACGGTGGCGGGCGAGACGCCGAGCCGGTGCCGCTCGGTGAGCGCCTTGGAGCCGACCGGCTCCTCCGTCCCGACGTAGTCCTGGACGATGGCGCGCAGCACTTCGAGTCTGCGTTCGCTGAGCATCGCGCACACCTCCATCGTTTCCGTCGTTCGCGGCTTCGGCAGGCTCTGCCTGCTGGCACTCTGAGCGTTCGAGTGCCAGAGATCCCCCGGTCAGTGTACGGCGGGGTGGTACGCCCGTAGCAAGGGCGGCCCGCCAAGGTAGCGTCGCGGCATGGACCTGCGTTGGGAAGAGGCGGGCTGGGAACAGCTCACAGAACGGGTCGGCCGCAAGCGGCTGCCGGTGTGGGACTGCACCGTGGGACTGGTGGTGGGCGAGGATTCGGCCCTCGTGATCGACCCCGGATCCTGCCTTCGGGAGGGCTCTGCGGTGCGGGCCGAGGCGGAGCGGCTGGCGGGCCGCCGCGTGACCCATCTCGCATTCACACACGGACATTTCGACCACGTATTGGGTGGTGCGGCGTTCGCGGGAGTGGAGGTCTACGGTCCGGTCGGGCTGGACGCCGTGCTCTCGGCGGGCCGGGAGGAGCTGCGCGAGGACGCGGTCCGCCAGGGGCTGGCGGAGGCCGAGGCGGCCGAGGCGGCGGACCTGCTGGTGGTTCCCCGGCACCTGGTGTCGGGCGAGTGGACGCTCGACCTGGGCGGGGTGCAGGTGCTGCTGGCGAACGTGGGGCCCGGGCACTCCGGGCACGATCTGGCCGTCTTCGTACCCGGAGCGCGCGAGGTGGTCTTCTGCGGCGACCTGGTCGAGGAGTCGGGCGAGCCGCAGGCGGGTCCGGACGCGATGCCCGGGCAGTGGCCGGCGGCCCTGGACCGGCTGCTGGCCCTGGGCGGGGACGACGCTCTGTACGTGCCGGGTCACGGAGCGGTGGTCGACGCGGCCTTCGTGCGTGCCCAACGCGACACACTGGCAACCCGTTTCGGCGTGTCGGCCCCCTGAGGCGGCCCGCTCTCCTACCCTCGGCCGGATGCGTGAGTACTCCCCCGACCTGACCCCGCAGTGGAAGCGCGCCAAGCCCGTCCCGGAGGTGCCGGCGGATCCCGATCTGGTGGTCGAGGTGGCGGGTACGGACTTCTGCGGCGCGGTGGTGGCCTGCGAGGCGGGCACGGTCACCCTGGAGGACCGCTTCGGCAAGCGCCGCGTCTTCCCCCTCGAACCCCGCGCCTTCCTCCTGGACGGCGCCGTGGTGACCCTGACCCGCCCGGCCCGGGGGCCGGCCGCCCCGGCCCGTACGGCCTCGGGCTCGCTCGCCGTGCCCGGGGCCCGGGCACGGGTGGCGCGGGCGGGCCGGATCTACGTGGAGGGCCGCCACGACGCCGAACTGGTCGAACGGGTCTGGGGCGACGACCTGCGGATCGAGGGCGTCGTGGTGGAGTACCTGGAGGGCATCGACGACCTCCCCTCGGTCGTCGCGGACTTCGCCCCGGCCGCCGACGCCCGGCTGGGCATCCTGGTGGACCACCTGGTGCCGGGCTCCAAGGAGTCCCGCATCGCCGCCTCCGTGACCTCCCCGCACGTCCTGATCGTGGGACACCCGTACGTGGACGTCTGGCAGGCGGTGAAACCCTCGGCCCTCGGCATCCGCGCCTGGCCGGTGATCCCGCCCGGCCAGGACTGGAAGACGGGCATCTGCCGCGCCCTGGGCTGGCCGGAGAACACCGGAGCCGCCTGGCAGCACATCCTGTCCCGCGTGACCTCGTACAAGGACCTGGAGCCCACCCTCCTGGGCGCGGTGGAGCACTTGATCGACCACGTGACGGCATAGAGTCGGCGAAAATTCAGCCCCGCCGGCGTTTGAGGCGCGGGGGTCCGGGGGCTGGCCCCCGGGAACGGCGCCGCACGCGGCAGGGGGCACCTCCCAGCGGTAGCTGGGGGAGGGTCCGGGCGGAGCCCGGGGAACGGTGGAAGGGCGGGTAGGGGACGGCCCCGCAGGGCTACCCACCCCGGACGGGGCTAGTCGACCAGGTCGCGGACCACCGCGTCGGCCAGCAGCCGCCCCCGCAGGGTCAGGACGGCCCGCCCGGCCGCGTACGGGCCTGCTTCGAGGAGCCCGTCGGCCAAGGCGCGCCGCGAGGCGGCCAGCCCCGCCTGCGCGAGCAGCGACAGCGGCACCCCGTCCACGAGCCGGAGCTCCAGCAGGATCCGCTCCACCCGCCGGTCCTCGGAGGACAACAGCTCCCGCCCGGCCCCGGGCGAGCGCCCCTCCGCCAGCGCAGCCGCATAGGCGCCGGGATGCTTCACGTTCCACCACCGCACCCCGCCCACGTGCGAGTGCGCCCCGGGCCCGGCCCCCCACCAGTCGGCGCCGCGCCAGTACAGCTCGTTGTGCAGGCACCGCCCGGCCTCGGAGGTGGCCCAGTTCGAGACCTCGTACCAGGAGTACCCCGCCTCGGCCATCACCGAGTCGAGGATCAGGTACCGGTCCGCGTGGACGTCGTCGTCCGTCATGGGGACCTCGCCCCGCCGGATCCGCCGCGCGAGCTGGGTGCCCTCCTCCACGATCAGCGCGTAGGCACTGATGTGGTCGGGCCCGGCCCCCAGCGCCGCCGACAGCGACGCCCGCCAGTCCTCGTCCGATTCCCCCGGCGTCCCGTAGATCAGGTCCAGGTTCACGTGCTCGAAGCCCGCCGCCCGCGCCTCCGCCACGCAGGCCTCCGGCCGCCCGGGGGTGTGCGTGCGGTCCAGCACCTTCAGGACGTGCTGCTTGGCGCTCTGCATGCCGAAGGAGATCCGGTTGAAGCCGCCCGCGCGCAGCTCCGCCAGGTACTCCGGGTTCACCGACTCCGGATTGGCCTCGGTGGTCACCTCGGCGTCCTCGGCCAGCCCGAACTCCTCGCGGATCGCCGCGAGCATCCGTACGAGGTCGCCGGCGGGCAGCAGCGTGGGCGTGCCGCCTCCCACGAAGACGGTGCGCACGGCCCTCGGGTCGTCCCCGAGCACCTTGCGCGCCAGCCGGACCTCGTCGATCAGGGTGTCGGCGTAGTTCTCCCGAGAGGCGAGCACACCGCCGGTGCCCCGCAGCTCGGTGGCCGTGTAGGTGTTGAAGTCGCAGTACCCGCAGCGCGTGGCGCAGTACGGAACGTGCAGGTAGAACCCGAGCGGCCGCTCCCCCGCTCCCTCGAGGGCGTGGAGCGGCAGCGAGCCGTCTTCGGGCATGGGTTCACCGTCGGGCAGTGCGGAAGGCATGAGCCCATTGTCCCGCACTGCCCCAAGGTCGTTTACGCGTGCGCGGCGCCTGCGGCCGCGCCCCGGACTACGCCTCCCGGGAGCCCTCGTACATCTCCTCGATGAGGTGCTTGAACTCGCGCTCGACGACCGGCCGCTTCAGCTTGAGGCTCGGGGTGAGGTCCCCGTGCTCCACGTCGAGGTCGCGCGGCAGGAGGCGGAACTTCTTGACCGTCTGCCAGCGCTGGAGGCCCTCGTTGAGGGTCTGGACGTAGGTCTCGATGAGCCGGTTCGTCTCGGGGGCGGCCAGGACCTGGGAGTACGTCTTGCCCTCCAGGCCGTTCTCGGCGGCCCAGACCAGGATGGAGGGCTCGTCGAGGGCGATGAGGGCGGAGCAGAAGTTCCGGTCGGCCCCGTGGACGACGATGCTGGAGACGTACGGGCAGAGCGCCTTGAACTGGCCCTCGATCTCCGCCGGGGCGACGTACTTGCCGCCCGAGGTCTTGATCAGGTCCTTCTTGCGGTCGGTGATGCGCAGGTAGCCGTCCGCGGAGAGCTCGCCGATGTCGCCGGTGTGCAGCCAGCCGTCGGCCTCCAGCACCTCGGCGGTCTTCTCGGGCTGCTGGTGGTAGCCCTGCATGATGCCGGGGCCGCGCAGGAGCACCTCGCCGTCGTCGGCGATGCGGACCTCGGTGCCGGGGAGCGGCTTGCCGACGGTGCCGGTGCGGTAGGCCTCGCCGGGGTTGACGAAGGAGGCGGCGCTGGACTCGGTGAGCCCGTAGCCCTCCAGGATGTGGATGCCCGCGCCGGAGAAGAAGTAGCCGATGTCGGGGGCGAGGGCGGAGGCGCCGGAGACCGCGGCGCGCAGGTTGCCGCCGAAGGCCTCGCGGAGCTTGGAGTAGACGAGCGCGTCGGCGATCTTGTGCTTGGTGGAGAGGCCGAAGGGGGCGCTCGCCCGGCCGGTGCGGCGGAAGTTGTCCTGGGTGACCTTGGCGTACTCGCGGGCCACGCCGACGGACCACTGGAAGATCTTGTACTTGGCGCCGCCGCCGGCCCGGGCCTTGGCGGCGACCCCGTTGTAGACCTTCTCGAAGATGCGCGGGACGGCCGCCATGTAGGTCGGCTGCACGATCGGCAGGTTCTCGATGATCTTGTCGATGCGGCCGTCGACGGCGGTGACGTGGCCGACCTCGATCTGGCCGGAGGTGAGCACCTTGCCGAAGACGTGGGCGAGCGGCAGCCAGAGGTACTGGACGTCGTCCTTGGTGATCAGGCCGGTGGCGACGGTGGCCTTGGCCATGTACGACCAGTTGTCGTGCGGCAGCCGCACGCCCTTGGGGCGCCCGGTGGTGCCGGAGGTGTAGATGAGGGTGGCGAGCTGGTCGGCGGTGATGGCCGCGATCCGCTCCTTGACCGCCTCGGGGTGCTTGGCGAGGTACTCCCGCCCGCGCGCCTCCAGGTCGGCGAGGGAGAGCACCCAGCCCTCGGGGTCCCCGTCGGCCGCGACGGCGTCGGCGGCCTCCAGGACCACCACGTGCGCGAGCTCGGGCAGGTCGGCGCGGCGCTCGCGGGCCTTGGCCAGCTGCGCGGCGTCCTCGGCGATCAGGATCCGGCTGTCGGAGTCGGAGAGGATGAACGCCGACTCCTCGGCGTTCGTGCTCGGGTAGATGGTGGTCACGGCGCCGCCGGCGCACATCACGCCGAGGTCGGCGAGGATCCACTCCACACGGGTGTTGGAGGACAGCGCCACGCGCTGCTCCGGCTGGATCCCGAGGTCGATGATCCCGGCCGCGATGGCGAATACCCGCTCGGCGGCCTGGCCCCAGCTCAGCGACTTCCAGTCGTCCGGGCCGCCCCGGCCGTCCGCCGCGGGCACCGGATAGCGGTAGGCCTCGCCGTTCGGCGTGGCGGCGACACGCTCCAGGAAGAGGGTCGCCACGGTGGGCGGGCGGTTCTCGATCAAGGTCTGTGTGTCGCTCACGGACATCCTCCGGACCACTCGGCAGGGCCTGTTCATCACAGGGGCGGACTGACTGGGTGGTGGGTCAGGGTGGGTGGCTGAGTCAGGGCTTGGCCGCATCCGACCAAAAAAACTGGCGAGTAACCAACGAGCATTGATCAGACTAGGGGCCCTCCGCCTGGCGCGTAAGAGTCCCCGGGCAGCCGATTCATAACGAAACAAGCCCCCGCGCCGGAGCGCGGGGGCCTGCTTCTCGTCCGATGACCGTCGCTGCGGCTACTTCTTCTTGCCGCCGGACTCGTCGCTGGACAGGACGGCGATGAAGGCCTCCTGCGGGACCTCCACGGAGCCGACCATCTTCATGCGCTTCTTGCCTTCCTTCTGCTTCTCCAGCAGCTTCCGCTTACGGGAGATGTCACCGCCGTAGCACTTGGCGAGGACGTCCTTGCGGATGGCGCGGATGGTCTCGCGGGCGATGACGCGGGAGCCGACGGCCGCCTGGATCGGGATCTCGAAGGCCTGCCGCGGGATGAGCTCGCGCAGCTTGGCGACCAGGCGCACGCCGTAGGCGTAGGCGGCGTCCTTGTGGCAGACGGCGGAGAAGGCGTCGACCTTGTCGCCGTGCAGCAGGATGTCGACCTTGACCAGGCTGCCGGCCTGCTCGCCGGTGGGCTCGTAGTCGAGGGAGGCGTACCCGCGCGTCTTGGACTTCAGCTGGTCGAAGAAGTCGAAGACGATCTCCGCGAGCGGGAGCGTGTAGCGGATCTCGACCCGGTCCTCGGAGAGGTAGTCCATCCCGAGGAGGGTGCCGCGGCGCTGCTGGCAGAGCTCCATGATCGCGCCGATGAACTCGGAGGGCGCGAGCAGGGTGGCCCGTACGACCGGCTCGAACACGTCCCTGATCTTGCCCTCGGGGAACTCGCTCGGGTTGGTGACGGTGACCTCCTTGCCGTCCTCCAGGACGACGCGGTAGACCACGTTCGGCGCGGTGGCGATCAGGTCGAGACCGAACTCGCGCTCCAGGCGCTCGCGCACCACGTCCAGGTGGAGCAGGCCGAGGAAGCCGACGCGGAAGCCGAAGCCGAGCGCCGCCGAGGTCTCCGGCTCGTAGACCAGCGCGGCGTCGTTGAGCTGGAGCTTGTCCAGGGCCTCGCGCAGGTCGGGGTAGTCCGAGCCGTCGAGCGGGTACAGGCCCGAGAAGACCATCGGGCGCGGGTCCTTGTAGCCGCCGAGGGCCTCGGTCGCGCCGTTGTGCAGGCTGGTGATGGTGTCACCGACCTTGGACTGACGGACGTCCTTCACGCCGGTGATGATGTAGCCCACCTCGCCGACGCCGATGCCGTCGGCCGGGGTCATCTCCGGGGAGGAGACGCCGATCTCCAGCAGCTCGTGCGTGGCGCCGGTCGACATCATCCGGATGCGCTCGCGCTTGTTGAGCTGGCCGTCGACGACACGGACGTAGGTCACGACACCGCGGTACGAGTCGTAGACGGAGTCGAAGATCATCGCGCGGGCCGGGGCGTCCTTGGGACCAACGGGGGCCGGGACCGTGGCGACGATCTTGTCGAGCAGCACGTCCACGCCGAGACCGGTCTTCGCCGAGACGCGCAGGACGTCCTCGGGCTGGCAGCCGACCAGGTTCGCGAGCTCCTCGGCGAACTTCTCCGGCTGGGCGGCCGGCAGGTCGATCTTGTTCAGGACCGGGACGATCGCCAGGTCCTTCTCCATCGCCAGGTACAGGTTGGCGAGGGTCTGCGCCTCGATGCCCTGGGCCGCGTCCACCAGGAGGACCGTGCCCTCGCACGCCGCGAGGGAGCGCGAGACCTCGTAGGTGAAGTCGACGTGCCCGGGGGTGTCGATCATGTTGAGGACGTGGGTCTTGCCCTGATCCTCGCCCGTGTTGGGCGCCCAGGGCAGCCGGACGGCCTGGGACTTGATCGTGATGCCGCGCTCACGCTCGATGTCCATGCGGTCGAGGTACTGGGCGCGCATCTGCCGCGAGTCCACCACACCGGTGAGCTGGAGCATCCGGTCGGCAAGGGTCGACTTGCCGTGGTCGATGTGCGCGATGATGCAGAAATTGCGGATCAGCGCCGGGTCGGTACGGCTCGGCTCGGGCACGTGGCTGGGGATCGCGGGCACGCAGTGTCCTGATTCTCGGGTCGCAGTCGGAACGAAGTGTGGGCGTCGGTCTGCGCGAAATCAGATCTGGTCGGGTCTAGTCGGATCTATACGCAGACTCCCATGGTCCCATGAACCGGGGAGTGCGCTCGGTTTGGGCCGGTCGGAAGGCAGCTGGTAACCTGAGCAGCTGTGTCTCGTGTGCCCTCTAGCTCTACGGGACGCAATCCGAAGATCAAATCTCTGAACCTGCAAAGGCTCTTTCGTGGCGAACATCAAGTCCCAGGTCAAGCGCAACAAGACGAACGAGAAGGCTCGCCTTCGCAACAAGGCCGTCAAGTCCTCGCTCAAGACCGCCATCCGCAAGGCCCGTGAGGCCGTCGTCGCCGGTGACGTCGAGAAGGCCACCGTGGCTTCCCGCGCCGCTTCCCGCGCGCTCGACAAGGCCGTCTCGAAGGGTGTCATCCACAAGAACGCCGCCGCCAACAAGAAGTCGGCGCTGGCCACCAAGGTTGCCTCCCTTCAGGGCTGAGCCCCTGATGTGATAGCCGGGCAAGGATCCAGCGGGCCCTCTCTCCCGCTCCCGACCGGCACTCCGCGCCGCACACGAAGCGTTCGCCACGCGGGTGCGGTGCAACCCCAGAAGTAACCGAAGGCCCCGACCGCCTCCCTTCCCCAGGGCAGCGACCGGGGCCTTCGGCATGCGGCGCCCTGCGGCACTCACGGGGCCGCATGCCCATGGAGCCCCGGGAGCCTCCGGGGGTCGAGACCCCAGGGCGCCCCCGAGCCGTACGGACCCCCGCCCCAGGCGAGCCTCCGATCCAGGCGAGCTCCCGGCCCACGCAGAACCGCCGATCCAGGCGAGCCGGCCCTCTTGGGGCCTCAGCCCGCTCAGACTCCGACTCAGCTCGGAGCCCGGGGGCCACCCAAGGCCCGGAGCCACCCAAGGCTCGGGGTCACTCAGCGCCCCGGCCCGCTCAAGGCCCGGGCCCGTCGGCAGCACAGAGGCGCCGGCCGGCCGCACGGGGAGCCCCCCGGCCCGTACGGGACCCCTCAGGCCGGCCCCGTAGGGCTTCCCGGTGCGGCGGGGCGGGCCGTCACGGCGGCGAGGACGGTGGCCGTGAGGATCTCCGGCGCCTCGGCAGGGGTCATCCGCCCGGCCTGGACTTCGGCGGCGGCCGCGTGGACCAGGCTGTAGACGACCGTGACCAGCCAGTCGGCGGACAGGTCGGCGCGCAGTTCGCCGCTCTCCCGGCCGCGGCCGATCAGCCGGCGTACGGGAGCCAGGATCCGGTCGTGCCGCTCGCGCAGCCGCTCGGGCGGCAGCGCCGCGGAGACGGCCGCGAACACCGCGGAGTGCCGGTCGAGGACCCTCCACGAGCTGCGGATGAGGAGCCCGAGGGCCTCCTCCACACCACGCTCCTCGGCGCCGCCACCGGCCCCGGCTGCCCCTCCCCCACCGTCGAGCGCCTCAAGCGTGGCCGCGGCCTCGTCGACGGCCCGGTCGAGGGCGGCGTCGAGGAGGGCCTCCCTGGTCGGGAAGTGCGAGTACAGCGTGACGCGACTGACTCCGGCAGCGCGGGCGACGGCGGCCATGCTCGCCTGCGGGTCGGCGAGGAAACAGTCCAGGCCCGCGTCGACGATCGCGGCGGTGTTGCGCTCGGCGTCTGCGCGGCGGGCGCGGGGTGCGTCGGAAACCATGCCTGCAAACTTAACACCACTGTTCACATTCCCCGGGCGAAGCCGCATACTCAATCCCTAACACCCCTGTTAACTTTAGGAGCGGCTTCGCCATGCCCTCGCACGCCCCACACACCCCGCACACCCGGGACCAGAACCGGGACACGAACGCACACCCCCACCCGACTCCGCACCAGCACGACCATCAGCCCCCGCCCCCGCCGCACCCGCGCCGTCGCCCCCTCCTCGTCCTCCTCTGCGTGGCCCAGTTCATGCTCATCGCGGACGTCACCGTCGTGAACGTCGCTCTCCCCGCCATCGCCACCGACCTGTCCCTCTCCGGCCCCGGCCTGACCTGGGTCGTCACGGCGTACACCCTGTTCTTCGGCGCCCTCCTGCTGGCCGGCGGACGGCTCGCGGACCGGTTCGGTGCGGTGCGGACGTTCCTGACCGGGCTGGCCCTCTTCACCGCAGCCTCGGCGGCCTCCGGGCTCGCGGCGGACTCCGCCACCCTGATCGCGGCCCGCTCCGCACAGGGCGTCGGCGCCGCCCTGCTCTCGCCGGCCGCCCTGTCCCTGGTGACGACCCTGTTCCAGGGCCCGGCCCGGAACCGAGCCCTCGGCGCCTGGGCGGCGATCGGCGGCACCGGCGCGGCCCTCGGGGTCCTGCTCGGCGGAATCCTCACCGACGGACCCGGCTGGCGTTGGATCTTCTACCTCAACCTGCCCGTCGGCGTACTCGCCCTGCTCGGCGTCCCGCTCCTGCTCGGCCGCGCGCTCCGCGGCACCGCCGCCGGCCGCCGGACACCGGTCAACATCCCCGCGACCCTCCTGCCGACCCTGGCCGCGGCCGCACTCGTCTACGGGCTGACCGAACGCTCCTGGCTCCCGGCCGTCGGCGCCCTGGCCGCAGCGGCCCTCCTCCTGGTGACACAACGCCGCTCCACGAACCCGCTGATGCCCCCCGCCATGCCGGGCCGCCGCTCCCTGCTCGGCGGCAGCGCGGTGATGCTGGGAGCGGCGGGCCTGCTCGTGACCGGGTTCTACCTGAGCTCCCTGCACATCCAGCAATCCCTCGGGCGAAGCCCCCTGGTCACCGGGCTGGCCTTCCTCCCGGCGGCGGTCGCCGCCACGGCGGGCGCACACCTGGGCTCCCGGCTGCTCCCCCGCTTCGGCTGGCGCCCCGTCGGCGCGGCGGCGTTCACCCTGGCCGCCGCGGGCGCGGCCCTCACTTCCCTGGACGGCCTCTGGTCGGGCCTGGTCCCCGGCTTCGCCCTGCTGGCCCTCGGACTCGGCGCGGCGTTCGTGTGCGCCACGACCTCGGCCCTCTCCGAAGTGCCCCCGGCCCACACCGGACTCGCCTCCGGCCTGGTCGGCACCTCACACGAACTGGGCGCGGCCCTCGCCATCGCCGCCCTGGCCTCAGCAGACTTCACCACCCTCGCCTACCCGGCCCTGGCCCTAGTTCTGGCCGTCCCCTTCCTTCTCCCCCCGGGCCACCCCGACCCCACCTCCCCCCACGCAATGGCCCACTGACCCCACGAGCCCGCCACGCCAAAGACAGGTCCGGGCGCACCAACCCAGCCCATCCGGCCCACGAAGACAGGTCCGGACACCATCAACCCACCCCCCGCCCGGCACACAAGGACGGCCCAGGCGGCACCAACCACCCCGACCCACACATGAGGACCGGGCCCGGGCACCACCAACCCACCCCCGACCGACGCACAAGGACAGTCCGGGCGGCACCAACCCAGCCCGTCCGGCGCTTGAGGACCGGGTCCGGGCGGAGCCCGGGGAACGGGCGAAGGGCGGGTAGGGGACAACCCCCGCAGGGCCCCCGCCCGCAGCCGCACACCAGCGTCGGCTAACCGGCCCCGCTTTCAAGACGAACAGCCCGAGCCCCGGGGCCCAGGCTCGACTCCGGGGCCCAGGGGCTCAGGGGCTCAGCTCCAGGAACCAGGGCTCAGCCCGGGCCGGGGCCCGCCTCGGGGAACCCGGAGCTAGCCCCGCCGGGTCCGCGCCGCCCGGGCGACCGCGACGACCGCCTTCTCAAGGGCGTACTCGGGGTCATCGCCCCCGCCCTTCACCCCCGCATCCGCATCCGCCACCGCCCGCAGGGCGTCAGAGACACCGTCCGCCGACCACCCCCGCATCTGCTGCCGGACCCGGTCGATCTTCCACGGCGGCATGCCGAGGTCACGCGCGAGGTCCCCGGGACGGGCCCCCCGCGGGGCCGAGGCCAGCTTCCCGATCGCCCGGACCGCCTGGGCCAGCGCGCTGGTGATCAGCACCGGGGCCACCCCGGTGGACAGGGACCAGCGCAGGGCCTCCAGGGCCTCCGCGGCCCGCCCCTCCACCGCCCGGTCGGCGACGGTGAAGCTCGAAGCCTCGGCCCGGCCGGTGTAGTAGCGGCCGACCACGGCCTCGTCGATCGTGCCCTCGACGTCCGCGCACAGCTGCGCCGCCGCGCTCGCCAGCTCCCGCAGGTCACTGCCGATCGCGTCGACCAGCGTCTGGCAGGCCTCAGGCGTGGCGGAACGGCCCAGCGTCCGGAACTCTCCCCGCACGAACGCCATCCGGTCCGCCGGCTTCGTCATCTTCGGGCAGGCGATCTCGCGGGCACCCGCCTTGCGCGCGGCGTCCAGCAGGCCCTTGCCCTTGACGCCGCCCGCGTGCAGGAGGACGAGGGCGATCTCCTCGAACGGCGCGGCGAGGTAGGCCTTGACCTCCTTGACCGTGTCGGCCGAGAGGTCCTGCGCATTGCGCACGACGAGCACCTTGCGCTCGGAGAAGAGCGAGGGGCTGGTCAACTCGGCCAGCGTGCCGGGCTGGAGCTGCTCGGAGGCGAGGTCACGCACGTCCGTGTCGGCATCGGCGGCTCGCGCCGCCGTCACGACCTCCCGCACGGCGCGGTCGAGCAGCAGGTCCTCCTGCCCCACCGCGAGGGTGATCGGGGCGAGCGGATCGTCGGTGGAATTCTTCCTGGTGGCCATCGCCTCCAGCATCCCACGCCGCACTGACAGACCCTCGCGCCCCGGCCCCCTGCCCCGTACCCGAGAATGTCCGGGTGAACGTGCGACATGTACTGGTACTGCCCGACCGCGACACCGCCGACGAGGTGGCGCGGGAGGTGGTCGACCGCTTCGGCCTCCCGGAGGAACCGCAGCTGGTCCGCGACGCCCTCGCCGGTGAGGACGACGCCGAGGACGCCCAGTGGCTGGTGGTCGTCGAGGACCCGCGCGAACGGCTGGACGCCACGGCCCTCGACGCGCTCGCCGCCGAGTACGACGGCTGGCTCGAAGCCCCGTAGCCACGGGACCCGGCCCGGGTGCCGGCTGTCCACGATGACGCACCAGCTGATCCCGTGATCGTGCGCGCCCGTGCTTGACCAGGGCCCCCGACGCGAACCGGATCCGTACGAGATCGACGCGCGACTCAGGACCGGTCAGCCTGACCGGGAAATCGGCGATGCGCCGCACCACGGCATCGACCCCGGCCTCCGCGTAGACCCGGGCCCCGCGGGACCACCTGGGAGCTGACCGGCATCAACCTCTACCGGAGCAGTAGCGGCGCCGCCATCTCACCTACCATTCCGCCAACCCCTACCGGAAGTCGGTGGCGAGCATTGTGGCGTCCAACCCCAACGGGATCTACTGCGCGTTCCGCACCTGACCGAGCGGTGCGCGCCCTCGTCCTCCTGGTGACCGTGCTCTGTGCCGCGCTGCTTTCCGGATGCGGTGGTGGCGACGGGCCCGACCTGGCGGACCAGGACCGCTTCTTCCGTGACTACGTCCGTGTGCTCAACGCATCCGACCAGGACGGCCTGGCCCGGCTGCTCGACGCCCATCCGCACGGCGCTCAGGACGCGAAGGCCCGGATCGCCGCGTACGGCGGTCGGGACTGGGACGTCAGCTGGAGCCGCACCTCGGAATTCAGCAACATGTGGAAGGTGACGCTCAGCGGCACGGCCGGTACGGACCGGGCGCCCGTCCGGGTCACCGAGACGGTGACCCGGGAGGGCGAAAACTGGGTGATGGCACCGCTGGACGGAGTCGTGCCCAGGCCTTCGGGCGCGGCGGACACGACTCCACCCGGCGGCTGACCACATCGCCTCGGGGCAGGGCACTCCCTGTCGTGGCGGGCCCCGCCCGGTCAGGCCTTGTGCACGATCTGCGTGTCCAGGGTCACTTCCACGTTCGAACCGATCGCCGCGATCCCGTGCGCCAGCATCGACTGCCAGTTCAGCGTGAAGTCCTCGCGGTTGAGTTCGGCCGTCGCCCGGCAGGCCGCCCTCGGCTCGCCCTCCAGCCCCGTACCCAGTCCCAGGTAGTGGGTGTCCAGGGTCACGGACTGGCTGACCCCGTGCAGGGTGAGAGCGCCCGCCACGGACCAGCGGCTGCCGCTGCGGTGGATGAACCGCTCGCTGTAGAACTCCACCGTCGGGTGGCGGGCCGCGTCCAGGAAGTCCGCGGAGCGCAGGTGGTCGTCCCGCATGCGCAGCCCGGTGTCGATGCTCGCCGCGTCGATGATCACGTGCATGGAGGAGTCCTCCATACGCTCGGCTATCCGAACCGCACCGGCGAAGGTGTTGAACCTGCCGTTGATCCGGGCGAAGCCGATGTGCCGGGCCGAGAAGCCGATCGAAGAATGCCCCGGATCGAGCTCCCAGTGGCCCGGCTGCGGCAGCAGCGGCGGATCCACCGGGTCCAGGACGATCTCCCCGGTGCCCGGCTGCGCCGGGTCCCCCACCAGGGTCGCCCCGTGGAAGGGCGCGTAGCCCTCGGCCGTGACGGCCAGCCGGTACTCGCCCGCCGGCACCGCCGCCGTGAACCCGCCGAAGGGGTCGGTCTCCCCGCTGACGATCCGTCGGCCTATCGGATCGGTCACCTCGAACTTGGCCTGCCGGACCGGCTGGTGGACCGTGTCGAGAACCCGGCAGCTGAGCAGCCGCGCGGTATGAGGAAGCGTCAGTGTCGCGGATGTCTGGGGACTGGCGCTTCCCGCCGTCTCCGTCCCCCGTCTGCGACTGAACATGGTTCATGCACCCCCGTGCTGTGTGGGCTTGGACCGCTCTGGCGAAAACGAATTCGATCATGCTGTCGGGTTGGGGGCAAACGGAGCGGTCACTCCTGGTATGCCCGTGCCGTACCCGTCGCCGAATGGCCGGGAACGCCCGCAGCCGCGGGCCGCTGCCGGTGACGGCGACCGAACCGTCCTCGTCCGTGCGCAGTACGGCCGCACCCGAATCCCGCAGCCGGGCGAGCGTACCCGGCGCGGGGTGCCCGTACCTGTTCCCGGCGCCCACCGGGACGATCGCGAGGCGCGGCCGGATCCGCTCGTACAGCCCGGGATCCTGGTGGGCGCTGCCGTGGTGCGCGACTTTGAGGACGTCGACCGGCCCCAGTTCCGGATGGTTCCTCAGCAAGGCCTGCTGGGAGCCCGGTTCGAGGTCGCCCAGCAGGAGCAGGGTCAGGCCCGCGCCGCGTACCAGCAGGGCCACGCTCGCGTCGTTGGGTCCCTCGGGAAAGGCGCCCGCGGCCGGCGGCCACAGCACCTGCCACTCCAGCGGCCCGGCCCGCCGCCGCTCCCCCTCCCCCGCACGGACGACGGGTACCCCGGCGGCCGCCGCCGTCCGCCGTACGAACGCGGCCTGGCCCGGCGGTTCTTCCAGCCCGGTGACTTGCACCACACCCACCGATCGGCCCTTCAGTACCCCCGTCAACCCGCCCACGTGGTCGGCGTGGAAGTGCGTCAGCAGGATCAGCGGCACCCGGCTCACGCCCAGTTCCCTCAGGCACACGTCCACCGGCCCGGGCTCGGGGCCCGCGTCCACCACCACGGCCGTACCGGGGCCGACCGCGAGTACGGCGGCGTCCCCCTGGCCCACCGCGCACTGGGTGTAGATCCAGTCGGGCGGCGGCCAACCCTTGATCGTACGAGTGACCAGTGGCGGCCTCAGTACGGCGAGGAGCAGCACCACGGCCAGGGCGGGGGCGAGCCATCGCCCACAGCCGAACCGCCTGCCGAGCACCACCACCGCGAAGGTGGCCGCGGCGAGCAGCAGCCCTCCGCCCACCCCGCCGGGCCAGCCCAGCTCCGCCCCGGGCAGGTTCGCCCCGCCCCGGGCCACGGCGGCGATCCACCCGGCGGGCACGCCCGCGCACCGGGCGAGCACCTCGGCCACCGGCCGGCACACCGGGGCAGCCGCGAGCGCGGCGAACCCGAGGACGGTCGCGGGTCCCGCCGCCAGCTCGGCCAGCAGGTTGCAGGGCACCCCCACGAGGCTCACCCGGGCCGACAGCACCGCGACGACCGGCGCGCACACCGCCTGTGCCGCCGCCGCGGCCGCCAGCGCCTCGGCCCAGCGCGGCCGCATCCCGCGCCGCTGCAGGGCCGCGCTCCACCGGGGAGCCAGCGTCAGCAGGGCTCCGGTGGCCAGGACGGAGAGGAGGAAGCCGTAGCTCCGGGCCAGCCAGGGGTCGTAGAGCACCAGCAGCAGGACGGCGGTGGCCAGCGCCGGGATCAGGGACCTGCGCCGCCCGGTGGCGATGGCCAGCAGGGTGACCGAGCCGCAGGCCGCCGCCCGCAGCACGCTGGGCTCCGGCCGGCACACCACCACGAAGGCCAGGGTCAGCGCCACCCCGCACAGGGCCGTCGCCCGCAGCGAGAGCCCCAGACGCGGGGCCAGCCCGCCCCGTTCGGCCTGCTGCGCGCGGGCCGGGGCCCCGATGAGCAGGAAGAGCACCACGGTCAGGTTGGAGCCGGAGACGGCCAGCAGGTGCAGCAGATCGGTGGCGCGGAACGCCTCGTGCAGATCGGGCTCCACCCGGGAGGTGTCCCCCACCACCAGTCCCGGCAGCAGGGCCCTGGCGTCCGGGGGCAGCCCGTCGGTGACCTCGCGCAGCCCGGCCCGCAGCCGCCCGGCGATCCGCTGGACGGTGTCCGGACCGCCGGTCACCCGCGGCGGGGAGTCCCCGGCGGGACGGAGCAGGGCGACGGCCCGCTCCCCGCCCCGCGCCGGGGACAGCCGGGCCACCACCGCGACCCGTGTCGAGGGCTGCAGCCGGTCCCACCCCGGATGCCCCGCCAGCACCCGCACCGGGGTCGACACCCGGGTCCGGGCACCATCGGGCCCGGTCACCCGGGTCACCACGGCGTCGAGCACCACCACCGGCGGCCCGCTCCCGGTGCGGGCCGTCCGCGGATCGGAGCCCACGGTGAGGTCCGCCAGCACCCGGGCATGGTCCCGGGCCAGCTCCGGGACCGGCCCGGCCCGCGCCTCGGCCCGCTGGAGGCCCGCCACGCCGGCGCCGGCGGCCGCGCACAGCAGGACCACCGCCGCGGCCGTCCGGAACGGCACGGAGCGCCGGCGGCCCGCCAGCATCAGCAGCCCGGCCGCCCCGACCCCCAGCCCCGCCGCCACGGCACTGCGGCCGGCCGATACCCCGAGCCCCACGGCAGCCGCCCCCCAAACGGCGAGAGCCGGCCCCACCAACCGCAGATCCACCGGCCCCAGCTCCGGCCCGGCCGAACCCCGCCCCACCACTTCCCGCCCGGCCGAACCCCGCACACGCGCACCCCGCCCGACCGCCTCCCCCGAGGCCGAACCCCGCACACGCGCACCCCGCCCGACCGCCTCCCCCGAGGCCGAACCCCGCACACGCGCACCCCGCCCGACCGCCTCCCCCTCGGCCGAACCCCGCCCACGCAGACCCCGCCCGGCCGAACCCGGCCCCACCGGATCCCGCGCGCTCAACCCCCGCCCGGCCGGACCCGGCCCCGCTCCGCCGCCCCGCCTCACGGCCGCACCAGCTCGCGCAGATCGGCGAATCGGCGCTCACCGATCCCGTTGACCTGCCGGAGCTCCTCCACCGAGCGGAAGCCCCCGCGCACCGTGCGGAAGTCCACGATGTGCTGCGCGAGGACCGGGCCAACCCCCGGCAGGCCGTCCAACTGCTCGGCCGTGGCCGTGCCGAGGCTCAGCGGCCCGGAGGCGGGACCTCCCCGGCCGGTCGGCGGCGGCGGGGCCGGAGCGCCGACCAGTACCTGTTCGCCGTCCATCAGGACCCGGGCCCGGTTCAGCCCGGTGGTGTCCGTCCCGGGCCGCACTCCCCCGGCGGCGGCCAAAGCATCCTCCACGCGAGAGCCGGGAGGCAGCTTGCGCACTCCGGGGTCTCGGACCTTGCCGCTGACGTCCACCAGGATGGGACCGGCGGCAGGACCCGCCCGTGCCGCGGTCGGGGCCGGCAGGGCGGCCGCCGCGGGCGCCACCACGGCGGGCGCGGTCACCGGCCGGGGCCTGGCCGCCCTGTACTGCTGTGCTGCGAACCCGACCGCGACGACCAGCACCACCGAGACGGCGGCCACCGTGCGCGGCTCCACCCCACAGCGGGTGTGCAGCCACAGGGGCAGCCGCTCCCGCACCGCGAGCCACCGTAAAGCCCCACCGGGTGCCTCCCGACCCTCGGTCGGGGCCTCCGCCTCGGCCCGGGCAGGCGCCTCGACCGGGGCCACCGCCCCGCCCCGGGCAGGCGCTTCGGTCGGAACCCCCGCCCCGACCCGGGCCGGTGCCTCACACCGGACCCCCGCCCCGGCCACGGCCGGCGGCTCCGCCCGGACCGCGGCTTCGGGCTCCGCCACCGCCCCGACGGAGCGGGCGCCCGGCGGCTCCGCCCCGCCCGGGGTGCCCCCCGGCGGCGGAGCGCCCGGGGGCCGGCCCGCTCCGAGCAGGGCCTCGGCCCGGCGTCGCACCACCGCGGGATCGGGGCGGCCTGGTCGCTGTCCGCGGCGGTGGCGAAGACGGCTGTCGGAGAGACGGGGACGGCCGGGGCCACTGGTGGCGCCGGCGGGACCTGAGGTGCGCGTACGAAGAGTCATGGCACGACGGTAGGGCCGCACCGCGAGACGCGTTCGGAAGCCTCAGTTCCGGTGGATGACCGGACCGTTGTGGATATCTCCGTCACCCGGTCCGGTGATCAGCGCGGGGAGACGACCGCCGCCAGCAACCCCGGTCCGGTGTGTGCGCCGATCACCGCGCCGACCTCGCTGACGTGCAGCTCGACCAGCCCGGGGATCCGCTCGCGAAGCCTCTGCGCCAGCTTCTCCGCGCGCTCCGGGGCAGCGAGGTGGTGCACGGCGACGTCGACGGGGCCGGACCCGGCGCGCTCGACGGCCAGCTCCTCCAGGCGGGCGATGGCCTTGGAGGCCGTACGCACCTTCTCCAGCATCTCGATCCGCCCTCCGTCCAGCGTCAGCAGCGGTTTCACCGCGAGCGCCGAACCGAGGAGGGCCTGCGCGGCCCCGATGCGGCCTCCGCGGCGGAGGTAGTCGAGGGTGTCGACGTAGAAGTACGCGGACATCCCGGCGGCCCGCTTCTCGGCCGCGGCGACGGCTTCGTCCAGGGACCCCCCGGCCTCGGACACCTCCGCCGCGGCCAGGGCGCAGAAGCCCAGGGCCATGGCGACCATGCCGGTGTCGACGACGCGGACGGGCACCGTGGCGGTCTTCGCTGCCAGGACGGCGGCGTCGTAGGTGCCGGAGAACTCCGCGGACAGGTGCAGGCTGACGATGCCTGTCGCACCGGCCTCCACGGCCGCCCGGTAGGCGCGGGAGAAGTCCTCGGGGCTGGGGCGGGACGTGGTGACCGAGCGGCGCTTCTGCAGGGCCAGGGCGAGGCTCTTGGCCGAGATCTCGGTGCCCTCTTCCAGGGCCTCGTCGCCGAGGACCACGGTCAGCGGGACGGAGGTGATTCCGTGCCGCGCCATGGCCGGTTGGGGCAGGTAGGCCGTGGAATCCGTGACGATCGCGACATGGCGGGACATGAGGCGGAGGTTACCGGCAGTGGGGGTGTTCCGGCAGCCCGGGTCTGCCGATGGGCCTCGGGCCCCGGGTCCGGGTGGCCTGTCGCCGGGCTCCGAGCAGTCCGCGGGCACGCCGCCCCAGGTTCCGGACGGGCTCCGGACGGACTCCGAACACGCTCCGGCCGCAGGTGATCGGCCCTGCGGGGCCGGGTCCCCCACCCGCCCTTCCACCGTTCCCCGGGCTCGGCCCGGAGCCGCGCCTCAAACGCCGGCGGGGCTGGGAAAGGGTACCGGGCTGAGCCCGGACCCCCTGGGGCTCCGCCCCAGACCTCGGTCCTCAAACGCCGGACGGCTGGAAACACCCAGACCTGGATCCGGATGCGGCCCGGCTCAGGTCGTCGCTTCCGGGCGGCGGGTCTTCTGCCAGGGGTACTGGGGGGTCGGGGCGGGTTCCGAGAGCGCCGGGGGCTCGGGGGTGTTCCACGTGGGAGTCGCGTGCGGGAGGTCGTCGGCCGGTGCGCGGGACCAGTCCCGCAGGGCGCCCGACTCGACGTCGATCTGTGCCGACAGGTGCGACAGGTCGTCCTCCGCGAAGCGCCGTGCGCGGTCGCGCGCCGCCCAGCGCAGCGAATCCGCCGCCTGCGTGATCTGCGCCGTGCGCTCCCGCAGGTCCGGCATGACCGCCGCGATCCGCTGGCGGTCGGGCTCCGCCTCCAGGCGCTTCAGTTCGTCGTCGAGTTCGTGCCCGTGCACGCTCAGCCGCTCGAACAGGCCGATCGACTCCTTCAGCGAGGCGTCCGTCTGGACCCCCTCGTACAGCGCCTGCTGCGTCGCCCGCATCGAGTTCCGCAGGTCCAGTCGCAGCGTGGCCAGCGTGCCCGCGACACCGACCTGGCCGAAGCTGCGGGCCTTCAGGGTGGTGTCCTCCACGGTGCGGCGGGCTTGGGTGATGGTCCGGTCCACGCCGCGCGCGGCAGCCTTGACCACCTTCGTCGTCACATAGGCACCGAGCCCCAGAAAGGCGAACAGCAGCACCAGGGCCACGATGATAAAAGCCGCCTCCATGAGGGTCCCTTCCCCAGCCGATTACGTCCCTTCCACCGTAAACGCCACGGGCAGGCCGCGGGTTCCAATCGAACCCCCAACCTGCCCGTACGGGATTACCCCTACTCGCGTCAGACGGCTCCGTCAGACGGAGCCTTCAGACGGAGCCGTCACACGAAGACATCGCGCGAAGACGTCACACGAAGACATCAGACGACGATGTTCACCAGCTTCGGCGCACGCACGATCACCTTGCGGATCTCCGCCCCGCCCAGCGCCGCCACGACCGCCTCGTCGCCCAGCGCCAGCTGCTCCAGCTCCGCGTCGGAGATCGTCGGCGAGACCTCCAGGCGGGCCTTGACCTTGCCCTTGATCTGGACGACGCACGTGACGCTCTCGTCCACGACGTACGCCGGGTCCGCGACCGGGAAGTCCTGGTGGACGACCGACTCGCCGTGGCCCAGGCGCTGCCACAGCTCCTCCGCGATGTGCGGGGCCAGCGGAGCCACCAGCAGCACCAGCCGCTCGGCGACCGAGCGCTCCAGCGGCCGGCCCGCCTTCGTCAGGGTGTTGTTCAGCTCGGTGATCTTCGCGATGGCGGTGTTGAACCGCAGTCCGGCCATATCGCCGCCGACCCCGTCGATCGCCTTGTGCAGCGCGCGCAGGGTGGCCTCGTCCGGCTCCCCGTCGACGACCGTCACGGCGCCCGACTCCTCGTCCACCACGTTGCGCCACAGGCGCTGCAGCAGCCGGTACTGGCCGACCACGGCCCGGGTGTCCCAGGGACGGGAGACGTCCAGCGGGCCCATCGCCATCTCGTACAGGCGCAGGGTGTCCGCGCCGTACTCCTCGCAGATCTCGTCCGGCGTGACGGCGTTCTTCAGGGACTTGCCCATCTTGCCGTGCTCACGCTTGACCGGCTCGCCCTGGTAGAAGTAGCCGCCGTCCCGCTCCTCGACCTCGGCCGCCGGGACGTACACACCGCGCGAGTCGGTGTACGCGTACGCCTGGATCATGCCCTGGTTGAACAGCTTGTGGAACGGCTCCACCGAGGAGACGTGCCCCAGGTCGAACAGCACCTTGGACCAGAAGCGCGCGTACAGCAGGTGCAGCACCGCGTGCTCGGCGCCGCCCACGTACAGGTCGACGCCGCCGTGCGGCTGACCCTCGCGCGGGCCCATCCAGTACTGCTCGATCTCGGGGTCGACCAGGGCCGAGCCGTTGTTCGGGTCCAGGTAGCGCAGCTCGTACCAGCAGGAGCCGGCCCAGTTCGGCATGGTGTTGGTCTCGCGCCGGAACGGGCGCACCCCGCGCCCGTCGCCCAGGTCCAGCTCGACGTTGACCCACGCCTGGTTGCGCGACAGCGGGGTCTCCGGCTGGGAGGCCGCGTCGTCGGGCGCGAAGGTGCGCGGCGAGTAGTCCTCGACCTCCGGCAGCTCCAGCGGCAGCATCGACTCGGGCAGCGGGTAGGCGACGCCGTCCTCGTCGTAGACGATCGGGAAGGGCTCGCCCCAGTAGCGCTGGCGGCTGAACAGCCAGTCGCGCAGCCGGAAGTTGACGGTGCCCTCGCCGATGCCGCGCCCGGTCAGCCACTCGGTGATCGCGGCCTTGGCCTCGACCACGCCCAGACCGTCCAGCGAGACGCCCTCGCCCGTCGAGTTGACGATCGTGCCGTCGTACGAGGAGAACGCGCCCTCCCACTCCAGCGGGTCGGCGTCGCGGTCGTCCGTGGGCTGGACGACGCAGCGCATCGGCAGCTCGAAGGCGCGCGCGAACTCGAAGTCGCGGCTGTCGTGCGCCGGGACGGCCATGATCGCGCCGGTGCCGTAGCCCATCAGCACGTAGTCCGCGATGAAGACGGGCACCTGGTCGCCGCTGACCGGGTTGGTCGCGTACGCGCCGGTGAAGACGCCGGTCTTGTCCTTGGCCTCGGCCTGCCGCTCGACGTCCGACTTCGCGGCGGCCTGCTTGCGGTACGAGTCCACGGCCTCGGCCGGGGTCGCGTTGCCGCCGGTCCACAGCTGGTGGGTGCCCTCGGGCCATGCGGCCGGGACGATCTTCTCGACCAGCTCGTGCTCGGGGGCCAGCACCATGTAGGTGGCGCCGAACAGCGTGTCGGGGCGGGTGGTGAAGACGGTGATGGCGTCGCCGTCGCCGACCGCGAAGTCCACGCGGGCGCCCTCGCTGCGGCCGATCCAGTTGCGCTGCTGCAGCTTGATGGCCTCGGGCCAGTCCAGCGCGTCCAGGTCGTCGATCAGGCGGTCGGCGTAGGCCGTGATCCGCATGTTCCACTGGCTCAGCTTGGACTTGAAGACGGGGAAGTTGCCGCGCTCGGACCGGCCGTCGGCGGTGACTTCCTCGTTGGCCAGTACGGTGCCCAGACCGGGGCACCAGTTGACGGGCGCGTCCGAGGAGTACGCCAGCCGGTACTCGTTCAGTACGTCGGCGCGCTCGCCCGCGCTCAGCGCGGCCCAGGAGGCTCCGCCGGGCAGCTCACGGGAGCCGTCCTCGAAGGAGGCGACCAGCTCGGCGATGGGCCGGGCCTTCGCGGCGTCCGCGTCGTACCAGGAGTTGTAGATCTGCAGGAAGATCCACTGGGTCCACTTGTAGTAGTCCGGGTCGATCGTCGCGAACGACCGGCGCTTGTCGTGGCCCAGACCCAGCCGGCGCAGCTGGACCTTCATGTTCTCGATGTTCGCCTCGGTCGACACGCGCGGGTGCGTACCGGTCTGCACGGCGTACTGCTCGGCCGGCAGGCCGAAGGCGTCGAAGCCCAGGGTGTGCAGGACGTTGTGGCCGGTCATCCGCTGGTGGCGGGCGAAGACGTCGGTGGCGATGTACCCGAGCGGGTGGCCGACGTGCAGCCCCGCACCCGAGGGGTACGGGAACATGTCCATGATGAACTTCTTCGGGCGCGCCACCACCGCCGCGTCGCCGGCCAGGTCACCGGTCGGGTTGGGAGCCTCGTAGGTGCCCTGCGCGTCCCATACGTCCTGCCAGCGTGCCTCGATGTCGGCGGCCATGGCAGCCGTGTAACGGTGCGCCTCGGCCGCCTCGGGGGCCGGGGTGTTCGTCTCGCTCATGATTCCTGAAGCTCCATCGATCGTCTCTGCCGGTTCTGCTGCCCAAACGAAAAAACCCCTCGCACAGGAGGGGGCGCCGCGCCGGGGCCGACCGCTTCGTGGGGTCGGAACTGTTCAGCGCGGCTCGGTAAGCAGAAGGCGTACGGCACGCATGGCGTCAGGGTACCGCAGCGGCCCCGAGGGGCGCTCGACCCTTCCGGCCGGTGGACGCACGACCGGTGGACGTCCAACCAGTGGACGCCCAACCAGTGGGCACACAAACGGTGCACGCACAACGAGAAGCGGGCCACCGTTTCCGGTGGCCCGCTTCTTCACTGTGGAGCTATGGAGAATTGAACTCCAGACCTCCTGCATGCCATGCAGGCGCTCTACCAACTGAGCTATAGCCCCTTGTCTTGCCTGCCGCTTCGTGGCCCGTTTCCGGTCCCCCTTGGCGACATCCCAAACATTACACGGTGATGGCCCTGGTCCAAAAATCGGTTTCCGCGAGCTCCGGGCCATGTCCGTTTCATGGCGATTCGTCACATGCCCCGGCTCGTTGCGCATACCTACGCCATGCCGTTCCGTGCCCCTACGTCATGCCGTCCCGCGTCACCGGCTCACGCCGTTGCGCGTCCCCGCGTCACGCCCGCGCGAACTGGTAGAACCGCTTCAGCGTGCAGTGCTCGTCGAGCAGCCGCCCGTAGATCGGCTCGCCCTCCAGCTCTCGGTACGTCTCGATCGGGTCGCCTTTTATGATCAGCGCCCGCGCACATTCCTCGCACCAGTACTGGTAGTCGGGGTTGACCGGCTCCATGTCCCGCACGATCGGCGTGCCGTTGTTGCACCAGTCGCACCGCCGCCGGTGTGCACCCATCCGTCAGCGACTCCCTCCCGCGTCGGGCCGTCGTCGTCCCCCTCCGGCCGTCCGATTCTGCCATGCCGGTGCTCGCTCGGGCAGCTGTGGACAAAAGCAAAGATCCCGCCCCCTGTTGGGGACGGGATCTTGATTGTGGAGCTATGGAGAATTGAACTCCAGACCTCCTGCATGCCATGCAGGCGCTCTACCAACTGAGCTATAGCCCCGCTCTCCGCGACGCTCCCCCCGTTTCCGGTGTTCTGCGCTGCGAACAAGAAGAACTCTAGCCTGTGACCAGCCGGAAAGTGAAATCCGGGTGGGAGCCGCTCCGAGGTGGGCTCAGTCGTCGTCGCCGAGCACCGGTTCGGGCAGCGTGCCGGCGTTGTGTTCCATCAGCCGCCAGCCTCGCGCGCCCTCGCCCAGGACGGACCAGCAGCAGTTGGAGAGCCCGCCCAGACCCTCCCAGTGGTACGAGTCCAGGCCCAGCAGGCGGCCGATCGTCGTACGGATGGTGCCGCCGTGGCTGACCACCACGAGCGTGCCGCCGGGGGGCAGCCGGTCGGCGTGTTCCAGCACCACCGGCGCGGCCCGGTCGGCGACCTCGGTCTCCAGCTCGCCGCCGCCGCGGCGGACCGCCTCGCCGCGCTTCCACGCCGCGTACTGGTCGCCGTACTTCTTCAGGATCTCGTCGTGCGTGAGGCCCTGCCATTCGCCGGCGTACGTCTCGCGCAGCGCCTCGTCGTGCGTCACTGCCAGACCCGTGACGGCCGCCAGCTCGGCAGCCGTGGCGGCGGCGCGCATCAGGTCCGAGGCGACGATGGCGTCGGGCTTCAGCGAGGCGAGCAGCCGGGCGGCACGGCGCGCCTGCGCCACACCGGCCTCGGTCAGCTCGATGTCCGTGGAGCCCTGGAAGCGGCGCTCCAGGTTCCACGAGGTCTGGCCGTGCCGCCACAGGACGATCTTGCGGCTGGTCCGGCCGTTCCCGCTGGTCGTACCGGCACCGGTGGTGCCGTCGTGGGTCGCGCTCAGAACAGATCACCGTCCAGTTCGTCGTCGCCCTGCGCGGCGCGCAGCGCGGCGTGCTCCTCGGCCTTGCCCTTGGTGAGCTTGGCGTCCTCGGGGAGGTCGATCTCGGGGCAGTCCTTCCACAGGCGCTCCAGCGCGTAGAAGACGCGCTCCTCGCTGTGCTGCACGTGGACGACGATGTCGATGTAGTCGAGCAGGATCCAGCGGGCGTCGCGGTCGCCTTCGCGGCGCACCGGCTTGGCGCCCAGCTCCTTCAGGAGCTTCTCCTCGATCTCGTCGACGATCGACTTGACCTGGCGGTCGTTGGGCGCCGAAGCGAGCAGGAAGGCATCGGTGATCGACAGCACGTCGCTGACGTCGTACGCGATGATGTCGTGCGCGAGCCGGTCGGCCGCGGCCTGGGCGGCGGCGGTGATGAGCTCGATGGAGCGGTCCGTGGCGGTCACTGGCCATGCTTTCGGGTTGGCGGGCAGATCCTTACAAGGGTCTCATGTACCGCCGACACCGCCCGCGCGCAGCGTGCCGCGCGGGCGGAGCCGCACCCGACGGGTGCCGCCGGAGCAGGCCGCAGTAGGCCTCCCGAGGGGTCAGGACGGTTTGTAATCCTTGCCCAGCGTCACCACGACGTCCGCGTTCACCGCGTTCTCGGCCTTCTTCACGGCCGTTTCGGGCAGGCCCAGCGTCTTGGCGACCTCGATCGCCTTCTCCCGTTGCGCGTCGTCCTGGTACGTGATCTGCGACGCGGCCGCGGTCTTGTCGGCCTTGCCGCCGTCCACGAAGGTGTAGCCGCCGTTGAGCAGGGCCGCCTTCGCCGCCGTGCCCGTCTTGTCGTCGCCGGTGGCGTCCTTCAGGCCGACCCGCGGCAGGGCCCCGGGCTGGGCCTCCGTGACGGTGCCGCCGAGGATCTCCTTGACCACCTTCTTGTTGGCGTCGTCCGTGAGGCCGCCGTCGGGCTTCACCCCGAGCACGTCGGTGCGGTACTTGCCCACCTTGGCGTGCTCGCCGAGCTTGGCCAGCAGCGCGCCGAGCGTCTGCGCGTTCAGCGCGGGGTCCAGGATCTGCCCGGTGGTCTCCACGGTCATCGCCGCCGACTTCGGATCGCCGGGCACCTTGCGCAGCAGGCCCAGCAGGACCTTGCCGAGCCGGTCGAGCTGCTTGGCCTCCGGCTCGCCCTGCGCGCGGTACGTGGCGTAGGCGACCGCCATCGCACCGCTGAGGCTCTGCTTCGGTCCCTGGCCGACGGCGGGCACCTTCGCCGCGTCGTCCGCCGGGACGGCCACGTCGGTGTCGACCTCGATGCCGCCGACCAGCTCCACGAAGTTTTCCAGGAAGGGGGTGTCAAGCCGCCAGGTGCCGCCGATGCGGGTGCCGAAGACCGAGTCGAGGGATTCCCGTACGCCCAGGCCGCCGTCCGCGACGGCCTTGCCCAGCTGGGACGTGGTGCCGTCGTCCTTGGAGACGTTCAGCGTGTTCGGCACCAGGACGGTGGCGCCCTGCTTGGTGGTCACGTTGTCGACGAGCAGCGCCGTGGAGGTGCCGCCCTTCTTGGTGTTGTGCACGTGCACGACGATCATGTCGCGCTTCTGCGGGCCGGTGGCCGACGCGCCGTCCGACGCCTTGCCGGGGGCCTCCAGGAAGGGCAGCTTGTCCGCGTACCAGAGGTAGCCGAGGCCCGCGACGACGAAGAGCGCCAGGACGACGATCAGCGCCACCACCCGGTTGCGGCCGCGCCGGCGGGCCTCCTCGCGGCGCTCGGTCCGGCTCTCGGTGAAGGCGAGCCAGTCGATGACGTCCTCGGAGTCCTCGTCCGGCTGGTCGATGAAGGCGAACTGCTCGGTCTGGTACGAGGACCCCTGCCCCGGCCCGTCGGCCCGGCGGGGCTCCGGGACCTGCGGCGCGGGACGGAACTCCGGCTCGGGCGCGGTGGCCCGCAGGGGCGCCTGCGCCGGGGCCTCGGGGGCGGCCTGCTGCGGGATCCACTGCTGGGTGGCCTGGGTGTCGTACTGCGGCACGGACTGGGTGTCGTACCCGTACTGCGGGGCCTGTGTGGCCTGCGGGTACTGCTGCTGGGGCTGCTGCGGGTAGTACTGCGGCGGCTGCTGCGGCGGCTGCTGCTGTCCGCCGTACCCCTGGTAGTCGTAGCCGTAGCCCTGCTCGTACTGCTGCTGCTGTTGCTGCTCGTAGGGGGGCTCGGGGGCGGGCTGCGCGGGCGCCTGGCCGTACAGCGGCCGCCCGTACGCGTCGTAGCCGACGAGCTGCTGCTCCTGGCCGGCATACGGGTCGTACGGCTCGTGTCGGTCATTCACCGCGGGCCCCTCTCTCCGGAAGCTCAGGCTCCCCGGTACAGCTCACGCTTGTCGATGTAGCGGACCACGCCGTCGGGCACGAGGTACCAGACAGGATCCCCCTTGGCCACGCGGGCACGGCAGTCCGTGGACGAAATGGCCAGCGCCGGAACCTCGACGAGGGAGACGCCGCCCTCGGGCAGGCCGTCGTCGGTGAGCACGTGTCCCGGCCGGGTGACACCGATGAAGTGCGCGAGGGCGAAGAGCTCCTCGGCGTTCCGCCAGGTCAGGATCTGTGCAAGGGCGTCGGCGCCGGTGATGAAGAAGAGGTCGGCGTCGTCGTTGAGGGCGCTCAGGTCCCTCAGGGTGTCGATCGTGTAAGTCGGCCCGCCGCGGTCGATGTCGATGCGGCTCACCGAGAACTGCGGGTTCGAGGCGGTCGCGATGACCGTCATCAGGTACCGGTCCTCGGCGGACGACACGGCCCGCTGCGACTTCTGCCACGGCTCGCCGGTCGGTACGAACATCACCTCGTCGAGGTGGAACAGCGCGGCCACCTCACTGGCGGCCACCAGGTGTCCGTGGTGGATCGGATCGAATGTCCCGCCCATCACCCCGAGCCTGCGCTTCACCGGGCCGGTAGGCATTTCCTGCTCTCCCATGAGCGCAGAGCCTACTGGCCCGGTGGCGCGGCAGGGACCCGCCTACGGGCGCGTACTCGGCGGACCGGGCCTTGGGGGGTTCAGCGGTCCCGGTTCAGGCGCGTGGTGACCCACAGCATCAGCAGGAGGATGCCGAAGGCCGCGCCACCGGTCAGGTACGGGCTCAGGCTGTCGTGGTTGCCGCCGTGCTTCTCGGCTCCCTCGGAGGCGAGAACGACCAGGTTGTGGGCGGTGGAGGCGAGGCTCATCAGGCAGGTACCTATCGAGTCGGGGAGCGGGCGGAGATTTCGCTCACATCGTATGCGGGGGCCTGGGGCACGCTCACGCCGACTCAGGCGTTGGAGAGGATAGACGGGCGGCCAGCCGCACACATCAACGGGGAGGGCGCTATGACGGGGACGGGATTCGAGAAGGCACCGGCGCGGGACCGAAAGAGGTTCCCCGGTATTTCCTCACGGGCGTACGAGCATCCGGCGGACCGGTCCGCGCTCGTGGCCCTGCGCAAGCTGACCGGCTTCGACACGGTCTTCAAAACGCTGAGCGGGCTGCTGCCCGAGCGCAGTCTGAGACTGCTCTTCCTCTCGGACTCCGTCCGGGTGGGCGAGACGCAGTTCCCGCACCTGCACGCGATGCTCCTGGACGCCTGTTACATCCTGGACCTGGAGAAGGTCCCGCAGATGTACGTCCAGCAGGACCCCAAGCCCAATGCCATGTGCATCGGGCTGGACGAGCCGATCATCGTGGTCACCACGGCCCTCGTCGAGCTGCTCGACGAGGAGGAGATGCGGGCGGTGGTGGGCCACGAGGTGGGCCACGCGCTGTCGGGGCACGCCGTGTACCGCACGATCCTGCTGTTCCTGACGACCCTGGCGCTCAAGGTCGCGTGGATCCCGCTGGGCAATGTGGCGATCATGGCGCTCGTGACGGCGCTGCGCGAGTGGTTCCGCAAGTCGGAGCTGTCCGCGGACCGGGCCGGGCTGCTGGTGGGACAGGACGTGCACGCCTCGATGCGCGGGCTGATGAAGCTCGCGGGCGGCAACCACCTCCACGAGATGAATGTCGACGCGTTCCTCGCCCAGGCCGAGGAGTACGAGGAGAGCGGCGACCTGCGCGACTCCGTCCTGAAGATCCTCAACGTGCTGCCCCGGACGCACCCCTTCACCACGGTGCGGGCGGCCGAGCTGAAGAAGTGGTCGCAGAACCGGGACCACCAGCGGATCATGGACGGCCACTACCCGCGGCGCGAGGAGGACAAGGACACCTCGGTGACCGACTCCTTCCGGCAGTCCGCCGCGCACTACGCCGACACGGTGCGCACGAGCAAGGACCCGCTGCTGAAGCTGGTCGGCGACATCGCCGGCGGCACGGCGGACCTGGGCGGCAAGCTGCGGGAGAAGTTCTCGGGCATGGGTGCCGCGGGTGCGGGCGGCTCCTCGGGCAGCAGCGGCAGCGCCGAGAACAAGGGCAAGGACACGGACACCGGCAAGGGCGGGGCTACGGAGCAGGGCTGACGCTACCCCGGGGCGGACGGGGACGCCGGGGCCCGCAGCGTCCCCGGCGGCTCCGGCGTGGCCGTCGGCGCGAGCACCCCGCACAGCCCGGCCGTGCGGCGCGGACTGCCACTGGCGTACGGGTCGGTCGCCGCCGGGCCGGTGGTGGTCGGCCCGGCGCCGGCCGTCAGTGGGCGGAAGCCTGCGGCCGGGTCGGCGGAGCAGGCCTGCGGGCCGGCCATCACGTAGGCCGAGACGAGCTCCGCCCGCCGTGCCGTGAGGTCGTCGCGGTCGAAGCGCAGCCGCAGCTCCCGGCGGACGGTGAAGAGCGAGGCCCCGTCCACCGCGGCCGGATGGCCGGTGGCCGGACGCACGGCGTAGACGAAGGTGTGGTCGGAGGTCACTTCCAGTGCGTTCGGGGCGGTCTCCGCGAAGGCGAGTACCCCGCTGACGCGGACCCGGGTGTCGGCCACCACGGCGGTCGCCGGGTCGAAGCGGACCAGCCAGCCGGTGACGGCGTGCCGCCCGTTGCCGGACGGCGCGAGCATGCTCTGGTCGAACTGCGTCACCTGGTCGGGGTCGAGCAGCACGCGCACCGGCCGGGAGGCCTCGCCGGACAGGACGTCGGGGTCCAGCGAGGACTGCACCAGGTAGTCCTTGGCGACGGTCAGCGCGGTTTGGACCTGCTCCTCGCTGAAGTGGCGGGTGCGGCGCACGCCGGGGAAGGTGATCCCGGCCGCCCCGACGCGGTACTGGGCCGCCGGACTCTGCGCGTACAGGTCCGCGGGCCGGCCGCCCGGCACGGCCTCGGTGGGCGCGAGCGGGACGACGGTGCTGCTCATCGCCTCGGCCGGGTCCCCGGCGGGCGGCACGTAGGGATTGCGCATGCCCATGTAGACGGCGCCGGCGAGCGCCAGGGCGATGCACAGCACGATGATCCGGCCCTGCCGGGCCGCTCCGCCGCCGGAGCCGCTGCGGGATCCCGGATGGCCCCCGCCGCTCGACCAGATCGACCGGCTCCGTACGGCGCGGGCGTGCTCGCCCATGCGCTCCTGTGCGGAGAACTCCTGGAGCCGGGCAGCCCGGACGAAGTCCTCGTCGAACACCACCGACCGGTACTCGTCGGACCGGAACTCGTCGTCGGCCCCGCCGGCACCCTCGGGGGTGCCGTTCGGCGGATCTCCTGGCTTGGCCATCGCTTCTCCCCGCTGTCCCCGCTCCAGAGAAGCCCCCGGCTCCGGCGATGGGGAGCGGGGTCGTACCTTCAGGGTTGGCGGCTGACGCGGTCCATAAACGCTCCGGCGCCGGTGACTTCGCCCATCGGGGTGCTGGCGGGGGCCGGAGCCTGCTCCGCGTCGCTCGCCGCGCTGCGGTACACGGCGCTGAAAGCGAGCGCGATCATGCCGAGGCCCATCACGAAGGCGAGCACCCAGGCGACCGGGCGGAGCCACGGCGAGCGGCCGCGGTAGGGGCGCAGACTGCCGCCGTAGGCCCCGTACGGGCCCTCCGCGGAGCCGGCTCCGTGGCTGTGCTCCCAGCCGGAGTCCTCGGAGTGGTAGCCGTCGGCGCCGCCGTAGGCGTACGCGTCGTAGTCCTCGTCGCCCGTCCAGCCGCCGGCGAAGGCGGCGCGGGCGGCCTCGGCCGCCTCGGCGCGCGCCCGATCGCCGGCCCGCTGGCGCTCTGCGGCGCTCGGTTCACGGATCTCGGCGTTCCGGACGAAGTCCTCGTCGAACACCACGGAGGCGAAGTCCTTGTCCGCGCCTCCGCGGTCGTCTGCATTTTCTTCGGGGGTCCCGTCGTCCGGGAACGGTTTGCCCCCCACGTCGTCCGGCACGAGACCAGCGTAGACCTGAGGGGCACCTTTGGGCAGGGCGTACGCCGAAATCCGGCCACACCGCGTTCAGGCGGCGACTACCGTACGTGACCGTCGCCGGTGACGATGTACTTGGTCGAGGTGAGCTCGGGAAGCCCCATCGGGCCCCGGGCGTGCAGCTTCTGCGTGGAGATGCCGATCTCCGCGCCGAAGCCGAACTGGCCACCGTCCGTGAACCGGGTGGAGGCATTCACGGCAACCGTGGTCGAGTCGACCAGCTGGGTGAAGAGGCGCGCGGCGGCCTGCGAGGTGGTGACGATCGCCTCGGTGTGGCCGGAGGTCCACCGGCGGATGTGGGCGACGGCCTCGTCGAGGGAGTCCACGACACCGGCGGCGATGTCGTACGAGAGGTACTCGGCGGCCCAGTCCTCGTCGGTGGCCGCGAGGGCGGTGACCTTGGAGTCCTCCGCGTACGCGAGCACCCGCTCGTCGCCGTGGACGGTCACGCCGGCGTCGGCGAGGGCGTCCAGGGCGAGCGGCAGGAAGGCGTCGGCGATGTCCCGGTGGACGAGCAGGGTCTCCGCGGAGTTGCAGACGGAGGGCCGCTGGGCCTTGGAGTTGACGAGGATGTCCACGGCCATGGCCAGGTCGGCCTGGTCGTCCACGTAGACGTGGCAGTTGCCGGTACCGGTCTCGATGACCGGGACGATGGACTCCTCGACGACGGTCTTGATGAGCGAGGCGCCGCCGCGCGGGATGAGGACGTCGACGAGGCCGCGGGCGCGCATCAGCTCGCGGACGGAGTCGCGGGACTCGCCCGGTACGAGCTGGATGGCGTCGGCGGGGAGACCGGCCGATACGACGGCGTCGCGCAGGATGGCCACGAGGGCGGTGTTGGAGGCGTAGGCCGAGGAGGAGCCGCGCAGGAGGACGGCGTTGCCGGACTTCAGGCAGAGGGCGGCGGCGTCGACGGTGACGTTGGGGCGGGCCTCGTAGATGATGCCGACGACGCCGAGCGGGACGCGGATCTGGCGGAGGTCGATCCCGTTGGGGAGCGTGGAGCCGCGGACGACCTCGCCGACGGGGTCGGGCAGGGCCGCGACGTCACGGACGTCGGAGGCGATGGCCGCGATGCGGTCGGGGGTGAGGGTGAGACGGTCGATGACGGTCTCACTGGTCCCGGCTGCGGCCGCCTTCGCCGTGTCGACGGCGTTGGCCTCGACGATCTCGGCCGTACGGGCCTCCAGCGCGTCGGCGATGGCCAGCAGGGCCCTGTCCTTCGCGGACCGCGGGAGGGGGGCGATGGCCGCGGCGGCGGTCCGGGCGGCTTGCGCGGTGGCGATCACGGGCGAGGTCGTGGCATCGAGCGAGGTCATGCCGCCAGGGTAATCCCCGTCCACCCCTGGGCCGATGGGGTTCCACCCCGCGAGACGCACCCTTTTTGACGCGGGCGGGGTGCTTGCCACAGCCGCCTGTTGCCGGGGCGCCGGGACGGCAGTGGCAAACACCTCGACCAGCGTCAATAGGGGTGCACGCCCATGGGGTGGGCCGGGGGTGGACCGTAGCCTTCGGCGACGCGCTGGTGGTAGGTGGCGCGGTCGATGACTTCGAGGCCGACGATCTCCCAGGGCGGGAGGTTCGCCGAGGACCGGTGTTCCCCCCAGAGCCGCAGCGCGACGGCCGCCGCGTCGTGGAGGTCGCGGGCTTCCTCCCAGTAGCGGATTTCCGCGTGGTCGTCGGCGTAGCGGCTGGTCAGCAGGAAGGGGTGGTCATGGGCGAGCTGCTCCAGCCCACGGCGTACGTCGGACAGCGGCGCGGGCTTCCCGGAGACGCTCAGGGTGATGTGCCAGAGACGGGAGGCGTCCCGGTCCTCCCCGGTCCCACCGACGTCACCGTCCCCGGTGCCGACGCTGGTCAGCGCTCGTCTCACCAGCCGCCTCCTTGTCTGCGCTACGCCTGTCCGCCTCTCACAGTTGACCAGTCCTCGGCTCGCCGCGCGGCGGTTTTACCGAACCTCAGCCCTGCAGCAGGACCAGATCGTCGCGGTGGACGACCTCCCGCTCGTACTCGGGTCCGAGTTCCCGCGCGAGCTCGCGAGTGGAGCGGCCGAGGAGCTGCGGAAGCTCCTTGGCGTCGAAGTTGACGAGGCCGCGCGCCACCGCCCGGCCGTCGGCCGCGCGCAGTTCCACGGGGTCCCCGGCGACGAAGTCGCCCTCGACCGAGGCGATGCCGGCGGGCAGCAGCGAGCTGCCGCGTTCGGTCACCGCGCGGACGGCGCCGTCGTCCAGTACGAGGTGCCCCTGCGGGGTCGAGGCGTGCTGGAGCCAGAGCAGCCGGTCCGTCGAGCGGCGTCCGGTGGAGTGGAAGTGGGTGCCGGTCGCCCGCCCGGCCAGGGCGTCCGCGGCCTGGCTGGCCGAGGTCAGGACGACCGGGATGCCGGCCGCGGCGGCGATGCGTGCCGCCTCGATCTTGGTGGCCATGCCGCCGGTGCCGACGCCCGCCTTGCCGACGCTGCCGATGGTGACGTGGGCGATGTCCTCGGGGCCGCGCACCTCGTCGATGCGGGTGGTGCCGGGCTGGGACGGGTCCCCGTCGTAGAGCCCGTCCACGTCCGAGAGCAGGACGAGGAGGTCGGCGCGGACCAGGTGGGCCACGAGGGCCGCGAGCCGGTCGTTGTCGCCGAAGCGGATCTCGTCGGTGGCGACGGTGTCGTTCTCGTTGACGACGGGCAGCGCCCCCATGGCCAGGAGCTGGTCCAGGGTCCGGTAGGCGTTGCGGTAGTGCGCGCGCCGGCTCGTGTCGTCGGTGGTCAGGAGCACCTGGCCGACGCGTACGCCGTACCGGGCGAAGGAGGCCGTGTAGCGGGCGACGAGCAGGCCCTGGCCGACGCTCGCGGCGGCCTGCTGGCGGGCCAGGTCGGTGGGGCGGCGGCGCAGGCCGAGCGGGGAGAGTCCGGCGGCGATGGCTCCGCTGGAGACCAGCACGATCTCCTTCTCGCCGCCGCTGCGCGCCTTGGCCAGTACGTCGACCAGCGCGTCCACCCGGTCGGCGTCGAGTCCGCCGGCCGCCGTGGTCAGGGAGGAGGAGCCGACCTTGACCACGATCCTGCGCGCGTCGAGCACACCCTGCCTAGCCGCTGACACTTCTGTCCCCTGACCCTTGACCCTCGCCGAACGCACAGCACGTACGAACAGCACGTACGAACAGGAACCTGCGAACCTGCCCGCTCAATCTACGGGGTGGCCGGGCGGCGGCGCCCTCCGGTTTCAGACCGTGGACGCGGTGTGGGCCTGCTCCGGTTCTCCGGCCGGTCCGGCCGTCCCCGGAATGAGGATCTTGCGGGAGATGACGAAGGTGAAGGGGATCGCCACGACGGCCGCGACCAGCGGTGCGATCTTGGTGTTCATGCCCGCCCAGCTCACCAGGGCGTACAGGCCGGCGGACTGGACCACGAAGTTCGTGACGTTGGTCAGCGGGAAGAGGAGGAACTTCTTCCAGGTCGGCCGGGTCCGGTAGGTGAAGTAGGTGTTCATGAAGAACGAGCCGACCATCGCCAGCACGAAGGCGAGGGAGTAGGCGGCGAAGTACGGCATCCACGGGTGCAGGAGCAGGTAGAGGACGTAGAAGGTTCCGGTGTTGACCGCGCCGACCAGACCGAACCGGACGATCTGGCCGAGCTGGGTCTTCCGGTCGGTGCCCGACTGCCCGTCCGTCGTGCGCGACATCAGTTGCTTCGCTCGGCGATCACGGCCTCGGCCTGCGGCAGAGCCGCGTCCCGGATGTCCGTGGGGGCGCCCGTCCGGTCGGTGCCGTGCGACTCCTTCACCAGGAAGTGCGGCCGGCGCTTGGTCTCGTAGTAGATGCGGCCGATGTACTCGCCGATCAGGCCCAGCATGATCATCTGAATGCCGCCCAGGCCTGCGATCAGGCCGACGGTGGTGACGTATCCCGGGGATTCCACCCCGTGGGTCATCGCCATGATGGTGATCCACAGGGCGTAGAGACCCGTCAGGCCCACCAGGGTCGCGCCCACCCAGATGCCGATGCGCAGCGGCCTGTTGTTGAACGAGATGAGCCCGTCCATGCCGTAGTTCAGCAGGGCGCCGAACTTCCACTTCGTCTCGCCGGCCTCGCGCTGCGCGTTGCGGTAGTCGAAGTGGACCGTGTCGAAGCCGATCCAGGAGAACAGGCCCTTGGAGAAGCGGTTGTACTCGGGCAGCGACAGCAGCGCGTCCACGGCCGGGCGGGACAGCAGCCGGAAGTCGCCGACGCCGTCGGTGAGCTCCACGTCGACCCAGCGGTTGACGCCCCGGTAGTAGAGGCGGCTGAGCGCCGAGCGGAGCTTCTTGTCGCCTTCGCGGGTGCGGCGGGCGATGATCTGGTCGTGGCCCTGCCGGTAGTAGTCGAGCATGGTGGCGATGAGCTCCGGCGGGTGCTGGAGGTCCGCGTCCATGATGACCACGGCGTCGCCGGTCGCCTCGCGCAGGCCCGCGAGCATGCCGGCCTCCTTGCCGAAGTTCCGGCTGAAGGAGACGTAGCGAGTCTGGTCCGTGTGCTGCGCCGCGATCTTGCGGAGCTTCTCGAGGGTCCCGTCGCGGCTGCCGTCGTCGACGTAGCAGACCTCGTACTCGACGGGCAGAGCATCCAGAACCTTGCGGATCTCCGTGTCGAAGCTGTCGATGACAGCTTCCTCGTTGTAGCAAGGGACTACTACAGACAGCTTCATGAACACTTCCTGCGGTCCGAACGGGTGGATTACGGCGACCGGACCTGCCACTCACCTCTCATAGAAGTATGCACGCCAGTGGGAGCGCTGCGGGGGCTGAGGGCGGCACACGGTAGCTTTAACGGGATAAGCGCAATGAAACAGAGGGATCGAGGTGCACGTGCCTGACGTCTCCGTGGTCGTCATCGTCTACAACGACGCAGAGCGTCTCCCGGCAGCAGTTCAGTCGGTTTTGGACCAGACCCTGCACGGGGTCGAAGTCGTGATCGTCGACGACTGCAGCAAGGACGGGTCCTACGCGGTCGCCCAACAGCTCGAAGCCGCGCATCCGGGGAGGGTGCGCGCCTTCCAGCTGCCGGAAAACAGCGGGGGCTGCGGCGCCCCGCGCAACTACGGCATCCAGCAGGCCACCGGTACCTACGTCATGTTCCTGGACAGCGATGACGTTCTGGAACGCAATGCCTGCCGCAACATGCTGGACGCCGCCGAGCGGACCGGGTCCGACCTGGTCTCGGGCATGTGCGTCCGGGTCCACCTCGACAGCCGTTCGGGGAAGACCACCGAGTGGTACCCGTGGATCTACGCGCGCACTCGCACGCTGGAGTCGATCACCGAGTACCCCGACCTGCTGGTTTACGACACCCTCTCCACGAACAAGTGCTATCGGCGCGCGTTCTTGCTGGAGCAGGGCCTGGAATTCCCGGTCGGCATCCACTACGAGGACCTGCTCTTCTCCGCGCAGGCCTACGTCGCCGCCAGCCGCATCACGCTCATCCCGAACCACGTTTACTACTGGAACGTGATCGAGAAGGCCTCGGCGAAGTCGATCAGCAACCGGCGCCACGAGATCGAGAACTTCGTCCACCGGATGGAGATCCACCGCCGCGTCGACGAACTACTGGCGGCCAAGGGCCACGCGGAGATCAAGTCCGCGAAGGACATCAAGTTCCTCAAGCACGACCTGGTGCTCCACCTGCGGGACCTGCCCCTGCTCGGTGACGCCTACCGCCAGGAGTTCGCCCGGCTCGCCAACGGCTACCTGGCCGGCATCGACCCGGCCGCGTACGACAGCGTCAGCAACCTCCAGGCCATCTGCGCCTACCTGCTCGGCAAGGAGGACTGGGACAACCTCCTGCCCGCCGCCGACGCCATGACCAACCAGGGCCGGCTCACCTCACCGCTCGCCGAGCGCTACGGGCGCGTCTACTGGTGCGAGCAGCACATCGACGGCCCCGACGCGGACACGGCGCGGCGGATACTGGACGTCACCAACCAGCCCTACGCCGGCGCACCGCTCGCCTCCCTCACCCTGGGCAACCGCCTCACCGGGTACGAGGACGACGGCCGCGGCACGGTCACCCTCTCGGGTGCCGTGGTGAACCCGCTGGGCCGGATCCGCCCGGACGTGGCGCTGAAGGCCTCGCTGGAGTTCCGGGCCCGCCGGCAGATCGGCGTCCGCTCCTTCAGCTTCCCGGTGGCAACCGTTCGCCACGCCGGCGACACGATCGAGTGGAAGGCCACGGCCGACATCGGCAGCACGGTCCGCCCGCTCGGCATCATCGACGCCGTCTGGGACGTACGCCTGAAGCTGACGGCCGGCTCCGACCGGCTCACCACCCGCGTCTCCGTCGGCGGGGTCGACCTGGAGAACGCCGCCCGGCTGCGCGTGCGCCCGCGGCTGACCCGGCTGGTCTCCGACCGCTTCGAGCCGGAGATGACCAAGAAGGGCAACCTCTCCTACGTCCTGACCGCCGAGGGCGCCGCCGCCGTGCGCACCCAGACGCTGATCGACGGCGCGATGCACGGCAAGGCCGCCGGCGTGGTCAAGCGGAGCCTGCGCAAGGCCCTGCGGGCCCGCCGCAACTTCGGCTCGGGCGAGCAGAAGGTGAAGGTCTACCACGAGGTCTTCTCGAAGCTGCCCATCAAGAAGGGCACGATCGTCTTCGAGAGCCACATGGGCAAGCAGTACAGCGACAGCCCGAAGGCGATCTACGACGAGCTGGTGCGCTCCGGCGCGCAGTTCGAGGCGATCTGGTCGTACGCGGGCGGCAAGCCCACCGGCTTCCCCAAGGAGGCCACCCTGGTGCGGCGCTGGAGCTGGGCCTACCTGCGGGCGCTGGCGCAGGCCGAGTACTGGGTCGACAACCAGGGCTTCCCGCTGGCGCTGACCAAGCGCCCGGGGACCACGTACATCCAGACCTGGCACGGCTCGGCGCTCAAGCGGATGGGCTTCCACGAGCCCCGCACCAAGGCGCAGGACCGTCCCGGCCAGGACCGCTTCCAGGCGGCCGTCGACCGCTTCGACCACTTCCTGATCCGCTCCGAGCACGACGCCCGCACCCTCGCCAAGGGTTTCCGGCTGCGTGACGAGGTGCTGCTGCGCACCGGCTACCCGCGCAACGACGCCCTGGTCGCGGCCCACCGCGCCGAGGCGCAGAGCGGCGAGCGGGTCCGCGGTCCTCTGGCGGGCGAGTTCGGGATCGACCCGGAGAAGAAGGTGCTGCTGTACGCGCCGACCTTCCGGGCGCGGGCGGACGGCACGGTGGAGGGCTTCAAGTTCCCCTTCGACGTGGAGGAGTTCGCCGACCGGCTCGGCGACCGCTACACGCTGCTGGTGCGCACCCACTACCTCAACAGCGTCACGCTGCCGCCGTCGGTCGCGGGCCGGGTCATCGACGTGTCCCGGCACCACGACATCACGCCGCTGCTGGCGCTCGCCGACGGGCTGATCACCGACTACTCGTCCGTGATGTTCGACTACGCGGTCCTGGACCGGCCGATGCTGTTCTTCGCGTACGACTACGAGAAGTACGCGAACGACATCCGCGGCACGTACTTCGACCTCAAGGAGAAGGCCCCGGGCCCGGTGGTCGCCACCGCGGACGAACTGCTCCAGGCCCTCGCCGCCTTCGACGAGGCCGATGCCAAGTACGCCGAGGCGCGCCAGCGTTTCCTCGCCGAGTTCGGCGAGTACGACCGCGGGGACGCGGCCCGCCGGATCGTCGAGAAGTTCTTCACCAGGAGCGGCAAGTGAGCCAGCAGACTTCCACCGCACCGCAGAGCCCCGGCGAGGCCGCCGGCGGCCGTGACATCTTCCTCGTCTCCAACAGCGTGGACGAGCTCGGTGGCGTGACCACCTGGTCGCACCAGATGGCCAGGCTGTTCAGCGACCGCGGACACCGGGTCCACGTCATCGGCATCACCCCCGTCGCCGAGGAACTCCGCCAGAAGTTCCCGGCGGACCTCCCCTACGCGGTGACCACGCTCTACGAAGCCCACCCGGCGGCGGCCCGCACGCTGCACGGCATCAAGGGCCGGCTCAACGCGCCCGAACGGCGCCGCCAGGCGGCCCGCAGGGCGACGATGCAGGCCAAGGCGGACCAGCTGGGCGAGCTGCTGCGCGCGGCCCGCCCCGGCGCCGTGCTGATCGTCACCCAGGTCTGGGCGATGGAGTGGGTGGCCCTGGCCGACACCAAGGGGTGCACGGTCATCGGCATGAGCCACGAGTCCTTCGAGGCCAGCAACAAGTCCTCCCGGGGCCAGCGGGTCCGCCGGTACTACCGGGAGGTCGACCGCATGCTCGTGCTGACCCCCGAGGACGCGGACCTCTGGATCCGTTCGGGCATGGAGAACGTCTCCAGCATGCCGAACCCGCTGCCGTTCATGCCCGACTCCCCCGCGCCGCGCACCGGGAAGGTCGTGGCGAGCGTCGGCCGCCTCGCCTTCGAGAAGGGCGTGGACCTGCTGCTCGACGCATGGGCGGACGCCTCCCCGCACCACCCCGACTGGGTCCTGCGGATCTACGGGGCCGGTGTGGAGGAGCCGAACCTGCGGGCGCACGCCGCCGGGCTCGGCCTGCAGGACTCCGTGGAGTGGATGGGTAGCACCAGCGATGTGCTGGGCGCGCTGAACGGAGCCTCCGTCTTCGCTCAGGCCTCGCGCGCCGAAGGGTTCCCGATCACGCTGCTGGAAGCGATGGCCGCGGGCGTGCCGGTGGCCGCCTTCGACTGCGCGCCGGGTGTCCGGGAGATCGTGACGCACGGCGAGGACGGGCTGCTGGCCCGGCTCGGCAACACGATGGAGCTGGGCGGGCAGCTGGACCGGCTGATGGCCGACCGCGAGCTGCGCGACCGGCTCGGCGACGCCGCCTTCCACAATGTGCAGCGGTTCTCCAGCGTCGAGATCACCGACCGGTGGGAAGAGCTGTTCTCCTTCCTGGAGCGCTGATCCCCACGCGCTGAGCCGCCGGACCCGTCCGGCGCAGTACGTACGAAGAAGCCGCCCGCCCCGGAATCGACCGGGGCGGGCGGCTTCGTACGCACTACCTGTTTCAGGCCTTGCGGTGGGCCTCCCAGCCCTCCCAGGCCGAGGTGATCATCTCGCGCACGTCGTGGCGGGCCTTCCAGCCCAGCTCCGCGGAGATCCGGTCGGCGGAGGCGACGACCTTCGCCGGGTCGCCGGGGCGGCGCGGGGAGACCGCGGGCGCGTAGGCGGCATCGGTGTGCCCGGTGGCCTCGTTCACCAGCTCGACCATCTCGCGGACGGAGACGCCCTCGCCGCGGCCGATGTTGACGGTGAGGTCCTTGTACTCGCCCTGCGCACCCCATTCGACGAGCTTGCGGGCGGCCACCACGTGGGCCTCGGCGAGGTCGGCGACGTGGATGTAGTCGCGGATGCAGGTGCCGTCCGGGGTCGCGTAGTCGTCGCCGAAGATCCGGGCGCCCTCGCCCTTGTCGAACCGCTCGAAGATCATCGGGACCAGGTTGAAGACGCCGGTGTCGGCGAGCTCGGGGGTCGCGGCGCCCGCCACGTTGAAGTAGCGCAGGCACGCGGTGGAGATGCCGTGGGCCTTGCCCGCGCCGCGGACCAGCCATTCGCCCGCCAGCTTCGTCTCGCCGTAGGGGCTCAGCGGCAGGCACGGGGTGTCCTCGGTGACGAGGTCCACGTCCGGCATCCCGTACACGGAGGCGGAGGAGGAGAAGAGGAAGTTGCGCACGCCCGCGGCCGCCACGGCCTGGAGCAGGACGGTGAGGCCGCCCACGTTCTCCTCGTAGTAGTGCAGCGGCTTCTCGACGGACTCGCCGACCTGCTTCTTGCCCGCGAGGTGGACCACGCCGGTGATGCGGTGCCGGGCGAAGGTCTCGTCCAGGACCTGCCGGTCGAGCACGGAACCGACCACCAGCGGGACACCCTCCGGGACGCGGTCGGCGTTGCCGGTGGAGAGGTCGTCCAGAACCACGACCTCCTCCCCCGCAAGCAGCATCGCGCGGACGACGTGCGCCCCGATGTAACCGGCACCACCAGTGATCAGAAACGTCATGCGTTGTCTCCTCAGTTCTCTTTCGTGCTTCTCTTCCGGCTTCCCGTCCGGCTTTGCGTCCCGGCTTTCCGTCCGGCCTTGCGTCCCGGCTGCCGGGGCGGCCGGGGCCCGCGCTAGCCGCGGATTATGCGAGCTCTGTGGAACCGGTGGCGGGCCAGGCTCATGACGCCCGAGGCACCGGGCGCGAGCCTCAGCGCCAGCGATCCGCCGGTCGTGCGGTACGGCTGCGCCAACAGCACACCGTACCGGCTGCTGGGCAGCACCCGCCGGTGGAGCAGGCGACTGAGGGGGCGCGGGGAGGTGACCACGGAGCTCCCGTCGGCGCACTCCACGCTCAGTTTCACGTCCCACGCCTGCAGGCCCCGCCGGCCTTCGCCCCGCCCGAGCCTCGCCAGGGTGGTGAGCCGGAAGGGCAGCAACGCGGTCCACCGGTCGCCGTCCCCCGCGGGGGTGAGCTCCACCGGTTCGGCGACCAGCAGCTCTCCCAGGTCGCCCCGGGGCTGGAAGCACAGCTGGACGGTGCGCGGGCCGGCCGCGGCGAGGCGCCCGTACAGGTCGTGCACCTGGATCCGCAGGCCCGCACAGCCGCTCGGTTCGGCGTCGATGGTGATGGGCAGCTCGGCCGTCTCCAGCTTTTCCAGTCCGTCCAGCTCCACCGGCAGCGTGTCGCTCCAGACCGGCGCTCCGGAGGGGCCGGTCGCGTACGGGGGCAGCAGGCGGGGCGGGTCGGCGGCGAAGCGGGTCAGCCGCAGCAGGTCGGCGGGGGCGGGCGGCGCCTCGTTGGCGAGCAGCACCCGCACGATCCAGCGGGCGTGCGCCCCGGCGGCCTCGATGTCCGCGTCGGCGAACCCGGCGACGTAGTCGCGGGTCAGCGTCCACCAGGCGGCCTGGTAGCCGGGGTCCTCGCCGAGCTCGCGCAGGTACATGCGCAGGTCGTACTCCAGGAACTTGACCTGGCAGGCACGGCCCAGCTCGGGCGAGGAGGCGGTCATGAGGCGCGAGGCCACGCGGTGGGCCTCGACGCGGGCGCTCCAGTTGCCGACGTCCTTGCGGTCCAGGGAGATGGAGACCTGGGCGGCGTTGCGGCGCACGTGCCACACGTAGACGAGGTCGCCGATCACCGCGATGCGGGGGCGGGCCGCCAGCACGCGGGCCGTGAACACGAAGTCCTCGTAGATGAACCGGCCGTCCGGGAAGCGGATCCCGTACATGTCCAGGAAGGCCCGCTCGTACAGCTTGTTGACGCAGAGGGTGTCGCGGACCAGCTGCGGCCTGTCCGCCGGGCGGTCGATGACCTCGCCCGGCGTGTACAGGCCGGGCACCCAGGGCACGTCGCGGCTCTCGGGCAGTTCACGGCGGACGCAGGAGCCGACGGTGACCGGCGACCGGTGCTCGCCGGCCGCGCGCACCAGGGCGTCGATCGCCCCGGCGGGCAGGACGTCGTCGCTGTCCAGGAACATGACGTACGGGGCGGTGGCAGCCGCGATCCCGTCGTTGCGGGGCGTGCCGCAGCCCCCGCTGTTCTCCGTGCGGTGCACGACCTTCACGCGGGGGTGGCTGGCCGCCAGCTCGTCCAGCACCTGGGCGGTGCCATCGGAGGACGCATCGTTGACCGCGATGACCTCGGCGACAACCGGCCCCTGGGCGAGGGCCGAGGAGACGGCCTGACCGACGAGCTCGGCATCGTTGTACGCGATCACGACGACGGCAACTGTGGGGGTATTGGTGGTCGTCACCCGTGGATCCTAGGCCACCAGAGTAAACGTGGCCTTAAGACGCGTCACTCCAACGGGCGATAAACGGAACCTGTGACTCGCCTGTGACGACGGCCGGAGATCCGGCCGTCGTCCACGGACACGGGCCCCGGTCAGAAGGGACGGAACTCGTCGTACTCCTTCTGAGCGGAATCCCGCTCGGCTTCCTTCTCCTTGCGGCGGGTGGTCGCCGGACGCGGAGCCTCCAGACGGTGGTCCTCACCGCGGCGGCCCAGCATCTCGGCGCCGGCCATCATGGTCGGCTCCCAGTCGAAGACGACCGCGTTCTCGTCGGAACCGATGGCGACGCCGTCACCCGCACGGGCACCGGCCTTCTTCAGCGCAGCCTCGACGCCGAGGCGGTTGAGGCGGTCGGCGAGGTAGCCGACGGCTTCGTCGATGTTGAAGTCGGTCTGGCGGACCCAGCGCTCCGGCTTCTCGCCGCGCACGCGGTACACGTCCTCGGCCTCGTCGTAGGCGATGGTGAAGCCCGAGTCGTCCACGGCCTTCGGCCGGATGACGATGCGGGTCGCCTCCTGCTTCGGCGTACGGGCGCGGAACTTCGCGATGACCTCGGCGAGGAAGTAGGACAGCTCCTTGAGGCCCGTACGGGAGACCGCGGAGACCTCGAACACCTTGTAGCCGCGGGCCTCGAGGTCCGGGCGGACGATGTCGGCGAGGTCCTGGCCGTCGGGGATGTCGACCTTGTTGAGGACGACGAGGCGCGGGCGCTTCTCCAGGCCGCCGCCGTAGAGCTTCAGCTCCTCCTCGATGGCGTCGAGGTCGGCGAGCGGGTCGCGGTCGGACTCCAGCGTCGCGGTGTCCAGGACGTGCACGAGGATCGAGCAGCGCTCGACGTGGCGCAGGAACTCCAGGCCGAGGCCCTTGCCCTGGCTGGCGCCCGGGATGAGGCCCGGGACGTCGGCGATCGTGTAGACCGTCGAGCCGGCGGTGACGACGCCCAGGTTCGGGACGAGGGTGGTGAAGGGGTAGTCGGCGATCTTCGGCTTCGCGGCCGAGAGCACCGAGATGAGCGAGGACTTGCCGGCGCTCGGGAAGCCGACCAGCGCCACGTCGGCGACGGTCTTGAGCTCCAGGATGACGTCGCCGCCGGTGCCGGGTACGCCGAGGAGGGCGAAGCCGGGCGCCTTGCGGCGGGCAGAGGAGAGCGCGGCGTTGCCGAGACCACCGCGGCCGCCCTCGGCAGCCACGTAGGTGGTGCCCTGGCCGACGAGGTCGGCGAGGACGTTGCCCTCCTTGTCGAGGACGACGGTGCCGTCCGGCACCGGCAGGATGATGTCCTGGCCGTCCTTGCCGGAGCGGTTGTCGCCCGCGCCGGGCGCGCCGTTGGTGGCCTTGCGGTGGGGGCTGTGGTGGTACTCCAGCAGGGTGGTGATCGACTGCTCCACCACCAGGATGACGTCGCCGCCACGGCCGCCGTTGCCGCCATCGGGGCCGCCGAGCGGCTTGAACTTCTCCCGGTGAACGGAGGCGCAGCCGTGGCCCCCGTTACCCGCGGCGACGTGCAGCTCGACGCGGTCCACGAAGGTGGTCATGGTTGTTCCTCCAGATACAGCGGGAATATCCCGGAAAGCCCGGGGGGTAGGCCTTGCTACCCATTAAACGTGTCTATGTGACAACGCGCCGAGGGCGGACCTCTCTTCCCGGCTGGCGCCGGGAAGAGTTGAGATCCGCCCTCGGGGTGTTACGAACGCTTCAGATCAGCAGAGCTGAATCAGGCGGCCGGAACGATGTTGACGACCTTGCGGCCACGGTGCGTGCCGAACTCGACCGAACCGGCCTGCAGCGCGAACAGCGTGTCGTCGCCACCACGACCGACACCCGAACCCGGGTGGAAGTGGGTGCCGCGCTGGCGGACGAGGATCTCACCAGCGGAAACGACCTGACCGCCGAAGCGCTTCACGCCGAGCCGCTGAGCGTTGGAATCGCGCCCGTTCCGGGTGGACGATGCGCCCTTCTTGTGTGCCATGTCTCAGTCCCTCTTACTTCGCAGCCGCGGGGATACCGGTGACCTTGATCGCCGTGTACTGCTGGCGGTGACCCTGGCGACGGCGGTAGCCGGTCTTGTTCTTGTACCGAAGGATGTCGATCTTGGCACCCTTGTGGTGGTCCACGATCTCGGCCTGGACCTTGATGCCGGCCAGGACCCACGGGTCGCTGGTCACGGCTTCGCCGTCGACAACGAGCAGGGTCGAGAGCTCGACCGTGTCGCCAACCTTGGCAGTGGGAATCTTGTCAACTTCAACGATGTCGCCGACAGCAACCTTGTGCTGGCGACCACCGCTGCGCACGATGGCGTACACGCGGATCTCTCTCTCACTCGAGTTCGGGAACCCCTGAAGCCAGCCGACCCCGCGACGAACCGCAGGCCGGCCTCCCCCGTCCCAGCCGCGAGGCGGCGGTACGGGAGGTGAGGTGCTCAGTGGATTGGCGTGCACATAGACACGCCAGCGACCTAGGTTACGGGGCCCGGTCTGGAGGGTCAAACCGGGGTCCCGAACGGGGCCCCGGCGGGCCGGCCCGGCTGTCCGCAGCGCTGCCCGCGGGCGCCGGACCAGGGCCGGCCGCCCGGTGGCCGCCCGGTCGGTGACCCGTTCGAGGCCGCCCGACGGCCGTGTGCGCCCGCCTCGTCGTGCCGTGGCCCGCCGTCGGCCCCGCCCCGCGCGGGGAAGCGCCGGGCCCTTGTGGCGGCGCACAGGCGCCGTGGGCGTACGCCGCGGAAAAAGGCCCCGCCCGGCACCGAATGCGGTGCCGGGCGGGGCCGGGTGCAGCGGGAGCCGCGGATCAGGCTTCGGTCGGAGCCGAGACGGAGGGCAGCGTCTGCTGCTCCGCCGCCGCGGTCTTCTTCGTCGCCCGCTTCGCGACCGTCTTCTTCGCGGCCGTCTTCGCCGTCGTCGTCTTCTTGGCGGCGGTCTTCTTCACGGCCGCCGCCTTCTTGGCCGGGGCCTTCTTCGCCGCGGTCGTGGTCGCCTTCTTGGCGGCCGTCTTGCGGACCGCCTTCTTGGCGGGAGCCGCCGGGGCGGCCTCCTCGACGACGGCCTCGGCCTCGGCCGGGGTCTCCGCCGGCGTCTCGACCGGAGCCTCGACGACCAGTACGGCCGCCTCCGCGCCCGCCGGGGAACCGGCCGGAGCGGTGGCCTTACGGGTGGCACGGCGACGCGGACGGGCCGGCGCGGCCTCGACGGGCTCGGCCGGGGTCTCGGCCGGGGCCTCGACGACGACCGGTGCGGCCTCGATGACGGCCTCGGGCTCCGGCTCGGCCACCGGGGCCGCGGGGGCCTCGGCAACCGGCTCCGGGGCCTGGACGGCCTCGGCCGGGGCGCCCGCCGGAGCGGTCGCCTTACGGGTGGCGCGGCGGCGGGTGCGGCCCTTGGGGGCCTCCTCCGCGACCGGCTCCGGGGCCTGGACGGCCTCGGCGATCTCGACCGCCTCGATGGCGATCTCGGGCTCCACGGCCTCGACGACCTCGATGACATCCGCCTCGACCACCGGCTCGGCCACGGGAGCCGCGGCCGCCGGGGCACGGTCCGTCGCCGCACCGCGCGGGGCGCCCGCCGGAGCGGTCGCCTTGCGGGTGGCGCGGCGGCGGTTGCGGCGCCCGCTCACTCCTCCGGCAGCGGCCTCGGCCTCGGCCGGGCTGCCGTAGAGCTCCTCGTCGGCGACGAAGGAGGGCTCGGGCAGCGCCACGGGAGCGGCGACCTCGGCCGCCAGCTCCGCCTCGGTCTCGATCTCGTAGTCATCACCCTCGGCGGTGTCCACGGCCTCGATCTCGTGGTCGTGCTCGTGTCCGCCCTGGCCGCCGCGGCGCTTGGAGCGCTTGCCGTTGCCACCGCCGCCGACCACGGTCGGGGTCTCCATGTGCACGATGACGCCACGGCCGTTGCAGTGGACGCAGGTCTCGGAGAAGGACTCCAGCAGACCCTGGCCCACCCGCTTGCGGGTCATCTGGACCAGACCCAGCGAGGTCACCTCGGCGACCTGGTGCTTGGTGCGGTCGCGGCCCAGGCACTCCAGCATGCGCCGCAGGACCAGGTCGCGGTTGGACTCCAGGACCATGTCGATGAAGTCGATGACGACGATGCCGCCGAGGTCGCGCAGCCGCAGCTGGCGCACGATCTCCTCGGCCGCCTCCAGGTTGTTCCTGGTGACGGTCTCTTCGAGGTTGCCGCCCTGACCGGTGAACTTGCCGGTGTTGACGTCGATGACGATCATCGCTTCGGTCTTGTCGATCACGAGGGAACCGCCCGAGGGCAGCCACACCTTGCGGTCGAGCGCCTTGGCGAGCTGCTCGTCGATCCGGTACGTCGCGAAGACGTCGACCTCGGAGGTCCAGCGCTTCAGCCGGTCGGCCAGGTCCGGGGCCACGTGGTTCACGTAGCCGTGGATGGTCTCCCAGGCGCTGTCACCGCTGACGATGACCTTGGTGAAGTCCTCGTTGAAGATGTCGCGCACGACGCGGACGGTCATGTCCGGCTCGCCGTACAGGAGGCTCGGCGAAGAGGTCGAGATCTGCTTCGACTTCTTCTGGATGTCCTCCCACTGGGCCTGCAGGCGCTCGACGTCGCGGCGCAGCTCGTCCTCGCTCGCGCCCTCGGCGGCGGTGCGCACGATGACGCCCGCGTCCTCGGGAACGATCTTCTTGAGGATGGTCTTCAGGCGCGCGCGCTCGGTGTCGGGCAGCTTGCGGCTGATGCCGGTCATCGAGCCCTCGGGCACGTAGACCAGGTAGCGGCCGGGCAGCGAGACCTGGCTGGTCAGGCGGGCGCCCTTGTGGCCGATCGGGTCCTTGGTGACCTGCACCAGGACCGACTGGCCGGACTTGAGGGCGGCCTCGATGCGGCGCGGCCCGTTGGCCATGCCGAGCGCCTCGAAGTTGACCTCACCGGCGTACAGGACCGCGTTGCGGCCCTTGCCGATGTCGATGAAGGCGGCCTCCATGGACGGCAGCACGTTCTGGACCTTGCCCAGGTAGACGTTGCCGACGTACGAGGTGGCTTCTTCCTTGTTGACGTAGTGCTCGACGAGCACGTTGTCCTCGAGGACGCCGATCTGGGTGCGCTCGCCGGACTGGCGGACGACCATGACGCGCTCGACGGCCTCGCGGCGGGCCAGGAACTCGGCCTCGGTGATGATCGGGACGCGGCGGCGGCCCTGCTCGCGGCCCTCGCGGCGGCGCTGCTTCTTGGCCTCCAGGCGGGTCGAGCCCTTGATGGACTGGACCTCGTCGGAGGAGGTGGAGCCGGTGAGGGCCTCCGCGCGCTCGCGCGCCGGGCGCGGCTCGCGGACCTTGACGACCGTGCGCACACCGTCGTCCTCGGCCGCGTCGGCGTCCGTGCCACCGTCACCGCTGCGACGGCGACGACGCCGGCGACGACGGCTGGAGCTGGAGCCGAGGGCCCCGTTCTCCTCGTCGTCCTCGGCCTCTTCCTCGTCGGCCTCCTCGGCGGACTCGGCGGCCTCGGCCTCTTCCTCGGCGGACTCGTCGAGGTCGGCGGCCTCACCGCGACGACGGCGACGGCCACCGCGGCGGCGACGGCGCGACGGGCGGTCGCCCGACTCGTCGGTCTCGTCCTCGTAGAGCTCGGCGGACTCGGTTTCGGCCTCTTCCTCGACCAGCTCTACGTCGGCCAGCGTGACCGGGCCGGACGGCGCGGCAGCGGCGGCGGCCGGAGCCTGGGCCACGGGCGCGGCGGTCTCGGCGGCGGCTCCGCGGCCACGGCGGCGGCGACGGCCGGCCGGCTGCGGGGCGGGGGCGGCCTCGACCTCGGCCTCGACGAGGTCGAGCTCCTCCTCCTCGACCTCCTCGGCCGGGGCGGCGGCAGCGGCGGCCGCGGCCATCATGGCTGCGGTCTCCGGGGTCTGGAACATCGGCTCGGCGAACACCGGGGCCTGGAATACGGCGACGGCGGGACGCCCGGCGCGGCGGCCACGGGCCGGAGCCTCGGCGGCGGGCGCCTCGGCGGCCGGAGCCACCGGCTGCGCGGCGGGGGCGGCGGCGGCCGGAGCGGTGGTGGAACGGGTGGCGCGGCGGCGGCCGCCGCGCTTCGGGGAGTCCACGGCGTCGGCGACGGTGACGGTGGCCTTGGCGGCGGCGACGGGAGCCTCGGCCACGGCGGCTTCCGCGGCGGGCGCCTCGGGGGCGGTCACGGCGCGGGTCGCACGGCGACGGGCACGCGGCGCGGGGGCTGCGGCCTCCTCGACGACCTCGGCGGCGGGAGCGGCCACGGGGGCCTCGACGACCGGGGCCTCGGCGACGGGCGCCTCGGGAGCGGTCACGGCGCGAGTGGCGCGGCGACGGGCACGCGGCGCGGGGGCTGCGGCCTCCTCGACGACCTCGGCGGCGGGAGCAGCCACCGGGGCCTCCACAACGGGGGCCTCGGGAGCGGTCACGGCGCGGGTCGCACGGCGACGGGCACGCGGCGCGGGGGCTGCGGCCTCCTCGACGACCTCGGCAACCGGAGCAGCCGCGGGAGCCTCGGCGACGGGCGCCTCGGGGGCCGCCACGGCGCGGGTCGCACGGCGACGGGCACGCGGCGCGGGAGCAGCGGCCTCCTCGACGGCCGGGGCGGCCGGAGCGGCTGCGGGAGCCTCGACGACGACCTCGGCTGCGGAAGCCTCGGGGGCGGCCACGGCGCGGGTCGCACGGCGGCGGGTACGGGCCGGGGCGGCGGCCGGGGCGGCATCCTCGGCGGGAGCTGCGGCCACCACGGGCGCCGGAGCGGCTTCGGCGGCGGCTACGGCGCCGCCGGGCGGGCCGGCCGGCCGGGACGCGGCGCGCCGGCGCCTGCGCGGCGGCAGGTTGTCGCTCGGGCTGCCACTGTCGGCGGCAGCGTTGTTGGCGGTGTTGTCGTTTTCGTTGTTGAGCATGCGGGGTTTCTCCCGTCACGCTCCCGGGCGCCGCGGCTGACTTCCGGTCCGGCACGGCCCCGCGTAATGAGCGCGGAACCGGCCTCCGGGGCGCGTTCGCCACACGGGAGCTCAGTTCAATGGCCGCCGGTTCCGTACGCGAAAGTCCGTACGGCCTGGCGGAAGTCTTCAAGTCTTCAGGTCTGTGCGCGGCCCGACCCAGGTGGCTCCCGAGTCCCAGGGCTGCGCGACGACGACGATCCTTACGCGGCGGGACCTTCCGGCGCCTTCGCGTCGGCGGTTACGGCCGCCGTGGGTGGGGCGGTCGTGACAGCCTCGCGGTCGGGCGCGAGCGGGTCGGTCACCGTGCCGGACTCCTCGTCGAAGAGCCCCTGCGCCAGCCTGGTCACCGCAGCGGGGACCGGCGGCGTTAGGTCGGCCACAGCTCGGAGACCGGACAGGACGTCGTCGGGTCGCACGGCAGGTGTCAGATGCCGAACAACCAGCCGCAGTATCGCACAAGCATTGTCCAGGGGCCTATCAGCCGCTGCGGTGGCCGTAACGGGAACCACTTCCAGGCTGACCACGGCGCCCCGCGTGTCGAAGGTCCGCATGCCGTTCTTGGTGCGGCGCTGGACCTCCACGGCCTCGGCGGCGAGGAAGGCCTCGACGGCCTTCTCGGCGTCCCCGGGCTCCACGCCTTCCAGGCGCAGCTCCCACACGGAGGCCGTCAGCCGGTCGGCGAGGCCGGAGGTGTGCGCCTCGACGGCGTCGATGATGTCGAGGCCGACGGGCATCGACTCGTCGAGCAGCTCGCGCAGGACCGCGGGGTCGCGGGGCTCGGCGAGGGCGATCTCCAGGTACTCGGCCTCGCTGCCGGTCCCGGTCGGGGCGGCGTTCGCGTACGAGACGCGGGGGTGCGGGGTGAAGCCCGCCGAGTACGCCATGGGCACCTCGGAGCGGCGCAGGGCCCGCTCGAAGGCGCGCTGGAAGTCCCGGTGGCTGGTGAACCGGAGGCGGCCGCGCTTGGTGTAGCGCAGGCGGATGCGCTGCACTACCGGTGCGGGAGGCGGGCCTTCGGGCTGTCGCTTGCCCAGTGGTTCATCTCCTTGTGCGGGGCTCCGCGGCTCGCGCGTCGCCCTGAGGTCTGTGGGGCCTGCCGGCCTCGCCTGCCCTCCGGCTCACCCCTGTTTGTGCAGGGGGCTCGTCGGGATCTGCGTGGCGGGCGTGTCGCCTGCGGCTCTGTTACTACCCAGAGTACGCGCCTGTGACCTCGCTGGTTCCCGGGGCGGCCCCCCGAACAGCGCCCGCCGTACGTCGGCCCGCGCCTCGCGCACCGCGAGGCGGGAGGCGCGCCACACCTCGCCGACCGCACGGCCGACGGGAGCGATCGCCTGCCGGTGCACCGCCCGGGCGGCCCGGCGGCCTGCGGCCCACCCGGCGCGCAGCGCGTTCCCGACGGGGGTGACCACGCGCCGGCGCAGCCACCCGGCGGGCCGCACGACGGCCCACCGCCACACCCACAGCAGCCCGCGCCCCAGCGCCCGGCTCACCCGCCCCGCGAGGTGCCAGGCCCCGACGAGCAGTTGCCAGAGCGGCACGAGGAGGTACGCCCAGACCCCTCGCCCGGCCGGTGCGAGCAGGTACTGCCAGGCCCCGGCCACCACGGGCCGTACGAGATACCGCCACAGTGCGACCCACGGCCAGACGAACAGGGCCTTGGCCAGCCAGGCCGCACCGGCCGCGAACCCCCGGGCCAGCCACCGCAGCGCGTGCCCGACGGGGGCGAGGACGTAGCGGTACAGCGCGCCGCCGGGCAGCACGAGCAGGTACCGGACGGCGCCCACGAGCAGCCAGGCGATGCCCCGGCCGGCGGGCAGCAGCCCGTACTGCCAGACCGGGACGAGCAGGTACCGCCAGAGCCCGACGCCCGTCGGCCGCAGCAGGTACACGTACGCGGCCCGCCCCACCGGGAAGATGACGTAGCGCCAGAGACCCACCCAGGGCCAGTGGAAGACGAGCTTGAACAGGGCCCCGATCAGCCACCCGGTCCCCCGCAGTACCGGCAGCACGGCCCGTTCGTACAACCAGCGCAACGCCTGCCCCAGCGGCCCGAGGACGCTCCGGTTCAGCATCCGCGCCGCGGCGACGAGCAGGTCCCAGAGCACCCGCAGGGGCAGCACGACCAGCACCGCCACGACCTTCACGGGGATCCGGACGACTCCGACGAGGCAGCCTTCTCCCCCGGGTGCGCGCGCCTCTTGCAGTTCCATGCAGATAAGGACTCCGCAGGAGCCCCCCGCGTTGCGGTGAACACCGCAACGGTCCGGACACGGCGACGGCCCGTACCGCCCCGTGCGGGGTGGTACGGGCCGTCGCCGTCCGGTCAGTTCGCCAGCGGGTGACCGCCGGGCGGGGTCTGCGCGGGCGGCGGGGCGGCCGTCACCTTGTAGGCACCGGGGAGGTACCCGGGCGAGCGGGTGCCCGCGGTGAACCCGGGGCTGTCCAGCACCAGGTCGTAGGTGCCGGGCTCGAGGCCGAAGGTGCTGAGCTCCACGACGAGCACGGTCCCGGCGGTGTTGACCGCCGTCGCCCGGACCATCCGGTACGGGCTCGTGCTGCCGTCGGCGGCCCTCAGGACCACGTCGGTACCGAGGGTCAGGTTCGTGCCGCGCAGGGCCACCTTGGTGGTGGTCCCGGCGGGGCTCGTCGCCGGCGTCACCGAGGTGGCGTCGGCCTGCTTCGGGCGCGAGGCGCACCCGAAGACACAGACGCCCTGCATCTGGTACTTGAGCGGCGTGGCCGCCGTGTAGGCGCTCAGCAGGAAGAGGTACTCGCCCTGCGGGGCGCTCTGCGAGGTGGAGCAGTAGAAGTCGAAGTCACCCACGTTGTTGTTGCCGCACTGGACCAGCGGGTCGAGGCCCGAACCGGTGAAGCCGGTGGCGCTCAGCATCTCCACGTTGGGGTTGGTCCCGGACGCCACGCTGTTGTCCGCGCCGTAGATGTTGAAGCGCTGCCCCGGCTTCACGGTGGCGACGGCGCAGTAACCGGCCGCGGCCTCGGTCAGCGTGCCGCTGCGCACGGGGAAGTTCTCCGCCCCGATGCGCTTCGAGGTGCACTCCGGAGCCCAGCCGGCCGCGGTGGCGACCTTCCAGGTGTCGATGTGCGCCACGATGGGGGTGCTGCCGTCGTAGCCGGAGGCCAGCACGTAGACGAGGTATCCCGTCGAGCCGGTGACCCGGCAGGCGTTGCCCCACTGCCGGCAGAGGGCCTTTCCGGTGGCGTCGACCACGACGAGCACGGCGCCGGTGCGGTACGCCGCCGTGGGGGTCCGCTGCGAGATCACGAGCTTGTCGGTGGTGGCCGTCTTGAACTGCAGGCAGGTGCTGTCCAGGGCGGACTTGAAGGTGTAGCCCGTGGACGCGCCGCCGACGGTCAGCGAGGTGGGCGCGGGGCACTTCGCGGTCTGCGAGATGTCCCGGCGGACCAGCCGGTAGCTGTCGGTGTAGCCGGTGCCGATGAGCAGCGCCGAATAGGCGGGGGTGGCCTGGAGGTCGCAGCGGGTCGTGGAACCCCCGACGGTGCTGCACACCTGGTTGCCGGCGCCGTCGTAGATCTGCACCGAGGCGTTGACCCGGTTGGTGGTGTTCGTGTAGTCGATCATCTCGGCGGTCGAGTGCTTGCCCGCCCCGAGCGCGAGGCACGCGACCTGCTTGTCAGCGGTGAGATCGAACGTGGTGCCCGGCGAGGGACCGAAGGGGCTGCTGTCCCAGGTGGCGCAGCCGGCCGTGTTGCCCGTGCCGTGGATGGTCATCCGGTAGGCGCCCGTGGTGGGGGCGGACAGCACCGCGCGGAAGGGGGCGGTGCCGGTCAGCTTGCAGACGGAGAGGCCGGACGTGGCGACGCACTGCTGGACGCCCTTGGCGTCGTAGACCGTCGTGTCCACGTTCGCGCCGTCGTCGGCTGGCGGGGTGTCGTAGAAGTACAGCCCCTTGCCGGTGGCCGTCGGGAGCGTCCGGCACAGCTGCTGGCCCGCTCCGGTGAAGGTGCCCTGCGCGGGACCGGATGCGAAGCCGTCGTCGCGTGCATCCGTGCAGCCGGCGGTCTGGTTGGTCGCGTAGAACGAGATGCCGTACGCGTCCTTGAGGTTGTCCGCGCCACGCGCCCACGTGTAGTAGCCGGCGGCAAGGGTGCACGGCGTGAGAGGGGTCGACGTGCAGACCTCCGTGCCGTTGACCCGGTGGAGCGTCCCGTAGGTCCACGAGGAGGTCCCGACCGGACCGAAGACGTAGGGCCCCGCGGCCGTCACGCGCAGGATGCGGCAGGGCACCGAGGAGCCGGCGTCGGGGACGGTGCCGTAGGCCTGTGCGTCGACGACCGGGCAGCCGCTGGCGCCGGACAGGCGGGCGACGGTGAACCCGTAGGGCACGCTCCGTCCGTATTCCTCGTTGACCAGCAGGGTGAACGGGGCGGTGCCCGTCAGCTTGCAGTCGAAGTCCAGGCCCTCGTCACGGGTGGAGCAGAGCTGCTTGCCGGTGGCGTCGTAGATCGTGCCCAGTACCTCGTAGGAGGTCAGGTGGGCGCGCAGGACGGATCCCGCGGCGAACGCCGTGGGCAGGCGGAAGCAGTCGCCGGTGGAGCCGGCGGCCAGGGTGGCCTCGACGGCCCTCGGCGCCCCGAGGGTGGCCGAGGACGCGGCGACGTTGGTGCAGGTGGTGCTGGACAGCAGCGCCTTGTAGGAGACGGAGAAGCCGCCCGTGGAGGAGCTGTTGACGTCGAGGGTGTAGGCGCCGGCCTTGTTGGTCGGGCAGCGCGCCTCGGTGCCGTACACCGAGGTGCAGGCGACCGCGGACCCGTCGGGCGCGGTCAGCTTGGGGTACTCGGTCCCGCCGCTGAGGGAGACGGCCTGTACGAGAACCAGGTCGGTCGCCGAGGTCAGCGTGAAGGTGAACCGGGAGCCGCCCTCGGGGCGTTCGGCGCAGGTGTAGAGCGTGTCCGGCGCGATGGCACCGGAGCAGGTGTCGGCGCCCGCGGTACGGCTGACCTCGCGCGCGGCGGTGGCCCGCGCGGCAGCGGGTTCCGGGCGCTTCGGCTCGGGCTTTGCGGGCGCCGCTTTCGGCGCGGGCGCGGCCGTGAGCGCGGAGGCTCCCTCGGCCACGGGCGAAGCGGCGGGCGATACGGCGGCCGACTGGCCGTCCTTCGGCGTCACCGCCGCGGTGGCGGCGCCGACCGGTCCGACGAGCGTGGCCAGTACGGCGACGATCAGGGCGACGAGCGCGACGACGCCGCGGCGTCCGTCTCTCCCCCGACAGCGGACGGCACGGAAAAGGTGTGGCACGGGATTCCCCCCAGGAATCGGCCCCCGCCTCGTGTCGATCACTGAGACGCATGGGGCCAGCGGATCCTAGCGAAACCGGCGCACGCCCGTTCGATCTTTATGGTCCACCTCACACCCCCCGCACGACGACGGCCCGCCCGACCCCAGTGGGTCGGACGGGCCGTCGTCGTAGGGACGGGGTGCGGACGCGCTACTTCACGACCGACAGCGGCAGCAGCTTCTTGCCCGTCGGGCCGATCTGGATGCTGGTGTCGAGCTGCGGGCACACGCCGCAGTCGAAGCACGGGGTCCAGCGGCAGTCCTCGACTTCGGTTTCGTCGAGGGCGTCCTGCCAGTCCTCCCAGAGCCAGTCCTTGTCCAGGCCGGAGTCGAGGTGGTCCCAGGGCAGGACCTCCTCGTAGGTGCGCTCGCGGGTCGTGTACCAGGCCACGTCCACGCCGTACGCGGGCAGCGTCTTCTCCGCGGCCTGCATCCAGCGGTCGTACGAGAAGTGCTCGCGCCAGCCGTCGAAGCGGCCGCCCGACTCGTAGACGGCGCGGATGACGTCGCCGATGCGGCGGTCGCCGCGGGACAGCAGGCCCTCGACGATGCCGGGCTTGCCGTCGTGGTAGCGGAAGCCGATGGAGCGGCCGTACTTCTTGTCGCCGCGGAGCTTGTCGCGGAGCTTGCCGAGGCGGGCGTCCGTCTCCTCGGCCGACAGCTGCGGGGCCCACTGGAAGGGGGTGTGCGGCTTGGGGACGAAGCCGCCGATGGAGACGGTGCAGCGGATGTCGTTCTGGCCGGAGACCTCGCGGCCCTTGGCGATGACGTTGACCGCCATGTCGCCGATCTGGAGCACGTCCTCGTCGGTCTCGGTCGGCAGGCCGACCATGAAGTAGAGCTTCACCTGGCGCCAGCCGTTGCCGTACGCGGTGGCGACCGTACGGATCAGGTCCTCTTCCGAGACCATCTTGTTGATGACCTTGCGCATGCGCTCGGAGCCGCCCTCGGGGGCGAAGGTCAGACCGGAACGGCGGCCGTTGCGGGTCAGCTCGTTGGCCAGGTCGATGTTGAAGGCGTCCACGCGGGTCGACGGGAGGGACAGGCCCACCTTTTCGTCCGTGTAGCGGTCGGCCAGGCCCTTGGCGATGTCCGTGATCTCGGTGTGGTCCGCCGAGGAGAGCGAGAGGAGGCCGACCTCCTCGAAGCCCGTGGCCTTCAGGCCGCGCTCCACCATCTCGCCGATGCCGGTGATGCTTCGCTCCCGCACGGGGCGCGTGATCATGCCGGCCTGGCAGAAACGGCAGCCGCGGGTGCAGCCGCGGAAGATCTCCACGGACATCCGCTCGTGGACGGTCTCGGCGAGCGGGACCAGGGGCTGCTTGGGGTAGGGCCACTCGTCGAGGTCCATGACGGTGTGCTTGGACACGCGCCACGGCACGCCGGAGCGGTTCGGGACCACGCGGCCGATGCGGCCGTCCGGCAGGTACTCGACGTCGTAGAAGCCCGGCACGTAGACGCCGCCGGTCTTCGCGAGGCGCAGGAGGACCTCCTCGCGCCCGCCCGGGCGGCCCTCGGCCTTCCACGCGCGGATGATCTCGGTCATGTCGAGGACGGCCTGCTCGCCGTCGCCGATGATCGCGCAGTCGATGAACTCCGCGATCGGCTCGGGGTTGAAGGCCGCGTGGCCGCCCGCGAGCACGATGGGGTGGTCGACCGTACGGTTCTTCGCCTCCAGCGGGATGCCCGCGAGGTCCAGCGCCGTCAGCATGTTCGTGTAGCCGAGCTCGGTGGAGAAGGAGAGCCCGAAGACGTCGAAGGCCCCGACCGGACGGTGGGAGTCGACGGTGAACTGCGGCACCTTGTGCTCGCGCATCAGCTCTTCGAGGTCCGGCCACACGCTGTACGTGCGCTCCGCGAGCACGCCTTCGCGCTCGTTGAGCACCTCGTACAGGATCATGACGCCCTGGTTGGGGAGCCCGACCTCGTACGCGTCCGGGTACATCAGCGCCCAGCGGACGTCGGCGCTCTCCCACGGCTTGACCGTGGAGTTGAGCTCACCGCCGACGTACTGGATCGGCTTCTGGACGTGCGGAAGCAGGGCCTCAAGCTGAGGGAAGACCGACTCGGTCATCACGCGACTTTCGTGAAGCGGGCAGGGGGCGACTCTCAAGCGTACCCCGGGGCCCGGAGCCCCACCGCCCGCGCGATCAGCCGCGCACCGCCGCAGCCGGTCCCGCGGTGGCCGCCCACACCTGCGGCAGCTCCCGCTCGCGGCGGTCGGCCAGCGCCTCCTCACGGCCGTAGAGCAGGCCCCAGGTGAAGGAGGACTCCCCCGCGCCGGCCGCCTGGACGGCGAGGCCGCGCAGGGCGTCGCGGGCGACGACCCCGTCCTGGTGGTCGCCGAGCAGGCTCTGGACCGCCTTCACCGTCTTGGCCAGCTTGCGTGCGGGTTTGCCGAGGGCCGGGGCCGCCGCCTCGGCCGCGTACCGGGTGCGCTTCGCGGCCTTGCGGGCCTCGTGCAGGGCCAGGTCGCGGTCTTCGCCCGGGTCCATGGACAGGGCTCCCTCGATCCTGCCGGCGAGGCGTTCGTAGTCCCCGAGGACCGCCGCGGGCAGGGCCGACGCGGCGGGCCGGGCGGCGGCCTTCAGCAGCGGCGGGTCGGCCAGCAGGGCGTCGAGGGCGTTGAGCAGGGCGACGTGGCGCCGGCTGTCGAGCGCGGCCAGCGCCGCGCGGCGCGAGCCGGCGCGGCGGGCGACGTTCCAGATCTTGAGGCGGCCGCGGACCGGGCCCAGCACGAGGGTGCGCGGGAGTTCGTCGAGCCGGGTCTGGATCCGCTCCAGCAGGACTTCCTGGTCGCGGTCGACGCCGAGCTCGGCGGCGAGCCAGCGCAGCTCCTCGCCGATCGGGCCGGTCTCGGCGGGGTCCAGGATCCGCCGGTAGGTCTTGAAGGCGCCGCGCAGCCGCCGGGTGGCGACCCGCATCTGGTGGACGGAGTCGGGCAGGCCCCGGCGTACGGCGGGGTCCTGGGCGATGAGGGTGTCGCGCTGTTCGCGCAGGTACGCGAGCACGTGCGCGCCCACCGTGTCCTCGGCGGGGCCGGTGGCGGCAGCCGTCCGGGCCGGGGGCTGCCCGCCGGTCTCGGTCAGCGCCCGGGCGAGCTTGGAGGGGGCGTCGCTGACCCGGAGTCCGGCCTTGCGGAAGACCGTCTCCACGGCGTCGAGCAGCGCCGGGTCGGCGCCGTCGGCGAGCTCGACCTCCACCTCGGTCCAGGCGGCGGTGGCGTCCGCGCGCTCGGCCCGCACCGCGTCGGTGGACAGCTCCGCGAGGAGGGCGCCGTCGGCGTCGAGGAGGTGGCTGAGCTTGCGCGAGGACAGCAGCCTGACCTGCGGTTCCAGCGGGGTGTCGCGGACGCGGGAGCGCAGCAGCGCGGTCAGCGCGTCCGGCACGGTGTCGCCGAGGGGGGCGGTGATCTCGTCGCGCACGCCGGGGGCGACGGGCAGTTTGAGGTGCCAGCCGGCGTCCTTGCCGCCGGTGCGGCGGCGCAGGGTCAGCCCGTCGGCGGCGAGCCGCTGATCGGGGGTGTCGTAGTAGGTGGCGTCGAGCTCGGCCGTGCCCTGGTCGGTGACGGCCGCGATGGCGGCCGTGCCCGTCAGGTCGGGCACCCCGCGCCGTCCGGCCTTGGTGCTCCTGAACTCGAATTTGCGCTCGATCTCGCGCTTCGTGTCCGCCATGGATCGAACGTAGTCCTGAACGGAATGCGGCGGGAAGGAAAACGGCTGGTGCGGCGGAAAAACAGCCCGCCAACCGAGGGATCGAGCCGACCTGAGCCCGCCCCCGAGCCCGTCCCGTCCCGACCCGGGCCGGCCCGATCCCGCCCCGGCCCGGCGCCGGGTCAAGCCGACATGGGCCGCTGCACCCTGATCGACTGGAGCAGCCCGATGGCCACCCACACGGCGAACATCGAGGATCCTCCGTAGGACACGAAGGGCAGCGGGAGTCCGGCCACGGGCATGATCCCGAGGGTCATGCCGATGTTCTCGAAGGACTGGAAGGCGAACCAGGCGATGATCCCGGCGCACACGATCGTGCCGTACAGCTCGGTCGTCTCTCGGGCGATCAGGCAGGCGCGCCACAGGATGACCCCGAGCAGCACCAGGATCAGCCCGGCTCCGACGAAGCCCAGCTCCTCGCCCGCCACCGTGAAGACGAAGTCGGTCTGCTGCTCCGGCACGAACTGGCCGGTGGTCTGCGAGCCCTTGAAGAGGCCGGAGCCGGTCAGGCCGCCGGAGCCGATGGCGATGCGCGCCTGGTTGGTGTTGTAGCCGACGCCGGCCGGGTCGAGCTCGGGGTTGGCGAAGGCCGCGAAGCGGTTGATCTGGTACTCGTCGAGGATGCCGAGCTGCCAGATCAGGATGGCCCCGCCGACGCCCGAGCCGAGCAGGCCCAGCACCCAGCGGTTGGAGGCGCCGGAGGCCAGCAGGACGCCGAGCACGATGACGACCATGACCATGACGGAGCCGAGGTCGGGCATCAGCATGATGATGCCCATGGGGAAGGCGGCCAGGCAGAGCGCCTTGACGACGGTGCGGTGGTCGGGGTGGGCGAGGTCTCCCGCGTCCACCCGGGTGGCCAGCAGCATCGCCATGACCAGGATGATCGTGATCTTGACGAACTCGGAGGGCTGGAGCGAGAAGCCGCCGCCGACCACGATCCAGGCGTGGGCCCCGTTGATGGTGGCGCCGAGCGGGGTGAGTACGGCGAGGATCAGGACGACGGAGAGCCCGTAGAGGATCGGTACGGCGCCGCGCAGGGTGCGGTGCCCGAGCCAGATGGTGCCGATCATCAGCACGAGGCCGATGCCGGTGTTCATGGCGTGCCGGAAGAGGAAGTAGTACGGGTCCCCGTTGTTCAGCGAGGTCCGGTTGCGGGTCGCCGACCACACCAGCAGGGCGCCGATGAGGGAGAGGGCGAGCGCCGAGAGGAGTATCGGCCAGTCGAGCCGGCGCACCACGGAGTCGCGGGCGGTGAGCTTGGCCATCGCTCCCCGCTGCTCCGGCGCGTACCGGGCCACGGAGAATTTGTTGGCGGTCTGCATGTCGGTCCTCGGTACTCAGTCGTGCTGCGCGGGGCGCTGGGCGGGCGGGCCGGCAAGCGCGGGCGGCGCCAGTTCTTCCGGGGACGGGGGTACGTACGGCCGGATCTCGGGGGAATCGATGCCGCCGTCGGGGCGGATCCTGGGCAGCTTCTTCTCGGGTCCCAGGAGGAGCGCCTTCTTCAGGTCCTGGTTGCCCGCCATGTCCAGGCCGTAGATGGCGTTGTAGATGTTGCGGACGGCGGGGCCCGAGGCTCCGGAGCCGGTGCCGCCCTGGGAGATGGTCATGACGATGGTGAAGTCGTCGGTGTAGGTCGCCAGCCAGGAGGTGGTCTGCTTGCCGTAGACCTGGGCGGTGCCGGTCTTGGCCCGCATCGGGATCTTGTCCAGCGGCCAGCCGCCGAAGCGCCAGGCGGCGGTGCCGCCGGGCTCGACGACCATGCGCAGGCCCTTGTCGAGGTCCTTGACGGTCTTGGCGTCGATCGGCAGCCTGCCGTGCGCCTTCGGCTTGATCATCTGGACGTGCTTGCCGTCGGCGCTGATCACGGCCTTGCCGACCGTGGGGTCGTAGAGGGTGCCCCCGTTGCTGATCGCCGAGTAGGCGGTGGCCATCTGGATGGGGGTGACGAGGACGTCGCCCTGGCCGATGGCGAAGTTGATGCTGTCGAACGCCTTGAGCTGGTTGCCTTCGAGGCAGCTCTCGTAGGCGATCTGCTCGACGTAGGTGCCGCCCTTCTTGCCCTGCTTGCACCAGGAGTCCTTGTTGGCCGCCCAGAAGCCCTTCTTCCACCCCCGGTCGGGGATGCGGCCGGTGACCTCGTTCGGCAGGTCGATCCCGGTCTCGGAGCCGAGGCCGAACTCGCGGGCGGTCCGGTAGAACCAGTCGTGGGCGTCCTTCTTGGGCTTGAGGCCGCCGTCGCGCTGCCATTCCTTGTGGCCGAGGGCGTAGAAGACGGTGTTGCAGGAGAACTTGAGGGCCTCGCCGAGCGTGATGGGGCCGTGCCCCTTGGACTCGAAGTTCGCGAAGCTCCGGTTGCCCATGCTGTAGGAGGCGCTGCAGTTGTACTTGTCGTCGAAGGCGTACCCGGCCCGGACGGCCGCGCTCGCCGACACCACCTTGAAGATGGAGCCGGCGGGGGCCTGGCCCTGGATGGCCCGGTTGAGCAGCGGGTAGTTGGAGCCCTCGCTGGTGAGGCGCGCGTAGTCCTTGGCGGCGATGCCGCCGACCCAGGCGTTGGGGTCGTAGTCGGGCTGGGAGGCCATCGCGACGACCCGGCCGGTCTTGGTCTCCATGACGACGACGGCGCCCGAGTCGCCCTCGTACTTGCGGCCGGTGATCTTGTCGGTCTCCTGGCGGACCGTCTTCATCGCCAGCTGGAGCTCGTACTCGGCCACGGACTGGACCCGGGCGTCGATGCTGGTGACGAGGGTGGATCCGGGCACGCCCGGGTCGGACTCGGTCTGGTGCATGACCCGGCCGAGGTTGTCGACCTCGTAGGAGGTGACCATCGCCTTGCCGCGCAGGTACTTGTCGTACGTGCGCTCGATCCCGGATCGGCCAACCTGGTCGGAGCGCAGGTGCGGCGAGTCGGTGTCCTTGGCCTTCTGGATCTCCTCGTCGGTGACCGGCGAGAGGTAGCCGAGCACCTGGGCGGTACGGGCCCCGCCGGGGGCCGGGTAGCGGCGGACCGCGACGGGCTCGGCGGTGATGCCGGGGAACTCCTCGGGGCGCTCGCGCAGCTGCAGCGCCTGCTGCGTGGTGGCGTCGAGGGTGATCGGGATCGGCTGGTACGGGGAGCCGTTCCAGCAGGGCGCGGGGGTCTGGGAGTCGCAGAGGCGGACCTTCTCCATGACCGCCTTGGGGGTCATGTCCAGGACCCCGGCGAGGCGGGTCATGACGTCATGGCCGCGGTCCTTCATCTTCATCAGCGCCGTGCGGCTGGTGGAGACGACCAGGCGGGTCTCGTTGTCGGCGAGGGCGACGCCCCGGGCGTCGAGGATCGTCCCGCGCACGGCGGGCTGGACGACCCGCTGGACGTGGTTGCTCTTGGCCTCGTGGTAGTACTCGGCGCCGTTGCGGATCTGGAGGTACCAGAGCCGGCCGCCGAGGGTGAGGAACATCGAGCAGACGAGAACCTGGATGATCACGAGCCGGATCTGCACCCGGGAGGTACGGCCGGTCTCCGGAATGTTGGTCACAAGGACTCCTCCCTCACAGCTTCTTGACGCTCTTCACACCCTTGATTCCCTTGACGCCCTTTATCCGGCCGGCCCGGTTGGCACGGCTGCGGGCCGTCTTCATCCGCAGGCCGCCGCGCTGGCTGCCGATCCGCAGCCCGGTGCCGCCGGCCAGCCAGCCGGAGGCGATGTCCTTGCCCGCGGGCGGGCCGCCGTTGGCCTCGACGGCCATCGGGTCGTTCTCCGCGCGGCGGGCCAGGGCCATGATGAACGGCACGGTGAAGGGGGCGAGCAGAAGGTCGTAGAGGACCGCGGTGAACACGAGTCCGCTCAGCCCCACGTGACGGGCGGCGGTGTCGCCGACCAGGGCGCCGACGCCCGCGTAGAGCAGGGTGGAGACGAAGGCGGCACCGACGACGGTGAGCATCGGGCCCCAGGCGGAGCGGAACCGCCCGGTGTCGGGGCGGACCAGGCCGGCGACGTAGCCGATGACGCACAGCACGAGCGCGTAGCGGCCGGCGGCGTGGTCGGCGGGCGGGGCCAGGTCGGTGAGGAGGCCCGCCGCGAAGCCGATGAGGGCGCCGCTGACGCACCCGTACACGAGCGCGAGGGCGACGACGGTGAGCAGGACCAGGTCGGGGACGGCTCCGGGGAGTTGGAGGCGGCCCAGGATGGAGACCTGGACGACCAGGGCGACCACGACGAGCGTGCCCGAGAGCAGGATCCGGTTGAAACGCATGATGATCGGCTCCTAGTCCTCGGCCGGCTTGCCGGACGCGGACGCGCCGGGCGACGGGGTGACCGTGACGGTGACCGTCGGGGTGGGCTTGGGCGCTTCGGGCTTGGGCGGCAGGACCGCGTCGCGCGGGTCCTGGCGCGGGGGCATGACCACGACGCCGACGATGTCCAGGCGGGAGAAGCCGACGAAGGGACGGACCCAGACGGTCCGGGTCAGGTCGCCGCGCGCGGGGTCGACCTTCATCACCTCGCCGATCGGGACGCCGGGCACGAAGGGCTTGTTGCCGCGCGAGCCGAAGGTGACGAGCCGGTCGCCGGTGTTGATCTTGGCCTTGCCGTTGAGCATCTGCACGGAGAGCTCCCGGTCGCCCTGACCGGTGGCGAAGCCGAGTTCGCCGGTCTTCTCCAGGCGGGTGCCGACGGTGAAGTCGGGGTCGTTGGCGAGGACCACGGTGGCGGTGTCGGGGCCGACGGTGGCGACGCGGCCGACGAGTCCGTCCCCGTTGAGGACGGTCATGTCGCGCTCGATGCCGTCCTTGCTGCCCGCGTCGATGGTCACGGTCCAGGAGAAGCCCTGGGCCGCTCCTATGGCGATGACCTCGGCGCCCTTGATGCCGTACTGGCCCGCGCCCGCCCGCTTGAGCATCTCGTCGAGCTCGCGGATCCGGCTGCGGGTCTGGTCGTCGCTGCCCAGCTTGGCCTTCAGCGCCGCGTTCTCGCGCTCCAGCGTCGCGATGCGGTTGTGCCGCTCGCCGGAGTCCCGTACGGCCCCTATGGCGTTGGCGACCGGGTCGACCCCTTTCGCCACGCCCTTTTCGACCGGTCCGAAGACCGCTGCGGCGGCCTGTCGGGCACCGTCGACCGGAGACTCCTCACCCGTCCTGATGTCCACCGTGATCAAAGCGAACGCGATGGCGATCAGAAGCACCAGGAGCAGCCGGCTTTCTCGTGTGTCCCTCACGTGCGGCGGCCGTGCCTTCCTCGTAGATAGCCGTGCGGCGAAGCCGCTCCGGTGGAGCCGGGGCTCGCACCGGACCTTGCCTGTATATCAACGATCCGCCGCACGGGCCCGGTAGCACCCGTACGGCGGATCATTTGTGTTCCACCGCCGTGCGGCGGGCCGGATCAGCGCCGCGGCTGGGCGTCCAGCACCTGCTGGAGCGCCTCGAACTCCTCCACGCACTTGCCGGATCCGAGCGCGACGGAGTCGAGCGGGTCCTCGGCGATGTGGATCGGCATGCCCGTCTCGCGGCGCAGCCGCTCGTCGAGGCCGCGGAGCAGGGCGCCGCCTCCGGTCAGGACGATGCCGCGGTCCATGATGTCGCCGGAGAGCTCCGGCGGGCACTTGTCGAGGGTGGTCTTGACGGCGTCGACGATGGCGTTGACGGGCTCCTCGATCGCCTTGCGGACCTCGGCGGCCGAGATCACGACGGTCTTGGGCAGACCCGAGACCAGGTCGCGGCCGCGGATCTCGGTGTGCTCGTCCTTGTCGAGGTCGTAGGCCGACCCGATGGTGATCTTGATCTGCTCGGCGGTCCGCTCACCGAGGAGGAGCGAGTACTCCTTCTTGATGTGCTGGATGATCGCGTTGTCGAGCTCGTCGCCGGCCACCCGGATGGACTGTGCCGTGACGATTCCGCCGAGGGAGATGACGGCCACCTCGGTGGTGCCGCCGCCGATGTCCACGACCATGTTGCCGGTGGCCTCGTGGACGGGCAGGCCCGCTCCGATGGCGGCGGCCATCGGCTCTTCGATGATGTGCACCTGGCGGGCGCCGGCCTGCGTGGACGCCTCGATGACGGCGCGGCGCTCCACTCCCGTGATGCCGGAGGGTACGCAGACCACGACGCGCGGGCGGGCCAGGTAACGGCGCTTGTGGATCTTGAGGATGAAGTACCGGAGCATCCGCTCGGTGATCTCGAAGTCGGCGATGACGCCGTCCTTGAGGGGCCGCACGGCGACGATGTTGCCGGGCGTGCGCCCGATCATCTTCTTGGCTTCGGAGCCGACCGCCAGGATGCCACCGGTGTTCGTGTTGATGGCGACCACGGACGGCTCGTTCAGGACGATTCCCCGGCCCCTCACGTACACCAGCGTGTTGGCGGTCCCGAGGTCGATCGCCATGTCACGGCCGATGAACGACATGTTGTTCCCCTTGTTCCCCATGAGGAGCGTCTGGCCTTCCAGTTGATAGCGGCTGCTGTCAGGTCGGCGAGGTGGGTGTGTGGGTGGAGGCCCCATCGTAGTGCCGCAAGTACGGCCACCGCGCGACGGGACTCCGGCAAGCCCGCCGGAACGGATACCCGCCCCCTTAGTGGTGACGTCGTGTCCTGTCCATGCGTTCCCGAATATGCCCGGTAATACCGGAGGGCGACCGAAATTACTTCGGTCGCCCCAGGTCATGAGCGCTATTCGGCTGATGTTGCGTCAGAAAAGAGTGATCACAGCGCCGGGAAGAACAGCTTCAGCTCCCGCTCCGCGGACTCCTCGGAGTCCGAGGCGTGGATCAGGTTCTCCCGGGTGACGGTACCGAAGTCACCCCGGATGGAGCCGGGCGCGGCGGCAATCGGGTCAGTGGGTCCGGCCAACTGGCGGACACCCTCGATCACGCGCTCCCCTTCGACGACCAGGGCCACGACCGGGCCGCTGGCCATGAAGCCCATGAGGGGCTCGTAGAAGACCTTGCCCTTGTGCTCGCCGTAGTGCGCTTCCAGGGTCTCCTGGTCCAGCGTGCGCAGCTCCAGCGCGGGAATGGTCCAGCCGGCCTTCCGCTCGATGCGGCCGACGATCTCGCCGATCAGGCCGCGACGGACGGCGTCGGGCTTGAGGAGGACGAGCGTGCGCTGGGTCATATGGGTAACTCCTTGCGGCATACGGGTGCGGTCCGACGAGGCTACAGGTGCCCGGGCCCCCGCCGTGCGGGGCCTTCCCGGGGCCGCGCTGCGGCTCCCCGGCGGGCTACGCCTCGGTGGGGGCGGCGGCCTGGGCCTCCGCCTGGGCGGCCCAGCGGGCCTTGATCTCGTCGATGCGGCGGCCGTAGTGGATCGAGCACCACCACAGGCCCGCGAACACCACGCCCAGGATGAACATCATCGGGACGACGAAGCCGCTCAGCACGAGCCCGATCTGCAGGGCCCAGCCGATCTGGACGGCCCCGGGGCGCGAGAGCATCCCGCACAGCAGCACCGACACCAGCATCGCGATCCCGCAGACGGTCCAGACCGTGGCCTGGCTCAGATCGCCCTTCATCGCGACCAGCCCGGCGAAGCCGATCACGAAGAACTCGGCGATCAGCGTCGAAGCACACAGCGTGCGCATCCCTCAGCCCCTCTTCAGCAGCAGGCGGGCCTCGCCCACCGTGATCACGGACCCGGTCACCAGGACCCCGGCCCCTCCGTACTCCGCCTCTTCCTCCGCCAGGGTGATCGCCGCCTCCAGGGCGTCGTCCAGCCGCGGCTCCACCTGCACCCGGTCGGCGCCGAAGACCTCGACCGCGATGGCCGCGAGATCGTCGGCGGGCATCGCCCGGTGGCTGGTGTTCTCCGTGATCACGACCTCCGCGAAGATCGGCTCGAAGGCCTCGAAGACCCCGCGCGCATCCTTGCCCTCGCTCGCGCCCACGACCCCGACCAGCCGGCTGAAGCCGAAGGCCTCGGTCACCGCCTCCGCCGTGACCCGCGCCCCGGCCGGGTTGTGCGCCGCGTCCAGGACCACCGTCGGGCTGCGCCGCACGACCTCCATGCGGCCGGGCGAGGTCACCGAGGCGAAGGCCTTGCGCACGGTCTCCGCGTCCAGCACCCGCGCGTGGTCCGCGCCGATCCCGAAGAAGGCCTCGACCGCGGCCAGCGCCACCGCCGCGTTGTGCGCCATGTGGGCGCCGTGCAGCGGCAGGAAGATGCCGTCGTACTCGCCGCCCAGCCCGCGCAGCGTCAGCTGCTGCCCGCCCACCGCGACCTCGCGGGTGACGACGCCGAACTCCATGCCCGCACGGGCCACGGTCGCGTCGACCTCCACGGCCTTCTTCAGCAGCACCTGAGCCGCGTCCACCGGCTGCTGCGCCAGGATCACGGTGGCGCCCTGCTTGATGACGCCGCCCTTCTCCTGCGCGATCTCACCGGTGGTGGAGCCGAGCCGGTCCGTGTGGTCCAGGCTGATCGGGGTGACCACCGCGACCGCGCCGTCGATGACGTTGGTGGCGTCCCAGGTGCCGCCCATGCCCACCTCGATCACGGCCGCGTCCACGGGCGCGTCCGCGAAGGCCGCGTAGGCCATGCCGGTGAGGACCTCGAAGAACGACAGCCGGAACTCCTCGGCCGCGTCCACCATCTCCACGTAGGGCTTGATGTCGTGGTAGGTCTCGACGAACCGCTCGGCGGTGATCGGCGCCCCGTCCAGGCTGATCCGCTCGGTGACCGAGGACACGTGCGGGCTGGTGTAGCGGCCGGTGCGCAGCTCGAAGGCGTTCAGCAGCGCCTCGATCATGCGGGCGGTGCTCGTCTTGCCGTTGGTGCCGGTGACGTGGATGGAGGGGTACGCGCGCTGCGGCTCGCCCAGGACGTCCATCAGCGAGGCGATGCGCGTGACGGACGGCTCCAGCTTGGTCTCGCCCCAGCGGCCGGCCAGCTCCTGCTCCACCTCCCGCAGCGCCTTGGCCACCTCGGGGTCGGCGGGCTCTTCGGGCACGGGGTCGCCCTGGGGCGGACCGGCCTGCGTCCGCAGGGTGCGGCTGCCCGCCTCGATCACCGCCAGGTCGGGGTCGCGGTCGGACTCTTCCGCCACGATCTGGTCGAAGGCGTCGAAGCTGTCATCGTGGCTCTCGGGCTGCTGCTCACTCACGGGACCCAGTCTACGGACGAGGGCCGGGGGGACTTTCGGCCCGGTCGTATCGGGACCTTCTCCTGCGGGTGCGACCTGATCGTTATGCAAGCCTTGCGGGCAGGAGATTGGGGAGCAAATGCCGCAGGCCAGCACGAACAAGACAGGTTCCAGCCGCGACATAGGGATAGACCTGGGAACCGCCAACACCCTCGTCTACGCACGGGGGCACGGCATCGTCCTCAATGAGCCGTCCGTGGTGGCCGTCAAGGCGGGCACCACCACCGCACTGGCCGTGGGTACCGAGGCCAAGGAGACCATCGGCCGCACTCCCGGTTCCATCACCGCGATCCGCCCCCTCAAGGACGGCGTGATCTGCGACTACGAGGCCGCCGAGGAGATGATCCGGCACTTCGTCCGCAAGGCCGTCCCCGGCCGCCGGGTGCGCACCCGCATGGTGATCTGCGTACCGTCCGGGGTCACCCCGGTGGAGCGGCGGGCCATCATCCACGCCTCCGCACGGGCCGGCGCCAAGACCGTGCACCTGATCGAGGAACCCATGGCCGCGGCGATCGGCGCCGGGCTCCCGGTGTCCGAGCCGCGCGGCTCGATGGTCGTCGACATCGGCGGCGGCACCTCCGAGGTCGCGGTCATCTCGCTGGGCGGCATCGTCACCTCGCGGTCCCTGCGGGTCGCGGGCGACCGGATGGACGCGGCGATCACCGACTGGGTCCGCAAGGAGCACTCGCTGCTCATCGGCGACCGCACGGCCGAGGACCTCAAGATCGCCATCGGTTCGGCATGGCCGGTGCCGGACCGGCCGGAGCTGGAGAGCGCGACCTTCACGGTGCGGGGCCGCGAGAAGGTCGGCGGCATGCCGCAGACGCTCGCACTCGACGCGCGTGACGTGCGCGCCGCCCTGGACGAACCGGTGGAGGCGATCATCGCGGCGGTCCGCACCACCCTGGAGGAATGCCCGCCCGAACTGTCCGGCGACGTCATGGAGCACGGCATCGTCCTGACCGGCGGCGGCGCGCTGCTCCCCGGCCTGGACCTGCGGATGGCCTCCTCGACGGGGATCCCGGTCTTCGTCGCGGACGACCCGCTGGACTGCGTGGCGCTGGGATCGGGCCGCTGCGTGGAGGACATGGACGCGCTCAGCAGCCTGCTGGCGCCGGCGAGGGCCTGACCCCCGGAAGGGGCCGGCATCCCGGAAGGCTCAGCCCTTCGGAAGGGTCGCGAGGACCTCGTACGCGTCCTGCGTCCGCGTGGCCGTCAGGGTGCCGCCCAGGCTGCGCACGCGCTCGGACATGCTCGCCGTGCCCGAGCCCGCCGAGACGGGGGCCCTGGTCGGGTTGCGCCGCGCCAGCCCGTTGCGGACGGCGATCCGCAGCTGCGGCCCGTCCGCCGCGATGGACACCTCGATGGTCTCGCCGCGCGCGTGCTTGGCTGCGTTGGTGAGGCATTCCTGCACCACCCGGTAGACCGCCGCCTGGCGCAGCGGCGACAGCCCGTGCACGTCCGGATCCAGGGCGAGCCGTACGGGCGAACCCGCGCGCCCGCTCTCCTCCGCGAGCGCCGCCAGCCCTTCCACGCCCGGGGTGGCCGCCCGCTCCCCGCGCTGCACGATGATCTCGTTGAGCACCAGGTGCGCCCGCCGGGCGGTGTCGGCGAGCTCCTCGAAGTCCTTCGCGTACGCCGTCTCGCGCGAGCGCATCGACAACACCTCGGAGCGGACCGTCAGCAGGGTCAGCTCGCGCCCGACGAAATCGTGGACGTCGCGGGCGACGGAGGTCCGCTCCTGCTGGACGGCCTGCAGGACGGCGGACTCCGCGCGCCGGGTGTCGAGCTCGCGCACGAGGTCGTGGCGGTAGGCGGCGATGCCCACGGCCGAGGCGAGGACCCCGATGGGCACGACGAGGCTGAGGAAGGAGCTGAGGGTCTCGGCCCGGGCCATCGGCCAGCCCGGCACGCAGCAGAAGAGGCACACCGCGAAGGCGAGGTAGCCGAGGGTGGCGAGGACGCCGGCCCGGCGCCCGCGGAAGCGGCCCACCGAGTACAGCGCGAACTGGATCAGGGTCAGCTCGTGCAGCCAGCCGATGAAGAGCAGCGCGGCGAGGTACGAGACCCAGGGCAGCCGGCGCCGCACCAGCAGGGTGGAGCAGCCGAGCGCCAGCACGACCGCTGCGGAGGGCCCGCTCAGGGAGTTGTCGGCGGCCGCCAGGCCCGGCAGGTCGAGCGCCATCAGGCCCAGGCAGCTGAGGGCCGCGAGCAGGTCCATCGCGCGCGGCGAACCGGCCCAGCCCTGCGCGAGCCGGCGGCCGAAGGCCAGCAGCCGGTGGGGCGCCGAGAGGGCGGGCTTGACGTGCATGCCCTCCATCATCCGTGGTCGGCGCGCCCGGATCCGGGCCACCAGGACCCGAGAACGCGTGATTTAGGGCACTTCGGACAGGCCGGAGGTCCCCCGGCCCGGAGGCCTTGCGCTCTACCAGGGGCCGCTCGCGGGCTCGTAGCGTCGGGAGAATGACCACCCACCAGGGAACGACCGCCCATCAGGGAACAGCCACCCCCCGGGGCACCGCCCTGCTCCTGCTGATCGGCGGCCTCATCGGCACCCTGGCCTCGGGCGTCCTCACCTACGACCGCATCCGCACCCTGGAGGACCCGCTCTTCACCCCGGGCTGCAACGTCAACGCGGTGCTGAGCTGCGGCGACGTGATGACCACCTGGCAGGGCAACCTGCTCGGCTTCCCCAACATGCTGCTCGGCCTCGCCGGCTTCGCGGTCCTGGCCGGGCTGGGTACGGCCCTGGTCGCCGGGGCGGTGCTCCCCCGCCGGCTGTGGCTCGGACTGTGGGCCGGGATCGCGGCCGGGTTCGCCTTCACGGTGTGGCTGATCAGCCAGTGCCTGTACGTGATCGGCGCCCTGTGCCCGTGGTGCATGGTCGTCTGGGCGGTGATGATCCCGCTGTTCTGGTACGTCACCCGGCACCTGGCCCCGGCCGGCTCCCGGCTGCGGGCGCTCCCCCACTGGGTGGTGCCGCTGGCCGCGTACGGCGTGGTCGCGGTGCTCATCCTGACGAAGTTCGGCACCCGGCTGCTGTGACGCCGGGCCCCCGCGGGGAACAGATACGGCGAAGGCCCCCACGTCGACCGACGGCGTGGGGGCCTTCGCTTGTGTCCTACAGGCGTGCTCAGCCCTCGGGCAGCGCCGCCAGCTGGGCCTGGAGACGGACGATGTCGTCCTCCGCCTTGGTCAGCCGGCCCTTGATCTTGTCCACGACGTTGTCGGGGGCCTTGGCGATGAACGCCTCGTTCCCGAGCTTCGCCTCGGCCTGCTGCTTCTCCTTCTCGGCGGCGGCCAGGTCCTTGCTCAGCCGCTTGCGCTCCGCCGGGATGTCGATGGTGCCCGACAGGTCGAGCGCGACCGTGGCTCCGCCGACCGGCAGGGTGGCGGTGGCGCTGAAGTCGTCGCCCTCCGGCTGGAGGCGCAGCACCTGGCGGATGGCGGCCTCGTGGGCGGCCAGCGCCGTGGCGGAGAGGTCCAGGCGGGCCGGGACCTTCTGCTTGTCGTCGAGGCCCTGCTCCTTGCGGAACCGGCGGACCTCGCGGACCAGGCTCTGGACGCCGTCGATTTCGGCATCGGCGGCCGCGTCGCGGAAGCCACTGTCCTTGGGCCATTCGGCGATCACCAGGGACTCGCCGCCGGTCAGCGTGGTCCACAGGGTCTCGGTGACGAAGGGGACCACCGGGTGCAGCAGGCGCAGCATGACGTCGAGGACCTCGCCGAGGACCCGGGCGGAGGCCTTGGCCGGCTCGCCGCCCGCGAAGAAGGTCGTCTTCGACAGCTCGACGTACCAGTCGAAGACCTCGTCCCACGCGAAGTGGTAGAGCGCCTCGCTGAGCTTCGAGAACTGGTAGTCCTCGTAGAAGGCGTCGGCCTGCGCGACGGTCTCGTTCAGCCGGGACAGGATCCAGCGGTCGGTCGCCGACATCTCCTCGACCGACGGCAGGTCGCCCTCGATCGTGGCGCCGTTCATCATCGCGAAGCGGGTGGCGTTCCAGATCTTGTTGGCGAACTTGCTGGAGGCCTGGACCCAGTCCTCGCCGATCGGGACGTCGACACCCGGGTTGGCGCCGCGCGCCAGGGTGAAGCGGACCGCGTCGGAGCCGTACTTGTCCATCCAGTCGAGCGGGTTGACCGCGTTGCCGAAGGACTTCGACATCTTCTTGCCGCGCTCGTCGCGGACCATGCCGTGCAGGGCGATGGTGTGGAACGGCGGGGTGCCGTCCATCGCGTACAGGCCGAACATCATCATCCGGGCGACCCAGAAGAAGAGGATGTCGTAGCCGGTGACCAGGACGGCGTTCGGGTAGAACTTCGCCAGGCTGTCGGTCTGCTGCGGCCAGCCGAGCGTGGAGAACGGCCACAGGCCCGAGGAGAACCAGGTGTCCAGGACGTCGGTGTCCTGGGTCCAGCCCTCGCCGCTCGGCGGCTGCTCGTCGGGGCCGACGCAGACGATCTCGCCGTTCGGGCCGTACCAGACGGGGATGCGGTGGCCCCACCACAGCTGGCGCGAGATGCACCAGTCGTGGAGGTTGTCGACCCAGTCGAAGTAGCGCTTCTCCATCTCCTGCGGGTGGATCTTGACCTGGCCGTCGCGGACCGCGTCACCGGCGGCCTTGGCGAGCGGGCCGACCTTGACCCACCACTGGAGCGAGAGGCGGGGCTCGATGGTGGTCTTGCAGCGCGAGCAGTGGCCGACGGAGTGCGTGTACGGGCGCTTCTCGGCGACGATCCGGCCCTCGGCGCGCAGCGCGGCGACGATGGCGGAACGGGCCTCCAGCCGGTCCAGGCCCAGGAACGGGCCGTGGACGGTGATGACGGCGTGCTCGTCCATGACGGCGAGGTTGGGCAGGCCGTGGCGCTGGCCGATCTCGAAGTCGTTGGGGTCGTGCGCCGGGGTCACCTTGACGGCGCCGGTGCCGAACTCGGGGTCGACGTGCTCGTCGGCGACGACCGGGATGCGGCGGCCGGTGAGCGGCAGCTCGATCTCGGTGCCGACGAGGTGCTTGTAGCGCTCGTCGTCGGGGTGGACGGCAACGGCCGTGTCACCCAGCATCGTTTCGGCGCGGGTGGTGGCCACGACGATGGAGGCGTCGCCCTCGCCGTAGCGGATGGAGACGAGCTCGCCCTCGTCGTCCTGGTACTCGACCTCGATGTCGGAGATCGCGGTGAGGCAGCGGGGGCACCAGTTGATGATGCGCTCGGCGCGGTAGATCAGCTCGTCGTCGTAGAGCTTCTTGAAGATGGTCTGGACGGCCTCGGACAGGCCCTCGTCCATGGTGAAGCGCTCGCGCGACCAGTCGACGCCGTCGCCGAGGCGGCGCATCTGGCCGGAGATCTGGCCGCCGGACTCGCCCTTCCACTGCCAGACGCGCTCGACGAAGGCCTCGCGGCCCAGGTCGTGGCGGGACTTGCCCTCCTTGGCGAGCTCGCGCTCGACGACGTTCTGGGTGGCGATGCCGGCGTGGTCCATGCCGGGCTGCCACAGGGTCTCGTAGCCCTGCATGCGCTTGCGGCGGGTGATGGCGTCGATCAGCGTGTGCTCGAAGGCGTGCCCCAGGTGGAGGCTTCCGGTGACGTTCGGCGGCGGGATGACGATGGCGAAGGGGGGCTTGTCGCTCTTCTCGTCCGCCTCGAAGTACCCACGCTCTACCCAGCGCTCGTAGAGCTTCCCCTCTACATCGGCCGGCGCGTACGAAGTCGGCAGTTCGGAGTAGGGGCTGCTGGGTGTCTGCGTGTTCTCGGTCACGAGCCACAGTTTAGAGCGGTAACAGTCCAGTCATGAAACCGGCTTTCCCAGGACCCGGCGCCCTGAGCGCCTCCGGCTTCCGCCAGGATGTGTGGGACGCATAAACAACCTCATGGGGGGACGCGGGATGAGCTACAACCAGCCGGGACCGTACGGGGGCCAGCAGCCGCAGCAGCCGGGGCCTTACGGACAGCAGCCGCAGCAGCCGGGCCCGTACGGACAGCAGCCCGGCCCCTACGGCCAGCAGCCCGGCGCGCAGCCCGGCTACGGCTACCCGCAGCAGGCCCCCCAGGGAGTCCCGCAGCAGGGCTACCCGCAGCAGCAGCCCGGCTTCCCCCAGCAGCAGGCCCCGTACGGCGGCTACCAGCAGCAGCCTCCGTACGGCGGCGGGATGCCCCCGCAGCAGCCCCCGAAGAAGTCGAAGGCCGGCGTGATCATCGCGGTGGTCCTGGCGGTGGCCGTGATCGGCGGCGGCGGCTGGTACTTCACGCAGGGCGGCGGCGCCTCCGCGGACATCTCCGCAGACACCAAGGGCTACAAGCTGGTCGCCCCTGCGTCGGTCGATGACTTCAAGAAGGACCCGAAGAGCAAGCCTGAGGAGTTCACCGACAAGGACCGCAAGGAGGCGGAAGCGGTCGGCGTGAAGAACCCGACCCAGGTCGCTCAGGCCTACCAGTCCGGTGACCCTAAGAACCCGCTGGCCGTCAAGGCGCTCAACTTCCAGGGCGTGTACGGCGAGATCGCCAACCCGGAGAAGGCCGTGGACGCCTACTTCGCCATGGCCAAGGCCGATTCGATGAAGAGCGAGGACGACGGGCAGGCGGAACTGGTCGGCTCCCCCAAGGTGATGAAGCCGGCCGGCTTCAAGGGTGCGGTCATGAAGTGCCAGGAGCTCAAGCTCACTCCGAAGAAGTCGGACACGAGCCCGCTCACGAAGCCCTTCACCATCCCGGTCTGCATCTGGGGTGACTACAGCACCCTGTCCATCGTGAGCATGGTGGACTTCGCCTCCGTCATGGGCGGCGCCCAGAGCTTCACCCTGGAACAGACGGCGGGCTACACCGCGAAGCTCTACAACACGGCCCGCTCTAAGGCCTGATCGCCAGCAGCCTGCACGGGCACTCGTCTCCGTGCAGGCCGGCCACGGCCAGAGGGCTAGCGGCCCGCGCGGTAGCACGCCTCGACGGCGGGCTCCTTCCTGACTCCAATGTTTGTCAAGCCGAAGTAGCACGAACCCCAGCGTCCTGGGTTGACAAGGACGCTGACGCTACCCGCCTTACAACCAGACTCCACCTTCGGGCCTATCCGATAGCCCTGCGTGTGGAGGTAATGCTGGCAATCACCCTGATCAGCCGACGCCGGCGTAGCCGCCACCATCGGCAGCACGGTAGCGGCCACCGTTACCGCCAGGGCTCCCATGACACGGTTCAACTTCACGCTCTTACCTCTCGATCGAAAGCCGTTCGAGGCAAAGCCGATCAAGGAACCCTGCGTCACGCCAGACCATAGCGAACTTATGTCTGATTGCAGCGCAAGTTGGGCCGACCGCGGAAGGGGCGCCCCCAATCGGGGGCGCCCCTTCCGCTTACGCGTACCCTGCCTGGCAGCTACGCCGACTTCTCGTGCGGGCCCTGGTCCTTCGGGACGATCCGCGGGACCAGCGTCGGGTTGACGTTGGAGCGGACCACGTCCGAGGTGATGACCACGCGGGCCACGTCCTTGCGGGACGGGACCTCGTACATCACCGACATCAGGACCTCTTCCATGATGGCGCGCAGGCCGCGCGCGCCGGTCTGGCGCAGGATCGCCTGGTCGGCGATGGCTTCGAGGGCCTCGCGCTCGAAGTCCAGCTCCACGCCGTCGAGTTCGAACAGCCGCTGGTACTGCTTCACCAGGGCGTTGCGCGGCTCGATGAGGATCTGGAGCAGGGCCTCGCGGTCCAGGTTGTGGACCGAGGTGATGACGGGCAGACGGCCGATGAACTCGGGGATCATCCCGAACTTCACCAGGTCCTCCGGCATGACCTCCTGGAACTGGTTGCTCGCCTCGATCTCGCGCTTCGAGCGGATGGTCGCCCCGAAGCCGATGCCCTTGGCGCCGGCGCGGGACTCGATGATCCGCTCCAGGCCGGAGAAGGCGCCGCCCACGATGAACAGCACGTTCGTCGTGTCGATCTGGATGAACTCCTGGTGCGGGTGCTTGCGGCCGCCCTGCGGCGGCACGGAAGCGGTGGTGCCTTCCAGGATCTTCAGGAGGGCCTGCTGCACGCCCTCGCCGCTCACGTCGCGCGTGATCGACGGGTTCTCGCTCTTGCGGGCGACCTTGTCGATCTCGTCGATGTAGATGATCCCGGTTTCGGCCTTCTTGACGTCGTAGTCGGCCGCCTGGATCAGCTTGAGCAGGATGTTCTCGACGTCCTCGCCGACGTACCCGGCCTCCGTGAGCGCCGTCGCGTCCGCGATGGCGAACGGGACGTTGAGCATGCGGGCGAGCGTCTGGGCCAGCAGCGTCTTGCCCGAGCCCGTGGGGCCGAGCAGGAGGATGTTGGACTTCGCGAGCTCGATCGCGTCGTCACGGCCCGTCCCGCCGCCGTTCTCTCCGGCCTGGACGCGCTTGTAGTGGTTGTACACCGCGACGGAGAGCGCCTTCTTCGCCGGCTCCTGGCCGACGACGTAGCTCTCCAGGAACTCGTAGATCTCACGGGGCTTGGGAAGTTCTTCCCAGCGAACCTCGGAGGTCTCCGCGAGTTCCTCTTCGATGATCTCGTTGCAGAGGTCGATGCACTCGTCGCAGATGTACACACCGGGTCCCGCGATGAGCTTCTTCACCTGCTTCTGGCTCTTTCCGCAGAACGAGCACTTGAGCAGGTCGCCGCCGTCACCGATGCGTGCCACGAGGTGCTTCCCCTTCGCCTGGGAGACGCCTGGTTCAGCGCTCCTGGTGCCTCATATCCGACGGTACCTTGCCGGGGGCCCCGTGCGGGGCCCCCTTGACGTGGTTCACATCGCGTAATCCCCGCGACGTGCCCACGCCAACTGGCGGCAAGGTTCAGTTCGAAGTCTTGCGGGTCGCGACGACCTGGTCGATCAGGCCGTACGCCAGCGCGTCCTGGGCCGTCAGGATCTTGTCGCGCTCGATGTCGTCGCGGATCTTCTCGATCGGCGTCGAGGAGTGCGTGGCCAGCATGTTCTCCAGCTGGTCGCGCATGCGCAGGATCTCGTTGGCCGCGATCTCCAGGTCGGAGAGCTGCTCACGGCCGGTGCCGCCCGAGGGCTGGTGGATCAGCACGCGGGCGTTCGGCAGCGCCATGCGCTTGCCGGGCGCGCCGGCGGCGAGCAGGACGGCGGCGGCAGAGGCCGCCTGGCCCATGCAGACCGTCGAGATGTCCGGCTTCACGAACTGCATCGTGTCGTAGATCGCCGTCAGCGCGGTGAAGGAGCCGCCGGGGCTGTTGATGTACAGGTAGATGTCGCGGTCCGGGTCCATCGACTCCAGGCACAGGAGCTGCGCCATGACGTCGTTGGCGGAGGCGTCGTCGATCTGCACGCCGAGGAAGATGATGCGCTCCTCGAAGAGCTTCGCGTACGGGTCGTACTCGCGGACGCCCTGCGAGGTGCGCTCCACGAAGCGCGGCACGACGTAGCGGTTGTCCACCGGCGCGCCGGTGTAGAGGCCGCTCGCGGGAGAAAGGTTGTTCATGTGCATCTGGGTGTTCACCGTCCTGGTGGCGTTCTGCGGGCTGAGGCTTGCCTGGTGCGGGGCGGGCGAAGGGCCCCCGTAGGGGATCCCTCACGCCGGGCCGGGGCCGGGATCAGGCCCCGGTGCCGCCGCCGCCCGGGACCAGCGACGCGGCGGAGATGATCTCGTCGATCAGGCCGTAGGCCTTGGCCTCTTCCGCCGTGTACCAGCGGTCGCGGTCACCGTCGCGGATGATCGTCTCCACGGTCTGGCCGGAGTGGTGCGCGGTGATCTCAGCCATGCGCTGCTTCGTGCGCAGCAGGTACTGGGCCTGGATCTTGATGTCCGAGGCGGTGCCGCCGATGCCGGCGGAGCCCTGGTGCATCAGGATGTCGGTGTTCGGGAGCGCGAAGCGCTTGCCCGGGGTGCCGCCGGTGAGCAGGAACTGGCCCATGGAGGCCGCCATGCCCATACCGATGGTGACCACGTCGTTCGGGATGTACTGCATGGTGTCGTAGACGGCCATGCCGGCCGTCACCGAGCCACCGGGGCTGTTGATGTACAGGTAGATGTCCTTCTCCGGCTCGGCGGCCAGGAGCAGGAGCTGCGCGGTGATCTTGTTGGCGATGTCGTCGTCGACCTGCTGGCCGAGGAAGATGATGCGCTCGCCGAGCAGCCGGTTGTAGACATGGTCGCCGAGGCCGCCACCGATGGACGGCTCACCCGCGGCGTAAGGCTTCAGATTCGTCACGTATCCACCTGCTCGTCTCCGACGGCCATGTGCCGTCTCAGCGTCTCGTTCTGGGGCGCGGACCTGCCGTGCGGACGATGTCCACCGGCGTCGGGTACTCCCGTGCCCTCGTATTCATGGACCCTAACGCGCAGCTACGACAACGCCATCCCGCTTCCCGAACTGTTCGCTCGGAGCGCAAGGTCAGAGGCCCCTCACGGAGGGTCTCGCAGGGGGTCTCCGGGAGGGCGTCCCGCAGCAAGGCCGAAGGGCCCGGACGCGATGGCGTACGGGCCCTCCGGGCCGTGCTCTGGTGCTGCTCAGTGGGGGTGACCCCGGGTGTTACTTGGCTTCGTCGGCCGCGATCTCGCCGTCGGCCTCGACCACGTTCTCGACGGTCTCGGCAGCCTGCTCGACCGCGTTCTCAGCGTTCTCGTCGTCCTCGTCGTCGGAGAGGTCGACGACCTCACCGTTGGTGTCGGTGACCTTGGCGGCCTCGACGACGGCCGCGAGGGCCTTGCCGCGGGCGACCTCGCCGACGAGCATCGGAACCTGGCCACCCTCGACGACGGCCTGGGCGAACTGGTCGGGGGACATGCCGGAGGAGGCGGCGCGACGCATGAGGTGCTCGGTGAGCTCCTCCTGGTTCACGTTCAGCTTCTCCTTGTTGACCAGCTCGTCGAGGACGAACTGGGTCTTGATGCCCTTGATCGCCTGCTCGGCGGTCTCGGCGTCGAACTCCTCGACCGTCTTGCCCTGGATCTCCAGGTACTTCTCGATGGTGAGGCCCATCTGGCCGAGCTGGTGGTGCTCCAGGTTGTGCTTGCGCGTCTGGACCTCGTCCGCGAGGAGCTTCTCGGGGATCGGGACCTCGACGAGCTCCAGCAGCTTCTCCAGGACGCGCTCCTGGGCCTGCGTGGCCTGGTCGTACTGCTTCATGTTCTCGAGGCGCTTGCGGCTGTCGGCCTTCAGCTCCTCGATGGTGTCGAACTCGCTGGCCAGGCCGGCGAACTCGTCGTCCAGCTCCGGCAGCTCACGGGCCTGGACCTTGGTGACCTTGACGGTGACCTCGGAGTCCTTGCCCTCGGCGGAGCCGCCCTTCAGCTGGGAGGTGAAGGTGGCCTCGCCACCGGCCTCCAGGCCCTTGACGGCCTCGTCGATGCCTTCGAGAAGCTCGCCCGAGCCGATGGTGTAGGAGACGTCCTGGGCGACACCGTCCTCCAGCACCTCGCCGTCGACCTTGGCCTCGAGGTCGATGGTGACGACGTCGCCGTCCTGCGCCGCGCGCTCGACGTCCTTGGTGGTCGCGAAACGGCCGCGCAGCTGCTCGACCGACTTCTCGACGTCCTCGTCCGAGACCTCGACGGCGTCCACGGTGACCTCGATGCCGGAGTAGTCCGGGATCTCGATCGCGGGACGGATGTCGACCTCGGCGGTGAAGGCCAGCAGTTCGCCGTCCTTCAGCTCGGTGATGTCGACGTCGGGCTGGCCCAGCGGGTTCAGGTCGGCCTCGTTGACGGCCTCGGTGTAGAACTTCGGGAGGGCGTCGTTGACGGCCTCCTCCAGCACCGCACCGCGGCCGAAGCGCTGGTCGATGACACGGGCCGGGATCTTGCCCTTGCGGAAGCCCTTCACCGTGACCTGCTGGTTGATCTTCTTGTAGGCCGCGTCGAGGCTGTCCTTGAGCTCCTCGAAGGGCACCTCAACAGTGAGCCGAACCCGAGTCGGGTTCAGGGTCTCCACGGCGCTCTTCACGGTTCGGTCTCCTTGTGGCTGACTGCTGGGGGTCTCTGCTCATCGCCGCGGTCTAGCGGTTCTCAGCGGATCGGGCCCGGTACATCAGACACACGGGCACGCAGCTTGCATAGTAGCCGCAAGCGGCAATCAGCCCACAACGCGATCATCAACGCGGTCCCGAAGGGGGATCGCGCGGTCCTCCTGCTGGTCGGGGTGGCCGGATTCGAACCGACGACCTTCCGCTCCCAAAGCGGACGCGCTACCAAGCTGCGCCACACCCCGTCGGTGCGACACGTAGGGTACATGCCCGAAGACCCTCCGCCGCGCGGAGTTTCGGCGAAAGGCGCGCCCGGGGCCCACGGCGATGCCCCGGCGGCGCGGCCGCGGCCACACGCGGGCGCGAAATGCTGTGTGCGATCCCCCGCCGGGACCCGCTAGGATGCTGTTCGTGCCGCGGTCCCCGGACCTGCGTCGCACGTGCTGCGGGTGTAGCTCAATGGTAGAGCACTAGTCTTCCAAACTAGCTACGCGGGTTCGATTCCCGTCACCCGCTCAGAGACGCAAAGGGCCAGGTCAGAGGATGTTTCCTCGACCTGGCCCTTCGTCGTTCCCGGGGCTGCGATCAGCTCCGCGTGCCCCCTGCGTGCCCCTTCCGCTGTGGATCTTCCTTCGTGCCCTTGGTGGCCCTCACGGGCTTCTTGGAAGTCTTGGGGACCTTGGGCTTCTCGATCTTGCGGCTCTTCTTCACGAGCCCGCTCAGGGCATCGGCGATCAGCCGGTCCCGATCGGCGCTGGCGTGCTGGTAGATCAGCGCGGCACGGGCGGTGCTGTGACCCATGCGCGTCATCAACTCCCGGGTGCTGGCACCCGTTGACGCGGCCAGCGTGTTGCCCGTGTGCCGGAGATCGTGGAAGTGCAGCCCCTTGATCCCCGCTTCTCGACACGCCTTGTGCCAGAGCCGGTTGAAGTGGTTCCGGCGCGGGGTCGCCCCCTTGGCCCCGACGAAGACACGCCCATCGGCGCCGGCCTCCGCGTACCGCTTCAGGTGTTCATGAAGGTCCGGGAGGATCACGCCGGGGATGGAGACCGTCCTCTTACCCGCGGCACTCTTCGGCGCCTTGATCTCCCGCTGCCCGTTGCTCAGTTCGGCGACAGCCCGCCGGACACGCACGGTCCGTTGCTCCAGATCGACATCCCGCCGGTGGAGGCCGATCAGCTCGCCCCAGCGCAGCCCGAGGAATCCGGCCATGAGCACGAGGGTCCGGTAGCGCGGCTGGATCGATTCGGCCAGCGCGTAGACCTCCTTAACCGTGGCGGTGGGTCGCTCCGGGGTGTGCACGCTGCTGGCGCCCTTGACCTGGCAGGGGTTGCGCCGGATCAGCTCGTCGGACACGGCCGTACCCAGGATGGCGCGGAGCAGGGCGTAGGCCTTGGCCACCGTGGTGGGCCCGGTACCGCCGGCGAGCTTGTCGGCACGCCAGCGCCGTACGAGGGGTGGCGAGATCTCCCCCAGGTTGACCCCGCCGAGGACCGGGTCCAGGTGGTGCTTGAGGAGCGAGCCGTAGAGCTGTCGCGTGGTGCTGGTCAGCTCACGCTCTTTGATCCAGGCGACGGCGTACGGCCCGAAGGCGACCTTCCCGGCGTCGGGATCACGCCAGTCACCCCGTCGCATCTCGGTCTGCGTGTCGGCGAGCCAGTCGTCCGCGTCCTTCTTGGTACGGAAGGTCTCGGGCGCGGGGCGGAGCTGTCCGTCCGGGCCGAGGTACCGAGCCTGGTACCGCCCGGAGGGCAGCTTGCGGACCCGGCCGAACGGTCGGCGCTTCCCGGCCATCAGGCTGCCACCCCTAGACGGCTGCGGCGCGGCGCGACGGTGTGGGCTTCGATGTAGGCCCGGACGGCGCTCTCAGGGATACGGACGTGTCGGCCCACCTTCACGTACGTGATCCGCCGTTCCTCGACGAGGCGTCGGGGGAACCGCACGGTGGTGCCGAGCAGTTCGGCGACCTGGACGACGCTGAGGTAGCGCTCATTCATGCTGCTCTCCTTGCAGGGCTTCGCGGGCGGTCTGGCGGTTGAGTTGGATATCCCGGGCGATGGTGGCGGCGAGGACGGATTCCCCCGGGCTGTGTCCGTGGCCGACGTACTGCCAGGAGGCGAGGACGAGCACGGTGTCCGGCTCGACGTCGTCCAGGCCGCGGGCTTCGCGTTCCTGGGCGGCGCGGTAGTCGGCGCGGGTCTGGCGGAGGGCGCCGAGGGTGGTGGAGTACTGCCTCGACTTGGTGGAGAAGTGGCCGCGGAAGCCGAGCATGTGCGACCAGGCGGCAAGGCGGCGGTCCGGGTAGAGCGGGTCGAGGTCGAGGCAGGCCCCGATCAGGCGGGCTGTGTGGTCGGGGACGTCCAGAAGGACCAAGGCCTCGCGGTTGCCGATGCGACGGTCGAGGGTGCCGGTGTTCTCGGCAGCCTTGGTTGCGTACTTGGCGACGTACGAGGCGACCGCCTGTTCGGTGATGTCGGAGCCGTCCCCGAAGGCCTTGATCGGGCGTACGTCGAGCTGGGTTCCCCACCTGAAGGTGCGGGCGGGTTGGTGAGCAGCGGCCGGGACGGTGATCGAGGTGTAGGCGTGGGCTACGGCGGCCCGGATCGAGCGGTCGAGCAGCTCCGTGGTGGCCCAGGACGGCGGAGGGCCGAGCGGGCCTGCGGGTCCGTCGATCCGGATCACGGCGTGGAAGTGGATGGCGCCGCGCTTCTGGAACTCGGCGACCTTGCCGTAGGAGATCCGGGCTTCCTCCTTCAGCTCGCGTTGGGTGAGGCCGGCGGAGGCGGCGATCTCACGGCGTAGGCGAGTGGTGAAGCGCTGCCAGAGCTGTCCCGCGTGGTTGTTGAAGAGGACAGCGGCGGCGTAGTCGTACCTGGCCGGGTCGAGGGCGGTGCCGAGTTCGAGCGCGTCCTCCTGGTGGTGCGTGCCGCAGCGGCAAGGCCGGCCGGTGGGGCGATTGTGGACCGGGCCGAAGGACGGGGCGGTGAGGGTGGCGAAGACGCGGGGGTGTTCGCGGACCGTCGCGGGGATGTCGCGGCGGTCGTCTCCCGCCAGGCCTGCCCGGATCAGGTGATAGGTGTCTCCGGCGTATGTCCAAGCGCAGGCCGGGCAACGGGACGCGCGGCGGTTGCCACAGGCGATGCGGAGGCGGGCACCAGGCTCGTTCTCGGTGGAGTAGCGGTGCAGGATCTCGCCGGAGGTCTTGTCCTTGGCGATGGTCCAGCCGGTGATGTGGATCGGGTCGGAGCATCCTCCGGTGCGGTGGATCTGGTCTTCCCAGCGTGCGTAGCCGGGGGCGCCGGCCACCTTCAGCATGTCGCCGAGGGTGGCCGGGTCCAGGCCCGCGATGGTCGCGGTGTTGGTCACGCGGTCACCGTCCAGTGGGGACGGCGGATGGGGCGGCGCGTTCCGGTGCCGTGGCAGGTGAAGCAGTGGGCGGTGATCGTGCGGAGGTGGCCGTTGTGGTCGCGGCCGCCGAGGGTGATGGCGACGGAGGCGTGGCCGTCGCAGTTCGGGCAGAGCTCTCCCGGGGTGTTCTGCTTCATGATGGTGGTTCCGTCCGGTTCGTTGGATCGGGCAGGAATGCGGCGCCGGGACGGCGGAGACTTGGCGGTTGAGGCCGTCCCGGGGCCGGTCAACGGCTCTTGAACTCCTGGCGCAGGGCGCGGACGAGGAAGAGCATGACGACGGCGCTGATGGACAGGGCGACGGCGGTGACCGCGACGGCCAAGAGCAGTGACACAGCGACGGAGGCCAGCGCGAGGACTCCAGCGACTCCGCCGGCGGCGATTGCGAGCGCGGTGCCGGGCGAGCTCTGGACCAGGCCGCCGAAGGCGCTCGGGGACTTCACCGGGACGGGCGCCGAGCCGGGCTCCGAGTACTCGACGGGCATGGGGGTCGGGCGGATGGTCGCCGGGGTGTAGGTGTCGGGGCTGGGGTACTTGGGCTTGAACATGGCCGTTCTCCTTCCAGGGCGGGTTACTTGTTGATCGCGGTGTCGATGGCCGGGGCGAGGAAGCTGTCCGCGAGGAGGAAGCCGCCGACGAGGATCACGGCGACGAGCCAGAGCGGCGGGCGGACGAGCTTGTAGCCGAGGACACCGACGACCAGCAGGGCGAACCAGAGCGGGACGTCCATGGCGTGGGCCTTTCGGGTCAGGCGACGCGGCAGCGGTGCGAGCGGGCGGCGAGCTGGGCGGCGGTCGAGGAGTTGTAGTCCGAGGACCAGCCGCAGCCGTCGGTGGTGCAGACGGCGGTGTCCTTGTTGCGGCCGCGGTTATCGCGGTAGGTGCCGATCTGGACGGGGCCGATCTTCATGAGCGAGCGGAAGTTGATCCGGGCGGGCATGGGAGCTCCTCAGGCGAGCTGGGCGGCGATGGCTTCGGCCATGGCGGGCGGTACGCCGAGCCGGGCGCGCAGGGTCTCGGTGTCGATGTCCAAGCCGGTGCGGGTGCGGTGGTCGGCGGCGATCTTCTGGGCGTGCGCGACGAGGGCGGGCGGAGCGGTGACCGTCGTCGCGGGCACCGGGGCTGGAGCGGGTAGGGCGGGGAACTCGTCGGCCTGTACGCCGGGTTCTGTCGCCCGCTCGACCACGGGCAGGGGCGCCGGGTCAGGGCCGAGCTCCGGTGCGCTGGGCGACGTAGGCCGGTGGACCAAGAGCGTGCCGCCGAGGAAGGCGAGTGCCGGCCATCCAGCGACGAGGATGCGGAGCCAGTCAGGGACATCGCGGAGGTCGAGTAGGCCGGCGGTCGCGACGTTCGCGCCGAGCGAGGCCGCGAGGGCTACGGCGAACCAGGACCAGGCCGACCGCGAGGGCTCCCCCGCATCCCGGAGGGACCGGAGGCGGTGCCAGGCGGCGACGAGGAGCAGGTCCACGCTGACCGGGTAGGCCCAGGCCTTCCAGCCGTCCTGTCCGGCGGCTTCGGCGAGGTCGTGGAGGTGGGCGAAGGAGAGGGCTCCGGCGATGACGGCCTGGACGAGGACGGCGTCCGGGCGGACCAGGCGGGTCATGGTGTTCACCTCGTTTCGGGCATGGGTGGGGTAGGGACTTGGCGCGATGAGGCCGCGCCGACCGGGTGGGGCTAGTGATCAGAAGGCAGGTGCCGAGGCGGTCTTCGGCTGGACCTTGCCGACGAGGACGCGTACCGGGAGCGCGGGCCGGAAGGGCTCCAACTCCGGGATGCTCGGGGTGCGGTGCGCTTGGGCGTTGCAGGTGTTCACGGCCTGGCGGAGCGTGGTGTGCGGGGCCCGGATGCGGGACCAGCCGCCGGAGGAGTCTCCGGCCACGGCGGTGCCGGGGCGGTCTTTGTCGATCTGGACGGCGGCGAGGACGGCGTCCGGGGAGATGTCCCCGAAGGCCATGTTGGCCGAGGTTTCGTCGTTGACGCGGTGGGCGGTACGGCCGGTGAGCTGGGCGCGGAGCATGGTGATGCCCTTGCCGAGTTCGGAGCCGAAGCGCTGGCCGCAGATCTCCAGGTGGATGCCGGCGGCACGGCCGAGCTGGGCGAGGCGGACCAGGTCGGTGACGATCTGGTCCCGTCGAGCCTCCTCTGCCTTACCCGCGGCGAGGGCGAGCTCCGCAACCTCATCCACCAGCAGCACGACGGGTACGGGGCGAAGGTGCGCGGGCAGGTCCCAAATTTCGGCGGTGATCTCCGCATCCGGGAGGTCGATGCTGATCCGTTGCTCGGCCCGGATTACCTGGTAGACGCGGCTCATGTACTGGACGAGTGCGGCGAGCAGCTCCGCTGCATCGTCCGGGTTGTCGGCGAGGGCGGTGAACCGCCGGGCCATCGGCGAGAGTTCCACGCCGTTCTTGCAGTCGATGCCGACGAGGGCGACGTTCTGTGAGGCCAGGCCGGAGACGAGCGTGCGTTGGTAGACGGACTTCCCGGACTTGGTCGCGCCGACGTTCAAGGCGTGCGGGACCTGCCGGTAGTCCCGGTGATGAACCTGCCCGTCTTCCCGCAGGGCCACCGGCACGCGGAGCGGTTCATCGGGCGCGGCAGCAGTCGGCATGCTTACCCGCTTGAGTACGTCGTATCCGGTCATCCTCAGCTCGACGACGCTGGAGCGGATCTCGTGCGAGACGACGTTGTGGAGGGCGAAGGAGTGGCGGAGCCGGTCCGACGAGGCGGAGAAGTCGAACGCGTCTTGTCCGGGCCGGAGTTTCAGCCGTAGGACCAGGCCGGTCGAGGTGGGCCGCAGCCGCAGGATGCGCGGCGAACGAGCCTCAGGTGCGGGCCTGTTAGCCACCCGAGCGAGTGCTAGTCGCCAGCGGGAGGGCGGGACGGTGAGCCCGCAGGCGTCCATCACCGAGCGGTAGCGGATCAGTACGCGGATCGTCGCGAAGGTGACCCCGAAGGTCATCCAGTACCAGGTGGGCCGCTGCCAGCGCAGTACGAGTGCCAGGGCGAGGACCACCAGCAGCGTGACCCATAAGGCGTTCATGCTCAGCCCGCCTTGGCGGTGAGCGAGGTGACGGCGACGGCGCGGAAGCTGATGCCGTGGCGCTTCTGGCCGTTGAACTCGTTCTCCCACGGGCGGGCGACGAGGCCGGTCAGGGCGACGGGGGTACCCATGACCAGCTCCCCCGAGATCCCGGGCGCCGGCACGACCACCGACAGGACCTCCGCCTCTCCGTAGGAGGCGAACAGCACGTCCACGGTCATCATCTGGGACCCGGTCTCGGGGTCGGTGGCGATCTCGCCGGTCCGACGGTCCTTGATCTTCACGGCCGGGGGCTGGGCGACCATCACCATGGCGGCCGAGGTGTCGACGGGAATCTGACGCACAGCGGATCACTCCTCTATAGATGCTGAACTCCGTCACTCATGTACAGGAGTGACATGAAGAAGAGTGCCCGACTCCTATACATGAGTCAACCCGCTACGAAGAGAAACTCGTAGCGGGCTGTGGGGAGTTGAGCGAGCGTCAGTCGCGTGCGGGGATCCGGTACTCGAAGACGAACTGGTCAGCGGCCATGAGGGTGTCGCAGACCTCGACCACACGGCCTTCCTCCGTGACGGCATCGCGGAGCAGATGCACCACGGGTGCGCCGGGAGTCAGCGATAGCTCGGTCGCCTCAGCCTTGGCGGCTGGCCGGGCCTGGAGCGTCTCCACGTACTCGGCGAAGACGTGGCCGTGATCCTCCAGCCGTGCGTAGATGCCGCCGGGCCCCGGATTCTCGGCGAAGAGCTCCGGGATGTCCTTCACGACGTCCCAGGGCAGGTACGAGGTGGCCGTCTCTACGGGCGTCCCGTTCCGGAAGTACAGCCGACGCCGGGCCAGCACCTGAGTCCCCGCGGTGACCCCGAGCCGCGACGCGATCTCCTCCGGCGCCTCCATCGGCCCGATGAACAGCACGCTCACCTTGGCCTCGGCCCCGGACTGCGCGGACTCAGCGAGGTACGCCGCCCTACCCTCCTGCCGATGCGTACGCCGGAAGCGATCGGAGGACCGGTGCCGCACGGGCGGCCGAGCCTTCACCAGCGACCCCTTGCCATGCCGGGTCTCCACGAGCCCGCTGGCCCGAACCTCCACCATGGCCTTGCGGATCGTCCCGCCCGCGACGCCGTAGCGCTCCACGAGCTCGGACTCACTCGGCACCATGTCGCCGGCACTCAGCACCCCGGCGCGGATCTGCTGCACGATGTCCTCAGCGATCTGCACGTAGCGCGGCACAGCCCCTCGGCCCCCTCCTACTGCGGTTCCCATAGTCCTTCTCTTCCTCCTATGCTCCTGTACATGAGTACGGGTTCCCCGCAGGCCAAGTCAACGCCACTGCACTCCGTGTCCGTAGCCGGGGCAGTGCTGCGCGAGGACGGCCGACTCCTGGCGATCCGTCGCGCGGACAACGGGACTTGGGAACTGCCGGGCGGAGTACTCGAACTCACCGAGTCCCCGGAGGCCGGCGTCCGCCGCGAGGTCCTGGAGGAGACGGGCATCAAGGTCGAGGTAGACAAGCTCACCGGGGTCTACAAGAACACCACCCGAGGCATCGTCGCCCTGGTCTTCCGCTGCAAGCCGGCAGGCGGCACCGAGCGCACCTCGGCGGAATCGACCGCGGTCGCATGGCTCACCCCAGAAGAGGTCACCGCCCAAATGTCCGAGGTCTACGCGATCCGTCTCCTAGACGCCCTGGACGACGCAGGCCCCCACGTCCGCAGCCACGACGGCCGCCAGCTGACCACAAGCACGTACTGAAAGAGACGCTCATGCCCGCGGACATCGCTCTGCACTTTGACCGTGTCCGCACCCGAGGGGACCACAAAGACCTCCGGCTACGCATCGGCTCCCACCAGCACCCATGCGATTCGTACTACCTCGCGATCGATGACTCGGCGACTGCCCCAGGCGGCCTGGGTGCGCGGCTCGCTCGGCTGCTGGAGCAGTGGGGCGCACAGATCATCGAGCTCAAGGATGTAGGCGGCACCGCCTATCTGCCGTACGACTTCTCGGACCAGTGCACAGCCTGGCTACGAGTGTCATCCGCAGACGGACAGACTGCCCAGGTCCAGGCTGGATGGAGCCTGATCGAGGCCTGGGGGATCGAGCCCTCCAACTACCTGGCCACAGCGGCCGAAGTATCGGACTTCGACCCGATCGCCAGTGCCCGCATCGAGTGTGCGCTTACCGAACTGGCAGCGCACATCAACGCCAACCGGGCCACCCTTGCAGCCACCGGGCCCTAGCGCGATAAGAGTTTCCCTACTTCATCAAGGGCGCTTCCGCCGCCAAGGCGGCGTCGCGCGCCCGTCGCCCCGGGCCTGCGCTCCTGTCTGCGCCCCGCTCCAGCCCGGGACGCCAGCCGCGCGCCAATGGCTCAGGACTTGATGGGCTGGGTAAGCCCGGCCTGATCGGTGAGCCGTCCGTCAGGACTGATGCCTCCGGCGGGGGCGCTCTGACTCTGGGATGGCGGGGGCCAGTCGTGCGCCCGCGGCTCCGTTGTGGTTCGGGGTGGGGGCTGTCATCCCGCCTGCCGTCGTCCCAGGGCAAGCCGTAGCAGACCAGCCGCCAGGGGCCCAGGTCGTTCGTCCAGCAGGGCGCTCCACCTGGGCCCCTGACGACTGCCCCGCTACCACTACGTGTGGGACGACGGCAGACGGGATGACAGCAGGGGTCGGCTGTGGCTGAGCTACAGCCAGGTGGACCAAACACTCGCCGCCGTGCCGAAGGCGATACCTGCCCCAGCAAGCCACGCTGGCCCTCGGAGTTCCGACATCGCTTGCTCAAGGATCAACCGCTGGATCCACTCGTAGGTGTACATGGTGCGTCCGTATGTGAAATGCGGCGCGCGAATTGCCTTCATTGCGTCGGACTGGGCCGTCATATCCGGGTACGTCCCTTCAGGGGCATGTATGACAGCGTCGATGGCGTCGAGATCAGACACCAACCGCTTGTACTCCCTGCGAGTTGATCGCCAACCCCAGAGCACCGCGGCGATAGGAAGAACGCCCCCGAGGGCAGCGAAGATTGTTGCAAGCCACTTCATGAGCGAACCTTAGAGCGCCCCTGCCGTCCGTCGCACTGAGTACAGCAACGCGGCACCGCCCCCCAGTAACCGGCCCGTACAGCACCGCTCCTCCGGGAGCTTGTAGCAGCCGATGGCCGTCGCTGACCGGTCTGGCCAGAGGTACGGATCAGATGGCGGGCCGCGCCCCTCCCGTGCCCGTTCCAGGGGGAAACAGCGGGGAACGACGGGCGCTGCCGGACCACGCTCATGCGAACGACCCCTGACCGTTTTGGCTGGTCAGGGGCCGTTCACCTGCGGTGGGTGTGGGATTTAAACCCACCGCGACTCGCGCCACGACGGTTTTCAAGATCACCCGCGGATGGACCGATCCACTGAGGCATACCGCTAAGCATCCGGGCTCGCGAAAATAACTCAGAGCAGACCCCCTAGGTGGCATCCTGACAAGCAGGAGCCTTGCAAGCACTCGGACTCACCGTAGGAGATCAAGAATGCCCGAGGATTCACGTAGCCTGGAAGTCGAGGGCCAATGGTGGCTGCCAAGCGACGAGGGGAACAAAGTAGCGGGCATTCTCTCTTATCATCCAGATACAGGAACCGAGCTCCGCCTGATCGGCACCTTTAACCCCCAAGATGCATTGCAAGCGAATGACGGAATATACAGCCGAATTCACGGACTCGCAGGCCGAAAGGAGTTTACACTCGAAGACTGCTTTCAGAAAAACTACACCGGCGAGGTCGAGAGGATTTCAGTACAACAAGTATTCAAGGGGACATGGTTCACTGAAGACGACGAGCCCAATGCCGATGGCGTGACAGCTGACATGCGCCACCTGACTCAATGGGTAGGGAACCGAGGAATTATCGCAAAGCACTACACCCACGAGGAGACCACAGAAGGAAGTCCTTACGCATCATTGGAGGTGCGCCGGCAGCCCGAGCGGTGCGCCACCTTGCCCAGCGGCCTGTCAATCAAACTCGAGCATCGCATCGGGCTGCCTTCCCATACCGGGACAGAGCAGTCGCTTCGCGAGCGCTACGTATGGCGTCTTGAATTTCCCGGCTTGATTTCGACGTCGGATGCCATCGAGCATGTAAGCGACTTGCAGGACTTGGTCAGCATTGCCACCGGACGCGTCGCAGAATATGACCAACTCAGTTTCTGCCATCCCGATGTTGCGGTAGATTCCGGTGACCAAAATCACCGAATTCCGATCACACTATTTGCCGAGTGGATCGCAAGAGACACCAGCAAGAAGCCAGGAATTCGCCATGCTGCGGAGATGTTCTTCACTTTCGACGAGCTTGGTGGAATCGATGGGGTGTCGAATTGGATGGAGAGCATGGTCCGCCATCGCGACACTCTCGGCCGCGTAATGGCTAGCCGTTATCGAGCTGGGCTCTTCGTCGAAGACCGCCTGTTTCATCGCGCCGTTGCCATTGAAGCCTTCGGGCGAACTCGAATCGGCTATAAAAACGTTAAGCTACCCGGCGCCCTAGATCATTGCTGCAATCTGGGAGGAGACCTTTTTGCGGAGCTTGTCGGGGATGTTGACGCCTGGTCTCGCATTGTAAAGTCCAACCGGGATGACATTGGCCACCATCTTGGCAAGCGACCCAATCAAGGTGGCAGCTCCCAGTACTTCCTTGCCGAGTCCCTTTACTGGCTTTACGTTGTGTGTGCGCTTCGGGAATCGTCTGCCCCGACCGCCGTTTTTGAACGCATCCAGAACCACTCCGAATGGGCGTGGCTTGGGCCGAAGGTGAGGGCTGTCGTTCAGGCAGGCTGACACATGGGGCTCTCACCACTGCATGACAACTGTCAACTCGAGGTTCACGGGGCCTCCGGATCCGTATACCGTCGCTGTCTAGTTCTCCGCACGACCCGATGGGATTGACCGAAGGGCTATTCCGACCCAGTACTTACCGGTCGAGGATCGGCGCTCGACGCCTCCCACCTTATGGAGAGCATCGTGAAGGCTCCGAACTGGGCATACTGCGCCTCCCGTCCAGTCAGCCCAAGTGGTGCGTATGGCGCTGGCCGCGACGCGCGAACTGCGGGCAGCAGGCGCAATGAACTCGCTGACGAATCTCTCGACCGCATCGGCATCCCTGGCTCGACGACGTGCAGCCACTGCCGTGTCTTCAGCTACCTCCGACAAGACGGATTCGAGTTCCCTGATACGCCGCTCAGCCATCTCTAGATCACTCTCGGCGCGTTCGAGTCGAGCCGAGAGCCGCTGCTCTTTTCGGTGAGCGACCACTTCGGCTCGACTCCTACCTTGATTCCATGGCTCAGCCGCATGGTCTTTGAGTAGGTATTTTATAGCGCTCAAGAGAATTTCGACATTATCGCGAGCGTTGCCCAGAAGAAAATTGCAGGCTTGACAGAGGATGCCGCGGACGATTTGACTGTCATGACAATGATCTACGGCAAATATGCCGGACTCGAATCCGGATACTGTCGATGAGCAGATCATGCAGGCACCCACCGTGCGAACCATGCGGACCTGCTCCAAGGTAAGCCCGTACATGCCCGCTGTCAGTTTCAGCGCCTTCCCTTCTGCACGGCAGCGTTCTCCGCAGTAACGAGCTGGCCCTGAGGGAGCGAACGGGGCCCCACACTCTTCACAGTCCTTTGTCCGCATGCTTGGACGCCTAGCGGAGCGTCTGTGCGTAGCGGTGGTGAGCAACGCCAGCGATGGCCTTGGAGTCGTACTCCCGCCCCTCATGGACTAGCAGATAGGTGATCGCCGCGTGGTAGCCGTAAGTGGCCCGGAAGGTCTCCTGTCCGACCTCGTCATGCTCTGCAATTGCCCGCAAGATGCCCGCGCGTGTGATGTCAGAAGGTGCCATGAGCGACACCGTAGAACAGCCCACCGACAACGCCTGTGGCCAGACTCCGGAATGGACTACTCCGCTCCGGTGTGTACGCGGGACGTTGCCCGGCCAGCACCAACTTCCATCAACAAAAATGCAGCTCAGCGCCACTCATGACATGCAGGCACTGGTCTCTCCTGAGCCCTCGGCCGACCGCTACCACACGACGAGGCTCGGCTGGCCTCGCGGCCTATTCGTGGACGGGGGCCGACTCACGGTCCCCTCCCGAGCCCCTGGCCTGCTGAAACACTTGAGACGCACGGGGCCTCCGGAGCCGTGTGCGCCGGGCGCATGATGGTCGCCATGACCTCTGAATCCCGCAGCGCCCCCGTTGAGAGCACCCAAGTCACGGCCGTGACCGATGGTGTCGCGCACGTCTTCACGTGGGAGGCGGACGCGCGGATTGAGGTGCGGGGCTTGGGGGGAGAGGTCGTGATCGAGGCGAATGCCCCGGGGCTCAGAACGCTTGCAGGGCATCTACTTGTACTTGCCGGGGAGGGTGTTCCCGATGGGAGCCACCTGCACCTCGAAGACAGCAACGGACTGGAGGACGGGTCCCTCGGGTTGATCCTGGAGCGCTGCGACGACGAGTGAGGGCGGCCGGCCATCAACGGCGGCGGATGCACACCTAGTGGCTCTCCGCAGCCTCGAAGGGGCCGGTGTGGCCATCGCTGACCAGTCTGGCTGCAGCTACAGATCAGAAAGGGCGGGAGATCCCGTGGGCCTCCAGCGCTTCGGTGTAGCGCTTGAGCTTCTCCCGCAGGTCGGCATGGATGAGGCCCGCCACGTACTTGGCCTCTTCCAGGTCGCCCGCGGTACACAACTCGATCAGCTCGGCCACATCCCCTTGGAGGCTGCTGAGGGTGTCCCCTTGGATCAGGACACCAGGAAACTTGCGGCCCTGGAGGCGCACCACGGCGTCGTTCCCGCCGTAGGTGAACAGCTCAGCCTCTACTCGTTCCACCGGAGCCCCCATCTCAGTTTCCGTCCCGTTCAGTTCGGTTCACGGCCCTCAGGGCGGGACGGCAACCGAACTCAACTGAGATGCCGCCAGGGCGTGAACGCAGGTGGACAGCCTCGTACACGAGGCCATGGAACAGCAACTGGCTTGGAAAGTCGCAACGCACACAGCGAAGCCCCCAGCGCTCGTCTGGAGGCTTGCTGTCGTTGGGGGTCGCGCTAGCCCACGGCTGTTGGCGGACGAGGTGCGACTTCGCGTTCTCCGCGAGCGGATGCTGCCGATGTCTCTAGGCGGTGGCCGCGGCTGATTGCTACGCGGACTGTGTCTCGCAGTGCTCTGGTCAGGTCTGCCGCCAGGACGCGGATTTCGTCCGGGTCAGCTTCCTTACCGGCGAGTACGTCGAGTGCGTGGTCCATGAGCTCGGTGCCCAAGTCGAGTTGCATCGCCTCGGCATTGTCAGCGATCCGGGACAGGTAGCCGGGGGTGTCGTCGGCGCTTAGGAAACAGGGCTTGCCGTCGGGGCCCGACCACGGCAGGAGTCGCAGCTCGTTGTGGGGTGTCATCGTTCCGCCCTCCTGTCTTCGGTCGTGTGGTGCGTGGTGAAGACGGCATCGGCGCGGTCGCCTGGGAGGGTCAGGAGGGCCGCCTCGACCACGCGGCCGGTCGTGTCGCTTGCCACGCGTGTGATCGAGAGGATGGCCAGGGTCGGGCTGATGCGAAGGGTTGTCGCTTCGACTGGAGTTGGGAGGCGGGTGCTGACCGTTTCCTGGACCACGGACAGTGGTGGGCGCTGGTCTGGCACTCGTGCGGTGAGCAGTCCTTCCGGGACGCTGGTCGGCGCCAGGTCTCGGGGGACGTAGATGCGGGCAAGGCTGTGCGGTGTCTTCCCCTCGTGGCTAAGGCAGAGGAACTCAGTCAACGGGCTGCGGGGCGAGACCTTGAGGAGGACGGTCAGATGGCCGTGCGCTCGGAGGTTGGTGGCGCGGACTGTGGTGTGGAGAGCCTCCTCGGCCTGGGTCGGTGCGCTCGGCGTGTGTCCGCCGCCGATGTACGTGGTCCTGCGGAGTGGGTGGCGGACGAAGTTGCCGCTGCCGTGGATCTTCTCTACTAGGCCTTCGCCCTGGAGGAGCGCGAGGGCGCTCCGGAGCGTGGGTGTGCTGACCTCGTAGTGGGCGGCCAGGCGGGCTTCAGAGGGGAGGCGTTCGCCGGCCTTCAAGTGACCCTTCGAGATCTGGTTACGGAGGTCCTCGGCGATGGCGTGGCGGCGGGACGGGGCGGGTTGGGTCACCAGTTCCTCCGCATTCGGAGGGCGATGAAGCGGGTTCGGGCGTGCATGGTCAGGAGTTCGCCCGACTCGAAGCAGAGTCGCTTCGCGCTGGCGGGGAGTTGGATCAGGTCGATGACGCGGCACGGTTGGCCACCGATCTGGATTACGTCGCCGCGTTGGACGGTGGTCGAGGTGATCTCGACGTTTGCGGCGAGGGCGCCGCTAGGGGTCCATCCGCTCACTGGGTCACCTGCCGCGGTTCGGGCCGGTCGTTTGGGGTGTGGCAGGGGCAGTCGCAGGCCTCGTAGATCACGGGGACGCCTACCGGACCCGTGGCGGGGGACGACTGCGCGCACTCGTGGTGGGTTCCGATCGTGCACGCGCTCGACCGGTAGGGGGTGGGGTCCGCGGCGGGCGGTAATGCCGGCCGGAGGGGGCGCCCCCTGGTGCGGGCGGTTGTGGGGACCATACGGTTCGACATGCTGATCAGCTCCTACTGCTGTCGGCCAGGTCCCCGGACGTCGCCCGTCGCGGGGACCGCTTTACGTACGGCGGCCCAGAGGGTGCGGCCGGTCAAGCTGCTGGCTAGGAGTCCGAAGCGGTCGGCCTCCGCTGCCACTTCCAGGACCTCCCTCCAGGTGGAGGCGGGCAGCGCTTCTGGTACCTCCGCTTCGATCGACGTGTAGCGGGCGTGCTCCTCCACTCGTGTGGTCAGGCCCATGGCGGACAGTCGGGCGGCGATGCTCTCGGCTCTTGAATCCGAAGCGGGCACCGAGGGCCTCCGTCGCCGAGTGAACACGTTGAGTGAAGCTAGTTAACTAGATTAGAGCTAGTGGACTAGATTTTCTACATGCCTGAGCAGCCGCCTTATCTCCGTATCGCCGACGTACTGCGGCAGCGGATCGCGGAGCATGACTGGAACGTTGGTGACCGGCTCCCCTCGCGGACGCAGATCGCCGAGGAGTGTGGTGTCGGCGAGAACGTGGTGCGCCGGGCGCAGGAGCTCTTGATCTCTCAGGGTGTGCTGGAGGGACGAGCGGGCTCGGGTACGTATGTCGCGGAGCCGCGGCAGCGTGTGCGGGTTGTCCGGTCGTCGGCTCGTGAGCAGCCGGGCAGTTCGCCTTTCCGTGCGGACATGCAGGCCTTGGGTAGGCAGGGCAACTGGGAGAGTCGGACCGAGGCGAAGGTTCCCGCGCCGGTCGAGATCGCCGCGCGTCTCGGGATCCCGGTTGGGGAGCTGTGCGTGCGCACTGTGTACGAGTTCCTTGCCGATGGCAGGCCTGTGCAGCTGTCGACGAGTTGGGAGCCGTACGAGCTCACCGCCGGCACGCTCGTGGTCCTGCCGGAGGGTGGGCCGCACGCCGGCGTTGGTGTTGTGAACCGGATGGCCGTCATTGGGATCACGGTCAGCCACGCCGTAGAGCAGCCGGAGCCGCGGCAGGCGACCGCCGAGGAAGCATCGTTCCTCGGGATTCAGAAGGCCGCTCTGGTCACGCACATTCGGAGGACCTACTACAGCGACCAGGGGCAGCCCGTGGAGACGGCGGACATTGTCATTCCCGTCGCGTTGTGCGAGATCGTCTACGAGGTTCCGATCAGCCGCTAGCGCGGGTGGCGCCGTCTGGCCTGTCGGGTCCAGGAGCAGGGGGAAGCGTAGTGGATGCCGTACGTATGGCTCGGATCGCAGATATGACCGCAGTCGCGGGACCCGTCTGGGCGGCGAGGCGCGACGGGAACGCCCTGCAGGAGTTCTTGAAGGAGCGGGGCTGCGACGGGGTGGACGCCGTCAGGGTCACCATGCAGGTGGTGGGATGCGGGCTCGGTGATGCCCAGCGCATGTTCTTCAGCGCGCCCTGCCGAGCTGTCGAGCGCGACTTCCACAACGCGTTCCTGGAAGGTCTGGAGCAGTCGCAGGACGAGGGTCTGACATCCAGCGCTGACATCAACATGGGTGGATGACGCGTGGCACCATCGAACGATGTTGACTGAGGAGGACGCCCGCCGGCTGGTGCTCGCCGAGATCGTGCAAGTGCGGGAGTGTGTGGAGTATGAGCTTGGGATTCTCCGGGTGCAGCAGCTCGCGTTCGGATGGCTCTTCTACTGGGGAGCAGTCGGTGAGGGGCGGAGTGGGCAGCGCCCTCGGCCTGGGGGCAACGGGCCGTTCTTGGTGGATCGCGAGAACGAGCGGGTGATCCGAACCGCTACCAGTGAGTCCGTGGCGCGTCAGATCGCGGACTATGAGCGACGTCTTCGACGCGAGGCTCACGCCCGGAACACGGCAGCGAAGAGGTCGGTGACGGAGGTCCCCGTTCACTCGCGTCCTTCAGAGACCTCGTAGAAGTCGTGTCTTTCGCGTGTCTGGTTGGGCGGCGGCGAGCGGGGAGTGAAGGGGAACGGCGGCGAGGATCCCAGGAACGAGCTGGTCAGCGTCTTGGCTGGTCGGGCCAGGGGCGGGTACGCGATCTTCCAAACTAGCTACGCGGGTTCGATTCCCGTCACCCGCTCAGAGACGCAAAGGGCCAGGTCAGAGGATGTTTCCTCGACCTGGCCCTTCGTCGTTCCCGCTGGGTTCGTCGCCTGTCCTGCGGGGTCTGTCCTGCGAGCAGCGATACGAGGGGCACCGCCGCCGCGGACCGGCTGCTGGAGCGGCTGCCCGGCTTCCAGACGGCGCACGCCCCCCTCATCCCGGAGGCCATCGGATTGGTGTTCCGGCACTGCGAGGTCAAGAACCCGGCAGCCGTGGACAACGCCGCGAACCGCATGATCGACGCTGCGATGAACACCACCGCCGCGGCGGGCACCTCCGCGCGCACCACGGCACCGTCCGCCCTGACGACCGATCTCTCGCCGAACTTGGAGAGCATCTACAAGGCGGCCTGCGCCGGCGGAACGGCGTACATGGCCCACAAGCTGGGCAACCTCCACGCCTCGGGCGGCTCCCGCTTCCTCGACGCGTTCGTCATGGCCGGTGCCGCCCTCGGCTCCCTCGCGGGCGACCAGTGCAGCGGGTCGCTGGCAGCCGTCACCGAGCGTCTGCAGTCGGCCAATTGACCGCGGTCACCGGGCGGGACGGGTCAGAGCTTGATGCCCGCGATGGTGTCCGCGAGGGAGTTCAGGAAGCGGTTTACGTCCGGGGCGATGGAGCTGGAGGCGAGGAAGAAGCCGAAGAGGACCGCGACGATCGCGGGGCCGGCCTTGAGGTGGCCTCCGCGGACGAGCACCACGAGGATGATCGCCAACAGGACTACCACTGACAGCGAAATGGCCACTTCTGATCACACCTTCGGTCGTCCCCTGGTCGGCCCGGGGCGCGGCCGTGCGCACCCCCACATGCTCCATCCTCCCACCAACGGGCCCCGGCTATCCGTCCCGTGGCGAAGAGACGGTGACGCTTTTGCGTCAGGGGGTGGTGAGGCCCAGGAGGGAGCGGACATAGGCGTACTTCCCGGACAGCCTGTCGCGGGTGGGGGCGTCGAGGACCGCGAGGCGGGCGGGGTCCGCGTTGTGGGCCAGGTCGGCCTCCTTGACCAGGAGGGCGCCGGGGGTGGCGAGGATGCGGGCCGTGTACGCCTCGACCGGTTCGCCGGGGCGTTTGGTGACGGCCAAGATCATGTCCTTGACGGACTGGGGCAGTTCGGCCGATTCCAGCCAGGCCGGGGTGAGGGCTTCGTCCTCGATCGCGTCGTGGAGCCAGGCCGCCGCCTGCTGTTCGGCGGTGCCGCCGCGGGCGCGGACGCCCTCGGCGACGGCGGCGAGGTGTTCCGCGTACGGCCTGCCGGCCTTGTCGGTCTGGCCCTCGTGCGCGGTGCGGGCGAGGGCCTCGACCTCGATGAGGGTGAGTGGGCTGTGCGTCATCCGAGCTCCTTCGCCGCCTTGTGGAGGGCCTGCGCGATTCGGCGTACGTCTGCTTGTGTGGTGCGCCAGTTGGAGAACGCGGCGCGCAGGGCCGGGGTTCCCGCGTAGGTCGTGGGGGTGACGAACACCTCCGGTCCGGCGGCTTCGCGCAGGGCTGTCAGGCGGGCCCGGGTGGGAGCGTCGGCGAGGGTGAAGCAGACGACGTTCAGGCGGACGGGGGCGAGGACCGTGAAGTGCGGGTCCTGTGTGAGGGATTCGCCGAGGGAGCGGGCGCAGGCGATGTCCCGTTCCACGATCTCGCGGTGGCCCTCGCGGCCGTAGGCGCGCAGCGTGAACCAGGCGGCGAGGGCGCGCAGCCGGTGGGAGTTCTCCGGGGTGAGGTGGACCAGGTCGGGTTCTTCTGAGAGCGGGCCGAGGTAGGTGGCGGCGTTCTGGAAGACGCGGGCCTGGAGATCGCGGCGGCGGGTGAACTGAACGGCACTGTCATAGGGGACGTTGAGCCATTTGTGCAGGTCGACGCAGATCGAGTCGGAGGCGTCGAGGCCGTCGGTGAGGTGGGCGTGGGCCGGCGAGAGCGCCGCGAACGCGCCGAAGGCGGCGTCCGTGTGCAGCCAGAAGTCGTGGCGTTCGCGGAGTGCGGCGATGGCGCGGAGGTCGTCGAAGTCCACAGTGTTGACGGTGCCGGCGTTGGCGACGACCACGGCGGGCCGGCCGGGCGTGTCGGCGAGGGCGCGGTCCAGGGCGGCCGGGTCGACGGCCTCGCGGCCGGGCAGGGTGGGGACGGGGACGAGGGAACTGCGGCCGAGGCCGAGGACGGAGAGCGCCTTCGCGATGGAGGAGTGCGGGGCTCCGGAGAGGACGCGGACCGGGCCGAGGGCGGCGGCGCCGTCCTCGGCCGGGGAGACGCCGAGGCGTTCGCCGAGCCATTCGCGGGCGATGGCGAGGCCGGTGGTGTTGGACATGGTGGCGCCGCTGACGAAGGTGCCGGTGTGGGCGGCGGAGAGGTGGAACAGCTCGCGGAGCCAGGTGATGGTTTCGCGTTCGAGGTCCTGACCTCCGCCGTCCAGGGCGGAGTTGGAGTTCTGGTCGTGGGCCGCGGTGAGCCAGTCGCCCGCGAGGGCGGCGGGGGTGGCGCCGCCGGTGACGAAGCCGAGGTAGCGGGGGCCGGCGGAGGCCGACAGGCGGGGTGCCCAGCGCTCCGCGAAGGCTGCGAGGGCGGCCTTGGTGCCGGTGCCGTGTTCGGGGAGCGGTGGGGTCGGGGTCGGCTGGGTCGGATGGGTCGGATGGGTCGGCTGGGTCGGCTGGGTCGGCTGGGTCGGCTGGGTCGGGTCCGCGGGGGCTCGTAGTGGTACGACGGGACGCGTGTCCAGCGTTGCGAGTGTCGCGGCGGCGGCGTCGCGGGTGGCGTCGAGGAGCTCGGGGAGGCGGGACAGGTCGGCGGCGAGGGTGCGGTCCATGGGGGCACGGTATGTGTCGCCTCGGGGCGGCGGGCGGGCCAATCCTGAGCGAGTGGTCGGGGGCGCGGGTGTGGCGCTGCGGGGTGGCGCCGCCTGGGGTGGGCCGCTGCCCTGGGTGTGCCGCCGTCTGGGGGGGCCGCTGCCCGGGGCCGTGCCGCCGTCTTGGCTGGGCCGCCGTCTGGGCTGTGCTGCTGCCCGGGGCCTTCCCGGAACCACGGTGGTGCCCCTCGGGCCGGAGCAGGTACGCGGCGTCGCTGCGCGTGGGGGCGGCCCTGCGGGGCGAAGTCCCCTACCCACCCTTCCACCGTTCCCAGGGCCGGCCCTGACCCGGTCCTCAAGCGCCGGACGGGCTGGGGAGGGGTGCCGGGCTGTGCCCGGACCCCTCTGGGGCTCCGCCCCAGACCCCGGTCCTCAAACGCCGGACGGCTGAAGGTGCCCAGACCCCGGGGGCAAACGCCGGACGGCTGGAAGGGCCCGGACCCCAGGGTGTAAACGCCGGACAGCTGGAAGGGCCCAGAACCCGGGGTCCGGACAACTGGAAGTGCCCAGACCCCGGGGGGCAAACCCCGGGCGGCTGGAAGGGCCCGGACTTCGGGGTGCAAACGCCGGGCCCGGGGCCTTGGGCTGCGGGCTGCTGGGATGACCGGGCACCGGTCATCCCAGCAGCCCGGCGGCGGGGAGGGCCGGACCCCGGCCCTCGAACGTCGGCGGGGCTGCGGCGAGAGGCACGTCGCGTCGGGACGGGTGTGGGATCTGAGGGGCCGGCGTTGGCGCTGGTCGGCGTGCGGGACATCAGGTTCGGCTGAGGCGCAGGGCGCGGCGGGCCGGGAGGGTCGTGGCCGCCAGGGTCAGGGCGATGGCGGCCGCCACGAAGGAGCCGTAGACGAGGGGCGGGACGTACGGGCCGGTGCCCGTCATCGCCTTCGTCAGGGGGGTCAGCGTGGCCAGGGCTATCGCCGAGCCGAGGCCGATGCCCGTGCCACTGACCAGGAGGGCTTCCCAGGAGAGCATCCGCAGGATCTGGCGGCGGGTGGAGCCGATCAGGCGGAGCATGTGGAGTTCGCGGCGGCGGTCCAGGACGGTCATGACCAGGGTGTTGGCGGCGGCGACGGCCGCGAAGCCGCCGAGGACGGCGGCCATGGTGGTGTTGGCCCAGGCGTTGAGCTGCCGGTCCACGCTCTGCTCGGAAGTCCAGGCGGCGGCCGACAGCACCGGGCCGAGGCCTTCGGGGGCCGGGCCGCGGAACAGGAGTTCCGTGGGGCGGCCGGCGGTGGTGTGGCCGGCCAGGTCGGCGGCGGGGAGGGTGACCTCGCCGAGGCCGAGGCCGCGGGTGTAGACGGCCACGATCTCGGGGGCGGCACGGGTTCCGTCGGGCAGGCGCAGGTCGACGCGGTCGCCGGTCCCGGTGTGGGTGGCCTCGGCCAGGGTGCGGTCGATGGCGACCGTGCCGGGGGCGAGCCGGGCGAGGTCCCCCGAACGGACGCCCAGGTCCTGGACCTTGGTCAGGTCCCCGGTGACGCCCTGCGCGGAGGCGGTGTGGAAGGTCCGGTCGCCGCCGGAGCCGACGACGGTGAGGACGGAGGTACGGGTGAGGGCGACGGCCCCGGCCGCGACCGCCCGGTCGACGGCCGCGCGGTCGACGGCCGTGCCGTGGACGGCCGTCCCGTCCGTGTCGCCGTGCGGGTCGGACCCGCCGAGGGACACGATGTGGTCGGCCAGCAGTCCGGCCTCCTGCTGCTGCCGTACGGCCCGGTCCTCGCTGGTGTGGAGGAAGACCAGGGTGGAGGAGAAGGCCATGGCGAGCACGATCGGGGTGATGGCGGACGCGAGACGGCGGGCGTGCGTACGGGAGTTGGCGGCGGCCAGCTCGCCGGGTGCGCCGCCCGCGCGCAGCGGGAGCCCGAAGACGGCGGTGCAGGCGCGGGCGATCAGGGGGCCGAGCAGGGCGACGGCGAGCATGAAGAGCATGACGACGCCGAGGGCGGCGTTGGCGGCGTCCGGGCCGCTGCTGGTGGCAGCCAGGGTCGCGCAGGCCGTTCCGCCGGCCAGGGCGGCGAGGCCGAGCGGGGTACGGATCCACCCGGGTCGCAGCCGTTCCACGGCGGCCGAGGCGAGGGCCAGGCCGGGCCGGATGCGGGCGGGACGGCGGGATGCGGCCCAGCCGGCGACCAGGGCGGCGGCCAGTGCGAGACCGACCGCGCTGACCAGGGGGATCCAGGAGACGACGAGGTCGATCCCGGCCGGAACGGCGCCCTTCGCCTTGAGCTGCCCGAACCACCAGGCCGCGAGCGCGATGCCGGGTAGGCAGCCCAGCGCGCCCGCGACCGGCGCGACGAGCAGGGCTTCGGTGGCGACCGTACGGCGGATCTGGCGCGGGGTGGCTCCGACGGCGCGCAGCAGGGCGAACTCGCGGGAGCGCTGCCCGACGGAGAGGGCGACGGTGCCGGCTGCGGTGAAGACGGCGACGAGCGTGGCGATCCCGCCGAAGGAGCCGCCGAGGCCGGTCAGGACCTCCTGGGCCCCCGCGAGCCGTGCGTCCAGGGCGCGGGCGTCACCGGTCAGTACCTGGGCGCGGCCGTCGACGGCGGCCCGGGCCCGCGCCGCGTCGGCCCCGAACAGCACGATGGCGTCGAGGGCGTCGGGGTGTCCCGACAGGGTGCGGGCCTCGGTGTCGGCGAACCAGGCTCCGGGCCGGTCCGCGCGCCCCACCACGCGGAACTCCCGCGGCCCGGCGGGGGTGTCGAGCGTGACCCGGTCGGGGCCGCCGGCCCCGCCCAGGACGACTTCGCCCGGGCCGGCCGGGGGGCTGCCCGCGCGGAGCTCCGCCGGGCTGAAGGCGGTGGAGCCCCAGCCGGAGGCGTCGAGCGTGCCGCCCGCTCCGTCCCGTACGGGGAACACCACGTCCGGCACCGCCCGCCCCAGCGGGGCCAGTCGCTCCAGCAGCGCGGCGTCCACCCTGGCCCGGTCCGGGAGCGGCGCGGAGACCTCGTAGGCGCCGTCGCCGCGGCCCATCCGCATGCGGGCCTGCTGATCGGCGGCGACGACGACGGGAGCTGCGGCGTACCGCGTCGGCGGGGTGTTCGCGCGGGCCCCGGTCTCCAGCAGGATCCCGCAGGCGGAGACGATGGCGACGGCCAGGAACAGGGCGACGAAGGTGCCGGCGAAGGCGGCGGGCCGGAACCGGAGCACGGCGCGGGCCAGGCCGTTGGCACGGGGGCGGAGCGACATCAGGCGGCTGCTCCTGCGTACCGGGGAGCGGTGGACGGGGCAGCAGGCGCGGCGGACACGGCGGACGCTCGCGCGGTCAGGGCCGTCATGCGGGAGGCGATCGTGGCGGCGGAGCTGCGCGGGAGCCGGTCGGTGATGAGGCCGTCGGCGAGGAAGAGCACCTGGTCGGCGTGGGCGGCGGCGGCCGGGTCGTGGGTGACCATGACGACGGTGGCGCCGAGGGTGTCCACGGCATCGCGGAGCAGGCCGAGGACCTCGGCGGCGGTGGTGGTGTCGAGGGCGCCGGTGGGCTCGTCGGCGAAGACCACGTCGGGGCGGGTGACCAGGGCGCGGGCGATGGCCACGCGCTGCTGCTGGCCGCCGGAGAGTTCGGCGGGGCGGCGGCGGCCCTTGCCTTCCAGGCCGACGCGGGCGAGCAGGTCTGCGGCGCGGGCCCGGCCCTGGGTGGCGGTGGGGCCGCGGCTGCCGGCCAGGCGCATGGGGAGCAGGACGTTCTGCTCGACGGTGAGGGAGGGGAGGAGGTTGAAGGCCTGGAAGACGAAGCCGAGGCGGCTGCGGCGGAGTTCGGTGAGCTGGTTCTCGTTCATGCCGGTGATCTCGGTGCCGCCCAGGCGGACGGAACCCTCGGTGGGGAGGTCCAGCCCGGCGGCGCACTGGAGGAAGGTGGACTTTCCGGAGCCGGAGGGGCCCATCACCGCGGTGAAGCTGCCGCGGGGGAGGCTGAGGTCGATGCCGCGCAGGGCGTGTACGGCGGTGGCGCCGCGGCCGTATTGGCGGCGGACGGAGCGGAGTTCGACGGCGGGGGCGGTGGCGCTGGCGCTGGCGTCGTGGGACGCCTCGGCCTGGCTGGCCTGGCCCGGGTGCCCGTGCTGCGTCTGCTGCGTCTGCTGGTCGGCCTGTCGCTTGCTGCGCCGGAGCCCCATGGTGTGCCGCCTTCCGTGCCGGTCGATCGCCCGGTGGTGATCGTGTCTCCGACGCTACGGAGGGGGCGGTGGGCGGGGCCATGACGGGAGCTGGCGGACCGGGGGTGGGGGTAACCCGAGCATCGGTCGGGGGGTGCGCTGCGGCGGCCGCGGCGAGGGTTGCCCTGCGGGGCGAAGTCCCCTACCCGCCCTTCCACCGTTCCCAGGGCTCCGCCCTGACCCGGTCCTCAAGCGCCGGACGGGCTGAAGTGCTCCTGGGGCTCCGCCCCAGACCCCGCGCCTCAAACGCCGGCGAGGCTGGATTTGGCCCGCGCTGGATTGGACGTGCGCGCAGTACAGCTCGCACAGCACCACTTGGGCAGCACGGCTTGCGCAGCACGGCTTGCACAGCACCTCTCGGGCAGCACGGCTTGCGCAACACGGCTTGCGCTGGATTGTCGGCGCAGCACGCAACGCAGCACGTCCTGGGCCGGCTTGCCGGAGGCCGCATCCAGCCTCGCCGGCGTTTGAGGCGCGGGGGTCCGGGGGCTGGCCCCCGGCGACGTCGCCGCACCCGGCAAGGGTCCGGGCGGAGCCCGGGGAACGGGCGAAGGGCGGGTAGGGGAACTCGCCCCGCAGGGCCAATCCAGCCGCACCCGCCCACCGGCCCCACGCCGCGACGGCAGCGGCGGCACCCCCGACCAGCCACCGCCGGACGGAGTCCGGCGCAGCGGGCCGAAGCCGGGGAGGCCCGCCAGGGCCGGACCGTGCGAGGGACGCGTAAGAAAGGTGCGCGGTGCGAGGGACGCGTTAAAAAGGGGCGCGGCGGATCAGGAGGAGGGCTCTGTCGTCGTTGACGTCCTTGGCCACCTTTTCGATGAGGTGCCAGGTCGCGCCCTCCCAGCCGGCGGCGACGTAGCGGTCGGCCTCGCCGGTGAGGCGGTCGATGCCCTCGCTGATGTCGCGCTCGGCCGTTTCGACCAGGCCGTCGGTGAAGAGCATCAGGACGTCGCCGGGGCGGAGGTTGCCCCGGGCGGGGGTGAAGTCCGCGCCGTCGTAGACGCCGAGGAGCGGGCCTTCGCCGGTCATCTCCTGCCAGCGGCCGGTGCCGGCGGAGAGCTGGAGGGCGGGCAGGTGGCCGGCGGAGAGGAGTTCGTAGTCGCCGGTCTCCAGGTCCAGGACGAGGTGGATGGAGGTGGCGAAGCCCTCGTCCCAGTCCTGGCGGAGCAGGTAGCCGTTGGCGGCGGGCAGGAAGCCGTGCGGGGGGAGCGCTCCGAGGAGGCCGCCGAAGGCGCCCGAGAGGAGGAGGGCGCGGGAGCCCGCCTCCATGCCCTTGCCGGAGACGTCGGTGAGGACGATCTCCAGGGTGCGGCCGCCGTTGGTGCGGGCGGCGACGACGAAGTCGCCGGAGAAGGACTGGCCGCCGGCCGGCCGCAGGGCCATCTCCCGGTGCCAGCCGCGCGGCAGGGCGGGCAGTTTGCTCTGGACCCGGATGCGTTCGCGCAGGTCGAAGAGCATGGTGCCGCCGCGCCGCCAGGGCACGCCCACGCGGCTGCGGAACTGGGCGATGACCAGGCCGAAGAAGCCGCAGGCGGCGACGACGAGGACAGTGCCGGGAGTGACCCGCGCCGGGCCCTGGGTGTACGGGCCGAGGACGAGGGCCTCGACGATGAGGGCGGCCGCGGAGGCCGCGTACAGGGCGAGAAGACTGGCGGGGCGCAGCAGCAGGCCCCCGGCCACGATCGGCAGGACGAGCGCGGCGGGCGAGAACCACACGGGCAGCATCAGCGTGCCGCAGGCGATGGCCGGGATGGTCAGGATCAGGCCGCCGAAGGCCAGCCAGTCGGAGGCGTCGCCGCGGAAGTAGTCGACGGCGGATTTGCGCAGCGCGGTGCGCGCCCGGTGCCACGTCATGCGGGTCCGGGCCAGGAGGGACTCCACGTGTGCTCCGGCCATTGCTTCGGGACCCTATCCATCCTGGCTGTGCGCGCGCAGGGGTACCCCCTGAGATGGGCCCATCGGCGACCCGAAAAGAGATCGACCGGGACGGATTGCCCTGATAGGGATGGCCGTATGCCTCTTGAGACGCGCGTATTGCTGGCTGATGAGTGGGATGTCTGGTACGACCAGCTGGAACTGGCGTTCGGTGGAGTGCCCGAATCCCCCGAGGAGCGGGAACTCTACCGGTCGCTGACGGAGACGGAGCGGTCCCTCGGAGTCTGGGACGACGGGACCTGCGTCGGCACGGCGGGGGCCTTCTCCTTCCGGCTCTCGGTGCCGGGCGGGGCGCTCGTGCCCGCCGCCGGGGTCACGATGGTGGGGGTCTCCCCCACGCACCGCAGGCGGGGCGTGCTGACCTCGCTGATGCGCCGCCAACTGGACGAGGTCCGGGCGGGTGGTGAGCCGATCGCCGTGCTGACGGCCTCGGATCCGGCGATCTACGGGCGCTTCGGCTACGGCACCGCCGCGTACTCGATGTCCGTGGAGATCGACAAGACCCGCGTACGGCTCTCCGTGCCGCCGGGGACCGACGACGTACGGCTGCGGCTGGTCGATCCGCGCAAGGCCCTGGCCGACTGCGAGCGGGTCTACGCGGCGCTGGTCGCGGGCCGTCCCGGGATGCCGGCCCGGCAGCCCGGCTGGGAGCTGCAGGCGCTGCTCGATCCGGAGGCGACGCGGCACGGCGGGTCGCCGCTGAAGTGCGTGGTCGCCGAGCGGGCGGACGGCGAGGTGGTCGGGTACGCCCGCTACCGGGTCAAGCCCGAGTGGGACCTGACCGGTTCGGACGGCCGGGTGGACGTGGCGGACCTCGACGCGCTCGATCCGGCGGCGTACGCGGCGCTGTGGCGGTACGTGTGCTCCATCGACCTGACCTGGACCGTACGGGCCGTCAAGCGGCCGGCGGACGATGCGCTGCTGCACCTGGTCACCGATGTCCGGCGGACGCAGGTGCGGCTGCGCGACGCGTTGCACGTACGGCTCGTGGACCTGCCGGCGGCGCTGGCCGCGCGGGCGTACGGGGCCGCGCCGGACGTGGTGCTGGAGGTGGAGGACGCCTTCTGCCCGTGGAACGCGGGGCGCTGGCGGCTGGCCGTCGGGGCGGACGGGGCCGCGGTCTGTACCCGGACGGATGACCCGGCCGACCTGGAGCTGTCGGTACGGGAGCTGGGCGCGGCGTACCTGGGCGGGGTCACCCTGAACTCGCTGGGCGCGGCCGGCCTGGTGCGCGAGGTGCGGCCGGGCGCGCTGGCCCGTACCTCCCGAGCCTTCGCGGGAGACGTGGCCCCGTGGCTGCCGCACGGCTTCTAGCGGGGGCGCCCCGGAAGGGGCGGCCCTAGGGCCTGTCGTCAAATTCCCGTCGTCGCCCGAAGGGCGGCCCCGCGGCGTCTGGTGCGTGCTCTCGTCGTGCCGGGCGGAAGTCCGAGTACTGGACGTACTCGGGCTTTCGCCCGGTGCGGCGAGAGCGCGTGCCAGACGCCGCGGGGCAGGCGGGAATTTGACGACAGGCCCTAGCGGCCCTGGCACCCCGGGCACCAGAAGAGGTTGCGGGCGGCGAGACCGGCGGTGCGGATCTCGCCGCCGCAGATGTGGCAGGGCATGTTGGCCCTGCGGTAGACGTACACCTCGCCGCCGTGGTCGTCCACCCTCGGCGGGCGGCCCATGGCCTCGGGCAGGTGCTCGTCGCGGACCGTGTCGATGCGGTTGTTGCGCACGCCCTCGCGCATGAGGAGGACGAGGTCGGCCCAGATCGCGTCCCATTCGCGGCGGGTGAGGTCCTTGCCCGGGCGGTAGGGGTCGATGCCGTGCCGGAAGAGGACCTCGGCGCGGTAGACGTTGCCGACGCCCGAGACGACCTTCTGGTCCATGAGCAGGGCGGCCACGGTGGTGCGGGAGCGGGAGATCCGGGCCCAGGCGCGGTCGGGGTCGTCGGTGGGGCGCAGCGGGTCCGGGCCGAGCCGGTCGTGTATCGCCTTCTTCTCGCCCTCGCCGATGAGCGCGCAGGCGGTGGGTCCGCGCAGGTCGGCGTAGTGGTCCTCGTTCAGCAGCCGGAGGCGGACCGTGTCGGTGGCCGGCGGGGCCGGGGCGGGGCCGAAGCCGAGCTTTCCGAAGAGGCCGAGGTGGATGTGGATCCAGGCGTCGCCGAGTTCGAGGAACAGGTGCTTGCCGTGCGCCTCGGCGGATTCCAGCTCGCGTCCGTCGAGGAGGGCCGCGCTCTCGGCGAACCGGCCCTGCGGGCTGCTCACGCGGACCGGGCGGGCGGCGAAGCGCTCGGTGTGGTCCTCGGCGAGGCGGTGGATCGTATGCCCCTCGGGCACGGCGGTACTCCTCGGAGAAGCGGGCGGAGACGCGGGCGGGGAAGCCGGCGGGGAAGCGGGCCGGGAAGCCGACCGGAAAGCGGGCCGGAAATGAAAAACCGGCCGCGCCGCCCCGGAGGGCGTCGCGGCCGGAAGCGGGATCAGCCCTGCGGGTGGTGGGCCGGGATCGGGGGGAGCTCGCCGGTGGTCTCGTAGGCGGAGAGCATGTCGATCCGGCGGGTGTGGCGCTCTTCGCCGGAGTACGGGGTCTTCAGGAAGGCGTCGATGAAGCTGACGACCTCGTCCTGGGTGTGCATCCGGCCGCCGATGGAGATGACGTTGGCGTTGTTGTGCTCGCGGCCGAGCTCGGCGGTCTGGACGCTCCACGCGAGGATGGCGCGGATGCCCTTGACCTTGTTCGCGGCGATCTGCTCGCCGTTGCCGGAGCCGCCGATCACGATGCCGAGGGAGTCGGCGTCCGCGGCGGTCCCTTCGGCTGCCCGCAGGCAGAACGGCGGGTAGTCGTCCACCGCGTCGTAGATGTGGGGCCCGCAGTCGACGGGCTCGTGGCCGTTGTTCTTGAGCCAGTCCACCAGGTGGTTCTTGAGCTCAAAGCCGGCATGGTCGGATCCGAGGTACACGCGCATGGTTCGAGTGTGGCACGCGCCGGCCCGGGGACCCGCCGCGGGGTGTCGCGTAAGTCACTTCTAAAGCTCAAGTAAACCCAAAGAACGCAGATGGGACACCGCGGGACCCAGGTCCTGGTCGTTCGTCCCGAAGCAACGATCCGGATTGGGGTCTTCCGCCCTGCGTTCATCTCAGGTTTGAATGCCGGGGCTCGCCACCCGAGAACCTAAGGATCCGTTCATGAGCTCCACGACGACCCTTCAGAAGGAAGGCTCCCCCACCGGCGATCCCGGTGAAGGCAAGCCCTCCGACGGCCTGAAGGCCGGTCTCAAGAACCGCCACCTGTCCATGATCGCCATCGGCGGCGTGATCGGCGCCGGGCTCTTCGTCGGTTCCGGCGGCGGTATCGCCAAGACCGGTCCCGCCATCCTGCTGTCCTACGCGCTGGTCGGCGCGATGGTCGTCTTCGTCATGCGGATGCTGGGCGAGATGGCCGCCGCCAGCCCGAACTCCGGCTCCTTCTCCGCGTACGCCGACCGGGCGCTCGGCCGCTGGGCCGGCTTCTCCATCGGCTGGCTGTACTGGTTCTTCTGGGTCGTCGTCCTGGCCGTGGAGGCCACCGCCGGCGCCGTCATCCTCGAAAGCTGGGTCCCGGCCGTCCCGCAGTGGGCCTGGGCGCTGATCGTGATGGCCGTGCTGACGGTCACCAACCTCGGCTCGGTCGCCTCGTACGGCGAGTTCGAGTTCTGGTTCGCCGGCATCAAGGTGGTCGCCATCGGCGGCTTCGTGATCATCGGCCTGCTGGCCGTCTTCGGCGTGCTGCCGGGCTCGGACAACCCGGGCGCGGGCTTCGCCCACCTCACCGACACGGGCGGCTTCATGCCGAACGGCTGGGGCTCAGTCCTCACCGGTGTGCTGATGGTCGTCTTCTCCTTCATGGGCAGCGAGATCGTCACGCTGGCCGCCGGCGAGTCCGAGGACCCGCGGCGCGCGGTCACCAAGGCCACCAACTCGGTGATCTGGCGCATCGGCGTCTTCTACTTGGGCTCGATCTTCATCGTGCTGACCCTGCTGCCGTGGAACGACGCCTCGATCGTGGAGAAGGGCTCGTACGTCGCGGCCCTGGACTCGATCGGCATCGCGCACGCCGGCCAGATCATGAACGTCATCGTCCTGACGGCCGTGCTGTCCTGCCTGAACTCCGGCCTGTACACCGCCTCCCGCATGGCCTTCTCGCTGGGCGAGCGCGGTGACGCCCCGAAGTCCTTCGCCAAGGTGAACAAGCGGGGCGTGCCGATGGCCGCCATCCTCGGCTCGGTCGTCTTCGGCTTCGCCGCCGTCTACTTCAACTACGCCTTCAAGGACACCGTCTTCAGCTTCCTGCTGAACGCCTCGGGCGCGATCGCGCTGTTCGTGTGGCTGGTCATCTGCCTGACCCAGCTGCGGATGCGCGGGATCCTCATGCGCGAGGCCCCGGAGAAGGTGACGGTGAAGATGTGGTTCTTCCCGTACCTGACCTGGGCCACCGCCGCGATGATCACCTTCGTCCTCGGCTACATGGTCTACGACAAGGACAACCGCGAGACCGTCCTGCTGTCGCTGCTGGTCGCGGCCGTGGTGATCGCGATCGGCGTGGCACGACAGCTGCGCCGCAAGGCCGCCCTGAAGGCCTCCGCGTAACAGCTCCGGAAACGACGGCAGCCCCGGACCGCGCAGTGCGGTCCGGGGCTGCCGTGTGGAGTACGAGCGCTCACGCGCGGCCGAGGAGCTTCCAGGCGGCCGGCAGCAGGCCCATCGCCAGCGCGGCCTTGAGCGCGTCGCCGATCAGGAAGGGCGTCAGCCCGCCCGCGACGGCCGCGCCGAGGGACATCCCGGTGGACAGCGCGAGGTAGGGGACACCGACGGCGTAGACGACCGCGGAGCCCAGCACCATCGCGCCCGCCGTACGCAGCACCGAGCGGTCGGCGCCGCGCCGCGCGAGGGCGCCGACGAGGGTGGAGGCCAGCAGCATGCCGAGGACGTACCCGAAGGTCGCGCCGCCCGCGCCGGAAGCGCCGCCCGCGAACCACGGCACGCCGGCCATGCCGACCAGGGTGTAGAGGGCCAGCGAGAGGAAGCCGCGGCCGGCGCCCAGCGCGGTGCCCACGAGCAGCGCGGCGAAGGTCTGCCCGGTGATCGGGGCGGCCAGGCCGTCGACGTGGACGGCGATCTGCGCGGCCAGGCCGGTGAGCGCGGCTCCGCCGGCCACGAGCGCGATATCGCGGACGCGGCTCGCGGGCAGCAGGTCGGCGAGGACGGCGCCGGGGCGGAAGGGAACGGAAGCGGTGCTCATCGGGGACTCCGCGGGAGGTGGGGTCGACAGGGACGATCACCGACGTTAGTTCCGGGTCCGGGGCCGCATCAGGGCTGCCCGGGACAAAGCCGTACTCCCCGGTTTGGTGGGGAGTACACAAAGACCCCACTCCGCGCCCCGGGTGCAGTGATCCGCATCACGGGCAATGAACGACAACACGTCCGTTTTGCGCGGATGGGTGCTCTCCGGAGAGACTGTAGGGTCCCTCCAACTGTCGCGGAGCCCCCACCGCCGCGAGGCCTTAGAGAGTACGAGCACCCTTCATGCGCGACCTCCCGTCCGCCCCTCCCGGCACCACGGACGAGCTCCCACCCGAGCCCCTGAGCCACAGCCTCAAACAGCGCCACCTGACCATGCTGGGCCTCGGCGGCGTGATCGGCGCCGGGCTGTTCGTCGGCTCCGGCGCCGGCATCACCATCGCCGGTCCCGCGATCATCTGCTCGTACCTGCTCGCGGGCATCCTCGCGATGCTGGTGATGCGGGCGCTCGGGGAGATGTCGGCGGCGATGCCCGCCTCCGGCTCCTTCTCGGTCTACGCGGAGAAGGCGCTCGGCCGCTGGGCCGGTTTCTCGGCCGGCTGGCTGTACTGGTTCCTGCTGGTCGTGGTGCTGGCCGTGGAGGCGACCGCCGCGGCGAAGATCGCGAACGGCTGGCTGCCCTCGGTGGACCAGTGGGTCTGGGTGCTCGTCTTCATGGTGGTCTTCACCGTGAGCAACCTGGCCGCCGTGCGGAACTTCGGCGAGTTCGAGTTCTGGTTCGCGGCGCTCAAGGTCGGCGCGATCGTGCTGTTCCTGGTCCTCGGCGCGCTGGCCGTCTTCGGCCTGCTGCCGGACACGGATCCGGTCGGGATGGCCAACCTGACCGGCCAGGGCGGCTTCTTCCCGAACGGCGCGAGCGGTGTGGTCGCCGGCATGCTGGCCGTCGTCTTCGCCTTCGGCGGCCTGGAGGTCGTCACCATCGCGGCCGCCGAGTCGGACGACCCCGCCCGGTCCGTGTCCCGCGCGGTGCGCAGCGCCGTGTGGCGCATCCTCTTCTTCTACGTCGGCTCGATGCTGGTCATCGTGACCCTGCTGCCGTGGGACTCGCTGACGCCGGGCCAGAGCCCGTACGTGGCCGTCCTCGACTCGATCGGCATCGCGCACGCCGGCCAGATCATGGACGTCGTGATCTTCGTGGCCCTGCTGTCGGCGCTCAACGCGAACCTGTACGGGTCCTCGCGCATGGTGTTCTCGCTGGCGGAGCGGGGCGAGGCGCCGAAGTCCCTGCTGAAGGTGTCGGGCGGCGGGGTGCCGCGCCGGGCGGTCTTCGCGTCGGTGGCCTTCGGGTTCGTCTCGGTGGTGCTGAACCTGCTGTGGCCGGACACGATCTTCCTCTACATGCTCAACGCGGTCGGCGCGGTGCTGATCTTCGTGTGGGCCCTGATCGCGGTCTCGCAGCTGAAGCTGCGCAGGAAGATCGAGCGGGACATGCCGGAGCGGCTGACGCTGCCGATGTGGCTGTTCCCGTACGCGACGTGGGCGGCGCTGATCGGGATGGCCACGGTGCTGGTCCTGATGCTGTTCGACGATTCGGCGCGGCCGCAGTTGCTGTGGTCCTCGGGTGCCGCGGCCGCGGTGCTGCTGGTGGCATGGGTCCGCGAGCTCCGGGCCGCGAAGGCCTGACCACCGGCCGGTCCCCCGCGAAGGCCCCCGCGCACCCCGCGCGGGGGCCTTCGCGCGTCAGGTGCGCGAGGCGTCAGGTGCCAGGTGCATCAGGCCCCAGAGGCATCAGGTGCGCAGGTACGAGGCCCCGTTGACGTCGAGGACGGCGCCCGAGCTCCAGCGCGCCGCGGGCGAGGCCAGGTGGAGCACGGCGGCGGCGATCTCCTGCGGGGTTCCCACCCGGCCGAAGGGGCTCTGCGCCCGGATCCGCTCGCCTTCCTCCCCCTCCAGCCGGCCGGCGACCCGCTCGGTGGCGACGAAACCGGGTGCGACGGCGGCCACCGCGATGCCGTGCGGGGCGAGGGAGACGGCGAGGGACTGGCCCAGCGCGTGCAGCGCGGCCTTGGTGGCGCCGTAGGCGGGGTGGTCGGGCTCGCCCCGGAAGGCACCGCGCGAGCCGATGTTGACGATGCGCCCCTCGCGGCCGCCGTCGATCATGTGGCGGGCCGCGCAGTAGGCCAGGTTGGCGGCGCCGAAGAGGTTGACCGCGGCAGTGTGCTGCCAGGCGGCCTGCCAGTCGGCGTACGAGGTGGTGGGCAGCGGATGCGCGACCATCACGGCGGCATTGTTCACGAGGACGTCGATCCCGCCGAGCGCCTTCTGGGCCTCGGCGGCGAGGGCTTCCACGCGCGCCGGGTCGGCGAGGTCGCCGGCGACGAGGACGTGCCCCTCGCCCGGCAGCTCCGCGAGGGTCCGCTCGGCGTCGGGCCCGCGGACCGTGCAGTGCACCGCGACCCGGTCGCCCTGCTCGGCGAACGCCGTGGCGATCGCCCGTCCGATGCCCCGCGAGGCTCCGGTGACGAGCACGCCCCGGCCCGTCGCGGCCAATTCCCTTATTCCGTGGTCCATTCGGCCCTCCGTCGTGCGCTCCGGTCCGATGCGCCAGCGTACGGGGATGATCACACCCGGTCATCCGCCTGTCCGGATAACGGACACATAAGGTCCGGGGAGCGGACACGGGCGAGACTGGGGCACTCCCTCCCGTCCCACCGCACACCGGACAGGCACCTCCCCATGAGCCAGAGCACCCTGACCCCGCCCGAGCAAGAGGCCGCGAACCGGCCCGAAGCCGGATCGCCCCTCGGCAACGGACTCAAGCAGCGCCACCTTTCGATGATCGCCCTCGGCGGGGTCATCGGCGCGGGTCTCTTCGTCGGCTCCGGCGCCGGCATCGCGGCGGCCGGGCCCTCGATCGTGCTCGCGTACGCCGCTTCCGGGCTGCTCGTGATGTTCGTGATGCGGATGCTCGGCGAGATGTCCGCCGCGAACCCCGCCTCCGGCTCCTTCTCGGTGCACGCGGAGCGGGCCATCGGCCCGTGGGCCGGTTTCACCGCCGGCTGGATGTTCTGGACCCTGCTGTGCGTGGGCGTGGCCATCGAGGCCATCGGCGCGGCGCACATCATGACGGGCTGGTTCCCGGGCACCCCCTCGTGGATGTGGGTGCTGGTCTTCATGGCGATGTTCTGCGGCTCCAACCTGGCCGCCGTCTCCCACTTCGGCGAGTTCGAGTTCTGGTTCGCCGCCCTGAAGATCGGCGCGATCGGCCTCTTCCTGGGCCTGGGCGTGCTGGCCGTCCTCGGCATGCTGCCCGGCACCGGCTCCCCCGGCACCGCCAACCTGCTGCACGACGGCGGCTTCCTGCCCAATGGCGTGGACGGGCTGCTGGTCGGCCTGCTCGCCTCCGTGGTCGCGTACGGCGGTCTGGAGACGGTGACCATCGCGGCCGCCGAGTCCGACAACCCGGTCCGGGGCGTCGCCAAGGCCGTGAAGACCACCATGTGGCGGATCGCGATCGTCTACGTCGGCTCGATGCTGGTCATCGTCACGCTGCTGCCGTGGAACGACCCGGCGGTCACCACCGAGGGCCCGTACGCGGCCACCCTGGACCACCTGGGCATCCCGCACGCCGGGCAGGTCATGAACGTGGTCATCCTGATCGCCCTGCTGTCCGCGATGAACGCGAACATCTACGGCTCCTCCCGCATGGCCTACTCCCTGGTCGCCCGCGGCCAGGGCCCCAAGGCACTGGGCAAGCTCTCCGGCCGGGTGCCGCGCCGGGCGGTGCTGGCCTCCTCCGGTTTCGGCTTCGTCACCGTGCTGCTGTCGTACTGGTACCCGGACACCCTCTTCGCCTGGCTGCTGAACATGGTCGGCGGGGTCATCCTCGTGGTCTGGGGCTTCATCGCCGTCTCGCAGTTCGTGCTGCGGCGCCGCACGGAGCGCGAGGCCCCCGAGAAGCTGGTCGTGAAGATGTGGGGCTTCCCGTATCTGACCTGGGTCGCGCTGGCCGGGCTCGTCGGGGTCCTGGTCCTGATGGCGATGGGCGACGACACCCGGATCCAGCTCGTCTTCACCGGCGGCCTGACCGTGGCCCTGGCCGCCACCGGCTACGTCATCCAGCGCCGGGCGGCGGCGCGCGAAGCCGCGTAACCCCGCCGTACAGCCGTCCCGAAGGCCGGGCTCATGCGATCGCATGGGCCCGGCCTTCGGCGTTGTGGAGGTCCGGTCAAGTGAGGTGACCCTTATGAGAACTGAGGAATAGATACTGCTAGCGTGCAGTTGCGCATTGATTGCAATAAGCAGTTGGCACGCCGAGGGGACCGGATACACGCATGGCCATTTACACGCTTCCTGAGCTTCCTTACGACTACGCGGCTCTCGAACCGGTGATCAACCCGCAGATCATCGAGCTGCACCACGACAAGCACCACGCGGCCTACGTCACGGGCGCCAACAACACGCTGGAGCAGCTGGCGGAGGCGCGCGACAAGGAGAACTGGGGTGCGCTGAACGGCCTGGAGAAGAACCTGGCCTTCCACCTCTCCGGCCACATCCTGCACAGCATCTACTGGCACAACATGGCCAGCCCGAAGACCGGCGAGGGCGGCGGCGAGCCCACCGCGGCCGACGGCCTGGGCGAGCTGGCCGACGCGATCACCGAATCCTTCGGCTCCTTCGCGAAGTTCAGGAAGCAGCTGACCTTCGCGTCCTCCGCGACCCAGGGCTCCGGCTGGGGCGTGCTCGCGTACGAGCCCGTCAGCGGCCGCCTGATCGTCGAGCAGATCTACGACCACCAGGGCAACGTCGGCGTGGCCAGCACCCCGGTCCTCGTGTTCGACGCCTGGGAGCACGCCTTCTACCTTCAGTACAAGAACCAGAAGGTGGACTTCATCGAGGCGATGTGGAACGTCGTCAACTGGCAGGACGTGGCCAAGCGCTACGCAGACGCCAAGGCGAACACCCCGCTGCTGATCCCCGTCAAGGGCTGATCAGCGCCACCCAGCCCGTCCGCCTCGTGATCGTCTTCTCAACCTTCACTCGCGGGCGTGTCCACCAGAAGGCCCCCGTGAGGACGTGACTCGCGGGGGCCTTCTGCGCTTCCCGCGCCGGCCGCCTGGTCGACCAGTCCGTCCACCTCCCCGACCACCGTGAACTCCCGCGCCAGCCCGGTCTCGTGGAGCCGGGCGAACGGGGTGAAGGGGACGCCGAACTCCGACTCGCCCCGGTCGAAGTTCCAGCTCTTGTGCACCTGGAACCGGTAGTCGCTCACCACGGAGCCGTCCTCGTGGACCCGTACCGTGCCGCTGATCCGGTACTGGGCCCCGCGCAGCGCCAGCCACCAGTCCGCGCTGCCTCCCTCGCGGGCGCGCCGGCTGATCAGCACCCCGCGCCAGCCGCTGTCCGCCGCGTACGCGCCGGGCTCGCCGAGCGCCCGCGCGTCCCGGCGCCACTCGGCCAGGCGCCGGTCCACGTCCTGCCGTACGGCGGGCACGGCGAGCAGGGCCCGCGCGTCGACCCGGTACGGGCGGCCCGTGCCGCGGAGGTAGTGGCGCAGGGTGCCGGCGGCCTGGTGGACCCCGAGGGCCGTCCACAGCGGGGGCACCACGACGCAAGCTGCCCGCAGCACCCGGTCTCGGGGGCGTGCGGGCAGGGCGGCGTGCGCGGCGTTGCCGTTCGGTATCGCGGGCTCCGCCCGGCCGCCGCTGCGGCCGAGCGGTTCCCCGCGCGTACTGTCGTGCGTCGAGCTGGTCCCCATAGGGGGACGTTAAGGGAGGAAGGGGACGCCCGCCTCCCGGGAGCCGCGACTAGTCGAAGATCGGGCCCTGCGTGCGGGTGCGCTTGATCTCGTAGAAGCCCGGGGTGGAGGCGACGAGCAGGGTGCCGTCCCAGAGGCGGGCCGCGGCCTCGCCGCGCGGGGCGGGGGTGACGACCGGGCCGAAGAAGGCGACCTCTTCGCCGTCGGCGCCGGGCACGGAGATGACCGGGGTGCCGACCTCCTGGCCGACGCGGTTGATGCCGTCGTTGTGGGAGTCGCGCAGGACCTCGTCGTACTCGTCGGAGTCCGCGTAGTGGAGCAGCTCGGCGGGCAGGCCCACCTCGTTCAGGGCCTCGGCGATGGCCTCGCGGGTCGGGCCCGTTCCCCCGTTGTGGAAGCGGGTGCCCAGCGCGGTGTAGAGCTTGCCGGTCACCTCGTCGCCGAACTTCTGCTGGGCGGCGACGACCACGCGCACGGGAGCCCAGCCCTTGGGGCCGAGCAGCTCGCGGTACTGCTCGGGCAGTTCGTCGAGCTTGTTCTCGTTGAGGACCGCGAGGCTCATCACGTGCCAGCGGACCTCTACGTCACGGACCTTCTCGACCTCCAGCATCCAGCGGGACGTCATCCAGGCCCAGGGGCAGAGCGGGTCGAACCAGAAGTCGACGGCGGTCTTCTCGCGCACCTGGGTGTCAGCCATGTCTCTCCTCAGATCGGAACGTTCCTCCCTGCCCAACCGCTCCGACCGCACACGCATTCCCCCGTGGGAGGATTCGGTCAGGTATCGCGATCACGCACGAAGGAGTGCACGTGCCCGGAGAGAATCTGTCCCGTGACGAGGCCCGCGAGCGGGCCGAGCTGCTGTCCGTCGACGGGTACGAGGTGGTCCTCGACCTGAGGTCCGCGGTGGACGAGGCCGAACCGGCCGACGGCCCCAGGACCTTCCGCTCGGTGACCACCGTCCGCTTCCGCGCCGCCGCTCCGGGGGCATCGAGCTTCGCGGACCTCATCGCGCCCGCGGTGAACAGCGTGAGCCTCAACGGGCGCGAGCTGGACCCGGCCGTCGTCTTCGACGGCGCGCGGATCGCCCTGGACGACCTGGCCTCCGAGAACGTGCTCGTGGTCGACGCCGACTGCGCGTACAGCCGGACCGGCGAGGGCATGCACCGCTTCGTGGACCCGGAGGACGGCGAGGTCTACCTCTACACCCAGTACGAACCGGCCGACGCCCGGCGGGTGTACGCGAACTTCGAGCAGCCCGACCTCAAGGCCCCGTACCGCTTCGAGGTGACGGCGCCCGAGGGCTGGCAGGTCTGGAGCAACGGGGTCGAGGAGTCCCGCGAGGGGCAGACCCGGCGGTTCGCCGAGACCGCGCCGATCTCCACGTACATCACCTGCGTGGTGGCGGGGCCGTACCACTACGTCACGGACTCCTACACGCGCGGGGACCTGACGATCCCGCTCGGCGCGATCTGCCGCAAGGGGCTGGCGAAGCACTTCGACGCGGACGAGGTGTTCCTCGTCACGAAGCAGGGCTTCGATCTCTTCCACGAGATCTTCGACTACCCGTACCCCTTCGGGAAGTACGACCAGGCCTTCGTGCCGGAGTACAACCTGGGCGCGATGGAGAACCCGGGGATGGTGACCTTCCGGGAGGAGTACATCTTCCGCGGGAAGGTCACGCAGGCCTCGTACGAGCGGCGCGCGAACACGATCCTGCACGAGATGGCGCACATGTGGTTCGGCGACCTGGTCACCATGAAGTGGTGGGACGACCTGTGGCTGAAGGAGTCCTTCGCGGACTTCATGGGCTCCTTCGCACTGGTCGAGGCCACCCGCTTCGACCAGGCGTGGGTCACCTTCGCCAACAGCCGCAAGGCGTGGGCCTACCGGGCCGACCAGCTGCCGTCCACCCACCCGATCACGGCCGACATCCGTGACCTGGAGGACGCCAAGCTGAACTTCGACGGCATCACCTACGCCAAGGGCGCGGCGGTGCTCAAGCAGCTCGTGGCCTACGTGGGCCGGGACGCCTTCCTGGAGGGCGCGCGGCGCTACTTCAAGGCGAACGCCTACGGGAACACCACCCTGGACGACCTGCTGTCGGTACTCGCGGACGTCTCCGGCCGGGACATGGCCGAATGGTCGCGGGCCTGGCTGCAGACGGCCGGCGTGAACGCGCTGACCCCGGTGGTGACCTGCGACGCGGGCGGCCGGGTGACCGAGCTGGCGGTGGTCCAGGACGGCGCCGAGCTGCGCCCGCACCGGGTCGCGGTGGGCCTGTACCGGCTGGACCCGGACGGCGCGCTGGTGCGCTACGCACGGGCCGAGGCGGACGTCGCGGGGGCCCGGACGGTCGTCGGCGAGCTGGCGGGGCAGGAGAAGCCCGCCCTGGTGCTCGTCAACGACGAGGACCTGACCTACTGCAAGATCCGCTTCGACGAGTCGTCGCTGGCCACGCTGCGCTCGCACCTGGGCTCGGTGGCGGACCCGCTCAGCCGCGCGCTGTGCTGGTCGGCGCTGTGGAACCTGACGCGTGACGGGCTGATGCCGGCGCGGGACTTCGTCTCGCTCGTACTGGCCCACGCGGGCCGGGAGACGGACGTCGGCGTCCTGCAGATGCTGCACGCGCAGGCCCTGACCGCGGTCAACCACTACGCGGCGCCCGACTGGCGGGAGCAGGGCGGCAAGGTGCTGGCGGCGTGCGCGCTGCAGGAACTGCGGTTCGCCGAGCCGGGGTCGGAGCACCAGCTCACCTGGGCCCGCTTCTTCGCGGCGGGTGCGGCGACCGAGGGCGACTTCCAGCTGCTGCTGGGGCTGCTGGAGGGATCGGCGCGGATCGACGGGCTGGAGGTGGACCAGGAGCTGCGCTGGGACTTCCTGCTGCCGCTGGCCGCGCACGGGGCGATCGGCGAGGAGGTCCTCGCGGCGGAACTGGCGCGGGACGACACGGCGTCGGGCAAGCGGCACCAGGTGCGGTGCATGGCGGCGCGGCCGTCCGCGGCGGTCAAGGACCAGGCGTGGGCCGCGGTGGTGGAGTCGGACACGCTGTCGAACGCGTTGGTCGAGGCGACGATCGCGGGGATGCAGCAGTCTTCGCAGCGGGGGCTGCTGGCGCCTTACGCGGAGCCCTACTTCGCCGTGATCGAGCGGATCTGGGCCGACCGGTCGATCCAGATCGGCATGGACGTGGTGCGGGGGCTGTACCCGTCCCTCCAGGACTCCCAGGAGACGCTGGACGCGACTGACGCGTGGCTGTCGGCGCACGAGTCGGCTGCGCCGGCGCTGCGACGGCTCGTCCTGGAGTCCCGTGACGACCTGGCGCGGGCGCTGCGCGCGCAGGCCTGCGACGTGGCGGCGGGCTAGCCCTGCGGGGCTGTCCCCTACCCGCCCTTCCACCGTTCCCTGGGGCTCCGCCCCAGACCCCGCGCCTCAAACGCCGGCGGGGCTGGATTTTCCAGCCCGCCGGCGTTTGCGTCCCAGGAAATCGGGGGTGCGCCGCGCAGCCCATCGGCAGTCGAACGTCCGTACTTTAGCCCCGTCTTGTCCCGATTTGCCGACGGATGTGTAACAGGGGTTAGCGAGGCCATGGCCTGAGGGAATCTCAGCGTCATGAACCACAACGCACCCCTCCCCCTCGCCCACCTCACCGACAACCGCCCCCGCGTGCTGTCGCTGGCCCAGCTCCGCGAGCACGGGGTCTCCGCCTCCGACGCCGCCGAGCGGTCCTGGCAGCAGATCCTGCCGGGGGTGTTCCTGCTCCACGCCGGTACCGCGACGAGCGAGGAGCGGCTGCACGCGGCGCTCCTCTACGCCGGACGCCGCGGGGACGAGGTCATGATCACCGGGCTGGCCGCCCTCGCGCTGTACCGGTTCTCCTCCGCCCCCGCCCTGCTCGGCCTCCCCCAGATCGACGTGCTCGTCCCGAACACCCGTCGGCTGCGCTCCGCCGGACAGGTCCGCATCGTCCGGACGCACACCCCGCCCCGGCCGGTGGAGGTCACGGGCCTGCCCGTCGCCCCCGTGGCCCGCGCCGTCGCCGACGCCGTCGCCCACCTCTCCGACGCCGGTACGGTCCGCCGCCTGCTCAGCGAAGCCGTCCGCGGCGGGCACTGCGAACCGGCCGCCGTGGTGCGGGAGCTGACGGTGGCCCGGCTGCTGAACCGCCCGCACGTGGTGGACGCCGTCGAGTCGCTGCTCGCCGAGGGCCGGGCCATCGCCGAGGACCGGCTGTACCAGCTCGTACGGGGCTACGAGCTCCCCGAGCCCGTCTGGAACGTGGACCTGCGGCTGCCCGGCGGCCCGCACCTGGGCGGGGTCGACGCGTACTGGCCGGAGCAGGCGGTGGCCGTGGAGATCGACACCCGGGCCCCGCGCCAGGGCGAGGACGAGGCGTGGTCGGAGTCCGTCCGCAAGCGGGAGACCCTGGAGCGGTGCGGAATCACCGTCCTACACATCACCCCGCGCAAGCTCCGCGACTGGCCCGAGCAGCAGGCGGCGGTCGTACGGACCGCCCTGACGGCGTCCGACGACCGCGAGCCCGCCGCCTACCTCGTCGTCCTGCCCAGGTGAGGGCCCTACCCCGCAGGCTGCCAAGGCGGCGCGGGCAGCGCCGGATTGGCCGGCGAGTACTCCGGGGCGCTCCACAGCAGCCGCCCCGGGTGCAGGCTCTGAACCACCGACTCGATCCGGAAGCGGACCCGCCGCTCCCCGCCCGCCCCGAACTCGGGCTCCGCCCGCCCGCTGAGCTGGAGCAGCGCCCCGCTCTCCCAGTCCGGGAACAGCAGCCCGGCCCGCGGGTCCGCGAGCAGGTTCCCCAGGGTCAGGAACATCGCGTTGCCCGCGTAGTCCGGCCAGGCCAGTTCCGTCGGGGACAGCACCTCGACGAAGCCCGGCATTCCGCCCCGGTGGCTCGCGTCGGCCCCGTCCGCCCCCGCGGAGGTGGCGACGAAGAAGGTGTCGGCGGCGCGGACGGCCCGTTCCTGGTCGGGGGTGAGCGCGTCCCCGCGCCGCACGACACCGGCTCCTTCGGCGACGAGCTGGACAGGCTGCCGCTTCTGGAGGTACTTGGGACAGTTGGCGAAGACCCGCTCGGCCGCCAGCGCGAACCCGCCGGCGGTCACCTCCAGGGTTCCGCCCAGCCGCATCCGGCGCCGGGTGCGCGGGTCGAGGGAGATGGTCCCGACCCGGGTGCCGGCGGTGGCGAGCGCCTCGGCCAGCGGATCGCCCTCGGGGATCCCTCCCCTGACCGTGATCCGGTCCGGCCCGGTGGCCCGTACGAAGCCGGGGGCGCCGGTCAGCAGTGAGGCCCAGAGCAGGCCTCCGGGATCGGCCGCGCCGACGACGAGGTGCGGCTGCAGCCCCAGGAAGGCCGCCGCGACGTCCTTGATGTGCGGGGTGATGGACTGGCCGACGTGCACGGCGTGCTCCCGGACGCCGACCCGCTCCTGGACGGCCAGCGAGCCCCAGTGATACCCGGACATTAGAAGAACCCGCAGGTCGGGGCCCCTGTGGTGGGAGCCTCGGCGCCTTCGGCGCCGCTCGGCACGGAGATCTCCAGACGGGTCCCGTCGAGGTCGTGGAAGAAGATGCCGCCGGAGGCGGCCCCCTCGCCGTGGGGGACGACCCCTTCGTAGGCGAAATCGACGCCCAGGCCGCGCAGCCGCTCCTCGTACTCCCTGACCTCCTCGACGGCGTCCGCGGAGAGCGCGAGGTGGTGCAGTCCGGCCGCGCCGGGCGCGTAGGCCCCCTCGGCCTGCTGCCACAAGGTCAGCACGAGCTCGCCGTCCTGGCCGAGGAAGGCGAAGCGCCGGTCCTCTTCCTTGCCCTCGCCGAGCAGCTCGAAGCCGAGGCCGTCGCGGTAGAAGACCAGCGACCGGGCGAGATCCGTGACGTTCAGGCCCACGTGGCCGGTGCGCAGCTTGCTGATGACGGTCGTCACAACGGTTCCTTCCCCAGAACTACCCAAATTCCTAACCTTCTAAATCGAGATTAATGGTTAGAACCAGGGGAGTCAACCGCTCACGTACTCTTGAGGGGTTAGTGCCACGAGGAGGCGGACATGACGACGGCGGACCCACGACCCCTGACCGGGGAACCGGTGGCCCTGGACCTGGTCAACACCCGATGGGTCCAGGACGGCGAAGGCGTCGACCTCTTCGCAGGGGCCTTCGGGCTCACCCGCGTCGAAGGGCTCGCCCTCTGGCTGGAGAGCACGGGGCTGGCCGGCCGCTTCCGCGCCGACGCCGCGACCCTGGTCCACCTGCTCACCGCCCGCGAGGCACTGGCCCGCGCGGTCGCGGACCCGGCGGACGAGAGCGCCCGCACCCTGGTCGACGCCGTCCTGGAGCACGGGCGGATCCGGGCGACCCTGACCGCCGAAGGGCCGGGCGAGCGGACCGAGTTCGACGATCCGACCTGGGGTCCGGCCTGGACGGCCGCCCGCGACTACCTGGAGCTGCTGGGCTCCGACCCCGGGCGGATCCGCAAGTGCGCCTCCGAGACCTGCGTGCTGCGCTTCCACGACACCTCGCGCAACGGCACCCGGCGCTGGTGCTCGATGTCGGCCTGCGGAAACCGGGCGAAAGCATCCCGCCACTACGCGCGCACGCGCGAGCGCTGAATGCCGGGAAGTTGTCACACCTGATCTGAGACGGGGACCGGCATCACCCCTGACGCACGGTCGGGAAGTCTACAAATCCATGTTCCACCCCGAAGGTTCGCACCGGTTCGCTCCGGTACGGGCCTTCTGGCGTATGCCCCGAGATGGCGGGAGTCCGCCATGGCAGGTATCGGTCCGTGACAACTCTCCCCAAAGAGCTGTCACTTAGGCGAGGCTGACCGGTCATCCGGCACCGAAATCCGGACCGTACCTTTCACTTAGCCAGGGATGCTGATGACCCTCGACTCCCCCGCTCGTTCCAAAGACGGCGCCATACCCGCGACCCGACGCGCCGCGCGCGTCGCGGCCGCGGCCGGCCTGGTGGCCGCCCTCGCGGCCACCGGTGCCATGCCCGTCTTCGCGGCGACCGGCACGAATACCCCCGCGCCCAGCCCCGCGGTGAAGTCGGCCGACCAGAAGCTCGGCTCGGCCGACGCCGAACTGCTCCAGGAAGCCAAGACCAAGGGCGAGAAGACCGTCACGGTCATGGTCGCGACGGCCCCCGGCGAGACCCAGCAGGTGGCCAAGCAGCTCGACGACGTCCAGGGCGCCTCGGTGGGCCAGACGTACGACAAGCTCGGCTACGTGCGCGCCACGCTGCCGACCGACAAGGCGGAGGCCGCGCTGAAGGCGGCCGCCAAGCTGTCCTCCGTGCACGGCATCGACCTGCGGCACGAGATCCAGCTCCCGGACCCCCGTCCGGACGCGGACCGCGAGACGGGGACGGTGAAGCGGACCGCCGCCGAGACCTACCCCGGGCCGGGCAAGAACACCCCGGCGAAGAACCCGTACAACCCGTCCTTCGAGACCGGTGCGCTGGACTTCCTCAAGAGCAACCCGAAGGCCGACGGCCGCGGTGTGACCATCGGCATCATGGACTCGGGCGTCGACCTCGGCCACCCGGCGCTCCAGAAGACCACCACCGGCGAGCGCAAGATCGTCGACTGGGTCACCGCGACCGACCCGATCACCGACAGCGACGCCACCTGGCGGGCGCAGATCACCCCGGTCGCCGGTGGCACCTTCACCGCGGGCGGCGGCAGCTGGAAGGCTCCGGAGGGCTCCTTCCAGTGGAGCCGTTTCACCGAGTCGATCACCGCCAACGGTGACATGAAGGGCGACGTCAACCGGGACGGGGACACCACCGACCGGTTCGGCCTGCTCTACGACCCGGTCGCCGGGACCGTCCGCGTCGACACCGACCAGGACAACGACTTCACGAACAACGAGCCGATGAAGCCGTACAAGGACGGCTACCAGATCGGCTACTTCGGCACGGACAACCCGGCGACCGAGGTCGCCGAGCGCATCCCGTTCGTGATCGAGATCCGCAAGGACGTCCCGATGGACCCGCTGGGCGGTGACTGGGTCGGCAAGAAGGCCGACTTCGTCAACGTCGGCATCATCGAGTCCGAGCACGGCACGCACGTCGCGGGCATCACCGCCGCCAACGGCCTGTTCGGCGGCGCGATGAACGGCGAGGCGCCCGGCGCCAAGCTCGTCTCCTCGCGCGCCTGCTCCTGGTCCGGCGGCTGCACCAACATCGCGCTGACCGAGGGCATGATCGACCTCGTCGTCAACCGCGGCGTGGACATCGTCAACATGTCGATCGGCGGCCTGCCGGCCCTGAACGACGGCAACAACGCGCGCTCCGAGCTCTACAAGAACCTCATCGACACCTACGGTGTCCAGCTCGTCATCTCGGCGGGCAACGAGGGCCCCGGCATCAACACCATCGGCGACCCCGGTCTCGCGGACAAGGTCATCTCCGTGGGTGCGGCGGTCTCCAAGGAGACCTGGGCGGCCAACTACGGCTCCGGCGTGGCCAAGAAGTACAACATGTTCCCCTTCTCCTCGCGCGGTCCGCGTGAGGACGGCGGCTTCACGCCGACGATCACCGCCCCCGGCGCGTCGATCAACACCATCCAGACCTGGCTGCCCGGTGCACCGGTGAAGGAGGCCGGCTACACCCTGCCGGCCGGTTACGGCATGCTCCAGGGCACCTCGATGTCCTCGCCGCAGGCGGCGGGCGCCAGCGCCCTGCTGATCTCGGCCGCCAAGCAGCACAAGATCGCCCTCACCCCGGCGAACCTGCGCATCGCGCTCACCAGCAGCGCGAAGAAGATCGCGGACGTTCCGGCGCACGCCCAGGGCGCGGGCCTGATCAACATCCCCGGCGCGTGGGAGTCCATCCAGCGCGGCGCGAAGGCCAACGAGTTCACCGTCAAGGCGCCGGTCGACACCGCGATCGACCAGTTCCTGAAGACCCCGGGCTTCGGCACCGGCGTCTACGACCGTGAGGGCGGCCTGAAGGTCGGCCAGAAGAAGGTCTACGACGTCGTCGTCACCCGCACCACGGGCGTCAAGTACGGCACCCCGCACGAGCTGAGCTGGCGCAACAACGACGGCACGTTCAAGGTCATCGGCGGCTACGACTACGTCACCCTGCCCCTGAACAAGCCGGTCACCATCAAGGTCGAGGCCAAGGCCACGACGGCCGGCGTCCACAGCGGCATCCTGCAGCTCGACGACCCCTTCACCGAGGGCATCGACAAGCAGATCCTCTCCACGGTCGTCGTCTCGACCCCGCTGGCGAAGCCCTCGTTCAGCTACTCGGACACCTCCTCCGTGCAGCGCAACAGCCACAAGTCGTACTTCGTGACCGTCCCGGCGGGCGCGAAGACCCTCGAGGTCGCCCTCGGCGGTCTGAACGCGGGCAGCCAGACGCGCTTCATCTCGATCCACCCGTACGGCGTGGGCGTCGAGGACAGCGCGACGACCCAGTGCTACCCGAACTACGACAACCCGGCCAACCAGTGCCGCCCCGACCTGCGTTCGTACCCGAACCCGCAGCCGGGCGTCTGGGAGATCGAGGTCGAGTCGCGTCGTACGTCGCCGCTGCTCGACAACCCGTACAAGCTGGACGTCTCCGTGCTCGGCGCGGCCTTCGACCCCGCGGTCAAGGTCCTGCCCGAGGTCAAGCTGGGCACCCCGGCGCCGGTCCAGTGGACGGTGAAGAACGACGGGGCCGCCATCACGGGCGGCAAGCTCCAGGGTGGTTCGCTCGGCTCCGCGAAGGTCGCCAAGCCGACCATCGCCGCCGGTGAGACCCACACCACCGAGGTCACGATCGGCGAGGGCGTCTCCCGCCTCGACATCGCGATCGGCAACGTCTCCGACGCCGCCGCCGACCTCGACCTGGACGTGTACAAGGACGGCGTCAAGGTCGGCACCTCCGCCGACGGCGACTCCGAGGAGGCCGTGAGCCTCGTCAACCCGGCCGCGGGCACCTACACCATCGAGGTGTTCGGCTACGCGATCCCGTCCGGCTCCACCACGTACGACTACCGCGACGTCTACTACTCGGCCGCCCTGGGCACCGTCCAGGTCGACGAGGCCGCCGCGGTCAACCTCGCCAACGGTGCCTCGGCAACCGTCTCCGCGAACGTGCTGGTCAACAGCGCCGCTCCGGAAGGCCGCCAGTTCTTCGGCGAAGTCAAGCTGCTCAACGCCCGCGGCACCGCCGCCGGCACCGGCAGCGTGCAGATCGAGAAGGTCCTGCCGTAACCCGGTAGGAGCCTGAACACAGCGGGGGCGGTGCTCGTCAGAGCACCGCCCCCGCCTGTTTCCCCGCCGGTTCCCCCTCCGGCTTCCCCCTCGGGTGCGGGCTACTTCCCCAGCGAGCCCAGGTCCTGCGCGTACGTGCCCACCGCGTGGGCGATCACGTCCAGGTTGGTGTCGAAGGCCTTCAGGTCGATGTTCTTCAGGTTGTCCCCGGCCCCGTGGTAGTTCGGGTCGTACGGGGCCCCGGCCGTGCCGCCGTACCGCGCGGCCTGCTCCGGCGTCTTGATGCCCTCGGCGCCGGTGAAGGTGCCGCCGGCCGGGATGCCGTTCGCGATGAAGGGGCCGTAGTCGGAGCGGCCGTCGAAGTCGCTGCCCTCGTGCGGCTTGCCCTTCTTGTCGAGGAAGCCGTTGATCAGCGCCTCGATCTGCGCGGAGCCGGCCGGGCCCGCGCCCTCGCCCGTCTTGTCCGAGTCGTCGCCGTCGTAGACGAACTGCACCGGGTTCGGCGAGGCGATCATGTCGAAGTTCAGGTACAGGGCGATGTCCTTCTTCTGCCGCTCCGACAGCTGCGCGACGTAGTGCTCGGAGCCCAGCAGGCCGAGCTCCTCCGCCGACCACCAGGCGAAGCGGACCTTGTTGGCGGTCTGCTTGCCCTTGCCCTTCTTGTTGGCGCCCTCGTCCGCGAGCTTGAGGGCCACCTCCAGCAGACCGGCCGAGCCGGACCCGTTGTCGTTGATGCCCGGGCCCTCGGGGACCGAGTCCAGGTGGGCGCCGACGGTGACCACGCGGTCCGCGCGGCCGCCGCGGGTCTCGGCGATCACGTTGCGCGTGGTCTTCTTCACGTGCTCCTGGTCGAGCTCCAGCCGCACGCTCACCTCCCCCTTGGCGGCGGCCGCGGTCAGCGCCTCCCCGTCGGCGAGGGTGATGCCGGCGCTCGGGATGATCCCCTCGGCGGGCGAGGAGAAGCTGCCGCGGACCGGGGTGGTCCCGCTGTGGTTGTAGACGATCACGCCGATCGCGCCCGCCGCGGCGGCGGCCCGCTGCTTCTCGACGAAGGTGCAGGTGCCTCGCTTGACCAGGGCGATCTTCCCGGTGAAGGCGCCGGCCTGGTAGTCGGCGGCGTCGCAGCCGGGGCTCTCGTCGACCCGGGCGAGGGCGAGCGCGGCGGTCAGGCCGCCGGCCGGGGTGGACTTGGTGAAGGTGAAGGCGGCGGTGGCCAGCTCACGGGACTCCGCGCCGAGGACGGTGGTCTTCTCCGTCCTCGTGTGCGCCTCGTGGATGTCGAAGTCCTGGTACGAGACCTGGTACCCGGCCTTCTTCAGCGTGTCGTGGACGTAGGCGGCGGAGGCCGCGTGGCCGGGCGTGCCGGCGGCGCGGTTGCCGCCGTTGGCGTCGGCGATCTGCTGGAACTTCGCCAGGTGGCGGTAGGCGCCGCGGGCGGTGACCTCCTCCACCAGCTCCTTGGCCAGCCGGCCCTCGCGCGGGTGGGCGGCCGCCGGGGTGGCGGCGAGCAGGACGGGTGCGGCGACGGCGGCGGCCGCGAGGGCGGCGAGCGCCGGTATGGACCGGCGGCGGTGGCGGATGGCACGCACGGTGAATCTCCCCGAGTTCGGATGACGGAACGCCCGTCCGGATTTCGGACGCGACAGACGGGACCGTAATCGGCCGCGACCAGGCGAAACGCCCACCGGGCGGCGGTGCAACACGGCCGCCACGGAGTTGTCACGGGGGTTCACACGGAGAACACCGTCCGCTCCTCGGACAATGGATTGGACAAGGCTCGTGGGGTCGAACGCATGATGGCTTCACGCGCGCCCGCGTCGTACGTACCAAGAGGAGTCACCGTGAGGGTCGGAATCGTCGGAGCCACCGGACAGGTCGGCGGAGTCATGCGCGGCATCCTGGCCGAGCGCAAGTTCCCGGTGGACGAGCTGCGGCTGTTCGCCTCGGCCCGTTCGGCCGGCTCCACCCTCGAATGGGAGGGCCGCGAGATCACCATCGAGGACGCCTCCACGGCCGACTACTCCGGCCTGGACATCGTGCTCTTCTCCGCGGGCGGCGCCACCTCCAAGGCCCTCGCCGAGAAGGTCGCCTCCCAGGGCGCCGTCGTGATCGACAACTCCTCCGCCTGGCGCCGCGACCCCGAGGTCCCCCTCGTGGTCTCCGAGGTCAACCCGCACGCGATCCGGAACCGCCCCAAGGGCATCATCGCGAACCCGAACTGCACCACGATGGCCGCGATGCCGGTGCTGCGCCCGCTGCACGACGAGGCCGGTCTGACCGCGCTGATCGCCACCACCTACCAGGCCGTGTCCGGCTCGGGCCTGGCGGGCGTCGCCGAGCTCAAGGGCCAGGCCTGCGCGGTCTCCGAGGCCGCCGACCAGCTGACCTTCGACGGCGACGCGGTGGAGTTCCCCGAGCCCGCCGTCTACAAGCGTCCGATCGCCTACAACGTGATCCCCCTCGCGGGCTCGATCGTCGACGACGGCTCCTTCGAGACCGACGAGGAGCAGAAGCTCCGCAACGAGTCCCGCAAGATCCTGGAGATCCCGGAGCTCAAGGTCTCGGGCACCTGCGTGCGCGTGCCGGTCTTCGCCGGCCACTCCCTCCAGGTCAACGTCCGCTTCACCCGTCCGCTGAGCGTCGAGCGCGCCTACGAGCTGCTGAAGGACGCCCCGGGCGTCGAGCTCTCGGAGATCCCGACCCCGCTGCAGGCCGCCGGCAAGGACGCCTCGTACGTGGGCCGCATCCGCGTCGACGAGACCACCGAGAACGGCCTCGCGCTGTTCCTCTCCAACGACAACCTCCGCAAGGGCGCCGCGCTGAACGCGGTCCAGATCGCGGAGCTGGTCGCGGAGGAGCTGCGCGGCTGATCCCGCGCGCACGGCTCGTACGGCCGGAGGGCGGCACCGTGACGGTGCCGCCCTTCGGCGTTCCGCCCGTCGGCGGTCCCGGCTACACCCTGCGGACCTCGAAGAGGTAGCAGCCGTACTCGGCCGCGCGGACGTGGACGAGCGCGGTCCGCGGGTCCTCGAAGGCCTCCGTCAGCGCGCGCCCGATCACCGCGTCCGGGTCCTCGGCGAGGTCGAGCACCCGTCCGCCGAGGATGTGGCCCGCCGCGTCGTAGCGGCGGGCCGTGCGCAGGGCGCCGGGGTGGGCGAAGGGGAGGCCGGTCTCCGGCGCCGGTCCGCCGCAGTCTGCGGCGTGGATGAAGACCGGGCCCTGCTCGTCGTAGGCCCCCGGGTCGACGCCGGTCGCGGCGGCCCAGCGGCGCAGCGGGGCGTACACGACGAGGGCGATCCGCTCGCCGGGGGCGCTGCGGCGCAGGCAGCAGCGCAGCGGGGCGCCGCCCTCCGGGTCCTCGTAGGGCGTGCAGGGCCGTCCGGCGTCGTCGAGGGTGCGCAGGAGCGCGAGGACGGGTGGGGCGATGGCGAGCGCGGTGTGGGTGGTCATGGGGTCCAGGGTGCTGCCGGCGGACCGGTCGGAGCTGGCGGAAATCGGACGTCGAGTTTCGCCCGTGGATTACTCCGGCCCAGTGGCCCGGCCCGCGTGGAAGGATGGGCCGGAACGTCACCATCGAAGGAGATGACCGCGTGCCAGGCACGAATCTGACCCGTGAAGAGGCTCAGCAGCGCGCGAAGCTGCTCAGTGTCGACTCGTACGAGATCGAACTCGATCTCAGCGGCGCGCAGGAGGGTGGCACCTACCCCTCCGTGACCACCGTGCGCTTCCAGTCCGCCGAGGCCGGCGCCGAGACCTTCATCGACCTGGTCGCTCCGGCCGTGCACGAGGTCGTCCTCAACGGCAAGTCCCTCGACGTGGCGGCCGTCTTCCGGGATTCCCGGATCGCGCTCGCGCACCTGGCCGCCGGGGCCAACGAGCTCCGCGTCGTCGCCGACTGCGCGTACACGAACACCGGTGAGGGTCTGCACCGCTTCGTCGACCCGGTCGACGAGCAGGCGTACCTGTACACCCAGTTCGAGGTGCCGGACGCGCGCCGCGTGTTCGCGAGCTTCGAGCAGCCCGACCTGAAGGCGACGTTCCGGTTCACCGTGACGGCCCCCGCGGGCTGGACGGTCATCTCGAACTCCCCGACACCGGATGCTCCCGCCGACAACGTCTGGCGCTTCGAGCCCACCCCGCGCATCTCCACGTACATCACGGCCCTGATCGTGGGCCCGTACCACGCGGTGCACAGCTCCTACGAGGGCGCGGACGGGCAGTCCGTCCCGCTCGGCATCTACTGCCGTCCCTCGCTCGCCGAGTTCCTCGACGCCGACGAGATCTTCGACGTGACCCGGCAGGGCTTCACCTGGTTCCAGGAGAAGTTCGCGTACGACTACCCGTTCGCGAAGTACGACCAGCTCTTCGTGCCGGAGTTCAACGCGGGCGCGATGGAGAACGCGGGCGCGGTCACCATCCGCGACCAGTACGTCTTCCGCTCGAAGGTGACGGACGCGGCGTACGAGACGCGCGCCGAGACGATCCTGCACGAGCTCGCGCACATGTGGTTCGGCGACCTCGTCACCATGGAGTGGTGGAACGACCTGTGGCTGAACGAGTCGTTCGCCACCTACACCTCCATCGCCTGCCAGGCGTACGCGGAGGGCTCGAAGTGGCCGCACGCCTGGACCTCCTTCGCCAACTCCATGAAGACCTGGGCGTACCGGCAGGACCAGCTGCCCTCCACGCACCCGATCATGGCCGACATCCGTGACCTGGACGACGTCCTGGTCAACTTCGACGGCATCACGTACGCCAAGGGCGCCTCGGTCCTCAAGCAGCTCGTGGCCTACGTCGGCCAGGACGCCTTCTTCAAGGGTGTGCAGGCGTACTTCAAGGCGCACGCCTTCGGGAACACGCGGCTGTCGGACCTGCTGGGCGCCCTGGAGGAGACCTCCGGCCGCGATCTGACCGCCTGGTCGAAGGCGTGGCTGGAGACGGCCGGCATCAACATCCTGCGCCCCGAGATCGAGACGGACGAGAACGGCTCCATCACCGCCTTCGCCGTCCGCCAGGAGGCCCCGGCGCTGCCCGCCGGTGCCAAGGGCGAGCCGGTCCTGCGCCCGCACCGCATCGCGGTCGGCCTGTACGACCTGGCCGACGGCAAGCTGGTGCGCGGCGAGCGGATCGAGCTGGACATCGACGGCGACCTCACCGCCGTGCCGGAGCTGATCGGCCGGACCCGTCCGGCCGTGGTCCTGCTGAACGACGACGACCTGTCGTACGCCAAGGTCCGCCTCGACGAGGTGTCCCTCGCCAACGTCACCGCGCACCTGGGCGACTTCACCGAATCGCTGCCGCGCGCGCTGTGCTGGGCCTCGGCCTGGGACATGACCCGCGACGGCGAACTGGCCACCCGCGACTACCTGGCCCTCGTCCTGTCGGGCATCGGCAAGGAATCGGACATCGGCGTCGTCCAGTCGCTGCACCGCCAGGTCAAGCTGGCCATCGAGCTGTACGCCGACCCGGCGTGGCGCGACCAGGGCCTGGCCACCTGGACGGAGGCCTCGCTGGAGCACCTGCGCGCGGCCGAGCCGGGCAGCGACCACCAGCTGGCGTGGGCCCGCGCCTTCGCGGCGACGGCCCGTACCGAGGAGCAGCTGACCTACCTGGCGGCGCTGCTGGACGGCTCGGCGGAGGTCAAGGGTCTGGCCGTGGACACCGAGCTGCGCTGGGCGTTCCTGGAGCGCCTGGTCGCCACCGGCGTCGCCGACGAGGCGGCCATCGCGGCCGAGCTGGAGCGGGACAAGACCGCGGCGGGCGAGCGGCACGCGGCGACCGCCCGCGCGGCGCGTCCGACGGCGGAGGCCAAGGCCGAGGCCTGGGCTTCGGTCGTCGAGGGCGACTCGCTCCCGAACGCGGTGCAGGAGGCGGTGATCGGCGGCTTCGTCCAGACCGACCAGCGCGAGCTCCTCGCCCCGTACACGGCGAAGTACTTCGCGGCGGTCAAGGGGGTCTGGGAGACCCGGAGCCACGAGATCGCGCAGCAGATCGCGGTGGGGCTCTACCCGACCCTCCAGGTCTCCCCGGAGACCCTCGCGGCGACGGACGCCTGGCTGGCCTCGGCCGAGCCGAACGCGGCCCTGCGGCGTCTCGTCTCCGAGTCCCGCGCCGGCGTAGAGCGGGCGCTGCGCGCCCAGACGGCGGACGCCCAGGCCTGACCCTGCGGGTCCGCTCCCGGGGCTCCGCCCCGGACCCCGCGCCTCAAACGCCGGCGAGGCTGGATTTCCCAGCCTCGCCGGCGTTCACGTGCGGGCCGGCGCCGGCCCCATCCAGCCCGTCCGGCGTTTGAGGACCGGGTCCGGGCGGAGCCCGGGGAACGGTGGAAGGGCGGGTAGGGGATGGCCCCGCGCAGCGGCCCCGCCCCCACCGCTACGGCCGGGCGGTGGCGACGGAGCGCAGGGCCGCCAGGACGTGGGCCACGGCCGGGGCGGATTCGGAGCCCCGCCGCAGGGCGGCGATGACGTGCCGGGTGGGCCGGTCGTGGGGCAGGCCCCGGACGGCGACGCCGGCCGCGCGGCTCGCCACCATGCGGGGAACCAGCGCGACCCCCATGCCCGCCTCGACCATGGCCAGGATCGCGGTCCACCCGGACGCCGAGTGGGCCTGTTCGGGCACGAACCCGGCCGCCTCGCACGCATTGCGGGTGATCTCCGACCAGGGGCCGGAGCCCCCGTAGATCCACGGGTCCCCGGACAGGTCCGCGAGCCGCAGCTCCCCCGCCCCGGCCAGCGGATGCTCCGGCGGCAGGGCCACGTCGAGGGGGTCCTCCAGCAGGGTCCGGCGGGTGAAGCGGGGATCGCGGGCGGTCGGGGCGTGCGCCGCGAGGGAGAGCGCGAGGTCGACGACTCCGGCGGACAGCAGCTCGTAGGACTCGGCCGCCTCGGTCTCCCGTACGCGGACCTCCACGCCGGGGTGCGAGCGCCTGAGGGCCGCGACCGCCGGGACCACGAGGACCGGTACGGCGGTGGAGAAGGCCCCGATCCGGACCTCCCCCGCTTCCCCCGCGAGGTATCCGGTGAGTTCCGCGTCGGCCCGCTCCAGCTGCGCGAACACGGCCTCCGCGTGCCGCAGTACGAGGTGCGCGGCGTCGGTGAGGCGGACCCGGCGGCCTTGGGCCTCCAGCAGCGGGACCCCGAGCATCCTGGCGAGGTTGGTCAGCTGCTGCGAAACGGCCGAGGGCGTCATGTGCAGCGCCTCGGCCGTCGCGGTCACGGTCCCCTGTTCGGCGAGGGTCCGCAGGATCCGCAGCTTCTTGATGTCCCACTCGATCATGGGACCGAACCTACCGCCGGGCACCCAGACCCACGCCGCCCAGGATCAGCGCCATGCAGAGGAGCTGCGTCGGGCCGGTGGTCTCGCCGAGGAGCAGCAGGCCGAGGCCCGCGACGCAGACGGGCTGGAGGTAGTAGACGACTCCGGCGCGGGCGGCGCCGATCATCGCGACGGCCTTGTTCCAGGCGAAGAAGGCGACGGCGGAGGAGAAGACGCCGACGTACAGGAGCATTCCGGCGGTGGAGGGGGTGACCTGGAAGCCGCCCTGGACGCCGACGGACACGGCGTAGACGGGGGCGAGCATCAGTGCGCCGAGCACGAAGGTGGTGAGCAGGAAGGCGAGGCCGCCCAGTTCGGCGGGCTTGCGCTTGAGGAGCGCGCTGTACGTGGCGAAGGACAGGGCGGCGCCGAACATCCACAGGTCGCCGGCGGCGAAGTCGAAGCGGATGGACCCCTTGCCGACCAGGAGGAGCACGCCGAGGGCCGCGAGGGCCAGTCCGAAGGTGCGCCGGGCTCCGAGCTTCTCGCCGCCGAGCCGGGCGTACAGGGCCATGATGACCGGCGAGGCGGCCATGATCATGCCCATGTTGGATGCGGAGGTGGTCAGTCCGGCCTGGTGGACGAGCGTGTTGTAGAGGGTGACGCCGAAGAGGGTGGCCAGGGCGATGTAGCCGAAGTGCTTGCGGATCAGGGCCCGCTGCTGCCAGGCCTGCCGGGCGGCGAAGGGGGCGACGGCCACGGTGGCGATCACCCAGCGCCAGAAGACGGCCTGGACGGGCGGGATGCTGTCCGCCATGCCCCGGGTGGCGACGAAGCTGCCGGACCAGACGACCGTGGCGATCAGGGCGAGGAGGACGCCGAGACCGGCGGCTCCCTTCTTCGCCTTGCCGGGCAGTGCTTCCTGCTGGACTTCCTCGTGGGCTTCCTGCCGGGCTTCCTGCGGGACGGTGCGGACGCGGTCCGTGACGGCCACTGTGTGTCTCCCCCTCGGGGTTCGGAGTGTCGGTTCGTTGGTCTACCGTCGCACCGAGGCACCCGTCAGGTCCATCGAAACATTTCGATTGGTTTCTTCAGCAGAACTGAACGGTGCGGTCTTCGGTCGCGGCGCGCCCGCGGCGAGCTGCCCCGCGACGGTGGCACCGAAGGCGATCACCATGCCCAGCACCTGCACCGGCGACAGCTCCTGCCCCAGGGCGGCCCAGCCGATGACGGCCGCGGTGAGCGGCGAGAGCGGGCCGAGGAGGGTGACCGAGGTGGCGGTGAGCTGTCCGATGCCGCGGAACCAGAGCCAGTACGCGATGCCGGTGTTGATCAGCATCATGTAGCCGTAGCCGAGGAAGGCCTCACCGTCGAGGACCGGCGGCGCCCCTTCCACCAGGGCGGCGACCGGGATGATGATCAGTCCGCCCGCGGTGAGCTGCCAGCCGGTCATGGCCAGCGGGCCGACGCCCTCCGGCCGCCCCCAGCGCTTGGTCATGACGATGCCCGCACCCATCGAGGCGGAGGAGACGACGCCGGCCACCAGCCCGACCGGGTCGAGCTGCGCCTGCGCGGTCAGCACCACCATGCCGACGCCGAAGGCCGCCACGACGGCCGCGAGCACGGTCCGAAGCCGGGCCCGCTCGCCCAGGAGGAGGGCGGCGAGCCCCACGACGAACAGCGGCCCCGCGGAGCCCAGTACGGCGGCGACCCCGCCGGGCAGGCGGTAGGCGGAGAGGAAGAGGAGCGGGAAGAAGGCGCCGATGTTGAGCCCGCCGAGGACCGCGGCCTTCCACCACCACTGCCCCGTGGGCAGTTTCCGCGCGAGGGCGGTGAGCAGCAGCCCGGCGGGCAGGGCCCGCATGACCCCGGTGAACAGCGGCCGGTCGGGCGGCAGCAGCTCGGAGGCCACGAAGTAGGTGGAGCCCCAGGAGATGGGGGCGAGGGCGGTCAGTGCGAGGGCGGCGAGGCGCTTCACGACGGGTACTCCTCTGGCAGGGACGAGTAGCTCAAGCGAGCGGCTGCGGCGAGTAGCTCACTTGAAAGTAGCTTAGCACTAAGCTACTTTCCTGTAAGCAACTTTCCTTGCCAACGAATAAGTGGAAGCCGGATACTGCGCCTATGACCGACAAAGACCCCGTCGACGCGATCGCCGACCAGTGGTTCGCGGTGCGCCCCGATCTGGACACCGCGCCGATGGCCGTCTTCGGCCGGATCTACCGGATCTCCAAAGCCATGGGCGACGCAATGGAGAAGGCCTACGCGCGCTACGGAATCTCGCGCGGGGAGTTCGACGTCGTGGCCACGCTGCGCCGGAGCGGAAGCCCGTACACCCTCTCGCCCCGCCAGCTCTCGGCCACGCTGATGCTGACCACGGGCGGGATGACGGGACGGCTGGACAAGCTGGAGAAGGCCGGGCTGCTCCGCCGGAGCCCCGATCCGGACGACCGGCGGGGGCTGCGGGTGACGATCACCGACCGGGGCCTCGCGCTCATCGACGAGGCGGTCGAGGCGGGACTGGAGGTGCAGCACGAAGCGCTCACCGGGCTCGACGCGGCGGAGACCGAGGCGCTCACCGGCCTGCTGCGCAAGGTGATGGCAGGAGTCCCTTAGCCGGGCCGGCGGTCCGGGCCACGACCGGGCCCGGGTACGACGAGACGCCGGGGGTCCTCATGGACCCCCGGCGCCCCGGAAGAATCGGATCGAGCGAGGAACCCCCGGAGGGGTCGGGCTCGCTGGAGTCAGCTCTCGTTCTGCGTCTTGCGCGACTTGTCGCCGACCATCACCAGACCGGCGATGAGCAGGAACAGCACGATCGGCGCGGCCACGTAGAGGCCGAGCGTCTCGGCGACGCTCAGGCCCGGACCCGGGTCGTCGCCGTCGTCACGGGTGACCGCGAGGGCGGGAGACGTCATCAGCAGCATCATCAGCGTCGTTCCGGCCGTGACGGCGCCGGCGCGCAGAGCGTTCTTCTTGTCCACGGTGCAAACGTAGCGAACACCTAAACGCCGCGCGCGCCCGGGGGTGCCGTACGGGTTCCCGCCGCCCCCCGCACCGCCCCCAGCAGGGCGTTCGCCCGCGGCGAGGCGGCCAGTGCCTCCAGGGTCAGCGGCCGGCCCTCCGCGTCGGCGACCGGGAGCCGCCAGTTGGGGTACTGGTCCCAGGTGCCGGGCAGGTTCTGCGGCCGCCGGTCCCCCACCGCGTCGGGCAGCCAGACCCCCACCAGCCGGGCCGGGGTGCGCAACAGGAACCCGTACAGGGACCGTACGGCGGCCTCCTCGCCCTTGGTGTCGAGCCCGAGGTCCTCCAGTACGTCCAGCCAGCGCGCGGTGTCGGCCTCGTCCTCGGCGCGCTCCCGCTCCGCCGGACGGGTCAGCAGGCCCAGCCGGTCGCGCAGTTCCACGTGGGAGCCGGCCAGTTTGGCGGCCGTGGGCGGCAGATCGTGGGTGGTCACGGTGGCCAGGCAGTCGGCCCGCCAGCGCTCCGGCTCCAGCGGCTCCCCGTCCCCGCCCCAGTCCCGTTCGAACCAGAGCACCGAGGTGCCCAGCACCCCGCGCCGGGCCAGCGCCTGACGGACCCCCGGCTGCACGGTGCCGAGGTCCTCTCCGATGACCAGGGCTCCCGCCCGGTGCGCCTCCAGGACCAGCAGGGCGAGCATCGCCTCCCCGTCGTACGAGACGTACGCGCCTTCGGCGGGCGGGGTCCCCTCCGGGATCCACCAGAGCCGGAACAGTCCCATGACGTGGTCGATGCGCAGGGCGCCGGCGTACCGGAACACCCCCCGCAGCAGGGCCCGCAGCGGCGCGTACCCGGCCGAGGCCAGCCGGTCGGGCCGCCACGGGGGCAGCCCCCAGTCCTGGCCGCGCGCGTTGAAGGCGTCCGGCGGGGCGCCGACGGAGCAGCCCTTGGCGTAGAAGGGCAGCCCGAAGGTGTCCGAGCCCTGCGGATGCACCCCGACGGCCAGGTCGTGCACGATGCCGATCGCCATCCCGGCGTCCTTGGCGGCCCGCTGGGCGGCGGCGAGCTGGGTGTCCGTCAGCCAGACCAGCCAGCGGTGGAAGTCGGCCCGCGCCTTCGGATCCTCCCCCGCGTGCCCGGCGCACCAGGCGGCGTGCAGGTCCAGCTCCGCGCCCTGCTCGGCGCGGAAGTTTTCGTAGGCCGCCTCCCGTTCGGGGCTGCGCGGGACGGCGTACAGCAGCTCCAGGGCGGCCCGCTTGAGGGACCAGACGGCGTCCCGGTCGATCAGCGCCCCCTTCTCCAGCACCTCGCGCCGCAACCGGGCGCCCCGGTCGGCGAGTTCCGCGAGGGCGGCCCGGTCCGGGCAGTCGGCGTACTCGGGGACGTCCTCGATCCGCAGGTGCACCGGGTCGGGGAAGCGGCGCGAGGACGGCCGGTACGGGGAGGGGTCGGTCGGGGTGCCGGGCACGGCCGCGTGCAGCGGGTTGACCTGGACGAAGCCGGCTCCGTGGACGCGCCCCGCCCAGCGCGCCAGCTCCGCCAGGTCGCCCAGGTCGCCCATGCCCCAGGAGCGTTCGGAGAGCACGGAGTAGAGCTGGACGAGCAGCCCGTGGGTGCGCTCGGGCGCCGCCGGGGCCCGGTCGGGGGCCACGATCAGGGTGGCGGTGGCGGTGCGGCCGTCGGGGGCCTCGGCGTGGACCCGGTGCACGCCGAGCGGCGGCTCCCCCGCGTCGGCCGCGCTCCAGGCCGCCGGCGGCTCCTGCGGGACCGCGCGGCCCGCCGCCTCGGGCGGCCCGTCCCCCTCGGCCTCCGCCTCCAGCCGCGTCCGGGTCCCCGGCGGGAGCGCGCCCAGCTCCACGGGCGGCCGGGACCCGGCCCACCACACCAGCACGCGCGGCAACAGCCGGTGGGCCGCGTCGTGTTCGGCCGCGGCCAGGTGCGCCCGTACGGACTCCGGGGTGTCCGTGTTCACCCCCAGCTGCCGCAGCACGGCGGCGACGGTGGCCTCCGGGACCCGGAGGGTGACGTCCTCGGCGGGCTGGTAGGTGGTGGCGACTCCGTACAGGGCCGCGAGCCGGGCGAGGTCGTCCATCAGGTTCCTTGTCGTCTAGTCACCCGCGGCGGCCGCCGCGGCATGGGTGGTCGGCTCGCTGGTCAGCGGGGCCTCGTAGGCGAGCGGGGGCTCACTGGTCAACGGCGCGTGCGCGGCGTCGGCGAGCGACGGCTCGCTGGTGAGGGGCCGCTCGTCCGGTCCGGACTGCGCCGGCAGGTGGGCGAGCGGCGGACGCCGTTTCGGGGCGGATCCGGCGGATATGGAGACGGTGGAACTGGTGGAGGTGATGACGTTCTCGGTTTTCACGGCCTTGGCGTTCACCGGCAGGCACTCCTTCGTACGTGAGGATCGGTCAGGACCCGTGGACGGCTCCCACTGTGTCGGTCCGCGCACCGTCCGCGCACCACCGACAGAGGAAATTCTCCTGTGCGATCCGTGAATCCGTACAGACGTGCCTGTGTTCGGGCCGTGCGCGGGAGGTGTTGCGGAGCTCCGCGGCGACCGGCGCACGCCGAAAACCTTCGCCCTGGCGTGCGGAATCGTCGGGAACACCCTCCGGCGCGCGGCCCGGAGGACATGACAGCCCTACCCAGTCGGCGGCATCGCATTCCTGGCCGATCCAGGTCAGATCACCCGCGGACGTTGACACCCCACCCGTACGGATGGTGGGCTCTGGCTCGTTCGTACGAGCGGGGGACGACTCGGGACGGGGTGGCTCCGTGCAGATCAGGGGCAGCAAGCGGGCCACGGCGACCGCCGCGGCGGTCGCCGTCATCGGCGCCCTGCTGAGCGGCTCGGCGGTGGTGGGTCCCCCCACCGCCTTCGCCGCACCCACTGCGCCGGACACTCCGGAGGCACCGGGCGCGCCCGCGCCGGGCACCGCCGCGGCTCCCGCGGCGCTGCGCGACCCGGGCCCCCTCCCCGCCGCCCCCGTGCTCGACCCCGGCTCCGATCCGGCGCGCGCCGCCGCCGAGGGGCCCGCGGTGTATCCCCGGCCGCAGTCGGCGGCCGTCGACCCGGCGCGCGCGGTGCCGCTGGGCGCCGAGGCCGTCCTGGTGCTGCCCGCGGACGTGGACCCGTACGCCGCCCAGCTGGTGCGCGACGCCCTGCACGGGGCGGGCGTACGGACCCTGCACGAGCGGGCCGGCGGGGAACCGCTGCCCGGCGCGGGACCCGTCATACGGCTCCAGGGGCCGCACGACGAGAACGACGAGAGCACGGAGCAGGCGCTGCGGGCCCTGGGCGCGGACGCGGCCGGCGACCTGCCGGCCGGCGGCTACCGGCTGGCGGTGGGCCGCGTCGAGGGGCGGGACACGGTCGCGCTGGCGGGCGTGGGCGAGGACGGGCTGTTCCACGCGGCGCAGACGCTGCGTCAACTGCTCGCCCAGGGCGGCGGGAAGGTGCCCGGCGTCCTCGTACGGGACTGGCCGACGGCCCCGGTGCGCGGGATCACGGAGGGGTTCTACGGGACTCCGTGGACGGCCGCCCAGCGGCTCGCGCAGGTGGAGTTCATGGGCCGCACCAAGCTGAACCGGCTGCTGCTCGCGCCCGGTGACGACCCGTACCGGACCACGGAGTGGCGCCGCGACTACCCGGCGGCGCAGGCGGCGGAGCTGCGGGAGCTGGCCGAGCGGGCGCGCGCCAACAAGGTGGTGCTCGGCTGGGCGGTGGCGCCCGGGCAGTCGATGTGCCTGGCGTCCTCGGCGGACCGGGCGGCGCTCGCCCGCAAGCTGGACGCCATGTGGGACCTGGGATTCCGGGCGTTCCAGGTGCAGTTCCAGGACGTCAGTTACACCGAGTGGGGCTGCCGGACCGACCGGGAGCGGTACGGCAAGGGCCCGGCGGCGGCCGCGAAGGCGCACGCGGAGGTCGCGGGCGAGCTGGCCGCGCACCTGGCCCGGCGCTACCCGGGGGCGCCCGCGCTGTCGCTGCTGCCCACGGAGTACTACCAGGAGGGCGCGACGCCCTACCGGACCGCACTGGCCGAGGCCCTGGACGGCCGGGTGGAAGTGGCCTGGACGGGCGTCGGCGTGGTGCCGCGCACCATCACCGGGCAGGAGATGAACGGGGCGCGCTCGGCCCTCGGGCAGCACCCGCTGGTCACCATGGACAACTACCCGGTCAACGACTGGGATCCGGGCCGGATCTTCCTCGGCCCGTACGCGGGACGGGACCCGGTGGTCGCGGGCGGTTCGGCGGCCGTGCTGGCCAACGCCATGCCCCAGGGCACGCTGTCGCGCATCCCGCTGTTCACCGCGGCCGACTTCACGTGGAACCCGCGCGGCTACCGGGCCGCCGACTCCTGGGCGGCGGCCGTGGCCTCGCTCGCCGGACCCGACCCCAAGGCGCGGGAGGCGCTGGCCGCACTGGCCGGGAACAACGCCTCCTCCGGCCTCGCCCAGCCCGAGTCCGCCTACCTGGTCCCGCTCATGGAGGAGTTCTGGCGGGCCCGGAGCTCCGGCGACCCGGCGGCGGGCGATCGGCTGCGCGCCGCCTTCCGCGTCCTGCGCGAGGCCCCGGACCGGCTGCCCGCGCTCGCGCAGGAGGCGGGGCCCTGGCTGTCGCGGCTCGCGCGCTACGGGGCCGCCGGAGAGCTGGCGCTCGACGTCCTCCAGGCACAGGCCCGCGGGGACGGAGCGGCCGCCTGGCGGGCCTCACAGGCCCTCACAGGCGCCCGCGCGGCACTGTCCGGGGCGGAAGCCGCCCGGGTCGACAAGGCGGTACTGGACCCCTTCCTGGCGCGGGCCGCGGCCGAGGCCGACGCGTGGACCGGCGCGGCCCGCGAGCCGGGCACGGTGACCCGGCAGGCCGACGCGTGGACGGTCGAGCTGTCCGGGGCCCGGCCGGTGTCGGTGGTGACCGTGATGACCGACCCGCTGCCGCCCGGCAGCCGGGGCGCCGTGATCGAGGCCCGCGTACCGGGAGAGGGCTGGCGCAAGGTCGCGGAGGCGGCGGCGTCGGGCTGGACCCAGGTGGACGTGGGCGGCCTACGGGCCGACGCGGTCCGGCTGGTCTGGTCGGGCCCGGCTCCGGCCGTGCACGGCGTGGTCCCGTGGACGGAGGACGGCCCGGAGGCCCGCTTCGAGCTGGCCGACAGCGTGGACGCGGAGATCGGCGGGGCCCCGCAGCGGATCCCGGCGGAGCTGTCCGCGCTGCGTCCCGGCGAGGTCCGCGGGCCCCTGTCGGCGAAGCCGCCGGCGGGGATCTCCGTAACGCTGCCGGAGAGCGCGGCGGCCGCGCGCGGTACGACGGCGACCGTCCCGGTTCAGGTCGCGGTGGCCGCGGGCACGGCGCCGGGCACCTACGAGGTTCCGGTCACCTTCGGCTCCCAGACGCACACGCTGAAGGTCCGCGCCCATCCGCGCACGGCCGGCCCGAACCTGCTGCGCTCCGCCGTGGCCTCCTCCTCGGCGGACGAGACCCCGGCGTTCCCCGCGGCGGGGGCGCTGGACGATTCCCCGGCCACCCGGTGGTCCTCGCCCGCGGTCGACGGGGCCTGGTGGCAGGCGGAGCTGGCGGCTCCGGCGCGGATCGGACTGCTGCGGCTGCGCTGGCAGGAGGCGTACCCGTCCCGGTTCCGGGTGGAGACCTCGGCGGACGGTGTCGCCTGGCATCCGTCTGCGGCGGTCGCCTCGCGCGGCGGGGTGGACTCCGTCCACCTGGACCCGGCGGCTCCGGAAGCCCGCTTCGTCCGCGTCACCTGCGAGACCCGAGCCACCCGCTACGGCTGCAGCCTGCTGGGCGCCGAAGCCTTCGCGGTGGCCCCGTAGGGGACCGGGGAACCCTGCGGGGCTGTCCCCTACCCGCCCTTCCACCGTTCCCCGGGCTCCGCCCGGACCCGTACGTGCGCTGCGCGCCCGTGCCCTCAAACGCCGGGCGGGCTGGAGTTTGCCGCGCAGCGGCACATCCGGCCCCGCCGGCGTTTGAGGCGCGGGGTCCGGGGCGGAGCCCCAGGGGGCCCGGCTCAGGGGGCTATGACGCGACCGCCGCGGCGGCCAGCGGGACCCCGATGCGATCCAGCGCATCGTCCGCCCCGTACGGCTGGAGGTACGGCATCCAGCACGGATCCCGGTGCCCCGTCCCGATGATCCGCCAGGCCAGCCCGGACGGCGGAGCCGGCTGGTGCCGCAGCCGCCAGCCCAGGTCGACGAGGTGCCGGTCGGCCTTGACGTGGTTGCAGCGGCGGCACGCGGCGACGACGTTGTCCCAGGCGTGCTGCCCGCCCCGGCTGCGCGGGACGACGTGGTCGACACTGGTGGCGACGGCCCCGCAGTACATGCAGCGACCGCCGTCCCGGGCGAACAGCGCGCGGCGGGTGAGTGGAACGGGCCCCCGGTAGGGGACCCGCACGAAGCGCTTGAGCCGAACCACGCTGGGAGCGGGGACGGCCCTTGTCGCGCTGTGCAGAAAGGCGCCGGATTCCTCCAGGGAGACGGCTTTGTTCTCCAGGACGAGGACGAGCGCGCGACGGAGCGGTACGACGCCGAGGGGCTCGTACGACGCGTTGAGGACCAGGACGTGCGGCACGGACTGCCTCCTTGTACGCCGGCGGCGCGTGGCTCGCGCCGGGACGATCTGCTTTCCAGTCTCCCCTTACGGCTGGTCGAAGCGCCACCACGCGCCCGTAACGGGTCCGAGGTGTTTTCGACCACACACGCTTCATCCCCGCGTGAGTCTGGTCTCTCCCTCGAACACGGCAACAAGTCCGGGCAAGTGCCCCGTTAGGGTGGATGGTCTGCCCGCCCCACCCCTTCCGCGGGCAGGACGCCATATCTGGAGGTTCCCGCCGTGCCCTGGCCTGCCGCCGCACTGCTCCCGCTCGCAGCCGACAACCCGGACGCCGCCGAAACGATCAGAGAAACCCACGAGAGCGTCACGAACGCCGCCAGTTTCATAGAAGAGAACTGGGCCGGATGGCTGTACCTGGGCCTGCGGATCCTCCTGATCCTGGTCATCGCCTTCGCCCTGCGCTCGGTGGTCCGCAAGTCGCTGACCAAGCTGATCACCCGGATGAACCGCGGCGCCGACGCCGTCGAGGGCACGGCTCTGAGCGGGCTGCTGGTCAATGCGGAGCGGCGCCGGCAGCGGTCCGAGGCCATCGGTTCCGTACTGCGCTCGGTGGCCTCGTTCCTGATCCTCGGCACGGCGGCCCTGATGGTGCTCGGCGCGCTCGACATCAACCTGGGGCCGCTGCTGGCGAGCGCCGGTGTGGCCGGTGTGGCCATCGGTTTCGGCGCCCGCAACCTGGTCACGGACTTCCTCTCCGGCGTGTTCATGATCCTTGAGGACCAGTACGGCGTCGGCGACAAGATCGATGCCGGGGTGGCCTCGGGCGAGGTCGTCGAGGTGGGCCTGCGCGTCACCAAGCTGCGCGGCGACAACGGAGAGATCTGGTACGTCCGCAACGGCGAGATCAAGCGGATCGGCAACCTCAGCCAGGGCTGGGCCACGGCGAGCGTCGCGGTGCAGGTCAAGCCCACCGAGAGCCTCTCCCGCATCCGCGAGGTGATCAAGGACATCGCCGACACCATGGCCAAGGAGTCCCCGTGGGACGAGCGGCTGTGGGGTCCGGTGGAGGTGCTGGGCCTGGACGAGGTGCTGCTGGCCTCGATGTCGGTCTCGGTGTCGGCGAAGACGATGCCGGGCCAGCAGTTCGCCGTGGAGCGCGAGCTGCGCTGGCGGATCAAGGACGCCTTCGACGCCGCCGGCATCGGGATCGTCGGGGGCCTGCCGGCGCCCGAGGAGGACGCGGCCCCTGCCGACCCCTCGGCCGCCGTCGCCGCGCCGTCGGCGCTGGCGAACCCGACCTCCCCGCAGTCCCTGGCCACCGCGGAGATCCCGCAGCCGGCCGCGGGCGGCTCGGCCTCCGGCCCCCGCATCACGAAGTAGCGCCCGCCGCACTCGTACCCGTACGACCGCTGCCCCCGTAGGTCCGACCTGCGGGGGCAGTGGTGTACGCACTGACCATTGACACGAGCGACCCACCAATAGGAAACTTACCTAACAGTTCACCTCGGTGAGAGAGAAGTCACCCCATGCCCGCCACCCCCGGTACGCCCAGCCTGTTGCGCGCCCTGAACGACCGGGCCGCGCTCGAGCTCCTGCTGACGCACGGTCCCCTGTCCCGGACCCGGATCGGGCATCTCACCGGCCTCTCGAAGCCCACCGCCTCCCAGCTGCTGGCCCGGCTGGAGGCCGCCGGGCTCGTCGTCGCCACCGGCACCGCCACCGGCCGCCCCGGCCCCAACGCGCAGCTCTACGCCGTCAACGAGCGGGCCGCCCACGTCGCGGGGCTCGACGTCACCCCGGGCCGGATCCTCGCCTCCGTGGCCGACCTCACCGGCGAGGTAATCGGCAGCCACGAGCTCCCGTACGCCGAGGGCACCGGGCCGGTCGAGCAGGTCACCCGCGCCCTCGGCGAGGCCGTCAAGGACGCCGGGCTGCACCTCGCCGACATCCACCGGGTGGTCATCGCGACCCCCGGCTCCTTCGACCCCCGCACCGGGGTGCTGCGCTACGCCGACCATCTGGAGGGCTGGCAGTCCCCCACGCTCCTCGACGAACTCGCCGCGGCCCTGCCGATGCCGGTCGAGTACGAGAACGACGTGAACCTCGCCGCCGTCGCCGAACAGTGGCTCGGCGCCGCCCGCGGCCACGAGGACTTCGTCCTGCTGTGGAACGAGGAGGGCCTCGGCGCCGCCCTCGTGCTCGGCGGCCGGCTGCACCGCGGCTGGACCGGCGGAGCCGGGGAGATCGGCTTCCTGCCGGTCGCCGGGCACCCGCTGGTCCGCCAGGTCACCCGGGTCAACTCCGGCGGCTACCAGGAGCTGGCCGGCGCACAGGTACTGCCCGCGATGGCGGCCCGGCACGGCGTCGACGCACCGCCGGCCGCCGCGGCCGGGGCCGGCTCGGTGCACGGCGCCGTGCACGGGGCCGAGTCCGGGGCCATGGTCGAAGCCGCGGCCGCGCTGCTGGCCCAGGCCGCCGCCGCGCCCGAGGGGCCCCACCTGGAACTCCTGCGGGAGTACGCCACCGCCCTCGCCACCGGTCTCGCCTCGCTGGTCGCCGTACTGGACCCGGAGATCGTGATCCTCTCCGGGGCGCTGACCATCGCGGGCGGTGAGCCGCTGCGCGAGCTCCTCGAAGCCGAGCTCGCCGACCTCGCCCCGTCCCGGCCCGTGCTGGTGACCGGCGAGGTACGGGAGCGTCCCGTACTGCGCGGGGCACTGGAGAGCGCCCTCGCCGCGACCCGCGACGAGGTCTTCGACACCTCCCGCCGCTGAACCGCACCACCGGCAGCTCCCGCCACCGAACCGCACCACCAGCCCTGCACCAGTACCAGCACCACCTGCACCTCCCGCACGAGTCCGCACCGCACCCCCCGCACGAGCCCCGGGCGCACGCAGCCCCGTACCGCAGGCCCGCACCACCTGCCCTTGCCCCGCACCTCCCCCGCGTGAGCCCACACCGCACCACGGCTCCTCCCTCACCCCTCCAGGAAGTCCCCCCGCGCAGAGAGTGACTCCGCCATGCCCGGAATCCGCCGCCTGACCGTCGCCGCCACCGCAGTGGCCGCGATATCCGTACTCGCCACCGCGTGTACGGGCTCCGCCTCCAACTCGGCCGCCGACGACCCGAAGAAGGACGTCACCCTCAACTTCTGGCACGGCTGGTCCGCCCCCAGCGAGATCAAGGCCATCGAGGACAACATCGCCCGGTTCACCAAGGCCCACCCGAACATCAAGGTGAACATCACGGGCAACATGACGGACGACAAGATCAACCAGGCGCTGCGCGCCGGCGGGGAGAAGGCCCCCGACGTGGTCTCCTCCTTCACCACCGACAGCGTCGGAAAGTTCTGCAACACCGGCGCCTTCGCGGACCTGAACCCCTTCCTGAAGAAGTCCGGGGTCGACAAGGAGAAGGTCTTCCCCAAGACCCTCCTGGAGTACACCCAGTTCAACGGCAACCAGTGCACGCTGCCGCTGCTGAACGACGCGTACGGCCTCGTCTACAACAAGACCGCCTTCGAAGCCGCCGGGATCACCGAACCCCCCAAGACCTGGAGCCAGTTCGAGGCCGCCGCGCAGAAGCTGACGATCCCCAAGGGGGATTCGTACCAGCAGCTCGGCATCATGCCCACCTTCCACGGCTACGAGACCGCCCCCCAGCGCCTGGCCGCGCTGTGGAGCCCGGCGTACTTCGACGCGAACGGCAAGTCCAACCTGGCCAAGGACCCCGGCTTCGCGCAGATGCTGACGGCGCAGAAGGACCTGGTGGGCAAGCTCGGCGGGTACGAGAAGCTGGAGAAGTTCCGCACCACCTTCGGTGACGAGTGGAGTGCCGAGCACCCCTTCCACCTGGGCCTGGTGGCCATGCAGATCGACGGCGAGTGGCGGGCCCCCATGGCGAAGGAGGCCGGGGTGAAGTTCGAGATCGGGACCGCGCCGATGCCCGTCCCGGACGACCGGATCGCCGAGTACGGCAAGGGCTACCTCGCCGGCACGATCATGGGCATCGCCTCGGGCAGCAAGAAGCAGAACGCCGCCTGGGAGCTGACGAAGTACATGACGACCGACACCGAGGCGGTCGTGGAGTTCGCCAACGCCATCCACAACGTGCCCTCCACGCTGGCCGCCCTGAACTCCCCCAAGCTCCAGGTGAGCCCTGAGTTCAAGACGTTCATCGACATCGCCAAGCACCCGAAGTCGACCACCACCCCGGCGCAGGCGGACGGCGGCACCTACCAGCTGACCTTCACGGACTTCGCGTACGCGGTCGAGAAGGGCGAGGTAGCGGACATCGCGGCCGGTCTCGCCAAGACCGACCAGCAGATCGACACGGACATCGCGAAGGCCAAGTAGCCCGATGGACGGCACCTTCTCCCCCGAACTGCGCGCCAGGCGCCGCAGGTCGGCGATGCGCTCGGCGGCCTTCATGTCGCCCTGGCTGATCGGGTTCGGCGTCTTCTTCGCCTACCCGCTCGTCTCCACCGTCTACTTCTCCTTCACCAAGTACGACGGCTTCCGCCCGCCCGTCTTCAACGGGCTGGACAACTGGACCTACGTCTTCTCCGACCTCCCCATGTTCTGGCCGGCCATGCGCAACACCCTGTGGCTCGTCGTGGTGATGGTCGCCTGCCGGGTCGCCTTCGGGCTGGGCATCGGCCTGCTCATCACCAAGATCAAGCTGGGTACGGGCGTCTTCCGCACCCTGTTCTACCTGCCCTACCTGGCCCCTCCGGTGGCGGCGACCCTGGCCTTCGTCTTCCTGCTCAACCCGGGCAGCGGCCCGGTCAACACCCTGCTGGACGCGGTCGGACTGCCCACGCCCGGCTGGTTCACGGACCCCGCCTGGTCCAAGCCCGCGCTGACCGCGCTCGCGGTGTGGGGGGTCGGCGACCTGATGGTCATCTTCATGGCCGCGCTGCTCGACGTACCGCGCGAGCAGTACGAGGCCGCCGAGCTGGACGGGGCCGGGGCGTTCGCGCGCTTCCGCCACATCACCCTGCCGAACATCTCCCCGATCATCCTGTTCGCGGTGGTCACCGGGGTCATCCAGGCGATGCAGTTCTACACACAGCCCCTGGTGGCGGGAAAGGTCGCGTCCGGCGTGATCGGCGGCTCGGGCGACCAGTTCGAGCCCGGGTACCCCGACAAGTCCACGCTGACCCTGCCCCAGGTCATCTACAACGTCGGCTTCCAGCGCTTCGACTACGGCACCGCCTGCGTGGTCGCCCTGGTGCTGTTCGCCCTCTCCATGGCCTTCACCGCGCTGCTGATGCGGCGGCGCGGCGGGCTGATCGAGGCAGGTGACTGAGGATCATGAGCCAGACCATCACCCGCGGCACGGAGCGCCCCCCGCGCCCCACCGCCTCCGGTACGCCGGATTCCGCGCATGCCGTGCGCACCGCGCGGCGGCGGGCCGCCCTGCACTGGGTGGCCGTACACTCCCTCGGCGTCGCGGCGGCCCTGTTCTTCGTCCTGCCCTTCGTGTTCCTCTTCCTGACCTCGGTGATGAGCGACCAGCAGGCGCTGACCCGCGACCTGTGGCCGCGCACCTGGGAATGGGGCAACTACGCGAAGGTGTGGGACACCCCCGGCTTCCTGACCTGGTGGCGCAACACCCTGATGTACGCGGGCCTCGGCACCCTGCTGACCGTGGTCTCCTCGGTGCCCGTCGCCTACGCGCTCGCCAAGTTCCGCTTCCGCGGCCGGCGGCTGTCGCTGCTGCTGGTGATCGCCATGATGATGCTGCCGCCCCAGGTGGTCGTCATCCCGATGTACCTCTTCTGGGCCAAGCAGCTGGACCTGTCCGGCACCCTGTGGCCGCTGATCATCCCGATGGCCTTCGGCGACGCCTTCTCCATCTTCCTGCTGCGCCAGTTCCTGCTGACGATCCCGGACGAGTACCTGGACGCGGCGAAGGTCGACGGCTGCGGCGAGCTGCGCACCCTGCTGCGCGTGGTGCTGCCGATGGCGAAGCCCGGGATCGCGGCCGTGGCGCTGTTCCAGTTCTTCTGCGCCTGGAACGACTACTTCGGCCCGCAGATCTACGCCTCCGACAACCCGGCCGCCTGGACCCTCAGTTACGGACTGGAGTCCTTCAAGGGCGCGCACCACACCAACTGGAACCTGACCATGGCGGCGACCGTGCTGGTCATGGCCCCGGTGATCGTCCTCTTCTTCTTCGCCCAGAAGGCGTTCGTCGAAGGCGTCACCCTGACCGGAGTGAAAGGCTAGTGACCATGAAACTCGCAGTGGTGGGCGGCGGTTCCACCTATACCCCCGAGCTGATCGACGGGTTCGCCCGGCTGCGCGACACCCTGCCCATCAGCGAGCTGGTGCTGATCGACCCGGCCGCCGACCGGCTGGAGCTGATCGGCGGCCTGGCCCGGCGGATCTTCGCCAAGCAGGGGCACCCGGGCCTGATCACCACCACCTCCGACCTCGACGCGGGCGTGGCCGACGCGGACGCGGTCCTGCTGCAGCTGCGCATCGGCGGGCAGGCGGCCCGGCTCCAGGACGAGACCTGGCCGCTGGAGTGCGGCTGCGTGGGCCAGGAGACCACCGGAGCCGGCGGCCTCGCCAAGGCGCTGCGCACGGTCCCGGTGGTCCTCGACATCGCCGAGCGGGTCCGGCGCTCCAACCCGGACGCGTGGATCATCGACTTCACCAACCCGGTCGGGATCGTCACCCGCGCCCTGCTGCAGGCCGGGCACAAGGCGGTCGGGCTGTGCAACGTGGCCATCGGCTTCCAGCGCAGGTTCGCCGCGATGCTGGACCTCACTCCGGCCGACATCCACCTCGACCACGTGGGCCTCAACCACCTCACCTGGGAGCTGGGGGTGCGCAAGGGCGGCCCGGAGGGCGAGAACCTGCTGCCGCAGCTCATCGCCCGGCACGGCGACGCCATCGCCGCGGACCTGCGCCTGCCCCGCAGCGTGCTGGACCGGCTCGGCGTGGTCCCGTCGTACTACCTGCGCTACTTCTACGCCCACGACGAGGTGGTCCGCGAGCTCGGCACCAAGCCCTCGCGGGCCGCGGAGGTCGCCGCGATGGAGAAGGAACTGCTCGGCCTGTACGGGGATCCCGCGCTGGACGAGAAGCCCGAACTGCTCGCCAAGCGCGGCGGCGCCTTCTACTCGGAGGCCGCCGTGGACCTGGCCGCGGCCCTGCTGGGCGACGGCGGGAGCGCCGTGCAGGTGGTCAACACGCTGAACAACGGCACCCTGCCGTTCCTCCCGGACGACGCGGTCGTCGAGGTGCAGGCGCGGGTGGACCGCTCCGGGCCCTCGCCGCTGGCCGTGCCCCGGCTGGACCCCCTGTACGCGGGGCTCATCTCCCACGTCACGGCGTACGAGGACCTCGCGCTGGACGCGGCGCTGCGGGGCGGCCGCGAGCGGGTCTTCAAGGCGCTGCTGGCGCACCCGCTGGTGGGCCAGTTCGACCTCGCCGAGGGGCTGACGGACCGGCTCCTGGCGCACAACAAGCAGCACCTGGCATGGGCGTGAGCCGGCCCCCGCAGGCAGCCGTCCTGGCCGTCGACGCGGGCAACAGCAAGACGGACGTGGCACTGATCGCCGCGGACGGCCGCGTCCTCGGCACCGGGCGGGCGGGCGGCTTCCAGCCCCCGCGCGTCGGTGTCGAGGCGGCGCTGGACGTCCTCGGGCAGGCCGTCGCCGAGGCCGCCGCGGCCGCCGGACTGCCGGGACCCGCGGCCGGAGCCCCGTACGCGGGTCCGTACGCCGAGCAGGTCTCGGCCTGTCTGGCCAACGCGGACCTCCCGGTGGAGGAGGCCCTGCTCGCGCAGGCCATCGGCGCGCGGGGCTGGGGCACGGCCACCGAGGTCCGCAACGACACCTTCGCGATCCTGCGGGCCGGCCTCGGCGAGGACGCCGGGGGGCCGCGCGGGGTCGCGGTGGTCTGCGGGGCGGGCATCAACTGCGTGGGCATGCTGCCCGACGGGCGCACGGCCCGGTTCCCGGCGCTCGGGCAGATCTCCGGCGACTGGGGCGGCGGCGGCGGGCTGGCCGCCGAAGCCATGTGGTGGGCGGCGCGCGCCGAGGACGGGCGCGGCGGTCCCACCGAGCTCGCGGCGGCCCTGCCCGGGCACTTCGCACGGGAGTCCGTGTACTCGCTGATCGAGGCGCTGCACCTGGGCATCGTCGAGTCCGTACGGATGCACGAGCTGGTGCCGGTGCTGTTCGCGGTGGCCGCGGCCGGCGATCCGGTCGCGGCGGCCCTCGTCGAGCGGCAGGCCGAGGAGGTCGTCGCACTGGCCTCGGTGGCGCTGGAGCGGCTCGGGCTGCTGGCCGAGGAGGCACCCGTCCTGCTGGGCGGCAGCGTCCTGGCCGCCCGGCACCCGCAGCTGAACGGCCGGGTGGAGGCCCTGCTCGCCGAACGGGCCCCGTACGCCCGGGTCTCGGTGGTGACGGCCCCGCCGGTGCTGGGCGCCGGCCTGCTGGGCCTGGACGCGCTCGGGGCGGGGCCCGAGGCCTACGGGAAGCTGCGTGCCCATTTCGGGTGAACCCTGCCCGAGCCGGAACCATCGCGGCTCGCCGCGCGTAACCAGTACCGGGGACGGATCGGGGCGGATCGTGCCCGATCCCGGGCCGGGTGCTGTGGAGGACCGCCACTAAGGCCATACTGCTGCGAAGCACGAAGGACCGAGGGGGAGGTCAGGGTGGCCATCACATCACGCGCGCCCGCGCCCGGCGGCGTCCAGGCGCCCTCCGGGCCGCCGGCGCCGCCGCCCGACGGGCTGCCCCGGCGGGGCACCGCCTGGGCCGAGGGTGTGGACCGGCTGCGCGCGGCCGCCACCACCGAGCCCGGCCGGCTGCGGATCGTCGGCGCGGCCCTGGCCGCGCTGGTCCTGCTGTTCGGCGCGGTGGCCGTCTGGGAGATCTCCGGCCGGGTCACCGCGGCCGATGACGTCGTGGGCCGCAGCCAGCCGCTGAGCGCCGACGCGGCGAGCATCTACCGCTCCCTCGCGGACGCCGACACCGCCTCCTCCAGCGGCTTCCTCGCGGGCGGCGAAGAGCCCCGCGAGGTCCGCAGCCGGTACGAGAAGGACATAGCCAACGCGTCCCGGCTGCTGGTGAACGCGGCCGCCAGCACCACGGCCGGCGAGGACTCCCGCAAGCAGATCACCCTGCTCAGCGAGCAGCTCCCCCGCTACACCGGCCTGATCGAGCAGGCCCGGGCCACCAACAAGCAGGGCCTGCCGCTCGGCGGCGCCTACCTCCGGTACGCGAACGAGCAGATGAGCACGCAGCTGCTGCCCGCCGCGCAGCGGCTCTACGAGGCGGAGACCGGCCGTCTCTACACGGACTACGACGAGGCCCGCGCGCTGCCCCTGACCTCGCTCGGAGCGGGTGTGCTCGCGCTCGCCGTCCTGGTCTGGGCCCAGCGTCGCAACTACCGGCGTACGAACCGCGTCTTCAACCACGGGCTCGTCGCCGCGACCACCGCCTCGCTGGTGCTGCTGCTGTGGCTGGCCGCGGGGCACACGGTCGCCCGGTCGGGGCTGAGCGAGGCCCGCACGGACGGGCAGGAGTCGCTCAAGGTGCTCAACGACGCGCGGATCGCCTCGCTCCAGGCGCGGGCCAACGAGAACCTGACCCTGGTCTCGCGCGGCGCCGTACTGGCCGAGGACAAGAAGTCCGACAAGTACGACGTGGACTTCTCGAACGACATGAAGGACCTGGAGGCGGGCCTGGCGACGGCGGCGAAACTGGCCGACGACCCGGCCGGCCGCACCCCGGTGTCCCGCGCCCTGGAGGGCGTGAAGCGGTGGAAGGAACTGCACACCGCGGCCCGGCAGACCGACTTGAAGGGCGACTACCAGGGCGCCGTCGGGCAGGTCATCGGGGACAAGGACCACAAGGAGCCCACGGGGACCGCCTTCGACACGGTGGACGCCTCGCTGGAGGCGGCCGTGGGCCACGAGCAGCGTGAGTTCACCCGGGCGGCGCGGGACGGTCTCGGGGCGCTCGACGGTTTGGTGACAGGCACGGCGGCCCTCGCGGTCGTCGGCGCGGTGGCCGCCCTGCTCGGCATCGGGCGCAGGCTTTCGGAGTACAGGTGAGAGCGATGCCGGGACGGATGAAGCGCACGGGCGAGGGCTCCGAGGAGGCCGGGACCGCCACGGCCCCCGCGGAGGGCGCCCCGGAAAACCAGGAGCCGCGCGGCCTGCGCCGGCTGACGGGCCGGCTGCGCGGCTGGGGCGGGGTCGGGGCGATGGCCGTGGCCTGCGCGGCGACGGCCGCGGCCGTGCTGCTGCCCCTGGCCCATGCGGCCCCGGGCGGCCCGGGGCCCTCCTCGCTGGTGCGCGAGCCGGCCAGGATGGCCGTCGCTCCGCAGGCCCCCGGGGACACCTGCGAGAACCCCGAGGCGAGCCTGCGCCCCAACGGGCTGGACGGCTCGGCCATCCAGCGGATCCGCGCCGCGGGCCACCTCGTCGCGGGCGTGGACCAGAACAGCTTCAAATGGGGCTACCGCAATCCGGCCGGGGAGCTCGACGGTTTCGACATCGCGCTGGTCAAGGCCATAGCGAAGGACATATTCGGCGAGGACGGCAAGGTCATCTACCGGGCCATCCCCACCAGCCAGCGCATCCCCGCGCTCAAGGACGGCACCGTCGACATCGTCGTGCGCACGATGACCGTCAATTGCAAGCGGCTGGAGGAGGTCGCCTTCTCGACGGCGTACTTCGAGGCCGGGCAGCAGGTGCTGGCCCCCAAGGGCTCGACGATCACCGGCTACGACGCCTCGCTGAAGGGCCGCCGCATCTGCACGGCGGCCGGCTCCACGGCGGAGGCGGCACTGACCGCCCAGTCCTACGGCGCCGTCCCGGTCAGCGTGCCCAACCAGCTCGACTGCCTGGTCCGGCTGCAGTTGGGCGAGGTGGACGGCATCATCACCGACAACGCCCTCGCCGCCGGCCAGGCCGCGCAGGACCCCTCGGTCAGCCTGGTCGGCTCCCCGTTCACCAAGGAGTTCTACGGGGTGGCCATGAACAAGGACGCCGGCGACCTGGTGCGCCGGGTCAACAAGGTGCTGGAGGACTACCGCGCGGGCGGTGACAACAGCCCCTGGATGACGGCGTACAAGGCCCACCTGGAGCCCGTGCTGCCCGGTGTGGGCGGCCCGCCCGCCCCCAAGTACCGGGACTGAGGCCGGTGGCGGATTCCGAGCCCGATGTCACGAGACCGGAGGCAGGATCGGTGGAGGCACATCCTTCGGGGGCACAGCCTTGGGGAGCGCAGCCGGCGGTGATGGACCGGGACGGCGTGGACCGTGCGCTGGCCCGGCTGGGCGCGGAGCACGAGGCCGTCGAGACCTCGCTGCTCGCGCTCCAGGACCACTCCGGCCGGCGGCTCCTGGAGGGCGCCGGGCTGACCGGGGTCACCAAGGAGCGGTGGGCCGGGGCCGACGCCGCCATCACCCGGCTGTGGCGGTACTTCGACGCCTACAGCGGCGCTCTCGGCGCCGCCCGGGAGATCCGCGAGCGGCGCCGCTGGCCGAGCCGCGAGGACCTGGTCGAGCTGACGGACCGGCTGCGCGGGCCCGGGGTGCTGATCTCCGGCGCCGCGGTGGAGGGGGCCCCGCTCGCGGAGCGGTTCTCCCTCGCCGAGCTGGTGTCGCGCATGAACGAGCTGTACGCGAGCTCCCTGGACGTGGTGGTCGCCGCGGACTCCGTCTGGTCGGCGCTGCCCGCCCGGATCGACCTGCTCTCCGCCGAACTGCACCGCACCCGCGCCCTCGCCCACTCGGTGGGGGTCCGGCCGGGAGAGCACCCCTCGGGAGACGACCTGGAAGCCATCACGGCCGAGCTGGCGGACCTGCGGGCCCGGGTGATCGAGGACCCGCTGGCGTTCTGGTTCCCGGTGGCCGGGAGCTCCGCGCCGGGCGGCGGCCGTCCGGACACCGGGCGCTACGACCGGGCGGCGCTCGCGCTGGAGGACGTACGCCGGGAGGTCGAGGCGGTGCTGGCCGTCCGGCAGGACGCAGAGCAGCGGCTGATCGGGCTGCGGGACCTGCTCTCGCGGGCCGACCGGACCCTGGCGGAGGCCCGGCTGGCGCGCGGTGAGGTGCTGGCGAAGATCGCGGCGTCCGAGGTGCCCGCGGTGAGCGGACCGCCGACGGCGCTGCAGGAGCAGCTCTCGGCGGCGGCCGAGTACCGGCGCAATGCCCAGTGGCACCGGCTGTCGCCGCTGCTGGAGTCCTTGGAGGAGCGGGCCGGGGAGGAACTGCGGCGGGCCCGCGAATCGTTGACCGCGGTGACGGCTCCGCTGGCCGTGCGGGCGGAGCTGCGCGGACGGCTCGACGCCTACAAGGCCAAGGTGGCCCGGCTCGGGATGGCGGAGGATCCGCTGCTGATGGAGCGGTACGACACCGCCCGGCGGATGCTGTGGAGCGCGCCCTGCGATCTGCGGGCCGCCGAGCAGGCGGTGCTGCGCTACCAGTGGGCGACGGCCGAGGCGCTGCCGGCGCCGCAGCAGGACCAGCAGGACCAGCAGGGGCACCGACCGGTGCGCGAGTGGCCCGACGGGCCGAGGGAGGGGGACGCGTGAGTCTGATCGGAACGGCGTGCATGCGCCCCGGCTGCCCGGGGGCGTACGAGGACATGGGCGGCGGCGAGGTCTACTGCGACACCTGCGGGCTGGCGCCGACCGGCGCCGTCGCGGCGGGCGCCGAGGAACTGGTGTCGGTGCCGACGGCGATGACGAGCGCGGCACGTCACGGGGACTCGCAGGGCTCGCACGGGTCCGGGCGGTCCTCGTCCTCCTCGTCCTCCTCGCGGGCTTCCCGCTCGGCGCGGTCGTCGCGGTCGTCCTCCTCCCGGCGCTCCGTGTCCGGGCGGCTCTCCCGCGCGCTCTCCGGTGCCGCGTCCACCCGGTCGGTGTCGGTGCGCAGTTCGGGTTCGGCCGCCTCGGGGTCGGGCCGCAGCCGGCTGGGAGCCGGGCTGGTGAACGTACCGGAGGTGCCTCGTCCGGACCCCTCGGCGGCGGTGCTGGAGAATCCGGAGGTCCCGGAGCGCAAGCGGTTCTGCTCGCGCTCGGACTGCGGGGCGCCCGTGGGGCGGGCCCGAGGGGAGCGGCCGGGACGGACGGAAGGTTTCTGTACCAAGTGCGGGCACCCGTACTCCTTCGTGCCCAAGCTGCGCGCGGGCGACCTCGTCCACGGGCAGTACGAGGTCGCGGGCTGCCTGGCGCACGGCGGGCTGGGCTGGGTCTACCTCGCGGTGGACCGGGCCGTGTCGGACCGGTGGGTCGTGCTCAAGGGCCTGCTGGACACCGGGGACCAGGACGCGATGGCGGCCGCGATCTCGGAGCGGCGCTTCCTCGCGGAGATCGAGCACTCCAACATCGTGCGGATCTACAACTTCGTGGAGCACCTGGACCAGCGGACCGGTTCGCTGGACGGGTACATCGTCATGGAGTACGTGGGCGGCAAATCGCTCAAGGAGATCGCCAACGAGAGGCGCCGGCCGGACGGCCGCCGCGACCCGCTGCCGGTGGAGCAGGCGTGCGCGTACGGCATCGAGGCGCTGGAGGCGCTCGGTCACCTGCACTCCAGGAACCTCCTGTACTGCGACTTCAAGGTCGACAACGCCATCCAGCAGGCCGACCAGCTGAAGCTGATCGACATGGGCGCGGTCCGGCGGATGGACGACGAGGAGTCGGCCATCTACGGCACCGTCGGCTACCAGGCGCCGGAGGTCGCGGAGCTCGGCCCGTCGGTCGCCTCCGACCTCTACACCGTGGCGCGCACGCTGGCCGTGCTGACCTTCGACTTCCAGGGCTACACGAACGTGTTCGTGGACTCGCTGCCGGACCCGCAGCACATCGAGGTGTTCGGGCGGTACGAGTCCTTCTACCGGCTGCTGGTACGGGCCACCGACCCGGATCCGGGACGGCGGTTCGCGTCCGCGCAGGAGATGGCCGACCAGCTGACGGGGGTGCTGCGAGAGGTCGTCGCGCTCCAGACGGGCCGCCCCAGGCCCCAGGTCTCCACCCTCTTCGGGCCCGAGCTGCGGGTCCCGGACGACCGGCTGTTCATCGACGACAGGTCGGGCGCGCACGTGTCCCGGCTGGGCGAGCGGCCCGTGAAGCGGTGGCGGGCGGGCCGGGGCGCCGCTGCGGCCCGGGTCACGGCCGCCGTCCCGGCTCCGGGGGCTGCTCCGGGGGCTGCTCCGGCGATGGAGGCCGGGGCCGCGGCCCCGTCGGCCCCTCCGGCTCCGTCGGCTTCGCCGATCACCGGGTACGGCACGACCGGTCTGGTCACCACGGCGACGCACCGGGCCGCCGGTCCCGCCGTGCCGGCCCCGCGCCGGGCTCCGGCGGCCGCGCCGCTGCCGCCCGTCGAGATCACCGCCTCGCAGCGGCCGGAACTGTCCACGCTCGACGCCCGTGAGGCCGCGCTGGCCCTGCCCGTGCCGCTGGTCGACGCAGGGGACCCCAACGCCGGTTTCCTGGCGGGCCTGCTGGCCTCCGCGCCGGCCGACCTGCTGGCCGCGCTGGGCTCGGCGCCGGCCGAATCCGCGGAGCTGCGGCTGCGGGAGCTGCGGGCCCGGCTCGAACTGGGCGGGGCCGACGCGCCGCTCGTCGCCGAAGCGCTGACCCGGCTGGAAGCGCGGCACCCCGACGACTGGCGCGTGGTGTGGGCCCGGGGCATCTCCTCGCTGGCCGTCGGGGAGGACGAGACGGCGGCCGTGTCCTTCGACGCCATCTACGACGCCTTCCCGGGCGAACCGGCACCGAAGCTGGCGCTGGGCCTCTGCGCGGAGGTGCTGGGGCAGTTGGACAACGCCGCCGAGTACTACCGGCTGGTGTGGGCCACGGACCCCGGGTTCGTCGGAGCGGCGTTCGGGCTGGCCCGGGTGCAACTGGCCGCCGGGGACCGGGCCGGAGCCGTGCGCACGCTGGAATCCGTACCGGAGGCGTCGATCCACCACACCGCCGCGCGGGTGGCGGCCGTACGGGCACGCCTGCGCGACCGGTCTCCGCAGGAGGCGCTGCTGCCCGATCTGACGGCGGCAGCGGCGCAGGTGGAGGGGCTGGGGCGGTTCGGCCTGGACTCGGTGCGCCACGAGCGGCTCAGGGCGGAAGTTCTGGGCTCGGCGCTGGACTGGGTACTGTCGGGCAGCCGGGGTTCCGACCCCGGGCCTACCTCGCTGCTCGGCTGCCAACTGGACGAGCGGGGGCTGCGCTTCGGCCTGGAGCGCTCGTTCCGCGTGCTGGCACGGCTGGCGCAGCGGGGCGAGGAGAGGATCGAACTGGTGGAGCGGGCAAACCGTTTCCGTCCCCGGACGTGGGTGTGATTGATGTCGATGCATCGGCTGTCGGGCTGCCCCAGCTGCGCGGAACCGCTGGAGGAGGGTGATCGTTTCTGCGGCCTCTGCGGCTACGCCCTCACCACCACCGCCCCCTCGGAGCCCCGCGCCCCGCAAGGGGCGACACCACCCACGCCCCCGCTGGGCGCGGCATCCGTGCCCCCGGCGGGCGCGCCCTCGGCCGCGGCGGGCTTCCCGCCCTCGGCCGGTCCGGGCGCGGCCGTGCCCCCGGCGGCTCCGCCCTCCCCCGCTCGGTTCGCGGCGGATCCGGCTGAGCAGGGCACCCCGGCCGCGGCCGGCCCGGCGGAGCCGTTCGCCCCGGCGGGCGCGGCGCACATGCCCCCGGCCGCCCCTGCCCCGGCCGCCGAAGCTGCTCACGCGGGCGCGACCGGCCAGGCCACCCCGGCGGGCGGGATCCCCGCCACGCGCGGGCGCCCGTCGCCCGACGAGGCCCCCGCACCCCGGCACTCCGGCGGCTACGCCGAACCGGCGGCCCCCGGGTACGCCGGCGAGGCCGCGCCCGGCTGGGGCAGCGTCTCCACCGCCGCCCCCACCCTGGTGTCGGGCCCCTCCGGCTGGTCCGACCCCCACGGCACGCCTCCGGCCCCCGAGGGCCCGTACACCGCACCCCCTCAGGGCCGGCACCCGGCGGACACCACCCCCTACGGGGCCGGCGCCCAAGGCCCGGGTTCCGCGGGCGGACCGGGTTACGACGGCTACGACGCGTACGGCACCCCGGGCCCGGGAGAGCACGCCTCCCCCTACGACCACCCCGCCCAGCAGGGGCACCGCCCCGGCGGCGAAGCCCCGTACGGCGGCTCCCAGGGCCCCGGCCCGGGACACGAAGCCCCGTACGGCAGCTCAGCCCCGCAGGGCGGGAACCCCGAGAGCGGCACCCCCTACGGCAGTTCCGCCCCGCAGGGGGACACGCCCGCCGGCGAAGCCCCGTACGGCAGCCCCGCCCCCCAGGGCGGGAACCCCGAGGGCGAAGCCCCGTACGGCAGCGGCCCCGCGGGACAAGGCCACGGCCCCGGGGGCGAAGCCCCCCAGGGCGCCGCCCCGCAGGGGGAGGCCGGTGGGAAGACCTGTGTGGCCTGCCGCGCCGGGCGGGTGGACACCGACGGGTACTGCGAGCACTGCGGCCACGCGCAGCCCCGCGAGCGGGACCACCTCGAAGAGGAGCTCGGGAGCGTCGCCGCCGTCAGCGACCGCGGGCTGCGCCACCACCGCAACGAGGACTCCTTCGCCGTGGCGGCCACCGCGCTGCCCGACGGCTCCGCCGCCACCGTGGCCATCGTCTGCGACGGCGTCTCCTCCGCGAGCCGCCCCGACGAGGCCTCCGCGGCCGCCGCCGGAGCCGCCAACGAGGCCCTCCTCGACGCCCTCCCCCGCGGCGCCCATCCCCAGGAGGCCATGCACGAGGCGATCCTGGCCGCCGCCGCCGCGGTGAACGCCCTCGCCCCCGAGGTGCCCGGCGCCCAGAACGCCCCCGCCTGCACCCTGGTCGGCGCCGTGGTCAGCCGTGGCCTGCTGACCATCGGCTGGGTCGGCGACAGCCGCGCCTACTGGGTCCCCGACGACCGCGCCGCCCTGCCCCGGCGCCTCACCGAGGACGACTCCTGGGCGGCCCAGATGGTCGCGGCGGGCCTGATGGGCGAGGCCGAGGCCTACGCGGACGTCCGCGCGCACGCCATCACCGGCTGGCTCGGGGCCGACGCGTACGACCTGGAACCGCACACCGCCACCTTCAAGCCCGATCACGACGGCGTGGTCGTGGTCTGCACCGACGGCCTGTGGAACTACGCCGAGTCCGCGCGCGACATGGCCCAGGTGCTTCCGCACGACGCCGCCGTCCGGCCCCTGCACAGTGCGCAGGTCTTGGTGGGGCACGCCCTCGACGGCGGCGGGCACGACAACGTCACCGTGGCCGTCGTCCCCTTCGCGGCCACCCCGCCGACCCCGCCCGCGGGCGCCGCGGGCCCCGCCGCCCCGCAGGCCCAGGCCTGATACCCGTCCCCGAGGAGGAGCGACCGATGGCGAACTTCGCCAAGCCGAGCGCCCCGCGCTTCAGCGTGGAGGTGTACCAGAACGAGTTCCTCGCCGAGGGCGCCCGCGACGTCCACGCCATCGTCACGGTCACCTCCACCGGCGGGGCCACGGCCACCCGGACAAGCGTCGCCCCGGGCGGCGCCGCCGTGGTGATCATGGTCGACTGTTCCGGCTCCATGGAGTACCCGCCCGAGAAGATGCGCGGCGCCCGCGAGGCGACCGCGGCCGCCGTCGACACCCTCCGCGACGGCACCGCCTTCGCCGTGATCGCCGGGACGCACGTCGCCAAGGAGGTGTTCCCGCGGCGGGGCCGCCTCGCCATCGCCGACGCGACCACCCGCGCCCAGGCCAAGGAGGCCCTGCGCGGCCTCTCCTCCGGCGGCGGCACCGCCATCGGCACCTGGCTGCGCCTCGCCGACGGCCTGCTGCGCGGGTCCACCGCGGCGATCCGGCACGGGATCCTGCTCACCGACGGCCGCAACGAGCACGAGGACCCGGCCGTGCTGCGCGCCACGCTCGACGCCTGCGCGGGCCGTTTCACCTGTGACGCCCGCGGCGTGGGAACCGACTGGGAGGTCAAGGAGGTCACCGGCATCGCGAGCGCGCTGCTCGGCACGGCCGACATCGTGGCCGATCCGGCCCGGCTGACCGAGGACTTCACGCACATGATGGAAAAGGTCATGGGCAAGGAAGTGGCGGACGTCTCACTGCGCCTGTGGACCCCGGTGGGCGCGGAGGTCCTGTACGTCAAGCAGGTCGCTCCCGCCGTGCAGGACCTGACCGGACGCCGCACGGAGGCGACCCCGCGCGCCGGGGACTATCCGACGGGTTCCTGGGGCGACGAGTCCCGCGAGTACCACGTGTGCGTACGGGTCCCGGGCGCCTCCGTCGGCCAGGAGATGCTCGCCGCCCGCGCCGCCCTGCTCATGCCGGGGGCGCCCGGCGAGGACCCGGCCGTCCTGGCTCAAGGCCTGGTCCGCGCCGTCTGGACGGACGATCTCGCCGCGTCCACCGCCATCAACCCGCAGGTGGCCCACTACACCGGGCAGGCGGAGCTCGCGCAGGCCATCCAGCAGGGTCTGGAGGCCCGCAAACTGGGAGACGTCGGCGGGGCCACGGCCAAGCTCGGCCGGGCCGTGCAGCTGGCGAGCTCCTCGGGCAACGCCGACACCGCCAAGCTGCTCGCCAAGGTGGTGGATGTCGTCGATGCGGCGGCGGGTACTGTGCGACTGAAGGCAAAGGTCGCCGACGCGGACGAGATGACACTAGAAACGCGTTCCACTCAAACCGTTCGAGTGCGAAAATCTTGACGTAAAGCTTGACGCTCTGATCGTGACGCTCTGATCGGACGCGAAGAAGACGCGATGAAGAAGCAGCAGAAGAAGAAGACCCTGCCTCGTTGACGCAGGAAGAAGGAGGAAGCGCCGCGATGCCGACCTGCCCGAACGGGCACCAGTCCGCCTCCGACGACTGGTGCGAGGTCTGCGGCCACCGCATGGCCGCCCCTACGGGCACCCCCGGGGCGCCCTCCTACGGCTACGGCTACCCTCCCACCGGCGAGCCGACCGCACAGGCCGAGCTCTGCCCGCAGTGCCGGACCCCGCGCGAGGCCATGGCCCCGTTCTGCGAGGAGTGCCGGTACAACTTCCTGACGCGCGCGGCGACCTCGTACACACCGCTCTCCCCGGACCTGCCCCCGCCGCCGCCCCCCTCCCGGGGCGCGCCCGCGGCCCCGCCGGCGTACTCCCAGGACCACTTCGACTACCAGGGCTCTCGGCCCTCGCGGGTCAACCGCCCGGCCGAGCCGCTGCAGCGCGAGGACGACTGGATGCTGCCGCCTCCGGCGCGCCAGGACTTCCAGCAGCCCCCGTACCAGCAGCAGCCGCCGCCCGGGCAGCACCAGCAGCCCCAGCACCAGCAGCCGCCGCAGCACCAGCAGCCGCACCAGCCGCCGCCCCCGCAGGCTCACCAGCAGCAGCCGCAGGCGCAGCAGGCTCCGCCGCCGTACCAGCAGCAGCCCTCGCAGACCGGGCAGTACCAGCCGCCGCAGCCGCCCCCGCACCACCAGCAGCACCAGCAGCACCAGGCGCCCCAGCCCCAGCAGTCGTACCAGCAGCCCTACCAGCCCCAGGGCGGCGGCTCCTGGACCGCGACCATCGGTCCGGACCGCACGTACTTCATGGCGATGATGCAGCGCAGCGGCCCCGAAGCGGCGGGGCTCGACCTGCCCGCGTACTCCCCCGAGCAGCACCTCCCGCTCGTCGGCGGCCAGATCACCATCGGCCGCCGCCGTGCCTCGACGGGCGAGTCCCCCGACATCGACCTGTCGGTGCCGCCGGAGGACCCGGGCGTCTCGCACCAGCACGCGGTGCTCGTCCAGCAGCCCGACGGCAGCTGGGCCGTGGTGGACCAGAACTCCACCAACGGCACCACGATCAACGACGGCGAGGACTCGATCCAGCCGTACGTGCCGGTTCCGCTCGCCGACGGGGACCGGGTCCACGTCGGTGCCTGGACCACGATCACAGTCCGGCGCGGCTGACCCCGCACGGCTGACCCGGCGCGGCCGCGGGTCCTGAACGCGACGAAGCCCTCCGGTGACACCGGAGGGCTTCGTTTTCGGGCCGGGAAGGCTCAGCCGCCGACCAAGGGGTCCCGCGCGCCCCGCCGGCGCCGCACGCTCACCACCACGGCGGTGACCGGCAGCAGGATGAGCAGGCCGGCGAGGGTGAGCGGGGGCAGCGACCCGGGCGTGGCGCCGAAGTACAGGAACGGCAGTCCCGCGAGCAGGACGGCCGGTGCGGTGCGCAGCCGGGCGAACGCCGGGCGTCCGGCCAGCAGCAGTCCGGCGGCCACCGGGACGACGAAGCGCAGCCAGGTCAACGGGTACACCAGCGGGACCGTCAGCACGGCGCCCGCCAGGACCAGCGTCCACGCCAGCACCGCGGCCACCCCGGCCCGGGTGCGGATCCGCGGGGCCGGCCGCAGGTCGGGCGGGCACGCCACCGCCACCAGGGCCAGGGGCAGGACCGGACCCAGGACGAGCATCGGGGTGCTGGAGAGCGCCTGGATCCCGATGCCGCCGATGCCCATCCGGATCGTGGTGGCGACGAGCTCCACGACCACTCCGGCCAGCACGGTCCAACTGCCCGCCGACCAGCGGCCCGCCAGTGCGAGGAATGCGCCGAACAGCATGACCAGGTATCCCGCCGCCAGCAGCACGAAGCCGGCGCCGACCGGTCCCCCGCCGAAGAGGGCGTAGCGCATCAGTCCCATCCAGCCGGCCGCGCACGCCCCGATGGCGACCAGGGCGAACGGCGCCAGCGCCGCCAGGAGGCGGCCGGGCCGTCCCGTGGAGCCCAGGCCGAGCCGCATCCGCAGGGCGTGTCCGGCGACGTCGGCGCCTTCTCGCACTCGGGCGGGCGCCCCCGCCCCCCGCGTGGCCTCGTGGTACGCGTAGGCGATCTCGTCGCCGAACTCCCGCCGGTAGGCGGCGGGATACAGCCTCAGCAGCGTGGTCATGAGCCCACCACCGCGCCGCCGATGCCGAAGGAGCCGCCGAGGGCGCCGCCGACGGAGACCCGGAGGGAGGTGCCGAAGGAGGCGCCCGCCCCGCCGAGTCCCAGCCGCCGGGTCGCCTCCTGGGCGGTGCGTGCGAGCCGGGCCGCCTCTGCGGCCAGGATCTCCCGCCCGCGGGGGGCGAGCGCGTAGCTGCGCCGCCTGCGTCCGTCGACCACCTCTTCCTCGTGGACGGCGATGAGTTCTTGTTCCAGGAGCCGCTCCAGGGCCCCGTAGAGCGTTCCGGTGCGCATCTTGGTGCGGCCTTCCGAAATCTTCTCGACCTCCTGAGCGATCGCGTAACCGTGCCGCGGGGCATCGGCGATCGCCGTGAGGATCAGCAGGGTCGGCTCGCGGAGAGCTTGATCATTCACACCCCGACCATAACTCGGCAGCCGACATATGTCGATAGCCGACCTATGTCGCTCCGGCCTCCCCCAGGGGCCACACGTAGGGCCCCTGGGGATCGTCGAGCCAGGACCACTGCCCCGCCTCGCCGACCGTCACCCCGAAGCGCTCGCGCGCCGGCCGGTCCTCGCGCCGCCACAGGTCCAGCGCCTCCCTCGGGTGCAGCGCGCCCGAGGTCAGCACGAGCATGAACTGGAAGCGCTCGTTCTCCACCAGCTCGTACGGGATCCCCTGCGGCATCCCGTACGTGCCCGGCGGCGCGGCCGTGGCCCCGCGCAGCGGCACGAAGTAGGCGGAGGTGTGCAGGAAGCGGCCCTCGGCGAACCCGGCGTCCCGCACCGTGAGCGCGATCAGCCCGGTCGACAGCGGGGCCAGGATCCGGGCCCCGGGCCGGCACTGGCCCAGCCAGGCGGGCGGGATCAGCGGGATCGTGCAGGTCACCAGGATCCGGTCGAAGGGGGCGCGGGCGGGGCAGCCGCGCGCCCCGTCGCCGGTGACCACGGCCGGGTGGTAGCCGAGCCGGTCCAGGTGCGCGCGGGCCGACTCGGTGATCTCCTCGTCCAGGTCCACGGTGGTGACCAGCCCGTCGCCGAGCCGGTGGCACAGCAGGGCCGCGTTGTAGCCGGTGCCCGCGCCGATCTCCAGCACGTTGTCCCCGTCGCGCACGTCCAGGGCATCCAGCATCTTCGCCATCAGCGAGGGCTGACTGCTGGAGGAGACCAGCTCGCCGTCGCGCAGCCGGGTGGCGAGCGGGGCGTCGGTGTAGACCCCGCGCAGCCAGCGGGCCCGCAGCTCGGGGTCCGGGTCCTCGGCCCACAGCCGCTCGTGTCCGGCGCCGCGGCCGGTGTAGTAGTACGGGACGAACACGTGCCGGGGCACGGCGGTGAAGGCCGCCCGCCAGCGCGGATCCTCCAGCGCCCCGGCGGCGGTCAGCTCCCGTACCTGGGCGGCGTGCGCGGTTTCCCGCACGTCGCGTACCTCGGCGTGTGCGCCCATGTCTCCACTGTCCTGCGGACACCGTCCGCGTGCGACCGCGCCGCGGACACCCGGGCGGTGTCCGCGGGACCCGGACGACCTGGGACCGGGGTCCTCCGTCCGGGCGTCTGAGACGATGGTCGGGTGAATGAGATTCCGCGGGGCACGGTCCAGGAGCAGACCTTCTACGAACTGGTGGGCGGCGAGGACACCTTCCGCCGTCTGGTCCACCGCTTCTACCAGGGCGTCGCCGAGGACCCGTTGCTGCGCCCGATGTACCCGGAGGGGGACCTCGGGCCCGCCGAGGAGCGGTTCGCGCTGTTCCTGATGCAGTACTGGGGCGGCCCGAACACCTACAGCGAGAACCGCGGCCACCCGCGCCTGCGCATGCGGCACGCGCCCTTCCAGGTGGACGCCGCCGCGCACGACGCGTGGCTGAAGCACATGCGGGTGGCGGTGGACGAGCTCGCCCTCGCGCCGGAGCACGAGGCGCAGCTGTGGCGGTACCTGACGTACGCCGCCGCGTCGATGATCAACACCGCGGGCTAGCCCCCGGCCCCGTACGGGATCCCGCGCGCGGGTCCCCGTACGGCGCGGCCGGCTAGACCGGCCGGACGAGCAGGGTGCCGAGGCCGCCCGGGCGGCGCGTGGCCACGGACCCGTACGGGGTGCGAAGCCGCAGCCAGCCGCCGGAGGCGAACAGGGCCACGGGCTCGGGGGCGCCGGTCCCGGCAGGCACGGCGGGCACGGTGGACCGTACGGGCCGCAGGAAGCCCAGGGACTGCGCGGCGTGCACGGCGCGCAGCGGAAGTTCGGTGTCCCCCAGCGTGCGGGACCAGATCTCGCGGCCGATGCGGTCGCGCTCGGAGCGGGTCCGGTGCTGCGGGGGCAGGGCCTCGTCGCGGGCCCGGAATTCGGCGACGGCGGCGGCCAGGGCCTTGGCCATCGCCTCGGGGCCGGGCAGCCCGGCCACCGGGGTCCAGCCGCCGCGGGGCGGCAGCACGCCCGCCCAGGGCGGTCCGGTGACGGCCGCCGGGACGGCGGCGCCGGCCCGCTCGCCCTCGTCCACGGACTCCAGCAGCTCCCCGGCCGAGACGGTCAGGTCGAGCGGAGCGGAGAGGGGCGCGGCGAGCCGCACCGTGCGGACGGCCAGGACGTCGAAGGACGGCGGCCGTCCGAAGACGGCGAGCGCACCGCCGCCGGCCTGCGCCTGCAGGCGGACGGCGGCGGCGCGGTCGTAGTGCACCAGCCGGCCCAGGAAGGCGGCGAGGTCCGCCGCCTCCCCGGAGTCGGCGAAGTGCAGCTGCTCGTTCATGCCGCGATGCCCCCGGCAGGGGCACCGGTCTTCGGCTGTGCCTTCGGCTCGTCCAGGTACTCCTGGAGGAAGAGCTTCTCCTCGGCCGTGATGCGGCGGGGCCGCCCCTCAGCGAGGTTGTAGGGCACGACCACGGTCTCGGCGCGCACGTACACCGTCTCGGGCCCGTCCTCGGTCGCCTCGTCCTTGACCTCGTAGCGGATGGTCAGGGACGCGGCGCCTATCCGGGTCACCCAGGACTCGATGAGCACCGGCTCGTGACGGTGCACGAGGGGCAGCTTGTAGTCGATCTCGTGACGGGCCACGACGGAACCGCCCGTGAAGGACTCACTGCCCTCCCCCGGCGCGAGGCGGAACATGAAGTCGATCCGCGCCTCCTCCAGATAGCGGAGGAAGACGACGTTGTTGACGTGCCCGAAGGCATCCATGTCCGCCCAGCGGAGGGGGCATCGGTAGTGGTGTCTGGCCATGGCCCGTTTCCTCGGCCCTCAGCCTCGGGTGAGCTTCTTGTAGGTGGCACGGTGCGGACGGGTCGCGTCCGCGCCGAGCCGCTCGACCTTGTTCTTCTCGTACGACTCGAAGTTGCCCTCGAACCAGTACCACTTGGACTCGCCCTCGTACGCCAGGATGTGCGTGGCGACTCGGTCCAGGAACCAGCGGTCGTGCGAGATGACCACGGCCGCACCCGGGAACTCCAGGAGCGCGTTCTCGAGCGAGGACAGGGTCTCGACGTCGAGGTCGTTGGTGGGCTCGTCGAGGAGCAGCAGGTTGCCGCCCTCCTTGAGCGTCAGCGCCAGGTTCAGGCGGTTGCGCTCACCACCGGAGAGGATGCCGGCGGCCTTCTGCTGGTCCGGACCCTTGAAGCCGAAGGCGCTGACGTACGCGCGCGACGGCATCTCGACCTGGCCGACGTTGATGTAGTCCAGCTCGTCCGACACGACGGCCCAGAGGGACTTCTTGGGGTCGATGTTGGCGCGGCTCTGGTCGACGTACGAGATCTTGACGGTCTCGCCGATCTTGACGGAACCGGAGTCCGGCTCCTCCAGACCCAGGAGCATCTTGAAGAGCGTGGTCTTGCCGGCGCCGTTCGGGCCGATGATGCCGACGATGCCGTTGCGCGGCAGCGTGAAGGACAGGTCGTCGACCAGGACCTTGTCACCGAACGCCTTGTTGAGGTTGTTGACCTCGACCACGATCGAGCCCAGACGCGGGCCCGGCGGGATCTGGATCTCCTCGAAGTCCAGCTTCCGCATCTTGTCCGCCTCGGCGGCCATCTCCTCGTAGCGGGCGAGGCGGGCCTTGGACTTGGTCTGACGCCCCTTGGCGTTGGACCGCACCCACTCGAGCTCTTCCTTGAGGCGCTTCTGGCGCTTCTCGTCCTTGCGGCCCTCGACCTTGAGACGGGTGGCCTTCTTCTCCAGGTAGGTGGAGTAGTTGCCCTCGTACGGGTGGGCGCGGCCGCGGTCGAGTTCGAGGATCCACTCGGCGACGTTGTTCAGGAAGTACCGGTCGTGGGTGACGGCGACGACGGCACCCTTGTACTGCGAAAGGTGCTGCTCCAGCCAGTTCACCGACTCGGCGTCGAGGTGGTTGGTGGGCTCGTCGAGGAGGAGCAGGTCCGGGGCCTCGATCAGCAGCTTGCAGAGCGCGACGCGGCGCTTCTCGCCACCGGAGAGGTTGGTGACGGGCCAGTCGCCGGGCGGGCAGCCCAGGGCGTCCATGGCCTGCTCCAGCTGGGCGTCGAGGTCCCAGGCGTTGGCGTGGTCCAGGACTTCCTGGAGCTTGCCCATCTCGTCCAGCAGCGCGTCGGTGTAGTCGGTCGCCATTTCCTCGGCGACCTCGTTGAAGCGCTTCAGCTTGGCCATGATGTCGGCCGCGCCGTCCTGGACGTTCTCCAGGACCGTCTTGGACTCGTCGAGCTTCGGCTCCTGCATGAGGATGCCGACGGTGAAGCCGGGAGACAGGTAGGCCTCGCCGTTGGACGGCTGCTCCAGCCCCGCCATGATCTTGAGGACGGTGGACTTACCGGCGCCGTTCGGGCCGACCACACCGATCTTCGCGCCGGGCAGGAAGTTCAGGGTGACGTCATCAAGAATCACCTTGTCGCCGTGCGCCTTGCGCGTCTTGCGCATGGTGTAGATGAACTCAGCCAAGAGAAACCGTCCGGCAGATCGATGGTGGGCAGATACACCCCATCTTGCCTGACGTCCATCCCTCGGGGGAAACCCGTATGGTCCCGGCGCCCTGACCTGGGCACCGACCGGAGGGGCACCTGACGGTCGTGGCCGTCATTGGTCGTCCTTGGCCGTCCCTGGGCCCCCTCCGACGGCCCAGGGACGGCCCGGCGGCAGTCGTCGTGGGATCCGTTCTTGCAGGTGAGCGCCCCCAAGATTCGGGAGTGGCCAACAATCCGATGCCCCGAGGGGGCGACCTCGGGGCAGGATGGGGCGCGTGCTCCCTCCCCGACTGCTGTGGTGTGACCCCCGGCCCATCCCCCGGTTCAACCGGCAGGAGCGGGTGACCAGCATCGTCTGCGATCCCGGCTTCTACGAGCCGACCGACGAGGACGACTGTGTGAGGTTCGGGTACTTCTGCCAGGCGCATGACCGGCCCTATTGGCACGAGTCCTGCGGGGAAGGACCTCATCTGGTCGCCCTGCACTGTGCGGAGCACGGGCCGGAGAACATGTGGCCGCAGCCGCTCATGCTGATGTTCCCCGAAGGGTTCGCCCCCCCGCTTAGCGATGCGCAGCTGGCGTGGGTGCACGCGGAGAACGACGCCAGCTAGTCCTGGCGATCCTCGGGCCCCCTCAAGGCCAAGGCATCCGCCACGACCCACATGTCGAGAACGACGACGTCGGCCCCGGCGTTAGCCAGGGTCGACCGCTTCGGCGGCTTGTTGGCGAAGCCAATGCTCCGTGCGGCGGCCGCCTTGGCGGCCGCGACGTCGGTCACCGCGTCCCCGATGAGGACCGTTTCTGCGGGATCGACACCCAGGGTCTTCGCCGCGGTCAGGAGCGGGTAAGGCGCCGGCTTCATGAGGTCCGGTCGGAGCCTGGGGCGCCCGATCACCTCGTCCACTGCATCCGCGATGCCGTTGGACGCCAGAAACGCCCTCACGCACTCGGCAGAGTTGTTGCTCACCACTGCGACGCGCCATTTCGCGCCACGAGCCGCCCGAAGCGCCTGGACGGCCCCCGCCACGGGTGCGCCGGCCACCTTGACCGCCCGGAGTTCTGCGGCGGTGAGAGCGTCCTCCACGACGCCGAGCAGCGACGGCCCACCCTCCACGGAGATCCGGTGCACTTCCATGGGGTCGTCCGTCCCGCGAGCCCGCTCCCCGAGCTGCGGGTCGTGAAGGGCTACGAGGTCCGCTAGCTCCTTTGCGACACCAGGAGCCGGCAGCCCACGGAACACGTCACAGATCGGTCCGTCGAAGTCGAAGAGGACAGCACGGGAGGCAGCGAGCACCTCGGCCAGGGCCTCAGAGAGTTCCTGCATCGGCGTCCCTCGCGATCGTGTCCCAAATGCTGTCGAACCACATACGGGCCTGTTCGACCTGCTGCGCGCCGCCGGAGGAGTCTCCGTCATTGAGCGAGTGGTGGAAGAGGATCGTGTCCTTGCCCACGAGGTCGAAGATCTCGATGGGCTCACCCTGAGCGACCACTTTGTTGGGCCGGATCGGGTAGTAGCCGAAGAAGGCGTCCTGGTTGTTGATCACATAGAGCTTGAAGAACTGCGTCCCGCTGTGGACGCGGACGCTGACGCTGCTCTCCTGGACGAGGCCAAGGTGGCTGAGTTCGCTTATGGCATCCGAGATGCTCCGCGTGTAGCCGACCATGATGTCGTGCATGCGAGCACGGATCCGGGGGTCGTCCCCGCAGTCCTCTCGCCGCACAGGAGCAGCCTGCGGCACTGCCATGTCGGGCACGAGGATGCGCATCCGGATGCTCGCAGGTGTGAGGCGCCCGATGCGGATTTTATCCAGCGGCTCTTGCAGCGCGCCGTGCAGCGTCTCGCTAGAGAAGCCCGCGAAGTCGATCGTCACGTTCCGACTGGCGAAGGCCTGCTCGACGTAGGGCCGCAGACCCGCCGGCCGCTCGGTCCGGTTCCGGACGAAGACCCCGCTCCCCTTGCGCGAGACAACGAGGCCCTCGTCTTCGAGGTCGCGCAGCGCCCGCTGGATGGTCGCCCGAGCGAAGCCGTAGTGATCGGTCAGCATCTTGTGAGACGGGAGCTTCTCGCCTGGTGCGAGCTTCCTCGTCCTGATCGCAGCCCCGAGGCTGCGCGCCACCTGCTCGTACGGGGGCCGGTCGTCGTCCGGGTCCAGGGCTTCAAGCGCAAACGTCATGAGCTGATGCTACGGCCAACCTGACTATTTGAGCAGCCTGGATAGCCACATGTTGACGTGACTAGCCAAGCTGGCTATGTTTTCCTCATGCCCACCGGGCTAGCCAAGTAAGTCAGGCTGAACGGGAGAGCTGTGCCTCGCATCGGTGCAGCTCAGGGGACAGGGGCCCGGGATAGAGCGGGCTGAGGATGGCGGACAGCCGCTTGCGGCCCTGGTCAGTCCGTACGGCAGACCGAAAGGTCTGGTCTCTGCCTAGAGCGGGGCCCTAGCGAGCTGTTCCTTGAACCGGCAGCCGCGTCCCCGAAAGAGACACCACAGCTCAGCACCGCCGTAGTTCGCTACGGCCGGTTGCCTCCTCCGCCCATGCGGCGCTTCGGCGTCGGACGGGCGGGGTCGCAGGGAGCCGAGCACGACCGCTCCACCCCCAACGAAGTGCAGCCCCTGGCGCTCGAACGCCGGGGGCTGCTGAGTCCCGTTCCTCGGTAGAAGGAGCAAGACCCATGAAGTCCATCGCTGCACTTCACAACGTTGTTACCCCGTGGTCGGATGGCTTGGAGCCGTCGGACGCGGAGCTGGATTCGATCGAGTTCGAGTTGCCGCTGATCCTGGCGGAGGTCGACCTGCTCGACGCGGAGATCGCCGTGCTGGACCGTACACCTTCCGAGCTGGACGAGCGGCGGATCCGCCGGGCCCGCCGCAAGGCGCTGACCGTGCGGCGGACGCTGACCAACCAGGCCGCCGCCGCGAGCATGCCGGGCGGTGCCGCATGAACGCCACCCTCGCCTCGCTGGACGCACCCCTGAGGGTCCTGCGCATCTTCGCCGCCGAGTTCCCTCACCTGCCGGCCCCCTGCGTACGGGTGACCACGATCTGGCCGGATCGACTGGAGCTCGCCTTCCACGACGACCTCGCCGCCTTCGAGTCATGGCGCGAAGCTCTCGATATCGCCCCCGAGAGCGTGAGCCACGATGTTCAGAACGGTGGCCGTACGCACCGGCTGGAGACGGAGGTCGACCACGCCGGCGCACGCCTGAAGCTGGTCGGCTACACCAGGATCCCCACGGTCGACGATGCGCGTTCATGGGTGGGGGCCGCATCGTGAACAGCGTTCAGATCCGTTCATCCGAGCGCGCGCTCTCGTTCGGGACGTGGCTGATCGTCGGTGGAGCGATGCTCTACTCCGTCCTCACTGTCACCCCGCTCATGGCCGCACACACCCAGCCCGAGTGGCGGTGGACGGCACCGATCCTGCCGCTCGTCGTGGATGCGGCCGTGGTCATCGTGGTCCGCCTCGACTCCGTCCTGGCCCGTCTCGGCGGGCACGGCGGCGCCTGGCCCGTCGCGCTGCGGTGGATGACCGGCACCATGACCCTCGCCCTGAACATCGGCGTATCCGCGCTGGCCGGGGACATGGTCGGGGTCGCCGTCCACTCCGTCGCACCCCTCCTCCTTATCGTCACCGCGGAGGCAGGGCTCGCCTACCGGCGGGCCCTGACCGCCGCCGTCCTCGCCGTGGAAGCCCGCAAGCGGGCGGAGCAGGATGCCCGGGACCGGGCCGCGGCGGAGCGGGAGGAGAACCGGCTGCGGGCCGAGCGTGAACAGCGCGAGCACGAAGCCGCGATCGCCCGTGAACAGCGTGAACACGAAGCCCGGTTGGTCCGCGAGGAAGCCGACCGGCAGGACCAGATCCGCCGCGAGAACCTGGCGCAGGCCGAAGCTGCCGAGCGGGTGGAGCGCGAGGCCCGTGAACGTCGTGAACACGAGCGTGAACAGCAGCGGATCGAGCGTGAACAGCTTGAACGCAGGGCTGCGCAGAAGCGCGAGGCGGAGGCCCGAGACCGGGCTGAGCGTGAACGCCGTGAACAGCTCCGTGAACAGGAGCGGGTCCAGCGTGAACGTGCCGCTCTCCTCGCCGCCGGACCCCCGGCCGAGAAGCTGAAGGAAGGCCAGGCCCTCGCCACCGTTCGGGCCGCGTTCGACGCGGGATTCCCCGTGCGGGTGGCCGCGGAGCTGACTGGCTGGTCCGTCGGCTGGGCCTCCGGCCGCTACCAGGAACTGCGCGACGCGAACAGCCCCACCGTCCAGGCTCTTGAAGTGGCCACGTCGTGAGGCCGACCCCGCTCAGTGCGGCAGCGACCCTGCCCATCTACTCCTGGCGCCTGGCCCCGGACGGCCTGGCCACCCGCCGCCAGCTCCGCGCCGCCGGCCTCCGGCCCGGCGGGCAGGACGTCGTCGCTCAGGTGGAGCGCCCCCGCTACCGGCGCGGCCCGCTAGTCGCCTTCCTCTACCGGATAGAGCTGGCCCGCCCGGTCCGCCCGATGACACCGGCCAAGGCCGCCGCTCTGGCGAAGGCGAACACGGCCCGCCGGACCTGCCCCGCCTGCTCGCGTGACGCCGGATACGTCATCCCGGCATCGCTCGGCATGTGCGTCCCCTGCGCCTACCCCGATGAACAGCACGCCGCCTGAACCGCCCCCGGCTTACCGGGGGCGGGCTTCACCGACCACACCCACACAGCACTGGAAGGAGGAACCACCGTGTCAGCAATCGACTGGGACGAGGAGTTCACCCGCATGAACCCCGAGACCGCTGAGAAGCCCAGCACGTCGTCCAAGTTCTCCGTCAAGCTCGGCGGGGTCCGCCGCAACACCGCCGCGCTCGCCGTGTGCGGCACGATCGCCGTCCTCGCCGTGTGCGGCACGGTCGTGGCCGTCACCAGCATGCAGAGCGACCAGGCCGCCCAGGACAGTGCCCGTGCCCGGGAGAAGGCCACGAACGCCCTGGTCGAGGTCGAGGCCGACAAGCAGCGGGCCCAGGCCGAGGAAGCGGCGGCGAAGACGCTCTACGAGCGGGAGATGACCGTCTACCTGGAGTGCATGAAGATCCGGGCGGCAGCGGTAGCCAAGGCCTCCTCCTACGACGTCTCAAGGATCGCCTCGTGCGCCGCCCCGACCCTCAGCGGTGCGGCCCCCAAGAAGCAGGAGGCCACCACCGAGTCCGGCGGCGACATCACCTCCAGCCCCTGGCTGTGGGTTGCCCTCGTCGGCGGCGGTGGCCTCTTCGCCTACAAGAAGCTCTCCGTGTCCGCCGCTTCCTCCGGTTCCAGCGCTGCCGTCTCCGCGAACAACAAGGGATTCACCTTCGAGAAGGGTGCATGAAATGACGCTCCAGTTCTTCGCTCTCGCACTGTTCTGCTGGGCCCTCTTCTTCACCTTCAAGAAGACCAAGGGAAAGCAGATGGCGATCTGCGTGATGCTGATCGTCTCCGGGATCTTCCTGCCGTACACGCCGTTCAGCGACGAGATCCGAGGCACCCTCGAATCGGTCTTCAACACCGCGAACACCACCGTCAGCAACGTCGGAACGTCACGCTAGGCAACCAGCCGCACGGTTACCGGTTACCGGTTACAGGCCCCAGACACCACCTCGACCCCGACCCAGGGGCCCCGAACCGGCGTCCACAGGGGCTGTAACCGGTAACCGGTAACCGCTCACAGCTACGCAGTGTCACCGAGGGAGGCTCGTGGAACTCCTCATACTCCTCGCCATCACGTACCTCGTGGGCGTCGACAACACGCACGACAAATACGAGAAGGCGGGAATCAAGAAACCCTCGCCGAAGTCGAAATCCAAATGGGAGCCGACCAAGGCGCCGGACACCTTCCGAAACGCCTCCTACAACGCGGCGGCGAAAACGCATTACGGGCTCCTCGCGGGAGCCCACTGGGCCGGGGGTCTGCGCGACGGGTGGCGCTCCGCCTACCTGAAGAAGCCGAAACCCACTCCTTCCGGTTCGTCTTCCGGTGCGGCTCCTTCGGGATCCTTTGGGCCCCTGTCGGGGGCCACCATCCCGCCGAAGCCCACCACGCCCCCGACGGCGACGGCCCCGCCGCCGAAGCCCAGCACAGCCACTACGCCGCCGAAGCCGACCACGCCCCCGGCACCGCCGCCGCCGTCCGCTCCTCCGACGTCCGCGCCGGGTCCGACGATCCCGCCGCCCGGCACCGTGCCGCCGCCTCCGACCGTCACGCTCCCCGACCACATCCGGAAGGACCCCGCGATGCAGCCCAACCCGCCCACCCCGCACACCGCGACCGTCGACACCAAGGGCGTCCACGTCACCACCGCCGCGGGAAAGTCCCGCACCTACAGCAGCGGCGAGGTCATCAACCTCACCCAGGTCATCGACCTCGCCGAAGGCGCCGCCACCCTGTGCCAGTCCAGCGCGGAGTCCGCCCTGGAGCTCGTGGACGAGTCCACGGAGCTCGCCGCGGACTGCGACGTGCTGATCGCCGAGATCACCGAGAAGGGAGTCGGCGCGAACCTCATCGGCAAGTGCGAGCACCTCAAGGAGCAGCTCGACCTCCAGGCCGCCGCCGCCAAGAAGTTCCACGACCAGATCCAGGGCGGCGAGGAAGCCTGCCGGACCGCCTCCCAGAACGCCGAGGTCCGCCACGGCGGCATCTTCCGCGCGGTCGCCGACTCCCCGCTGACCAAGCCCGCCGAGCGCGACTTCTACAACGCCCGATAGGAGACCGCATGTCTGCCACCGAATCCCTCAAGGACGCCGCCACCTACGCGCTGCTGCGTACCAAGCTCGCCTGGCTCACCCACCAGGTCCACGTCCACGGCGAGACCGTCACCAAGCTCGCCGCCGACGTCGACGAGACCGCGGAACAGATGCAGGACGCCTCCGAAACGATGAAGGCACTCGCCGTCGACGACGCGACCACCGCCGAGTTCGCGGACGCCGCCCTGACCATGACCGGCGCCAAGGAAGCGGCCGGCGAGTACAACTCCGCGGCCGACAGCGCGGCCGCGGCCGCCGACGACGCGAAGACCACCGTCGAGTCCGACCACGGAGGCATCGCGGACGCCGTGGACACCTCCCCCGTCGAGATGGCCGAAGCGACCTTCTACGCCCAGCAGTAAGGAGAACCGGACCATGGGGCCGACCCGAGCACAGTTCATCCAGTACGCGCCCGCCGCCCTCGCGCTGGCAGCAGCCGCCGCCGGCCCCTGGTCCGCACTCGCCGCCGCAGCGGCCGGAGCGGGAGCCTGGGCCATCAACACCTCCGCTCCCGCTCTGCGTTCCCTGATCGCGTGCGGGTTCACCGGCACCGGCTGCGGCATCGCCGCCCACCAAGTCCTCGCCGCGGGCATGAACCCGCTGTTCGCCCTCGGGCTCGCCGTCCCGGCCGGAGCAGCCGCCCTGGCCCACCACCGCAACACCGCCGGCCAGCTCTCCGCGCTCCCCGCCACGACGACCTCGGCGGGGCAGAGTTCGCAGGCGCAGATCATCACTGCCTACTGGAAGGAGTTCATCTCCGGTCCGACCCAGACCGAGGGCCGCAAACTCATCCAGGCCGGCGCCGAGCTCGCACAGCTCAGTCTCGACGTCGGGGACGACCACGTTGCCTTCACCGGGGTCATCACGCTGCCCCAGGGGCAGCAGGTCCGGGTGAAGGCGGCCGACATCGCCTCCGTCTACGGGGTTCCCATCTCGCAGGTGGAGATGGGTGACCCCAAGCACTACGCGCCCAACGCGCTGCCCGTCCTTGTGCACCTCATGAAGGCGGCGGCGCAGCCGGAGATCGCGGCCGGCGCCCCGACGACGCCCGAGCAGGTGTGGGCCACGTACGTCGCGATCCCGGACGGCGCGATGCCCGGCACCACCCTGACCCTGACCCGCTACGACGGCCCGCTGGACTGGGAAGGGATCGCCACCCGCGACCGCAAGGCAATCGGGACCGTCAACCTGCAGGACCTCGCGGGGAACCTGAACCTGGAGACGATCCAGGTCGCTCTAGCTCCCGCCGACAGGCCCTCGCAGATGGGGGTGCGCGTGATGAAGGAGCACGCGCTGATGCACGGCACGATGCTCTCCGACGTGGTGGACGAGCTGGCCATGGACTCGCGCGGATACGTCCGCCTGGGCACCTACATCGACGCCAACGCCGCCCTGGTCCCCCTCGCGCAGCCCGGCTCCGGCGCCCGCCACCTGTACCTCGTCGGCGGGTCCCGCTCCGGGAAGTCCGGAGTCCTGGAGCAGATCCTGCTCTCCGCCCTCAAGTCCCGCATCGCGGTGATCCTGGCCTCCCCGCAGGCCGGCACCATCGCCGGAGCCAGTCTGACCGCGTACTGCGGCGACGGGCTGGACGAGGCGATGGGCGCTCTGCGCCTGGCCTACGCGATGATGCTCGACCGCGAGGCCCGCTACCGCTCCCCGTCCTTCCCCTTCACCGACCCGCTGATCACGTTCATCATCGACGAAGCCCACATGCTGCTGTCGGTCTCCTCCCCGTACCACGCGGAGGCCAAAGCGATCGTCGAGCAGCTCACCCGCCGGGCCCTGAAGCGGGGCATCGGCGTGGTCCTGGCCACCCAGACCCCGCTCGCCGAAGACCTCGGCAACTCCTCGATCATCCGCTCCCAGCTCCTGATCGGCGGCGGCGCCGTGTTCCTGCGCTGCGCGAAGGGCCAGGGTTCTTTGGTCGGCGCGAACGCGGTCCAGGGCGCGGAGGGCATCGACCTGTCGATGATCCCCGACTCCTGGCCCGGCCAGGCCCAGAAGGTCGCCGACCGGGACATGAGCGGCCTGGACACCACAGCGTCCGCCCGGCCGGAGGACGGCACGTTCGGGCTCGGCTACCTCCTCACCCCCGGAAGCCAGGCCGTCCAGTTCCGCTCCCTGCACCTGGACGTCGCGCCCGTGGCCCTCGCCGCCGGCCTGACCCCCGTCGCCGTCGAGGACTGCGAAGCCTGGCGTCATCGCGAGGTGATCGCGCAGACCCCGCTCGTCGACCAGCGCGGCAAGAACCTCGTCGGCAGCCTCACCGACCTCCTGCACAGGACACAGCAGGGACCGACCGCGCAGCCCCAGCAGCGCCCCCAACAGGGCTCCACCGGCCCTGCAAGCCCTGCGGGCTCGGAAGGACTGGAGCCGATCAAGCCGCGCATCCTCGCACTCCTTCGGAACGGGAACATGCCCATGACCGTGGAGACCATCGCCCGAAAGCTGGGCACGCCCGTGAACCACATCAAGCCCCGCCTGACCGAGCTGAAGAAGCGGGACGAAGTCACCAACGAGAACGGACTGTGGAGGTCAGCAGCATGAACACCTGCACCGATACCGACTTCACCCACATCGACCCCGACCTGTACGCGAAGGCCTTCGCGCTGCTTGACCCCGCGCCGGAACCCGTCGCCCAGGCGGCCCCCGCCGCTCCGGCCCCGGTCTCCTTCGTCCTGGCCGCCCCGCCGGTACATCGGCCCGGTGCCGTCGAGAAGACCCTCACCGACGCTCTGGCCTTCCTCGACGACCACGGCTGGGCCAAGGGCAGGCTCATCCACCCCGAAGGCGCCCGCTGCTCCATCGGCGCCCTGCGCGCAGCGGCCGGCGCCCGCAACGACGCCTACCGCGACGCGGGCAACCTCCTCCTGGACGAAGCCCGCCAGCAGCACGGCAAGGGGTGGGAGGCGATCCCGGCCTGGAACGACTCCCACACCGGAGCGCAGGTCCGCAGCGTGTGGGAGACCGCCATCCGGCGCGCCCACCACATGAACATCTGACCGGCGGCATCCGGCAGGCCTGCCGACACCCGTCTCAGCTCAGCCCCACGCCCCGCTCGGAACCCCTTCCGGGCGGGGCGCCGCATTGTCCTGCCCTGCCTCAACTCCGACCATCAGGAGACCAAGACCCGTGCGCCGCTACCGGTACCGCTGCTCCGTCTGCCTGACCACGTCCCCGACGGCCTTTCACCTCGAAGACCTCGCCGCCGAGGCCGAAGGCCACCGCAAGGCCCTGCACGGCGGTCACTTCCCCGACGGGGAGCACGCCGGCGAGATAGACCGCCTCGGCCGCTGGTACGTCTCCCTTGGCCCGCTCGCCACCCTGCACGCCCGCCTCAGCGACACCCTCGCCGACCTCCGCAACACCGCGGACATGGGCCGCCCCCTGTGGGCCTCCGCCACCGCCGCCCTGGTCATCGGCGGCGCCGCCGCCCTGGTCATCACCGTCATCTCCGCCGCCCTCTGACAGGAACCTTCCGTGTCGTTCTCCTTCACCAACCCCAGACCCGACCGCGAACCCTCCTTCTCCTTCACCGGCCCGGAGGAGGTCGAAGAGCAGCTCCAGGCCATCACCGACATGGCGCACGAAATCCTCCGCCTCGTCGCCGAGGTCCGCAGGCAGATCCGCACCTGAGCCCCGACAGACACAACGAAGGCGGCCCCCTCTCACGCCAATGAAGCGGGGCCGCCCTCATCCACAACCCATCAACAGACCTGTGGAGGAACCCAGCATGACCCAACCCACCGACATCCGGCGAGACCACACCGGCCCCCGGCCCTTACTGCTGGACCTGTACTCCTGCGCCGGCGGCGCGGGCCGGGGCTACGAACGGGCCGGATTCGCCGTCGAAGGCGTCGATATCCGCCCCCGTCCGAACTACCCCTTCACCTTCATCCAGGGCAACGCCCTCACCGTCCTCGCCAAACTCATCGCCTCGGGCGAGATCCGCCGCTACACCGCCGTCCATGCCTCCCCGCCCTGCCAGAAGCGGTGCGCGCTGACCGTGGGCACCAACAAGTCCCGCGGCTGGGGCGGCCGGCACGTCGACCTCGTCGCCCCCACCCGCAAGCTCCTGGACGCGTCCGAACTGCCGTACGTGATCGAGCAGCCCGACGGCAAGGCCGACGTCCGCAAGGACATCACCCTGTGCGGCGAGATGTTCGGCCTCGGCGTCCTGCGTCACCGCAACTTCGAACTCGGAGGCTGGAGCACCCCCAAGCCCACGCACCTAAAGCACCGAGGCCGGGTACGCGGGTGGCGTCACGGCAAGTACCACGACGGGCCGTACGTCGCCGCCTACGGCAAGGGCGGCGGCAAGGCCACCGTCCCCGAGATGCAGCAGGCCATGGGCATCGACTGGACCGACGTCCACGAAGAACTCACCGAGGCCATCCCGCCCGCCTACTCCGAGTGGATCGGCCGCGCCTTCCTCGCCCGCACCTTGTCCGGGGCGGTGGCCGCGTGAGCGCCGCTACCGGGCACCTGCGGACCGCGCTTTGGCTCGCCGGGATCGGCCTGCCCGTCCTGCCCCTGAGGCAGGGCAAGGAGCCGTTCGGAAACTGTCCGGCTTGCATCCACTCGGCGTGCGGGGACCGGCCCCACATGAAGGCCGCCGGCCCCTGCCAGTGCCCGGCCCCCTGCCACGCCTGGGGCGCCGCCACCACCGACCCCGACATCCTGACCGGCCCGGCCTGGAACCGCGCATGGCGTCAGGCCGGAGCGGTCGCCTACCACCCGGGCGGTGCCGGTCTGACCGTGGTGGACCTGGACGACGCCGAAGCCGTCGCCTGGGCACGCCAGACCCTTCCCGCCACCACGGTCGTGCCGACGACGCGGGGCGAGCACTGGATCTACCGGGGCGCCATGCAGTCGAAGAACGGGGTCCGCCCCGAGGTAGACGTGAAGTCCACGATGTCCTACGTCCGCTGGCGAGGCCCCGGCGCCGGAACGATGGCCACCCTGCCGAACGTCGTACGCGCGCTCGTGGTAAAGGAACCCGCCGTCCGGCAGACCCGCCCCGTCATCGCGGCAGTGCCGGCAGGAGGCGGGCACTGCCCGCACCGCTCGCCCGCCTACCTGGAACGGGGCATCGCCATGGCCGTACAGCGCATCACCGGGGCCCGCGAGGCCATCCACACGACCGTGTACCGCACGTTCCTCGCCGTGCTGTCGGCCCATGGCCGGTGCGGCTGCCTGACCGAGACCCACACCGCGCGCCTGTTCACGGCCGCGCAGGGCAAGGGCGAATCTGCCCGGCACTGCGAGGTCGCCTGGACCAACGCCCGCACCGCATTGGGGATGTGACCGTGCCCGAGGACGAGAAGAACCCGGCCCGGCAGATCATCACCGACTACGCGCAGGACCACTTCCGGTACTTCCGCACCCCCGAAGGCACCGTCTACGCGCAGAAGAACGGCCACCCCGTAGCCCGCCCCATCCGCTCCCAGGGCACGACAGGCAGCCACCGCCAGGAACTCATGGTCGGTCTCTTCCGGGACGGGTTCGGCGTGTTCAACGGCACCGCGTTGAAGGAGGCGTTGGACTTGATCGAAGCGCTCGCCCTCAGCCAGGACGTACAGGCCACCCACATCCGGGTCGCCCCGGGATTCGACGGCGCGACCTGGCTCGACCTGGGCCGCGACGACGGCCAGTCCGTCCGCATCCACCCCACCGGCTGGGACATCCTGATCCCCGACCCGCGCGAGGTCTCCTGGAGGCGCACTCAGCTCACCGGAGAACTCCCCCTCCCCGAGAAGAACACCGAGGGCAAGGGCATCGACCGGCTGCTCAGGTTGTGCAACTACGCCAGCGCCGAGAGCGAGTGCCTGGCCATCGCCTGGGTGATCGGCTGCCTGGAGCCGTCCGTACCCGTCCCCGCACCGTTCCTCACTGGCCCCCAGGGCGCTGGCAAGTCGACCGGCGGGCGGATGCTGGTGCGGATCATCGAGGGCATGAAGGGTGACCTGCGTCGGGCGCCAAAGGACGAGGAGAACCTGATCACGGCCGTGGCCGCCGGTTGGGTCACCGCGCTGGACAACCTCTCGCACTTGCCGCCGGACCTGTCGGACCTGATGTGCTGCATCGTTACTGGGGCCGAGAGCGTCAAGCGCGCTCTGTTCAGTGACGGGGATGTCTACCTCTCCCGCTACCGCCGCCCGCTGCTGCTGACCGGCATCGACGTGGGCGTCATCCGCCCCGACCTCGCCGAACGGCTCCTTCCCCTGCGCCTGGAACGGCCCCGGGTACGACGGACCGAAGCGGAGCTGTGGGCGGAGTACACGGAGGTCCTGCCGGTCATCCTCGGCTCCTTCCTCGACCTCACCGTCCAGGTCCGTGCCACGCAGGCCGACATCCCCGCCGACCTGCGCATGGCCGACTTCGCCCACCTGTGCGCCCAGCTCGACACGGCCACCGGCCTAGGAGCGCTGAGCGCCTACCGGGCCGCCCTGGACGAACTCAACGACGACGTCATCGAAGGCGACCTCCTCGCACAGACCGTCCTCAAGCACGCCGCCGGCCTCGAACCGGGCACCGAAGTCAAGATGACCTCCACCGAGTGGCTGCACGCTCTCACCCAGCTCTACACCGGAGACGACTTCCGCACGTTGCCCAAGGGCTGGCCCACTACCGGCAAGGTCTTCTCCGATCGCCTCAAGCGCCTCCAGCCCACCCTTGCCGCCCGCGGCGTCCTCGTCGACTGGGGCCGCACCAAAACCGCCCGCTACATCGAGATGACCCGCCCGGCAGCCCCACCGCCCGGCCAGCAGGAGGCAGCGTTCTAACCCGCGCCGCCGCGACCGGCTGGGTACAGGCAAGAGGAGCACCCGTCCCCCGGCCGGTGCGTGCTCCTCTTGTTGTTCCGGCGGCTTGCCGCCGCTGCAGGAGACGTGCCGCGCAGCGGCTCCTTCTTCACGCTCGAAGACGCACCGCAACACAACAGCAACCCCTCTTTTTTCCTAAGAGAAGAGATGCTGCGTCACCTACGTCATTGCTTGCCTCCAAACGGCCCGTGACCTGCCGGTAGGCCGGTGACGCAGACGACCAACGGCTGCGTCATCACGCGTCACCCACGTCACCGGGCTGCGTCACCCCGGTGACGATGACGCAGCCCGGTGACACACAGAACACCCGCTACGTCACCGAAAGCCGCAGGTCAGACCGGTAAGTGACACAGCTGACGCGGTGACGCAGAAATCCCCACCTCGGACACACACGGACCCCGCTGGAGAGCACCGTGGCCGATCAACACGACCCCCGCGCCACGCTGCGCGGCGGACTCCCCGACCGCTACCTCACCCCCGACGACATCGCCGAACTCTTCGACGTTCCGCTGGAGACCGTCTACCAATGGCGCAAGAAGCGCACCGGGCCACCCGGGTTCCGGATCGGCAAGCACGTTCGGTACGACCCCGCCGAGGTCTACGCGTGGATCGCTGAACAGAAGCGGGCGGACCTCAGCCAGGCCGCCTGAGCCCCACCACAACCGCCGAGGGCGGGCCCAACCGGGCCCGCCCTCTCTTCGTACGCCCGGAAAGGCACACCACGTGGCAGGCCACATCCAAGACCGCTGGTACAAGACCGAGCCCGACGCCAACGGCAAGCCCGTCCGCATCAAGACCGACCGGTACGGCACCGGCCTGCGCTACCGCGCCCGGTACATCGGCCCCGACGGCACTGAGAAGAGCAAGTCCTTCCGCGACCGCGAGAAGCGCCTCGCGGACCAGTGGCTCGCCCAGGTCGAGGCGGACATGGCTCGCGGCCAGTACGTCGACCCGCGTGCCGGCCGCATCACGTTCAAGCAGTTTGCCGAGAAGTGGGTGTCCAAGCTGACCTCGGACGAGGTCAGCCGTACGGCGGTCGAGTCGCGGCTCCGCCTACACGCGTACCCCCACATCGGCTCCCGCCCGCTCGGATCCTTCCAGCCTGCGCACATTCGCGACTGGCTCGGCGAGTTGGCCGCGGCATCCCTGTCCGCGAACTACCGGCGGGCGATCTTCGAGAATGCGTCCTCGGTCCTGAACGCGGCGGTGGACGACGGGATCCTCCGGCAGAACCCGTGCCGAGCCACGTCGGTCAAGTCGCCTCAGGCAGTGCCCTCCCGGGTCAAGCCCTGGACGACGGAGCAACTCTTCGGGGTGCGAGCCGGACTGCCGGCGCGCTACCGCGCAATGGCCGACCTCGGGAGCGGCTGCGGGCTGCGGCAGGGCGAGATCTTCGGGCTGCCCGTTGACGAAGTCGGCTTCCTCACGGGCTGGCTGCATGTCGGCTTCCAGGTCAAGCGTGTACACGGGACGCTCGTCTTCGCTCCGCCGAAGCGCGGGAAGGTCCGTGACGTTCCCCTGCCCAAGACCGTCGCGCACGCACTCACGGAGCACATGCGCCGTTTCCCTCCGGCCAAGGTCACCCTGCCGTGGCTGACGCCGGATGGGCCCCCGTTGACCAAGACGCTCCTGTTCACGAGCACGACGGGCAACGCGGTGTGGCGGAGCGCATTCAACGACCAGACCTGGAAGCCCGCCCTCGCGGCCGCCGGCATCATCCCCGAGCCGGAGAAGGGCAAGCGGTACGCATCGGCGCGCGAGCACGGGATGCACGCCCTGAGGCACTTCTACGCCTCGGTCCTCCTGGACGCCGGGGAGAGCATCAAGGCGCTCAGCACCTACCTCGGGCACAGCGACCCCGGGTTCACCCTGAAGGTCTACACGCACCTCATGCCGAGCAGCGAGGGGCGGACCCGGAAGGCGGTCGACAGCGTCCTCAAGGGGCCCGGTGAGGCAGACGACGGCCCACAGACGGCCCAGGCGGCTTGAGACGGCCCCCCGCTCACGGTTCCGCCGCAGGTGGGGGGCGGTTTTCCGGGTTCCGGTGGCCAGTAACACCCCATCTTGCCTGACGTCCATCCCTCGGGGGAAACCCGTTCGGCCCCGAGACCACCCGACCGAGGTCGGTGAAACCGCCCCGAGGCCTTGTGCCGCACGGCAGGATGCCATCGACGGGGGCGCGGCCGGGGGCTGCGGCCGAGGTGGGGGACGTGGGGACGTATGGACAGCGGACTGATCGCGCTCGGGGCCGCCGTGGTCGGCGTGGCCGGAACTTTGCTGGCGACGGTGCTTTCGCAGCGGATGCTGGCGCGGGTGCAGGCGGCGCAGTTCGATCGGGAGCAGCAGGTGGAGCGCACGCGGTGGCTGCGGGAACAGGAGCTGGCGGAGCTGGCCCGGCGGCGCGAGTGCTACGCGGCGGCGAACGCCGCGTACCGGCGCTACCGGATCGGCCTCATGTCCTTCCTGTGGCTCGTCCACAGGTCGCAGGTCACCCCGGAGGAGCGGGCCGTGCTGGAGGAGGTCCGCAACGTCCATCACACCGTCTTCGCGGAGGCCCAGATGATCGCCTCCGAGGCCGTACTCGCCCAGCTGGACATCATGACGCGGGGCATGGCGGGGGCCTACGCCCGCACGATGCGGCTGGCGGAGGGCTCCCCGCACCCGGACGGCTCCTTCGAGGAGATCCACACCCGTCTCACCGAGCTCACGACGCGCGCCGACGTCATGCGCGGCGTGATGCGGACCGATCTGGGCGTGGACGCCGCTCCGGTGACGGGCCCGCCCTCCCCGCCCGCCGTGCCGCCGAGTCCGTGACGCCCGCCCGCCGGGGCGGGGCGGGGCGGCGGTTCCGGCGGGGGTGGCCGGGCCGGGGTGGCGCGCCTCAGCGCGGGCGGTAGACGGTGAGGGCGTCCGGGATCTCTTCGAGGACCAGGGCCTCGGGGGCCCGGGCGTACTCGCCGTCGTAGGCGAGCGGGGTGCCGGCCGGGATGTCGCTCACGCGCAGGCTGCGCAGCCGGGTGGCCACGTGGACCGGGGAACGGGTCAGCGGGCCCGCGAAGGCGGCGGCGAGGAGGCGGGGGCCGGGGCGGCCGCCGCCGTGGACGAGCCGGACGTCGAGGAGGCCCTCGCCCAGGCTCTTGCGGTAGCGGGGCGCCGGGCCGGTGCCCTGGTAGGTGCCGTTGCCCGCGAAGAGCAGCCAGACGCTGCGCGGCTTCCCGGCGAGCTTGAGCCGTACCGGTCGCTCCGCGCGCAGCACCCGCCAGGCCGCCAGGAGCGCGGCGGGGCCGCCGCCGATCCGGGGGGCCCAGCGGAGCCGGGTGCCGAGCAGCTCGGGGTAGGCCCCGATGCTGAAGTTGTTCAGGAAGTACCCGGCCCTGGTGTCCTCGGGGTCCGGGCCGGGGCCCGGGGTGAAGCGGCCGACGCCGATGTGGACGGCGTGGCCGGCCGCCACGGCCCGGCAGGTGTCCTCGATCCCGGCGAGGCCGAGGTCGAGCGCGAAGTGGTTGAGCGTGCCGCCCGGGAACACCGCCAGGGGGATCCCGGCGCGCAGTGCGGCGGTGGCGGCGGCGTTTATGGTGCCGTCGCCGCCGCACACGCCGAGCACGGTGGCCCGCTCGGCGGCCGCGGCCAGCTCCTCGGTGAGTTCCGGCCCCTGGCACTCGACGAGCTCGGCCTTCGGCAGCCGCTCCCGCAGCAGTACGTCGAGCCCCGTCGTGGCGGCCGTGCCCGACCCGGTGTTGACCACCACCGTGAGCCCGGACCCGTCGGGCAGCGCGGGCGCCCCCACGGCTGCCCGCTCGTCGCCGGGCACGATCCGGGCCACCTCGGCGTCCCGGGTGAGCCGGCGGACGACGAACCCGGCCGCCACCCCCAGCGCGGCGCCCGCGGCCACATCCGAGGGGTAGTGGACGCCGGTGTAGACCCGTGAGAACGCCACGGAGGCGGCGACCGGGGCCAGTACGGCGCCCCAGAGCGGGGACTCCAGCGCCACTCCGGCGGTGAAGGCGAACGCGGACGCGGCGTGCCCCGAGGGGAACGAGGTGGTACGCGGCTGCGTGGCGAGCTGCCGCGTGGCGGGCACCCCGTCCAGCACCGGGCGGGGCCTGCGTACGGACCACTTGCCGACGGTGTTGATGGTCGCGGAGGCCAGCGCCAGCGACGCGGCCCCGCGCACGGCCGCCTTGCGGGCCCCGGCCGAACCGAGGACGGCGATCCCGACGGCGGCGCCGCCCCAGAGCAGCCCGTGGTTCGCGGCCCGCCCGAGCCGCGGCAGCACCCGGTCGGCCCCCGGCCAGTGCCGCCGGGCCACCACGTCGAACAGCCAGCGGTCCCCTCGTGCGACCGCGCCCCGCCAGGTCAGCTCTTGATCAGACATCCCTTGCCTCTACCCGAACCCCCGGATCCGAACCAGGCCCCGGGCAGGAGCCCGGGTCCGTGCTCGTGCCCTACTCCGGATCCGCCGACCGCTGCGGGCCGGGTCCGTCCTCCAGGGGGCGCTTGCGCAGGAGGAGGACGACCAGGCCGCCCAGGACGACCAGGCCCACCGCCAGGGAGGCGATCACCGGGGTGGCCGCCGAGCTGCCGCTGGCGGCGAGCCGTTCCTCCGAGGTGTCCGCATCCGAGGTCGCAGCAGACTCCGACAGCGTGCCCAGGGTCCCCAGCGCGGCCGTCGCCCCGCTCTGCGCCACTGCGTCGACCGGCTGGGCGGCGGGGAGCAACGGCCACTGCGCCGTCGCCGTGGCCACCGTGGCGGACTGGCTGGAGCCGGCCACGATCTGGACCTGCGCCGGGACCCCGCTGGTGAAGACCCGGCCGACCGGCACCCGGGTGGACCCGCGGAGGATGACCTCGGCGCTGCCGTCCGGGGTCCCCTGCGGCACCTCGAAGAACAGCTTCGCGCCGTTGACGGCGGAGGTGACCGGCAGCCCCCGGGCGTCCACCACGCGCACCCCCATGGCCAGGGCCGCCGCGTCCGGGGTCACGCTCACGCTCTGCGCGCCCGTCCGCACGGTGACCGGCCCGATCCGGGTGCCCAGTGGCCCCGACACCTCACCGGGATCCACCGCGAGCGACGCCGGCGGTTCGGGCAGCCGCCGCGACTCCCGCTGGAGGTAGTCGGCCAGCTTCTCCGCCTCCGGGTCGACGGCCTCCACCCGTACGCCCTCGGCCAGCCGCCAGATGGCCACCTGGGTCCCGGCCGCGGCGCTCTCCGCGGTGAGCGCCACCGCTCCGGCCGCCTTGGCGAGCCCGGCCAGATCGTTCAGCTGGGGGTAGGAGTGCTCCAGCACCCAGCGGATCCGGCCCGCCTCGCCGTTCGCGGCGAGCGGCGTGCCGGTCCATCCGGCCTCCGTGAACCGGGCCTGGGGCTGCGCGTCGCCCGTGACGCCGACTCCGTACGTCTGGAGCATGCCGCCGCCGTCGACCCGCATCTCGTACAGCCCGGCCGGGATCTGCCGCACGGTTCCGTCCGTGCCGTGCAGGACGGCCTGTCCGTAGGTCTTCAGCCCGTCCAGGACGGCGCTCGCTCCCTCCGGCGTCCGGGGCGCGGCCGGGCCGGCGTCGGCGGCCGCCACCGCACCCGGGGCCCCGGCCAGCGCGGCGGCGAGCAGGGCCAGCGCGATCGGCCGCCGTACGGAGCCCCGTATGGCCGCGGCGACCGTGGTGCGCGTCGCCGGTGCGCCGCAGGCCTGACCGGCAGCGGGAACGGGAACACCGCCCGGAGCGCCGACAGGGGCAACGCCAACGACGGCGACAGGAACGGAGGGTGCGGGAACGGCAATCGACACAGTCTTCCCCTTCGGGCCGAAGGCCCAGGTGCCCGTGAGTACCGGGGAATCCTAGCCTCCTCGAACACTCAGACCACCGCCGCCTTCTGAGTGCCCATCAGCGGCACGTCCGTCCTGACCACCCGCCGGAAGGCGGCCGTGCCGCGGTTCAGGTCGTGCCCGATGGCCGTCGCGTCGATGTTCGCCGAGAACCACCGGTTGCCCTCCCCGTCGGGCGGGTCCTCCCGCACCCGCAGCCTTCCGTGGACCACGAGCGGTTCACCGACGGAGACGGATCCGGCGAGGTTCACGGCGAGGCCCCGCCGGGCCCACACCGTGTAGAAGCTCGTGGGCGCGTCCGCCCAGGTCTCCTTCTTCCGGTCGTAGTACCTCGGGGTGACCGCGAAGCGGAACCGGGCCGCCGGTCCGCTCGCCGTGTCCTTGTAGTCGATCTGCGTCGCCACGTAGCCCACCAGCGTCACCTGGGTGTCGTTCATCCCGGCCGCCCTTCCGGGGCCCGGCGGCGCGCTCGACCACGCACCGCCCCGACCCGCGTTCCGTACCCGTCCGGACCATCCGCACGAGGTACGACCATGCTGGCCCGGGCCGCCGGAACCCGCTGGAGCCTGTGGACTACTGACGGCTTGTGGACAACTTCGCCACCGTCGCGTACTGCTCGCGCACCTCCCGGTAGCGCAGCAGCTCGGCCGCCACCGGCTCCAGTACCCGGGCCCGCCCGCAGCCGGCCGCGGCCTGCCGCAGCCGCCGCTCCGCGTCCTGCCCGTAGCGCCGTGCCGGACCCCGGGCCCCGATCGAACAGGCCCATTCCACCAGCGGTCCGCCGATGATTCCGGCCACCATCAGCAGGACCGGCGGCATCAGGCGCGGCTCCAGGACCCCGACGATCTGCCCGACCAGCCACAGCCCGCCGAAGATCTGGAGCAGCGTCATGGCCGCCTGCGCCAGCACCGCCGCCGGCCACCACGAGGGGCGCGGCGGACGGGCGCTGGGCACCGCGACCGCCGGCCCGAGGGTCACGGCGATCTCGTCCAGCGCCTGGGGCAGCCCTTCGGCGCCGCGGACCGCGGTCTCCCGTACGGCCTGCGCCCAGGGATCGGGCAGGCCCCGTACCGCCTCGTCGGCGACGGTCCGTACGGCCTGTTCCACCCGCTGGCGGGCCGTCACCTCCTCCTCGACCGGCGGCTCGGAGGCCACCGGGGAACGCCCGAGCGCCGCCAGGGCGGCGAGTCCGGCCAGCGAGCGCGGTGAGCGCCGGCTCTCGTACCACCGCCACAGGCGCAGCCACGGGGTGCCGCAGGCCTTTCCGGCGTTGCGCCGCCAGGCCCGCTCGGCGGCGAGCCCGGCCGCGTACGCCCCGACCGCTTCGGCGAGCCGGTCCTCGAACTCGGCGCGCGCGGTCTCCCCGATCTCCGGCCCGGCGTGGCCGTCGGCCACGTAGAGCGGCCGCAGGCGGGCGGCGGCCCTGTCGACATCGGCGGAGATGCGGCGGGTCGCGGCGCCCTTCTCCTGGGTGAACTGTCCGAGCATCTCGCGCAGTTCCCCGACGCCTTCACCCGTAAGGGCGGAAAGTCCGATGACGGTGGCTCCGGGCTCGCCGTGCTCGCCGAGCGCGATCCCGTCGTCGTCGAGGAGCCGGCGCAGGTCGTCCAGGACGAGATCGGCGGATTCCCCGGGCAGCCGGTCCACCTGGTTCAGCACGACGAAGGTCACCTCGGCGTGCCCGGCCAGGGGGCGCAGGTACCGCTCGTGCAGGACGGCGTCCGCGTACTTCTCCGGATCCACCACCCACACCACCGCGTCGACCAGGGCCAGGACCCGGTCCACGTGGTCGCGGTGGGCTCCGACGGCCGAGTCCAGGTCGGGCAGGTCGACGAGGACCATGCCGCGCAGCACCTCGGCCTCCGAGGTCTCCCGGGGGCGGCGGCGCAGCCGTCCCGGGATCTCCAGACGGTCCAGCAGTCCCGCGGCGCCGTCGGACCAGCTGCACGCGATGGGTGCGGCGGTCGTCGGCCTGCGCAGCCCGGTCTCGGAGATCTGCACTCCGGCGAGCGAGTTGAAGAGCGTGGACTTGCCGCTTCCGGTGGCTCCGGCGATGGCGACGACGGTGTGCTGCGCCGACAGCCCGCGACGCGCGGCCGCCTCGTCGAGGACGCGTCCGGCTTCGGCGAGGGTCTTTCCGTCGAGGATCCTGGTCCGGGACAGCCCGATGAGCTGGCGCAGCGCGTCGAGGCGGACGCGCAGGGCCTGCGCCTCGGGGCTGAGCGGGGGCGCGGGGGCCTTGCCGCCGTCGCTTCCGGCGCCGGAAACCGCCCGTACGAGTGCTTCGTCGCCCTCCTCGTCACCGCTCGCGGGCCAGTCGTCCTCGCTGGTCCGGGGGCGCGAGCGGGCGATCAGTCCGTCGTCCCAGCGGTCGTCGGTGCGGTCGGTCAGGGCGGTCACCGCGTCACCTCTCCTTCTGCAGTACGGACAGCGCGGCGATCAGCTCGGCCTGGGGTTCGGGACTCACTTCGAGCGCTTCGATCGGGGCGAGCCGGCGGTCACGTTCGGCGCGCAGCACCTGGTCGAGGTGTTCGGCGACGAGCTCGCCGCCGCGGTCTCGCAGGCGTACGGCGGCCTGTACTCCGATCCGTTCGGCGAGCTTCTCCCCGGCCGGCCGGGCCCGCTTGCCGCCGAGGAGGGCCGCGACGAGCAGGGCGGCGACCCCGTCGGGGTCGGGCGCGGGCTGCTTGTCGAGCCGCGCGACCTCTTCCTCGGCGAGTTCCTCCAGCACGCGCCGCCAGCGGCGTACGGCCATGCCGATACGTTCCGCCGCCTCGCGGTCGGGGGCGGGCAGGGACACGGCGCCGGCGGCGGGCTCGCGCCGCCAGGCCTCCGCGATGCGTTCGTCGGCGGCGGCGACGGCGCACTGGAGCAGCGCCGCGAGGGATTCCGCGAGGGAGTCGAGCAGTTCGTCGGCGCTGGTGTCGAGCGGGTAGCCGCGCCAGCGGGTCAGCGCGTCCCCGGCGAGTACGGCGCCCCGGTCCAGGCGGCCCCGGACCCGCTTGCCCTCCCGCTTGTAGGCGTCCTCGACGGCGAAGGTCAGCCGTACGGCGGCGGCGTGCTGCGCCGCGACGGCCGACGCGAGCTCCGGCATCCGGCGCCCGAGGGAGTCGAGCGCGCCGAGCGCGGTGCGCCCGACGGCGTACTGGCGGGCGGCCGGGTCCTGCGCGTGGTGCGCGAGCCAGGCGAACAGCGGGGCCACGGCGCTGGCGGGCAGCAGCCCGCCCCCGCCGGCGGATTCGGGCAGCTCGGGAACCGTGAACCGGGGCACCTCGCCCAGCCCGGCCCGCGTGAGCAGGGCCCCGTACTGACGGGAGACCTCGGCGAGCACCTGGTGCGGGACCCGGTCGAGGACGGTCACGAGGGTGGCCTTGTACTGCTTGGCGGTGCGCAGCAGGTGCCAGGGCACGGCATCCGCGTACCGCGAGGCGGTGGTGACCATCACCCAGACGTCCGCGGCGCAGATGAGCTGGGCGGCGAGCGTGCGGTTGTCGACCACGAGGGAGTCGATGTCGGGGGCGTCGAGGATCGCGAGGCCGCGGGGCAGGGTGGAGACGGTCTCGATCCGCACCTCGCGGGTGGCGGGCGGGTACCCGTGCCCGTGGTGGCCGCCCGGCCGGTGGGGCCTGCGGGCGGACGCGGGGGTGTCCTCGTCGTCCTGGGGTGCCCAGACCCGCATCAGATCGGGCAGTACCCGCACTCCGGCGAACCAGTGGTGGTCATCCGGATGGCAGACGAGGACGGGGGTGCGCGTCGTGGGCCGGAGCACGCCGGCTTCACTCACTTGGCGCCCCACGAGGGAGTTGACGAGGGTGGACTTACCGGCCCCGGTGGACCCGCCGACGACGGCGAGCAGCGGCGCCTCCGGCGCCTTCAGCCGGGGTACGAGATAGTCGTCGAGCTGCGCGAGCAGCTCCGCTCTGGTCTGGCGGGCGCGAGGGGCGCCGGGCAGGGGCAGCGGCAGACGCACGGACGCGACCCGGTCGCGCAGGGCGGACAGGGCATCGAGCAGCTGAGGCCGAACATCCAAGGTCACCACATGCGAAGAATGCCCAATTTAGGAGCATTTTTGAAGCTTATACGTCCTCTGCGCGCCGAGCGCTACTCCAGCGGCACATCCCGGACACAGCGGACGAGTGGGGCGCAGGCATAACGAGTGCACAACACCCGGGGCGCCACGACGCAAAAGCGGTGCGAGAATCGCACCTGCCTGCGATTATCGGGACCGCTTCACCGAACCTCCACATCGTGGCACGCGAGTGAAGCAACCGGGACAAGGCAACCGGAGCCCTATCCTTGACCCGGCACGGACCAAAGCCCCACCCCCGCCCAGGGGCTCCAGGCCACCACGGCCACCTTCCGGCCCCCGTAGCTCAGTGGATAGAGCAGGTGCCTTCTAAGCACTTGGCCGCAGGTTCGAGTCCTGCCGGGGGCACTTCTTCCGCACCACCCCGAAGCCCTCCCCCGCGGAGGGCTTTCGTGCAGGTCAGGGCACTTTAGCGCCGATGCCGTAGCGGTGGCGTAAGCCCGGCGGTCAGCCGAAGGGGCCGCGACGGGCCGGCGGGAGGCCGGGCACGGGGACGAACTCGTCCTCCGCCGCCCCGCTGTCCTGGCGCAGGGCCGACATGACCATCAGCTGGGGGTCCTGGAGCAGTAGTCGCCCGTGGAGCGCCCGCAAGGCCCGGCCCGGCTCCACGCCGAGCTCCTGGACCACACGGGCGCGCTGGACTCCGTACACCGTCAGCGCCTCGTTGCCGCGGTCCGAGCGGTAGAGCGCGAGCATCAGCAGCCACAGGAAGCGCTCCCGCAGCGGGTACTTGTCCACCGCGTAGTACAGGTACGGAACGGCGTTGCGGTGCCTGCCCAGCTCCAGTTCCAGCTCGGCGCGCACCTCCATGTCCGCGAGGAAACGCTCCTGGCGGTAGAGCCGTTCACGGTCGAGCATGGGGCCCTCAAGGCCTTCCGCGAGCGGACCCGTGGACATCGTGCGCGCCTTTTCCAGCAGCGCGACCGCCTGCGGGATCTCCCCCTTGCGCGCGGCGGCGATGCCGGCGGACGCCAGGCGTTCGTACGCGTACAGGTCCACTTCGGAGTCGCCGATGTCCATCCGGTAGCCGCCGGCGGACCACTCCAGGACGACCCCCCGGGCGTCCCCCTTGCCGCCTTTACCGACCCTGCCGTCCTTGCCGTCTTTGCCGCCCTTGCCGTCCTTGCCGTCCTTGCCGACCTCCTCGGACGACAGCAGGCCGCGCAGGCCCGAGACGGACTTCTGGATCAGGTTCTTCGCGTAGGCCGGGTGGTCCTCCCCCCAGAGGGCCTCGATCAGCTGATCGACACCGGTCTCCAGGCCCGGCCTGAGCAACAGCACCGCCAGCAGGGCCCGTTGTTTGGGCGGACCCAGCTCCAGCACCTTCGTTCCCCGACTGGTCTGGAGCGGTCCGAGCAGGCGGAACCGCAGTCCCGACGAGCATCCGTCGCCCTCTTCGAAGCCGCGCTCGCGCAGCAATACACCAGACATTTCCGCTCCCCCGAGTAAAGCCTTCGCAAGGCTAGGCATTACCGACTGGTTCTCACCGTCCGACAACGGGATGAGAGGGAGGTCATATCGCGTGACGTCTTGACGCCGTCCGGTAGTTGAGATCGGAGGACGGTGCGCGTCCGCGGCGACGGCGCGCCAAGTGCCGTCCGGAGATCGGCCGGACGTCGCCCGGAGGCCCTCCTGCGGACGGTCAGCGATTACTCCAGCGGCTGGTCAAACCCCGTCCTCCAAGGTGATCGCGAGCGTGCCGGACGCCACCCCCGCGGCTCCGCCCGCCACCCGCGGATCCCCCTTCACCCAGAGAGCAGAGCATGCCGAGAACGCCGCAGTCCCCTGGCACCGACCCCGTGGAACGTCCCCCCGCACTGCAGCGCTGGGGACGGGTGACCGCCTCGCGCTCCCGGCTCGTGGTCCGGGTCGGCATCGGTCTGGCCGTACTGGGCCTGGTCCTGGCCGCCGGGACCATGAACCGCCTCGTCCTCAGCCGCTTCGAGACCCCCGGATCCGAGTCGGTCACCACCCGGGCCGTCCTGGAGGAGGAGTTCGAGGCGGGCACGCCCAGCGTGCTGCTGATGGTCACGGCCAAGCGGGGCGGCGTGGACGAGGCCGCCGTCGCGTCCGAGGGCCGCGCCCTGGAGCGGGAGCTCGCCGGGCAGGCCGGGGTCGCCGAGGTCTTCTCGTACTGGTCGCGGGGCAACTCGCCCACCATGCGGGGCACGGACGGCAAGCAGGCCCTGATCATCGCCCGCATGTCGGGCACGGTGACCGAGGCCCGGACCAGGCTGGCGGACATCTCGCCCGCCTTCACCCGGGACGGCGCCCGGCTGAAGGTCCAGGTCGGTGGCGGTGACGAGGTGTTCCGGCAGGCCGCCGAGCAGTCCCGCAAGGACTTCCTGCGGGCCGAAATGATCGCCCTCCCCCTGGTGCTGCTCCTGCTGTTCGCCCTCTACCGCCGGTTCTCGGCCGCCTTCCTCACCCTCGGCATGGGCCTGTTCTCCGTGATCACCACGCTGGCGCTGATGCGCGGGCTCACGTACATCACCGACGTCTCGACCTTCGCCGCCAACCTGGCCCTGGTGATGGGCATCGGGCTCGGCGTCGACTACAGCCTCTTCGTCATCAACCGCTTCCGCGAGGAACTGCGCGCCGGCCTGTCGGTCCCCGACGCCGTCGAGCGGTCCGTCGCGAACGCCGGCCGCACCGTCGCCTTCAGCGGTCTCACCGTGATCCTGTCGCTGGCCGCGCTGCTGCTCTTCCCGTTCCCCTTCCTGCGCTCGTTCGCGTACGCCGGTATCGCCACGGTCCTCACCTCGGTCTTCGCGGCCCTGGTGATCCTGCCCGCCTCGCTGGCCCGCCTCGGCCGCAAGGTCACCCGCAGGAACGAGAACTCCCGTCCCGAGCAGGGCTGGTGGCACCACACCGCGCTGCGCATGATGCGCCGGCCGCTGCTGTACGGAATCCCGGCACTGGTGGTGCTGCTGGGGCTGGCCTCACCGGCGCTGGGGCTCGCCTTCGGCGTGCCGGGTGCGCAGGTGCTGCCCCGTGACGTGTCCGGCCGGGTGGTCCAGCAGCAGATCCTCGACAACTTCGCCGCCGAGGAAACCAGCGCGATCAAGGTCCTGCGCACCGGCCAGGCCGGGACCGACGCCAACCGGTCCTCGATCGAGGCCACGGCCACCGAGCTGTCCCAGGTGTCCGGCATCCACCAGGTCGACGCCCTCACCGGTTCGTACGCGCGGGGGCGGAAGATCGCCGAACCCGGTGAATCCTCCCGCCGGTTCGCGGGCGAGCGCAGCACCTGGTACTCGGTGGTCGCCACGCACCGCACGGTCGCCCGGGACATCGACCGGGCCCACTCCGAGATCCGTTCCGCCGCCGCCCAGGGCGCCGAGCCGGGCGCGGTGAAGATCGGCGGCTACCCCGCCGAACTGGGCGAGTTCCGCTCCGAGCTGGTCGACCGGCTGCCGCTGGTCTTCGAGCTGATCCTGGTGACCACGTTCCTCGTGCTGTTCCTGATGACCGGCAGCCTGCTCCTCCCGGCGAAGGCCATGCTCCTGAACGCCCTGAGCATGGGCGTGATGTTCGGCGTCCTGGTGTGGATCTTCCAGGAGGGCAACCTGGCCGGCCTGTTCGGCTTCACTCCGAGCGGCTCGATCGAGCCGAGCATCCCGATCCTGATGTTCTGCGTGGCCTTCGGCCTCTCCATGGACTACGAGGTCTTCATGCTGTCGCGGATCAAGGAGGAGTACGAGCTCACCGGCGACAACGCGGGCGCGGTGGCCGTCGGCCTGGAGCGCAGCGGACCGCTGATCACCTCGGCGGCGGTCATCCTCGCGGCCTCGTTCGCCACGTACGCCTCGTCCGAGATCGTCTTCCTCAAGATGCTGGGCATCGGCATGGTCGTGGTCATCCTGGTCGACGCCACGCTGATCCGCGCGGTCCTCGTACCGGTCTCCATGCGACTCGCAGGCAAGGCCAACTGGTGGGCGCCGGCGCCTCTGCGCGCGTTCCACGAGCGGTTCGGCATCTCCGAGGCGTCGGCGCCGGTCGCACCGGCCGTCGATGCCGGTGCCGGTGCCGGTGCCGGTGCCGGTGCCTCCGGGCAGCCCTCCACGGCAAGGGTCGGCGTCGGCGCCGACCGCGCCTGATCCATCCGGCGCGAGGGAGAGGGACATGCTGGGATTCGGAGTGACGGCGCTCATGCTGGTGGGCTCCGCCGCCGTCCACTACTACCTGTGGATCCGCCTGGTCCGTGACACGACCAGGCCGGGGGCGTCCGTGCGGCGGCCGGCCACCTGGGGGGGTGGTCCTGTCGGCGCTGCTCGCTCCCGGGACCCGGATCCTCACCCCGCTGTTCGATCCCTCGGACGGAGGTGGTGGCCGGTTCCTGGCGTGGCCCGGCTACGTCTTGATCGGAGTGCTGCTCTACCTGCTGCCGACGCTCCTGGTACTCGAACTGCCGCGGGCGCTCGCGCTGCGCACGTGGCGGCGCGCCGAGCAGCGGGCGGATGCAGCTGCGGAGCTGGTGCCGGAGCAGGTGCCAGTGCCGGAGCCGGTGCCGGTACTGGTCCCCGTGCCGGCGGCGGCGTTGGCGGTATCGGCCCCGGCCGAGTCGGAGGACCGCCTGATCGGCCGCCGGCTCTTCCTCGGCCGTGCGGTGGGCACCCTGGCCGGGGCCACCGCCCTCGGCACCGTGGGCTACGGGATGTCCTCGGCGCTCGGGGACCCGCTGATCAAGCGCGTACCGGTCACCCTCTCCAAGGTGAACCCGCGCCTGGCGGGTCTGCGGATCGCCGTCGTCAGCGACATCCACCTGGGGCCGCTCCTGGGGCGCGCCCACACCGAGCGGATCGTCCGGATGGTCAACGGGCTGCAGGCCGACCTGGTGACGATCGTCGGGGATCTGGCCGATGGAACGGCGTCCCAGCTGGGGCCGGCGGCCCGGCCGCTGAGGGGTCTCGAATCGCGCTACGGCACCTTCTTCGTCACCGGCAACCACGAGTACCTCTACGACGGGGTCGAGGACTGGCTGGACGAGATGCGCAACGTCGGCGTCCGCCCCCTGGTGAACGAACGCGTGGAGATCCGGCACAACGGCGCCCACCTCGACCTGGCCGGGGTCGAGGACCTCGCGGGGGAGGACCACGGCCGGGGGCCCGACCTCGGGAAGGCCCTGGGGGGGGCGGGACCTGTCGCGTCCCGTCGTACTCCTCGCCCACCAGCCGGTGTTCGCCGGCGAGGCCGCCCGGCACGGGGTGGACCTCCAACTGTCCGGACACACGCACGGCGGGCAGATGTTCCCGCTGACCGCGCTCACCGAGCTGGCCAATCCGGTCAACTCCGGTCTCGGCACGGTGGACGACACCAAGGTGTACGTGACGAACGGGGCGGGCTTCTTCGGCCCACCGGTTCGGGTCGGCGCGCCGGCGGACATCACCCTGCTGGAACTGCGCGCCCCGCAGGCGTAGGCCGCGTAGGCCGTGGAGGCCGTGTAGGCCGTGTAGGCCGCCTACCCGCAGAGCGCCATGCCCCCCAGGGCCGGATCCGGCGTCTCGCCCCGGAGATCCCGATGACCGGCCCGCGTTCACCCCCGTGCGGCCGGACGGGAGCGGAGCAGTGCGAACGCGGCCCACAGTCCGGAGGGCTACTCGAAGGCCCTGACGGCCTGGTAGTAGGTCCACGCGGTGCCGTCGCAGGAGGCCTTGCGGGCGCCCGAGTAGCGTGCGCAGACGCGCTTCAGGTCGGAGTGGAACATCTCGTCCAGCCGGGGCTTGGCCGCCTGGAACTCGCCCGGCGCCTTGTAGTTGCGGTAGCCGAAGTCGTGCCGGGCGCAGGCCGTCCGGAAGGGGAAGCCGAAGGGGTTGTCCGGGGACGTGGTGCAGTAGTCCGTGGTCCAGTCGAAGCCGTACGGCTCCCACTCGCCCCGGTTCCCGCGCGCCGCGGCCCAGGCCTCCTGGCTGGCCGTGCCCGGCTGCGTCCAGCCGCTCAGCACCTGCGGCTTGTCCTCGGGAACCTGCGGGGCCTGCCGGGCCGCGGCCGCCGTGGGCGCGAAGGCCAGTACGGCCGCCACGGCGCCGGAGACGAGGGCGGACATCCGGGCTCCGGTACGGGTGGGGGCCGGGGCTGGGGCTGCGGCCGGGATCGGGGCGGCTGGGGTGGGGGCGGCCGGGGTGGGGGCGATGGCGGGGCGGTGGGGCACGCATCCACTAACGAGGGGTGCCACCAGGGGTGTCGGACGTGTCAGGCGAGGGCGACCGGAGGGCGGGACCAGTACTCAGGTATGAGCCGTTGTCACTCTTGCGGCAGAGATCCGGTTCAGCCTCGGGAGGGACGCGGACTACGGCCTCACCCGCGAATACTCGTGGACATGAACCGCCGTCCTCTCGTCATCGCCGCCGCCACCGTCGGAGTCCTCGCCACCGCTGCCATCGCCCTGCCCAACCTCCCGCCCAACCCCCTGACCGACAGGATCAACGACCGGGTGTTCAAGGAGAAGGGCATGCGCTTCGCGACGGCCGCCGACGCTCCGACCAGCGGAGAGCCGACGCGCGGGGAGGCTGCCCTCCGGAAGCGGGCACGTGGGGAGGAGACGTGGGTGCTGCCGCAGTGGGTGCCGAAGGACGCGACCGACGTGCGAATAATGGCGCGCACCGACGGTGAGGCGCGGCTGCTGCACTTCACGCTGGGGGCGACCCCGCTGGACGGCCCGCAGTGCTCGGCGGGCACGCCGAGCAAGCACGCGGGGACGGCGCTGGAGGCCAAGTGGTGGCCTGCGGGCACCGGGTCCGAGGAGCGGCCCGAGTGCCGGGGCACCTTCCAGTACCAGGTCACCGTGCGCGGCAAGGAGGTCTACGCCTGGACCGACGGCACCCGGTCCCCCGGCGCGGGGACGCAGGGCGGCGTCCCCGTCCGGCAGGTGTCGGCCACGGCCCCCTGATCCGGTTCGGCCCGGGGGTGTCAGCGAAGCGTGCGCAGCTCTCGGGCCGCCGAGAGTTCCGCGAGACGGGTCCAGTGGGGGCGCAGCCAGTCCTGCGGTGAGGCGGCCGTCGGCAGACCCGCCGGCAGGCTGTCGTGGAAGGCGGTGGTCTCCGGTTCGACGGCTCGGTGGTGCGTCAGGATCGACGGCTCCGCGGGGCCGTCCGAGGCCACGGCCACGCTCCGCAGGAACATGGTGTTGGCCACCAGCAGCCACTGCGACCGGCCCGGGTCGGCGCCGGATCCGGTTCCGTTGTCGCTCGACAGTGCCCACGGGTCCGGGGCCAGGTACCGGACCCGCCCCACGCCGGTGAACTCGGCCGCCGCCGCGCACATCGAGCACGGCTCCTGGGTGCTCCACAGCGTCGCCGTGCCCAGGTCCCAGCCCGTACGGGCGGCCCCCAGCGCGTTCATCTCGGCATGCGCGAGCGGCGTCCCGCGCAGTGGTCCGGTGCCCGGGCCGTCTTCGTACGCCTCGTTGCGGCCCTCGGCGACGGGCTTCCCGTCTGCGTCCGTCAGGACCGCACCCACCGCGAGGCCTCCGGCCGCGAGGGCCTCGTAGGCGAGGGCGAGCGCCCTGCGCAGGGGCTCCGGCGCGGCGCGCCACTCCGTGTCGAAACCATGCTCCCCGTTACTCATCCGGCCATTATCGCCACGGCCTTCGCCACCGCTTTCGCCGCTGCTCCGTCGCCCTCGGCGCCACCCCGTTCGTCACCGCCACCGGCGCCTTCCCCGTCGCCTCACCCGGCTCCGCGGCTCTCGTCACCACTCTCGTCACCGCTCTGGATATCGCTCCCGTCAACGGCGTCGGCACCGCTATCGTCGCCGCCATGGACATCCGCCCCGCCCGTACCGTCGCCGAACTCCACGCCGCAGAGGCCCTCTTCGACGGGCCCGCCCGCGCGGACTGGTCGGAGCGGTTCCTCTCCGCGCCGGGGCACCTGATGCTGATCGCCTACGTGGACGACGCCCCCGTCGGCATGGTCTCCGGCATCGAGATGATCCACCCCGACAAGGGCACCGAGATGTGTCTCTACGAGCTCTCCGTGGACGAGGCCCACCGCCGGCGCGGCCTCGGCCGGGCCCTGACCGAGGCACTCGCCGCCGAGGCCGAGTCGCGCGGCTGCTACGGCATGTGGGTGGGCGTCGACACCGACAACGAGGCAGCCCTGGCCACCTACGCGGCGGCCGGCGCCCGCGACGAGGGAGTCTTCAGGATGCTCGGCTGGCCCTCGGCCTAGCTGTGTGTGTTGTCCCGGGAGTTTGACGACAGGCCCTAGCCCCGTGGGCGGCGTGTCGTGGGGCCAGTCGGCGCACCCTCCGCGCGGCCGGCCCGGGCCTCGCCGAGCATCGGCGGCATGACCGCATTCACCGCGCTGCTCCCGGCCGCCGCCCTGCTGGCGGTGGCCACCGCCCTGCCGCCGTACGCCGCCACCGCCGCCGACGCCCCCACCGCCCCCTACGTCGTCGTCCTCAAGGACGGCGGCACCCGCGCCTCCGCGGCCGCCGTCACCCGCGCGCTCGCCGCCGAGGCCGAGGCCGCCGGCGACCGTGTCGGGGCCGTCTACGACACCGCCCTGAGCGGTTTCGCCGTCCGCACCACCGCCGCCCGCGCCGCCGAACTCGCCGCCGATCCGCGGGTGGCCTCCGTGGAGCCCGACGCGGTCTTCCGGATCGCCGACACGCCGCTCGACGACCCCGTTGCCCCCGTTGCCCCCGTCGACCCCGCCGACGCGGTCGCCCCCGCCGCTCCCCTCGTGCAGAGCCCCGCGCCCTGGGCCCTGGACCGCCTCGACCAGGGCGAGTTGCCGCTCGACGGGTCGTACACGTACCCGGCCAAGGCCGGGGGGATCACCGCGTACATCGTGGACACCGGGATCAACACCCTGCACCAGGAGTTCGGCGGCCGGGCCCGCTGGGGCGCCAACGCGGTCTTCATGGAGGGCGCCACGGACTGCAACGGCCACGGCACGCACGTCGCCGGGACCGTCGGCGGAGCCACCTACGGGGTGGCCAAGGAGGTTTCGCTCGTCGCCGTGAAGGTGGCGGACTGCCGGGGGGACGCGACCCTGTCGGCCATCACGCGCGGCCTCGACTGGATGGTGAAGGACGCCCTCAAGTCGCCCGCCACCCCGGCCGTGGCCAACATGAGCCTGGGCGGCGGCCGCAGCTTCGCCCTCGACCGGGCGGTGACCCGGGCGATCGCGTCGGGGATCACCTTGGCCGTGGCGGCGGGCAACTCCGGCGAGAACGCCTGCACCGGCTCCCCCTCCGGCGTCCCGCAGGCGCTCACCGTGGGCGCGACGGACTCGCTGGACCGGCGGCCCGCCTTCTCCAACCACGGTGCCTGCGTGGACCTCTCCGCCCCCGGCGTGGCCGTCACCTCCGCCTGGAAGGGCTCGGCCACGGCCGCCGCCCGCGCCTCCGGCACCTCGATGGCCGCCCCGCACGTGGCGGGCGCCGCCGCGCTGGTGCTGGCGCGCGGCCTCGCGGCCGGCGGCCCGCGCCAGACGCCCGCGCAGGTGGCCGAAGCCCTCGTACGGGACGCCGTGCGGGACCGGATCACCGGCTTGCCGGCCGGGACCCCGAACCTGTTGCTGCACGTCCCGGCCGGTCAGTAGCCCGGCCCGGGTCCTCCGCGGGCGGCCCCTCCGCCGCCCCGGCGGACCCCGGCCGGACCACCGCGAAAGCCACCGCGAAAGCCACCGCGAAAGCCGCCCCGCGAGCCACCCCGAAGGCCCGGGCCGAAACCCCACCCGCCCCACCCGAGCCGCCCCCGGCCAACGGGTATCCGTCCCTCCGCTCCACCCGGTCTGATGGCACATCAATTTCTGTGTGCTTCGGGCGAAAGCAAGTCATTGACTTCTCAATCCCGCGACGCGTCAATGTCGGCCACCGCACCGGCTCGACCTCCCCCACACAGCGGGTGGGGGGAGGGTTCGTATGACGAAGGAGTCGCGACCCAGTGAGTACAACGTTTCGACGAAGAGTTCTGGCCGGGGCTGGCGCTCTGTCCCTGGCCCTGACGGGCGCCGTGGTGGGTCTGTCGGGCACCGCGCAGGCCGCGACCAAGACGACGCCCGTCCCGATGGACTGCGTCGCGCCCGCACCCCAGCCGGGTGGTTCGGGCACCCAGCCCTACACGATCACACTGCCCGACGGCGCCAAGGCCGGCGACGTGGTCCCGATCACCATCGACCCGGGTGCGAGCCCGGTCATCCCCAGCTTCTCGGTGACGACCACCAACGTCTCCAAGATCACCCTCAAGGTCGGGTCGACCCTCCAGACGGTCGTCAGCCCGCCCGAGACGGTCGACGTGGTCGCCGGACAGGCGCTCAACCCCGCCGCCTTCTCCGGCACCATCAAGATCCCGGACGGCTCCGAGGGCACCACGGTGCAGGTGGCCCTGGACCTGGCGGTGACCGACGCGAGCCTCATGGGCTCGGTCTTCACCACCACCTGTACCCCGAACCCCCGCCCGAGCGCCTCGCTCGGCTCGGTGGTCGTGGAGGCCCTGCCCAAGGACCCGATCACCACCAAGCTGACGCCCAACAGCGGTGAGGCGGGCCAGGAGGTCGTCGTCACGGGCGCCAACTTCCCGGCGGGCCCGGTCACCTGCTCCGCGCTCAAGAACGGCGCGGCCACGGGTGACACGGGTACCGGCACGGCCACCGCGGCCGGCGTCGCGACCTGCAACATCGTCGTCAACCAGCCCGCCGACGCGATCAAGATCGACGGCTCGATCCTCCCGTACAAGGCCTACATCTTCATCGCCCCGCAGCCGGGCGTGCAGAACCCGGTCGACGTCGAGGTCCTGCCCGGACCGCTGGCCATCGGCCCGGAGGCGGGCAACCCCGCCGTCAGCTTCGGTTCGGTCACCATCAACGGCAAGTCCCAGTCGGTCGTCGGTCAGTTCACCGCGATGGCCGTCCAGGACTTCCGCGGCGGGACCCTCGGCTGGGACGTCTCGGCGACCCGGACGCCCTTCCTGAACTCGGTCACCGGACACTCCATGGCCACGGCACAGATCGGCATCCAGCCGACCTGCAAGGTGACCAACCCGGCCAGCCCGAGCGTCTGCACCACCGGTACGCCGGGTGCGATCTCCGACGTCCCGCTGAAGGTCGCCTCGGCGGCCGCGGGCGGCGACAACCTGACCGGTGGAGAGTTCGAGATCGGCGGAGCCGGAATGATCCAGCTCCCGCCGTTCATGTTCGCGGACACCTACCAGTCGGTCGTCACCTTCTCGATCGCCTGACCCGTACGACCCCGCACCACCCTTCCGCGCACCACCCCTTCGCCGCACCACCCTTCCGCGCACCTCCCCCTTCGCCCAGCGCTCATCCCCTCCCCGTCCGGCCCGACTGGAGAACCGCCCATGCGCACCCGCACCCTCCTCCTCGGCCTGCTCCTCGGCCTCGCCGCCCTGTTGCTGCCCACCCTCCCCGCGACGGCCGCGGACAACGGCACCTGGGGCGTCTTCCCGACACCCCCGGCCGGTGCGGCGATGACCGACCGCGCGTACTTCTTCCATCAGGGCGAGGCCGGCACCACCATCAGCGACAGCGCGACGATCGTGAACTCCTCCGACAAGGAGCTGACGTTCCAGATATTCGCCACGGACGCCGTAAACACCCCGGTGGGCGGCGGCTTCGCGCTGCTGCCGGTGGAGACGAAGCCCAAGGACGTGGGCACGTGGGTCGCGCTGCCGCCGGAGACCAAGAACACCGTCACCGTGCCGCCCAAGGGGCGCAAGGACTTCCCGTTCTCCGTGAAGGTCCCGGCGGACGCGACGCCCGGTGACCATGTGGGCGGGATCGTCGCCCTCAACACCGCCGTGGAGGGCATCCAGCAGGAGGGCAAGGTCCAGGTCGGGGTGAAACGCCAGGTGGGCGCCCGGCTGTACTTCCGGGTCCCGGGGCCGGTGACCCCGGGGCTGAGCGTGGAGGACGTGAAGATCAGCCGCGCGGCGCCGCTGCTGCCCTGGGTCAAGGACGCCCGCGCCAAGATCACGTACTCCCTGGTCAACCGGGGCAACGTGGTCGTCGAGCCGAAGGTGACCGTCTCCGCCGAGGGGCTGTTCGGCCGCCGGGTGCTGGACCGGCCGGCCCGCGAACTGAAGCTCGTCCTGCTGCCGGGCCAGCGGATCGAGCTGACCGAGGACTGGGCGGACGCGCCCCAGTCGGACTGGGTCACCGTCGACATCACCGCCGGCGCCTCGGCCTACCCCGACCTCGTCTCCTCCTCCGCTACGGATCTCATCGCCGTGCCGTGGACCGCACTCGGCGCCCTCCTGGTGCTGGCCGGCGCCGCCATCACCGTCCGGGTACTGCGCCGGCGCCGCCGGGCGGCCGCCGAACAGCCGGAACCCGCGCCGGACTTGGCCGAAGTCCGCTGATCGGAGAAGGTGTCCTCCAGGGGGACGGCATTCGGCCATCCCCGGGCAGGGGCAGGCGCCGGGAGGCACCACACATGGCACGACAGCACGGCGAAGCGGAGCCCGGCCGGCCCGCGCACGGAACGGTCCCCGCAGGCCGGCCCGGGGATCCCGCCGACGCGGGGATCGGGCTGCTCTCCCTCGTCGAACGGACGCTGGGCACCGGCACCGCGGTGTACGTCCCGGGCGACGGCTGGATCCGGCTCACGCTCCCGCTCGACGACGGCGGTCCGGCCCCGGTCACGGTGGACGTGATCGCGGACACCCGGCGCACCCCGCGCGGGATCGCGTACCTCCTGCCGGGCGCCGGACTGAACTTCGGCTCCGTCTTCTTCACCCCGTCCGACCTGAACCTCGCCCACCGGCTGCGCCGCGACGGCCTGATCGTCGTCGGCGTCACCGCGCGCGAGGACGCCGCGACCGTGCGGGACATCGGCCGCGACTGGGGGCTCGCGGCGCACCGCAGGGATCTGGCCTCCGTCGTGGAGGCGCTGGACGGGGCGCTGGGGCTGCCGTACCAGTACGTCGGCCACTCCGCCGGGGCCCTGCTCGCCCTGGACGCGGCCGCGCACGACGACTCGCCCCGCCTGACCCGGGTGGTGGCCCTGGACACGACCGGCCCCTACTCCGGCGACCTGGCCGTACGGGCGGCCCAGACCCAGGCCGCGTACGAGGCCCGGATCGAGCGGGGCACGTACGCGACGGACCCGGGTCTGGCGGGGCTGCTCGCCCGGGCCGTCACGGATCCGGCGGGCCCCTCGGAGGTCCCCTGGCCCCCGGACCCGGAGCTCCGCTTCACCCACGCCGGGCTCGCCCACTTCGCCCTGGTCCGCACCTCCCTGCTGCCCGGCCCGGCGAACTGGATCTACACGCAGGGCCACGCCGCGGGCTCGTACTCCTTCGGGGCCACCCCGGCCGCTGACCGCTTCGGCCTCGCCCACACCACGCTCGCCACCTGGCACGCGGCCACCGCCGCCCTCGGCAGCGGGCTGATCCCGGACGCCCTGCTGCGGGACCTGGCCGCGGTCTGGGCCGGCGACGAGAAGACGTACGCGATCGACTGGGAGCGGATCTCCGCCGAAGTGGTGTGGATCAACAGCGAACTGGGCCGCGGCGACCACACGCGCGGCGCCCGGCTGATCCGGGCGGGCGAGGGCCCGCAGCCGCGCCGCGTCCGCTTCGCCGTCGTCCCGGGGTACGGACACGGCGACCCCCTCTGGTCGCACACGGCGGCGGCGGACGTCTGGTCGCTGTTCTGAGCCCGGCCGCTCCGCTTCAGGGCCGGCCCGGAAACGGGCTCGCCCCCCGCGGTGAGGGTTGCGGGGGGCGAGCGGTCCTACGAGGCGTGCGCCCGGCCGGGTCTGCGGCCGGGGACTCCCGTCAGTGGTTGCGCGGGAAGCCGAGGTCGACTCCGGCCGGGGCGTCCGACGGGTCGGGCCAGCGGGTCGTGACGACCTTGCCCCGGGTGTAGAACTGGATGCCGTCGTTGCCGTAGATGTGCAGGTCGCCGAAGAGCGAGTCCTTCCAGCCACCGAAGGAGTGGTAGCCCACCGGCACCGGGATCGGCACGTTGACGCCGACCATGCCGGCCTCGATCTCCAGCTGGAAGCGGCGGGCGGCGCCGCCGTCGCGGGTGAAGATGGCGGTGCCGTTGCCGAACGGCGAGGCGTTCATGAGCGCCACGCCCTCCTCGTAGGTGTCCACGCGCAGCACGCACAGCACCGGGCCGAAGATCTCGTCGCGGTAGGCGTCGGAGTCGGTCTTGACGTTGTCCAGCAGCGAGAGGCCGATCCAGTGGCCGTTCTCGTTGCCCTCCACCGTGTAGCCGGTGCCGTCCAGGACCACGTCGGCGCCCTGGGCGGCCGCGCCCGTCACGTACGAGGCGACCTTGTCGCGGTGGGCCGCGGTGATCAGCGGGCCCATCTCGGAGGTCGGGTCGTTGCCGGGGCCGATCTTGATCTTCTCGGCGCGCTCGCGGATCTTGTCCACGAGGGTGTCGGCGATGGAACCGACGGCGACCACGGCCGAGATGGCCATGCAGCGCTCACCGGCGGAGCCGTAGGCGGCGGAGACGGCCGCGTCGGCGGCGGCGTCCAGGTCGGCGTCCGGCAGCACCAGCATGTGGTTCTTGGCGCCGCCCAGGGCCTGCACGCGCTTGCCGTTGGCGGAGGCGGTGGTGTGGATGTGGCGGGCGATCGGGGTCGAGCCCACGAAGGAGACGGCCGCGACGTCGGGGTGCGAGAGGAGCGCGTCGACGGCGACCTTGTCACCGTGGACCACGTTCAGCACGCCCGCCGGCAGACCGGCCTGGCTCGCCAGCTGCGCCAGCAGCGTGGAGGCCGAGGGGTCCTTCTCGCTCGGCTTGAGGATGAAGGTGTTGCCGCAGGCCACGGCCAGCGGGAACATCCACATCGGCACCATCGCCGGGAAGTTGAACGGGGTGATGCCCGCGACCACGCCGATCGGCTGGCGGATCGAGGAGACGTCCACGCGGCTGGAGACCGAGGTGGACAGCTCGCCCTTGAGCTGCACGGTGATCCCGCAGGCCAGCTCGACGATCTCCAGGCCTCGGGCGACCTCGCCCAGCGCGTCGGAGTGCACCTTGCCGTGCTCGGCGACGATCAGGTCGGCGATCGCGTCGCGGTTGGCGTCCAGCAGGGCGCGGTAGGCGAACAGCACCTTGGTGCGGGCGGCCAGCGAGGACTGCCCCCAGGACAGGAACGCCTCCTTGGCGACCTGTACGGCCGCGTCGACCTCGTCGGCGGACGCGAGGGCGACCTGGGTGGTGACCTCGCCGGTGGCCGGGTCGGTGACCGGGCCGTAGTTGCCCGACGCGCCCTCGACGGTCTTGCCACCGATCCAGTGGTTGACGGTCTTCATGCCTAACTCCTTCACAGATGGCGACGTCGCTGCGCGGCTTGCCGGTCGTACTCTTCTCGGGCCTTGGCCGCCGACGTACGGGTCGCGGTCTCGGCCACAGGGACATCCCACCACGCCTGTGCGGGGGGCGGGCCCGACACAGTGTCGGGTGTTCGGGTCTGCACGTAGACACATGTGGGACGGTCCGCCGACCGCGCCTCGGCGAGGGCTTTGCGCAGGTCACCGATGGTGCGGGGGTGGATCACGGCCATTCCGAGGGAAGCCGCGTTGGCCGCGAGATCCACCGGCAGGGGCGCACCGCTGTACGAACCGTCCACCGCCCGGAAGCGGTAGGCGGTGGCGAACCCCTCGCCGCCCACCGCGTCCGACAGGCCGCCGATCGAGGCGTACCCGTGGTTGTCGAGGATCACCAGCTTGACCGGGATCCCTTCCTGCACGGCGGTGACGATCTCGGTCGGATTCATCAGGTACGTCCCGTCGCCGACCAGCGCCCACACCGGCCGCCCGGGGGCGGCCAGGGCGGTGCCGATCGCGGCGGGGATCTCGTAGCCCATGCAGGAGTACCCGTATTCGACGTGGTACTGGTCCGCGGAGCGGGCCCGCCACAGCTTGTGCAGGTCCCCGGGGAGCGAACCGGCGGCATTGATCAGGATGTCGTCGCCGTCGACGAGGCCGTCCAGCAGACCCAGCACCTGTGCCTGCGTCGGGACGCCGTCCTCGTCGGGAGCCGCGTACGCCCGGTCGACCAGCCGCTCCCACGCCCTCTTCCCTTCTTTGTACGCCGTCTCGTACGGGGGGTCCACCCGGTACCCGGCGACCGCGGCCCGGAGTTCCTCCAGGCCCTCCCGCGCATCGCAGACCAGGGGGCGGGCGGCGAGCTTGTGGGCGTCGTACGGGTCGAGGTTGAGCCCGAGGAAGCGCACCCCGGGGTGCTGGAACAGCGTCGCGGAGGCGGTGGTGAAATCGGTGAGCCGGGTCCCGGCGGCGATCACCAGATCGGCTTCGCGGGCCAGCGCGTCGGCGGTGGCCGTGCCGGTGTGCCCGATCCCGCCCACGTCGGCGGGGTGGTCCCAGGGCAGGACCCCCTTGCCCGCCTGGGTGGAGGCGACCGGGATCCCGGTGGCCTGCGCGAACTCCGCGAGCGCCGCCCCCGCCGCGCTGTGCCGGATCCCGCCGCCGGCGATGATCAGCGGCCGCGCGGAGCCCCGTACGGCGCGGGCGGCCGCCGCCAGCTCGGTCCGGTCGGGGCGGGGCCGGCGTACGCCCCACACCCGCTCGGCGAAGAACTCCTCCGGCCAGTCGTACGCCTCGGCCTGGACGTCCTGCGGCAGCGCGAGGGTGACGGCGCCGGTGCTCACGGGGTCGGTGAGGACCCGTACGGCCTGCAGGGCGGCGGGGATCAGGGCTTCGGGACGGGTGACGCGGTCGAAATGGCGGGAGACGGGGCGCAGGGTGTCGTTGACGGAGACATCACCCGCATGGGGGACCTCCAGCTGCTGGAGGACGGGGTCGGCGGGCCGGGTCGCGAAGGCGTCCCCGGGCAGCAGGAGCACCGGGATCCGGTTGATGGTGGCGAGGGCGGCCCCGGTGACGAGGTTGGTGGCGCCCGGGCCGATGGAGGTGGTGACGGCGTGCGCGGACAGCCGCCCGCTCTGGCGGGCGTACCCGACGGCGGCGTGCACCATGGCCTGCTCGTTGCGGCCCTGCAGGAACGGCATCTCCCCGCGACCGCTCTCCAGCAGCGCCTGGCCGATCCCGGCGACGTTCCCGTGCCCGAAGATCCCCCAGGTGGCGGCGATGAGCCGGCGGCGCTGTCCGTCGCGCTCGGTGTACTGCCGGGAGAGGAAGCGGACGAGGGCCTGCGCGACGGTGAGCCGGACGGTCTGCGTCGCCTGCTGCGGCGTCATGCGGGGTCCTCCGCTCGGTGGTGGAAGGGCAGCCGGGGGTCGAGGTCCTGACCGGTCCAGGTGGAGCGGATCCAGCCGTGATCGGGGTGATCGCGGATGAGCCACTCCCGGGTCGCGCCGGGTCCCGCCATGACGTTGAGGTAGTACATGTCGTGGCCGGGCGCGGCGATGGAAGGACCGTGCCAGCCGTCCGGGATGAGGACCGCGTCGCCGGTCCTCACCTCGGTGAGGATGTCGGTCTTCCCCGCCGGGGAGGGGCTGACACGCTGATAGCCGAGGCCGGGTGTGTCCCCGTGCGGGGCGATCTCGTAGTAGTAGATCTCCTCCAGCCGGGATTCCACGCCGGGGTGGTGCTCGTCGTGCTTGTGCGGCGGGTACGAGGACCAGTTGCCGCCGGGGGTGAGCACCTCCACGGCGATGAGCCGGTCGCAGTCGAAGACGCCGGCGGCGGCGAAGTTGTTGACCTGTCGGGAGCACTGTCCGCCTCCGCGGAGCTCTACGGGGACCCCGGCGGCGGGCCCGTACCGGGCGGGCAGCCGCTGCTCGCAGCGGGCGCCGACGAGCGCGAAGCGGCCGCCCTCAGGGGACAGGACCTCGGCTTGCCCGTCCCGGGGCAGGTAGGCGAAGTCGGTGGGGCCGTCGAACACCCCGCGTCGCCCCCGTAGTCGCAAGACCTGCGGTCCGCTCCCGGGGCGCCGCCCCGGACCCCGCTCCTCAAACGCCGGAGGGGCTGGATTTCGGCCCGCGTCAGGCTGCACGTGCGAGTGACCCATCGCGCCCCCTGGCGGGCCGGTGGCCACCCCAGCCTCGCCGGCGTTCGAGGCGCCGGGGTCCGGGCCGGAGCCCCGGTCCCTGAGCCCCGCCGGCGTTTGAGGCGCGGGGTCCGGGCCGGAGCCCCGATCCTTGAGCCCCGCCGGCGTTTGAGGCGCGGGGTCCGGGGCGGAGCCCCGGTTTCGGGAAGGGGCGGGGTGGGGGAACGGCTCCGCGCAGCGGACCTCGCAGCCGCCCTCCAGCGGGAGGACGATCCACTCCGACTCCCCGCACGCGTGCGCGTACGTCTCCCCCGGCGCGAGATCGAGCACGAGCAGCCTCGTCCAGTCCATCGCCCACTCAGACACCACCGGCACGGTCCAGCACCTCCTCGACTTCCTCTCCGAACGGCATCGCCGTCGAACACGCCAGCCGCGAGGCCACGATGGCCCCGGCCGCGTTCGCGTAGCGGATGACCCGATCCAACTCCCATCCGGCGAGCAGCCCGTGGCACAGCGCCCCGCCGAAGGCATCGCCCGCGCCCAGCCCGTTGACGACGGCCACCGGCACCGGCGCGGCCTCCACCACCGTCCCGTCGCGGTGGACGGCCAGCACGCCCTCCGGGCCCCGTTTCACGACCGCCAGCTCCACCCCGGCGCCGAGCAGTGCCCGCGCCGCCGCGTACGGCTCGGTCTCGCCGGTGGCGATCGCGCACTCCTCGGCGTTGCCCACGGCCACCGTGGCGAGGGACAGCGCCCGGCGGTACGGGTCCCCGGGCCCCTCGGCCCCGCCCCCCTCCCCGGAGGGCCACAGCATGGGCCGCCAGTCCAGGTCGAACACCGTGAGCGGGCTCCTGCCGCGTGCCTCCAGCGCGGCCAGGGTGGCCGTCCGGCTCGGCTCCGCGCTGAGCCCCGTACCGGTCATCCAGAACACCCGCGCCGCCCGCACCGCGTCGAGGTCGAGCTCGTCCGCGGCGATCTCCAGGTCGGGCGCCTTCGGGTACCGGTAGAAGTACAGCGGGAAATCGTCGGGCGGGAAGATCTCGCAGAAGGTCACCGGCGTCGGATAGGCCGCCACCTCCCCGGCCCACCGGTCGTCCACCCCGAACCCGCGCAGCTCCGCCCGGAGATACGCGCCGAAGGGGTCCGCGCCGGTCCGGGTGATCACCGCCGTCCGCCGGCCCAGCCGGGCCGCCGCGACGGCGACGTTGGTGGGGGAACCTCCCAGGAACTTCCCGAAGGTGTCCGCTTCTCCGAGCGGTACGCCCGTCTTCAAGGGGTAGAGATCCACCCCGATCCGCCCCATCGTGATCAGGTCGAACGCCAACGGATCCGCAGTCATCACCACACCATTCCTCACGACCGAGTGCTCCCCGCACCCAAGAGCCTCGCACCCTAAGGTGGCCGTATGACGTCCTCACCAACCGCGTTGACCCGTATCCGCGTCGGTTCGGCTCCGGACTCGTGGGGGGTCTGGTTCCCCGACGATCCCCGGCAGACCCCGTGGGAGCGGTTCCTCGACGAGGTCGCCGAAGCCGGGTACGAGTGGATCGAGCTCGGCCCCTACGGCTATCTCCCCACCGATCCCGTCCGGCTCGCCGACGAGGTCGGGGCGCGCGGCCTGCGGGTCTCCGCGGGAACCGTCTTCACCGGACTCCATCACGGGCCCGCCGTGTGGGAGGACACCTGGGAGCACGTGTCGCGGATCGCGGAGCTCACCCGGGCCATGGGCGCGGCGCACCTCGTGGTGATCCCCTCCTTCTGGCGGGACGACAAGACCGGCGAGGTGCTGGAGGACCGCACCCTCGGCCCCGGGGCCTGGCACGAACTGACCACGCAGACCGAGCGGCTGGGAAAGCGGGTCCAGGACGAGTACGGGCTGCGGATCGTCGTCCACCCGCACGCGGACACCCACATCGACACTCCCGAGAACGTGGCCCGCTTCCTCGACGCCACGGACCCGGCGCTGGTCTCCCTCTGCCTGGACACCGGGCACTACGCGTACTGCGGCGGCGACAGCGTGCGGGCGATCGAGACCTTCGGCGAGCGCATCGGCTACCTCCACCTCAAGCAGGTCGATCCGCGGATCCTCGCCGAAGTGGTCCGGGACCAGGTCCCCTTCGGGCCGGCCGTGGCCCGCGGGGTGATGTGCGAGCCGCCGGCGGGGGTGCCCGCGCTGGAACCGGTGCTGGCGGCCGCCGAGCGGCTCGGCGTGGACCTGTTCGCCATCGTGGAGCAGGACATGTACCCGTGCCCGCCCGACCGGCCGCTGCCGATCGCCCGCCGCACCCGGGCCCACCTGCGCTCCTGCGGCGCCCGCTGAACCGGACCCCATGACCGTAACTGCCCTACGCACCCTCGTGGAGGAACACGACATGACCAGCACGCTCGGCATCGCCGTCATCGGTACCGGGAAGATGGGCTCCGACCACGTCCGCCGCTTCGGCCGGACGGTCGGCGGGGCCCGGGTGGTGGCCGTGGCCGACCCGGACGGGGACCGGGTCAAGGAGGTCGCGTCCGGTCTGGAGGGGGCGAGCGCGCACACCGATCCGGCGGCCGCGATAGCGGCGCCCGGGGTGGACGCCGTACTGATCGCCTCGCCCGGGCCCGCCCATGAGGAAGCGATCCTGCACGCGCTGGAGCGGCGGCTGCCGGTGCTCTGCGAGAAGCCGCTGACCCCCGATCCGGCGGGCTCCCTGCGGATCATGGAGGCGGAGGCACGGCTGGGCCGCCGGCTCGTCCAGGTCGGCTTCATGCGGCGCTACGACGCCGAGTACGCGCGGCTCAAGGAGCTGCTCGACGCGGGCGGCATCGGGCGCCCGCTGTTCCTGCACTGCCGGCACCGCAACGCCTCCTCGCCGTCCTTCTTCACCAGCGACATGCTGATCAGCGATTCGGTGGTGCACGAGGTGGACGCGGCCCGCTGGCTGCTGGGCCAGGAGATCACCGCGGTGACCGTGCTCTCCCCGACCCCCTCCTCGGCAGCCCCCGAAGGGCTGCGCGATCCCCGGTTCGTCCTCATGGAGACCTCCGGAGGCGCCGTGGTCGACGTGGAGATCTTCGTCAACTGCGGCTTCGGCTACCAGGTGCAGTGCGAGGCCGTCGGCGAGGCCGGCACCGCCCGGATCGGCGACGGCCACGCGATGGTCGTCCAGTCGGCGGGCCGCTGGGGCGGGGAGATCGACCAGGACTTCACGGTGCGGTTCGCCGACGCCTACGACCGCCAGCTCCGCCGCTGGGTCGCCGCGGCCGCGCTGGGCCGGGTGGACGGTCCCGACGCGTGGGACGGCTACGCGGCGTCGGCCGTCTCCGAGGCGGGCCTCGCCGCGGCACGCAGCGGCGTACGGACCCCGGTGGATCTGGCCCAACGCCCGTCCCTCTACAGCTGATCCGCCCGAAGGTCCCGCACCGGCCGAAGGACGCACCCCTCGCCCGTTTCCCGGACGACGGGGTCATCATGGGGGAATGTCCGAGATACCTTCCCCCGCGGCCCCGACCGCGATGCGGCTCGCCCGGTACACCAAGACGGAACAGGACGAGATCCTCGGCGGCGGCCCCGACCCCTTCGGCGTGGCCGCCGCCGGCTTGACCTGGCTGCCCAAGGAGGAACACTTCGGCGTCGGGTACGGAGACCGCCTGCTGGCCCACGCGGGCCTGCTGCGGCTGCCCGTCGCGATCGGCGCCGCCGAGACGGAGGTGGTGGGCGTCGGAGGAGTGGCCGTCGCACCCGACGTACGCGGGCGCGGTCTGGCCCGGCTCGTCGTCTCGGCCGCCCTCGACCACGCGCGCACGATGGGCCCCCGGCACGCGCTCCTGTTCTGCCGGCCGCCGCTCGTCGCGCTCTACGAGCGCCTCGGATGGCACCCGCTCGACGAGCAGGTCCTCGTCGAGCAGCCCGAAGACCGCTTGGTCACCATGCCGCTGCGCACCATGGTGACCCCCTTGCGCGATGACGCCCTCTGGCCTGCGGGGCCGGTACGACTGCTCTCCCTGCCCATGTGACGCGGAACCCCGGGTGCACCATCTGCGCCACCCGCGCCATGTGCCACCCGTGTCACGAGGGTTGCCCTTGTGTCACGCATGTCCGCATTACGCGGGTCTTCCGTCACAGGCGGACGACAGGCCCTCCCCTGGTATCACCCTGCGTCGTTCCCCGGGCACAACCTGAGTGATCGACAGTGTCCACGCGCCGGCTCCCCCGACGGCCTCCCGGCCGGCCCCGCGGCGTGGACAAGGAGGTGTCGAGGATGAGCGACCGACAGCTGTGGTCGTACAAGGAGATCGCCGCTCACATCCGGGTCCAGCCGGACACGGTGCGCTCCTACCGCAAGCACGGGCTGCTGCCCGCACCCGACACCGTGGAGGGCGGCAAGCCCTACTGGTACGCCGACACCATCCGCGCCTGGGTGGCGCGAAGGCCCGGCAACCGCGGACGCCGCGAGGACTGACGCGGCGTCCGTTCCAGGGGCGGGACCCTCCCGGGCCCCGTCCGCTAGCGGCTCCCGGCGGGCACGGGCTCCGGCTCTGGCCGCTCGACGGCCGGCGCCGGCTCCCCTTCGCTCAGTCCGAAGCGTTCGTGCAGTCTGCGCAGCGGCGCCGGCGCCCACCAGGTGGCCTTTCCGGTCAGCTTCATCACGGCCGGCACCAGCAGGCTCCGCACGACCATCGCGTCCATCAGCACGGCCAGCGCGATTCCCAGGCCGAGCATCTTGGTGTTGGTCACCCGCGAGCTTCCGATGGCGACCATCACCACCGCCAGGATCACGGCGGCCGCGGTGATCAGTCCGCCCGTGCGGGTCAGCCCGGCGCGCACCGCACCCTCGTGGTCCCCGGTCCGGTCGTACTCCTCCTTGATCCGGGATATGAGGAACACCCCGTAGTCCATGGAGAGTCCGAAGGCGATGCAGAACATCAGCACGGGCAGGGTGGTCTCGATGTCTCCGGTGGAGGTGAAGGAGAGCAGTCCGGAGAGGTGGCCCTCCTGGAACACCCACACCACGGCCCCGAACATCGCGGTCAGGCTCAGTGCGTTGAGCAGCACGGCCTGGACGGGTATCAGCAGGCTTCCGGTGAGCAGGAAGACCAGGAGCAGCGTGGCCAGCACCACGACACCCAGGGCCAAGGGCAGTTCCTCGGCTATGGCGTCGCGGGCGTCGACGAGCACCGCGGCCTGTCCGGTCACGGCGGTGTCGAAGGGTGCGTCCACCGCCCGGACCAGACCCACCAGGTCCTGGGCCTGTGGTCCCACCTCCTCGCCTTCGGTGAGCACCGAGAAGTAGGCGTATCCGCCACCGGCGGCGGAAGGAACCGGCCCCTCCACCCCCAGCACTCCGGGCAGGGCTTCCACCCGCCGCTTGTAGGCGTCGAGATCGGCGGCGCCGGAGGCCCCCTCGGTCAGTACGGTCAGCGCTCCGCCGGGGCTGCCGGGGAAGCCTTCGCGGATGTGCTGCTGCACCACGTGCGATTCGGCGGTCGCCGGCAGCTGCCGGTCGTCCACGGTGCCGAACTTCACGCCGAGGAAGGGCAGTCCGAGGAGCAGCAGCCCGGCCGTGGTGGCCACGGCGAACACCGGGGCCCGGCGCATCACCAGGTCCGTCAGCCGGGCCCAGCCCCGCCCGCTCCCGGCCCGGGCCGGGTCGCTCCCGGCCGGTCCGGTCCGGCGCCACAGCCGGCGCAGGTCGAAGGAGTTGACCCGCTCCCCCAGCAGCACCAGCGCCGCGGGCAGCACGATGAGCGCGGCCGCGGCGGCGAGCAGGACCACCGCGACTCCGGCGTAGGCGAAGGAGCGCAGGAAGTACATCGGGAAGAAGAGCATGGCCGAGAGCGCGACGGCCACGGTCAGGGCCGAGAACAGGACCGTCCGCCCGGCGGTGCGCAGGGTGACCCCGACGGCCGCGACCGGGTCGCGCCCGGCGGCCAGCTCCTCGCGGAACCTGCGCACGATGAACAGGGCGTAGTCGACGGCGAGTCCGAGGCCGAGGGCGGTGGTCAGGTTCTGCGCGAAGACGGAGACGTCGGTGATCTCGGTGAGCCCGCGCAGCACCGCGTTGGTTCCGATGATGGCGATGATGCCGACACCGAGGGGCAGCAGGGCCGCGACGGCGCTGCCGAAGACGAGGACGAGCAGGACGAGCGTCACGGGCAGGGCGATCAGCTCGGCGAGCAGCAGGTCCTCCTGGATGGTGGAGGTCACCTCGCGCTGGACGGCGGCCGGTCCGCCGAGGGTGACCTTCACCGGTCCGTGCGCACCGCGGTAGCTCGGGGTGATCCGTTCCAGGACGGCGTTGGCCGCTTTCTCGTCGCCCAGCACGCGGGCGGCTATCAGGGCCTGCCGGCCGTCCTCGGAGCGCAGGGTGGGCAGCCCGGTCCGCCAGTACGAACCCACGCCGGTCACCCCCTGCTCGGCGGCGAGCCGCGCGGTCAGCCGCTCCGCCTCGGCGGCGACGGCGGGGTCGTCCACCCCGGCCGTCCCGGCGGCGGCTCCGGCGTCGACGAGCAGCAGCAGGTTGGGCTGGGAGCCGGGGAACTCGCGCTCCAGGGCTTTGGTGGCATAGGTGGAGCGGGCGCCGGGATCCTCCCAGCCCCCGCTTCCCAGGCGGTCGGCGACGCCTCCGCCGGCGAAGACGGCCAGGGCGGTGACCACGAGGGCGAGCAGCAGCGAGAGCCTCGGCCGTGTGGTGACGAACCCGGTCCACCGGCCGCCCTCCCCAGGCGACGGCGGTCTTTTGACTTCGGACATGTCTCGGTGTCCCCTTCACCGTGTTGCCAAGCCACTTAGACTGGCAAACACGAGCAGTCGCTCGCGTTCCTCAAGAATGCGAGCGATCTCTCGTGTTTGTCAATCACCCACGGGAAGCAACGGGAAGCAAGGGATTGGACATGCGGGAGACCTCTCGGACCAAGAGCTCGGACAAAGCGGGTGAATCGATCACGGAGGCGGCGCTGGAAGCAGCGACGGAAACCGCTCCCCGCCGCCGCCAGGCCCGCGGCGAGCGGCGGATCGCCCAGCTCCTGGCCGCCGCCGCCGGGGTGTTCTGTCGTACGGGTTACGCGGCGGCCAGCACCAACGCCATCGCCCGCGAGGCCGGCGTCTCCCCGGGCACGCTCTACCAGTTCTTCCCGAACAAGGAGGCCATCGCCGTCGAGCTGGGCGGCCACCTCCTCCAGCGCGCCCATGAGGCGCACGGCCGGGCCTTCCTCCCGGAGAACCTGGACCACCCGCTGCCCGAGCTGATCGACGCCGTCCTGGATCCGGTCATCGCCTTCAACTGCGAGAACCCGGCCTTCTGGGCGCTCATGCACGGCTCCGGCATCCCCGGCATCGCCCAGGAACACGACGAGCTGCACGTCGGCATGCTGACCCGCGTCGAGGGGCTGCTGCGCACCTGCGTCACCCCGGCCGCCGCCGGCGCCCCCGCCACCGACGGGGAACTCACCCACGTCGCCCACATGGTGCTCGGGATCGTGCAGAGCTCGCTCGAACTGATCCTGGCCAGCGAGGGCGCGGAACGGGCCGCGTACGTCACGCAGCTGAAGACCGTCCTGTTCCGCTACCTGGCCCCGATGATCACCACGCCTCCTCCTCGCTGACCCTCCTCCCGGCGCCCCCGGACCCGCCCGAGCCGGCACCGGGGAGCGAGCCGGAGCCGTCACCGGACCCCGCCCGCCGCAACCGCAGCCCCAGCAGCGGGAAGATCAGTACGGACAGCATCCCGGCCCCGACCAGGGCAGCCGCCTCCCCCGACCCGAGCTTTCCCTCCTGCACGCCCAGGGTGGTGATCGCCACGACCAGCGGCAGCGCCGTGGAGCCGAACAGCACCAGCGCCGACCGGTCCCGGCGCCCGAGGTCCCGGGGGGCCAGCAGCCACATCGGCAGCCCGCGCACCACGAGGAAGAGCAGCAGGAACACCGGCAGCAGCACCAGCACCCAGCCGCCGTCGAGCAGCGCGGCGAGGTCGAACTCGATCCCGGTGACCACGAAGAACAGCGGCACCAGGAAGCCGAAGCCCATGGCCTCCACCTTCGAGAGCACGGCCTCGCTGCTCTCCGGGGCGGCCCCGTGCAGTACGAGCCGGGTGATCAGCCCGGCGGCGAAGGCGCCGAGGAGGACGTCGAGGCCGAGCACCTCGGACAGCGCCAGGAACGCCACGAGGATCAGCACCACCAGGCGGACGGCGAACTGCCCGCTGCTGTCCAGGGTCTTGGAGATGACCCGGGCGAACCAGGGCGGCTTGGGCCGCATCGCCCAGAACACGGCGGCGGCCGTGAGCACCGCGAAGCCGATCAGCAGCGCCGCCGACTGCGCCGGCGCCCGTCCGCTGAGCAGCAGGGCCATCGCGATGATCGGCCCGAACTCGCCGACCGCGCCCATCGCCATCATCACCGAGCCGAACCGGCTCTGAAGGTCCCCCGAGTCCCGCAGGACCGGCAGGATCGTGCCGAGGGCGGTACTGGTGAGGGCGGTGCCGATGTAGACGCCCTTGTCGAATCCGCCGCCCGACAGCAGCAGGCCGAGCCCGAGCCCCAGCGCGAGGGCGGCCACCCAGGCCCACACCGACCGCTTCAGGGTGTCGCCCTTGACCTGGGCGAACTGGATCTCGTAGCCGGCCAGGAAGATCAGCATCGCGAGGCCGAGCTCGCTGAGCACGTCGATGACCTCGGTGGAATGCGCCCAGCCGAGCACGTCGGGCCCGACCAGGACGCCCAGGACGATCTCGAAGATCACCAGCGGTACGGAAAGCCAGCGCGAGACCCCGTACGCGAGCAGGGGCGCGAGAACCGCGATCGACATGATCAAGATGAGAGTGATCCCCGAGTGCGCCATGTGTGTCATTTACATACGCTTCGCGCGGATTGTCCACTGCAAAAGATCTCGGGGGATGCTCGCATCCATACCCCCTAGGGGTATAGTCTCGAAGTGTCGGGATGAACGGTGGACTCTCCACGAGCGATCCGCCGTCTTCCGGCCGCCCGGAAACGCCCTTGAAGAGGAGAACGACATGAGCGCCGACACGGACACCCAGACCACCACCGTCTACCGGGTGACCGGCATGACCTGCGGGCACTGCGAGGGCGCGGTGACCACCGAGCTCTCCGCCCTGGCGGGCGTCAGCTCGGTCAAGGCCGTCGCCGCGACCGGCGAGGTCACCGTGGTCTCGGCCGCCCCGCTCGACGAGGCCGCCGTACGCGCCGCCGTCGACGAGGCCGGCTACGAGTTCGCCGGCCAGGCCTGAGTCCCCCTCTTCGGCAGCACCCCGCAGTACCGCGCCGGGCCGTACCGGCCAGCTCATACTGGTTCCGTACGGCCCGGCCCTCCCCCTGGAGCCGGAACATGAGCAGCAGCACAGTGCACGACGGACCCATAGCGGTGGCGCAAGCAGCGGCAGCGGCCGCCGGCACCGCCGAGGTCGAGCTGACCATCGGCGGCATGACCTGCGCCTCCTGCGCGGCCCGCATCGAGAAGAAGCTGAACCGGATGGACGGGGTCACCGCCTCGGTGAACTACGCCACCGAGAAGGCCAAGGTCTCGTACGGCGAGGGCGTGGCGGTCGCCGACCTCATCGCGACGGTCGTCAAGACCGGCTACACCGCCGAGGAGCCCCCGCCGCCGGAACCCGAGCCTGAGCCGCAGGCCGCCGCGGCACGGGAAGCCCGCGACCCCGAACTGGCCGCACTGCGCCAGCGCCTCCTGGTCTCCGTGGCGCTCTCGCTGCCCGTCGTCCTGCTCGCGATGGTCCCGGCCCTCCAGTTCGACAACTGGCAGTGGCTCTCGCTGACCCTCGCCTCCCCCGTCGTCGTCTGGGGCGCGCTCCCCTTCCACAAGGCCGCCTGGACCAACGCCCGGCACGGCGCCGCCACCATGGACACCCTGGTCTCGGTGGGCACCGGAGCCGCCTTCGCCTGGTCGCTGTGGGCCCTGTTCTTCGGCCACGCCGGCATGCCCGGCATGCGCCACGGCTTCGACTTCTCCGTGTCCCGCACCGACGGCTCCTCGGCGATCTACCTGGAGGTGGCGGCCGGAGTCGTCAGCTTCATCCTGCTCGGCCGGTACCTGGAGGCCCGCTCGAAGCGGAAGGCCGGCGCCGCCCTCAAGGCCCTGATGCGGCTCGGCGCCAAGGACGTGGCGGTCCTGCGCGGCGGGAGCGAGGTGCGCATCCCCGTGAGCGCGCTCGCGGTGGGCGACCGGTTCCTCGTCCGGCCCGGCGAGAAGATCGCCACCGACGGCACGGTCGTCGAGGGCAGCTCCGCCGTGGACGCCGCCATGCTGACCGGAGAATCGGTCCCGGTCGAGGTCACCGTCGGCGACACCGTCACCGGCGCCACCGTCAACACCTCGGGCCGCCTCGTCGTCGAGGCCACCCGCGTCGGCGCGGACACCCAGCTCGCCCGGATGGCCAAGCTGGTCGAGGACGCGCAGAACGGCAAGGCCGAGGTGCAGCGCCTCGCCGACCGGATCTCCGGGGTCTTCGTCCCGGTCGTGCTCGTCCTGGCGCTGGGCACCTGGGTCACCTGGCTGCTGATCACCGACAACCCGACGGCCGCCTTCACCGCCGCCGTGGCCGTCCTGATCATCGCCTGCCCCTGCGCCCTGGGCCTGGCCACCCCGACCGCCCTGATGGTCGGCACCGGCCGGGGCGCGCAGCTCGGCATCCTGATCAAGGGCCCCGAGGTGCTGGAGTCCACCCGCCGCGTGGACACCGTCGTCCTGGACAAGACCGGCACCGTCACCACCGGCCGGATGACCCTGACCGCCACCCACCCCGCCGAGGGCGTGGACCCGGCCGAACTGCTGCGCCTGGCCGGTTCGCTGGAGCACGCCTCCGAGCACCCGATCGCCCGGGCCATCGCATCGGCGGCCGCGGACCTCGCCGAAGGCCTGTCCGTCCCCGAGGGCTTCGAGAACCACGGCGGCCTCGGCGTCCAGGGCGTGGTCGACGGGCACGCGGTCCTGGTGGGCCGCGAGAAGCTGCTCGCCGACTGGTCGATCGCGCTGCCCGCCGCCCTCGCCGAGGCCAAGGCCGCCGCCGAGGCCGAGGGTTCCACCGCCGTCCTGGTCGCCTGGGACGGGGAGGCCCGCGGAGTGCTGACCGTGGCCGACGCGGTCAAGGAGACCAGCGCCGAGGCCGTGTCCCGGCTGCGGGCCCTGGGCCTGACCCCGGTCCTGCTGACCGGCGACAACGAGGCCGTGGCGCGGACGGTGGCCCGCGCGGTGGGCATCGACGAGGTCATTGCCGAGGTCCTCCCGCAGGACAAGGTGGACGTCGTACGCCGGCTGCAGGCCGAGGGCCGTACGGTCGCCATGGTCGGCGACGGGGTCAACGACGCGGCCGCCCTGGCCCAGGCCGATCTGGGCCTGGCCATGGGCACCGGCACCGACGCGGCGATCGAGGCGAGCGATCTGACCCTCGTACGGGGCGACTTGCGGGTCGCGGCGGACGCGATCCGGCTCTCGCGCCGGACCCTGGCCACCATCAAGGGCAACCTCTTCTGGGCCTTCGGCTACAACGTCGCGGCGCTTCCGCTGGCCGCCGCCGGACTGCTCAACCCGATGATCGCGGGGGCCGCGATGGCCTTCTCCTCGGTCTTCGTGGTCACCAACAGCCTGCGGCTGCGGTCCTTCCGCTAGTGATCACCCTTCACGTTTCGCGCACACCGCCTTCACGCGAGACGCAGATCACAGCGACCCCGACGTAACCTTGGGGCGACCCCGTGGGTCTAATGGGGCGATGCCAGAAACGTGTTGGAACGAACACGCGGTTTCTCGGCACGCAGACACCCGGTCCGGGTCCCGTGGGGGGAATCCGTTCCGGGGTACGGAAAGCGCCCCGACCTTCGACCCGTGGGGGGATCGATGGCGGGGCGCTTTTCCTGTTCGGGTCCTGCAAGTACTGCGAGTCCTACGGGTACTGCGGCTCGACCCTCGGGTCAGCGGGACTCGACCGGAACGAAGTCGCGCAGGACCTCGCCGGTGTAGATCTGGCGCGGGCGGCCGATGCGGGAGCCGGGCTCCTTGATCATCTCGTGCCACTGGGCGATCCAGCCGGGCAGCCGGCCGATCGCGAAGAGCACGGTGAACATCTCGGTCGGGAAGCCCATGGCCCGGTAGATCAGGCCGGTGTAGAAGTCCACGTTCGGGTAGAGGTTGCGCTCGACGAAGTACTCGTCGGCCAGCGCGTGCTCTTCCAGCTTCAGGGCGATGTCGAGGAGCTCGTCGTCCTTGCCGAGCGCCGAGAGGACGTCGTGCGCCGCGGCCTTGATGATCTTCGCCCGGGGGTCGAAGCTCTTGTAGACGCGGTGTCCGAAGCCCATGAGGCGGACGCCGTCTTCCTTGTTCTTCACCTTGCGGATGAAGGCGTCGACGTCGCCGCCGTCGTTCTTGATGCCTTCGAGCATCTCCAGAACCGACTGGTTGGCGCCACCGTGCAGCGGACCCCACAGGGCCGAGATGCCGGCGGAGATCGAGGCGAACATGTTCGCCTGCGAGGAGCCGACCAGACGCACGGTGGAGGTCGAGCAGTTCTGCTCGTGGTCCGCGTGCAGGATCAGCAGCTTGTCGAGCGCGGCGACCACGACCGGGTCCAGGTCGTACTCCTGGGCCGGCACGGAGAAGGTCATGCGCAGGAAGTTCTCGACGTAGCCGAGGTCGTTGCGCGGGTAGACCACCGGGTGGCCGACCGACTTCTTGTACGCGTAGGCCGCGATCGTCGGGAGCTTGGCCAGCAGCCGGATCGTCGAGAGGTTGCGCTGCTTCTCGTCGAACGGGTTGTGGCTGTCCTGGTAGAACGTCGACAGCGCGCTGACCACGGAGGACAGCATCGCCATCGGGTGCGCGTCGCGCGGGAAGCCGTCGTAGAAGCGCTTGACGTCCTCGTGCAGCATCGTGTGCTGGGTGATCTCGTTGCGGAACGACGCGAGCTGGTCGACGGTCGGCAGCTCCCCGTTGATCAGCAGGTAGGCGACCTCGATGAAGGTCGAGCGCTCGGCCAGCTGCTCGATCGGGTATCCGCGGTAGCGCAGGATGCCCTGCTCACCGTCGAGGTAAGTAATGGCGGACTTATAGGCGGCGGTGTTTCCGTAGCCGCTGTCCAGGGTGACCAGCCCGGTCTGAGCCCTCAGCTTCGCAATGTCGAAGCCCTGGTCACCGACGGTGCTCTCGACCACCGGGTAGGTGTATTCACCGTCCGCGTACCGCAGTACTACAGAGTTGTCGCTCACGTCATCCCTCACCGACGTAGTGCCTCTTCTTCGAGGTGCCCTGACTGCCTCTACCTTCCCCCATTTGGCGCAGGTGAGTGCACTCGGGGTCGAGCTTTGGTGTTTTTGACGGCACTCAGTGCCGCCAGCGTGCACATCCTGCCCCCTCCGCAACCGTTGTAGGAACCCCAAATGATCGATCATCTAGGTGATGTTTCCCACCGGTATGCGGCCGGACAGTCTGGGTGCGACGGCCGTGTACCTCCTGCCTGCGGAAACGGTACGCACCGCCTGCCCCAGGGCTTTGCGGGACCCGACCAGGACGACCAGTTTCTTCGCCCGGGTGACGGCCGTGTAGAGCAGGTTCCGTTGGAGCATCATCCAAGCGCCGGTCGTGACCGGGATCACCACCGCCGGATATTCACTCCCCTGGGAGCGGTGGATGGTGACGGCGTACGCGTGGGCCAGTTCGTCGAGCTCCGCGAACTCGTAGGCCACTTCCTCGTCTTCGTCCGTGCGCACCGTCAGCCGCTGTTCGTCCAGGTCAAGGCCGGTGACCACGCCGACCGTGCCGTTGAAGACCCCGTTCGCCCCCTTGTCGTAGTTGTTGCGGATCTGGGTGACCTTGTCGCCGACCCGGAAGACGCGGCCGCCGAACCGCTTCTCGGGCAGGCCCGGCCGGGCCGGGGTGATGGCCTGCTGGAGCAGCGCGTTGAGGTTTCCGGCACCGGCCGGGCCGCGGTGCATCGGGGCGAGGACCTGGATGTCCCGCCTCGGGTCGAGACCGAATCTGGCCGGAATACGACGGGCGGCGACGTCGACGGCAAGCTTTCCGGCCTCCTCGGTGTCCTCCTCGGGGAAGAGGAAGAAGTCGGGCAGCCCGTCGGTGATCGGCGGCAGACCGGTGTTGATCCGGTGGGCGTTGGTGACCACCCCGGACTGCTGGGCCTGCCGGAAGATGGTGGTCAGCCGGACGGCCGGAACCGGCCCGCCCTCGGCGAGCAGATCGCGCAGCACCTCGCCCGCCCCGACCGAGGGCAGCTGGTCCACGTCCCCGACCAGCAGGAGGTGGGCACCGGGTGCCACGGCCTTGACCAGCTTGTTCGCCAGCAGCAGGTCGAGCATCGAGGCCTCGTCCACGACGACCAGATCCGCGTCGAGCGGCCGCTCCCGGTCGTACGCCGCGTCCCCGCCCGGCTTCAGTTCCAGGAGCCGGTGCACGGTGGAGGCCTCGGCCCCGGTGAGTTCGGCCAGCCGCTTCGCCGCCCGGCCGGTCGGGGCGGCGAGGACGACCTTGGCCTTCTTGGCCCGGGCCAGCTCCACGATCGAGCGGACGGTGAAGGACTTCCCGCAGCCCGGCCCGCCGGTGAGGACCGCGACCCGGCGGGTGAGGGCGAGCCGGACCGCGTCCCGCTGCGCGGGCGCCAGCTTGGCTCCCGTCCGGCCGGCGAGCCAGCCCAGGGCCTTGTCCCAGTCCACGTCCCGGAAGGCCGGCAGCCGGTCCTCGTCGGCGTTCAGGAGGCGGCGCACCTGACCGGCCAGGGACAGCTCGGCGCGGTGGAACGGCACCAGGTACACGGCGGTGAGGGGGTCCGGGCCGCCCTGCGGGTCCGGCACGGATTCCCGTACGACCCCTTCGGGATCGGCGGCGAGCTCGGCCAGGCAGTCGATCACCAGCCCGGTGTCCACCTGGAGCAGCTTGACCCCGTCGGCGATGAGCCGGTCCTCGGGCAGGAAGCAGTGCCCCTGGTCGGCGGACTGGGACAGGGCGTACTGGAGCCCGGCCTTGACCCGATCCGGACTGTCGTGCGGGATCCCGACGGCCTGCGCGATGCGGTCGGCGGTGAGGAAGCCGATGCCCCAGACGTCGGCGGCGAGCCGGTACGGCTGGTTCTTCACCACGGAGATGGAGGCGTCGGCGTACTTCTTGTAGATGCGCACCGCGATGGAGGTGGAGACCCCGACCCCCTGGAGGAAGACCATGACCTCCTTGATGGCCTTCTGCTCCTCCCAGGCCGCGCCGATCAGCCTGGTGCGCTTGGGGCCGAGGCCGGGCACTTCGATCAGCCGCTTCGGCTGCCCCTCGATGACGTCCAGGGTGTCGAGGCCGAAGTGCTCCACGATCCGGTCGGCGATCTTCGGGCCGATGCCCTTGATCAGGCCGGAGCCGAGATAGCGCCGGATGCCCTGGATGGTCGCGGGCAGCAGCGTCGTGTAGTTCTCCACGGTGAACTGCCGGCCGTACTGGGGGTGCGAGCCCCAACGGCCCTCCATGCGCAGCGATTCCCCCGGCTGGGCCCCGAGGAGGGAGCCGACGACCGTGAGCAGGTCTCCGGCGCCACGACCCGTGTCCACCCGGGCGATCGTGTATCCGCTCTCCTCGTTGGCGTAGGTGATGCGCTCCAGCACCCCCTCGACCACCGCCGGCGCCACGGCCGCGTTCGTCGTCATGGCCCGAAGCTACAGCCCGGGTGCGACAGGCCCGCCGGGCCTGTGGAAAAAGGCCCACCGAGAGCGGGCGGTCAAGAGCAGGAAGCCAAAAGGGGGTCCCGCCTTCCGGCCGGACCCCCTCACGGTTACCCCTCCCTCGTCGGACTCCCCGATCCCCCCCGGATCCCCCCCCGGAAGTCCCGACGCACCATACGACCCTCGACCCATGCCCGTGGTTGCACGCGCATCCGGAACTTTACTTTTCCATTACCCAAGGGGGCTCCGGACGCCATCCGAGGTGCCGCCGAATCGCCACAGAAGTAGCGTTTCAGACATGAGCGAACCTTCCTTCCAGGACGACGTGCTGAACGAACTCGGCGACGACCGGCTGACCGAGATCGCCGGCCTCCTCGGCACCGACACGAACGGCGCCCGTGACACCGTCGCGACGACGGTCGGGGCGATGACCGGCGACCTCCAGCAGAAGGCGGACGCCGATGACGACGACGGCAACGAGGTCCGCCAGGCCTTCGCCGAGGTCACCCAGCCCCCGCTGGAAGGCGTGGCCACCCTCGGCGGCGGGCTGGGCGGCATGCTCAGCGGCGGAATGATGGCCGGGGTGCTCGCCAAGGTGAGCAAGCCCGTGGCCAACGCCGTCTCGAAGAAGACCGGCATCCCCGCGCCCACCATCGCCCGGGTCATCGAGCTGCTGATCCCGGTCCTGCTGGCGGTCTTCGCCAAGCGCGCGGCCTCCGGGAAGGGCGGCGGCGCCGGAGCCCCGAAGGCGGCCGGCGGCGAGTCCCCGATCCCGTCTCCGGGAGCGGTGCCGGGAGCGGCGGGCGCGGCGCCCGCGGGTCCGGCGGGCGCGGCCCCGGCGGCCGGCGGCAGCCTCGGCGACCTGCTCGGCCAGATCCTCGGCGGCGGCAAGAAGTAGCGAGAAGCAGCGCGCCTCACCCGTTCGGAGGAATCGGCCCGGGCCGGGTCCGGACCGCACCGGCGGTCCGGACCCGGCCCGCGGTCAGATCGCCGGGCGGTAGAAGAAGGTCTTCCGGCGCTCGATCCTGCCGTCGCGCACGAGGTAGGTGTCGGCGAAGGCCTCGTCCAGGGTCTTGCCATCCTTGTCGGCGCCCTGGAAGCGCCCCCAGCAGGCGGCCGCGGCCAGGCCGCCGGTCACCTGGCTCACCTCGTGGGCTCCCGAGGTGATGATCCGTTCGTGCTCGTAGAACCGGCGGATCCGGTCGAGACCCTCCAGCGCCGGGTAGCCCGGCCGTTCGTACACGGCGTCCGGCGCGAAGACCTCGCCGAGCCGGTCCCACGAGCGGGAGTCGATCACCTGGAACAGCCGGGCCACCAGGGATTCGGCGGTCACCGGTGCGGGCGACGTCGTTGTCACGGCCTTGCTCCTTAAGGGTGTGGACGAAAGACGAGATACGAGAGACGAGCGACGAAAAGCGGAAGGCGGGAGAGCTCCGGTCACGGCCCGTCGGCGAGAGCCTTCTCCCAGGCAGCGGCCAGCCGCGAAACCCCTTCCCGGCGCTGCGCGCCGTCCAGGGAGGCGAAGGACAGCCGCAGGACCCGCGAGCCGTCCTCCTCTATGCAGAACGGCGTGCCCGGCACGATGGCCACTCCCTGCGCCAGCGCGTGCGCGTACAGCGCGTCCGAGCCGACCCGGGGGTCGGTCAGCCGGCACCAGAAGAAGAGCCCGCCGCGCGGCCGCTCGAAGTCCAGCCAGGGCAGCCGCTCGCGCAGCAGCGTCTCCATGGCGCGGGCCCGGCCGCCGTACAAAGTGCGCAGGCCCGCCAGGTGGGCCGGCAGGAACTCCGGGTCCCCCAGCAGATCGGCGAGCAGGTACTGGCCGAAGGTGTTGGTCTGCAGGTCCCCGCACTGCTTGGCCGCGACCAGCTCCCCGATCAGCTCGGCGGGTGCGACCAGACCGGCCACCCGCAGTCCCGGGCAGACCGTCTTGGAGAGGCTCATGAGCCGCACCACCCGCCCGCTGTGCACGTCGGTGGACGGCAGCCGGCTCCCCTCGAAGGCCAGGTCCCCGTACGGGTCGTCCTCGACGACGAGGAAGCCGAACCGCTCGGCCAGCGCGGCCAGGTGACGGCGCCGCTCCTCGGAGAGCACGGCTCCGGTGGGATTGTGGAAGTGCGGTACGACGTAGACCAGTTTGGGCCGGGCCCCGGCGAGGAGCCGCTGCTCCAGTACGTCGGTGCGCATCCCCTCCGCGTCGCCGGGCACCGGCAGCAGCCGGGCGCCGGCCCGCCGGAAGACCTGTACGGCGCCCAGGTAGCTCGGGTCGTCCAGGGCGACCTCGTCGCCCTCGTCGATGATGGTCTGGGCGACGAGGTCCAGGCCCTGCTGGCTGCCCGCGGTGACCATCACCCGGTCGGGGCCGACGGGGGCCCCGGTCGCGCTCGCCCGGGCGGCGATCACCTCGCGCATCGGGCCGATGCCGTCGGTGGGGGCGTACTGGAGCGCTCGTACGGCCGCCCCGTCCGGCCCGGTGAACAGCCGGTCGGTGGCCTCCGCGAGCCGGGCCACGGGGAAGCTGTCGGGGGCCGGGATCCCGCCGGCCATCGAGAGCACCCCGGGGGCCGCGGCGGCCGCCAGGATCCGGCTCACCGCGTCGGAGCGGCCCCAGCCGGTCCGGCGGGCGAGCAGCCCCTCGATGTCACGAGGGGCGGGGGTTTGCTGCGCGGCGCTCACCTTGCGTCCGCCTTCCGCGGCTCGGCGACGATCTGGGGCGGGAAGTCCTTCAGGCGCCACACCGGCGATTTCAGGACGACCAGGACCGCGGTCAGGAAGAGCGCGGCCGTGACGAAGAGGGTTTCCCGCAGCCCGATGAGGTCGCCGAGCCAGCCGCCCAGCAGGGCGCCGAGCGGGAGCGTGCCCCAGGAGACGAAGCGGTACCCGGCGTTCATCCGGCCCAGGAGGTGGTCCGGGGTCATGGACTGGCGCAGGCTGATGATGTGGATGTTGGCGATGGTGCCGCCCGCGCCGATCAGGGCGAACGCGGCGACGAACAGGACCAGCGAGAGCGCCCCGCCGTTCGCCGGAGCGGCCGGGATGGCCACCGGGGCCAGGCAGCACAGCAGCAGGGCCACCAGGATGGCCGGGCCGAGTCCGGTCTTGCGCTTGAGCCACTGCGCGAGCATCGAGCCGACCAGGGAACCCACCGCGCCCGTGCCCAGCAGCAGGCCGATGCCGCCGGGCGAGATGCCGAGCGTGCGGGCCGCGTAGAGCACGAAGACCGTCTGGAGGGACATCCAGCACAGGTTGTACAGACCGGACTGGAGGGCGCAGGCCCGCAGGTGGGCGCTGTCCCAGATGATCCGGATGCCCTCGGCGATGCTGGTCCGGATCCCGGTCCGCTCCTGCTGGGGCACCGGCTCCGGCTCGACGCGCCGTACGGCCAGCAGCGTCAGCACGGAGACGAGGTACGAGGCTCCGTTGATCAGCAGCGCGTAGGGGGCGGTGACCCAGCCGATGAGCAGGCCGGCCAGGCCGGGTCCGCCGATCTGGGCCAGCGAACTGGTGCCCTGGAGCTTGCTGTTGCCCTCCACCAGGTGTTGCTTGCCGACCAGGGTCGGCAGGTAGGACTGGTAGGAGACGTCGAAGACCACCGTGAGGGTGCCCACGAGCAGCGCGGCGACGTACACGTACTCGATGCGGAGCAGGTCGAGCACGGCCAGCAGCGGCACCGCGCTGACCAGCAGCGCACGCCCCACGTTGGCCATGATCATCAGGGGCCTGCGCCGCACCCGGTCGACCCAGACGCCGACCAGGAGGGTGACCATCAGGAACGGGGCGTAGGAGGCCGCGTTGACGAAGCCCACCTGGGAGGAGCTGGCGTCGAGCGTCAGCACCGCGGTGAGCGGCAGAGCCAGGGTCGTGACCTGGGCCCCGACCTGCGAGATCGCCTCCCCGGACCAGAACTTGAGGAACTCCGGGTCCCGCCAGAGCGTGGCGGGTGCGGCGGCGGCCGCCGGAGCGGCCGCCGTCTCTTCCACCGGCTCGGCGGCCCCGTTCCCGATGTCGGTCACTTGATCTCTCCCAGAACGCCCTGGGCTTCGGCCAGGGGAAGAATGGGTCCTTGACCCGGAGCCGCAAAGCGGCTGAGCTCACTGCGCATCTGTTGTGACCTGCACCTTCTTGGATTGTCAGTGGCCTTGGTTAAGTTGGCCGTGTGACGACAGCGCAGATGGCCGTAGATGCCGGGTACGCCCGGTACGCCTATCGGCTCCGCATGTCGGCCACTGGCTGCGCCGCCCTGGAAGCGGAGTGGGCACGGTGCCGGTGGATCTGGAACGAGTCCGTGGCCCGCTCCAAGAAGGCCCACGCCGAGGACGAGAAGTGCGGTCCGGCCCGGCTCGACAAGATGCTGACCGCGGCCCGAGCAGCGAACACGTGGCTGCGTGAGGGCAGCAGCGTTCCGCAGCAGCAGCTCATCCGGGACTTCGGGAAGTCCCGTGCCAAGGCGCTCAAGGACACCAAAGCGGGGCTGCCGATGCGTCAGCGGTCCGGGATGCCGAGGTACAAGAGGAAGAACAAGGTCTGTCCGAGCCTGAATTACACGCAGCGCGGATTCCGATTGAAGGATGGGCGCCTGCACCTGGCAGGCGGCATCGCCGTTACGGTCGTGTGGTCGCGTGACCTGCCCAAGCCTCCCACCTCGGTGCGGATCTACCGCGACGCCCTCGGCCACTGGTATGCGTCCTTCGTCGCCGCCGCCGAAGTGCGACTGCTTCCGGAGACGGGTGCGGTGATCGGGATCGACTGGGGTGTGAAGGAGACCGCGACGACCACGAGCGACGCCCACGATCTCCCGCACCCCGAGCACGGCAAGAAGGCCGCCGCGGGGCTCGCCCGCTACCAGCGAATGATGGCTCGCCGGCAACCGGCGAAGGGCAAGCCCGCTTCGAGGGGCTACCGGGCGGCGAGGAAGCTGACGGCGAAGCTGCACAAGAAGGTGGCCCGCCAGCGCCAGGACACCGGCCGCAAGTGGGCCAAGACCGTGGTCCGCGACCACGACGCCCTCGCGGTCGAGGACTTCCGGCCGAACTTCCTCGCCAAGTCCACCCTGGCTCGCAAAGCAGCCGATGCCGCCGTCTCCGCCACCAAGACGGCGCTCATCGAGATGGGCCGCAAGCACGGGCGCATCGTGCACCTTGTCCACCCCGCGCACACCACCATGGACTGCGCACAGTGCGGAGCGAGAACCAAGCACGCGCTACCCCTCTCAATGCGAACGTATACGTGCACCGCATGCGGAGCCGTCTCTCCCAGAGACAAGAACTCCGCACGCGTCATGCTCGTCCGGGCTGGTCTCAACCCGGCTGGTACCGATCTCGTAAGACCTGAGCGCCCGTCGGGCCGCGGGCGGAGTGAGCCAGGAATCCCCGCCCTTTAGGGCGGGGAGGATTCAATTCGCGTCCACTCCCTCGGCGGCCGGGTCGACGTGGAAGGCGCAGCCGATCTGGGCGCCGCGCAGCATGCTCACGATGCCCACGGCCGGGTCGGTGACTCCGCGGGCCAGGGTGCCGGCGTAGCGTCCGTCGACCATCAGCGTCCCGTAGGCGACGGCCATGTCCTCGCAGGTCTCGCCGTCCTCGGAGAGGAACCGCTCGGTGGTCGGCAGCAGGCGGTGCTGGAGGACGAACGGGCCGTCCACGGCCTGGCGCAGCTTGGCCACCCACTCCTTCTGGTCGGTGGTCCAGCCGGGGGTGACGCCGACGCCGCCGTAGAGCAGGGTGGGCTTGAGGACCAGGTGGTCCTTGTTCGCGATGGCGTACGGCAGCAGGTCGATCTTCTCGCCGCCGAAGGTGACCTTCTCGTCGCGGACGAAGCGGGTCCAGGGCAGGATCCGGTCGATCAGCTCGCGCTCGGCCTCGGTGAAGACGGCGCGGTTGCGCTCGTCGCTGAGCATCGCGAGGCTGCCCTTGTTGCCGTACAGCTCGCAGTCGAGCGGGGCGAACAGTTCGACCGTGCCGGCCTCGACGGCGTCGAGCAGCGGGTTGACGAGGTCGTAGGTGCGGGGCTCGTCGGGCATTTCGCCGGGCAGGAACATCCGGTAGACCACGTCGACCTTGCGGCCGGCGTGGAGGACGTTGCCGTTCTCGTAGGCGAAGTCGCCCAGGTGACAGACGACGGTCTCGAAGCCGAGCCGCTCGAAGGCCGGTACGACGAACTCCATCCAGCACTTGGACTTCTCGAAGCCCTCGGGCCAGTCGGTGATCGCGAGCAGCGGCCGCTCGATGCCTTCGAGGGAGGGTGCCTGGCGGCGCAGCACCTCGGTGATGCGGGCGAGCGGGTCGGGGTAGACCAGGCTCTCGGCGGCCGCGAACTTCGCGAACTCCTCGTCCTGGATCAGGGCGCGGGCGAACTCGCCCATCTGCCAGCCGCCCAGCGAGGAGCCGGTGTTGAGCTCCATGACGCGGAAGCCGCCGGTCTCGCGGTACAGATCGGCGCGGGAGAGCGGGGCGAGCTCGTCCACGGATCCGCGCAGGACCAGGTCGGCCTGGGTGGGGGACATGCCGACGGCGGTGGCGAAGGCGCGCAGGTCTCCGCCGAAGAGCCGGGCGGGCACGGCCTTGAGCAGTTCGAAGAGGCCGTTCAGGTCGCTCTCCAGGCCCGTCACGTCGGCCTCGCTGAGGAAGACGGGGCGGTTGAGCCCCTCGCCGCCGCCGGCTCCGTAGCGGAACCACTCCACGCCGCGGACTCCGGAGACGGTCTGGCGGGCCGCGGTGCGCTCGTGGTCGAAGAAGCGGCGGGTCACGGCGTTCTCGACGCGGGCGCCGAGCCGGTGCGCGGCGACTCCGGAGACCTCCGTACGGGAGAGGGCCTCGGCGCGGTCCAGGGCGCGGCGGGTCCCGGCCGGGGTCTCGCTGACCGCGACGAGCGCGGCGGAGCGGGGGGTCAGGCCGCGGGGCGGGAGCAGCAGCTCGTCGCCGGGCTCGACCAGGGCGACGGCCTCGGCGAGGTCCTCCACGTCCTCGGGACTGGGCAGGAGCACGCGGTCGACGGCGCCGTCGTAGGCCGGGTAGAGGAAGCGGACCTCGGCGCTGAGGGCGCGGGTCGGGGTGATGTCGGGGGTCTGCTCGAAGGCGATCCTGGCGGCGGCCAGCGGCAGGTCCACGCCGGTGGCGAGCTTGTACAGGTGCGGGATGAGGTCGCCGCCGAGGCGGCCGTTGAGCTCGATCAGGCGGGGGCCGTTGGCGGCGACGCGCAGTTCGGTGTGGGTGACGCCGTAGTCGACTCCGGCGGCGCGGTGGGAGTCCTGGACCAGCTGGGTGACGGCGTCCGCCCACGGCTCGTGGCGCCAGTCGGTGACGAGGTGGCCGACCTCTTCGAAGTACGGGTGGGCGCCGAGGCGCTTGCGGGCCACGCAGACCGGGGTGGCCACGCCGTCCACGACGACGCTGTCCACGCTCAGTTCGGGGCCCTCGATGAACTCCTCGATCAGGACCGAGGCGGTGGTGCCGGCGCCGCGCAGCCGGCTGGTGGAGGCGAGCCGGAAGGCCCGGCGCAGGCCGTCGACGTCGCGGGCCATCATCACGCCGAAGCTGCCGCCGAGGGTGCGGGGCTTGACGACGACGGGGAAGCCGATGGACTCGGCGGCGGCGACGGCCTCGTCCTCGGTGGTGGCCGGGATGTAGCGGACGGCGGCCATGCCTGCGGCTTCCAGGGCCTGGCGGGTGGCGTACTTGTCGCGGCAGATCTTGGCGGCGGCCGGGTCCATGGCCCGCATGCCGAGCTTCTTGGCTACGGAGGAGACGGCGACCAGCGACCACTCGTCCCAGGTGACGATCGCCGCGTCGGCGACCTCCCCGCGCAGGTCGGCGACCGAGGCGTAGAGCTTGGCGGCGTCCGTGGTGTCGGCGATCCGGTGGGTCTCCACGTAGCGGGCCTGCCAGGTCGGCGCCTCCGGCGCGACGAGCGTCACCTCGTAGTGCTGGGCGAGGGAGGCCAGGGCGTACTCCCGGTACTGCTGTATGCGGCTGCCTACGAGGATGACGCGCTGGCGTTCGGAGGTCATGAAGACCACGGTGGATTCCTTTCCGGTTCGGGGCGTGGAGCGGGTTCGCCCCGGAGAACAGGGGGTTCGAGAGGTCTTACGAGGTGTGGTGGGGGTCAGTCCGTCCGGTCGGCGGGGCCGGCGGCGGCCGGTGGGGCTCCGACGGGGACGCAGGTCAGGCGGAAGGAGTCGGCGGACTCGGTGATGGCCGCCTCGACTTCCCGGGTGGAGGCGCCGCGGAAGCGGAAGCGGGTGCCGACGTGCTCGTAGCCGCTGATCGCCGGGGCCGTGGAGCCGACCGGGGTGTGCTTGACGGCGTACGGGAGCCGGCCGGGCGCGGGTTCCCGTACCCAGCCGGCCGCTTCGATCCGGCAGGGAGCGGGCACCGGGAGCGGGAGCAGCAGGTAGCCGCCGACCTCGCCGGTCTTGAGCGGCGGCAGGACGGGGGTCAGGCCGAGCTGGATGTCCACGGCGGCGGCCATCAGGTCGACCTCGTGGACGTCGCGCCAGGTGAAGGGGATCTCCCCGCCGCCCACCCGGGCACCGCACTCCAGGAAGACCAGCGCGGGCCCGCCGTCGGGGGCGGGGGTGACGAAGGCCTCCAGGTGGAAGACCCAGGGCTGGGAGCCGCCGAGGGCGGGGCCGACCGCGGCGGCGAAGGCCTCGACCTCTTTCAGGAGCCCGGGTTCGTCCTCCTCCACGGAGCCGAGCCAGGTGCCCTGCGTGAAGTCGGCGCAGGTGCCGCCCACGTAGCGCGAGACGGTCCAGCTGCCGAGCGAATCGCCCTCCCACAGGCCGTCGATGTGCAGGATCGGCCCCTCCACGTAGCTCTGGACGAGGTACGGCTCGGCGGCGAGCGCCGCGGCCAGCCCGGTCAGCGCGGCCAGTTCGGCGGCGGAGTCGATCTGGACCACGCCGCGGCTGGCGGTGCCGCGGTGCGGTTTGACGACCAGCGGCCAGCCGTGGGCCTCGCCGAAGGCGAGGACGGCGGCCGGATCGGGGGCGGGGGCGAAGGCGGGCACCGGCAGTCCGGCGGCCTCGGCGGTGCGGCACATGGTCAGCTTGTCGCGGAACACGGCCAGTTCGGCGGTGTGCTGGCCGGGGATCGCGAACTCCTCGCGGATCAGCGCGGCCGTGTCCAGGTCCCCCTCGTTGAGGGCGATCAGCCGCGCCGGGGTCCCGAAGCGGGCCACGAGCCCGGTGACGGCGGCGCGGACGGCGGGCAGGTCGTCGGTCAGCCCGACGGTGGTCACCGCGGCGGCGGCTTCCGGCAGCGAGGCGCGGCCGAGCTCGGTGCTCACGTAGGTGACGTGGGCGGCGTCGTGGTCGAGGTAGTCGGCGTAGTGCGCGTGGGTGTCCCGCCAGCGGTGCAGGACGATCAGGTGCGGCCGGTCGGCGGCGCTCATGCCGTCTCGCCCCCCTCACCCGCGTCGGCGTCGGGCGCGGAGTCAGCGGCGGCGGCGAGCCAGGGCAGGGCGGCCGTCGCCATCGTGCGGACGCCGATGGAGAGCGCGGGTCCGGCGACCGGCGCGAAGGTGGAGGAGTGGTTCTGCGGGAGCTCCTCCAGCTTGCCGGCGGCGAAGGCCTCGCCGAAGGTCTGCGGGTCGAGGCCGCCGTAGAACCAGTACACCGAGGGGACTTGGGCGGCGGTGGCGAGGAGGCCGAAGTCCTCGCTGGCGGTGGTCGGGCCCATCGTCATGACGGCGCCGGCCCCGAAGTGCTCGCGGTGGGCTTCGGCCACCCGCTCGGCACTCGCGGTGTCGTTGACGGTCATCGGCAGGTGGTAGACCGAGGTGATCTCCGGGTCGGCGGTCGCGCCCGCGGCGGCCGATTCGGCGCGCGCGAGGCGCTCGATGGCCGCGAGGACCTTCTCGCGAACCGGTGCGGAGCTGGTGCGCACGTTGATGCCGAGCTCGGCCGTGTCGGGTATGACCGCGGCCGTGGTGCCGGCGTGCAGTTTGCCGATGGTGACCACCACCGGTTCCTGGGCGGATATCTCGCGGGAGACGATCGTCTGGAGCCGCAGCACGAGCGAGGCCGCCATCACCACGGGGTCGACGGCCGCCTCGGGCTTGGAACCGTGGCCGCCGCGCCCGAAGAGCTTGACGGTGATGGAGTCGGTGGCGCCCATGACCGTGCCCGGCAGGGTCGCGATGAGGCCCACGGGACCGGGTCCCACGTGCGAGCCGAGGATCACGTCGGGGCGCGGGAAACGCTCGAAGAGCCCGTCCTCGACCATCTCGCGGGCTCCGTAGCCGCTCTCCTCGCCCGGCTGGAAGACGGCGACGACGGTGCCGCTCCAGGCTCCGCGGTTACGGGCGAACAGGGCGCAGGACCCGATCAGCGCGGCCACGTGCAGGTCGTGGCCGCAGGCGTGCATCACCGGGACCTCGGTGCCCGCTTCGTCGGTGGCGGTCTCGGTGCTCGCGTAGGGCAGCCCGGTGGCCTCCTTGACGGGCAGCGCGTCCATGTCGGCGCGCAGCATGACCACCGGTCCGTCGCCGTTGTTCAGGACCGCGACCACGCCGGTGCGGCCGACGCCGGTGGTGATCTCCCAGCCGCCCTGGGCGGCCAGCCGCTCGGCGACGAGGGCCGCCGTCCGCTTCTCCTGGAAGGCGAGTTCGGGGTGGGTGTGCAGTTCTCGGTAGTCGGCCTCCAGCGCCGGCATCAGCGAGTCGAGACCTTCGAGCAGTGCAGTCATGACGTCCTTCTCAGGCATGAGGGGTTACGGACACGGGGTGTTCGCGACCTGGGTGTTCGCGATCTGGGTGCTCGCGCCCGGGGTGTTCCTGTACGGCCCATGAGGCGGCCAGCGCCGCCGCGGCGGTCAGTGCGGGCCACCACGGCAGCCAGGCGTTGTGCCCCGCCGATCTCAGGAGTTCCGCGAGCATCGGGAACGTGCCGCCGAACAGGCTGATCGCGGCCGCGGTGGGCAGGCCGACGGCGACGGCGCGCACCGCGGGCGGGAACAGCTGCCCCGCGAAGACGTTGCTCACCGCGAGCGGGAGGCCCAGCAGGAAGAGCAGGACCACCGTGACGACGGGGACGGGCACCTGTCCGGAGGTCATGGCCAGCAGCAGCGGCACGGTGCCCAGGGCGAGCCCGGCGAAGCCGAGGCGCAGCACGGGCAGGGCGCCGAACCGGTCGGCCGCCTTGCCGCCGCCGAGCATGGCCGCGAGGAGCGCCACCATGCCGAGGAGCAGTGCGGCGGAGGTCTCCTCCTTGGTGGCGGCACCGGCGCTCTCGGCGTACGAGGGGAAGTCGACGGTGACGAAGTAGAAGGTGGTGGTGGCCCCGGAGGTGATGGCGAACACCACGGCGAGCCGCCCGAGATGGGCCCGCAGCACCGGCCAGGGGCTCGGCGCCTTGGCCTTCGCTGCCGCCTTCGCTGCCGCCTTGCCCGCTGCCTTGCCCGTCGGCTCCCCCGGTGCCTTGGCCTCCGCCTTGCTGGCCGTCTCCCCCGCCGCGGCCGTGAAGACCCCGCTCTCCGCCGCCCCGCGCCGGATCCACAGGGCGGTCAGCCCGAGCAGTCCGCCGAAGACGAAGCCGTAGCGCCAGGCGCCGTCCTCGACTCCGCTCTCCCCGAACACCCCGAGCAGGACGCTCATCACGACGAAGGAGAGCGCGCTGCCCAGCACCACGCCCCCGTAGGAGACGGCGCTGTAGAAGTAGCGGCGCCCGGCCGGCGCGGTCTCGGTGACGTACGCGGCCACGCTCGGGTTCTCCGCCCCGACCGACAGGCCCTGCACGAGCCGGGCCCCGACCACCAGCAGCGGAGCCGCCAGTCCGATGGAGGCGTAGCCCGGTATGACGGCCAGGAACAGCGAGCCGGCGGCGATCAGGCCGACGGTGAGGGTCAGTCCGTAGCGCCGGCCGCGGGTGTCGGTGAGCCGGCCGATGAGCACGCTGCCCAGCGGGCGGACCAGGAAGCCGAGGGCGAAGCCCAGGTAGGCGGCGATGAGTTTGGCGGTGGGCGAGGTGCCGGGGAACAGTGCCTCGGCGAAGTAGGGGGCGAGGATGCCGTAGATGGTCCAGTCGTAGGCCTCCACGACCGATCCGACGGTGGCGGCGGCCAGTTCCCTGCGGGGGCGCCGGGCCGGCGCGGGGGCAGTGGTGGCCGCCTCCGCACCGGCCGCGGGGAGGCCGTCCCCCACGTGACGGTCGGTCTTAGTGCTGGTCATCTGTCACTCCGTAGACCCTGATCAATGAGTTGTCCTGGCCGGGGAAGGGCACGGCGTGCAGCCGGACCCCGGTCGCCGGGAGGGCTTCCAGGCCGGTCAGGCCCGTGAGGGCGGGCAGGCCGGCGGCGGCGAGCGCCGCCGCCACCGGCCCGTTGCCCTCGCGGCTGTCCGTGGCCACCATGAGCGCGCCCTGCCCGGCGAGCAGGGCCACGGCGTCCTCGGTGAGGTACGCGCCGGCCGCGCGGCCGGTCTGCACGACCACGGCGTGCCCCGTGAGGTCGAAGGGCGCCAGCGCGAGCCGGTCGGCGACCGGCGCTCCGGCTCCGAGGAGCCGGACGAGGACCACGGGAAGGTCCACCAGGCCGGCCAGGCCCGGTGCGGCGCCGCCCGGACCCGACGGCCAGGCGGCCCGGGTCGCGGGGCCGGTCAGGTCCGTCGTGGTGCGGCCCGATCCGGCGGAACCAGGGGTCTGGGAGCCGGTGTTCCGGGAGCCCTTGTGGGGTTCCCGGAGCAGCTCCCGGCGGGTGATCTTCGTGCTGCCGACCATCAGCAGTCCGAGGTGGCGGACGATCAGTTCGCCCAGTTCCCCGTCGGCGATGTCGTCGCCGGGGATGTCCAGGCGGAACCCCTGCATCTGCAGGGCGCCTCCGTTGCTGAAGACGACCTCCGCGTCGAAGTCGACGCGCCACTCGCCGCCGTGCTGACCGTTGTTCGTTCCCGTGGTCATGTCCCTGTCCTCACGTTCGTGGATCCGGTGCGGGCGCCGTGGTGTCGGCCACCGCGTGCCGCGCGGATCCGTGCTCTGCCGTGCCGAACCGGCTTCTCCGGCTCAGGCGCAGTCGATCAGAGCTTTCTCCAGCGCCGCTGCCATCTCGTGGATCTCCTCGTCGGTGATCACCAGTGGCGGAAGCAGCCGGAGCACGGCGCCGTACCGGCCGCCGCTCTCCAGCAGCAGCCCGTGGTCCAGGCAGGCGCGCTTGATGCGCTTGGCCCGGGCCCCGTCGGCGGGCAGCGAACCGAGCCGGTCGGCCGGGCCCGCGGGGTCGACGATCTCGATGCCCCACATCAGGCCCCGGCCGCGGATCTGGCCGATCTCGGGGTGGCCGGCGGCCAGCCGGCCGAGCAGGGTGGCGATCAGCTTGCCCTTGGCGGCGGCCTTTTCGATCAGTCCCTCGGCCTCCGTGACCCGCATGGCGGCGAGTCCCGCGACCAGGGCGATCTGGTTGCCGCGGAAGGTGCCCGCGTGGGCTCCGGGCGCCCAGGCGTCGTACTTGCCGTGGTAGAGCAGCAGCGACAGCGGGAAGCCGCCGCCGGCCGCCTTGGACACGAGGACGGCGTCCGGTTCGATCCCGGACTCCTCGAAGGCCCACATGGTGCCGGTGCGTCCGAAGCCGGCCTGGATCTCGTCCAGGACCAGCGGGATGTCCAGCCGGGTGGTGATCTCCCGCAGGCCGCGCAGCCAGGAGGCCGGCGCCGGGATCACCCCGCCCTCGCCCTGGACGGCTTCGACGAAGATCGCGGCCGGTGTGGTGATGCCGCTCTCCGGGTCGGTGAGCAGCCGCTCGATGTAGGTCAGGCCGGCCTGGATGCCCGCCTCGCCGCCGATGCCGAAGGGGCAGCGGTAGTCGTAGGGGAAGGGCAGGTGGTGGACGTCCGGCATCAGGGAGGGCACGGACTCCTTGGCGCCCAGGTTGCCGGTGAGGGCGAGGGCACCCGCCGTCATGCCGTGGTAGGCCCCGTGGAAGGAGATCACCGTCCGGCGGCCGGTGGCGATCTTGAACAGTTTGATGGCGGCCTCGGTGGCGTCGGTGCCCGCCGGCCCGCAGAACTGCGTCTTGAAGGTGTCCGCCATGGTGCCCGGCAGCCGCTCGTAGAGCGCCTGGAGGTACTCGTACTTGGCCGGGGTGGTCAGGTCCAGTGCCTGCTGGACCTGACCGGAGGTGAGGTACTCCCCCACCGCGGCCAGTACGCCGGGGTGGTTGTGCCCCAGCGAGAGGGTGCCCGCCGCGGCGAGGCAGTCCAGGTACTCGCGGCCGTGCCCGTCGCGGATCCGTGCTCCGTGGCCTTCGGCGAGGAGCTTGCCGAAGGTGTTGGCGTAGGTCCGGGCGCCCGATTCGCGCGCCTCGACGAAGGTGTACATCTCGTCCGGCGTGAGGGTGGTCACGTCGTCACTTCCTCAGGTGTGAGCGGGCGTCGGCGACCATGACCTGGCCGAGGGCGATTCCTCCGTCATTGGTCGGGACGAGCCGGTGGACATAGGTGTCGAAACCGTCGGCGGTCAGCCCGGTCAGACAGTTGAGCAGCAGGAACTCGTTGAGGAACACGCCTCCGGAGAGGGCGACCTGGTTGACCCCGGTCTCCTCCCGCAGGGCCTTGCAGCGCTCGCGCACCATCTCGACGACGGCCGTGTGGAACCTGCGGCTGATCCGGTCCACGGGCAGTCCGCCGGCGATGTCGGCGGCCATGGCCCGGATCACGGGCCGCGGGTCGACCTCGGTCAGTCCGTCGGCCTCGTAGGCCCCGAAGCGGTACGAGGCCTGCGGCTCCGGGGCGGAGTCGCGGTCGAGCAGCCCCTCCAGCTCGATCGGGCCCTGGGCCTCGTACTCGGCCTTGGCGCAGACCCCGGCGAGGGCGGCGGCCCCGTCGAAGAGCCGGCCCATGCTGGAGGTGGGCGGGGAGTTGATCCCGCGGGCCGCCATCGTCGCGAAGACCTGGCGGCGCTGCTCGTCGAGGGCGGCGAGGGCGGGGAAGCCCGCGAGGGCCCGGTCCGCGTCCCCGTCGAAGGCGTCCAGGGCGAGTGCGTACCCGGTGCGGATGGGTTCGCGCACCGCTTGGTCCCCGCCGATCAGCGGCAGGCCGCGCATCCGGCCGACCCGGCGGTAGGCGGCGTAATCCCCGAGGAGGAACTCCCCGCCCCAGACCGTGCCGTCCTCGCCGTAGCCGAAGCCGTCGAAGATCACGCCGAGGGTGGTGCCGCTCACGTGGTTCTCCGCCATGCAGGAGGCCATGTGGGCGTGGTGGTGCTGGACTTCCACCGTGGGGAGCGCGGGGCCGGCGCCGTCGTCGTCCAGGGCGGCCCGGGTGGAGCGGAACTGCGGGTGCATGTCGTGCGCCGTGACCTCCGGCTTGAGCGCGTACAGCTGCGCCAGGTGCCGGGCGGTGCGGTGGTGCGCGGCGAAGGTCTCGTCGTTCTTGAGGTCGCCGATGTGCTGGCTGAGGAAGACCTGGGAGCCGTTGGTGAGGGCCACGGTCGTCTTCAGTTCGGCGCCGAGGGCGACCACGGGGGCCACCTCGCGGCCGACGTCCACCGGGTAGGGGGCGTAGCCGCGGGCGCGGCGGATGAACTGGAGGAGCGGCTCGTCGAGTTCGGGGTGGTCGGAGAGGCGGACCACCGAGTCGTCGACGCGGATCTCGATGTCGCGGTCGTGGTAGAGGATCACGTCCGCGATCTCGAAGAGCTGTTCCAGCGCCTCTTCGTTGCGGTAGGCGATGGGGTAGCCGGAGATGTTGCCGCTGGTGGCGACGAGCGCTTCGAGGCCGGGCTCGTCCAGCAGCAGGTGGTGGTGGGGTGCCGAGGGCAGCATGATCCCCAGGTTGGGGTTGCGCGGGGCCACGGACTCCGGGAGGGAGCCCGCGCGCTTGCGGGCCAGCAGGATGGGACGGGCCGGCGAGCGCAGGACGTCGATCTCCGCTTCGGAGAGCTCCACCAGGTCCTGCGCCGTGGTGAGGTCGCGGACCATCACCGCGAACGGCTTGGAGTCGCGGCGCTTGCGGCTGCGCAGCAGCGCCACGGCGTCGGCGTTGGTCGCGTCCACCACGAGGTGGAAGCCGCCGACGCTCTTCATCGCGGCGATCCCGCCGTCCGCGAGGACCCGGGCGGCCCTCAGGAGCGCCTCGTCCCCTTCGGCCGTGTTCCCCTCGCGGTCCCGGAGCAGCAGCCGGGGGCCGCAGTCCGGGCACGCGTTGGGCTGCGCGTGGTAGCGCCGGTCCATCGGGTCCTCGTACTCGGCCTTGCAGTCCGCGCACATGGTGAAGGTGGCCATGGTGGTCATCGGACGGTCGTACGGCAGGTCCTGGATGATGGAGTACCGGGGCCCGCAGTTGGTGCAGTTGATGAAGGGGTAGCGGTGCCGGCGGTCCTTCGGGTCGCGAAGTTCCGCCTGGCAGTCGCCACAGACGTGGGTGTCCGCCGGGAGCAGCGCGGACCGGGCTCCGGTGTGCTCGCTGTGCACGATGGTGAACGGGCCCGCGGGCACGGTGCCGCGGTCCAGTCCCCGGGTCGGCCGGACCTCGTCCACCCGGGCGAGCTCGGGGGCGCGGCCGCTGAGGCCCGCCGCGAACTCCTCCAGGGCGGCGACCGGTCCGGACGCCTCCACCAGCACGCCCTCGGGGTCGTTGCGAACCCAGCCGGAGAGGCCGAGTTCACGGGCCAGCTTGTAGACGAACGGCCGGTAGCCGACGCCCTGGACCACGCCGGTGACGCGGATGCGCCACTCGTCGACGGCGCTGACAGCGCTGACAGCGCTGTCGGCGTCCGTGATCCCTTCGGGCCGCTCCGTGACGGTCTGCTCGGTGCTCATGGCGGTTTCCTCGGTCCCTTGTCTCAGCAGAGCCGGGGCAGTTCGGCGCCGAGGAGTTCCTCAAGCTGGGTCTCGCGGCCGTCCTTGTCGCGCAGCAGCACCAGGGCCTCGGTGTCCTCGGAGATCTCGCCGATGGTGACCGCGTGCTTGCCGTAGGGCAGCGAGCGCAGGGCGGCCAGTACGTCGGCCTCCGCCTCCGGGGCCACGAAGACCGCGAGGCAGCCCTCGTTGGCGCAGTGCAGCGGGTTGATGCCGAGCATGTCGGCGGCCATGGCGGTCTCGTGCTGGATGGGCAGGTCGTCCTGGGCGACGCGGATGGTGCGGCCGAGCTTGTGGGCGTACTCGTGGAGCACGGCGGTCAGCCCGCCGCGGGTGACGTCGCGCATCGAGCGGACGGCGCCGGCCTCCACGGTCGACAGGACGGTGTCCACCAGCCCGTTGAGCGGGGCGCAGTCGCTGTCCACGCGCTGCTCGAAGCCGAGGCCCTCGCGGATGGAGAGCAGGTGCACCGTGTGGTTGCCGATGGGGCCGCTGAGGATCACCTTGTCGCCGGGGCGCACGTCGGTCATGGTGAGCGGCTCGCGCTCGAAGACCCCGACGCCCGCGGTGTTCAGGTAGATCTGGTCGGCCTCGCCCTTGCGGACCACCTTGGTGTCCCCGCCGACGATCTGTACGCCGGCCTCGCGGGCGGTGTCGCGGATCGACTCCAGGACCTGGACCAGCTTGGGGATGGGGAGTCCGGTCTCCAGGATCATCCCGAGGGTGAGGTACTTGGGCCGGGCGCCGGCCACGGCCAGGTCGTTGACGGTGCCGCAGACCGCGATCTTCCCGATGTCCCCGTTGCCGAAGAACGGCGGGTCGATCACGAAGGAGTCGGTGGTCATCGCGATGCGGTCGCCCTCGATCTTGAGGACCGCGCTGTCCTCCATGATGCCGACGTACACGTCGCCGAGGGTCGCCGCGATCAGCTGGACCAGGTCCTGGCTGAGCTTCGCGCCGGTGCCGTGGTCGAGGACGATGAATTCGGTGGGATCCACGCTCGTGGTCATGCCTGTTCCTTTCTGGAACGGGGAGTTGAGGTGCGGGGCGTGGTCACGGGGTCTTGATGTTCTTGCGGGGCAGCCCGCCCTCGGCGTCGAGGACCTTGATGACCTCGGCGGAGTCGCTCACCGTGGCGCAGTAGCCCTCCAGCCAGTCCAGGGCGCGCTGCTTGTCGTCCAGGCGGGCCGAGACGACGCAGTCGGACGGGACCCAGATGTTGTAGCCGCGGAAGAAGGCGTCGGCGGCGGTGGTCTGGACGCATATCTGCGTCTGCATGCCGGTGATCAGCACGGTGTCCACACCGAGGGCCTGGAGGCGCTCGTGCAGGTCGGTCTCGTAGAACCCCGAGTCCTTGCTCTTCTCCATGACGACGTCCTCGGGGGCCAGGAAGGCCTCGATGATGTCGGCGCCGTGGGTGCCGCGCTGGACCGGGAGGTGGCCGTCGTAGCGCTCGGCGTTCGGGTCGTCCGGGTCGTTGACGAGCTGCAGGTGGAAGATGTGGTGGCCGCGGCTGCGCATCTCGTCGAGGAAGCCGGTGAAGTGGGGGGTCGCGGCCTCGACGGCGGCGACGCGCTCCGGGTTCTTCTCGACCAGTTCGTACTGGAGGTCGTTGGTCAGGACGGCGATCTTGGACATGGCTGTGCCCTTCGGTGGAGTGGTGTGATCCCGGAACCCGGCCGGCGCACGTCGACGTGCGCCCCGGCGGGCGGTGGGTGGGGTGAGAGCTGTGGGTCGGGCCAGGAGGGGTGCGCACCGGCCGGTCGGCCGCGAAGGGCCGTGGCGCACGGGCGGATCGGCCCGGGGCGGGTGTACGGCCTGCTCGGTGCGGCGTGATCGGTGCGCGGGGGCCTGCGCGGCCGGGTCGGGCGGCGCGGCGATCAGGAGGGGCACGGATGCGCGTGCGGGTGCGCGACGGGTACTTCAGGCGTGGTGCGCGTACGAGGTGCTACGCGTACGGCCCGACGGTGGGGAAGTCAGCTCGCGACCGCGACGCGGTCGGACTCCAGCTCGTGCAGCCAGGTGCCGGTGGCCTCGAAGTGGGCCGTGATGTCGGCGAGCCGGGCATGCATGTAGAAGCCCGTGACGGGGCGGCCGTCGGCGCGGGCGTAGTCGGGCAGCCGGCCGTACTCGCGGAAGCCCAGGCGCTGCCAGAGCACGGAGGGACCGTCGTCGCGGACTTCGAGGGTGATGACGTCGCAGCCCATCTCGCCGACCTTGCGCAGGGCCTCGGCCCAGCCTTCGAGCAGGAACTGCCCGCGGTAGTCGGGGGCGACGACGCAGCGGCGCATCTCGACGATGTGACGCCGGGCGGGCAGCGGGGCCCGGGCGAGCGTCACCATGCCGACGATGCGGCCTTCGTCGGTGCGGACGTGGAGGAGCTCGACGGCGCCCTTGCGCAGGTCGGCCTCGAAGGCCCGCATCAGGGGCAGGCCCTTCTCCAGGCCCACCGGTTCGTAGAAGCCGAGGGTCATCTCCTTGACCGCGACGGCGTCCATCAGCTCGATCATTTCGCGCATGTCCTGTTCGGACAGTTCGCGAGGCCATGAATAGTGCATCGTCTTCCTTGGTGAGTAGACGGGTGGAGCAGCCGGACCCCGGACATCACGGCACCGCCCCCGTGGGGGCTGTGCGGCACATCTGGTACGCAATGCCCGGGATCGCCGGACTGCGGGAGCGTCGGCCCTTCGGCCCTTCAGGGCCTTGCCGGCAGGTGGAGGCCGGTCGGTCAGACCGAAGCGGTGGCCTTCGTCTGCAGGTTGGTCTGGACGGCGGCGGCCGGTGCGGCCTGGGTCAGCAGCGAGGCGTCGGCGCCGGCGCCGAGCACGGTGGCCGCGTAGACCTCGACGAAGTAGGACACGAAGAGCGAGTTGATCTTGATGAGGTGCTCGACGAAGCGCTCCTCGTCGGACTCGTCCTTGATGATGCGCATGATCAGGTTCCAGACCATGTCGACGTGGTCGTCGTCGTCGTCGAGGGCCAGGTGGGCACGGGCACCCTTGGTCTTGTCGGCGCCGACGTGCTGCTCCATGATGTCCAGCCAGTCGGGCTGCGTCTTGCCCGCGATGTACTCCAGGTAGAACCCGCTGATCATCGCGGCCAGCGGACCCTCGGTGGCCATCGTGTAGTAGAAGTAGCCGTTGAGCAGCTCGGTGGCGAAGGTCGGACGGATCGCGTAGATCTCCTCGTCCGTCATGCCGACCTTGTGCAGGTCGCCGGCGAACATGCGGTCGTGGCGGCCCTCCTCCGCGCCGTACATGCCCCACTCCTTGCAGAGCTGCGGGTCGCGGGTGGCCCAGTAGTTGGCGATGAGCGGGTCGACGGCGCGCTTGAGGCCGATCCGGATCATCGTCTCGACGTTGTGCCGCTTGTACAGCTCGAGGTCGAACTTCTCCTTGTCGAGCATCCCGTCGGCGCCCGCGCTGCGCTCGTAGAAGTCCCGCTCGAACTTCAGCAGGAGCTCGTCGACGCGCTTGCGGAACTCAGGGCGCTGCAGGTTGGAGTACGTGTTGTACGACTTACTACGAGGCATCTCATCCCCAGCCGAGATCGTTGGCTACCTGACCCGGACCAGCGGGGGCGGCGAGGTTCGCCGCACCACTGGTCGACGGGGCCAGGAAGACGGTCACCGCGAAAGTTGCCGCAATGGCGATGAGGAAACTCGCTATACGTGGCATGCTTGCCTGCCCCTCAAGATGTCCTGCGGTCCGGATCAGCTTCGGGCTCATCCTGTCCGTTCTACGACATCCGGAGCCATCCCTTTCTGGGATCATGTTGCCGCTGGCGAAAACATGACAGGGGGATGAATTGAACACAATCAGACAAGTCCACCCTTTTCCCGTGCCCCGGCTTACCCCTGCCGGAGACCGTCTCTACCGGTTCTGTACACAGACACCGGGAACAACAAGCGAAACCGCTGCCGCGGCCCTCGGCATGACCACCGAGGAAATAGAGGCGGCCGCGGCTTCCCTGGACACCTTGGGACTGCTCAGCAAGTGCCCCGGGACCGAGATCTACACCCCGTACCCCGTGGACCACGCGCGCATCAAGGTCCTCAACCCCGCGCAGCACAGCCTGAACGAGACCCAGACCTTCCTCGATCAACTGCGCGGGGATCTCGATCTATTGACCCTCACCACGGCGCACCTGAAGGACGACACGGCACTGGAGTTGGTACCGGGCGTAGGGGACGTCCGCAAACTCATCGCCGGTCTCGCGGTCGGCTGCCGCACCGAGGTCATGACCTCCCAGCCCGGAGGGGCCCGGGACACGGAGGTGCTCCAGGAAAGCCTGGAGCGCACGGAACGACTGCTGGAGCGCGGGGTCCGGATGCGGACCCTGTACCAGCACACGGCCCGGTTCAGCCCGGCCACGGCCTCCTTCGTCGGGCGGGTCGCACCGCTCGGGGCGGAGGTGTGCACGCTCGCGCACGGTTTTCCGCGCTGCATCATCTTCGACAAGGAGGTGGCGATCTTGCCGCTTTCCGACGGATCCCACGGAGCGGCAGTATCGAAAAATAGCCACCTTGTCTCATTTCTTGTGGAGGCTTTCGAGCGGGCCTGGAGCGCGGCCGAGAAATTCACCTCGGACGATGATCGGCCGGCGCGCGCGGCCATTACCTCCGACATTCAGCAGACCATCGTCTCGCTGCTCATTCAGGGTGAATCGGACAACCGAATAGCGCATGTGGTCGGCATATCGTTGCGGAATTGCCAACGCCACATTGCGAACATCATGAAGAGCATCGGAGCCCGCAACCGGCTGCACGCCGGATATCTGCTGGGCAAGGAGCCTTTCAACGGCGTCTGAGCCTCCGGTCGCCCGGGCCGCGCGCATGCGGGCCGGGCGACCGGGGAGCCGGAAGCGTTCCCGCTAGCGACCGCCCGACGCCGGAAGCGGAACCGGGCCGGCGCCACGTGCGGGCGCCGCCGCGGCCGCGGGCGCCGACGCCGGGCCGGACACCTCCGCGGCCTGCGGCCCCTTCGCCGCAGCCTCCGCTTCCCCCCCGGTTCCCGCCTCCGCTTCCGGCGCCGCCGCGGGCCGGGGCTTCGGGGGCACCAGCGAGGTCACCGCCACCCCGCCGACCAGCAGGACGGCCGCGATCCAGCGCAGCCCGCTCACGCCCTCCCCCAGCACCAGCGCCGCCGAGCTCATCCCGAAGACCGGCACCAGCAGCGAGAAGGGGGCGACCGAGGAAGCGGGATAGGTGCGCAGCAGGAACCCCCACGCCCCGAACCCGAACACCGTGGTGATCCAGGCGAGGTACAGGATGACCCCGACCCCGCTCCAGTCGAGTCCGCGCAGCGCCGCCAGGTCCCGCTCCGGGCCCTCCAGCAGGAGCGAGAGCCCCGCCAGCGGCAGCACCGGCACCACGCTCACCCACACCATGAAGTTCAGCGCGTCGGGCGGGGAGGCCTTGCGGGTCAGCACGTTGGACACGCCCCAGCACGCGGCGGCCGCGATCACCATCGTGAAGCCCAGCACCGGCCCGGAGGCGCCCTCGTCCACGGCGGCCACCGCGATCCCCGCGAAGGCCACGGTCATGCCCGCGATCCGCAGCCGGCCCGGCCGTTCCTTCAGTACGACGGCCGCGAACACGGCCGTGAACACCGCCTGCGCCTGGAGGACCAGCGAGGACAGCCCGGCCGGCATCCCGTTGTCCATCCCGGTGAACAGCAGCCCGAACTTCGCGATGCCGAGGACCACGCCGACCGCGATGATCCACTTCCACGCCACCTTGGGCCGCCCGACGAAGAACACCGCCGGCAGGGCCGCGACCAGGAAGCGCAGGGCGGACAGCAGCAGCGGAGGGAACGAGCCGAGCCCGAACTCGATGACGACGAAGTTGAAACCCCAGACCGCGGCTACGAGGACCGCGAGGGCAGTGTGCATGGGTCGCATGATCCGAGCATCGGCTCATCAACCGTTTAGCACCAGCACGGATGTCTTCAGGGTCGGATGTAGCAATGCTTCATCCGGGGATCCGCCGGGCCTAAGCTGACCGGCATGCTCGACCTCTCCCGGCTGCGCGCCCTGCACGCCGTCTCCGTCCACGGCTCGGTCGGCGCGGCCGCGGCCGCCCTCGGGTACACCCCCTCCGCCGTCTCCCAGCAGATCGCCAAGCTGGAACGGGAAACCCGCACCACCCTCCTCGAACGCCACGGCCGCGGGGTCGCCCTCACCGAGGAGGCCAAGCTGCTGGCCGCGACGGCCCAGCAGCTGATGGACATCTCGGAGCAGGCGGAGACCGCGCTGGAGGAGTCCCGCGGCCAGCCCATCGGCCGACTGCGGGTCGCCGCCTTCGCCTCGGCCGCCCGCGGTCTGCTCCCCGGGGTCCTGGCGGACCTGGCCCAGCGTCACCCGGCCCTGGAGGTACGGCTCACCGAGATCAATCCGCACCTGTCGATGGACCTGGTCTCGCGCGGGGTCACCGACCTGGCCGTGACCCACGACTGGGACATCGCCCCGCTGCCCGCCCCCGAGGGCGTGGAGCAGGCGGTGATCGGCGACGACCGCTGCGACCTCCTCGTGCCCGCCGGGCACCCCTTCACCTCCCGGACCGTCATCCACCGCTCCGACCTGGGCGGGCAGCGCTGGGTCTGCCAGCCGCCCGGCCGGGTCTGCCACGACTGGCTGGTGCGGACCCTGCGCACGGCCGGGTTCGAGCCCGACATCACGCACGTCGCCGAGGAGAACCACACCATCGTCTCGCTGGTCGCCGCCGGGCTCGGGGTGGCCGTCGTACCGCGGCTGGGCACCGGGACGCTGCCGCCCGGCGCGGTGGCCGTACCGCTGGAGCCGGGCCCCGTACGCCGGTTGTACGCCCTGTGGCGGACCGGGGCGGCCCGCCGGCCCGCGATCACCGAGGCCGTACGGACGCTGCGCGAACACTGGCCCCGAGTGGCACCCCGTACGGGGGACTCCGCGAGTGTCCCCCGCTCCGAGGGCCCCGCCCCGCAGTAGCGTCCGGCGCGTGCCGAACCACGCCTCACGCCGGACCCTGCTCACCGTGGCCGCCGTGGCCGCCGTCACCGCCGCGGGGGCCGCGTCCGCCGCGGTGGGCCCCGACCGGGACCCCGGCGGCCCGGCCCCCGACGACCCCCGGCCCGGCGACCGAGCGCCGGGGCACACCCCGGCCCCCCGGGTGCGGCCGCGCGAGACGATGGCGCGGATGAGCCTGGCCGAACTGGTCGGGCAGCTCTTCGTATCGCGGGCGTACGGGCACTCGGCCACCGAGCCCGACCCCGAGGACGCCGCGCTCAACCAGCAGCATTTCGGGGTGCGCACCCCCGCCGAGCTGGTCGCCCGCCACCACCTCGGCGGGATCGTCTACTTCGGCTGGGCGCACAACACCCGCTCCCCGCGCCAGGTCGCCGAGCTGTCGGCCGGGCTCCAGCGGGCGGCCACGGCCCCCGCGAACGGAGCCGCGGGCATCCCGCTGCTGCTCTCCATCGACCAGGAGCACGGCGCCGTCGCCCGCGTGGGCCGGCCCGCGACCCTGCTCCCGGGGGCCATGGCGCTGGGAGCCCTGGCCCTGGGGACCGGCGGTTCCACCGCCGAGGCCCGCCGGGCCGCGCGCATCGCGGGCGCCGAGCTGGCGGCCATGGGCATCCGGCACAACTACGCCCCGGTGGCCGACGTGAACGTCGACCCCGCCAACCCCGTCATCGGCGTACGGTCCTTCGGCGCCGACCCGCAGGCCGTGGCGGCCCTGGTCGCCGCCCAGGTCCGCGGCTACCAGGGCGCCGGGGTGGCCGCCACGGCGAAGCACTTCCCGGGGCACGGGGACACCGGGACCGACAGCCACGTCGGGCTGCCGCTGATGACCCACACCCGCGCGCGGTGGGAGGAGCTGGACGAGCCGCCGTTCCGGGCGGCCGTGGAGGCCGGCGTGGACGTGGTGATGACCGCGCACATCGTCTTCCCCGCGCTCGACCCCTCGGGCGATCCGGCGACCCTCTCGCGGCCCATCGTCACCGGGATCCTGCGCGAACGCCTGGGCTTCCGCGGAGTGGTGGTCACCGACGCCCTCGACATGGCCGGGGTCCGCCAGAAGTACGGGGACGACCGGGTCCCGGTGCTGGCCCTGAAAGCGGGCTGCGACCAGCTGCTGAACCCGCCGGACCTGGGGCTGGCCGTGCGCAGCGTGCTGGCGGCCGTGGAGTCGGGCGAGCTGACGCGGGCCCGGATCGAGGAGTCGGTGCTGCGGATCCTGGAACTGAAGGCCCGCCGGGGCCTGTTCGAAGCGGCCGCGCAGGAGGGCGACGCGGCGCGGGCGATGGACGCGGTGGACGCGGCCGTCGGCATCCCGGCGCACCTGGCGGCCGCCGGGGAGATCGCGGACCGCACGACGACCCTGCTGGCCAATCCGGTGGGACTGCTGCCACTGGATCCGGCGGACCGGCCACTGCTCCTGGTCACCGGGACCGACCCGGTCTCCCCCACGGGTACGACCGGACCCCCTACCGCGGTACTGGCCCGGGAGCTGTCCGCGCTGGGCTGCCGGGCGACGGCCCTGCCGCCCGCCCGCGCGGTGGCGGCCGCGCCCGGCAACGCCGCCGTGCTCGTGTGCACGTACAACGTCCCCGTCGGCGAGAGCCCGCAGCGCGAGCTGGTCACCCGGCTGCTGGCCACCGGGGTGCCGGTGGTCCTGGTGGCGATCCGCAACCCCTACGACCCGGCCCGGCTGCCGGCCTGCGCGGCCGAACTGGCCACCTACACCTGGACGGACGTGGAGCTGCGGGCGGCGGCCCGGGTGGTCACCGGGACCGTACGCCCCAGGGGGCGCCTGCCGGTCCCGGTGCCGGGCCGCTACCCGCTGGGCCACGGGCTGGCGTACGGGTGACCCCGTACCCCGCCCGCGGCCTCGGGCCCTGCCGAGCTACGGAGCTACCGAGCTACGGGCGCAGCATCGGCTCACGCTCGATGTCGCGCTGGTCGAGCGTCGCGTCCGGCTTCGCCAGCGGCGCGACCTTCGCCGCGCCGGTGGGCGCGGTCGCCGGGGCGACTCCGGCCCACTTGAGGATCTTCTCGGTGGCCAGCGCCTTCTCGGCCTCCATGAGCTTGGAGACGTTGGCCCCGTGGTTGGCGCCCGGAGCGGTCATCACGTAGCTGTCGCGGGCCCCGTAACCGAGGTGGAACGGTTCGGCACCCCACGGGTCGTTCTGCCCGTAGACGAAGAGCATCTGGTTGGCGTTGTTCTTCACCCAGGTGTCCACGTCCCGCATCGCCGCGGGCTGGAAGGTCATCGGGATGTCGCGGGGCACGAAGTTGCGCGGCGGCTGGTAGCCGTAGCGGCTCAGGCCGTCCAGGTGGGACTGCTTGATGTCGGGGGAACCGAGCTGGGTGCCCGCCTGGTAGTAGTACGGGGTGTACGTCTCCAGGCCCTGGTCGGCGTAGGCCGAGAAGCCGGAGATCGCGTCGATCGTGTCCCAGATCTCCTGGTCGGACGCGGTGGCGGCGGCCGGGATCGTGGCGCAGTCGGCGAGCAGGCTGTACTGCCAGAAGGCCCACGTGTAGTCGAGGACGACGGCCTCGAAGGCCTTGTCGAGGTTGCCGACGGTGGTGAAGGTCCAGCCGTTCTCGGCGGCGGCGACCGCGTACTTGGCCTCCAGCGGCTCGCGGCGCACGAGCGCCTCGCGCTGCACCGCGTTCAGCTTGTCGCGGCACTCCTTGGTGCCGACCTTGGCGAAGAACCGGTCGTAGGCCGAGTCCTCCTTGTTCACCACGTCGTTGGGCGCGACGTACGCGACGACGCCGTCCATGTCGCGCGGGTAGAAGCGCTCGAAGTAGGTGGCGGTCATGCCGCCCTTGCTGCCGCCCGTGGACAGCCAGTTCTTCTTGTAGACCTTCTTCAGCGCGGTGAAGATCCGGTGCTGGTCACTGGCGGCCTGCCAGATGTCGAGGTTCGCCCAGTTGGCCGGGTCGGGCCGGGACGGGGTGAAGAACCGGTACTCCATCGACACCTGGTTGCCGTCGATTATGGTCGTCGGCTCACTGCGGCGCGGGTTGGTGTTGACGTTGTAGCCGGAGGTGAAGAACACCGTGGGCCGTGTGACGTCCTTGTGCAGCAGGGTCAGGCGCTGCTTGAAGGTGCCCTTCCACGGCGCGCGGTGATCGACCGGCTGCTCGTAGTTCAGTACGAAGAAGCGGTAACCGGTGTACGGCTTCTCCTCGATCAGGGTCATCCCCGGGATCGCGAGGATCCGGTCCTTGATGTCTTCCGTGGCTGCCGTGGCATCCGTGGCGGTGGCATCCGTGACGGCGGACGGTTCCGCGGCGGTGGCCGCTTGCGCCGTGGTGCCGGCCGCACCCGCGGTGCCGATCAGCACCGCGAGCGACAGCAGCCATCCGAGCTTCTTGCGCATTCACACTCCCCATGAGTTCACATCGGTCGCCGTGAACCTAGCCGGGGGAACACATGACTGAACAGACCTAGTTGGGCCGCTCCCTCAGCACAGGATCCAGCCGGAATCCACGGATCCGGACCCCACGCTCCCCTTTACATACACGCAGCGGTTGATCGCGTGGACGCTGACGGGTCCGGCGTACCGGGTGAATTGCCCCGCGTCGCGCACCGGGTAGCCGCCGCGCGGCTGGATGCTCACCGACATCGACCGCCGCTGACCGGGCGCGCGGGCGACGGCCACCGCGCAGGCCCGGTCGCGGGTCTTGTACACGCGCACCTCACCCGTGGAGAACGGCAGCGTCCGCACCAGGTTCCCCGCGCACCCGCCGGTCGCCGCATGCGCCGGCTGCGCCGTGAGCAGCCCGGCCGCGCCCAGCCACAGCGTCACCGTGACCACCACCGCGCGGGCCGCCCATCGCCCGTGCCGGTTCCGCGCCTTCAACACCCTGTCCCCCATCGGTCGTACGTACAACGTGCGTACGTTCGTACGACGCCCGACCCCCTCGATTGGTTGCGTGGAACAAGCACTCAGCCCGTGGAGCCCGCCCGGCCGGTCATGGCGTAGGGCCTGCCCCGTACGCCGCACCGTGGTCGAAGACCGACTCGCGCGGCCGGACCAGGGTGGCGACGGCGATCGACTGGAGGTGGGTGGTGCGCACGGCGGGCAGGTTGGCCTCGCCGAAGATCCCGCCCGTCGCTCCCGTGCCGCCGTTGTACGGGATCCCCGGCAGGCAGCCGATGTGCGAGTCGTTGACCTTGAGCATGCCGCCGTTGACCACCTCCTCGCAGAACCGCTCGACGACCCGCTCGTCCTGGGTCCACAGGGAGTTGCGCAGGCCGTAGCGGTTGGCGTTGAGGAAGGCGATGGCCTCCTCCAGCCGGAACGGCGCCTCGGGCACGACCACGCACAGCAGCGGGAAGAAGGTCTCCTCGCGGAAGGCGCGCAGCCGGGCCGCCTGGGCCAGCCCGTCCACCCGGACGACCGCCGGGCGGATGAAGGGTCCCGACGCCGAGGGCTCGTCGTCCACGTCCACGAACTCCCCGCCGCACAGAAGCTCCCCGCCGGCCGCCAGCACCTCGCCGAGCACCTCGGTGAACTCCGCCCGCTTGACCACCGGACTCAGCACCGTGCGCGGATCCTCCGGCGGTCCGGGCCGGATCTGCCCCACCTGCTCCACCAGTTCCTTCAGCAGCCGGTCGGCCACCTCGGGGTGGACGATGGCGAACTTCGGGGTCATGCAGATCTGCCCGGAGCCGTAGTACCGCTCGCACAGGGCCCGCGCGGCGAGATCGGCCTCGGCGTCGTGCCACACCAGCACCCCGTCGTTGCCCGACAGTTCGAGTACGGGCTTCTTCCCCGCGGCCACGCACTCCCGCTCCAGCTTGAGCCCCTGCTCGGAGCCGCCGAAGAAGACCAGGTCGTCGCAGTCGGGGCTGTCCAGCCACTGGCGCACCACGGCGCGGGCGTGGGTGCAGAGCACGTTCAGGGTGCCGGGCGGGGCGCCGAGCCGTTGCAGGAGCGGGGCCACGATCTCCCGGTAGACGAAGCCGACGCCCAGCGGGGCGGTGGGCGGCGCGTTGACGATCAGGCTGTTGCCGGCGGCGAGCGCCAGCGCCCCGTAGAAGGAGTTGGAGGTCGGGGCGTTGCGCGGCGGGCTCAGGCACACCACCCCGTCCGGCTTGCGCACCATGCGGGTGCGCCGGCCGGCCGCGGTGCGCTCGGGCTCCCGCAGCCGCCCGGCGAAGTCGGCGACGGAGTCCGGGTGGAAGGAGGCGGCCACGGAGTCCAGCTCCCAGGCGGCCAGCCGTACGGGGTGACCCTCGGCGACCAGCAGGCCGGTCAGCTCCTCGCGCCGCTCCACGACGGCCCGGTGGACGCCGTGCAGCAGCTCCAGCCGGTCCGCGAGCGGGATCGCCGCCCACCCCGGCCGGGCGGCGCGGGCGGCGGCCAGGGCGCGCAGCCCCTGCTCGGGGGTGGACATGGCCACGCGCCCCGCCAGCAGCCGGTCGTCGTACGGCAGGTCCTCGCCGCGCTCCAGCCTGGCCTTGAGCCCGAGCACCTCGTACGGCTCGCGCAGGAGACGGCCCACCCGCGGCCAGTAGATCCATCGGGTGCCCGGCTCCTCGACGCCGTTGACCCATACCTCGTAAGAGTGCATCCACAACTTCCTAGCGGGATAACGGGAGTTCGTGATCACGCAGGAGATTACGCTAGGTGAGGGAAAGACCCCGTACCGTAGCCGTGAAAGGCAACCGATATGACGAACGACCTGCTCGACCGCAAGCTGGACCGCGCCTTCGCCCACCTCGACGTCAACGAGGACCAGGTGATCGACGAGCACGACATCATCGGGCTCGGTTCCCGCCTGCTGTCGGCCCTCGGCGAGCCGGCGACCTCGCCCAAGGCGACCCAGGTGATGGGCGGGCTGGTCGACTTCTGGCAGGAGCTCTTCACCGAGCTGGACATGGACCGGGACGGGAAGGTCACGCCGGAGGAGTACAAGCAGGGCATGACCCGCCTCTTCCGGGACGACCGCGCGGCCTACGACAAGTCCTTCCGGCCGATGGCGCACGCGATGCTCCTGGTCGTCGACAAGGACGACGACGGCCGGATCAGCCCCGAGGAGTTCCAGAAGGCCCAGACGGCCTTCGACACGAAGCTGAGCCACGCGGACACCGAGGCGCTCTTCGCCCGGATCGACGCCGACCACGACGGGTTCCTGTCCGTGGACGAACTCCTCGGCGCGGTGCGGGAGTACTACACCGGCACCGAGGAGGACGCCCCGGGCAACCTGCTCTTCGGCGAGCTCTAGCCCTGGCTCCTGGCTCCTGGCCCCTCGCCCCGGCTCCGCTACGCCGCGGCGGCCGGCTCGTCCTCGCCCGCGAAGGTGCGCCACAGCTCGGCGTACCGGCCGCCGCGGGCCAGGAGTTCGGCGTGGGTGCCGTCCTCCGCGACCCGGCCGCGGTCCATGACCACGACCCGGTCGGCGCGCGCGGCCGTGGTCAGCCGGTGCGCCACGACCAGGGTGGTGCGCTTGCCCGCGAGCCGGTCGGTGGCCTGGTTGACCAGGGCCTCGGTGGCCAGGTCGAGGGCGGCGGTGGCCTCGTCGAGCAGCAGGACGTCGGGGTCGACGAGCTCGGCGCGGGCCAGCGCGATCAGCTGGCGCTGGCCGGCGGAGAGGTTGCGGCCGCGCTCGGTGACGGTGTGCAGGTAGCCGCCGTCCAGCGTGGCGATCATGGCGTGGGCGCCGACCGCGCGGGCGGCGGCCTCCACCTGGGCGTCGCTCGCCTCGGGCCGCCCGTAGGCGATGGCGTCGCGGACGGTCCCCGGGAAGAGGTACGGCTCCTGGGGGACGACGCCGAGGCGGTGTCGGTAGCCGGTCAGGTCCAGCTCGCGCAGGTCCACCCCGTCGGCGGTGACCCGGCCGGAGGTCGGATCGTAGAACCGGGCGACCATCTTGACCAGCGTGGACTTGCCGGCTCCGGTCTCGCCGACGAAGGCGACGGTCTGCCCGGCGGGGATGCGCAGGCTGATCCCGGTGAGAGCCGGTTCCTTCTCCCCGCGCTCCTCGGCCGTGCCGTACGAGAAGCCGACTCCCTCGAAGGCGATGTCGCCGCGCAGCTCGGGGACCGGGCGGGGGTCGGCCGGGCGGGGGGTGCTGGTGGGCTCGCGCAGCAGGCCCTGGATCCGGCCGAGGGAGACGGTGGCCTGCTGGTAGCCGTCGAAGACCTGGGAGAGCTGCTGCACGGGGGCGAAGAACAGGTCGATGTAGAGCAGGTACGCGACCAGCGCGCCGGTGGTGAGCGTGCCAGCCTCCACCCGCCCGGCGCCGACGATCAGTACGGCGGCAGCGGCCCCCGAGGACAGCAGCTGCACGAAGGGGAAGTAGACGGATATCAGCCACTGGCCGCGGACCCGGGCCTCGCGGTACGAGTCGCTGCGCTCGGCGAACCGGACGGCGCCGGCGCGCTGGCGGCGGAAGGCCTGGACGATGCGCAGTCCGGCCACGGACTCCTGGAGGTCGGCGTTGACCAGCCCGACCCGGTCGCGGGCGAGCTCGTAGGCGGCCACGGACTTCCGGCGGAAGAAGACGGTGCCGATGATCAGCACGGGCAGCGTGGCGAAGACGATCAGCGCCAGCTCCACGTCCAGGATCAGGAGGGCGACCAGGATGCCGAAGAAGGTGAGGAGGGAGACGACGGCGGTGACGAGCCCGGTCTGCAGGAAGCTCGACAGGGCGTCCACGTCGGTGGTCATCCGGGTCATGATCTTGCCGGTCAGCTCGCGCTCGTAGTAGTCGAGGCCGAGGCGCTGGAGCTGGGCGAAGATCTTGACGCGCAGGGCGTAGAGCACGCGCTCACCGGTGCGGCCGGTCATCCGGGTCTCGGCGAACTGTGCGGCCCACTGGGCCAGGACCACGCCGAGCGCGAGGAGGGACGCCGCCCAGACGGCGCCGAGGGCGGCCGCTTCGACGCCCTGGTCGATGCCGTGCCGGATCAGGATGGGCAGGAGCAGTCCGGAGCCGGCGTCGAGGGCGACCAGGCCGAGGGATATCGCGAGCGGGGCCCAGAAGCCGCGCAGCAGGCGGCCGAGGTTGTAGCTGTCCTCGGCGGACTCGGCGCGGGTCTCGTCCACGTCGGGGGTGTCGTCGGCGGGCGGCAGCGCGGCCACCTGCGCGAGCAGTTCGGGGGTGGCGGACATCCCCGCGGGGGCGGTGGTCTTCTCGTCCGCCTCCTCCTGGCGCTGCCAGAGCTCGGGGGTGATCCCGCCGGCCACCCGGCGCTTGGCGTTGACCGGCTCGGAGTCGATCTCGGCTTCGAGCTCGATGCCCCGCTCGATGTCCCGCTCGAACTCCTCCATCGCCGGCGCCTCGGGCGTCCGCGGGGAGCCCGCGCCCAGCGCGTCCGGGTCGGTGAGCAGCCGCCGGTACAGGGCGGAGCGGCGCTCCAGCTCCTCGTGCGTACCGACGTCGGAGAGCCGCCCGTGGTCCAGTACGGCGATCCGGTCGGCGAGCGCGAGCGTGGAGCGGCGGTGGGCGATGAGCAGGGTGGTGCGGCCCGCCATGACGGCGCGCAGCGCCTCGTGGATCTCGTGCTCGACGCGGGCGTCGACGGCGGAGGTGGCGTCGTCGAGGAGCAGCAGGCGGGGGTCGGTGAGGATGGCGCGGGCGAGCGCGATGCGCTGGCGCTGGCCGCCGGAGAGGGTCAGGCCCTGCTCGCCGACCTTGGTGTCGTACCCGGCGGGGAGGGCTTCGATGAACCCTTCGGCCTGGGCGGCGCGGGCGGCGGCGCGGACCTGTTCGTCCGTGGCGCCGGGGTGTCCGTAGGCGACGTTGGCGCGGATGGTGTCGGAGAAGAGGAAGGAGTCCTCGGGCACGAGCCCGATGGCATCGCGCAGGGAGTCGTAGGTCAGCTCGCGCACGTCGTGGCCGCCGACGCGGACGGCACCGCGGTCGGCGTCGTAGAAGCGCGGCAGCAGCAGCGAAACGGTGGACTTCCCGCTGCCCGAGGAACCGACGAGGGCGACGGTCTCCCCCTCGGCGATCGACAGGCTGAACCCGTCGAGCACGGGCCGCTCGGGGTCGTACCCGAAGCGCACGTCGTCGAACTCGACGGTGGCGGACGCGTCCGCGGGGAACTCCTTCGTCCCCTCCTGGATCACCGGCTCGGTGTCGATGAGCTCGAAGACCCGCTCCGCGCCGGCGCGGGCCTGCTGGCCGACGGTGAGGACCATGGCGAGCATGCGGACGGGGCCGACGAGCTGGGCGAGGTAGGTGGAGAAGGCGACGAAGGTACCAATGGTGACCTGCCCCTTGGTGGCCATCCAGCCGCCGAGGGCCAGCATGGCGACCTGGGCGAGGGCCGGTACGGCCTGCAGCGCCGGGGTGTAGCGGGAGTTCATCCGGATCCCGCGCATCCGCCCGGCGAACAGCCGGCGCCCGGCGTCGCGGAGCTTGCCGGTCTCCTGCTCCTCCTGGCCGAAGCCCTTGACGACGCGGACCCCGGTGACGGCCCCGTCGACGACGGTGGCGACGGCGGCGGCCTGGCTCTGGGCGTACCAGGTGGCGGGGAAGAGCTTCTTGCGGCTGCGCTTGGCGATGAACCAGAGGGCGGGGGCCATGAGCAGTGCGACGACGGTCAGCAGCGGCGAGAGCCACAGCATGATCCCGAGGGATATCCCGAAGAGCAGGAAGTTGCCGATGGTCATGGGCAGCATGAAGAGCAGCCCTTGGATCAGCTGGAGGTCGGTGGTCGCCCGCCCCACGACCTGCCCGGTGGACAGCTCGTCCTGGCGGCGGCCGTCGAGCCGGGCGATGGTGTCGTACATGTCGGTGCGCAGGTCGTGCTGCACGTCGAGGGCGAGCCGCCCGCCGTAGTACCTGCGGATGTAGGTCAGCACGTACACGAGGAGCGCGGCGCCTATGAGCATCAGCGCCCAGGGCGTCATGGGCTTGCTCCGGTCGCCGATGACGTCGTCGAGGATCACCTTGGTGACGAGCGGCACGAGCGCCATGACGGCCATGCCGCCGAGCGAGGATCCGAGGGCCAGCAGCACATTGGCCTTGTACCGCCAGGTGTAGGCGGCGAGCCGCCTCCCCCACCCCTGTTTGCTTCCAGCCGCCGATTCCGCCGTCGCCGTAGCCACGTACTGCCTCCCCGTTCGTCCTGCCCTACCGGAAGCGCCAACGCTCCGACCGGCGGATTTCATCCCGCCGCAACAATTCGAACTGGGTTGCGCGGGTTCCGCGCGCGGTGCTGGGCCTACGGGGGCGGGCGGAGCCCTACGGGGCGTCGAACTCGTACTCCAGTACGTAGGCGGCGGAGTCGAGGACCATCTCGTTGACCTCGACCACCCGGCCGTCGGGGTCGAAGGCGGTACGGACGACCAGCACGACGGGCGTCCCGGCGGCCAGCCCGAGGCTCGCGGCCTCCTCGGCGCCGGGCATCCGCGAGCGGACCTCCTCGCGGAACCGCGCGGGCTTGTGGCCGAGCTCGGCGAGGCGTGCGTAGATCCCGCCGGGGCCGGTGTCGGGCTCGGTGATGGGCGTACCGGCGACGAGGGCGGCGTCGAGGTAGGAGGTCGCGAACATGACGGCCTTCCCGTCGAGCAGGAACCTGCGGCGCCGGACGCAGCCGAGCGAGCCTTCGGCGAGACCGAGCACGGCGGCTACGGCATCGGGCACTGGTTCCGCAGTGACCCCGATGAACTCGACGACGGGGTCCCGGTCCTCGGTATCGGCGTCCCAGATGGAACGCCCCTCGCCCCACACGCCAGTGGCCAGACGCTGAATCCCCCGCCGCCGGATGAGCCGGAACGTCCGGACGAAGACCCCGGCGCCCTTGCGCGCTTCGGTCAGCCCCTCGGACTGGAGCACCCCGAGCGCCTGCCGAGCCGTCATCCGGGCCACGCCGTAGGAGGCCATGAGGTCGTTCTCCCCGGGCAGCCGGTCACCCGGCCCGTACTCGCCCGATGCGATGGCGTCCTTCAGGGCGGCGGCGATGCGCTTGTACTTGGGCTGGCGTACGGCGCCGTCACTCGGCATGCGGTCCTCCCTGATCATCTCTAGTCATCCTAGGCACCCCATGGGGACGGAGTGACGACAAGCTCGTCCATCCTGAGACCGAGCGGGACACATCTCTAGAGAAAGCTTGACCGGCCCACAACTGAACGCTTCACTAATCGGGCATCTCTAGAGAGGCGACGCCATGACAGTGCTGCATGCCGGCGAGATCTTCTGGCTTGTGCCCCGCAACACCCGCGCTCCCAGCCGGGCCCGCGCGCTGCTGCGCGAGCAGGCCACCGCGTGGGGCATCGGAACGACACCCGCCGAGGCGGCGGAGCTGCTGCTCTCCGAGCTGGTCACCAACGCCGTACGGCACTCGCATGCTCCGCAGGGCCGGGACCTCGGCATCCGGCTCGCCCGCTACGGCGGGCTGCTGCGCGTGGAGGTCGCCGACGCCGGCCCCGCCGTGAAGCTCACGCCACAGGTGGTGGCGGACACCGACGAGCGGGGCCGGGGACTCGCGATCGTCGCGGCCCTGGCCGAGCGGTGGGGGCAGTGCCCCCGGCTCCACGGGATCGGCAAGGCGGTCTGGGCCGAGGTCAGGGTGTAGGCAGCCGCTTCACCACGGGGGGCTTCGCCAGCGGCTTGTTCTCGCAGCCGAGGGCTTCGGTGACGCGGCGGGTCATGAGGTAGGTGAGCGTCGTCTGCCGGTCCTTGGCCGCTTGGTCGATGTCGGCCGGGAGGATCTCCGTCGGGGAGATGTTGACCACGTACGAGGCGTTCGCGTACAGCCATGCCGTCTTCGAGGGCTCGGCGAGGTCTCCGGGCATGTCGCACCGGACGAACAGCTTCGTGGAGAAGTAGTTGCTCTGACCGAAGGCTCCGTTCACCTCGAACCGGCCCGCCTCGCGCAGGGGCTCCTCGACGAACTTCGACGTGCGGGGCGCCCACCCGGCGCTGAACGCCGCGCCCTCGGACCGCGTGGGCGGCCTGAAGGTGCAGGTGGATGGCGCGAACGTCTCCTTCGCCGGGTCCATCTCCCGCAGTTCGCGCCCCAGCTTCTCCACGAGACGGCTCGTGCGGTTGGGGATGAAGGTCCTGAAGGCATCCACGTCCGTACCCGGAGCCGTCCCCCTACCGAGGATCTCCCGGAGGAGGACGTCCTCCTCCGAGGAAGGAGTGATGTCACACAGGTGGTCGGCCTTCGCCTCGGTCTCGCCTGCGGTGCACGACGCCAGCGTCAGCACGGCGAGCACGGCGGCCGCAGACCGCGCGAGGGTTTTCCGCAGATCAAGGCCGCAGGTGCCCACGAGCAGCCTCCCGTCCGGTCGAGTAGGAGCTGTTCGCCGTGTTCTGGGCGTGCTCGAAGGCCTGGTCGCCCTGGATGTCGCGGTCCTTGCCCCAGGCCGCGAACAGAGCGTTGGTCCCCTCCACGCCCGCCGCGTAGTTGTTGCTGGACTCTTGCTTACTCAGCTCCTCGGCGGCGTCCTTGACGTCCTCGACCCAGTGGTAACCCGCCACGTCGATCAACGAGCCTCCGATCGTGCTCACCACCGGTATCTCGCCGATGAGGCCGTTGGCCCCGGCGGCCGAGTACGTGGACGTGGCCTCCGCCCACTCGACCTTGTCATCCTCCTTGTCTTTGTGCACGTCAGCCCCGATGCCGTTGAGGGCGCCGTTCGCCACGCCGATCTCATGCGCACGGTTGTCCCAGTCGGCGCTCCCCGAGTGCGGGGAATCGGCCGTGAACACGGGGGCGTCCGAAAGCAAGCCCGCCGAATAGGCCCGCTCCGCCTCGACCATCAGCGCGTAGGACGGGCCGTCGTCCGCGATCCCCCGCATCACGCGGATCAGACTGCCCTGGCCCACCGCGATCTGGGACCGGTCGCCCGAGCCGTGAATGGAGTCGGAGCCCCTGACGCTCCCCAGGTCGGGGTTCTGCCCGCCCAGGATCTCGTGCGTGTCCGCGACGTAGTCGACCAGCGCCTTCGCCATCGGCTGGCGCAGGCCCTCCCTGTCCTTCGGGAACTCATCTCCGCCCATGTCGTCGTCCAGCAGGCGGATCGAATCGTGCATCACCCGCGCCTGACCCTCCGTGTGCGGACCGGGCGGGCCCAGCTTCTCGCCGTCCACGTGGCCCGTGGCCGCCGCCTGGATGGCCGCGCCGAGGCCGGCCGTCTTGTCGTTCTGGATCTCGATCGGCTGGCCCACGCCCGTCGAGATCCAGGGGTCCGGCATGTCGCGGTCGGTGAGGAGGTACTTCAGGTGCTCGTTCTTGTTGCCGGGGGCCTCGGGGTCCAGGAAGTGCGTCGCCGCGTCCGGGTCCTTGGCCATGATGCCCAGGAGGCCGTCCAGCGGGTCCGTGACCAGGTTCGGGCGCTGGGAGTCGTAGGCGTGGTCATACATGTGGGGCTTCGACTTCTCGGCCTCGATCATGCCGTCGCCGAGGTCGTTCAGGAACTGCTTGCCGTAGCCGTCGCCGCGCTGCATCAGCGTCACCAGGGACTGGTAGCCGTACGTCGGGCGCAGGCCGTCGGCGACCAGGGCCGGGCCCTGTTCCTTCAGGCCCGCCATGAAGGGCTTGTAGGCGTAGCTCTCCGGGTCCTTCGTGCCCGAGGCGATGGTTCCCGCGAGGCCCGTGCCGATGGACTCGTAAAGCTTCTTGTCGGCTGCCGAGGCGCCGCGTTCGTTGGACGCCAGGTTGAGCTGGTCGGCCAGGTGGACGGTGTCCTTGGCGCCCAGCGAGTGCAGGTACGCCTCGCTGAAGTGGCTGTCCTTCGCGTTCTGGCGGAGCAGATCGTCGTAGTGCTTGAGGTCGTCCGGGGAGGCGTCGCCCGACTGGATCTTCTGGGTGAGGGCCAGGGCCTCCACCGCCTCCACGTCGCCGACGGCCCGGGAGTTGAAGCCGAAGAGGGAAGTGCCGTCGGCTCCGGACGCGTTGAGGAGGGCGATGCGTACGTCCTCGTCGAACTCCGTGACCGCCTTGACCGCGTCCGCGATGCTCCGGGTCCAGGACCGCTCGATCTCCGGGAGGTCGGGGTCGTGCCGGATCGCGTTCACGGAGGCGGGGTCGGCCTTGCTGAAGTCGTAGCTCGCGATGCCCGCGTCCGAGACCTTCATCCCGGCCTTGACCGCGTCCGCGACGGCGGAGGTCACCCGGCCCTTGAGGTCCGTGAAGCGGGCGTGCGCGTCGCGGAGCAGGGACTCCATGGCAAGCGCCTGGGTCTGCGCCGCGTCGAACTCCCGGCGGGTGATGGCCGCGTTGTTGCTCGCCGTCTGCGCGCTGCTGCCCAGCCAGCCGTTTCCACTGGAAACGCTCTGGACTTCCTTCTCGTAGACGTCTTCCATCGTCTTGAACTGCGTCGCCATCGACTTCCAGCCGTCGGCGGCCGTGACGAGCGCCCCGAGGTCGGTGGTGACGATCTCCTGGTAGTTCGGCATCGCGTCTCCGTCTCCCCTACAGGCCCGAGAGCTTGGACGTGACCGGCTGGAAGCCCTGGCCCGTCAGCTGGTCGTTGCCGGTGAAGAGGTTCGACGCCCCGCGCAGGGACGTCTTCTCCGAGTTCAGGCGTCCCATCAGGCGCTTGACCTGGTCGTCCCAGTGCGTGTGCGCCTTCGTCAGGCCCGTCGCGGTCTCCCAGCCGGCGAAGGCCTTGACCGCAGCGGTCGTCGGCTCGTCGGCGGCGTCCGCCGCCTTCGTCGTCCCCGGCTGGAGGACGTTCTCGATGGTGTCGGCCGCCTTCTTTTTCTCGGGCGGGGCCGTCGCGAGGACTCCGGTGCCCGGCGCGGTCGTGGATTGCCGCTGCTGGGCCCACTGCTGCTCGAACGACACCGCTCCCCCAAAGATGTGCGACCGGCGATTTGCGCCCGGGACTGACCGGTACCAACCTAACCCGGTCCGCGCACCCCTCAGACGTGGGTGGGTGCGAACATCCTCAGCTTGGCCGGGAGTAGCAGGAGCGAAGGACCCGGGGTCTTCAGGGACTTGGCCAGGTCCGCGCGGAGGGATTCCGGGGTGGTCGTGGTCGCCGGGATGTCGAAGGAGGCCGCCAGCGCTACGAAGTCGGGGCCGGTCAGCGCCGTTCCCGTCTCGCAGCCGTACTCGCGCAGGATGCCGTAGCCGCCGTCGTCCACGATCAGCCAGGTGACGTCCAGGTCGTGCTGGCGGGCGGTGGCCAGGTCGGCGATCGAGTACATCGCGCCGCCGTCGCCGGAGACCGCGAGGACCGGGGTGTCCGGCTCCGCGACGGCCGCGCCGAGGGCCGCCGGGAAGGCGTAGCCGAGGCCGCCCGCGCCCTGCGCCGAGTGCATGGTGTTGGGGTGCTTGGCGTCGAAGGCCGACCACGCCCAGTAGGACAGGATCGTCATGTCCCAGAAGGACGGGGAGCGGGGCGGGAGGGCCTGGCGGATCGAGGTCAGGAGCTGCTGCTCCAGGGTCAGGTCCTGCTCGGCCAGCCGGGTCGCGATGTCGGCGAGGAGCAGGGCGACGCGCTCGGGGGCCTGCGGGTCGGGGCGCTCGGCGACCGTTTCGAGGAGTGCCTGCAGGGCGAGGCGGGCGTCCGCGTGGATGCCGAGGCCCGCGTGGTTGGACTCCAGCTTGCCGAGGTCCGCCTCGATCTGGACGACCCGGCCCTCCGGGAAGAACGTGTGGTAGTTCGAGGACAGTTCGCCCAGGCCCGAGCCGACCACCAGCAGGACGTCCGCGTCCTCCAGGAAGTCCGTCATGTGGCGGTCCTCCAGCCAGGACTGGAGGGAGAGCGGGTGGGTCCAGGGGAAGGCGCCCTTGCCGCCGAAGGTGGTGACGACGGGGGCGTTCAGGCGTTCCGCGAGCTGCTTCAGCTTGCCCGCCGCGTCCGAGCGGATCACCCCGCCGCCCGCGATGATCACCGGGCGCTCGGCGTTCTCCAGCCAGTGCGCCGCCAGCGCGGTCAGCTCCGGGCGCGGGGCCAGTTCGTGCGGGGTCGCGTCCATGCCCGTGACCTGCGGGATGACGGTTTCCGCGCGCAGGACGTCCTCCGGGATCTCCACCCACACCGGCCCGTGCGGGGCGGTCAGCGCCGATTCCCAGGCCTCGGCGATCACGGACGGGATCTGGGAGGGGGTCCGGGCGGTGTGCACCGACTTGACCACGTCCCGGAAGGAGGCCGACTGGTCGCGCAGCTCGTGCAGGTGGCCGCGCCGGCCGCCGCCCAGGCCCGGGGTAGGGACCTGCGAGGAGATCGCCAGGACGGGCGCCGACGCCGCCGCCGCCTCGGCCAGGGCCGGGAGCGCCATGAGCGCGCCCGGGCCCGTGGACAGCAGGAGCGGGGCCGCCTCGCCGGTCATCCGGCCGTACGCGTCGGCGGCGAACCCGGCGTTGTTCTCCGTACGGAGTCCGACCAGACGCAGGTCGGAGCGGCCGACGGCGTCGAAGAGGCCCAGCGCGTGCTGGCCGGGCAGCCCGAAGACGGTGGTCGCGCCGAGCGAGCGCAGCGTCTCCACGACCAGGTCCCCGCCCGTGCGCCCCGGCGGGGGCGCGAGCGCCGCCGCCTTCTGGGCTTCGGTGGGACGGAGTACCAGGTCGTGGTCGTGCGTCACGCTCTTAGTTGCCCTTCGGGTTCGCCTTCGCCTGCGCGATCTGACGGCTCATGATCGTGGTCAGCTCGTACGCGGTGTGCGAGGCCGCGACCGAGGTGATCTCCGCGTGATCGTACGCCGGGGCGACCTCGACGACGTCCGCCGAGACCAGGTTGCAGGAGGAAAGCCCGCGGATGATCTCCAGCAGCTCGCGGGAGGTCATGCCGCCCGCCTCCGGGGTGCCCGTACCGGGGGCGTGCGCGGGGTCCAGCACGTCGATGTCGATGGAGATGTACAGCGGACGGTCGCCGATGCGCTGGCGCAGCTGGTCGGCGACCTCGTCGGCGCCGCGGCGGTAGACGTCGGCCGAGGTGACGATGCCGAAGCCCATCTTGGCGTCGTCGTCCAGGTCCTGCTTGCCGTACAGCGGGCCGCGGGTGCCGACGTGGGACAGGGCCTCGGTGTCGAGGATGCCCTCCTCGACGGCGCGGCGGAACGGGGTGCCGTGCGTGTACTCGGCGCCGAAGTACGTGTCCCAGGTGTCCAGGTGCGCGTCGAAGTGGAGCAGCGCGACCGGGCCGTGCTTCTTCGCCACCGAGCGGAGCAGGGGCAGCGCGATGGTGTGGTCGCCGCCGAGGGTCATCAGGCGGGAGCCGTTGCCGATCAGCTCGTCGGCGGCGGCCTCGATCGTGTCGACGGCCTCGTTGATGTTGAAGGGGTTCGCCGCGATGTCGCCGGCGTCGGCGACCTGCGCGAGCGCGAACGGGGAGGCGTCCTGCGCCGGGTTGTACGGGCGCAGCAGGCGGGAGGCCTCACGGATGGCGTTGCCGCCGAAGCGGGCGCCGGGGCGGTAGGAGACTCCGGAGTCGAAGGGCACGCCCACGACGGCCACGTCGGCCTTGCCACCGACCTCGTCCAGGCGGGGCAGCCGGGCGAAGGTCGCGGGGCCCGCGTAGCGCGGGATGCGGGAGGAGTCGACGGGGCCGCGCGGCTGCGTGCTCATGGGGGGCCTTCCGGGGAGGTGTGCGGTGCGGTCCTTCGAGCGTAAACGGACACCTCGGGGGCGCGAAGTGTACGTTTCATCCATCCGGCCCCACCGATGTGTACGGAGTATCCATGGAAGCCCCGCCCACCCCGCCGGTCACGCTCGGCCGACTGCTCGCCGACCACGAGCTGGGGCTGCGCCACCTGGCCGGGCCCGCCGAGGCCGAACTGCACGGGGTGCACGCCTCCGAGATGGCGGACCCGTCCCCGTACCTGCTGGGCGGCGAACTCCTCCTGACGGCGGGCGCGGGCCTCTCGGGCGCGGGGGCCTGGCCGGCCGGGGGGACGGAACACGGGCCGGGCGGCAGCACGGAGCCCTCGGGGGCGGACGGGAGTCCTCCGGGAGACGGCCCCGTCGACGCTCGCCCCGGCCACGCCCGGCCCGCGGACGCCGGGCCGATCGACGCGGGGCCGTACGTCGCACGGCTGGTCCGGGCCGGGGTCGGGGCCGTCGGCTTCGGGGTGACCCCGGTGTTCACGACCGTGCCGCGATCCCTCGTCGAGGCCTGCGAGCGGTACGGGCTGCCCCTGGTCGAGGTGCCGCCCGGGACCCCGTTCACCGCGGTCGGCCGGAGCGTCTGGCGGCTGATGGCCCGCGCCCGGACCGCCGAGCTCCGCCGGGTGACCGAGGCCCAGCAGTCCCTGGCGGCGGCCGCCGCCCGCCCGGACCCGGTCCCGGCGGTCCTGCGCCGACTGGCGGCGACCCTCGGCGGCTGGGCCGGCCTCCTCCCCGCCACCCGGCCGGACGCCCCGGCGGCCACCGGGGCGGGGACGGCCGGGGCGGAGCCCGCAGCAGCGGGATCCGGGGCGGCGCCCACCGCCGGGGCGAACACCGTTCGGTCCGCCCCCACCGGGGCAGGGACCGGACCTGCGCGCAACCGGGCGGGGGCCGAGACCGCACCCACCGGGACAGGGACCGGCCCATCACCCACCGGGCCGGCGCCTTCCGCACCGGAGGGCCCGGATGCCCGCCAGGAACAGGGCCTCAGGGCGGGTGCCGCCGGAGCCGAACCCGGGCCGATGCCCACAGGACCGGCGGGATCTTCTGGACCGGCCACTCCGGCCACTCCGGCCAGTCCGGCCAGCCCGGCCACCCTCACCGCCCCCGGCGCCTCCGCCGGAACAGCGCCCGCCCCCGAGGCCCTCGACGTGCTCACCGAACTCGCCCGACGGGTCGCACCCGGCTCCGCCGTCACCGCCACGGCGACCCACGGCGGGCTCCACCTCGGCGTCCACGCCCTGGGCGACGGGCGGGTCCTCGCCCTCGCGACCCCGACGCGGGCACCCGGGGACCACACCATCGCCTCGGTCGCGGCCGTCCTGCTGACGCTGCTCACCGCCCACCGCCCCGCCGGATCGGAGGCCGCCCTGACCCGGCTGCTGCTCGACGGGGATCCGGGGACGGCACTGGGCCCCGGACCCTGGTACGCCGTCCACGCCCGCGGCACCGGGGACCCGCGGGCCCTGGCGGCCGCGCTGGGCACCGTACTGCTGGACCCGCGCGGGGACTCCGTACCCGGGGATCCCGTGCACGAGGACGCCGTACGCCCCGGCTCCGCACACCCCGGCTCCGTACCCCCGGGCTCCGCACGCGCAGGCTCGGTACGCCTGCTCACCCACCGCGAGCCCGCCCCCCAGCCCGGCTGGCGGCTCGGGGTGAGCGCCGCGGCCGAGCCCGGAGGCCTGCCCGGCGCCGACGCGCAGGCCGGGCGGGCCCTGGAGCGCGCCGAGGCGGCCCGTACCCCGCTGGTCCGGCACCGGGACCCCGGCTTCTCGGGCCTGGTCGGCGCCGCCGAGGCCCGGGCCCACGCCGAGGCCCTGCTCGCGCCCCTCTCCTCCGCGCTCCGGGAGACCCTGCAGGCCTGGCTGGCCCACCACGGCAGCTGGGACCGCAGCGCGGCCGCCCTCGGCATCCACCGCAACACCGTCCGCCAGCGCATCGCCCGGATCGCCGGCCTGCTGGGCGAAGCCGACCTGGACGACCCGGACACCCGCATGGAGCTGTGGTTCGCGCTGCGCCACACCGACGGCCCGGACGCCCCGTAGGCCGTGTCGCGGCGTGCGGCGGGCGGGGTGACGCTGGGGACATGAACCGGCCGGACAGCCCCTCGGGCCACTCGGACCCCCCTCACTGGGGACCGCGCCCACCCCAGCAGCCGTACCCGTCCCCGTACCCGCCGCCGCCCCGGAGGCGCCGCCGCTGGCCGTGGGTGCTCCTGGGCCTGTTCCTGCTCCTGCTCGGCGGCTGCACCGCCCTCTTCGCCGTCTTCGTCGACGAGGTGTCCGAGGAGGCCGCGCGCCCGGCCCGGATCACGTACGCGGCCACCGGCACCGCCTCGGGCGTGGCCATCACCTACTCGACCTGGCGCGACGGGAACCTGTCCACCAGCCAGGTCGGCGACCGGACCCTGCCCTGGACCGAGGAGCTCACCACCAAGGGCTTCGTCAAGGGCGGCTCCCTCGTCGTCACCCTGGGCCCCGCCGGCGGCACCGCCACCTGCTCGGTGACGGTGGACGACGACCCGCCCGTCACGGCGACGGCCACCGGCCCCTTCGCCTCCGCCGTCTGCGACGGCTTCTGACCGGCCTGCGGACCGGCCTGCGGACCGACGTGCCCCACCTCACTCTGGACAGCGCGACCAACTCGCCGGTAACTTAATCTGAGCAAGCGCTTAGATTGGGCGGCGGACTGCCGCGACGAAGGGAGTCGGCCGTGCGCCGTACGGTGTTCAACGAGGACCACGAGGCGTTCCGCGAGACCATCCGCGCCTTCATCGAGGCCGAGGTCGTCCCGGTCTACGACGAGTGGTTCGCGGCCGGTCAGGCCCCGCGCGAGTTCTACTACAAGCTCGGCGAGCTGGGCATCTTCGGCATCAACGTCCCCGAGGAGTTCGGCGGCGCCGGCCTGGACACCCACAAGTTCGAGGCCGTCCTCTACGAAGAGACCTCCCGCGCGGGCGTCAACTTCGGCGGCTCCGGCGTGCACGTGCTGCTCGCCCTCCCCTACATCAAGATGCTGGCGGCCGACGAGCAGAAGAAGCGCTTCCTGCCGAAGTTCGTCTCCGGCGAGGAGATGTGGGCCCTGGCGATGACCGAGCCGGGCACCGGCTCCGACGTCGCGGGCATGAAGACCACCGCCAAGCTCTCCGAGGACGGCACGCACTACGTCCTCAACGGCTCCAAGACCTTCATCACCGGCGGCGTGCACGCCGACCGTGTGATCGTCTGCGCCCGCACCTCCGCCCCCACCGAGGACGACCGCCGCTTCGGCATCTCCCTCTTCGCGGTGGACACCAAGTCCGAGGGCTACTCCATCGGCCGCAAGCTCGACAAGCTCGGCCTGCGCACCTCCGACACCGCCGAGCTGGCGTTCGTCGACGTCAAGGTCCCGGTCGAGGACCTGCTCGGCGAGGAGAACAAGGGCTTCTACTACCTCGGCGCCAACCTGCCGTCCGAGCGCTGGGGCATCGCCTTCGGCGCGTACGCGCAGGCCAAGGCCGCCGTCCGGTTCGCCAAGGACTACGTTCAGGACCGCACCGTCTTCGGCAAGCCGGTCGCGCACTTCCAGAACACCAAGTTCGAACTGGCCGCCTGCCAGGCCGAGGTGGACGCCGCCGAGGCCGTCGCCGACCGCGCCCTGGAGGCCCTGGACGCCGGTGAGCTCACCGCCGCCGAGGCCGCTTCCGCGAAGCTGTTCTGCACCGAGGTCGCGCACCGCGTCATCGACAAGTGCCTCCAACTGCACGGCGGCTACGGCTACATGAACGAGTACCCGATCGCCCGCCTGTACGCCGACAACCGCGTGAACCGCATCTACGGCGGCACCAGCGAGGTCATGAAGTCCATCATCGCCAAGTCGATGGGCCTGTAGGGCATCTAGCCTTCCCCCATGAACGAGGCCCTCACGACTCTCCTCGACCTGCTCGACCTCGAGCAGATCGAGGAGAACATCTTCCGCGGTACCAGCCGTTCCGCGCTGGTACCGCGGGTCTTCGGCGGCCAGGTCGCCGCCCAGGCGCTGGTGGCGGCCGGCCGGACCGTGCCGGAGGACCGCACCGCGCACTCTCTCCACTCGTACTTCCTGCGCGCCGGCGACCCGGGCGCGCCCATCGTGTACTCGGTCGACCGGATCCGCGACGGACGCTCCTTCACCACGCGCCGCGTCGTCGCCGTCCAGCACGGCCAGCCGATCTTCCACCTCTCCGCGTCCTTCCAGACGTACGAGGACGGCCTCGACCACCAGACCGCGATGCCCGAGGCCCCCGATCCGGAGACCCTCCCGACGGCCGCCGAGTCCCTCCCCCTCTACCGGGAGGTCTTCCGCGACCCGGGCACGGTGGAGCGGCTCATCGAGGCGCGCGGCGCCGTGGACCTGCGGTACGCCACGGTCCCGCCCTGGGGCAGCATCGGCGAACCGGTCGAACCGCGCTCGCAGGTGTGGTTCCGCACCTCCGGCAAGCTGGAGAGCGACGACGCGCTCCTGCACACCTGCCTGGCCACCTACGTCTCCGACATGACCCTGCTCGACTCGGTCCTGCTCGCGCACGGGAAGGGCGGATGGGCGGTGGGCGACGTGGTCGGCGCATCACTCGACCACGCGATGTGGTTCCACCGGCCGTTCCGCGCCGACGAATGGCTGCTGTACGACCAGGAGTCACCCTCGGCGGCCGCCGGCCGGGGCCTGGGCCAGGCCCGGATCTGGACCCAGGACGGCAGGCTCGCCGTGACGGTCATCCAGGAGGGCGTGGTGCGCGTCCCGCGCGCGTAGTACGGCCGCCCGACATAACGTCACACCATGTCCAGCAGCGATGTGATGGTGAACGGAAGCGGAAGCGGCGGCCCCGGCGAGAACGAGAGCGTGGGCACGGTCATCGTCGCCGTCGTCACGAACCTCGGCATCGCCGCGGCCAAGGCCGTGGGCGGGATCGTCAGCGGATCGAGCGCGATGCTCTCCGAAGCGGCGCACTCGGTGGCCGACACCGTCACCGAGGTGATGCTCCTGGCCTCGCTCAAGCGGAGCGCGAAGCCGGCGGACGAGGCGCACCCGCTGGGCTACGGGCCGGAACGCTACATCTGGGCCCTCCTCGCATCGATCGCCACCTTCGTCGGCGGCGCGGTGTTCGCCGTCTACGACGGCATCCACACCCTCGTCCACGGCGAGGACCCCGGAAACCCGACCCTCTCCTACATCATCCTGGCCGTCGCCGCCGTCCTGGAGGGCTACTCCCTCCTGGTCGCCTGGCGGCAGGTCAAGGGCGAGGCGGCGCGGATGCGGGCGCCCCTGGGTCTGTACGTGAAACACACCCCGGACACGGCCGTGAAGGCCGTCCTCCTGGAAAACGTGGCCGCCCTGATCGGACTGGCCCTGGCCGCCGGCGGCCTGCTCGGCGCGCAGCTCACGGGCTCGGGCGTCTACGACGGGGTGGCCTCCCTCCTCATCGGGCTGCTGCTGGTGTGGGTGGCGTGGGAGCTGGGGCGCTCGAACGCGCAGTACCTGATCGGGCGGCCGCTGCCGGAGGCGATGCGGGCGGAGGTCCGGGAGGAGCTGCTGTCTGTGCTGCACATCGAGGGCGTCCTCGAATTGACGACGATCGTGCAGGGGCCGGCGGAGGTGCTGATCGCCGCGAAGGTCGACTTCCACGATCTCGCTTCGGCGCGGCAGGTGGAGGAGGCGTGCGAGGTCGCGGAGGCGCAGCTCCGGGACCGCTTCCCGGCGATCCGCCGGGTGTACCTGGACCCGACGCCGACGCCCGCCCCGCCGCCGGGGCCCGCCGGTCCCCCTACTGCTGCGGGCGGGCCTTGAGCTTGGCCCACACCGCCTCCAGCGCGGCGATGTCCGCGTCGTCGAGCCGGTCGTCGAAGACCTCCGCCAGCGCCTCGCGGCGGGTGGCATCGGCTTCGGCGAAGGCGCGGCGGCCGGCGTCGGTGAGGGCCACGCGTATCGAGCGGGCGTCGGTCGGGGACGGGATCCGCTCGACAAGGCCGCGGGCCTGGAGCGAGTCGGTGACGCGCGAGACCTGGCTGCGGCTGAGCAGGGTCCTGGCCCCCAGCTCGGAGGGGGCGACCGGCTCGGGCTGGGCGCGCAGCCACAGCATGACCTCGAACCAGGACAGCGGCAGGTCGTGCCGGCGGGTGAGGGCCTGGTCCACCCGGGCGGTGAGGGTGGTGCCCGCCCACACGAGCCCGTAGAAGGCGTGGTCGCGGGGGGTGAGAGCACCCAGGGTGAAGTCGTTGTGCGCCATGGGGCCAGGGTACCGGTTGCGTGTACGCACACACAACGATAATCTGTGTGTGTACACGCGATGATTATTCACGTGCCGTCCGCCGCACCCTGGAGCCCGCCATGACCCCCTCCACCTCGTCGACCCCGCCGGCCTCTTCGCCCCGCAAGACCGTCCTCATCACGGGGACCTCCTCCGGCATCGGCCTCGCCGCGGCCGTGGGGGCCGCCGAGGCCGGCTGGCACACCGTCGCCACCATGCGCGACACCGGCCGCGCCGATGCCCTGCTCAAGGCCGCCGAGGAGGCCGGGGTCTCCGGCCTCGTCCAGGTCAAGCAGCTCGACGTCACCGACGCCGTGTCCGTCGCCGCCTGCGTGGCCGAGGTCGTCGCCGAGCACGGGCGGCTCGACGCGGTGGTGAACAACGCCGGGGCGGGGTCCGTGGGCACCGTCGAGCAGCAGGGCATGGAGCCGGTCCGCTCCGCGATGGAGGTCAACTACTTCGGCGTCGTCGAGCTGACCCGCGCGGCCCTCCCCCACCTGCGCGCCTCCGGCGGCCGGGTCATCACGGTCACCAGCGTCGGCGGAGTGATCGGCCAGCCCTTCAACGAGGCGTACTGCGCGGCCAAGTTCGCCGTCGAAGGGTTCATGGAATCGCTCGCGCCGGTCGCCGCGACCGTCGGCGTCGGGGTGACCGTCGTCGAACCGGGGGCCGTGGCCACCGAGTTCGTCGCCAGCCTGGGGCTCGACATCCCGGCGATGCTCGCCGATGCCGGGCCGTACGCCCCTGCGCTGCGGGCCTACGTCGAGCGCACGACGCAGTCGTACTCCGGCGCACAGACCTCCGCGGAGGCCGCCGCCCCGGTCGTCGCGGCGCTGACCGCCGAGCGGCCCCGTTCCGTGTCCAGACCTCGGACTGGGCCCGCGAGTTCGTCGCCCCCAAGCTCGCCGACCTCGAAGGCTCGGCCGTCCAGACCCTCACGGGCAGCTGGGTCCGCTGACCCGCCCCGCTCCGCCGGCCGCCGGGGCGGGAAAATCCAGCCCCGCCGGCGATTGAGGCGCGGGGCCCGGGTCCCCGGCAGCGGCGCCGCACCAGACGACCGACCCCGGAGGGGCTACAGCAGGCCCGCCGCCGCAAGCAGGTACGCGACCATCGGGTCGTAGTAGCGGGGGTCACGGACGTGGTCGTCCAGCGGCACCGCCACCTGAAGCGTGCCCTCGGCCTCGGCCAGGAACAGCGCGGGGTCGTTGCAGTCGGCGTACCCCACCGCATCCAGGCCCCGCTGCGCCGCACACCCCGCCCAGCCGTGGTCGGCGACGACCAGGTCGGGCTGCGGCCGCCCGTGGGCGGCCAGCGCGTCCAGGATCGCCGCCATCGGCTCCGGGGAGTGGGTGTGCCACAGCGTCGCCCCCCGCTCCAGCACCGCGACGTCCGCGAACTGCCACACCGAGCCCTCGTCGGCGACCAGCCCCGGCGGGATCACCACGATCTCGCAGCCCGCGGAGCGCAACGCGTCGGCGGTGGCCCGGTGCACGTCCAGCAGCCCGCCCGGATGCCCCGTGGCCAGCAGCACGCTCTGCCGGTCCAGCGCGGCCTTGCGCAACCGCGCGGCCATCCGGTCCAGCGCGGACACGGTCAGTTCGGGGTCGATGGTGTCCTGGCCGAAGCGGTGGGTCGCCTCGTCCACGACCCCGCAGCGCTCCGCCATCACCGCGAGCACGTCCTGCTCGTCCGTCCAGCGGTCGCCCAGCTCCAGGCCCAGCCAGTAGTGCCGGTCACCGTTGGCGAGCTTGCGGTAGTGGGAGAGGTTGTTCTCGCGCGGAGTCGCGACGTCCCCCGCGATCCGCGTGCGGACCAGGTGGTCGATGAGTTCGGCTCGACTGGGAACAGCTATCGGCTTCGGCATGCGGCCCATTCTGCCGCCGCCCGCCCGGAGCCGTCCCTTCCATCCCGCCCCCCGGACACCCCGGACGCGCCGCCTCATCCCGACAGCGCCCCGAAGGCCCCGTTCGCGAGCCGGCGCAGCAGCGACTCCGTCGCGTCCCGGCCGAGCGCCGCCAGGTGCGGGGTGGAGTTCAGCAGGCCGAAGACGGCGTGCACGGAGACGCGTACCTCCGCCTCGCCCACCTCGGGGTGCAGCTCCCGTACGACGTCGACCCACAGCTCGACGTACTTGCGCTGCAGCTGCCGTACGAGCTTGCGGTCGGCCTCGCGCAGCCGGTCCAGCTCCCGGTCGTGGAGGGTGATCAGCGCCCGGTCGTCGAGGGCGAAGTCGATGTGGCCGTCGACGAGGGAGGCCAGCACGCCGGACGGGTCACCGGCCGCCTCCTCCACCCTGCGGCGGCCGCCCGTGAGCAGCCGTTCGCTGATGCCGACGAGCAGCTCGGCGAGCATCGCGTCCTTGCCCGCGAAGTGCCGGTACAGGCCGGGGCCGCTGATGCCCACCGCGGCCCCTATCTCGTCCACGCCCACGCCGTGGAAACCGCGCTCGGCGAAGAGGCGCGCAGCCTCGCCGAGGATCTGCTCGCGCCGGGTCGGGGCGGCTGCTCTGGTGCTCATGGGAATCCATTCTAGACAGGGCCGTTAGCGGTCGTTAACCTAAGTCCCACATGCGTTAACGCTCATTAACAAGAGCGCACCGAGCAAGGGAGCTCGACCGATGCAGCAGGCACCAGTGCTGACGAGCGCCGCCGACCCGGCGTCCGATGCCTGGCGGGCCAACGAGGCCGCCCACCGTGAGCTCTCCGAGGGCCTGCGGGCCCGCCTGGAGGCGGCCCGGCTCGGCGGCGGGGAGAAGGCCCGCGCCCGCCACACCGCCCGCGGGAAGCTGCTGCCGCGCGACCGCGTGGACGCCCTCCTCGACCCCGGGTCCCCCTTCCTGGAGCTGGCCCCGCTGGCAGCCGAGGGGATGTACGGGGGCGCGGCCCCGGCCGCCGGGGTGATCGCCGGCATCGGCCGGGTCAGCGGCCGCGAGTGCGTCATCGTCGCGAACGACGCCACCGTCAAGGGCGGCACGTACTACCCGATGACCGTGAAGAAGCACCTGCGCGCCCAGGAGGTGGCCCTGGAGAATCGTCTCCCCTGCCTCTACCTGGTCGACTCGGGCGGCGCCTTCCTCCCCATGCAGGACGAGGTCTTCCCCGACCGGGACCACTTCGGCCGCATCTTCTACAACCAGGCCCGCATGTCGGGGGCCGGCATCCCGCAGATCGCCGCCGTCCTCGGCTCCTGCACGGCGGGCGGCGCGTACGTACCGGCCATGAGCGACGAGGCCGTCATCGTCCGCGGCCAGGGCACGATCTTCCTCGGCGGCCCGCCGCTGGTGAAGGCCGCCACCGGCGAGGTGGTCACGGCCGAGGAGCTGGGCGGCGGCGAGGTCCACTCCCGCACCTCCGGGGTCACCGACCACCTCGCGGAGGACGACGCCCACGCGCTGCGGATCGTACGGAACATCGTGGCGACCCTGCCCGAGCGCCGGGCCCTGCCCTGGTCGGTCGAGGCTCCGCAGGAGCCCAAGGTGGACCCGTACGGGCTGTACGGCGCGGTGCCGGTCGACTCCCGCACCCCCTACGACGCCCGCGAGATCATCGCCCGGATCGTGGACGGCTCCCGCTTCCAGGAGTTCAAGGCGGAGTTCGGGCAGACCCTGGTCACCGGCTTCGCCCGGATCCACGGGCACCCGGTCGGGATCGTCGCCAACAACGGCATCCTGTTCTCCGAGTCGGCCCAGAAGGGCGCGCACTTCATCGAGCTGTGCGACCAGCGCGGCATCCCGCTGCTCTTCCTCCAGAACATCTCCGGCTTCATGGTCGGCCGGGACTACGAGGCGGGCGGCATCGCCAAGCACGGCGCCAAGATGGTCACGGCCGTGGCCTGCACCCGGGTCCCGAAGCTCACGGTGGTGGTCGGCGGCTCGTACGGCGCGGGCAACTACTCCATGTGCGGGCGGGCCTACAGCCCCCGCTTCCTGTGGATGTGGCCCAACGCCAAGATCTCCGTGATGGGCGGCGAGCAGGCGGCCTCCGTCCTGGCGACGGTCAAGCGCGACCAGATCGAGGGCGCGGGCCAGGAGTGGCCGGCCGAGGACGAGGAGGCCTTCAAGGCCCCGGTCCGGGCGCAGTACGAGGAGCAGGGCAACGCCTACTACGCCACGGCGCGGCTGTGGGACGACGGGGTCATCGACCCGATGGAGACCCGGCAGGTGCTGGGACTGGCCCTGACCGCGTGCGCGAACGCCCCGCTGGGCGACTCGGGCTTCGGCATCTTCCGCATGTGACGTGAGGACCTCACTGATGTTCAGCACTGTTCTGGTCGCCAACCGGGGCGAGATCGCGGTCCGCGTCATCCGCACGCTGCGGGAGCTCGGCATCCGTTCCGTGGCCGTCTTCAGCGACGCCGACGCGGACGCCCGGCACGTACGGGAGGCCGACACGGCCGTCCGCATCGGCCCGGCGGCGGCCTCGATGAGCTACCTGTCGGTGGAGCGGCTGCTCGACGCGGCCCGCCGCACGGGCGCCGAGGCCGTCCACCCCGGCTACGGCTTCCTCGCGGAGAACGCCGCCTTCGCGGCCGCCTGCGCGGACGCGGGCCTGGCCTTCATCGGACCGCCCGCCTCGGCGATCTCCCTGATGGGCGACAAGATCCGCGCCAAGGAGACCGTCAAGGCCGCGGGCGTGCCCGTGGTCCCCGGCTCCTCGGGCAGCGGGCTGTCCGACGCCGAACTGGTCGCCGCCGCCGAGCAGATCGGCATGCCGGTCCTGCTGAAGCCCTCGGCGGGCGGCGGCGGCAAGGGCATGCGGCTCGTACGGGACTCCGCGCTGCTCGGCGAGGAGATCGCGGCGGCCCGCCGCGAGGCGAAGTCCTCCTTCGGCGACGACACCCTGCTCGTGGAGCGCTGGGTGGACCGGCCCCGGCACATCGAGATCCAGGTACTGGCGGACGCGCACGGGAACGTGGTCCACCTCGGGGAGCGCGAGTGCTCGCTCCAGCGGCGCCACCAGAAGGTGATCGAGGAGGCCCCGTCGGTCCTGCTGACGCCGGAGCTGCGGGCCTCGATGGGCGCGGCGGCGGTGGAGGCGGCCCGGTCCTGCGGGTACGTCGGCGCGGGCACGGTGGAGTTCATCGTCCCGGGCCACGACCCCGCCTCGTACTACTTCATGGAGATGAACACCCGGCTCCAGGTGGAGCACCCGGTCACCGAGCTCATCACGGGCCTGGACCTGGTGGAGCAGCAGCTCCGGGTCGCGGCGGGCGCGGAGCTGGGCTTCGGCCAGTCGGAGGTCCGGCTGACCGGGCACGCGATCGAGGCCCGCGTCTGCGCGGAGGACCCGGCGCGCGGGTTCCTGCCGTCCGGCGGCACGGTGCTGGCGCTGTCGGAGCCGTCCGGCGGCTCCGTCCGTACGGACTCCGGGCTGGCGGCGGGGGTCGACACCGGCTCCACGTACGACCCGATGCTGTCGAAGGTCATCGCCTACGGTCCCGACCGCGCCTCGGCGCTGCGTGTCCTGCGCGGCGCCCTCGCGGACACCGTGATCCTGGGCGTCCAGACCAACACGGGCTTCCTGCGCCGCCTGCTCGCGCACCCGGATGTGGTGTCGGGCGACCTGGACACGGGCCTGGTGGAGCGGGACCTGTCCCAGCTCCTCCCCGAGGGGGTCCCGGACGAGGTGTACGCGGCGGCGGCCCTGCTGGCCGGAGGTTCTTTCCCCCACCCCGCCCCTTCCCGAAACCCTGCCGGGGGCTGGGTCGACCCGTTCGACTCCGCCAACGGCTGGCGCCTGGGCGGCACCCCCGCCTGGACGGTCCAGCACTTCCGCCTCCCGGGCCAGGACCCGGTCACGGTCCGTACCCGGTCCGCCGGAACGGGCCCGGACACGGAGCTGCTGCTCGACGACGGCGCCCAGGCACATCCAGCCCCGCCGGCGTTTGAGGCGCGGGGTCCGGGGCGGAGCCCCAGCACCCCGGCCCGGGGCCGGATCGTGCACCTCACCCCCGAGCACCTCACGGTCGAACTGGACGGCGTCACCCACCGGTTCAGCCACGCCACCTCCCCGGAGGGGACCTGGCTAGGCCGAGACGGCGACTCCTGGCACGTACAGGCGCACGACCCGGTCGAGGCGAACCTCCGCGGCGCGGGCCGCGGCGGCGCAGACACCCTCGCCGCCCCCATGCCCGGCACCGTCACCGTCGTCAAGGTCGCCGTCGGCGAGAGGGTGACCGCCGGTCAGAGCCTGCTCGTCGTCGAGGCCATGAAGATGGAGCACGTCATCTCCGCCCCGCACGCCGGCACCGTCACCGAACTCGACGTCACCCCCGGCACCACGGTCGCCATGGACCAGGTCCTCGCCGTGGTCACTCCGGACGAGGAGGAGAAGGCCGAATGAACGGGCTTCCGATGAGCTTCCCGGACGAGGGCCTCCCGGCCCGGGTCCGGATCCACGAGGTGGGCGCCCGGGACGGGCTGCAGAACGAGAAGACGGCCGTCCCGACCCACGTGAAGGCCGAGTTCGTGCACCGGCTGGCCGCCGCGGGGCTCACCACCATCGAGGCGACCAGCTTCGTGCACCCCCGGTGGGTCCCCCAGCTGGCCGACGCCGACGAGCTGTTCCCGCTGCTCGCCGACGTGAAGGCCGCGCTGCCGGTCCTCGTCCCCAACGAGCGCGGCCTCGACCGCGCGCTCGCCCTCGGGGCCACCCGGATCGCCGTGTTCGGTTCGGCCACCGAGACCTTCGCCGCCCGCAACCTCAACCGGACCGTCGCCGAGTCCCTCGCGATGTTCGAGCCCGTCGTGGCCCGCGCCAAGGAGCACGGGGCGCACGTCCGCGGCTACCTCTCCATGTGCTTCGGCGACCCCTGGGAAGGGCCGGTACCGGTCCACCAGGTGGTCGGCGTCGCCAAGGCCCTCCTGGACCTCGGCTGTGACGAGCTGAGCCTCGGCGACACCATCGGCGTCGCCACCCCGGGGCACGTGCGGGCCCTCCTCTGCGCGCTCAACGCGGAGGGCGTGGGCACCGACCGGATCGGCGTGCACTTCCACGACACCTACGGCCAGGCCCTGTCCAACACCCTCGCCGCGCTCCGGCACGGCGTGAGCACCGTCGACGCCTCCGCGGGCGGCCTCGGCGGATGCCCGTACGCCAAGAGCGCCACCGGCAATCTCGCGACCGAGGACCTCGTCTGGATGCTCGACGGCCTCGGCATCGAGACCGGGGTCGATCTGGCCGCCCTCACCGCCACGAGCGTGTGGATGGCCGAACAGCTGGGGCGTCCCAGCCCCTCCCGTACCGTCCGCGCCCTCTCCCACAAGGAGTAACGAAGACCATGGCCCTCGACCACCGGCTCACCCCCGAGCACGAGGAACTCCGCCGCACCGTCGAGGCGTTCGCGCACGATGTGGTGGCGCCCAAGATCGGCGATCTGTACGAGCGGCACGAGTTCCCGTACGAGATCGTCCGCGAGATGGGCCGCATGGGCCTGTTCGGCCTGCCCTTCCCCGAGGAGTACGGCGGCATGGGCGGCGACTACCTCGCCCTCGGCATCGCCCTGGAGGAGCTGGCCCGCGTCGACTCCTCGGTCGCCATCACCCTGGAGGCCGGCGTCTCGCTCGGCGCGATGCCGCTGTACCTCTTCGGCACCGAGGAGCAGAAGCGGCAGTGGCTGCCGAAGATGTGCTCCGGCGAGATCCTCGGCGCCTTCGGCCTGACCGAGCCGGGGGCCGGCTCCGACGCGGGCGGCACCCGTACGACCGCCGTCCGGGACGGCGACGAGTGGGTGATCAACGGCTCCAAGTGCTTCATCACCAACTCCGGTACGGACATCACCGGCCTGGTCACCGTCACCGCCGTGACGGGCCGCAAGGCCGACGGACGCCCCGAGATCTCCTCGATCATCGTCCCGTCGGGCACCCCCGGCTTCACCGTGGCCGCCCCCTACTCCAAGGTGGGCTGGAACTCCTCGGACACCCGCGAGCTGTCCTTCGACGGCGTCCGGGTCCCCCTCGCCAACCTGGTCGGCGAAGAGGGCCGCGGCTACGCCCAGTTCCTGCGGATCCTCGACGAGGGCCGGGTCGCCATCTCCGCGCTCGCGACGGGCCTGGCCCAGGGCTGTGTGGACGAATCGGTGAAGTACGCCAAGGAGCGGCACGCCTTCGGCAAGGCGATCGGCGACAACCAGGCCATCCAGTTCAAGCTGGCGGACATGGAGATGCGCGCCCACATGGCCCGGATCGGCTGGCGCGACGCGGCCTCCCGCCTCGTGGCCGGGGAGCCCTTCAAGAAGGAGGCGGCCATCGCGAAGCTGTACTCCTCGACGGTGGCGGTCGACAACGCGCGCGATGCCACGCAGATCCACGGCGGCTACGGGTTCATGAACGAGTACCCGGTGGCCCGCATGTGGCGCGATTCGAAGATCCTGGAGATCGGCGAGGGCACGAGCGAGGTGCAGCGCATGCTGATCGCCCGTGAGCTGGGGCTTTCCGCCTAACGGCAGTCGGTGGTGCGGTACGGGGCCCTCCATGTGGAGGGCCCTTTATCGTTCTCAGCCAAGGTTAGGCTAACCTTCCTCTCGAACGCACGAGCCACCCAGTACGCACGAAAGTGGACATCGCCATGCCCAAGTCCCGCTCCTCCCTCCTCACCCGCCGCGGTCTCATCGCGGCAGGCGGCGCCCTCGGCCTCGTGGCCGCGCTCACCGCCTGCGGTGGCAGCGACTCCGCGAAGGACGGATCGGGCGACAAGGGCACGGGCGCCGCGTCGGGCGCGTGGAGCTTCAAGGACGACATGGGCAAGGACGTCACCGCCAAGTCCACGCCGAAGAACATCGTCGCCTTCACCGGCACCGCGGCCGCGCTCCACGACTACGGAGTGGGCGTCAAGGGCGTGTTCGGCCCGACGAAGACCGCCGACGGCAAGGCCGACGTGCAGGCCGGCTCGATGGACATCTCCAAGGTCGAGATCATCGGCAACGTCTACGACGAGTTCAACGTCGAGAAGTACGCAGCCCTGCAGCCCGACCTCCTGGTGACCAACACCTGGGAGAAGGGCAGCTACTGGTACCTGCCGGAAGCCTCCAAGGACAAGATCCTGAAGCTGGCCCCGGCCGCCGCGATCGGCGTGGGCGGCGACGTCACGATGGACAAGGCCCTGGCCCGCACCGCGGATCTCGCGAAGTCCCTGGGCGCCGACCTGAACGACAAGAAGACCGTCGACGCCAAGGCCCGCTTCGAGGCCGCCTCCGCGAAGCTCCGCGAGGCCACCAAGGCGAACCCGGGCATCAAGGTGCTCGTCGGTTCCGGCGCCGCGGACCTGTTCTACGTCTCCACCCCGGCCACCTCCGCCGACCTGAAGTACTTCCAGTCGCTCGGCGTCGAGTTCGTCGTCCCGGACAAGGTCGAGGGCGGCTTCTTCGAGAGCCTCAGCTGGGAGAACGCCGGCAAGTACAAGGCCGACGTGATCCTCCTCGACAACCGCACCGGCACCCTCCAGCCGGAGGAGCTGAAGGCCAAGCCGACCTGGGCCGAGATGCCGGCCGTCAAGGCCGGTCAGATCACCCCCCGCGTGACCGAGCCGATCTACTCCTACGAGAAGTGCGCGCAGATCGTCGAAGAGCTCACCAAGGCCATCCAGAACGCCAAGAAGGTCAGCTGACCCCTGGCCGTCCGGCCCCGGCGCCTCACCCAGGCGCCGGGGCCTTCTGCTTCGCCCGTCATCGCCGATCCCAGGGGGGACCCTCCGCATGACCGCCAACGCCAACGCCAGCACCGCCGCCGCCACCACCGCGCCCGCGCCCGCGCCCGAAGCCGAGATCCCCCACTTCCGGTTCTTCGAGCTCGAAGTGCTCCGCACGCGCCGCCTCGGCCGCTCCTTCCTGCGGATCACCTTCGGCGGCGCCTCCCTGACGGACTTCCGCTCGGGCGGCTACGACCAGAGCCTGTCCCTCTTCCTGCCGCCCGCCGGCCGGGAGCACACGGTGCTGCCGTCCACCGGCGAGGACACCTGGTTCGGCGACTGGCGTGCGATGCCGGACGAGGAGCGCCCGGTGATGCGCTCGTACACGGTCCGCGAGCAGCGCCGTACCCCCGCGGGCGTGGACGAGGTGGACATCGACTTCGTCCTGCACGGCACCACCTCCCCCGCCTCGTCCTGGGCGGGCCGCGCGGTGACCGGCCGCCGGATCATGGCCATCGGCCCGGCCGTCGCGGAGAACAAGTCCGTACGCTTCCAGCCGCCGGCCGCCACCGACGCGATCCTGATGTACGCCGACGAGACCGCCCTGCCCGCGGCCTCCGCGATCCTGGACCGGCTCCCCGAGGGCACCCCGGTCAGGGCCTGGTTCGAGGTCCCGCACGAGGACGACCGGCTGTACCTGCCGACGTCCGCCGACGCGGACATCACCTGGGTGGTCCGGGAGCCGGGCACCGGCCCGGAACGCACCGACCGGGTGCTGGAGGCCCTCCGGGCGGCCGAACGGCCCGCCGCCGGAGCCCCGTACGCCTGGATCGCGGGCGAGTCCGCGACGATCCGCGCGGTCCGCAGGCACTTCGTCCAGGACTGCGGCGTCGACCGGCGCGCGGTCCGCTTCACCGGATACTGGCGGCTCGGCGCGAGCGAGGAACAGCTCCTCGCGGAGGCCTACGCGGGCCGGGCCCCCGACGAGGACCCGACCGCGGCGCTCTAGCCCCAGCTCCGGTTCCTCACGCGCGCGCCCACCCCTTGTCCGGAGCCACCTTGCCGAACCAGCCGGCGGTCTCCTCCGCGCCGAGCACCCGCTCCAGCACCAGGTCGCCGTGCATGCCGGGGAAGAACCGCCCCGCCTCCCAGCTCCGCCGGTACGGGGACGGGTCCAGGACGAGCAGCCGGACGCCGTCCACGACGGCGATGTCGGTCGGGGTGCCCTCGTTGAAGATCCAGATCCCGTCCGCACCGACCAGGTTGAACGCCCCGGTCGTCGGGACCATCCCGTCGGCGTCCCGGCACACGGCGACCTCCCGCGCCGACGGGGCCTCGCCCGGCACGTGGTTGCCGCCGGTGAGCACGCCCGCGAGCAGGGTGTGCAGCTGGAAGTTGTCACCGATTCCGCTCATGCGCAGGGCGAAGCCGGTCCCGCTCTCGCGGTGCAGGACGATGAGCGGCTCGTCGTCCAGCACCCGCAGGGCGTACGTCAGGCACTTGAACGCGTCGCCCGAGGCCTCCGTCACCCGCTCCACGCGGGCGAGCAGCTCCGCCTTGCCCTCCACCGTCCGGCGCACGGCCGCCGTGCCCAGCACGGCGACGGCCGCCATCTCCCATTCCGGCAGCGAGAACCAGCCCACCGCGAGGTCGTGCCCCACCCGCTCGGCGATCTCGTCGGTGTGCTCGCCCTCGGGGCCCGGCAGTTCCCCGCCGCCCGTCTCCGCCCAGCGCGCGCAGAATTCAAGGGCGACCGCGAACGCCTCCGTGGCCCCGGTGAGGATCCCCGGCGCGCAGACGACCGGGTCCGCGCCCCGCTCCACGCACGCCCCGACGATCACCCCGACCGTGGCCCTCGGCCCGGGCGGGATCTCCCCGAGCAGCGCCGCCAGCCGGGGTCCCGCCTCCCGGTACTCGGCGTCCCCGGCCTTGCCGGCCACCCGAAGGAGCTTCGCGAACGCCCGTTCCGATACCGGCGCGTCCTGCGCGCGCACGGCCTTCTCGAACTGCTCCACGACGCCCGGGAGCTTCCTGCCTCGGAATATCACCCGCACATCCTGCAGCACCGTCCGATCCAGGGGGTCAGGCAGGTGGTGCCCCGTTCCGGCGGGCCGTCACGGGCCCCACGGCACGTCCGGCGCCCGGAAGAAGGTGACGTCCTGGGCGTCCAGCCGCGGGCCCTGGGCGGCCAGGCGCAGCCGGTACGAGGTCCAGTCGCGGCCGGCGGCCGGGGACCAGCCCAGCTCCGCCAGCCCCAGTACGCGCGGGAAGGCCATCAGCTCCCAGTCCCCCCGCGTCGCGATGGTCTCCGTCCACAGCGGGGCCTCCACCCCGAGGACCGAAGACTCCGGGAGGCCCGTCATATAGGTCCCCGGGTCCCAGTCGTAGGCGCGGCGCACCGGCACGTACCCGGCCCAGGCCAGACCCGGCTTCGTCTCCTTGTCGTACTTCATGTCCAGGTAGAGCCGGTCCGCCGGGGACAGGATCACCGGGCTGCCGGCCTTGGCGGCCGCGGCCACCGCCGCCTTCTCGGGGGCCGCCGTGCGGTCGTGTCCCCAGTACTGGAGCACCGCTCCCGGGGCCGGGCGGGCCGTCGCGAGCTGGTGCCAGGCCACCACCGTCTTGCCGTGCTTCGCCACGACCGCCTGGGCGCGGTCCATGAAGGCCGCGTAGTCCGCGGCGGGCGTGGAGTGCGCTTCGTCGCCGCCGATGTGCAGGTACTTGCCGGGGGTCAGCTCCGCGAGCTCCCCCAGCACCTGGTCGATGAACTCGTAGGTCCGCTCCTTGCCCACGCACAGCGAGCTGAAGCCGACCTTGATCCCGGTGTAGTGCTCGCGCGCCTTGCCGTCGCAGTTCAGCTCGGCGTAGGCGGCCTGTGCGGCGTTCACGTGGCCGGGCATGTCGATCTCCGGGACCACGTCCACGTACCGCTCCGAGGCGTACGCCACCAGGTCCCGGTACTCGTCCTTCGTCCAGTGCCCGCCGGGTCCGCCGCCGACCTCGCTCGCGCCCCCGTGCTCCGCGAGCCCGGGCCAGGAGTCGATCGCGATGCGCCAGCCCTGGTCGTCGGTCAGGTGCAGGTGCAGGGTGTTGACCTTGTACTGCGCGAGCTGGTCGACGTACCGCTTGACCTGCTCCACCGTGAAGAAGTGGCGGGCCACGTCCACCATCGCCCCCCGGTACGCGAAGCGCGGCGCGTCGGTGACCGTGCCGCCCGGCACCGTCCCCGGACCGGACACCGGCAGGAGCTGGCGCAGCGTCTGGCCGGCGTGGAAGAGCCCCGCGGGCGTGCGGGCGGTGAGGGTGACCCCGCCGGGCCCGGACTCCAGCCGGTAGCCCTCCTCCCCCGCGCCCTCGGCCCGTTCGTCGATCCGCAGCCGGATCCCGTCGCCCTCCACTCCGTCGACCACGGGCAGCGGCAGCCCGCTGGGGCCGCGCAACTGCTCGGCGAGGAGTTCGCCGACCCTGCGGACCGCCTCGTCGTCGGTCAGGCCGGTACGGATGACCGTGCCCGGACCGAAGGCGTAGCCCGGGCCTTCGGCGTGCGCGGAAACGGGAGCCGGCAGGAGCCGTTCGTAGGGCGCGAGCACGACGGGGGGCTCGGAAGCTGCTCGACGGGGTCGGGCGTCGTCCCCCCTCGCGGCGCTGCTGCAGGAGGCGGCCGCGGGGACGGCGGCGAGGACGAGGAGGGCGGCGAGCATGCGTCGCGGGACTCTCATGGGCCTAGGTATAGGCCAACCGGGCTCGTGGGGCCGGTGCAAGAATCCAAGGATGGCGGAAATCATCCAGAAGGACGGCACATGGACCTTCGACGGGGACGCGGTGCGCATCGTGCCGGGCCGCGACAAGGGGGTGAGCCTGCTGCGCCAGACGCTGGGCGAGGTGCTCGTCCCGCTGCGCGCGCTGGCCGGCATCTCCTTCGAACCGGGGCGCCAGGCGGGCCGGCTGCGCCTGCGGCTGCGTGACGGCGCGGACCCGCTGCTCCAGGTGACGGGCGGCCGGCTGCCGGAGGCCTCCGATCCGTACCGGCTGACCGTGGAACCGGACCGCGGCGGGGTGGCGGAGTACTTCGTGGACGAGGTCCGCAACGCCCTGCTTCTGGACCAGGTGGATGCCGGGTCCGCCGACTCCTACCTCCTGCCGGGCCCCGCGGTGCCGATCACGGTCGACGCGGGCGAGGGGACCGTGGCCTTCGACGGGGACCGGGTGTCCCTGGAGTGGAACTGGATGGCGGAGGAGGCGAAACGGTCCGGCGGAGTCCGGGAGTTCCGGGTCGCGGACCTGCGGTCGGTGGAGTGGGCCCCGGCCCGGGGGCTGACGAACGGGTTGATCCGCTTCGCCCTGGCGGGCGCCCCCGCCCAGAGCGCCCCGCCGAAGTACGACCCGTACACGGTGGAGCTGTACGGCTCCAAGAAGTCCCACCTGATGGCGCTGGTCGCGGCTGCCGTGGTGGTCCGCATGCCCCACCCGGCGGCACCCGCGCCCGGGCCCGAGCCCCTGCCCTCGCTTCCGCTCCCGCTCCCGCTCCCGCTCCCGCCCGGGACCCTCCCGGCCCCTGCTCCGGCTGCCGCCCCGGCTCCGGCCGCCGGCACCGCCCCGGCAACCGACCACGACTCCCTGCTGCGCCGGCTGCGCGAGCTGGGAGAGCTGCACCAGGCGGGGATCCTCACGGCCGAGGAGTTCTCGACGGCGAAAGCGGCGATTTTGGGTCGTTTCTGAGCATCTAGTACCGGAATTCACCCCTCCCCTGGTCCAGACCAGCGCGATCCTGCCCGATTTCGGGCAGGATTTTTGCGTTCTGCGGCCGGTACCGCCAATATCGACGGATGCCCGACCGCCGCCCGTCGCACGACGACCTCGTCGACCACTTGGTGCGCAGCACCTCGCTCCAGCGGGGCGAAGCCGCCCGAGTGGTACTCGACGTCCTCGCGTACTTCGACGAGAGCACCGAGGAGTTCGTCCGTCGGCGCCACCGTGAGCTCCAGTCCGGGGGCGCGGTCAACGCGGACATCTTCGAGCGGATCGCGGCCGAACTGCCGCACCGCGCCGTGGCACCGCCGGAGCTCTCGCTCCGGCAACTGCGCCGCATCGTCTACGGCTGAGCACCACCCGCCGGGGATCCGGACAGCGGCAAGAGCAACCGAACTTCAGGAGGGGAAAGACCTTATGTGCGGAATCGTGGGTTACATCGGCAAGCGTGACGTGGCACCGCTGCTTCTGGAGGGCCTGCAGCGACTGGAGTACCGCGGCTACGACTCCGCGGGCATCGTCGTCAACAGCCCGAAGGCGGCGGCCCTGAAGGTCGTCAAGGCCAAGGGCCGCGTGCGCGAGCTGGAGTCCCGGGTACCCAAGCGCTTCGCCGGCACCACCGGCATCGCCCACACCCGCTGGGCCACCCACGGCGCCCCGAGCGACCTCAACTCCCACCCGCACCTGGACGCCGACAACAAGGTCGCCGTCGTCCACAACGGCATCGTCGACAACGCCTCCGAGCTGCGCGCCAAGCTGGAGGCCGACGGGGTCGCCTTCCTCTCGGAGACCGACACCGAGGTGCTCGTCCACCTCATCGCCCGCGCCCAGGCCGACACCCTGGAGGAGAAGGTCCGCGAGGCGCTCAAGGTCGTCGAGGGCACCTACGGCATCGCCGTCATGCACGCCGACTTCCCCGACCGCATCGTCGTGGCCCGCAACGGCTCCCCGGTCGTCCTCGGCATCGGCGAGAAGGAGATGTTCGTCGCCTCGGACATCGCCGCGCTCGTCTCGCACACCCGCCAGATCGTCACCCTCGACGACGGCGAGATGGCGACCCTGAAGGCCGACGACTTCCGGACCTACACCACCTCCGGTACGACGACCACCGCCACGCCCGAGACCGTGGAGTGGGAGGCCGCCTCCTACGACATGGGCGGCCACGACACGTACATGCACAAGGAGATCTCCGAGCAGGCCGACGCCGTCGACCGCGTCCTGCGCGGCCGGATCGACGACCGCTTCAGCACCGTCCACCTGGGCGGCCTGAACCTGGACCCGCGCGAGGCGCGCGGCATCCGCCGGGTCAAGATCCTGGGCTGCGGCACCTCGTACCACGCCGGCCTGATCGGTGCGGGCCTCATCGAGAGCCTGGCCCGCATCCCCGCCGACGCCGAGCCGGCCTCGGAGTTCCGCTACCGCAACCCGGTCGTGGACCCCGACACCCTCTACATCGCGGTCTCCCAGTCCGGTGAGACGTACGACGTGCTCGCGGCCGTGCAGGAGCTCAAGCGCAAGGGCGCCCGCGTCCTCGGCGTGGTCAACGTGGTCGGCTCCGCGATCGCCCGCGCCGCCGACGGCGGCGTGTACGTGCACGCCGGCCCCGAGGTCTGCGTCGTCTCCACCAAGTGCTTCACCAACACGGTCGTGGCCTTCGCGCTGCTCGCCGTGCACCTGGGCCGCATCCGCGACCTGTCCGTCACCGACGGCAAGCGGATCATCGACGGCCTGCGCAAGCTGCCCGCGCAGATCCAGGAGATCCTGGACGGCGAGGAGGACATCAAGAAGCTGGCCGCGGAGTACGCCGAGGCCAAGTCGATGATGTTCATCGGCCGCGTCCGGGGCTACCCGGTGGCCCTGGAGGCCTCCCTGAAGCTCAAGGAGATCTCCTACATCCACGCCGAGGCCTACCCGGCCTCCGAGCTCAAGCACGGTCCGCTCGCCCTCATCGAGCCCTCGCTGCCGACGGTCGCGATCGTCCCGGACGACGACCTGCTGGAGAAGAACCGCGCCGCGCTCGAAGAGATCAAGGCCCGCAGTGGCCGGATCCTGGCGGTCGCCCACACCAAGCAGGAGAAGGCCGACCACACGATCCTCGTGCCCAAGAACGAGGACGAGCTGGACCCGATCCTGATGGGCATCCCGCTGCAGCTGCTGGCGTACCACACGGCCCTGGCCATGGGCCGCGACATCGACAAGCCGCGCAACCTGGCGAAGTCCGTCACCGTCGAGTAGGTCGCGCAGACCTTGTAGGTCACACGCGCACGAGGAAGGCCCCCGGGGATCCCCCGGGGGCCTTTTCGTACGGTGCGCGTCGTGCGCCGTACGTCCTACGTGGTGCTGCGTGGTCCGTCAGCTCGCGGCGACCGCGCCGCGACGCGAACCCTTCCCGAAGGCCATCGGCCAGCTCGCCAGCGCCGCGGTGGCCCCGTACCAGGCCAGCAGTCCGGCGAGCGCCGCCACCCAGCCGGCCGCCTTGGCCAGCCCGTCGCTCTCGGCGAAGGTGCCTATCGCCAGGAGCAGCAGGGAGAGGGTGAACAGGCCGTACACGCCCTGCCCGAACAGCCCGCCCGAGGCCGCGGCGGTGAGGGTCAGTGCCAGCATGGCGAACAGCACGAGGAACATTCCGGCCGCGTCTGCCGAAACCTTTCCGTCGGCCCCGTTGGCCCAGATGAACCAGAAGGTGCCGAGGCCCGCGAAGGCCGTGCCGTTGAAGCCGTTGCCGCCGCGGTACTCGAGGACTCCGAGGACGAACAGCGCGAGGCCGCCGAGGTACATGGCGAGCGACACGGAGTTGGCCGCGGTCACACCGTCGATGATGCCGGTGGTACCGATACCGAACGCGAGAAGGGTGAGACCCAGGGCGATGTGCCCGAGGGTCGAAGTCGAGGCCGTGCTTCCCGCAGAGACACCATTGTCCACGGCGGGCTCCCTTCGATCTGCAGTTGTTTGCTGCGTCCCAGCAGCCTTTATCTACCCCTTACATGGGGGTGCACAACCGCACAATCGACATACAGTCGGTTACGGGATGACAACGACCGGTCGCTGCGCCCGCTTCGCCAGCCGGCCCGCCACCGATCCGAAGATCCGGCCGACGATGCCGTGCGTGGAGCCGACCACGATGGCGTCCGCCGAGTACTCCCGGCCGACCTCCTCCAGCTCGTGGCAGATGTCCCCGCCCCGCTCGACGAGGATCCACGGAACCTCGGAGAGGTAGTCCGCGCAGGCCAGCTCCAGCCCCAGCACCTCGGTGCGGTGGTCCGGCACGTCCACGAAGACCGGCGGCTCACAGCCCGCCCACACGGTGGTGGGCAGCCGGTTCGCGACATGGACGATGATCAGACCGGAGCCTGAGCGACGCGCCATCCCGATCGCGTACGCGAGGGCGCGCTCACTGGACGTGGATCCGTCGAAGCCCACCACGACCCCGTGCCGGAAGGCCGGGTCGCAGGGATGACGTGGTTGTTCCACCGCGCGCAGGTCGGCCGATTCGGGGTCGGCGAGGCGTTTGCGCTTACGGTCCGCGGGTTCGGAGAATTCGTGACCGGCCATGGGTGTCTCGGCGAAGAGGTCCTCAGGGGAAGGGACAAGGGGGCGGGGCGCCAGTAGGCGGAAGCGACGATTCAAGCGGGACGATTCCAGAAAACGACAACTCAGTGTGACCGAGCTCTGTCCGGGAAGCATCTTCCCAAGCCCATACCCACCAGGGTACGGCGACACTCCTGTGCTGCACAGGTCATGCCGCCCTTGGAGAGCGTCCCAGGGAGCATGCCGCAGCCACGCCTCCTTGGCAATGTCCGCTGCCCCCTACAGCCAGTGACCAGGAGCACCCCATCGGGTGTGCGCCACCCGTGCGCGCAGTGACCGAGCCGCGCCGCACGCCGTTGGACAGGAGTCCGACCGTCCAGGAAGAGCCCGCAGGGAGCACGCCGTGCCCGGTCATCCGGTTCACCCCGTCCAGCCCGCTCAGTCGCCCGCTCAGCCGACGCAGTCCGTCCACACGCCACCCCCTCCCCTTCACTCGTCCGTGCAGGCCGCTCGGCGACCCCACGGGGACCCCGCGGGTGACGTGGTGCGATGGGCCGCCTTCAGCTGCCTGCTCGTCCCCGTGGTCCTCGTCGTCTACGGGACCTCCTTCGGCGGGGCCGCCGTCGCCACCCTGGGCCTCGCCGCCGTCACGGCGGCCTGCCGGGTGCTGCTGCGCCACTCCGAGCGGACGGAGCGCAGTGCCGCCCGGATCCTCGCGGAGGACCGATTGACGCCCTCGCATCGGGGCCGGCACTCGCGCGCCGGGGCCGGGGGCCAGCGCGGATGTCAGGTTTCCTCTGGGATGTCCCCTCAAGACTGACTTATTCGCACATCCACACCCGCATGTTTTCAGCCAACTTCCCGGCAGGTCACCCCCCTTGCCGGAATGTCCCCCCACCCCCCTCACCATCAGCGACTACGGCGCCACAGGGGGTCTTTGACCCTACGAGTACTGGCCATGGCCGGACAGTGCGCTTTCCACCCGGGTAGCGGAGTGGAACGCTTCCTGATCGAATGCTTTTCGCCAAGTTGCCAAGTCGACATAGCGCTGCGTGCTGAACTTGTCACGCCGACACCACGGGACGCAGTAGATTCGATCATGTATTTACGGCGGGGGAGCCACGTGCAAGGCCGAGGGGATACGTGCAGGTGCGACCAGACCAAGGAGTCGCGACACCCAAGGGGGGCTTAGCGCCATGAGCCAGGATTCCACCGCCGTCGTCGTAGACGGCAGGAAGCTCGCGGGGCGTCGCCGCAGGGAGATCGTCGCGGTGCTGCTCTTCAGCGGCGGACCGATCTTCGAGAGCTCCATTCCACTTTCCGTGTTCGGCATTGACCGGCAGGACGCGGGAGTTCCACGCTACCGATTGCTCGTGTGCGCCGGTGAGGACGGTCCGCTGAGGACCACCGGCGGACTCGAACTGACCGCGCCATACGGGCTGGAGGCGATCGCCCGGGCAGGCACGGTCGTCGTTCCCGCGTGGCGTTCCATCACCTCGCCTCCGCCGCCGGAGGCGCTCGAAGCGCTGCGTTTGGCGCACGAGGAGGGGGCCCGGATCGTCGGACTGTGCACGGGGGCATTCGTGCTCGCCGCCGCCGGTCTGCTGGACGGCCGGCCCGCGACGACGCACTGGATGTACGCGCCGACGCTGGCCAAGCGCTACCCGTCCGTCCACGTCGATCCGCGCGAGCTGTTCGTCGACGACGGCGACGTGCTGACGTCCGCGGGCACCGCGGCCGGAATCGATCTGTGCCTGCACATCGTGCGCACGGACCACGGCAGCGAGGCGGCGGGAGCACTGGCCCGCAGGCTCGTCGTCCCGCCGCGCCGCACGGGTGGCCAGGAACGCTACCTCGACCGGTCGCTGCCGGAAGAGATCGGCGCCGACCCGCTGGCCGAGGTCGTCGCCTGGGCCCTGGAGCACCTCCACGAGCAGTTCGACGTGGAGACGCTGGCGGCGCGCGCCTACATGAGCAGGCGCACGTTCGACCGGCGGTTCCGCTCGCTCACCGGCAGTGCGCCGCTGCAGTGGCTGATCACCCAGCGGGTGCTTCAGGCGCAGCGGCTGCTGGAGACCTCCGACTACTCGGTCGACGAGGTCGCCGGACGCTGCGGGTTCCGCTCGCCGGTCGCGCTGCGCGGGCACTTCCGCCGCCAGCTGGGGTCCTCCCCGGCCGCCTACCGCTCCGCCTACCGGGCCCGCCGCCCGCAGGCCGACGTGGTCCAGGTGGCTCAGCTGTCGGATTCGCCGGTCCCGCACCAGCGCACTCCGCAGCCGCAGCGGGCGGCCGCGGCCCTGGCCGCTTCCGGTCCCACGGTGACGGAGCTGTACGCCCCGGGCCGGGTGCTGCGCGAGCACGCGTAACAGAGGTCCCGGGAAGGTCCCCCGCAGCAGTGGTCACCTCGGTGGTCACCGTTGCGGGGGACCTTCCGCATAAGGTGGGGCGCATGAACGATCGCATGGTGTGGATCGACTGCGAGATGACCGGGCTCTCGTTGACGGACGACGCACTTATCGAGGTGGCCGCACTGGTCACCGACTCGGAGCTCAACGTGCTCGGCGAAGGCGTGGACATTGTGATCCGCCCGCCGGACGCGGCCCTGGAAACCATGCCCGACGTGGTGCGCGAGATGCACACGTCGTCCGGCCTGCTCGACGAGCTGGCCGGCGGGACCACCCTCGCGGACGCGGAGGCACAGGTCCTGGCCTACGTACGGGAACACGTGAAGGAACCCCGCAAGGCCCCGCTCTGCGGAAACACGGTCGGCACCGACCGCGGCTTCCTGCTGCGCGACATGGCCGCGCTGGAGGGGTACCTGCACTACCGGATCGTGGACGTGTCCTCGATCAAGGAGCTGGCACGCCGCTGGTACCCGCGCGCCTACTTCAACAGCCCGCCGAAGAACGGCAACCACCGGGCGCTCGCGGACATCAAGGAGTCCATCGCCGAGCTGCGCTACTACCGGGAGGCCGTCTTCGTACCGCAGCCCGGTCCGGACTCGGACACGGCGCGCACCATCGCCGCCAAGCACGTCGTCCCCGGCGCCTAGCACCCACCGGAGAGGGGTGCGGACAAAGGGGGGAGCGAGCACCCTCCCGGACCCTGTACCCTTTTCTTCGGCCGGTCGGTTTTCCGACCGGACATGGTGGGTGTAGCTCAGTTGGTAGAGCACCTGGTTGTGGTCCAGGTGGCCGCGGGTTCAAGTCCCGTCACTCACCCTGTGGGAAGGCCCCGGTACGCGAAAGCGGACCGGGGCCTTCCGCGTTTCTCAGAACAGCAGGTTGTACCTGCCGAAGCCGGTACCGAGGACACTGACCTTCACCCGCGAGCCGAACGGCTTCGCCGCGACTCCCGTGCCCTGGTACAGCCACAGGTTGCCCGACTTGTCCCGCGCCACCATGTCGGCCTTGCCGTCCGAGGTCAGGTCACCCGGCGCCACGATCGAGTCGTAGATCTGCCAGCCGGTACCTATCTGCTTCCTGGCCGAGAGCGGCTTCGCAGCCACCCCCGTGCCCTGGTAGAACCAGAGGTTGCCCGCCTTGTCCCGCGCCACCACGTCGGCCTTGCCGTCACCGGTCAGATCGGTGCCGCCGACGAGCTGGTCGTAGATGTTCCAGCTGGTGCCGACCTTGACCCTGCTCCCGAACGGCTTCGCGTCCAGGCCCGTGCCCGGGTACAGCCACAGGCCACCCTCGGCGTCGCGCGCCAGCAGGTCCGCCTTCTTGTCGCCGGTCACGTCGGAGACGCCGACGAGCGCGTTGAAGATGTTCCAGCCGCCACCGACCCGTATCCGGTCCTTGTATATGGAGCCGTCACCGGAGGTCGGGTGGAACCACAGCACCCCGGCCTTGTCCCGCCCCACCGCACCCCGCCCGGTGCTCTGCACGGTCACCGGCTCCAGCCGGGTCAGCGCGGTGTACTGGCTCCAGTCGAAACTGCCCCCGACCGGGTCGACCGGCGTGAACGGCTCGGCGGCCTTGCCCGTGCCCCGGTAGTCCCACAGACCGCCCTCGGCGTCCCGGCCCACGAGCCGGAATCGCTGGGTCACCGGGGTGGAACTGGCGACGGCGAAGTCCGAGGTCTCCTCCGGGTTGCCCGTGCCGGAGGTGTACACGTCGTAGACCGCAGTGGTGCGCACCTTCCATGCCGGCGCGGTCGCCTCCGCCGTCAGCGTGTAGGTGAGCGTGTAGTCGCCGGGCTTCTTGATGTCACACGCGAGGCCGTCGAACAGGCCCCATTCCTGGGAGCAGCCGGCCCCGGCGGCGCCACCGGCGTCGAACCCGGCGGCGACCTTCAGCTCACCGTCGTCCCAGCGCCGGAAGCCCGGTGCCGGGGACGGATACAGCCGCAGCCGCCCCTTGTCGACAGCGTGCAGCTTCACCGTGTGCTTCACGAAACCACCGGCCGGCAGCGTGGGCGTCGAGAGCGCCATCGTGTTCTGCGCGACGTGTGCGTTGCTCTTCACCGTGACCGTCGCGTGTGCCCGGCGCGGTCCGATGTCCTTGGAGCCCGCGGTCTGCGCCTCCTTGATACCCGCGCTGATGCTGGCCCCGCGCGGCACGTAGACGAGGCCGTAGTAGGCCGTCGCGCCATCCGGCGCGGTGGCCGCCGTCGCTATCCGGGGCGTCGGGTGACCCCACTCCTTCACGTCACACAGGTACACCCCGGCGATCCCGGCCTTCGGCGCGCACTCGTCCGTCGGGTCGACGCTCAACCCGGTCGGCACCCCGCCGCCGGTCCAGCCGGCATCCGTGAGGGGCTTCTTGCTCAGCGCGTAGATGTACGTACCGTCCGGCTGTCCGCCGTTCTGCCCACCCCAACCGGAGGGCGACAGCTCGATCCGCTCCTCGCCGGGCATCAGGACCTTGTCCACGACCGGGTCGAAGAAGAACGTCGGGTCCCCGGCCGCCACGGCCGCCCCCGCACCCAAGACACCGCCGGTGACGAGCAGCGCCACCGCGCTGCCGATACTCAAAAGCCTTCGCATGCTTCCCCCCTGCAATCGATCAATCGGCGGACGCTAACACGCACCTCTGCCGACGGAGATGCCTGGGGCCAGGGAAGACGGCCCTACGCCCGGAATGCGTCGGCATGATCCACCGACCAGGTCTCGAAGGTGCGCGGCGCGTGCCCGGTGAGCCGTTCGAGGTCGTCGGTGAGATCAACGGGGAGGCCGTCCGAGGCGGACCAGAAGTCGAACAGGGCCTCCGCATACGGGCCGGGTATGTAGCCGTCGACCTCGGACTTCCACTGCTCGCGCGAGACCGGCTCGAAGGGTATGGGGCGGCCGAGAGCGTCGCCCAGTATGGCCAGCTGGGCGGCGAAGGTCAGCGTCCGCGGCCCGGTCAGGGTGTACGCGCGCCCTCCGAGCGAGGGGTCGGTGAGGACCGCGAAGGCGGCTTCGGCGAGGTCGGTCTCGTGGACCGGGTCGCTGTACGCACCGGGGTACGGCAGGTGGACCGGACGGCCCGATTTCATCGGCCAGGCCCAGCCGAGGGCATTGCTCGCGAAGGATCCGGGGCGCAGCAGGGTGGTGCGCAGCGGGGAGGCGAGCAGGGCTCGTTCCACCGCGAGGTGGGAGGCGGCGAGGGGGCTGTCGGCGGCGTCGGGGGCGAGGACCGAGGAGGAGGACAGGAGGACGACGTGCTCGACGCCGGCGCCGACGGCCTCCTTCACGAAGGCATCGATGGCGGCGGCCTCGGCGTAGAGGAAGACGGAGCGGACGCCGGCGAGGGCTTCGGGGAAGGTCGCTGGATCGGTGAGGTCGCAGCGGACGGTGCCGGGTGTGTCCGGCGCGCGGGATGCGAGGCGGTGTGGGACGCCGTGGGCGGCGAGGAGGGACGAGAGACCTCGGGCGACGGAGCCGCGGCCCCCGGTGACGAGGGTCTGCGGCGTCTTCGACGCGCTCGGCGTGTTCGACGCGGTCGGGGTGTTCGGAGTGTTCGGGGTGTTCGACATGGCGGATTCCTGCTCTTCCTGTTCTAGACTGAATACGTGACGCAGATTCTGTGTGACGCAATCTCTGCGTCACACAGATAAATTTGGACCACGGAGAAGCCCATGTCAACCGATTACGCTCGTTCGAGTGATGAGTGGACCCGCGCCGAGCTGCTCGCGCGCATCGTCACCGAGAGCCAGCGGCACTACGCCGACTACTCGCTCTTCAACCAGGCCATGGCCGACCACGTCGGCCTGCACCCCACCGACATGCAGTGCGTGGCCCTCCTCGACATGGAGCCCGCCCCGGTCAGCACCGGTGACATCGCCCGCCTCACCGGCCTGACCTCCGGCTCCGCCACCCGCCTCGTGGACCGCCTGGTCAAGGCCGGCACCGTCGAGCGGCACGCCGACCCGAACGACCGCCGCCGCTCCCTCGTCACCCTCTCCCCCACGGCCCGCGACCGGATCGGCGCCGCCTGGGAGACTCCCGGCCGCGCCTTCGGCGCCGTTCTGGCGAGCTACTCCGACACCGAACTCGCCGTCATCGCCGACTACCTGCACCGCGCCGCCGAGGTCGGCCGCGCCCAGGCCAAGCGGCTGACCTCGGGGGACACCGCCTGAGACCTACCGAACCGGCCGGTCCGGCGCTAGCCTCCCGCCCAACGGGCAACGGCGCGCGCCGGAGAAACGGGAGGGTCGGCGTGCGGCTGGAGGTTGTCCATGTCCACGCCCATGCCCACACCCGCGCCCACTCCCCCACCCACACCCCCATCCGCCCCCGCCGGCTTCCGCGGGGTGTTCGCCCTCGGCGGCCGTGCCCTGCCCGTCTACGGGTTCCTCGCCCGGCTCCCCGCCGCGCTGTGCCCCATCGGCACCCTGCTGCTCATCAACGAACGCGACGGCATCGGTGACGCCGGGGCCATCGCCGCCGCCCTCTGGCTCGGCCAGGCCCTCGGCGGCCCGGTCATCGGCCGGCTCGCCGACCGGCGCGGCCACCGGCCCGTCCTGCTGGTCGCCTGCGCCGCGAACGCCGCCGTGCTCCTCGCCCTCGTCGCCGCCGTCCTCGGCGGGCTTCCGCTCGCCGCCCGCATCGCGCTGGCCGTCGCCGCCGGTCTCACGGCGGCGCAGATCGGGCCGCTGGCCCGGGCCCGGTGGGCGCGGCTGGCCGGAGAGGACAAGGCCCTGGTCGGGGCCGCGCTCTCCTTCGACACCACCCTCGACGAGGTCGGCTTCATGGTGGGGCCCGCGCTGGCCGGGATCCTCGCGGTGACCGTCCATCCCGCGTCGGCGCTGCTCCTCGCGGCCGCCCTGGGCCTGGTGTTCGGGACGCTCTTCGCCCTGCATCCCACGGCGCCCGGCCCGACGGGACCGGGCGCCGCCGCGCGGGGCGACGTACGACTGTGGTCTCCGGGGCTCGCGCTGCTGTTCTTCGTGGCCGTCCTGCAGGGCGCCGCGTGGAGCGGGGCCAATACCGGGGTCAACGCGCTCGCCGTGGCGGTCGGCTCCCCCGGGGCCGCCGGGCTCGTATGGGCGGCCATGGCCGTGACCAGCTCGATCGCCGGCTTCGTGACCGTGGCCCGGCCCGGGACGGCAGGCCTGACCGTCCGGCTGCGCCGGACCATCGCCGTCCAGGCGCTGCTGACGCTGCCGCTGCTCGCCGTCTCCGGCCTGTGGGGCGCCGCCTTCGCCGTCGCCGGCATCGGACTGGCCGTCGCCCCGCACCTCATCGCGCTCTTCGGCCTCGTGGAACGGGCCGGTCCCGCGCGCCGGATGGGCGAGGCCATGACCCTGGCCGGCAGCGGTCTGATCATCGGCCAGGCACTGGCCGCAGCGGCCGCCGGTCCACTCGCCGCGGCCTACGGGTACCGGGCGGCCTTCGCCGTCTCGTGCGCGGCCGCGGCCGCCTCCGCGGTGCTGGCGTGGGCGGCCACCGACCGGGTACTGGGGCCGGTCCCGGGACCGGCCCGGGTGCCGGGGCTCAGCCCGAGCTCTTCATCGCCGCCAGCCCCTTCGCCAGGTCCTCGGCGTTCATCACCGGGGCGACCTCCAGCTCGGCGTTGAACTGCAGGAACAGGTCCTCCATCAGGGGCGGCATCTGGGCGCTGTCCTGGAGGTCGAAGACGATCCAGCAGGACCGGACGCCCTCGTGGAGCCCGAAGTAGGCGGCCTCCGGCTTCACGGTGTCCATGAGCTTCTTCATGGCCGCCGGAAGGGCGCCGCTCTTGATGCCCTCGTTCGTCGCCGCCGTGTCCATATGGGCCCTGAGCATGACTCTCATGCGCGGCTCCTTTCGTCACGGCCACCCTGAGCTCGGGTGCGGGAGGCGGCAACATCTCCGCCTCCGTCCGGGCGCCGCGCTACTCCGTCCGGTTCGCGCCCTGGATGTGGAAGTTGAAGTCCGTGTGCCCGAGGCTCCCCATCAGCCGGAGCCAGATCGGCAGGAGCATCTCCGTACCGCGCGCCGTCTCGATGCCGCCCAGGTCGATGACGGTGTGCTCGCGCCAGTCGAAGGAGTACAGGAGCTCCCGTACGGCCTTCTTGGCCTCGGCGTCCTCACCCGAGAGGAAGACGGTGTGGTCGCCGGGGACCCTGGCCGGGTCGACCATGACCTGGCAGTTCATCGTGTTCAGCGTCTTGACCACGCGCAGCCCCGGGAAGGTCCGCTGGATCAGCTCGCCCAGGCTGTCGCTGTCGACCGGGTCGAGGCCGGGCGGGAAGCCGCGGGAGAAGTCCAGCGGGTTCGCGATGTCGATCAGGATCTTGCCGTCCAGGTGCGCGGCGTCCGCCGCCGTCAGGGCGGCCACGCTGACCTGCCCGCCCGTGGCGTTGACGAGCACCTCGCCGAACCGCGCCGCTTCCGCGAAGGGGGCGAGGACCGCGGCCGGGTGGGCCTGCTGCCACGTGGCGTACTCGTCGCGTTCGAGGGTGGCCGCGGGGTCCCGGGTGCCGATGACGACCTCGTGGCCGAGGGAGAGCAACCGGGCGGCGACCGTACGGCCGACGATCCCGGTGCCGAGGACTGCGTAGCGCATGACGGCTTCCCCTCACAGACGGAAAAGAACGGAAGGAACGGAAGGAATCAACGAGAAGGGCGGCCCCACTCAAGCAGGTCGTACGGATTCCCGCGCCGGGCGGCGTCGACTCCGCGCCAACCTCAGCTAGTCCAGGATCCCCACGTCGTAGAAGAACTGATAGCGCGACGGGTCGTCCGGCAGGAACCAGTGGAAGCCCTCCTCCAGGAAGACGGCCACGATGTTCACCGCGATCACCAGCCCCAGGAACCACAGCGCGGCCGTCCCCACCGCGCGGTACGGTCCCGGGTCCTGCGCCGGGACGGCCCGGTCCGCGGTGGCGTGGGCGAAGGCCAGGACGATGCCGACGGCGACGACCGAGGCCTGGAAGAGGATCCACGCCCAGACGTAGAGGTGCAGGCCGAACACCTCGCTCCCGTAGCCCTTGTCGCCCGGCAGGACGTGCAGCATCGTCTGCCGCCACGAGGCGAACGAGCCGGCGATCACGGCGACCAGGGACAGGCCCCAGCCCATCATGTAGTCGCGGCCGGTCACCGCCCCGCGCGACAGTGCCGTCCGGATGATGTGGGCCGCCCCCATCGCCGCCAGCAGCATGAACATCCGCTGCACGATGCAGAGCGGGCAGGGGTACTCCCACATGCCGAACTGGTAGAAGAGCCCGCCGCACACCACCCCGGTCCAGCCGATGGCGAAGACGCACGCGAACCAGAACTGGACCCGGCCCAGCAGGCCGCCCTCCAGGGAGGCCTCCGGGAGGAGGCTGGACATCGCGGCCACGGTCAGTAGCTCAAGGTGAGGGCGAGGCCGCTGGTGATGTGGTGCGCCATCAGCAGGATCACGGCGAGGAGCATGAGCCACCAGGCGCCGAGCACGACGAACCTCGGGGCGTCCCGGTACATCGAGATCAGGGTGGCGAGGAGGCCGCCGAAGATGAGGGTGTCCATGGCGCGGACCGTACCGACAGGGGGACATTCCGGGCGGGCGGCGCGCCCCGGCCGCCCGCAGGGTTACGTCGGTTACGTCAGTTGCGTGGCCTACGCCGGTTGCGTCAGTTGCGCCCGGTGCGTCGCCTGCGTCAGTTGCGTCGCCGCTTGCGTCGGCTGCGTCCGGCGCGCCCCGCGTCTCCCCGCGTCCGCCCGTCCAGCGCGATCCACACCCGCACCTCGGTGCCGCCGAGCACCGAACGCCCCAGCCGTACGTCCCCGCCCGTCGACTCCGCGACCCGCCGGACGATGTCCAGCCCCAGGCCCGTGGACCCGTCGCGGCCGCCGTCGTTGCCGCGCCGCAGGGCCGCGTCCGGATCGGCGATGCCGCCTCCCGCGTCCGAGACGAGCACGATGACCGCGTCCCCGGCGTCGTGGACGTCCACCGCGAAGGGGGTGCCCTCGGGGGTGTGCCGGAACACGTTGCCGAGCATGGCGTCCAGCGCCGCGGCCAGTTCCGGCCGGGCCACGGGGATCCGTACCGTACGGTCGACCCCCGCGAGCCGCACCTCGCGGCCCTCGTCCTCGGCCAGCGCCGACCAGAACCCCATCCGGTCGCGGATCACCTCGGAGGCGTCGCAGCCGGCGCCCGGCCCCTGTGCGGCGGCGGACCGCTGCTCGCGGGCCGTACGGATGATCGTGTCGACCTCCCGCTCCAGTTGCTCCACGGCCGCCCGGGTCTGCTCCGCCGCCGGGCCGTCGCCGAGCGAGGCCGCGTTGAGCCGCAGCACCGTCAGCGGGGTCCGCAGCCGGTGCGAGAGGTCGGCGGCCAGCTCCCGCTCGTTGGCCAGGAGTTCCACCACCTGGTCCGCCATCGAGTTGAACGCGACGGCCGCCGAGCGGAGTTCCTTCGGCCCGTCCTCCGGGACCCGCGCCCCCAGCCGCCCCTCGCCCAGCCGGTGCGCGGCGTCCGCGAGCCGCTCGGCCGGCCGCACCAGGCGGGCGCCGAGCCGGTCCGCGACCGCCACCGAGCCCACGACCAGGGCGAGGCCCACTCCGGCGAGGACCACCCAGGCGGTGGCGACGCCGTTGCTGACCTCGCTCTCCGGAACGAGGATCTCCACCACGGCGATGTCCCCGGAGCCGAGCGCCACGGGCTGGAGCAGCGCGAAGCCGCCGCCCGCCACGGGGGCCGTCGCGGCCCGCCCGATCCGCCGGACCTGGGAGACGGCGCGCTCGCCGGCCCAGCCGTCGCCGATGTCCACGCGCGGGTCGTCCCCGACGGCCGGGACGTGCACGGCCATCCGCCGGTCGGCGCCCATCTGCGTGGATTCCACGGCCTTGCGCAACTGCACCGGGTCGGTGGTGATGGACAGCGTCGGCCCGATGGTGGCGGCCTGCCGCTCGGCGTTGGAGAACGCCCGGTCGCTGGCCATCTCCTGGACGACGAGCCCGAGCGGTACGGCGAAGGCCACGACCACCATCACGGTGACCGCGAGGCACACCTTGACCAGCGCCCACCTCACAGCGGGCCCCTCACGCCGGCGGCTCCAGCTTCACCCCGACACCCCGCAACGTGTGCAGGTAGCGCGGGCTGGCGGCGGTCTCGCCGAGCTTGCGGCGCAGCCACGACAGGTGGACGTCGATGGTCTGGTCGTCGCCGTACGACTGCTGCCAGACCTCGGCGAGCAGCTCCCGGCGGGCCACGACCACGCCCGGCCGCCCGGCGAGGAAGGCCAGCAGGTCGAACTCCCGCCGCGTGAGGTCCAGTACCGCCCCGTCCAGCTCGGCCTGGCGGCGCAGCGGGTCGATGGCGAGGCCGCCGACGCGCAGCACGCGGGAGGGCGGTTCGGCCCCGGCGGAGGAGCGGGCGCGGCGCAGGACGGCGGCCATCCGGGCGGAGAGGTGTTCCACGGAGAAGGGTTTGGTCAGGTAGTCGTCGGCGCCGTCGTTGAGCAGCCGGACGATCTCCGCCTCGTCGTCGCGGGCGGTCGCGATGATGACGGGCACGTCGGTGATCCCGCGCAGCATCTTCAGGGCCTCGGCGCCGTCCAGGTCGGGCAGTCCGAGGTCGAGGATCACCACGTCGAAGCGGTTGTGGGCGACCTCGCGCAGCGCCTCCAGGGCGGTGCCGACGCTGCGCACGGTGTGCGAGGCCTCTGTCAGGTGCCGGATGAGGGCGGAACGTACGAACTGGTCGTCCTCGACCACGAGCACACTAGCCATGGCCCGCACGGTAGCCCATTCGGGGGATGGCGAGGGGTGCCGGGCCGGGTCTGGGACGGGTGGTGCAGTATGTCCCCCGATGCGACGAGGACTTGTCGGGAGAGCAGTCGGCCATGCGGGTGCGTGGACCCTGGCGACCGGGGCGGCGGTGACGCTGTCGTGGTGGGGCGTGCACTCGGTCATGTCCGGTACCGCCTACGATCCGCCGCTCGCGGTGCCGCTGGCCACGCAGCCCCTCTCCTCCTCCACCCACCGGGCGACGCAGCCGGAGCCCCTGCCGTCCCCGACACCCTCGCCGTCGCCTTCGCCGTCGCCGTCCGCGTCCGCGTCCACCGCGCCGGCCTCCCCTTCCCCCTCTGCCAGATCCTCCCCGCCGCCCACCCCCCGGCCGCAGCGGCAGGGGGCCGCGAGCGAGAACGTGAAGGCGTACAGCGTCTCGGGCGGCCGGGTCGTCTTCGATCTGGGCACCACCTCCGCCGATCTGGTCTCGGCGACCCCGCTGGCCGGGTGGCGGATGCAGGTCTGGAAGCAGCCGTCCTGGATCCGCGTCACCTTCACCCGTGACGGCCGCGAGGTGTCGGTGTTCTGCACCTGGCACGACCACCCGCCGCTGGTGGAGATCGTCGACCCCTAGACCGTCTCCTGGTGGCAGGGCCCGTCCTTCGGATCGGGACCGCCGGATACCGTGGCGCCATGAGCAGCGGCGCGCGGTACGTCACGGACCTGATCGACGCCTGCGAGCGGTACGGCGACCGCCCCGCCTTCGGGTCCGGGTCCTGGGTCCTGACCCACTCCGAGGTGCTGGCCTGGACGTACCGGCTGGCGGGCGCCCTGGCCGAGCTGGGGATCCGGCGCGGCTCCGGGCTGGCCTGCGTATCGGCGGGCAATCCGCCCCGGACCCTGCTCGTACGGCTCGCCGCGCACGTGCTGGGGGCCCGGCTGACCCACGTGTGCGTCGGCCCCACCACCCACGGACTCGACCACCTCCTACGGGACTGCGAGCCCGACCTGGTCGTCCACGACACCCCGGTGCCGCCGGGCCCGGGAGCCCGCATCGGGCTGGCCGCGCTGCTGGAGCTGGCCTCCACCCGGGAGGCCCTGCCCGTCGCGGTGGCGGCGCGCGGCGAGGACGTGGCCCGGGTGACCTACACGGGCGGTACGACGGGCCGGCCGAAGGGGGTGGCCTCGACCTTCGCCGCGATGGCGGCCCGTACGGCAACCCGCGGCGACTCCCCGTCCACCGACGGCTCCGCGCCGCTCACGTTCGTCTCGACCGACGCGCTCTCCCAGCGCTCCGGCGGCCGCTGCCTGGAGCAGCTGCGCGTCGGCGGCCGCTCGGAGATCGTGCACCCCCTCGGCACCCGGGAGTTCGCCGAGGCCTGCCGGCGGCTCGGGCCGGCGGCCACGTACCTGACCCCCTCGATGCTGTACCGGCTGCTCGACGACCCGGAGACCGCCGACGGCGTGCCCGGCCTGGTACGGGTCTCCTACGGCGACTCCCCCGTGCACCCGGAGCGGCTGCGGCGGGCGCTGACCCGCTGGGGTCCCGGGGTGCGCTGGACCCAGGGCTACGGGATGAACGAGGCCGGGGTGCTCAGCCGGCTCTCCCCGGCCGACCACGACGCGGCGGCCACCGACCGCCCCCAACTGCTCGGTTCCGTCGGCCGGCCGGCGCCCGGGGTGGAGGTCGAGGTACGGGGCTGCGCGCCCGGGGCCACCGGCGAGGTGTGGGTGCGCTCCCCGATGGTCATGGCCGGCTACCGCAACCAGCCCGCCCTGACGGCCGAGGTCCTGCACGACGGCTGGCTGCGCACGGGAGACGTCGGGCATTTCGACGCCGACGGGTACCTGTACCTCGACGACCGGGTCAAGGACGTGGTCATGGTGCACGGGGCCAACATCTACTGCGGCCCGATCGAGACGGCCCTGACCCGGCACCCCGCCGTGGCCCGGGCGGCCGTCGTGGGGCGGACGGACCCGGTCACCGGGGAAGCCGTGTGCGCGTTCCTCGTCGCGGCCCCCGGGCACGCCCCGACGGAGGAAGCGGCGGCCGAGGCGTGCGCGCTGGTCGAGGCGGAGCTGGCGCCGGGGCAGCGGCCCGCGGCGGTGTTCTGGCTGCCGGCGCTCCCGCTGACGGGCCGCGGCAAGCCGGACAAGCGGCGCCTGCGCGAGCTGGCCGCGGCTTCGCGGGAGTAGCCGGGCGTCAGCGGAAGACGGACGGCGGGGGCTCCGGCGAGGCCACCGCCGAGGCGTCCGAGACCGGGACGGCGCCGCCCGCGAAGTCGATGAGGGCGCGGCCGTGTTCGACCCGTCCGGGGTGCGGATCGCTCGCCACCCGCCGGGTGAACTCGGCGACCGGGAGCTCCCGGTCGGCGGCCACCAGCACGGCGTTGCCGAAGCGTTTCCCCCGCCACACCACGGGGTCGGCGGCCAGCGCCAGCTCCGCGAACCGGGACGCGGCCGTGGCGATCTGGCCCCGCAGATGGGAGAGCGGCGGACCGTCCGCGAGGTTCGCCACGTACCAGCCGCCCGGCGCCAGGGCCCGGCGTACGTCGTCCAGGAACTCGGCGCTCGTCAGGTGCGCCGGGGTGCGGGCCCCGCTGAACACGTCGGCGATCACCAGGTCGGCCCAGCCGTCGGGGATCTTCGCCAGCCCGGCCCGGGCGTCGACCGCGCGGACCCGGACCCGGGCCTGCGGGTCCAGCGGCAGGTGCTCCCGTACGAAGGCCACGAGCCCGGCGTCGATCTCGACGATCTGCTGCGTCGAGCGGGGGCGGGCGGCGGCCGTGTAGCGCGCCAGGGTGAAGGCGCCGCCGCCGAGGTGGAGCACGTTCAGGGGCTGCCGGGCGGGGGCGAACAGGTCGATCAGGTGGCCGATCCGGCGCTGGTAGGCGAAGTCCAGGTGTCCGGGGTCGTCCAGGTCCACGTGGGACTGCGGGGCCCCGTCGATCAGCAGGGTCCAGGCGCGCGACCGCTCCCGGTCGGGCTCCAGCGCGGCGTGACCGCCGTCCACCGGCCCGGCCGGCGCCTCGGAGGTCTCGCGCCCGCGCCGCTTGTCATTGCCCTTGCCCTTGCTCGCCACGTCCTCATTATGGCTGGTCAGGGCCCGACACCCGCTAGCGGCAGTTGTCCGCGGCCTCGATCAGCCGGGCCGCCTCGCCGAGCGCCGCCCGCAGCACCTCCGGGTCGGTGACCGGCCCGACGGCCTCCGGCGGCAGCAGCCAGCCGGTGTCGCCCGCGGTGGGCGAGCTGTCGCCGAAGCGCATGCCGCGCCCGTTGGTGTGCGTACAGGCACTGCCCGGGAGGTCCCAGGCGTCGGCCGTACCGGGCGGGACGAGGAAGCCGAGGGTGCTGCCGGAGCCGTCGTGCAGGACCGGGCCGACGCCACCCGCGCGGCTGGCCTGACCGGCGGCCCGCTGGATGATGTCGACGGCCTCCAGCCCCTGCCGGGTGGGCACGGTGACCAGGTCCGGGGCGCCCGTGAGGAGGACCGCTCCGGTCTCGGGCGCGGTGTTCGTGTCCGTGCTCTCCATGCCGCCCTCCACCAAGGGAACCCCTCCTCGATCCGCGTACGAGCAACGCGGGAGCGGTCCCGGAAGCCGGCGGGCTTCCTCCCACTCCGCATAAGTTCAACGCACGGGAACGTCAACAGGTGCGGCGGCAAGACGCTGCAAAGGATGGCAGTTCATGGCGGATCGCGGGTGAGATATCCGTTTTGTAGCCAAACACCGAGTCAACCCTCCGCCGCTGGCGGTACGTTCATGCCCGCCGGGCAGCGCGTCACAGGCACCACACAGTCACCGGCAGCGCAATCACTTGCCCAGAGAGGCCGCGTCCATGGCGACGTCCCCCCACTCACCGAACACCCCCTTCCGGCGGCTGCGCGGTCAGCACTCCCCGGCCGAGTTCGCCGCGCTGGTGCGCAGGGCGGCGAAGGAAATCGGAGAAACGGTTTCCTGCGACGCCCGTTACATCGGCCGGGTCGAATCCGGCGAGATCCGCTGCCCCAACTACGCCTACGAGCGGGTCTTCCTCCACATGTTCCCCGGCCGCACCCTGGCCGACCTGGGGTTCTCCCCGCGCGAGACGGTACGGGGCCGGCTGGCGCAGCGTGAACAGGCGGCGCCCTTCTCCGCCTTCGCCAGGCACACCCACTCCGTCGGCTCCCCCGCCCCTTCGCGTTCCAAGGAGAGCGACGTGCTGCGTCGCGCGTTCATGGCGGGGGGTTCCGCGACCGTGGCGGCCGCGACCCTCAGCCTCACCCTGCTCGGCGACACCCGCCGACTGCCCTCCCGCGCCGGTGAGTCCGAGGCGGCCGCCGTCGAGGACGCCGTACGCCAGATCCGGCTGCTGGACGACCGGCACGGCGCCGACGCCCTGTACCGGCGGGCCGCCGAACCCCTGCGCACCGCGTACGCGTTGCTCGACGCGGGCGCGACCCGGCAGTCCACCGAGGACCGACTGCACGCGGGCGCGGGCGAGCTGGCCATCTCGGTGGGCTGGCTCGCGCACGACTCGGGCCGGTTCGACGACGCCCGCTCGCACTACGCGGAGGCGCTGGCCACGGCCCGGGTCTCCGGCGACGCCGGCCTGGAGGCGCACGCCTTCAGCAACATGGCCTTCCTCGCCCGGGACTGCGGGCGCCCCCGCGAATCGGTACGGGCCGCCCAGGCGGGCCGCCGGGCCGCCCGTTCGCTCGGTTCCCCGCGGCTCCTGTCGCTGCTCGCCCTGCGGGAGGCGGGCGGCTGGGCCGGACTGTCGGACCGCAAGGCCTGCGAGGAGGCGCTGACCCGGGCGCACACGGACTTCTCGCGCGGCGAGGCGGGGGCGGACCCCGAGTGGATGTCCTTCTTCGGCGAGGCCGAGCTGGAGTCCCTGGAGTCCCGCTGCTGGGCCGCGCTCGGAGAGCACGCCCGGGCGGCCCGGCACGCCCGCCGGGCGGCGGACCTCCAGGACCCGCACTTCGCCCGCAACGTCGCCCTCTACACCGCCGAGCTGGCCGACAACCTGGCCCACGCGGGCGCCCCCGACGAGGCCGCCTGGGCGGGCGGCCGGGTGCTGGAGCTGCTGGAGGAGGTCCAGTCGACCCGGATCCAGTCCATGCTGGCGGCGACGGCCCGCACGCTGGTTCCGCACCAGCGCTCCCCGCGCGTGGGCGCGTTCCTCGGGCGGCACGCGTCGGCCTGACCCTCCGGGGGGCCAGGGGGGAGCGGCCCGCTGCGCACGAGCCTCCGGGCTCCGCCCCAGACCCCGCTCCCCAAACGCCGGAGGGGCTGGATTACTCCAGGTGCCCCGTGTCGTTCCAGCGCTCCAGCGCGGGGACCCCGTACGCCCAGCCCAGGACCGACAGCGAGGTCGGCTCCAGCCGGATGCGGGCGCCGAAGGAGGCCTCGAAGCCGAGCCAGCGCGCGGCCAGGGTGCGCAGGATGTGGCCGTGCGCGAAGACGAGGACGTCGCGTTCGGCCGAGCGGGCCCAGGTGACGACCTCGTCCGCGCGGGCCGAGACCTCCGCGACGGACTCGCCGCCCGGGACCCCGTCGCGCCAGATCAGCCAGCCGGGCCGGATCGCCTGGATCTCGGCCGGGGTCATGCCCTCGTAGTCGCCGTAGTCCCACTCCATCAGCGCGTCCCACGGCTCCGCCTGGATTCCGAAGCCGGCCAGGTCGCAGCTCTCGCTCGCCCGCACGAGGGGGCTGGTGCGCACCTCCAGCCCGCGCAGGCTCGCCCACGGGCCGCGGGCGAGGCGCTCGCCGAGCAGCTTCGCGCCCCGCTTCCCCTCCTCCAGCAGGGGCACGTCCGTGCGTCCGGTGTGCTTGCCGAGCTGGGACCACGCCGTCTGGCCGTGACGGGCCAAGAGGATGCGGGGGGCCATATGAGTTCTCCCGGTTGAGAAGCGAGATGGGCGGTACGGGCGGAGCATCGACGGCCCCGACCATTCGCACGGCTTTGCGGGTATTGCGTCGCCGCTCCATCATCCATCAGATGAACGCCACGCAACCCTTGCGTCTTCACACACGTCATACGCCGTATGACTAATAGGCGGCAGCCTCCGCGTTGGTGGGCCGAACTGCTGCTCCTGGGACTCGTCTACGGGGCGTACTCGGGTGGCAGACTCCTCGCCCGGGGCGACGTAGGACTGGCGGTGGACCACGGGCTCGCGATCCTGCGTCTGGAGGAGCTCCTGGCCATGGACCTGGAGCGGCCGCTCAACCGGCTCTTCACCGGGCAGGCGGTCCTCGGCATACCCGCCGACTTCGTCTACGCCTCCCTGCACTACCTCGTGACCCCTGCGGTGCTGGTCTGGCTCTACCGGCGCCGCCCCCAGCAGTATCGATTCGCCCGCACCTGGCTGATGCTCTCCACCCTGCTCGGACTCGTCGGCTTCGCCCTGGTGCCCACCTGCCCGCCCCGGCTGCTCGACGCCTCGTACGGGTTCACCGACACGATGGCCCAGTACAGCGCCTACGGCTGGTGGGGCGCGGAGGCCAGCGCGCCGCGCGGGCTCGGCTCCTTCACCAACCAGTTCGCGGCCATGCCCAGCCTGCACGTGGGCTGGGCCCTGTGGTGCGGGGTCGTGCTGTGGTGCTGCGCGCGCCGGCCGCTGGTCCGGGCGCTGGGGGCCGCGTACCCGGCCGTCACCACCGTGGTGGTCATGGGCACGGCCAACCACTACTTCCTCGACGCCGTCGCCGGGGCCGCCGTGATGGGGGCCGGCTACCTGGCGGCCCGCGCCCTGCCCGCCGGCATCACCGGGGTCGCCGGGGTCGCCGGGGCCCGAGTCCTCGCGTCCGCCGGGCCCGACGGGTCCGCCCCGCACACCACCCGAACAGCGGGTTTTCGCGGTAAGTCCACGATTGTCAGTGGCGGATGGGAGACTTCCGCGGGTGAGCTCCTACCCGTCCAGCGCCTCGCCGCCGCAGACCCCGCCGCGGTCCCCCGCGCCGACGGCGCAGCCGCCGGCCTGGCAGACCGCACAGGCCGCACAGGCCGCGCAGGCCGCGCAGCCGATGAGTCCCCCGACTCCCCCGAAGACGCTGCGGCAACGGCTCGCTGATCTGCGCGGCGCCGATGTCGCACCGCGCCCGCTCGACGCCCGCGCCCTGGCGGCCCTCGCCGCCAACCCCGGGTGCGGCAGACGCGCCCTGCTCGACGGCGCCGGCGTGGACAAGACCGTCCTCGCGGCGGCCCTCGGCTCCCCGGCGGCCTTCGGCCAGTCGCAGTTCGCCATCGTGCGCGGCAACTCCTTCGAGGCCAAGGTCAAGGGCGACGGCGGAGCCGAGCTGCTGCGGCTGGTGTACGAGCACCTCGGCGCAGGGTTCGATGACGCGGGGCCCGCCGGCGCGGCCGGCCCGCCCGGACCGGACGCCCTCACCCCCGACCTCACCGCCGCCGGCCCCCAGGGCCGCGCCGCCCGGACCGCGCTCGCGCTGCGCGAGGCGACCGCCGCCGGGGCCTGGACCCTGCTCGACCACCCCATGCTCGCGCTGGAGGTGGCCGGCTCCCCCGCCTACCTGGAGCCGGACGCCGTCGTCGTGCACCCCGACGGGCGCTGGACCGTGGTGGAGATCAAGTCGTTCCCGATGATCGACGGATCCGCCGACGCCGCGAAGGTGGGCGCCGCCGCACGCCAGGCCGCCGTCTACGTCCTGGCCCTGGAGACGACCGCCGCCAAGGTGAAAGGCGCCGAGGTCGGGCACACCGTGCTGCTCGTCTGCCCCAAGGACTTCTCCAACCTGCCCACCGCGGCCCCGGTCGACATCCGCCGCGAGCGCTCGGTGACCCGGCGCCAGCTGGAGCGGCTCACCCGCGTCGAGGAGCTGGCCGAGAGCCTGCCCGCGGGCCTCACCTTCGATCCGGCGTGCTCCGCCGAGGAGCTGACCGAGGCGGTGTCGGCCGTGTCCGCCGCCTACGCCCCCGAGTGCCTGGCCGCCTGCGAGCTGGCCTTCCACTGCCGGGACCGGGCGCGCACGGCCGACGAGGTGACCACGCTCGGCCGCTCCGTCCGGGGTGAGCTGGGCGGGCTGACCACGGTCGAGGCCGCCCTCGCGGCGGCCGCGGGCTGCGGTGCGCCCGGCGGCACCGGCCCCGACGGCACCGACGGCACCGGCCCCGCCCCCGACGTGGCCTTCGAGGACCCCACCGCGGCCGCGCTGCGGTACGCCGCCCGGCTGCGCGCCGAGGCACTGGAGCAAGCCCCCGCCCGCATCCGCCCGAAGGTCGTCGAATGTCCCTGCTGAACACCCTGGCCCGGCTGGAGGCCGTCCGCGCCGGGCGGGCGCGGCCGCTGGCGACCGTACGGCACCGGCATCTCGGCGAGCAGCCGCTGGTCTTCGTACCGCTGACGACCGCGGGTGAGGCCGGGGCCCCGCTGGGCGCGATGTTCGGCACCGACCGGCAGGACCCCCGGATCCTGGTCGTGCCGCAGCCGCGCGACCGGGACATGCGGTGGGAGTTCCTGGCCGAGCTCGCCCGGAACCTGATGCCGTACATCGACGGCTACGCGGACGCCGTCGAGCCGGTGGAGCGCACCGAGACCGACCCGGAGACGGGCAAGCGGGTCAAGGTGGAGGCCGAGCTCTGCCTGGACGCTCCGCAGCTGATCGTGCCGAGCCGCGCGGGCATCGAGTACGTACGGCTGCTGGGGCGGTCCATGCGGTTCCGGCGGACCGCCGAGGAGGACCCCGAGAACCCGTATCCGGTACCCACGCAGGTACCGCTGCTGGGCCGCTGGTTCACCCACTTCGCCGAGCGCTCCCGGGTACCCGGTGCCTCGATGCTGCTGTCGGCCACGGACCTGCTGTCGCGGCACTGGGCGACCGGCCAGAGCAACCTGGAGGACCAGCACCTGCAGGCGCTGCTGGCGTGGATCGACCCGCCCGAGGGGACCTCCGGCGCCGAGCAGGCGCTGCGCGCCGAACTCGGCCGGGACGAGCACGGCCAGTTGCTGCTCCCGCCGGCCGGTCCGGCCACCGATCCGGCCTTCGACAACAAGCTGCTGGCCCCGGCGATCGCGAAGTTCGACGCGGCGCGCATGAGCGAACCCAGGGACGGCGACGGTCCGCGGTTCGCCGAGCGGGCGGTCCGGCGGCTGGTCGTGGACCAGATGCAGAGCACCTGGTGGGCCGTGTGGCAGGCGCTGGACCTGATGCGCGAACTGCCTCCGGGCGAGCGGACCGAGGACCGCTGGACCGGTGACCGCTGGTCGTACACCGGCCACCGGGACCGGGTCCGGGCGGGCGAGGGCCCGCAGCCGCGCCGCGACGACGCGGTGACGGCCGCCCGCAAGCTCGCGACGCGGGAGACCGAGCAGGTGCGGCTCGACGCCCAGGAGGCGCTGGACGACCTGCTGGTGATGGCGGGGCGGCGGCTCGCGGGCGAGGCCTTCGCCGGGGAGGTCACCGAAGTGGTCATGGAGTGGACGGAGTCGAAGCGGCCGAGCCCGCGCCCGCTGGTGTGGGTGGCCACGGAGGACCGGCCGCAGCTCACCGAGGACGGCGGGAGCGGCGGCGCGGGCGGTGCGGGTCCCAAGGTGTACCGCTCGCTGGACGGGCGCCCGCAGAGCGCGCAGTTCGTGCGCCGGGAGGAGGACGGCCGGCTCCTGCTGCGCGTCCTCGACAAGATGGGCCGGGGCAAGGACCCGGAGCCGGGCTCGGTGCCGGAGAAGGGCGACCGGTTCTGCTGGACGCTCTTCGAGCACGATGCGCGCGGCGGCCCGAAGCTGCCGGACGCCGAGCGGACCCCGTGGACCCACGGCGGGCCGCCCGCGCACCTGACCGGTGACGCCCCCGCGCTGCCGCTGCCCGACCCCGTGACCGCCGAGGACCTCCTGTGAGCACCGCGAGCACCGCTTTCGATCCGGGCGCGGCCGCCGGCCGGGCCACCGACGCCATCCTGCGCGACACCCTGCACGGCGGGGCCCGGGGCGTGGTCGTCGACTCCCCGCCCGGGGCCGGGAAGTCCACCCTGGTGGTGCGGGCGGCCCGGGACCTGGCGGCGGCCGGGCGCCGGCTGATGGTGGTCGCGCAGACCAACGCGCAGGTCGACGACTTGGTGCTGCGGCTGCACGCGAAGGATCCCGAGCTGAAGGTGGGCCGGCTGCACAGCAGCGAGGGCGACGCCTACGATCCTGCGCTGCGCGACCTGGACTCGGTGGTCCTCTCGGCGAAGCCGGGGGACCTGGCGGGGCTGCCGGTGACGATCTCGACGGCGGCCAAGTGGGCCTGGGTCAAGGACGTGGAGCCCTGGGAGCACGCCATCGTGGACGAGGCGTACCAGATGCGCTCGGACGCGCTGCTGGCCGTGGCCGGGCTGTTCGACCGGGCGCTGTTCGTGGGCGACCCGGGGCAGCTGGACCCCTTCAGCGTGGTCGGCGCCGAGCAGTGGGCGGGCCTGTCCTACGACCCTTCGGCCTCGGCGGTGTCCACCCTCCTCGCGCACAACCCGGACCTGCCGCAGCACCGGCTGCCGGTGTCCTGGCGGCTGCCGGCTTCGGCCGCGCCGCTGGTCTCCCGCGCCTTCTACCCGTACACGCAGTTCCGCAGCGGCACGGGCCCGGGCGATCGGCGGATGTCCTACGGGGTCGCGGGCGACGGCTCGGGCCCCGACCGGGTGCTGGACGAGGCCGCCGAGTCGGGGTGGGGGCTGCTGGAGCTGCCCGCCCGGCACACCCCGCGCACCGACCCGGAGGCGGTCCGGGCGGTGGCCCTGGTGGTGCGCCGGGCGCTGGACCGGGGTGCGGTGACGGTGGACGAGCACGCGGGCGGCCCGTCCCCGCTGACGGCGGACCGGATCGCGGTGGGCACCGCGCACCGGGACCAGGCGGCGGCGGTCCGGGCGGCGCTGTCCGCGCTCGGGGTCACGGGGGTCACCGTGGACACGGCCAACCGGCTCCAGGGCCGCGAGTACGACCTCACGGTGGTCCTGCACCCCCTGTCGGGCCGCCCGGACGCGACCGCCTTCCACCTGGAGACGGGCCGGCTGTGCGTACTGGCCTCACGCCACCGGCACGCCTGCGTGGTGGTGGCCCGGGCGGGGATAGCGGACCTCCTGGACGCCCACCCGTCCTCGGAGCCGGTGCAGTTGGGCGTGACCATGAAGTTCCCGGACGGGTGGGAGGCCAACCACTCGGTACTGGCCCACCTGGCCGAACACCGGGTGGTCTGGCGGCCGTAGCCACGGTCAGCGGGTCTTGCGCTCCACGCCGAGGCGGGTGCGGAGCAGTTCGCCCACCTCGGCGAAGGTGCGCAGCTGTTCCGGGGTCAGGATGTCGATCAGGTGGCGGCGCACCGACTCCACGTGGAGCGGGGCGGCCGTCATGATCGTGGTGACGCCCTGCTCGGTGAGCACCACTTCGGCTCCGCGTCCGTCGTCGGCCACCTCTTCGCGGCGGACGATGCCCCTCTGCTCCATCCGGGTGAGCTGGTGGGAGAGCCGGCTGCGGGACCACTGCATGAGGACGGCGAGGGCGCTGATGCGCATGCGGTGGCCGTCGGTGGAGCCGAGGACGGACAGGACGTCGTAGTCGGCTTCGGAGAGCCCGCTGTCCTGGGTCAGATCGCGCGCGATATCGGCGTTGACCAGCGGGAACATCCGCCGCCAGGCGTACCAGGCCTGCTGTTCGGACTCACTGAGCCAGCGAGGTGCGCTGTCACTCCCGTTCTCGGTCATGGTCGAAGTCTAGCCCGGTACGTGACACGTCACCTACCTAGTTGACACGTCACCCATTCCTGCGCTTCCATGGGCGCAACGCCATAGGTGACACGTCAACAAAACTTTCCAGGCCGCGAGGAGCCCACCGTGAACCCGCACCCGATCCGCCTGCACGTCGTCTCCGCCTCCGTCCGCCCCACCTCCGCCGCCCGCCCGCTGGCCGGCTGGGCCGCCGGCCGGGCGCGCGAGCACGGGCGCTTCGACGTCACCCCCGTCGACCTCGCCGAGATCGACCTGCCCTTCCTCGACGAGCCCGAATACGCCTCCACCGGGATCTACGCCCACCCCCACACCCGCGCGTGGAGCGCCCTGGTCGACTCCGCCGACGCCTTCCTGTTCGTCCTGCCGATGTACAACGGCGGCTTCACCGCCCCCTTCAAGAACGCCGTGGACTTCCTCTACCGCGAATGGCAGGGCAAGCCGGCCGGCCTGCTCTCCTACAGCGCGGGCGGCTCCGGCGGCGCCCCGGCCGGCCGGATGCTGCGGCCGGTGCTGGAGGCCGTCGGCATGGTGCCGACCGGGGCCTCGGTGGCCGTCCCGGGCATCACCGGGCTGGTCACGGCCGACGGATTCCGCGCCCCGGAGGGCCTCGCGGGCGAGCTCGCGGTCGTACTGGACGAGCTCGCCGCCCTCGCGAAGACGCCGGTCAGCGCGTGACGAGGGCCCCCGTCAGGTGGTCGTACGCGGCGTGCGCGTGCAGCCGTACGCCCGTGATCAGGGTGTCGTCGTCGGCGTAGAAGGCGGGGTGGTGGTTGCCCACCAGGCCCCGGCCACCGGGCACGGCCACGGGTTCGCCGCTCGCCGGGTCCAGGGCGGTGTCCTGGACGCCGAGCATCACGTACAGCCCGCCGAAGCGGAGGATGAGCTCGGAGACGTCGTCGTAGCCGAGCGTGCCGCCGACCTCCACCACCCGGTCCGTGCCCGCGACCCGGCGCAGGGTGGGCAGCGCGGCCTCGACCCAGGCCGCGTCGTTGCGCACGGCGGGCACGTCCTGGAGCAGCTCGACGGTCGCGGAGGCCCCGTAGGCCTCGGCCGTGTGCTCGGCCAGCACCGTCAGCCGGCGTTTGACCTCGGCCATGTCCCGCTCCTCGGCGCAGCGGATCGTGCCCCACAAGGTGACCGTTTCACCGATGACGTTGTACCGGCCGACGTCCTCGATGTGGCCGATGGAGACCGTGACCGGGGAGAACGCCGAGACCTGCCGGTACAGCTGGCCGATCCCGGTCAGCAGCGCCCCGACGGCGGGCATCGGGTCGATGCCGTACCAGGGCGAGGAGGCGTGGGACTGCCGGCCGGTGACGGTGACGCGGACCAGGCAGGAGGCCCCGTACATCGGGCCGGACTTGTAGCCCACCCAGCCCTTGGGGTGCGGGGTGACGTGCATGCCGAAGGCCATCGTGGGGACGGGGTCGTCGAAGGCCCCCTCGGCCACCATCAGGCGCGCCCCGCCCTCCTCGCCGACCGGCGGGCCCTCCTCGGCGGGCTGGAACACGAACAGCACGGTCCCGGGCAGCCGTTCCCGCACCCGTACGTCGGCCAGTGCGCGCGCGGCTCCGAGGAGCATCGCGGTGTGGCAGTCGTGGCCGCAGGCGTGCGAGGCCTGCCCGGTGGCGGCGAAGTCCGCGCCGCAGCGGTCGGGGACGGGCAGCGCGTCCATGTCGGCCCGCAGCGCCGCCACCCGGTCCCCGGGCAGGCCGCCGCGCAGCACCCCGACCACTCCGTGCCCGGCGATGCCGGTCCGCACCTCGTCCAGCCCGAACGCGGCGAGCTCCCGCGCCACGAGCCGCGCGGTGGCGGCCTCCCGGTTGGGCAGCTCCGGATTTCGGTGGAGGTGGCGGCGCCAGCCGATCACCTGCTCGATGCCCTCGTCGCAGAGCTTGTCCAGCGTCTCGTGCACACCATCGGTCATACGCACGTTCTAGCCCATGCGCCGGGACCCTCGGGCACCCTTGCGCGAAGCTGGACAATGGACGGTGGCCCGGAAGCTTTCGACCCGGAAGCCTTTCGACCCGGGGGCCTCCCGGCCGGGAGGCTTCCCCCACGTCCAGCAGGAGGACACGCATGGCAGAGCCCGAGCGGACCGAGCGGAGGCTGCGGCCCGCGCAGTTGCTCTTCGAGCCGTCGGAGACCGTCACGGACCCGGAGCACTTCTTCGACCTCGAATCGATCGACGACCCGCGGGAACTGCTGGTCCGGGCGACGGAGCTGACCCTGGCCTTCCGCGCCGCGCAGGAACGGGCGGTGGAGTTCCAGGCGGTGGCGGCGGCGCAGCTCGCGGATCCCCGGCGGTTCGACCGGCTCTCGGCGGCGACGATCGCGGAGCAGGCGGAGTGGACCGAGGACTACGCCCGCAAGATGATCGAGTTCGGCGAGCCCCTGCTGCGCGGCACCGCCCCCGAGGGCACCTGAGGTCGCGCCCGGCCGCGACCTCTGGCATATGCGGGGCGCAACATACCCCAGTCCCACCCGGCCTGTCCCGGTTTCCCGTAACTCCCGGAGATCGGTTCGCCACTCCGGGTAGACCTGAAGACATGACGACCCTGACCGGCTGCCCCGCGCTCGACCTGCGGACGACGACGACCGCCTCCGCGACCCACGTCACCCCGGCCGGCGCAGCCTGGCTGGCCTCGGCCTCCGCCCAGCCCGGAGGCACGCTGGCAGCCTGGCAGGCCCGGCCCACCGCGCCCGCCGTGCTGCCCTGCGGGACCGCCTTCGACGTCGTCAACGTCCCCCTCGTCCTCGGACGCCGGATGCTCGACCTGCTCTGGGCCGAAGGCCCCGGCTCGGGCCCGGCCGCCGTCCACCGCGGGCGGACCCTGCTCTTCGCCGCCCCCGGCACCGCCCACCGCCTCCCGGCCCTGCTGGCCTGGGAGGAGTGGAACACCCCCGTACCCGCCCCGCTCTGCCACGGCCGCGGCGACGCCGTCACCGTGCCCCCGCTGGCCGCCGACGGGGGGCCCTCGCGCTGGCTCGTGGCGCCCGATACCCGGCTGCCGTGGCTGCCCGGGCCGGAGGCTCTGCTGTGGGCGTTCGTCCGTGCCACCCGAGCTGCGGATATCGATTTTTCCGATCGCCGCCCGGGGTGCTAATGTCTTCCTCGTCACCAAGCGCCGCTAGCTCAGTTGGTTAGAGCAGCTGACTCTTAATCAGCGGGTCCGGGGTTCGAGTCCCTGGCGGCGCACAGACGGAAGAAGGCCCCCACGCGAGTGGGGGCCTTCTTCGTGTCCGGGGTCCCGCGCCCCCTACCGCTCCTCCCGCGTGATCTTCACCGTGTACGCGCCCGACTGTGTGCGGTCCGCCACTTCCACGGTGATCCCCTCGCCCGGGACGGTGAAGGTCTCCCCCACCTCCAGCGGCGCGTCCGCCAGCGGCGGGTACACCGAGCGGTCCCAGCAGGCCTCGGTGGCGGGGTGCGCGTCCACGACCTCGATCGGCCCGCCGCCGGAGGCCGCCTCGTTGCGGACCCGGTAGATGAGCACCCCCTCGGTGCAGGTGTCCCCGTCGTTGCCGGCGGAGCCCCGCGCCTCGACGGCGATCGCGCTGCCGGCGCCCGTACGGACCACCGCGAGCCGGGTTCCGCCCGTGCCGCCCGGGCGCGGGGCCTCGGACAGCGGCTGGAGGGTGTGCAGGGAGGAGCCGGCTCCCACACAGTCGACCTGGGAGGCGTCCAGCCAGCCGAGCTTCCACTTCTGCCAGGCGAAGAGGTCCGGGGCCATGCCGAACTGGCTGCCCATGACGTCCCAGTCACCGACGTACGTGTCCCAGTCCCCCTTGCCGTCGGAGGGCCGGTGGTAGAGGTCCGGCAGGTCGAAGACGTGCCCGGTCTCGTGGGCCAGCACGTTGCGGTCCGGCGGGTGCTTCTCGAAGACCGTGACGATGCGGCGCAGGTCGGTGCCGTCGGCCCGGATCGGCTGCTCGAAGTTGACGACCTTGGTGGCATCGGAGTCGACGCCGGGCGCCTCCGGGTCCGCGACGAAGTAGACGACGTCATACCGGCCGAAGTCCACCGCCGGATCGGCCCCGGCCACCGCGTCGCGCAGGTAGGCGGCCCGGTCCGCCGGGGCCCAGTCGCGCTGTATGCCGTAGGCGGCGGACGGCTTCGGCATCTGGATCCACTGCTTCTGCGGGTGCGGGACCAGGCGGAAGCGGCCGTAGGAGGCCCGCTCGAAGAACTCGCTGGTCGCCGGGAAGTAGTCGGCGGTGAGCTCGTCGGTGGTCAGGGTGGGGCGGTGGTCGGGGAAGGAGAGGAAGACCATGACCGCGTTGAGGGTCCGCTCGGGCTTGGGATAGGCGCCGTTCCAGCTGTCCAGGCCCAGGGAGTGGTGTGCCGCGGTACGGGTCAGCGCGCAGGGTCCGGCTCCGGGGGCGGCGACCGCGGGTCCCGCGACGAGCGACATGGCGGCGAGCGCCGTCAGGGAAGTGAGCGCCGCCGCCGTGGTTCGCATGCGGGAGCGGTCCACTCCCCCGGGTGTCTGCTGTCGCGGCACATCGACCTCCGGTGGTGGATTAGTACCTCTTCATCCACCTTGGGGCGATTGTCTTACTAATGCCCTGTTCCGCTGCCCCACACGAGTGAGCACTAGGGCAAGCCGGTGACGCCGGGTTTCGCACATTCGCCTACGGAAAGTCACGACCGATCAGGTCGGATCAGTGATGGGCGTCGGATGCTCACGGCCGTGCGGAAACGATCAGTCGCCGTCACGTCGACGATCCGTCATCACGCCGAACTCCCGCGCCCCGCACGGCGTCGCCGCTGGATAGGGCCGTCCGGGAACCTCTATGATCGGCACACTTTCCTGCACGGACACTCACACGCACTGCGGGAGCCAACGGTGAGCGGAACCCCAGATGGAACCGGTTCGGCGGCCGACAGCATCCGACCGGCCATGACGCAGCGTCACCCGGAACCGGCGACGACGCCGACCCCGGACCGTGCCGCGTGCACGCCGCACGATCGCGCGGCCGACGCCGCGTCCGATCCGACGGCCGACCACGGGGACGACCACGCGACCGACCACCTGGCCGGACCCACGACGGACCGCGCGACGGGCCACGCGACAGCCCCCACGACGAGCCACACGACCGGTCACGGGCCCGGCCGTCAGGCCACCCACCGGTCCGGCCACCAGGCCGAGTACCGGGCCGAGTACAGGGCCGACTACCGGGCCGCCTTCAACGCGGCCCACCTCCCCATGGCCGTCATCGACCGCACCGGCCACGTCACCCTCGCCAACCAGGCGCTCGCCGGCCTCCTCGGCTCCGAGCCGCACCTCCTCGCCGGGCAGTCCGCCGCCGACCTGGTGGACCTGGCCTCCGAGGCCCGCACCTGGCAGGCGTACCAGGAGGTCCTGCGCGGCCGCCAGGCCCGGCTGCGCTGCACCCGCCGCCTCAAGCACCCCGACGGGCACTCCCTGTGGACCGAGATCACCCTCGGGCCCGTCCCCGGGACGGGTGACGTCCTGCTGTCCGTCGCCGACATCAGCGACCGGCGCGACCTCCAGGCCCGCCTGCGCCACCTCCAGATGCACGACCCGGTCACCCGGCTGGCCAACCGCGCGCTGTTCTTCGAGCGGCTCTCCGCCGCCCTGGAGGCCTCCTCGTACGAGCACGGCGGCACCGGCCGGATCGGGCTGTGCTACCTGGACCTCGACGGGTTCAAGGCGGTCAACGACACCCTGGGCCACCGGGTCGGCGACCGGCTGCTGACCGCCGTGGCCAAGCGGCTGACCCAGTGCGCCGACCAGTCCGGCTACGGGCGCACCGGCGGGCACCTGGTGGCACGGCTCGGCGGCGACGAGTTCGCCCTGCTGGTCGAGGATTCCACCGGCACCGAGCAACTCGCGGACCTGGCGCGGAGCGTACTGGCCGCCGTACAGGAGCCGTTCGACCTGGCCGGGCAGCGGCTGTCGGTCTCCGCCTCGATCGGGGTGGTGGAGCGGGCGGCGGCCGGAACGTCGGCGACGGGGCTGATGCAGGCCGCGGACACCACGCTGTACTGGGCCAAGGCGGACGGCAAGGCCCGCTGGACGCTCTTCGACCCGGAGCGCAACGCCCACCGGATGACCCGCCAGGCGCTGTCCTCGACGCTGCGGCCGGCCGTGGAACGGGGGGAGTTCGCGCTGGAGTACCAGCCGCTCGTGGACCTGGAGAGCGGGGTGGTGCGCGGGGTGGAGGCCCTGGTGCGCTGGAACCACCCGCAGTTCGGCACGCTGACGCCGAATCGGTTCATCGGCATCGCCGAAGAGGACGGCTCCATCGTCCAGTTGGGCCGGTGGGTGCTCCAGACCGCCTGCCGGCAGGCGCGGCGCTGGCAGATCGAGCAGCCCAGCGACTCCCCCGTCTTCGTGTCCGTCAACGTCGCGGTGCGCCAGGTCTGGGACTCCGACCTGGTCGGCGACGTCGCCGAGATCCTCGCGGAGACGGGCCTGGCGCCCCAGCTGCTGCAGCTGGAGCTGACGGAGTCGGCCGTGATGGGCTCGGCCGGGCGGCCGCTCCAGGCCCTGCAGGCGCTGAGCGACATGGGGGTGCGGATCGCCATCGACGACTTCGGCACCGGGTACTCGAACCTCGCCTACCTCAGCAGGCTGCCGGTCTCGGTGCTCAAGCTGGACGGCTCCTTCGTCCGCGGCTTCCGCTACGAGGAGGGCGCCCACCCGAACCCGGCCGACGAGACCATCGTCGAGGCCCTGGTCCAGCTCGCGCACCGGCTGGGCCTGACGGTGACGGCGGAATGCGTGGAGACCGCCGGCCAGGCGGCCCGGCTGCGCCGCGTCGGCTGCGACACCGGCCAGGGCTGGCTGTACTCCCGGGCGGTGGCTCCGGAGGCGATCGCCGCCATCATCAGCCGCCAGGTGGCTGCCGCCGCGGGAGCGGTCACGGGCACCGACCCCGGGCAACCGGAGGGACCCGCCCCGCACCCCGCCGTCTGAGCGGGAGCCACGACCCGGCGCAAGACACGGCCGCCCCCGGCCCCTGGAAGGGGACGGGGGCGGCCGGCGCTCGGCGCGGGGTGGGGGGGATCAGCAGGCGCCGAGGTCCTTCCAGACACCCCATTCACCGGTGGTGCCGGGCACCTCGTTCTGGGTCCACCACTGGGCCTTGTACTTGCGGCCGTTGTACGAGACCTCGCTGCCACCGGTGTAGACGGTGCCGTGGACGTAGGCCGCGGCGGTGCAGCCCGTGCTGGGCGGCGTCGTCGGAGGCGTGGTCGGCGGGGTCGTCGGCGGCGTCGTGGGCGGGGTGGTGGGAGGCGTGGTCGGCGGGGTGGTCGGCGGCTGGGTGGTGCCGCCGAGGGAGTCCGAGATCTGGTTCAGCAGGGTCGCGTTGGCGTCCAGGCCAAGCAGGGAGTACATCATCGCGCCGGCCAGGCCGCGCTGCTTGCCGTAGTCGACCCGGGCCTGGATGGACTTCTGGTTCAGGCCGGTGAAGAACTCGCCGTCCTTGAAGAAGTACGAGGCCTTGGCCTGGTCGTCCCAGAAGGTGGTCGCCGGGTTGTCGACGATGCCGCCGAGCTCCTTGTAGAGCGCGATGCCGGCCTGCTGGCTGGTCGGACGGGCGGCGGAGGCCAGGGTGGCGGGCTGGGCGAGACCGTTGGTGGTGCCGGGCTGCACGCCCTTCCAGCCGCGGTAGTAGAACTCGTAGCCCAGGACCAGCTTGTTGGCGGGGAAGCCGCCGGTGATGCCGTAGGCCGCGTTGCCGTCGATCCAGGAGTCGATGGCGTTCTTGACGCTGTACTTCTCGTTGCCCGGGGCGATCACGTCGGTCGGGTCGGACGACGAGGGCAGCAGCGGGGACTGGTGGTACGTCGGACCGTCCGAGTCCCAGGCGCCGTGCATGTCGTACGTCATGATGTTCGCGTAGTCGAGGTACGCGCCGATCTTGTCCGTCTCGATGTACTTGATCTTGTCCTGGCCGGCCGGGAGGGCCGAGGTCAGCAGGTACTTCTTGCCGCCGTTGGCCGCGCCGTGGGCGTCGAGCTGGGTGCGGAACTCCTTGAGCAGGAGCGTGAAGTTCTGCTTGTCCTCGGGGGCGTAGTGGTTGCCGAGGTGGCCGCCCGACGAGCCCGGGTACTCCCAGTCGATGTCGATGCCGTCGAAGATGCCGGCCGCGCTGCCCGCGCCGCCGTAGCCGCCCTCGACGGGCAGGTTGCCCTTGATGTACTGGTCGATGCAGGAGGAGACGAGCTTCTTGCGGGAAGCGTCGGTCTTGGCCGCGTCGCTGAAGTACTTCGAGTAGGTCCAGCCGCCGAGCGAGATGTTGATCTTCAGGTTCGGGTACTTCGCCTTGAGCTGCTTGAACTGGTTGAACACGCCGACGATCGGCTGGTCCCACTTGTCGGCGACGCCGCTGACGCTGTCGGCCGCGCTGAAGGACTTCTGGTAGTCGGCGTACGAGTCGCCCGCACCGTCACCGGCGTTGGGGTTGTTGTCGTCGCCCGCCGCCTTGTTCGCCTCGAAACAGGTGAGGTTGGTGGGGTGGATGTTGCCGAACGAGTAGTTGATGACGTCCAACTTGCCCGCTATGCCACGGGTGTCGAGGTGCTTGGGGTAGAAGGCGTTCCCGTACACCGACCACTGGTCGTAGTAGGCGATCTTGACGTTGCCGGCCGTCGCGGTGGTCCCGGCCTCGGCGGCCGAGGCGGTGGTGAGTCCCGCGAAGGCGGCCAGCGTCCCGCCGGCCAGCGCGGCCGTGGCGGCGGCCGCGATGAGGGATTTACGGATGTGCATGAACTGCCTCCGGGGAAGTGGGAGGGGAAGGCAAGACTTCAGGTGGGGATAGTGATAGCGATCACTCCGGCCCCGAGTCAATGGTTTGGACCAAAGAAGGACTAGACCAGTCCGGGCCCAGAACCCCACGTCAGCGACGTGGGACCACACCAAAAATCGCCCGCCACCCATGGTGACGAGCGATTTAAGGCTCCCTTGATTCACCCTCCGGCAAGGTTTCAGCAACAAACCAGCCAAACTCTGGTTGCCGGCGCGTGCGGGTTCCTCCGGGCTCCCCCGGGGCTCGTGTACACCCGTAAACCCTTCCGGGCGGGCACGCGTCGGCGGACCGGGCAGGCTTTCCGGTCACAGCACTACGCTCGCCCCATGGCTAACGATCGCGGTTTCACCTGCGCATGCTGCGGCGACCACCACGCAGAACTCCCCATGAGTCACTCGGCCATGGCCCCTGACGTGTGGGATCCCGCCTTCGAGAGCGATCCGGACAGCACGCTGTCGTCCGACCAGTGCGTGATCAAGGGCCAGCACTTCTTCATCAGGGGGCTGATCGAGATACCCGTGATCGGCAGCCGGGACGTCTTCTCCTGGGGCGTCTGGGTCTCTCTGAGCAGGGACGACTTCGCCCGTGCTCTCGAGGTGCGGAACACGGAGGGGCGCGAGCGCGCGAAGCCGTACTTCGGCTGGCTGAGCACCGAGCTCGCGCTCTACTCCGAGGGCACCATCGACCTGAAGACCAACGCCCACACCCGACCGGTCGGCAAGCGGCCCTTGATCGAGCTGGAGCCGACCGACCACCCCCTCGCCGTCGAACAGCGCACCGGGATCACGCTGGACCGCGTGCGCGAGATCGCCACGGCGGTGCTGCATCCGGCCTGACCCGCCGGTCGATCAGGAGGCGCGCGACGGAGCTCCGAACCGGACGTGCGGCGGGCCGGGTTCCCCCGGTCCGTGACCGGACCGGGGCGGGCGGCTCAGGCGTCGAGGAGCGGCATGCCGTACGCGTCCGCGACGAGGCCGTACGAGCGCAGGCGGGCCTGGCCGGCGTGGGCGTTGGCGGTCAGCATCAGTTCGTCGGCGCCCGTCCGCTTCGCGAGGTCGTCCAGGCCCGCGGTGACCTCGTCGGGGGTTCCGTGGACCACGCTCGCGAGCCGCTCGTCCACGAACTCCCGCTCCAGCGGCGTGTACGGGTACGCGGCCGCCTCCTCGGGCGTCGGGACCAGCCCGGGGCGCCCGCTGCGCAGCCGGAGCATCGCCAGCGCGCCGGTGAGCACCTGCGCGCGGGCCTCCGCCTCCGTGTCGGCTGCGAGGGCCCCGACCCCGATGACGGCGTACGGGGCGTCCAGGACGGCCGAGGGGCGGAAGGACTGCCGGTAGAGGTCGAGGGCGGGCAGGGTCCCGGCCGGGGAGAAGTGGTGCGCGTAGGCGAAGGGCAGCCCGAGTGCGCCGGCGAGGCGGGCACTGAAGCCGGAGGAGCCGAGCAGCCACACCGGCGGCCGCCCGGCGGGACCCTGCACCGGACCCGGTACCGCGTGCACGCGGGCGTACGGGTGCCCGTCGGGGAAGTCGTCGTCGAGGAAGCGGATCAGTTCCGCGAGCTGCCGGGGGAACTCGTCCACGGCCTCGTCGCGCCGCCCGGGCCCGCGCAGCGCGGCGGCCGTGTGCCCGTCGGTGCCGGGCGCCCGGCCGAGGCCGAGGTCGATCCGGCCCGGGGCCAGTGCCTCCAGGGTGCCGAACTGCTCGGCGATGGCGAGCGGGGCGTGATTGGGCAGCATGACCCCGCCCGAGCCGAGCCGGATCCGGGAGGTGTGGGCCGCGAGGTGGGCCAGGATCACGGCCGGGGAGGAGCTGGCGACCCCGGGCATGGAGTGGTGTTCGGCGACCCAGTGGCGGTGGTAGCCGCGGGACTCGGCGAGCCGGGCTATGTCGACGCTGGTGAGCAGGGCGTCGCGGGCGGTGCTGCCGGCGCCGACGGTGACGAGGTCCAGCACCGAGAGCGGCACCGGCGCCCGGCCGAGGGCCGTCCCGCGGATCCCGCCGGGGACCCCTCCGGCGCTCGATCCGTCACCCGGTCCGGCGCTCGGTCCGTCGCCCGGACGGTCGGCTCCCCGTCGTCCAGCGTCCTCCGCGTCCGCGATGTCACTCATCGTCTCTCCCGCTCCGCTCGCCCGTCCGTTCTCGTCCGTACGAAGAACCCGAACCGCGCGGCCGGTCCGGGCATTCCCGGCACTCTCGGACACCACCCATGACCTAGGCATATGCCAGTGGAGTAGATCCAGGCAGACCGGTGTGATTGAGCCATCAATCTCATCAACAGGCGCTCCACACGGCCCTCTTGATGGCTATCGTGTGAGAGCAAGCGGTAACAACCTGCTAGGGGGAAACCGTGGCGCTGAAGCCCGAGCCGACCGCGCCGTTCCACTCGGTGCAGTACGCCCTGCGCGTACTCGAAACGGTCGCACGCCATACCGGCGGCGTGACCGATGTACAGATCGCGCGTGAGACCGGCCTGCCCGCGGTCCATCTCGCCCCCATGCTCCTCATGCTGCGCCGGGAGGGGTACGTACTGCAGGTGTCCGACGGCGCCTACGCCATAGGGGACTCCCTCGTCCTGCTCGGCTCCGGCGTCGACCGCCAGCAGGCCCTGCAGGACAAGCTCCAGGACACCCTGGACCGGCTCCGGGACTCCGTCGGCGCCGCGGTCTACATCAGCCGGTACGTGGACGGCGAGGTCCGGATCACGCAGTTCGCGGACAGTCCGCGCACCCCCAAGGTCCACGAGTGGGTCGACTTCCGCTCGGCGGCGCACGCCAGCGCGGTCGGCAAGTGCCTGCTGACCCAGCTCGACCTCGACGGCCGGCGCGACCACCTGTCCCGGCACAAGATCGCCCGGCTGACGTCGAAGACCATCGTGAACGAGCGGATCCTCTTCTCGAAGCTGGACAGCCAGCCGGCCACGGTGCCCACGCTCGACCTGCAGGAGTACGCCGTCGGCACGGTCTGCGCGGCCGTCCCGATCACGGCCGGAGCCTCGGTGGGCTGCCTGGCCCTGTCCCTGCCCGTGGAGCACGCCCACCGGCTGCGGGCCGCGGCCGACGTGCTGAACCGCAAGGCCGCGCCGCTGCTGCTCTCGCTCACCCTCTGAGCCACGGGGCCCTGCGCGACAGGGCCCCGGACACCGGGCCGGGACCGACCCGCACAGGCCCGGAAAACACTTCGGGCGGTTCCCGGTGAACCGGAAACCGCCCGAAGGACAGGTGCGCCGCCAGGGACTCGAACCCCGGACCCGCTGATTAAGAGTCAGCTGCTCTAACCAACTGAGCTAGCGGCGCCTGCTGACAGAGAAAATACTACCTGCTCCTCCAGGGTGCTCAAAACCGCCTCCCCAGACGCCTCCGGAGGCCCCGCCGGCGCCCCCGTCAGCGGCTCAGCAGATCCGCCCGCCCCTGGGCCTCGTAGGCGGCCAGGAGCCCGGCCAGGTCCTCCGCTTCCAGTCGCCGGTACGCGTCCTCGCCCGGCGGCCGCCACCACACGGGGTCGGTGGTCTGGAAGGCCTCGCCGCGCAGGGAGACCCGGTGGACCTTGTTGGTCGCCGTGGTCGGCATGACGCCGACGACGCGCACGTAGCGCGGGGCCATCTTGGTGCCGAGGTCGGGCTGGGCGGCGAGGAAGGACGCGAACCCCTGCGGGGAGAAGACGGCCCCCTCGCGCAGGGCCACGGCGGCCATGACCTGGTCGCCCGCCACCTCGTCCGGTACGGCGTACACGGCCACCGCGGCCGCCCGGGTCCAGCGGGCCAGGATGTTCTCGATCACCGCCGCGGCCAGGTTCTCGCTGTCGACGCGCAGCCGGTCGTCGGTGCGGCCGGCGAAGTAGAGGAAGCCGTCGGGGTCGCGGAAGAAGAGGTCCCCGGTCCAGTACCAGCCGTCGCGGGTGCGGGCGGCCTCCGCGTCGGGGTTGCGCCAGTAGCCCTCGAAGAGGCTGCGGCCCTTGTTGACCAGCTCGCCGATGGCCTCGGCGCCGTTGAGGAGGCGGCCCCGCGGGTCGAGCACGGCCGGCGGGCACTCGCGGCCCGTCTCCGGGTCGATGACGGCCAGGTCGTCGCCGGCGCCCGCGCGCCCCAGGGCGCCCGGCGGGGTGTCGGGGGTGCGCTGGACGGAGGCGCCGCCCTCGGTGGCCCCGTAGCCCTCGACGAGGCGGACCCCGAAGCGCTCGGCGAAGCGCGCCGCGTCGACCGCGCCCGCCTCGGTGCCGAAGCCGAGGCGCAGGGTGTGCGCGCGGTCGTCGGGGCGGGGCGGGGTGGCGAGGAGGTACTGCACCGCGCGGCCTACGTAGGTGAAGTACGTCGCCTCGTAGGCCCGTACGTCGTCCAGGAACGCGGAGGCCGAGAAGCGGCGGCGCAGCGCCACGGCGGCCCCGCCCGCGAGGGCGGGGAGCCAGTCGGCGATGACGGCGTTGCCGTGGAAGAGGGGCATGCAGACGTAGTGGACGTCGTCCGGGGTGACTGAAAAGTGACGTGCGAGCGAGGCGCCGGCGCCGGCCAGGCGGCCCTGGGTGCAGATGGCGGCCTTGGGGGCGCCGGTGGAGCCGGAGGTGAAGTAGAGGAGCAGCCGGGAGGACGGGCTCGGGCCGGGGCCGAGCGTCGCGTCGCCGGGCTTCGCGCCCGCGTACGGGGCGAGCAGGGCCTCGTACTCGTCCGAGTCCGTCACCAGGAGCCGTACGCCGGGCAGGTCGAGGCCGCGCAGGAGCGGCAGGTGGGTCCGCTCGGTCACCAGGATCCGGCAGTCGGTGTGCAGGATGTCGCGGGCCAGCTCGGGACCGCGCCGGGTGGGGTTGATCCCGGCGACGGCGGCCCCGGCGAGGGCCGCCGCGCCGAGCCAGAACGGGAACTCGGGGGTGTTGTCGAGCAGCACCCCGATGTGCGGCTCCGCCCCCGGCGGCAGCAGGTCGACGAGGAGCGCGGCGCGCGCCGCGGCCTCCCGGGCGGTCCGGTGGTGGCTGAGGACGCCGTCGGCGTACTTCAGACCGGGCCGGTGGTCGCCCCATTGGCTCGCGATGAGCTCCGCGACGGTTTCGGGTGTCGTCGTCCGCATGCCGCCGGAGAATAGCTGACGTTCCGTCAGAATTGAACGCCGCGGCGGGCCGTAGCGATCAGAACTGGACGTCGGAGCAGGAGTAGAAGGCGTTGACGGTGTCGTTGACGGTCCACACGGCGAGGATCATGTGCCGGCCGGTCTTGCCGCTCGGCATGGCGCCCTGATGGACGGTGGTCATGGCGGGGCGGGCACCGTTGTAGGCGACCGTGAGGAAGGGCTGCGGGTCGAGGGCGGCGCGGGTGAGCGGCTTGGTGGGGTCCCAGCCGTTCTTGGTGACGTAGTACCGGAAGTCGGTGGTGGAGTGGTTCGCGGTGAACTGCCAGCGGAAGCTGTAGCTCTGCCCGCTGGTCACCGGGGTGGCCGGCCAGGCGCCGCCGCGCGGGTCGTCGAGCTGGGCGAACTCCGTGTGGTTGGCCGAACATATGCGGCCGTCGGCGGGACCGGCGGCGGGGAACCCCTTGAGGCCCTCGACGCTCTGGGGCTCCCACTGGATGGCGCCGCAGTCGGAGACGGTCTTGTTGGCGCAGAGCTTCTGGCGGCTGATCGGGGTGTCGGTGTACCCGTGGCTGCTGGCCGTGGGGGCCGTGACGAGCGCGAGGGCGGCGACGACTCCGAGGCCGACGGTGGTGGCGGTGGCCGTGGCGGCGGCCCGCTTGGTTCTGGGCATGCGGAAGGAACGCATGAGGCTGATGCTCCTTGAACGTGGGGGGATGTCCGGAGAGAGCGTGCGCACGCGTGGGGATGGGCCGTACCGGTTTCGGCGGCACGGCCCGTTCACGAGCTCTGGTTTAGGTCTAGACCAAGTTCCACAGTATTGACGGGAGTTGGCCATGTCCAGACCAACGGAAGAACGGGTGGTCCGGACCACCCGGATTCCACCCGTTCTCCTGTCGGCCTGAGTTGGCCCGCTCCGGCCTGCGCTCCGGCCTGTGCTCCGGCCTGCGAGGGCTACTCGGCGCGGCCCGTGTAGAAGGCGACGGTCAGGTCCTTCACGAGGGCCTTGCGCTCGTAGTCGTCGAGCTCCACGAGCCCGCGCGAGGTGAGGCGGTGGACGGTGTCGTCCACCGCGTCGACCACCGAGGTCAGGACGGTGTCCCGGTGCTTGGCGTCGATCGCCGCGACCCGGCGCCGCCGCATGGCGTCCGCGACTTCGGGGGCGTACTCGATCCGGGTGGGCTGCGCCGAGAACACCTCCACGCCCACCGCCTCGGTCTCCGCCGCCAGCATCCGGGTCAGCGCGTCGCCGACGGCCTCGGCGTCGCGCAGGGTCGGGGCGGCCTCGTGGAAGGCGTCGGCGGGGAGCTGGGACAGGACCCTGGCCATGGCCGATTCGACCTGCTCGGCGAGGTAGTCCACGTGGTCGGCGACGGCCAGGGTGGCGCGGGCGGTGTCCTTGACCTGCCAGACCACCTGGACGACGACCTGGAGGGCGAGCCCGCCGGAGTCCACGGCGGGCATCGGGTCGCTGCGCCAGTGCCGCAGCCGGACGTCGACCCGGCGGCGCAGCAGCAGGGGGCTGATCCAGGTCAGGCCGGAGCGGCGGACGGTGCCGCGGTAGCGGCCGAAGAGGGTGAGCACCCAGGCGTGACCGGCCCGGCCGCGGCCCAGCCCGCCGAGGGCGAGGAGCGCGACGACCCCGAGGAAGGCGAGCGGCGGCCAGAACCGTGCCTGCAGTCCCCGGTAGGGGCGGGGTTCCGCGCCGAACGCCAGCGCGAGGGAGTCCGGGACGGCCCCGGCCCGCCAGAGGACGACCGCGCAGCCCGCGAGCGCGATCCCGCCGACGGCCACCGCGATCCAGCCGGGCAGCACCGGGCCGTGGTGCTCGTGGAGCCGGTCGTCACCACGGGGAACGCGGCGTCCGGGGGCGGACCGGGGCGCGGGGGCGGCCTGGGCCTTCGGCCGGCTCGGCTCCGGCTTCGGCTCGGGCTCGGGCTTCGGCTGCCGGGGCTGCGGCTGGGCGGCGCCGCGGAACGGCAGGTGCACCGGCACCTCGGTCACCGCGACCCCGCGCACCCCGGTGACCAGGGGCAGGTCCTGCGTATCGTCCTCCGCGATCCGCGCCACGGCCCGCGCGACGACCTCGACCACCTCGGCAGCCCCGGGCCCGGGGACCACTCCGCCACCGGTCGCGGACTGCGCGGCGGTGTCGGCCTCGCCGTCCGCACCCTCCCGCGCTCCGGGTCCGGCATCGCCGGCGTCACCGGCGTCACCGGCGTCACCGGCGGCGCCCGGTCCGGGCACCGACCAGGTCACCTCCCGCCCGCCGGGCGGGTCGCCGGGATCGGCATCTGCCGGCCCGGGCAGGTCCGGTACGGGGTACGGATCCGCGTACTCGGCCTCCGGGGCGGGGCCCGGGACCGCGTGCTGCGGAGCGCGGCCCTGCTCGGTGGACGAGCCGCCCTGTCCGGGCAGGTCCCGGGCAGCGGGCGGACCCGCGTGCCGTGGAGCGTGCTCGGCCTTGGCGGGCACGGCGGCCGGGGGCCAGGCCTCGTCCTGCGGGTGGGGCCGGGCGAATTCGGTGTCGGGATTGCGCAGCCGGAGCGTGGCCGCACCGGCGTGGGCCGCCTCGTCCTGGGGATGCAGGATGTCCACCCCCGGCTCGGCCTGGGCCCGCGCCGCCGGTACGTCGCTGCGCGCACCCTCACCCGCCCGTCCGGCGGGCCCGTGCGGGGCGACGGCAGTGGCCTGCACCCCCGCCCCCACGGCGACGAGCCCGTCCGCGTCCCGGTCCGCCCCGGCCGGAGCCGGCCGGGAGGCGGCTTCGGCGCGTGCGGACCCGGACGGCTCACCCGCCAGTGCCCAACCCGTGGGCGCGGCCCACTCGGTCACTGCCGCCGCGGGCACGGGCGACACGGAGGCGGCGACCGGCACCGCGTCGGAGCCCCCGGCCACGAAGGCCTCGGCCCGCCCCGAAGGCACGGGGACGGGCGCGGCCTGCACGGGGGCGGCCTGCGCGGACGCGGACCGCGTGGCCGCGGCCACGTCGGGCGCGGCCGACAGGTGTGCGCCCCGCTCGGCATCGGCATCGGCATCGGCATCGGCCGGGACCCAAACCGCCGCGGCCGGCACGGGCGTGGCCCGGTCGGGCGAAGCCGACAGGTACGAGCCCGGCTCGGTGCCGGCCCCGGCCGCCACCCACCCTGCGGCAGCCGGCACGGACTCGGCCCGGTCAGGCTCGGTCGCATCCGGCACGGCTGCGGCCGGCACGAGCGTGGCCGGCACGAGCGTGGCCGGGTCGGGCGAAGCCGACAGGTGCGAGCCCGGCTCGGTGCCGGCCTCGGCGACTGCCCACCCGGCCTCGGTCGGTGCGGACTCCGCCGCAGCGGCCCAACGGGGTGCGGCAGCTGCCGGTGCGGCTCCGGTCGGCGCGGCTGCGGTCGGTGTGGCTGCCGCCGGTGCGGTGGTGGGCCCGGGCTGGATCGCCGTGGACTGTTCCGCTTCGGCCGGAGTCGGGGCGGACGGCGTCGGGGCGGACGGAGGCGGGGGCGTCGCCCGGGGGGTCGGGTGCGGGGGGATCTCGAAGGTGCCTGTGGTCGATGTCGTGCGCGTGGGGTACATCGTTGCCTCCGTCATGCGAACAGCCGGCGCCAGGTTTCCGGGCCCGGGTAGCCGTTGGCCTCGGCGCCGCGCCAGCCCTGGGCTCGCTGGAACGCCTCGACGTTGCGGCGGTCGGACTCGCCCCAGCGGGGGCCCGGTCCGGCCGTGTAGTACTTGCCGAAGCCCTTCTTCACCAACTGGCGGCCAAGGGCGGTGATGGACGGGTGGGACGTGCCCGGCCGGAAGACCGACGCCCCGGGGAAGGCGGGCTTGCCCGCGGGGCCGGGTGCGCCGCCCGTGAGCGGCGGGATGTCCTTGCCCTGGTGCCTGACGAGCAGCCGCCAGGTCTGTGCGCCGGGGACTCCGTCGGCCTCCGCACCCGTCCAGCCCTGGGCGCGCTGGAAGGCCTCGGTCGCCTGCCGGTCGGCGTCGGACCATTTGGTGCCGACGCCCTTGGGGTAGAAGCGCAGCCCGCCCCGCTCGGACAGCATCCGGCCGAGCTGGGCGACGTAGCCGTTGTCCGCGCCCGGCCCGAATTTCGACGCACCGGGGAAGGTGGCCGAGACGACCGGCGTACCGCCCGGCGCGGGCGGCTCGCCGGTGGCCGGGGGCTCGGGAACGACTCCGCCCGCCACCCCGTTGAAGCGGTACGGAACGTACTTCACCGCGTTGTTCCAGTAGCCGTACGGCGTGGCCAGCTTCCGCGTGGTCGGCCGCGTCTGCTCGTAGGCGACGTAGTGCGTGCGCGTCTCGTCCACCCACCCGCCGAAGAGCACGACGTGCGAGCCCTTGTTGGGGTCGGCCGGGTTGTGGAAGAGCAGCATGTCTCCGGGGAGCAGCTCCTCCTTCGTGATCCGCGTCGCGAACTTGTCGAGGCTGCCGGTCCATTCGTTGGTGCCGAGGTTCCAGGCCATCGAGACGTAGCCGGAGCAGTCCTGCCGGTACCCGTCCGACCAGTACTCGGCCATGCTGTACGGGACCTGCGCGTCCAGCCACAGCTTCGCCCGGTTGATGATCGTCGCCCGGTCGGTCCGCCGCACCGCGGAGGGCGCTCCCGGCAGCCCGGCCGGTTTCGCGGGGGTTCCCTTCGCTCCCTTCGGCCCGTGCAGCGGGGCCCGGCCGCCCTGCGGGGAGCCGGGGTCGTCCAGGGCCACCCGGCCGCCGGGGCCCGGTGCGGCCGTGGCCACGGCCGCACCGCCGCCGCCGAGGACCACGCCCGCGGCGGTGGCCAGGACCAGCGCCCGGCGGGCTCCGCGCGCGGCGGGGTGTCCGCCGTCGCGCAGCGGTATGGCCCGGGCGCGCGCGAGCGTGCGACGGCGCTGGGCACAGCCCTGGCACGGACAGTCGCCGGCGGGCTCGTACTCCTCGAAGGAGGGCAGCGGCATCGGCGGCATCGCCTCGGCCATCGCCGTCTGCGCCGGCATCGGCGTCGGCATGGGCGTCGAGGCCGGCGTCGCTTCGTACACGTGCGTCGGAGGCTGCATCGTCATGCGGTTCCGTCCACTCCCCTGCTCGTCACTGGTCGGCCGGGACCGCATCTGGCGGGGCATCAGATGCGGCTTGGCCCAGACATATCGTGCACGACAAAACCCCCAAACATGGGTTAATCGGACAGAACGCGCGCGGCTTGTCACGAGCACCCGTGGCGGTGGGGTAGAGTTTTCCCTGTCACCAAGCGCCGCTAGCTCAGTTGGTTAGAGCAGCTGACTCTTAATCAGCGGGTCCGGGGTTCGAGTCCCTGGCGGCGCACAGACGCAGAGAAGCCCCTCACAGTGAAAACTGTGAGGGGCTTCTTCGTGCTGCGCGTGGTGTGCGCCGGCCGCTTCAGACCGCCGTTCCGGGGCGGACTCCGACGCCCGTCAGGTACGCCGACACGACCACGTTCGCCGAGTACTCCTTGGCCGCCTTGTCGTAGGTGCCGCCGCAGGTCACCAGCCGCAGTTCGGCCCGGCCGCGGACCTTGGGGCCGTAGACCTTGGCGGGATCGAAGTCCGCGCGCTCGTGGACCCGTACGTCCTCGATCGTGAACTCCGCCACCGAGCCGTCGGCCCGCAGCACCCGCACCTTGTCGCCCGTCTTCGCCGAGCTCAGGCCGTAGAACACCGCGGGCTTCGCCCGCGTGTCCACGTGCCCGACCAGCAGGGCCGTCCCGGCCGTGCCGGGCTGGGCGCCGCCGCGCCACCAGCCGACCGTGCCCGGGTTCTCGTACGGGGGCGCTTCGATCGCCCCCTTCGTGTCGAGGTCCCGGACTATCACCGGGGCCTGGACGCCGAGGGACGGTACGTCGACCCGCGCGGGCGCGGCCGGCCCCAGCGGGGTGTGCGCCGCGGGCATGCCCGGGGCGGCCGGTCCGCCGGCCTGGCCGGGCAGGGGTATCGCGACCCCGGTGATCTCACGGCCCCACAGCCACAGGCCGAGGACCAGCACCGACCAGGCGGCGAAGGTCAGCAACCGGGAGCCGCCGGAGCTCCTCGGCTCGCCGTTCACCCGATCACCCGGTCACTCGCCGCTGCGGCGGCGGCGCAGGGTCAGCGCCCGGCCGGCGACCGCGAGGGTGGCGGCGGCGGCGAGCACGGCGCCGATCACCGTGTGCGGCAGGCCCGGGCCGTCGCCGTCGTGGCTCTTCTTCGTCGCCGCGGCGAGCTGCGCGGAATCGGCGGCCTTGGCGGCGTCCGCCGCGCCCGCCGCCTTCGACTTCGCGGCGATCTCCTCGGACATGCCGCCGCCGCCCGCGTGGACCGGCCAGATGGGGGTGTGGTGGGGGTTGGGGCGGTGCTCGCGGCGGCGCTCGATCTCGATCGTGCCCCACTCGCGTTCGCCGCCGCGGCCGCCGCACTTGATCTTGATGTCGTGGCGTCCGGGCTCGGCCCAGGAGCGGATCATCGCGTCGCCCCACAGGGTGCGGCGGTCGTCGCGGCCGGTGGAGAGGCGGACCTCGGAGACGAAGACCACGGACGAGGCGACGGCCCAGTCGTCCTCACAGCCGCGGACGCGCAGTTTGACCTGCGCCCCCGGTTCCGCCGGGTTGGGGTCGGCCGAGACGCTGCCGCGGTCACGGTTCCAGTCGTCCTCCCCCGCGAAGGCGAAGGGGGCGGTCACGGCGGACAGGGCCGTCAGGGCGACGGCCACCCCGGCGACACGGAAAGCGATCACATCACTGCGCATGGTGAACCTCCTCAACAAGGAGATTCACGCGCGGCGCGCCGCTCCGCATCCGGAGCGGCGCCCTCTTGGCCCGTACGTGTCAGCCGTACGCGCTAAACCAGATCGACCAGATCGGCGATGGAGTCGAACGTGTGGGTCGGCCGGTACGGGAACTTCTCGGTGTCCTCGACCGACGTCAGACCGGTCAGCACGAGGAAGGTCTGCATGCCCGCCTCCAGCCCGGCGAGGATGTCGGTGTCCATCCGGTCGCCGATCATCGCGCTGGTGTGGGAGTGCGCGCCGATGGCGTTCAGGCCGGTGCGCATCATCAGCGGGTTGGGCTTGCCGGCGAAGTACGGCTTCTTGCCGGTCGCCTTGGTGATCAGCGCGGCGACCGCGCCCGTGGCGGGCAGCGGGCCCTCGGCGGAGGGGCCGGTCTCGTCCGGGTTGGTGCAGATGAACCGGGCGCCCGCGTTGATCAGGCGGACCGCCTTGGTCATGGCCTCGAAGCTGTACGTCCGGGTCTCGCCCAGGACCACGTAGTCCGGCTCGTGGTCGGTCAGGATGTAACCGATGTCGTGCAGGGCGGTGGTGAGGCCGGCCTCGCCGATGACGTAGGCGGTGCCGCCCGGACGCTGGTCGTCGAGGAACTTCGCGGTGGCCAGGGCCGAGGTCCAGATGTTCTCGACCGGGACTTCGAGCCCCATCCGGCTCAGCCGGGCCTGGAGGTCGCGCGGGGTGTAGATGGAGTTGTTGGTCAGCACGAGGAAGGGCTTGCCGGACTCGCGCAGCCGGTTGATGAAGGCGTCGGCGCCGGGGATCGGGATGCCCTCGTGGACGAGGACTCCGTCCATGTCGGTGAGCCAGGATTCGATCGGCTTGCGCTCTGCCACTGGACTGTTCTCCGCTCTCGGTGGCGTCTGACCTCGGTGACCTCTGGTCTCTACCACCTTATCCGGGCCGGGCCGCGGACGCGGTGGGCGTCCACGGCCCGGACCGCAGGGCGGAACGGGCGGGTACGAAGGTCCCGTCAGCCGAGCTTGACGTTGTCCACGGTCCAGTACCAGTTGTTGCTGCCGGCGTAGCGGAAGCGGACCTGGACGTCGGTGGCGCCGGCCGGGACCTGGAGCGCGATCGACTCGGACCGGGCGACGGCGTCGGCGGTGTAGCTCTTGACGACCGCAGGGGCGCCGCCGTTGTAGGAGACCAGGACCTGGGCGGTCTGGCCGGCCTCGTGGTGGTAGTGGGTCTGGAAGGTCAGGTTCCTCGTGCTGCCGCCGGTGACCGCCCACTTGGGGGTGGCGAGGGTGGAGTCGTAGGAGCCGGTGTGGCTCTTGTCGTCCCACTCGTCGGAGTCGGCGACGGCGAACACGTCACGGGAGCGGACGTTCAGCTCGCGCCACTGGTCGCGCTGGGCCTGGCTCCAGAACTCGTCGGTCGCGAAGGCCCATCCGGCCCACTCGGTGACACCGCCCGTGCCCATCTTGGAGTTGTCGACGGACCAGCCGGCCGGCGGGGTGTGCGTGAAGCCCTTGGTGCCGGCCGGGATGCCCGTCTCGTCCACGCGCGCCTGGAGGCCCGGGCGCAGGGTGTCGAAGGCGTCGCCGTCGTCGGGGGCGCCGACCGGGATGCCGTCGATCGCGGAGCCGGGGTTGACCCCGACCTGGGCGAGCGCGGTCGCCGCGACGTCGACGAGCTTCACGTCGTTGCGTACCGAACCGGCGGGGATGCCGGGGCCCTTGGCGAGGACGAAGGTGCCGCGCTCCTGGATGGTGGAGCCGCCGTGGCCGCCGGAGTCGGTGTGGCCGTGGTCGGTGGTGACCAGGACCTTCCAGTTCTCCTGGGCGTAGGTCGGGCGGTTCTGGACGGCCGTCAGGAGCTGGCCGACCAGGGCGTCGACGCGGGCGATGGTGTCCAGGTACTGCTGGCTGGCGGCGCCGTAGGAGTGGCCGGCCGCGTCGATCTCGCCGAGGTAGACGAAGGCGGCGTCCGGGTTCTGATCGCGCAGCTCGGCGGCGGCCGCGGCGGCGATCTTCGGGTCCTCGTTGCGGTAGCCGTCGCGGTCGCCCTTGAGGGAGAGGCGCTTGTCGACCTTGGCCGAGAAGATCGGGCCGTTCTGGTCGGTGGAGGTGATGGGCTCCCAGTCGGCGGCCGCGTAGGTGTTGAGCACCGGGTTGGCGTTCTCGATGCGGGTCAGGAAGTCCGGGTAGGCCGTGTAGTTCTTGCCGGTGAAGGAGTTGTCCTTCACCCCGTGCTTGTCGGGCCAGACGCCGGTGGCGATGGTGGACCAGCCGGGGCCCGAGGAGGTGGCGGCCATCGGGTTCGCGTACAGGGTGCTGCGGGCGGTCAGGCCCTGGGCCATCAGGCCGTTCAGGTGCGGGGCGTTGGCGGCCTTGACGCGGTCCAGGACCGCGCCGTCGATGCCGATCACGAGCACCTTGTTCGCGGCGGAGGCCGCTTCGTCGGCGGGCGCGGCGGTCGCGGCGTGGGCACCGAGGCCGGTGGCGAGCAGGACCGTGGCGGTGGCGGCCACGGCGAGGGTCCGTCCGGACAGGACAGTGGACACGTACTCCTCCGGGAGTAATCGTGGGGAAGGCGCAGGGGACGTACGGGGCGTGCGGTCGTACGGCGGTCGTGCGTCAGCGCGAGCGAGCGTACGGCGGGTCCGGACCGAAGGCGAGACTCGGTCCAGACCCGTTATCTGTGCGTCACTATTCCGGTCGCGGGTGACCGGGAGGCGACCAGTCAGCTTCCGGTGGCCGACTTCCACGCGTCGACGTAGCCGGTGAGGTTCTTGTCGATGTCGGCCCAGTCCGGCTCGAAGATCTCGACCCCGGTCATGAGCTTGGTGAGCTCGACGGCGTTGGCGTCGGTGGGCTTGACGTCCGTGCGGGCCGGAAAGCCGCCGCCGACACCGCTGACCAGCTTCTGGGCGTCCTCGCTGAGCAGGTGGTCGAGGAGCTTCTTGCCGTTCTCGGTGTGCGGGGCCTTGTCGACGAGGCCGGCCGCGTACGGGAGGGAGAAGGTGGTGGGCTTGCCGCCGTCCTTGGCGGGGAACCAGATGCCGAGGTTCGGCATGGACTTGGACTGCGCGAAGTTCATCTGGACGTCACCGTTGGCGACGAGCAGCTCGCCCTTGTCGGTCTTCGGCGCGAGCTTGCTGGTCGAGGAGGACGGGCCGACGTTGTTGGCCTGGAGCTTCTTCAGGTACTCGTTCGCCTGATCCTTGCCGCCGAAGTCGTGCATCGCCTTGATGAGCACGGCGGTGCCGTCGCCCGCGACGCCGGGGGTGGAGTACTGGAGCTTGCCCTTGAACTTGGGGTCCAGCAGCTCTTCCCAGGTCTTGGGGGCCGCGGCCAGCTCCTTCTTGTTGTAGATGAAGCCGAAGTAGTTGTTGACGACCGAGGTCCACTTGCCGTCGGAGGACTTGTTCGCCCCGTTGACCTTGTCGGCGCCCTGCGGCGTGTAGGCCTGGAGGAGGCCCTTGCCGTCGGCCTGCTGGATGAACGGGGGGAGCGTGATCAGCACGTCGGCCTGCGTGTTGGTCTTCTCGCGGACGGCGCGCTGCACCATCTCCCCCGAGCCGCCCTCCACGTACTTGACCTCGATGCCGGTCTTCTTCGTGAAGTCGGCGAAGACCTGGTCGTACCAGCCGTCACCCTTGTCGCTCTTGAGGCCGTCGGCGCTGTAGACGGTGACGACCTTCTCGCCGCCCTTGCCTCCGGCGGAGTCGGCCGAGGAGGAACCACCGCAGGCGGTGAGGCCGGCGGCGAGGGCGAGGCTGCCGGTGACGGCGGCGGTGATGCGGAGGTATCTGTTGCTGGACATGGAACTTCCTTACGGGCAAAGGGAGTCGGCAGGGGAATCAGCAGGGTGTGGCAGGAGGGTGTTACAGCGGGGCTCGGCTGTGGGGTCTAGCGGTACGTGGCCCTGGTGCGGACGCGGGAGACGGCCAGCAGGACCAGCAGGGTGGTGGCCATCAGGACCACGGCGACGGCGGAGCCGCTGAAGAGCGAGCCGCGGTCGGTGGCGGTGAAGATCCGGACCGGGAGGGGCATCCAGTCCGGCGGGTAGAGCATCATCGTGGCGCTCAGCTCGCCCATGGACAGGGCGAAGCAGAGCCCGGCCGCCGCGGTGAGCGACGGCAGCAGGAGGGGGAGTTTGACCCGCCACAGCACGTACGCGGGGCGGGCGCCCAGGGAGGCCGCCGCCTGCTCGTACGCGGGGTCGAGACGCACGATGGCAGCCGAAACCGACTGGTGGGCGAACGCCGTGACAAGAATCGTGTGCGCCAGGATCACGATCGAGCTGGTGCCGTTGAGGAGCAGCGGCGGCTTGCTGAAGGCGACGAGCACGGCGAGGCCGACGACCACGGACGGCACGGCGACCGGCAGCATGAACAGCGCGTCCAGCGAGCTCTTTCCGCGCTTCTTCAGCCCGGCTGCGGCGAGCGCCGCCCAGGTGCCGACGGTGAGCGCGATCAGGCTGGCGGCCAAGGCGGTGAGCAGCGAGGTGGTCAGCGCCTGGAGGGATTCGCCGCGGACGGCGGCGGCGTAGTTCTCGGTGGTGGGGCCGGAGGGGAAGGCCCCGGACCAGTGCGTCGAGAAGGACGCGGCCACCACGACGAGCAGCGGCAGGGCGAAGAGGGGCAGGAAGAGGATGCCGAAGAGGCTCCAGGCGGCCCAGCGGCCGCTCTTGCTATGCACCAGCACGCTTGCTCACCACCCGGTAGAGGCCGAACAGGCCGACGGAGATCACGATGTTGACGACGGCGACCACGCAGGCGGCGGCGTAGTCGGATTCGAGGATCGCCTTGCCGTAGATGAGCATCGGGAGCGTGGTGACGTCCTTGGCTCCGGTGAACAGGACGATCCCGAACTCGTTGAGGCACATGACCAGGACGAGGCTGCCGCCGGCGGCGAGGGCCGGGAGGGCCTCGGGGAGGATCACCCGCCGGATGATGCGGCCGGGCTTCGCGCCGAGCGAGGAGGCCACCTCCAGCTGGGCGGTGTCCAGTTGGGAGAAGGCGGCGAGCAGCGGGCGCATCACGAAGGGCGTGAAGTAGGTGATCTCCGCGAGGAGGACGCCCCAGGGGGTGGTCAGGAAGTGGAAGGGGCCTTCCTCGGCGCCGAATCCTTCGGTCCACAGGCCGTTGGCCATGCCGACCGTGCCGTAGACGAAGAGGAGGGCGAGGGTGATGAGGAAGGAGGGGAAGGAGAGGAAGACGTCGATGAACTTGGCGACGGCGCGGGCCCCGGGGAACGGGACGAAGGCGATGACCAGCGCGAGCGCGAAGCCGAGGAGCAGGCAGCCGATGGTGGCGCCGACGGCCAGCCAGACCGTGGTGCCGAGGGCCTCGCGGAAGGAGTGCGAGGCGAAGACGGAGGCGTAGGCGTCGAAGGTGCCGCCCCCGTTCTCGGGGGACAGGGACTGCTGGACGACCAGCGCGAGGGGGTAGAGGAACACCACCGCGAGCACGGCGACGGGAGGCACGGTCCACAGCCAGCCGGGAACGCTACGGGGCGTACCTGAGGCCTTCGCCGCGAAGCCGTCGGGGGCTCCGGCCGGGCTTTCGGGCGTGCCGGGGGCAGGGCTTCGTACGGGCTGGTGGGGTATGACCGCGGGTTCGGGGCCGGCCGCCGGCCCCGGTGCGGGGGTGCGCCGGTCCGTGGCCTCAGCCATCGGAGACCCCCGCGGACAGGAGCACCGCGTCCCGCGGTTCGAAGTGGAGGGTGACCCGGTCGCCCAGCGCCGGGGTTTCGCGCAGTTCGGGCAGGTCCGCCTTGACCCGGTGGCCCTCGATGTTCACGTAGAGCCGGTGGGTGGAGCCGCGCCACTGCACCTCGGTGATGGTTCCGCTCAGCGCGTTGGGGCCGGCGCCGAGGCCGAGCAGGTGCGGGCGTACGCACAGGGTGGCGCTCGCACCGGCGGCCGCGGGGCCGGGGTCGAGAGTGAGGGGGTGTCCGGCGAAGAGCGCGCCGCCGTCGGCGACGGTGACGGGCAGCAGGTTGGCGTTGCCGACGAAGGAGGCGGTGAACTCGGTGCGCGGGGACCGGTACAGCTCCTGCGGGGTGCCGCAGTCCTGGAGGCGGGCCTGGTCCATGACGGCGATCCGGTCGGCCAGGGTCAGCGCCTCGACCTGGTCGTGGGTGACGTAGAGGATGGACACGTCGGGGAGTTCGCGGTGCAGGCGGGCCAGTTCGGCGAGCATCCCGGAGCGCAGCTGCGCGTCGAGCGCGGACAGCGGCTCGTCCAGCAGGAGGACTCCGGGGCGGATGGCGAGGGCGCGGGCGATGGCCACGCGCTGCTGCTGCCCGCCGGAGAGTTCGCGGGGGTAGCGCTTGGAGTAGGCGGCCATCCCGGTCATCTCCAGGGCCTCGGCGACGCGGCCGGGGATCTCCGCCTTGGGCGCCTTCTGGGCGCGCAGGCCGAAGGCGACGTTGTCCGCGACGCGCATGTGCGGGAAGAGCGCGTACTGCTGGACGACCATGCCGATGCCGCGCTTGTGCGGCGGGAGCGCGGTGACGTCCCGGCCGCCGATCAGGATCCGGCCCGAGGCGGGCCGGACGAAGCCGGCGACCGCGCGCAGGGCCGTGGTCTTGCCGGAGCCGGAGGGGCCGAGCAGCGCCATGACCTCGCCGGGCTCGACGGTCAGGTCGAGGGAGTCCAGGACGGTGTTGCCGCCGTAGGCGACCGAGACGGAGTCGAAGCGGATGCCGCTCACGCGCCGGGCTCCCCTGCCAGGAGTGCGGGGAGGTCGGCGACGGAGGCCAGGACGTGGGTGGCGCCGTGCCCGGTCAGGGCGGCGCGGTCGTGGGCGCCGGTGAGGACGCCCGCCACGATCCCGGCGCCGGAGCGGACGCCGCTGAGCATGTCGTACGAGGTGTCGCCGGCGACCACGATCTCGCGTACGTCGGCCACGGCGCCGGTGCGCAGGAAGGCGGCCAGCACCATGTCCGGGTAGGGCCGGCCGCGGCCGCCCGCGTCGGCGGGGCACAGGGTGAGGTCGGCCAGGTCCTGCCAGCCCAGCGCGTCGAGGATGGCGTCCTGGGTGACGCGGGCGAAGCCGGTGGTCAGGGCCACGGTGCGGCCGTCGGCACGGAGCTTGTCGATGGCCTCGCGGGCGCCGGGGATCGGGGCGATGAGGCCGCCGTCCACGAGTTCCCCGTAGGCCTCCTCGAAGGCGGAGTTGGCGCGCTGGGCGAGGTCCTCGGCGCCGAAGAGGTGGCGGAAGACGGAGATCTTGGACTCGCCCATGGTGTCGCGGACGTACCGGAGCTTGGTGGCGTGGTCGGCGCTGCCCGGCTCGACGCCGAGGCGTTCGGCGGCCCGCTCGAAGGCGCGCTCGACGAGGCCGCCGTCGGCGACGGTGGTGCCGGCCATGTCGAGGACGATCAGGCGGTGGTTGTTCATGTTGGCCTTGGTGTCGGTCATGGTGCTTACCAGCCCAGTTCGTTCGCGGTGGTTTCGGCTATGGCGGGCGAGCAGGTCATGCCCCGGCCGCCGGGCCCGGTCACCAGCCAGACGCCGTCGGCCACCTGCTGGCGGTGGACGACGCGGGTGGTGTCGGTGCACTGCGCGTACACGCCCGCCCAGCGGTGCCTGATCCGCGGCAGCGGGCGGCCCAGGAAGGACTCGACGACCTCGGTGAGGTGCGCGTAGGGGTCTTCGAGGGTGTCGAACGCGAAGGGGTGCTCGTACTCGTGGGTGTCGCCGATGGTCAGTCCGCCGTCCCGGCGCTGCACCATCAGGAGCTGCATCTTGTGCGCGGCGGCGATCGGCGCCTGGGCCTGCTCGGCGTTGAGCTCGTCGAGGGCCTCGCTCTTGTAGGCGGGGTAGTAGCGGAAGCTGTCGGCGTCGGCGACCGAGGTCGTCAGGGTCTCGCCGAGCGGGGCGGTCTGCATCATCTGCAGCCGGACGCGGCGCACGGGCAGGTCGGGGACCAGCTCGCGGACCAGGCCGGAGAGCCAGGCGCCGGTGGCCAGGATGACGGCGTCGCCCTGGTGGACGTCGCCGTGGTCGTCGCGGACGGCGCCGTTCCCGACGACCTCGCGCACTTCCCGTCCGGGGAGGAAGGTGTAGCGGCCGGAGGCCTTGAGGGCTTCGCGCAGGTGGAGTTGTGCGGTGCGCGGTTCCACGGCCGCGTCCCGCTCGCACCACAGGGCGGCCTCGAAGGCGCCGCGCAGGGCGGGGTTGATCGCCCTGGCCTCGTCGGCGGTGACCAGTTTGTAGCCGCGGGCGGCGGCGTCGGCGCGGGCCACGGCGGCCTCGGCGACGGCGTGCTCGCGGGAGTTGCGTACCGGGGTCAGGGAGCCGATGGCGCGGAAGCCGAGGCCGGGCACCCGCTCACCGATCGCCTCCCAGAGCTCGCGGGCCCGCAGGGCGGTGTCGAGCTCCTCGCCACCGGCCCGTCCACTGACCCAGATCTGGCCGAAATTGCGCAATGACGCGCCGCGGGCCTCCGCCTCTCGCTCGATCTGGACGACCTCGTGGCCGCGTTCCACTGCTTGCCAGGCGTGCATGGTGCCTACCACGCCGCCTCCGACGACTATGACTCTCACGTGCTCCAAGGTGACGGCGGCCCGTGACCCGGGAGGATCCCCCGGGCGACGGGCCGGTGAACAGCCTCCAACGCTTGGACTAGACCCGTTACCATTCCGTGATCCTGATTCGTCCTCTTTCAGGGCTTACGGGGATGTTCGGGCGGGACTATTCGGGCTGCAGGTGGGTCGTGAAGCTGAACCGGTCACCACGGTAGAGAGAACGCACCCGCTCCAGCGGCCTGCCGTCCCGATCCCGGGAGAAGCGGTGGATGAGCAGCATCGGGAGCGCGGGCGGGGTGCCGATCAGCAGGGCTTCGCGGGGCGTGGCGAGGACCGTTTCCAGCTTCTCGTCGGCGTCGCCGAAGGAGATGCCGAGGCTGTCGTGGAGGTAGCCGTAGAAGGACGAGTCCGGCTGGAAATCGATGTCGAGCCGGGGTGCGCGGGCGACCCGGACGTACGTGCTCTCCAGTCCGACCCGTTCCTCGTCGGCGAGCAGCACCCGCTCCAGGTGCCAGACCGGCTCCCCGGGTTCGGCGCCGATGCCGGGGGCCACGGAGGCCGGGCAGGGGAAGCGTTCCAGGCCGATCAGATGGCGCCCCGGGGTGCGTCCCTGGCGGCGTACGCCCTCGGTGTAACTCGCCAGCGACAGGGGCTGTTCGAGCTTGGGCCCGGCGGCGACGGTACCGCGGCCCGAGCGGCGCAGCCGGCCCTCCAGCAGCAGCTCGCGCAGGGCCTGGCGGACGGTCTCGCGGGAGACCTCGTGCTGCTCGGCGAGATCGCGCTCGGTGGGGAGCGGTCCCCCCTCGCCGAGGTCGTCGAGCAGCCCGGCGATGCGGGCCTTGACGGCGTAGTACTTGGGGATGCGGCCGTGCTCGGGGATGCCGGAGCGGACGGGCAGGCCGGGCTGGTGGTGGTGCGCGTAGGCGGTCGGTTCTTCCACCCTCGGACTCTACGTGGGCTGCGCATACGGGGGCTCAACGCGGGCCGGGTCTACGGGGGCTCACCGCGGGCCGGGTCTACGGGGACTGCGCCCACCGGGCTCGCACCTACGGGGACTGCGCCTACGAGGACTGCGGGCCGGGCCCCTTGCGCAGCCGGCGGGCCCCGAGCAGGAGTCCGCCGCCGCCGAGCAGGGCGGCGGCCGCGGCGCCGGCGCCGTACGCCCAGGACCCCGTGGTGCGGCCGGTGTCGGCCAGCGCTCCGGCCTCGCCCGTTTCACCGGCGTCGGGGCCCTGGATCTCGAACCGGTAGCCGCCCGCCTCGCCGATCCAGTCGCCGTCATCACCCTTGCGCTGCACCAGCGCGGCATCGGCGACGACCTCGCCGCGCGGGGCGCCGGGGGCGAAGGCGAGCCGGACGGTGACGGTCACCGAACCGCCGGGGCCGACGGTGAAGCCGGCGAAGGCGTCGCCACCGTCGAAGACGGCGACGATCTCTTCGCGGTCGGTGCGCTCCAGGCTGACGGGGAAGGTGCTGCCGGGGGCGTCGAACTCCATGCGGAAATGGGCGGGTCGCAGGGCGCGGGCCGGGTCGGTGAAGACGACGACGGGGTGGATGGCCGTGCACTCGGCGGTGGTGGTGTTGGTGAGGTCGAGGTACCAGGTCTGCGCCGCACCACCGGTCCGGTACACCGCCGGTCCACCGCGAATGCGGGCACCGATCGGAAACTGCGTGCTCTTCCCGTCACCGCAGACGGCCTCCACCCGCGAGGGCAACGCGGGCGCGGGACGGGCTCCGCCACCGGTACCGATGTCCGCGGACGCGGTGGGGGCGGCGGTGGCGGTGGCCGTGGCCGTGGCCACGAAGACGGCTGCAAGGGCAAGGGCTTTGCGCAGTCGCATGAAGAACCCCTACTCGCCGACGACAGAACACCCAACGAAGCGACCCGCGAACCGATCACCGGACAACCCGACAATCACCCCGGCCTTGCCCGCACCCTCCCACGCACGCCCGACCCCATGTCCAGCACCACGCCCGAGTTCCACCCGTTTCCCCCCATTCGGCGGACATGCAGATCCAAGGGTCCAGCGTCTGAGAACCGGGGTCCGGCCAGGGGGCCAGGGGCCCGGGGGGCCAAGTCCCCGGGGGCCACTCACACCCCCCGCCCGAACAACGGGCCAAGCACCAACTCCGCCGCCCCCTCCGCCACACCCCCCTCGGCAAGCTCCACCCTCACCGCACCCCCCACAAACCCCCGCACCCCCAAAACCTTCCGCACGCCCGCCAGGAACACACCCGGCGCCCCCGCCACCACCCGCCCCCCGAGCAACACCCGATCCACATCCAGCAGCGCGACAAGGTTCGCCGCCGCCTCCCCCACGATCCGCGCCGCCTCCTCCAGCCGCCCCGCGGCCACCGCGTCCAGGCACAGCACCTCCGCGCACCCGCGCCCCCCGCACCGGCACGCCGGCCCGTCCAGCAGCAGCACCTGGTGCCCGAACTCCCCCGCCGCCGAGCGCCGCCCCCGGTAGACCTCGCCCCCGCCGGCCAGCCGGAGCCCCGCTCCCAGTCCGGTGCCGACGTGCACGTACGCCACGGCCTCCCCGAAAGCGGCCTCTCCGAAGCCGGCCCCCGCCGCGACTCCCGCGTTGGTGTCCTTGTCCACCCGCACGGGAACCCCCAGCCGCCCCTCCAGCACCTCCCGCAACGGGAACCCCTCCCATTCCGGGAACCCCGTCACCCGCCCCAGCACCCCGGTCCGCCAGTCCAGCGGCCCCGGCGCGGCCACGCCGACGCCGAGGAGCGGCCGGTCACCGCACACCCGCGCGACGGCCCGTACGGCCTCATCGACCACCGTGTCCGGAGCGGCCCCGAAGTCCAGCGGGGACCGCCCCTCGGCGACGACGCGGCCCGCCAGGTCGACCCGTACCGCCGTGAGCTCGTCGCGGTCCAGGTGCACCCCGACCGCGTACCGCGCCTCCGGCACCAGCCTCAGCAGCGTGCGCGGCTTGCCGCCCGTGGAGGCCTCGCGTCCGGCGTCGGCCACCAGGTTCTCGCTCCGGAGCCGCGCCGCGATCTTGCTGACGGCCTGCGGGGTGAGTCCCGTACGCGCGGCGAGGTCACCGCGGCCGAGCCCGGCGGGGCCGGCTCCGCGCAGGAGGTCGAGTACCAGCGCGTCGTTGTGCCCGCGCAGCGCCGGCAGGTTCACGCCGCCGCCACCGCTCGTGTCGCCCCTGCTGCCGCCGCTACCCCTGCTACCCCTGTCCACCTGGCCATTGTCCACCCTCCTTGCACTTAAGCAACACTGTTGCCAAAGTGGACCCATGAACGCCCCCGCCTCCCCCGCCACCCCCCTCACCCCCACCGCACCCCTCCGCGTCGGACTCGTCGGCTACGGACTGGCCGGTTCCGTCTTCCACGCCCCGCTCGTCTCCGCGACCGAGGGCCTGGTCCTGGACACCGTCGTCACCTCCGACCCGGGCCGCGCCGCCCAGGCCCGCGAGGCCTACCCGGACGTCCGGATCGCCGCCACCGCCACCGAGCTGCTCGCCCAGAGCCCCGCCCCGGACCTCGTCGTCATCGCCTCCCCGAACAAGACGCACGTCCCGCTCGCCACCGCCGCCCTCACCGCCGGCATCCCGGTGGTCGTGGACAAGCCGCTCGCCGCCACCGCTGCCGAGGCCCGCGAACTGGCCGCGCTCGCCGACCGGACCGGGACCTTCCTCTCGGTCTTCCAGAACCGCCGCTGGGACAACGACTTCCTCACCCTGCGCCGGCTCATCGCCGACGGCGAGCTGGGCGAGGTCCAGCGCTTCGAGTCCCGCTTCGAGCGCTGGCGTCCGCAGCTCAAGGGCGGCTGGCGGGAGTCCGGCGCCCCCGAGGAGATCGGCGGCCTGCTGTACGACCTCGGCAGCCACGTGGTGGACCAGGCGCTGGTCCTCTTCGGCCCGGCCGTACGGGTCTACGCGGAGGCCGACGTGCGCCGCCCCGGCGCCGAGGCGGACGACGACACCTTCATCGCCCTCACCCATGCGAGCGGGGTCCGCTCCCACCTCTACGTCAGCGCGACCACGGCCCAGCTGGGCCCGCGCTTCCGCGTCCTGGGCTCCCGCGCCGGCTACGTCAAGTACGGCCTGGACCCCCAGGAGGGGGCACTGCGCGAGGGCCTGCGCCCCGGCGACCCCGACCGGACCTGGGGCGAGGAGCCCGAGCACCTGTGGGGCCGGCTGGGCTCCGGGGAATCGCCGCTGACCGGCGGTGGCACGCCGGTACGGACGGCGCCGGGCGACTACCCCGCCTACTACGCGGCCGTGGCGGCGGCCTTGCGCGACGGCGGCCCGGCTCCCGTCACGGCCTTGGAGGCGGCGCACTGCCTGGACGTACTGGAGGCGGCCCTCAGGTCGTCGAGGGACGGGTGCGCGGTGAAGGTCTGACCCGTCCGAGCCCCGGCGCAGACCCTGCCGGGGAGCGTGCCGGAGAACGGGAAGGGGGCGGCGCCGTCGACGACGGCACCGCCCCTCTCCTTCATCCGCCCTTCGATCCGCGAGGACCGACCCGGCTACGCGTCCTTGAACTCCTGGCGCTGACGGCCGAGCCCGTCGATCTCCAGCTCCACCACGTCGCCCGCCCGCAGGAACGGCTTCGGCTCCGGCTGGCCCGCGGCCACACCGGCCGGAGTGCCGGTGACGATGACGTCGCCCGGGTACAGGGTCATGAACTGGCTCACGTACCGCACGACCTCGCCGACCGGGAAGATCTGGTCGGAGGTGTTGCCGTCCTGCTTGAGCTCACCGTTGACCCACAGCTTGACGTCCAGCACCTGCGGGTCCGGGATCTCGTCCGCGGTGACCAGCCAGGGGCCGAGCGGGGTGAAGGTCTCGCAGTTCTTGCCCTTGTCCCAGGTGCCGCCGCGCTCGGTCTGGAAGGCGCGCTCGGTCACATCGTTGACCAGCACGTACCCGCCGACGTGCGCGAGGCCCTCCTCGGGGGAGGCCAGGTAGCGGGCGGTGGCACCGATGACGACGCCGAGCTCGGCCTCCCAGTCGGTCTTGACGCTGGTGCGCGGGATCAGCACGGTGTCGTCGGGGCCGACCACGGTGTCCGGGGCCTTGAGGAACACGATCGGCTCGGCCGGCGCCTCGGCGCCCACCTCGGCCGCGTGCCCGTGGTAGTTCAGGCCGATGCCCACGACCTTGCCTATGCGGCCGACCGCGGACCCGATCCGCAGACCCTCGGCGTCCAGCACCGGGAGCTCACCGGATCCGGCCGCGTCCCGTACCCGGGACAGCACGGAGTCGTCGGCGAGCAGCGCGCCGTCCACATCCGTGATCAGGCCGGACAGGTCCCGCAGGGTCCCGTCCTGGTCGAGCAGCGCGGGGCGCTCCGACCCGACGGGTCCTACACGCAGCAGCTTCATGGGCATTCTCCCGTGGTCGAGGGTGGTCGGCCCTGGGCATGCCCCGGGCCGGACGATGGGTTGCGGCCATCGGAGGATTGGTCGATCCTCCAAGATGTCGGCCTCATCCGCAAGACCCTGTTCACATGGCGGAACGCTCTGCTCCGCCGACCGTGCGCCCTACACGCTCCGCCCGGTCCTTGCGGTGCTGGAGCCAGATGCGCTCGGCCACCGACCAGGCGGTGGTGGTGACCAGGTACAGCCCGGCCGCCAGCGGCACGAGGGCAGCCGTGATCAGCGTCCCGAAGGACAGCAGGGGCAGTACGCCGCCCAGCTTGCGCATGACCTCCTGCTGCTCGGCAGTCAGGGCACCGGCTGCCCCGGCGGCCTTGGCACCGGCGGCCTTGGCACCGGCGGCCTTCCCCTTGGCGGCCTTGCCTGTGGCCTTGGCGGTTGCGGTAGCCGTGGCCGTGGCCGTGGCGGCCATCAGCGCCGCCGCCTTGCGTGCGCGCACCGCGCTCCACGCGGCCACCACCGCGACGACCGCGAACAGCCCGAGGAACACCAGCCCCTGCTCCCCGAACAGGCCGCCGTCCCCGAGCGCGTCGCCCCACCGGTCCCCCAGCGGCGCGGCGAACAGCCGGTGCCCGAGGAGCTCGTTGGCGGCCCCGCCGATCTCCGCCGAGGAGAACGCCCGGTACATCAGGAAGAACACCGGCAGTTGGAGCAGCATCGGCAGCAGCCCCGCCACCGGGGTCGCCCCGCGGAAGGCGGCCCGGCTCAGCGGGTGCAGCGCGAGCCGCACGAGCACGGTGAACAGCACGATCGCGGCAGCGGTCGCGGACTCGGCCAGCACCGGGTCCAGCAGCCGGCCCAGCACAGCAACAAGATCAATGAAAACGGACACGTGGGCCCTCCGAAGGGACTCGTCGAACGTCGAAAGAGATGCGTTTCGGCGTGACGACCCGCGAGGGGCGGCAAGGTCAAGCGATCAGAAGTGATCAGGAGGAAGGAGCTGCGCGCCCCTACGCGGCCGTCGGAAGGAGACGGCCGGGCGCCCTGGGCCGCGAACGGCCCGAAGCGTCGGGATCGCGCTGCGGCAAGAACGCCGTGCGCTGCTCGCGATCACGGATCGCGGTGCGTATTCGGTGCGGCGGCACCGGCCGGACCAGCCGGGCGGCCAAGGCCGAGGCGCCCACGGCGAAGGTCGCCGCGAGGGCCACCACGACCGCGCCGAGCCCGCCCTCCCCGGCGAACAGCCCGAGGAAGCCGCCGAGCACCAGGAGCGAGGCCAGCAGCGCCACCAGTCGCGCGGACGGCGACGTGAACCGGAACCGCACGGGGCGAAGCCCGCTGTGCTCTGCCATACGAACCGCCCCCTCCCGCCGCTCCCGCGCGCGAACTCCCGTAGGAGATCCGCCACTCGCACCCGCACCCGTACTCGTACTCGTACTCGCGATCGATACTAGCCGCGCTCACTGACAACGGACGGGACCTCGTTTTGATCCCCGTCCCCGGGCAGCGGATCACGCGCCAGCACCTCCACGTCCGGCCGCGGGTCCCCCGCCCCGCTCCACGCCCCCTCCCGGGGACCGATCCAGGTCACCGTCAGCGCGACCACCAGGTTCACCGCGAGGGCGACCATCCCCGCGTTCACCCCCCACACCGGGTCGTTGCCCGTGAAGACCAGCCCGCAGACCACCACGACCCCCGCCGCCAGCCCGCACACCGCGGCCGCCGTCGTGAGCCTGCGCCACACCAGACCCAGCAGCAGCATCGGCACCAGCTGCGCCATGCCCTCGTAGGACACGAGCGAGAGCCTGACCAGCGTGTTCGGCGCCGTGTACGTCATCACCAGCGCGATCGTCCCGGCCGCCACCACGACCACCTGCGAGGCGAGCTTCTGCCGCTCCCCCGAGCTCCAGCGCGGCACGAGCGAGAGCACGCTTCGCCCCCACATCGTGCCGATGACCAGCATGAACACCGCCATCGGCACGATCGACGACAGGGCCGCCGCCACCCCGATCACCCCCACCGCCCACGCCGGCAGGGAGTCCACGACCAGCTTGAACAGCGCGAGGTTGGACTCGGCGCCCGTCAGGCCCGGTACGACGAACAACGCCGCCATGCCCAGCAGCATCGGCACGAAGAGCAGCACGTTGTAGGCGGGCAGCAGGATGGCGTTGCGGCGCAGCGCGTCGGCGCTGCGCGCGCCCAGGTACCCCGCCACGGTGGTCGGGAAGATGACGACGGTCAGCGCGTTCAGCACGGTGGTGGAGGCGAACCACCCCACCCCCAGCTCGCCCCGGCCGCCCTCCCCGCCACCGGCGCCGGGGAGGGTCAGCCACTGCGGGCGTTCGGCCGTGAGCCGGTGGAAGAGCTCCCCGTAGCCGCCGAAGTAGTGGTGCGGCACGTAGACGGCGAGGAACCCGAGGGTGCCGATGACCAGCACGTCCTTGAGTACGGACACCCACGCGCTGCCGCGCAGCCCGCTGACGACGACGAAGCCGGTGGTGACGGCGAAGGCGATGAAGTACGCCCATTCCAGGGACACCGCCCCGTAGGTCACCGTCGAGACCACCACACCCATTCCGGTGATCTGGAGCTGGATGTAGGGGAGGAGGAAGACGGTCGCGAGGACGGCGACCGCCGCACCAAGCCAGGGGCGCCCGTACCGGTGGCTCACCATGTCGGTGATGCCGACGAGGCCGTGGCGGCGCGCGTAGTCCCACAGCACGGGCCCGACGACGTAACCGACCGCGTAGCCGCAGGACATGTACGCGACCACGTACATCACCGGGGCGCCGTAGTTGTAGCCCCAGCCGGCCGCGCCGAGGTAACTGAAGCTCGTGTACCCCTCGCCCGCCATCAGCACCCAGATGAACACGGTGCCGAGCGAACGCCCACCCACCGACCACTCGGCGAGCCCGCCGCCGCCCCCGCCGCGTCCGCGCACCGCGAGCAGCCCGAGCGCGACGGTGGCCACCATGAACACGCCGAAGACGGCGGTCGCCACGGCCGCCTGACTCACCGGTGATCCCCGCGCCAGGTCAGCCAGACCGCGAGCGGGGTCAGCAGGGTCGCCCCGATGAACCAGAGGAGCAGGAACGGTACGCCGCCCAGCGCCGGCTCCACCCGGTTCGCGAGCGGCAGCGCTCCGACGAACAGGACGAACGGCACGGCGAGCCACACCAACTGCGGACGTTTCACCCTTTTTCGACGCACCGCCCCACACTACGGTCCGTCTGCCCGTCAGCGCTTGAGCGTCCCCCACACCACGAGCCGGTACTTGGAGCTGTACTCGGGCGTGCAGGTGGTCAGCGTGATGTACGCACCGGGCTCGCTGTACCCGGCCCCCGGCGTGACGGCGCTGCGCGGGACGGGCGCGATCACCCCGGTGTCGCGTTCGGTCGTCTGCGCCAGCGTCTGGCCGACGAGGTACACGTACCGCTTCCCCCGTACGTCCACGATCAGTTCGTCCCCGGGCCTGAGCCGGTTGATGTAACGGAACGGCTCCCCGTGCGTGTTGCGGTGTCCGGCGACCGCGAAGTTCCCCTCGGCCCCGGGCTGCGCGGTCCCCGTGTAGTGCCCGGCGTACCCCTTGTCCAGCACGGACCGCTTGTCCACGCCCTGCGCCACGGGCACGGCGACGCCGAGACGCGGAATGCGCAGGATGCCGTACGCCGACTCCCGCGGCGGCTTGGCGGTACGCGGCCCGGAGTTCCCGGCGGACGCATCGCCCGAGGACCCGTCACCGTCCGGCCCGTCGGACGGCCCGACGGAATCCTCGACGTACGGCCTCTCCTGGCCCCCCTCCGGCTCCCCCTCCACGGGCGAGCCGGGCCACCCGCCCTCCTCCAGCTCCCTGACCACCTCGTGCGCGGCACTCAGCGCCTGCCGATTGGTCCACCACACCTGGTGCACCACCAGCAACATCACCACCACGCCGACGGTGACGGCCAGTTCACCGGCAGCCCACAACGCACCCGCGATACCGGCCCGGCCCGACCGCCGGCCCCTGCCCTGCACCACGACCCGCACGCGATCTCGCACGGGCGGCACCTTAAGTCCTCCCCCGTCAACTGACCAGCGGCAGTACGCTGCAAACCATGCGCCCCGACACGCCTGCCGAGCACATCGCCGAAGCCGAGCGCCTCATCCGCACGGCGACCCGCTACCCCGAGGACCAGGAGCCCTTGCTCCTCCAGGCCGCGGCCCACCTCGAACTGGGTGACGAACGCGAGCGGGCGAGCGCCCTCTACGACCAACTCCTGGCCGCCGAAACGGTCGACGACCCCTCCCTCATCAAGGCCCTCCAGGCGGCCAACCTCTGGGAGTACGGCCACGAGCCCGAGGCCCGCGCCCTCATCCAGGGCATCCGCGCGGCGGCCCCCTCGGACCCCGCGCCCTGGGAGGTCATCGCCGAGGCCCTGGAGGCCCACGACGAACTCGAAGCCTCCCACGAGTGCTTCACGGAGGCGGCCACCCTCCTGGCCCCGGACAACGCCCCCCTCACCCCGGCCACGACCGCGCTCCTCACGGGCCGCCACCGCGTACGCCGCCTGCTGGCCCTCCCCCACGACGACTGGGACATGGTCGCGGACACCCGTCACATCGGCCCGATCCCGCTGGACGAGCTCCACGACCCCAAGCGCATCTGGGCCCTGGGCTCCGACGACCCCGCCGAACTCCGCGCCGAGATCGCCCGCCTGCGCGCCGAACTCGGCGACCGCCGCGCCGCGCTCTCCCGCCCCTTCCCGGTGGCGATCCTCCACTGGCCGGCCCGCGAACTGGCGGAGCTCCTGACGTCGTACCCCACCCTGTCCGCGGAGTACCCCTCCCACGACGCCCACCTGGCCCAGGTGGAAGCCTCCCTCCGCACCCTGGCCGCCTCGGGCACGACGAACCTCGGCATCGTCACGGCCAGCGTCCCCTCGTACGAGGCCTTCGCAGCCTCGGAGAAAACCTCCCCCTCGTCCCCGTCCCTCCTGGCGGAATACGCCACCACCCTGGCAGCCCGAGGCAAAGCCACCCCGTGGCCCCCGACGAGCACCACGGCCTGCTGGTGCACATCGGGGCGGCCTTACGGGGAGTGCCACGGGGCGGGCTGACCGGCTCACTGCGATACGGAGCCTCGAGCTGCCCGCCGTCCCGCGACCGCTGCGGCGATACGGAGGGCGGCTTCGTCGGGGCTCTCGTGTTCCCACACGCGGAGCGACAACCAGCCCAACTCGGCCAGGCGCACGTCGGTGTCGCGGTCGCGCGCCCGGTTGCCCTCGATCTTGGCTCGCCAGAACTCGGCGTTTCGCCGAGGCCACGTCACATGCTCGGGACATCCGTGCCAGAAGCAGCCGTCGACGAAGACGGCGATCCGTGTGGGCCCAAAGACGATGTCGGCTTCGCGTCGCACTCCCTTCGCCGGACGCCGATGCACCCGGTATCGCAACCCCGACGCGTGCAATGCGCGCCGCAGGGCCATTTCGATCCCGGTGTCCTTGCTCTTCTGCCGGCTCATGCGAGCACGGTCGCCTGGAGTGCTCTCAAGGGCTTCCACCTCGCCATTGTCAGGGCACAGGAAGCTCCAGTTGGACGTGGCCTCGGGCCATGGCCGTGGGTGGGGTGGGGCGGGTGGTGGTCAGGGTGAGGAGGGTGCGGAGGGCTGCGATGACTTCCGAGGGGGTGTCGCGGATCATCGACGGGGTGGCGCTGACCACCAGGATGCCGTGGGACTCCAGGCGGAGGCGGCGGTGGAGGGTGGCGTGCCAGGAGTCGCGGTTGTAGTGGTACTCCGCCGAGTCGATCTCCAGGGCCACGCCCTCGTCGGGCCAGTACGCGTCCGGGCTCGCCAGGAACGTGCCGTCCGGGGTGTGGAGGCGGGCGTTCCACAGCGGCGTCGGGAGGTCCGTGGCCGAGAGGGTGTCGCGGGCCAGGGCCTCGGCCACCGAGCGGACTCCGGCGAGGAGTTCGGCAGCTGCCGCGCGGATCGCGGGGCGGGTCAGGAGGCGGGCGGCGCGGAGTTCGGCGTGCAGGTCCTGCGGGTGGCACCAGCCGGACTGGACGACCTGGGCAAGGACCGAGCGGATCCGGTCCGCCGGCTCCTCGGTCCGGGCCGCGTAGTCCGCGGCCGCGCGCACCGGACGGGTGCTCGGGATGCCGGACACCGTGATGGTGCGGGGCCAGCGGGTGGTGGGGACGGGCCGCACCTCCGGCGAGCCGGTGAGCTTGCGCGGGGCGCGGATCAGGACGTCGGCCGGGGTGTACGGGGCTTCGCGGATCCCGAGCAGCGCGAGGGCCGCGCCGCCGGTGAGGGCGGCGGTGTCACCGGAGAGCGTGTCGGAGCCGGGCTCGGCGGCGTAGAGGACGGCGGCGAGGGCGCGTTGGCGCTGGTCCGGGGGGCCGGTCTGGAGGAGGTAGACCCGGGGCAGGAGTCGCTGCCAGGGCCCTCCCGGGCGGGTGCGGGAGGTGATCGTGCCGGGTGGGACGCCGGCGGTGGTGGTGAGTTGGTGGCGCGTGGCGAGGTTGAGTTGGCGGCGGGCAGTGGAGTTGAGATCGGGGGTGGCCCGGGAGGCCTGTCCTGGCCTGCTGGCGGGCCTGGACCGCACCCGGTGGGCCCGGCTTGCCGGGTGCGTGGTGGTCGCCGTGTGGGTGGTGCTCGTGGTGCGTGTGGTGAGGTTCATGGGCGCGGTATGCCCCGCCCGAGTGGCTCGAACGCCCCGCCGGGCGATCTTTCGGAGTTGCCCCTGGAGCCCTCAAGGTGTGTTCTGCGCCGTCCGTTGAGGCATCGCGCGGCGAGGGCTGTTGGGCTGTTGGTCGCGTGGAGGGCTGGTTACGTCGCGCCGCCTGAACACGACCGAGACCCCGACCCCGGGTCTCCCCGGATCCGGGTCGGGGGCCGGTGGGTCGGTCCGCGGGTACGGCAGTCGGCCGGTCGGTCGGTAGCTCCGGCAGCCGGCCGGTCGGTGGGTACGGCGGTCGGGCGGTAGCTCCGGCAGCCGGCCGGGCGGGCAGGCGGGCAGCCGGGCGGGCAGGCGGGCAGGCGGGCAGGCGTAGGGGACGTGCTCAGATGCTCCGCGACGGCAGGGGGCACCCCTCAGCGATCGCCGCCCCGGAAAGAGCGGCAAGGCTAGCGCCGACCGAACCGGGCGGGCAGGGCAGAACGGAGCGGGCCGAGCCAGGCGGGCCAGGCGGGCCGGGCGGGCCGAGCCAGGCCGAGCGGAGCGGGCCGAGCCAGGCCGAGCGGAGCGGGCCAAGCCGGGCGGGCCGGGCCAGGCGGGCAGGCCAGGCAGGCCGAACCAGGCGGGCCGAGCCGAGCGGAGCCGGGCCGGGCCGAGCGGGCAGGGCCGGGTGGGCCGGCCGGCCCGGGCCGGAAGGACGGGGCGGCCTGCCCCGTGCCGCGCGCGGCGCTGCGTGCTGAGGGGGTCTGGAGGGGGTGTCCCCGTTACGCCGCCCGGTTCGGGTGGTCCGGGGACAGGAAAACGATGACGCCCGTCTCCGTCCCGGGAAGGGGGGTGACCTCGTGCCAGCCCAGGCGGCGGTACGTGGCCACCGTGTTCTTGGCCAGCCGGCTGGTCAGCAGCCAGGCGCGGCGGTCCGGGGCGTCGGTGGTGATCTCGGTGAGGAGGTCCCGGGCGGTGCCGCGGCCGCGCGCGTAGGGGCGTACCGCGAGTTCGTCTATCTCCAGCGCCCCGGTGAGGAGTTCCTTCACTCGGGCCGAGCCGAGCTGCGCCGCGACCTGGGCGTACGCGCGGTTCTTCGGGAAGGCCGCCGGGGTGATCCAGCCCGTGGCGAAGCCGTCGATGCCGGTGGCGGACTGGATGAAGGCAGTACGGAAACCACGGCGCCGGGCGTCGGCCGGGAGGCGGGTAGCGAACTGGCGAATGGTTTCTTCGTCTTCGTTCCACGGCGGGGCGGAGAAGACGTCGGCGTAGGCGTCGACCAGTTCGTCCGCGAGGTCGAGGACGGCCTGTCCGTAGCAAATCACGATGTCCTGGCTCCTGATGTGAGATGAGGGGTGAGTGGGGCGGGGTGGGCGGGAGGGGGCGAGGTGGTTTGCCCCTTTGGGTGGGAGATTGAATTTATGCCCATCGGGTTCCCTGAGCAGACATCGCGCGGATCCGGCGAGTGTGCGACAAATCCCCTCGGCACGGTCCGTGTCGGGCGGCCGGGCGGCCGCGTTGAGCAGCGCGTGGACAGACTGCTTCGGGCCGCCGGCGGGTGCGGGCTCGCGTTTTTGCTCGTGTTGGGTGTGGTGGCGGTGCTGCCGCGCGGTGTACGGGACGCGGTACCGGATCCGGTGATCGGCGGCGCCGTACTGGTGTTGGGCGCGGTGGGGGCCCGACGGGTGGTCAAGGGGCCGCGCTAGCCTCGCCGCACGAGCGTACGGGCTGATGACGTGGGGTTGGGCGTGACGTACCGAGCTCTGTGTTGACCTCGCCTCGCCCCATGGACAAGGGCGACTCTCCGTCCGTCGTCGCTCACGTGTGTGGGCGACGACCACGGTGTTTCCTGGTTCCTCCCGTCATGGGACGGGGTTGTATGTGCTGCCTGGCCGTGGCCTGGTCTTACGCGCACTCCGCAGGCGTTTACTCGCGCCGTTACCGGCGTGAGGCCCCCGGTCCGGGGGTGGATGGTGTCATTGCCGCGAGAACGCGGCGGCCTTAATTATGGATGTTCTTGCCTGCGTTCCAGTCACGATCATGCCGCGCGCCACAATTGCGGCACGTCCACGCCCGGACATGCAGTGGCTTGGGGCCGTCCCGGTGCCCGCAGGCGGAACAGATCTGGGAACTGGGGAACTCGCGGGCGACCTTGACGAAGGACCGGCCGCGCCGGATCGCCTTGTACTCACAGAACATGAGGAACTGTGACCAGCCCGCATCATGCACGCTCTTGGCCAGCCGGGTACGCGCCAGTCCACGCACGTTCAGAGTCTCCGCGAAGACGGCTTGGTTTTCGCGCGTCAGCTTGTGAGACCACTGGTGATGGAAGTTGCGGCGCGCATCAGCCACGGTGGCGTGTGCACGGGCGACCTTGATCCGGGCCTTGTCCCGGTTGCTTGATCCCTTCGCCTTGCGCGACAGTTCCCGCTGCCGCTTCTTCAGCTTCTTCTCCGCCCGGCGCAGGTACTTCGGGCTAGCAATGTGAGAGCCGTCCGCGAGGACCGCGAAGCGGGTCAGGCCCAGATCGATGCCCTGGTCCCCGTCCACGGGCGGAAGAACGTCGGCGGCCGGGTCGGACTCGACCACGAACGAGACGAAATACCGGTCGGAACGGTCCTTGATCAAGGTGACCGACGACGCGTCCGATGGCAGATCCCGGCTCCACTTGACCTCGATGTCACCAATCTTCGGCAGCCGTAGCAGGCCATCCTCGGTGATCGACCAGCGGTCGGAGCGGGTGAAGCGGGCCGTCTGCCGGCTGTCGCGCCGTGTCTTGAACCGGGGCGGCCCAACCCTGGGACCCTTGCGCTTGCCCGTCTTGGAGTCCTCGTGCGCCGCCCACGCCTTGTCGAAATCCCGCAAAGTCTGCTGGAGGACGCCGACCGGCGCATCCGACAGGAACGCACGCTCCAGGGTCTTCTTCCCGACAGTGACCAGCTTCTGGGAGAGAGCCGGGTTCCTCGGGATCTGCCCGTAGGGGCCCTCAGCGATCCGGGTCTTGGGGCTGCCGAGCAGCTTGTTCGACGCCTTGATCGGCTTGACGACCGCCAGTGCATCGTTCCAGACCACACGTCGGCACCCGAATACTCGGCGGGCGCGAAGTGCCTGACCGGGCGTCGGGTAGACGCGGTACTGGTAGCGAAGCTGCACGTCGATCACCGTACGACTGTTGGACTATGGCTGCACACGAGAACATCTGTACTAGCAGGTGCGTGGCCGGCGGGGCCACCGGCATCATGGCCGCCGCGTCCTGGGCCGTCGCCGACCGCGGCTGACCCGCCGCTACCCGCCCACCGCCCGCGACAGCGTGTAGATCAGGAGGCCCGCCAAAGCGCCGACCACCGTGCCGTTGATGCGGATGAACTGGAGGTCGCGGCCGATGTGGGCCTCGATCTTGCGCGAGGTGTGCTCCGCGTCCCAGCCCGCCACCGTGTCCGTGATCAGCGAGGTGATCTCCGTGCGGTACGTGGTGACCACGTAGACCACCGCGCCCTCGATCCAGCCCTCCACCTTGTCCTGGAGGCGACCGTCCGTGGCCAGCCTGGCGCCCAGGGACATCAGCGAGGAACGGACCCGCAGGCGCAGCGCGCTCCGCTCGTCTTCCGCCGCCGAGATGATCATCGAGCGGACCGCCGTCCAGGTGGAGGCGATCACGTCCTGGATCTCCTCGCGCTGCAAGATCTCCGACTTCAGGCGCTCCACCCGCGCCCGCGTCTCCGTGTCCGACTGGAGGTCCGCCGCGAAGTCCGCGAGGAAGCGGTCCACCGCCCCGCGCGCCGGGTGCTCCGGCATGTCCCGCATCTCCTGGACGAAGCGGAGCAGTTCCTTGTAGACGCGGTCGCCGATCTTGCGGTCCACGAACCTCGGGGTCCAGCCGGGCGCCCCGCCCTGCACCGCCGCCTCCACCGACTCGGCGTGGGTGACCAGCCAGTCGTACGCCCGCGCGCACACCAGGTCCACGACCCGGCGGTGGCCGCCGTCCGCGACGACCTTCTCCAGCGTCTTGCCGATCCCCGGCGCGATCTCCGCCGTCTCGGCCCGCCGCGTGATCGCCTCGCCCACGACGGCCTGTACATCGGAGTCCCGCAGGACCGTCAGCGCCCCGCGCAGGGCGGTGGCCAGCTCCGCCGTGACCCGGTCGGCGTGTGCGGGCTCGGCCAGCCAGGCGCCGAGCCGGCCGCCGATGCCGAGGGCGTGCAGCCTCGTACGCACCACGTCGGCGGAGAGGAAGTTCTCCCCGACGAACTCGCCGAGCGAGACGCCGAGCTGGTCCTTCTTCGTCGGGATGATCGCGGTGTGCGGGATGGGCAGGCCGAGCGGCCGCCGGAACAGGGCGGTGACGGCGAACCAGTCCGCGAGCGCGCCGACCATGCCGGCCTCGGCCCCGGCCGCGACGTACCCGGCCCAGCCGCCCGCGCCCGCGTGCTCCGCCCACTTCGCCGCCACGTAGATCAGCGCGACCAGGACCAGCAGGCCGGTGGCGGTCCGCTTCATCCGGCGGACGCCGCGCCGGCGCTCCTCGTCCGCCTCGCTGAACACGAAGCCGCCCCGTGCGGCGGCTCCGGTCGATGCGGATGGTGACGATGGTGACGGTGGTGACGATTCCGTCGCCGTAGCCGTCGTGCTGCCCTGCTCCACGTGCTCCTGCCTTCCCCCGGGCGACGGTTTCGTCCGCAAAGCGTCCGACTCCATAGCATCCGACTCCCGGGGCGCCCGGGGAGTTCCCGGCGCGCCGTACTGATCCCCCGGGCTGTGGACCGCAGCCCCGTGACCGCGTCGCCCTACAGCTCCTTCTACAGCTCCCCCTACAGCTCCTTGCGCGGCTTCTGCTTCGAGACCGCCCGCTGCTTCGGCGGCTTCACCTTCACCTCGACCCCGCCCCAGAAGGCGAGGCCCGTCACGACCACCCGCGGAGCCCCCGGCTCCACCGGGCCGGGGCTGTCGGTCTGGTCGAAGCCGCCCATCACGCCGATGCCCCGTACGTCGAGCTCGACGCCCGGCGGCACGATGATCTGGATGCCGCCCATGATGGCGACGCAGTTGATCACCACCTCCCGCTCCGCGAAGTTCGCCTCGCGCAGGTCCAGCTCGCCGCCGCCCCAGAACGCCACCGCGTGGAACCGGGCGGGCACGGTCCAGTTGCCCTTGCGCTGGAAGCCCGACATGACCGCCACCGCCATGGCGGGGCCGCCCGCCGCCCCGCCGCCGCCCACGATCCGGGTCGGCCAGGCGGCCTGCGACCCCGCCGGCACCGCCTTCGTCAGCCCGACCGGAGTCAGCGGGGCGGCCGCGATCGGAGCCGTCGCGCCGGGCGCGGGCAGATCCCGCGTCAGCGGTTCGAGCTCGGCGTACGTACGGGACCGGTAGGCCGCGTCCAGCCGCTCCTCGAACTCGTCCATGTCGAGCCGGCCCTCGGCGACGGCGTCCCGCAGCCGGTCCACGACCCGCTCCCGGTCGGCGTCCGAAGCCCGCAGCTCCGGCAGCGGCGCCGACGACGGCCCCGACGACTCCGCGGACGAAGGCTCCTCGGACCGCGACTTCTCGGGCAACGACTTCTCAGGCCGCTCGTCACTCATGCGGACCAGCCTATGCAGTCACCCCGGAGAGCGGTACGGCCCGAACCCCGCTCCTCCTCAGGGTTGTCCCTGATTTACCCCCCGCCCCCTACCCCCGCCCCGCGTACATCCGCGCGATCACGTCCTCGATGTCCGGCTCCCGCACCGACAGGTCCAGCAGCGGATACTCCGCCGCCACCGCCGCCACCAGAGGAGCCGCCGAAGCACGCGCCGGGAACGCCAGCCACTGCCGGGCGCCCTCCACCTTCACCACCCGCGCCCCCGCCACCTCGATCGGCGGAAGCTCCCGCTCCAGGTCCACCACCAGCGTCCGCTCGCTCGCCGCCGCACCGTCCGCGCCGCCCGCCGTGTGCAGCCCGCCCAGCGAGCCGTCGTACACCAGCCGTCCGTGGTCGATCACCATCACCCGCTCGCACAGCTGCTCGATGTCCTGCAGATCGTGCGTGGTCAGCAGCACCGTCGTGCCGAGCTCCTCGTTCAGCTGCCGCAGGAAGCCCCGTACGCTCGCCTTGCTCACCACGTCCAGCCCGATCGTCGGCTCGTCCAGGTACAGCACGTCGGGGTCGTGCAGCAGCGCCGCCGCGATGTCCCCGCGCATCCGCTGCCCCAGCGACAGCTGCCGTACGGGTACGTCGAGCAGTTCGGCGAGGTCGAGCCGGTCCACGCAGCGCTCCATGTTCTGCGCGAACCGCGCCGGCGGGATCCGGTACATCCGCCGCATCAGCGCGTACGAGTCCTTCAGCGGCAGGTCCCACCACAGCGTCGTGCGCTGCCCGAACACCACGCCGATCCGGTGCGCCAGGCGCATCCGCTCCCGCGCCGGGTCGATGCCGGCGACCCGCAGCCGGCCGCCGCTCGGCGTGAGGATGCCGGTCAGCATCTTGATCGTGGTCGACTTGCCGGCGCCGTTGGGCCCGATGTAGCCGACCATCTCGCCCCGGGCCACCTCGAAGCTGATCCCGTCCACGGCCCTGACCTGCCGCTTCTCCCGGCGCACCAGGCCCACCCGGCGCCGTACGTCGAAGACCTTCTCGACCTCGTGCAGTGAAATCAGCGCATCCGAATCCGGCATCGACTAGCTCCCCGTACTGCGGTACGAACGGACCCCCGCGCGCCAGGCCAGCGACGCGGGAAGGAACACCACGAAGGCCACCAGCGGGCTCGCGTACGCCACCCACCCCGGCAGCCCCAGCGGATCGGGCCGGCCCAGCACGTACAGCGCGGGCAGCCAGTTGACGAAGGCGAGCGGCACGATGAAGGTCACCCCGCGCAGCAGGTCCTTCGCGAAGACGGTCGGCGGGTACTGGAGCATGGTGCAGCCGCCGTAGGTGAAGCTGTTCTGCACCTCCGCGGCGTCCCCGGCGAGGAACTGGAAGGCCGCCCCGGCCACCATCACCGCGCCGAAGATCGCCGCCCCGGCCGTGATCATCACGGGCACCATCAGCACCTTCCCGACCGTCCAGTGCAGCTGGTCCAGCTCGGATACGGCCCACCCCAGCACCGCGATCCCCTGCGCGATCCGCCCCAGTCGGCGCAGCGCGAAGCGGTCCGCCGCGACCTGGGCGAGCACCGGGACCGGGCGGACCAGCATGGTGTCCAGGGAGCCGTCACGGATCCGGGAGCCGATCCGGTCGGTGTTGCCGAGCAGCAGGTCGGCCAGGCCCAGCGAGGCCGAGCAGGACCCGTACAGCAGGGCGATCTCGGGCAGTGAGAAGCCGCCCAGCTCGTCGACGTGCGAGAACATGATCATGATCGCGACGAAGTCCAGCAGCGTGATGGCCGCGTTGCCGAAGGTCGAGAGGAAGAAGGACGTGCGGTACGTCATCGTCGACCGGATCCACATCGCGGCGATCAGCCCGTAGCCGCGCAGCCCCTCCAGGACCCGGCTGCGCCGCGGGACCAGGAGCCCGGGATCCACCGCCCGTCCGGCCGGTGAAGCCACCCCGGACCCGCCCTCCACCACGCGCTCAGCCACCCTGGACCACCACCTTCCGCGTCGCCGCCGCCTGCACCAGCCGGCCCAGCCCGAGCAGCACCACCGCCCACGCGGCCTGGAAACCCAGCGCCCCGGCCGTACGCCCGGCCCCGCCGCCCCCGCCGAGCAGCACGTCCACCGGCACCTGCAGCATCGCCGCCCACGGCAGGACGCGCACGAACTCCCCGAAGCCGCCCGGAAACACGGTCAGCGGCAGCAGCATCCCGGAGAAGAAGATGGAGACGACCGTGGCCATCATGTTGATCCCGGCCCCGTCCATCAGCCAGAAGGCCGCCAGCCCCAGCAGGTAGCGCAGGGCGAAGCTCACCACCAGCCCGAGGAACACGGACACCAGAAAGAGCAGCCAGCGCAGCGGAGCGGTGGGCAGCGCCAGTTGGAAGGCGAGCCCGCCGATCACCAGCGGCACTACGCCACGGCCCAGGAGTTGAAACCCCGCCCGCCCCAGATCACCCGCGAGCCACCACGCCTGGAGATCGGCCGGACGGTACAGGTCGACGGCGATGTCACCCGTACGGACGCGCTCTTGGAACTCCTCCTGGAAGCCGCCGCCGATCAGCGCCCCCGCGGCGAGGAGCGCCTGACTGACCCACATGAACGTCAGGGCCTCGGACTGGTCGTAGCCGCCGAGACCGGGCCGCTCGTCCCAGAGGGCGATGTACGTGTAGGCCAGGATGAAACCGAACACGGTGTTGGTGAACACCCCCGCCGCGGTGGCCGTCCCGTACGTGGCGTACCGGCGAAAGCCCCCGGCCGCGACCGCCCCGTAGAGCCCGGCTCGCCCGGCCATCGGCTGGCGCACCTCATCCCCTCCGTTTCCCGGATCGATGCTGCGTCGTTCCTACGTCGGCCAAAGCGCGCGAGCTTAGTGCGGAGGGGCGATCCACGCGAACGAATTACGCCCGTCCGGAGCGGAACCGGCGGCCATCGGGTAGACAGCATGAGGTACAGATGTGGATATTTCGTACGGCGCCGAGGAGTCCCGGAGATGAGCGACCCGTCACCACCGCCCGGATGGACGCCTCGCGACCCCGACACCCCCGACGGGCAGCAGGCCACCGGCGCCGGAGCGGCCCCGCAACCCGGACCACCACCCACGGCCAAGGACACGAAGAAGGCACACAAACAGCAAGCCAGAGCGGCCAGGAAGGCCAAGCGCAAGCGCACCGGCTGGCGCCGCCTCCTCCCCACCTGGCGCATGCTCCTGGGCGCGTTCCTGCTCTTCGCCCTGCTCATCTGCGGCGCCCTCGTGGCCGGCTACCTGCTGGTCCACATCCCGCCCGCCAACGCGGCAGCCACGGCACAGTCCAACGTCTACCTCTACACCGACGGCACCCAGCTCGCCCGGGACGGCGAGGTCAACCGCGTCAACGTGCCGCTCTCCCAGATCCCCCTCACCGTCCAGGAAGCCGTACTCGCCGCCGAGGACCGCGACTTCCACTCCGAACGGGCGGTGGACCCCGCCGCGATGCTGCGCGCCGCCTGGAACACCGCGACCGGCAAGGGCACCCAGTCCGGATCGACCATCACCCAGCAGTACGTCAAGAACTACTACCTGGGCCAGGAACAGACGATCAAGCGGAAGGTGAAGGAGTTCTTCATCGCGATCAAGCTCGGTCGTGAGAAGTCGAAGAACTACATCCTCGAGGGGTACCTGAACACCAGCTACTTCGGCCGCAACGCCTACGGCATCCAGGCCGCCTCCCAGGCCTACTACGGCAAGGACGTCGGCAAGCTCACCACCACCGAGGGCGCCTACCTCGCCACCCTCCTCAACTCCCCCAGTGCCTTCGACGTCGTCGCCCACCCCCAGAGCCGCGGCCGCGCCCTCGCCCGCTGGAACTACGTGCTCGACGGCATGGTCAAGAAGGGCTGGATGACCCCCGCCGAACGCGCCGCCGCCCAGTTCCCCGAGCCCGGCAAGGTCCGCCCGGCCGCCGGCCTCTCCGGACAGCGCGGTTACCTCGTCGAGGCCATCAAGGAGTACATCGCCGCGAACAAGATCCTCGACGACAAGACCCTCGCCGAGGGCGGCTACCGCATCACCACGACCATCGACAAGACCCGCCAGACCGCCATGGTCGACGCCGTCAACGACAAGATGGTCAGCAAGCTCGACCCCGGTCAGCGCAAGGCCGACCGCGTCGTGCGCACCGGAGCCGTCTCCATCGACCCGGGCACCGGCAAGGTCGTCGCCATGTACGGCGGCATCGACTACACCAAGCAGTTCGTCAACAACGCCACCCGGCACGACTACCAAGTGGCCTCCACCTTCAAGCCGTTCGTCTTCGCCTCCGCCGTGCAGAACGACTCGCACACCCAGGACGGCCGCACGATCACCCCGTACACGATCTACAACGGCGACAACAAGCGGCGCGTCGTCGGCACCCGCATCCCCTACGCGCCGGAGAACGAGGGGCAGGTCAGCTACGGGAACATCACCGTCAACACCGCCACCGACCTCTCCGTCAACACCGTCTTCGCCCAGATGGTCGTCGACGTCGGCACCGACAAGGTCAAGCAGACCGCCATCGCCCTCGGCATCCCCGAGAACACCCCGAACTTCGACCCGGGACCGGCCATGGCGCTGGGCACCATGCAGGCCAGCGTCCTGGACATGACCCAGGCCTACGCGACCCTCGCCGCCCACGGCCGCCGCACCCCGCACACCTTCGTCGAGAAGATCACCAAGGGGGGCGACACCATCGCGCTCCCGGCACGCGACCCCGCCCAGGCGGTCAGCCGCGAAGCCGCCGACACCACCACGTCCATGCTGGTCAGCGTCGTGGACAACGGCACCGGCACCGCCGCGCTCGCCGCCGGCCACCCGGCCGCCGGCAAGACGGGCACCGCCGAACTGGACCGCTCGGCCTGGTTCGCGGCGTACACCCCGAACCTGGTCACCGTCGTGTCGATGATGGGCCAGGACCCGGACACCGGCTCCCTGGAATCCCTCTACGGAGCCCTGGGCGAGGCCCGCATCGGGGGCGGCGGCTACCCGGCCCGGATCTGGGCCCAGTACACGAGGACGGCCCTGGCGGACAGCGACCCCGTGGAGTTCGACCTGGAACTCATGCCGGGCGCGAACCAGCCCCCTGTGCCCCCGCCCGTGAACACGGACCCGACCCCCTCCCAGGAGGAAACCCCGGGCGACCGCCCCACCGGCCGGCCGGGCCGCCCGACCCGGACCCCGTCGACGGGCGGGCAGACGAACGGGGGCCAGACGACGGGCGGACAGAACACGGGAGGCCAGACGAACGGGGGTCAGACGAACGGGGGCCAGACCACGGGCGGCCAAACCACCGGGGGCCAGACCACCGGGGGGCAAACCACGGGCGGCCAGACCACCGGAGGCGAAACCACCGGAGGCGAGACCGACGGCGGCGCCACGACGGGCACCCAAGGCGGCGCCACCGAGGGCCTGCGCCCACCGGCGGACCTACTGGAGTAGCTCCCCGGTCACCCCTCAGTGACCGGAGGTCGCCTTCAGCCCCACCACGGCGACCAGCAGCAGACAGATGAAGAAGATCCGGGCGGCGGTGACGGGCTCACCCAGCACCGCCATACCGAGCACCGCCGCCCCGGCCGCACCGATGCCGACCCAGACGCCGTACGCCGTACCGATCGGCAGGGTCTTGGCGGCGTACGACAGCAGCACCATGCTCGCCACGATGCCGGCACCGGTGAACACGCTCGGCCACAGCCGCGTGAACCCCTCGGTGAACTTCATACCGATCGACCAGCCGACTTCGAGCAGACCGGCGAGAAGAAGCAGAACCCAGGCCATGACAGGCACCTCCGGAACGAGAGCGGAACGGGGTGCGTCGTCTTGTCATGCAGCCACTGGCCACTGGCCAAGGGCGACCCGGTACGGCGCGTCTCGTCGGGGGTTCCCCACCACCGTAGCAAAACCGAACGAAAAGGGCCGGTGACGAGGGTCACCGGCCCTTTCCCACATCTCTGGGGGCTAGAGATAGAGCCCCGTGGAGTCTTCCGACCCCTCCAGCCGCTCGGCGGCCACGGCGTGCAGGTCCCGCTCCCGCATCAGCAGGTACGTCGCCCCGCGCACCTCCACCTCGGCCCGCTCCTCGGGGTCGTACAGCACCCGGTCCCCCGGCTCGACGGTCCGTACGTTCTGCCCGACCGCGACCACCTCGGCCCAGGCCAGCCGCTTGCCCACCGCGGCCGTCGCCGGAATCAGGATGCCGCCGCCCGAGCGGCGCTCACCCTCCGGCGAATCGGATTTCACGAGCACGCGGTCGTGCAGCATGCGGATGGGCAGCTTGTCGTGGGTGGTGGTGTTCTCGCTCACGCCCCGAACCTACCCGTCCACACCCGCCCCGCACCCCCCAGGGTCATCAGCGCTTTCGTCGCGCCGACATCACCAGCAGGCCGACGACACCGGCCGCGAGCAGCGCGACCGGCACGATCCGCTCGACGCGCGGGGCGCCGTCGTCGTGGCGCAGTCCGTCGCGGGCGTCGGTGACGAGGCGGTTCACGGTCGCCACCGCACGGCCGACGACGTGGTCGACGTTGCTGACCATCTTCGCCTTGGCGTCCCCGACGATCGTCTTGGGGTGCATGCGCACCCCGATCTCGTCGAGCGCCTCGGCGAGCTGCTCGCGGCGGCGGACGATGTCCGCCTCGATCTGTGCGGGGGTCCTGGCTTCCGGCACCGCGCTGCCTCCGTCGTCGTGGTCGGTCCCTCGGCGGGTGTAGCCCACCATGAACAGTCTGTCAGCAGCTTAGTCTCGACACCGTACCGATCCCCTCTTGAGGAGACTGTTGAGAATGAGCGAGCGACTTGAGCCGGGCGACATCGCCCCCGCCTTCACCCTGCCCGACGCGGACGGCAACGAGATCTCGCTCGCCGACCACAAGGGCCGCAAAGTCATCGTGTACTTCTACCCGACCGCCCTGACGCCGGGCTGCACCAAGCAGGCCTGCGACTTCACGGACAACCTGGCCGTCCTGGCCACGGCCGGCTACGACGTCATCGGCGTCTCCCCGGACAAGCCGGAGAAGCTGGCGAAGTTCCGCGAGCAGGAGCACCTGAAGGTCACCCTGGTCAGCGACCCGGAGAAGGAGACCCTGACGGCGTACGGCGCGTACGGCGAGAAGAAGCTGTACGGCAAGACCGTCACCGGGGTCATCCGCTCCACGGTGATCGTCGACGAGGAGGGCAAGGTCGAACGCGCCCTCTACAACGTCAAGGCCACGGGCCACGTAGCCAAGATCATCAAGGACCTGGGCATCTGACACGCCCCCTGCTTCCGGAACGGCCCGCACCCCACAAACGGTGCGGGCCGCGCTGCTTGTCGGACGAATCCAGCCGTAACTGTCCGACTATCGGTCCGTTGCTCCGTACGAGGCTGCGAACGCGCGGCCGAACCGGAGGGGACCATGGCCGACCCGTACGACCGAGACACACTGACCGCCGCCGTCGCCGACTCGAAGGGCTGGGCCGACCTGATGCGGCGACTCCACCTCAAGGAGAGCGGCGGGCAGCGCCGCATGCTCCAAGAGAGAGTCGCCCTCTTCGGGATCGATAGCAGCCACTTCACGAAGCGCAGCCCGTGGCGCAAGTACCCGGACGAGGCGATAGCAGCGGCCGCCGCGTCATCCAGCACACTGCGCGAGGTGGCCCTCAAGCTCGGCATACGCCCTGCCACCGGCGCCCTGTCGCACATCGTCCGACGCATGACGGCAGCGGGCATCGACACGAGCCACTTCGTAGGCATGAGGCGTGAGGTGATCGAGCTGCCGTTCACCTCCACAGAGATCGCCGAAGCGGCTGCCGTCGCTGACAGCACCCGCGGGACGGCTCGCGCACTGGGCATCGCCGACGACAGCCGGTCCCGATCCGTTCTCGGGAGAATGCTCCGGGCCTACGGCATCGACACCACACATTTCCGCAACTCCCGGCTGACCATTCCCGAGGAACTCCTGCGCTCCGCCACGCCGAAGGCGGACAGCTACGCGGACCTCATGCGCACCCTCGGTCTCGAAGTCAACGACGTCAATCACCGCAGGGTACGCCGACGCGTCGCCCAACTCGGGCTCGACGTCGATCACTTCAAGCGGCGCCCCTGGGCGTCCGGCATAGTGGTGACACCGAGAGCCGTCGCACCCGACACCCTCAACGTCCTCCCAGAGGGGTCCGCCCGGCTCAACCGACCCCGCCTCCACCGCGCACTCCAGGAGGTCGGAGTTCCGTGCACCTGCGCGAACTGCGGGAACCCTGGCGAATGGCTAGGGCAGCCGATCACGCTCCACATCGACCACATCAACGGGGACTGGCGCGACAACCGGCGCGAAAACCTCCGCTACCTGTGCCCCAACTGCCATGCGCTGACCGACACCTGGTGCCGCGGGGGCCGTGGCCGCAATGCTGTCGCCCGCCGGAGCCAGGCAGTCGTACACTAGCCGCAGCCGGCCAAGCCTGATGCCCGAATTGACCGGTTAGTCGCGGTCGTGGTGGAATTGGCCTACACGCAACTTTTAGGTAGTTGTGGGAGAAATCCCTTGAGGGTTCGAGTCCCTCCGACCGCACCTACACGAAGGCCCCTACGCAGCCGCGTAGGGGCCTTCGGCGTTGTCCGGGCGGCGTCAGCCCAGCAGTTCCCTGACCACCGGGACCAGGGCGCGGAAGGCCTGGCCTCGGTGGGAGATGGCGTTCTTTTCCGACGGGGTGAGTTCCGCGCAGGTGCGGGACTCGCCCAGGGGCTGGAGGATCGGGTCGTAGCCGAAGCCGCCCGTGCCCGACGGGGTGTGGCGCAGGGTGCCCAGGAGGCGGCCTTCGACCACGCGCTCCGTGCCGTCGGGGAGGGCGAGGGCGGCCGCGCAGAAGAAGTGGGCGCCGCGGTGGGCGTCGTCGATGTCGCCGAGTTGGGCCAGGAGGAGCGCCAGGTTGGCGGCATCGTCGCCGTGGGAGCCGGCCCAGCGGGCCGAGAAGATGCCCGGGGCGCCGTTCAGGACGTCCACGCAGAGGCCCGAGTCGTCCGCGACGGCCGGCAGGCCGGTGGCCTGGGCCAGGGCGTGGGCCTTGAGGAGGGCGTTCTCGGCGAAGGTGACGCCGGTTTCCTTGACGTCCGGGATCTCCGGGTACGCGTCCGCGCCGACCAGCTCGTGCGGCAGGCCGGCGGCGGACAGGATGGCGTGGAGCTCCGTGACCTTGCCCGCGTTGCGCGTGGCGAGGATCAGGCGGCTGGGCTGCGTGGAGGTCATACGGCCATTATCCGGGCCGCCCGCCGGCCTCCGGGACGCGGGCTCAGCCCGGGGTGCAGACCTTCGAGATTTCCTTCGCCGCGTCCGCGACCGGCGTGACGTCGGGGGTCGTGGTGCCGCTCTCGATGGAGGTGCGGACGTTCTGGACGGCCGTGTTCATCGAGGAAATGGCCTTGCTCAGGTCGGCGTTGTCCGTCTGGTCGCCGACCTTCTTCAGGTTGGCCTCGATCGCGTTGAGCGCGTTCTGGGCGTCCTGCGGGCTGTTGCCGGCCTGCGAGACGGCCTGCTGGAGGTCGTTGGCGCCGTCCGTGATGGCGACCGCCGTGCTCGCGCAGTCCATCGCGGTCGAGATCGCGTCGCAGGAGGTGATCGCGGGTATGGCGAGCGCTGCCGTCAGAGCGATGGCTGCCAGGCGGTGCTTCGACTTCACTTCGGCCCCCAGGAGGATGGTGCGGATGCACAACATGCAGGTACGTGGACGGGCGCACGGCTTCGACGCCGTGCACCCGTACCCCGAGAGACGCACGGACGGGCCGCGCGGTTGCCAGTAGTCCTAGAGCGTGAGCTCCAGGGCGCCGAGCTGGAGGGCTTCCAGGTCGGCGCAGCCGCCGGCGGCCAGATCGAGGAGGGCGTTGAGTTCCTTGCGGTCGAAGGGCTCGCCCTCGGCCGTGCCCTGGACCTCGACGAAGCGGCCGTCGCCGGTGCAGACCACGTTCATGTCCGTCTCGGCGCGCACGTCTTCCTCGTAGCAGAGGTCGAGGAGCGGGACGCCGTCGACGATGCCGACGCTGACGGCCGCGACGGTGCCGGTCAGGGGCTTGCGGCCGGCCTTGATGAGCTTCTTGCCCTGGCCCCAGGAGATGGCGTCGGCCAGGGCCACGTAGGCGCCGGTGATGGCCGCGGTGCGGGTGCCGCCGTCGGCCTGGAGGACGTCGCAGTCCAGGACGATGGTGTTCTCGCCGAGGGCCTTGTAGTCGATGACGGCGCGCAGCGAGCGGCCGATCAGGCGGGAGATCTCGTGGGTGCGGCCGCCGATCTTGCCGCGTACGGATTCGCGGTCGCCGCGGGTGTTCGTGGCGCGGGGCAGCATCGAGTACTCGGAGGTGACCCAGCCTTCGCCGCTGCCCTTGCGCCAGCGCGGGACGCCTTCGCTGAAGGAGGCGGTGCAGAAGACCTTGGTGTCTCCGAAGGAGACGAGGACGGAGCCCTCTGCGTGCTTGCTCCATCCGCGCTCGATGGTGACCGGGCGGAGCTGTTCGGGCGTACGGCCGTCGATGCGAGACATGGCACCGAGCCTAGCCGGTGCACGGGAACGAGAAGACCCCGTCCGGGTGCGTCCGGTCGGGGTCCTGTCGTACGTACGGGTGCGCGCGGGGCGCGCGCGGGAGCCGGTGGGCTCAGCTCACATCATGTCTTCGATGTCGGCGGCGATCGGGTCGGCGTCGGTGCCGATGACGACCTGGATCGCGGTGCCCATCTTGACGACGCCGTGGGCGCCGGCGGCCTTCAGTGCGGCCTCGTCGACCTTGCTCGGGTCGATGACCTCGGTGCGCAGGCGGGTGATGCAGCCCTCGACCTCTTCGATGTTCTCGATGCCGCCGAGCCCGGCGACGATCTTCTCAGCCTTGGTGGCCATGTGTTTCTCCCTGAGTTCTACGAAGAACGAGTCCGACTGACATCCGGCGTCCGGCGCCTGTGGGTACGCCTGCCGCCCGACCGACCGACCAACCAAGGCGGTCCGCTTCGTCACGGTAGCCCACGATTGGCCCAGCTACGCGGGCACATGCCCGGTATCTGCCGAATGATGACGATCAGCACCAACCTGCCCTGAGGCGGGTGAAATGCGATCGCAACACGAGTGGTCTACACCAGTGTGCCGCAAGTGTCGCGACTGCCAAAAACGGGCCGGTCAGGGAGGACGCGGATGAGCGCGAGCAGCGCCGCAGCAGTGCCACAGCCGAAGTGGTGGAACGGCTTGTTCCAAGGGCTGCAGAAGATGGGCCGGAGCCTTCAGCTGCCGATCGCCGTACTGCCGGCGGCCGGCATCCTGAATCGGTTCGGCCAGGACGACTTCCTCGGCAAGGACGGCCTGGGCTGGACGACCGTCGCCAAGGTCATGGCCGCCGCGGGCGGCGCCCTGCTCAACGCCGACCTCGGCCTGCCCCTGCTCTTCTGCATCGGCGTCGCGATCGGCATGGCCAAGAAGGCGGACGGTTCGACCGCGCTCGCGGCGGTGGTCGGCTTCCTCGTCTACCGCAGCGTGCTGCGCGTCTTCCCCAAGGACTGCCCGACGGGGACGAAGGACATCGGCGGTGGCTGCCTGGGGCCCGACCAGACCTTCGCCGAGTACACCTTCCAGAACCCGGGGGTGTTCGGCGGCATCGTCATGGGCCTGCTGGCCGCCTGGTTCTGGCAGCGCTTCCACCGCGTCAAGCTGGTGGACTGGCTCGGCTTCTTCAACGGCCGCCGCCTGGTCCCGATCATCATGACCTTCGTGGCGATCGCCTTCGCCGTCCTCTGTCTGTTGATCTGGCCGCCGATCGGCGACGCGCTGGAGAGCTTCTCGGACTGGCTGATCAGCCTGGGGTCGTTGGGCGCCGGCATCTTCGGCGTCGCGAACCGCGCGCTGCTGGTGATCGGCCTGCACCAGTTCCTGAACGTGCCGGTGTGGTTCCAGTTCGGCAGCTACACCAAGCCGGACGGGCAGACGGTCCACGGTGACATCCCGATGTTCCTGGCGGGAGACCCGAACGCCGGCCAGTTCCTCACGGGCTTCTTCCCGATCATGATGTTCGCCCTCCCGGCGGCGGCGCTGGCGATCACACACTGCGCGAAGCCTGCCCGGCGCAAGGAGGTCGGCGGTCTGATGCTGTCGGTGGGCCTGACCTCCTTCGTCACCGGCATCACGGAGCCGCTGGAGTACTCGTTCCTCTTCCTGGCGCCGATGCTGTACGCGGTGCACGCCGTGCTCACGGGTGTGTCGATGGCGGTGACCTGGGCGTTCGGGGTCAAGGACGGCTTCAGCTTCTCGGCCGGCCTGATCGACTACGGCATCAACTGGAGCCTGGCGACGAAGCCCTGGCTGATCATTCCGATCGGCCTCTGCTTCGCGGTCGTCTACTACGGCATCTTCCGCTTCGCGATCACCAAGTGGGACATCAAGACGCCCGGCCGGGAGTCGGACGAGGAGATCGCGGTGATGCAGGCGGAGAACACCAAGGCGTGAGCCCCGCAGGGACTTCCGGCCCTTGCGCGGCGCGGTCCGGAAGGGGTCCGGAGCACCCCTGAACCCCGGCGAAGGTCCCGCCCGGACCCGCTGAGGGCCCCTCCCGGGGACTCTCGAACGTCCTCTCGGGGGCCACCGAAAGCCCCCCGGGGCGATGCCATAAGCCCTGGTCAGAACAGCCACATACGAGACGAAGGCCTCCGGACCCACAGGGTCCGGAGGCCTTTGCCATGTATGTCCCGGTGTGTCTTCCACCACGGAATTGGTGGGTTCCTTACGCGGACCTCACCGTGCTACAACTGGTCTACACCACTGAGTGGTGTAGACCACGTAGGCCTTTCGGCCCGGGGTCCTCCCCTTTCCTTGAGACGCCGCCACCCCCCTTTTCCATGTCCCCAGGCAGCGTCTTGTCCACTGGAGGAAGTTGATGAGTACGGCCACCGCCGCTCCCGCCAAGAAGCGGGGCTCCGGCCTGATCCAGGGTCTGCAGAAGGTCGGCCGCAGCCTTCAGCTGCCGATCGCCGTCCTGCCGGCCGCAGGTATCCTGCTGCGCCTCGGCCAGCCCGACGTCTTCGGCAAGGACGGCCTCGGCTGGGGCAAGGTCGCCACGGTGTTCGCCACCGCCGGTGACGCCGTCTTCGCCAACCTGCCGCTGCTCTTCTGCATCGGTGTCGCGATCGGCTTCGCCAAGAAGGCCGACGGCTCCACCGCCCTCGCGGCCCTCGTCGGCTTCCTCGTCTACAAGAACGTGCTCACCGCGTTCCCGGTGACCGAGGCGATCGTCAACACCACCGAGAACAAGGGTGTGGACGTCGCCGCGACGTACAACAACCCGGGTGTCCTCGGCGGCATCATCATGGGTCTGCTCGCCGCGGTCCTGTGGCAGCGCTACCACCGCACCAAGCTCGTGGACTGGCTCGGCTTCTTCAACGGCCGCCGCCTGGTCCCGATCATCATGGCCTTCGTCGGCGTCCTCGTCGGTGTCTTCTTCGGTCTGGCCTGGGAGCCGATCGGCGAGGTCATCTCCAACTTCGGCGAGTGGATGACGGGCCTCGGCTCCGTCGGCGCCGGCCTCTTCGGCCTCATCAACCGCGCGCTGATCCCGATCGGCATGCACCAGTTCGTCAACGCCGTCGCCTGGTTCCAGATCGGTGACTTCACCGACGCCACCGGCGCGGTCGTCCACGGTGACCTCACCCGCTTCTTCGCCGGTGACCCGGACGCGGGCATGTTCATGACCGGCTTCTTCCCGATCATGATGTTCGGCCTCCCGGCCGCCGCCCTGGCCATCGCCCACAGCGCCCGTCCGGAGCGCCGCAAGGCGGTCACCGGCATGATGGTCTCGCTCGCCCTCACCTCGTTCGTCACGGGTGTCACCGAGCCGATCGAGTTCTCCTTCATGTTCATCGCGCCGGTGCTGTACGCCATCCACGCGGTGCTGACGGCCGTGTCCATGGCCGTCACCTGGGCACTCGGGGTCCACGCCGGCTTCACCTTCTCCGCCGGCCTGATCGACCTCGGCCTCGGCTGGAACAAGGCCACCTCGCCCTGGCTGATCCTTCCGATCGGCCTGGTCTTCGCGGCGGTCTACTACTTCGGCTTCCGCTTCGCGATCACCAAGTTCAACCTTCCGACGCCGGGCCGCGAGTCCGACGAGGAGCTCGCCGAGATGGAGAAGGCCGAGGCCAAGTAGGTCTCCCGCCCCACACCACGCGAAAGCCCCCGCTCTCCCGGAAGGGAGGGCGGGGGCTTCGTCGTGGAGCGTCGGCTAGACCTCGTACACCGCGCCCGTGTACGCCAGCTCCACCGGGCCGTCGTAGACCGCGCGGGCGTCGGCCAGGTTGCGTTCGGCGTCGGTCCACGGCGGGATGTGCGTCAGGACGAGCCGCCCGGCGCGGCCGGCGCGGGCAAACTCGCCGGCCTCGCGGCCGTTGAGGTGGAGGTCCGGGATGTCCTCCTTGCCGTGCGTGAAGGAGGCCTCGCACAGGAACAGGTCGGTGTCCTCGGTGAGCAGGCCCAGCTCGGGGCAGACGCCGGTGTCGCCGGAGTACGTGAGCGAGCGGCCGCCGTGCTCGACGCGGATCCCGTAGGACTCGACGGGATGGCAGACCTTCTCGGTGCGGACCTGGAACGGGCCGATCTCGAAGGTGCCGGACTTCAGGGTCCGGAAGTCGAAGACCTCGCTCATGGAACGCTCGTCGGGGACGTCCTCGTAGGCGGTGGAGAGGCGCTTCTCGGTGCCCTCGGGGCCGTAGACGGGGATGGTTCCGCAGCGGCCGCCCTCGTGGCGGTAGAAGCGGGCGACGAAGTAGGCGCACATGTCGATGCAGTGATCGGCGTGCAGGTGGCTGAGGAAGATCGCGTCGAGATCGTAGAGCCCGATGTGCCGCTGGAGCTCGCCGAGGGAGCCGTTGCCCATGTCGAGGAGCAGCCGGAAGCCGTCGGCCTCGACGAGGTAGCTCGAACAGGCCGATTCCGCGGACGGGAACGAGCCCGAACAGCCGACGACGGTGAGCTTCATGGAGCGTGAACCTCCGTGGACGGTCCGTGGACGGAATGCGGGCCGTGCGTGGGTCGAGCGTAAGGCGCGAAACGCCCGGTCGCTCCTCCGCGGCAGGCCGTTGTGGGGCGAATCACCTGAGCTGTCACCCGGGGGAGCGACGGGGCGGACTCGGGTTGCCGTTCGGCATGGTGTTGCGGTGCGGCCGCCGGGGTGCTGCCGCCATGCCGGGGGCGCCGGGCAGGACTACGGTCGGAGTATGGACACGTCCTGGTGGCCGGCGGTCGCCGCGGTGGTGGTCGTGATCCTGCTGGTGCTCCTCCCCCGGCGGGTACGGCGGGCCGCCGATCCGCCGCACGGACCGGGACCGCTGCCGCGGCCCGAGGCCGGTGAGCTGTGGTCCCTGGAGGACGGACGCCCCGTCCTGGTGCTGGGCGTACGGGGCCACCGGGCGCGGATCGCGAGGATCACCGGGAAGTACGACGACCGGAGCGCCGGGGTGATCCCGCTGCCGCCGGGGGTGGTGGGGGCGCGGGGCGGGTTCCTGGAGGCGGACCGGGTCGTGGAGGTGTCGGTATGGGAGTTCGCGCGGGCACGGCCGCTGGGGAAGGTGGATCCGGCGGTGTGGGACGAGGTGAAGGGGCTCGGGGGGCTGGGAGGACCCGGGTCGTCCGGCTGAAGCGGGCCCCTTCTTGACGCGCCGCTCGCGCGGTGCGGCCCTGGCGGGCCTTACCGGCTTCGCGCCGCTGCGCCGGACTCCGTCCGGCGGTGGTTGGTCGGCGTGCCCGCCACTGCCGTCCCGGGGCGGGGCCGGTGGGCGGGTGCGGGTGGGTCGGCCTTGCGGGGCGAAGTCCCCTACCCGCCCTTCCACCGTTCCCCGGGCTCTGCCCGGACCCGCGCCTCAAACGCCGGCGGGGCTGGGTGTGGCGCAGGGCTCCGCCCTGACCCCGGTCCGCACACGCCGGACGGGCTGAAGGAAAGGGGCCCGGGCTGCGCCCGGACCCCCTGGCTCCGCCCCGGACCCCTGCTCCTCAAACGCCGTCGGGGCTGGAATTGCCCTGCGGGCAATCCAGCCCCGACCGGGCAGAATCCAGCCCCTCCGGCGTTTGAGGAGCAGGGGTCCGGGGGCTGGCCCCCGGCAACGGCGCCGCACCCGGGACTCCTCGCCGTGCAGCGGCACCCGGGCCAGCGGGGCCGGGGTGGAGTCGGATCGCCTCCGCCGTCGGGGGCTACGCCCAGAGTTGGCCCTGGAGGACTTCGATGGCTTCTTCCGTGGTGGCCGCCGTGTAGACGCCCGTCGAGAGGTACTTCCAGCCGCCGTCGGCCACGACGAAGACGATGTCGGCCGTCTCGCCCGCCGCGACAGCCTTGCGGCCTACGCCGATCGCCGCGTGCAGGGCCGCGCCCGTGGAGACGCCCGCGAAGATGCCCTCCTGCTGGAGGAGCTCGCGGGTGCGGGTGACCGCGTCCGCCGAGCCGACCGAGAAGCGGGTCGTCAGGACCGAGGCGTCATAGAGCTCGGGGACGAAGCCCTCGTCGAGGTTGCGCAGGCCGTAGACGAGGTCGTCGTAGCGCGGTTCCGCCGCGACGATCTTGACGCCGGGGACGTGTTCGCGCAGGTAGCGGCCCACGCCCATGAGGGTGCCGGTGGTGCCCAGGCCCGCCACGAAGTGGGTGATCGAGGGGAGGTCCGCGAGGATCTCCGGGCCGGTCGTGGCGTAGTGGGCGCCCGCGTTGTCGGGGTTGCCGTACTGGTAGAGCATCACCCAGGAGGGGTTCTGCTCCGCCAGTTCCTTCGCGACGCGGACGGCCGTGTTCGAGCCGCCCGCCGCCGGCGACGGGATGATCTCGGCTCCCCACATGGCCAGCAGGTCGCGCCGTTCCTGAGAGGTGTTCTCCGGCATGACGCACACGATCTTGTAGCCCTTGAGCTTCGCGGCCATCGCGAGGGAGATGCCCGTGTTGCCCGAGGTGGGCTCCAGGATCGTGCAGCCGGGGTACAGCCGGCCGTCCTTCTCGGCCTGCTCGACCATGTGGAGCGCGGGGCGGTCCTTGATCGAGCCGGTCGGGTTGCGGTCCTCCAGCTTCGCCCAGATGCGGACGTCGTCCGAGGGCGAGAGCCGGGGCAGGCGTACCAGCGGCGTGTTGCCGACCGCGGCCAGGGGGGAGTCGTAGCGCATTACTTCGATCCGCCGGCTACGGCCGGGAGGATGGTGACGTTGTCGCCGTCCTTGAGCGCGGTGGAGATGCCGTCGAGGAAGCGGACGTCCTCGTCGTTGAGGTAGACGTTGACGAAGCGGCGCAGCTCGCCGCCCTTGGCCTCGTCGATGATGCGCTCCTGGATGCCCTTGTGGCGGGTCTCCAGGTCGGAGAACAGCTCGGAGAGCGTCGCACCCGCGCCCGTGACGGCCTTCTCGCCGTTGGTGTAGGTGCGGAGGATGGTGGGGATGCGGACCTCGATGGCCATGGCGGGCTCCAGTCAGGATGGTGAAGGGAAGGCGGGCGAAGCGGAGCGGGCGTGAGCGTGCGGCCCCGCGAGGGGGCCGGTGGGGCTCAGGCGGCAGTACAGATGGCGCTGGCGAGGCGGCACAGGTCGACGTGCAGCCGCGCCACGAGCAGCAGCCTGCCGGGCGTCTCGATGCTCACGTCGTGGGAAACCATGCGGTCATGTTAACGATTCCCGGTCCCTGGTTTGGAGTGTGATCCCGCATCGTGGACGGATATCGCTCACATACTGAGAAGTAGCCCTGTGCCGGTGCCTCAATAGGCCGCTACGACCTGCACTTCTTCCTCCGTGATCACGCCTTCGACGATCCGGTACGACCGGAACTGGAAGTCCCCGAGGCCGTCCTTGTCGGCGGTGGAGACCAGCACGTAGTGGGCGCCGGGCTCGTTCGCGTACGTGACGTCCGTGCGCGAGGGGTAGGCCTCGGTCGCGGTGTGCGAGTGGTAGACGATGACGGGTTCTTCGTCCCGGTCGTCCAGGTCGCGGTAGAGCTTGAGCAGGTCCTTCGAGTCGAACTCGTAGAACGTGGGCGAACGGGCCGCGTTCAGCATCGGTACGAACCGCTCCGGGCGGTCCGTGCCCGCCGGGCCGGCCACCACGCCGCAGGCCTCGTCGGGGTGGTCCTGACGGGCGTGCGCGACGATCTGGTCGTGGAGGGCCTGGGTGATGGTCAGCATGAGCGACAGGATAAGCAGACGGGCCCTCGCGTACCGAGGACTGGTACGCGAGGGCCCGAATGGTGGACGCGAGCCCCTGTGCGCAAGGGATCGCGCCGGAAAGCCGCGCGGTTCCCGGCCGTGACAGGCGGCCGGGACCCACGGTTCGGGAAGGCCCCTACGAGGCCTTGGTGAAGGCGGCGCCGCGCGGGTCGCGGGACTTCATCACCAGGTAGGAGACGCCCAGCAGCAGACCCCACAGCGGGGCGCAGTAGAGCGAGACCCGGGCGTCCTTGTCGACGCCCATCATCACGATGACCATGCCGATGAAGGCCAGGGCGAAGTAGCTCGTGAACGGGGCGCCGGGGGCGCGGAACGGGGACTTGGGCAGGTCGCCGCGGTCGGAGGCGGCGCGGTAGCGGATCTGGCAGACCAGGATCATGATCCAGGCCCACATGCCGGAGATGGTGGCGAAGGAGACGACGTAGTCGAAGGCCTTGCCGGGGGCCACGTAGTTGATCCAGACGCCGACGAGCATCAGGCCCGCCGAGAAGGTGGTGCCGATCAGCGGGGTGCCGCTCTTGGTGAGCTTGGTGAAGAACTTCGGGCCCTGGCCGTTGAGGGCGAGGTCGCGCAGCATGCGGCCGGTGGAGTACATGCCCGAGTTGCAGGAGGACAGGGCCGCGGTCAGGACGACGAAGTTGACGATGGCGGCGCCGACGCCGAGGCCCATCTTCTCGAAGGCGGCGACGAAGGGGCTGACGCCGGGCTGGAACTCGTGCCACGGGACGACCGACAGGATCATGATCAGCGCGCCGACGTAGAAGACGGCGATGCGCCACGGCACGGTGTTGATGGCCTTGGGCAGGGTCTTCTCGGGGTCCTTGGACTCGCCGGCGGTGACGCCGACCAGCTCGACGGCGAGGAAGGCGAACATGACGATCTGCAGGGTCATCAGCGTGCCGCCGATGCCCTTGGGGAAGAAGCCGCCGTCGTTCCACAGGTTGGAGACGGTGGCGGTGTCCGCGGCGTCGGAGAAGCCGATGGTGAGGATGCCGGCGCAGATCAGGATCATGCCGACGATGGCGGTGACCTTGACCATGGAGAACCAGAACTCCAGCTCGCCGAAGAGCTTCACGGAGATCAGGTTGGCGCCGTAGAGGATGACCGTGAAGATCAGCGCGTAGGCCCATTGCGGGAAGCTGTCATGGGTCCAGTACGACATGTACTGCGCCGCGGCGGTGACTTCGGTGATGCCGGTGACCACCCAGAAGAGCCAGTAGGTCCAGCCGGTCACGTAACCCCAGAAGGGGCCGAGGAACTCCCGGGCGTAGTCCGAGAAGGAGCCGGACACCGGGCGGTACATGAGCAGTTCGCCCAGGGCCCGCATGATGAAGAAGATGACCAGGCCCGCGATGGCGTAGGCCAGGATCAGGCTGGGGCCGGCCTTGGAGATGGCCTTGCCGGCGCCCAGGAAGAGGCCGGTGCCGATGGCGCCGCCGATCGCGATCATCTGGATCTGGCGGGCGCCGAGTGCGCGGTGGTAGCCGTCGCCGTCGGTTGTGTCGTGCTGCTGCTCGTCGACCTGTACGGAGGTCATGTCTTGGTGCGCCTTTCTCCACGCCGACCCGCGCCATGACTGGCAGCGGATCGGGTCCTCGATCCCCCCGGATACGGATGGAGTTGCACCCGGCGGTCAGCCGGTTCAAGCAGGCCGGGGGGCATGGGTGGCGCCCCCTCGGCGGTCGTGAAGATTTATCACGTGCTTACGGGTGCAGGAGGGTGGAAAATGTGACGCAGGGCATAAAAAAATCAGGACAGAGGTCCTGAAATGGATCAGATCACCACATCGTGGTGATCTGATCGTTATCCGGATTTGAGCGTCCGCTGAGCGAACGGCCGACCCGCTTGAGGATCTTCAGAGGGTTCTGCGGAGCACCGCTCAGAGGGTGTCGCTCAGCGTCTCGACGAGGGTCTCCTGGAGACCGCCGAGCCAGAGGTACGCCATCACCATCGGCTTGCGCGGATCGTCGTCCGGGAGCCGGAAGAGCACGGCGCTCTCGTCGTCCTCCGTGATGTCGAGGCGGGCCGCGATGGTGAGCCGCAGGTCGTTCAGGGCGCCCAGCCAGCGCAGCCGCACCTCCCCGTCGACCTCCAGGACGGCCGCCCCGTCGCCGGCCGGGCTGAGCCCGTCCAGGCTGCGTACGACGGCCAGCGCGTCCTCCCGCTTGCGGGTGCGCAGGTCGTTCTCGGTGAAGCGGCGGAACTCGGCCGAGTGGGCCCGCAGCTCCTCGGTGTCGGCGTTCGCCGGGGTCTCCGGGCCGCCGTAGGCGTCGGGGAAGAGCCGGGCCAGGGCCGGGTCGGAGGGGGGCTCGGTCGGGCCGTCGGAGGAGGCGAAGAGCGCGGCCAGCGGGTCGGCGTCCGGCTCGGGCTCCGGGTCGCCGGGACCGATGAGCTCCAGCAGCTGCACGGCCAGGGAGCGCAGGATCGAGATCTCGATCTCGTCCAGTGCGATGGCGGCCCCGCCGGCCTTCAGGGGCTCGAACACGCCGCCCATCAGTTGCGGTCCTGGGACATGGTCGCCCAGAGGCCGTAGCCGTGCATGGCCTGCACGTCCCGTTCCATCTCCTCGCGGCTGCCGCTGGAGACGACCGCCCGACCCTTGTGGTGGACGTCCATCATCAGCTTGTTCGCCTTGTCCTTGGAGTAGCCGAAGTACGCCTGGAACACGTACGTCACGTAGCTCATGAGGTTGACCGGGTCGTTGTGCACCAGGGTCACCCACGGGACGTCGGGTTCGGGGACCGCGAAGGTCTCTTCGGCCGATTCGGTGCGTTCGATCTCAATGGGAGCAACACTCACTTGTCCCATGCTGCCACTGACAGGGGCCCGTCGCACAAACGGACCCCTACATCTCGTCACTTTGACGAGATGTGCGCTAGCATCCGTCGCATGAACCCTGCGGACCTGGGCCTGCCGGTGGACGTGCCGTCGACAGCGCTCTTCACGGACCATTACGAGCTCACGATGTTGCAGGCCGCGCTGGCCAACGGCACGGCCGACCGCCGCTCGGTCTTCGAGGTGTTCACCCGCCGGCTCCCCGAGGGGCGCCGCTACGGAGTGATCGCGGGGACCGGCCGGGTGCTCGACGCGGTGGAGAACTTCCGCTTCGACGGCGCCGTACTGGAGTTCCTGCGCGAGCGGAACGTCGTCGACGCCCGCACCCTGGACTGGCTCGCCTCCTACCGCTTCTCCGGCGACGTCTGGGGCTACCCGGAGGGCGAGGTCTACTTCCCCGGCTCGCCGGTCCTGCGCGTCGAGGGCAGCTTCGCCGAGTGCGTGCTGCTGGAGACCGTGATCCTGTCGATCCTCAACCACGACTCCGCGATCGCCGCGGCCGCCTCCCGGATGGCCTCGGCCGCCGGCGGCCGGCCGCTCATCGAGATGGGCGCCCGGCGCACGCACGAACTGGCGGCCGTCGCCTCGGCGCGCGCCGCGTACGTCGGCGGTTTCACCTCGACCTCGGACCTCGCGGCCGGCTTCCGGTACGGGATCCCGACGGTCGGCACGAGCGCGCACGCCTTCACCCTGCTGCACGACAGCGAGCGGGACGCCTTCACCGCGCAGGTCGCCTCGCTGGGCCGCGGCACCACGCTGCTGGTCGACACCTACGACGTGGCGGAGGCGGTCCGGACGGCCGTGGAGGTCGCCGGGACGGACCTGGGCGCCGTCCGCATCGACTCCGGGGACCTGCTGCTGGTCGCGCACCGGGTGCGGCAGCAGCTGGACGAGCTGGGGGCGACCGCGACGAAGATCGTGGTGACCTCGGACCTCGACGAGTACGCGATCGCCTCGCTGGCGGCCGCGCCGGTGGACGCGTACGGGGTCGGCACCCAGCTGGTGACGGGCAGCGGGCACCCGACGTGCTCGATGGTCTACAAGCTGGTGGCGCGGGCGGCCTCGGCCGATCCGAAGGCGCCGCTGGTGTCGGTCGCGAAGAAGTCCTCCGGCGGCAAGACCTCCGTCGGGGGGCGCAAGTGGGCTGCCCGCCGGGTCGACTCCGAGGGGGTCGCGGAGGCGGAGGTCCTCGGGACCGGGCCGGTGCCGGCCGCCTTGGCGGACAAGCAGCTCCTGGTGGAGCTGGTCAAGGGCGGCGAGGTCGTGGCCCGGGAGTCCCTGGAGGCGGCCCGCGACCGCCACCGCGAGGCCCTGACGGGCCTGCCGCTCTCCGCCACGCAGCTGTCGCGCGGCGAGGCCGTGATCCCGACCGAGTACGTGTAGACCCCGCGCCTCACACGCCGGTGGGGCTGGATTCGGCCGGCGTCAGCCCGGACGCGCGGGCGCGTCGGCGCCCGCAGAGGGGGGCTGGGGGCGGAGCCCCCAGTTTCGGGAAGGGGCGGGGTGGGGGAAGAGCCCCCGCAGGGTCTCCCGCCCAGCACCCGCCACCACACACCAAGCCGAAGGGCACCGGACATGCACCGCGCACTGATCGTCGTCGACGTACAGAACGACTTCTGCGAGGGCGGCAGCCTCGCGGTCACCGGCGGAGCCGACATCGCGGCCGCCATCACCGAGCTCATCGGGCAGGCCACCGCCGGCTACCGGCACGTCGTCGCCACCCGCGACCACCACATCGACCCCGGGTCCCACTTCGCGCACCCCCCGGCCCAGCCGGACTACGAGACCTCCTGGCCGGTGCACTGCGTCGCCGGGACCGAGGGCGTGGGCTTCCACCCGAACTTCGCGCCCGCCGTCGCCTCGGGGGCCGTGGCCGCCGTCTTCGACAAGGGCGCGTACGAAGCGGCGTACAGCGGCTTCGAGGGCGCGGACGAGAACGGCCGCGGGCTCACGGAGTGGCTGCGCGACCGGCACGTCACCGAGGTCGACGTGGTCGGCATCGCCACCGACCACTGCGTCAAGGCCACCGCCCTGGACGCGGCCCGCGCGGGGTTCCGTACGCACGTCCTGCTGGACCTGACGGCCGGGGTGGCCCCGCACACCACGACCCGCGCGCTGGCCGAGCTGCGGGAAGCCGGTGTGGAGCTGAGCGGGACCCCGGTGGTGGCCGGCTGACACCGGGCACCCGCGGGGCGCCTCCGGGGCCGCTCAGCCCGCGGCTCAGCCCTCGCTCAGCCCTCTCTCAGCCCCGCCCGCTCACCCCAGCAGGGCCCTGATCGGGTGCCACAGCTCCGCCGCCCGGTCCGGCGCGCAGCGCCAGAGCAGGCCGTCGGGGTGGTGCAGGACGGCCGTGATCTCGTCCGGGGTGGGCGGCTGGGCGTTGCCGCGCAGGTAGACGGCGCGCAGTCCGAGGTTCCGCAGCCTGGTCAGGGCGCGGGCCCGGTTCACCGCGTGCACCAGCACGCGGACGTTTCCACCGTCGGTGCCGCCTTCGATGCCGCCCTTGACGGCACCTTCCACGGACGGTCTGGGCAGCGTGAGCGCGACGACCACGCTGCCGCCTGGCAATCGGACGAAACCTCCACCGGGCATGTCTTCATCTCCCCCGTCAATAAGAAACTCAGCCCACGCATCTAAACGCGATCGGCCGCCGCCCGCTAGAGGGCGACGGCCGATCATGCTTTGACCTGCGGTTTTACTGAATTACTTAACGGAGGGGCCGACCTCGACCGTCATGACGAGACCGTCGTAGGTCTCCTTCACGATCTTGATCTTGGTGTTGGTGTCAGTGACCTTCACCGAGCCGGTCGGGTTCTCGTCGTAGTAGTACTTGCCCTTGTGGTCGTCGAAGACCAGCTGCGCGGCCTTCGGCTTCAGGAAGAGCTCCTGACCGTTCTTGTGCAGGGTGATCGCATCCGTCTTGTACGCGCTGAAGGCGGCGTCGTACGGCTGGATCTTGTTGCGCAGCAGGGTGCCGTCCGACCACTTCATCGGCTTGGCGTTGGCGTCGATCGGAAGGATCAGACCGGAGCCGGGGTGCTGGCTGGTGTTGTTGTCCTTCTGGGAGGTGTCCCACTGCCAGATCAGGAGGCCGTCCTGGTAGGCGTAGTGCTCGACCCAGTTCGGCTTGCTGTTGGCGAAGCCGAAGTTGTACGGACCGACCTTGAGGGTCTTGTCGAACGAGACGTAGCGGCGGTTCTCGGCCAGGTAGTACTGGGCGTACTCCTGGGTGAAGCCGGCGCCGACGCGGGAGAAGCCCTTGCCGGTCCAGCCGTTGTCGCCGTTCTCGGCACCGTCGGTGAACAGCGTGGCGCCGTCCGCCGTGATGCTGAGCGCGTCGCCCGTGAAGCCCTTGCCGCCCGCGCCGCCGTCCGTCTGGTAGCGGAAGCGGAGGTCGACCTTCTTGCCCGCGTAGGCGTTCAGCGAGTAGTTCAGGTTCTTCCAGCTGCCCGAGACGCCGGTGAGCGACGGGCTGTTGGAGGCGTCGACCGGGATGTCCACGCCGTCGGCGGTGCCGGCGAGCGCGGTCCAGGTGGCGCCACCGTCGGTGGAAACCTCGGTGTACAGGAAGTCGTACTCCGCCTCGATGTCCCACCAGCCCTTGAGGGACAGGGCCGCGGAGGACTTGCCGGTCAGGTCGACCGAGCGGGTGAGGGTGTTCTTGAGGTCGTCACCCATGTTGCTCCACCACTGCGAGGAACCCTCGGCGGGAGCGACGATCTCGGTGGTGACCTTCTTCTTCGGCAGCTCGACGAGGAGCGCCTGCTTGTCCTTGGTGTTGTAGGCGGAGACGCCCAGCTTGTGGGTGGACTTCGTCGCGGCCTTGGCCACGTCGTAGTTCAGCCAGCCCAGCTGGAACTTGTCCCAGGCGGTCATGTCGCCCGGGAGGTCGCCTATGGAGTCCTTGCCGGTGCCGAGCCAGGAGCCGGCCGACATCAGGGACCAGAAGCCGACCGAGTTCTCGCCGCCACCGGAGGTGTCGTAGAGGTCGGGCAGGCCCAGGTCGTGGCCGTACTCGTGCGCGAAGACGCCGAGGCCGCCGTTCTCGGGCTGCATCGTGTAGTCGCCGACCCAGATGCCGGTGTTGCCGATCTGGGTGCCGCCGGCCTTGTTGTTGGCCGGGCCGTTCTTGCCGGCCTCGGTGCCGTAGGCGTACCAGCGGTGCGCCCACAGGGCGTTGGTGCCCTGCACGCCGCCGCCGGCCGACTCGTCCTCGCCCGCGTGGACGATCTGGAAGTGGTCGATGTAGCCGTCGGCCTCGTTGAAGTTGCCGTCGCCGTCGAAGTCGTAGCGGTCCCAGAGGTCGTACTGGGCGAGCTGCGCCTTGATCTGGGCGTCGGTCTTGCCGGCCTTCTTCTGGCCCTCGGCCCAGGCGGTCACGCCGTCCTTGACGGTGTCCCAGACGTTGGAGCAGTTGCTGGAGCCGCAGTAGTTCGAGCCGTAACGGGCCTCGTTGTACGGGACCTTGACCCAGTCGGCGACCTCGCCCTCGACCGAGTAACGGCCCGAGGAGGTCTTCTCGTAGTAGGTCTTCAGCGAGTTCTTGCCGGTGCCGGTACCGAAGTACAGGTCCTGGAAGTACGCGCGGTTGAAGTCCTTGCGCCAGGCCGTGCTGTTGTTCGTCGCACGGTCGGGCTGGGCGATCTGGTTGTGCATCGGGCCCGGGTTGCCGCCGTACTTGGGCACGGCCGGCTTGGGACCGGGGCCGTCCGGGTCGAACATGGTGGTGCTGTCCACCTGGTCGCCGAAGTCGACGAGGATCGTGAAGATCTTGTCGGTCTTCTCGCGGCCGAGCTCGACGTACTTCTTGTCGTCGAGCTTGACGACCTTGGAGGCGCCCCGCTGCTCGACGCTCTTCTTGCCGCTCAGTACCTGCTCCAGGGCAGCCTTCCTGGCCTGCTCCTGCTGCTCGCTGAACGGGCCCTTCAGGTCGTGGTCGACCTGCTCCTTCGAGGGAGCGGTCGGGTCCTGGCGTTCGGCGGCAGACACCTTCGCACCCGGGTCTGCCTGGGCCATCGTGAAGGCGGCGCCGGTGGCCGCCGTCGCTGCCAGGGTCACGCCGATTGCGGCGGCGCGCAGCGCTCGTCTTCTGGCCGAGTTGCTGGTCACTTGATGTCGTTCCCCTCCCGCGGCCGCGAAGGTGGTGCGGAACTTCTCCGTAGGAGTGGGGGGTTCCGTGCGGCGCGCGTCTCAAGTGACGACATTTGACCGGAGAGTCGCAAGAAAAGACAGACCTTGACTTGTTCCTTACAACTGCACTATGCGGTCACCGAGTTCCGCTATTCGGACGTTCCGCGGCCATAGGGGACGAACGGTACTTCTGGCCCGGCTCGGACCGCACCCGTCCCCTCCGCCCCTCCCTGCCCCCGGACCCCTCGGGTGCTCCCCGTGCGCCCCCCGTGCTCCGCTGCTTCCCGTCGCATGGGTGAGGTCGCGCTTACCGACAGTTCCGCTCGGGCATCCACCGTCGTAGAGTCACTCGGCGCCAGACCTGGTCCGAGCCGACTCCCCCTCCCGCTTCGAGGACGGATATCGCCATGCCGCGTCCGACTGCCGCACAGCTCGCCTACGGGTCCGCCACCGTCATCGTGTCGACGATCGCCATGCTGCTGCTCTCGCAGACGAGTACGGGACTCGGCGTCGCGGTCATCTCCGCCGCCGCCCTCGCCCTCGGGCTCCTCGTCGCCCTCACCGTGCCGCTCCCGCGCCGGCGCGGACGGCACGCGGCGACCCGTACGAGGACCGCCGCCGCGTACCCGGCGGCTCCCGACACCGTGCCGCGGGACGTGGCGGCCTCCGCCCCGGCCCCCGCGCCCGTCGAGCATCCGGTGCACCACTGACCCGACCCCGCCGACACGGCGCACAGCGCGGCGCGGGCGGCCTCCCCCGTGGGGAGACCGCCCGCGCACTCGGACTGCGTACCTCTGGGTGGCCCTCTAGGAGGCCTGGACCACCACGGTCTTGGCCACCTTGTCGTGCAGACCCTGCTTGTAGGGCTTGTCGACGAGCATCGAGATGACGAGCGCGATCGGCCACAGGCAGAAGCAGCAGATCAGCGTCGGCAGCCAGAGCACGGCCGACCGGCTGAGGGCGGCGTTGGACTGCGGGACGCTGCCGTCGTTGAGCATCGCGACGCGCAGGCCCATCCACTTCTTGCCCAGGGTCTGGCCGTTCTTCTTGACGAACCACCAGTCGTAGCCCACGTACGCGACGATCGAGATCAGCGTCATGACCAGACCGCTGCCGCTGTAGGACTTGGTGATGACCTCGGTGACGTCCTCGCCCTGGTTCGTGTCGACCGTGTAGCGGTTGCGGTCACCGGCGAACAGCTGGATGACGAACAGCGGCACGGCGATGATCAGCAGGTCGATGACGCGGGCGACGAGCCGCTTGCCGAAGTCGGCGAGCGGCGGCATCCCGGCGAGCGGGTCGGGCATGCCGTAGCCGCCACCCCCGCCGTACGGGTCACCGCCGCCGGGGCCTCCGTACGGGGGCGGAGGGGGCGGATAGCCCCCTCCCCCGGGCGGGGGCGGCGGAGGATAGCCCCCTCCGCCTCCGGGCGGGGGCGGCGGGAAGCCTCCGCCGGCGCCGGCGGGCGGTGAGCCGTACGGCGAACCACCCGACGGCGGAGGCGTCGGTTCCTGGGGCTTCTTGAGGAACGGGTCGTCCTCGGGCGGCTGGCCCGGCGGCGGCTGGTCGGTGCTCATGGCCCGAGTCGAACCCGGCGCGCAGCGGCCCGCAACGGGGACGCGTCCATTCGGGGGACGAGCGGGCGCGCGAGGGCCCTAGCGGGCCACGTACGTCCTTGCCGCGCGGTCGTGGAGGGTCCGGCGGCGCTGGCGGTCCCCGAGGGCCCACAGGGCCCCCGGGAGGCCCAGGAAGGCGTACACGAGCCAGCGGCGCAGCGCGGCGCCGAAGCGGGGCGGGCGCAGCGTGGCGGTGGCGAGGACCCGTACGCCGAGCAGCTTCTTGCCGGGGGTGCGGCCCCAACGGGCGGTGGGCAGGGCTTCGTAGAAGACGCCGAAGAGGAGGACGGCGCCCAGGACGAGGCCCAGTGAGCCCGCGATGGTCCCGTCGAGCAGCCACACGGTGGTGGTGCGGCCGCCCGCCCGGGCGGCGTCCACCTTGGCCTGGAGGTGCGCGGTCGCCGCGGGTACGAGGGGCAGCGCCACCCCGGTCGCGACGGCGGCGTACACGAGGGAGTCCAGCAGCCGGGCCGTCGCGCGGCGCACGAGCCCGGCGGGGCGCACGGCCCGCTCCGCCATCCGCTCGAACACCGCGCGTCCGGTCCTGGCGGGACGCGGTGCGGGGGCCGCTGCGGCCTCGGCCCGCTCCGCACGGTCCGCCGGCTCTACGGGGGCCGGGCGCCGGGCGGGCTCCGCCGCGGCGGCCGGGGCCGGGGCCGGGGCCGGGCGCCGCGCGGGCCGCACGCGCCCCACCGGCTCCGGGTCCGAGCCCGGCGCACCCGGGGCGGCGGGCCACACGGGGTCGGGGGCGGCGGCGGGGGCGGGCGCGGGGGCCGCCGGAACGGGCGAGGGCGCCGAGAGGATCCCGAGGCCGCCCGGGGCGGCGGAAGCGGACGCCTGCGCGGGCAGGGCGGCGGACACGCCCGCCGGGGCCGGGACGGCGGCGGGGGCCGGGCTGGAGGCGGGGGCCTGCGCGGGGGCCGGTACCGGCGGGCGGGCCAGGGAGATCCCGCCGGGGCGGGCGGCTGCGGCCTCCTCGTGGCCCCAGGACACCCGGTGGTCGCGCGGCCCGCCGAACCCGGCCTGGTGGAGCGGGTCGACCTGCCATCCCGCGGGCTCGGGGTCCGCACCGGGCTGCTCCCCGCGCCCGGTCTCCGCCCGGGCAGCGGGCTCCGGCCAGGGCTCGGGCTCCTGCCGGGGAGCGGGCTCGGGCCACGCCCCGGACTCCGCGCGGGGGGCGGGCTGCGGCCGCGGTGCGGCGGGCTCCGGCCAGGAGTCGGCGGCCGGCCGGGGGGCAGGCTCGGGCCGCGGCCATCGCTCCGGCTCGCGCAGCGCCTCGCTCACACCCGTCTGGTCGAGGAACACGGGACCCGTCTCGTCGGCAGGGGCCGCGGGGCGGCTCGTACCGGGAACCCAGTTCAGGCCGTTCCAGAACCTGACGTACCCGGGGATGGACGGATCTGGGTAGTAGCCCTCGCGGGCCGCGTGCTCGCCGTCACCAGGGGAGGCCGTCAATGTCCCCAACTCCGATCGTGGCTTGAGGCTTCTTGCAGGGGTGGACCATAGCCAAGAACCGCCCCCCGGCAGGTCCGGTAACGGGAGAATCCAAGCGATCGGGCGAACGCAGACGAACACAGCCCTGTACGGAAGCTTTCGGTCAGCCGATTGATTTCGGCCAATCCTCGATGCGCCTCGCGAAGTCGCGTCATACCCGGGCACTTCGGCGCTCTCTGCGGGTGTGGGCCGGTTGTCCGGCCCCGCGCAGCACCCGAACACGCACCCGTACCGAAGTGAGGCCGCCATGCAGCACCCCGTCGTCGAGCGCGAGCTGGAACTGAAGCTGGTCCTGTCCCCCGAGCGCAGCGTCCCCGTCCCCGCCCGGCTGCTGTACCTGACGGACGACCCGTACGCCGTGCACATCACCTTCCACACCGGCTCCAGCACCCCGGTCAACTGGACCTTCGCCCGCGAGCTGCTGGTCGAGGGGGTGTTCCGCCCGTGCGGCCACGGCGACGTGCGGATCTGGCCCACGAAGGTCGGCCAGCAGGCCGTCCTGTGCATGGCGCTCAGCTCCCCCGACGGCGACGCCCTGCTGGAGGCTCCCGCCGTGTCGGTGTCGGCCTGGCTGGAGCGGACCCTGCGGATCGTGCCGCCCGGCACCGAGGCCGACCGGCTCGGCCTGGACGCGGCGCTGGCCGAGCTGCTGGCCCCGACGCCGGCCGACGAGCTGTGGATGCGCGACCCGTGGCCGTCGGACGAGTCGGCGGACGGGGAGCTGTGACTCGGCGGGGAGCCGTGCCTCGACGAAGGGCCGTGGCTCGACGAGGAGCCGCGGCTCAGAAGAGCTTGCCCGGGTTGAGCAGTCCCTCCGGGTCGAAGGCGTGCTTGACGGCGCGCTGCATCTCCAGTCCCACCGGGCCGAGTTCGCGGGCGAGCCACTCCTTCTTCAGGACGCCGACCCCGTGCTCGCCCGTGATGGTGCCGCCCAGTTCGAGGCCCAGCGCCATGATCTCCTCGAAGGACGCGCGGGCCCGCCGGGTCTCGTCCTCGTCGGCGGGGTCGAAGCAGACGATGGGGTGGGTGTTCCCGTCGCCCGCGTGCGCGCAGACCCCGATGAGCAGGTCGTGCGCACGGGCGATGGCCGCGGTCCCGTCCAGCATCTCGGCGAGCCGGGTGCGCGGTACGCACACGTCGTCGATCATCGTCGCGGGCCGCAGGGCCTCCAGGGCGGGCAGGGCCATCCGGCGCGCCTGGAGCAGCAGTTCGGACTCGGCCGCGTCCTCGGCCGGTACGACGGCGCTCGCTCCGGCGGCGGTGCACAGGGCGCCCACGGCGGCCAGGTCCTCGGGCGCGTGCGGGGTGTCGAAGGCGGCGAGCAGCAGGGCCTCGGTGGTTTCGGGCAGGCCCATCTTGCCGAGCGCGTTGACGGCGCGGACGGTCGTACGGTCCATCAGTTCCAGCAGCGAGGGCGTCAGACCGGCCTCCATGATCGCGCAGACGGCTTCGCAGGCGGCCGCGGCGGAGGGGAACTCGGCGGCGAGGGCGAGCTGGCGGGGCGGGGCCGGGCGCAGCGCGAGGACGGCCCGGACGACGACGCCGAGGCTGCCTTCGGAGCCGACGAACAGGCGGGTGAGGTCGTACCCCGCGACGCCCTTGGCGGTGCGCCGGCCGGTCTGCAGGAGCCTTCCGTCGGCGAGGACCACGTCGAGGCCCAGCACGTACTCGGCGGTGACCCCGTACTTGACGCAGCACAGACCTCCGGCGGCGGTGCCGATGTTCCCGCCGATGGTGCACTGCTCCCAGCTGGAGGGGTCCGGCGGGTAGTGCAGTCCGCGCGCGGCGACGGCGCGGGAGAGGACGGCGTTGACGACGCCCGGTTCGACGACGGCGATCCGGTCGACGGTGTCGATCTCCAGGATCCGGTCCATCTTCACGAGGGAGAGCACGATGCAGCCGTCGGAGGCGTTGGCCGCGCCCGACAGACCGGTACGGGCGCCCTGGGGAACCACGGGTACGCGCAGCGCGTGGGCGGTGCGCAGGACGTGCTGGACCTGTTCCACGGTCCGGGGCAGGACCACGGCGGCCGGGGTGCCGGCGGCGCAGAAGCTGGCCATGTCGGTGGCGTAGGAGGCGGTCACCCCGGGGTCGGTGAGCAGTGCCTCGGGCGGGAGGCCTTCGAGGAGGAGCGCGTGGAGCTCGTCGAGCTCGTGGAGCTCGCGTGACCCGCCATCAACTTCGTCAACTGTGTCAGCCATGGGGCCAGCGTGGCACCCGGGGCCATCGGTGTGAACACGCCCGCGACGCTCTTCGGACACCTCGGCGAGCTCTTCATATTGACGCACAGTGACTCCATGGACCCTATGCGCGATGCATTCGTCTCTCAGGAGAGGCAGCAGCAGGCTGCCCCGCCCGTGACCTTCACCGGCCGCAAGACGCTCGTGGCGGCGGCGGCCCTGGTCGTCCTGATCGCCGGGGCCCTGCTGATCCGGCCGGCCCGCACGGGCGACGACGCGCGCCCGCCGGGGCCCAGCGAGCGGGCCCGCGCGGCGGTCGGCATGGGTGCGCCGGTGGCGGCGGTGGACCTGTCGGCGCTGGTCCTCGACCGGGAGAAGTGGGTCGCGGAGCACCCGGACGACGAGGCCTCGTGGGCGGTGCTGGGATCGGCGTACCTGGAGCAGGCGCGGCGGACGGCCGATCCCGGCTGGTACCCGAAGGCGGAGGGCGCGCTGAAGCGCTCGCTGGAGCTGCGTCCGGCCGAGAAGGGCAACTTCGACGCGATGACGGGCATGGGCACGCTGGCCAACGCCCGGCGGGACTTCGGGACCGGCAAGAAGTGGGGCGAGCTCGTACGGGCGCAAGCGCCGAAGCGGTGGACGGCGTACCCGGTGCTCGTGGACGCGTACGGCGGTCTCGGGGACTACAAGGCCGCGGAGAAGGCGATGGAGAGCCTGGTGGACCTGCGTCCGGGGCTGGCGGCCTTCATGAAGGCCTCTCAGGTGTACCGGGACCGGGGCTGGCGCGAGGACGCGACCATGTCCATGGAGCACGCGGGAGGCGCGGCGAAGGCCCCTGCGGAGAAGGCGTACGTGCTGTTCCGGCTCGGGGAGCTGGCGTGGGAGCGCGGCGACGACGCGGAGGCCCTGAAGCAGTACGAGGCCGCGCTGCGCACCGATCCGGCGCAGGCGCAGGCGCTGGGCGGCCGGGCGCGGGTGCTGGCGGCGCTGGGCCGGGGCGGGGAGGCCGTACGGGACTACCGGCTGGCGCTGGGGCGGGCCGCGGTGCCGGCGCTGTCGCTGGAGCTGGGCGAACTGCTGGAGTCGCTGGGGCGGGGCGACGAGGCGAAGGCGGTGTACGACGGGATCGCGGCGCAGGCCGCCCGGAGCGGGGTGAACGAGGAGCTGCTCCTGGGCCGGTTCGAGGCGGACCACGGCGACCCGACGGCGGCCGTACGGCGCCTCACGGCGGAGTGGGCCCGGCACAAGAGCCTGCCGGTGGCGGACGCGCTGGGCTGGGCGCTGCACAAGACGGGCGACGACGCGGCGGCTCTGGAGTACGCGAAGAAGGCCACGGAGCAGGGGCTGCGGCTCGCGGAGTTCTCGTACCACCGGGCGGTGATCGAGCGCGGCCTGGGCGACGTGGCCGGGGCGCGGCGGCACCTGGAGGAGGCCCTGCGGACGAACCCGCGGTTCTCGCCGGTGCGGGCCCCGCTGGCCAAGCAGGCCCTGGCGACGATCGGCAAGCCCCCGGCGGGCGGCCCGGAGAACATGCAGCCCACCAAGCCGTGGGTGGCCCCGGAACTCCCGAAGGCGAAGCCGGCTGCCAAGCCGAAGCCGAAGCCGTAGGCGGCCGGGCGGGGAGCCGCTGCGCGGGGCCTCCCCCACCCCGCCCCTTCCCGAAACCGGGCTCCGCCCGGACCCTCCCCCAGCTACCGCAGGGGGTACCCCCTGCCTCAGACGCCGGCGGGGCTGGATGGATCCAGCCCCGCCGGCGTTCACGGTGCGGGCCGGGAGCCCGGACTTCGCGATCTACAGGTTGCCGCGCTTCTCCTGCTCGCGCTCGATCGCCTCGAACAGGGCCTTGAAGTTGCCCTTGCCGAAGCCCATCGACCCGTGGCGCTCGATCATCTCGAAGAAGACCGTCGGGCGGTCCTGGACCGGCTTGGTGAAGATCTGCAGCAGGTAGCCGTCCTCGTCGCGGTCGACGAGGATCTTCAGCTCGCGCAGGGTCTCGACGGGGACCCGGGTCTCGCCCGCCCACTCGCCGAGGGTGTCGTAGTAGGAGTCCGGGGTGTCCAGGAAGGTCACGCCGGCGGCCCGCATCGCGCGCACCGTGCCGACGATGTCGTTCGTGGCCAGCGCGATGTGCTGGACGCCCGCGCCGCCGTAGAACTCCAGGTACTCGTCGATCTGCGACTTCTTCTTCGCGATCGCCGGCTCGTTGATCGGGAACTTCACCTTCAGGGTGCCGTCCGCGACGACCTTCGACATCAGCGCCGAGTACTCGGTCGCGATGTCGTCGCCCACGAACTCCTTCATGTTCGTGAAGCCCATGACCTTGTTGTAGAACGCCACCCACTCGTTCATCCGGCCGAGCTCGACGTTGCCCACGCAGTGGTCGATGGCCTGGAAGGTGCGCTTGGCCGGGGGCTCGACCATCGGGGCGACGGAGACGAAGCCGGGCAGGTAGGGGCCGGTGTAGTCGCCGCGCTCGACCAGGGTGTGGCGGGTCTGGCCGTAGGTGGCGATCGCCGCCAGCCGCACCGTGCCGTGCTCGTCGGTGAGCTCGTACGGCTCGTCGAGACCGCGCGCGCCGTGCTCGACGGCGTAGGCGTAGGCCGCCTTCACGTCGGGGACCTCGATCGCCAGGTCGACGACGCCGTCGCCGTGGTCGGCGACGTGCTCGGCGAGGAAGCGGCCCCGGTCGGTGGTGGCCTTGATGACCGAGGTGAGGACGAACCGCGCGCCGCCGTTGGTCAGGACGTAGCTGGCCGTCTCGCGCGTGCCGTTCTCCGGTCCGGAGTAGGCGACGAGCTTCATGCCGAAGGCGGTCGAGTAGTAGTGCGCGGCCTGCTTGGCGTTGCCTACGGCGAAGACGACCGCGTCCATGCCCTTGACCGGGAAGGGATCGGCCTTGGCGGCGGTGGGCGGTGCGGTGTCGAGCGGCTGGGTCTCAGTCATGACGGCAGAGTCCCGCCGTTCCACAAGATGCGCAATAGTTTCCATTTCTGCTGTACACACTGCTCGCTCTCAGCCGACCATGACTGGGATATCTGTGCACTATGACCACCGACCGACCGCCCCGGAGGCACCCATGGGAATCGACGAGCTCGACGGCAGGCTCATCGTCCTGCTCGCCCGCGAGCCCCGGATCGGGGTCCTGGAGGTCTCGCGCCGGCTCGGCGTGGCGCGCGGTACGGCGCAGGCCCGGCTGGACCGGCTTCAGTCGAACGGAGTCATCCGGGGGTTCGGTCCGCAGGTGGATCCGGCGGCCCTGGGGTACCCGGTGACGGCCTTCGCCACGCTGGAGATCAAGCAGGGGCAAGGCGCGGACGTACGGGCGCACTTGGACGGGGTTCCGGAGGTGCTGGAACTGCACACGACGACCGGGCACGGGGACATGCTGTGCCGGCTCGTGGCCCGGTCCAACGCGGACCTTCAACGGGTGATCGACCGAGTTGTCGCTTTTGATGGCATCGTGAGGGCTTCGACGGCGATTGTCATGGAAAATCCCGTACCCTTGCGGATCATCCCCCTGGTCGAACAGGCGGCCGAGGACGACTGATCCGACCGACCTGCGGCAACGACGGACGAGGTGACGTGGCGTGAGTTTCTGGGCCTACCTGTCCAACCGCCACCAGCAGCTCCTCACCGACGCCTTCCAGCACGCCAGCGCCGTCTTCCAGTGCATGCTGATCGCGACCGCCCTCGGCGTCGCCATCGGCGTCCTGACCTACCGCAGCGGCTGGGCTGGGAACCTCGCGGTCACCTCCACCTCCACGGTGCTGACCATCCCCTCGCTCGCCATGATCGGCCTGCTGATCCCGATCGTCGGCCTCGGCGTCGCGCCGACCGTGATCGCCCTGACCCTGTACGGACTGCTGCCCATCGTCCGCAACTCCATCGTGGGGCTGCGCGGGGTGGATCCGGCCCTGGTCGATGCCGCCAAGGGCATCGGGATGTCGCGCGGCGCCCAGCTGCTGAAGGTGGAGCTGCCGCTCGCCTGGCCGCCGATCCTGACCGGCATCCGGGTCTCCACGCAGATGCTGATGGGCATCGCGGCCATCGCCGCCTACGCCTCCGGGCCGGGCCTGGGCAACGAGATCTTCCGCGGGATCGCCTCGCTCGGCAGCGCCAACGCCATCAACCAGGTCCTGGCGGGGACCCTCGGCGTCGTCATCCTCGCCCTGCTCTTCGACGCCGCGTACGTGCTGCTCGGCCGTCTCACCATCCCGAGGGGAATCCGTGTCTGAACCGACGTCCGAGGCCCCGAAGTCCGAGAAGCTGCCGACCGAGGCCCCGCCGACCGAGACCCGGCCGGCCTCCGCCTCCGCCTCCGGCGCCACCATCCAGCTGGAGAACCTCACCAAGCGCTACCCCGGCAACCCCAACCCCTCCGTCGACGACGTCTCGATGGAGATCAAGGCGGGCGAGCTGGTGGTGTTCGTCGGCCCCTCCGGCTGCGGGAAGTCCACCACCCTCAAGATGATCAACCGGCTGATCGAGCCCACCTCGGGCCGGATCCGCATCGGCGACGAGGACGTCACCGACATGGACCCGGTCAAACTGCGCCGCAAGATCGGGTACGCGATCCAGTCCTCCGGGCTCTTCCCGCACATGACGGTCGCCGAGAACATCGCCCTGGTCCCGAAGATGACCGGCTGGTCCAAGTCCCGCGTGAAGGACCGGGTGGAGGAGATGCTCGACCTGGTCGGCCTGGACCCGCGCGAGTTCCACGGCCGCTACCCGCGCCAGCTCTCCGGCGGCCAGCAGCAGCGCGTGGGCGTGGCCCGGGCCCTCGCCGCCGACCCGCCGGTCCTGCTGATGGACGAGCCCTTCGGCGCCGTCGACCCCATCACCCGCGACCACCTCCAGGACGAGCTGATCCGGCTCCAGCACGAGCTGCACAAGACGATCGTCTTCGTCACCCACGACTTCGACGAGGCCATCAAGCTGGGCGACCGGATCGCCGTCCTGCGCGAACGCTCGCACATCGCCCAGTTCGACACCCCCGAGGCCATCCTCACCAACCCCGCCGACGACTTCGTCTCCGGGTTCGTCGGCGCCGGGGCGGCGCTCAAGCGGCTCAACCTCACCCGGGTGCGGGACGTGGAGATCGCCGAGTTCCCGACCGTGTCCGTGGACGACCCGCTCCAGCAGATCTTCAACACCCTGCGCGCCGGCCAGGGCAACGAGCTCCTGATGCTGGACCGGCGCGGCCGCCCGTACAAATGGCTGCGCCGCGGCGACCTGATGCGCGCCAAGGGCTCCCTCGCCCGGGCCGGCCAGCTCGTGCACGACACCGTGACCCGCGACGCGACCCTGCACGACGCCCTGGAGGCCGTACTCACCGACAGCGGCGGCCGGGTGGCCGTCACCGGGCGGCGCGGCGAGTACATCGGCGTCGTGGACATGGAGACCCTGATGAACTCCGTGCACGAGATGCTGGAGGCCGACCGGCTGACGGCGGCCGAGCACGCGCACGACCTGGAGGAGCTGCGCCACCACCGCGTCGAGCGGGACCTGGAGGGGCTCCGGGACGGTACGGAGGGCTCATGAGCCCGCGCAACCCCGTCTCCCCCGAACGCCCGCCCGGCGAGCACGAGCTGGGGGGCCACGTCTTCCGCGACCCGGAGGAGCCCGATCCCGCCGAGGAGGTCATGACCTCCACCGCGCCGCCCCGCCCCGGGCGCCGGCTCACCTGGGCCCGGCTGGTGACCCTGCCCATCGTGCTGGCACTGGTGCTGCTGGCCACGTACCTGTGGATCACCAACGCCACCCTCGACACGATCGCCGAGAACTCCCTCGCGGACGGCAACGTCGAGCTGCGGCTGTGGCAGCACGTCCAGCTCACCGCGATCTCCACCTTCTGGGTGCTGGTCATCGCGATCCCGCTCGGCATCGCCCTCACCCGCCGCGGCCTGCGCCGGGCGGCCCCGCTGGTCACCGCCGTCGCCAACATCGGCCAGGCCACCCCGGCCATCGGCCTGCTGGCCCTGCTGGTCATCTGGCTCGGCATCGGCCCCTCGACGGCGATCATCGGCATGGTCGCCTACGCCGTCCTGCCCGTGCTGTCCAACACCGTCGCGGGGCTGCGCGGGATCGACCCGCAGCTGGTGGAGGCCTCGCGCGGGATCGGGATGTCCGCCATGGGAACGCTGATGAAGGTGGAACTGCCGCTGGCGGTCCCGCTGATCCTGGCGGGCGTACGGACGGCCCTCGTCCTCAACGTCGGCACCGCGACCCTGGCCACCTTCGGCGGCGGCGGGGGCCTGGGCGACCTCATCACCTCCGGGATCCAGACCCAGCGGATGCCGGTGCTGGTGCTGGGCTCGGTGCTGACGGTGGCGCTGGCGCTGTTCGTGGACTGGCTGGCCTCCCTGGCCGAGACGGTCCTGACCCCGCGCGGGCTGGAGGCGTAGATGGACAGGCTCGGCACAAGGACAGTACGGACGGCATCGGCGGCCTGCGCGGCCCTGCTGGCGCTCGCGGGCTGCGGGCTCAAGAGCGGTTCCCCGATGGTGGACGACGTCCTGCCCGGCTCGGTGGGCCAGGGGCAGCCGCTCAAGGGTGCCTCGCTCACGGTCACCTCGAAGAACTTCAGCGAGAACATCGTGCTCGGCCAGATGATCGGCCTGATCTTCAAGGCGGCCGGCGCGGAGGTGCTGGACCGCACCAACCTGCCCGGGTCGATCAGCGCCCGCGAGGCGATCATCCAGGGCGACGCGGACGCCATGTACGAGTACACGGGCACGGCGTGGATCACCTACCTCGGCAACGACGAGCCGATCACGGACCCCTACGCGCAGTGGGAGGCGGTGCGGGACGCGGACGTGAAGAACGGCGTGGCCTGGCTGCCGCCCTCCACGCTCAACAACACCTACACGCTCGCCATCAGCAAGAAGAACAACGCCAAGTACGGGCTGAAGACCATGTCGGACGTGGCGGCGCTGTCGCAGCGCGACCCCAAGGCGGTGACGGTCTGCGTGGAGAACGAGTTCGCCTCGCGGGAGGACGGGCTGCCGGGGATGGAGAAGGCGTACGGGATGAAGATCCCGGCGGGCAACGTCATGAAGATGGACGCCGGAATCATCTACACCCAGGTCTCGAAGTCCGATTCCTGCCTGCTGGGCGAGGCCTTCACCACGGACGGCCGGATCAAGGCCATGGACCTGGACACCCTCGCCGACGACCGGCACTTCTTCCCCAACTACAACGCGGCGCCGGAGCTGCACGCGAAGACGCTGGAGAAGTACCCGCAGATCGCGGGCCTGCTGGACCCCCTGTCGAAGCGGCTGACGACGGAGACGGCGCAGCGGCTCAACGCCCTGGTCGACGTGGACGGGCAGGATCCGCACGAGGTGGCCAAGGACTGGCTGGTGGCGGAGGGGTTCATCAAGGAGGAGTGAGCGCCGGAGCGGGGATGCAAAGAAGTGGTTGCAAAGAAACCCTTGCATAGGCTTCTTTGCAACTCTACTGTTGAGGCATGCCCGAGAAGAACGCCGATTCCCAGAATCCGGAGCCCCAGCTCCGCAAGCTCGACGCCCACTCCCTGCGCGGCCTGGCCCATCCGCTGCGCATCCGCCTCCTGGGCGACCTGCGCCTGCACGGGCCGGCCACCGCCTCGCAGCTGGCGGAGCGGCTCGGGGAATCGAGCGGGGCCACCAGCTACCACCTGCGCCAGCTCGCCGCGTACGGGTTCGTCGAGGACGCCCCCGAGCACGGCAAGGGCCGTGAGCGCTGGTGGCGGCCGGCCCAGGACGGCACGATCTTCGACGAGGCGCTGGTCTACGACACCGACCCGGCCACGCGCGGTGCCGCGGAGGTCTTCCTCGCGGAGATCGTGAAGATCCACGAACAGGAGCTGTCCTCCTGGCTGGGCGAGGCGCACACCTGGTCACTGGAGTGGCGGCGGAGTTCCGAGCTCAGCGACTTCTCGCTGCAGCTGACCCCCGAGCAGAGCCACGAGCTGGTCCTCAAAATGCACGACCTGATCAACAGCTACCGCGATCTGCCGCCCTCGGAAGGCACGGAGACGGTCCGCGTCCACACACACGCCTTCCCGGTGCGCACCAAGTAGCCCGCGCCTCCACCCCTTTCGCAGAAGGAGCCCTGCCGTGCACGCCTTCAGCCATGCCCACATCCATGCCGAGACCCACGCCACCCGCACCGCCGAGGCCGCCGCCTGGCGCCGCGCGCGGGCGGCCGCGCCGCCGGTCTCCCCCGTTCCCCGCCTGCGCGCCCCCGCCCTGCGCAACCAGCTCGGCGAGACCCTGATCGCGCTCGGCATCCGCCTGATCCAGCCCGCGCACCTGCACGCACGCATCACCCGCAACACCCGGATCTCCCGCCCGCACGGCGGCATCGCGTGAGCCGTGTCCCCTTCACCGCCGTCCTGCTCGCCAACACCATCTCGATAGCCGGGAGTTCGCTGACCCTGATCGGAGTGCCGTGGTTCGTGCTCCAGACCACGGGCAGCGCCGGCCGGGCCGGGATCGTCGCCTTCTGCGCCACCCTGCCCGTCGCGATCGCCGCCCTGGTCGGGGGCCCGGTCATCGACCGGATCGGCCGCCGCCGGGTCTCCGCCGTCTCCGACCTGATCTGCGGGCTGGCCGTGGCCGCGATACCGCTGCTGCACCACACCGGGCTGCTGGAGTTCTGGATGCTGTGCGCACTGATGGCCGTCTGCGGCCTCGTGCACACCCCCGGACTGACCGCGCGCTACGTCCTGCTCCCCCATCTCGCCGAGCACGCCGGCACCACCATCGCCCGCGCCGCCAGCCTCTACGACGCCGTCTCGCGCGGAGCCCGCATGATCGGGGCCGCACTGGCCGGCGTACTGATCGCCACGATCGGCGCCGGGTCGGTGCTGCTCCTCGACGCGGCCACCTTCGGCGCCTCCGCGCTGCTGGTCGCCGTGTTCCTGCGCGGGATACCGGCCGCCGAGCCGCAGCGCGCCGCCGGGAAGGTGTCGTTGGCGGGCTACCGGGCCGAACTCGCCGAAGGCTGGCGGTTCCTGACCCGGGCCAGGCTGCTGCTGGGCATCACGGTGATGGTGATGATGACCAACGGCATAGACCAGGGCTGGTCCTCGGTCCTGCTGCCCGTGCACGGCCTCGAAGCCCTCGGCGGACCCACCGCGCTCGGACTGATGATCGCCCTCTTCGGCGGGTTCGCGCTGCTGGGCGCCCTGCTCTACGGAGCCTGGGGCGAGCGGTTCCCCCGTAGGGCCGTATTCGCCGCGGCGTTCCTGCTGTGCGGAGCCCCGCGCTACGTGGTCGCCGCCTTCACCGACACCCCGCTGCCGCTCGCGGTGACGATGGCCCTGTCGGGGCTGGGCGCGGGCGTGCTCAACCCGATCCTGACCACCGTGATGATGGAGAAGGTGCCCGACGCCCTGCGCAGCCGGGTCGCCGGCGTGACCACGGCCGGCTGTGAGCTGACGATGCCGCTGGGCGGGCTGGCCGCGGGGCTGCTGGTCGACGGCTTCGGGGTGACGAAGGCGCTGCTGGTGTTCGGCGGGACCTACTTCCTCGTCACGCTCTCGCCGCTGGTGTTCCCCTCCTGGCGGAGCATGGAGGCGGCCTCCCGGCTCAGCAGGACGGAGCCGGTTCGCCCTTCTGCAGAGCCCGCAGAGCGTTCACCGCATCCGTCAGCGAGGTGACGGGGACCAGCCGGAGCCCCTTGGGGAGTTCGGACTCGGCGTCCGAGCACTCCGCCGCCGGTACGAGGAACACGCTCGCCCCGTCGCGCCGCGCGGCCTGGGTCTTCAGGGCCACGCCGCCGACCGCGCCGACTTCGCCGGCCGCGGTGATGGTGCCCGTACCGGCGATGGTGCTGCCGCCGGTGAGATCGCCGCCGCTGCCGTTCCCGTCGAGCTTGTCGACGATGCCGAGGGAGAAGAGCAGTCCGGCGCTCGGACCGCCGACGTCGGCGAGGTTCAGCTCGACCTTCACGTCATTGGGGTCCTTGTGGAGGTAGCCGAGGGCGGCCGCGGAGGCCGTCGACTGCGACTTGGTCATCTCCTCCAGGTTGTGCTCCTCGATCTCCTTGTCGCTTCCGCCCGAGGGGTACACCGACTCCCTGGGCATGACCGCCCGGGCGGTGTCGAACCAGTCGCCGACCAGCTCGGGGAGGGTGACGGTGGTGGAGGGTCCGGTGGCCTGGATCGTGGTCATCCGCAGCTGGCCGGTGGTCTCGCGGGTGGGGGCCCCGGTGATGGAGATGACCTGCTTGCCGTCACGGGAGCCGAGCACGTCGGCCGTGAGGCCCGGCTGCGCGATCACGAAGGGCAGCGGTGCGAGGGCCGCGACGGCGAGCAGCGCGAGCACGGGCACGGCGCAGACGGCGAGGGCGGCGGGACGCGGCAGGCGTGTGAGGCGAGAGAGCACCGGGCCAATCTAGCGCGGGTGCCCCCGAACGGGTCGAGCCGCGCCCCCGGCGGTGGGGGGCGCGGCTCGGTGTCCGGATGTGCTGCGCGTGCGGCTGCGCGGCTCAGCGCAGGGCGTCGGCCACCTCGCGGGCGGCGTCCACCACGCGCGGGCCGACCCGCTCGGGCACGGCGTCGGCCAGCATGACGACGCCGACGCTGCCCTCCAGCCCGGTGATGCCCACCAGCGGCGCTGCGGCGCCGCTGGCGCCCGCTTCGAGCTCTCCGTGGGTGAGCGTGTACCCGGGCTCGATGAGCGTGCCCTGGCGGGCGGCCAGGATGGCCCGGCCGGCTGCCCCGCGGTCCAGCGGATGGCGGAAGCCGGGCCGGTAGGCCACGTGGTAGTCGGTCCAGGTCGGCTCGACGACCGCCACGGCGAGCGCTTCGGTTCCGTCCACGAGGGTCAGGTGCGCGGTGGCGCCTATGTCCTCGGCGAGGGAGCGCAGCGCGGGCAGCGCCGCCTCGCGCACGAGCGGGTGCACCTGGCGGCCCAGGCGCAGCACTCCGAGCCCGACGCGGGCGCGGCCGCCGAGGTCGCGGCGGACCAGGGCGTGCTGTTCGAGGGTGGCCAGGAGGCGGTAGACCACGGTGCGGTTCACACCGAGGCGGTTGGAGAGCTCGGTGACGGTCAGACCGTGGTCGGTGTCGGCGAGCAGTTTGAGAACTCGGAGTCCTCGGTCGAGAGTCTGGGAGGTTTCCGCGGTCACGACGCCTCTCCCTCTTTCGGTGGGCGGCGGTGACTCTCTGGGGATAGCGCCGCCGGTCCCTCGGCGACGCACGGAGAGGCCGCCGGTAGCGGCCATGGCACCGGCTGCGCTCCCGCGGCGGCGCTGCCACGGGGCGTTCGATGCGGGGACAGTAGCGAGCAGGTTCGCTCAGCGGAAGAGCTCGTCCAGAATCCGGGCGCCTACTGCCGTTTTATGCCGGTTGAAAACGCGCATCGCTGTCAATTCGTGACCTTCGGGCCCTGACGGCCGCTCATGTCCGAGCACGGCCCCGGACGACCTCTCGGGGCCTCCCACCACGGGTGCGTCGACACCGCTACGGTGGCCCGGGCGGGCGGGAACCGTACAAAACTCCCCCGCCCCCCGCGCCGGATTCCGTAGGAAATCACCGCATCCGGGTGGCCCACTCCTGGACCTTCTTGATTCGCTCGCGCAGCTGTCCCGCCGTGGCTTCCGCGCTCGGCGGTCCGCCGCACACGCGGCGCAGTTCGGTGTGGAGCACGCCGTGCGGTTTGCCGCTCTGGTGGACGTACGCGCCCACCATCGTGTTCAGCGACTTCCTCAGCTCCAGCAGTTCCTTGTGCGAGACCACGGGCCGCCGGTCGGCCGGCAGCTCCAGCAGGTCCGCCTCCGAGTCCGGCTTGCGCTTGCTGTGCGCGATCTGCCGCGACTGCCGCTTCTGGAGCAGCATCTGCACCTGGTCGGGTTCGAGCAGTCCCGGGATGCCGAGGTAGTCCTGCTCCTCCTCGCTCCCCGGGTGCGCCTGCATGCCGAACTCGGCGCCGTCGTACAGCACCCGGTCGAAGACGGCGTCGGACTCCAGCGCCTCGAAGGACATCTGCTCCTCGTCGCCGGTGTCCTCGTCCTCCTGCTTGTTCGCCTCCTCCATCTCCTTCTCGGAGTCGGCGTACGGGTCTTCCTCGCCCTGCTTCTTCGGCTTGTCGAGGACGTGGTCGCGCTCGACTTCCATCTCGTTGGCGAAGCCCAGCAGGTAGGGAATGGTCGGCAGGAACACCGAGGCCGTCTCGCCGCGCCGGCGCGAGCGCACGAAGCGCCCGACGGCCTGCGCGAAGAACAGGGGGGTCGAGATGGTGGTGGCGTACACGCCGACCGCGAGGCGCGGTACGTCGACGCCCTCGGACACCATGCGGACGGCGACCATCCAGCGGTCGTTGCTCGCGGCGAACTCGTCGATCCGCTTCGAGGCCCCGGTGTCGTCGGACAGTACGACGGTGGCCTTGCTCCCCGTGATCTCCCGGATCAGCTTGGCGTACGCGCGCGCGGAGTCCTGGTCTGCGGCGATGACCAGCCCGCCCGCGTCCGGGATGCCCTTCCTGACCTCGGTCAGCCGCTGGTCGGCGGCGCGCAGCACGTTCGGCATCCAGTCGCCGCGCGCGTCGAGCGCCGTACGCCAGGCCTGCGAGATGGCGTCCTTGGTCATCGGCTCGCCGAGGCGCGCGGCGATCTCGTCGCCCGCCTTGGTGCGCCAGCGCATGTTGCCGCTGTAGGAAAGGAAGATGACGGGCCGCACGACCCCGTCGCCGAGGGCGTTCCCGTAGCCGTACGTGTAATCGGCGGAGGACCGCCGAATCCCGTCGTTCCCTTCCTCATAAGCCACGAAAGGAATGGGATTCGTATCGGACCGGAAAGGCGTACCGGTGAGGGCGAGCCGCCGGGTCGCCGGATCGAACGCCTCCAGGCAGGCCTCGCCCCAGGACTTCGAGTCACCGGCGTGGTGGATCTCGTCCAGGATCACCAGGGTCTTGCGCTGCTCGCACCGGTTGCGGTGCAGCATCGGGCGCACGCCCACACCCGCGTACGTGACGGCGACCCCGTGGTAATCCTTGCTGAGCGGCCCCGCGGAGTAATCAGGATCCAGCCGGATCCCTATCCGGGCGGCCGCTTCCGCCCACTGCTTCTTCAGGTGCTCGGTCGGCGCGACGACGGTCACCTGCTGCACCACGTGGTGGTGCAGCAGCCAGGACGCGAGCGTCAGGGCGAAGGTGGTCTTTCCGGCGCCGGGGGTGGCGACGGCGAGGAAGTCGCGCGGCTGGGTCTCCAGGTACCGGTCCAGCGCACCCTGCTGCCAAGCTCGCAGGGCGCTGGCGGTACCCCACGGCGCGCGGCCGGGGAAGGCGGGTGAGAGGTGGTGGGAGGCGGTAGTAGTCACGGTCTCCGGTTCGGGCTCTCGGCGGCGTATCCGTTCCGGGCGGCGTGCATTCCGGGCATCGGTACGGCCAGCGGTACGGGCAGTCGTACGTAGGACAACCGGGCCACCTTACCGGCCCGGGCCCGCCCCTCGCGGAGGGACAGGCCCGTGACCTCGGCGCGTGCGGCGAGCGTCACATTCGCCGGGCGAGCGCGCGCAGCCGCTCCGCGATCCGCCCGATGTCCTCCTCGTTCCCCGCCGCCACGTCGATGACCAGGCCGTACGCGGCATCCTCATCGGCGTCACCGAGATCGACTCGGTTGAGGGCGAGGAAGGTGGCAGCGGCGAGCCAGGCGGTGCGCTTGTTCCCGTCGACGAGGGGGTGGTTCGTCGCGATCCCGTGCAGCAGGGCGGCCGCCTGCTCGTAGGTGTCCTCGTACGCCGAGGTCCCGAACATCCGGGCCCGCGGCCGGTGCACCGCGGACTCCAGCAGCCCGGGGGCGCGCAGCTCGACGGGCTGGTCCTGGGCGAGGCAGGCGTGCCGCGCGAGGTCGAGAACCTCTGAGAGGGTCAGGTGCCGCGTCATGTTCCCGGTGCTCATTCCCCGAGCCTCCTCAGCAACCCGGCATGCCGCCCGGCCAGCCGCAAGGCCTCGCCCCCGGCCCGCTCCCGCTCCCCCCGCACCCATCCCCGCACGGCGGCCAGCACGGCCTCCTCGACGCTCTGCCCGGTGGCATCGGCGAGATCGGCCAACTCCGCCCGCTCGGCATCGGCCATGACGATGATCAACTGCTCTTCCATCCCCGGATGCTAGCCAGCTCGGCCCGACGCTGCCCCGAATTACCGGCCTCGGCACCCTTCAACCCCACCGGCCCGCACACGCAGACCGACGCCAGCCAAATCCAGCCCCTCCCCACGGGCCCGCACGCTCAGACCCACACCGGCCAAATCCAGCCCCCGCCCCACCGGCCCGCACGCTCAGAGCGACACCAGCCAAATCCAGCCCCCGCCCCACGGGCCCGCACGCTCAGACCCACACCGGCCAAATCCAGCCCCTCCGGCGCCTGAGGAGCGGGGGCCCGGGGGCTGGCCCCCGGCAACGGCGCGGCACCGGACCACGGGCCCGGGCCCGCCAACCCGTACAGGGCCGACCCCGGCCAAATCCAGCCCCTCCGGCGCTTGAGGAGCGGGCCCCCGGGGGCCGGCCCCCGGCAACGGCGGGGCACCCGCCGAAGCGCCTCAGCCCCGCCGAGGCTCCGCATCCAGCCGGGTGGCAACCCAAGCCCCCACCAGCGCCACGCAGGCCATCGGCAGGAACACCACCACGAACGCACCGGGGTGCGAAACCCCACCCCCCTCACCCACGGAGTGCACCGCGGAGCCCACCGCTCCCCCACCCAGCGCAGCAAACGCCGCACCCCCGGCAGCCAGCAGCACCACGTTCGCCAGCGCGTCCGAGATCTGCAGGGAGGCGGAGTTGGCCCCCGCCTCCTCCGGCGCCGAAAGCTTCAGCAGCAGCACGCTCGTGGACCCGATGACGAGCCCCATCCCGAGGCACCCCAGCGCCCACACCAGCGCAATGATCCACACCGGCACCCACTCCACGAGCACCGCCGGCGCCCCGGCGATCGCCACGGCGACCATGATCATGCCCAGTACCATCAGCCGTTCCCGGTACGGCGCCGTCCGCCCCTGCGACTGCACCCACGAGCCGGCCGCCCACGTCACCCCGCCCAGCGCGAGCGAGAACCCGGCCATCGTCGGGCTCAGCCCCCGCTGGGTGACCAGCATCAGCGGGATGAAGCTCTCCGCGGCGATGAACGACCCCGCCGCCACGCCCCGCAGCAGCACCACCGACGGCAGCCCGCGCCGCGCCAGGTAGGTCCCGCGCGGCAGCAGCCCCAGCACCGCGGGCACCAGCAGCGCCGCCCCCGCGAGCCCGGGCAGCAGGGACAGCCACCTCACGTCCTGCGCCGCGTACTGCAGCAGCCCCGCCCCGACCGAGATCCCCAGCGCCAGCCGGATCCGCCGCCGGTCGACCGCCACGGGCGGAGCCTCGGGGTCCACCGGCCCGGAGGCGCTCCGCCGTATCGCCGGCAGCGCCACGGCGAGCGGTACGAAGACCAGCGGGGGGATCCCGAGGAAGACCCAGCGCCACCCGAGGTGCTCGGTGACGGTCCCCGCCGCCAACGGCCCGACGATCGAGGGCACGACCCAGCTCGCCGCGAAGGCCGCCATGATCGCGGGCCGCAGCCGCTCCTCGTAGGCCCGGCTGACGACCACGTACAGCGCGACGATGACCAGCCCGCCGCCGAACCCCTGCACGGCCCGCCCGAGCACGAACATCCACATCGCCCCGGCGGTCCCGGAACACACCAGCCCCGCGGCGAAGGACCCGATCCCCACGGTCAGCGGCCGCAGCGGCCCCTGCCGGTCGGCCCACTGCCCCGAGAGCACCATCCCGAACAGACTGGTCGTGAAGTAGGCGGAGAAGGCGAAGGCGTACAGCGCGATCCCGTCCAGCTCCCGGGCGGCCACGGGCATGGCGGTCCCGACGGCGGTGGCCTCGAAGGCGATCAGGAAGATGACCGAGATGATCCCGATGCTGAGCGTCCGGTACGCGGGCCCGAAGACCCCGCCCTTCGGGTGGCCGGGTATCGGTGCGGCGGGTGCAGCAGCTCGCTGCGGGAGGACGCTCATCGCCCCAGCGTAAGGTGCGTCCCCCCATATCGACCCTGTCCTTTCGGCGTATCCCACCTCGGCCCCTGGCCCTAGGCCTACCGGCCCCCGACGGCTTGCCCACGTCCCGGGCGACCGGCCTGCGCTAGCTTCGCCTCCATGAACTCATTGGCACAGATATACGACAGAGAGTTCCGTGTGCGCGGCCTGCGCCAGCAGGGGTGGGGCCGGGGATTGCTGGCCGCGGCCGCCCTCATCTGGCTCTGGATCGGCTACCTGCTCGTCTTCCCCTTCAGCGTCGACCAGGGCGGGGACTTCAAGCCCGTCGAGTGCGAGTCCCGCGCCTTCCACCAGGACAGCAGGAGGTTCGCGGTGTCGTACGTCAACGACGACGGCGAACGCTGTGACGCCGAGCGCGACTGGGGCCCGATGCTCGCCGCCCTCCTCCTCTCCCTGCCCCTGGCCTCGGTCGGCACCGGCTTGTACGTCTCCGGCACATCGGCGCTCCGCACCGCCGCCTACGCTGCCGAGATCACTCGCCTGAACACCACCAAGGAGCTCTGAGCCGGGGCAGTGACCGGGCAGCAGCCGCGAGACCGGGCCGCAAGGACCGCGCTCCGCACCCTGGACTGTGAACGCGGCATGGCAGTCGCATTGCACGACCCCGGCACCCCTTCCCCCGCCCTCCCGCACCCTCGTACGGTCATACCCATCACCACCACACAGCCGTGTGCCCGAGTGGTTTAGGGACTCGCCTGCAAAGCGAGTTACGCCGGTTCGATTCCGGTCACGGCTTCCACGGCGAAGGCCGCTCAGGGGAAGGCGCTCCCCTGAGCGGCCTTCGCCTTGCCCGCCCTAGGGTTCGGATGCGAACTTCTCCAGTTCCCCGGGGCGGCCCGGAAGCCCGCCGTTGTTCTCGCAGCGCAGCTCTTCGGCCACCGAGACGGCCGCGGAATGCACGAGCACGAGAGCGTCGGCGGCGGCTGTCGCTTTGCCGGACGCGTCGCCTTCGACAACGGTGAAAGCGGCACTGATCCTCAAGGGGACCTGCCGGGTGGACCCGACGCGGGAACTCACGCAATCGAACTTGACCGTGTGCGCCCTGCCCTCACGAAGAAGTCTCGGCCCGCTCGGTTCGGCGGCGGACCGTGTGTGGCCCAGGAAGACCACCGCGGCCTGCGCTGAGCGGGGCTTCCCGCCCTCCGACTGCTTCGGGGCTCCCTTGATCCGGCATTGCGCAGCGTCCGCGTCCACGACGTCTCTGCCCGACCGATAGTTTTGCTCCATCACCCTGGCGATGCCATCTGCGCTCAGATCCGCTTGCCCGTCTTCGACGACGAATTCCGAGATGCCCATCAACCGCTCCAGGGCGGTGCCCGCCTCGGGCGTGAACAGCGTTCCCCCGCAGACCTGCCCCACGGACACGGTTTTCGGTTCCGGCGACTTCTCGCTCTCCGGTGTGGATCCGCAGCTCACGGCCAGGGAACCCAGGACACCGAGGGCCACCAAGCGGACCGAAACGATCGAGCGCGGCCTTCCGACGTTTTTCCTCATGGCTTCGGCTTGCCCGTTTCTGCCTCGTGTCCTTGCTGGACGGCGCGAGAGTTGCCCACCTGGTATCCGTCGCGCTGCGACTCGATGAGATCGTTTCCGAAGTTGCTGTTCGGGTCGATGTCGTGGCGTTCGATGAACTGCTTCATCGGCGCCTCCGCGCTGTGCTCGCCCGCCTGGTACATCTGCTTGTTCGTGGCATGAACCTTTGCTTCGCCCTCGTCCTTGTGCCGCTCCACAGCACCGTCGGACCACTCGCCGACGACCTGCGAGGCAGCCTGCTCGACAGCCCCGCTGCCCAGGTCCACGGCCAAGGGCACGAGGATGGCCGCGGCGCCCGCGGCGGCAGCGGTGGCCGGCAGAAAGGCGACACCCGCGACCAGTGCCCCCGTAGTGGCGAACTCGACCCACGCGGCTTGCTTTTCGTGGGCCTTCTCGTACTCCTCGTGCTTCCAATCGCCCATGGCCTTGACCTGACCGGCCCTGGACTCGTCCAGCATCCCCTGGACTTCGGCGGAGGTGCGGATCGTCGCCCGAGCCCTGCCTTCGTCGATCTGCCCGTCGTGGAATCCCTGCGTCTCCAGCACGCTCGACGCATGGATTCGCTCGGCTGTGGAGACGGTCGCATACGCGTCCGGATGCTGCCCCAGAGCGCTGAGGAGATCACGGGCGCCCTCCCGGCCGAACGCTGCGTGCGCCTGTTTGTCACCCGGCCCCGGCGAGAAGACGCTGTCGGTCCCCTTGTCGTCCAGCGCCGCGTTCACATCGTCGATGTATCCGGCGGTCATATGGCCAAGGCTGTCGGCAAGCGACTCGTGGGCCTTGAGCAGGCCGGCGTCACCGCCGTACTTGGCGACGACGGCTTCCATGACATGTGCACCTGACTCGGTCCGATCGAGGACAGGCTTCGGGTCATCCCAGGCACGGCCCAGCGTCGCCGCTTCGAGGGCGTGGCCAAGAGCGTCCGGCATGTACGTCTGGACCTTCTTCAGGTCGTCCGGGTTCGTGCCCTCCATGTCGATGGTGAAGTCGTACTTGTCGTTGGCGAAGAAGTCGAGGTAGCTCGTGATCGGCTTCTTGTCCGGTCCCTTGCCCAGGTCAGGGGGGCCGGACTTCTCCGTGCCGTCCATGTTGTACGCCTGCGGGGACGCGTCCGGGTCGAAGAACTGCCGGGCTGCCTCCGGGCTGTGCCCCAGGGCCTCCAGGAAACTGACCACCGGGTCGTAGCCGGCGCCGTTGATACCCGACGGGTTGAGCATGTTCTTGCCGTAGCCGTTGATCTGGCGTGCCCCGTTGAAGAAGTCCGGGTCCTTGGCGTGGATCTGGGTGGCGTGCTCGGCGATCGGGACCAGGAACTTGGGGTCGTAGGCGCCGTAGCGCATGATGCCGCCGAGCAACTGGTAACCGTAGGGCGGGTTCTGGTCGTAGCGGGCCAGCGGGATGCGCTCGGTGCCGAGTCTGCGCAGGTCCTGGGCGAAGCTGTCCGGCAGGTGCGGTTCGGTCCCGGAGTTCGTGGCCGTGGCGAGGTTGAGGCCCAGGTTCCGCTGGAGTTCCTGTACGTCCCCCAGCCGCTGCGGATCCTGCTTCGCGTAGTCGAAGGTGTCCGTGGACATCGTTCCGAAGAACTCCAGCGCGCCCTTGGGGCCGAGCGCCTCGTAGAACCTCGTCGAGAACTCCGGCACCTTCGCGTTGTCGGCCAGCAGCTCATTGAGCTCGACGAGCTCCTCGTGCGTGAGCCCGCGGCCCTTCCTCGCGAGCTCCGCGGCACGGGCGGCCTGTTCGGCGTCGAGGCTGCCGTACTTGGCCACGGTGAAGTTGTTGTCGTCCGTGACGTTGGCGGCGAGGATGCGGACCAGTGACTGGTCGACGTCGTCGCAGTTGTCGATGACCGCGTCGACCTTCGCCTGCCAGAGCGGGATGTTCACACGGACGGACTCCAGGTAGTCCGGGTCGTGGCGGGCGGCGTACCGGTCCGCGTCGCTTGCGAAGGGAGCCGCCTCGACCTTGCCGTTGGCACCCACCCGGAAGCCGGCGGCGGGGGCCTCGACGTCGGCGATCTTCTGGAGCTGCTCGCGCGAGGCCTTGAAGGCCTCGTGGCCCTCGGTGAGCGCCTTGTGAATTCCCTTGGCCTCCTGGGCCGCGTCCTCGAACTCCTTGGCCGTCTTGTCGATGAAGGGGCGGGCGACGCCCGCCGTGACGCCGTTCCACTGGGCCTTGTCCGACTTGGCCTTCATGCCGTTGCGGGCCGACTCCGCCAGTTCGTCCAGCTTCTTGACCATCGCGGCCCAGTCGGTGATCGCGGTCTGGAGCGGGCCCAGGGGCGCGTTCATCACGTTCTCGTACGTCAGCACGTGTCCGCTGCCTTCGCTACTTGAGGAGCTGGTCGATCTTGGAGGCCGTGAAATCGGCGTGCAACTGGTGCTCTTCCTTGCTGTGCGAGGAGAGGGAGTAGTTCAGGCCGTTGGAGATGTTCGCGCAGGCGGCGACGAGGGTCTTGAGCTGGCTCTCCCAGCGGGTGTTGACCTTGAGCAGGGCCGCACCACTCGCGAAGTTCTCTCGCGAGAGCGCGCCGGCCGCCTCGGCGGTGGAGGCGGCGGCGTGCTTGCCGTCGGTGGAGAGCCGGGTGTGGAGCTGGTAGGCCTCGGAGCCGACCGCGCCGATGTGGTCTTGGTCGAGTTCGAGGTCGCTACTGCCACCGCCCGGGCCGGGCGCTGCCGGGACGCTGTTGAGCCGCGTGGAGACGTTGGCGGCTGCCGTGCTCCGGGCCGTGGACCATTCCTCGTCGAACGACATGCGGTGGCCTTCCCTTCCGCCTTTGGTGGTTTACGGTTCCGCGCCTTGGCGCGAGTCAGCGGCTCCGGCGCCGGACGACAACAGCGGTGACGGCTCCACCGATGAGCAGACAGGCACCGAGCCCGAGGCCAAGGCCCAGCCAGGGGAGGTGGCTGCCGCCGACGCCGTCGTCCTTCTTCCCGACTGCCTGCGGGGCCGGGGCCGACGCCTCGGGGCTGGAGGACGAGGGGGCCGACGGGGCCTTCGTCCCCGTCCCGCCGCCGGCTGCGGCCAGGTCGGGGAGCGGGTAGACGTCCGCGGGGCCGGGGTCGCCGGGGTTGGGTACCGCGATGCGGGGGCGGACGACGCCGTAGCCGACGAAGTCGCTGCGCTCGGCGCCGTCGACGGGCTTGCCGGCAGTGTTCATCATGACCCGGAGCACCTGGTTGTTGGTCCAGTCGGGGTGGGCGGACCAGATCAGCGCGGCGGAGGCGGAGGCGAGGGCTGTGGCATCACTGGTGCCGTGGTTCTTGCACAGTTGGGTTTCGCTGGCGCAAGCCGTAACGATGTCGGCGCCCGGAGCGGTCAAGTCGACTTGCGGCCCGTGCTGTGACTCTGCGGTTGCTTTCCCGTTTTTGTCGATGGCACCAACGCCCACCACGCCTGGCGTTGCAGCCGGGTAAAGGACTCTGTTTCCCGCATCCCCATTGTTACCCACACCAGCAAAGATCAGCTTCCCCTTTGAGAGGGCGTACTTCACTGCTTCGATGCGCGCCGGGTCTTCTACGGATGTAGCCATGGAGATGTTGATGATCTTCGCGTCCGAGTCAGCCGCATACCGAATCGCTTCGGTCCAAATCGGATTGGACGCATTCTCCCCCTGCGGCACACGAATCGGGAGAATCTTGGCTCCAGGAGCAAGCCCGAACGATCCGTCGCCGCTGGGGTGTTTCCCACTAGCCGCAATGATCGCCGCCATGGTCGTGCCGTGGTTATTCCAATCCGTTCGCTCATCGCCCTTGTAGCTGGTGGCGTAGTCCTTGCCCGGTAGGACTTGGCCTTCCAGTTCTGGGATGGAGTCAACGCCGCTGTCAATGATGGCGACCGTGACACCCTTACCTGTACTGGTCTTCCAGATGTCATCTGCCTTCATCGACGTGAGATGCCACTGCTGCGACCGAATGGTCTCCGCATGGGCGGGGGTCGCCGCGACCCCCGCCAGCAGGAAACCCGCCAAGACCGCGCCCGCCCTACGCATACGCATCCCGTGCAACGTCCGCTCCACTCAGTCGATCACCGGCGGAACGACACGACCATCGCCCCGCCACGTCTCTTCGTCCTCAGCCAGGTAGTCAGGGCGCTCACCCTGCCGGCCATCGCCACGTCGGCCCGAAGCAGGTGCACCCGCGCCACCGTGACCCATCGGACCAGCCATCGGGCTCGCACCCGATGCGCCGCGAACCAGCCCGGAACCACCCTGGGTAAAGGGCTGCCCGCCAGAGATTGAGCGACCGCCCACACCTGGCTGGCGTCCACCGACGACGCCGCCCGGTTCGCTCGCGAGGCGACGACCGGCCGTGGGGCTGCCGAGACCGCCTTGCGCTCCGCCACCCCCCATACCCATACCGCCGCCCATGCCCATACCGCGCCCGGCCGCCTGCGCGCCCTCACCACCGATGACCGTGCCACGGGGAATGCTCGCGCCCGGCCCGCTGGGCGTCACCGGCCGACCGCCCGAAATGCCGCTGTCGCGCGGGGGCAGACCGGCAACACCACCTGGTCCGCCCCCCTTCCCACCCATTCCACCAGCGCCGGGAACGGTACCGACGGGACCAAAGCTGCCCGGGCCGCCACCGCCGATCGGCTTCTGTACGCCACCGCCCGGCGGCAGCGTCACGGGCGGGACGAACCCGCCGGGGGTGATACCCGAACCGCCGCCACCCGGTCCGACCGGACCTGGGCTTCCGGGCACTCCCGGAGCCGGGGGAAGGGTCGTACTCGGCGCCGGGCCGACGTTATCGAGACCGGTGCCGATGTTGCGGTCCGGGGGCACCGGAACGGGACCCGGTGCCGTGCCTGGTGCGGGGCCCGGTACCCCAGTCGATGTGCCACCCTGCCCTGCTGGCGCCCCGGAAGGCGGGACAAAGGCCGACGATGAACCGCTGGACCCGCCCGTCACGGGCGCATGTGAGGAGTCTCCTGCGCCAGAGGTCCCACCAGAACGCGCCATCGTCTCCGCACCGTCGACGTGCGGTGGGACGAAGGGATCCGGCCACTTCGGAAACGTCGGAATCTCCGCCATCTCCATCCCAGTAGCCGAAGCCTCGTACCCCTGCGCCAGCTTCGTCATCTGCTGGATCGCCTGCTGCCGGTCGCCGCTCAGCTTCGAGTGTGCCTGCTGGCCGATCTGCGCCGCGTCGGGGTCGTTGCGGTACTCGCGGGAGGCCTCCAGATTGGCCGCGGCCCCGCTGTCGTACGTCGGCATGTTGGCCTTGACCTCGATGACGACCTGGCTGGCCTGCGTCAGCTGCTTGCCGCCCTCGGCGCTGTACTCGCTCAGGCGCAGCGTCGCGTTGCCCGCGCGGCTCACCCAGTCCTGGAAGGCCGTGGCCGATTCGCCTTCCCAGCCGGTCACCCGGTGGTCCTTGAGGCTTTCGCCGATCTCCTTGATGGTCGCCGCGGCGTCCGTCAGCTGGGCACCGCGCGCCTTGAGGGTCTCCGCGTTGGCCGAGGCGAGCATGGCCAGCAGCTGCTGGTGCGTGTGGCTCTCGAAGTTCGTCGCCATCAGAAGTCCACCTGAGTTTCTGCCGACGAGCCTCCGTGCGAAGCCGAGCTGTGCGGAGGCGGCGGCGCCAACGGGTCCCGTTCCGGGACGTAGTTCGCGTCGGCCTGCTTGCTGATCGCCAGCATCCGCCGCTTCGTGTCCTCGTCAACGCCCTCGAAACCGCCGTGGCTCGTCTGAATCGCGAAGCTGAGCCCCTCGATCTGGTCAGCCAGCCCCTTCGACAGCGCGAGCAACTGCGTGTGCACGTTCGAGTAGGCCGTGAACAGCCGCTTGGCCTCCGCGAAGCCCTCGCCCAGGGAGTTCTCCGGGAGGGTGCCGTCCGCCAGTTTCTTGTCGCTCGCCGGAGACTCGACCAGCTTCGCCAGCAGACCGTCGACCCGCTTCTTGTAGTCCGTCAGCGATTCGTATTCGACCTGGAGCGCGCCCAGAGCCGCCGGCGAGGCAACGCCCACACCGAAGTCCACTCCGAACACGCCCGGCCCATAGTCCACTGCCACGATGGCCTCCCCGACTCCCCGTCGTCCCCGTTCGCACGGCTTCGCGCGCATTCGCACACGCACGTCGCCAGTGTCCACAAACACTCTATCGACAGACGCCGACAGGCCCAAGTTCCGGGTTGCAGGTGCAATCAGGGTCACAAGGTTACGAGTTGGGCGCCGCCACTGCCGCCGATGGCCGGATCGGGAGCCTGTTGACCGGGCGGCCCGTGGCCGCGCGGACCGCCGAGGCCACCGCCGCGGGGGCCGTGACCACCGGGACGGCGCTCGCCGGCTTGGCTCCGAAGGGGGCCACCACGTCGCGTTCCTCGACGAGTTTGACGATGCGGACCGTCGGGGCGTCCAGGGAAGTGGGCAGGGCGTAGCCCGTGAGGTCGGGGTGGCGGATCAGGCCCGAGGCGGTGCGGAGGTTCTCCGTCAGGGCCGCGCCGACGCCCTGGATGACGCCCGCTTCGATACGGGCCGCCAGCTGGCGGGGGTTGAGGACGCGGCCGACGTCCTGGGCGACCGCGAGTTCCACGACGCGTACCGAGCCGAGCTCGATGTCCACGTCGACCACCGCGCGGATCGCGCAGAAGGCGAGGCCGACGAAGGCGTCGCCCTGGCCGTCGCCGTCCAGCGGCTCCGTCGGGTGGGGGCGGCACTGGGCGGTGGCCCAAAGTTCCTTGCCCTCCATCGCTTCCGCGACGGTCGTGGAGAAGGCTCCGTCGTACGACGTGATCCGGCCATCCGCGATCTGGAGGAGTTCGGTGGACATGCCGAGCTTGTGGGCCATCGGCTGGAGGAGCTGCGTACGGACCATCTTCGCGGCCCGCTCGACGGCGCCGCCCGAGACCCAGGTGTGGCGGCCGTGGGCGGAGGGGCCCGCCGGCGGCTGGTCGGTGTCGACCGGGGCGGTGACGACCTCGTCCACGCCCAGGGTCTCCTGGACGATCTGGCGGGCGAGCGTGGAGAAGCCCTGGCCGGTGTCGACGGCCGCGCAGATGACCGTGGCCGCGCCGCCGACGATCTTCACGGTCGCCGTGGACACCTCGTCGGTGCCCTCCGCGCCGAGCATGTGGACCATGCCGACCCCGTACCCGACGCCGCGCCGTACCGCGCCCGGCTCGCCCGCGCCCTCCAGGCCGCCCGGGAGCAGCCACTCCTCCTCCGGGGTGTCCTTGGGGAGGGCGGGCAGTTCGTGGTCGCGCACCGCGCGCAGGAGTTCCGCGACGGGGGCGGGGCAGGTGACCGTCTGGCCGGTCGGGAGCAGGTCGCCGGTGGCCAGGACGTTGCGCAGGCGCAGTTCGGCGCCGTCCATGCCGAGGGCGGCCGCCAGCTTGTCCATCTGGCCCTCGTAGGCCGCGCAGACCTGCATGGCGCCTTCGCCGCGCACGTGGCCCGACGGGGGGTTGTTCGTACGGACCGCCCAGCCTTCGACGAAGGCGTGCGGGACCACGTACGGGCCGCAGGCGAAGGCCACGGCTGCCGCGAGGGATTCCGAGGAGGCGTCCGCGTACGCGCCCGCGTCCATCAGGATCTGGGCCTCGACCTTGACCAGCCGGCCGTCGGCGTCCGCGTGGTGGCGGTAGCGCAGCAGCGTCGGGTGGCGGTGGGGGTGGCCGAGGAAGGACTCCTCGCGGGTGGCGGCCAGTTTGACCGGGCAGCCGGTGCGCAGGGCGAGCAGGCCCAGCGGGAGCTGGAAGGCGGCGTCCTCGCGGTCGGCCGTCGCGCCGGGGACCCCGGTGACCACGACCCGTACGCGGTCCGGTTCGAGGCCGAAGCAGGCGGCGGCCAGGTCGCGGTCGGTGTGCGGGTCGGTGGAGGCGGTGTAGATCTCCACGCCGCCGTCGGGGCGCGGTACGGCCAGTCCGGCCTCGGCGCCGATGGGGGCGGGGTCTTGGCGGCCGATGCGGTAGAGGCCCTCGACGACGAACTCGCCGGTGGCTTCGGGGTCGCCGTAGCGCAGCGGGATGTGCCGGATCAGGTTGCCGTCGGGGTGCAGGTCGGGGGCGCCGAAGGCCTGTTCGGGGTCGGTGACCGGGTCGAGGAGCTCGTACTCGACGGCGATCGCGGCGGCCGCGAGGCGTGCGGTGTCCGGGTGGTCGGCGGCGACGGCGGCGATGGGCTCGCCGTGGTGGCGGACCACGTCGTGCGCGAAGACGGGCCGGTCGGCGATGCGGCGGCCGTGCGTGGTGGCGCCGGGGACGTCGGCGTGGGTGACGACGGCCCGCACGCCGGGCATTTCGGCGGCGGCGGAGGTGTCGATGGAGAGGATGCGGGCGTGGGCGTGCGGAGAGCGCAGCACGGCGGCCCAGAGGAGGCCCTCGGCCCACAGGTCGGCGGCGTAGGGGAAGGTGCCCTCGGTCTTGGCCCGGGTGTCGGTGGCCGAGACGGACGCGCCGATGCCGCGCGGGACGGCCGACTCCGCCGGCTCCGCGCCCTCGGAAACCGGTGTCGTGACCGCTGCCGGGACCGTCGCCGCGTCGTGGGCGCTCACGCCGTGCCTCCCTCGTGGTTGCCGTGGTTGCCCTGCATCCCGTGGTTCCCCTGGTTGCCCTGGTCGCCGTGGTTGCCCTCGTTGCCCTGCATGCCGTGGACGCCGCCCTCGCCCGGCGGGGCCTGGTGCGGGATCCGGGCCTCGGCGGAGGCCGCGGCGGCCGCTTCGGCCGCCGATCCGCGCTCGGCCACGACCTCGCGCACGGCCTCGATGACGCCCGAGTAGCCGGAGCAGCGGCAGAGGTTGCCGCACAGGGCCTGGCGGGTCTCCAGCTCGCTGGGGGCGTGGTTGCCTTCCAGCAGATCGTGGATGGTCATGGCCATGCCGGGGACGCAGAACCCGCACTGCACCGCACCCGACCTGCACAACGCCTCTTGTACGTCCGACAGTTCCCCGTCGGTCGCGAGACCTTCCACGGTCCGGACCTCGCTGCCCGCCGCGGTGGCCGCCGGGACGAGGCAGGAGGCGACGAGCCGGCCGTCGACCTGCACGGCGCAGGCGCCGCATTCGCCCTGCGAGCAGCCGTCCTTGGCGCCGGCGAGGCCGAGGCGCTCGCGCAGCACGTAGAGGAGGGACTCGCCGATCCACGCGCCGGTGACGGGGCGGTCGGCGCCGTTGACGCGCAGGACGTAGGAGGCCGACGGGTGCTCGTGATGTGCGACGGCCGCGGCGTCCGCCGCATCGGCGTCTTCTTCCTCGTACGTCGCCCGCTCGCCCGAAACCCCTTCGGCCGTCTCCGCAGAAGCCGCCTGGACAGCCAGGTCGGCGTCCTCCGTACCCGGCGCGGGCGCGGCCCCGGCTTCGCCGCCGGCCGGCACGGCTCCGCCGTCACCCTGCTGCGCCTCGACGGCCCCGGCTCCGGCCGGATCCGCGGCTTCGCCCGCGACCCCCTCGACCTCGACGGCCCCGGCTCCGTCAGCGCTCCGCGCTCCGTCAGCACCCCGGGCTTCCTCGCCACCCCGGGCTTCGTCACCCCGGGCTTCGCCCTCGCCCCCCGGATGCGGCCGCTCCCCCGAGTCCGGGACCTGCGCCGGACCGTGGGCGGCTTCGATGTCGTGCGGGGCCGGGTAGCCCGGCTCCCCGTCCAGCGGGGTACCGACCCCCGGGCCGCCCAGCACGCGCGGTCCGCGCCCCGGGCCCGAGCCGAAGGATCCGCCGGCCGGTGCGAAGACCCCGGGGAACACCCCGGAGCCCAGCGGGTCGGAACCCAGACCCTCGGACCCCGCACCGTCGGAACGCGGCCCGTCCGAGCCCGGCCCGTCCCCGCCCGGCTGCTGCGCCACGTACCCGCGCGCGCCCTCGAAGTCCGGATGGGCCGCCCACGGAGCCGCGGCCCCGCCGGGCAGTGTCGCGGGGGCCCGGCTCCAGTCGGCCGAGGCCGCGAGCTGCCCGAAGCTGCCCGTGTCGCCCGCGCCTCCGGGCGTCCACACGTCGCTCGCCTCCGCCTCGGGGAACCGCCACTCGGCGGTGGACCCCGGCTCGTGCACCGCGGCCCGGTTCCCCGCGAAGGGCTCGCCGAAGGGCTCGCCGAAAGGCTCTGCGAAGGACTCCGCGAAAGGCTCCGCGTGGGGCTGCCCGAAGGTCTCCGCGACGGGCTCGGCCACCGGCTCCGCCGCCGGATCCGCGAAGGCCGCGGCCACCGATGCAGGGATCGGCACCGACGCCGGGATCGGAGCCCGCGCCGCGGACCCCGAACCTCCCGCGCCCGCACCCGCGTCCACCGGAGCCGACGCGCCGGCCTCCGGCCACTGCACCGGGATCGTCCACGTGCCCGTGGCCGCCGGATCCGTACTCCCCGTACCCAGCGGCACGATCATCGGCGGCGGCACGTAGCCGTGCCCGGGGGCCGCGAGGGGCTCCCCGGTGCCGAGCGCGTCCAGCATGTCCTGCGGCAGTTTCACGAAGGCGGTCGCGTCGGAGTCGTACTCGCCGCCGTGCGGCACCGGCTCCCAGCCCCAGTGGGGACCCGTGGACCCCGTCGGACCCGCGGTACCCGTGTTCTCGTTCTCACTCATGAGCTCAGCGCCCTCCCCAGGGCCCTCCGTGCCAGCACGGCCACCGTCCGCCGCAAATGCAGTACTGCGGGAGCCACCGGCTCCCCCTGGTCGGGGACGCACGCCGCCGCGACGTACTCGCCGAAGGCTTCCAGCGCCTCGGGGGCCAGACTGCGGTCCCCGTCCCAGTCGATCAACGAAGCAACCCACTGCTCGGCTTCCAGCGGCCGCAGCGGCATCGGGGCGACCGCGCCGATCGCGCAGCGCACGCCCCGGCGCGCGGGGTCCAGTACGAGTCCCACGGACGCCACCGCGCGCCCCGGTCCCGTACGTCCCGTGGCCTTGAGGAACACCTGCGGCGCGTGCAGCAACGGCACCCGCACGAAGCCGATCAGCTCTCCGGGGCGGAGCATCTCCCGGCCGGCGAGCAGGTGCGAGACCGGGATCTCGCGCCGCGATCCGCCGGGTCCGACGATGACGAGCACGGCCTCCAGCGCGGCCAGCACGGGCAGCGCGTCACCGGTCGGCGCGGCCGTGGCGATGTTGCCGCCCAGCGTGCCGGCGTTGCGGATCTGCGGCGGGCCCGAGGCGCGCGCGGCGGCGGCCAGGGCCGGGATGAGGGCGGCGAAGTCCGGCCGGCCCATGCGCGCGTGCGTGAGGCCGGCGCCGAGGAGCGCGTGGCCGTCCTGGTACTGCCAGCCGCGGATCTCGTTGATCCGGCCGAGGCCCACCAGGGCGGCGGGGCGCAGGAGTCCCGCGTTGACGGCGGCCATGAGGTCGGTGCCGCCCGCCACGGGGACGGCGGCGGGCATGGCCGCGAGCGCCGCCACGGCCTCGTCGAGCGAGGCCGGCAGCGTCACGGACTGCGCCGCGTTCCCCGCCCGCGGGTCGCTGCGGGGCCCCTGGGACGAATCCCGTGCCTGCGGTGCGTGCGTGGTCAACCCAGCTGCCCCTTCCCGATGTCCCGGTCCCGGCGCTCACGCCTGTCCGCCGTACGGTACGTGCTCACCGCCGGGAGGTGGCAACTCTGGCACATCTTCCGGAGCACCGGACGCGAGGGTCCACCGCCCGCGCACCACCGGCGCACCACCCCCGCGAAGCCCTGCGCGCAGCCCCCGTACGGGCCCCCGCACGGCCCCCGCACCACCAGCGCGATCACGCCGTGATCCGGCCGCGACCGGGCTGGGATCCGGCCGTGATCGGGTCTCGCTCCGGCCTCGATCCGGCCTCGATCCCGCGCGGGCGGCGCCGCGTTCCCCGCCGGCGCCGCCGCTGTGCCGCCACCGCGGCTCATCCCCGGAAGGGCTCGTCACACGTTCGGGGGCGCTCCCTCGATCGGGCGGCCGAGCACTCCGGGCCTGCGCTGCCACGGCAACGGGCCGCCCGGCGGCCGGTAGCCGACCCCGAGGGCGTCCAGGCGCCGGTAGTGCGCCGTCATCCGCGCCTCGAAGTCCGCGTAGTCCCGCTCCTCGGGCCGCGGCAGCCGGGACCACACCACCTCGGCGAAGGCGGTGAGGCGCGGGAACGCCTGGTAGTCGACGCGGCTCTGGTCCTCCATCACCTCGGTCCACACGTTGGCCTGCGCGCCCAGCACGTGGGCGGCGGCCTCTTCGGACAACTTCGGCGGTACCGGTTCGAACCGGTACACATCCTCCAATGTCCGTACGTACCCGATGGGCATCGGCTCGTCCCCGCCGCCCGCCTGACGGTGGTCCAGGTACACCTGCTGCTCGGGGCACATCACCACGTCGTGGCCGGCCTCGGCGGCGGCGATGCCGCCCGCGTAGCCGCGCCAGGAGGACACGGCCGCTCCCGGAGCCAGGCCGCCCTCCAGGATCTCGTCCCAGCCGATGAGCCGGCGGCCGCGCTCGGCGAGCCAGCCGTCGAAGTGCCGGATGAACCAGGACTGCAGACCGTCCTCGCCGTCGACCCCCAGCTCGCGGATCCGCTCCTGCGCGACCGCGGAGGCCTTCCACTGCGCCTTGGGGCACTCGTCGCCGCCGATGTGCACGAAGGGCGAGACCTCGGCCGGGAACAGCTCCAGCAGTTCCTCGAAGACCCCCTCGTAGAACCGCAGGACGGCCTCGGTGGGCGCGAGCACGTTCTCGTTGATGCCCCAGTCGTCCCACACCCCGAGTGCGGCCGTGTCCACGACGTCGGTGTTCCCGAGCTCCGGGTACGCGGCGATCGCGGCCTGCGAGTGCCCCGGCACGTCGATCTCCGGCACCACCCGCACGTGCCGCTCCGCCGCGTACGCGACGATCTCGCGCAGGTCGTCCTGGGTGTAGAAGCCGCCGTGCGGGGTCTCGTTCCACAGCGGCGAGGCCCGGTGGCCCCACCGGCTGCGGGCCCGCCACGCGCCGACCTCGGTGAGCCTCGGGTAGCGCTTGATCTCGACCCGCCAGCCCTGATCGTCCGTCAGGTGCAGGTGGAGCACGTTGAGCTTGTGGGCGGCGAGCAGGTCGATGTACCGCAGCACCGCGTCCTTGGGCAGGAAGTGCCGGGCGACGTCGAGCATCAGGCCGCGCCACGCGAAGCGGGGGCCGTCCGCGATGCCCACGTACGGCAGGCTCCAGGTCCGGCCGGGCAGCGGGGCCTTCCGGTAGGCGTCGGGGCCCAGGAGCTGACGCAGCGTCTGGGCGGCCCAGAACAGCCCGGCCGGGCTCGCGCCGGTCAGCTCCACTCCGTCGGCGTCGACGGTGATCCCGTAGGACTCCGGCCCGAGTTCGCCGGCGCCTTCCGGATCGATCCGCAGCCGTACGTCGCCGCGCGCACCGGCCGCCGCGGCCGGCAGGCTCCAGCCGGTGGCGGAACCCAGCTCCCGGCGCAGCCACCGGGCGACTCCCTCGGAGCCCGGCCCGGCCGTCAGGACCGGCTCGGGCCCCAGCACGAGGCGGCGGCCGCCCCCGTCCGGAACCGCGACCTGGGGTACGGGGATCAGGTCCATGCGTCAGCCCTTCACAGCAGCCAGCCTGTTGCACAGTGCGCAACGCCCGTTCCGCACCGTGCTCGTCGCGGCCGACCCTAACCCGCCCCGGGGGTACGGAAAAGGCCCCCGGGGCGCACATCCGCGCACCGGGGGCCTTCGTCCTGCTTCAGGCGGGCCGGAGGACTACTTCCCGTCCTTGCCGCCCTTGTCCTTGTCCCCGCCGGGGCCCATGGACTCGTAGATCTCCTTGCACATGGGGCAGACCGGGTACTTCTTCGGGTCGCGGCCCGGAACCCAGACCTTGCCGCAGAGCGCGACGACGGGGGTGCCCCCGAGCGCGCTCTCCATGATCTTGTCCTTCTGGACGTAGTGGGCGAAGCGCTCGTGGTCGCCGTCGCCGTGGGACACCTGCGGCGTCGGCTCTACGAGGGTCCCCGTACCAGTCCCGCGATCGGGCTCAAGAGTGCTCATGACTGCCAGGGTACCGAGTCCCTCGCGCGCGAGGGATCCGCGGCGGCCGCACCGGCCGCCCCGCCCCCGGCCTCAGTTCAGCGACGGGTCGTCCGCGTACGTGGCCACCATGGCCAGCTCGCTGCGCTGGCGCCGCAGCACGGCGCGCCAGAGCCGCTCGGGGTCCGGGAAGGAGACGTCGCCCGGCTCCGAGTCGACGACGTACCAGGCGCCCACGCCCAGTTCCTCCTCCAGCTGCCCCGGGCCCCAGCCCGAGTACCCGGCGAAGATGCGCAGGCCGCCGAGGGCCGCCGCGAGGAGTTCCGGCGGGGCCTCCAGGTCCACCAGGCCGATCGCCCCGTGCACCCGGCGCCAGCCGAGCGGTCCCTCCTCGCCCGGGATGACCGCCAGCCCCAGCGCGGAGTCCAGCGCCACCGGGCCGCCCTGGAAGACCACTCCGGGGTCCTTGGCCAGCGGAGCCCAGGGCAGCAGGACGTCACCGACGCCCACCGGGGTGGGCCGGTTGAGGACGACGCCGAGCGAGCCCTGCTCGTCGTGGTCGAGCAGCAGCACCACCGCGCGGTCGAAATTCGGGTCCGCGAGGGCGGGGGTGGCCACGAGCAGCCGCCCTGTGAGGGAGGACACCTCGGTCATGGCGACATGATCTCGCACATTCGCCCGCGAGGGGGAGTGGGCGGCACGACCGGACCGTACGCAGCTCAGGGCGCACCGCGGCAGTACGGGGCGCGCGCGGGCAGCCGGCCGGACCCCCGGCCGGAAGGAGACGCTCCGCTATCTGGCGGGCACCCAGGGTGTTGTGCCGAATTCATGACAGTCCTACGGCCCCGTCAGCCTTACGAACAGGGGGGTCATGCCCCTTACCCTTTTCACTGGCCCCCTGCCCACCCCTCTCCGGAACGCGAGATTCATGACCGGCATCAGTGACGATGTACTGCTTGTCCACGGCGGAACTCCGCTCGAGGGCGAGATCCGTGTCCGCGGCGCGAAGAACCTCGTACCCAAGGCGATGGTCGCGGCCCTGCTCGGCAGCGAGCCGAGCCGGCTGCGCAACGTTCCCGACATCCGGGACGTCCGGGTCGTGCGCGGGCTGCTCCAGCTGCACGGGGTGACCGTCCGCCCCGGTGACGAACCGGGCGAGCTGGTGCTCGACCCCTCGCACGTCGAGAGCGCGAACGTCGCCGACATCGACGCGCACGCGGGGTCCTCGCGGATCCCGATCCTGTTCTGCGGCCCGCTGCTGCACCGCCTCGGCCACGCCTTCATCCCGGGCCTGGGCGGCTGCGACATCGGCGGCCGGCCGATCGACTTCCACTTCGAGGTGCTCCGCCAGTTCGGCGCGACCATCGAGAAGCGCGAGGGCGGTCAGTACCTGGAGGCCCCCCAGCGCCTGCGCGGCTGCAAGATCCGCCTGCCCTACCCGTCGGTCGGCTCGACCGAGCAGGTGCTGCTGACGGCCGTCCTGGCCGAGGGCGTCACCGAGCTCAGCAACGCCGCCGTCGAACCGGAGATCGAAGACCTCATCTGCGTCCTGCAGAAGATGGGCGCGATCATCTCCATGGACACCGACCGGACCATCCGGATCACCGGTGTCGACCGCCTGGGCGGCTACAACCACAAGGCGCTCCCGGACCGGCTGGAAGCCGCCTCCTGGGCGTCCGCGGCGCTCGCCACCGGCGGAAACATCTACGTGCGCGGCGCGCAGCAGCGTTCGATGATGACGTTCCTGAACACCTTCCGCCGGGTCGGCGGGGCGTTCGAGATCGACGACGACGGCATCCGCTTCTGGCACCCGGGCGGCCCGCTCAACGCCATCGCGCTGGAGACGGACGTCCACCCCGGCTTCCAGACCGACTGGCAGCAGCCGCTGGTCGTGGCGCTGACCCAGGCCACCGGCCTGTCGATCGTCCACGAGACGGTCTACGAGTCCCGTCTGGGATTCACCTCCGCGCTCAACCAGATGGGCGCGCACATCCAGCTCTACCGCGAGTGCCTGGGCGGCAGCGCCTGCCGCTTCGGCCAGCGCAACTTCCTGCACTCGGCCGTCGTCTCGGGGCCCACCAAGCTCCAGGGCGCCGATCTGGTCATCCCCGACCTGCGCGGCGGGTTCTCGTACCTGATCGCGGCGCTCGCCGCCGAGGGCACCTCGCGGGTGCACGGCATCGACCTGATCAACCGGGGCTACGAGAACTTCATGGAGAAGCTCGTGGAACTGGGCGCCAAGGTCGAACTTCCGGGCGGCGACCTCGTCTGACCGGCGAGATCCACACAGACCGTCCCAGAACGCCCCCACAGGCCCCGTACAGGGCCTGTGGGGGCGTTCTGGCCCCCGGAGGCCATCCGGTACCCCGGGAGCGCCGAGAGGCGGCCACCCGGTGCCGGGTGGCCGCCTCTCGCGTAATACGTACTACTGCCGTCCCGAAAGCCTGTACGGCCCCCGGCACAAGGGCGTACTACTTGCCCTTGGCGGCTTCCTTGAGCTTGGAGCCCGCGGAGACCTTCACGCTGTAGCCGGCCGGGATCTGGATGGGGTCGCCGGTCTGCGGGTTGCGCGCGGTGCGAGCGGCACGGTGGGTGCGCTCGAAGGTCAGGAAGCCGGGGATGGTGACCTTCTCGTCGCCCTTGGCGACAATCTCGCCGACGGTCTCGGCGAGCGCGGCCAGAACGGCGTCGGCGTCCTTGCGGGTCACCTCGGCGCGCTCGGACAGAGCGGCCACCAGCTCACTGCGGTTCATGTTGTACTCCCGTGTTCAACGTGCCTTAGAGGCGTGAGATCGAAGCCGATGCTGCCAGGGCCCTAGGACAGTCCCCGGACCCGGGTCTGACGTCAGACCCTCTCGCCCGGTTACGCATCCTGCCCCCACCACCGGCGGGAAAGCCAATCCGGCACCCACCGGGGTCACACGAAAAGCGCCACAGTCACGCCGCGGTGACGCTCCGTCCGCACCAGAAGGCGTCCGGATGGGTGTCCGGAGACGCGGACCGCGGACCACGCGGGCATCCCCGCAACCCTATGGGCGGCCCGGGGGGCCCGCATCCCGCGACGCGCCGGGGATCAGGCGGAGGTGGGCGCCGTCACAGCCGCGGAGGCGGCCTTGCGGACGGCTCCGGCGACCGCGCCCGCGACCTTGTCGTTGAAGACCGACGGGATGATGTAGTTCGCGTTCAGCTCGTCCTCGCCGACCACGTCGGCCAGGGCGCTCGCGGCGGCCAGCATCATCTCGGTGTTGACCGTGCGCGACTGGGCGTCCAGCAGGCCGCGGAAGACACCCGGGAAGACCAGCACGTTGTTGATCTGGTTCGGGAAGTCGGAACGGCCGGTGGCCACGACGGCGGCGGTCTGGCGGGCGATCGCCGGGTCCACCTCGGGGTCCGGGTTCGCGAGCGCGAACACGATCGCGCCTTCCGCCATGGCGGCCACGTCCTCGCCGGACAGGACGTTGGGGGCCGAGACGCCGATGAACACGTCGGCGCCCGCCACGGCCTCCTTCAGGGTGCCCGTGTAGCCCTCGGGGTTGGTGTTGTCGGCGATCCAGCGCAGCGGGGAGTCCGGGGCCGCGTCGACGAGGTCGGGGCGGTCCACGTGCACCACGCCGTGGATGTCGGCGCTGACGGCGTTCTTGACGCCCGCGGCGAGGAGCAGCTTGAGGATGGCGGTACCGGCGGCTCCGGCGCCCGACATGACCACCTTGACGTCGCCAACGGCCTTGCCCACCACGCGCAGTGCGTTGGTGAGGGCGGCGAGGACCACGATGGCGGTGCCGTGCTGGTCGTCGTGGAAGACGGGGATGTCGAGGGCCTCGCGCAGCCGGGCTTCGATCTCGAAGCAGCGCGGCGCGGAGATGTCCTCCAGGTTGATGCCCGCGAAGCCCGGGGCGATCGCCTTGACGATGGCGACGATCTCGTCGGAGTCCTGGGTGTCCAGGCAGATCGGCCATGCGTCGATGCCGGCGAAGCGCTTGAAGAGGGCCGCCTTGCCCTCCATGACGGGCAGCGCGGCCATCGGGCCGATGTTGCCGAGGCCCAGCACGGCGCTGCCGTCCGTCACGACTGCGACGGAGTTGCGCTTGATGGTCAGACGGCGGGCGTCCTCGGGGTTCTCGGCGATCGCCATGCACACGCGGGCCACGCCCGGGGTGTAGATCATCGAGAGGTCGTCGCGGTTGCGGATGGGGTGCTTCGACTGCATCTCGATCTTGCCGCCGAGGTGCATCAGGAAGGTGCGGTCGGAGACCTTGCCGAGGCTGACCCCCTCGATCCCGCGGAGCTTCTCGACGATCTCGTCGGCGTGCGCCGTGGACGTCGCGGCGATGGTGACGTCGATACGGAGCTTCTCGTGGCCGGATGCGGTCACGTCGAGGCCGGTGACCGAGCCACCGGAGGACTCCACGGCGGTGGTGAGCTGGGAGACCGCGGTACCGCTCGCGGGCACTTCCAGGCGGACCGTCATCGAGTACGAGACGCTGGGCGCCGTTGCCATGGCCGTGTTCCTCTTCTGTCCCTGGTTCTTTTACACGCAGGGTCCCGCGCTGCACCGCCGAGAACATGGCAGGTATGGCAGGACCTGTTGTCCGATCGTCCCACCTACCAGCCGGTACAAGGTAACCAGCTACAAATTTCGGAAGAACACTTCCACCATACGAGATAACTCTCGCCTGTGGAATGGGTGGCCCATACAAAAAGGTCCGCGCCCTCCACTGGGTGGAGGACGCGGACCTGATGCTTCCTACGTTTACGACACCGACCCGCCATGCTCGCCTCGCGGCAAGTGGTCGCTCTAGGCGACTAAGGTTGGGCCCGGGGGCTTGGATCGAGTCGGTGCCGTAACCCAGGCTAACAAAGGTTCGCCCGAAGCGATCCCCCCACCGGCGACCGGTTGCGGGACCACGCTCTTGGCCGCCGACCAACCGGCCCTACGAGGTGCCCACCGAGGTGCCGTGCCGAGGCGCCTACGGCTGGAGCAGCGCCGCGACCCCCTCGGCGTCCGGGGCGTCCCGGTCGGTGGAGATCACCGTCAGCTGCTGCGTCGCACGGGTCAGGGCCACGTAGAGCACCCGCAGGCCGGCCGGGGACTCGTCCGCGATCTCCGCCGGGGAGACGACCACCGTGGCGTCGTACTCCAGGCCCTTCGCCTCCAGGCTGCCCAGCGCGACCGCCCGCTCCCCCAGGTGCGCGAGCCACCCCGCGGCCTCCGCGCGCCGGTCCATGGCCACGACCACGCCGACGGTGCCGTCCACCTGCTCCAGCAGCCGCCGGGTCTCCTCCACGACGGTGGAGCGCAGATCCTCAACGACCGCCGTGAAGCGCGGCAGCAGGCCCGTGGAGCGCACCGCCGTCGGCGGCTCCGTGCCCGGCGCGGCCAGCTTCAGCACGCGCGAGGCGACCTCGGCGACCTCGGCCGGGTTGCGGTAGTTCACCGTCAGGGTGAACTTGCGCCGCGGCCGCGTGCCCAGCGCCTCGTCGCGCGCTGCGGCCGCCTCCTGCGGATCGGTCCACGAGGACTGCGCCGGGTCACCGACCACCGTCCACGTGCCGCCCCGGCCGCGGCGGCCGACCATCCGCCACTGCATCGGCGTCAGGTCCTGCGCCTCGTCGACGATGACGTGCGCGTACTCGGTGCGCTCCGCCGCGAGCCGCTCCGCCCGCTCCCACTGGGTCTCCTCGCGGGTGGGCATCAGCTCCTCCAGCCCGCTCAGCTGGTCCAGCGGGTTCAGCTCCCGCTTCCGCTTCGGCCGTGCGGGCGCGCCCAGCAGCTGCTGGAGCTCGTCCAGCAGCGCCACGTCGTGCACCGACAGGGCGCCCTTGCCGTCCGGGCCCACCCGGCGCAGGGAGCGCGCCACCTGGCGGGTCTCGCGCGGGTTCAGGTCCCGGCGCGACCAGCGCGACAGGCGCCGCTCGTCGGCCATGGAGGCCAGCACGGCGCGCGGGGTCAGCTCGGGCCACCAGGCGTTCAGGAAGTCGATGAACGCGTCCTCCGTCGAGATGTCCTCGTCGAAGGCGGAGCGCAGCTCGGCCGCGAGCTCCGGGTCGCTGTGCCGGCCGGCGCCGCCGGACTTGGAGTACAGCGCGTCCAGCAGGAGCTTGCGGGCGCGCGGGCGCAGCAGGTTGACGGGGGCGGTGCCGGACAGGACGTTCTGCCGGATCCGGTCGAGGTCGGGGGCCTCCAGCTCCTGGCGGCGCCCGAAGGCCACCACGCGCAGCCGGTCGGGGGCGGGGGTCCCGCCGGGACCGCCGAACTCCAGGGCGCCCCGTACGGCCTTGCGCAACACCTTCAGCATCCGGGACGAGCCCTTGATGCGTGCCGTGGACGGGTCGTCGTACGTGGTCGCCTCGGCCCCGTCGACGAGCGAGCCGAGCGCCCGGATGGCGACCTGGCCCTCCTCGCCGAGGGAGGGCAGGACACCCTCGGTGTAGGCCACCAGCAGCGGGGTCGGGGAGACGATCAGGATGCCGCCGGAGTAGCGCCGGCGGTCCTGGTAGAGCAGGTAGGCGGCGCGGTGCAGGGCGACGGCGGTCTTGCCGGTGCCCGGTCCGCCCGCGACCTCGGCGACCGAGGCGGCGGGCGCCCGGATGACGAGGTCCTGCTCGGCCTGGATGGAGGAGACGATGTCGCGCATCGAGTGGGTACGGGCCCGCCCCAGGGCGGCCATCAGGGCGCCGTCGCCGATGACGGGCAGCTCGTCCCCGTCGAGGAAGGCGGTCACCTCGGGGCGCATCAGGTCGTCCTCGACTCCGAGCACCTTGCGGCCCTTGGAGCGGATGACGCGGCGGCGCACGACGCGGCCGGGATCCTTGGGGGTGGAGCGGTAGAACGGCGCGGCCGCGGGGGCGCGCCAGTCGATGACGAGCGGCGCGTAGTCGGAGTCGAGGACCCCGATGCGGCCGATGTGGAGCGTCTCGGCGATGTCGGCCGTGAGGTCGGTACGGATCGCGTCGTCGGCGGGCTCGACGGAGGTGAAGGCGCCGTCGGGGCCCCGCTCCCCGTCCTTGCCGAGGACCAGGTCGATGCGGCCGAACAGGAAGTCCTCGAACTCGTTGTTGAGACGGTTGAGGTGGATTCCGGCACGGAACACCTGCGCGTCCCGTTCCGCGAGGGCGCCGGGCGTGCCGACCTGGCCACGCTTGGCGGCGTCGTTCATCAGGAACTCCGCCTCGTGGATCTTCTCCTCAAGGCGTCGGTACACGTGATCGAGATGCGTCTGCTCGACCGCGATCTCCCGATCGCGGACGGAATCCGCCGTGCTGTCGACAGCGGCATTCTGCGCGGCCACCAAGGCCCCTTTCTGACGTGCATGGGCAGCCGTCAACCGTACGCGAAGGGGCCCGTCCGCGCACGCCCCTTCCAGGACGGCTCGCGGATCAGGACGAAGATCACGCCCGGCGGGCGCCGCGGGCGGGGTCAGCCGGGGCGCGATTCCAGGACGCGGCGCCGGTGGCGGGCCACGCGCTCGCGGTTCCCGCACAGCTCGCTGGAGCACCAGCGGCGGCGGTGTCCGCGCGAGGTGTCGAGGTAGACCCGGGCGCAGCCGTCGCCCTCGCAGGCGCGCAGCAACTCCCGTTCGCCGGGGTCGGTGAGCAGTTCGACGGCGTCCCGGGCCACGGCGGCGAGCAGCCCGGCGCATTCGACGCCGCCGCACAACTCGCGCACGAGGTGCCCTTCTTGGTCCTGTACGGCACACAGGCCCGGGGGTGGACCGGCGGCCGCCGCGTTGACCCGGGCCAGCGCGGCCCCGGGCGGCGCGGCTCCGGCCAGCTCGGCCCGTACGAGGCTCTCGACGTCGGCGCGCAGCTCCCGGAAGGCCCGCACCCAGTCGTCCCCGACGCGGCTCAGCGGCGTCCGGCCGGGCACCAGCCCGGCTCCGGTGAGCCACAGCCGCAGCCCGGCCCCGTCCCGGATGCCCTCGGTCTTCGCGAGAGGCGCAAAAGTAGCCACCAGGTCCAGGCAGACCCGCCCGGAGTCGAACCACATGCCCGTCACCGCCTCCCACTCGGGGCGTGCCCCCAGAGTGCCCGTCTGCGGGGCCGTCGGCTAGAGGGCGGGCGGCTCGTCGTTCAGGAGCAGTTGGAAGAGGCGGTGGTCCTGCCAGTCCCCGCCGACGTGCAGGAAGCGGGGCGCGAGCCCGTACGGCTCGAAGCCGGCCTTCTCCAGCACCCGCTGGGAGGCCAGGTTGTCGACCCTCGTACCCGCCTCGACCCGGTGCAGCCGCTCCTCGTCGCGGGCGATCCGGCAGACCTCGTGCAGCGCGGCGGTGGCCAGCCCCCTGCCGGCCCAGGCCTGGTCGATCCAGTAGCCGACGGAGGCGCTGAGCATCGGCCCGCGCACGATGTTCTGGAGGTTGATCACCCCGACCTGCTCGCCGTCGGCGGCGACCAGCACGAAGGACCGCGCCCGGCCGCCCTCCTGCTCCGCGAGGATCCCTTGGATCCGGGCCCGCTGCCCGGCCTCGGTGTAGAACTCCTCGTCCCGCCAGGGCTCGTAGGGAGCCATGTGAGCGCGGTTGCGCACCAGCGTCTCGGCCCTCCCGGCGGCGTCTTCCAGCCGCAGGGCCCTCATCTCCACACCGTCAATGATCATCCGGGCACGCTAACGGACGGCCCGGGCCCCGGCCAGAGGGGAGCCCCTGCGGCTTCCGGCCCGGTCCTGCCGCAAGGGACGGCCCGGTCCCTCAGGCGTCCGCGTACTTCGTGTCGGCGGACATGTCCAGCGACAGCCGGTAGCCGCGCTTGACGACGGTCTGGATGAGGTTCGGGGCGCCCAGGGCCACGCGCAGGCGGGCCATCGCCGTTTCCACCGCGTGCTCGTCGCGGCCCGCGCCGGGCAGGGCGCGCAGGAGCTCGGAGCGGGCCACGACCCAGCCCGGGCGCCGGGACAGGGCCCTGAGCAGGGCCATGCCGGCCGGCGGGACGGGGCGCAGCTCGCTGTCGACGAGGACCGCGTGGCCGCGCAGCTCCAGCCGGTGTCCGGCCACCGGGAGCACGCGGGCCCGGCCCGGGAGTTCCTGGCACAGGAGCTGCACGAGGGGTCCGAGCCGGAAGCGCTCGGGCTGCACCGTGGGCACGCCTTCCGCCTGGAGCGGCAGGGCCGTCACCGGCCCCACGCACGCGGACAGGACCGACCCGCCGGTCAGCGCCTCGATCACGGGTTCCCGTACGCCCCGCTCCGCGGCCCGCGTCAGCAGGGAGGCCGCCGCCGGGGCGGAGGTGAAGCTCACCGCGTCCACCGCGCCCACGGCCACCGCGTCGATCAGCCGGTCCAGCGGCCCGAGGTCCTCCGGCGGCATCCACCGGTAGACGGGTACGCCGACCACCTCGGCCCCGCCCGCCCGCAGGGCCTCGATGAACCCGGGCAGCGGTTCCCCGTGCAGCTGGAGGGCGATGCGCCGGCCGGCCACCCCGGCCGAGAGCAGCCGGTCCAGTACCTCGGCGAGCGATTCCGAGCGCGGGGACCAGGTCTCCACGAGCCCGGCGGCCCGGATCGCGCCCTTCACCTTCGGTCCGCGCGCCAGCAGTTCGGTCTCCCGCAGCCGCCCGAGGAGTTCCTCGCCGAGCCCCCACCCGTCGGCGGCCTCGATCCAGCCGCGGAAGCCGATGGCGGTGGTCGCCACCACCACGTCGGGCGCGCAGCCGATGAGTTCCTTGGTGGCGGACAGCAGCTCGGCGTCGTCGGCGAGCGGCACGATCCGCAGGGCGGGGGCGTGCAGCACGGTGGCCCCGCGGCGGCGCAGCAGGGCGATGAGCTCGTCGGCCCGCCGGGCGGCGGTGACCCCGACGGTGAATCCGGCGAGCGGGCCGGCCGGCGGACCGGTGTGGATGTCGTGCATGGTGACCTGCCTCGCGCAGTGGGGTCCGGTGTCGGGGTCCGGTGTCGCGTTCACACGCACTCGTGAGGTTCGCGTGGACCGAGCCTGCCCTGGGGGCGTATCAGGCTCGGTTCACGCGTATTTCGGTGCCGTTAACCGACGTGTGGCCGCCGTTACACCGAGGTGAGCTGCGGCTTCGCCTCCGCCCCGGCCGTGGGGATCATCACCTGGGCGGGCCGGCGAAGGTATACCGCCCAGGTGACGGCGCAGCACACCGCGTAGAAGCCGAGGAAGGTCATGAAGGCCGCCGTGCCCGAGCCGGAGCTCAGGAAGGCCTCCCGGAAGACCAGGTTGATGCCGAGCCCGCCGAGCGCGCCGACCGCGCCGATGAGTCCCATGGAGGCGCCGGACAGCCGCCGCCCGTACGCGGCCGCGTCCTCGCCGCTCATCCCGCGGGCCAGCGCCTTCGCCTGGAAGATGCCGGGGATCATCTTGTAGGTGGAGCCGTTGCCGAGCCCGCTGAGGACGAAGAGCCCCACGAAGCCGACGAGGAAGACCGGCAGGGATTCCCGTACGGAGGCCGTGATCACCACTCCGGTCGCCGCCGCCATCGCCACGAAGGTGCCCAGGGTGATCCACGCGCCGCCGAAGCGGTCCGCGAGGGCCCCGCCGACCGGCCGGATCAGCGAGCCGAGCAGCGGTCCGATGAAGGTGAGCGAGGCCGCCTGGAGCGGCGTGCGGCCGAATTGCGTCTGGAGCACCAGTCCGAAGGCGAAGCTGTAGCCGATGAAGGAACCGAAGGTGCCGATGTACAGGAACGCCATGATCCAGGTGTGCCCGTCGCGGGCCGCGTCGCGGACGGCTCCGGTGTCGTTGCGCACGGGGGCCAGGTTGTCCATCCGCAGCGCGGCGAGCGCCGCCGCGATCACGATGAGCGGGATGTAGGCGCCGAGGAGCAGCCGCGGGTGGCCGGCCCCGGCCGTGCCGATGACCAGCAGGGCGACGAGCTGGACGACGGGGACCCCGATGTTGCCGCCGCCCGCGTTGAGGCCGAGCGCCCAGCCCTTCTTGCGGAGCGGGAAGAAGGCGTTGATGTTCGTCATCGACGAGGCGAAGTTGCCGCCGCCGACCCCGGTCAGCGCGGCCACCAGCAGGAACGTGTTGTACGAGGTCCCGGGCTCCATCACCAGCCAGGCGGCGACCGTCGGCGCGAGCAGCATCAGGGCGCTGAAGACCGTCCAGTTGCGGCCGCCGAAGCGGGCCACCGCGAAGGTGTACGGGACGCGGACCAGGGCGCCCACGCAGGTGGCGGTGGCGATGAGGAAGAACTTTCCGGCGGGGTCGATCCCGTACTGCGGGCCCATGAAGAGCACCATCACGGACCACAGGGACCAGATCGAGAACCCGATGTGCTCGGAGAGCACGGAGTAGATCAGGTTCCGGCGGGCCGTCTTCTCCCCCGTCTCGCGCCAGAAGGTCTCGTCCTCGGGGTCCCACCGCTCGATCCAGCGGCCACCCTTGCGCGGTGCGGTCGTACTGGTCATCACACGCCTCCACAGCTGCTGCGATCACGTCGCGCTCGTCGCGCTCGTCGGCCTTGTCCGGCTTGCCGGGCTCGTCGCGTCTCGTCCGTGGTGACGACCGTAGGAAGGGCTCGTTTCAGCCCCGGTCCCCGCCGGATGACCGGCGGGAAACCTTGCACTCACCCAGCGCCCGGGCCCGGTGTGAGCGCGGGCAGCCAGCTGTCCGCGGGGACCTCCAGCCAGCCGCGCCCGGCGCCGAGCTCCGCGGCAGCGGCGCGCAGGGCGTCGAGCCCGGGGTGGCTCATTCCCTTGCGCCACACCATGGCGAGCGGTGACAGCGGTACCGGCGCGGTCAGCGGCCGCTTGACGCAGCCGGGCATGTCGACGAAGTCCACCGTGGCGAGCACCGGATTGCCCGTCTTGACCATGACCCGGCGGAACTCGTCCTTGCCCATCGCCACCGGCGCGGGCGGCGCGGGCTCGATGCCCCGCCCGGCGAACAGCTCGCGCGCCAGCCCGGTCCACTCCAGGGTCCGCGGGTTCCCGGCCCCCGCGTACACCGTCTCCCCGCGCAGCGCGTCCAGGGGTACGGAGTCCAGCCCGGCCAGCGCGTGCCCCTCGGCCAGCACCACCGCGAGCGGCTCGTACCGTACGGGCGTCTGCGCGAGGCGGGCCCGCAGCGCCGGGTCGAGGCCGTCGGCGTACCCGAAGGAGACGTCGAGGCGGCCGGCGGCGATCTCGGCGGCGGCGTGGGTGAGCCCGGACTCGAAGCGGGCCATCAGCTCGCAGTCGGGGGCGAGCTCGCGGGCCCGGTCCAGGACGGCGCGCGCGGTGCCGGGGCCGTCGGTGTTGAGGTCGACGAGCAGCGGCCGGGCGGTGGTGTCCCCGGCGAAGGCGGCGGCCAGCTCCTCGTGGGCGCGCAGGACGCCCCGGGCCAGGGGCAGCAGCCGCTCCCCGTCGGAGGTGAGCTCGACGGCGCGGGTGGTGCGGGCGAACAAAGGCGCGCCCAGAGCCTGTTCGAGGCGGCGCACGTCCCGGCTCAGGGCCTGCTGGGCGACGTAGAGCCGGGCGGCGGCACGGGTGAAGTGCAGTTCCTCGGCCACGGCGAGGAAGGAGCGCAGCAGGCGGGGTTCGACGTCTCGGGGAGTCACCTGCGGAGACTAACAACACAGGGCGGTGAATCACCCCCGAACAGGTGTTGGACCCGTACGGCCCCTGGGCCCGAGCCTTGATCCATGCCCACCACCCCGCTGATGACCGTCACCGGCACCACCCTGGTCCTCGCCCCCGGCCCCGCCCCCACCCCCGGGCGGCCGGGTCGCCGCCCGGCCCGCACCCCCGGCCCGTACCGGCGGCTGTTCGCCCTCCCCGGCACCCGCGGCTTCACCACCGGGAACCTCATCGCCCGGCTCCCCATGGGCATGTTCGGGATCAGCGCCGTCATGATGATCGCGGGCCAGCGCGGCTCGTACGCCCTCGCCGGCGGGGTCGTCGCGGCCGGTCTGGCGGCCACCGCGGTCGTGGCCCCCTGGACCGCCCGGCTGGTCGACCGGCACGGGCAGGCCCGCGTCGCCGTACCGGCCACCCTGATCGCCGTACTCGGCTCCCTCTCGCTCGTCGCGTGCGTCCGCAGCGAGGCGCCCGCCTGGACCCTCTTCGCCTCCTACGCCGCCACCGCGACCACCCCCAACATCGGCGGCATGTCCCGCGCCCGCTGGACGCACCTGCTGAAGGGCGACCCCGCGGCGCACCACACCGCGATGTCCTTCGAACAGGCCGCGGACGAGCTGGCGTTCATGCTCGGGCCGGTGGTCGCCGCGTTCCTCTGCACCACCGTCTTCCCGGAAGCGGGCACGCTCGTCGGCGCCGCGCTGCTCCTGACCGGGATGCTGGTCTTCACGGCCCACCGCGCCACGGAGCCCCCGGCGGCGGCGCCGGTCCGCGGCAAGTCGCCGCTGCGGAGCCTGGGACGGCTGCTGCCGCTCTTCTTCGTCCTCGGCACGATGTTCGGCTCGCTGGAGATCACCTCCGTCGCCCACCTCGGCGGGCACGGCCTCGGCGCCCTCTCGGGCCCGGTCATCGCCCTCCAGGCGGCGGGCTCCTGCCTGGCCGGCCTGCTCTACGGCACCCTGCGCCCGCGCGGACTGCCGGTCTGCCTGGCCGTCCTGGCCGGGGCAATGGCCCTGCCCTGGGCGGCGGCCGCCACCGGCTCGGTGCTCGCCCTCGCCGCGGCCCTGCTCGCGGCCGGCACGGCCACGGCCCCGGTCATGGTCACCGCGATGTCCCGGATCCACGCCGTGACCCCGCCGGGTCGGCTCAACGAGGGCATGACCCTCGCCGTCACCGCCATCTTCGCGGGCATCTCGGCGGGCTCCGCGACGGCCGGCGCCGCGATCGACCACTGGGGCACGACGGCCCCGTACGTCCTCCCGGCGGCGGCGGCCCTGCTGGCCCTCCTCGTCGGCACGGGGACCGTGCGCGCCTCCCGGGGCGCCTGACACGACAAAGGCCCCGCAGCCTGATGGCCGCGGGGCCTTTGCCCAACATGGGGGTTGTGGAGATGGCGGGAATCGAACCCGCGTCCAACGGTGCAGAAGTAGGGCTTCTCCGAGCGCATTCCGCTGCGCTTTTCTCAGCCCCGGAGATCACACGGACAAGTCTCCGACGGGCTCAGTCACTGTTTGATTTCCCTCTATCCCCCGTGACCGGAGTTAGAGGTTTAGATCCCTAATTGACGCCAGGATCCGGACCGGGACCACTTCCGGGCTGACGCTCCTCACAGAGGCTTCAGCTCACTGTTATTAGGCAGCGAGGGTGAAGCGGGAGTTATCGCTCTTGGAGTTGGCGATTATTGTTTGCGACATATGGTTAACGAGATCATTGCCGCTTTCTCGGCTCGCTTCCCCTACATCGACATCCGCTGTCGAAACCGATCATCCCCATGTTTCACGCTGTTCAGTTATGAGATCCAGCAGGCGCTCTCCATGCGTCCCGCTCGACCGGCGCCACTCGCAAGCGTGTGGTGCTGACGCCATGGTACGCGACGTGGACCACACTCTGCCAGGACATTAAAGCTGGCCGCGCTCCTTGCGCTTCACGGCCGAGATCACCCGGTTCGTCTCGCGCGTGTCCTGCTTCTCGCGCAGCGACTGCCGCTTGTCGTACTCCTTCTTGCCCTTCGCCAGCGCGATCTCGATCTTCGCCCGGCCGTCCTTGAAGTACAGGGCGAGCGGCACGATCGTGTTGCCCGTCTCCCCCGTCTTCGAGTCGAGCTTGTCGATCTCCTCGCGGTGCAGGAGCAGCTTGCGCTTGCGCCGCGCGCTGTGGTTGGTCCAGGTGCCCTGGCTGTACTCGGGCACGTGCACGTTGTAGAGCCAGGCCTCGCCGCTCTCCACCGACACGAAGCCGTCCACCAGCGAGGCACGTCCCTGACGCAGGGACTTGACCTCGGTACCCGTGAGCACGAGACCGCACTCGTAGGTGTCGATGATCGTGTAGTCGTGCCGCGCCTTCTTGTTCTGGGCGATCAGCTTGCGCCCTGTTTCCTTAGCCATAGTGCGGTCATTTTCGCACTATGGACCCACCCCGATGCCACCCAATACCGTGCGGGCCCGTTCCTCGACCCGGTCCGCCGCCGCCAGGTCCGGGGTGATGCCCGCACCGTCCAGGCTGCGGCCCGCCGGAGTGCGGTACGTACCCACCGTCAGCTCCGCCACCGAACCGTCCGGCAGCTCCGTCGGCATCTGCACCGAGCCCTTGCCGAAGGTGCGGGTACCGACCGCCACCGCACGGCCCCGGTCCTGCAGGGCCCCGGTGACCAGTTCGGCCGCGCTCATCGTGCCGCCGTCGATCAACGCCACCAGGGGCCGGGCCGTATCGCCGCCCGGGGTCGCGTAGAGGGCGCGCTGGGCGCCGCGCACGTCGTACGTGGCCACCAGCCCGCCGTCCAGGAAGGCGGAGGCGGCCGTCACGGCCTCGGTGACCAGGCCGCCGGTGTTGCCGCGCAGGTCGAGCATGACCCCGCCGCCGGGCGGCGCGGCGCGCACCGCGGAGCGGACCCGGTCGCCGGAACCCCGGGTGAAGGAGGCGACCTTGATGACCGTGATCCCGCCGGGCAGTTCGCGCACCGTCACCGGCTCGCTGCGCAGCCGCTCGCGCCGCACGGTCTGCGTGAGGTCGGCCCCGCCACGGGTCAGCTTCAGGACCACGGGGGTGCCGGCCTCGCCGCGCAGCAGGGCCACCACCTCGGCCACCTTGAGCCCGGTCACGCTCTGCCCGTCGATGCTGAGCAGCCGGTCCCCGGCGCGCATCCCGGCCCGCGCCGCGGGGCTGCCGGGCTGCACCCGGTCGATCTCGATGCGGCCGTCGCGCAGCCGCCCGGCCCACAGGCCGACGCCCGTCCAGTGGCCGTCCAGGTCGTCGGCGAAGGCCTCGTACTCGCCCTGGTCGTACACCGCGGCCCAGCGGTCCCCGCTGCGGCTGACCACCTCCTGGGCCGCCGACTTCGCGGACTTGCCCTCGGCGACGGCCTCGGCGGCCGCGCGGGCCACCGCGTCCCGGTCGGCGGTGCCCGTCTCGCGGTGCGCCTGCGCCGGTGCCCGCGTCCCGGGCAGGGCCCCGGCCGCGGAGGGCTCCGTACCCGCCACCAGCGCGGCGGGACGCGCGGCCCGCCCGGCGCCGGGGTACTCCCAGCTCCCGGTGCAGGCACCGGCCCCCACGGCGGCGAGGAAGAACAACGTCAAAACGGCCCCGCGACGCACGTCGCGGGGCCGGAGACAGAGGGCGGGCAGTCCCGGCATGGCGCCGAGTCTAGGACAAGGCCCGCGGCGGTACGGGTGGTTGGCCGTACCGCTCGCGGGGCGCTCGTCACACCTTCAGGTACTTGCGCAACGCGATGAAGGCGGCCAGCGAGGGCATCAGCACGCCGATCACGAGCACCAGCGGCAGCTTGGTCAGGACCGAGTCCCAGCCGATGAAGTTGATGAGCTCCATCTTCTCGCGCAGTGCGGCGCCGTGGTCGATCACGAAGTACTGGCCGGCGCCGAGCATCCCGCAGGCGAGCAGCGCGCCGATCAGGCCGGCGAAGGCCGCCTCCATGATGAACGGCACCTGGATGTAGAAGCTGGAGGCGCCCACCAGGCGCATGATCCCGGTTTCGCGCCGACGGCTGAAGGCCGAGACGCGCACCGTGTTGACGATCAGCAGCAGGGCCACGATCAGCATGATCAGCATGATGCCGAGGGCGGCCAGGTTGAGGTAGCCGAGGAGCTTGAAGAGGTTGTCCGTCACACTGCGCTGGTCCTCGACGGCCTGGACGCCGTCACGGCCGGAGAAGGAGGTCGTGATGACCTTGTACTTCTCGGGCTGCTTCAGCTTCACCCGGAAGGATTCCTGCATCTGGTCCGGGGTGATGGAGGCCGCCAGGGGGGTCTTGCCGAACTGCTCCTGGTAGTGCTTGAAGGCCTCGTCGGCGGATTCGTAGGTGACGCCCTTGACGAGGTCCATGCCCTTGAGTTCGGCTTCCAGGGCCTGCTTCTGCTCCGGGGTCACCGCTCCCTTGGAGCAGGCGGAGCCACCCACGGTCTCCGCGTCGTTCTTGTTGCAGAGGTAGATGGAAACGTTGGCCTTGTCGTACCAGTACCCCTTCATCTTGCTCACCTGGTCGCGCATGAGCAGGGAACCGCCGAACAGGGCCAGCGACAGGGACACGGAAATGATGACCGCGAAGGTCATGGTCAGATTGCGGCGGAGACCGACCCCGATCTCCGACATGACGAACTGGGCGCGCATCGCGTCTCAGGAGCCTTTCAGTGCTGGTAGCCGTAGACGCCGCGCGACTGGTCGCGGACGAGACGGCCCTGCTCGAGTTCGATGACGCGCTTGCGCATCTGGTCGACGATCTGCTGGTCATGGGTCGCCATGATCACGGTGGTGCCGGTCCGGTTGATCCGGTCCAGCAGCTTCATGATGCCGACGGAGGTCTGGGGGTCCAGGTTGCCGGTGGGCTCGTCCGCGATCAGCAGCGCCGGCCGGTTGACGAAGGCACGGGCGATGGCCACGCGCTGCTGCTCACCGCCCGAGAGCTCGCCGGGCATCCGGTCCTCTTTGCCGCCGAGGCCGACGAGTTCCAGTACCTGGGGAACGGCCTTCCTGATCTCGCCGCGAGGTCTGCCGATGACCTCCTGGGCGAAGGCCACGTTGTCGGCCACCGACTTGTTGGGCAGCAGGCGGAAGTCCTGGAAGACGGTCCCCAGCTGGCGCCGCATCTGCGGAACCTTCCAGTTGGAGAGCTTGGCGAGGTCCTTGCCCAGGACGTGCACCTGGCCGTGGCTCGCCCGCTCCTCGCGCAGGATGAGCCGCATGAAGGTGGACTTGCCGGAGCCGGAGGAGCCGACCAGGAAGACGAACTCGCCCTTCGCGATGTCCAGAGAAACATCTCTGAGTGCGGGGCGGCTCTGCTTCGGGTAGGACTTGGAGACGTTGTCGAATCGGATCACGGGTGCACCACGGTCGCCGGGAGTAGGTGTGCGTGACCATACGCGAACAGGCGCGAGGTGTGGACCCGGCGTCCGGAGTTGCCCGATATATCCCCTGGTCCGAGAGGTGCCCGACCGCGATTGCACGGAGGGGCCGCGCCGAATGTCATCGAAGCTGGCACAGTGGGAGGGGGAACGGACCGTTTCCCGCGACCGTTGTAACCGAGGGGACGAAAGGAGGAGCGCATGACATATGACCGGCTCGTGTGCGCGAACTGCGCCGCACCCGTCAGCCAGGGCCGCTGCCCGGTGTGCCGGGCGAACCGGGGGCGCCTCCAGCAGGAGGACCCCTTCTCCGGCGGTCTCAACCCGGTGGCGCTCATCGCGCTGCTGGTGATCCTGGTGGCCGCGCTGGCACTGGTGGCTCAGCAGACGGCGTAGTTCCTCAGCCGCCACGTCCCGATCAGACGTACGGAAGCACATACACGGAAGGGCCCGGACACCTTGACGGCGTCCGGGCCCTTCCTGCTGCTCTGACTGCTCTGACCAGCGTTTTCCCTGCGTATCCGCGAACCTACGCGGTCTGCTCCTGCTGCTTGCGCCAGCGGATCCCGGCCTCCAGGAAGCCGTCGATCTCGCCGTCGAGCACCGCCTGCGGGTTGCCGACCTCGAACTCCGTCCGGAGGTCCTTGACCATCTGGTACGGGTGCAGGACGTAGGAGCGCATCTGGTTGCCCCAGGAGCTTCCGCCGTCCTTGAGGGCGTCCATCCTGTCCTTCTCCTCCTGGCGGCGCCGCTCGAGCAGCTTGGCCTGGAGGACGTTCATCGCGCTGGCCTTGTTCTGGATCTGCGAGCGCTCGTTCTGGCAGGACACCACGATGCCGGTCGGCAGGTGCGTGATGCGCACCGCGGAGTCGGTCGTGTTGACGCCCTGGCCGCCGGGGCCCGAGGCGCGGTACACGTCCACGCGCAGCTCGCCCTCGTCGATCTCGACGTGGTCGCTGGACTCGACGACCGGCAGCACCTCGACACCCGCGAAGGAGGTCTGGCGGCGGCCCTGGTTGTCGAAGGGCGAGATCCGGACGAGGCGGTGCGTGCCCTGCTCGACCGAAAGGGTGCCGTAGGCGTACGGGGCCTTGACCACGAAGGTGGTCGACTTGATGCCGGCCTCTTCCGCGTACGAGGTCTCGTAGATCTCGGTCGGGTAGCCGTGGCGCTCGGCCCAGCGCAGGTACATGCGCTGGAGGCGCTCGGCGAAGTCGGAGGCGTCCACGCCGCCGGCCTCGGCCCGGATGTTGACCAGCGCCTCGCGCTCGGCGTACTCGCCGGAGAGCAGGGTGCGGACCTCCATCTCGTCCAGCGCCTTGCGCACGGAGACCAGCTCGGTCTCCGCCTCGGCGAGGGTGTCCGCGTCGTCCATCTCCTGGGCGAGGTCGAACAGCACCGCCAGGTCGTCGATGCGCCCGCGCAGGCTCTCGGTCTTACGGACCTCCGCCTGGAGGTGCGAAAGCTTGCTCGTGATCTTCTGGGCGGCCTCCGGGTCGTCCCACAGGGACGGCGCGGCGGCCTGCTCCTCGAGCACGGCGATATCTGCCCTCAGCTTGTCGAGGTCCAGGACGGCCTCGATCGACCCCATGGTCGAGGAGAGGGACTTCAGCTCTTCGGAAACATCGACGACTGCCACGGGTCCAGCGTAGCCGGTCCCCGGGGGACGCTCTCCGGCCAGGCCGAATCCCCCGTACTAATGGAGGGTCGCACGGGCGTACGCTCACGATATGACCGTCTTCCTCGTCAAGCGCCGCCATGTGGACCACATGCGTGTCACGACGACGAGCTGTCTGCCGCCGGACCTGCCCCAAGCCTGATCCACCCCGATCCGACTTGGTCCTGTACGCGGCCTCGCGGTCCCGGCGCCAACCCTGCCGGCGGCCCTCCCCAGCCGCGGCCCCCGCCACCCCTGGGGACAGGACCCCGTGACATCCCGAAACGGAGCCGTCATGCCGTCCGCGCACCCTTCTCCTGCTTCTCCTGCTTCTTCTCCTGCTTCTTCTCCTTCGCCTTCCTCTGTCTCTCCTTCCTCCGCGGCCACCTCCCTTCCGGTCCTGGACCTGTCCCAGGCGGACGATCCGGCGCTGCGCGATTCCTTCCGCAAGGAACTGCACGCGGCCGCCCGGGACAGCGGCTTCCTGCACCTCACCGGGCACGGGGTCACCGCCGCCGAGACCACTCGGATCCTGGACCTGACCAGGGCGTTCTTCGCCCTCCCGGAAGCTGACCGGCTGGCGGTGAGCAATCTCAACTCCCCGCACTTCCGCGGCTACACCCGCATCGGGCACGAGCTGACCGGCGGCGCCTCCGACTGGCGCGACCAGCTCGACGTGGGCGCGGAGCGGGAGGCGCGGGAGGTCGGACCGGACGACCCGGCGTACCTGTGGCTGGAGGGCCCGAACCAGTGGCCCGCGGCGCTGCCGGAACTGCGGGACGCGGTGCTGGCGTGGCAGTCCCGGCTGGCGGCGGTGGCCCACCGCCTGCTCCAGGAGCTGCTCGCCTCGATCGGCGCCCCGGCGGACTTCTTCGACGCGGCCTTCGCGGACCGGCCCCACCTGCACACGAAGCTGATCCGCTACCCGGGATCCGCGCCGACGGGCACCGACCAGGGGGTCGGGGCCCACAAGGACTACGGCTTCCTCACCCTGCTCCTCCAGGACTCGGTGGGCGGGCTCCAGGTGGTCCGGGACGGGGCCTTCCTGGACGTCCCCCCGCTGCCGGGGGCCTTCGTGGTCAACCTGGGCGAGCTGCTGGAGATCGCGACGGAGGGGTACCTGACGGCGACGGACCACCGCGTGGTGAGCCCGGCGGGGGCGGTGGAGCGGTTCTCGGTGCCGTTCTTCTACAACCCGCGCCTGGACGCCGTCATCGAGACGGTCCCGGGCGACTACCTGGACGCGGCGCCGGGGATAGCGCACGACGCGTCGAACCCGCTGCACGCGGAGTACGGCCGCAACGAACTGAAGGGCTGGGTCCGCGCCCACCCGGCGGTGGCGCGGCGCTGGCACCCGGAACTGACGGAGGCGTAGCCCTACCTCTGGGGCGCCGCTCATCAAGCGCCGGAGGGGCTGGATTCAGCCTGGTCGGGGCCGGATTGCCCGCAGGGCGATTCCAGCCCCGCCGGCGTTCGAGGCGCGGGGTCCGGGGCGGAGCCCCGGGGAACGGCGGAAGGGCGGGTCGGGGACTTCGCCCCGCAGGGCCCACCCAGCCGCGCCCCCGGCTACGGGGACGTAGAGCCCGACTGCTTGTTGTCCTGGGGCGGCGCCGAGTCGGAGGAGACGGCCAGCCAGCTGCCGACACCCACCGCGGCGGCCAGCGCAACCGCGGCAGCGGACAGCGCGAGCCTCCGCTTGCGGACGGTCTCCGCCCGGTGCCGCGCGGACCCGGGCCGGTGCCCCCCGGCGGGACGCGGGACCCGGGCGGTGCCCAGGGCCCCGCCCGCCAGCTCGTCCGGCCCCGGCACCCGCATCGAGGTGTGGGTGTCCCGGTTGGAGTCGGTGGAGGAGCCGGGGACCAGCGGCACCACACCCCGCCGCCGCACCGGATCCGCGGCGGCGGCGGCCTCCGGTTCCGGGAACTCCGCCTGCTCCGGCTCGTCCGGCTCGTCCACGTCCAGCGGCGGCATCCCCGCCAGCAGCGGCAGCAGGTCCCGCAGCCGCAGGGAGAGCTCCGAGGCCCGCAGCCGCGAGGCGGGGGCCTTCGCCAGGCACTGGACCATCAGCTGCCACAGCTCGTCGGGGATGCCGGGCAGCGGGACGACGGTCTCCGTCACGTGGCGCCGCAGCACCGCCCCGGGATGCCCGCCGCCGAAGGGCGTGAAACCGGCGAGGAGTTCGTACAGCACGGTGGCCAGGGCGTAGATGTCCACCGCCGCGCGCGGCGGCAGCCCCTCCACGATCTCCGGCGCCAGGTAGTCGGGCGTGCCGATGATCCGGGTGGTGGGGGCCGAGGCCCGGCCGCCGGTGGACCGGCGCGGGGAGTCGATGAGCTTGGCCACGCCGAAGTCGGTGAGCAGCGCCGGATGCGCGCCGCCCGGGCCGAGCGGGCCCTGCATGTCGAGCAGGACGTTCTCCGGCTTCACGTCCCGGTGTACGACCCCGGCCGCGTGCGCGGCGGCCAGCGCGTCGGCGACGTCCGCGACGATGGCGACGGCCGCCTCGGGGGCGAGCCGCCGCTCGCGGTCGAGGCGCGTGCGCAGGTCCGTACCGCGAACGAGGTCCATGACGAGGGCGAGGTCGTTGCCGTCGACGACGAGGTCGCGGACGCAGACGACGTGCGGGTGCTCCAGGCCCAGGAGCGCGCTGCGCTCCTGGACGAACCGTCCGACGAGTTCCTGGTCGGACGCGAGGTCCTCGCGCAGCAGTTTGACGGCGACGGGGCCGTCAGGCCCCTCGCCCAGCCACACCGTGCCCGCGCTGCCGCGTCCCAGGATCTGGTGCGCGGTGTACCGGCTGCCGATCTTCCGTGCCACGACTGCTCCCTCAGCGGCTGGAGTACGTGCCAAAGCTACGCGGCCGGATGGGGGTTGTAGTCCACGGATCGCGGCGACCTTCACTTCTGCGGGCGAAATCACGTCCCAGAAGTCGACAAATCCATGAAGTCGCCGCTACGCGAGCTGATTCGGGCCAATTCGAAGGCCGGATCAGCGGCTCGTGCCGCCTCCCGTGGCCTCGCCGATCGTGCTCACCCAGTCCACGGCGTCCGAGCCCCAGGTCCACACCTGGTCCCACCAGCCGCGGCCGGTACCGACCCACTCCTGGAGCGGGGTCAACTCCCAGACCAGCCAGCCCGCCACGAAGAGCACCAGGATCATCACCAGGCAGCCCTTGAGGCAGCCCAGTCCCGGAATCTTCACCGGATTCGCACTGCGGCGCGGCTCGCGGGGCTCCCTGCGCTCCGGCTGGCGGCCCGGCGGCGGACCCTGAGGGGGCTGCTGCTGGGGCGGCGGCTGAGGCTGGCGGTACTGAGGCTGCTGCTGCGGCTGCTGGTACTGCTGGGGGTGCTGCTGCTGCGGCTGGTAGTGCTGCGGCGGGGGCTGCGGCGCGTACTGCTGCTGCTGGTACTGCTGGGGCTGCTGGTACTGCTGCGGCGGCGGGGCCTGTCGGTACGGCTGCTGCTGCTGCGGAGGCTGCTGCGGTCGCTGCGGCTGCTGCTGGGGCCGCTGGGGCTGCTGGTGCTGCTGCTGCGGCGGCGGGCCCTGGCGCTGCGGCCGGCGGCGCAGGGGGTCCTCGCTCGGGTCCAGGTACTGCATCTGCGTCTGCTCGTTGCGGTCGCGGGCGGCCCGCATCTGCGACTGCCACGGGTGCGGGGAGTCCGGCCGCTGCACGGGCGGCATCACGGAGGTCGGGTCGGCGCCGGGCGCCCCCGTGCTCGGGAGCACCGACGTGGCGTCGGCCGCGCCGACCGGCGGCATCACGCTGGTCATGGCGTTGGGGTCGTAGGCGCCCATCGGGGAGGCCCCCGCGGAGCCGCCGGGCAGCATCTGCGTGGCGTCCGCGGCGCCCGGGGTCTCGGGCACCGGCGCGGGCGAGGGGTCGGGGGCGAGCAGCGCGCCGACGCCGAGGGCGGCCTCGACCTCGGCGGCCGTGGAGTGCACGCCGATGCCGGAGGCGACCACGCGCAGGCCGCGCGCCAGGGTCTCCGCGCTCGGGCGCTCGTAGGGCTCCTTGCGCATGCAGCGCTCGATGACCGTCCAGAGCGGCTCGGGCACGTTCGGCGGGCGCTGCGGCTCCTCGCTGAGGTGGCGGTGCAGGACCTCCAGCGCGGTACCGCCGGCGAAGGGCGGCCGGCCGGTGAGGAGCTCGTAGAGCAGGATGCCGGCGCCGTAGATGTCGACGGCGGAGGTCTGCGGGCGGCCCTCGGCGGACTCGGGGGCGACGTAGGCCGGGGTGCCGACGAACTCGTGCGTGCGCGTCAGGCCCGGGGAGTCGGCCAGGCGCGCGATGCCGAAGTCGGTGAGCATCGGCTTCATCTGGCCGTCGCGCTCGTCGACCAGGACGTTGGCGGGCTTCAGGTCCCGGTGCACCACGCCGTCGGCGTGGCTGGCGGCGAGCGCGTCCGCGATCTGGGCGGTGAGCAGGCTCGCGGCGACCGGGCTGAAGGGGCCGTTCTCGCGCAGGTACCGGTGCAGGTCCGGACCGTCGATGAGGTCCATGACGAGGGCGAGGAGATCGCCCTCGACGACGAGGTCGCGGGTGCGGACGATGTTGGGGTGGGTCAGGCGCAGCAGGACGGAGCGCTCGCGCAGGAAGCGCATGACGATGTCCGGGTCCTGGGCCAGCTCCTCCTTGAGGACCTTGATGGCCACGGTCTCGCCGGCGTGCCCGGCCACCGCCGCCTCCGCACCTGCCGCCTCACGCTGGCGGGCGCGCCAGACGGTGCCCGTGGCGCCGCGCCCGAGCGGCTCCTCGAGCAGGTACTTGCTGCCGACTGGCCGCACGTCGCGCGCTCCCTGCTGTCGTCGATTCCGGCGAGTGATCCGTGCACGGTCCGCGCTTGGCCGACGCTCGGTCGACGCTTGGTCCGCGCTTGATCTGCGAAATGGTTTTCCGGCCCACTCTAGGGCTTGTCCCGAGGGAAGACGCGGGCCGAGGGAGGTTGGTTGCCGCACATATGCACGAAGGGTGATGTTTGTGGCGTATGCCGGGGGCGATTTTCCCGTCCTTCGTGTCCGTATCCGATCGGTCCGCCTGCAGGTCCGGTGCCGGTCCGCGACCGATCAAGATCACTTGCCGGTGGGTGGCGGGCGTGTTGAGGACGACAGGTGCGAGGATGCACCCGTACGGAACGGCCGGGACGGGAGCCCCGCCTTCCGGGCAGACCTGACCGGACGACGCGTCCGTGCCGGGTGGGGGCGGACGGACGGGCACCACGTGCGAACGGCACGGGTGATCCCTCCCGCGGGTCCCTGCCGGGCGCACACACCGCGCACCGCGCAGAAGGGACCGCTGACGGCGATGCAGATCCGGCTGACCGTCCTTGGGTCGGGGTCGCGCAGCGGCCACCAGACCGCCACCGCGACCGCCTCCGGCGGGGGGACCGGCCCAGGAGGCGCGCCGGCGAGCTGTGACGTGCTCGTCACCGCGCCCGCCGGCACCGCGCTGTCCGCGGTGGCCTCCGGACTCGCGGCGACCGTCGGCGGACCCGACACCGGGGGCACGGTCGTGCTGTACGCCGGTACGGAGCGGCTGGACCCGGCGCGGTGCGCGCTCGGCGAGCCGCCGCTCGTGGACGGGGCGGTGCTGTCCCTGAACGTGCCCGGCCCCGACGTCCGCACGGACGGGACCGCGGCCGCGACCGCCCTCGGCGACGGGCCGCAGCTGCACGTCGTGGCCGGGCCGGACGCCGGCGGGGTCCACCTGCTGCACCCGGGGGCGATCCGGATCGGGCGCTCGGCCGACGCGGACGTCCCGCTGGACGATCCGGACGTATCGCGCCTGCACTGCACCGTGACGGTGCTGCCCGACGGGCGGGTGGCGGTGGCCGACCTCGGGTCGACGAACGGTACGACGCTCGACGGCGCGGTGGTCGGCGCCGAGCGGGTGGCGCTCGCGCCGGGGGCGCTGCTGCGGGTCGGCGAATCCACCCTCCGCCTGGCCGTGGGCCCGGGCCCCGCTCCCCTCCCCCTCACCCCTGACCTGGAGGGCCACCTCTCCGTCCCCCTCGCGGGATCCGATCCCGAGGGCGGCGACCCTGACGGTGCGGGGGCCGGCGCTACGCCCGGCAGCCCGGCGGGGTCACACCCCGACGGCGGCGCCACCGGCGGAGCCTGGACCGGCGCTACGCCCGGCAGCCCGGCGGGGTCACACCCCGACGGCGGCGCCACCGGCGGAGCCTGGACCGGCGCTACGCCCGGCAGCCCGGCGGGGTCACACCCCGACGGCGGCGCCACCGGCGGAGCCTGGACCGGGGTTACGCCCAGCAGCCCGGCGGGGTCGCACACCGGAGGCGGCGCCTCCGGCGGCGCTTGGCCCGCGGCTGCGTCGGGCACCTCGGGCGGGTCGTACCCCGAGGGCGGTACCTCCGGCGGAGCCCGGGGCGCCGGGGCGTACCCCGACGCCGGGAGCCGGGGGGCACAGGGGCAGATCCCCCACCCCGCCCCTTCCCGAAACGGGGGCTCCGCCCCCGACCCCGTCAGGCCCGGGTACGGCGCCCCCGGCGCGCCCGCGGCGCACTGGGACGGCAGCGCCGGAACGGTCCCCGCCGCCCGGAGCACCGAGCATCACACCGGAGGCGGCCGCAGCGGCCCGTCCGGCCCCGCTTCCGCGGACCCCTGGCCCTACGGGGAGACCGACCGGGACGGCGACGCCGGCTCCCTGCGCGCAGGCCGGATCGCCAGGCCCGCGTCCGGGTCCGGCACCGCGGGTGCCGGACACCACTCGCTCCCCGACCGACCCGCCGCCGGACAGTACGGCGGAGCACCACACGAGGGCGGAGCCGCCGGACAGTACGCCGCACCGGCGCACCCGGGCGCAGCCCCGGGCCAGTACACGCAAGCCGCAGCCCCCGGCCGGCACGCCGGAGCAGCACAAGACGGCGGAACCGCACACGGCGCCGACCTCCCGGGCCGCCACACCGGGGCAGCGCACCGCGACGGCTACCCCGGCGGGCACGCCGGAGCAGCACAGGACGGCGGAGCCCCCGGCCGGCACGCCGGAGCAGCGCACCGCGACGGGCACGCCGGCGCAGCATCAGGCGGCGGAGCCGCACACGACGCCGGTGCCCCCGGTCGGCACGCCGGGGCAGCACCAGACGCCGCAGCCCCCGGACAGTACGGCGGAGCCGCGCACGGCGCCGGCGCCCCCGGGCAGCCGCACCCGGCCGGAGCCACCGGCCCGTACGCCGGAGCAAGGCACGCGGGCGCGGCCGCCGGGCCGTCCGGGCACGCCGGGGCAGGGGCGGCCCGGCAGACCGGGGTCGAGCATCACGGGGCGGGCGGCTGGGAGGAGTCCGAGCCGGTCCGCGCGGCCGAGGGCGGGCCGGAGCCCCGGCGTGGGGCGCGTCGCGGGATCGGGGCCTGGGCGCGCAAGTGGGTGCGCGGGGCGGAGGCCGCCGAGGTGGAGGTGGTCACCGAGACCGCGGCCGTCGTCGCCGTACGGCCGGGCTCCGACGATCCCGCGACCCTGCTGCTCACCGCCCTGGGGCCGGCCCCGCGGCTGTGGGCCGGTCCCGCCGGGCTCGACGTCACGCTCGGCGCGGGCAGCGAGGTCGCGCTCCGCGAGACCGGCGCGCTCGGGATCGCCGGCCCCCGGGCCCGGCTGACCGGTGTGGCCCGCTCCGTCATCGCCCGGCTCGCGGCCCTGCACGCCCCGGGCCAGCGTCTGGAGATCGTGCTGATCTCCACCGACCGGGCCCGACCGCTCGCCGAACGCCGCCGCGACTGGGGCTGGCTCGGCTGGCTGCCCCACGTACGCCCCGCGCACGGGCAGGACTGCCGGCTGCTGCTCGCGTACGACCGCGATCAGGCGGCCGCCCGCGCCGGGGAGCTGACCCGGCGGCTCGACGACGGCCCCCTCGGCACCCATTGGGCCACCGCGGGCCCGGACGCGGTGCGCGAGGCCTCGTACGGCTACCGCGGCCCCTTCACCCTCCTGGTCCTCGACGGGGACCCCGGTCCCGGGGCGCTGCGGGACATCACCAGCCGGCTGGCCTCGCACGGGCCGGCCGCCGGGATCCACGTGCTGGCCCTGGCCGAGGCGCCGGCCGCGACGCCCGCCTCGCCCGTCACCGAGACCTACGAGGCCGCCTGCGCGGCCGCCCCCGCCTTCCGCGACTGCGGGACCGCGGCCCTGCTGAGCGGTGATGTGGCCACGACCGTACGGACCTTCGCGGTCTCGGGCGGCAGACCGGCCGCCACCGGGGCGACGGCCACGGCGGACGCCGTATCGGCGGCCTGGGCGGAGCGGTTCGCCCGTGCCCTGGCCCCCCTGAAGGCCGACTCCCCGGTCGTGGAGGGCGGTTACCGTCCGGCCGCCGCCAATCTGCCCCAGACCTCCCGGCTGCTGGACGAGTTGGGGCTGGCCCGGGCCACCCCGGCCTCCCTGATGGCCCGTTGGGCCGCCGCCACGGATCAGGGGCAGCGCGTCGGCGGGCTCGCGGAGATAGTCCTCGGCACCGGCCGGCGCGGGCCGGTGGGCGCCGAACTGGTCACCGACGGGCCGCACGTACTGATCGAGGGGCCCGCCGGCAGCGGCCGTACGGAACTGCTGCGTACCTTGGCGGCCTCCCTGTCGGCCGCCGCCCGGCCCGACCGGCTCGGCCTGGTCCTGCTCGACGGGGCCGGCGGCGAGCGCGGCGACGGCCTGCTGCCCTGTACGGAGCTGCCGCACGTCTCCGCGCACCTGATCGCCTCGGACCCGCTGCGCATGCGGGAGTTCGCGCAGGCGCTGGGTGCGGAGCTGAAGCGGCGGGCCGAGCTGCTGGACGGGGTGCCGTTCTCCGAGTGGCACGCCGTGCGCGAGGTCTCCGACCGGATGGTCTCGCCCCGCCAGCCCACCCCCGGCGAGCTGCGCGGCGACCTAGAACCCCAGCGTTCCGGCACCCTGCGGCTGCGTTCCTCGGCCACCCGTACCGATCCTGCGGCCGGGCCCAGCCCGCTGCCGCGCCTGGTCGTGCTCGTGGACGACTTCGACGCACTGGTCGCGCCGGGCCTGGGCAGCACCGGCCGGCCCGCCGCCGGTTCGGTGGTCCGCGCGCTGGAGGCGGTGGCCCGCGAGGGAGCCCGCCTCGGGGTGCACCTGATCGCCACCAGTGCCCGCCCGGACCGAACGGCCGACACCGAGCTGGCCCGGCTGACGACCCTGCGCGTGGAGCTCGACGCCCCCGACCAGCCGGGCCCCGGCCGGGGCGTGCTCCGGTACGCCGACGGGCGCACGGTCCCCTTCCAGGGCGGCCGGGTCACCGGCCGGATCCCCCGGACGGCGACGCTGCGGCCGACGGTGGTGCCGGTGGAGTGGGAGCGGATGGGCGATCCGCCGGCCCGCCGCCCGGTCCGCGAGCTGGGCAACGGCCCGACCGACCTGGCGCTGCTGGCCAGCGCCCTGGACCGGGCCTCGCACCTGGTCTCGGCGGTGCCGGTGCTGTTCCCGCCGGCCCCCTGAACCGGCCCGCCGGCCAAGCCCCCCAGGGGTCTTGCACGCACCCCCGTACACCGCGAGGCGGTATTGCGGGGGTGCGCGGGGCGGCGTAGACCTTGTGGCACGGGACACACCATCGCCAGCGAGGCATCGGGGGCACCGCCATGCGCAAGCACGGAACGAGCCGCACGACATCCCATACATCGCAGACACCGCAGACACCGCAAACACCCCGGACATCTCACGCCCGACGGCGCACTTGGGCCGCTCTGGTCGTGGTCGGCGCGCTCGCGCTCAGCGCCTGCGGCAGCGACGGCAAGGAGCCCGCGAAGGGCACGGACGGCCCCACCACCGAGGGCGGGCCGGTCGTCGCGCTGCCCCGTCTCGACGGGGAGAAGCTGGAGGTCGCCGCCGTCTGGACGGGCGCGGAGCAGGCGAACTTCGTCAAGGTCCTGAAGGAGTTCGAGCGGCGGACGGGCGCCACGGTGACCTTCGTCCCGGCGCAGGACCCGATCGTCACCTTCCTCGGCTCGAAGATCGCGGGCGGCGCCCCGCCGGACGTGGCGCTGCTCCCGCAGGTCGGGGCGCTGGTCGCGGCGGTCAAGAACAAGTGGGCGCAGCCGGTGGGAGCGGCCGCGCAGGCCCAGCTCGACCAGAACTACTCGCCCGGCTGGAAGACGCTCGGCGCGGTCGAGGGCACCCAGTACGGGGTCTACTACAAGGCCGCCAACAAGTCTCTGATCTGGTACAACGCGAAGGCCTTCGAGGCGGCGGGCGTACGGCCCCCGGCGACCTGGAAGGAACTCCTCACGGCGGCCGACACCCTGTCCGCGTCCGGTACCCCGGCGGTTTCGGTGGCCGGGGCCGACGGCTGGACCCTGACCGACTGGTTCGAGAACGTCTACCTCTCGCAGGCGGGCCCGGAGAAGTACGACCAGTTGGCGAAGCACCAGATCAAGTGGACGGACGACAGCGTCAAGCAGGCGCTGACCTCGCTCGCCGAACTGTTCGGCCGCAAGGACTTCCTGGCGGGCGGCCAGAGCGGGGCGCTGGCGACCGAGTTCCCGAAGTCGGTGACGCAGACCTTCACCGGCGGCGACCGGCCGGCCGCCGCGATGGTCTTCGAGGGCGACTTCGTGGCGGTCAACATCGCCCAGACCGACGCGAAGGTGGGCACGGACGCGCTGGTCTTCCCGTTCCCGGCGGTCGGTGCCAAGGCGCCGGTGGTCTCGGGCGGGGACGTGGCGGTCGCGCTGAAGGACTCGAAGGGCGCGCAGGCGCTGCTGACGTTCCTGGCCTCGGTGGACTCGGCGCGGATCCATGCCCGTGAGGGCGGCTTCCTCTCCCCGAACAAGGCGCTCGAACCGGACGCGTACCCGAACGACATCCAGCGCGGCATCGCCGAGGCCCTGATCGCGGCGGGCGACAACTTCCGCTTCGACATGTCGGACCAGGCCCCGGCGGCCTTCGGCGGAACCCCGGGCGCGGGCGAGTGGAAGGCGCTCCAGGACTTCCTGGCGAACCCGGCCGACGTCGCGGGGACGCAGGCGAGGCTGGAGGCGGACGCGGCCAAGGCCTACGGGAACTGATCCCGGTGGCCTCCCCCACCGGATCCCCCGGGGCCTCCCCCGCCACCACCCCGGCCACGCGCCCCGCGACCGGCCCCCGCCCCCGCTCCCGCCCCCGCTCCCCGAAGGGCAAGGAGACCCGGCGCCGCCGGCTGACCGCCGCGGCGTTCCTCCTCCCCTCCCTCGTCCTGCTCGGCGCGCTCGTCGTGCACCCCATCGGCTACTCGCTCTACCGCAGCTTCTTCGACCGCTCCGGCGAGGAGTTCGTGGGCGCCGGGAACTACGGCGAGATCCTGCGCGACGACACGATCCGCACCGCGCTGGGGAACACGGCGGTCTGGGTGGTGCTGGCGCCGGTCACCGCCACCGCGCTCGGTCTGCTCTTCGCCGTGCTGACCGAACGGGTGCGCTGGGGAACGGCCTTCAAGCTGATCGTCTTCATGCCGATGGCCATCTCGATGCTCGCCGCGGGCATCATCTTCCGGCTCGTCTACGACGCCGACCCCGACCGGGGCGTGGCCAACGCCGTCTGGGTCGGCGTCCACGACACCTTCGCCGAGTCCTCCGCCTTCCCCAAGGCCCGTCCCGGCCGGGACTCCCCCCTGGTCCCGGCCGAGGGGGGTGCGTACGTGACCCGCGATCCGGTACGGGCGGGCGCGGCGGCCCTCCTCCCGCTGGTCGGGATCGCCCCCGAGGCCCTGCCCAAGGGCACCGCCACGGCGAAGGCGGCAGCCCCCGGCCCCGGGAAGGTCACCGGCACCGCCTGGCAGGACTTCACCCGGGGCGGCGGCGGTACGACGAACACGGTCGACGCCACCGAGTCCGCCCTGTCGGGGCTGCGCGTCGAGGCGGTCAAGGACGGTCGGGTGGTCGACTCGGCGAGGACCCGGGCCGACGGCACCTTCACCCTGTCCGCCGCGGCCGACGGCGCACTGCTGCGGCTGCCCGCCTCGAACTTCCGGGAGGCGTACGGGGGCGTCGAGTGGCTCGGCCCGACGCTGGTGACCCCGGCGGTGATCGGGGCCTACGTGTGGATGTGGGCCGGGTTCGCGATGGTGCTGATCGGGGCCGGGCTGGCGGCCGTACCGCGCGAGCTGCTGGAGGCGGCGCGGGTGGACGGGGCGAGCGAGTGGCAGGTGCTGCGCCGGATCACGGTGCCGCTGCTGGCGCCCGTCCTGGCCGTCGTGCTGGTCACCCTCGTCATCAACGTCATGAAGGTCTTCGACCTGGTCTTCGTGATCGCGCCGGGCGCGGTGCAGGACGACGCCAACGTCCTGGCGCTCCAGCTGTACCGGACCTCCTTCGGCACGGACGCCGACCCGGGCCTGGGCAGCGCCATCGCGGTGCTGCTGCTGGTGCTGGTGGCTCCCGTCATGGCCTACAACATCCGCCGGATGCGCCGGGAGGCCCGCCGATGAGCACACTGCCCACCGCGCGGTCCCTCGCCGCCCGGGCGGCCGGCGGGGCGCTGCGCGTCTTCCTGGTCCTCGCGGGCCTGTTCTGGCTGCTGCCCACGCTCGGGCTGCTGGTCTCCTCCTTCCTCTCCCCCACCGCGCTGAACGACGGCGGCTGGTGGCAGGCGCTGACGGCGCCCTCCCGCCTCACGGCCGGCAACTACGAGCGGCTGCTGGCCAACGAGACCGTCACGGGCTCGCTGATCGACACGGCGGCCATCGCCGTCCCGGCGACCCTGCTCGTCCTGGTGCTGGGGTCGTTCGCCGGATACGCCTTCGCCTGGCTGGAGTTCCCGGGTCGCGACTGGCTGTTCCTGATCGTGGTCGCGCTGCTCGTCGTACCGGTCCAGGTGGCTCTGATCCCGGTCTCCGAACTCTTCGGCTCCATCGGCCTGTTCGAGACCACGGCGGGCGTGGTCCTCTTCCACACCGCCTTCGGGCTGCCGTTCGCCGTGTTCCTGCTGCGCAACTTCTTCGCGGAGATCCCGCGCGAGCTGCTGGAGGCGGCCCGCCTCGACGGGGCGGGCGAACTGCGGCTGTTCACACGGGTGGTGCTGCCGCTGGGCGGTCCGGCGATCGCCTCGCTCGGCATCTTCCAGTTCCTGTGGGTGTGGAACGACATGCTGGTCGCCCTGGTCTTCGCCGACTCGGCGCACCCGCCCGTCACGGTCGCCCTCCAGCAGCAGGTGCGGCAGTTCGGGAACAACATCGACGTACTGGCGCCCGGCGCCTTCCTGTCGATGGTGGTGCCGCTCGTGGTCTTCTTCGCCTTCCAGCGGCAGTTCGTCTCGGGGGTGATGGCGGGAGCGATCAAGTAGGGCGGTGTGGATCACGGCATTGACGTGCCCGGTTGACGCTCCGTAACCCGAATGCCGCACCCTGCGTAACCCGATCACCACGCCGGGGGTTCCTGGGCCATATGCCCGCGCCGACCCCTGGATGTGCCGTGCCCCGGTTCAGCGTCATCGTGCCCGCGTACAAGGTCCAGGCGTACCTCCAGGAGAGTCTGGACTCGGTCCTGACCCAGTCGTACCCGGATCTCGAACTGATCGTGGTCGACGACGCCTCCCCGGACGCCTGCGGTTCGATCATCGACGACTACGCGGCCCGCGACCCCCGGGTCACCGCCGTGCACCTGGCGCACAACCTCGGCCTGGGGCCGGCCCGCAACGCGGGCCTGTCCCGGGCCACCGGCGACTACCTGGTCTTCCTCGACGGCGACGACACCCTGGCCCCGGACGCCCTGCAGGCCATCACCGACCGGCTGAAGGCCACCGGCTCCCCGGACGTCCTCGTCTACGACTACGCGCGGACCTACTGGACCGGCGAGCTGGTCCGCAACAGCCAGTCCCACCGCCTCTCCGAGGAGGGCCCGGCCAGTTTCCGCCTCGCCGACCGCCCCGCCCTCCTCGGCATGCTGATGGTCGTGTGGAACAAGACCTACCGCCGCGAATACGTGGAGCGCGAGGGCCTCTCCTTCCCGCCCGGCTTCTACGAGGACACCCCCTGGACCTATCCGGCGCTCCTGGCGGCGGAGTCCGTGGCGGTCCTGGACCGGGTCTGCGTGCACTACCGCCAGCGCCGCACGGGCTCGATCCTGACCACGTCCACCCGCCGCCACCTGGACGTCTTCGACCAGTACGACCGGGTCTTCGGCTACCTCGCCACCCGCCCCGAGCTGGAGCGCTGGCGGCCCGCCGTGCACCGGCGGATGGCCGAGCACTTCTGCGCCCTGTACGCGGACCCGCGCCGGCTCCCGCGCGCCGCCCGGGCCGAGTTCTTCGCCCGGGCCTCGGCCCTGCTGCGCCGCTACCGGGTGCCGGGCCCCCGGCCGCTGTCCCTGAGCCGCACGGACCGCACCCGCCACCTCCTGATGCGGCTGGGCACGCGACGCGCGTACCGCGTCCTGTCCCTGCTCCGCTCGGGCTCGCTCGCGGCGGGCCGCACCGGGGTCACCCTCGGCCGGGGCCTGCGCGAAACAGCCCTGCGCCTGCACTACCGCGCGCAGCGCCTGCTCCCGCTCCGGCCGGAGCTGGCGGTCTTCTCCGCGTACTGGCACGGCGGTTACGCCTGCAACCCCGCGGCGATCGAGGCCAAGCTGCGCGAACTCGCCCCGCGCATGAGGACGGCCTGGATCTGCGACCCGGCGCACGCCTCGACCCTGCCCCGCGACACGACCCCCCTGCGCCCGGGCTCGGCGGCGTACTGGGCGGCCCTGGCCCGCGCCACCTACCTCGTCACGAACGTCAACTTCGACCGCGGCCTGGTCAAGCGTCCCGGACAGATCCTCGTCCAGACGCAGCACGGCACCCCGCTCAAGCGGGTCGGCCTCGACCTCCAGGACCGCCCGGCGGCCACCCCCACACCGGACTTCGCGGGCCTGCTGCGCGGCGCGGACCAGTGGGACTACCTGCTCTCCTCGAACCGCCACTCCACGCTCGTCTGGGAGAAGGCGGTCCCCTCCTCGTACACGACGCTCGAATACGGCTACCCCCGCAACGACGTGTTCCACCGGGCCACCCAGGCCGACGTCCTGGAACTGCGCGAACGCCTCGGCATCCCGCCGGGCTCCACGGCGATCCTGTACGCGCCGACCCACCGCGACTACCGCCGCAGCCGCCCCGCCCACCCGGACTTCGACCGGATCCTGCGCGACCTGGGCCCGCGCTACACGATCCTGACCCGCACCCACCTCACCTACGCGGGCTCACCTTCCCCCGAGCCGCACCCCCGCCTGCTCGACGTCTCCTCCCACCCCTCCGTCGAGGAACTCTGCCTGGCCTCGGACGCGTTGGTGACGGACTACTCGTCCCTGATGTTCGACTACGCGTCCCTGGACCGCCCGATCGTCATCCACGCGGACGACTGGGAGGCGTACGAGGCCTCCCGCGGCACGTACTTCGACCTGCGGGCCTTCCCCCCGGGGGCGATCGCCCGCACCGAGGACGAGCTGGTGGACATCTTCTCGACGGGCCACTGGCAGGGCTCCCGCTCCGCTCAGCTCCGCGCGTCCTTCCGGACCCGGTTCTGCACGCACGACGACGGCCAGGCGGCGGAGCGCGTGGTCCGCCGCGTCTTCCTGAGCCAGCCGACCGCCCCCATCACCCCCCTGGAAGACCGCCGCCCCACCCCAGCAGCCCCCTCCGCCACCCCGGAACCCACCCTGGCCCACCTGACGACGTCCCGCTGGCCGTAGGTCTTTCCAGCCGTCCGGCGTTTGAGGACCGGGGCCTGGGGCGGAGCCCCAGGGGGTCCGGGGCGCAGCCCCGGGGAACGGTCGAAGGGCGGGTAGGGGACTCCGCCCCGCGCAGCGGCAGCCCCTAGGGCGTGGCCGTCAGCCCGGCGACCACCGACCGCGCGAGGTCGTCCAGATATCCCCCCGGGACAGCGTCCCGCACGACCACCTGCCGCCAGTACAACGGCCCGATCACCAGATCGAGCGCCCTCCCCGCATCCACCCCCACCGGCAGCTCCCCCCGGGACACCGCCTCCGAGATGATCCCCTCCGCCATCCGCCGCTGCCCCTCCAGCAAAGCCCCCCGCACCGCATCCGCGATCTCCGGATTCCGCGCGGCCTCGACCAGCAGGTCGGGAATCACCGCCGAGGCCACCGGATGCCGCAGCACGTGCGTCATCACCTCCAGCAGCGCCCGTACGTCCCCGTAGAGCGACCCCGTCGACGGCACCGGCAGGCCCTCCGTCGCGAAGGCTCCCACCAGGTCCAGCACCAGGTGCAGCTTCGACTTCCACCGGCGGTACACGGCCGTCTTCCCCACGCCCGCGCGCCGCGCGATGCCCTCGATCGACATCCGCGCGAAGCCGACGGTGGCCAGCTCCTCCACGACGGCCGCCCGGATCGCCTCGGTCACGTCCTCGCGGAGAACGGCGGCCCCCGCGGGAGCTCTTCGGGCGGTGGGGGCAGGGGCGGCGGCGGCAGGCTCAGAAGTCATGAGCAGAGCATATCCCGCGACGACGATACGGTTGCGTTCCGACGTTGAACGACCTAACCTCGCCGTAGCGACGATACGGACCCGTCCCATCGAAAGCGCCGACGCCCCGCCCCCGTCGAAAGCGACCCACGTGACTGCGACCACCGCACCACCCCCGGCCCCCGCCCCGGCGAATCCCCAGGTCAGGGCCGCAGGCAAGACCCCGGACCCGATCGCCGAGCTGGCGGCGGCCCACGATCTGACCCTCAGCGGAGCCCGCCCCACCCTCCCCCGCTACATCGCTCAGCTCTGGGGCCGGCGCCACTTCGTGACCGCGTACGCCACCGCCCGGATGCACGCCCAGTACAGCCAGGCCAGCCTCGGCCAGGTCTGGCACCTGATGACGCCGCTGCTCAACGCGGCCGTCTACTACTTCATCTTCGGCATCGTGATGCACGCCCAGCACAGCGTGCCGGACTACATCGTGTTCCTGATCACGGGCGTCTTCGTCTGGGACTTCATCGGAAGCTGCATCAACGCCTCCACCCGCGCCGTCCAGTCCAACCTCGGCCTGGTCCGCGCCCTGCACTTCCCGCGCGCCTCGCTGCCGCTGTCCACCGTCGTCCAGCTCTTCCAGCAACTGCTGATCACCATGGGCGCGCTGGTCATCCTGCTGCTCGTCTTCGGCCAGACCCCCGCCCCGAGCTGGCTGCTCGCCCTCCCCGCCCTGCTCCTCATGGCCGTCTTCTGCGCCGGCTGCGCCATGGTCATGGCGCGGGTCGGAGCGAAGAGCCCCGACGTCAGCCAGCTGATGCCGTTCGTCCTGCGGACCTGGATGTACGCCTCGGGCGTCATGTGGTCGATCGACCAGATGCTCAAGACGGACAACCTGCCGCAGTGGGTCTCGATGGCCCTCAAGCTCAACCCCGCCGCCGTCTACATCGACCTGATGCGCTTCGCGCTCATCGACTCGTACACGGCGCACCAGCTCCCGCCCCACGTCTGGCCGGTCGCCCTGGGCTGGGCCCTGTTCGCCGGCGTCGGCGGGTTCGTTTTCTTCTGGAAGGCAGAGGAGGAGTACGGCCGTGGCTGACACCGCAACCGAGACCCGGACCCCGACCGTCATCGCCGACGACGTCCACGTGATCTACAAGGTGCAGGGATCGGGCGGCCGCAAGGGCGGCGCGACCGCGGCCCTCAGCCGGATCTTCTCCCGCAAGCCCGCCACCGGCATCCGCGAGGTGCACGCCGTCAAGGGCGTCAGCTTCACCGCCTACAAGGGCGAGGCCATCGGCCTGATCGGCACCAACGGCTCCGGCAAGTCCACCCTGCTGTCCGCCATCGCGGGCCTCCAGCCGGTCGCGCGCGGCCGGATCTTCTCGCACGGCCAGCCGTCCCTGCTCGGCGTGAACGCGGCCCTGATGAACGACCTGACCGGCGAACGCAACGTGGTCCTCGGCGGCCTCGCCATGGGGATGTCCAAGCGGCAGATCCGCGAGCGCTACGAGGAGATCGTCGACTTCTCCGGCATCAACGAGAAGGGCGACTTCATCTCCATGCCCATGCGCACCTACTCCTCGGGCATGGGCGCCCGGCTGCGCTTCTCCATCGCCGCCGCCAAGGACCACGACGTCCTGATGATCGACGAAGCCCTGGCCACCGGCGACGCCGCCTTCCAGCGCCGCAGCAAGGCCCGCATCGAGGAACTCCGCGAACGGGCAGGCACCGTCTTCCTCGTCAGCCACGGCATCGGCACGGTCCGCGAAACCTGCGACCGCGCGATCTGGCTCGAATCAGGCGTCCTCCGCATGGACGGCCCCTCAGAAGAGGTCTGCGACGCATACGAAGAGTTCACCAACAAGCGCTGACCCACTCCAGCCCCACCGGGCCGGCCGAATCCAGCCCCTCCAGGACCACTCCAACGGCGCCGCACCCGCACACGACCGACCACACCACGAACGGGCCGGGCCCGGAACCCCCCAGAGGGTCCCGGGCCCGGCCCGTTCGAGTACCGCCGCCCGCAGGGCTACGCGTGCGACCGAAGCAGCGAGCGCATCGTCCGCATGGCGACGGACAGATTCGCCAGATCGAAGTCGTCCGACCCCTGGATCTCGTCCAGAGTCGTCCGCGCCCGCCCGATGATCGCCGCGTTCTTCTCCTCCCACGCCTTGAAGCGCTCCTCGGGAGTCGAGGTCCCGTTCCCGACCGCCAGCACGTCCGCGGTCAGCGCCGCATGCGCGGAGAACAGGTCCTCGCGGATGGACGCGCGGGCCATCGACTGCCAGCGGTCGGCCCGCGGCAGTTCGATGATCCGGTCCATCAGCTGGGTGATGTCGAGCCGGTCGGCGAGGTCGTAGTACACCTCGGCGACGGCCAGCGGCTCGACGCCCGTACGGTCGGCGATCGCGACGATGTCCAGCGTCGGGAAGGCGGACGAGAACCCGGCCACCTTGGCCGCCAGCTCCTCCGGCACGCCCTCGCCGATCAGCTCGGCCATGACGGCCTCGTACCACTCCAGGTCCGCGCCGCGCACCAGCTTCGGCACGTCCGACCAGACCCGCTCCACCCGCTCGGCGAAGAGCTCGATGGTCTCGGTGATCTGGAGCGGCTGCGGCCGGTTGTTCAGCAGCCAGCGCGTACCGCGCTCGACCAGGCGCCGCGAGTGCAGCCGGATCCGGGTCTGGACGTCGGCGGCGACCTCGTTGTCGAGGGCCTCGACCCTGTCCCACACCTCGGCCAGGCCGAAGATCTCGCGGGCCGCGAGCTGCGCCCGGACGATCTCCTCCAGGGAGGCTCCGGTCTCCTCGCGCAGGCGGTGCAGGAAGGTCGAGCCACCGCTGTTGACGGTGTCGTTGACCAGCACCGTGGTGATGATCTCGCGGCGCAGCGCGTGCCCGTCGACCTGCTCGGGGAACTTCGCGAGCAGCGCGCCCGGGAAGTAGGCGTGCAGCAGGCGGTCGAGGTACGGGTCGTCCGGCAGCTCGGTGTGGATGAGCTCGTCCGCCACCGTGATCTTGGTGTAGGCGAACAGGACGGCCAGCTCCGGCTGGGTCAGGCCCTTGGCGTTGTTCAGCAGTTCGCGCAGCTGCCGGTCGTTGGGCAGGAACTCCAGGGCGCGGTCCAGCAGGCCGTCACGGCCCAGGCGGCGCATGAAGCGCTGCTGGGCGTGGAGCAGGCTGGGGGCCTGGGCGGCGCCGTTGGCCAGCGCCACGTTCTGGGCGTAGTTGTTGCGCAGCACCAGCCGGCCGACCTCGTCGGTCATCTCGGCGAGGAACTTGTTGCGCTGCTTGACGGTCAGGTCCCCGTCGGCGACCACCGAGTTCAGCAGGATCTTGATGTTCACCTCGTGGTCGGAGGTGTCCACGCCCGCGCTGTTGTCGATGGCGTCGGTGTTGACCTTGCCGCCCTCGCCGCCGGCGCCGCTGCGCGCGAACTCGATGCGGCCGAGCTGGGTCAGGCCCAGGTTGCCGCCCTCGCCGATGACCTTGGCGCGCACGTCGGAGCCGTTGACGCGGATGGCGTCGTTGGCCTTGTCGCCGACGTCGGCGTGCGTCTCGGCCGTCGCCTTGACGTACGTACCGATGCCGCCGTTCCACAGCAGGTCCACCGGGGACTGGAGGATCGCCTTCATCAGGTCGGCCGGGGTCATCTTGGTGACGCCGGCCTCGATGCCGAGGGCTTCGCGGACCTGCGCGTTGACCGGGATGGCCTTCGCGCTGCGCGGGTGGATCCCGCCACCGGCCGACAGCAGGGAGCTGTCGTAGTCCGCCCACGAGGAGCGCGGCAGGTCGAAGAGGCGCCGGCGCTCGGCGTAGGACGTCGCCGCATCCGGGTTCGGGTCGATGAAGATGTGCCGGTGGTCGAAGGCCGCGACCAGGCGGATGTGCTCGGAGAGCAGCATGCCGTTGCCGAAGACGTCGCCGGACATGTCGCCGACGCCGACGACCGTGAAGTCCTGCGTCTGGGTGTCGTGCCCGAGCTCGCGGAAGTGCCGCTTGACGGACTCCCAGGCGCCGCGGGCGGTGATGCCCATGCCCTTGTGGTCGTAGCCGGCCGAGCCGCCGGAGGCGAAGGCGTCGCCCAGCCAGAACCCGTAGGACTCGGCCACCCCGTTGGCGATGTCGGAGAAGGTCGCGGTGCCCTTGTCGGCGGCGACGACGAGGTAGGTGTCGTCCTCGTCGTGGCGGACCACGCCCTTGGGGTGCAGGACCTCGCCACCGACGAGGTTGTCGGTGATGTCGAGCAGCGCCGAGATGAAGATCTTGTACGAGGCGATGCCCTCGGCGAGCCAGGCGTCGCGGTCCACCGACGGGTCGGGGAGGTTCTTGGCGACGAAGCCGCCCTTGGCGCCGACGGGCACGATGACGGTGTTCTTGACCATCTGCGCCTTGACCAGGCCGAGGATCTCCGTACGGAAGTCCTCGCGGCGGTCGGACCAGCGCAGGCCGCCTCGGGCGACCTTGCCGAAGCGCAGGTGGACGCCCTCGACGCGCGGGGAGTACACCCAGATCTCGAAGGCCGGGCGCGGCGCCGGCAGGTCGGGGATGGCCTGCGGGTCGAACTTCATCGACACGTACGAGTGCTGCTCGCCCGCGGAGTTGAGCTGGAAGAAGTTCGTGCGCAGCGTCGCCTTGATGAGGGTGAGGAAGGAGCGCAGGATCCGGTCCTCGTCCAGCGAGGCGACCTGGTCCAGGGCCCCGTCCAGCTCCTCCAGCATCGCGTCGACGAGCTCGGTGCCCGCGGACTGGCGGCCGGGCGACATCCGGGCCTCGAAGAGGGAGACCAGCAGCCGGGTGGTGTGGACGTTGTTGCGGAGGGTGTCCTCCATGTAGTCCTGGCTGAAGGTGGCACCGGCCTGGCGCAGGTACTTGGCGTACGCGCGCAGGACCACGGCCTGTCGCCAGGTCAGTCCGGCGCCGAGCACCAGGGTGTTGAAGTTGTCGTTCTCGGCGTCGCCCTGCCAGACCGCGGAGAAGGCGTCCTGGAACCGCTCGCGGGCGTCGTCGCCGAGGTAGTTGGAGCTCCCGGCGGGGTCCCCGTTGCCGCTCGGAAGCGGCATCCGCAGACCGAAGTCGTAGATCCACGCGTTGGTGCGGTCGGTGCAGCGCAGCTCGTACGGCCGCTCGTCGGTGACCTCGACGCCCAGGCGCTGCAGGACCGGCAGGACCGCGGAGAGCGAGACCTGCTCGCCCGTGCGGTAGATCTTGAACCGGCGTTCGCCGGGGCCCGCGCCGACCGGCTCGTACAGCGACAGCGCGAACTCGCGGTCGCTCGCGGACAGCCGCTCCAGGTGGCACAGGTCGGCCACGGCCGAGCGCGGCGAGTGGTCGGCCTTGTAGCCCTCGGGGAAGGAGTTCGCGTACTTGCGCAGCAGCTCGGCGGCGCGCTCCTCGCCCAGCTCCGCGACGAGCGCCTCGCCGAAGCCGTCGGCCCAAGAACGGGCGGCCTCGACCAGGCGGCCCTCGATCCGCTCGACGTCGGCGTCGGTCAGCACGGGCAGCTCGGTGCCCTGCGGGACGCGGACGACGAAGTGGATGCGGGAGAGGATCGACTCGGTGTTCCAGGCGGTGAAGTCGACGCTGATGCCGTCGAGCTCCTCCTGCAGGATCGCGATCAGCCGCAGCCGCACGCCGGTGGTGTAGCGGTCGCGCGGCAGGTAGACCAGCGCGGAGTAGTAGCGCCCGTACTCGTCCTGGCGCAGGTACAGCCGCAGCCGGCGGCGCTCCTGGAGGTACAGGACGGAGGTGGCGATGGCCTGGAGCTGGTCGACCGGGGTCTGGAACAGCTCGTCGCGCGGGTAGGTCTCCAGGATCTGGAGCAGGTCGCGGCCGTCGTGGCTGGACGGGGCGAAGCCGGCGCCTTCGAGGACCTCGGCGACCTTGCGGCGGATGACCGGGACCCGGCGCACCGACTCGGTGTAGGCGGCGGAGGAGAACAGGCCGAGGAAGCGGCGCTCGCCGACGACGTTGCCGTCGGCGTCGAACTTCTTCACGCCGACGTAGTCGAGGTAGGAGGGCCGGTGCACGGTGGAGCGGCTGTTGGCCTTGGTCAGCACCAGCAGGCGGTGCTCGCGGGCCTTGGCGCGGGCGTCGGCCGGCAGCCGGTTGAAGGACGGCGAGACGGGGTGCGCCTCGTCCTGGCCGTGGTGCAGCGGGTCGGAGCGCAGGATGCCGAGGCCGGTGCCGGGCACGGCGGCCAGGGCGTCGCCGTCGACGAGGTTGTACTCGCGGTAGCCGAGGAAGGTGAAGTGGTCGTCGGCGAGCCAGCGCAGCAGCTCACGGGCCTCTTCCAGCTCGTACTCGCGCAGGTCCGGGGCGGTGGGCTCCTCGGGGAGCTCCTGCGCGATGCGCAGCGCCGCGTCGCGCATCTTCTCCCAGTCCTCGACGGACTCGCGTACGTCGGACAGGACGCGCTGCAGATCGGCGGTGATCTGCTTGAGGTCGGCCTTGTCGGTCTCGCGGTCGATCTCGACGTGGATCCAGGACTCGACGAGGGAGTCGTGGGGGCGCGCGGTGCGGGGACCGTGCGCGTCGCAGTCGGGGCCGAGGATCTCGATCAGCTTGCCGGCGATGTCGCGGCGGACGACGACCTGCGGGTGGATCACGACGTGGATGCCGCGCCCGTGGCGGGACAGCTCGTTCGTCACGGAGTCCACGAGGAACGGCATGTCGTCGGTGACCACCTCGACGACGGAGTGGCTGGAGGTCCAGCCGTTCTCCTCCACCGTGGGCGTGTGCACCCGCACGTTCGCCGTGCCCTGCGGACGGTTCGCCGCGAGCCGGTAGTGCGAGAGCGCGCCCCCGAACACGTCGACCGGGTCCCGGTCGAGCAGGTCCTCCGGGGCGGTGTGCAGGTAGTAGCGCTGGAGGTAGGCGAGAGTCGTGTCCCGGTCGGGACGCTCCCCCTGCTCGGACCCAGTCGGAAGTAGCCCCCCGGCCGGGCTGTTCTCAGCTACCCGTGCCGCCCGCGCGAGCAGCTCGGCCTTTGCTTCGTCCAGCTTGGTCTGCATGTCCTCTGGCTCCTGTCGCGCGCCATTGCGTGACGTAGGTGAAGGAAGGAATGGCATAGCACCGCGAGGCGGGATGTCGGTGTCCGTTCGGGATCGACGCTATGCCGTCGAGAGAGCCCACCGGGAGGAAATCGGCCATGATCGGCAGGATGTCCCGGGGGCGGGGATCAGCGAGGGCCCGGGCACGGTGGTGCGCCGGGCGCCGGGCGGAGGCTTCGGTGCCTCCGAGAACTATCGCGCTGATCACGGGTACCAGGCTATCTCGCTCCACCCCCGGCTCGTCATGAGCTGTATGTGTACAAAAGAGGGGGGGTAACTTTGACACTCTGGACAGGGTCTCGCCCGGCCGTGCGTGCCAGGCCGGTGCGCGGTCGCTCTCCGCTCATGGCCCGGTCGCTATCCGGCCAGCTCGCGAGCAGTGCGTACGGCCTCCGCCAGGCTGTCCACGACGGGGACACCGGCTGATTCCAGACTGCCGCGGCTGTGCGAACCGCCCGTATAGAGGACGGCCCGCGCGCCCACGTGCGCGGCGGCCAGCGCGTCGTCCACGGCGTCTCCGATGAGTACCGTACGACCGGCGCTCACTCCCGTCCCGTCCAGGGCCGCCAAGTGACGTACGAGGTGCCCCGCCTTGGTGGTGTGGGAGGGCCCGGTACGCCCGTCGACGCGCAGGAAGTGCCCGTCGATCCCGTGCGCCCGGACGAGTGGCACGAGCTGGTCGTGGGGCGCGAGGGACAGCAGCGACTGCGTCAGCCCCTCCGCCTGCCAGCCCCGCAGCAGCTCACGTGCCCCCTCGGCGAGCCCGGCGTCCTCGGCGGCCACCCAGTAGTGGCGGTGGAAGGCCTCGTCCATGACCAGCCACTCGGCGTCCGTGGGGAGCCGTCCCATGAGGCGCTCGTAGAACTTCGGCACCGGTACGACGTACAGCTCGCGGTACCGCTCCAGGGTGATCGGCGCGAGGCCGAGCTCGGCGAAGGAGGCGTTGGTGGCGGCTATCACGGCGTCGATGTCGTGGAGCAGCGTGCCGTTCCAGTCCCAGACGATGTGCGGGGCCGCGGGGGCGCGGACCGGTGCCGCCGGGCCCTCGGGCGCGGCGGCCACGGGCGGCGCCGGCACCGCGAGCGCGGGGCCCTCGGGCGTCGGGACCACGAGCGGGGTGCCCTCGGGCGCCGGGTTCTGGGATGCCGCCGGGTTCCGGGATTCCGGGTTCCGGGATGCCGCGCTCACTTCAGCAGCCCCGGAATCTCCTGGATCCCGAACCACAGCAGCTCGTGGTCCTCGGCACCGTCGACGGTGGACCGCGCGTCCTCGTCGCCCCCGTCCGCGGCCGGGACGGCCGCCACGGCGGCGCTCACGTCCTCCAGGGCCTCTTCCGCGTCCACGTGCACCGCGGCGGCCACCGCGAGCCGTACGGCCCCGGCGAGGGCCACCTGGCCCAGCGTGGCCTCGTCGGCGCCGGGGGTGGCGGTGGCGGCCTTGTCGTCCACGTCGAGGGCGACCACGACCCGCTTGCGGGGCGCGGCCCCGTCCTCGGCGATCATCCGCAGCGAGGCGGCGGCGGCCCTGGTCAGGGCGGCGTACTCCAGCTCCTCGATGTCGTCCGAGACGTACCACTCGCGCAGCCCGGGCGTGACGGCGTACGCCCGCAGCGGAGCCGGGCCCAGCTCACCCGCCTGGTGCGCCTCGGCGAGCCCGGGGAGGGTCAGGGGGACGTACACGCGCATGGCCGGCTGCTTTCGGTAGTCGGAAACGCCCCCAGGATACGACCGGGCCGCCCGCGGTCCTTCGCGACGCCCCCTCGCACGCCTTCTCCCCGGGGGCCTGCGCGGCTCCGGCGGGCTGGGTCGCGCCGGGGGCACGCCCGCCGGAGGTCACGGACTCCGTCCGTGACGGCCCGCGTCCCCCTTCGGGGTGCCGCGGCGGGGCCGCGCGGCGTCCACCTCGCTCCTTGCGGGACCCGGGGCGGGGCCCGGGGGCGGCCGGGGACCGACCCGGATAGGTGAAGGCGGCCGGGCGCGGGACGGCTCCCGCGGCGTCGTTGCGGAGCATGTTCGCAGCCCCGTAGAAGTCCCCTACCAAGTTACCGCCCGGTACCACGCCGGGCCCGACCCCCGGGGACGACCGCAATGCCCATCAGCACCCCCCGCACCGCCGAAAGCACCACCACCCCCACCCCCACCCCCACCCCCACGAGGCCCACGAGCCCCGCACCCACCGGGGCCGCCCGGCGCCCAGTAACCACCGGGAGCGCGACCCCCCGCACGCCCGGCAGCGCCGGAGCCGGCACAGGCCCCGGCCGCGGCTCCGCGAGGCCCGCGAGCACCGGCCCCGGCTCCGCGCGGCCCGGCCGCCGCCACGACCGGCGCCGGCCCTCCGCCGGGATCCACCGCGGCCCCCACGACTGGTTCGCCGAACGGCTGCTCGCCGTCCTCAGCGGACGCCGTCCCGTGCACTCCCTGATCGGCCACACCATCGGCCCGGCCTACGACCAGCTGATCACCCTCGCCCCCGCCGACCCGCCGCAGGAGCGCCCGTACGAGGCCCGCCGGCCCAGCCCCGTCCTGCACGGATGCGGCCGCTTCACCCCCGGTCCGGGGGTCATCGAGGCCTTCGCCCGCATCGCCACGGGCGACCGCCTCACCGCGCTGGCCTTCCGCCTGGAGCAGGGCCCCGACCTGCGCTGGCGCTGCGCCGCCGTGGAACTCCACGGCCCGCGCCCGTGACCCCGGCGCCCGGCCCGTACCGGTACCCGTACCCGCGAACGCCGCCGGGGCCGGACCCCACGCACAGCGTGGTGTCCGGCCCCGGCGGTGGTCCCGCGAGCGGCGCGGGTTACTTCTTGCGGCGACGGCCGCCCGTGGCCTTCGCGGCCTTGCGGCGCTCCGCGCGCGTCATCCCGTCGGAGTCGTCACCGGACTCCGATTCGAAGTCGCCCTCGACGACGCCGCCCTCACCGTCCACGGTGGGCGCGGAGAAGTGCAGCCGGTCCGGCCGCTGCGGGGCGTCCAGACCCTTCGCCCGGATCTCCGGCTTGGTCAGCGACGGACCGGAGTCCGACACCAGGACCTCCTCGACCTGCTGCTCGACCTGGACCTCCAGGTTGAACAGGTAGCCGACGGACTCCTCCTTGATGCCCTCCTGCATGGCGTTGAACATGTCGAAGCCCTCGCGCTGGTACTCGACCAGCGGGTCCTTCTGGGCCATCGCCCGCAGGCCGATGCCCTCCTGCAGGTAGTCCATCTCGTACAGGTGCTCGCGCCACTTGCGGTCCAGCACCGACAGCACCACGCGGCGCTCCAGCTCGCGCATGATGTCGGAGCCGAGCGTGGCCTCGCGGGCCTCGTACTGCTCGTGGATGTCGTCCTTGACGGACTCCGCGATGAACTCGGCGGTGATGCCGGCGCGGTCGCCCGCGGCGTCCTCCAGCTCCTCCACCGTGACCTTGATCGGGTAGAGCTGCCGGAAGGCGTTCCACAGCCGGTCCAGGTCCCACTCCTCCGCGAACCCCTCGACCGTCTCGGCCGTGATGTACGCGTCGATCGTGTCGTCCATCATGTGACGGATCTGGTCCTGGAGGTCTTCGCCCTCCAGCACCCGGCGGCGCTCCTTGTAGATGACGGTGCGCTGGTTGTTCAGCACCTCGTCGTACTTCAGGACGTTCTTGCGCGTCTCGAAGTTCTGGGTCTCGACCTGCGACTGGGCCGAAGCGATGGCCCGCGTGACCATCTTGTTCTCGATCGGCACGTCGTCCGGCACGTTGGCCATCGACATGACGCGCTCGACCATCTGCGCCTTGAACAGCCGCATCAGGTCGTCGCCGAGCGACAGGTAGAAGCGGGACTCGCCCGGGTCGCCCTGTCGGCCGGAGCGGCCGCGCAGCTGGTTGTCGATACGGCGCGACTCGTGGCGCTCGGTGCCCAGCACGTACAGCCCGCCGAGCTCCTTGACCTCCTCGAACTCCGCCTTCACGGCCGCCTCGGCCCGCGTGAGCGCCTCGGGAAGGGCGTGCGCCCACTCCTCGATGTGCTCCTCCGGGTCCAGACCGCGCTGGCGCAGCTCGGCCTCGGCGAGGTCGTCCGGGTTGCCGCCGAGCTTGATGTCGGTACCGCGGCCGGCCATGTTCGTGGCGACCGTGACGGCGCCGCGACGGCCCGCCTGGGCGACGATCGTGGCCTCGCGGTCGTGCTGCTTCGCGTTCAGCACCTCGTGCGGGATGCCGCGCTTGGAGAGCTGCTGCGAGAGGTACTCGGACTTCTCGACCGACGTCGTACCGACGAGGATCGGCTGGCCCTTCTCGTGCTTCTCCGCGATGTCGTCGACGACGGCGGCGAACTTCGCGACCTCGGTGCGGTAGATCAGGTCGGCCTGGTCCTTGCGGACCATGTCGCGGTTGGTCGGGATCGGGACGACACCGAGCTTGTAGATCTGGTGGAACTCGGCGGCCTCGGTCATGGCCGTACCGGTCATGCCCGACAGCTTCGAGTACAGGCGGAAGAAGTTCTGGAGGGTGATCGTCGCGAGGGTCTGGTTCTCGTCCTTGATGTCCACCCCTTCCTTCGCCTCGATCGCCTGGTGCATGCCCTCGTTGTAGCGGCGGCCGGCGAGGATGCGGCCGGTGTGCTCGTCGACGATCATGACTTCGCCGTCGATGACGACGTAGTCCTTGTCGTTCTTGAACAGTTCCTTCGCCTTGATGGCGTTGTTCAGGTAGCCGACGAGCGGGGTGTTCACCGACTCGTAGAGGTTCTCGATGCCGAGCCAGTCCTCGACCTTCGCGACACCGGACTCGTGGATGCCGACGGTGCGCTTCTTCTCGTCGACCTCGTAGTCGCCGGTCTCCTCGATGCCCTTGAGGGGCTGACCGGGCTCGCCCTTGGTCAGGCGCGTGACCAGCTTCGCGAAGTCCGCGTACCACTTGGTGGCCTGGTCGGCCGGACCCGAGATGATCAGCGGGGTACGGGCCTCGTCGACCAGGATCGAGTCGACCTCGTCGACCACGGCGAAGTTGTGGCCGCGCTGGACGAGCTCGTCCTGCGACCACGCCATGTTGTCGCGGAGGTAGTCGAAACCGAACTCGTTGTTCGTGCCGTACGTGATGTCGGCGGCGTACTGCTCACGGCGCTGCGCCGGAGACATGTTCGCCAGGATGCACCCGACCTCCAGGCCGAGGAACTTGTGCACCCGGCCCATCATCTCGGAGTCGCGCTCGGCGAGGTAGTCGTTCACCGTGATCAGGTGGACGCCCTTGCCGGACAGCGCGTTCAGGTACGCGGGCAGCGTGCCGACGAGGGTCTTGCCCTCACCGGTCTTCATCTCGGCCACGTAGCCGAGGTGCAGCGCGGCGCCACCCATCATCTGTACGTCGTAGTGACGCTGGCCGAGGACGCGCTTGGCGGCCTCGCGGACCGTCGCGAAGGCCTCGGGCAGCAGGTCGTCCAGGCTCTCGCCGTCCTGGAAGCGCTGCTTGTACTCGTCCGTGAGCGCACGCAAGTCGGCGTCGGAGAGGTTGACGAAGTCCTCTTCGATGGAGTTGACCTGGTCCGCGATGCGGTGCAGTTTTTTGAGGATCTTGCCTTCGCCTGCACGCATGAGCTTGTTGAAGACGGACACCGAGGTTTGTCTCCTTGCCGGTCGGGCCTGGCACTATTTCGTGCGCGGGCACGGAGGGTGGGCCCCACCGCAACGGCCATCGTAAGCGAGGACACGGTCGTGTCGGGAGGTCCGTACCATCCGCGGGGCAGGACTGCCCGGAAAAGAGAACGTGCGGGGGGCACCGAAGGTGCCGGGGCAAGGGAAAAGTGTTCGCCCCGGGCGCGGCGGAGAACCAGAATCACTCCATGGAACCCACCGTCCTGAACACCGCCCGACTGCAGCTGCGCCCCTTCGGCCCGGCCGACGAGGACGAGGTCTTCGCCGCCTGCCAGGACCCCGACATCCAACGCTGGACCATGGTCCCCTCCCCGTACGAGCGCGAGCACGCCCGCGGCTTCGTCGGCGAGCTGGTTCCCGGCGGCTGGCGCGACGACACCGGTTACTCCTTCGCCGTCCGCCTCGGCCCCGGCGGCCCGCTGGTCGCGGCCGTCGGCGTCCACGTGCACGAGGCGTTCGGGGCGAACTCGTACGAGATCGGCTTCTGGGCGGTCAAGGAACACCGCGGGCAGGGCTTCATGGCCGAGGCCGTCACCGCCGTAGCCCGCTGGGCCTTCACCGACCTGGGCGCCGTACGCCTGGAATGGCGCGCCGAGGTCGGCAACGCCGGCTCCCGCGCCGTCGCCGAGAAGACCGGATTCCAGATCGAGGGACTCCTGCGGGCCTCCCTGCACCGTGCCGACGGCGTCCGCGACTCGTGGGTGGGCGCGCTGCTCCCCGCGGACATCGGCCTGCCGTCCGCCGTCCCGTACCTGCCCGCTGTCAGTGGCGCCGCCTAGGCTGCGGACATGACCTTGATCTCGCTGTCCGCCGACGAGGCCCGCCGGATCGCCCTGCGCGCGCAGGGCTTCATGGGAGCCCCCGACCGCCGCGGCGGGGTACGCGGAATCCTGCGTCACCTGGGCGCCGTCCAGCTCGACACGATCTCCGTACTGGCCCGCTCCCACGAGCTCATCCCGTACGCCCGCCTCGGCGCGGTCGGCCGCTCCACGGTCGAAGCCTCGTACTGGTCGGACCAGCACGCCTTCGAGTACTGGTCGCACGCGGCCTGCATCCTGCCGATGGAGGAGTGGCCGCACTTCGCCTTCCGCCGCCGGGCCAACAAGGCCCGCGGCCACCGCTGGCACGTCCTGGAGGACAAGCACCGCTCGACGAAGACGGTCCTGGACCGCCTCGCCGCCGAAGGCCCTCTGACCTCGACCGAGCTGGGCGGCGCCAAGAACGGCGGCGAGTGGTTCGAATGGTCCGAGACGAAAATCGCGGTGGAGTGGCTCCTCGACGTCGGCGAGGTGGTCTGCTCCGAGCGGCGCGGCTGGAAGCGGGTCTACGACCTCCCCGAGCGCGCGGTCCCCGCCGCCCTGCTCCACGACGACCTGGACGACCGCGAGTGCAAGCGCCGCCTGGTGGCCCTCGCGGGGCAGTCCCTGGGCGTCGGCACCCGCTCCGACATCGCGGACTACCACCGGCTCAAGGCCGTCGACTTCGACGCGGTGGTCGAGGACGCGGGCCTGATCCCGGTGGAAGTGGAAGGCTGGGGAAAGCCGGCCTGGGCAGACCCCTCAGCGCTGGCGTCCGTGCCCCGGGGCCGCCACCGCACGACCCTCCTCTCCCCGTTCGACTCCCTGGTCTGGGAGCGCCCGCGCACGGAGCGGATCTTCGGCTTCACCCACCGCCTGGAGGCGTACGTCCCCAAGTCCCGGCGGATCCACGGCTACTTCGCGATGCCCCTGCTGGCCGGAGGCCACCTCCAGGGCCGAGTGGACCCGGCCCGCGAGGGCACCACCCTGGTGGCCCGCCAACTCTCCCTGACCACCCCGAAGGCAGCCCGCCCCATGGCCGAAGCCCTCCGCGAGGCCGCCTCCTGGGTCGGCTGCGACACCATCCGAATCGACCGCGCGAGCTCTCCCGCGGAAGCAGAAGCGGTAACCGCAGAACTCTCCACCCTCTGACCACCCACCGCTCGCCCCCGGGCCCCACAGCCAACCAACCCAGCCGTCCGGCGTTTGAGGACCGGGGTCTGGGGCGGAGCCCAACAGGGTCCGGGCGCAGCCAACCCAGCCGTCCGGCGTTTGAGGACCGGGGTCTGGGGCGGAGCCCCAGGGGGTCCGGGCGCAGCCCGGCACCCCTCTCCAGCCCGTCCGGCGCTTGAGGACCGGGTCAGGGCAGAGCCCTGGGAACGGTCGAAGGGCGGGTAGGGGATTCCGCCCCGCAGGGCCATCCCACCCGCACCCTTGACGGGACCGGAACCGGAACGGGATCCGGAACGGGATCCGGAAACCCTCAGCTACCGGATCTCGAGGATCTTCTCCCGCATCGCGTACACCACCGCCTCCATCCTGGAGTGCAACTGCAGCTTCTCCAGAATGTTCCGCACATGGTTCTTCACGGTGTTCTCGGAGATGAACAACTCCTTCGCGATATCGCGGTTGTTCATCCCGGTGGCCACCAGCTTCAAAACCTCAAGCTCCCGATCCGTCAGCCGCGGCGCCGGCACCAACCGCCGCTCGTCCGTCCGCTGGATCATCGACTTGAACTCCGTCAGCAGCTTCGACGCCATCGAAGGACTGATCTGCGACTGCCCGTCCGCAACCGCACGAATCGCCGTCGCGACCTCGTCCGTCGAGATCTCCTTCAGCAGGTACCCGGTCGCCCCCGCCTTGATCGCGTCGTAGAGGTCCGCCTCCTCGTCGCTGATCGTCAGCATGATGATCTTCGCGGAGGGCGCCACCTCCTTGATCGAGGTACAGGCCTCGATCCCGCCGCGCCGCGGCATCCGCACATCCATCAGCACGATGTCCGGCAGCAGATCGGCCGCCTTGTCCACGGCCTCCGCCCCGTCCCCCGCCTCGCCGACGACCTGGATGTCCTCTTCCTGCGCGAGGACGATCTCCAGCCCGCGCCGGAACAGCGCGTGGTCGTCGACCACGAGCACCCGGATCGGCTCTGCCACCTGGTCCTCCTCACGGCAGCCCGCACCGTTGTCATCACGCACCGGCCCGAAGCTGTCCGCCATCGTTCCTCCCCCTGCACCACGTGTGCTGAGCTGCTGGGTCAATCCGACGAGAGCGGCCGCCGGCTGACTGCCCGACATGATTCCATGCCTACGTGGCAGAACGGGGTCCGGCGATTACAGGCCGACCCATACAGGCCACCGTTTCGCAGCCATCGCCTCATAAGAGTGCCCCCGCGCCCGCCTGGGCGAACGCGGGGGCACCACACCGGCACCGCACGAACATCCGGATCCAGCCCGGAATCAGTCCGGAATCAGACCGGAATCAGCGGCTCAGCCCCCGAGCGCGCCACCCGCACCCGCACCGTCGAGCTCACCCGAGCTGGAGGCGGCGTCGGAGGCGTTGAGGTGGATCACGCCGTAGTCGTAACCGTGGCGCCGGTAGACGACGCTCGGCATCTTGGTGTCGGAATCGACGAACAGATAGAAGTCGTGACCGACCAGTTCCATCTCGTACAGGGCCTGGTCGAGCGACATGGGTGCGGCCGAGTGGGTCTTCTCGCGAACGATGAGCGGGCCGTCGCCCTGCACTTCCAGCGATCCGATCCGGGTGGTCGGAATCGCGTCCGCGTCCGCCTTCTCCCCGTTGACCGGCTCGCCGTTGCCATTCAGGGTCGCGGCGTTCGGAACCACGTCGGCGACCTCGGCCGCCGAGAGCCGTCCGGCGCCGCGCCGGGTGTAGCGCTTGTCGTGCTGCTTGCGCAGCCGGGCCTCCAGCTTGTCCTGAGCGAGGTCGAGCGCCGCGTACGCGTCAGCGGCGGAAGCCTCGGCACGAATGACCGGGCCCCGCGAACGCAGGGTGATCTCCACGCGGTCGGAACGGTCGGCCTGGCGCGGGTTGTGCTCCTTGGACACCTCGACGTCCAAGCTGATCACCTTGGCGTCGAGCTTCTGGATCCGCTCCGGATTCAGCTTCTCGGCCACGTGCTTGCGGAACCGGTCGGGCACCTCGGTCTTACGGCCCTTGACGACGATGTCCACGCAGAACTCCGTTCCCGGATAGCTCCGCCTCAGGGGCGAAGCGTCTCCCTTTCGCACCAGACCCCGGTGAACACCGGAGCCTCGGACTTGGCGACTTCCACCTCCTCCTCCCCCATCGGCAAGATCTACACCCCACCGACTTCGGAGTCGAGGGACAACCTCTGCTGGCACGAAGTTTTCGAAACGTACAGACGCTCGAAACGTGCGCTCCGATGCATGGGGCCCAAGGTTCGCCAATTCCTTACAACCGAACATATCCCTCTATGCCGGTTGTCGGCACCCGCTACCGGAACGTACCTCCGTTCAGGTGGCCGTTCCCTCTTACTACCTGCAACGATGCGCCTTCCCCGCCAGTTCCAAATCTATTCACAAGTTTTTTGGTCTGTCCGAGTTGCGCCAGTGCCGGAACGCACGAAGGAGTCCGCCGGCGCGGCCACCACGGCGGCCACCAGAGCCGCCGCGGCCGCCCCGCCCGGCACCCCGATCCCGGCCGCGCGCAGCGCCCGCGCCGCCTCCACCAGCGTGGACCCGGTGGTGACGAGGTCGTCCACGAGCACGATCCGGGCCGCCCCCGCCGTCACCCGCCCGGCACCGTGACGCGCCTCCAGGGCCCCCGCGAGGTTCTCCCGGCGCTGCGCCGCCCCCAGGCCCGCCTGGTCGGCCACCGCCCGCCGCAGCCGCAGTACGGGCGTCACGCGCGCGGGCACGCCCTCCCGCCGCAGCCGCGCCGAGGCGGCCAGCGCGATCCTGAGCGCCGGGTCGTGCCCGCGCGCCCGCACCCGGTGCCGCGCGGAGGGCACGGGGACCAGGGCCACCGCCCCTCCCTGCGCCCCGCCCGCGCGGACGGCGGCAGCCAGGGCGGCCCCGAGGGCTCCGGCCAGCGGCAGCGCCCCGCGCTCCTTGTGGGCCAGTACGACGGCCCGTACGGCCTCCCGGTACGCGGTGGCCGCATACACCGCGGGCAGCCCGCCGGGGCACGGAGACGGCCGTACCGGGCCCGCCCCGGCCCCACTGAGCTCCGACCGGCAGTCTGCGCACAGCACCGCGCGGCCGGCCCCGCAGCCGGCGCACGTCACCGGCAGCACCAGTCCGGCGAGCTCACCGGCCCATCCCCGCCACCACTCCCGCATGACGTCCACCCTGCCGGGCCGGGACAGCACTCCACCAGCCCTGTGGACAACCACGGAGAGGGCAGGTCACACCCCGCCGCGGCGACGGCCGGCCCACCCTCACCCAGCCCCCAGCCTTCAGTCCCCAGCCCTCAGCCCGGGTAGACCGGAGCCTGCCCGCCGGCCACCACCGTGCGCCACTGCGCCCCCGGCGGCAGCCACACGATGCCGTCCTCCAGCGACTCGGCGACCACCGGCTTCTTCTCGTCCTCGCTCGCGGCCACCGCCACCAGCCCGTTCGCCCCGGGCAGCCCGGCCCCGACCATCGACCCGTCGGCCAGCATGTAGCGGGCCTGGACGACCATGCCGCTCTCCCGGCCCACCACCAGCAGCCGGCCCCGCGGCGCCCAGCTCATCGCCACCACGTCCGCCAGCTGCGGGGCGGCCGGGCGCAGCTCGCGCACCGAGACCGCGGAGACGTCGCCCTTCGCGTCGGGCCGCTCGATCCGCCCGATGTACAGGTATTTGCGGCTCTCCCGCTGCACCAGCAGCGCGATCCGCACCCCGTCGGGGGAGGCCTTCAGCCCCGTGATCCGCCCGCCGGCCAGCCCGGACACCTCGACCCGTTCGGGGGTGCCGGTGCCGCCGGGCAGCCGGTACAGCGCCGCGTCCTGCGGATCGGGGTCCGCGACCCACAGATCGCCCGCCGCGTCCCAGGTCGGGGTGGCGAGCCCGTTGGGCTTGGCCCCCTTGCCGGTCAGCAGCGACGGCGGCATCGCTCCGGCGGTGGTCAGGTTGACCACGTACAGCCCGTGCCCGTCCGCGGAGACGACCGCGGCCCGCTTCTCGTCGTAGGACACGGCGGCGGAGCCCACCTTGAAGGCCGGGTTCGTGGACAGCGGCCCGGGGGCCGGTGTCGGCGGATCCTGCTGGTCCTCACGGTTGGGGTCCAGGTTCAGCCGCTGCAGCCGGTTCTCGGCGTCCACGTAGTACTGGTGGCCGGGCGAGGGCGGCCGGTTGGCGAGCACGGCCGCGGCCGCCTCGGACACCTGGCAGCGCGTGGTGCCGTCGGAGCGCACGACGTCGACCCGGTCGACCCTGGAACCCGTCAGGTCCTTGACCGTGTAGAGGAGTTGGGTCGCCATCCGCTGGCACTGCGCCTCGTCCACGTCGTCCGCGTTCTTGTTCAGGGGCACGCGCAGCGTGTTCTGACCGTCGATCGAAAGGGACTTGGTGCCTTCCCGCAGTTCCGTACCGGTCGGGAAGCTCGAAGTGACCACCGGTCCCAGCCACTTGGAAGGGCCGGCCAGCAGCGAGGTGACGGTCTGGGTGGTGGGGTCCATCCGGGAGTCGGGGTCGCTGCGCTGACGCACGTAGACGGGGTCGGCGACGAGCGTGGCGCCCGCGAAGTAGTACTTGTTGACCGGCATGTAGATGCGCTGGAAGTCGGATTCGCTCAGGACCAGGCTGCTGGGCGGGGTCGCGATCCGCCACTGGTCGTCCTTCTGCACGAGCTGGAGGAACTGCTCGTAGCGCCGGCCGCCGGTCTCCGGCTGGTACGCGCTGCGCTCGTCCACCGTGGCCAGCATCTTGCCCGCGACCTTGAACCGGGGGGCGGCCGGGTCCTTCTCGCCCTGTACGGAGAACCGGTCGAGGCCGGCGGAGAGCACGGTGACCGCCGCACCGGGCTTCCAGTTCTTCGCCGCTTCCTCGGTGAGGTACTTGCGTGCGGTCTGGAGCTGCGGATCGTCGCTGGTCATGGCCTCCAGGAAACCGTCGACGATCTCCTGCGGGCTGGCCCGGTCGGCCGGCGGTACGCCGAAGACCCGGACCTGGGAGTCGACGCCCTGGGAGGCCTCCACGGGACGGACCTCGCCGTGGTCGGGCATGGAGGCGCAGCCGGCCAGCAGCAGCCCGGCCGCCCCGAAGGCGAACGCCCTGAGAGCCCCGCGAGCCCCGAGAGCCCCGCGGGTGCGCGGCGTGCGCCGGCGCGGCCGGCCCGGCTCAGCGCCCATGCGATCCGCCCGCTCCGGCTGCCCCGCCCGCTCCACCCGCTCGACCCGCTCCGCCCGCTCCACCGCTACCACCCTCTCGGTCGGTTGCTCCCGCCGTCCCGCCGGACCGCGCGTCCGCCGCCCCGCCCCCGGCGCCGTGTCCCTGCTCCGCCGGCCCCGGCCGGGTCACGACCCGCGCCCCGTTGCCCGGCAGCGCCGTCGGGTCGGCCGGTACCGGCACCGCACCCGCGACGGGGGACCTCGGCGGCATCGGCGACCGGTCGCCGCGCCCGGCCTGCTGCGCCTGCTGCGCCCGCTGCCCGGCGGCCGCGGAACCCTCCGCGGCGGCCCTGGCCCGGTTGGCCCGGGAGTCCTCGGGCTCCAGCGGGATCGGCGATCCGCGCAGCGGCTCGTCGGCGGTGCGCGGCAGCGTCAGGCGGAACTGCGAGCCGCCGCCGGGCTCGCCCCACGCCTGGAGCCATCCTCCGTGCAGGCGGGCGTCCTCGACGGCGATGGACAGGCCGAGGCCGGTACCGCCGGTCGTGCGCGCCCGGGCCGGGTCGGCCCGCCAGAAGCGGTTGAAGACGCGGGTGGCCTCGCCGGGCTTGAGCCCGACTCCGTAGTCCCGTACGGCCACGGCGACGGCCCCGCCCGCCGAGGCGAGCCGGACCACCACGTCGCGGCCCTCGCCGTGCTCGACGGCGTTGACGACCAGGTTGCGCAGGACCCGCTCCACGCGCCGGGCGTCGGCCTCGGCTATCACCGGCTGGGTGTCCCCGAGGACGCGGATCCGGGTGTTCTTGTGCTGGGCGAGCGGCTCGGCCGCGTCGATGACCCGGTGCACGACGTCCCGCAGGTCGATCGGCTCGGCCTCCAGCGCGGCGGCTCCCGCGTCGAACCGGCTGATCTCCAGCAGGTCGGCGAGCAGGGACTCGAAGCGGTCGAGCTGTCCGGCGAGGAGCTCGGCGGAGCGCGCGGTGATCGGGTCGAAGTCGGCGCGGGCGTCGTGGATGACGTCCGCCGCCATGCGTACGGTCGTGAGCGGGGTGCGCAGCTCGTGGGAGACGTCCGAGACGAAGCGGCGCTGCAGCCGGGAGAGGTCCTCCAGCTGCTGGATCTTGTTCTGGAGGTTCTGGGCCATCTTGTTGAAGGCCTCGCCCAGACGGGCGATGTCGTCCTCGCCGGTGACCTTCATCCGCTCCTGGAGCCGCCCCGCCGAGAGCCGCTCGGCGATCCCCGCGGCCATCCGGACGGGGGTGACGACCTGGCGCACCACGAGCCAGGCGATCCCGCCGAGGAGCACCACGACGAAGAGCCCCGCGGTGGCGATGGTGGCCTTGACCAGGTTGAGGGACTCCTCCTCCTGCGTGAGCGGGAAGAGGTAGTACAGGTCGTACGGTTCGCCGTTGATGTCGATGAGCCGCTTGCCGATGACGAGCGCGGGCTCGGGCAGTTTGTCCCCGGCGTCGGTGTAGCGGATCTGCGAGAAGGTCTTGAAGGCGCCGGTCGCGTGGTTGACGTTGCGGCGCAGCTCCAGCGGGACGCTGGCCGTGGGATCCACGTTGCCGGAGGCGCGGGCTCCGCGGACGCCGCCGAGGGCTCCGCGGGCGGACGGCTGTTCCTCGCCGGTTCCGGTGCCGGCACCCAGCGCCGCCACCTCGAAGGCGCTCTGCCCGCCACTGGCGAGCTGTTTGACCAGGGAGTTCATCCAGGTACTGGCGTCCCGGCCGACCTTGTTGTCGGAGGCGTCGGGCCCGTCCGCCGTATAGGGCGTATTGGCCTTCTCCTGCGCGACCGCGAAGCCGCCCGCGGCCTGGCTCTGCGCGGCCTCCTCCTTGGCGTCGAGGAGGCCCTTGCTGACCTGCGCGATGACCACGAACCCGAGGGCGAGGACCACGGCGAGGGAGATCAGCAGGGTCGCGGCGACCACCCGGAGCTGGATGTTGCGCCGCCACAGCCGGACAGCCGGAAGCAGCGGCCGGCGTACGAGGCGTACGAACAGCCGCAGTACGGGACCGCCGGGTGCTCCCTCGGGGAGCAGCCCGCCGCCCCGCAGCGCTCCCCAGCGGGAGCGGCCACGGGGCTTGCCGGGTGTCATGTCAGCTCGGTCCGGCCTTGTAGCCGACCCCGCGCACCGTCACGACGATCTCGGGGCGCTCCGGGTCCTTCTCGACCTTGGAGCGCAGCCGCTGGACGTGCACGTTGACCAGGCGGGTGTCGGCCGCGTGGCGGTAGCCCCAGACCTGCTCCAGCAGCACCTCGCGGGTGAAGACCTGCCAGGGCTTGCGGGCGAGCGCGACCAGCAGGTCGAACTCCAGCGGGGTCAGGGCGATCGAGGCGCCTTCCCGCTTGACCGAGTGCCCGGCCACGTCGATGACCAGGTCACCGATGGTCAGCTGCTCGGGCGCGGGCTCTTCCGAACGGCGCAGGCGGGCCCGGATGCGGGCCACCAGCTCCTTCGGCTTGAACGGCTTGACGATGTAGTCGTCGGCCCCGGACTCCAGGCCCACGACCACGTCCACGGTGTCGCTCTTGGCGGTGAGCATGACGATCGGTACGCCCGACTCGGCGCGGATCAGCCTGCACACCTCTATGCCGTCCCTACCGGGCAGCATGAGGTCGAGCAGCACGAGATCCGGCTTCGCCTCCCGGAAGGCAGCCAGTGCCTTGTCGCCGTCCGCTACGAACGACGGCTCAAAACCTTCTCCACGCAGCACAATGCCGAGCATCTCGGCCAGCGCGGTGTCGTCGTCGACGACAAGGACGCGTCCCTTCATGGTTGACATCATCCCATTAGCTAATCGTTACCCGGCGGTGAGCTGTCCCACAGCCAAAGGGGCTGGAAATCGCCCCTCGGACCTGCGTGGAGATCAGGGCGCCCAGTGTGCCCCGGATCCGGCCGTCATACGAAGGCGCGAACGTTCCCGTCTCAGGAGGCGGCTGGTCCGTTGGGGACGGCTGGTCCGTTCGAGGTTGTCACATGGCACGATGGCAGCCGGACCAAGCGCCCGCACCCCGCGTGCACGTGAAGGAGCGACGATGAACGACTCTCCGGGCTGGGCTACGCCCGGATCCTCCCCGTCCGACGGTGAGGGCTCCCACGGCACACAGCCGCCCGCGGGCGGCTCAGGCGATTCCAAGTGGTCCGCCGAGCAGCCGCCCCCCGGCCAGTGGTCGAGCCCGACCCCGGGCCAGACCCCGCAAACCCCGCAGCAGCCGCCCGCGGCCCCGCAGCCGGGCGCCGGCTGGGGTTCGTACGGCGGCTACCCGCCCCCGGCCGGCGGCTGGGGCGGCCACACCCAGGCGGTGAAGCCCGGCGTGATCCCGCTGCGCCCGCTCGGCATCGGCGAGATCCTCGACGGGGCCGTCAGCACCATGCGCAAGCACTGGCGCGCGGTGCTGCCCATCACCCTGGTCGTGGCCATCGTGGTCCAGCTGGTCAGCGTGCTCACCCAGAAATACGCGTTCGGCGAGCTCGTCATGGACCAGTCGAGCACCGACCCGATGGGCGAGCAGCTCGAATCCGTCGGCGCCGTGGTGGGGCTGACCGCGGTCGACGGGTTCATCCAGCTCGTCGGATCCATCGTGGTCACCGCCATGCTGACCATGATCTTCAGCCGTGCGGTGCTCGGCCACAGCTCCACGGTCGCCGCCTCCTGGCGCGAAGCCCGCCCGCAGGTCCTGCGGCTCTTCGGCCTGACCCTTCTCCTGGGCCTCGGCGCGGTCCTCGTCGTCGCCGTGCTGATCCTGCCCGGCGCCCTGGCCGGCGAGGGCGTCCTCGCCCTCTTCGGCGGCTTCGTCGCCCTGGGCCTGATCCTCTGGCTCTGGATCCGCTTCTCCCTGGCCTCGCCCGCGCTCATGCTGGAGAAGGCCACGGTCCGCAAGTCCCTCTCCCGCTCCTCGAAGCTGGTCAAGGGCTCCTGGTGGCGGATCTTCGGCATCACCCTGCTGACGAGCATCATCACGGGCATCGTGTCGAGCCTCATCGTCCTGCCCCTCACCGTCGCGGGCGGCCTGCTGTTCGGCGGCGGCCTCGAAGGCCTGGCCGAGGGCACCGGGGGCACGAGCTGGGGCTACCTGATCATGTCGGCCGTCGGCGTGGTCATCGCGCTGACGATCACCATGCCGATCCAGTCCGGCGTCACGGTGCTCCTCTACGTCGACCAGCGCATCCGCCGCGAGGCCCTCGACCTGGAACTCGCCCGGGCGGCGGGCATCGAGAACTACGGCACCACCACGCCGCCGACCGGAGGCTGACCCGGGAATGAGGAGCACGGGGGGCCTGCTCGCACCACAACCCACACCACAACCAGGCATCGGCCGCGAAGCCGCCCGCGAGGCGGCCCGCCACGAGCTGTCCAAGCCCGTGTACCACCAGAACGACCCGGGGCTGCTGCAGAGGGCGCTGGACCGCTTCTGGGAGTGGGTGGGCGACCTCTTCGACCGCGCCTCCGGGGCGACCCCGGGCGGGATCCTGGGCCTGGTGGCCATCGTGGTGTTCGCGCTCCTCGTCCTCGCGGCCCTGTGGTGGCGCCTGGGCGCCCCCGGCCGCACCGCCGCCCGCGCTGCGGGCACCCTCTTCGACGCGGGCGTCCGCAGCGCGGCCGACCACCGCGCCGCCGCCGAGTCCCTGGCCGGCGAGGGCCGCTGGAGCGAAGCGGTCCAGGAGCGCATGCGCGCCGTCTTCCGCTCCCTGGAGGAGCGCACCCTCCTCGACCCCCGTCCCGGCCGCACCGCGGACGAGGCGGCGGCCGAAGCCGCCGCCACCCTCCCGTCCCACGCCGCGGCCCTGCGCGCGGCGGCCCGCACCTTCGACGACGTCACCTACGGCGGCCACCCGGCCGACGCCGGGATGTACGCGACCCTGACCACCCTGGACCAGGCCCTGTCCCAGACGAAGCCCCTCCTGACGGGCTCCACCCCATGACCGGCCCCACCCCGGACCCGAACGCCGCGGACCCGAACGCCCCGGGCGCACCCGCGCCGCTCACCGCGGGCGCATCCCCCGGCCCGGCCCACCAGGGCGCAGGCGGGCCCTTCGCGCCCCCCGTCCACGCGACGGCCGGCGGCAGGCCCCACCCCACCGGGGCCGCCTCGGCCCCACGGCTCGGCGGGACCCACGCCGCGGTCTCCGACGGGCCGTCCGCCGAAGCTGCCGCCACGGGGCCCGACGCACCCCCCGCCGGGGCGTCCGCCGCAGCCGCGTCCACCCGCTCCGGCGGGCCCGCCACCCCGCCCCGTACAGCCGCCGCAGGCACAACGCCCCGAGACCTGTGGGCCCGCTCCCGCGGCTTCCTCCTCGCGCTGACGGTGCTCCTCGTCGGCGGGCTCGCCCTCGCCGCCCTGAACTCCGGCACCCGGCACGGCTACCTCGACCCCCGCTCCCCCGACCCCTACGGCAGCCAGGCCGTCGCCGAGCTGCTCAAGGCCCGCGGGGTCACCACCCGGGTCGTCACCTCCGCCGAGGCCGCCTCGGACGCCGCCGGCCCCGACACCACCCTGCTGGTCACCGACCCGGACCGGCTGGGCGAACCCCAGCTCCGCGACATCCGTTCCGCGATCGACCTCTCCGGCGGACGGACCGTCCTGCTCGCCCCGAGCGCGCTCAGCCTCCCGGCCCTGGCCCCCGGCACGCACACCCACGACGACGGCTCCCCGGCCCCGGACACCCACCTCGACCCGGGCAGCACCTGCCCCCTCCCCGCCGCCACGGCCGCGGGCCGCGCCGCGACAGGCGGCGGCTACCGGTACACCACCGCCACCCCCGGAGCCACCGGCTGCTACCCCCGCTCGGGCCACCCCACGCTCCTCGTGCTCCCCACCGGCATCCGCGGAGGCGACACCGTCCTCCTCGGCTCGGAGGCCGTGCTCCTCAACAAGACCCTCGCCAAGGAGGGCAACGCCTCCCTCGCGCTCCAGCTCCTCGGCACCCGCCCGAACCTCGTCTGGTACATGCCGTCCCCGGCCGACAGCGACCCCGACAGCGCCGCCGGCACCGGCGAGGAGCAGAGCTTCCTCGACCTGATCCCCGCCGGCTGGAGCTGGGCCCTGCTCCAGCTCTTCCTCGCGGCCGCCGTCGCCGCCCTCTGGCGCGCCCGCCGCCTCGGCCCGCTCGTCACCGAACGCCTGCCCGTCCTCGTCCGCGCCTCCGAGGCCACCGAGGGCCGCGCCCGCCTGTACCGCAAGGCCGGCGCCCGCGACCGCGCCGCCACCGTGCTGCGCGCCGCCGCCCGCGAACGCCTGGCCGCGCTGGTCGGCGTACCGGCCACCCAGGCCCACGACCCCGCCTCCCTGGTCCCCGCGGTCGCGGCCCGCCTCACGGCCGGGCCCCCGCAGGACCCGGACGGCCTGCTCTTCGGCACCGCCCCCACCACCGACGCGGCGCTCATCGCGCTCGCCGACCACCTCGACGCCCTCGAAAGGGAGGTCCGCACCTCATGACGGCCACCACGGACAGCGCCCGCTCCGCCCTGGAGGCGCTCCGCACCGAGATCGGAAAGGCCGTGGTCGGCCAGGACTCCGCCGTCACCGGTCTCGTCGTAGCCCTCCTCTGCCGCGGCCACGTCCTGCTCGAAGGCGTCCCCGGCGTCGCGAAGACCCTCCTCGTGCGGGCGCTGGCCGCCTCCCTCGAACTCGACACCAAGCGGGTCCAGTTCACCCCCGACCTGATGCCGAGCGACGTCACCGGCTCCCTCGTCTACGACGCCCGCACCGCGGAGTTCTCGTTCCAGAACGGCCCGGTCTTCACCAACCTGCTCCTCGCCGACGAGATCAACCGCACGCCCCCCAAGACCCAGTCCTCCCTCCTCGAAGCGATGGAGGAGCGCCAGGTCACCGTCGACGGCACCCCCCGCAAGCTCCCGGAGCCGTTCCTCGTCGCCGCCACCATGAACCCGGTCGAGTACGAGGGCACGTACCCCCTGCCCGAGGCCCAGCTCGACCGCTTCCTCCTGAAGCTCACCGTGCCCCTCCCCTCCCGCGAGGACGAGATCGGCGTACTGACCCGCCACGCGGCCGGCTTCAACCCCCGCGACCTGCACTCCGCCGGCATCCGCCCGGTCGCCGGCCCCGCCGAACTGGACGCCGCCCGCAAGGCCGTCGAGGCCACCAGCGTCTCCCCGGAGATCGCCGCGTACGTCGTCGACATCTGCCGCGCCACCCGCGAATCCCCCTCCCTCACCCTCGGCGTCTCCCCGCGCGGCGCCACCGCGCTGCTGGCCACGGCCCGCGCCTGGGCCTGGCTCGTGGGCCGCGACTACGTCACCCCCGACGACGTGAAGGCCCTCGCCCTGCCGACCCTGCGCCACCGCGTCCAACTGCGCCCCGAGGCCGAGATGGAGGGCGTCACGGCCGACGCGGTCATCACCGCGATCCTCACCCACGTCCCCGTCCCGCGCTGATGGCCTTCACCGGACGCGCCGCACTGCTCGCGGCCCTCGGCAGCATCCCCGTCGGCTTCCTCGGACCGAGCTGGACGGGGATGCTGGCGGTCAACGCCCCCATCGCCCTGGCCTGCGCGGTCGACTACGCCCTCGCGGCCCCGGTCCGCTCGCTCCAACTCGCCCGCTCCGGCGACACGTCCGTGCGCCTCGGCGAATCCGCAGACGTCCACCTCACGATCACGAACCCCTCCCCCCGTACGCTCCGCGCCCGGATCCGCGACGCCTGGCCCCCGAGCAGCTGGGTCCCCGGGACCGAAGTCGCCGGTTCCCGCCATACGTTGGCCGTTCCCCCCGGCGAACGCCGCCGCCTCACCACCCGACTGCGACCCACCCGCCGAGGCGATCGCCAGGCGGCCCGCGTCACGATCCGCTCGTACGGCCCGCTCGGCCTGCTGGCCCGCCAGGGCCACCACACCGTCCCGTGGACGGTCCGCGTCCTGCCGCCCTTCGCGAGCCGCAAGCACCTCCCCTCCCGCCTGGCCCGCCTGCGCGAACTCGACGGCCGCACCAGCGTTCTGACGCGCGGTGAGGGCACGGAGTTCGACAGCCTGCGCGACTACGTACCCGGCGACGACACCCGTTCCATCGACTGGCGGGCCACCGCCCGCCAGAACAAGGTCGCCGTCCGCACCTGGCGCCCGGAACGCGACCGCCACATCCTGATCTGCCTCGACACCGGCCGCACCGCGGCCGGCCGCGTCGGCGACGCCCCGCGCCTCGACTCGGCGATGGACGCGGCCCTGCTCCTCACCGCCCTGGCCACCCGCGCGGGCGACCGCGTGGACCTCCTGGCCCACGACCGCCGCCCCCGCGCCCAGGTCCAGGCCCGCTCGGCGGCCGACACCCTCCCCGCCTTCGTGAACGCGATGGCCACCCTCGAACCGGAACTGGTCGAGACGGACTCCCGCACCCTGGTCTCCACCATCCTGCGCAGCGCCCCCCGGCGCTCCCTGGTGGTCCTCCTGACCAGCCTGGACGCGGCCCCCGTCGAGGAAGGCCTGCTCCCGCTGCTCCCCCGCCTCACCCAGCGCCACACGGTCCTGCTGGCCTCGGTCTCGGACCCCCACGTGGCGGAAATGACGCAGTCCCGCGGCACGGTGGAAGCCGTCTACGAGGCCGCGGCGGGCACCCAGTCCCAGTCGGCCCGCCGCCGCACGGCGGAACAGCTCACCCGCCACGGCGTCCACGTGGTCGACGCCACCCCGGACACCCTGGCCCCCGCCTTGGCCGACGCCTACCTGGCTCTGAAGGCCGCCGGCCGCCTCTGACCCAGCCGTCCCGCCACGGAGACGTTCCGTCCTGATCTGGATACGCTGGGCGCGGCACCCACCAGGAGGACACCATGGCCGACCTCACCCCGGAGCAGCTGCGCCGCATGCACGACTTCGCGGAGCAACTCTCGGAGCTGGCCGAGCACCAGGAAGACCAGTGGAAGGTGCAGACCACCGACGGTCAGATCTCCCTCACGATGATGAGCCCCACGGCTCCCCACGGGCTGAACGTGGTGCGGCTACGCCGTCAGATCGAGGCACAGACGCCCGAGGTCATGGCTCTCAGCGACACGAACATGGGCGATCCGGTGACAGGCCTGACCAAAGTGCCCGACCTCATGGTCATCGCCGAGGAAGACACCGATGACACGGCGAGGGTGGTCAACTCGCGCGATGTCCTGATGGTGGTGGAGGTCGTCTCACGTACGAATTCCCTCACCGACATCCGCGACAAGCTCCACGACTACCCGAAGATGGGCGTCCCGCTCTACGTCGTGGTGGACCCCCGCAAGGACAAGAAGGCCGCCACAGTGCACAGTGATCCCTCGGGGGGTCCCGACGGCATCCGCTACCGCAAGACGGTCCCGTACGCCTTCGGGGACACCGTCGTCGCCGGCCGCTGGACACTCGACACGAGCAGCCTCAAGAGCTACCCCGCCGACTGGTAGGCCCCATCACCCAAATGGACCCGGCCCCGAAAAGGGTCCGTAAACGCAGAAAAGCCCCGTACCGGTTACCCGGTACGGGGCTTTCTACAATGATTGTTCGGCGGCGTCCTACTCTCCCACAGGGTCCCCCCTGCAGTACCATCGGCGCTGAAAGGCTTAGCTTCCGGGTTCGGAATGTAAACCGGGCGTTTCCCTAACGCTATGACCACCGAAACACTATGAAGTTAACCAAACCGGATATGACACAGTTCGTTACTTCAGAACTAACACAGTGGACGCGAGCAACTGAGGACAAGCCCTCGGCCTATTAGTACCAGTCAGCTCCACCCGTTACCGGGCTTCCACATCTGGCCTATCAACCCAGTCGTCTACTGGGAGCCTTACCCTCTCAAGGAGGTGGGAATACTCATCTTGAAGCAGGCTTCCCGCTTAGATGCTTTCAGCGGTTATCCCTCCCGAACGTAGCCAACCAGCCATGCCCTTGGCAGGACAACTGGCACACCAGAGGTTCGTCCGTCCCGGTCCTCTCGTACTAGGGACAGCCCTTCTCAATATTCCTACGCGCACAGCGGATAGGGACCGAACTGTCTCACGACGTTCTAAACCCAGCTCGCGTACCGCTTTAATGGGCGAACAGCCCAACCCTTGGGACCGACTCCAGCCCCAGGATGCGACGAGCCGACATCGAGGTGCCAAACCATCCCGTCGATATGGACTCTTGGGGAAGATCAGCCTGTTATCCCCGGGGTACCTTTTATCCGTTGAGCGACGGCGCTTCCACAAGCCACCGCCGGATCACTAGTCCCGACTTTCGTCCCTGCTCGACCCGTCGGTCTCACAGTCAAGCTCCCTTGTGCACTTACACTCAACACCTGATTGCCAACCAGGCTGAGGGAACCTTTGGGCGCCTCCGTTACTTTTTGGGAGGCAACCGCCCCAGTTAAACTACCCATCAGACACTGTCCCTGATCCGGATCACGGACCGAGGTTAGACATCCAGCACGACCAGAGTGGTATTTCAACGACGACTCCACAACCACTGGCGTGGCCGCTTCAAAGTCTCCCACCTATCCTACACAAGCCGAACCGAACACCAATATCAAACTATAGTAAAGGTCCCGGGGTCTTTCCGTCCTGCTGCGCGAAACGAGCATCTTTACTCGTAGTGCAATTTCACCGGGCCTATGGTTGAGACAGTCGAGAAGTCGTTACGCCATTCGTGCAGGTCGGAACTTACCCGACAAGGAATTTCGCTACCTTAGGATGGTTATAGTTACCACCGCCGTTTACTGGCGCTTAAGTTCTCAGCTTCGCCACACCGAAATGTGACTAACCGGTCCCCTTAACGTTCCAGCACCGGGCAGGCGTCAGTCCGTATACATCGCCTTACGGCTTCGCACGGACCTGTGTTTTTAGTAAACAGTCGCTTCTCGCTGGTCTCTGCGGCCACCCCCAGCTCACGGAGTAAATCCGATCACCAGTGATGGCCCCCTTCTCCCGAAGTTACGGGGGCATTTTGCCGAGTTCCTTAACCATAGTTCACCCGAACGCCTCGGTATTCTCTACCTGACCACCTGAGTCGGTTTAGGGTACGGGCCGCCATGAAACTCGCTAGAGGCTTTTCTCGACAGCATAGGATCATCCACTTCACCACAATCGGCTCGGCATCAGGTCTCAGCCTTATATGAGGGACGGATTTGCCTACCCCTCGGCCTACACCCTTACCCCGGGACTACCACCGCCCGGGCTGGACTACCTTCCTGCGTCACCCCATCGCTTACCTACTACAAGTCTGGGTCACCGGCTCCACCACTTTCCTTTCCCCGAAGGGTCCGGAACGGCTTCACGGGCTTAGCATCGCCTGATTCGATATTGGGCGTTTCAAAGCGGGTACCGGAATATCAACCGGTTGTCCATCGACTACGCCTGTCGGCCTCGCCTTAGGTCCCGACTTACCCTGGGCAGATCAGCTTGACCCAGGAACCCTTAGTCAATCGGCGCACACGTTTCTCACGTGTGTATCGCTACTCATGCCTGCATTCTCACTCGTGAACCGTCCACAACTAGCTTCCGCTGCTGCTTCACCCGGCACACGACGCTCCCCTACCCATCACAGCGGGCGTTGGCCCTATTGCTGCAATGACACGACTTCGGCGGTACGCTTGAGCCCCGCTACATTGTCGGCGCGGAATCACTTGACCAGTGAGCTATTACGCACTCTTTCAAGGGTGGCTGCTTCTAAGCCAACCTCCTGGTTGTCTCTGCGACTCCACATCCTTTCCCACTTAGCGTACGCTTAGGGGCCTTAGTCGATGCTCTGGGCTGTTTCCCTCTCGACCATGGAGCTTATCCCCCACAGTCTCACTGCCACGCTCTCACTTACCGGCATTCGGAGTTTGGCTAAGGTCAGTAACCCGGTAGGGCCCATCGCCTATCCAGTGCTCTACCTCCGGCAAGAAACACGTGACGCTGCACCTAAATGCATTTCGGGGAGAACCAGCTATCACGGAGTTTGATTGGCCTTTCACCCCTAACCACAGGTCATCCCCCAGGTTTTCAACCCTGGTGGGTTCGGTCCTCCACGAAGTCTTACCTCCGCTTCAACCTGCCCATGGCTAGATCACTCCGCTTCGGGTCTAGAGCGTGCAACTCAATCGCCCTATTCGGACTCGCTTTCGCTACGGCTTCCCCACACGGGTTAACCTCGCTACACACCGCTAACTCGCAGGCTCATTCTTCAAAAGGCACGCAGTCACGACCGTTATTCCGAAGAATAACGGCGACGCTCCCACGGCTTGTAGGCACACGGTTTCAGGTACTATTTCACTCCGCTCCCGCGGTACTTTTCACCATTCCCTCACGGTACTATCCGCTATCGGTCACCAGGGAATATTTAGGCTTAGCGGGTGGTCCCGCCAGATTCACACGGGATTTCTCGGGCCCCGTGCTACTTGGGAGATTCTTAAGCAAGCCGCTGATGTTTCGTCTACGGGGGTCTTACCCTCTACGCCGGACCTTTCGCATGTCCTTCGACTACATCAACGGTTTCTGACTCGCCGACCGGCCGGCAGACCGATCAAAAGAATTCCCACAACCCCGCATGCGCAACCCCTGCCGGGTATCACACGCATACGGTTTGGCCTCATCCGGTTTCGCTCGCCACTACTCCCGGAATCACGGTTGTTTTCTCTTCCTGCGGGTACTGAGATGTTTCACTTCCCCGCGTTCCCTCCACACTGCCTATGTGTTCAGCAGTGGGTGACAGCCCATGACGACTGCCGGGTTTCCCCATTCGGACACCCCCGGATCAAAGCTCAGTTGGCAGCTCCCCGGGGCCTATCGCGGCCTCTCACGTCCTTCATCGGTTCCTGGTGCCAAGGCATCCACCGTGCGCCCTTAAAAACTTGGCCTACAGATGCTCGCGTCCACTGTGTAGTTCTCAAGCAACGACCAGTCACCCATCACCCTCACCCTAAGGCGAAGTTCACTGGGGCCGGCATCGCGAAGATAAGACCTTTCGGCCGTACCCTCAGATACCCAACAACGTGCCAAGCACGATCCCCCGTCAGTGAGTCACTTTCCACGCCGAAGCAGTACTTGTGATCCATCCAGGAAACCGTGCCAACTAATCAACGTTCCACCCTGAGCTGACCGTGCAGAACGTTTGTCTGCAATCGGTACTGTGCTCCTTAGAAAGGAGGTGATCCAGCCGCACCTTCCGGTACGGCTACCTTGTTACGACTTCGTCCCAATCGCCAGTCCCACCTTCGACAGCTCCCTCCCTTACGGGTTGGGCCACCGGCTTCGGGTGTTACCGACTTTCGTGACGTGACGGGCGGTGTGTACAAGGCCCGGGAACGTATTCACCGCAGCAATGCTGATCTGCGATTACTAGCAACTCCGACTTCATGGGGTCGAGTTGCAGACCCCAATCCGAACTGAGACCGGCTTTTTGAGATTCGCTCCACCTCACGGTATCGCAGCTCATTGTACCGGCCATTGTAGCACGTGTGCAGCCCAAGACATAAGGGGCATGATGACTTGACGTCGTCCCCACCTTCCTCCGAGTTGACCCCGGCGGTCTCCTGTGAGTCCCCATCACCCCGAAGGGCATGCTGGCAACACAGGACAAGGGTTGCGCTCGTTGCGGGACTTAACCCAACATCTCACGACACGAGCTGACGACAGCCATGCACCACCTGTATACCGACCACAAGGGGGGCACTATCTCTAATGCTTTCCGGTATATGTCAAGCCTTGGTAAGGTTCTTCGCGTTGCGTCGAATTAAGCCACATGCTCCGCTGCTTGTGCGGGCCCCCGTCAATTCCTTTGAGTTTTAGCCTTGCGGCCGTACTCCCCAGGCGGGGAACTTAATGCGTTAGCTGCGGCACCGACGACGTGGAATGTCGCCAACACCTAGTTCCCAACGTTTACGGCGTGGACTACCAGGGTATCTAATCCTGTTCGCTCCCCACGCTTTCGCTCCTCAGCGTCAGTAATGGCCCAGAGATCCGCCTTCGCCACCGGTGTTCCTCCTGATATCTGCGCATTTCACCGCTACACCAGGAATTCCGATCTCCCCTACCACACTCTAGCTAGCCCGTATCGAATGCAGACCCGAGGTTAAGCCTCGGGCTTTCACATCCGACGTGACAAGCCGCCTACGAGCTCTTTACGCCCAATAATTCCGGACAACGCTTGCGCCCTACGTATTACCGCGGCTGCTGGCACGTAGTTAGCCGGCGCTTCTTCTGCAGGTACCGTCACTTTCGCTTCTTCCCTGCTGAAAGAGGTTTACAACCCGAAGGCCGTCATCCCTCACGCGGCGTCGCTGCATCAGGCTTTCGCCCATTGTGCAATATTCCCCACTGCTGCCTCCCGTAGGAGTCTGGGCCGTGTCTCAGTCCCAGTGTGGCCGGTCGCCCTCTCAGGCCGGCTACCCGTCGTCGCCTTGGTGGGCCATTACCCCACCAACAAGCTGATAGGCCGCGGGCTCATCCTTCACCGCCGGAGCTTTTAACCCCCGCCCATGCGGGCAGGAGTGTTATCCGGTATTAGACCCCGTTTCCAGGGCTTGTCCCAGAGTGAAGGGCAGATTGCCCACGTGTTACTCACCCGTTCGCCACTAATCCACCCCGAAGGGCTTCATCGTTCGACTTGCATGTGTTAAGCACGCCGCCAGCGTTCGTCCTGAGCCAGGATCAAACTCTCCATGAATGTTTACCGGTAATCCGGTGCACACGCACTTAGAGCGGGACAGTCATGTCGGAATAAGACCGACCGTCCACTGCGTCCTCGCTGTGTAATTGCCTGCAAGCGTCAGGGCCGAAGCCGCGACCTCACAGGTCTTTTTCAAAGGAACCTCATCCACCGAAATGGACGGGGTATCAACTTTTTGGCGTTGATTTTTGGCACGCTGTTGAGTTCTCAAGGAACGGACGCTTCCTTTGTACTCACCCTCTCGGGCTTTCCTCCGGGCTTTCGTTCTGTTCTTGCGTTTCCGACTCTATCAGACTCTTTCGCGTCCGATTCCCAGTCAGCGGGATTCGCTTTCCAGTTCTTCGCTTTCGCGTTTCCCTTTCCGGCGAGACCGACTCTATCAGAAGATTTCCACCGGATTTCCCGGCTTCGGCTTCCTGAATGAAGAGTTGGGTGTGCCCACTTGGAATTCAATTCCTGGGGGGCGAGAAAGACTTTAAACCATCGCTGCCGAACTTGTCCAGTTCGAGGCAACCGTTCGAATCTACCTCCCCGCAGCCGCCGTGTCAACGGTGTTTGCGGGACGACGAGGAGACTAGCAGCTCAGCAGGGTCGTACGCACATCAGGCGGCGGTGGGGAGCGTCGCCGTCTGGTCGGCCTGTTCCACGTCGCCCGTGTCGCCGGCTCGGGCCGCTCGGCCGCCCAGGACGTAGACGTAGAGCAGGAAGGCCGCCTCGGCGGCCACGCCGATGCTGATGCGGGCCCATGTGGGCAGGCCGGAGGGGGTGACGAAGCCTTCGATCAGGCCGGAGAGGAAGAGGACCGCCGCCAGGCCGATGGCCATGCCGAGGGCGGCGCGGCCCTGTTCGGCCAGGGCGACGCGGCGGGTGCGGTGGCCCGGGTCGATGACCGTCCAGCCCAGGCGCAGGCCCGTGCCCGCGGCCACGAAGACGGCGGTCAGTTCGAGAAGGCCGTGCGGGAGGATCAGGCCGAGGAAGACGTCGAGGCGGTCGGCCGAGGACATCAGGCCGATGCCGACGCCGAGGTTCAGCATGTTCTGCCACAGGATGTACAGGACCGGCAGGCCCAGGAAGCCGCCCAGGACCAGGCAGATCGCGGCCGCCTGGGCGTTGTTCGTCCAGACCTGGGCCGCGAAGGAGGCCGCGGGGTGGCTGGAGTAGTACGTCTCGTACCCGCCGCCCGGCTTCGTCATCGCCTTCAGGTCCTCCGGAGCTCCGATGGCGCTCTGGATCTCCGGGTGGGTGGCTATCCACCAGCCGACGAGCACGCCGACGGCGGTGGAGATCAGTGCCGTGGGTATCCACCAGCGGCGGCTGAGGTAGACGGCGGCCGGGAAGCCCGAGGTGAAGAAGCGGGCCGCGTCGCGCCAGCTGGACCGCCGGGTGCCCGTCACCGTGGCGCGGGCGCGGGCCACGAGCTGGGTCAGGCGGCCCGTGAGCATCGGGTCGGGGGTGCTGGACTGGACCAGGGAGAGGTGGGTGGCCGTGCGCTGGTAGAGCGCGACGAGCTCGTCGGCCTCGGCTCCCGTGAGGCGCCGGCCCCGGCCCAGGAGCTGTTCCAGGCGGGCCCACTCTGCTTGGTGGGCCGCAACGAAGACGTCGAGATCCATGCGGTTGGCGCTCCCCTGCCCCTGGTCCCTACCGGTTACTCCTACTGCTTGCTTCGTCAGCTTGGCAGACTGGAGGCCGATGGGGCGGGGCAGGTCACGTGAAGGGTGTGCATCGGTGAGCGATCTGGTGACGGGGGACGCGGTCGTCCTGGGGCTACGGCCGGCGAGGCTGCCGAGCCGGGCGCTGGCGATCCTGCTCGACCTGGTCGTGTACGTCGCCGGGTACTTGCTGCTCGCCATCGGACTGGTCCTGTCCACCGCTTCGATGGACGGGGCGGCCCGGGCGGCCGTGTCGGTGGCCTCGTTCGTCCTCATCCTGGTCGGCGTGCCGATCGCCGTGGAGACGCTGAGCCACGGGCGGTCACTGGGCAAGCTCGCGTGCGGGCTACGGGTGGTGCGCGACGACGGCGGGCCGATCCGCTTCCGGCACGCGCTGGTGCGCGGGGCCTTCGGGGTCTTCGAACTGCTGCTGACCTTCGGATCCGTGGCGTGCATCGCCTCGCTGTTCTCCGAGCGGGGGCGGCGGCTCGGGGACGTGTTCGCGGGGACGCTGGTCATCCGGGAGCGGGTGCCGGGGGCACGGGTGATGCCGGTGCCCGCGCCGCCTCCGTGGCTGGCCGGGCGGTTCGGCGGGCTGGACCTGTCCGCGGTGCCGGACGGGCTGTGGCTGGCGATCCGGCAGTACCTGACGCGCATGGACCGGCTGGATCCGCAGGTGAGCGCCACCATGGCGGCCCGGCTCGCGGACGATCTGGTGGCACGTACGGGGGCTCCGCCGCCGGTCGGGGTGCCCGCCGCCGCGTTCCTGATGGCCGTGGTGCACGAACGGCAGTCGCGCGACGCCGCGCGGGCCTTCCGGCAGCAGCCCGCTCCCGGGGCGGCTCCGGTTCCGTACGGGCAGAGCGCGCCCGTGGTGATGCCGGCCGTGGCGGCGCCGGCGGTGGTGCCCGTCGCGGCTCCCGTGGTGGCGGCGCCCGCGCCCGTACCCGTCGAACCGCCGAAGGCGACCGGGTTCGCGCCGCCCGCCTAGTCGGACGATGCGTCGGTGAAGGCCGACGGCGGGGTTTCCAGGTGTTCGAGCTCGATGCCGGGGGCCGAGAGGACCACGTCCCCGGCGATGTGGACCGTGTGGACCTCGCCGGTGTCCAGGGCCGTGACCCGGTACTCGTCGACCAGGAGCGGGCCGCTGTCCGTGGGGTGCTCGGCGCGGTTCAGGAGGGCCCAGGCCTGGTCGGTCGTACGGGCCGCCAGGACGGGGTCGGTCAGGGCGACGAGGCGGACGCGGGTGGCGGGGGCGCCGGGGGCCAGGCGCAGCAGCCGGGCCGTGGCGACGAGGAAGGCCGGGGAGGTGCCGGTGAATCCGGCGGCGCCGGGGACGTTGCCCTCGGTGGCTTCGGCTCCGGCCGGGTCGGTGCGGACCCAGGTGATCCCGTCGATGGCGGCGCCGCGGACCTGCCAGCTGGAGGCGTTGACCTCCAGGCGGATGGGGCGGCCCAGTTCGTCGACGGCCAGGTCGACGGAGCCGCGGTGCGCACCGTCGGGTGCGGTGAGCTGGGAGACGTAGCGCCAGCCGGAGGGGCCCGGGGCGCAGTGGAAGTGCTCCTCGCCGAGGGGGGTGTGGTCGTGCGGGTCGTGGAGCGCGTAGCGGCCTCGGGGCATGGGGCGTCTTCCTGGACTTCGGGCGGAGAGGGGTGCGGGCGGGTACGGGGCAGGCCCCCGGCACGGATGCCGGGGGCCTGACGCGCGGATGCCGCGCTGGTGCTGCTGGGTGCCGCTGATCCGTGGGGATCAGTAGCGGTAGTGGTCCGGCTTGTACGGGCCCGCGACGTCCACGCCGATGTAGGAGGCCTGCTCCGGGCGCAGGGTGGTGAGGCGGACGCCGAGGGCGTCGAGGTGCAGGCGGGCCACCTTCTCGTCGAGGTGCTTGGGGAGCACGTAGACGTCGGTGGGGTACTCGGCCGGCTTGGTGAAGAGCTCGATCTGGGCCAGGGTCTGGTCCGCGAAGGAGTTCGACATCACGAAGGACGGGTGACCGGTGGCGTTGCCCAGGTTCAGCAGGCGGCCCTCGGACAGGACGATGAGGACCTTGCCGTCGGGGAACTTCCAGGTGTGGACCTGGGGCTTGACCTCGTCCTTGACGATGCCCTCGATCTTCGCGAGGCCGGCCATGTCGATCTCGTTGTCGAAGTGGCCGATGTTGCCGACGATGGCCTGGTGCTTCATCTTGGCCATGTCGGCGGCCATGATGATGTCCTTGTTGCCCGTGGTGGTGATGAAGATGTCGGCCGTCGCGACGACGTCGTCCAGGGTCGCGACCTGGTAGCCGTCCATCGCCGCCTGCAGGGCGCAGATCGGGTCGATCTCGGTGACGATGACGCGCGCGCCCTGGCCGCGCAGCGACTCGGCGCAGCCCTTGCCGACGTCGCCGTAGCCGAAGACCACGGCGGTCTTGCCGCCGATGAGGACGTCGGTGGCGCGGTTGATGCCGTCGATGAGGGAGTGGCGGCAGCCGTACTTGTTGTCGAACTTCGACTTGGTGACGGCGTCGTTCACGTTGATCGCCGGGAAGAGCAGGGTGCCTTCGGCCATCATCTCGTAAAGACGGTGGACGCCGGTGGTGGTCTCCTCGGTGACGCCGCGGATCTCGGACGCGAGCTGCGTCCACTTCTGCGGGGCCTCGCCCAGGGTGCGGTTGAGGAGGGTCAGGATGTTGGCGTACTCCTCGGAGTCCGCGGTGGACGGGTCCGGGGCCGCGCCGGCCTTCTCGAACTCGACGCCCTTGTGGACGAGGAGGGTGGCGTCGCCACCGTCGTCGAGGATCATGTTGGGGCCGCCGGTGGGGGTGTTCGGCCAGGTCAGCGCCTGCTCCGTGCACCACCAGTACTCTTCCAGCGTCTCGCCCTTCCAGGCGAAGACGGGGACGCCCTGCGGGTTCTCCGCGGTGCCGTTCGGGCCCACCGCGATGGCGGCGGCCGCGTGGTCCTGGGTGGAGAAGATGTTGCAGGAGGCCCAGCGGACCTCGGCGCCGAGGGCGACCAGGGTCTCGATGAGGACGGCGGTCTGCACGGTCATGTGCAGGGAGCCGGTGACGCGAGCGCCGGCGAGCGGCTGGGTGGCCGCGTACTCCCGGCGGATCGACATCAGGCCGGGCATCTCGTGCTCGGCGAGGGTGATCTCCTTGCGTCCGAAGACGGCGAGGGAGAGGTCCGCGACCTTGAAGTCGGTGAATGCGGCAGTCATGTGGTGCTGCTCCTCGTGAGGTAGAGAGGTGGGTACGGCTGAGCCGCGCACCGTCCGGGGGACGACGCACGTGGGGCTCAGTCCGTCGGGGGTCCTCTCTCCCCTCGGCCGGTCGCGAAGACCGCCCGACCGCCATCAGCAGCGACGCCTGACACTGATGACGAATCTACACCGATCGGCGGAGCGGGGCCCAGATGATCTGAAGGCAAGTCACTACTGGAGTTCAGGGCCTACGGCGAAGAATCCAGGGCCTTTCGGACTTTTGATGCACCCCTTACATGCGCGACGATGCCGTTGGGTCGCGTTGTACGCACGATCCCGGCAGGACAACGCATGTGTCGTGAGGAGATACCAGTGACCAGTCCGGCAGGCCCTCCCGAAGGCGTGGACGCGAGCGGGCGGAAGCCCGTGAAGATCGTCGCCGTTACCGCGTGCCCCACCGGTATCGCGCACACGTACATGGCTGCGGAGAAGCTGCAGCAGGCCGGCGATCGTCTCGGCATCTCGATCAAGGTGGAGACCCAAGGTTCCATCGGGGCCGAGAACGTGCTCTCTGACAACGATGTCAGGGAAGCGGACGCCGTCATCATCGCCGCCGACAAGGAGGTCGACCTCGACCGGTTCGCCGGCAAGCGGGTGCTGTCCACCGGCGTCGCCGACGGCATCCACAAGCCGGAGGAGCTGATCCGGAGCGCGCAGAGCGCGCCGGTGCAGGCCGGGACCTCGGCGGTCGCGGGCGGCGGCGGGGGCGGCGGCAAGCAGCGCAGCCAGGCGTACAAGGCGCTGATGAACGGCGTCTCCCACATGATCCCGTTCGTGGTCGTGGGCGGTCTGCTGCTGGCCGTCTCCCTGTCCCTCGGCGGGCACGCGGACGCCAAGGGCGGGCTGGTCATTCCCGACGGGACCTTCTGGTTCTACGTGAACAAGCTCGGCGTGACCGGCTTCTCGCTGATGCTGCCGATCTTCTCCGGCTACATCGCCTACGCGCTGGGCGACCGGCCGGCCCTCGTACCCGGCATGATCGGCGGTTTCCTCGCCGCGGACGCCGTGCACATCTACGGGGCCGACGCGAACGCCGGCTTCCTGGGTGCCATCGCGACGGGCTTCCTCGCGGGCTATCTGGTCGTGTGGATCAAGAAGGTCAAGGTCCCCAAGGTCATCCAGCCGATCATGCCGATCATCGTGATCCCGATCGTGTCGACGGTGGCCCTGGGTCTCTTCTACATCTATGTGATCGGCAAGCCGATCTCCTGGGTCTTCACGAACCTGACCAGCTGGCTGAACGGGATGACCGGCTCCAGCGCGATCGTGCTGGGCACCCTGATCGGTCTGATGATCGCCTTCGACATGGGCGGTCCGGTCAACAAGACCGCCTTCCTCGTCGCCGTCGGCCTCATCGGCACCAACAACCACGTCATGGGCATGGCCGCCGCGGCCATCCCCGTCATGCCGCTCGGCCAGGGTCTGGCCACGCTCCTGCGCCGCAAGCTCTACAGCGACGAGGAGAAGGAAACCGGCCTCGCCGCCCTGTTCATGGGCTTCTTCGGCATCTCCGAAGGCGCGATCCCCTTCGCCGCGGCCCGGCCCGCGCAGGTCATCCCCGCGAACATGCTCGGTGGCGCGGTGGCCGGTGCGATCGCCGGTGTGGCCGGGGTCCAGGACTCGGTGCCGCACGGCGGTCCGATCGTCTCGCTGTTCGGCGCGATCAGCGGTGTCGCGATGTTCTTCGTGGCCATCGCGGCCGGTGCGGTCGTGACAGCGCTGACGACCAACGCGCTGATCGAGTTCAAGCTGCGCCGCGAGGGCGTCACCGCCGGTCCCGCGGTCCTCTCGCCGGAGCCGGCCCTGGTCGGTGCGGGCGCCCCCGTGGGCGGCGGCGGTAGGGCCGTCGGCGCGGGTGCGGGAGCAGCCGGGACGGCCGTACGGGCACAGCAGCCCGCGGCCGCGGCTCCGGTGGCCGCGGGCGGGCCGCCCGAGGTGCTGTCCGGGTACGTCACCGAGCAGACCGTCAAGACGGAGCTGGCCTCGGGCTCCAAGGAGGCGGCGATCCGCGAGATGGCGGAGATGCTGGCCACGACCGGCAACGTCACCGACGTGGACGAGCTCGTACGGGTCGCCCTGGCCCGGGAGGCGCAGGGTACGACCGGCCTCGGCGAATCCATCGCCATCCCGCACGCCAAGACGGACGCGGTGACCCGCCCGACGGTGGGCTTCGCCCGGTCCGACGAGGGCATCGAGTGGGGCGCGCTGGACGGGACGAAGGCCCGGCTGGTCTTCATGATCTCCGTACCGGAGGCCGCGGCCGGGGACGAGCACCTGCGGATCCTGGCCCTGCTGTCGCGCAAGCTGATGGACACCGGCTTCCGCGAGCGCCTGCAGGCCGCGCCCGGCAAGGCCGAGATCCTGGACGTGCTGCGCGAGATCCAGTAGCCGCGCGGACTCCCCGGAACGCCCCTCGGGCCCCGTACCCCACCTCGGTGGTACGGGGCCCGAGGGCGCTGCGTACGCTTCGCCAGCCGACAGGGGCTTTTGGCGAAGGGAACGGACATGGGGCGGGATCAGCGCAGGCCGGGACGGCGAAGAGGGATCTGGGCGGTGGTGCTCATGGTGCTCGGCGCGGCGCTGTTCGTGGGGGCGGGGAGCTGGACCAGGTTCGTCCTCGCGGACGAGTACCAAATGACGTTCCTCCCGTCGGAGTCGATGAGGCCCGCCTACTCCCTCGGAGACCAGGTCTGGTTCGACCGGGTCGCTCCGGGGGAGGTCCGGCACGGGGACGCCGTGGTCTTCGCTGCCCCTGCCTCGTGGGTGAACGGGGCAGGGATCCAGGAGGGCCAGCAGGTCTTCAAGCGGGTGGTGGCCCTGGGTGGGGACCGCATCTCATGGGCACCGGGTGAGGCGAGTCTGACGCTGAACGGGAAGCCGCTCGTCGAGCCGTACCTCATGGAAGCGGCCGTGCCGGCGACGATGGCCTTCGATGTCACGGTGCCCGAGGGGCGGATGTTCCTGATGGGCGACCACCGCTCGAACTCCTTCGACTCCCATCTGCGGGTCCGCGACGAGGGCCAGGGAACCGTGCCGGTGTCGGCCGTATGGGGGGTCGCGCTGGCCGAGGTGCCGGACGCGGCGGCCGCCGCCGGGCTCGTGGGCATGTTCGGCGTGCCGGTCTTCCTCGTCGGCGGCGGGCTCGGCATCGGCTCACTGGTGGCGCGGCGACGGGCGGCGAAGGCGGCGCGGAACGCGGCGGGCGCCGGGCCCGGACAGCTGACGTGGGCGTACGAGGCCGCATCCTCCGACTGAGTCCCGCGGACGTGAGGAGGCCCCCCTGCGCGCGCAGGGGGGCCTCCTCACGTCATGCGCCGGGTCAGACGCCCGGGTTGGTGCCCTTCGCCGCGGCCTCGGCGTTGAAGATGTCCGGCTCCAGGTAGATCACTCGGGCGATCGGGACCGCCGCGCGGATGCGGGCCTCGGCGGCGTTGATGGCGTTGGCCACCTCCGTCGCGGTGTCGTCGCTCTGGACGGAGATCTTCGCCGCGACCAGGAGCTCCTCAGGGCCTAGGTGCAGGGTGCGCATGTGGATGATGCCGGTGACCACGTCGCCGTCGACGACGGCCGCCTTGATCTTCTCCACGTCCTCGGTGCCGGCGGCCTCGCCGAGCAGCAGGGACTTGGTCTCGGCGGCGAGGACGATGGCGATGATGATGAGCAGGACACCGATGCACAGGGTGCCGATGCCGTCCCAGACGCCGTTGCCGGTCAGCAGGGCGATGCCCACGCCCGCGAGGGCGAGGACGAGGCCGATGAGGGCGCCGAGGTCTTCGAGGAGGACCACGGGGAGCTCGGGGGCCTTGGCGCGCTTGATGAACTGGCCCCAGGTGAGGCTGCCGCGGATCTCGTTCGACTCCTTGATCGCGGTGCGGAAGGAGAAGGACTCCGCGATGATCGCGAAGACGAGGACGCCGACCGGCCAGTACCAGTGCGAGATCGCGTGCGGCTCGTGGATCTTCTCGTAGCCCTCGTAGATGGCGAACATGCCACCGACGGTGAACAGCACGATGGAGACCAGGAAGGCGTAGATGTAGCGCTCGCGCCCGTACCCGAAGGGGTGCTGCGGAGTCGCCTCGCGCTGGGCCTTCTTCCCTCCCAGGAGGAGCAGGCCCTGGTTGCCGGAGTCCGCCAGCGAGTGGACGCTTTCCGCAAGCATCGACGACGAGCCGCTGAAGACGAAGGCCACGAACTTGGCTACCGCGATGGCCAGATTGGCGGCGAGTGCCGCCACGATCGCCTTGGTACCGCCCGACGCGCTCATGGTTGCGATGTGTCCCTTCCTCGGTGCGGCGCCCCGGGCCGGGACGCCGCGCTACGGCCGCAGATTCTCACAGCCACCGAGAGGGACGGTACGTCAGACCACCACAGTGGCACGGAAGACGGTGCCGGTTCCGGACAGTTCGACCTTTTCGCCTGCCGGTACGAAGACCGATTCGCCCGGCGCCAGCGTCAGTTCGCCGGACTTCGGGGAGTTCGCCTTCGGGGAGCCCGCCGTGCACAGCAGGATCTGCGCGGTGCCGTCGGGCAGCACCCGGGGGGCGCCGCCGGCGGCCAGGACAAAGCGGGAGAGCCGGAATTCGTCGATGGGGGTCTCGTAGACCTCTTCGCCGTTGCCCTCCGGGCGCAGGATGCCGGGGTCGCCGGGCTCGAAGAGGGTGACCTTCAGCAGCTCCGGCACGTCGACGTGCTTGGGGGTGAGCCCGCAGCGCAGGACGTTGTCGGAGTTGGCCATGAGCTCGACGCCGAGGCCGTCGAGGTAGGCGTGCGGGATGCCGGCGCCGAGGAACATGGCTTCGCCGGGCTGGAGTTGCACGTGGTTGAGGAGCATCGCGGCGATGACGCCGGGGTCGCCCGGGTAGTGGTGGACGAGTCCGGCGTACGGGGCGTACGGGCCCCCGAGCCGCTCGGCGGCGGCCGCGGCCTCGGAGACCGTACGGGCCATCTCGGCGCGGTCGGCGGTCAGGACGGCGGTGAGCACCTCGCGCAGGGCCGCCTCCTCGGGGTGTGCCCGCAGGAGATCGGCGTAGGGCTTCAGGGAGTTGACGCCGAGGCCCTCCAGCAGGGCGGCGGCCTCCAGCGGCGGACGGAATCCGGACAGGCCCTCGAAGGGGGTGAGGGCGCAGACCAGCTCGGGCTTGTGGTTGGCGTCCTTGTAGTTGCGGTGCGGTGCGTCGATCGGGACGCCGCGCCGCTCCTCGTCCTCGAACCCGGCCTTCGCCTGGGCGAGGTCGGGATGGACCTGGAGGGAGAGCGGGGCGCCGGCGGCGAGGAGCTTGAAGAGGAAGGGGAGCCTGGGGCCGAACTTGCGGACGGCGGCGACCCCCAGTTCGCCTTCGGGGTCGGCCGCGATGACGTCCGAGAGGGCGCTCTCGCCTGCTCCGCGGTCCAGGCGGGAGGGTGCGCCCGGGTGGGCGCCCATCCACAGCTCGGCCTGGGGCTCGCCGGTCGGTGCGATCCCGATGAGTTCGGGGATCGCGGTGGTCGATCCCCAGGCGTAGGGGCGGATCGTGTTCGTGAGGCGGTCCATCGGTCGTCTTCCTGGGTGAGAGGCGCGCGTTCGTACGCCTCAGCTGTGTCCCCCGGAGGCCAGCGCCAGGTAGGCGGTGGCGAAATCCGTGACGGCGAGGAGTTCGGCGAGCTGTTCCAGCTCTGTGCCCTCCTCCGGTTCGAGCTCGCTGATGGCCGTGTCGTGGCTGAGGGCGAGCTCTCGTGCGGCAGGGGCGGCTGTCAGTCCGCCTGCGGGCCTGTCGCGCAACAGGACGATGCGTGCGCGAAGGGCCTGCGGTTCTTCCACTCGGTCGCGGAAGAAGTCGTCGGGGTCGGCGCCGGCGGCGAAACCGCCGGAGAGCAGGACCCCGTGGGCCGGGAGGGCCTCGGGAAGATCGGCGGCGAGTGCGGGTCGGCCGGCGAGTTCGGCGAGGGTGGCGGCGAAGCGGCGCCCGGCGGGTCCCGCGGCGGCGCCCTCGCTCCAGATGAGCGGGAGGGAGTCGGCGAGCTCGGAGGCGAGGGTCTTGGCCGGGTTGGAGTAAGTGGCGATGGCGGGGCCGCAGCGCTCGGCCGTGCGGTCGAGCCGGTCGGCGACGAGCTGCAGGGTGTGCGGGGCGGCGGTGATCAGGCCGACCCGGTCGAGGAGCACCAGCAGCGGGGTCAGCAGGGCCCAGAGGGCGCCGGGGCCGGCCGCGGCCGACTCGTCGTACTCCTGGTACGGGGCCTTGGCCATCGGTACGAGCAGCCCGTGCGCGCCGTCGACCGCTTCGCTCAGCGGCGAGCGCTCGGGGGCGACGGCGACGACGGTGCAGCCGCGCCGGTAGGCCTGCTCGGCGAGGACGCCGAGGCCGGGCTCGGTTCCGTCGGTGGTGGCGATGAGCAGCAGGTCGACGGGGCCGGCCCAGCCGGGCAGGGTCCAGCGCAGGGCCCCGGCGGCGTGCGCGACGCCGGTCGGGTGCAGCCGGATGACGGGCGCGGAGGCCCCGGCGAGCGCGCCGAGCAGGTCGGCGACCCCGGTCGCGGCGGTGCCGGGCCCGGCGATGAGGACCGCCCGGGGGCGGCCGTCGGGACGCAGGTCGGCGAGACCGGCCTCGGCGGCGTGCCGGGCCGCGGTGCGTACCCGTGCGCCTGCGTCGGCGGCGCCGCGGAGCAGGCCGCGGCGGTCGGCGCGGGCGAGATCGTCAGGTGCGTCGAGGAGCGACTCGTCGAGCATGGCGGCCTCCGGCTAGTTCTGTGACGTGTCCAGCGGTGACGGAACCTGTGTGTGACGGAACCAGTCTCAGCGTTTGCGCGGGGTGGCGGTAGGAGGCTCAGGCGGGGCGGCGCGCCTCGTCGACGAGGAGCACCGGGATGCCGTCGCGGACCGGGTAGGCGAGACCGCAGTCCTGGCCGGTGCAGATCAGCTCGGGGGTGGTCTCGTCTGCCGACTTGTCCTGGAGCGGGGAGTGGCAGGCGGGGCAGGCGAGGATCTCCAGGAGACCGGCTTCGAGCGGCATGGGGTTCCCTTCGGGGATGTGGATCGGGCCTGGTCAGCCTACCGCCGAGTCACCTCTGGTGACGGGTGGAGGAGGACCTCTGGTGACGGGTGGAGGAGGACCTCTGGTGACGGGTGGAGGAGGACCTCACGCGACGGGCGCAGGAGGACCTCCACCGTGGTCCCTGGAGGGGCTCGGCGGTACGGCGGGGTATCGGGTGCGGGTCCGCTGCTGGGGCTCCGCCCCAGGACCCGCGCCCCGAACGCCGGCGGGGCTGATTTCTGCCCACCGGCGTCCGACGGCGCGGGCGGCCGCGCTAAGCGCGGATCAGCGCCAGGACCTCGTCGCGGACCTTGGCGAGGGTGGCCTCGTCGCGGGCCTCCACGTTCAGGCGCAGGAGGGGCTCGGTGTTGGAGGCGCGGACGTTGAACCACCAGTCGGCGCTGGTGGCGGTGAGGCCGTCCAGTTCGTCGAGGGTGACGCCCTCCGCGGAGCCGTAGGCGGCCTTCACGGCGGCGAGGCGGGCCGTCTGGTCGGCGACGGTCGAGTTGATCTCTCCGGAGCCCGCGTAGCGGTCGTAGGAGGAGACCAGGGCCGAGAGGGGGCCGTCCTGGCCGCCGAGGGCCGCCAGGACGTGGAGCGCGGCGAGCATGCCGGTGTCCGCGTTCCAGAAGTCCTTGAAGTAGTAGTGCGCCGAGTGCTCGCCGCCGAAGATGGCGCCGGACTTGGCCATCTCCTCCTTGATGAAGGAGTGGCCGACGCGCGTGCGGACGGGGGTGCCGCCGTTCTCGCGGACGACCTCGGGGACGGACCAGGAGGTGATCAGGTTGTGGATCACGGTGCCGGTGCCGCCGTTGCGGGCCAGTTCGCGGGCGGCGACCAGGGCGGTGATGGCGGACGGGGAGACGCCCTGGCCGCGCTCGTCGACGATGAAGCAGCGGTCGGCGTCGCCGTCGAAGGCGATGCCGAGGTCGGCGCCCTCGGCCAGTACGCGGGCCTGGAGGTCGACGATGTTCTTCGGGTCGAGGGGGTTGGCCTCGTGGTTCGGGAAGGTCCCGTCCAGCTCGAAGTACATGGGGACCAGGTCCAGCGGGAGGCCCGTGAAGACGGTGGGGACGGTGTGCCCGCCCATGCCGTTGCCCGCGTCGACGACGACCTTGAGCGGGCGGACGGCGGTGAGGTCGACCAGGCCCTTCAGGTGGTCGGCGTAGCCGGTGAGGGTGTCCTGCTCGGTGACGGTGCCGGGGACGGTGCCGGCGGGGATCGCCGGGGCGCCCTCGTCGCTCCACTTCTCGGCGAGCTCGCGGATGGTGGACAGGCCGGTGTCCTGGCCGACCGGGGCGGCGCCGGCCCGGCAGAGCTTGATGCCGTTGTACTGCGCCGGGTTGTGCGAGGCCGTGAACATCGCGCCCGGCAGGTTCAGCTTGCCGGAGGCGTAGTACAGCTGGTCGGTGGAGCACAGCCCGATGAGGGTGACGTCCACGCCGCGGGCGGCCGCGCCGCGCGCGAAGGCGCCCGACAGGGCCGGGGAGGAGGGCCGCATGTCGTGGCCGATGACGATGGCCCGGGCACCGGTCACCTCGACGAAGGCGGCACCGAACAGCTCGGCCAGGTGCTCGTCCCACTCGTCCGGCACCACGCCTCGTACGTCGTACGCCTTGACGATGTTCGAAAGATCGGTGGCCACTGCGTGCCCTCCTGAAGGTGGTGTGCGGTGAGGCAAACCTACCGTGGCCGCAGGGCGGCTTTTCAGATCAACTGAATGTCAGGAATCCGGCGAGCGCAAGACGCGCAGGTGCCCGCGACGCGTCTCCCCGGTGCCGGGACCGCCCTGACCAGCGCCGCCGGCCCCGGCCGCGCGCTCCGGCGGACGGGCCGCCTCGCGCACGGCGTTGGCGAGGGCTTCGAGGTCGTCACCAGTGGGGCGCGAGGGCGCCGAACCATCGGTGAGGCGTACGACGTCCCAGCCGCGCGGGGCGGTCAGGCGCTCCGAGTGCTCGGCGCAGAGGTCGTAGCAGTGGGGTTCGGCGTAGGTGGCGAGCGGGCCGAGAACTGCGGTCGAATCGGCGTAGACGTACGTCAGAGTCGCGACGGCAGGGCGGCCGCACGCGGTGCGCGAACAGCGACGTACAAGGCTCACGACGTTGGACGGTACCGCACTCTTGACCGGGCCGCGACGACACTCCCCCGCCCGCTCCCCCGTGTCGTGCGATCTCCCCCGCCCCGGCGCGGATGTGCGGGCTACGCTGCGGGGGTGACGGACAGCACTCTGCCTCCCCCTCCCGTGCCCCCTGCCGCCTCCCTGCCCGGCGGGTCCCCCTCCGGTGAGCCTCGGGTGCGGCGGCGCGACCGGCACGGCCGCGGGATGCGCGGGCCGGTGGCCCCTCCGCAGGTACCGCTGTCGGCGAGCCGGGGGGAGCTCTTCGGGGACCTCGTACGGGACTCCGTGGAGCGGCTGGAGCGACGGTGGCCGCAGCTGGCGGAGGTTGAGTTCATGATCGGCGACGTGCCTGGGCCGCCCGGGGGGGCGGAGGCCGGGTGGAACGACGAGGCGGTGCCGTTGGGGGCGCTGGCGGAGGCCGCGGACGGGCGGCCGGCCCGGATCGTGGTGTTCCGGCGGCCGGTGGAGATTCGGGCGAAGTCTCGGGACGAGCGGGCGATGCTGGTGCACGAGATCGTGGTGGAGCAGGTTGCGGAGTTGTTGGGGCTGTCGCCCGAGACGGTGGATCCGCGGTACGGGTCCGACTAGGGTCGCCGCCCTTGCCGGGCAGGCCCGCGTCGGCCCGGCCCGGCCCGCCTGCGCCGGCCTGCCTCGCGTCGGCCCGCCTCGCGTCGGCGGTGCTGGGAGGCGGCCCTGCGGGGCTGTCCCCTACCCGCCCTTCCACCGTTCCCCGGGCGCTGCCCGGACCCGGTCCTCAAACGCCGGACGGGCTGAGAGTGTCGGGCTGCGCCCGGAACCCCTGGGGCTCCGCCCCAGACCCCGGTCCTCAAGCGCCGGACGGCTGAAGGGCGCCCGGCGGCTGGAATGCCCGCCTACTGCGTCAGGACCGAGAGGTCCTGGGTGGCCTTGGGGACCGAGACCGTGGAGTGGTCGTCCGAGAGGGTTTGGGTGGTGAACATCGGGATGCCGTCGCGGGGGATCGTCAGGGTGCGGGACGCGTGGACGGGGCCGCCCGAGAGGGTTTCCACGGTGAGGGCGTAGGCGCCCTTGCCGCCCGCCGGGGCGAGCGTCAGGGTCTGCGTGGTGCCGCCCTTGACCGTGACCTCCTGGGAGGCGGGTTCGCCGCCGTCCGTGCCGGGCGTGGCCGTCACCTTGACCTTGGCGTCGGCTCCGGGCGGGGCCGTCAGCGACAGCAGGGTGGCGTTCGCCTCGGGGCGGTTGTCGGCGACGGTGGCCCGCGTGCCGACGGGGGCGGCGGCCTGGATGAAGCCGGTCTCCTGCTTGGCTCCGCTGCCGCGGACCACCCGTAGGGCGGCGACCACCGGGACGACGGGCTTCTTGGCGTCGGCCGGGGACAGGACCAGGGAGCCCGCCTCGCCTCGGGTGACGTCCTTGAGGTCGAGGCTCGCGGTCATGCCGGCCTTGACGTGGAGCCGCTCGCTGCCCGCGGGGCTGATCGAGCCGTTCGGCCCGGCCAGCTTCACCTGGAGGTCCGCGTCCTCGTCACCGGGGGCGAAGGCGACCAGCCGTACGGAGGTGGCGTCCGCCGGGATGCCGGGCAGGACCAGGGTGCCCGCCGGGTCCACGGAGGCGGGCAGCCAGTCGGAGCCGACGCCTTCCTCGCCCGCCTGGGCGGTGGCCCCGACCCGGCCCGCGCGGGTGGTGACGTGGGCGGTGACGTCCGCGAGCTGTGCGCCGGGGGCGAGGGAGGCCAGGGAGATGGCCTTGCTGGACTTCGGGTCGATGCGGATGTTCTCGCTGGTGCCCGCTTCGGCCTTGACCGCGCCGTCCGGGCCGAACATCTTGATGTCCACCACGGCCGCGGTGTCGTCGGGGTTGGTGAGGTGGACGTAGTCCTCGCGGCCCTTGGCGGTGCTCACGCCGGGGAACCAGAAGTCGGTGCCGGGCCGGGTGCAGCCGACGCCGAGCAGGCCGCGCGTACGGCCGACCGAGACCACGGTGGTCTGCTGCGCGCTCCAGCCGGGGGCGAGGAACCCGTCGGCCACGCCGCTGAGCGCGGGGGCCTCGGCGCCGGAGGCCTGGGCGCGCACGGGCTTGCCGGGCTCCTTGAGTTCCAGGACGGTCTTGGCTTCCTTGGTCGCGCCCAGCAGCCGGGCCGTGCCCTTGCCTCCGGGGGCGGCCGTGCCCGGGGTGATCGCCGTGTACAGGGTCTCGGCGATGTCGGAGGTGCTGGGCGCGGGGCACACCAGCAGGGACCGCTCGACCGGCATCCGGGCCGCCGACTTGCCCGCCGAGGCGGTGGAGGCCCCGTCGGCGGCCGGTGCGGTGAGGGTGGCGAGGCCGGTGACGGCGGCCAGGGCGGCCGTGACGGCGGCGAGCGTGAGGGGTACGCGCTGCTTCACTGCTGGGGGCTCCCGTCCGGACGCGGGGCGTGCTGCCCGTCGTGCTGGCTGTCGTGCTGGCCGTAGGGGTCGTAGCCGTCGGTGGCTTCGTAGCCGTCGTGGGGGGCGGGCTGCTGCCCGTAGGGCGGGTACGGCTGCTCGTACGGCTGATCGGGCTGGTACGGCTGCTCGTACTGGGCGTCCGGGTGGCCGGTGTACTGCTGCTGCTGCTGCGGCTGCTGCCCGTACGGGTACTGGTCGTACTGCTGGGGCTGCTGCTGCTCCTGGCCGCCGTAGGCGTAGCCGCCCTGGTCTCCGTACGCCGGCTGCTGGTAGGCGTACGCGTCGTCGCCGTACGCCTGCTGCGCGGGGATCTGCGCGTACGGGTCGGCCGCGACGGCCGCCTCGGCGGGGGCGGACTCGGGCCGGCGTTCCGGCTCGGACTGCTCGCGCAGGCGGCGGGCCCGGCGGCCTTCGCCGTGCTCCTCCGCGGCGGCGGCCTCCTCCTCGGGGAGGTCGTCGTCGAGGCGGGCGCGGCGGCCCGGCAGGGCCATGACCAGGAGCACCAGGGCGAGCAGGCCCTGGGCCCAGTGCCAGGCGGTCAGGGTGAGGGCGTCCTCGTGGGCGAGGTCGAGCTCGCCGCCGGCGGCGGGGAGTTCGAAGCCCTGCGCCCAGCCGTCGAGCGTCTTGGGCTGGAGCGGCTTGCCGTCGAGGGTGGCCCGCCAGCCGGCGTCGGCCCGGTCGGCGATGCGCAGGACGCGGCCGGCCTCGCCCGCCGGGATCTTGGTGCGGGCCTCGACGGGGCCGGAGGCGACGGGGATGGGTGCCTCGCCGGGCTTGCCGGAGACGATGACGGCGCGGGCGACCTGCCGGTCGAGGCGCCACAGGGCGCTGCCTTCGAGCTTGCTGAGGCGGCTGAGGCCGGGGGTGGCGTCGAGGACGCGGCCGATCTCCTGCGGGGCGCCGTCGCGGACGAGGACGTAGCGGATGGCGAAGCCGCCGAGCTGGTCGGTCTGGTCGGCGCCGGAGCCGGCGACGAGGCTGGAGACGACCTTGTCGAGGCGGGCGTCGCTGCCGGACCGGTCGGCGAGTTCGGCGTCGCCGAGGCGGCCGCCGGAGCCGCGGACCAGGCTGTAGGAGAGGGCGGCCGGGGAGTCCGCGCCGATGACGAGGGTGCGGGCCTGGTCGCGGGTTCCGCTCTCTTCGGCGACGAAGGCGGGGACCTGGACGGGGTCGCGGCGCTCCAGCGGCCCGGCGGCTCCGCTGAGCATCCAGCCGGCCGCGCCGACGAGCGGGCCGACGGCGGCGGCGAGCGCGATCAGGGCGGCGAGGGGCTGGCGCCAGCCGAAGCTGCGGGCGGCGACGCGCTCCTTGGCCCCGTCGGCGCCGATGACGGCGGCGGCCAGCAGGGCGAGGCCGTAGACGAGGGTGGCGGGGCCGGCCCAGGCGGTGCGGTTGACGAGGACGGCAAGGACCAGCGCGGCGAGCGCGGTGACCCAGGCGGCGCGTACGGCGAACTGCCGGTCGGCGCGCAGCAGGGCGGCCAGGGCGGCGAGGACGACGCCGAGGAGGATCAGGCCGCCGGCGGTGCGGGGGCCGCCGGGGCTGATGCCGAGCAGGTCCAGTGCGGTGGCCGAGCCGGCGCCGTAGGGCAGTCCGGCCTCGCGCAGGAAGCGCGCGGGGTGGGTGAACAGGCTCAGCGACCAGGGGGCGAGCACGAGGAGCGGGACGCCGAGCGTCGCGAGGAGGCGGGGGCCGTACGTCTTCCAGTGCGCGCGGCGCAGGACCAGCGCGGCGGCTCCGAGGACGGCGGCGAGCGGCCAGACGACGGGGGTGAAGGCGGTGGCCAGGGTCAGCAGGAGGGTGTGGGTCCAGGCGGAGCGCCAGCTGCCCTCGCCCTCGCCGAAGCCGAAGGCGGCGACGGCGGAGCGGGCGATGAGCGGGAGCAGGATCGCGAGGACTGCGGTGCCGAGGCGGCCGCCGGCGAGGGCTCCGGTGACGGCGGGGAGGAAGGCGTAGGCGATGGCCGCCCAGGCGCGCAGCAGCCGGGATTCCACCAGCGGCCGGGAGGCGAAGTAGGCGGTGAGGCCGGCGAGCGGGACCGAGCAGACGAGCAGCAGGGTCAGGGCGGCGTCGGTGGAGCCGAGGAGCAGGGTGGAGAGGGCGCCGAGGACGGCGAGGTAGGGCGGTGCTCCGGCGGTGGTGCCGGTGCCGACGGGCTGCCAGCCGTCGGCGTAGACGCGCCAGAGGTCGAGTCCGCCGTCGGGGGCGGGGAGCAGGGCTCCGCCCATCAGGGAGCCGCTGCCGAGGAGGGAGCGGCAGGCGATCAGGGAGACGAGCAGGAGGAGGCCGAAGAGGACGGGCGCGGGCTTGCGGGCGATCCGCTTGAGGCGCGCGAACTGTTCGATGTCCAGGTAGTCGGCGTCGTCTCCGCCGGGTCCCGATTCGACGGCTCCGCCGTGCCGGCCGGCGGCGCTGGTCTCGGTGTCGCCGTCGGCGCCGAAGTAGCCGGCGAGCTGTTCGGCGTTGGCGCGCAGGCTGGCGCCGGGCGGCGGGAAGAGGGGGCGCAGTTCCTTGGCGGAGACGGCGGCGCGACCTCTGCGGCGGCGGGCTCCGAGGATCCGGCCGGGGCGGAGCAGGGTGGCGAGGAGGCCGGTGATCTCGTCGACGGCCTGTCCGGGGGCCTTGCCGACGAGGTAGGCGAGGGTGCGCAGGACGGTGCCGAAGAGGATGCGCAGCATGACGTACGGGAGGGCGCGGCCGGGGCTGTTGGCCAGCAGCGTGTAGACGGCGCCGGCCTTGTCGACGCGGTGCGGGCTGGCGGCGGAGCGGCCGACGCAGTCGACGGTGCGGCGTTCGCGGGCGGAGGCCTCGGCGTGCCGCAGTACGGCGTCGGGGGCGATGAGGACGGTGTGGCCGGCGCTCTGGACGCGCCAGCACAGGTCGACGTCGTCGCGCATGAGGGGCAGGCGGCGGTCGAAGCCGCCGAGGGCGTCGTAGACGTCGCGGCGGATCAGCATGCCGGCGCTGGACACGGACAGGACGGGCTGGACCTGGTCGTGCTGGCCCTGGTCCTGTTCGCGCCGGTCGAGGCCGGTCCAGCGGCGGCCGCTGCGGGCGATGGTGACGCCGACTTCGAGGAGCTGCTTCTTGTCGTACCAGCCGCGCAGTTTGGGGCCGATGACGGCGGCTTCGGGGTTCTCGTCGGCGACGCGCAGCAGTTCGGCGAGGGCGTCGGGCTCGGGTGCGCAGTCGTCGTGGAGCAGCCAGAGCCACTGGACGGGTTCGCCGTGGGGCAGGTCGGGGAGGTCGTACGTGTCGTCGCGCCAGGTGCGGCTGACGGGATCCCAGCCGGAGGGGCGCTTGAGGTACGGGAGTTCCTCGGGGGTCAGGGTGCCGGCGGTGCGGGCGGCTTCGTCGACGGCCGCGCCGAAGCCGGTGCGGCGGGCGAGGTGCAGGACCCGGTCCTCGCCGAGGGCCTCGCCGAGCAGGCGCGCGGATTCGTCGGCGCTGCCGGTGTCGGCGGCGATGTGGCTCTGGGCGGGGCGTTCCTGGCCGAGGAGACCGGCGAGGGTCCGGGGCAGCCAGCGGGAGCCGTCATGGGCGACGAGGACCGCGGTGACGACGTGCCGGGGGAACTCTGGTGCGGCGGCAGCCTGGTGGGAGGCGCTCGACTGGCTGTGCAGGGACATCGCGGTACGGGCCCTCCGGCCGGGGGTCCGGGGGTGTTGTGCCCTCGGAGGCTGCTGGACAGCGCCCCACACTAACGGCTGGGAACACAGCGGTCCGCCTCCTGCGGGGAAGGTGCAGGAGGCGGACCGTTTGCTCTGCTCGGTGCCGTGCTGTTCGTGCCGTTCGCTGTACTGCGTTTTGTACCGATGTGTGCACTGCGGCCGCTGCCGTGCGTGAGGCCGGATGCACAGGCGGCTATGCCGTCGGGCGTGCCGCTGGATATGTCGCCGGATATGTCGTGGGCCGTGCCGCGGGCCGTGCCGCGGGCCCTGCCGTGGGCGCCGTTCGGTGCGCGCCGAGGGCGCTTCAGACGGCGGCCTTCTTCAGGCGTCGCCGCTCGCGCTCGGACAGTCCGCCCCAGATGCCGAATCGCTCGTCGTTGGCGAGGGCGTACTCAAGGCATTCCGAGCGGACTTCGCAGGCGAGGCAGACCTTCTTGGCCTCGCGGGTCGAGCCGCCCTTCTCGGGAAAGAAGGACTCGGGGTCGGTCTGGGCGCAGAGAGCTCGCTCCTGCCATCCGAGCTCTTCGTCCGCCTCCTCGACCAGCAGTTCCTGAACCAGCTCGGTCATGTGCGCCCCTCGCTCTGTCTGTGCGTCCCCGTGGTCATGCCGTCACTCATCGCTACGTAACGACACGAGTGAAATTACAAGTGCGGGGCTCCAGCGCAGTCAAGCCGAGATCTGCTATTGGGCCCCTTATTCACTCTGCGGAACCAAGCCTATGCAGAAAGTGTTCAAATCGCCAAAAATCGTGACACATGCCACAGGCGCTATCCGAGGGACCCCCTCCCCCGTAGTCGACGCGTCACTCTGTGGTGGGGTTCCGATCCAGCCGAAGAAGCGGCGCAGATCACATTTCAGCCACAGAACGACATCGCACGTCTTTACGGGTTTGAGAGCCGCCACAGCGGGATGCGGCACGACTCGAAGCGCCACATCCCCTGACACTGACTGCACAAACCTTTCTCCGCGCACGGTAACCGGATGAGGTGAAACTTTTCTACCAAATCGGACATTGGGTTGACAGTCCGGCCCCCCACCCGGTCTTCTTGTAGCCATGTCAGCGCCCTCAGCCGCCACCCGGACCCCCATTCGTGGGTTCCTGTGCGCTGCCCAGGTTCGCTGTTGCTGTTGCAGCTGTTGATGCCTCGGGAGCTCCGGCTCCCCTGAGCTCCAGCTCGCCCCCACAGCAACCGCCGCACGACTGACATCCGTCGAGGAACCCCCCGATGAACAGCACCAACACCCTGAACACCACCCCCACCACCGATGCATCCGCCGATGCATCCACCGCGATGGTCGAGAGCGACCTCCAGATCGCCGGCGACATCCTCTCCGTACAGCACCTCCTGCAGCCCGCCCGCGAGCACCCGGCCACCGTCGCCGAGTTCGTGGGCCTCGCGCGTTCCATCGCCGCCGACCGCTCCGAGTGGGAGCACCTGGTCCGGTACGACGCCACGACCCGCTGGTACCACCGGCTGCGCACCGGCCCCGGCTACGAGGTCTGGCTGCTGAGCTGGGTCCCCGGCCAGGGCAGCGGCCTGCACGACCACGGCGCCTCCTCCGGCGTGCTGACCGTCCTGGACGGCGAGCTGACCGAGCACACCGCCCGCGGCCCGCTCGCCCTCGGCGCCGGCTCCCAGCGCGTCTTCGCCCCCGGCTACGCCCACGAGGTGCAGAACGACAGCCTCGACGGGGCCGTCAGCCTGCACGTGTACTTCCCCGGCCTGACCGAGATGCCGATGCACAGCTGCTCTCCGGCCCGGCCCGAGGCCCTCTCCGTCTAGGCCGTCTGCCCGCCTGACGGTCCCGCCCCGTCGCCCGACCACCACCCCTCAGGGGATCGGCCTGCGGCTGAGAGACTGTCGGCATGCGCATTGTTGTTCTGGCCGGCGGCATCGGCGGCGCCCGTTTCCTCCGAGGTCTCCAGTCCGCCGTTCCCGACGCGGACATCACGGTCATCGGCAACACCGGTGACGACATTCACCTGTTCGGGCTCAAGGTCTGCCCCGATCTGGACACCGTGATGTACACCCTCGGCGGTGGCATCAACGAGGACCAGGGATGGGGCCGCACCGACGAGTCCTTCACCGTCAAGGAGGAACTGGCCGCGTACGGGGTCGGACCGACCTGGTTCGGCCTCGGTGACCGCGACTTCGCCACCCACATCGTCCGTACGCAGATGCTCGGTGCGGGCTACCCGCTCAGCGCCGTCACCGAAGCCCTCTGCGACCGCTGGCAGCCCGGCGTCCGGCTGCTCCCCATGTCCGACGACCGCGTCGAGACGCACGTCGCGATCACCGACTCCCAGAGCGGCGAGCGCCGGGTCATCCACTTCCAGGAGTACTGGGTCCGGATGCGTGCCGCGGTGGACGCCGAGGCCGTCGTCCCCGTGGGCGCCGAGCAGGCCAAGCCCGCGCCCGGAGTCCTGGAGGCCATCGCGGCCGCCGACGTGATCCTCTTCCCGCCGTCCAACCCCGTGGTGTCGGTGGGGACCATCCTCGCCGTACCCGGCATCCGCGAGGCCGTGGCCGCCGCCGCGGCCCCCGTGGTGGGCCTCTCCCCCATCGTCGGGGGCGCCCCCGTGCGCGGGATGGCCGACAAGGTGCTCGCCGCCGTGGGCGTCGAGTCCACCGCCTCGGCCGTCGCCCTGCACTACGGCACCGAGCTGCTCGACGGCTGGCTCGTCGACACCGCCGACGCGGACTCCGTCGCTGCGGTGGAGGCCGCCGGCATCACCTGCCGGGCGGTCCCGCTGATGATGACCGACCTGGCCGCCACCGCGGAGATGGCGCGGGCCGCGCTGGAACTGGCGGAGGCCTCCCGGTGACCGCCCCGCACGTGCCCTCGTACGAGGTCCGGGCCCTCGGCGGGATCCCCGAGGTGCGGCCCGGGGACGACCTGGCGGCGCTGATCGCCGCCGCCGGGCCGGAGCTGTGGGACGGCGACGTCCTGCTCGTCACCTCGAAGATCGTCTCCAAGGCGGAGGGCCGGATCGTCCGCGCCGATTCGCGCGAGGAGGCGATCGACGCCGAGACCGTACGGGTCGTCGCGCGCCGCGGGACCCTGCGGATCGTGGAGAACCGGCAGGGGCTGGTCATGGCGGCGGCCGGGGTCGACGCCTCGAACACCGAGGCCGGCACCGTCCTGCTGCTGCCCGAGGACCCCGACGCCTCGGCCGCCGCGATCCGGACGGGCCTGCGGGAGCTGCTCTCCGTGGACGTGGGCGTGATCGTGACGGACACCTTCGGGCGGCCGTGGCGCACCGGGCTCACCGACGTGGCGATCGGCTCGGCCGGCGTACGGGTCCTGGACGACCTGCGCGGCGGCACCGACGCCCACGGGAACCCGCTGAGCGCGACGGTCGTCGCGACCGCCGATGAGCTGGCCGCCGCCGGCGACCTGGTCAAGGGCAAGGCCGAGGGCCTTCCGGTGGCGGTGGTGCGCGGGCTGGCGCACGTACTGGGCGAGGGGTCCTCGGCGGCCGACCTGGTGCGCTCGCCGGCCGACGACATGTTCCGGCTGGGCACCTCGGAGGCGGTACGGGAAGCCGTGACGCAGCGGCGTACCGTACGGGCCTTCACGTCCGAGCCGGTGGACCCGGGCGCGGTGCGCCGCGCGGTGGCGGCCGCCGTCACGGCACCGGCCCCGCACCACACGACGCCGTGGCGGTTCGTCCTGCTGGAATCGGCGGGTGCGCGGCTGGAGCTGCTGGACGCGATGCGGGACGCCTGGATCGATGACCTGCGGCGGGACGGGAAGTCCGAGGAGTCCATCGCGAAGCGGGTCCGGCGGGGCGACGTCCTGCGGGCCGCGCCGTACCTGGTGGTGCCCTGCCTGGTCACCGACGGCGCGCACGACTACGGGCACGCCCGGCGGGACGCGGCGGAGCGGGAGATGTTCGTCGTCGCGATGGGCGCGGGCGTGCAGAACTTCCTGGTCGCGCTGGCCGGGGAGCGGCTGGGCTCCGCGTGGGTGTCCTCGACGATGTTCTGCCGGGACTTGGTGCGCAAGGTGCTCGGGCTTCCGGAGGACTGGGATCCGATGGGGGCGGTGGCCGTGGGCCACGCCGCGGTCGCTCCGGCGGAGCGGGCGGGGCGGGCTGCGGAGGAGTTCATCGAGGTGCGGTGACCCTGCGGGGGCCGATCGGCACTTAGAGCTTGCCGATGTCGCTCCGGGGCATCCGCGGGGCCCGGCGGGGCGGGGCGGCGCCGGCCAGGAGGACGAGCCGGGCCGCGCGGTGGCGCTGGCCGGCGTAGGGGGCGAGGAGCTCCAGCATGGCGGCGTCGTCGGCGTCCCGGTCCCCGGCCAGGGCGTAGCCGATGATGCCGGGCAGGTGGAGGTCGCCGGTGGTGACGGCGTCGGCGGCGCCGTTGCTGCGCTGGAGGGTTTCGGTGGAGGTCCACGGGCCGATGCCGGGGATCGCCTCCAGCCGGGCGGTGGCCGCCGGCAGGTCCATGGCGGTGGCCTCTTCGAGGCGGGCGGCGTGGCGGGCCACGCGGACGATGGTGGCCGAGCGCTTGGAGTCGACTCCGGCCTTGTGCCAGTCCCAGGAGGGGATGAGGGTCCAGGTGCGGGGGTCGGGCATGACGTAGAGGGTGCTGCCGGCGCCGCGGCCGCCTCCGTCCGGGCCCGGGCCCGGAGCCGGTTCGCCGTACTGGCGTACGAGGCGGCGCCAGGCGCGGTACGCCTCGTCGGCGGTGACCTTCTGTTCCAGGACCGTCGGGATCAGGGACTCCAGGACCAGGCCGGTGCGGGTCAGGCGCAGGCCCGGGCGACGGCGGTGGCTGGCGTGCACGAGGCGGTGGCGGGGGACGAAGGCGGCCGGGTCGTCGGCGGAGCCGAGCAGCTCGGGCAGGCCGTCGAGGATCCAGTCGGCGCCGGGGCCCCAGGCGGTGGCGGTCACCTCGGTCCCGTCCCGCGCGACACGGAGCGTGGCCGGGCCGGCGGGGGTGCGGCTGGCCCGCCAGACCGCTCCCGCGGTGGCCCGGAAGGTGGGGTCGGCGGGGCCGCGTCTGAGGGGGCCGAGGATGAGGCCCAGGTCCACCGGGCCGGGTGGGGTCCAGGTGCGGGTTCCTGGGCGGGGGGCTGTGCGGGGGGCTGAGCCGGGGGCTTGGCTGGTGCGCGGGCCCGGGGCCGGGCCGTCGCTCGGGCTGGTGCCCGGGCCGTCCGTGCCCTGGGGCGCCGCCGGGGTGGGGTCGGGCACGGTGGTGCGGCCGCCGCGGATCGCGGTGCGGGTGAGTGGGTCGTAGCGGCCGGCCATGCCTTGAGCGTAGCCCTGCGGGGCCGTCCCCTACCCGCCCTTCCACCGTTCCCCGGGCGCCGCCCGGACCCGCGCCTCAAACGCCGGCGAGGCTGAGTGTGTCCCCGGGCGCCGCCTGGACACCGGTCCTCTAACACCGGACGGGCTGGAAGGGGTCCCGGGCTGCGCCCGGACCCCCTGGGGCTCCGCCCCAGACCCCGCTCCTCAAACGCCGGAGGGGCTGGATTGCCCGCAGGGCAATTCCAGCCCCTCCGGCGTTTGAGGAGCGGGGGTTCCGGGGGCTGGCCCCCGGCAACGGCGCCGCACGCGGCAAGGGTCCGGGCCGAGCCCGGGGAACGGGCGAAGGGCGGGTAGGGGAACTCGCCCCGCAGGGCCAAGCCAGCCACACCCGCCCACCGGCCCCACGCCGCGACGGCAGTGGCGGAAGCCCCGTCCGGCCACCGCCGGACGGAGTCCGGCGCAGCGGGCCGAAGCCGGGGAGGCCCGCCAGGGCCGGACCGTGCGAGGGACGCGTCAGAAAGGTGCGCGGCGTGTTGAGAAGGGATCAGGGGCGGCCCTGGAGTTTGGCCGAGGCGGTTCGGGTGGGGGGGAGTTGGGTGTAGAGGTGGCGGCCGGGGCATTCCGTGGCGAAGCCGTCGCGGTGGCCCGAGATGACGTTCAGGCGGACGTTGCTGCCCTTGGCGTAGAGGTTGCCGCCGCCCGAGCGGAGGGTGGTCTTCGCGCGGGGGTCCGCTCCGAAGAGGCCCAGCTTCCAGGCCGTGAGGCGGGCCACCGCGTCGACCGCCGCCTTGGGGGGCGCCGTGGAGGCGAAGGTGCCGATGACCGCCACGCCCATGCTGTCCGTGTTGAAGCCCATGGTGTGCGCGCCGAGCACCGCCTTGGCGACTCCGCCCGCCCGGCCCTCGTAGACGGTGCCGCACTTGTCGACGGCGAAGTTGTAGCCGATGTCGCGCCAGCCGCTGCTGACCACGTGGTAGCGGTACAGGCTGCGCAGGACGGCCGGGGCGTCCTTGCAGGCGTAGTTGTTGCCCGAGGCCGTGTGGTGGACGAAGGCGGCCTTGACCGTGTTCGTGTAGACGAAGCCCTTCTCGCGCAGGCTCTCGTCCGCGCCCCATCCCAGCCGGGTGACGATCTTCGGGCGCGGGCCGATGTACGGGGCGGCCGCGAGCGCCTCGTCGACGAGGACCGCGTCGGCGGTGGAGTCGGCCTTGTTGAGGGCGGGGATCTCCTGGGCTCCCAGGGGGGCCATCGGCACGTTGGCGGAGGAGGACTCCGCCATCTCCATGGTCATGCCGGGGAGGAGGGCCAGCTCCCCCTTGTCGTCGTCGTCGACGACGGGCGAGGCTTCTCCCGCGTTGCCGTTCTTCGCGTCCGACTGGGGGCGGGTCGTGTCTCCCGGGTCCACCAGTTCGATGCGCATGCCCGTCGGGAGCCCGCTGCTCACCACGCGGCCGCCCGGTTCCGCCTGGACGCGGACCTCGATGCCGTCGGACTGTCCGACCCACAGGGGGGCGGTGCTGCCGCGGACCCGGCCGGAGCCGCGTTCGACCGTGTCGGGGTCGGCGGCGTGTTCGCTGTTGTGGGTGTCGACGTCCTGCCATTCGGACCAGTCCGAGGTGGCCACCGAGCGGGTGCGGACCTGGACGCGGCCGTCGAGGTGGGTGCTCGCGTCGTCCCAGACGACGCCGACCAGGGAGAAGGTCTTGACCTCGCGCGCCGACAGGCCGCGCGTCTCGGGCAGCCGGGGCGAGGTGCTCATGCCGGGGACGCCGGGGGTTCGGTCCGCCGCGGGTCCCACGGGGACGAGCGGCAGGGACTGGGTGGATCCGGCTGGGGCCGCGGGGGCTGCCGAGTCCGCCCGGGCCGATGGCTGCGTCGCCGCCGGGTGGGCGAGGGCCGTGGAGGAGAGCGCGAGCGGCAGGGCCAGTGCGGCAGCCGTCGCGACGCCGATGGAGGAAGCAAGGAATGCACGCATGGAAAGGATGCTGGGGACTGCCGCGGGCCCGCGCCATCCGAGAACTGACGTACCGTCCGGCCCCGGCGGTGATACCCCTCCTCCGTACGGGGGATCGTGCTGCGGCCGTACGGAGGAGGGGGGCGGGCCGCCCCGCGTAGGCTCTGGTCCGTGAACGCCACTGACCGCACCCCTGCCGACCTGCTGCGATCCGCGCTCGCCGCCGATCCCGGCCGCCCGCTCGTCACCTTCTACGACGACGCCACGGGCGAGCGCGTCGAATTGTCCGTCGCCACCTTCGCCAATTGGGTGGCCAAGACCGCCAATCTGCTCCAGGGCGACCTGGGCGCCGAGCCCGGCGACCGGCTCGCCCTGCTGCTCCCCGCGCACTGGCAGAGCGCCGTGTGGCTGCTCGCCTGCGCCTCCGTCGGGGTCGTCGCCGAGGTCGGCGGGGATCCGGCCGGCGCCGATCTGGTGGTGAGCGGGCCGGACACCCTGGAGGAGGCCGCCGCGTGCTCGGGCGAGCGGGTGGCGCTCGCGCTGCGGCCGCTGGGCGGACGCTTCCCGCAGCCGCCGGCCGGGTTCGCCGACTACGCCGTGGAGGTGCCGGGGCAGGGCGACCGCTTCGCGCCCTTCCAGCCGGTGGACGCGGACGGCCCGGGGCTGGTGGTCGGCGGCGAGGAGCTCTCGTACGCGGGGATCTGCGAGCGGGCCCGCGAGGACGCGGTGAAGCTCGGCTTCGGCGAGGGGGCTCGGGTGCTGTCCCGCCAGGGCTACGACAGCTGGGAGGGTCTCTCGGCCGGGCTCTACGCGGCGCTGGCCACGGGCGGCTCCGTGGTGCTGTGCCGCAATGCCGAGGGGCTGGCGGACGGCGCGCTGGCCCAGCGGATCGAGAGCGAGCGGGTCACCCACACGGCCTGATCCGGCGCGGCCCCGCCGTCACCCACACCGCCCAACGCCGGATCTGACCGATTTGTCACCCACATGGCCCTATACAGGGCCGCGCCCCCGGGCCGCATCCAGCCCCCGGGGGCAGGATCGGCACAGGCCGTACTCACCCGTACGGCCCGTACCGGTTCGGGTGAGGGGACGGAACGCGAGTGAGGGACAGCGCGGGCATACCGGGCGGCACCGATGCGGCCGGGGGCGAGAAGCCTCCGAACGGCCGCAGGCGGCGCCGGCTGCTGCGCTGGATCGGGCTCGGGACCGGCCTGCTGGTCGTCGTCGGGGCGGGCACGGGCTGGTGGATCTACTCCAAGCTCGACGGGAACATCTCCGAGGACACCTCCGCCGCCGCCGAGCTGCGGCGCTACGACAAGGAGCGCCCGGCCCACCTGGCGGGCGGCGCCCAGAACATCCTGCTGATCGGCTCGGACTCGCGCAGCGGCGCGGGCAACGCCCCGTACGGGCAGGACGAGGGCACGCAGCGCTCGGACACCACGATCCTGCTGCACCTGCCGGCGGACCGGAAGAGCGCGACGATGGTGTCGATACCGCGGGACCTGATGACGGAGATACCCGCGTGCCTGAAGCCTGACGGCAACCGCACCAGGGAGCAGTTCGCCCAGTTCAACTGGGCCTTCGAGTGGGGCGGGACCGCCTGCACGATCCGTACGGTCGAGGCCATGACCGGGATCCGGGTGGATCACCACATGGTGCTGGACTTCAACGGCTTCAAGAAGATGGTGGACGCCATCGGCGGGGTGGAGGTCTGCCTGAAGCGGCCGGTGGACGACACCGAGGCCAAGCTGAAGCTGCCGGCGGGCCGCCAGACCCTGCAGGGCGAGCAGGCGCTGGGCTTCGTACGGGCCCGCCACAGCCTGGGCAACGGCAGCGACACCGAGCGGATGGAGCGCCAGCAGGCGTTCCTCGGGTCGCTCGTCAAGAAGGTGCAGAGCAACGGGGTGCTGCTCAATCCGGCGCGGCTGTACCCGCTGCTGGACGCGGCGACCTCCTCGGTGACCACCGACCCGGGGCTGGCCTCGCTGCGGGGGCTGTACGAACTGGTCCGGGGCGTACGCGACATCCCGACCGACCAGATCAAGTTCCTCACGGTGCCGCGCAGGCCGTACTTCGCCGACGCGAACCGGGACGAACTGCGCCAGCCGGACGCCACCCAGCTCTTCCAGCGGCTGCGGGCGGACCAGCCGCTCACCATCGCCCCGCCCGCGGCCAAGGCCAAGGCCGCGCCCGCTCCGGTCTCCCGGCCGGACGCGGAGCGGGAGGAGGCGGCGGCCGACGACGAGGCGCGCGCCGAAACGGGCCGCCCGGGAACCGCGGAGCCCTCCACCCCCGTCCCCACGTTCACCGGTACCACGGCCGGCGTGGCCGACTGCCGGTAAAGCAATCCCAAAAGCCGGTGTCCGGGCCGAGCTTGTTGAGGCGATTGCCCCGTTGTAAGTGCGTGGAATTCATCACCAGCATGGTTTGCGGCGAACCTGTCCGGATAAGGTGAGCGATCCGGCGCCCGGCCAGCACAGAGGCCGTGTGCCAGCAGCCGGATCGTTGACCGTGCGCCCGGGGGAGGCGCGTCGCGAAGCACCGACGGAGGATTCGAGCAAACCGTGGATGCGCAAAGCCGTGGACGGGCCGACGAGATCGACCCCGCAGACCAGTGGGTACTCAACCCCCGCACCGGCAACTACGAGCTGCGACTGGAAGATTCCGCTGCGCAAGCACCCTCGCAGCGGTCCGTCCCCCGCGCGGCGCCCCGCAGGGCCCCCGTTCCTCCCCGCTCCCCCGCCGCCCCGTCCCCCGCGGTCCCCGGACCGCGCCGCGGTGGCGCTCCCCCTCCCGGCGGCCGCCGCGGCGGGCGTTCGCGCAAAGTCGGCGGTGGGGGCCGCAAACGGGCCCTGACCATCACGGGCGGCACCCTGGCGGTGCTGCTGATCGGCGCCTCGGTGGCGGGGTACCTCTATTACGAGCACCTGAACGGCAACATCGTGGTCACCGACGTCGGCGACGCGGGCACGAGCGGCGGGTTCAGGAAGGACCAGCCGATCAACATCCTGGTCATCGGCACGGACAAGCGCAGCGGTGCGGGCAACGAGGGGTACGGGGACGCCGGCAGCGTCGGCCACGCCGATACGACGATCCTCTTCCACGTCTCGAAGGACCGCTCCAACGCCACGGCGCTGTCCATCCCCCGCGACCTGATCACCAACGTGCCGGTCTGCCCCACGAAGCAGCCGGACGGCTCGACGAAGGACATCCCCGCCGAGCGCGGGGCCCGCTTCAACACCAGCCTCGGGCAGGCGGGCCGCGACCCGGGCTGCACGATGCGCACGGTCAAGGAGCTCACCGGGATCCAGATCGACCACTTCATGATGGCCGACTTCAACGCGGTGAAGAACCTGAGCACGGCGGTCGGCGGGGTGCCGGTCTGCGTGGCCAAGGACGTCAACGACAAGGACTCCAAGCTCAAGCTGACGGCGGGCGAGCACCGGCTGCAGGGCGAGCAGGCACTGGCCTTCGTACGGACCCGGCACGCCTTCGGCAACGAGAGCGACCTGGACCGCATCAAGACCCAGCAGCAGTTCCTCGGTTCGATGATGCGCGAGATGAAGTCCAAGGAAACGCTGACGAGTCCGAAGAAGTTCCTCTCCCTCGCGGAAGCCGCCACGAAGTCGCTGAGCGTGGATTCGGGCATAGGGTCGATCGGAAAACTCACTGATCTTGCGGGCGAGTTGAAGAACATCGACCTCAAGAACATCACCTTCACCACGCTTCCGGTGCTCGACAATCCGGCGGAAAAGGTGAAGGCCACCGTGGTGGTCAACCAGACGCAGGCCGAACCGCTGTTGCAGATGATCCGCGGGGACGTCTCCCTCACCGAGGTCGAGAAGAAGGAACAGGCCGCGAAGGACGCCGCGGCATCGGACGCGAAGGCCCAGCTGGACGCCCTGATGCAGGGCCCCCGCGCGGCGGCCAAGGACGTCCGGGTGGACGTCCTCAACGGCGGCGGCCCGGCCGGATCCGCGTCCGGCACGCTCAACTGGCTGCAGAACACCAAGGGGGTGCTCAAGTCCAGCAACCTGGGCAACGCACCCGCCAAGGTGGATGCCACGCAGCTGGAGTACGCGCCCAACCAGGCCGATCAGGCCAGGGCGTTGGCGGACATGATGGGGCTGCCGGCGACGGCACTGAAGGTGGGCACGGCCGACGCCGCGCCCAAGACGCCGATGAAGTTGACGCTCGGCGCGGACTTCAAGGGGGCGGGGGTCTCCATGACGGCGCCGCAGCAGGCGCCGGAAGGCGTCCAGCGGGTCGAGGCGGACAAGGCCGTCTGCGCCAAGTGACCGACAGGCGGGCCGACCGGCCCTCCGCGGTCACGAAATGACGTGCCGGAACACATCGGACCGGCACAATACCGACACAGAATGATCGTGATGGGGGACGCGTGAGGCACAGCAGCGTGCATGGGGAGGGGGCGCCGGGCCGGGCCGGCGACGGCATATCCGCCGCCGGCACCCGTCCGACGGCCACCAGTGCCGTACCGGCGCCGAGGTCGGGCTCCGGCCGCCGCGGCGGCGGGGGCGCGGGCGGCGGCAAGCGCCCGGCCCGGCGGGGACGGCGCCGCGCACTGCGCTGGGCGGCCTCCATCGTGGCGCTGCTCATACTCGGGACGGCGGCGGCCGGTTACCTCTACTACCGCCACCTCAACGGCAACATCCGCAGCGGCCAGCGCATGAGCGGTGACAGCGGGGTCGCCAAGTCCGAGGCCGACGCCGCGGGCCGGCGTCCGATCAACATCCTGATGCTCGGCTCGGACGTCCGGGACGAGGAGAACGCGAAGCTCGGCGGGGGCTGGGACAAGATCGGCGACCCCGCGCGGGCCGACGTGCAGATGCTGATCCACATATCCGCCGACCGGAAGAACGCCTCGGTCACCTCCGTGCCGCGCGACACCATCGTGGACATCCCGGAGTGCACCGATCCCAAGACGGGCACGAAGTACAAAGCCACCAGGACGATGATCAACGAGAGTCTCGCGAACGGGGGGCCCGGCTGCACCCTGGCCACCTGGGAGAAGATGACCAACGTCTACATCGACCACTGGATGATGATCGACTTCGTCGGTGTCGTGAGCATGGCCGACGCGATCGGCGGCGTCGACGTCTGCGTCAACCAGAACGTCTTCGACCAGTCGAAGCCCGGTTCGGGGACGGGCGGTTCCGGCCTCAAGCTGAAGGCGGGCACCACCAGGGTCCAGGGCGAGCAGGCGCTCCAGTGGCTGCGCACCCGGCACTCCTTCTACAGCGACATGGGCCGCGCCAAGGCGCAGCACATGTACATGAACTCGATGATGCGCGGCCTCAAGAGCCAGAACGCCTTCACCGACCTCCCCCGCCTCACCGGCCTGGCGGAGGCGGCGACGAAGGCACTGCAGGTGTCGGAGGAGATCGGGACGGTCAAGAAGCTCCTCGACCTCGCCCTGCTGCTCAAGGACGTGCCGGTCAACCGCATCACGTCGACCACGATCCCGGTGCTCCAGGCGCCGAGCGACAAGGACCGGCTGATCCTCAACCCCACGGACGCCCCGAAGGTGTGGGACCTGCTGCGCACGGACGTCGCCATGGACAAGAACGGCGAACCGGCGCCGACCGGGAGCGGATCGCCCGTTCCCTCCACCGAGCCGACCCCGCAGCCGTCCTCCGCGCCGCCGTCCTCCAACCCCGCGAAGCTCGCCGTAAAGGTGGTCAACGGAACGGGCAGCGGGGCACAGGCGGTGTCCAAGCGGGCCACGGCCATCGCCGGCCAGCTGGTCTCCAAGGGGTTCGCGCTGGCCAAGCCGGACGGTGCGCTGACCCCGGAGAAGGCGACGGTCGTCCGCTACGCCACGGACGCCCAGGCCGGCGACGCGCAGGCCGTGGCCACGGCCCTCGGGATCCCCGTCACCTCCGTGCAGAAGTCGGCCGCGGCAACCAAGATCACGGTCCTGGTGGGCGCGGACTGGCGCGAGGGCAACGTCTACCCGCAGCAGGCGCCGCCCCAGGCCGGAGACGTCCCCGAGTCCGCGGACGTGCTCAATGGAACGGACACCAGCTGCATGGACATCTACAAGCCGTACCAGTGGTGAGCTGAGGGGCCGACACCCCCGAACGCCGAAAGGGGTGACCCGGTCCTCGTCGGACCGGGTCACCCCTTTCGTGTTGTACGGGGCTCAGAGCTCGGCGGCGTCCCGGCTCACCGACGGGCGGCGGCTCGCGATGACCTTGGCGGCGAGCGAGCGCGGGCTGGTCAGGAAGCCGTAGCCCCAGCACATGTGCATGGTCGCCAGGGCGACGGGGATCCGCAGCCGCGCCTTCAGCGACAGCCCCTTGCCGGCCGGTACGGAGCCGGCGGTGATCGCCGCGAGGTAGCCCGCCGGGATGACGAAGGCCCACGGGGTGACGGCCGCTCCGACGACCAGCCCTGCGGCGATCGCGCAGACGGCGGCCGGCGGGGCGAGGTAGCGCAGGTTGATGGAGCCCGAGTGGTAGCGGGCCACCACGTGGCGCCAGCGCCCGTAGTCCTTGTACTGCTTGGCGAGTGCCCGTACGGAGGGCCGCGGCCGGTACTGGACCTTCAGCTCCGGCGAGAACCAGATCAGCCCGCCGGCCTCGCGGATGCGGAAGTTCAGCTCCCAGTCCTGGGCGCGGATGAACTCCACGTTGTACCCGCCGGCGGCCTCCAGGGCCTCCCGCCGGAACACGCCGAGGTAGACGGTGTCGGCGGGGCCGGCCTTGCCACCGGTGTGGAAGGCGGCGTTGCCGACGCCGATGCGCGAGGTCATCGCGGCGGCGACGGCGTCCTCCCAGGCGTTCTCGCCCTCGGCGTGCATGATGCCGCCGACGTTCTGCGCGCCGGTCTCCTCCAGGAGGCGGACCGCGGTGGCGATGTAGTTCGGGGAGAGCATGCCGTGGCCGTCCACGCGGACGACGATCGGGTGGCGCGAGGCCTGGATGGCCGCGTTGAGGGCGGCGGGGGTGCGGCCGGTGGGGTTCGGGACGGTCTGGACCCGGGCGCGTTCGTTGGACGCGGTTTCCCGAACCAGCTCGGCGGCGATCTCGTCGGTCCGGTCCTTGGACGGACCGAGGGCGATCACCACTTCCATTTCACCCCCGTACTCCTGTCCGAGGATGTGGTGGACCGAGTCGCGCAGATGGCGCTCCTCGTCGAGTACCGGCATGATCACCGAGACTGCGGGCTGCTGGGCGGGCATGTGGTCCTTCAAGGTCGGGTATCGGTGTCACGTTACCGCGTACGGGGGAACCCGGTGCGCGCCGGATGAGCAGTACGGACAGCGGCTGATCGTATGGACCTACTGTTCTGACGAATCTGCCGAACGTGCGAGGTGTCCCCCGTGCCCCAGCCGCACCGTCCCACCCGACCCGCCCTGCCCGCCCGGTCCGCCCGGCCGTCGCAGCGCGCGCCGCGGCCAGGCGGTCCGGCCGGGCCCCGGGCGGGCGGGAAGCGGCCGGCGGACAGACCCCGCTGGGGGGTCCGGCTCGCGGCGGGGCTGTCGGTGCTCGTCCTGGGCTCGGGAGCCCTCGGGCACGCCGTGATGACCGGGCTGGACACCGGGATCCAGCGCGTGGACCCCTTCAAGGACATGAAGAACCGCCCGCAGGCCGGGCACGGGGTGAACTTCCTGCTCGTCGGCACCGACGGCCGCGACAAGATCACCGCCGAGGAGAAGCGCGAGTACCGCCTGGGCGGCGCGCCCTGCCACTGCACCGACACCGTCATGCTGGTCCACCTCTCGGCGGACCGGGCACGGGCCAGTGTGGTCAGCCTCCCCCGCGACAGCTTCGTGGAGCTGCCCGAGCACGTGGACGGCTCCAGCGGCAAACCGCACGGGGCCCACCCCGTGAAGCTCAACGCCGCCTACGCCGAGGGCGGGCCCCAGCTGACCGTGCGCACCGTCGAGAACATGACCCGCGTGAAGATCGACCACTACCTGGAGGTCGACTTCACCAGCTTCATGAAGACGGTCGACGCCATGGGCGGCGTGGAGATCTGCACCGCCAAGACCATGCACGACCCCAACACGGGCCTCGACCTGCTCCCCGGCACCCACCGGCTCAGCGGCGGCCAGGCCCTGCAGTACGTGCGCTCGCGCCATGTCGACGGGGCCTCGGACCTGGGCCGGATGCAGCGTCAGCAGCGGTTCATCGCCGCCCTGATCAAGCAGGCCACCGGGGGCGGGGTGCTGCTCAACCCCGTGAAGTTCAAGCAGGTCAGCTCCACCCTGCTGAGCTCGGTCCGGGCCGACAAGGGCTTCGGCTCGGAGCAGATGCTGGCGCTCGGGCAGGCGATGCGCGATTTCACCCCGTCCTCCTCGGAGTTCGCCTCCGTGCCCGTCGGCAACCCCTCCTTCCCGGTCAAGGGCATCGGCTCCACCGTGAAATGGGACGAGGGGAAGGCCGCGAAGCTCTTCCAGGCGCTGCGCGAGGACCGGCCGATGGCCCCGCCCGCGGCCCCCGCCGCCGGCAAGCCGGTGCGGCGGCAGCCCGCGGTGCCGGTGGACGTGCCCCCGGGGCAGGTCCGGGTCCAGGTGGAGAACGGCACCCGGATCGACGGGCTGGGCACCCGGGTGGACTCGGCGCTGCGCGCCACCGGCTTCGACACCACCCGGGCTCCGGGCAACGGCGCGAGCCGGGACGTCAAGCGCACGGTGATCACGTACGACCCGCGCTGGGACCGGTCGGCCCGTACGGTGTCCACCGCGCTGCCCGGCAGTGAGATGCGGGCCGTGCGGGGGCAGGGGCGGACCGTCGTGGTGATCGCGGGCGCCGACTACCGCAAGGTGGTGGCGGTGCGCGCGGAGGATCCGTACCAGGGCGAGTTCGGTGTGGTCACCGGTGACCAGGTGGTCTGCGGCGGCTCCTGACCGGAGCCGCTAGGGGCCACCGGAGCCGCTACGGGCCACCGGAGCCGGTACGGACCGCCGGGCCGCGGACGGACCGGTGGGCGGGCGCGCGGCCCGGAGGCGGGACGCCCGCAGGCCCTCAGCCGAACCAGCCGTCCGCGTGGGCCTGCTCCAGGGCCCCGAAGAAGGCGTCCGCCACCTTCGCGTACCCGCTGTCGTTCGGGTGCAGGCCGTCGTTGAGCTCGGCCGGCCGGGAGGCGTCGGCCCGCTCCAGGGGCATCAGCCAGGGGGCCTTGACGAACCTGAAGTGCCTGCCCGCCGCCTGCTGCTCCCCCTCCATCCGCTTGAGCCGCTGGTTGTACGTGCCGATCTGCGCGGTGAGGCCCTGGCGCCTGGACCCGGGGGTCGTGGGGACCACGCCCTGCATGATGACGGTGATCCCGGGGCGCAGGGCGAAGATCCGGTCCACCAGGTCCGCGGCCTGATCCGCCGCGAGTTCCGGGTCGTCGCCCAGGTTCAGGTCGTTGAGACCGACCGAGAGCAGGACCACGTCCGGCCTGTAGGTCTTGATCCACCGGTCCACCCCGGCACGGATCCGGTCGATGGTGTAGCCGGGGTGGCCCTCGTGCTGGTTGTCGGCCATGGGGCCGCGCTCCTGGGAGCCCACGAAGTCGACGGTGTACCCGGACCGGCCGGAGATCAGGAGCTGCAGCGGCAGCCGGTAGCCGACGCGCTGGGCGCTTCCCGAGCCGGCGACCGTCGAGTCGCCGAGGGGCATGACGCGGATCTGCGGCGGCGGCTCCGTGCCGGAGGGCTGCGGGGAGGCTTGCGGGGATGCTTCGCCGGCGGCGCGGTCCTTCGGGGAGGCCGCCGTCAGCATCGTCGGGACCGTCGCGGCGAGGCCTGTGAGGCCCGCGAGGCCGGCAAGGCCGGCGAGTATGGCCGAGCGGCGTTTCATGGTGCCTTCCAGGGGGCGCGGGGTGGCAGGTCCGGGCGGACTTGCTCACCCTGACACGTGTACCTGTGGGGATACGGGCCCGGGTACCGGTACGGGTACGGGCGCGGGTGCGGGCGCACTAGACGTCGGCGTCCAGCCCCTGCGCGGACCGCTCTTCCCGCAGGTCGCGGATGGCCTGGCGGCGGGCGAGCCGGTGGGTGCGGCGGATCTGGGCTTCCTGGTAGCGCCGCTCGTCCCGCTCGGTCTCCCGGATCACCTGCGGGACCTCGCGGGGCTTGCCGTCGGCGTCGACCGCGGTGAAGACGAGGTAGGCGCTGCCGACCTGGGTGGCGGGGGTGGACTCGTTCCACCGCTCCGCGAGGACGCGTACGCCGATCTCCATGGAGGAGCGGCCGGTCCAGTTGCACTGGGCCTTGACGTGGACGAGGTCGCCGACCCGGACGGGGGCCAGGAAGGCCATCTCGTCCATGGAGGCGGTGACGGCCGGGCCCCCGGAGTGGCGGCCGGCCACGGCTCCCGCCGCGTCGTCCACCAGCTTCATGATCACTCCGCCGTGCACCGTCCCCAGGAGGTTGGTGTCGTTGGCGGTCATGATGTGGCTCAGGGTGGTGCGGGAAGCCGAGATCGGCTTCCCCGCAAGCTCGCCCGGTATCTCTGTCATGGGGACAGCTTAAGTGCGGCCCGCGGGCATCGACTCTGCAACAGCACCGGTACGAACAGCCGCCGGGGGTGTTCGGCGACCCTCCCTGCCAGGCATTCTTGGGCACATGAGTGACTGGGACGGGTGGAGCGGTGAGCAGGACCAGCGTGGCCGCCGCGATGACGGGTACGGCCGCGGCAGCGGCCAGGCGGAGCCGGAAGGCGCACGGCGGATGAGGCACGTCCAGCGGCCCGGCCCCGGCCCCCAGGCGTCCCGGCAGCAGCCGGTGCAGCCCCAGCAGCCCCCGCGCCGCCCGGTCCAGCCGCCGGCCGGCGCCCCTTACGTGCCTCCGCAGCAGGACGGCTCGTACAGCGACGGCAGCTACGACAGCGGCTACAACACCGGCCAGGTCTACGGCGGCGGCCAGCCGCCCGGCGGGCCGCGCGGGCACGGAGCGGGTGGCCCCGGCGGCCCGGCCGGGCCTGCGGGACCGGCCCCGGACTGGCGGCGGCGGATCAAGATCGGCTCGATCGTGCTGGTCTCGGGCCTGCTCGTGACGGGCATCGGCACGTACTTCTGGGCCGACTCCAACGTGCGCCGCGAGGTCGACCTCTCCAAGGTCATCGAGCGCCCGAAGGAGGGCGACTGCACGACCTACCTGATCGTGGGCTCCGACAGCCGTGAGGGCATGTCCGCCGAGGACAAGAAGAAGCTCCACACCGGCTCGGCCGAGGGCAAGCGCACCGACTCGATGATGATCCTCGCCAAGTGCTCCAGCGGGAACACGATGATCTCCCTGCCGCGCGACTCCGACGTGGAGATCCCGTCCTTCGTCGGCTCTGAGTCGGGCAAGAAGTGGGAGGGCAAGGGCAAGCGGACCAAGCTGAACGCCGCGTACGCCCAGGACGGCCCGGAGCTGCTGGTGCGGACGGTGGAGTTCAACACCGGCCTGCGCATCGACCACTACGCGGAGATCGGCTTCGCCGGCTTCGCGAACATCGTGGACGCGCTGGGCGGGGTGGAGCTGAACATCGAGAAGGGGTTCAAGGACGAGAAGTCCGGGGCCGACTTCAAGGCGGGCACCCAGACGCTGAACGGCGAGCAGTCGCTGGCCTACGTACGGACCCGCTACGCCTTCGCCGAGTCGGACCTCCAGCGGACCAAGAACCAGCAGAAGTTCCTGTCGGCGCTGGCGAGCCAGGCGGCGACCCCGACGACGATCCTGAACCCGTTCGCGCTGTACCCGGTGCTGGGCGCGGGTCTGGACACGCTGATCGTGGACAAGGACATGGGGCTGTACGACATGGGGTCGATGTTCTTCGCGATGAAGGGCATCAGCGGCGGTGACGGCGTGTCCATGAACATGCCGATCTCCGGTCAGCGCGGCGGCAACCTCGTCTGGGACAAGGCGAAGGTGCAGCAGCTGGTGCAGCAGATCCAGAAGGACGAGAAGGTCACCGTCCGCGGGAACTGATCACGAGGCCGGGCGCCCCTGGGCGGGGCGCCCGTCCGGCTCAGGCGTCGGAGGAGAACCGGATCGCCGCGTCGGGCAGCCGCGCCCCGCACCAGACCCGGGCGCCGGCGCGGAGCTCGTTGTCGGCCCCCACTTCGGCTGCGTCACCGATGACGGCGGCGTCCAGTACGGTCCGCGCGCCCACCGAGGCGCCGGCGCCGATCAGGCTGGCGGACACCTGCGCGTCGGGGCCGACGACCGCGTCCGCCAGCACGATGGAGCCCTGGACGACCGCACCCGCCTCGATGCGGGCTCCGGCGCCCACGACGGTGCCCCCCGACAGCTTGGCCCCGGCCGCCACGTGGGCTCCGGGCAGGACGAGGGACTCGCCGCGGCGTCCGGGGACGGCCGGGGAGGGGACGACGCCGCGGACCAGGTCGGCGGAGGCCTGGATGATCGCCTCCGGCTTGCCGAGGTCCATCCAGTACGTGTTCTCGGTGACCCCGTGCAAGGTGGCCCCGGAGGCGAGCAGACCGGGGAAGGTCTCGCGCTCCACGGAGACGGACCGGCCGGCCGGGATGGTGTCGATCACGCTGCGCCGGAAGACGTAGCAGCCGGCGTTGATCTGGTCGGTGATGATCTCCTCGGGCGTCTGCGGCTTCTCGGTGAAGGCCAGCACCCGCCCGTGGGCGTCGGTGGGGACCAGGCCGAAGGCGCGCGGGTCGTCGACCCGGACCAGGTGCAGGGAGACGTCGGCGTCGGCCGCCTTGTGCGATTCGACGAGCCCGGCGATGTCCAGGCCGGTGAGGATGTCCCCGTTGAAGACCAGCACCGAGGAGTCCGGGCCGCCGGTGAGCAGCCGCGCCGCGTTGCGGATGGCGCCGCCGGTGCCCAGCGGCTCGTCCTCGACCACGTACTCCAGGTGGACGCCGAAGTCGGATCCGTCCCCGAAGTAGGGCTCGAAGACCTCGGCGAGGTAGCAGGTGGCCATCACGATGTGCGTGACGCCGGCGGCGGCGGCGCGGGCTATCTGGTGGGCGAGGAAGGGAACACCTGCCGTGTGGACCATCGGCTTCGGCGTGTTCACCGTGACGGGGCGCAGCCGCGTCCCCTGTCCGCCGACCAGCAGGATCGCTTCCGTCATTTGCGTTCTCCCCAACCGGTTCCGGCGTACGAAGGTCCAAATTTAGCCCATCCGGGGGATCCCCAGGGGGCTGGTGTCCGATGTGTGCGGTCGTCTTCGCCGCAGGCCAGGGCCTCAGGCGGTGAACGGGTTGGCGTGGCCGGGCAACTGCTGCCCCGGGCGCAGGAATCGCCGGGCGCCCCGTTCGTCGCGCACCTCGTGGAACCCGGCGGCCGTCAGCCGCCGTGCGATCTTCGCGCGGCGGATCACACCCACCTGGAACGCCACGGTGGCGAGCAGCGCAACCAGCCCGCCGGAGAGGAACGCCTCGAACGGCGACTTGTCGTCGAGGAGCATGAGGAAGGGCAGGACCGCGCAGAGGAGGTAGCACACCACCTTCTGGCGCCGGTCTCCGACGTACATGGCCATGACGTCGAAGGTGACGAGGTCCTTGAGCACGGCCACGGAGTCGGCCACCTCGGGTAGCGGCTTCAGCGACCCCTGCGCCAGCCCCGGCACCGTCCCGCCGTTGCCCGCCCGCGGATGGGCGGTGATGGTGGCCGCCTCGCGGACGCGCGCCTCGGGCCGCGGGTCCCGGTACATGCGGACCTGGACGAGCGAGTTCTTGAAGCCGGTCCTGTACGCCGAGCCGTACGTGTAGCCGTACTGCTCCGCCACGTGCGCCAGGGCGGCCGCCTTCTGCGCGGTGCCCTGCGGGGCGATCTCGACGACGTCCTGCTGGCGGGCGATCTGCTGGAGCATCCCTGCCATGTGACGTTCTACGGACATCCTGTTCCCCGCCCCCTGCGACCCCGCCCCCGCAACCCCGTGCCCGGGGCCGACCGGCGCACAGCCTAGGGGGTGCGCCGCCGGCCGGACCACGCGAGGTCCCCCGACCAGGGATCGGGGGACCTCGCGTCCGGCGGGGTCAGGCCCTTACGGCAGGTTCCTTGCCATCACGATCCGCTGAACCTGATTCGTGCCTTCATAAATCTGCGTGATCTTCGCGTCGCGCATCATGCGCTCCACCGGGTAGTCACGGGTGTAGCCGTAACCGCCGAGGAGCTGGACCGCGTCCGTGGTGACCTCCATGGCCACGTCGGAGGCGAAGCACTTGGCCGCGGCGCCGAAGAACGTGAGGTCCTCGTGCGGGCCGCCGCCGGAGACGCGCTCCGAGCGGGCCGCGGCCGAGTAGGTCAGCTGGCGGGCGGCCTCGATCTTCATGGCCATGTCCGCGAGCATGAACTGCACGCCCTGGAAGTCGCCGATCGGCTTGCCGAACTGCTTGCGCTCCTGGACGTAGCCCTTGGCGTAGTCCAGGGCGCCCTGGGCGATGCCCAGTGCCTGGGCGGCGATGGTGATGCGGGTGTGGTCGAGGGTCTTCATCGCGGTGGCGAATCCGGTGCCCTCGGCGCCGATCATGCGGTCGGCGGGGATCCGGACGTTGTCGAGGTAGACCTCGCGCGTCGGGGAGCCCTTGATGCCGAGCTTCTTCTCCGGGGCGCCGAAGGAGACGCCCTCGTCGGACTTCTCGACGACGAAGGCGCTGATGCCCTTGGAGCGCTTCTCCGGGTCGGTGACGGCCATGACCGTGTAGTACTCGGAGACGCCGGCGTTGGTGATCCAGCGCTTGACTCCGTTGAGCACCCAGAAGTCCCCGTCGCGCACGGCGCGGGTCTTCATGCCCGCGGCGTCCGAGCCCGCGTCGGGCTCGGAGAGGGCGTACGAGAACATCGCGTCGCCCTTGGCCAGCGGGCCGAGGTACTTGGCCTTGAGCTCCTCGGATCCGGAGAGGATCACCGGGAGCGAGCCGAGCTTGTTGACCGCCGGGATGAGGGAGGAGGACGCGCAGACGCGGGCCACCTCCTCGATCACGATCACGGTGGCGAGGGCGTCGGCGCCCGCGCCGCCGTAGGTCTCGGGCACGTGGACGGCGTGCAGGTCGCTGGCGACGAGGGCGTCCAGGGCCTCCTGCGGAAAGCGGGACTCCTCGTCGACCGCGGCGGCGAAGGGCATGATCTTCGCCTCGGCGAGCGCGCGGACGGACTCGCGGAGCATGTCGTGCTCCTCGGCCGGGCGGTACAGGTCGAAGTCGGCAGAACCCGCCAAGATCTCTCACTCCCCAGGTGGTGCGTGGTGTTAACTACCGTTAAGTAGCCCAAGCTTAGTGTCCGTCCGCCGACCGCGACACGGGCGTCGCACGTGAGTTGCATGACAGCGGGGCCCGGGCGCGGCTCCGGGCGGGCGGAAACGGGCCGGCTGCCGGCCCGCGGACGGGTGAGCGCCGGGCGGAGGACGGGTGACGGACGGGTGACGGACGCCGGAATGCATCCCCGGCCACCGGCCCGACTATGCTCGGTTGCCGCGAACGGCCCAGCACCTCCAGGAGCACTCATGGCCCCCCTCAAGATCACTGTGATCGGCACCGGATACCTCGGCGCCACGCACGCCGCGGCAATGGCCGAGCTGGGGTTCGAGGTGCTCGGACTGGACGTGGTGCCGGAAAAGATCGCCATGCTCGCCGCCGGGCGCGTGCCCATGTACGAGCCCGGACTGGAGGAACTGCTGGCCGCGCACGTGGCCGGACTGCCGGGCTCCACGGGCCGGCTGCGCTTCACCACCTCCTGGGAGGAGGTCGGCGCCTTCGGCGACGTCCACTTCGTCTGCGTGAACACCCCGCAGAAGCACGGCGAGTACGCCTGCGACATGAGTTACGTCGACTCCGCCATGGAATCGCTCGCCCCGCACCTGACCCGGCCCGCCCTGGTCGTCGGCAAGTCCACCGTGCCCGTCGGCTCCGCCGAGCGCCTCGCCGCGAAGCTGACCGCGCTCGCCCCGGCCGGCGAGGAGATCGAGCTCGCCTGGAACCCGGAGTTCCTGCGCGAGGGCTTCGCCGTCCAGGACACCCTGCACCCGGACCGGATCGTCATCGGGGTCGACGGCGAACGCGCCGAGAAGGTCCTGCGGGAGGTCTACGCGACCCCCATGGGCGAGGGCACCCCGCTGGTCGTCACCGACTTCCCCACCGCTGAACTCGTCAAGACCGCCGCCAACTCCTTCCTCGCCACGAAGATCTCCTTCATCAACGCGATGGCCGAGGTCTGCGAGGCCGCCGGCGGTGACGTGGCGAAGCTGGCCGAGGCCATCGGCCACGACGAGCGCATCGGGAAGAAGTTCCTGCGCGCCGGCATCGGTTTCGGCGGGGGCTGCCTGCCCAAGGACATCCGCGCGTTCATGGCGCGGGCCGGCGAGCTCGGCGCCGACCAGGCCCTGACCTTCCTGCGCGAGGTCGACTCCATCAACATGCGCCGCCGCGGCCACATGGTCGAGCTGGCCCGCGACGCCGTCGGCGGCTCCTTCCTCGGCAAGCGCGTCGCCGTCCTCGGCGCCACCTTCAAGCCGGACTCCGACGACGTCCGCGACTCCCCCGCGCTGAACGTGGCCGGCCAGATCCACCTCCAGGGCGGCCAGGTCACGGTCTACGACCCCAAGGGCATGGACAACGCCCGCCGCGTCTTCCCCACCCTCGGGTACGCCGACACCGCCCTGGACGCCGCCCGCGGCGCCGAGGTCGTCCTGCACCTCACCGAGTGGCGGGAGTTCCGCGACCTGGACCCCGCCGCCCTCGGCGAGGTCGTCACCGACCGGCTCGTCCTCGACGGCCGCAACGCCCTCGACCCCGAGCTGTGGCGCGCGGCCGGCTGGACCTACCGCGCGATGGGCCGCCCGCGCGCCTGACGGCCGCGCCCGCACGCCCGCGCCCGACCACCGCATCCGACCAGCACGCCCGGCCACCGCGCCCGCCCCGGCGACCCTTGATCGATTTCGTTGCGGAATACACGGTTTCACATCTCGTCACCGGATCGTTGGCGAGAGCAGCCGGGGCCACACACCGTGGATCGCTAGACTCACGGCCGATGACCAGTACGAGCAGGACCATCGATTCCGCACTCCGGGGGCGCTCCGGCCGCCTGGCCATGGCGGGCTTCTGGCTGGCCACCCGGACCCTGATGGTGGTCCTCCTGGTGGTGAACCTGCACGGCACCTCCTCGGTGCGCGTGGAGATCACCCAGACCTACAACAACTGGTACGACGTCCTCGTCACGGGGACCATGCCGCACGACGACGTCATGTGGCAGTACCCGCCGGCCGCGGCGGCCATCTTCCTGTCGCCCGACCTGCTCCCCTTCCTCAGCTACTTCCAGGCCTTCGTCGCCCTGACCGTGATCTGCGACGCGCTGATCGCCGTCGGCCTGGTCCGCGCCGCCCGCCGCGCCGACGGCAGCCTGGCCGGCGCCGTGCTGTGGCTGACCACGCTGCCGCTGCTGCTGTCGCTGCCCTTCGGCCGCTACGACCTCCAGGTCACCCTGCTCGCCGTCGGCTCGCTGCTGTGCCTGCGCTTCCGCCGCAAGCTCGGCGGGGTCCTCGCCGGAGTCGGCGCCCTGGTCAAGGTCTGGCCGCTGCTCACGCTGATCGGCACCCCGCGCGGCCGCACCACCCGCGACGCCGTGGTCTCGGCCGTGGCGGCCGGGGCCGTCCTGCTCGCCGTGCTCGCGCTGTTCTTCCGCGACACCCTCGGCTTCCTGGGCAACCAGGGCAACCGCGGCATCCAGGTCGAGTCCCTCGGCGGCTCGGCCCTGATGCTCGGCAAGCTCGTCGGCGCCTGGTCCGGGAAGGTCGAGGTCCGCTACGGCGCCTACGAGTACCTCGGCCCGTACGTCTCCAGCGTCGCCCTGCTCTCCGTCGGCCTCACGGTCGTCGGGTTCGGCTGGCTGCTGCTGTGGCGGGTCAAGGCCCGGCGCTGGACGACCGCGACCCCGCTGGACGCCGCACTGTGCGCCATCCTCGTCTTCACCATCACCAGCCGCGTGCTCAGCCCGCAGTACCTGATCTGGCTGGTCGGCCTCGCGGCCGTCTGCCTGACCTGCAAGCACACCACGCAGCGCCCGGTGGCCTGGCTGATCGTGGCCTCCACCGCGCTCAGCACCGTGATCTACCCGCTGACCTACGGCTCGGAGATCCTCCCGGGCACCGGCTTGGGCACGTTCCTCCTGGTGCTCCGCAACGGCCTGCTGGGCTGGGCCGCCGTCTGGTCCTGCCTGCGCCTGTGGCGGGCGAGCGTGAGCCCCGTCCCCGGGACCGGGACCGGAGCCGTGAACGCGAACGGCGCCGAGACCGTCGTGGCCCCGGCGCCCAAGGCCGGCTCCGAGGTGCCGGCGCGCGTCTGACTCCCGCTCAGGACGCCCTACGGTGCTGCGCCGCGCGGGCGGTGAACTCCGCGTCGCGCACCACCCGCTGGGCGTTCCCCCAGGTCAGCAGTGCCAGATCGGTCTCCGGCCAGCCCCGCTCCAGCAGTTCCGCGATCAGCCGCGGATAGCCCGAGGGATCCGCCAGGCCCGCGGGCCGGGCCAGGCCCGGCTCGGCGCCGAAGCCGGCGCCCAGGCCCACGCAGTGGGGGCCCGCGACGGCTCGTACGTGATCCACGTGGTCCGCGACCGCGTGCAGGGAGTCCCCGGTCAGCGCGGTGTCGAAGCTGACCATCGCCAGGCCGTTCGCCGCGCGCAGCGCGAGCAGCACCTCGTCGGTCACGTTGTCCGGGTGCGGATTGAGGGCGGCCGCCCCGGTGTGCGAGATGATCACCGGCGCCTTGGAGGCCGCCGCGAGCTGGCAGGCCGGCGCGGGCGGGCAGCCCGTGAGGTCCAGCAGCATCGCCAGCCGGTTCATCTCCTTGACCACCTCGTGGCCGAAGGCGGTCAGTCCCCCCGTCGCCCAGGGGGCCCCGGCCGGCGCGAGGATCCGTACGCCCAGCGCGTGGAACGCGCGCAGCGTGCCCAGCGAGTCCGTCAGGGTGCGGCCGGGCACGGGTCCGAGGAAGGAGGCGATGCGGCCCCGGTTGCGGGCGTCCGCCAGGTCGTCGGCGGTCAGCGCGAGGCAGAGGCTGTCGGGGTAACGGCGCATCAGGGCCAGGGCCCCGTCGATCTGTTCGAGGGTGTCGGACACCACCTGGTCGGTGGCCTCGGCCTCGCGCGGCGTGAGCAGCGACCAGAACTGGGCGCCCACTCCCCCGGCCCGCAGCCGCGGGATGTCGGTGTCGACGCCCGTGTCCGAGGTCTCGATGTCGTGGTACGGACTCTCGCGCAGGGTCCAGACCAGGGTGTTGCAGCCATCCGCCACGGGATGGACGCTGAGCAGTGCGGAGGCCCGCTCCAGGGCGCCCGGGAGCAATGCGCCCGGGGGATCCTCGGCTCCTAGGGAGCCCGGGCCCACGGGGGTCACCGAGTTCGTGTGCGGTTCGTCCTGCAGGTCGGCCATGGCGTGCGCTCCGGTCTCGGCGGCTGTGTCGTTGCGAAAAGCAGCGGGAGAGAAGCAGGGAAGATGTTGCCACCGTGACATGTGGGACGCCGGAGGCGCCCGGCGGATGTGGCGTTCGGGTGTAACCAGCAGGTGTCCGCTGGTCACAGCCCGTGCGCCGGATCCGCCGGGCGGGGCCGGTCAGGGGGCGGCGGGCGCCGGCAGCACCGCGTTGGACGGGCCCCGGGAGGCCGACTGCTCGCGCGCCACCGCTTCGGCGTCGCGCAGCGTCCGTACCGCGTTCGACCAGGTCAGCTTGGCCAGGTCGGCCTTGGACCAGCGGCGTGCCAGCAGCTCGGCGACCAGGTTGGGGTACCCGGCCACGTCGTCCAGCCCGGCCGGGGTGAAGGCGGTGCCGTCGTAGTCCCCGCCGATGCCGATGTGGTCGACGCCGGCCACCTCGCGCATGTGGTCGAGGTGGTCGGCGACCGTGGCGGCCGTGGCCACCGGGCGCGGGCGCGCCTCCTCGAAGGCCCGGTGCAGGGCCATCGCCGCCGGAGTGGTGTCGAGGTGGTGGTGGCCGTGCGCGCGCAGGTTCTCGTCGGCGGCCAGGGTCCACTCCACGGCCGCCGGCAGGATGAACTTGGGCACGAAGGTGGCCATCGCGACCCCGCCGTTGGCCGGCAGCAGTGCCAGCACGTCGTCGGGGATGTTGCGCACGTGGTCGCAGACCGCCCGCGCCGAGGAGTGCGAGAAGACCACCGGCGCGGCCGTGACCGCGAGGGCGTCGCGCATCGTGGTCGCGGCGACGTGCGAGAGGTCGACGAGCATGCCGATCCGGTTCATCTCCCGGACGACCTCGCGGCCGAAATCGCTGAGACCGCCGTGCCGGGGCTCGTCGGTCGCGGAGTCCGCCCAGTCGATGGTGTCGTTGTGCGTGAGCGTCATGTACCGCACGCCGAGCTGGTGCAGGGCGCGCAGGGTGGCGAGCGAGTTGTTGATGGAGTGCCCGCCCTCGGCGCCCATCAGCGAGGCGATCCGGCCCTCGGCGCGCGCCGCCTCCATGTCGTCGGCCGTCAGGGCCCGCACCAGATCGCGCGGGTAACGGTCGATCAGCTGGGCGACGACGTCGATCTGCTCCAGGGTGGCGCTGACCGCGTCGTCCCCCGCGTAGTCGGAGCGCACGTAGACCGACCAGAACTGCGCACCGACCCCGCCGGCGCGCAGCCGGGGGATGTCGGTGTGCAGGTGGCCCTTCTGGTCGCGGCCGATGTCCCGCCGGTCCAGGTCGTAGCGCACGGTCTCGCGCAGGGCCCAGGGCAGGTCGTTGTGGCCGTCGACGACCGGGTGCTCGGCGAGCAGTTCGCGCGCGGCGTCCAGGTGCCGGGCGGCGCCCGTCCCGCCCGCCGTGCCCGCCGCGCTCACTTGCCGAATCCGAAGGAGTCCTGGCCGGCCACCTTGTTGCGCAGCCGCTTGCCCTTCTCGGTCGCCTGGTCGTTGAGGTCCTGCAGGAAGTCGTTCATCCGCGCGCGCAGCTCCGGGTCGTGCGCGGCCAGCATCCGTACGGCGAGCAGCCCGGCGTTGCGGGCGCCGGCGATCGAGACGGTGGCGACGGGGATTCCGGCCGGCATCTGCACGATCGACATCAGGGAGTCCATGCCGTCGAGGTACTTCAGCGGGACCGGTACGCCGATGACCGGCAGCGGGGTGACGGAGGCGAGCATGCCGGGCAGGTGGGCGGCGCCGCCCGCGCCCGCGATGATCGCCTTGAGGCCGCGCCCGTCGGCCCGCTCCCCGTACGCGATCATCTCGCGCGGCATCCGGTGCGCGGAGACCACGTCGACCTCGTAGGGGATCTCGAACTCGTCGAGGGCCTGGGCGGCGGCCTCCATGACGGGCCAGTCGGAGTCCGAGCCCATGACGATGCCGATGACGGGAGCTGCTGCGGAGGTGCTCATTCGGTGATCGTTCCTCTGAGGTAGCCGGCTGCGTGACGTGCGCGCTCCAGCACATCGTCAAGATCGTCGCCGTAGGTGTTGACGTGGCCGACCTTGCGGCCCTGTTTCACGTCCTTGCCGTACATGTGGATCTTCAGCTGGGGGTCGTGGGCCATGCAGTGCAGGTACGCCGCGTACATGTCGGGGTAGTCCCCGCCGAGCACGTTGGCCATGACCGTCCAGCGGGCGCGGGGGCGCGGGTCGCCGAGGGGGAGGTCCAGGACGGCCCGTACGTGGTTGGCGAACTGGGAGGTGATGGCACCGTCCTGGGTCCAGTGGCCGCTGTTGTGCGGGCGCATCGCCAGTTCGTTGACCAGGATCCGGCCGTCGGTGGTCTCGAAGAGCTCCACGGCCAGGTGGCCGGTCACGTCGAGCTCCATGGCGATGCGCAGGGCCAGGGCCTGGGCCTCGCCGGCGAGGGCCTCCGAGAGGTTCGGGGCGGGGGCGATGACCGTGTCGCACACCCCGTCCACCTGGATGGACTCCACGACCGGGTAGGACACGGCCTGGCCGTGCGGGGAGCGGACGATGTTGGCCGCGAGCTCGCGGACGAAGTCCACCTTCTCCTCGGCCAGGACCGGGACGCCCGCCTTGAACGGGGCCTCGGCGTCCGCCGGCGTACGGACGAACCACACGCCCTTTCCGTCGTACCCGCCGCGCACCGTCTTGAGGATGACGGGGAACCCGCCGACCTCTTCGGCGAAGGCCGCCGCGTCCGCCGGATCGCTCACGATCCGGTGGCGGGGGCTGGGCGCGCCGATCTCGTCGAGCTTGGCGCGCATCACCCCCTTGTCCGCGGCGTGCATCAACGCGTCGGGCCCCGGGCGGACGGGTACGCCGTCGGCTTCCAGGGCCCGCAGGTGCGCGATGGGCACGTGCTCGTGGTCGAAGGTGATCACGTCACAGCCGCGCGCGAAGGCGCGCAGGGTCTCCAGATCGCGATAGTCGCCGATGACGACGTCGCTCACGACCTGGGCCGCCGAGTCCTGTGGGGTGTCACTGAGGATCTTGAATCTGATGCCGAGGGGGATACCCGCCTCGTGGGTCATGCGGGCGAGCTGTCCGCCGCCGACCATGCCGACTACCGGGAACGTCACTCCTCCAGGGTATCCGGCGGTATTCCGCCATCCGGACGCGCATCGGGGTGTCCGTGGCCGGTACTCGGCACTGGGGGGTCACGGGTGTGCCGTGTGTCGCACGGTGTCCGAAGGCGCAGACGTACCGATGGGGCGACACTTAGCATGGGCGCGCGCAGTAAAACGTGTGACGCCTCATACGGGGGCCCCGAAGACAGGACTGAGCCTCATATGAGCAAGCCGGAGAGCGGATCCGTCCTCGACCGCGTGCGCGGGCTCGCGCGCGAGATCGCCAGGTTCGGGGCCGTCGGCGGGCTGGGAGTCCTGGTCAACCTGGGCGTCTTCAACCTGATCAGGCAGGTCACCGACCTCCAGGTGGTGCGCGCGAGCGTGATAGCCACCCTGGTGGCCATCGTCACGAACTACCTGGGCTTCCGCTACTTCGCCTACCGGGACCGGGCCGACCGGACCGGAGCGGGCCGCACCCGTGAGCTCGGGCTGTTCGTCGCCTTCAGCGCGATCGGGCTCGTGATCGAGAACGGCATCCTGTTCACGGCCACGTACGGCTTCCACTGGGACGGGCCGCTCGCCTCGAACTTCTTCAAGTTCACCGGCATCGGCATCGCCACCGTGTTCCGCTTCTGGTCCTATCGGACCTGGGTCTTCAAGGCCCTGCCCACGCCGGCCGCGGCCTCCCTGGTCGTCGAGCAGCGTGACGGCCATGCCCCGGCGGACGTGCAGGCGCCGGCGCGGACCCCGGAGACCGCCGCGAACTGAGGCCCCGGCCCGTACCCCCGGCGTCGCGACCGCCCTCAGCGGACCGTCTGCTCCGGTTCGGAGGGCGTCGGCGCGGTCCGGCTGAGGAAGAGGGCGAACACCGGCGGCCGGGTCTGGAGGAGCTCCAGGCGGCCGCCGTCGGCCTCCGCGAGGTCCCGGGCCACGGCGAGGCCGATGCCGGTGGAGTTGCGGCCGCTGATGGCCCGCTCGAAGATCCGGTTGCCGAGGTCGGGCGGGACGCCCGGCCCCTCGTCCGTGACCTCCAGTACGGCCTGGTTGCCGATCACGCGGGTCCGCAGGGCCACGGTGCCGCCGCCGTGCATGAGGGAGTTCTCCACGAGGGTCGCCAGGACCTGCGAGACGGCGCCCGGGGTGCCCACGGCGCGGATGCCGGTCTTCCCGGAGCGGACGACGGCCCTGCCTGCGCTGCGGTAGGCGGGGCGCCACTCCTCCAGCTGCTGTTTGACGACCTCGTCGAGGTCGAAGGGGACGGCGGAGCCCGTGCGCGGGTCCCTGGAGTTCGTCAGGAGCCGCTGGACCACGTCCGTGAGCCGTTCCACCTGGGTGAGGGCGATCGTCGCCTCCTCCCGTACGGTCTCCAGGTCGTCGGTGACGGTGATCTCCTCCAGCCGCATCGACAGGGCCGTCAGCGGGGTGCGCAGCTGGTGCGAGGCGTCCGCGGCCAGGCGCCGCTCGGCGGTGAGCATGCGGCCGATCCGCTCGGCGCTGGAGTCCAGTACGTCCGCGACCCGGTCCAGCTCGGGGACCCCGTACCGCTTGTGGCGGGGCCGCGGGTCGCCGGATCCCAGGCGCTCGGCCGTCTCGGCGAGGTCGGTCAGCGGGGAGGCCAGCCGGTTGGCCTGGCGTACGGCGAGCAGGACGGCCGCCACGACGGCGAGCAGGGCGACCGCGCCGACCACGGCCAGGGTGCGGCCGACCTCGCGGGTGACGGTGGAGCGGGACTCCTCGACGACCACGGTCTCGCCCTGCTCCCCGCGGGCGGTGCCCCGGATGACGCTGTCGGTGATGCGCGTGCCGATCTCGACGGGCTCCCGGCCGGGGATCGTGATCCGGGCGTACCGGCCGGGGTCGAGCTGTTCGGCGAGGGTGCCGGGGTCGACCTGCTTCTTCTCCAGGACGTCGCTCTCGACGATGCCCACCAGCCGCAGCGCCTCGGACTCGATGCGGTCCTGGGCGCTGCTGGTGATGGTGCGGGTCTCGACGATGACGAGGGAGACCCCGAAGACGGCGATGACCACGAGCACGACGGCGAGCGTGGAGTTGATCAGGCGGCGGCGCATGGCTCAGACAATGCCCTAGATATGCGGTCCGGGGTGGTTTCAGCTCTTCTCGAAGCGGAAGCCGACTCCACGGACGGTGGCGATGTAGCGGGGGTTGGCCGCGTCGTCGCCGAGCTTCTTGCGCAGCCAGGAGATGTGCATGTCGAGGGTCTTGGTGGAGGACCACCAAGTGGTGTCCCAGACCTCGCGCATCAGCTGGTCGCGGGTGACGACCCGGCCGGCGTCGCGGACGAGGACGCGCAGCAGGTCGAACTCCTTCGCCGTGAGCTGGAGCTCCTCCTCGCCCATCCAGGCGCGGTGCGATTCGACGTCGATGCGCACCCCGTGGGTGGCGGGCGCCTGGGAGGCCTCGTTGGCGCCGCGCCGCAGCAGGGCCCGGACGCGGGCGAGCAGCTCGGCGAGACGGAAGGGCTTGGTCACGTAGTCGTCGGCGCCGGCGTCCAGGCCCACGACCGTGTCGACCTCGTCGGCGCGGGCGGTCAGGACCAGGATCGGGAAGCCGTGGCCCTCGGCGCGCAGCCTTCGGGCGACCTCAAGACCGTCCATGCCCGGCAGGCCCAGGTCCAGGACGACGAGATCGATGCCGCCCTGCAGTCCCGCGTCCAGGGCGGTGGGGCCGTCCTCCCGGACCTCGACCTCGTACCCCTCCCGGCGCAGGGCGCGGGCCAGGGGTTCCGAGATGGATGCGTCGTCCTCGGCGAGCAGTACACGCGTCATGTGGGTGATGGTAGTCCGCGGCGGCGGAAAGAAGAGGCCCACGTGCAGACCCCTGTCTATCTGGGCTTATGAACGGCTAACGGCCTTCGAATGTACCCAGTTGGTTCCGCCACAACCTGTGATCCATATCTCAAGTACTTTCATATCCGCCGCTGTCGTGTCGTATGGTGTCGAGACGCCTGATGCACTACCTCCAAGAGACTTTCGAGCCAAACACAGCCGAAAGTCTCTATTTCTGTCCTGATCGGACGGGAAGTCTGGATAGGACTCACCCGTCCGGCCTCGATGACAGTGAATGACCTATGGGCCGGGCCCGCCGCGCGATGGTGCGCGAGCGGGCGTGGATCCCGGTTACGGATGTTCCTTCGCCCCCGCCGGGGCGAGACCCCCGGGCGTGGGGTGGGAGGTCCGCCGCCGGTACCGGCCACTCGTCCCGGGCGCAGTTCCGCTCACGAAGCGAAGCGTCCCGAGCAAGCAAGGATCGACCATGGCTTCCAGCCTGACGAAGGACTCGGCCGGTAACGCCACCGAGAAGACCTTCCTCGGCCACCCCAGCGGCCTCGCCTTCCTCTTCATGACGGAGATGTGGGAGCGCTACAGCTTCTACGGCATGCGCGCGCTGCTCGTGCTCTTCCTGGCCACCAACGTCGCCGACGGTGGTCTCGGGATGAACGACGCGACCGCGGTCGCGATCTACTCCGTCTACAACGCGATGGTCTACCTCCTCGCCCTCCCGGGCGGCTGGCTCGGTGACCGCGTGTGGGGTGCCCGCAAGGCCGTGGCCGTTGCCGGTGTCGTGATCATGACGGGTCACTTCCTGCTGGCGGTGCCCTCGTCCATCTCGTTCTTCATCGGCCTGGCGCTCATCGCCGCCGGTTCCGGTGTCCTCAAGGCCAACATCTCCACGATGGTCGGCCAGCTGTACACCGACAAGAACGACCCCCGCCGTGACGGCGGCTTCACGATCTTCTACATGGGCATCAACCTCGGTGCCTTCGTCGCGCCGCTGACCATCGGCTACGTCGGCCAGGAGGTCAACTGGCACCTCGGCTTCGCCATGGCCGGTGTCGGCATGGCCCTGGGCCTCGCCTTCTACTTCTTCGGCTTCCGCCACCTGAACCCGGTCTCGAACCAGGTTCCGAGCCCGCTGAGCGCCGCCGAGAAGTCCTCCGTCCTCAAGAAGGGCCTGATCTGGCTCGGCGTCGCCGTCGCCGCCTACGCGGTCATCGGCCTGGCCGGCATCTTCACGATCAACTACGCGCTGTGGCCGCTGACCATCGCCGGTCTGGTCCTCCCCGCCTGGGCGATCCTGCGCATCAAGCGCGACAAGGACCTCTCCACGGTCGAGCGCTCGCGCATGTCGGCGTACGTCTGGTTCTTCGCCGCCGCCGCGATCTTCTGGGCGATCTACGACCAGACCGGCTCCACGCTGGCGCTGTTCGCGAAGGACAGCACGGACAGCACGCTGTTCGGCTTCAACTTCCCGGAGAGCTGGTTCCAGTCCCTGAACCCGCTGTTCGTGATGGCGCTCGCGCCCCTCTTCGCGATGCTGTGGGTGGCGCTGGCCCGTCGCTCCAAGGAGCCCACCACCCTCGCGAAGTTCTCCTTCGCGCTGGTCATGATCGGCGTCTCCTTCGGCGTCATGATGATGGCCCAGGGCCTGGCCACCGGTGACACGAAGGTCAGCCCGATGTGGCTGGTCGGCGTGTACTTCATCCAGACCGTCGGTGAGCTCACCCTCTCCCCCGTCGGCCTGTCGCTGACCACCAAGCTGGCGCCGCAGAAGTACGCCTCGCAGATGATGGGCGTCTTCTTCCTCGCGGTCACCGCGGGCGACTCCACGATCGCTCTGCTCCAGCTGATCGGTGCCCCGACGGACACCCAGGGCTGGTTCGCCAGCCAGGGCGCGCTGGCGGTGCTCGCCGGTATCGCGATCTACATGTACCGCAAGAAGGTCCAGCCCCTCATGGGCGGCGTGCACTGACGCACCCCCCGACAGGGCGAACGGCCCGGCACACCGAAAGGTGTGCCGGGCCGTTCCTTCGTTCCGGGTGGGGCTTACCGCTGGCCGCGCAGGCGGCGCCACGGGGTGAAGGTGAAGACAGCCGCGCCGAGCAGCATGACCGTGCCGGCGACCAGGGCCAGGGCCTTGATGCCGCCGTCGTCCGAGGCTCCGGTCTGGGCGAGGCCGCCGGAGGTGGCGGCGCTGCCCGAGGTGCCGGAGGTGCCGGAGCCGCCGGGCTGGGCGGCGGTGTCCAGCGTGAGCGACACCGAGCTGGCCGTCGCGGCGCAGGGCACCACGATCGGGGCGGCGCCCGGGGCCATGACCACGTTGATCGTCAGCTTGTCCGGGGTCAGCGTGGTCTTGCCGGTCTTTCCGGGCTTGTAGGTGCCCTTCATGTCACTGAGGCTGACCGGTGCGCCCCCCTTGATCGGCTCGGGGTTGCCCGGGCCGCTGACCTTGACGATCCCGCTGTCGGCTCCGCCGAGCTTGATGTCCATCGAGGGCTGGAGGGCTCCCGCCGGAAGGTCCATGGGGCTGTTCATCACGCCCTTGGCGGTGGTGGCGGTCAGGTCGTAGGTGCCGCCGTTCTTCTTCGCGTTGATCGTCACCTTGCCCTTGAGCGGGCCTCCCTGGATAAAGGACCCGCAGTCGAAGGTGACGTCCACGGTCTGGCCCGGGAAGTCGGTCTGACCCCCGCCGGACGCGGAGGGCGAGGGGCTGGCGGGCGGCTGGCTCGTGGGCGGAGCCGTGGTGGGCGGCGGGGTGGTGGGGGGCTTGCTGGTGGGCGGCGGGCTGGTGGGGGGCGTGGTGCTGGGCGACGGGCCCGGGCCGCCCGAGCCGGTCACCTTGATCGTGGCCCCGACCGGGACGGTCGTCCCCTCCTTGGCCGTGCACACGGTGTCCGTGCTCATCACGTTGATCTTGTACGAGGCCGGGGTCAGGGTGACCGTGCCGGCCTTCGTCAGCTTGAGCTTCGCCTTCATGGGAGTGACCACCATCGGCGAGTTCTTGGGGATCGCCGGGTTCTCCGCCTTGCCCTGCACCGCCAGCTCGCCGGTGGCGTCCCCGCCCAGCTTGATCACCCCGGACGGGGTCACGGAGTTCGCCGCCAGATCCGTGTAGCCCGGGTTGTCCGAGGCCGCCTTGGTGGTCTTCCAGACCACCTCCACCTCATCGCCGACCTTGGCCTCGGCGGGCGTCACGGTGACCTCGGCCGTGGTCGTCCCCTCGATGTTGCTACCGATCGGTGGATCACACACGGTCGGGAACGAGATCTCGGCCGCGCCGGCCGGGGCAGCGGCCACCATCACCATGCCCGCGCCGCCGAGAAGCAGCGCGACCGCGGCCGCGCTCATCCTCCGTTGGGTGTTCACAGTTTTCCTTTCGTCGTCGGACTGTTCTCAGACGGTGCGGACGTCTGTGCTGCCTGTGGTGCGTCGGGTGGTGCTGCTGTCCCCGGCGCGCTGTCCGGGGTGAACCACGGCAGTACCGCCGTGGTGGTCTGTGGGGGTTCGGCCGCCGGGCCCGAGCGGGCCGGCGGTCCTCCTCGTACGGAGCCCCGCGCGGGCCCCCGCAGCGCCGGGATCTTGGGCAGCCGGGCGGTCACCGCCGCCGCCGGGTCGGGCTGCGGGCGGTGGCCGCGGTGGCGGCCGGACTCGCGCGGGCGGACCCTGTCGACGACGGCCATGCCGATCCGGAAGATCGCGGCCGGGACCACCAGGAGGAGCAGGCCCCAGAACAGCAGCACCCCGTACGGGCGGGCCACGCCCCAGGGCTGCGTGGCCAGCACCGTCTCCCCGTACTTGAGGGAGAGGGTGTAGTCGCCGTGGGCGCCGGCGGTCAGGGTGGCGTCGAGGGAGACCTCCGCCTTGCCGCCGGGCGGGATGGTGCCCTTCCAGCGGACCTCTTCCCAGGTCGGCGCGAACACCCCGTGGGCGGTGCCGAGCTGGAAGACCGGGTCCTTGACGGCCGCGGAGCCGAGATTGCCCACGGTGACCGTGAACTTCCGGCCGGGCGGGGCCCCGAACCAGGTCAGCACCCCGTCCTCCCCCTTGAGCTGGACCCCGGTGAGCAGGGCGAGCCGGGCCGTGCCGCCCTCGGCGGGCAGGTCGGCCACCGGGTGGTCGGTGATCTTCAGCGGGGCCGCGACGGTGGACTGGTCCCCGTTGACGGAGGTCACGTTGACCACGCAGGGGCAGGGCTTGGGCGGGGCCACCACCGGGAGCTGGGCGGAGAAGTGCCCGTCGTCGGCGACCGAGACGGCCACCCCGTCGGCGTTGGCGCAGCTGTTGGTGCCGCCGATCATGTTCTGCCCGCAGACCAGCAGCATCACCATGGTCTTGGCCGGCCAGCCCGTTCCGGTCACGGCTATCTCCGTGCCCTTGGCGGCCTCCTTGAGCGAGAGGGCCACGGCGGGTTTGGCCCCGTCGTCCGCGGTGGCCGGGGCCGCCGCGAACAGCGCCAGCGCGCACGCCAGCAGCCCCGCCGCCAGCCCCGCGCGTCCCGCCGCGGCCAGGGCCCTGACCTTGCCGCCGTGTCTCACACCGGCCTTGGCACTCACCTGGGTGCTCCCGTCAACTCGTGTTCCGGCGCTGGGGCTTCTTCGGGTACGGCGCTCCCGTGCGGCGCGGGCGCGGACCCCGGTCCAGACCTGCCGGACCAGATCCGCCGCTTGCGTTCGAGGAGCAGGGCGGCCGCCGCGACGGCCCCGAGGCCCAGCAGCCCGAGGCCGGTCGCGCCCGCGATCCCCCAGGGCACGAACCAGGCCGAGGTGCTCCCCGTGGCGCGGGCGCCGCCGGGGGCCGTCACGGTGAGGGTCAGGGCGACCCGGTCGAACACGGGCGCGCCCGGCCAGGGTTCGGTCAGCTCCACGCGCTGGCCGGGCAGCACCTCGACCGGCAGGGTGCGGGCGCTGCGGCCCGCGACCTTGCCGAGGGTTCCCTCGGCGCTGATGACCAGCTCGGGGGCGAGGGCCACGTTGCCGCGGTTGACCAGGGCGTACGCGACGCGCGCGGTCGCGCCCTTGCCCCGTACGGAGACGTCCTCGACCGTGAGCGCCGCCAGCGCCGGGCCGCCGACGCGCAAGTGGACCCGTACGCCCACCTCGCGGCCGGACTCGGTGGCGACGACGGCGGCCGGGTGGTCGCCGGGCGGGGAGCCGGGCGGCACGGTGACGGTGAAGGGGACCACGGCGCGGGTGCGCGCCGGGACCTTGACCGTGGTGCCCGCGCCGAAGCTGATCCAGAGGCCCGCGCCGATGGACTCTTTGGCCGAGCGCACCGCGAAGGCGCCGGCCGCCGTGTTGTAGGCGTCGGCTCCCCGCAGGGTGACGGTGTGCTCCCGGTCGCTGGTGTTGACCAGGGCGAGGCGGTCCTCCAGCACCGTGCCGGAGGGACCCGAGAGGTAGAAGTACGGGCGGGCCCCGGCCTTCGCCGCCGCCGGCGCAGTCCCGGCGGCGGGCTCGGCGGTCCAGCCGGGCCCGTCGGCGGCGGCCGGGGCCGCCATCGCGCAGGAGAGCACGGCGGTGACCACGGCGGCGACGGCGGCGAGGAGGAACCCGCCGGGCCTTCGGGGCGAGGGGAGCACGGGCATGACCGGGTGCGCTCCGTTCAGGACCCGGCCCGCTGGCCGCGCCGGGTCAGCCAGAGCACGCCTGCGGCGCCGGAGAGGATCACGGTGGCGCCGAGGGTTCCGAGGGCTATGGCGGAGTCCTCGGGGCCGGTCTGCGGGAGGCTGTCCCCGGTGGAGCCGGTCGAACCGGTGGCGCTGCCGCCGGCGGCCGTCACGTCGAGTTCGAGTGACGGCTTGGGGCTGTTGCCCGCCGTGCAGGTGGTGGTCGTACCCATCGCCTTGATCGTGAGCACGCCCGCGGTGAGCGTCACCTTGCCGGACTTCTTGGGCGTGTACGTGCCCGACAGGTCGCTGATCTTGATGGGCGTATTGGCCGGAACGGCCTCGGAGTTGGGCGGACCGGAGACCGGTACCGACACCTTCTCCGCGCCGTCCAGCATGATCACGGCACTGGGCGTCATCGCACCCTTGCCGAGCTCGATGGGGCTGGAGGAGACGCCCTTCTGGAAGGACATCGTCAGCTTGTAGCCGTTGCCCTCCTTGACCCCCTTGATCTCGATCGGCGAGACCGCCGATTTGGGGCCGATGGGGGTCTTGCAGTCGTACTGGACGTCGACAACGGCCGCATGGGCTGCGGGGGCGGCCAGCAGTACCGCCGCCCCCGCCAGCGCGGAGGCCAGCGCGAGCGCGGTGGAACGTTTCCGGTCGGACACCTTCGTCTTCCCCTCGAACCTTGGGCCACAAGTTACTGACGGCACATCAGATTGGTGGCTCAAGGTAGCCCCGGGGCCTTACGGAGGGAAGACAAAGGACGGCGCCGTATCAACAGCCCGTCCATACGCCGCAGACCGCCCCCGGGGGCGGTCTGCGGCGTCCGGATTACGGCTGTTTCAGGCCGTCTTGCGGCCCTTCTGCCAGACGGCCGAGACCAGCGGAACGCCCGGCCGGTAGGCGAGGTGGACGTGGCTGGGGGCGTCGAGCAGGGCGAGGTCCGCGCGGGCGCCGGGGGTGAGGGTGCCGATGTCGGCGCGGCGCAGGGCGCGGGCGCCGCCGGCGGTGGCGGACCACAGGGCCTCGTCCGGGGTCATCCCCATGTCGCGGACGGCCAGCGCGATGCAGAACGGCATCGAACTCGTGTAGGAGGAGCCCGGGTTGCAGTCGGTCGACAGCGCCACGGTCACGCCCGCATCGAGGAGCCGGCGGGCATCGGGCCACTGCGCGCGGGTGGAGAACTCGGCGCCGGGCAGCAGCGTGGCGACGGTCGTCCCGGCCGCCTGGGCGAGGGCGTCCACGTCGGCGTCGGTGAGGTGGGTGCAGTGGTCGGCGGAGGCGGCCTCCAGCTCGACCGCGAGCTGTACGCCGGGTCCGTGGGAGAGCTGGTTGGCGTGGACGCGCGGGATCAGCCCGGCGGCGGCGCCGGCCGTGAGGATCGCCCGGGCCTGCTCCCCGTCGAAGGCGCCCTTCTCGCAGAACACGTCCACCCAGCGGGCGTACGGGGCGCAGGCGGTCAGCATCTCGCCGGTGACGAGGTCCACGTAGCCGGCCGGATCGTCGGCGTAGTCCGGGGAGACGATGTGCGCGCCGAGGTAGGTGACCTCCTCGGTGTGCGCGGAGGCGATGCGGAGCGCTCGTGCCTCGTCCTGGACCGTGAGGCCGTAGCCCGACTTGGTCTCGAAGGTGGTGGTGCCCTGGCGGCGGGCCTCGTGGAGGTGGCGCACCAGGTTCGCTTCGAGCGCGGCGTCGGAGGCGGCGCGGGTGGCGGCGACCGTGGTGCGGATGCCTCCGGCGGAGTAGCTGTGGCCGGACATGCGGGCGTTGAACTCGGCGGTGCGGTCGCCCGCGAAGACGAGGTGGGAGTGGGAGTCGACGAAGCCGGGGATCGCGGTGCGGCCCTCGGCGTCGTACGCCGTGTCCGCGGCGGGGGCCTTGTCGGCGGGGCCGACCCAGGCGATCTTGTCGTCCTCGATGACGACTGCGGCGTTCTCGATGAGGCCGAGGGGGGTGCCGTCGCCCAGGGCGGGGTCGTTGGTGACGAGGCTGCCGATGTTGGTGATGGCTGTGGTGGTCATGATTCCTCGGGGTCGTCGAGTTGTTGTTCCCCCACCCCGCCCCTTCCCGAAACTGGGGCCTGCGGCCCCGGCCCCCGCTGGGGGCACGGGCTGCGCCCGGCCCCCGTTCGGACGCTCCGCGCCCGGTGCGCTCAAACGCCGCGCGGGCTGAATGCGGCCTCGCCGGCGTTTGAGGCGCGGGGTCTGGGGCGGAGCCCCAGTTCGGGAAGGGGCGGGGTGGGGGAAGCGCCGCAGGCAGGGGGGTCAGGAGCGGAGGGCTGCGATGGTCGATGCCAAGGCCGACGGGACGTCCTCGACCAGAGTGTGGGCGCCGTCGCGGACGATGTGGCGGCCGGCCACGACCGTGTGGCGGACATCGGCGGCGGAGGCCGCGAAGACCGCCGTCTCCGCTCCGAGGCGGGGCAGCGGTCCCGCCGTACGGACGGAGTCCAGCGCGATCGTGGTGAAGTCCGCCAGCGCCCCCGCCTCCAGGCGGCCGGAATCGGACCAGCCGAGGGCCGCGTGGCCATCCGCCGTAGCGGCCGTGAGCAGGGCGTTCGCCGTCCAGTGGCCCCGCGTACGGCTGCTCAGGCGCTCGTTGAGTTCCATCGCCCGCGCCTCTTCGAGCAGGTCGATCACCGCATGGCTGTCGCTGCCCAGCGAGAGCGGACTGCCCGCGCGCTGGAGGCGTACGGCCGGCCCGATGCCGTCGGCGAGGTCGCGTTCGGTGGTGGGACACATGCAGGTGCCGGTGGTCGTGGAGCCCAGGAGGGCGATGTCCCCGTCGGTGAGGTGCGTGTTGTGCACGCCGGTGGTGCGCGGGCCGAGCACCCCGTGGTCGGCGAGCAGCTGCGTCGGGGTGCAGCCGTGGGCCGCCAGGCAGGCGTCGTTCTCGGCGGTCTGCTCCGAGAGGTGGACGTGGAGCGGGGCCCGGCGTTCGGACGCCCAGGCGGCGACGGTGGCGAGCTGCCCCGCCGGGACCGCGCGAACCGAGTGGATCGCGGCGCCGATCAGGGCGTGTTCGCGGGGCTTGAGGGCCGAGACCCGCTCGGCCCAGGCGTCCGCGGTGGAGTCGGAGAAGCGCAGCTGGTGGGGTTCGGGGGCCTTCCCGAACCCCGCCGACAGGTACGCCGTGTCGAGGAGCGTGATGCGGATGCCGGCCTCGGCGGCGGCCGCGATCAGGGCCTCGCCCATGGCGTTGGGGTCGGCGTACGGGGCTCCGCCCGGGGCGTGGTGGACGTAGTGGAACTCGCCCACCGACGTGATGCCGGCCAGCGCCATCTCGGCGTAGACGGCCCGCGCGAGCGCGAAGTAGCTGTCGGGGGTGAGGTTCTGGGCGACCTTGTACATGAAGTCGCGCCAGGTCCAGAAGGTGCCGCTGCCGACCTGCACGGTCGAGCGCAGGGCCCGGTGGAAGGCGTGGCTGTGCGCGTTGGCCAGGCCCGGGACGGTCAGGCCGCGCAGGACCTCGGCCCCCGGGGGCGGGGTCTCGGCCCCGGTCCGCAGGGCGGAGATCCGCCCGTCGTCGGATACGTCCAGGGCTACGCCCGGCTCGACATGGGTGCCGAGCCAGGCGTGCTCCAGCCAGTACGTCTTCAGCACGTGCCCCTTCACCTGCATGCGAGGCCTTCCAGTACGTCGGCGAGGGCGAGGACGCCCGCCACGCAGTCGTCCTCGGCGGCGAACTCCCGCGGGGAGTGGGAGACCCCGGTGGGATTGCGTACGAACAGCATGGCGGTCGGGACGGCCGCCGAGAGGATTCCGGCGTCGTGTCCCGCGCCCGTGCCGAGCACGGGGACGGCTCCGCCGAGGATCCGGTTCATCTCCTCGCGCAGGGCGTGCTCGAACTCGACGACGGGGGTGAAGGACTCCCGGACCACATCCAGGTCGATGCCCTCCTGGTCCGCGCGCTCGCGGGCCGCCTTCTCGATCGCGGTCACGACCGTGTCGAGGGTGGCCTGGTCGGCGGCGCGGGAGTCGAGCCAGCCGCGGACGAGGGAGGGGATGGCGTTGACCCCGTTCGGCTCGACGGAGATCTTCCCGAAGGTGGCCACGGCCCCGGCCAGGGCCGCCTCGGCGCGGGCCGCGAGCACGGTCTGCGCGTACGTCAGCATCGGGTCGCGGCGGTCGGCCAGCCGGGTGGTGCCGGCGTGGTTGGCCTCGCCCCGGAAGTCGAAGCGCCAGCGGCCGTGCGGCCAGATCGCGGAGGCGACGCCGACCCGGTCCCCGGACAGGTCCAGGGCCCGGCCCTGTTCCACGTGCAGTTCGACGAAGGCACCGATGCGGGCGAGGCGTTCGGGGTCGGCGCCGATGCCGGCCGGGTCGTATCCGGCCGCCTCCATCGCCTGCGGGAGGCTGATGCCGTCCGCGTCGCGGAGCTCGTACGCCTTCTCCTTGGTCAGCTGCCCGGCGGCCAGCCGGGAGCCGACGCAGGCGAGGCCGAAGCGGGCCCCTTCCTCGTCGCCGAAGTTGGTGATGGCCAGGGGCCTGGAGAACTCCGCTCCCCTCCTGCGGAGTTCGTCCAGGGCCGCGAAGGAGGACACCACCCCGAGGGGGCCGTCGAAGGCCCCGCCGTCGGGGACGGAGTCCAGGTGGGAGCCGGTGACGACGGCGTCACCGGGCAGGACGTCTTTGTATGTCTCAGTGCCGAGCCAGGCCCACTGGTTGCCGTTGCGGTCGGTCTCGTACGCGAGCCCGCGCGCCTCGGCCTGCGCCCGGAACCAGGTCCGGCAGTCGGCGTCGGCGCCGGTCCACGCGTAGCGGCGGTAGCCGCCGCTGCCCGCGTCCCGGCCGATGGGCCGGAGCTCGGCCCACATGGCGTGGAACGAGGCTCCGGCCGTGGCGTCCTCGCTCACGCGTCGTCGCCCTCGCGCATCGGGATGCGGACGCCCCGCTCGTCGGCGACCGTCTCGGCGATGTCGTAGCCGGCGTCGACGTGGCGGATGACGCCCATGCCCGGGTCGTTGGTGAGCACGCGGCGGATCTTCTCGCCCGCGAGCTTGGTGCCGTCGGCGACCGTGACCTGGCCCGCGTGGATGGAGCGGCCCATGCCGACGCCGCCGCCGTGGTGGATGGAGACCCAGGAGGCGCCGGAGGCCACGTTGACCATGGCGTTGAGCAGCGGCCAGTCGGCGATCGCGTCGGAGCCGTCGAGCATGGCCTCGGTCTCGCGGTACGGGGAGGCCACCGAGCCGCAGTCCAGGTGGTCGCGGCCGATGACGAGGGGGGCGGCGAGGGTGCCGTCGGCGACCATCTCGTTGAAGCGCTCGCCGGCCTTGTCGCGCTCGCCGTAGCCGAGCCAGCAGATGCGGGCGGGCAGTCCCTGGAAGTGGACGCGCTCGCCGGCCATCTTGATCCAGCGGTGCAGGGACTCGTTCTCGGGGAAGAGCTCCAGCATCGCCTTGTCGGTCTTGTGGATGTCCGAGGCCTCGCCGGACAGGGCCGCCCAGCGGAAGGGGCCCTTGCCCTCGCAGAAGAGGGGCCGGATGTAGGCGGGGACGAAGCCGGGGAAGGCGAAGGCGCGGTCGTAGCCGGCCAGCTGGGCCTCGCCGCGGATGGAGTTGCCGTAGTCGAAGACCTCGGCGCCCGCGTCCATGAAGCCGACCATGGCCTCGACGTGCGTGGCCATGGACTCGCGGGCGCGGGTGGTGAAGCCCGCCGGGTCCTTGGCCGCGTAGTCGGCCATGTCGTCGAAGTCGACGCCGACCGGCAGGTAGGCGAGCGGGTCGTGGGCGGAGGTCTGGTCCGTCACGATGTCGATCGGCGCGCCCTCGGCGAGCATCTGCGGGAGCAGGTCGGCGGCGTTGCCGAGCAGGCCGATGGAGAGCGGCTTGCGGGCGTCACGGGCCTCGACGGCGAGCTGGAGGGCGTGGCGCAGATTGTCGGCCTTGACATCGAGGTAGCGGTGCTCGATGCGACGGTCGATGGCGCGCGGGTCCACGTCGATACAGATGGCGACGCCGTCGTTCATCGTCACGGCGAGCGGCTGGGCGCCGCCCATGCCGCCGAGACCGGCGGTGAGGGTAATGGTGCCGGCCAGCGTCCCGTTGAACTTCTTGGCGGCGACGGCGGCGAAGGTCTCGTACGTCCCCTGGAGGATGCCCTGGGTGCCGATGTAGATCCACGAACCGGCCGTCATCTGGCCGTACATGGTCAGGCCCAGGTTCTCCAGGCGGCGGAACTCCTCCCAGTTGGCCCAGTCGCCGACCAGGTTGGAGTTCGCGAGCAGCACGCGCGGCGCCCACTCGTGGGTCTGCATCACGCCGACCGGGCGGCCGGACTGGACGAGCATCGTCTCGTCCTGCTTGAGGGTCTGGAGGGTGCGGACCATCGCGTCGTACGAGCGCCAGTCGCGGGCGGCCTTGCCGGTGCCGCCGTAGACGACGAGCTTGTCGGGGTGCTCGGCGACCTCGGGGTCGAGGTTGTTCTGGAGCATCCGCAGCGCGGCCTCCTGCTGCCATCCCAGGGTGCTCAGCTCGGTACCTCGCGCGGCACGTACGGGGCGGGGTCCTGACATGGCGGTGCCTCCTCCGTTGTTGGTCAATCTATTCACATCTTCACTCCCTGAATAGATTCAGTCAACAGCTGCGGGCGGACGCGCCGGATGATGGGATGACGGACATGGCAGTCGACGCACACGCGCACGCCGCCGGAGGCTCCGCCGAGGACGGCTCCGGGGTCACCTCCGAGCCCACCGCCGAGGACGCCGCCCGGCGACGGGACCTGGCCGTACGAGCCGCAGTGGAGCAAGGCCTGCTCGACGAGGACACGCCCCTCCTCTGCCTCCTCGACACGGCCGGCATCCGCGCCTCCGCCGCCGCCCTGACCGGCGCCTTCGCCCGGGCCCTCGCCCCCGGCACCCCCGTCCTGCACGCCTTCGCCGTCAAAGCGGCCCCGCTCGTCCCGGTGCTGCGGCTGCTCGCCGACGCCGGGCTCGGCTGCGAGGTGGCCAGCCCCGGCGAGCTGGCCCTGGCCCGCGCGGCCGGGATCGCGCCGGAACGCATCGTCCTCGACTCCCCCGCGAAGACGGCCGCCGAGCTGCGCGAAGCCCTCGCCCTGGGCGTCGCGCTGAACGCCGACAACCGCCAGGAGCTGGAACGCCTCGACGCGCTCCTCGCGACGACGGCCACCACTTCCCCGATCGGCCTACGCATCAACCCCCAAACCGGCGCCGGCACCATCGACGCCCTCTCCACCGCCACGGCCACCTCGAAGTTCGGCATCGCCCTGCGTGATCCGGGCGCGCGCGAGTGGCTCGTACGGGCCTACCTGGACCGGCCCTGGCTCACCCGGCTGCACACCCACTCGGGCTCCCAGGGGGTCCCGCTCCCACTGATCGCCGAAGGAGTACGGGAGCTCCACCTCCTGGCCGAGGAGATCAACGCGGCGGCCGGGCGGCGGCAGGTCGACACCCTGGACATCGGCGGCGGGCTCCCGGTGAACTTCACCTCGGACGCGGCCACCCCCACCTACGCGGAGTACGTGAGCGCGCTGCGCTCGGCCGTCCCCGGGCTCTTCTCGGGGGCGTACGGGCTGGTCACGGAGTTCGGGCGGTCCCTGACGGCCAAACACGGGCTGGTGCTGTCACGCGTCGAATACACGAAGACCACCGGCGGGCGGGCGATCGCGCTCACGCACGCGGGGGTCCAGCTGGCCACCCGCACGGTGTACGCCCCGGCGGCCTGGCCGCTGCGCATCCTCCCCTACTCCGCGAAGGGGGCTCCGCTGACGGGGCCCCTCGTCGCCCAGGACATCGCCGGGCCGGCGTGCTTCGCGGGTGACCTCCTTGCCGCCGCGCGGGAGCTGCCGCTGCTGGCCCCGGGGGACCTGGTCTGCGTGCCCGACACCGGGGCGTACGCCTTCACCGCGCACTACGGCTACAACAGCCTGCCCCGCCCACCGGTACACGGCTTCACGGTGACCCCCTCGGCCAAGGTCCACTTCACCCTGGCCCGCGCGGCCCAGCCCGTCTCCACCATCCCCCCGGAGGCAGGCGCAGCCACCCCGAACGCCCTCCTCTGACCCCCGGGCCCTAGCCCCCTGGAGCCCACCCGAGGCCCGCCCCGGGAGCCTGCCCCGGGAGCCCCACCCGGGCCCGACCCGGGAGCCCGACCCGGCAGCCCCACCCGGGCCCGACCCGGGGGCCCCACCCGGGGGCCCGACCCGGGGCCCGGCTCGGCAGCCCGGCCCTCCGGCCAGCCCCGGGGCCGAGCCCCGCGAACCCGCTGCGCGGGGCCAGTGGGCGAGTGCGGGTGGCGCGGCCCTGCGGGGCGAAGTCCCCTACCCGCCCTTCCACCGTTCCCCGGGCGCTGCCCGGACCCGCGCCTCAAACGCCGACGAGGCTGGGGGATGCCCCCGGGCGCTGCCCGACCCGGTCCTCAAACGCCGGACGGGCTGGGGGATACCCCCGGGCGCTGCCCGAACCCCGGTCCTCAAACGCCGGACGGGCTGGGGGATACCCCCGGGCGCTGCCCGGACCCGGTCCTCAAACGCCGGACGGGCTGAAAGCGGGGTCCCGGGCTGCGCCCGGACCCCTGGGGCTCCGCCCCAGACCCCGGTCCTCAAACGCCGGACGGCTGAAAAGACAAACCCCGGCGGAGCTGGAATGGCCCAGACGGCTGGAAGGATCCGGCTCCGGGCGGCTGAAAGTTCAACCCCCGGCGGGGCCGAAGCCGAAGGAGACGGGCCCGGCGGGGCCGAAGCCGAAGGGGACAGACCCGGCGGGGCCGAAGGAGACGGGCCCGGCGGGGCCCGAGTCGGAGGGGACAGACCCGGCGGGGCCCAAGTCGGAGGGGACAGACCCGGCGGGGCCCGAGTCGGAGGGGACAGACCCGGCGGGGCCCGAGTCGGAGGGGACAGACCCGGCGGGGCCGGAGTCGGAGGGGACGGGCCCGGCGGGGCGGGGACGGGGACGGGGTGGGGTGTTGGCCTGGACGTAGAGCGTGATTTGTGGCGCTGGAGCAACCCGCACCCTGTCGGAGTAGAGCAGAGGGCGCCTAAATCATGCAGTCCAGGCCGACACCCCACCCCGGCCCCGGCACCGACCCACCGCAGCCCGCCCCACATACACACAGACGCCCGCCACAACACAGCCCCGCCGGCGTTTGAGGCGAACCCCCGGCCCCGCCCGGGGATCACGGGGTGGACAGCGTCGCCTCCAGCACCGGGGTCAGCGCCCCGATCACCGCCTCCGGCGAGAGCGCCGTCATCGGGGGCAGCCGCAGCAGGTAGCGGGTCAGGGCCAGCCCCAGGAGCTGGGTGGAGACCAGGCCCGCCACCCGCAGCCCCCGCTCCACCCCGAGCGCCCCCGCCAGCGCCGGCGCGACCTGGGTCGCAAAAACCTCCCGCATGCGCGCCGCCGCCGCCTCATTGGTCACCGCGGAGCGCAACAGCACGAGCAGCGCATCATCCGCCGGATCACCTTCCCACCGCTCCACGAAGTGCCGCACCAGCACCTGCGCCAGCTCCCCCACCGCAACCCCCGACAGATCAGGCAGCCGCAGATCCACCGCAAGGGCCGCATCGAAGAGCCGCTCCTTGCTGCCGAAGTACCGCATCACCATCGAGGGGTCGATCCCCGCGTCCGCCGCGACGCCGCGGATCGTCGTCCGCTCGTACCCCTGCGCAGCGAACCGCTCCCGCGCCGCCCGCAGGATCGCCGCCTTGGTCTGCCCGCCCCGGGTCTCCCCCGCCACCCCTGCCACTCCGTCTCGCGTCATGCCAACAACCGTAGGCCAACAACCGTTGACATGCCACCTCCACCACCGCATCCTTAGGTCAACAGTCGTTGGCCAACACCCGTTGGCATCCAGGAGGAGAACAAAGATGTCGCTCCCCGCCACCACCCACGTCGCCATCGTCGGCGCCGGCCCCACCGGCCTCACCCTCGCCCTGACCCTCGCCGGGGCCGGCATCGACTTCGTCCTCCTGGACCGGCAGGCCGAGGGCGCCAACACCTCCCGCGCCGCCGTGGTCCACGCCCGCACCCTGGAGGTCCTCGACGAGCTCGACCCGGCCACCTGCGCCGAGCTGGTCCGGCGGGGCACGGCCGTCACCCGGTTCCGGATCCGCGACGGCGCCCGGCCGCTCGCCGCCGTCAGCTTCGACGGCCTGCCCACGGCCCACTCGTACGCCCTGATGGTTCCCCAGGACCAGACCGAGGCCGTGCTCCTCGGCCGGCTGCACGCCCTCGGACACGACGTCCACCGCCCGTACGAGGTCACCGCCGTCAGCCAGGACGCCGCCGGGGTCACCCTCACCACCGCCACCGGCGAGACCCTGCGCGCCGCCTACGCCGTCGGCGCCGACGGGATGCACAGCACGGTCCGCGAGGCCGCCGGGATCGGTTTCACCGGCAGCGCCTACGAGGAGTCCTTCGTCCTCGCCGACATCACGATGAACTGGACCCCGGGCCCCCGCGAGGTCTCCCTCACCTTCGCCGCCGCAGGTCTCACCGTGGTGGCCCCGCTCCCCGGAGGCCGCTACCGCGTGGTCGCCACCGTCGACGACGCCCCCGCCGAGCCCGGCCTGCCCTTCATCCAGGCCCTGCTGGACGCCCGCGCCCCCGCCCAGGCCACCGTCACCGAGGTCGTCTGGTCCTCGCGGTTCCGGGTCCACCACCGGGTCGCGGACCACTACCGCGCCGGCCGCCTGCTGCTCGCCGGCGACGCCGCGCACGTACACAGCCCGGCCGGCGGCCAGGGCATGAACACCGGCATCCAGGACGGCCACGCCCTGGGCCTCGCCCTCACCACAACCCTCACCACCGGAACCGGAACCGGACCCGGCACCGGCACCGGCACCGGCACCGGCACCGACGACGCCCTCGACGCCTACGAGGCCACCCGACGCCCCGTTGCCCTGCGCGTGGTCGCGCTGACCGACCGGATGACCCGGATCGCCACCACCCGGAACCCCGCCCTGCGCGCCGTACGCAACACCCTGCTCCCGCTCCTCGCCCGCATCCCGGCACTGAACAAGCGCCTGGCCACGGAGCTGGCGGAACTGAACTACCGCTAGGGCCGCCCCCGCGCGAGGCCCACCCGACCGCAGGCCCACGACCCCAGCCCCACGACCACAGCCCCACCCGGCCGGCGGCCTACTCCACGAACAGCCCCCGCGCCGCGGCCCGCGCGTCAAACGCCTCCAGCCGCGCCTGCGCGTCCGGCAGCGCGTCCGCCATCGCCTCCAGCAGCACCCGCCCCAGCAGCATCGGCGCGCACGCCGTGTCGAAGGCGAGGCCGGTGCCGACGGGCGCCGGGATCAGCAGGTCGGAGTGGCGGGCCACCGGCGCGAAGGCCGAATCGGCGACCGTGACCACCCTCAGCCCGGCCCCCCGCGCGTGCTCCAGCGCCTCGGCGACCTCCTTGGGATGGCGCGGCAGCGCGAAGCACAGCAGGGCCGAGGCCCCGGCACCCGCGGCCGCGTCGATCCGGTCGGCGAGCATCGAGCCGCCCTCGTCGAGCAGCCGGACGTCCGGATGGACCTTCGCGGCGAAGTACGCGAACCCGCGCGCCTGCGAGGAGGCCGCGCGCAGCCCCAGTACGGGCAGCGGGCTCGACCCGGCCAGCAGCCGCCCCGCCTCCCGCACCGGCGCCGGGTCGGCGAGCATCGCGGAGAGCCGGCGCAGGTTCTCGATCTCGCCCTGCACGGCCTGCTGGTATTCGTTGTACGCGTCCTCTTCCCCGCCCGCGGCCCGCTCGGCGGGGGCCACTTCGCGCAGGTGCCGGCGCAGCGCGGGATAGCCGTCGAAGCCCAGCGCCACCGCGAACCGGGTCACCGACGGCTGGCTCACCCCGGCCAGCTCGGCGAGCTCCACGCTCGACAGGAAGGGCACCTCCGCCGCGCCGCGCACCATGCAGTGCGCGATGCGCCGCTGGGTCGGCGTCAGCCGGTGCCCCTCGAACAGCTTCTGCAGCCGGGCCGCAGGGCTCTCGCTCATCCTGTTTCCCCTCCGTCCCCTAAGTTCCGTACATCCTGTACGTCCCATCTGCCGGGCAGCCGGTCGGCCACCGATGGGATATTCAGTCACGGAGCACTCTGCATGCGGCTATGCAGGACGGCAAGCGGGAGCCGGCCCGGGAACCACAAGAGTTGCGACCACGAACAGCCGAGGTCCGTCCGGCCCACATCGCCGCCGCCCCCGACTCCCGCCCCGCCAAACCTGCCGCGAGATGTCGGCATTGAAGTGCAGCAATGCCCGACCCGCCCCGGTTTCACCTCACGGGCTACGCCTGCCCCATAAAGTCACCAAATCCATCAGGCGATTCACGCGAGCATTACGGGAAACCGCTCGGCCTTGGCCGGATTCACGACAGATCTCCGCCGCCACAACAGTGCCGATATCTCACCATGCGGACGTCGATTCAATGCAGGGTAAAGAATCCGGCAGCTCGGGCGCACGCAAGGACGGTGGGCGGAATGACGCCACCCGACAGGGATCGCCCGCGCACTCCGCGCGCTCGGCGCACTCGACACTCGCCGGCTCGACCGGCCAACGAGCCCACAACAGAATGAGGTTGAGGCACATCCGTCGCATCGCGACTCCCCCGCCGAGTCCCCCGTCGGCTCCGCCTCGACGTGGCGACCCACCTCGGCACATTGAGGGTCACTCAGGACATCACCCAGCAAAGATGATGTTGCACGCAAGGAGGTGGATCGCAGGAAATTGCAGGTCAGAGAGGTTGTTGACTCACCATCACTCAACGTGTCAGGTTGCAGTCGTAACTGGAACAGACCACACACCGACACCCCAAGGAGGTCGACCGGGATGACCACGCAGGGATGCGGACCCGGATGGAGCACCTCTGGGCGCGCTCGGCGAATGTGACGGAGGCGGGACGGCCGCAGCTGCCGCATTCAGCCGACTCGGTTTACTGAAAGATGAAGGAAACCCCTCCATTGCCCCCCTGCGGGGATGGGCTTCGAGGGTTACCCGACTCCGGCGAAGATGCCGGAGCACAGGGACGGTTCGCCGCCCCATGGCGTGGCTCCTGCACATACAGCCGGCCCGAGCATCCACCGCTGGTGGGTCGAAGCACTTGCCAGGCCGCAGTCGACCGCCTTGCCGGGATACGGCACACAACGGCCGCGGTCACGATCGCGCCCCGAATTTATGAAATACGGTCTTTGGCATGGAAAGCATTACCGCGGGAACAGTTTCATTCACATCCGGGTTCCCTTCGCTTGTTCAATTGACTCAACAAGAGTCGAACCCGGCGAAAATCTTGGCACATCTCGAACCCGAGCAGCGAGAGCTGGCAGGGCGCCTTCTCCAAGAAACCGGAGCCGTGCTCTTCCGCGGATTCGGCGTGCTGTCGATCGACGAGTTCGAGGATGCCGCCGGCAGCCTGCTCGGTGAGCTCGCGGCCTACAAGGGCGGCGATGCCCCTCGCCACGCGGAAAGAGGCCTGGTCTACAACGCTTCCGGGCCCGACAAGACCCGTGCCGTAAGGGCGCACAACGAGCTGTCTTACGCCCCTTGGCACCCTGGGACGCTCATCTTCGGATGCAGCGTGGTGGCCGAGGAAGGCGGGGCGACCACGATCGTGGACGGCCGCCGCGTGTACGCGGAGCTTCCGCCCGAGGTCCGGGAGGCCTTCAGGGACCGCGGGGTCACCTACATCCAGCACCTGCCGAACGCGGTGGGCGATCCCAGTGGAATCAAGTCCTGGGCGGAGACCTTCGAGACAGACTCGAAGGACGAGGTCATGGAGCATTGCCGGGCCAGCTACACGTCCGCCAAGTGGACTCCGCTCGGCCTTCTGACCACCAATCGGACACCCGGCACGTTCGAAGTCGGCGCGGACAAGCGCCAGGCCTGGTTCAACCAGACCCACATCTGGCGCAAGGACCCCAGCACCGTTCCCGATGTGACGGACATGGAGCGCTGGGAGACCTGGATCGGATACGGCGCCACGTTCGGGGACGGTAGCGAGATCCCCAGCGAGTACATGGAACTGGTGCAGCGCACGCTGAACGAGTGCGAGGTGCCGGTGCAGTGGGAGGCCGGTGACGTGCTTCTCGTCGACAACCGCGCGGCGATGCACGGCCGGCGGCCCTACAGCGGCGAGCGTCAGGTCTTCGTCGCGTTCGCCTGACCTCGTCCAGGCCCACCATCCATCACTGCCGTCCCCGCCCCGGCGTGACCAACACCGCCGGGGCGCCGCCCCCTGGCCGCGACCCCACCGGGCGGCCATCGCTCCTTCACCGACGTTCCGATGACGGCCGATTTCGAGGCCGAACGGAACCTCCATGGACGTACCAATCCGCCATGGGCACAGCACAAAGGACATTTCATGCGCACCATGCCAAGCCTCGACCTGACGCTTGAGGATCAGAGCCGTCTCACCGACCTCGTCGAGACGGTCTTGGCGAACTGCCCGGGCCAAACCGAGTTCCGCTATCTCTCCTACGCACGCCAGCAGCTCGACGTGCGCGGTGAACTCCCCTTCGTGGACGCAGCGTTCACCGCTTCAGGTGGGGACCCCGTGCACGTGCGGAACCTGCCGCAGTTCGACGACGTCGAGAAGAGCAAGATCCTCTGCCTGTTGCTCGGAGAAGCGATCGGGACCTGCGTCGCGTACGCCGAGTACAACCACTCGTACATCACCGACATCCGGCCGACCACGCTTTCGTCGGAGAAGAGCTCCGGCACCGACCTGCTGAGCATGCACAACGACCTCGCCTGGGCGAGCGACAACTGCCGCCCGCGCACGCTGGTGCTCGTACCGCACGTGGCTGCCGGGGAGGTCCCGAAGACGCTCCTGGCGCCGGCGCGCGACGTGCTCGCGGTCCTGTCCGAGGACACCAAGGACGCCTTGCGACTCCGGCACTTCGAGGCCCGTTCGGGATCGGCACTGTCCTGGGGACACGAGCGGGTGCGGCGTATGGAGCTGCTCGTGGAAGAAGAGGGGAAGCCTCCGGTGATCCGCCTCAACTTCGGCACGTACACCCCGGCCGCCGGCCTCGACGGCTCCGAGCGGGAGCGGGCGTCGAAGGCCCTGACCGAGCTGAGCCGCGCCGCCCTCGAGGTCGGCCGGCAGTACGGCATCTCGATCCTCAAGGGTGAGTCGGTGCTGATTCCCAATGACCACTGTGTACACGGCCGGGACACGATCCAGCCGGGCAAGTGCGAGCGGCTGCTCCTTCGGTCCTACGTCCTGCCGGATGCCATCGCGGCACGGCACGGCAACAGCATGGTCCAGCTCAGCAGCTAAAGAAGGTGACTCGCTCGATGTCTGACATCGTCATCATTGGCGCAGGACACGTCGGCCTCACCCTGCTGGCAGACCTGGAACTGACGAAGTCCCGCCACGGACTCAGTACCCATCTCCTCTCCATCGAGAATTCAACCGCGATGGAGGAGCGCAGCAGGAACTGGACCAGGCTGGTCATGGAAAACCTCGTGACCGGTTCGACGGAAACCTGTTCACTGTCCAGGAGTCAATTCGGTTCGATCTGGAGCCCGGAAGGCCTCCGGAAGCTGAATTGCGCCGGCATCATCGTCGTGACGGTGCCCGACATACCGCACCTCCGACTGAAACTTCTGGATCACCTTGAGCATTCGGTTGACCTTTCGGGAAAGGTGATCGTCTTTGTGCGCGGAGGCCAGGGTGGACAGCCTGTCCTGGCGAAGTGGATCAGAGATTCCCCCCATCTGCGGGACACTTCGGTCATCCTTGTCGAAGACTCGTTCTACGGAACGCGCGTGATCGGATCGCGCGTCCAGTTCAAGCGCAAGATCTCCGTGAACGTGGCGATCTACTCCCTTGCTCCGGAAGCTGCGCTGGCCGCACTGCGCCGCATGTTCCCGCTCGGCGACCAGATCGGCAGACCGTCCTGGCCGGACATGCATGTCTGCGGCGGGATCGATCTGCTCTTCAATCCGCTGGGTTACATCATCCATGTGGGGGTTGCCCTTGCCCGGGAAAACCTGGAGAAGACGCGCAAGGGCATCAGGTACACGCACTACATCGATGGCATCTCACCTGCACTCGCCGAAAGGCTCGATCGGCTCGACAAGGAGCGTGTCCTGTTGGCGCGCGAGCTCGGAGCCGAAGCGCAGGAGTTCCCCGAGATCATCCAACGGCAGTACGGTCTCCCACCGCAGGACTCCTTCTACGCGATGATGCAGTCGTGCCGCGGGATCTACCGATCGCTCTCCAGCGGAAGCATTGAAGAGCTGCGGGATTCACGGGTTCTCCTGGAGGACGTTCCCGCTTTTTACACGATCCGCTGGCTGGCCGATTCGATCGGCTTGGAGATGCCGCACACGGAAGCATACTTCCGCGAGGTACTGGCCGGTTTGCAGGACATCGGGGCGGAATCCTCGGACTACACGATGTACCTGCCCTACCTCGAGAAGATCGACACCGGCATCGAGGGCGTAAAGCAGCTGCTCCACCATCCACATGGCGCTGCCGCCATTCCACAGCTCGTGTAGCGCGTCTACCGCAATTCACATGTCAAAAACAGGCTTGTCGGGTTCTCGTGGACCCGAGACGATGATGAAGAGTGCCATGATCAATAATGCGCTGGAAAGCTCCTACCAGCGGTACGCCGTGAAGCGTCCGCTCAGCGAGAAGCAGCATGCACACGCCAGAATGTTCCTCCCTTCGGGCACAACGCGGTCCGTGTTGGACTTCGATCCTTTCCCTTTCACCGTCGCCTCCGCGGCCGGCTGTCATCTCACGGATATCGACGGCCAGGTGTACCTCGACTACCTGGGCGATTACAGCGTCGGCCTCGCAGGGCACAATCCCGAAGCGGTACGAGAAGCTGTCGCATCGGTCCTGGAGAACGGCTGGTCGTTCGGGGCGGTCGCAGCGGAAGAGGCCGAAGTCGCGCGGCTCCTGTGCGAGCGCTTCGAATCGATGGACCTCGTCCGGTTCACCAGCTCGGGCACCGAGGCCAATCTGGCGGCGATCTCACTCGCCCTGAAGTCGACCGGGCGGAACAAGCTCCTGGTGTTCGACGGCGGATACCACGGTGGCTTCCTCAGCTTCAGCCGTGGGCGCCCGTCCCTGAACGTTCCCTTCGACTCCGTCATCTGCGACTACAACGACCTCGAGTCCGTGCGCGAGGCATTCCGTCAGTGGCCCGAGCAGATCGGGTGCGTGCTGGTGGAGCCGATGCTGGGTTCCGGGGGGCGCATCCAGGCAGCTCCGGATTTCCTGAAGGGGCTCAGGGCGCTCTGTGACGAGAACGGGTCCGTGCTCGTCTTCGACGAGGTTCAGACCTCCCGCATGTCGTACGGCGGGGCCCAGTCGCTGCTCGGTGTCCGCCCCGACCTGACGACTCTGGGCAAGTACATCGGCGGCGGGTTCGGATTCGGCGTGGTCGGTGGTGCGGAGAAGCTGATGCTTCAGATCGCGCGGGGCGGGGAGCGGTCCTACGACCACTCGGGCACCTTCAACAACAACCGGTTCTCCATGGCGGCCAGTTCGGCCATGCTGGGCACCGTACTGACGCGGGCGGCCCTCGACGGGCTGTTCGAGCGTGGCGAAGAGCTGCGGAAGCGTGCCGACACCCTGCTGCGGTGCCACGGATTCCAGGCCACCGGCTGGGGGTCCCTCATGGGGATCCACCCCACCGACGTGTCCGTCGACCGCGCCTCGGACCTGGCCGGCACGGACCGGCGGCCGGTGGAGCTCCTGTTCCACGAGTTGCTGGAACGCGGCATCTACATCGGCAAGAGCGGCTTCGTCACCCTGTCGCTGCCGCAGACAACAGAGACCGACGAGTCCTTCCTGACTGCCCTGGAGAGCGCCATGCAGGCCGTCTCGGCCGTCAGTCCGCGACTCGCCTAGAACGCGTCGCGGGCCGGTTTCGTACGGCCTCGATGTCCGCCCGGCCGGCGGGCGCACACCACCTCGGGAGGAAGCCCATGAAGAACAAAGAAACCGTCTGTGTGATTGTCGATGCCTACAGCAGCGGAGCGTTGTTGCCCGCAGCATTCCACGCCTACGGCCTCCCGACGGTGCATGTGCGCAACCGCGTTGAGGAATATGCCCCGTGGGCGCACCCCGAACGGGCGGCAGGGGTGATCGAAGTCATCGACTTCCACGGTGACTACGAAGGCGTGACGGCCCGCCTCGATTCCTACCACGTCGCACACGTGGTGTCCGGCCTGGAAAGCGGCGTCTACGTGGCCGACCACCTGGCCCACCTCCTTGGTGTACCTACGGGAAATGGCATCGAGCTGACTGCGGCCAAGCGCGAGAAGGCAGCGATGGTCGAAGTGGTGCGCAACGCCGGAATCCGGCACGCTCGCTCGGCGCAGGTCACCACGGCCGCGGAGGCACGCGTCTTCGCTGCCGCGGGCGAGGGCTACCCGATCGTGCTGAAGCCGCTGCAGAGCGCGGCGACGAACGGTGTCGAGTTGGTGCACTCGGCTGCCGAGAGCGATGCCTACTTCGCCCGCAGGCTCGGCACCACCGACATGTGGGGCAACTCCAACGAGGCCTTCCTTGCCCAGGAGATGCTAGTGGGCGAGGAGTACATGGTGGACGTGGTCTCCGTGAGCGGTCACCATCGCGTCATCGAGGTGTGGCGGGCCGACAAGAGCGTGGTCGACGGCTCCCGGATCTACGATCTGAGCGCTCTCATCGCGCCTGACAGTCCGGTGTGGCCGGTACTCACCGACTACGTGACCACGGTGCTGGACGCCTTCGGCATCAGCTGGGGCCCCACCCACACCGAGGTGATGCTCACCGAGTCCGGCCCCGTGCTCATCGAACTCGGCGCTCGGCTGCACGGCGGCATCGCCCCGGGCATCACCCTCCCGGTCTACGGCTCGAACCTTGCGCTGATGACAGCGGCCGCGTACACCGCCCCCGACCACTTCCTGGCCGCCACCGAGCAGCCCCTCCCCCACCGGGCGACGCTGGCACAGGTGGCGCTGCACTGCCCGCGCGATGGTGTGCTGAAGGCCGACCTGGACCTCCGCGAGGTCCGGGAACTTCCGTCCTTCCACTCCATGCGCCTCAAGGGTGCGGTCGGGCCCGTCCGCAAGACGCGTGACTTGGTCAGCTCCTTCGGGTCGGTCTACCTGGCCCACCCTGATGCCGGCCAGGTTCACGACGACTACCAGCGGATCCGGGACCTGGAGAAGAACGACCTGTACGCGGCGATCGTATGAGCCTGCTGCGGCACCAGGGCTTCCGCTGCCTGTGGGTCGGGCAGACCGCGAGCCAGTTCGGTACGCATGTCAACCGGGTGGCCATGCCGTTGGTCGCGATGACCGCGCTGGCCGCGACGCCGTTCGAGATGGGCCTGCTGTACGCCGTACAGTCCGTCGCCTTCCTGGTCATCGGGCTGCCGGCCGGTGTCCTGGTCGACCGGATGCCGCCTCGCACGGTCATGGTCCTCTCGGACGTCGTCCGGGCGCTGTTGCTGCTCAGCGTCCCCTTGGCATGGTGGCTGGACTGCCTGACCTTGAGCCAGTTGCTGGTCATCGGCCTGCTCGGCGGTTGCGCCACGGTCTTCTTCGACGTCGCCTACCAGTCCTACCTGGTACCGCTGGTGGGCCCGGCCCATCTGACGGAGGGCAACGCACGTCTGGAGAGCAGTCGCACGGTGGCCCAGGTAGCCGGCCCCGCGGCCGGAGGCGGCCTGACCGGCCTGATGTCCTCGGCGAACGCGGTGGGGGTACAGGCCTTGTGCTACCTCGTGTCTGCCGCCAGCCTGAACCGCATCCGGGAAGAATCCCCGCCACCGGCAGCACGCGCCCGCAAGCCCATGATTCCCGAGATCAAGGCCGGTCTGCGCTATGTGCTCGGCGACCCGCTCATGCGGGCGCTCACCGGCACTTCAGCAACGTTCAACTTCTTCTACGCAGTTGCTTCGCCGCTGCTGGTGGTGTTGCTCGTCGATGCCATGAACCAGCCGGATTGGGCGGCCGGTGCTCTGATGGCCTCCGGCGGGATCGGCGGATTCGTCGGTGCGATATCCGCCCGCAAGATATCCGACTGGGCCGGGCCCGCCCGGGTGATCTGGCTGTCCCTCGCCGCCTGCATGCCCTTCGGCTTCTTGCTTCCGCTCGGATCAGGTGGCTGGGGAACCGTGCTGTTCGGCGTTTCGTGGTTCATCGTGAATTTCGGGCTGGTCATCTACAACGTGGCGCAGGTCAGCTTCCGCCAGAGGATCTGCCCCCCGGAGATGCTGTCCAGGATGAACGCCACCGTTCGCTTCCTGATCTGGGGCGTCCTCCCGCTCGGCGGGCTCATCGGCGGCGCCCTTGGCGAATGGGGCGGCGTGCGGTTGGCAGTGGCCGTAGCCGTGGCAGGAATGGCCCTGTCCACTCTGTGGGTCCTCGCATCGCCGCTGCGCACCATGCGTGACCTGCCCGCGATGGCCACGAGTTCCTGACATCGGCAGGTGTGGAAACCCCTGGATACACGAATGCCGGCCGACAGAACCGGCCGGAGCACGTGCCGTGGCCATCGGCCACGCTGACAACGACGAGGAGATCAACAGACCCGTGGAGCTCAAGAGTTCGCCCCATCTCGGCGCCGACCTGTGGCCTCGGCTTCCTGCATCGTGGCAGGACCGCGCTCATGGCGCAGCACAGCAGCGCTATGGCCATGTCTTCGACGGCGTTGCGGGAGCCGCCGGGCCGTGGTGGCCGCTGCGGCCCATGGTGTTCAGCGCGGCATTCCACCAGGAACTCGGAGAGCTCAGCGACCGCCTCGCCGTGCTGGTCCTGGAGGCTTGCCGGCGACGGGCCGGTACGGCCGGAGAGCTGCTGGACCTGCTCGGCGTTCCGGCCGAGCAGATGCCACTCCTTCGGAAGGACGAGCCGCTCGGCGACCACCTCATCGAGGCGACTCGTCCCGATGTGGTGCTGGAACGGGGCATACCCAAGTTCGTAGAGATCAACATCGATGGTGCCGTCGGCGGAACGGCACAGGCCGACCTGGTCTCCAGCCGTTTCCATTCGGTGCTCGAAGCCGAGCTGCCCGAATTGAGCCTCACCGTTCCACCGTCCGCGGTCGACTCGCGGTTCGCGCAGATCCGGGCTCAGTTCGACGGAGCGGGGGAGGTGCACCTCGCCATTCCGATGTACGCGCACGGAATTCTCCCCGGCGCGGCCACCGAGGCCGATCGGATCCGCCGTCACCAGCCGATGGTCGACAGTGCCCGGCGTCTCGGCATCGTCGCGGTTCCCTGCCCGTGGCGCGAGTTGGGCAACGATGCCGACTTCCGGCTGGTTTCCGGTGAAACGCGCTTCGATGCCGTACTGCGGCTGTTCATCACAGCCGTCGAGCCGCCCTCGGCGGGTTTCACCGCACTGATCAACTCCGTCCAGCACGGAGCCGTTCAGATGCATACCCCGGAGGCGAGCTGGCTGCTGAGCAACAAGGCCGTACTCGCCTGGCTCTGGGAGGACATCGAGCGCCTCGCACCGGAGGACCGGCAGTTCGTTCACACGCATCTGCCGCTGACCGTCGCAGTCACCCCGGAGCAGGAGGACACCGTTCGTCAAGTGATCCCCGACCGGCAGGACTGGGTGCTGAAGCCCGCGAACGGACACGGCGGTGACGGGGTCGTTCTGGGCCGGGCCGTGGATGACGAGACCTGGCGAACCGCCCTGCGCCGCGCCGTGGCCAAGGGCGGCCACGTCCTCCAGCGCTTCGTACAGGCCGACCGGACGGACATGGCGTTCTACGACGATCGAACAGGCACGGTGCGCAGCGAATCGGTGCCCTTCGTGCTGGGACCGTTCCTTTTCGGCCGGCAGATCTCCAACATCTTCGTCCGGCACAGTTGCCCCGGCGGCGGGCAGGTCATCAATGCCCTGCAGGGCTCGGCCATGAACACCGTTCTCATCGCAGGTAGCCTCCCGGTATGACGATGCGCAAGGCCATGGCCGTGAATGTCGAGACGATGCTCGAAGATCTCAGGACACTCGTCGAGGTCGAATCTCCCTCGCGTGATCTCGAAGCCTTGAGCTCATCGGCCAAGGTAGTCGCCGGTCTCATCGAGAGTCGGCTCGGCGGGCAGGCCGTTCTCGTCCACAGCGATGCCGGGCCCCACGTCCACTGGTCCGGCGGCGGCGACCCGAGGGTTCTGATTCTCGGACACCACGACACGGTGTTTCCGCTCGGGACCCTGGAACGCCGCCCCTTCAAGGTGGAGGGCGGGCACGCGACCGGTCCGGGGGTCTTCGACATGCTCGGCGGTCTGGTGCAGGCCGTCCACGGACTTGCGGCACTCGATGACCGATCGGGTGTCGAGATCCTGGTGACCGCCGACGAAGAGGTCGGTTCCCGCACTTCGCGTGCTCTCATCGAGGAACGGGCGCGCGCCTGCGGCGCCGTGCTCGTCTTCGAGGGTGCGGCGGACGGCGGCGCGCTGAAGACCGGCAGGAAGGGCTGCGGAACGTTCCAGGTCACCGTCAAGGGCCGGGCATCGCACGCGGGCCTTGAGCCTGCGGCCGGAGTCAACGCCCTGATCGAAGCGGCGCACCAGGTGCTGGACATCGCAGCGCTCGGGCGGCCCGAGGTCGGCACGACCGTCACTCCGACCGTCGCGTCCGCGGGAACCCTGGACAACGTCGTTCCGGCAGAGGCTTCCCTGATCGTCGACGTCCGGGTCGAGTCGTCCGACGAGAAGGCCCGGATCGAGTCCGCGTTCGCAGCCCTGACTCCGCATCTCGCAGAGGCGGAGATCACGGTTCAGGGTGCGGTCGGCCGCCCCCCGATGCCCGAGTCGGCGTCGACCGAGCTGTTCGCCATGGCGCTGGACCTGCTTCCCGGCCTCGAAGGCACGGCGGTCGGCGGTGGGAGCGACGGCAACTTCACGGCGGCCCTGGGGGTGCCGACGCTCGACGGCCTGGGCGCGGTCGGGGGCGGCGCCCACGCCGACCACGAGTACCTCGTGATCGGGTCCATGGCGGAACGGGCGAACCTCGTGACCGGGCTGGTGAACGCGATCCGCGCCTCGCGGGCGGGAAGCGGCGCCTGACGAAGACGCCACCGGGGCTCAATTCGCTTGACCGGCCCGCGGCCGGCGCTTGATCCTCAAGGGCCGGCCGCCGAGCTCCACCCGGTCAACCCCCACCGAATTCAAGTGAATTGGCCCTCATGGTGACTTCGTCCGTCTCCGCCCCACCCCTGCCCGGAACCCGCCTGTGGACCAGGAACTTCGGCTTGTTCTTCACCGCCCGCATCGTGTCGATGCTGGGCGACATGATGATGCCGGTCGCCCTGGCCGTCGCGATGATCTCCCTCGGCTACGGGGTGAGCGGCATCGGGTACGCGCTGGGCGCCTGGATGGGGTCCTTCGCCCTCTTCATCGTGTTCGGCGGGGTGATCGCGGACCGTTTCCACCCCCTGCCGCAGATGATCGGCGCCGACGCGGTCCGGTGCGTGGCGCAGGGCTCCTTCGCCGTGTACCTCTGGCTCGGCCACCCCACCCTGTGGTTCGTCATCGGAGGATCGGTCCTCGGCGGCATCGCGACCGCGATGTTCCAGCCGGGCACCTCCAGCCTCGTCCCCCAGGTCTCCACCGACCCCACCCAGGCCAACGGGGTGCTGCGGGTGAGCCAGGGGATGGCCACGATGGCCGGGCCGGCGCTCGCCGGCGTCCTCGTCGCCGCCACCTCGACGGCCTGGGTCTTCGTGATCGACGCCGCCACCTTCGCGATCAGCGGGGTCTGCCTGCTCGCGCTGCGGCTCCCCCGCTTCGCACCCGACCGCTCGCAGTCCACCCTCACGAACCTGCGGGAGGGCTGGGACGAGTTCCGCTCCAGGTCCTGGCTGTGGACGGTGATCCTGATCTGGTGGGTGCTCGGGGTCTTCGTCTGGGGGCCGCTCACCCCGCTCGGCGCGGCCTCGATCATCGCCGAGCACGGCAAGGCCGCCTTCGGGTACGCGGAGGGCGCCTTCGGGGCCGGCTGCGTCCTCGGCGGGCTCGTCGCGATCCGGCTCCGCCCGGCCCGCCCGCTGCTCGGCGGCGGCTTCGCGATGTTCCTGTTCCCGATGATGCCGCTGGCCGCGGCCCTGGTTCCGGCCCTGCCGCTGCTCATGCTCGGTTACGCGATCAGCGGTGTGGGCTGGGCGTTCTGGGGCGTCCAGTGGTCCACCACGGTGCAGACCCAGATCCCCGAGGACCGGCTCAACCGCGTGACGGCGTACGAGGTGGGCGGTTCGATCCTCGCCATCCCCCTCGGCCAGGTCCTCTCGGGCCCGGCGAGCAGCCTCTTCGGCGTCCGCCCGCTCCTGCTGGCCGGCGCCGCGATCAGCCTCGGCTGCGCCCTCGCCCTCATCGTCGTCCGGCCCGTCCGCGGGCTCGTGCGGCGCGATACGGGGGCTATCCCCAGTGCCGGCAAGGACGGCGGCTCCTAGGGTGACGGGATGGAGTCGCAAGAGCTGAAGAAGGAACTCTCCGCCACGCTCGACGCCCGGCGGGAGCTGGGGGCGGAGTACGAGGCCGCGCTGGTGGACTCGTTCGTGGAGAAGGTCGACACGCAGGTGCGCCGGCGCCTCGCGGAGGAGCGGCTCTCCGCGGCCCGCGGCACCGGTCCGGGCGCGGCGGACTCCGCGGAAGGCAACTTCGGCGAGCGCTTCGGCTTCGCGATCATCACCCTGGTGCTGGCGATCCCGCTGTCCGCGATCGGCGCCGCACAGGCCGGTCTGAGCGGCCTGGTCGTGGCCTGGCTCGGCATCCTGGGCGTCAACTACGTCCACGCGGCGAAGTTCCGCGGGCTCCTCCGCGGCGAGCGCGGTACCGATCAGCTGGACTGACGGGCAGACAGCGCGGAGAGAAAACCCGGCTGGCCGCCCGCGGACATGTTTATGCGCGGGGACCGCCGCACCCCGGTTTCCCGGGGGCGGGACGACGGCGGTCCCCGCGCAGGACACGGGCCGGGTCAGGGCCGTCCGCGCGTCCGTGGCGTCCAACGCGGTCCGGGAGCCGCTCCGGAGGTGCGCCGACGCCGTTCGTGGTGCCGGCCGGGTCCCGGTTTCCCGGGCTTCCCTGCCGACAACCACCACTGTGCCGGAGCCTTGTTAAGCGGGTGCTGCCGTCACGTGTCGGGCCCGTACCGTTTGCGCGTCGTCCGCGCGCGGGCCCGTACCCGGACCCGAACGCGGACTCGAACGCAGCCTCGTACGGGCTACTTGGCGCCCTTGGCCAGGAACGCCAGCAGGTCCTGACGGCTCACCACACCGGTCGGCTTGCCCTCGACCAGCACGATCGCCGCGTCGGCCTCGCCGAGCACCGCCATCAGCTCGGAGACCGGCTCGCCCGAGCCGACCTGCGGCAGCGGCGCGCTCATGTGCTTCTCCAGCGGGTCACCGAGGGAGGCGCCGCCCGCGAACAGCGCCGCCAGCAGCTCCTTCTCGACCACGGAGCCGATGACCTCGGCCGCCATCACGTCGGGGTGACCGGCGCCCGGCTTGACGATCGGCATCTGCGAGACGCCGTACTCGCGCAGCACCTCGATGGCCTCCCCGACGGTCTCCTCGGGGTGCATGTGGACCAGGGAGGGAATGCCGCCCGCCTTGTCCGCGAGCACGTCCCGGATGCGGGCCGAGGGGCCCGCGTCCTCCAGGAAGCCGTGTCCGGCCATCCACTCGTCGTTGAAGATCTTGCTGATGTAGCCGCGCCCGCTGTCCGGGAGCAAGACGACGACCACGTCGTCCGGGCCGAGGCCCTCGGCCGCCCGCAGCGCGGCGACGACCGCCATGCCGCAGGAGCCGCCGACGAGCAGGCCCTCCTCCTTGGCGAGGCGGCGGGTCATCTGGAAGGAGTCCTTGTCGGACACCGCGATGATCTCGTCGGTCACGGTCGGGTCGTAGGCGGTCGGCCAGAAGTCCTCGCCGACGCCCTCGACGAGGTACGGGCGGCCCGAGCCGCCGGAGTAGACCGAGCCCTCGGGGTCCGCGCCGATGATCTTCACGCGGCCGTCGGAGGCCTCCTTGAGGTACCGGCCGGTGCCCGAGATCGTGCCGCCCGTGCCGACGCCGGCGACGAAGTGGGTGATCTTCCCCGCCGTCTGCTCCCAGAGCTCGGGGCCGGTGGTCTCGTAGTGCGAGCGCGAGTTGTTCGCGTTGCTGTACTGGTCGGGCTTCCAGGCGCCCGGGGTCTCGCGCACGAGGCGGTCGGACACGTTGTAGTACGAGTCCGGGTGCTCGGGGTCGACGGCGGTCGGGCAGACCACGACCTCGGCGCCGTACGCGCGCATCACGTTGATCTTGTCAGCCGAGACCTTGTCGGGGCAGACGAAGATGCACTTGTAGCCCTTCTGCTGGGCCACGATGGCGAGTCCTACACCCGTGTTGCCGCTCGTGGGCTCCACGATGGTGCCGCCGGGCTTGAGGGCTCCGCTCTGTTCGGCGGCCTCGATCATCCTGACGGCGATCCGGTCCTTCACGGATCCGCCGGGATTGAAGTACTCGACCTTGGCCAGCACGGTGGCCTGGAGGCCTTCGGTCACACGGTTGAGCTTCACCAGCGGGGTGTTGCCGACGAGGCTGATCATCGAGTCGTGGAATTGCACCATGTTCTCCAAGGAGGGGACTCCACGGGTTCTCCGGGAGGCACGGCCAGACTATGCGGAAAGGGATTGGCCGACCGGCCGTACGGGGCAGGTAGGTCAACAGGACGGCGGGGTCGGCGAATGCGACGCAGGGATCCGGCCAAGGGACCGAGAAGGTGGCTTGAAGGGTGTCCAGGGCGAGGACGGCCCGCCGCATCGCGGCGGGAGCGGCGTACGGCGGTGGCGGGCTCGGGCTCGTCGGAGCGGCCGCGGTGGGCCTGGTGGTGGCGGAGATGCAGTTCGCCAAGCGGACCGTCGGCACCGGCCTGCCGGATCCGCCGCGCGCGGACGGGCTGTACGGGAGCGAGTTCGGCGGCCCCGAGCTGAGTCCGGGCCCGCTGCGGTTCGGCGTGCTGGGCGATTCCACGGCCGCCGGGCTGGGGGTGCGGCGGGCCCGGCAGACTCCGGGCGCCCTGCTGGCCTCGGGGCTGGCGGCGGTGGCCGAGCGGCCGGTCGAGCTGCGCAACGTGGCGCTCTCGGGTGCCATGTCGGACGACCTGGACCGCCAGACGGGGCTGCTGCTGGATGGTGACGGCCCGGCCCCCGACGTGTGCGTGATCATGATCGGCGCCAATGACGTGACCCGCCGGATGCCGCCCACCCAGTCGGTGCGGCTGCTGACCGCGGCCGTACGCCGGCTGCGGCTCGCGGGCTCCGAGGTGGTGGTCGGCACCTGCCCGGACCTCGGCACCATCGAGCCGGTGTACCAGCCGCTGCGGTGGCTGGCCCGCCGGGTCTCGCGCCAGCTGGCCGCCGCCCAGACGATCGGGGTGCTCGCGCTGGGCGCCCGTACCGTCTCGATCGGCGACCTGATGGGAACGGAGTTCGCGGCGAACCCCCGCGAGATGTTCGGACCGGACTCCTACCACCCGTCGGCGGAGGGGTACGCGACCGCCGCGATGGCCATACTGCCGACCCTGTGCGCCGCCCTGGGCGTCTGGCCCGAGTCCGACCGGCTGGACGTCTCGCGCAACGAGGACATGCTCCCGGTGGCCAAGGCCGCCTCGGCCGCGGCGGGCCAGGCCGGCACGGAGGTGACCGGGGCCCGCGGCCCGTGGGCCCTGCTCAAATACCGGCGCAGGCGCCGGGTGCCGGGCGAGGACCTCACGGAGCAGACTGGAGGAGCCGCGCCGGCCGGCGGCGCGGCGGGCGGCAGCGCGGAGGCGCCCAGAGCGACCGGAGTCACATCGCAAGGGCAGTGACCTCGACGGTACGGGGCGGTAACTTCGCATGCGGTCCCGGTACGACACCACCTCCCTTGGAGCCCCGATGCCCGAAGCCGTCATCGTTTCCACCGCCCGTTCGCCGATCGGTCGCGCCTTCAAGGGATCCCTCAAGGACGTCCGCCCGGACGATCTGACCGCCACGATCATCCAGGCCGCCCTCGCCAAGGTCCCCGGGCTGGACCCGCGCGAGATCGACGACCTGATGCTGGGCTGCGGCCTGCCGGGCGGCGAGCAGGGCCACAACCTCGGCCGGATCGTCGCGGTGCAGATGGGCATGGACCACCTGCCCGCCACCACGATCACCCGCTACTGCGCCTCCTCGCTCCAGACCTCCCGGATGGCGCTGCACGCCATCAAGGCGGGCGAGGGCGACGTCTTCATCTCCGCGGGCGTCGAGATGGTCTCCCGGTCCGTGAACGGCTCCTCCGACGGCATCCCGGGCACGCACAACCCGCTCTTCGCCGAGTCCGAGGCCCGCACCAAGGAGGTCGGCGAGTCCACCGGCTCCTCCTGGCAGGACCCGCGCGAGGACGGCCGCACCCCCGACGCGTACATCGGGATGGGGCAGACCGCGGAGAACCTGGCCCGGCTCAAGGGCGTGACCCGCGCCGACATGGACGAGTTCGGCGTGCGCTCGCAGAACCTGGCCGAGGAAGCCATCAAGAACGGCTTCTGGGCCCGCGAGATCACCCCGGTCACCACCCCGGACGGCACGGTCGTCTCGCAGGACGACGGCCCCCGCGCCGGGGTCACCCTGGAGGCCGTCCAGGGCCTCAAGCCCGTCTTCCGCCCCGACGGCCTGGTCACGGCCGGCAACTGCTGTCCGCTGAACGACGGCGCCGCTGCCCTGGTCGTCATGAGCGACACCAAGGCGCGCGAGCTGGGCCTGACCCCGCTGGCCCGCATCGTCTCCACCGGCGTCACCGGCCTGTCCCCCGAGATCATGGGCCTGGGCCCGGTCGAGGCCTCCAAGCAGGCGCTGAAGCGGGCGGGCCTGACCGTCGGCGACATCGACCTGTTCGAGATCAACGAGGCCTTCGCGGCCCAGGTGATCCCCTCCTACCGGGACCTGGAGATCCCGCTGGAGAAGCTGAACGTCAACGGCGGGGCCATCGCCATCGGTCACCCGTTCGGGATGACCGGCGCGCGCATCACGGGCACGCTGATCAACAGCCTGCAGTTCCACGACAAGCAGTTCGGCCTCGAAACCATGTGCGTCGGCGGCGGTCAGGGCATGGCCATGATCATCGAGCGGCTGAGCTGAGCCGGAGCGGCGGGTAGGGGTCGTCCTGAGGCACGAAGGACGGCACCTGCCCGCCGCGGAGGCGAAGCTCAGCGCGACCACAGGATCGAGCGTCTCAGCTAGGTTTCGCCGGGCAAGGCCGTCGGGATCAAGAGCCGAGGCCAGGCGCCGTAAGGGATCCGCTTGATCCCGTACGCCGTGCTGACACCGAATCTAACCCTGTCGCGGCCATTCTGTGACCAAATGTCCCCCAGGATGTGACCTTAGTCCTGGGGGACCGTTGTTTTTGCAGGTCAGGCCTGGTTCGGGTGGGGCGCTCGGGACGAAAGGCCTGTCCAATTCATGACGTAATGCACTGCAAGCCATTCCCAGGGCAGGACAAGCTGATGTAGGAAGTCGGGGGATCGAATCAATCAGGAGTTAGTCAGTGAGCGCCATGTCTCTTGCCCTACTGCTGACCACGGCCGCTGCCACGGCCGTCGGCGCTGCTGCGCTGCACGCCGTCCACGGCCTGCGCAAGCAGGTCACCGCACTGCGCGGTGAGCTGACGGTGACGCATCCCCGTGGTGCCACCGTCCCGCACGCCCGCAGCGCCGTGGAGTCCCCCGCCGCCGAGATACGAGCCGCCGTCGCCGAGGCCCTCGCCGAGGAGCGCGAGCGCGAGCTCGCCGAGGCGCGCGCCTTCTGGGCCGCTCAGGAGGCGCGTGACGCCGCCGACGCCCCCTCGCTGCTGGGCGGCCTGTCCGCCCTCGGCGAGGAGAGCCCCGTCTTCGAGAGCCCCGTCTTCCTGCCCCGGCAGGCGGACATGGTCGGCCTGGAGCCGCTCCTGGGCGACGACGCCGAGGACTACCAGACCTACCCGGAGGACTCGGCCGAGCTGGCCGCCGCCCGCCGGCGCCACCCCTCGCACCCGGACTTCGTCCCCGTGCAGGCCTCGCACCCCGGCGCCGACCACGAGCGCACGGTCAACCGCCTGGAGGAGCTCGCGCAGGCCCGTACGGCCCTCGCGGACGTCCGCCCCGGCCCGCTGGGCACCCTGGACGTGTACGTCTTCACCGACGGCACCACGCTCTGCATGACCCCGGGACACCGGGAGACCGCCGAGCGGCTCGCCGACGCCCTGCGTTCGGGCAGCGCACCGGTCCTGCTGGGCGGCTCGGGCATCTCCGGCGCCTACGCGCTGACCTTCTCCTGCGGCGACTCCGAGGACCCGGACAGCAACGTCTACATCCTCGCCGACCGCGTCATCGCATCGCTCTGATCCAGCGCATCGGTTCGCGTCACCGCAGCGCCCCGGCTTCCGCCTGATCCACCAGCCGAACGGCCTCGTCCAGCATCTCGGACGGGGCCTTCGCCATGTCCGCAGCCGTAGCGCCACCGGGGCCGCCCGCAGCGGCGTGCAGGGCCTCGGCGAGGTCCAGCCCCGCCACGGCGAGCTGGTCGCCCACCACGAAGATCCCGGCGTCGGGCATCGTCCGCGCCGGAGCCGCCCCCGCGCCGTCCCCGGCGGCCGTGACGGCCGTGACGGCCGCCTCCAGCCGCTGCGCGCGCAGCGAGAGCTCCCGGGCCAGGTCCAGCGCCACCTCGGCGGCACCCTGCTGGAGGCGGCTCTGCGGCGCCGCCCGCAGCCGGTCGGCGAAACGTTCCACGGCGGCGGTCAGGGGTGAGGTATCGAGCACCCGGCCGACCTTACGCGCCGCCGCGGCGCCATTGCCAACGGGCGAACTCTCCGGCACGGTGGCGTGAAGAGAACAGCACAGCACGGCGATAACCCCCGGAGGCGCCCATGTCCGTCGAGTTCTCCGAACAGACCCACCGCAACATGATCGACAGAATCCCCCAGACCACCGGTCGTGAACTCTCCGACTGGCTCCGGGCCGTGGACGACGGCCCCTCCCTCGTCCGGTTCGAAGAGAAGGTCAGCTGGCTGCTCGGCGCGCACGAGCTGTCGTACGGCCAGGCCAAGGCGATCATCCACGAGCACGACCTGCGCAGGGCCGCCCGCAAGTTCGGCTGAGCCGGCCCCTGCCCCCGTCCGCAGCCCCGACGTCCCGACCGTCCGATCACTCGATCCGCTGACCCCCGACATGCGGGAAGGCCCCGCGAGCATGTGCTCGCGGGGCCTTCCTCTGCTCAAGCAGTGCGTACTAGTCGCCCTTGAGGATGGAGATCAGGCGCAGCATCTCCATGTAGATCCACACCAGGGTCATGGTGAGGCCGAAGGCCGCCAGCCAGGACTCCTCGCGGGGGGCGCCGTAGGCCACGCCGTCCTCGACCATCTTGAAGTCCATGGCGAGGAAGGCGGCACCGAGCAGGATGCCGATGACACCGAAGAGGATGCCGAGGCCGCCGCTGCGGAAGCCGAGGCCGTCGCCGCCGGCAAAGACGGAGAACAGCAGGTTGACGACCATCAGGAGCATGAAGCCCATGGCGGCGGCCATCACGAAGCCGACGAAGCGGCGGTTCACCCTGATCCAGCGCATCTTGTAGGCGACCAGCACGCCGGCGAAGACGCACATCGTGCCCATGACGGCCTGGACGACCGTACCGGGGCTGACGTAGGTGCTCACGGCCGAGCTGATGACGCCGAGGAAGACACCCTCGAACGCCGCGTACGCCAGGATCAGCGCGGGGACCGGCTTGGCCTTGAACGACTGGATCATCGCGAAGACGAACGCGATGAGCGCGGCGCCGATGGCGATGCCGTACGACTTGTTGATGTTGGCCGGGTCGACCGGAAGCGCGATCCAGGAGATGGCCGCCGTCAGGACGACCGTGCCGAGCGTCAGAGCCGTACGGCTCACGACGTCGTCGATGGTCATCGCATTGCCGCGGACCGGCGCCTGCGGCATACCCGTGGCCGGGTCGGTCGCGTAGGGGTTGGTCGCGTACGGGTTGGTGGCGGTCCCGGCCTGGGCCTGGGGCTGCTGCGTGCCGAAGCCCGCGTTAGCACCGTTGTCGCGGCTGAATCCCCGTCGCGAGAAGACCGGGTTGCTGCTCCTCATCTCACTCCTCCATGGCCACCGTGCGCGGCCTTGGAATCAAGAGTAATGCGAACGCAAAGGAATCGCCCTACTGCTGGAGGAGGATCTTTCCCCGCCGGTACGGGCCCGCTCCGCGGGTACAGGCGGGGGTACCCGTGGCGCCCCCGCCCTCACGCGTTCCGGCCTGAATCGGAACATCGTCACCATCATCGTGCCCGAAGCCGGACTTGAACCGGCACGACCCGAGGGTCAGCGAGGTTTAAGCTCGCCGTGTCTGCATTCCACCATCCGGGCAGGGCGTAGCGGCCCCGTAGGAAAAGCCTTGAACGCTGCGCCGAGCCTATCCGGAACACTTGCGCCCTCACCTGGGCGTCTCGCCGATGTTGTCTGATTTTATTGGCGATTGATGGCACGTCAGGGGACAGAAGGCGCGGTCGGCACGTTCCGGGCGTCGATCATGGCCGCCGCGGGATTGACGGGATTTCGATGGCCCGCGCCACCCCGCACGCCACCCCGTGCGCCACCCCCTCGGCCCGGCTCCGTTTCCGCCCCCGTTCCGCCTCCTCCCCGCCTCCGGTCCCGTCCCCGCTCCGGCCTCCGCCGAGGCCTTCGCTCGGGCCTCCACCAGCCGCCCCCGGGGCCGCCCGGCCGACGGCCTCCCCCGTACTCGCACCGGGCGGCTGTCATACCAAAGGAGGAGGCGCGGCCCTCCGCGGTCAGACTCCGGTGGCCCGGAGAACGGGCATCACGGCTGATCCGGAGCGGGGGTGGGCGCCGCGACGATGGAGGGGTCCCGCCGACCGCGGACCGTGAGCCAGGTCCGCATGCCCCGCCCCCGACAGGAGTCGCCCCCGTGACCACCATGAACTACGCCCCGCACACCGCCCAGGCCGTCGCCGCGCGCGCCTCCGGGCTCTCCAAGGTGTACGGCCAGGGCGAGACCCAGGTGGTCGCTCTGGACAACGTCTCCGTGGACTTCGCGCAGGGCCAGTTCACCGCGATCATGGGCCCCTCGGGCTCCGGCAAGTCCACGCTGATGCACTGCGTCGCCGGCCTGGACACCTTCTCCGCCGGGTCCGTCCGCATCGGCGAGACCGAGCTGTCCACCCTGAAGGACAAGCAGCTCACGCAGCTGCGCCGGGACAAGATCGGCTTCATCTTCCAGGCCTTCAACCTGCTGCCGACCCTGACGGCCCTGGAGAACGTCACGCTCCCCATGGACATCGCCGGCCGCAAGCCCGACAAGCAGTGGCTGGACTCGGTGATCAACATGGTCGGCCTCTCCGACCGCCTCTCCCACCGCCCCACCCAGCTCTCCGGCGGCCAGCAGCAGCGCGTGGCCGTGGCCCGCGCCCTGGCCTCCCGCCCCGAGATCATCTTCGGTGACGAGCCCACCGGAAACCTCGACTCGCGCTCCGGCGCCGAGGTCCTCGGCTTCCTGCGCAACTCCGTGCGCGAGCTCGGCCAGACCGTCGTCATGGTCACCCACGACCCGGTCGCCGCCTCCTACGCGGACCGCGTCATCTTCCTCGCCGACGGCCGCATCGTCGACGAGATGATCCAGCCCACCGCGGACGGCGTGCTCGACCGCATGAAGGCCTTCGACGCCAAGGGCCGCACCAGCTGAGGGACGCGCCCCCTCGCAGCCGTCCCTCCCCGCTGACCCCACAGACCTGGATCCCTCCACCATGTTCCGTACCGCCCTGCGCAACGTGCTCGCGCACAAGGCCCGGCTGCTGATGACGGTGCTCGCCGTCGTCCTCGGCGTCGCCTTCGTCTCCGGCACGCTCGTCTTCACCGACACCGTCGGCAAGGCGATGTCGAACCAGTCCGCCAAGAGCTTCGACGGCGTGGCCGTCTCGGTCACCTCCCACGGCCCCTCCCGCAACGAGGCGGGCGTCAAGGAGGGCGAGCCGGGCATCAGCCAGCAGTCCCTCGACAAGGTCAAGGCACTGAGCGGCGTCGACAGCGCCTCCGGCCGCGTCCACGGCTTCGCCGCCGTGGGCGACCAGGACGGCAAGCTGATCGGCAACGGCTGGTCCAACACCGGCGCCAACTTCGTCCCCCTCAAGGACGGCAAGGACCCCCGCTACGCCTTCACCGAGGGCAACGGCCCGGCCAAGGCCGGCGAGATCGCCCTCGACAAGGACACGGCCAAGCGCGGCGCGTACAAGGTGGGCGACAAGGTCCGGGTGGCCGACAACGGCCCGGCCAAGGAGTACACGCTCGCCGGCGTCTTCACCACCGAGGACGGCGCGGTCAACGCGGGCGGCTCGCTCGTCCTGTTCGACACCCCGACCGCCCAGCAGCTCTACCTGCAGCCCGGCTACTACGACGAGCTCGCGGTCAGCGCCAAGGCCGGCGCCTCCGCCGACCAGCTGCTCGCCGAGATCAAGCCGATCGTCGGCAAGGACGCCAAGGCCCAGACCGGCGCGGCGCTCGCGGCCGAGCAGGCCAAGGACATCGAAGCCGGCATGGGCAGCATGAACCAGATGCTGCTGACCTTCGCGCTGATCTCGCTCTTCGTCGGCATCTTCCTGATCTACAACACCTTCACCATGCTGGTCGCCCAGCGCACGAAGGAGCTGGCCCTGCTGCGCGCCGTCGGCGCCAACCGCGGCCAGGTCAAGCGCTCGGTCCTGGCCGAGGCCCTGGTCGTCGGCGTGATCTCCTCCGCCATCGGCCTGATCGCCGGTGTCGGACTGGCCGTCGCCATGCGCTCCGCGATGAACGCCTTCGACGTCAAGATCCCGGCCGGTCCGCTGGTCGTCGCCCCGGCCACCATCGCCGCCGCGATCGGCATCGGCATCGTCGTCACGATGCTCGCCGCCTGGCTGCCCGCACGCCGTACCGCCAAGATCTCCCCGGTCGCCGCCATGGGCAGCGCCCACCTGCCGGCCTCCGCCAAGTCCCTGGTGCTGCGCAACAGCATCGGCGGCGCCGTCACCCTGCTCGGCCTGCTGGGCATCCTCGGCGGCGCGATGACGGGCAAGGACGGCAAGATGCTCATCGGCGCCGGCGCCTTCCTCACCATGATCGGCATCATCATCCTGCTGCCGGCCCTCTCCCGCCCGGTCATCGCGGCGGTCCGCCCGCTGCTGGAGAAGGCCTTCGGCGTCGCCGGCAAGCTGGCCGCGCAGAACGCGGTCCGCAACCCGCGCCGCACCGCCGTCACCGCCGCCTCGCTGGCCATCGGCCTGACCCTGGTCACCGCCCTGTCCGTGCTCGGCATCACGATGGGCAAGGCCATCGACCGGATGACGACGGACAACCTCAAGGCCGACTACAAGGTCTCCATGGGCGAAGCCTTCGGCAGCATGAACCCCTCGGTGCTCCCCGCCCTGGAGAAGGCCCCGGGCGTCAAGGCCGTCTCCCCGCAAATGGCCGGCGGCATCCGGACCGGCGACGGCGACGACTACCAGTCCGTCTCCGGCGTCAACCCGGCCACCATCGGGCAGCTCCTCAACTTCGACGTGGTCAGCGGGCAGCTGACCAGCCTCGCCAAGGGCGAAGTGGCGGTCGCCGAGAAGACCGCGAAGGAGAACGGCCTGTCGGTGGGCTCCACCCTCAAGACCACCTTCGACGACAACAAGAAGGCGGACCTGAAGGTCGGCGCGATCTACAAGGACATGGAGGGCATGCTCTCCCCCTACGTGATCGACTACAACATCCTCGGCAAGCACAGCGAGGAGCCGTACATCCGCGAGGTCTTCGTCAAGATGGACGGCGGCGCCTCCGAGAAGGGCGAGAAGGCCCTCGTCGACGCCCTCGGCAAGAACCCGGCGATCACCTTCGCCACCCAGCAGGACATCCGCAACGAGATGGGCGGCATGATCAACACCGCCCTGAACATCATGTACGGCCTGCTGGCCATGGCGCTGATCATCTCGGTCCTGGGCGTCGTCAACACCCTGGCGATGTCCGTCTACGAGCGGACGCAGGAGATCGGCATGCTGCGCGCCATCGGCCTGGACCGCGGCCGGGTCAAGAACATGATCCGGCTGGAAGCCATCGTGATCTCCCTCTTCGGCGCGGTCATCGGCGTGGCCCTCGGCACCTTCATCGCCTGGGCCGTCGGCGAGACCATCAAGGGCTCGATCCCGAACTACGCCCTGGTGATCCCCTTCGACCGGATCGCGATCTTCATGCTGCTGGCCGGCATCGTCGGCGCCCTGGCGGCCATGTGGCCCGCCCGCAGCGCGGCCCGGCTGAACATGCTGACCGCGATCAAGACGGAGTAGCCGGGACAGCCGTAGGAGCGCATCCGTACGAAGCCGCAGGGCCCCGCGACATCCCGTCGCGGGGCCCTGCGGCGTTTCCCGGCCCGTACGGGCTACGCCGGCCACTCCCGGGCGCGCAGCGGCATCCCGGAGGCCGAGCGGGTCCCGGTGCGCACCGCGAGCACCTGGTTGACCCCGAGCCGGTTGTGCTCGAAGGCGAGCGCCGAGGCGGCCATGTACAGCTGCCAGACCCGGGCCCGCCCGGGCGAGGTCAGCCGTACCGCCTCCTCCCAGTGCTCCTCCAGCCGGGCCACCCAGGCCCGCAGGGTGAGCGCGTAGTGCTCGCGCAGGGCCTCCACGTCGCGGACCTCGAAGCCGGCCCGCTCCAGCTCGCCGACGGTGGTGCCCAGCGGGGACAGCTCCCCGTCGGGGAAGACGTAGGCGTCTATGAAGGCGTCGATCCGGTAGGCCTCCTCGTCGGGCTCGGGGCGCCGCGCGATCTGGTGGTTGAGCAGCCTCCCGCCCGGCCGCAGCAGGCGGTACAGCGTGTGGGCGTACGTGCGGTAGCGCTCGGCGCCGACGTGTTCGGCCATCCCGATGGAGGAGACGGCGTCGTACGGGCCGTCCTTGACGTCGCGGTAGTCCTGGACCCGGATCTCCACGAGGTCGGCCAGACCCTCCTCCGCGACCCGCTTGCGGGCGTAGGCGGCCTGTTCGCGGGAGAGCGTGATCCCGGTGACCTTGGCCCCGTACTCCCGGGCCGCGTGCAGGGCCATCGAGCCCCAGCCGCAGCCGACGTCCAGGAGCCGGTCCCCCGGGCGCAGGGCGAGCTTGCGGCAGACCAGGTCCAGCTTGTCCCGCTGGGCGTCCTCCAGGCTCCCGCCGGGGGTCCAGTAGGCGCAGGAGTACACCATCGACGGGCCGAGCACCCGCTCGTAGAAGGTGTTGCCCACGTCGTAGTGGTGGCTGATGGCCCGCCGGTCGCTGACCTTCGTGTGCCGGGGCTGCCGGGGTCCGCCGCGCCGGCCGGCCTCCTCCGGCGGCGGGGCCGGCTTGGTCCACGGCCGCGCCATGCCCACGAGGCCCCGTACGGCGGCCCGGGCCCGGGGATCGCGGAGCAGGGCGGCGGTCCCCTTCTCCTTGGCCTCCGCCTCGGGCGCGGGCTCGCGGTCCCGCTCCCAGAGCAGTCCGCCGACCCGGTCCAGCAGATCGAACAGGTCCCCGTCGGCGGTGATGTCCCCGGCCACCCAGGCGCGGGCCAGGCCGAGCTCGCCCGGCTTCCACAGGATCCGGCGCAGGGCGCGCCGGTTGTTCAGGACCAGGACGGGTCCGCCGAGCGGGCCGGCCTCGCTGCCGTCCCAGGCCCGGATGCGCACGGGGAGAGGTGCTCCCAGCAGGGTTTCGGCTAAAGCGGCCAGCCGCGGCGCGGCGTCGTTCATGCAAGAACCTCCGACAAGCGACGACAAGCAACAACAAGCGACAACAAGCTCAGACAACCTCAGGCGAGCTCAGACAAGTTCCGACCGCACGGCATACCCGGATCCGGCCTCGAATATGCCGAAGGGGCCGCCCGCACCACGGATGGCGGGCGGCCCCTTCGGGGACACGCTGGGTCGTACTCGTACGCGTACTGCTGTTCCTGCTCGTACCGCTGGCCCTGCCGGTCCTACGGGGTCAGGAGGCCTTGGCCTTCTCGGCCGGGGCCGCGGCGACGGCGGCCGGAGCCGGCGCCGGCTTGGCGGCCTCGTAGAACTCCTCGCGGGGGGTCTCCAGGGCGCCGAGGGAGACGACCTCGCGCTTGAGGAACATGCCGAGGGTCCAGTCGGCGAAGACGCGGATCTTGCGGTTCCAGGTCGGCATGGCCATGCCGTGGTAGCCACGGTGCATGTACCAGGCGAGCCGGCCCTTGAGCTTGATCTTCATCCCGCCCATGACGATCATCGCCACGCCCTTGTGGAGGCCGAGGCCCGCCACCGCGCCCTTGTTGGAGTGCGCGTACTCCTTCTGCGGGAAGCCGCGCATCCCGGAGATGACGTTGTCGCCGAGGACCTTGGCCTGGCGCAGCGCGTGCTGGGCGTTCGGCGGGCACCAGGCGTTCTCCACGCCGGCCTTGCGGGCGGCGAGGTCGGGCACCTGGGCGTTGTCGCCGGCGGTCCAGATGTAGTCCGTGCCCTTGACCTGGAGGGTCGGCTCGGCGTCCACGTGGCCGCGGGGGCCCAGCGGCAGGCCGTAGCGGGCCAGCACCGGGTTGGGCTTGACGCCGGCGGTCCACACGAGGGTGTTGGAGTCGACCTCGAGGCCGTTCTTCAGCACCACGTGGCCGTCCACGCAGGAGTCCATGGAGGTGTTCAGGTAGATCTCGATGCCGCGGGACTCGAGGTGCTCCTTGCCCCAGGTGCCGAGCTTGGGCCCGACCTCGGGAAGGATCTTGTCCGCCGCGTCGACCAGGATGAAGCGCATGTCCTCGCGCTTGATGCTGGTGTAGTACTTCGCGGCGTCGCGGGCCATGTCCTCGACCTCGCCGATCGTCTCGGCGCCGGCGAAGCCGCCGCCGACGAAGACGAAGGTGAGGGCCTTGCGGCGGACGTCCTCGTCCGTCGTGGACTCGGCCTTGTCGAGCTGCTCAAGTACGTGGTTGCGCAGGCCGATGCCCTCTTCCACGCCCTTCATGCCGATGCCCTGTTCGGCGAGGCCGGGGATCGGGAAGGTGCGGGAGATGGCGCCGAGCGCGATCACCAGGTAGTCGAAGGGCAGCTCGTACGCCTCGCCGACCAGCGGCGTGACGACGGCGACCTTGCGGTCCTGGTCGATGTTCGTGACCCGGCCGGTGAGAACCTCAGCCTTGGGCAGCACGCGTCGCAGCGGTACGACGACGTGCCGAGGCGAGATGCTGCCTGCGGCCACTTCGGGGAGGAAGGGCTGGTAGGTCATGTACGAGCGCGGGTCGACGACCGTGACGGTCGCCTCGCCGTAACGCATCTTCTTCATGATGCGCTTGGCTGCGTACAGGCCTACGTACCCACCTCCTACAACGAGGATCCTGGGACGCTCCGTGGTGCTCATGGAACGAGTATCCAGCACCCCAAGGGGTGACGCTCGTGAGCCCCTTCACAAGGACCTGAGGACCCTCTGCTACACTCCGCGGCCCACGTGACCGAGGTCATGGCGCGAAGCGGGAACCAGGGTGTAACGGGAGTCGTTGAACACCAGTCCCGACCTGGCCTCCAGGCCCTCAAGCGGAGTAGACCACAGCCTTCGTGGATACCTACCGCCAGAGGCTCGCGGCGTCCGCCAATCACACGAACTCGAGCAAAAAGAAGGCCCGAGGGGCTCCGGACTCGCCCAAAAGGCTCCTCTGGACCCCTCACAGGCACCTTTTCCTTGTGAAGAACTTCACGAAGTTCATGTGGACGACGGGACCTAAGACCCCCGAACGGCCCTCCGGGACCGCTTTTGCCCCCCGCTGTTGACCCTCGACCTGGTCGAGGCGCCAGGGTCTGGGGCGTGGAGAACGAGATGCGCAGTATCGGCGAGACGGCCCGCGACAGCGGCCTGAGCGTGAGTGCCCTGCGGTTCTACGACGGGGCCGGCGTGCTGGTTCCCGTACGCGTGGATCCGGCGAGCGGGTACCGCTGGTACGGGCCCGAGCAGGTCGAGGAGGCCCGGCTGCTGGCCCGGCTCCGGCGGGCCGGGATGCCCGTGGCGGACATCAGGCTGGTGCTGGCCGGCTGGGCCGGCGCGGACACCGACCTGGTCCGCGGTCTGCTCCGGGCGCACCTGCACCGGCTCGAACGGGGCCTGTCCGATGCGCGCGGCGAGTTCTCCGCGATCCGCGCACTACTCGACCGCAGGGAGAACCCCGTGATCACGTCCATCGGCTCGTCCAACAACGCCTCCACCGGCACGTCCATCGACTCGTCCGGCGGCGCGTCCGTGAGCACGCCCCGTGCCGCCGCCGCCCCGACCGCCCGGCTCACCGTGTCCGGACCCGAGCTGGCCGCCGCCCTGGACGCGGTCCGCTTCGCCGTCGCCGCCGACCCGACGCTGCCGGTGCTCGGCGGGATCCTCTTCGACATCGAGGACGGGGCGCTGCGCGTGGTGGCCACCGACCGGTACCGGCTGGCCGTCGCCCGCGCCGGGGTCACCGGCCACACCGGACCCCGCCTCCAGCTCCTCGTACCCGCCCCGCTCGCGGACGCGATGCGGGCGCTGCTGAGCGACGACGCCCCGGTCCGGCTCACCGTGGACGGCGACCGGGTGGCCCTGGAGACGGAGTCGGCGGACCGCCAGGCGGCCGGCCGGTGCCTGGGCCACGAGTTCCCCGACTACCGCCGCCTCGTCACGCTGCCCGCGGGGCGCCGCGTCCCCGTCGACGTACCGGCCTTCCGCAAGGCCCTGGAAACCGGCCCCGTCCGCCCGGCCGAGCGCGAGCAGGACGGCGCGACCGGCGACGTCAGCGTGCTCAAGGTGACCGACGGGGGCGGGGTGTCCCTCTGCGACGACGGTGAGGAAGATCCGGCCGCGGTCGGCCTGAACCGCACGTTCCTGCTCGACGCCCTCGCCGCCGCAGACCGGGACCGGCTGATCCTGGAGCTCGGCGCCCCGAAGGCCCCCGTGGTGATCCGCCGCCCCGACGACGAGGAGGCGTTCTCGCTCCTGATGCCGGTCCGGCTGGACGTGTGATCGTCCGGACGTGACGGTGCCCCCGGCGGGATCCGCCGGGGGCACCGTGCTCGCGCGCGAGCGCGTGCGCGCGTTCGTACGTTCGTGGGTTCGTGCGTTCGAGCCCGTCGTCAGGCGATGGACCAGGCGATTCCGTCGAGGATGTCGTGCTCCGAGACCAGGACCTCCGAGGCGCCGACCCGCTCCATGATCGCCAGCAGGACCAGGGCGCCCGCGCCGATCACGTCGACCCGGCCCGGGTGCATCACCGGGATGGCCGCGCGCTCCGCGTGCGTCAGCGTCAGCATCCGCTCGCTGACCTCGCGGACCGTCTCGTAGGGGATCCGGGAGTGGTGGATCCGCGCCGAGTCGTACGCCTGAAGGCCCAGCGCGATCGCGGCGACCGTGGTCACCGAGCCGGCCAGGCCCACCAGGGTGCGCGCCTCGGCCAGCGGGACGGTCTCGGAGGCCAGGTCCAGCGCCGCCTCGATGTCGCCCCGTATCGCGGCGATCTGCTCCCCGGTCGGCGGGTCGGTGACGACCCCGTCCACCGTCAGGTGGCGCTCGGTCATCCGGACACAGCCCACGTCGACGGAGCGGGCCGCCCCGACGTGCTCGGCGCCGACCACGAACTCCGTGGAGCCGCCGCCGATGTCCACCACCAGGAAGGGGCGCTCAAGATCGGTGCGGCCGGTCAGCTCACCGGTGGCGCCGGTGAAGGAGAACTCGGCCTCCTGGTCGCCGCTGATCACCTCGGGCTCGACGCCCAGGATGTCCAGGACGCCCCGGACGAACTCGTCGCGGTTCTCGGCGTCCCGGGAGGCCGAGGTCGCCACGAAGCGCACCCGCTCGGCGCCGAGCTCCTTGATGACCGCCGCGTACTCGCGGCAGGCCGCGAAGGTGCGCTCCAGGGCCTCCGGGGCCAGCCGGCCCGTCTTGTCGACGCCCTGGCCGAGCCGGACGACGATCATCCGGCGGTCCAGTTCGATCAGCTCGCCGGTGGCGCGGTCGAGGTCCGCGACGAGGAGCCGGATGGAGTTCGTACCGCAGTCGACGGCCGCGACGCGGGTCACGCGCCGGCCTCCTGCGCCGCGTTCCCTTCGGTCGTCTTCTCTTCGTCCGTCTTCTCTTCGGCCTTCTTCTCGCCGCACGGGGTGACGCAGGCGCCCTTGGCCCACCACTCGGGCAGCATCGCCAGGGCCTCGTCGCCGAACGGGTTCACGCCCGGGCCCGCGGCCAGGGAGTGGCCGACCAGCACGTGCAGGCACTTCACCCGGTCCGGCATGCCGCCGGCGCTCGGGAAGCCCTGGAGCACCTCGATGGCGTCGCGGCGGGTGATGTAGTCCTCGTGCGCGGCCCGGTAGGCATCGGCCAGCTCCGGGTCCACGGCGAGGCGGGCCTGCATCTCCTTCATCACGCCGTTGGCCTCCAGCGTGCCGATCGCACCGGCGGCACGCGGGCAGGTCAGGTAGTACAGCGTCGGGAAGGGGGTGCCGTCGGGGAGCCGCGGGGCGGTCTCCACCACGTCCGGCTGCCCGCAGGGGCAGCGGTGCGCGATCGCGCGCAGCCCGCGCGGGGGGCGGCCGAGCTGTTGTTCGAACGCCTCGATGTCGGCGGCGGTCGGCTCGGTCCGGTCGGTCTGGGGCGGGGGCGTCTGCATGCCTGGAGGAAGTCTTTTCGTTCTCGTGGATGGGTGGGACTCAGTCGCCCGGGCGGTCGGCCTTGTCGACGCCGTCCCAGACGTTGGAGTACCAGGGCCGGTCGGTGGCGGCCTGTCCGCTGCGGCGCTTGTCGGCGCCGTCGGCTCCGGGGTCGGTCATGATGTAGCTGATCTCCCCCGGCCGGACGAAGTGCAGGTGCTTGCGCGCCTGCTGCTCGGCGTACGCGTTGTCCTGCCAGCGGGCCTTCTCGTCGCGCAGCCGTTCCAGCCGGTCCCGCGCGGCGACGGCCTCCTTCTGCTGCTTCGCGATCTCCGAGCGCTGGGACACGTACTGGCGCATCGGATACGCGAGGGCGACGACCAGGGTACAGAGGACGAGGACGAGCAGGGCGGCCCGGCCGGTGAGCCGGCTGCGGCGGACCTGCCGGCGGGACTGCGAGCGGTACACGTGCGCCGCGGTCCGCTCACCGAGCTGCTTGAGCCTGGTCGCGGTCGAGAACGTGGCGAACCGGTCCCGGTTCCCGGCCATTGATCCGCCTCCCCTATATGCGCACGACGCACTACGTCCCCGCACACGGTACGGGACCGAGTGCGGGGACGTAGGGAGGCTTGCGCCCTAAAGGACTGATCAGCCCTTGAAGCGCGGGAACGCGCTGCGACCCGCGTACACCGCGGCGTCGTCGAGGATCTCCTCGATGCGCAGCAGCTGGTTGTACTTGGCGACGCGGTCCGAGCGGGCCGGGGCGCCGGTCTTGATCTGGCCGCAGTTCACGGCGACGGCGAGGTCGGCGATGGTGACGTCCTCGGTCTCACCGGAGCGGTGCGACATCATGCACTTGAAACCGTTGCGCTGGGCCATCTCGACGGCGTCCAGGGTCTCGGTCAGCGAACCGATCTGGTTCACCTTGACGAGCAGGGCGTTCGCCGAGCCCTCTTCGATGCCGCGGGCGAGACGCTCGGGGTTGGTGACGAAGAGGTCGTCGCCGACGATCTGGACCTTCGCGCCCAGCTTGTCGGTGAGGGTCTTCCAGCCCGACCAGTCGTCTTCGTACAGCGGGTCCTCGATGGACACGAGCGGGTACGCGGAGACGAGCTCCTCGTAGTACTCGGTCATCTCGGCGGCCGAGCGGGACTGGCCCTCGAACTCGTACTTGCCGTCCTTGTAGAACTCGGACGCGGCGACGTCGAGCGCGAGCGCGATGTCCTTGCCCGGGACGTAGCCGGCCTGCTTGATGGCCTCGACGATGAGGTCGAGCGCGGCGCGGTTCGACTCCAGGTTCGGCGCGAAGCCGCCCTCGTCGCCCAGACCGGTGGAGAGGCCCTTGGTGTGCAGGACCTTCTTGAGGGTGTGGTAGACCTCGGCACCCCAGCGAAGGGCCTCGGAGAAGGACTCCGCGCCGATCGGGGCGATCATGAACTCCTGGATGTCGACGTTGGAGTCGGCGTGCGACCCACCGTTCAGGATGTTCATCATCGGAACGGGCAGCAGGTGCGCGTTCGGGCCGCCGAGGTAGCGGAAGAGCGGCAGGTCCGAGGCCTCGGACGCGGCGTGCGCGACGGCGAGGGAGACGCCGAGGATGGCGTTGGCGCCGAGGGAGCCCTTGTTCTCGGTGGCGTCCAGGTCGATCATCGCCTGGTCGATCAGGCGCTGCTCGGTGGCGTCGTAGCCGACGAGCTCCGGGCCGAGCTGCTCGATGACGGCGAGGACGGCCTTCTCTACGCCCTTGCCCATGTAGCGGTTGGGGTCACCGTCACGGAGCTCTACGGCTTCGAACGCTCCGGTGGAGGCGCCGGACGGGACTGCAGCACGGCCGGTGCTGCCATCGTCGAGGCCCACCTCGACCTCGACCGTGGGGTTGCCTCGGGAGTCCAGGATTTCCCGGGCTACGACGACGTCGATGGACGGCACGAGCATCTCCTTCTGGGATGTGACGCTGGGTGTGCGGTGGCATGTCAGGCCGTGGGATGGCCTGGCCGCTTAGAGCCTAACCGTCTCCGGGCACTCGGCCAGCCGACCGCCCGGAGGCTGGGACGAAAAAGGGCCTGAATGCCCCTCTTACAGGACATAGGACCCTTGATCATCGGTCTTTCGGAGGCTCCGTCAGACCGGAGGCATCCGCACACAGCACCGCCCGGCGCGAAGGGGGTTGCGCGCCGGGCGGTGGAATTGCGTGGTGGAACTACTGCGCGTCGCGAAAGCGGACACGACCGTTCTCGCAGGTTTCAGCCGGGGTTCAGCTTCGGCCGTGGTCCGGCCTCGGCCCGAGTCCGACTTCGGCCGGAGTCCGGATTCAGCTGAGCTTGAGCTTCTGGCCCGGGAAGATCAGGTCGGCGTCCGAGACGATGTCCTTGTTGAGCTCGTAGAGCTTCTCCCAGCCACCGGTCACGTTGTTCGCGTCGGCGATCGCACCCAGCGTGTCGCCGGACTTGACCGCGTAGGAGCCGTTGCCCGTCTTGGGGGCCTCGGTCTTCGGCGCGGCGGCCGGACGCTCGGAGCGGGTGGTCGGAGCCTCGACGCGCTCGGTCGCCTTCTTCGACTCGACCTTCTTCTCCTGCTTCTTCTCCTGCTTCGGCTGGGTCTTCGGCTTGGAGGGTGCCTCCGCCGAGCCGCCGGTGTAGGAGGAGTTCGACAGGCCCACGCCACAGGACGGCCAGGCGCCCTTGCCCTGGCCCTTGAGGACCTTCTCGGCGATGGCTATCTGCTGGGACTTCGAGGCCTGGTTGGCCTGCGAGGCGTACGCCTTGCCGCCGTACGCGGCCCACGTGGAGGACGAGAACTGCAGGCCGCCGTAGTAGCCGTTGCCCGTGTTGATGGACCAGTTGCCGCCGGACTCGCACGAGGCGACGCGGTCCCACTCGGAAGCGGTCGCGGCCGAGGCGGTACCCGCGGCCATCAGCGGCGCGGCCACGGCGACACCGGCGACGCCGGCGAGCGTGACGATGCGGACGGCCTTGGAGCCACGACGGTGCTTGCCCTTGCCCGAAAGCAGCATGGAGTTCTCCTCACCGACGCCTACGAGGTGAGCTGTCGGGTTCGGGCGAGTGAGTGCCCGGCCGAGCGACCTAGCGCTCGACTTAACCCCTAGCCGGTTCCGTGACCGTCTCTCAACGGCCGGTTCCGGCGCCTACCTTGGTTCCCCCGCTCCTGCCTTCGGCGCTTTACGCGACGAGTGTTCCCTCCGTCCGCCGGCAGGATTCGGCGATGCGGTCGAAGGAGCCCGCGGTGGCGAGCGATTCAGAAGGTAGACAGGTCTCCCCCCGATGTTCAACGAGCGACATCGGGGGGAAACGTGCCTACTTGCGCTCCCCGAAAGGGCGTTTGCGCAGGTGAGGGCGGGGTTTGCGGAACCCTGCGGGCCGGACACGCCAGTTGACCTGAAGAGACACATGTCTCACTTACAGAAAACGGACAATCAGCTGGTTCCGGGCGCCTCAAGTGTCCCTATTGCTGCGTTAGATCCAGGTTCTGACCGGGCTTGATCAGGTCCGCATCGCCGCCGATGACCTGCTCGTTGGCCGCATAGAGACCCTTCCAGCCGCCCTTCACTCCGTTGGCGTCCGCGATCTCGATCAGGCTGTCGCCCTCCTGCACGGTGTACGTCGGTTCCGACGCGGCGTCAGCGGCGGCGGGCGTCTCGACGGCGGCCGCGCCGCGGTGCTTGCCGCCGCCCTCGGTCGCTCCGGGGGTCGCCGGAGCGGTCGGGGAGGCGGACTCGCCGGGTGCGGCCGGAGTCGTCGGGGCCGTGGGATCAACCGGGTTGACCGGATTTGCCGGGTTCGTCGGGTCTGCCGAGTTCCCCGGGTCGGACGGGGTGACCGGAGCCGTCGGGTCGACCGGCAGGGTCGGATCCACGGGCAGGGTCGGATCGACCGGCAGCGTCGGGTCCACGGACGGCGGCGCGGGGGTGGTGGGGTCCGCCGGGCTCGTGGGAGCCGTCGGGTCGCCCGGGAGGCCGGGAGTCGGCGTCTGGAGGTCCGGCGTGGGCATGACGGGCAGTTCGCCCGGCACGCCGATCGGATACTCGGGCAGGACCGAGGCCGAGGAGCTCGGACCCTCCTGCGACGGGGCCCCGAAGTCCGTGGACGTGCTGCCCAAACCGGTGTGGGGCACCGCGTCGTCCGGGCGGGACGGAGCGGGGGCGACGGATCCGGAACCACCGGGCAGGCCCGGGTCCACCACGGCGGCGGGCGCGTCCTGCGTCAGACCGGCCTGCACTCCGCACAGCGGCCACGCCTGGGGGCCCTGGGACGCCAGGACCCGTTCGGCCACGGCGATCTGCTGGGAGCGGCTGGCGAGGTCGGCGCGCTCGGCGAAGTCCAGTCCGCCGGCGCTCTTCCACTGCTCCTGGCTGAACTGCAGCCCGCCGTACGCGCCGCCTCCGAAGTTGGCACTCCATGTGCCACCGCTCTCGCACTCGGCGACCTTGTCCCATGTGGAGGTCTCCGCGGCGCTCGCGCCGGTGGCCGCGAGCAGCGGCAGGGCGAGTGCGGTGCCGGTGACTCCGGCAGTGACGACAAGTGCGGGCACTTGTCGGGGGCGTCTGTGGCGGCCGTTCCCGGAACGCATGAGGCTGCACCTTTCGCATAACGGCGGGGTAACGGCAGAACCTAGCGGCCTTCGAACGCCAGTCACAAGTTTGGGCAGCGAACTGACTTCCGGTCAGGGTGGTTTCAGCTGTTTTGGTGCTTTGATTCGGCCGTGAAGCGGACCGGAAGCGTCCGCAGCCCCCGCATGATGAGCCCGCCCCGCCACCGCAGCTCCCCGACGGGCACGGCCAGTTCCAGATCGGGCAGCCGCGTCAGCAGGGTCGCGAGCGCGGTCTGCCCTTCGAGCCGGGCGAGCGGGGCACCCAGGCAGTAGTGGATGCCGTGCCCGTAACCGAGGTGCTGGTTGTCGGCCCGGGAGAGGTCCAGGGTGTCCGGGTCCTCGAACCGTTCGGGGTCCCGGTCGGCTGCCGCCAGGACCACCAGTACGGGATCTCCCGCCGCGATGGCCTGGCCCCCGAGCTCGAAGGGCTCGGTGGCGAACCGCCAGGTGGCCAGCTCCACGGGGCCGTCGTAGCGCAGCAGCTCCTCCACGCCGGTGGCGAGCAGCCCGCTCTCGCCGGCGGCGAGGGAGAGCTGGAGGCGTTCGCGCTGCTCCGGGTTCATGAAGAGGGAGTGGACCCCGTTGCCGATGAGATTGACCGTGGTTTCGAACCCCGCAAACAGCAGGATGAAGGCCATCGCGGTGGCCTCGGCCTCCGTCAGGTGGTCGCCGTGGTCGCTGGCCCGGATCAGATCGGAGATCAGGTCGTCGCCGAGGTCGTCGCGCTTGCGGTGGATGAGCTCCCCGAGATAGGTGCGCATCTGCTTCACGGACCGGGCCACTCCGCCGCGCGGCCCGCCGCCGTGGCGGATCATCATGCCCGCCCAGTCGCGGAAGTCGTCCTGGTCCTCTCGCGGTACACCGAGCATCTCGCAGATGGCGTAGATGGGGAGCGGGAAGGCGAACTCGTGGATGAGGTCAGCCTCCCCCTTCTCCGCGAACTGATCGATGAGGTGGTCGGTCAACCCCTGCACCCTCGGGATGAACTCGGCGACCCTGCGCGGGGTGAACGCCTTCGACACCAGGCGGCGCAGCCGGGTGTGGTCCGGCGGGTCGATGTTGAGGAGGTGGGTCATCAGCTCGGCCTTGCGCTCGCCCGGGATCCCGGTCCGGCCCTTGGCGTGCGCGGAGCCTTCGTGGTGGGCCGGGTTCTTGCTGAGCCGCTGGTCGGCGAGGGCCTGGCGGGCGTCGGCGTACCGGGTGACGAGCCAGGCCTCGACCCCGCTGGGGAGCGTGGTGCGGTGCACGGGCGCGTGCTCGCGCAGCCAGGCGTACGCCGGGTACGGGTCGGTCGCGAACTCCCAGTCGAACAGGGTCGGCGGCGGGGCGGCTCCGTCCACGGACTGGTCGGCGGCGGGTTCTTCGGGGGCTGCGGAGGTCTGCTCGTGCACCCGGAGACCGTATCCCGCCCGCCGCCCATCACCCCATATGGCCTATTTATCGCGGCTGTCCGTAGATCGGCTCTGGCTTGACCTCACGTTCCCCGGCGTTCCTACTTTCGGTTTTGTGGATGTGAGGATCTTGAAAAGCAGCTTCGCGGTGGTGGAGAGACGGGCCGAGCATGCGGTCAAGTTCTTCTACTCCCACCTGTTCTGGCACAACCCCGGAGTCCGTGATCTCTTCCCGGCCTCCTTCGAAGACATGGAACGACAGCGGGACCGGCTCTTCGCCGCCCTCACCCATGTGATCGCCCACCTGGAGAACGAAACGCTCGTCCCCTATCTCCGCGACCTCGGCCGCGACCACCGCAAGTTCCTGGCGGGGCCCGAGCACTACGCGGCCGTGGGCACCAGCCTCATCGCCGCGCTCGCCGAGGCCTCCGGGTCCGCCTGGCACCCCCAGGCAGAAAAGGCCTGGTCAGAGGCATATCAGGTGATCGCCGACGCGATGATGGCCGGCGCCGCCGACAGCGACGACCCGCCCTGGTGGGACGCGGAAGTGGTACGCCACCTGCTGTACGGGCAGGACATCGGCGTCCTCACCCTCCGCCCGCACACCCCTTTCCCCCATCTCCCCGGCCAGTACGCGAGCGTGAGCAGCGACCGGGTCCCGACGACCTGGCGCACGTACTCCCTGGGGAACGCGCCGCGCGCCGACGGGACGCTCGACCTGCACGTCAGCCGGATCGAGGGGGGCCGCCTCAGCACCGCCCTGATCCGGGAGACACAGCCCGGGGACGTGCTGCGGCTCGGCGCGGCCGGCGGGCAGATGACCTTCCGCCGCGAGGACCGCCCGGTCAGCTTCATCGCCGCCGGCACCGGCTGGGCCCCGGTCCGCGCCATGATGGAGGACCTCGCGGAGCACCCTCCCGATCAGGACGTGCGGCTCTTCGTGGTCGCCCGGGACGCCGCCCACCTCTACGACCGCCCGCTCATCGACGAGTACGCGGCTTCGCTGGCCTGGCTGAGCGTCACCTACATCACCCCCGCCCCCGGTCAGCACCGCAACCAGGCCACCGACCGGCTGGCGACCGCGCTCAGCAACCGCGGGCTCTGGCCCGACCAGGACGTCTACCTCAGCGGTCCGCCGCAGTTCATCCGGGAGACCTCGTACCTCCTGGAGGAGCTCGGCGCCCGCCCCGACCGGATCTTCTACGACTCCGTACCTGCCAGTGGCAAGAGCCACGAGCCGGGAAACCGCCCGATGGGCTTCGGGGAGTGGTTCTTGAACCGGCCCGACCCGCACTGGCACAACCCGTCGGGCCGCGCCCCACGGGAGTACTGAGCGCGCTGGACGTTTTCCAGCGCGACGAGGATTGAACAACAGTTCCCATTTCTTCCAGTGGATATCTCGTATTCTCAGCAAATATCCTGATGCTGTGAAGAAGTTCAAGCCGCAGCTGGGCTTCACCGTCCGCGCGCACAAGCTCGCCCTGGACCCGAACGCAACGGCCAACCGCCGCCTGCATTCACACGGAGGTGGGGCGCGGGCCGCATACAACTGGGCGGTCGTGTACGTCACCACTGTGTGGTGGCAGCGTAAGGCTGAGCAGTCGTACGGCATCCCCGAGGACGAGCTGACTCCGTGGCGATCGTGGTCGCTGCCCTCGCTGCGGAAGGCGTTCAACGAGGACAAGCACAGCAACCCGCACTTCGCCGACTGGTGGGAGGAGAATTCCAAAGAGGCGTACAACACGGGCCTAGCCAACGCTTCAGCTGCGTTCGACAACTTCACGAAGTCGAAGAGCGGCAAGCGCAGGGGCCCGAAGATGGGTGTCCCTCGCTTCAAATTGAAACGGAAGGCACGCCTGACCTGCCGGTTCACCACGGGCACGATCCGCATCGAGCCTGACGGCCGGCACGTCACTCTGCCCAGGATCGGCACCGTCCGCATCCACGAGAACCGAGCCGACCTGCGAGCCCTCATCGACGCGGGGGACATGCGGATCCTCTCCGCGACCGCATGTCTGGACCGAGGCCGCTGGTTCGTGTCCCTTCAGGCCGAGCAGAAACACCAGCTCGGGAAGGTGGCTCGCCCGGACACGGCGGTCGGTATCGACCTCGGTATCAAAACGCTGGCCGTCCTCGCGGACAGCGATGGTGTCCTCAGCGAGGAACCCAACCCACGCCACCTCGACCGCGCCCAGAAACAGCTGCGCCGCGCCAGCCGGATCGCCTCCCGTCGGCGCGGCCCCGACCGGCACTCCGGGCAGAAGGCGTCGAAGCGCTGGGAGAAGGCCAACCAGGCCCGAAACAAGATCCATCACCGGGTCGCGAACCTCCGCGAGGACACCCTCCACAAGATGACGACCCGCCTCGCCTCCAAGTACGGCACGATCGTCGTCGAGAACCTCAACGTCGCCGGCATGGGCCGCAACCGCCGCCTGTCCCGATGTATAGCGGACGCCGCGTTCGGCGAGATCCGACGCCAGCTCACCTACAAAACCCGTCGGCACGGCACCCGCCTCGTCGTGGCCGACCGCTGGTACCCCTCCTCGAAAACCTGCTCCCGCTGCGGTGTGGTGAAAGCCAAGCTGCCCCTCAGCATGCGCGTCTTCGAGTGCGACAACTGCGGCCTCGTCCTCGACCGGGACACGAACGCCGGACGTAACTTGGTCGCTCTAGCGGCCCGCACGACAGGTACCGGAGCGGCCGGAGACCTGGACCCCGCCAAGTCGGAGTCGAAGCCCCGTGGAGCCAACCGCAAGACCCGCACCACCCGCCCGCGCCGCAAGGCCGGACCGGGGCGGGCAGGTGGCGCAATCCCCAGCCCCCGGGCCGGGAAGGAAACGGGTGACCGTCAACAGGACGCCAGCGCGCAACTCGCACTCTGGTGACCCGTTACGGACCATTCCGGTGGAAACACCGGGATTGCTGAGATCACTTGATGATCAAAGCAACGGCTACTCGCCGACGCCCTCGGCCGCACGGATCGCGTCCCGGTAGGTCCGGGCCGCCGCGCGCAGCGCGGTCTCGGGGTCGGTCCCCGCCGCCTCGGCGCGCGCCGCCAGATCCAGCAGTTCGTACCCGACGCCCTCCCCGCGGGGCAGTTCCACGGGCACCTCCCCCGCACGGGCACGGCCCGCCAGCTTGGCCGCGAGCGCGAGACCGGGCTGGCCGAGCGGGATCCCGTCGGTCACCGACTCCCGCTGCTTCTCCACCTGCTTGGTGCGCTGCCAGTGCGCGTTCACGTCCTCCGGGGTTTCCGCGGTCGCGTCGCCGAAGACGTGCGGGTGCCGGTGGATCAGCTTCTCGACGAGGGCCCCTGCCACGTCGTCGATGGAGAACGGCTCGTCCTCTTCACCGGGGCCGCCCTCCTCGGCAATGCGCGCGTGGAAGACCACCTGGAGCAGGACGTCGCCGAGCTCCTCGCGCAGTTCTTCGCGGTCCCCGGCCTCGATGGCCTCGACCAGCTCGTAGGCCTCTTCGATGGCGTACTTCGCCAGTCCCTCGTGCGTCTGCTCCGAGGTCCAGGGGCATTCGCGCCGGACCCGGTCCATGACCTGGACGAGGTCGAGCAGGCGCGCGCCCGGCAGATCGTACGAGCCCGGCAGCAGCTCCAGGTCCGGTACGGCGACCCGGCCCGAGCCGGCGAAGCGGGCCAGCCCGTCGGTGAGCCGCCGGTCTCCCTCGCCGCTGAGCAGGACGACGACCGTCTGCCCGCCGGCGCACTCCTCGATCAGCGCCTGGGCGTCCGGCGTCTCCAGGGCCACGTCGACGCCCGCCTCGCGGAGGTAGGGGAGCTGGACGTGGCCCGGGTCGGCGCACAGCACCCGGTCCGCGGCGTGCAGGGTCTGCCAGGCGGGCCAGGACAGCATGCCGGGGGCCACCCGGTGGCTGGTGGTCAGCAGCACGATGCGGCCGGTGGGCTCGGAGGACACGTCGTCAGTCACCCTCCGAACCTACCTCCCCCGGGCGAGCGGCTAGGCGCCGGCCGGGGGCTGCTCGGGCCGGGTGACCTGGGTGATCCACGGGGTCGAGTGCTCGCCGAGGGTGACCCGCTGGGGGTCCCAGACGCCGTAGCGCGGGTTGACCTCGATGCCGAGCTTGGCCGCGGCCTTCGCGGCGGGCTCGGCGAGCTTGCCCTCGCCGTACTTGGCGTTCAGCTTCTCGAAGAGCACCTGGTCGCGGACCCAGCGCTCGATCTGGTCGGGGGCGACGGCGGCCTTCTGCAAGATCGCCTCCTCGAAGGCCGCGGCCCCGCGGTTGCCCTCGTCGTAGGCCTTGCGGGCCTCCTGGAGGTCCTTGGGGGTGACGGTGATCCCGGCGTCCTTCGCCATCCGGTCGAGGATCCGGCTCTGCAGCATGGTGCTGAGCTTGACCCGGTCGAGCTGCGGGACGGCCGCGATGAGCTCGGCCGCGTGTTCGGAGCGGTTCTGTGCGGTGCGGACGTCGTTCACCTGGGCCTGGAGCGCGGAGGTGGTGATCCGTTCGCCGCCGATCACGGCCGCGGTGCCGGGGCGGGCTTCGCCCGAGCACGCGGACAGCAGAGGGGCCGCCAGGAGCAGGGCGGCGGAAACGGAGAGCGCTGTGCGACGGTGCAAAGGAGCCTCCAGGGCCGGGAGATTGTGCTTCGGTGCACAAGGGCCGTGCGGTGATCGATGTTATGCAGTCGGGGTGATCAGAGCCACTGGTTCGACCAACGATTCCGGGGGTGTTGGGGTTCGCGTCCACCGATGGTCATCCTTCGGCCCATCGGGAGTGCCAGGGTCGGCCCACCATGTCGACTCCGCACCGCTCCCCGCGCCGCCCCGGCCTGCTCGGCTCGGCACTCGCCGCCCTCGTCACGACGGTGGCCGTGTGCGCCGGAGACGCCGTGGCGCGCGTCTTCCCGTACGGGCCGCGTCACCGCAGCATCAACGACCTCGGCAATCAGTTCGTGCCGTTCCACGCGCACCTGTGGGACCTGCTGCACGGGCGGGCCGGGGGCGGGCTGCTGCTGAACTGGCAGTCCGGGTACGGGACCAGCTTCCTGCCCGACTTCGGGACCTATCTGACCAGCCCGTTCGCGGTCCTGGTGGGGCTGTTCCCGCGCCAGGACATCGACCTCGCGGTGTACGTGGTCACGGTGGTCAAGACGGCGGCCGCCGCCGCCGCGATGGCCTGGCTGCTGCGCACCCAGCGGCGCGGGCCGGCGTGGGCGGCGGGGCTGCTCGGGGCCTCGTACGCGCTGTGCGGCTGGTCGGTGATCGAGGCCTCGTACAACCCGATGTGGCTGGACGGGCTGATCGCCTTCCCGCTCCTGTGTCTGACGGGTGAGTGGGCGCTGCGCTCGCGCCGGCCGGTGGTGGCCGTCGTGGTGGTGGCGCTCTGCTGGACGGCGAACTTCTACACCGCCTACATGGCGACGCTGGGCGCGGTCCTGGTGCTGCTGGTCCGGCTGCTCCTCACCCGGAAGGGTGCGGCGCGGCAGCTACGGGTCCTGGTGCGGGCGGCGCTGACGACCACGCTGGGCGTCGCCCTGTCGGCGCCGGTGCTCGTCCCCCTCTTCCTCAGCTCGAAGCAGGCCTACCCGGGGTGGTCCAGGCCGTTCGAGCCGGTGGCGACCGAGGACCTGCTGTCCCGGCTGCTGCCCGCCACCTACTCCTTCTCCTCCCCCGCCCTGTTCATCGGCACCGGGACCCTGCTGCTCGTGGCGGCCCTGCCCTTCCACCGGGCTCTGGCGGGGCGGGATCGGCTGGTGTGGACGGGGCTCGTCCTGCTGGTGCTGCTGTCCTTCCAGTGGATGCCGACGCACCTGGCCTGGCACCTCTTCGCGACGCCCAACGGCAGCGCGTACCGGCAGACCTTCGTGCTGGCCGGGATCGTGGTGATGGCCGCCTGGGCGGGGCTGGCGGCCGGCCCGCCCGGGGCGCGGGCGCTGGCGGGCGGCGCGGCGGTCCTGGCGGTCGTGCTGCTCGCGGCGAGCGGGAGCACGCTCACGACCTCGTGGGGGCTCGCCCTCTTCGGCGGCGGCCTGGCCCTGGCGGGCTGCGCCTGGTGGGCGCTGCGCCACCGGCGCCTGGTCCTGCCGGCGGCGGCCGTGCTGGCGCTGGTCCTGCTGGCCCAGGCGGCGGCGACCACCGCCCAGGGGCATCGGGGCAAGCTGGGGGACCTGGACGACTACCCGGTGTGGGGCGCGGCGCACTCCGCGCGCGCCGGGGCCCTGGAGGACGCCGAGGGCTGGCCCGCGTACCGCACGGACGCCGGGCGGCCGGCGCTGACGGGCAACGACCCGATGCTGCTGGGCGGGGAGGGCGGCGCGTACTACAGCAGCCACACCCCGGACCTGTTCACGCGGACCATGGCGGCCCTCGGGGCGGGCTGGACCTCGCGCGGCCGCAATGTGCAGAGCATCGACAACCCGGTGACGGACGCCGTGTTCTCCGTCGGCGCCCGGCTGCAGCCCGACGGCACGGTGACCCGCGCCGAGGTCCCGCCGCTGGTCACGGTCCGCCCGCCGGGCCCGGAACCGGTGTACGGGGCCTCGCCCCTCGCCAACCAGGAGCTGCTGCTGGGCGCGCGGGTCTACGAGGATCCGCTCTCCCCCGGGGTCTGCCGGGCGGGGACGGAGGCCTTCCTGTGGGCTCCCGAGTACAACGGGACGGCCCGCCGCGCGGACGGCCCGGCCTTCCGGCTGAGCGCCCACACGTCGCGCAACAGGGCCGCCCTGCAACCCCTGGGGGTCTCCCGCGGCGCGGCCTCGGCGCTGGTCTTCGGGGAGGCGGCGCCGGCGCAGTGGCAGCTGTCCTGTCTGGACCGCTCCCTGCTGACGGCGGCCGTCGACCGGCTGCGCGCCACGGCGGCGGTGTCCGTGCGGGTCGGGTCCTCGGGCGTCCGTGCGGTGCTCCCGCCGGGCAGCACGGGCACGGCGGTGCTCTCCGCCCCCGCGATCGCGGGCTGGACCTGCAACGGACGCCCGGCCGCCTCCCGGCTGGGTCTGGTCGCGATCCCGCTGGACGGCCGCACCACCAGCGTGAACTGCACCTTCCGGCCCCCGGGCCTCGTCGCGGGCGCAGCGGTCGCCGCGGCGGCCCTGCTGGTCCTGGCGGCCCTGCTGGGGCTGCCCGGCCGACCCGGACCGCTCGCGGCGGGCCGGCGGCGTCGGCGCGGGCCGGCCCTGCCGGAGGGCCGGCTCGACCTGCCCCGGCCCGGGCACCGGCACGACCTGCCCCGGCCGGAGCGTCAGCGGACCTGAAGCGGCCTGAGCCTCAGCGGACCTGACCCAGCCAGAGCAGGGTGCGCCGGACCTCCTCGGTGAAGGGGTGGTTCGGGCCGTGCAGGCGTTCCGCGTCGAAGAGGAGGCGGGCCAGGGTGTCGTGGGCCGCCGGGCGGTCGCCGAGGGAGAGCAGCAGGTGCGCTATGCGGCGGCGGACCTCCAGCGGGAGGCCCGGGTCCGGGTTCGCGTAGTGGTTCTCGAAGAGCGGCAGCAGCGCGCGGTACTCGGCGAGGGCGGCCCCCGGTTCGCCGAGCTGTTCCAGGCACTGGGCCGCGTCGTAGCGGAAGCGCAGGGACTGCGGGTCGCCGGCCGGGAACTCCTCCGCGAGCCGGCGCAGTTCGGGCAGGGCGCGGCGGTACTGGCCGTCGTCCATCAGCGTGGCCGCGTACTGCTTGCGCAGGGAGCGCACCACCGGCGAGTGCGCGCCGTGCTGCTCGGCCGCCGCCGGGAGGATGCCGCCGAGGATGTCGACCGCCTGGGTGAGCCTGCCCTGGTCGAGGAGCTTCTTGGCCTCCTCCACGGCCGCCGGGACGTCCGGCCGTGCCGGCGGGGGCGGGGTGGCCGGCCGGGGCGGGATCACGTGGGCGCGGTCGGGCCAGGGGGCCTGCGGGCGCAGGAAGGGCCGGGTCGGGTCGAGGGGGCCGGTGGGGGCGCCCGAGCCGTGGTGGGGCAGCAGCGGCACGAGGGAGGCGTACACCGCCTGCGCGGAGGCGGGCCGGTCCTGCGGGTCCTTGGCCAGCAGGCTCAGGAGTACGGCCTCCAGCTGCTGCGGGACCTCGGGGCGCAACTGGCGCACCGGGAGCGGGGGTTCGTACAGGTGGCGGTGGAGCACCCCGAGCGCGGTGGAGCCGGCGAAGGGGACGTTGCCGGACAGCAGCTCGTACAGGACCACGCCGAGCGCGTAGAGGTCGGTGTGCGGGCCGACGGCCCCGCCCATGGCCTGTTCGGGGGCCATGTACGCGGGGCTGCCGATCGGCGAACCGGTGCTGGTGAGGCGGGTGGTGTCGGTGTCCATCACGGAGGCGACACCGAGGTCCAGGACCAGCACGGTCCCGTCGGGGCGGACCATGACGTTGCGCGGCTTCAGGTCCCGGTGGACGATCGGCACCGCGTGCACCGCCGACAGCACCGAGCACAGCTGCGCGATCACCGAGACCGCCCAGGGCCACGGGTACGGGTCGTGCTCGGCGAGGTGGTCGGCGAGGTCGGCGCCCTCCACGTACTGCATGACGAGGTACAGCTCGTCCCCGTCACTGCCCGCGTCGTGCACGGTGACCAGCCCGGGGTGGTCCACCTGGGCGGTGACCCGGCATTCGCGCACGAAGCGCCGGCGCAGCTCCTCGGCCACGGAGCCGGGGCCCGCCACCTTGTCGGGGCGCAGCAGTTTGACGGCGACGCGGCGGTCCAGTCGCCGGTCGTACGCCGTCCAGACCTGGCCCATGCCGCCCTGGCCGAGGATGGTGGCGAGCTGGTAGCGGTCGCCGATGAGCCGTTCCGTCACGGGCGGGGGCCCTCGTTGTGGGGCGGCTGCTGCTTGCGCAGGAGCTCGCTGAGCTCGTCGAGTTCGGCGCGGACCTGCCCGATGCGCGGGGGCGGGGTCGGGGCGGGCGCGGACTCGGGGGCCTGCTGCGGGGCGGGCTGCTGCGGCTGCAGCGGGTGGTGCTGCGGGGTGGTCTGGGCCATCGGCGGGTATCCGTAGGCGGGCCCGGTCTGCTGCTGGGGCGGTACGTAGGGGGAGGCGGGCGGCGGGTACCAGCCGGCGGCGGGCTGCGCCTTCTGCGCCTCGAAGTGCCGGATGTCGGCGACGAGGTAGTAGATGCACACCGCGAGGCCGTTCAGGAGCGTGCCGAAGGCTCCCGCGTTGCCCTGCCAGGCGCTGGCGTCGGGGGTCGGGTCCGCGCCGATCAGGGCCAGCGACAGGACCTCGGCCGCGCCACAGGCCGCGAGCAGCCACCAGTCCCGGGGTTTGCGGGTCACGAGCGCGAGCCGCAGCATCGTCCCCCAGGCGAGGAACCCGCAGCTCAGGATGGGCAGCAGCGCGAACAGTACGCGCAGCGCCACCACGCCCCCGGTACTGGGCTGGTGACCGTGGGGCGGCGGGGTGCCGGGGCCGTGCATCGCTGCTCCTGACGGGCCGTGCGGAGGAAGGGCGGAGAAGGGGCTGAGAAGGGCTGGGAAGTGCGGAGGATTCCGGCTCTGAGGGTATACAGCGTTCCCGTCCGGGAGTGAGGGGATGCGCTCAACCGTTGTACGGTCGCAGCCCGGCCGGGCCCGGGCCGGGGCGCGTCTTTCGGATCGGGCCGGACCGGCCGCGGCGGCGGACACCGCGGGCCCGGCCCGATCCGGGGACACGCCCTGAGCCCGCGCGCTCATTCCGGCCGGACCGTACCGTCCGACAGCCCGTCGTACAGCCCCTGTACGAGCTGCTCCCCGAGCCGGGCGGCCAGCCTCAGGGCGTCCTCGAACTCGGCGAGCGCCCGGAACCGCGCCCCGTAGACCTCCTGCTCGGTCCGTGGCAGCCGGGGCAGTTCGAGGCGGCGCACGTCGAGCCGGGTCGTGGTGGAGGCGTGGCTGCTGGCGCGGCGGTTGTTGGCGGTGGCGCGCAGGAAGCCGGCCAGGAACCAGGGGTCCAGCGCGGCCGGGTCGGGCCGCAGCAGCTGCAGGCCCCGGCCGAGCGCCGCCCCGGCGGTGGCCGCGTCGACGACGCGGGCCACGCCCGCGCCTCCGGTGAGCGGGACGACGACGTCGCCGGGCGCGGTGAGCAGCGGCGTCTCCGTGGCGTCGGCCAGGGTGCCGGAGGGTCCGGTCCCGGCGCTCACGTCGTGCTCGGTCAGGACGGGGGCCCGGCCCGCGCCGCTGCCGTTGCCCGTGTACAGGAGCAGGGCTCCGGCGCGGGCGAGTTCGCCGACGGTGGTCATCGGCAGCCGGGCGGGCGCCGCGGCGGTCCGGTCCGGGGAGGCGGCGGGCGGGGCCGGCGGGGTGAGCCGGGCCGCGCGGGTCAGCGTCGAGTCCAGGCGGTCCCGTACGGCGGTCAGCTCGGCCACGCCGCCGCCGGCGGCGGGCGGCGGCAGGTGGCGGGCCGGGGTCAGGTCCACATCGTCGTCGAGCAGGTCCACGACGGGCACCACGCGGCGCACGCCCGGGACGTCGGGGGCCGGGCCGCCGCGCTCGTACGCCGTCCAGGCCTCCTCCACCGCGCCGTGCACGGCGGCCCAGCCGGCCCGCCCGGGACCCGTTCCGGGCCCGTCGGCGAGTGCGGCGGTGTCCACGAGGAGCAGCCCGGCGGGGGGCGCCGCGTACGGGGCGGGCCTGCGCAGCACCCACAGGTGCAGCGGGATCCCGTACGGGGGCGCGGCGCCGGCCGGGAGGGCGACGACGGCCCGCAGGGCGCCCCGGCGCAGCAGGTCGGCCCGGATGCGGCGGCCGGAGCGGCGGGCGGCGGCGGCGGGCGGCATCAGCAGGACGGCGGTACCGCCCTCGCGCAGGTGGGCCAGGGCGTGCTGGACCCAGGCGAGTTCGGATTCGGCGCGGGGCGGCAGTCCGTACTCCCAGCGCGGGTCGTAGGCCAGTTCCTCGTGGCCCCAGTTGCGTTCGTTGAACGGCGGGTGGCAGAGCACGGCGTCGACCGGTTCGGCGGCGGGGGGCGCGAAGGCGTCGGCGCGCAGGCTGTCGGCGGCCGCCGCGCGGACCGGTGCGTCCGACTGCAGGGCGAGGCGCAGGGCGGCGAGGGAGGCGAGCTCGGGCGAACTGTCCTGCGCGTGGCGGGCGGTGGCCTCGGGGACGGCACGCAGCAGGGTGCCGGTGCCGCAGGCGGGGTCCAGGACGGTCCGGACGGAGGGTCCGGCGAGGGTGGCCATGAGGGTGGCGAGCCCGTCCGGAGTGAGCGTGTACTGCCGGGGGTTGGCTTCGAGATGGCGGCCGAGCAGGAACTCGAAGGCCCCTTTGGTGCCGAGTTCGGCTGCGAGCTCGGCGGCGGCCCGCAGGAAGGGCATCGCGGCGGGCCGCAGGGGTCCGGTGGCTCCGAGCGGGTGCCCGGGCCCGAACCGCAGGGCGAGCACCCGGTCGACGGCGGGCGCCAGCAGGGTGGCCATCCGCGCGTCGGAGACGGCCGAGACCTCCAGCCACTCCATGGGCCGGTCCCGTACGAGCAGCAGCGCGCTCCCGGCTTTGACGAGCGCGGCCACGGAGCCGCCGGGGTGGGAGGCGACGTACTGCCAGACGCGTTCGCGCAGCGGGACTTCGGCGAGCTTGCCCTGGGCCCGGAGCCAGTCGGTGACCTCCGCCAGTGCGAAGGAGGGGCTGGTCTCGGTGCCGCCGACGGGGCGGGGGAAGTCGGCATGCCGGCGGCGCCAGTTGCTCACGGCGGCGCGGCCGACTCCCGCGAGGCGGGCGATCTCGGCGGCGGTGACTTCGGGGGTGGTGACTTCGGCGGCGGCTTCAGGGGGGGACGGGGTGGACGGGGCGGCTGGGGCCTCGGTGGGGGGCTTCTGCTCCGGCATGTGCGCGAGCATACAGCTGCAAAGAGGAGAGACCCATTCACAGTGTGAATTTAACAATCTCTCAGAAACTTGTTGACTCGGTTCACAGGCTCTGCTGTGATGATCGCACCGAACAGGCAGTCCGATCAGGCAGGAGTTACACATGTCCCACACCACGCGCACCAGTTGGATCGCCCGCACCTCCCGCACCAAGATCCTGACGGGCTGCGGCGCGGCCATCGCCCTGGTGACGCTCACCGCGTGCGGCGGCGCCGAGACCACCGCCGACAAGGGCGCCGGCACGGCCGCTTCGAAGCCGCCGAAGGCGAGCAGCAGCGCCCCCGCCGCCGACACGGGCAAGTCGAAGGCGGCCATCAAGGGCTCCGGCACGTTCCAGGTCGGCTCCGACGTCCAGCCCGGCCTCTACCGCTCGGCCGGCAACAAGGCCGACGACAACTGCTACTGGGAGCGCGCCAAGGACTCCAAGGGCGAGGCGGATTCCATCCTCGACAACTCCAACGTCGTGGGCCTCTCGTACGTGGCCATCGCCGCCACCGACAAGATCTTCAAGACCGAGGGCTGCAAGGGCTGGGAGCTCGTGGACCCGAAGGCCACCGGCACCCCGAAGGCCGAGATCTCCGGCAAGGCCGGCATGCTCAAGATCGGCGTCGACATCGCCCCGGGCACCTACAAGTCCGCCGGCTCCACCGAAGACGGCAGCGGCTGCTACTGGGAGCGCACCAAGGACGCGTCGGGCAGCATCGACACGATCATCGCCAACGAGAACCCCGAGGGCCAGGCCGTCGTGACGATCGCCGCCGGGGACGGCTTCTTCGCGACCGTCGACTGCCAGGACTGGAAGAAGTCCGGCTGACCTTCCCGGTCCACCCCGCTTGCGGAGCACCCGGCTCCGGTTGCCCTCCCGGCCCCGGCTACCGTTCCCCCCGCAGTCCCCCCTCCCCCGCAGTCCCCTTCCCTCCCCCGCAGTCCCCTTTCCCTCCCCCGCAGCAGAGAGTCCCCCATGCGCACCGTTCACCGCCTGACCGCCACCGCCGCCCTCACCTGTGCCGCCGCCCTCGGGCTCACCGGATGCCTCGGCCTCACGTCCGGCCCGTCGGGACCGTTCCCCGAGCTGTCCGGCTCGCAGGTCGCCGACAAGTCCGTGACCGCCCTGCGCGGCGCGTCCTCGCTCACGGTGAGCGGGAGAGTCTGGGACGACGGCAAGCCCATGCAGCTGAACATGGCGGTCAGCAAGACCGGCGACTGCAGGGGCACGATGTCCAACGCGGACGGCTCCTTCGAGCTGATCCGCAACACCGACTCCGTGTTCATCAAGGCCGACGAGCCCTTCTATCGCGCCCAGATGAAGGACCTGCCCAAGGAGCAGGCGGACGAGGCGGTCAAGCAGCTGGCGGGCCACTGGCTGAAGTCGAAGGCCTCGGACCCGGACATGAAGGAACTGTCCGCCTTGTGCGACCAGGACGAGCTGCTCAAGGAGTTCGACGACAGCCAGGGCGCGGAGAAGGGCAAGGTCACCACGGTCGACGGACAGGAGGCCCTCACGCTGACCACGGAGACCACCGACGGCACCGAGACCCTGCTGGTCGCCACCCAGGGCGAGCCGTACCTGCTCAAGGCGACCACGGGCGGCAAGGAGCCCTCGGAGCTCACCTTCAGCGGCATCAACAAGCCGGTCCAGGCCGACGCCCCGACCGGCAAGGACGTCATAGACGCGGACAAGCTGGGCTGAGCCACCCCGCCGACCTGCCCGTCCTTCCTGCTCTCCGGGCACCGATCCTCGACCGCCTCCCGGCGAGCGAATGGCCCAAAAGCGGCGTAACGTCGCAAAAGGGATTACGGAAGGAGCCCGAGCATGGGGATTTTCGACAGGTTCAAGGACAAGGGCAAGGACATCTCGGACAACCTCGAACAAGAGGTCAACGAGAAGACCGGCAACAAGTACGCCGACCAAGTCGACAAGGCCCAACAGCAGATGGAAGAGAAGCTCGGCATCGACGACGACCCGAACAAGTAACCCCCGCGAAAACGTGAACGGCCGCGACCCGGGACCGGAAGGTCCCCGTCGCGGCCGTCGCCGTGCCCGCGCGCGCCGTGCCTCAAGAGCTGCCCGTACGGACCGCGCTTACGAGCCGAGGATCGTGGCGAGGAACTCCCCGGTCCAGCCCAGCAGTTCCCGCCCGACCAGCGGCTTCCCGCCCACCCGGGCCGTCTTGGGCCGCGGCACCAGCACCTGCGAGGCGGCCGGCTTGATCACCGAACCCGGGTAGAGCCGCTTCAGCCGCAGCTCCTGCGATTCGCGCAGCTCCACCGGCCCGAAGCGGATGTTGGGGCCCTGGAGGGTGATGTCTCCGACCCCGCAGGCGCGGGAGAGCATCCGCAGTCCGGCCACCAGCAGCAGGTTCTCCACCGGCTCCGGCAGCTTGCCGTAGCGGTCGGTGAGTTCCTCGCGGACCGCCTTGACGTCCTCCTCGGAGTTGGCCGCCGCGATGGACCGGTACGCCTGGAGGCGCAGCCGCTCGCCCGGCGCGTAGTCGTGCGGGACGTGCGCGTCGACCGGCAGCTCGATCTTGACCTCCAGCGGCGGCTCCTCCTCGACTCCGCCGTCCACGGCCGAGCGGTAGTCGGCCACGGCCTCGCCGACCATCCGGATGTAGAGGTCGAAGCCGACGCCCGCGATGTGCCCGGACTGCTCGCCGCCGAGCAGGTTGCCCGCGCCGCGGATCTCCAGGTCCTTCATCGCCACGTACATGCCCGCGCCCATCTCGGTGTGCTGGGCGATCGTCGCGAGCCGCTCGTGCGCGGTCTCGGTCAGCGGCTTCTCCGGCGGGTACAGGAAGTACGCGTACCCGCGCTCGCGGCCACGGCCCACGCGGCCGCGCAGCTGGTGGAGCTGGGAGAGGCCGAAGTTGTCGCCGCGCTCGACGATGAGGGTGTTGGCGTTGGAGATGTCGATGCCGGACTCGACGATCGTCGTGGAGACCAGGACGTCGAACTTCTTCTCCCAGAAGTCCACCACGACCTGCTCCAGGGCCTGTTCGGACATCTGGCCGTGCGCCGTCGCGATGCGCGCCTCGGGCACGATCTCGCGGAGCTTGGCGGCCGCCCGGTCGATGGACTCGACCCGGTTGTGGATGTAGAAGCACTGGCCCTCGCGGAGCAGCTCGCGGCGGATCGCGGCGCCGATCTGCTTCTCCTCGTAAGGGCCGACGAAGGTCAGGACCGGGTGGCGCTCCTCGGGCGGGGTGGTGATCGTGGACATCTCGCGGATGCCGGTCACCGCCATCTCCAGGGTGCGCGGGATGGGGGTCGCGGACATCGTCAGCACGTCGACGTTGGCGCGCAGCTTCTTGAGCTGCTCCTTGTGCTCGACGCCGAACCGCTGCTCCTCGTCGACGATGACCAGGCCCAGGTCCTTGAACTTGGTCTCCTGCGAGAACAGCCGGTGCGTGCCGATGACGATGTCGACGGAGCCCTCGCGCAGGCCCTCCAGCGTCGCCTTGGACTCGGTGTCGCTCTGGAAGCGGGACAGCGCCTTCACCTTGACGGGGAACTGCGCGTACCGCTCGGAGAAGGTGCCGAAGTGCTGCTGCACCAGCAGCGTGGTCGGGACGAGGACGGCGACCTGCTTGCCGTCCTGGACGGCCTTGAAGGCGGCGCGCACCGCGATCTCGGTCTTTCCGTAGCCGACGTCGCCACAGATCAGGCGGTCCATGGGGACCGACTTCTCCATGTCCTCCTTGACCTCGGCGATGGTGGTGAGCTGGTCGGGGGTCTCCGCGTACGGGAAGGCGTCCTCCAGCTCGCGCTGCCAGGGGGTGTCGGGGCCGAAGGTGTGGCCGGGGGCCGCCATGCGGGCGCTGTAGAGCTTGATCAGGTCGGCGGCGATCTCCTTGACCGCCTTCTTGGCGCGCGCCTTGGTCTTGGTCCAGTCGGCGCCGCCGAGCCGGTGCAGGGTCGGGGCCTCGCCGCCGACGTACTTGGTGACCTGCTCCAGCTGGTCGGTGGGGATGTAGAGGCGGTCGCCGGGCTGGCCGCGCTTGGCCGGCGCGTACTCGACGAGCAGGTACTCGCGGGTGGCGCCCTGCACGGTGCGCTGCACCATCTCGATGTAGCGGCCGACGCCGTGCTGCTCGTGGACGATGTAGTCGCCGACCTCCAGGGTCAGGGGGTCGATCGTCTTGCGGCGCCGGGTCGGCATCCGGCCGAGGTCCTTGGTGGCGGTGCGCTGGCCGGTCAGGTCGGTCTCGGTGAGGACGGCGAGCTTGAGGACCGGGTCGACGAAGCCGTTGTCGAGGGAGCCGCACGAGACGTGGACCAGCGAGGGCTCCAGGACGGTGACGTCCGCCTCCAGGCGGGCCGCGATGCCCTCGCCGCCGAGCACCTCGACGGTACGGGCGGCCGGGCCGTGGCCCTCGGTGAGGAAGACGGTGCGCCAGCCGTCGGCGAGCCAGGCCTTGGTGTCGGCGAGCGCGCGGGCGGTGTCGCCGCGGTAGGCCTCGGGGGCGTGCATGCCGAGGGAGAGGGTGTCGCGGCCGATCGCTGCGTCCTCGTCGGCGGCGAACGGGGACACCGACCACCACATCATGCCGAGCTCGCGCGCGTGCTCTCGTACGTCGGCGATCCCGCGGAGCGAGGCCGCGCCCACGTCGATGGGGGCCTCGCCACCGCCGGCGGTGGCGGCCCAGGAGGCCATCAGGAACTCCTGCGAGGTCGCCACCAGGTCGGAGGCCCGCGTCCGCACCCGCTCCGGGTCGCACACGACGGCCATCGAACCGGCCGGCAGTACGTCGATCAGCAGCTCCATGTCGTCGACCAGGACGGGGGCCAGGGACTCCATGCCCTCGACGGCGATCCCCTCGGCGATCTTGTGCAGCAGCTCCCCGAGCTCGGGGTGGAGCTCGGCGAGGGCCGCGGCGCGCTCGCGCACCTGGTCCGTGAGGAGCAGCTCCCGGCAGGGCGGGGCCCACAGGCCGTGCTCGGCGATCTCCAGGGAGCGCTGGTCGGCGACCTTGAAGTAACGGATCTCCTCGACCTCGTCGCCCCAGAACTCCACGCGCAGCGGGTGCTCCTCGGTGGGCGGGAACACGTCGAGGATGCCGCCGCGGACCGCGAACTCGCCGCGCTTCTCGACGAGCTCCACACGGGAGTACGCGGCGGCGGCCAGTGCCTGCGTCACCGCGCCGAGGTCCACGCTCTCGCCCTGGCGCAGGCTCACCGGGACCAGGTCTCCGAGCCCCTTGACCTGCGGCTGGAGCACGGACCGGATCGGTGCGACGACCACGGAGACCGGGCCCGCGGCGGGGTCGTCCTTGCTCGGGTGCGCGAGGCGGCGCAGTACGGCGATGCGGCGGCCGACGGTGTCGCTGCGCGGGCTCAGGCGTTCGTGCGGGAGCGTCTCCCAGGACGGGTACTCCGCGACCTCGTCGGGGTTGAGCATCGAGCGCAGTGCGGCGGCCAGGTCCTCCGCCTCCCGCCCGGTGGCGGTGACGGCGAGCACGGTGCGCCCGGTGCGGGCGGCCAGCGCGGCGATGGCGAAGGGCCGCGCGGCGGCCGGGCCGACGAGGTCCACGTGCATGCGGTTGCCGTCCCCGGCCGCGGTGAGCGCCTCTGCGAGTGCGGGGTCCCGGGTGACGGCGTCGAGCAGTCCGTGCAGGCTCATGAAGGCGGCTTTCCGTCCGGTGAGGTGCGGCGAGTTCCCGCGGGGCGGCAACGCGAAGGACCCGACACGTCGAACGGGCCGGGGGTTCCCACCCTACGACGCGGGTCCGACAGCCGCGCGTGGGATTCGGACGGCCGGCGGTGATGGCGGCGGGACACCCGGTCCTCCCCCCGACGACCGCGGCCCCGCCCCACCCGAACGGGTGAGGCGGGGCCGGGGCTCCCCCGTACGACCGGCCCGCGATTACTCGCTGGCGATCGCGTTCAGGACGTTCATCCGGCCCGCCCGGAAGGCGGGGACCAGTGCGGCCAGCAGGCCGACCAGGGCGGAGCCGGCGAACACGCCGAGGATGGTGGGCCACGGGATCTCGAGGATCTTCATGCCCTGCAGTGCGAGGAGCTGGTGGGCGGTGGCGCCCCAGCCCATGCCCAGGCCGAGGCCGAGCAGGGCGCCGAAGAGGGCGATGACCACCGACTCCAGGCGGATCATGCGGCGCAGCTGGCGGCGGGAGAGGCCGATGGCGCGCATCAGGCCGATCTCGCGGGTCCGCTCGACCACCGAGAGGGCCAGGGTGTTCACCACGCCCAGGACCGCGACGATGATCGCGAGGGCGAGGAGGGCGTAGACCACGTTCAGCAGCTGGCCGACCTGGTCCTTGAGCGCCTGCTTGTAGTCCGTCTGGTTGAGCACCTGGTACTGCGGGTACTCGGCCAGCGCCGACTTGACCGCCGCGTAGGCGGCGTCGTCCTGGCCGTCCTTCGCGGTGGCCAGCACCATGAACGGCCGGGGCAGCTTGTCGGCCGGCAGGTTCGCCTCGGCGACTGCCGTGCTGACGTACTTCATGCCCTTGTCGAGGTTGCCCTCGTCGCTGGTGATCGCCGCGACCTTGAGCTTGACGGTCTTGCCGCCGGTGAAGGCGACCGTCAGCTCGTCACCGAGCTTGACCCGGTGCTTGGTCGCGTATTCGGAGCCCACCGACATCGAGCCCGGCTTGTACGCGTCCGCGTGCTCGCCGGCGATCGTCTTGCGGCGCACGTCCTGGGCGTACGTGGGGTCCTGGACCCCGAGTCCGTCCATCTCGGTGGTGCCGTCGGGGGCGGTGATCTTGGCATCGACGTCCCGGTAGGCGGTGACGTGCGCCAGGCCCTGCGTCGCCCGCAGTGCTTCCTCGGCCTGCGGTACGACCGGCTGCCCGGTCTGGGACTGGACGATGAAGTCCGCCCCGACCGACTTGTCGAGCTCGTCGGTGGCCGAGGCCACCATCGAGGAGCCGACCACCGACAGGCAGGCGACCAGCGCGAGGCCGATCATCAGCGCGGCGGCGGTGGCACCGGTGCGGCGCGGGTTGCGCAGCGCGTTGCGCTCGGCGAGGCGGCCTATGGAGCCGAAGGGCCGCAGCACCGGAGCGGACAGGGCCCGGACCACGACGCTCGCGAGGAGCGGGCCGATCACGATGAAGCCGATGAGGGTGAACAGCACGCCCAGACCGAGCCACTGCGCTCCGGTGCCGGCGGCGTCGGCCGTCCCCGCGAGGTACAGGGCCGCGGCGCCGATTCCGGTGAGGCCGATGCCCAGGGCGGCGCGGATCCGGCCGGCCTTCTTGTCGCCCGGGGTGCCCGACTCGCGCAGGGCGGCCATCGGGGAGACCTTGCCGGCCCGGCGGGCCGGTATGAAGGCGGAGACGACGGTGACGACGACGCCGAGGACGATGCCGATGACCGGGGTGGTCCAGGCGATGGTCAGGTCCTCGGTGGACAGGCTCATGCCGAGCCCGCTCATGAGCTCCATCAGGCCGATGGCCAGGCCGATTCCGGCGGCGACGCCGAGGAGGGAACCGACCACGCCGAGCAGGAAGGCCTCGATGACCACCGACTTGAGGACCTGGCCGCTGTTGGCGCCGATGGCCCGCATCAGGCCGATCTCCCGGGTGCGCTGGGCGACCAGCATCGAGAAGGTGTTGAAGATCAGGAAGATTCCGACGAGGAAGGCGATCGCGGCGAAGCCGAGCATCACCCACTTCATGATGTCGAGGAAGTCCATGTTCTTGCGGTTGGCGTCCGCGGCTTCCTTGGCGGTCTGCAGCGTGTAGGTGTCGGCGCCGAGGACCGAAGCGACGTTCTGCTTGAGCTGGGCGTCGCTCACCCCGTCCTTGGCGGTGACGTTCAGGTGCGTGAAGGCGTCCGGGGCGCCGAGCAGCTTCTGCTGCGAGGTGGCGGTGTCGAAGTAGACGACGGTCGCGCCGGGGTTGGTCACGGTGAAGGCGGCGATACCGGTGATCTTGGACCGGATGTCGCCGGTGACGGCGATGGTGCGGATGTCGTCACCGAGCACCAGGTGGTGCTTCTTCGCGGTGTCGGCGTCGATCATCACGTCGGTGGGGCCTCGCGGGGCCTGCCCCTCGATGATCTTCATCGAGCGCAGTTCGTTCTCGGTCCAGTTGCCCGCGAAGGTCGGGGCTCCGGTGGTCGAGCCGAGGTTCTCGTTCTTGGAGTTGACGACGGTGACCGCCATCGAGGACACGCCGCCCTCGACGGACTTCACGCCCTCGGCCTTCTTGACCTGCTCGACGACCGAGGCGGCCAGCGCCTGCGGCTTGCCGGTGTCGGGGGTCTCCCCGCTGTTCTCGGCCTCCTTCGGGGTGACCGTGACATTGGAGTTGGTGACCGCGAACAGCTTGTCGAAGGTGGTGTTCATGGTGTCCGTGAACACCAGCGTCCCGCAGACGAAGGCGACGGAGAGCAGGACGGCCACGGCGGAGAGCGCCATCCGCCCCTTGTGCGCGAAGAAGTTGCGCCGCGCGGTCTTCATGACGGTCATGACGTCCGCCCACGGGCGTCGAAGTCCTTCATGCGGTCCAGGACCTGGTCGGCGGTGGGCGTGTGCATCTCGTCCACGATCCGGCCGTCCGCGAGGAAGATGACGCGGTCCGCGTAGGAGGCGGCGACCGGGTCGTGGGTGACCATGACGATGGTCTGGCCCAGCTCGTTCACCGAACGGCGCAGGAATCCGAGGACCTCCGCGCCGGCCCGGGAGTCGAGGTTTCCGGTGGGCTCGTCGCCGAAGATGATCTGGGGCCGGGAAGCCAGGGCGCGGGCGACCGCCACGCGCTGCTGCTGGCCGCCGGAGAGCTCGGTCGGACGGTGCTTGAGGCGGCCCGCCAGACCCACGGTCTCCACGACCCGGTTCAGCCACTGGGCGTCGGCCTTGCGGCCGGCGATGTCCATGGGGAGCGTGATGTTCTCCAGGGCGTTGAGCGTCGGCAGCAGGTTGAAGGCCTGGAAGATGAAGCCGATCCGGTCCCGGCGCAGCTGCGTGAGCTTCTTGTCCTTCAGACCGGTGATCTCGGTGTCGTCCAGGAAGATCTGGCCGCTCGTGACCGTGTCCAGACCGGCCAGGCAGTGCATCAGCGTGGACTTGCCGGAGCCCGAGGGCCCCATGATCGCGGTGAACTGGCCGCGCCGGATGTCCACGTCCACCGCGTCGAGGGCGACGACCCGCGTCTCGCCGGAGCCGTAGGCCTTGACGACCTTCCGCGCCCGCGCCGCGACGGCCTCATGCCCTCCAGTACCCCCGTGCCTGGTTTCGGTCATAGCCGTTGTCACGGTGTTTCCCCTCGTGTCGATGCGTGGCTCGAAGCAGTGATGCGCTTCATCCGAAGTCTGCTGGCCGGGGGTACCGCGGCGCGCTGGTGCCAATCGCCGTATCCATAGGGGTGCTAGCCCTACCCCCCGGACTCCCGCCCTGTAGTAACCAGTTAAGGAGCCCCGGGGCCTTTCCTCCTCCTCCCCCGGGACGAACCGTCCCTGGATCCTTATGAGGACCAACCCCTAGGGGATCTCGCTCGTTGGGACGAGGCGCCCTGAGGGGATACCGCCCCGTAATCCCGCAGTGAGATGGTGTCCGCGCAGGTAAGCGCGGGGAGAAGGGTTTTGCATGGGCTCAGGGGAAAGCACGGGCGCGAGTACCGAGGGCAGCGCCGGCGGCATACCCGGGGACGACCCGGCCGCCGGTACGGGTACGCGGGCGGCCTCACCGCCCGGCCGGCCCCGTACGGCCGTCGTCGCCGCCCTGATGCTGACCATGGGGCTCGTCGCCCTCGACGGCGCCGTCGTCGCCACCGCCGTCCCCCAGATCGTCGGCGACCTCGGCGGCTTCGCCGTCTTCTCCTGGATCTTCTCGGGCTACATCCTGGCCGGAACCGTCACCCTGCCCGTCTACGGCAAGCTCTCCGACACCTACGGCCGCAAGCCCGTCCTGCTCCTCGGCATCAGCCTCTTCCTGCTCGGCTCGCTGCTGTGCGCGGCCGCCTGGAGCATGGCCGCCCTCATCGCCTTCCGGATCCTCCAGGGCCTCGGCGGCGGCGCCCTGCAGGGGACCGTCCAGACCCTGGCCGCCGACCTCTACCCGCTCAAGGACCGGCCGCGCATCCAGGCCCGGATGTCCGTGGTCTGGGCCACCTCGGCACTGGCCGGCCCCGCGCTCGGCGGGCTGATCGCCACGTACACCGACTGGCGCTGGATCTTCCTGATCAACCTGCCGCTGGCCGCCGCCGCCCTGTGGATCATCGGCCGCCACCTGGTCGAGCCCACCCGGGCCCCCGGCCGTACCGGCCCCGTCGACTGGGCGGGAGCCCTCGCCGTCTTCGCCTGCGGCGGGCTGCTCCTCTTCGCGCTGGTCCAGGGCGGGGTCGCCTGGCCCTGGCTGTCGGCGCCCTCGCTGGGACTGTTCGCCGCCTCCGTCGCACTCGGCGTGCTGGTCGTCTGGATCGAGCGCCGGGCCGAGCAGCCCATCCTGCCCGGCTGGGTGTGGCGCCGGCGCACCATCGCCGCCGTCAACCTGGCCATGGCCGGGCTCGGCCTGCTGATGGTCGCCCCGATGCTGTTCATGCCGACGTACGCCCAGTCCGTACTCGGCCTCGGCCCCACCGGCGCCGGCCTGGTCACCTCCGCGATGACCCTGAGCTGGCCGATCAGCGCCGCCCTCGCCCAGCACGTCTACCGGCGCATCGGCTTCCGCAACACCGCCGCCACCGGGGTCGCCCTGGCCGCCCTCATCCTCGGCTCCTTCACCCTGCTCCCCTACCCCGCCCCGGTCTGGCAGCCCGTACTGATCATGCTGCTGCTGGGCGGGGCCCTCGGCCTCTTCCAGCTCCCGCTGATCGTCGGGGTCCAGTCCACGGTGGGCTGGGAGGAGCGCGGAACCACGACGGCCTCGGTGCTGTTCTGCCGCAACGTCGGGCAGAGCGTCGGAGCGGCGCTGCTGGGGGCCGTGGCCAACGCCACCATCGCCGACCGGCTGGCACAGGCCCCGGTGCCCGGGCTCCCCGCGACCCTGGACGACGTGTCCAGGGCCCTGACCCACCCCGGCCTCCTCTCCCCGGAAGCCGGCGAGTACCTGCGCCGGGCCGTGGCCGCCGCCGGGGACCACATCTTCCTCGGCGCGACCCTGGCGGCGGCCGCGTCGGCGCTGGTGCTGCTGCTGGTGGCGCCGCGGCGGTTCCCCGTACTGCCGGAGCAGCGGGAGGGCTGAGGGCGGGCAACTTGTCATGCCCGGGCCGAAACGGTAACCCTCTTCGGAGACACCGCACTCCCGGGGGGCCACACATGACGTCCGCACTCTTCGCACTCGCGTTACTCGCCGCCCTGGCGGCCCCGATCGTCCTGCGCCTGATGCGCCGCCCCGGCTTCGTCACCGGCCGCGACGGACGCCTCTCCACCTCGATCACGCTCGCCCTGGCCTGGACGGTGATCCTGATCTGGCTCCTCCTGGCAACCCTCGGCTACGGGCTCACCGCGGGCGGCGGCGTCGACTGGTTCCAGGGCCCCGAGGGCCCCCTGTCCACCCTGACGACCGTCTACCTCCCGCTGCTCGGCGGCCCCTACGCCGCCCTGATCGCGGCGAAGGCGGTGGTCGGCATGCGGGTCGAGCGGGGCTCCATGGCCAAACCGGCGCCGAAGGGCACGGAGCGGCGCCCGGTGCACGACCTGATCTCGAACGACGGCGGGCGGACCGACCTCGTCGACCTGCAGTACGTGGCCCTGAGCGCGGTCACGATGCTGTACGTGGTGGCGTTCTTCCTGGCGGACGTGGGCGGCGGGCTGCCGAAGCTGCCCGCGGAGATGTGGGCGCTGACCGGGGCGCCGGCCGGGGCGTACCTGTTGAACAAGGTGGCGGTGCGGGGCATCCCGGTGATCACCGGAGTCTCCGTGACGGAGGGTCTGCTCACCGTCTCGGGCGGCGGCTTCGGGGACAACCCGCGGGTCGAGGTCGACGGCACGGCCCTCCCGACCACGGTCGTCCCGGACGGGACCCTGACCGCGCCCCTCCCCGCGACGGCGCCGCCCGCCTTCGAGGTGGTGGTCACCACCCACGGCCTCCGCAGCGACCCGGCCCCCCACACCCCGCCACTGCACGGTCCGGAGCCCGCACTGTGACCCGTACCGCTGCGCAGGCCGGAGCCCCGGCCATGACCCGTGCCGCTGCGCGGGGCGGAGTTCCCCACTTCGACCCGTGCCGGTGCGCGGGGCGGAGTTCCCCGCTGCGACCCGTGCCGGTGCGCGGGGCCGAGTTCCCCTACCCGCCCTTCCACCGTTCCCAGGGCCGGCCCTGCCCCGGTCCTCAAACGCCGGACGGGCTACAAGCGGGGCACCGGACTGCGCCCGGACCCCTGGGGCTCCGCCCCAGACCCCGGTCCTCAAACGCCGGACGGCTGAATTGGCGCGGCCCGGTCTGGATAAGGCGGCCAGGCTGAAACAATCGCCCGGCCGGGGTCGGCAGGGGCGGCCCGGGTCGGGGACGGGGGCGGGGTGGGGTGTCGGCCTGGACGTAGAGCGTGATTTGTGGCGCAGGCACAAGCCCAAACCCTGTCGGAGTTCAGGAGAGGGCGCCTAAATCATGCAGTCCAGGCCGACACCCCACCCCCCCCCCGGCACCGACCCCCACCCGCAGCCGGCCCACCCCCAGCCCCGCCGGCGCTTGAGGCGCAGGGGCCCGGGGACCGGCAACGGCGCCGCGCAGGCTCAACCCTCCGCCGGAGCCCGGCCCGTCAGGGCGGCCAGGCTGGAGCGGACGTGGTTCATGTGGGCCCGCATCTCGTCCTGCGACTCCCCGTGCTCCCGCAGGATCCGCTCCGTCTCCCGCCCGACCCGCTCCTCCCGCACCCGCGCCTCCGCGATCAGCTCCGCCGCCTTCGCCTCCGCGTCCTCCTGCCCGTGCCGGGCCGCCTCCTGGGTCTGCGCGAACGTCCGCTTCGCCTCCGCCAGCCGCGACTGCGCGTACCGCTCCAGCTCCGCCTCCCGCGCAGCCAGTTCCGCCTCCCGCGCAGCCAACTCCCGCTCCGCCGCGTCCCACCGCTCCGCGTGCTCCTGTTCGCGCTCCGCGAGCAGCGCGTCCGCCCGGCGGGCCGTGTCCGCCAGCGCCGCCTGCGCCTCCGCCCGCCACGCCGCCGCGTCGTCCCGCGCCGCCGTCCGCGCGTCGTCCGCCTCGCGCCCCGCCCGCAGCAGCCCCTGCCGGGCCCGCACCTCGGTCTGGTCCCGCACCGCCTGCGCGTCGCCGCGCGCCAGCTCCGCCACCCGGTCGGCGTGCGCCTCGGCGGCGCCCGCCGCCGCCAGCGCGTCCGCCCGCGCGTCGCCCCGTAGCGTCTCGGACTCCTCCTCGGCGAGCAGCAGGATCCGGCGGGCGCGCTCGCCGAGCTCCTCGTACGTCTGCGGGGCCAGTCCGGAGACCTCCACGCGCAGCCGCTCCGCCTCCGCCTCCATCTGCTTGGCCAGCACGGTCAGCCGGGCCACCCGCTCCCAGGCCTCGTCCCGGCTCCCCGACAGCCGGGCGAGGTACCGGTCCACCTCTTCCGCCCGGTAGCCACGGCCACGCACGGTCGTAAAGGGTGCACTCATCCTGGAAGCGCCTCTCTCGCGGGGTTCCTGCCAAGGATGCGTCATTTGATCGCGGAAGCCCGAATGGCCGGGCCGAGACCCCGTTCGGGGGTCACGACCCGGCCATCCGGATCGGCGGAGGATCCGCGGAGGATCCGCAGAGGATCCGTGCGAGATCAGCAGGAACCGGTCAGAGGAGCCCGTCCCACATCTGCTCCAGCAGCACCGACCACCAGTTCTCCGGCGACGCCAGCGCCGCACTGTCCAGCCCCGCCAGGTTCGCCTGGAAATCGACGGTCCAGCGGCCCGCCTGCTCCGGCGTCAGATGCTGGCGCAGCCGCCACATGTGACCCAGCATCGCCAGGGACCGTACGAACTGCGGCAGCGAGGAGTTGACGAACTGCGGGGGCACCGGCGCCCCGCCCGGACCGCTCTCCACCGGCACCGCGACGATGTGCGCGGTGCCGTACTGCACGCACAGCGCCTTGCCGAAGTCGCTGCCCACCACCAGGTACGAGCCCGCGTCCGAGGCGGGCTGCACCTGCCGCTGCGCCGCCAGCTCGGCCAGCGTCGGCAGCGGGGCGCCCGGTACGGCCTGGGCCCAGAAGAACGGCCCGAAGTCGACGGGCAGGCCCGACCACATCAGCGTCTGCGCCACGATCTCCGGCACGCCCTGCCGGGACACCGCGCGCTGCTCGAAGCGGAACACGCCCTGCGGCCCGAAGGCCCCCGCCAGCTCCTGCGCGATCGCGTCCAGCGGGATCGCCGGCTGCAAGGGCACCTGCGGGAGCGGTGCGCGCACCGGCGCGGGGCGCGCCGGGCCGTCCGCCACCTGGTGCAGTTCGCCCTGGTGGGTCAGCAGGTGCCGCATGCCCTGCTGGCGGCCCGCGTGGTCCGTCCCGTACGGGGCCACGCTGGTGATCCGGACCTGCGGCCAGGTCTCCCGGATCATGCGCGCGCAGTAGCCGCCGGGCAGCTCGCACGAGGCCAGCTCGGTGTGCAGCTCCAGCACCTGCTGCGGGGGCACGTTCATGGCCCGCAGTTCGTACAGGATCTGCCACTCCGGGTGCGGGGTGCCGGGCGCGGAGCGGCGGATGAGCTGCTGCTCGGAGCCGTCGGGCGCGCGGTAGCGCAGCACGGCCTGGTATCCGGGGCCGACCGTGGGGACCCCGGGGGCGGAGGCCTGCGGCGCGGGTGCCTGCGACGCGTGTACGGGCGACTGCGGCGCGGGGCCGGGCGGGCCGGGCGGCGCGGGCGGCTGCCCGGTCACGGCCGGACCCGCCAGCATCGTCGCGGCATGGTCCAGCCCGCCACCGGGAGCGCCGGGAGCCCCCGGCGGACCGGGCGGCTGCGGTACGCCGGGACCGGCCAGCATCGTGGCGGCGTGGTGCGCGCCGCCCCCGGGCACGCCGGGAGGACCGGGCGGTGCGGGCGGCTGCCCGGCGCCAGGCACCCCGGGGGGACCGGGCGGCTGGGGTACGCCGGGACCGGCCAGCATGGTCGCGGCGTAGGCGTCTCCGCGCCCGCCGGACGACCCGGGAGACCCCGGCGGACCGGGAGGCGCGGGCGGCTGCCCGGTCACGGCCGGACCCGCCAGCATCGTCGCGGCATGGTCCAGCCCGCCACCGGGTGCACCGGGAGCCCCCGGAGCTCCGGGCGGGCCGGGCGGCGCGGGCTGCTGCGGCCCGCCGGGGCCCGCCAGCATCGTGGCGGCGTACGAGGGCGACTCCGCACCCCCGCCCGGCGCACCGGGCGGACCCGGCGGGGTCACGGGCCCGGGGGCCCCGGACCGGTTGACCCGGGCCTTGCTCGTCGGCGCGTCGGCGATGTCTCCGCCGGAACCGGAACCGGAAGCCTGACCGGAACCGGAACCGGAACCGGAGCCCCGCCCCTGCCCCTGCCCCGACCGGGAGGACTCCGGGTCCAGCGCCGGCACCACGGCGGTCTTCGGCAGCTCACTGCCCCGGGGCATCAGGGTCGTGCGCGCCTCCGGGCCCGGCCCCGACGGCGCCTGGGCGTCGTCCAGGTCCGTGCCGGACAGCGGCGGCGCGAACACCGTCGCCGGCAGCGGCACGGACACGGAGTCCGCACCGGGGTTCACGTCGGTGCCGGCCCAGGGCGTGGCCCCGGTCGGGACGGCGGCGGGCACCCCGTCGTTGGCGGTCGGCTCGTAGGGGACCTCTCCCCCGCGCCGCAGCGGAACCGGCTCCGGCACCGGCTCCGAGGAGCCCGCGCCGGAAGCGGCCGGCGCCGAAGCAGCCACCGGCGTCACCGGAGCGGCGGGCGTCACCGGAGCGGCCGGAGCCGCCGGGATCCCCGCCCGGTCCGCCGCCTCCTGGAGCCACTCCGGCGGGCTCAGCATGAACGAGGTCTGTTCCGAGTCGATGCGCGGCACCGGCACCGAAGCCTCGGCCTGCGCGGCCGACGCCCCGTACTCCTCCTCGTAGCGGCGGATCACCTCACCCACCGGCAGGCCGGGCCAGAGCGTCACCTCCCCGCTGTCCCGCGCGATGACGAGCCGCTGCCGGCCGCCCCCGGACACCGGGCCCGCCGGGCGGTCCTCCGCCCACACCACGAAACCGAGTCCGAACTCCCGTACGCGCACCTCGCGGTGCTGGTACCCGGGCACGTCCCCGTTGATCCATTCCTCGGCGCGCTCCTGCGCCTGCGCAAACGTCACCATCGCGCCGTCACCCTTCCACCGGTGCCGCTGCCGGACCGGCACCCGGAACCGAACGCCCTGCCGGAGCCGCTCCCGGCCCCGCTCCCTCACCCTGACCCGTCACGGGAACCGAGCGCGCGAATCCGCCGTCCACCATCAGACCGGCCACCGTTTCCAGTTCCGGCGGATTGCCCGCCAGCCGTTCCAGGAAGGCGTCGAAATCCGCACCGCACGGCAGCAGCAACCGCTCCACGCGTTCCTGGACCGACCAGCCGTCCTGGTCGCGCGCATCGTCGTACGGGGAGAACCAGACCGAGCCGACTCCCTCACCGCGCACCTTCACCGCGAGCAGCCCGCCCTGCGCGAAGGCCACGCACAGGTAGTCCTTCGTCAGGTGGTCCCGCAGGCACTTGTTGACGTAGACGAGGTCGTTGACCGCCGCCTCCTCGCGCACCGTGAAGAACGGCTGGTCCACCAGCAGTCCCAGCTCCACGTCGAGCCCGGTGCCCACCGGCGCGCAGCCGCCCGCCGCCTTCAGGAAGGAGCGGTACGCCTCCGGGAGCCGGTAGCCGAGGTCCTCCTCGACGCCCTGGACCTGCTGCTCGGAGACCGAGACCACCGTCTTGGGCAGTCCCAGGTGCACCGGGCGCACCTCCTGCAGGGCCCGCGTCCCGCGCTTGCCGTGGTCCACCGCCGCCGTCGCCAGACCGGCGTGGTGCCTCAGCAGCGACTTCACCTCGACCGGGACCAGCTCCATGCGGCGGGTGCCGGACACGTGGTGCCAGGTCCAGCCGTGCGGGGTCGACACCGGGCCGACCGTGTCCCACAGTTCGTGGCCGGTCGCCCGCATGGCCGCGTTCGCGGACACGCAGTCCGTCAGCCGCAGCTCGTCCACGCCGAAGCCCTCGGGGGGCTCGGCGATCTCGACGGCCGCACGGGCGTACAGCGCGAAGTCGGGGTGCCCGTTCGCGTCGATGCGGACTCCGTGGGGATGGCGCGCGGCCCGGACGGGGTCCGGGAAATGCACGACCTGCCCCGAATAAGCGGCGTTGGGTGGCGCGGCCTGATGCCCGAGCCGACCTGTCGTCATGGCGGTAGCCCCCTGCTGGATCTGGCTGGTTCACCACAGCCTATGTGCTCCGGCAAGGGCCTCACCCGCGCGTGCGCGGGGACCCCGCGGGACGGCCGGGAAGATCCGAATTGATACGAATATTCGACCCCGCTTCCACATGCCACGGGACATTTGACAGGCTGTCCCCACAGCACGGGGGCGTGCGCGACAGCGGTCAGCACCGCGGCCACGGGAGGGAAAGCGCAACCATGCAGAACACGGCAACACGCACAGACGCGGCCGACGCCCACTCAGGAGGGGCGGGAGCCCAGGGATCCACGGGCCCCGCGGGCGCCCACGGACCGGCGGACCCCGCCGGTCCCGCGGGAACCGGTGACCCGGCGGCCGTCCCCGGGCAGGCCCGCGCCGCGGCCGAGCAGGGCCCCGGCGATCCCCGGCTGCGCTGGGGCGGCGGGGACGGCCGTCCCGACGTGCCCACGCTCCGCTTCCGCCGCGACGGGATCCTGCCCACCGTGGCCGCCGCCCTGTCCGTGCGCGGCGAGACCCTCACCGGGACCGCCGGCAAGGCCGACCTGCCCCCCGTGCTGCACGCCCTCGTACAGGATTTCCTCGACACCCTCACGAGTGGCCAGCGCGAACGTTTCACCGGCCGATGTCCGGAGGCGATCCTGCTCTCCCGGCACCTCGCCACCGTCGAGGGCGCCCGCAGCAAGCGCGCCTCGCGCAAGCCCCTGACGCCCAGCGAGGCGCGCCGCTCGCTGAAGCACTCCAAGATCACCGCCCGCCGCATCCGCGAGGACGGCGACCCGCTCCACGGCAGCTACGCACCTCCCTGCCGCTCCTGCGAGGCCCTCCTCGCCCACTTCGGCGTACGCCCCGTCGACCTCACTCACCCCGAGTAGCCGCCATGACCACGACCTCCGCTTCGTACGCCCGCTCCTCGGCGACCCGCTTCCCCGTCGCCGTGGACTCCGCCCTGCGCACCGCCGGCTGGGAGCCGGGCCGCTGGGACATCAAGCAGGCCGAGTACTGGGCCGACGCCCTGCGCGACCACACCACCCCGGCCGGGCACCGGCACACCGTCTTCCCGGCCGCCGTCGAGGCCTGGGCGGAGTTCGGGAACCTCACCGTCTCGGCCCCGGGCCCCGGCCGCCAGATCGCGCCCACCGCGATACGCCTGGACCCCCTCACGGGCCTGCACCTCGCCCGGACCTTCGCGGACCTGGGCCGCGCCCTCTCCACGCAGCTCTGCCCGCTCGGCGTCGAGGCCGACACGGACCCGGCCGGGGGCGGCGCCCACCTCGCCCTCGACCGCGAGGGCCGCGTCTACTGCGTGGACCACACCGGCGACTGGTACCTCGGCGGGAGCCTCGACGAGGCCCTCACCCTCCTGCTGACCGGCCTCCAGCCGACGCGCCTGACGACGGGGTAGGCCGTCGGGGACGGCCTGCGTCGCGGCACCCTTCAGCCGCCCAGCTCCGGAAGCCGCTCCCCTTCTCCCGGGTAGCGGCCCTCCTCCAGCCGGAAGAGGTACGCCCGCAGATCGGCGGCGAGCCCGCCCTCCAGGTATGCCCGGAACTCCCGCGCCCCCTCGGCGGCGTCCAGGTCGGCGGGGTGGACGCTGTCCCCGTACTCGGCCAGCGTGAGCACCAGGTGCTCCTCGACCCGGCTCCGCCCGGCCCACCACCGGCGCACCGTCTCCGGGGTCCACCAGCGGTCCCCGTCGTACGCGTACTCCTGGAAGGGCTCCTCGTCCGCCGCGTCGACCACCTCGCGCACCTCGATCGGGCTGCGCGGCTGCCGGAAGACGTATTCGAGGGTGCCCTCGGTACTCGCCGCGTACATCACGTTGCGGGGCGCGTTCAGCCGCCCGGTCCAGCACGTGTCGGTCTCGCCCGTGTAGAAGGGCCCCGGCACGTTCAGCCAGAGCCGCTTCTCCCATCGCCCCTGGAACAGCTTCCGGTCCTCGTCCGTCAGCTCCGCCACCGGATCCCAGCCCACCGTCATCCCCGCTTCCCCCCTGTCGCCCCGCGTCACAACCGCGGGAGCCGCTCCCCGGCCTCCGGGTAGCGGCCTTCCTCCAGCCGGAAAAGATACGCCCGCAGATCGACGGCGAGGCCACCGTCCAGATACGCCTGGAAGTCCCGTACGCCGGCGGCCGCATCGGCGTCGGCGACCGAGCCGCCCTTCCCGAAGTCCGCCAGCGACTCGGCCAGGTGCAGGGCGACCCGCCCCCGGTCCGCCCACCACGCGCGCACCTCGGCCGGCGTCCACCGCAGGTCCCCGTCGCAGTGGTACTCCCCGATGGGTTCGGCCCAGGCGGCCTCGGCCACCGCCCGGACCTCCGCCGGATCCCTCGGCTGCCGGAACACGTACTCGGTGCAGTAGGCGCTCTCCGCCGTGTACAGCACGTTGGCCGGGGCCTCCATCCGGCCCGTCCAGCAGTTGTCCGTCTCGCCCGTCCAGAACGGCCCCGGCACGTTCAGCCACAACCGCGCGGAGTCCTCCCCGCCCCGCCGGAAGCTCTTCCGCTCCTCGTCCGTCAGCTCCGCCACCGGATCCCAGGCCATCCCCGCTACCCCCGCCCGCTCGGCAGGACCGCCGAGACCTTGAAGCCGCCCTCGTCCGTCGGGCCGGACACGAACACCCCGCCCAGGGCGAGGACCCGCTCGCGCATGCCGACCAGGCCGTTCCCGCCGCTCGGCAGTCCCGGTTCGGCCGCCTTGCCGTCGCAGGGGCCGTTCTCCACCTGCATGGCCACCTCGCCCTCCCGGTGCGCCAGCCGTACGACGACCCGGGCGCCCGCGGCGTGCTTGTGGCAGTTGGTCAGGGCCTCCTGCACCACCCGGTAGGCGGTCTGTTCCACCTCCGCCAGGTACGCGGAGCACTCGCCGCGCACATCGAGCTCGACGGACATCCCGGCCGCCCGCGACTGCCCGACCAGCGCCTCCAGCGCGGCCAGCGTCGGCCCGTCGTCGAAGCTCCCCACCAGCGCCACCGGCGCGGCCACGGCCGCCGGCTTCGGCGCCTGGGCCCGCAGGACGCCGAGCATCTCGCGCAGCTCCGTCAGTGCCTGCCGTCCCATGTCCCCGACCAGCGCCGCGTTCTTCGCCGCCTTCACCGGGTCCTTGGCGGCGATCGCCTGGAGGGCCGCCGCGTGCACCACCATGAGCGACACCCGGTGCGCCACGACGTCGTGCATCTCCCGCGCGATCCGGGTCCGCTCCTCCGTACGGGCCCACTCGGCGCGTTCCTCCGCCCGGTCCGCGAGCAGCGACAGCTCCCGCTCCAGCGAGTCCGCGCGCTCCTGCAGGCTCTCCATCAGCCGTCTGCGGGCCGCCGTGTACAGCCCGAACAGCACTGGCGGCACGGTCAGCGCCACCGCCACGAACACGGACAGGGTGATGACGAGGGTGAGGCTGACCTCGGGGTCAGCCCGGGTCCGCATGAACATCACCACGAAGAACGCGGCCAGCGACATCGACGCCAGGGTCGCGGTGATCCGCCGGGGCACCTCGGAGGCGGCCAGCGTGTACAGCCCGACCACCACGAGCAGGAACCCCATGGCCGCCGGCGACACCGCGATGCCGACCAGCACCACGAGGATCGGCCAGCGCTGCCGCAGCACGAGCACGGACCCGACCAGTACCCCGAACAGCACCCCGGCGAAGACCGGGATCCCGGCCTCGCGGGCGAACCGGACGCCCTCCACCCCGCCCTCGACGGCGGACACCGCCCCGAGCCCCGCGTCCAGCAGGGCCGACCTGCGACTCTCCCACCACAGGGGCCCGTCCCGCCCGGCCCCCGCCTCTCCCTGCTCTTCCCCCGTACTGGTCATACGGTCCAGCCTACGCAGCGGCGACAGCACACCGGCGGCGCCAATTCCAACGAACCACCGGTAATCGCACGTCCGACTGAATCACCCACGGACTGAGACCGGAGTCCCACATTCCGGACGACGCTCTATGTATGAGCAAATACGCCGACTTCGAAACCCTCCGCGAACAAGCCCTCGCCCTGCGCCGCGAGGGCCTCAGCCGCCGCCAGATCCGCGACCGCCTCCAGGTCTTCAACGGCGAGATCCTCAACCGCCTCCTCCAGGGCGAGCCCCCACCGGAATGGACGAAGCGCCCGAACGCGAAGGACGACCTCCGCGACCGCGCCCGCGAGCTCCGCCTCAAGGGCCTCACGTACGACCAGATCCAGATCGAGCTGGGCTGCTCGAAAAGCTCCATCTCCCTCTGGGTCCGCGACCTCCCGAAGCCGGAGCGGCAACGCACGAGGGAGGAGTCCTCCGCCATAGCGCGGCGAGGCTGGGAACGGACACTTGAGATCCGTGACGAGGAGCGCCGCCAGGTCAAGCGGGATGCGGCTGCGGAGATCGGCAGCTTTTCGGAGCGCGACCTCTTCCTCGTGGGCGTCAGCCTCTATTGGTCCGAGGGCAGCAAGGACAAGACGTACGCCCGACGCGAGCGTGCGGTCTTCGTGAACAGCGACGCCGGCATGGTGACCACCTACCTCGCCTGGCTGCGTCTCCTCGGAGTGAAGGACGAGGACCTGCGGTTCGCCGTGACGATCCACGAATCAGCCGATGTCGTCGGCGCGGAGGCCTTCTGGGCGGATCTCGCCGGGGTGCCGCAGGCACAGTTCCTCAAAACGACACTCAAGCGGCACAACCCGAAGACCGTCCGAAAGAACACCGGCGAGAGCTACCACGGGTGCCTCGCGGTACGGGTGCTTCAAAGCGCCGGTCTGTACCGTCGCGTCGAAGGCTGGTGGTGCGGCATAGTAGGGGCTGCATCGCAGTTCGATCAGTCGAATCGGACATAAATGGCGAACCATCCCGGATCGTCTAAGGGCAGGACAAATGGTTTTGGTCCATTGAATGAGGGTTCGAATCCTTCTCCGGGAGCTCACAGCGCAACATTTGCTGTACTTCGGGTCCTGACCGCCTCGGTCGGGACCCACCCTCGTTTAGGGCCTTAAACCCACCGGTATCCTTCACGGGTCCACCACCCGAAGCCGAAGGGCACACCCGTGAGCGCCAACCGCCCGGCAGCCGTCGTCGTACTCGCAGCGGGTGAAGGCACCCGCATGAAGTCGGCCACACCCAAGGTTCTGCACGAGATCAGCGGGCGTTCGCTCGTCGGTCACGTCGTCGCCGCCTCCCGCGAGCTGGACCCCACCCACCTCGTCGTCGTCGTCGGGCACGCCCGCGAGCAGGTCACCGCGCACCTCGCCTCGGTCGACGCCGACGTCCGCACGGCAGTCCAGTACGAGCAGAACGGCACCGGGCACGCCGTCCGGATGGCCCTCGAAGAGCTCGGCGCCGACCGTCCCGCCGGCACCGTGGTCGTCGTCTGCGGCGACACCCCGCTGCTGACCGGCGAGACCCTGGCCGCCCTGACGGCCACGCACGAGGCCGACGGCAACGCCGTCACCGTGCTGACCGCCGAGGTCCCCGACTCCACCGGGTACGGCCGGATCATCCGCGGCGCCGACGGGGCGGTCACCGCCATCGTCGAGCACAAGGACGCCACCGACGCCCAGCGCGCCATCGCCGAGATCAACTCCGGGGTCTTCGCCTTCGACGGCGCCCTGCTCGTGGACGCGCTCGGCAAGGTCCGCACCGACAACAGCCAGGGCGAGGAGTACCTCACCGACGTGCTCGGCATCCTGCGCGAGGCCGGCCACCGCGTCGGCGCGGCCGTGGGCGCGGACCACCGGCAGATCCTCGGGATCAACAACCGGGTCCAGCTCGCCGAGGCCCGCGCCCTGCTCAACGCCCGCCTGCTGGAGCGCGCCATGCTCGCCGGCGTGACGATCGTCGACCCGGCGAGCACGCTCGTCGACGTGACGGTGACTTTCGGCCAGGACGCGATCGTGCACCCCGGCACCCAGCTGCTCGGCACCACGCACGTCGCCGAGCAGGCCGAGGTCGGCCCCAACACCCGCCTGAAGGACACGCATGTCGGCGCCGGCGCCCGGGTGGACAACACGGTGGCGGACACCGCCGTCGTCGGTGCCTCCGCGAGCGTGGGCCCCTTCGCGTACCTGCGTCCGGGCACGAACCTGGGCGCGAAGGCCAAGGCCGGCACGTACGTGGAGATGAAGAACGCCACGATCGGCGAGGGCACCAAGGTCCCGCACCTGTCCTACGTCGGCGACGCGACGATCGGCGAGTACACGAACATCGGCGCCGCCAGCGTGTTCGTGAACTACGACGGTGAGCACAAGCACCACACCACCGTCGGCTCACACTGCAAGACGGGCTCGGACAACATGTTTGTGGCACCCGTCACCATCGGGGACGGCGCCTACACCGCCGCCGGCTCCGTGATCACGAAGGACGTGCCGCCCGGCGCCCTGGCCGTGGCCCGTGGCCAGCAGCGGAATATCGAGGGCTGGGTGGCCCGCAAGCGTCCGGGAAGTGCCGCCGCAACGGCGGCTCAGTCGGCGGTCCACGAGGACTCCGACGAACGCTGAGGTGAACTGACCGGAAACGGCTACGCCCGAGACGGCGTACCGTGATAGGTGAACGCAATTCGGCTGGCTCACCGTGTGCGGGACGGACGCACATGGGGGCGAGCAGCTTTCCCACGTCTGAGGAGACAGTGCTGTGACCGGGATCAAGACGACCGGCGAGAAGAAGCTGATGCTCTTCTCCGGCCGCGCCCACCCCGAGCTGGCCGAGGAGGTCGCGCACCAGCTCGGTGTCGGCCTCGTGCCGACCAAGGCTTTCGACTTCGCGAACGGCGAGATCTACGTCCGCTTCCAGGAGTCGGCGCGTGGCGCGGACTGCTTCCTGATCCAGAGCCACACGGCTCCGATCAACAAGTGGATCATGGAGCAGCTGATCATGATCGACGCGCTCAAGCGCGCGTCGGCACGCTCCATCACCGTGATCGTCCCGTCCTACGGATACGCCCGCCAGGACAAGAAGCACAAGGGCCGCGAGCCGATCTCGGCCCGCCTGGTCGCGGACCTGCTGAAGACCGCGGGTGCGGACCGCATCCTCACGGTCGATCTGCACACCGACCAGATCCAGGGCTTCTTCGACGGCCCGGTCGACCACCTTTCGGCCCTGTCGGTCCTCGCGGACTACGTCGGCGCCAAGGTCGACCGCTCCAAGCTGACGATCGTCTCCCCGGACGCCGGCCGCGTACGCGTCGCCGACCGCTGGTGCGACCGCCTGGACGCCCCCCTGGCGATCGTGCACAAGCGCCGCGACAAGGACGTCGCCAACCAGGTGACCGTCCACGAGGTCGTCGGTGAGGTCAAGGGCCGCGTCTGCGTCCTGGTCGACGACATGATCGACACGGGTGGCACCATCTGCGCCGCCGCCGACGCGCTCTTCGCGCACGGCGCGGAGGACGTCATCGTGACGGCCACGCACGGCATCCTCTCGGGCCCGGCCGCCGACCGCCTGAAGAACTCCAAGGTCAGCGAGTTCGTGTTCACGAACACCCTGCCGGACCCGTCCGACCTCGAGCTCGACAAGATCACGGTGCTCTCCATCGCCCCGATGATCGCCCGCGCCGTGCGCGAGGTCTTCGAGGACGGCTCGGTCACCAGCCTGTTCGAAGAGCAGCAGTAAGCACGTCCGCACTGTGCTGACCCCTTAGGGTTTAGATCATTTTTGGGTACGGCCTCCCCGCCGGGTATACTCCTTGAGTTGCTCGGCGAGGGAGGCCGTACCCGTTTCAAACGGGTATGGATGCTCCGTTATCGACGCGCTCTTCGTAGCAGGCCGTGTTCCGGCCGGGTGACTGTCGTCCATTTCCGTCACCCCACGAGGAGTGAGCATGTCCGAGATCAAGCTTTCCGCGAAGGTCCGCGAGAACTTCGGCAAGGGTTCCGCCCGTCAGGCCCGTCGTGACGCCCTGACCCCCGCGGTCATCTACGGCCACGGCACCGACCCGAAGCACGTCAACGTGGACGCCCACGCGCTCCAGCTGGCGCTGCGCACCCCGAACGTCCTGCTCTCCCTGGACATCGAGGGCGCCGGCACCGAGCTGGTCATCCCGAAGGCCGTTCAGAAGCACCCGCTGAAGCGTTCGATCTCCCACGTCGACTTCCTGATCGTCAAGAAGGGCGAGAAGGTCACCGTCGACGTCGCGATCGTCACCGAGGGCGAGCTGGCCCCGGGCGGCAACATGCTGGAGACCCTCCAGAACACCATCTCCGTCGAGGCCGAGGCCACGCACATCCCGACCGAGGTCACCGTCTCCATCGCGGGCCTCGAGGCCGGTGCCACCATCACCGCCTCGGACCTGGTCCTCCCGGCCGGCACCACCCTGGCCGTCGACGGCGACATCGCCGTCCTGCAGGTCATCGGCGCGGGCACCGAGGAGCCGGCCGCCGAGGGCACCGAGGCCTGAGCCTCACCGCTCACCCTCAGCACTTGCTGAACGACCGCCGTCCGGCTCCACTGGAGCGGGACGGCGGTCGTCTTCGTATAAGGAGCTTTTGATGTCGGACGACGCGGCGCCCTGGCTGATCGTGGGCCTCGGGAACCCGGGTGCGGAATACGCGGGCAACCGCCACAACATCGGTTTCATGGTGGCCGACCTGCTGGCGGAGCGGATGCGCGGCAAGTTCAAGGCGCACAAGGCCCGCGCCCAGGTGGTCGAGGGCCGGATGGGCCCGCCGGGACCGCTGAACCGGCGCGTGGTGCTGGCCAAGCCCATGTCGTTCATGAACCTGTCCGGCGGCCCGGTGACGGCGCTGCGGGACTTCTACAAGGTGCCGCTGGACCGGATCGTCGCGGTCCACGACGAGCTGGACATCGACTACCCGACGCTGCGGCTGAAGCTGGGCGGCGGGGACAACGGCCACAACGGCCTGAAGTCGATGACCAAGTCGATGGGCCCGGACTACCACCGGGTGCGCTGCGGCATCGGCCGCCCGCCCGGCCGGATGCAGGTCGCCGACTTCGTGCTGAAGGACTTCTCCTCGACGGAGCGCAAGGAGCTGGACTGGTTCGTCGACCGTTCGGCGGACGCCGTGGAGTGCCTGATCCAGGAGGGCCTGGAGCGCGCGCAGTCCACGTACAACAGTTAGAGGGACCGACGACGGAGCCCCCGTCACCGGATCGATCCGGTGACGGGGGCTCCGTCGTACGCCGTACGAAACCTCAGCCGGTGTTGCGCAGACCGGCCGCGACACCGTTGACGGTGAGGAGCAGGGCCCGGGACAGGATCGGGTCCGCCTCCTCGCCGCGCTCGGCGGCCGCGCGCTGGCGGGCCAGCAGCGAGACCTGGAGGTAGGAGATCGGGTCCAGGTAGGCGTCGCGGACCGAGAAGGTCTGCTGGAGGACCGGGTTGGAGTCGAGGAGCTTCTCACCCCCGGTGATCCGCAGGACCTCGCGGACGGTCAGCTCGTGCTCGGCCTCGATGCGGGCGAAGACGTGCTTGAGCTCGTCGGGCACCAGGGTGTCGACGTAGTGGCGGGCGATCCGCAGGTCCGTCTTGGCCAGCGTCATCTCGACGTTGGACAGGAAGTTGCGGAAGAAGTGCCAGCGCTCGCCCATCTCGGTCAGGGCGTCGCCCTGGCCCGCCTCGCGCAGGGCCTTGAGGCCCGAGCCGACCCCGTACCAGCCGGGGACGATCTGGCGGGACTGGGTCCAGCCGAACACCCACGGGATGGCGCGCAGGCCGTCGAGGCCCGCGCCGGAGTCGGGGCGGCGCGAGGGGCGCGAGCCCAGGTGCAGGTCGGCGAGCTGGTCCACGGGGGTGGCCTTGAAGAAGTACGCCGGCAGGTCCGGGTCCTCGACGAGCGCGCGGTACGCGTCGTGCGCGGCGTCCGAGACGGTGTCCATGGCCGCGTCCCAGCGGGCCAGGTCCTCGTCGGACTGGCGCGGGGCGGTGTGCAGCGCGGAGGCCTGGAGGGTGGCCGCGACGGTCAGCTCCAGGTTCTCGCGGGCCAGCGAGGGGACGAGGTACTTGTCGGAGATGACCTCGCCCTGCTCGGTGACCTTGATCTCGCCCTCCAGGGTGCCCCAGGGCTGCGCGAGGATCGCGTCGTGCGAGGGGCCGCCACCGCGGCCGACGGTGCCGCCGCGGCCGTGGAAGAGGCGCAGGCGCACCCCGTAGCGGTGGGCCACGTCGCGCAGCCGGCGCTGGGCGCGGTGGATCTCCCACTGGGAGGTGGTGATGCCGCCGAACTTGGAGGAGTCGGAGTAGCCGAGCATGACCTCCTGGACGTCGCCGCGCAGCGAGACGAGGCGCCGGTAGGAGGGGTCCGCCAGCATCTCGTCGAGGATGACGTCGGCGGCCTTGAGCTCGTCGGTGGTCTCCAGGAGCGGGACGATGCCGATCTTGGCCCAGCCGCCGTGCAGGTCGATCAGGCCGGCCTCGCGGGCGAGGACGGCGGCGGCGAAGACGTCGTCGGCGCCCTGGCACATCGAGATGATGTAGGACTCGATGACCTCGGGGCCGAACTTCTCGAAGGCGTCCTTGATGGCGCCGAACACGCCGAGCGTCTTCTGGCCGGCCGCGTCGAGCGGGGCCGGGGTGGGCGCCAGCGGACGGCGCGAGCGCAGCTCCTTGGCCAGGAGGCGGCCGCGGTAGTCGCGGGGCATGTCCGCGTAGCGCCAGGACTCCTCGCCGAGCCGGTCGAAGAGCTGGCCCAGCGCGTGGTGATGGGCGTCCGCGTGCTCGCGCACGTCCATCGTGGCGAGCTGCAGGCCGAAGGCGGCCAGCGTGCGGATGGTGCGGTCCATGCGGCCGTCGGCGAAGAGCGCGCCGCGGTGCTCGCGCAGGGAGGTCTGGATGAGGGTGAGGTCGGTGAGCAGCTCGGCGGTGCCGAGGTAGTCGCGGCCTTCCTCGTGCGGGATGCCCTTGGCGAGGCGCTCGCGGGTGTTGAGGAGCTTCTGGCGGATGCAGGTGGCCTTGAGGCGGTACGGCTCCTCGGCGTTCAGCCGCTTGTAGCGCGGGCTGATCTCGGGGAGGCGCTCCAGGTCGGCCTGCAGGGAGGTGAGGAGCTCCTCGGTGGCACCGGTGTAGCGGATGGAGTTCGACAGCAGTCCGCGCAGGAAGTCGATGAGTTCCAGGGCGTCGGTGATGCCGTGCTCGTGCTGGAGGATCAGGACGTCCCGGGTCACCTCGGGGGTGACGTTGGGGTTGCCGTCGCGGTCGCCGCCGATCCAGGTGCCGAAGGTGAGCGGGCGGGTGCCGGCCGGAATCTCCACGCCGACGCGCTGGAGCTCGGCGGCGAGGTCCTCCAGGACGTCGCCGACGGCGCCGGCGTGCAGCTCGTCGAGGTAGTAGATGGCGTTGCGCGCCTCGTCGGCGGGCTCCGGACGGACCACGCGCAGTTCGTCGGTCTGCCAGACGAGGTCGATGTTCTCCGCGAGGCGCAGGTCGTGGCGGCGGCGCTCGCCGGCGCCCGCGACGGGCTCCTCCAGGAGGGCCGCGATGCGGCGCAGCTTGTTCAGGACGCTGCGGCGGGCCGCCTCGGTGGGGTGCGCGGTGAAGACGGGGCGGACGTTGAGGTTCTTGACCGTCTGGCGCAGGTGCTCCGGGTCCGCGTCCTTGAGCATGTCGGCGGTGCGGGCCAGCAGGCCCCCCTCGGCGGCGCGGTGGGCGCGCAGCTCCTTGCCGCGGTGCACCTGCTCGGTGACGTTGGCGAGGTGGAAGTAGGTGGAGAAGGCTCGCACCAGCTTGGCGGCGGTCTCCAGGTCGGTGTCGCCGAGCAGCTCGGCTGCCGCGATGCCGTCGGTGCGGGTGAGGGCCCGGACGCGTTCGACCAGGTCGAGGAGGTCCTGGCCCTCCTGGCGTACGAGGGTCTCGCCGAGGAGGTCGCCGAGGCGGCGGATGTCCGCGCGCAGCTCTGCGTTGGCCGCGCCGGCGGGGGACGTCGCGGGGGCGGTGGTCGAGTGGGCCTGGTCGGCACTGCTCACAGGTGCGGCTCCTTGCAGTGTTTCGAGCGCTACTGGGAGGTGGGCTCCGAGTGTGCGCGGTGGTGCCCGCCCGGACCTGGGTCCGGCGGTGCCACCGCTCCTGATGCGCAGCTCGGGCTGCCCGTGCGGACCACGCTGTCCGACGACACCAGGATAGGTGGCCCGTACCGGTGACCAGGTCCGTGTGTCACCAGGCGGGACGACGGCCCTGCGGCTCGGGCCGATGGGCCCTGCTGCGGGCGCGCTCCTCTTGCCCCGCGGGGGACCTTTGCCATACTTACGTTGCCGTAGGTTACGCACCCGTAGGGATGTGTGGCCGGGCGGCGCGCCTGCCGACTCCCTCACCCTCAGGGGACACACCTATGACCATCAGTCCCGACGTGATCGAGGACGCCTCGGCGCCTTCCGGCGCGTCCGTTCCGTCCGCGACCCTCGGCGGTGAGAACAAGCGGTCCGTGGAACAGATCGCGCTGCTGCTGTTCATCACCGTCCCCTTCCTCGCCCTGCTGGTGGCGCTTCCGCTCGCCTGGGGCTGGGGGGTGAGCTGGCTGGACGTGGGCCTGATGGTCTTCATGTACTTCCTGGCCTGCCACGGCATCACCATCGGCTTCCACCGCTACTTCACGCACGGTTCCTTCAAGGCGAAGCGGCCGCTGCGCATCGCCCTGGCGATCATGGGCTCGATGGCGGTCGAGGGACCCCTGGTGCGCTGGGTGGCCGACCACCGCAAGCACCACAAGTACTCCGACCACGAGGGCGACCCGCATTCGCCGTGGCGCTTCGGCGAGACGGTGCCGGCCCTGATGAAGGGCCTGTGGTGGGCGCACATCGGCTGGCTCTTCGACGAGGAGCAGACCGACCAGCAGAAGTACGCCCCGGACCTGATCAAGGACCCGGCGATCCGCCGCATCTCGCGCGACTTCATCTTCTGGACGATGTTCTCGCTGGCGCTGCCGCCGCTGGTGGGCGGTCTGGTGACGATGTCGTGGTGGGGCGCCTTCACGGCGTTCTTCTGGGGCTCCCTGGTCCGCGTCGCGCTGCTGCACCACGTGACGTGGTCGATCAACTCGATCTGCCACGCGGTGGGCAAGCGCCCCTTCAAGTCGCGCGACCGCTCCGGCAACGTGTGGTGGCTGGCGGTGCTGTCCTGCGGCGAGTCCTGGCACAACCTGCACCACGCCGACCCGACCTCCGCCCGGCACGGCGTGCTGCGCGGCCAGGTCGACTCCAGTGCGCGCCTGATCCGCTGGTTCGAACAGCTGGGCTGGGCGTCCGACGTCCGCTGGCCGTCCGAGGCCCGCATCGACGCCCGGCGCAAGGAAGAAGTGTCGAACGCGGCATGATGGGGGGCGTGGGAAACGACGGCAGCAGTTCCAGCAGCGAGAAGCCCAGGCGCCCCCGCCGGGTCCGGATGACGGGCGCCGAACGGCGTCAGCAACTGCTGGACATCGGCCGCACCCTGTTCGCCGAGAAGGGGTTCGAAGGCACGTCGGTGGAGGAGATCGCGGCGAAGGCCGGAGTCTCCAAGCCGGTGGTCTACGAGCACTTCGGCGGCAAGGAGGGCCTGTACGCGGTCGTCGTGGACCGCGAGATGCGCCAGCTGCTGGACGGGGTGACGGGCGCGCTGACGGCCGGGCACCCGAGGGAGCTGCTGGAACAGGCGGCGTTCGCACTGCTGGACTACATCGAGAGCTACACGGACGGTTTCCGGATCCTGGTCCGGGACTCCCCCGTGGCCCAGTCGACGGGCACCTTCGCCTCGCTGATCAGCGATATCGCCACACAGGTCGAGGACATCCTCGGCCTTGAGTTCAAGGCCCGCGGCTTCGACCCGAAGCTGGCCCCGCTGTACGCGCAGGCGCTGGTCGGGATGGTCGCCCTGACCGGGCAGTGGTGGCTGGAGACGCGCCAGCCGAAGAAGGCCGAGGTGGCCGCCCATCTGGTGAACCTGTCCTGGCACGGACTGGAGAACCTGGAGGCGAAGCCGCGCCTGGTGGGCCACCGGAAGAAGTGAGTGCTCGGCCGTCCGTTCGCGGTGCGTGAGCGGGGCGTCGCACCTGGTGCCCGGGGCCCGGAGCCCCGGGCACCACTGCGTTCTGAACGTGATCAAAATTGCCCGTTTAATGTCTAGACAACGCCCGTCACACAGGTAGTCTTCGGTAACTCCCGGGGGGGAATGCCGTTTCACGTGCAGCGCAGCTCTGCCGCGCGCCGTGAACGAGATCGTTCAACCCGGTTTCGCCTGACTACCAGGGAGACCTCTTGTCTTTCATGCGCTCCTCGCGCTCCGGCCGCATCGCGGCCTGCACCGCCCTCGCCGTCGCGGCGGGCATGCTCCTTTCCGGTCCGGTCTCGGCCACCGAGAAGCCGGTTCCGACGGCGAAGGCCGAGCGGCCCAAGGTCGAATCCCGCGCCACGGGCGTCCACCCGAAGGCCCCTGCGGCCAAGGCCAAGGCCGGCACCCGCAGCGCGGCCGCCGCGGTGACCCCGCTGTTCGACGTCGACCACGACGGCTGGCAGGACATCCTGTACCGGACGATCGACGGCACGTGGTACCTGAAGACCTTCAACGACCCGCAGGATCCGCAGTACATCCTCGCGGACGGCGGTTCCGGCGAGGACTTCAAGGACGTCATCCCGGCCGGCGACCTCGACCACGACGGTCGCCCGGAGCTCCTGACGCTCTCCGTCAGCGGCAAGCTGTCGCTGCTGAAGGCGGACAAGTACAGCGCCGACCGCACCGGCTCGTCCGGCAACGGCTGGGGCATCTACAACAAGGTCACCGGTGTCGGTGATGTGACCGGCGACGGCAACCCGGACCTGCTGGCCCGCACGCACGCCGGTGCCCTGTACCTGTACCCGGGCAACGGCACGGCCGGTTCGGGCACCCCGTACGGCAGCCGGGTCGCCCTCGGCGGCGGCTGGGACATCTACTCCCAGATCCTCGGCGGCGGCGACTTCAACAACGACGGCAAGACCGACCTCCTGGCGGCCACGCCGGGCGGCGCGCTCTACATGTACCCGGGCAACGGCGCCGGGTTCGGCAACCGCGTCGCGCGCGGCACCGGCTGGAACATGTACAACCAGCTCCAGGTGATGACCTCCAGCGAGGCGGGCACCAGCTGGGTCGTGGGCCGCGACTCGGGCGGCAAGATGTGGAGCTACCGCCCCAACGCCTCCGGCGGCTTCGACAGCCGTGTGGCGATGGGCGTCAACTGGGAGTACACCAACCTGTACGCCGGCCAGGGCGGCGTGCCCGCGCACGGCCGTTCCGAGCTGGTCGCCCGCACCTCCAACGGCGCCGTGTACTACTACTACGGCAAGATGAACGGTGGCTTCGGCAACCGTGACGAGGTCTTCGCGCCCGGCGAGGCGCCGGTGAACCAGGTCGGCCTGTCCGTGGCTTCCTCCTTCAGCGCTCTCAACCAGACCAACTGGCTGATGTGGGTCGGCGGCGACCTCTACAACAACGGCGACTTCGTGGGCGGCGGCTGGGGCATCTACAACGCCCTCGTCGGTGTCGGCGACGTCACCGCCGACGGCTACGGCGACCTGCTGGCCCGTGACAAGTCCAACGTGCTGTGGCTCTACCCGAGCCGCGGCAACGGCAACCAGTTCGGTTCCCGCGTCCGCCTCGGCGCCGGCTGGGGCATCTACAACAAGCTCTTCGGTGCCGGCGACGTGACCGGTGACGGCCGCGCCGACCTGCTCGCCCGCGGTACCGACGGCTCGCTGTGGGCCTACCCGGGCAACGGCACCTCCGTCTTCGGCGACCGCATCAAGATCGGTGCCAGCGGCTGGAACGGCCTGAAGAAGCTGGCCGCGGTCGGCGACATCACCGGTGACGGCCGCACCGACCTCGTCGGCGTCGACGCCGGCGGCACCGCGTACCTGTACAAGGCGACGGGCCTCAAGGGCCTGAACACCTTCCAGGGCAACACCCCCGCGGGTGGCGGCTGGAACGCCTACATCGACCTGTTCTAGGCGGTCCGGGGTGGACCTGCTCCGGCCGGTCCACCCCCACGCGAAGGCGCCCCGTCACCGGATCTCCGGTGGCGGGGCGCCTTCGTGTGCGCCGAGGCGGTTCAGTGGCCGGCGCGTTCCGGGGCGTGCGGTTCCAGGCCGTGCGGTTCCAGAAACTCCAGCCGGTTGCCCACCGGGTCCTCGGAGTAGAAGCGGCGGTGTCCCGGCAGGTTGTCGTCCCAGACGACCGTGGCGCCTCGCGCCTGAAGTCTTTCGGCGTAGGTCACGATGCCGTCGACCCTGAGTCCCGGGTGGGCCTTGCGGGCGGGGTGGAAGTCCTCCTCGATGCCCAGGTGGAGCTGGACAGGCCCGGCGGCGAACCAGCAGCCGCCGCGCGCCGCCAGCACCGGCGGCTTGGGGATCTCGGTCATGCCGAGCACCTCGGTGTAGTACGCGCGCAGCCGGTCCTCCGAGCCGGGCGGGGCGGCGAGCTGGACGTGGTCGACTCCGGCGAGCATGCTCAGGCCTCCCTGCGGGCTACGGCGAAGATCCGGCGGAACGGGAAGACGGTGCCGCGGGGGCCCATGGGGTAGGCCTCGCGGAGCAGGGCGCGGTACTCGGCCAGGAAGGCCGCGGCGGCTTCCTCGTCGTCGGCCAGCGCGGTGAGCACGGGCCGCAGTGCGGTGCCCTTGACCCAGTCCAGTACCGGGTCGGGGCCCTGGAGCAGCTGGTGGTACGTGGTCTCCCACACGTCGGCGGTGCAGCCGAGTTCGGTGAACCGCTCGAGGTATCCGGAGGGTTCCAGGATGTGGATGTAGCGCGCTCCGTGTCCGGCGAGCCGGGCCCGCCAGCGCGGGGCGTCGCACAGCTCGGCGAGGATCCGGTGGCTGGGGGCGGTGAAGTTGCCGGGGATCTGGAAGGCGAAGGTACCGCCGGGGCGCAGTCCGTTGATCCAGGGGGCGAAGGAGCCGGCGTGGCCGGGGACCCACTGGAAGGCGGCGTTGGAGACGATCAGGTCGTGGGGCTCCTCCGGGAGCCAGTCGGCGAGGTTGCCGTGGCGGAAGTCGAGCTTGCCCCCGCCACCGGTGGGGCCGGCGTATTCGGCGTCGGCACGGTGGAGCATCTCCGGGGAGAGGTCGTAGCCGGTGATGTGGGCTTCGGGCCAGCGGTCCGCGAGGAGCGCGGTCACGTTGCCGGGTCCGCAGCCGAGGTCCGCGATGCGGGCGGCCTTGGAGGGGAGCTCCGGTATGCGGGCCAGGAGATCGAGGAAGGGCCTGGCCCGGTGGCCCGCGTGCCGGAGGTACTGCTGCGGGTCCCACGTGGGGGCGGTCGGCGCGACGGGCGCGTCGTCCGTGGGGGATGCGGATGTCGGGGGCGCCGTCGTGGTGGCGGTGCCGGTGGTCGACGCCGGAATCCTGGCCGGCGCGGTATCGGAATGCATGTTCGAGCCTCCCTGCTGGCAGTACGGTCGGAATCGGAAGCTGCTCCGGCCCCCTCCATGCCCCATGGTGGCGAAAAATATATCTCGATGTCAAGATACTTGGAATCGAGATACTCGATTTAAAGAGACTTCACGTCGACAGACCCTTTACACTGATCCGCATGGAGGACGAGGTCGACCGACTGGTCGCGGCATGGCGGCGGGAACGCCCTGACCTCGACGTGGAACCACTCGAGGTGCTCAGCCGCGTCAGCAGGCTCGCGCGGCACCTCGACCGCGCCCGCCGACTGGCCTTCTCCGAGCACGGCCTGGAGCCCTGGGAGTTCGACGTGCTGACCTCGCTGCGGCGAGCGGGCGCGCCCTACCAGCTCTCCCCCGGCCAGCTTTTGACGCAGACCCTGGTGACCTCCGGGACCATGACCAACCGCATCGACCGGCTCGCCAAGAAGGGCCTCGTCGAACGGCTGCCGGACCCCAACGACCGGCGCGGGGTCCTGGTGCGCCTCAGCCCCGAGGGCCGCGACCGCGCCGACCAGGCGCTCGCCGGGCTGCTGGCCCAGGAACGGGCGATCCTGGCCCAGCTCTCGCGGACGCAGCGCGGCGATCTCGCCGGCCTGCTACGCCAGTTGACCGCTCCGTTCGACAACATCCCCGGTTAGTCCCTGCCCCGGCAGTCCGGGCAGGTCGGCGGGGCGTACTCCGGCCCGCCGGGCCAGGGCCACCGCCGCGAGCGTCGAGTGCACGCCCAGCTTCCCCAGCACGTTCTGCATGTGGGTGCGGACGGTGTGCGGGGAGAGGAACAGCCGCGCGGCCACGTCCTTGCGGCCCAGCCCCGCCACCATGCAGCGCAGCACCTCGTGCTCCCTGGGCGTCAGGGACTCCACCAGCCGTTCGCTGTCGGTACGGTGCTTGCGCGCCGCGGTCAGCTCGCGGAGCACTCCGGTGAGCAGCGCGGGCGGAAGGTGCGTCTCCTCGCGCAGGACTCCGCGGACGACGGCCAGGAGCCGCGAGAGCGAGCAGTCCTTGGCCACCCAGCCCGAAGCTCCCGCCTGGAGCGCGAGGGCGGCCCGGCGGGCGTCGTCGCGCTCGGCGAGTACGACCGTACGGACCTCGGGATGGGATACCCGGACGCCTGCCACCAGCGCGATCCCGTCGGCGGCGGGCGGCGCGGAGCCGGACTCCCGCTGCACGGGGACGCCCGCGGGGACGGCGGCCAGGTCCGAGTCGACCAGCAGGACGTCGAAGCGGCGGCCCTCGGCCACCGCGCGTTCGAGACAGCGCAGCGCGGCGGGGCCGCTGCCGGCCGCGGAGACGTCCACGTCCGGTTCGGCCGCGAGCGCGGCGGCGAGAGATTCGGCGAAGATGCGGTGATCGTCGACCACGAGTACCCGGATACGGACCACAAAACCCCCAAGGGTCGGGGAACGGACGGCTGCGGGTACGACGCCCGGACCGGGTGATCCGCAGGCGCCCCGGCCGCCGCCGTGACATCTCTGCACTACCCCGGACCGGACGTCGTACCCGACTTGTCTCGACCCCTGAATCAACACCGGCCCCCACCGGTGTCACGCATCAGCGTAGGGCCGGGGTCGGCTCGTGGTTGGCCGAATTGCAGAAGTTTTCCGAGCGATTTTCCGGCGAGGCGCTTCCGGAGGGGCCGCAGGATGGCTTGAAATCGACTACTCCCCTTCCGTGGAGGTCCCGTTGCGTCCCGTGGTGTGCCATGGGCAGTTGCACGGGGGGTATTTCACTCGGCGTGCGCACGCCGGGCGCCCGCGCGAAGCGCCCGGCGAGGGCGCGCCCGCACCACACGCGCGCCCCTGCCCTGGTGGGGGCGGGGGCGCGGCTGCGACCGGGGTGGTTCAGGGGTGCCCGTGGGCTCAGCCGCGCCGGGCGCGGGTGAAGTTCCAGGCGTCCGTCACGATGCCCGTGAGGTCCGAGCGGGTCGGGGTCCAGCCGAGGCGCTCGTGGGCCGTGCGGGCGGAGGCGACGAGGAAGGCCGGGTCGCCGGCCCGGCGCGGGGCCACGACCTCGGGGATCTCCTTCCCGGTGACCTTGCGGACCGTCTCGATGACCTCGCGGACCGAAAACCCGCTGCCGTTGCCGAGGTTGCACACCAGGTGCTCCCCCTCGGCGGCCACCCGCAGCGCCGCCAGGTGGGCCTCGGCCAGGTCGGCGACGTGGATGTAGTCCCGTACGCAGGTGCCGTCCGGGGTCGGGTAGTCCTCGCCGAACACGGAGATCGATTCCCGCTCGCCGAGCGCCACTTGCAGCACCAGCGGGATCAGGTGGGTCTCGGGGTCGTGCAGCTCGCCGAACTGCCCGTACGCCCCGGCCACGTTGAAGTAGCGCAGCGAGACCGCCGCGAGGCCGTGCGCCGTGCACTCCCCCGCGATCATGTGGTCGACGGCCAGCTTCGAGGCCCCGTACGGGTTGGTGGGGGCGGTCACCGAGGACTCGGTGAGCGGCCCGTCGCCGGGCTCCCCGTAGGTGGCCGCGGTGGAGGAGAACACCAGCCGGCGCACGCCCGCCCCGCGCATCGCGGCCAGCAGGGCCAGGGTGCCGCCGACGTTGTTCTCCCAGTACTTGCCCGGGTTCACCACGGATTCGCCGACCTGCGAGGAGGCCGCGAAGTGCAGGACCCCGTCGTAGGAGGGGTCCAGGTGTTCGGCGGCGTCCTGGATGCGGCCCTCGATGAAGGCGGCGCCGGCCGGCACCCCGGAACGGAAGCCGGTGGAGAGGTCGTCGAGGACGGTGACCTCGTGCCCCGCCTCCAGGAGGTGGGCGGCGACCACCCCGCCCACGTATCCGGCTCCGCCGGTGACCAGGTATTTGGAAGACGCGATCTCGCTCACGTGCCTGCTGCCTCTCGCCGGGGAAAAGCACGCGCCGTACGCGTGCTGGTCACCGGCATACCCGAATCCGCGCCGCCGGGGAAATCCCGGACCCGGATCAGGGCCGGGCGCCCCCCGACGGCGGCAGTCCGGCCCGGTCCAGCAGACCGGTACGGGCAGCCAGCGCGGCCGCCTCCAGCCGCGAGCCCACGCCCAGCTTCATCAGCACCCGCTGGACGTGCGTGCGCGCGGTGCTCGGCGCGATGGCCATGCCGGCGGCGATGAGCCGGGTGTCCTCGCCCTCGGCGACCCGGACCAGCACCTCCACCTCGCGCGGGGTGAGCAGCCGCAGCAGCCGGCTGCCCTCGTCGTCGGGCTGGGCTGCGGGGTTGAGCAGTTCGGCGAAGGCCCCCTGCAACAGCTGCGGCGCGATGGCCACTTCCCCCGCCCGGGCCTTGGCCAGCGCCCGCTCCACGCCCTCGATGCGCTCGTCGTGGCGTACGTACCCCGAGGCGCCGGCCGCGAAGGCGGCGGCGATCCCGCGCGGGCTGGGCACCGGGCCCAGGACGACCACGGCGATCTGAGGACGCTCCCGCTTGATCCGGACGATCGGCTCGAAGACCCCGGGCTCGGCGGGCGTGGCGGTGCCCAGCAGGCAGACCTCCGGCGCCCGGCTGATGACCAGTTCGGCGGCGCCCGCGGCCGGGGCCGCAGCCGCCAGCACCCGGTGGCCGCGCAGTTTCAGGGCCGAGGCGAGCGCCTCGGCCAGCAGCCGGTGCTCGTCGACCACCATGACCCGTACGCCCATTGAGGTACCCACCCCCGCCCTTCTGCCCCGGCAAGCTACACGCTTGTTCGACGGCGCGGTGCGGTAACCGCGCAGAAGCCCCCGGAAGGACGGACCTTCCGGGGGCTTCGGGTGCAGTCGCGCGCGCTCAGGTCACCCTGACGCGGTGGCGCCTGAACGTACTCGTTCCGAGGCGGCTCAGCCGGTGGTGAAGGAGACGAAGGTGTAATAGGGATCCGTTGCCACCGAGGACTTGCTCATGACCGCGGTGCGGGCGATGAAGAGCTTCCCGTTGCCGTAGCGGAATTCACCGGAGTCCGGCAGGAACTGGGTCTCGGCGCGCTGGGACTCCTTCGTCGCCGGGTGCTGCATGAGCAGGGTCTCCTTCATCGTCTTGCCGTCGATGGAGACGACCTGGCCGCCGCCGTCGTAGGGCGGAACCTTGAAGGCGATGATGTTGGAGCCGTCCATGCGCAGCGGGTAGATCGTGTAGCGCTCGCCGGCGTCCGCGCGGTCGGCGGTCAGCTTGCCGGTCTCCAGGTCGAAGGAGACGATCTCGTTGGTGCGGCCGGATTCGCTCGAGCCCTTGTGCTCCTCCGTCGGCAGGTAGAGCTTGCCGTTGCCGACGACCATGTTGGTGCAGTCCTCGACCTCGGTGCCGCACTCGGGGTTGTAGTTGCCCGAGGTGAGCGGGATGCGCGCCTTGAGCTGGCCCGCGTCGTCGACGACGAACAGGTCGCTGACGCCGATGGCGTTCTTGGAGGTGTGGTTGACGTCCGCCGCGGCGATCAGCGGCTTGGTGGAGACGATCTGGCCGTCCTCCACACCCGGGGGGAGCTTGTACGAGTACTTCGGTGCGCCGGTGACCGGGTCGAGCAACTGGGCGGACAGCACGTAGCTCCCGTACCGGCCGCAACGGCGGATCACGCCGAGGGCCGGGCCGCCGCCGTAGCCGAGGTCGCTGCAGTCGTCCGCGTCGACCTTGGGCGTCCACAGGACCTTGCCGTCGGCGAGGTTCCAGGCGCCGCCGCCGTACAGTCCGCCCGCTGCCACGGTCTGGCCGCTGACGGTCACCCCGTCGAACTTGATGGGCTTGTCGCCGCCTCCCTGGGCCTTCATGGTGGCCTTCCACAGGAGCTTGCCGGCGTTCAGGTCGATGACACCGACCTGGTTGCACGGCTGGTACGGCTTCTCGGCCGTCGGCAGGGCCTCGTCGAAGAGGATCGCCGTCTTGTTGTCCGAGACCCAGCGGCTGGCGGCGCAGACGTTGGCGCCGAGCGGGACCTCCCACTTCTTTGCGCCGTCGGCCAGGTTGTAGCCGACGACCTTGCCCATGTCGGACTTGGCGTAGGTGGTGTCGGTGAGCCAGGAGCCGGGGATCTGGACGATCTCCTTCGACTCCGGCATCGGGACGTTGACCAGGGTCTTCGACTTGGTCTTGGCCGGCACCTTCTCGGTGCCGCCGCCGCCCGGCGCCTTGTCGCCGCCGGGGCTCGCGCTGCCGCCGGCCACGGGCTGGTTGCCGGAGCCCTCGTCCTCGCCGGACACGTACCAGAAGCCGCCGCCGACGATGAGGACGATGGCCAGGAGGGCCGCGCCGACGATCATCAGCTGGGTGCGGACCTCGTTGCCGCGGCCGCCGGCCGGGACCGCCGGGCCCTGGGCCGCGTACATGGGCGCGGTGACGGGCTGCGGCTGCTGCGGGTAGCCGTAGGCCTGCTCCTGCGGGTAGCCGTACGAGGCCTGCCCGGCGGGCGGTCCGGCCGGAACCGTCGGCGGCTGGGCCGGGGGCGGCGGCGGGGGGCCGGCCGGCATGGCCGGGTGCGCGGGCGGGGGCGCGGCGAAACCGCCCGGCGGCGGGTCCTGCGGCGCGCCGAAACCGCCGGACGGCGGCTGGCTGGGGGGCGGCGGGGTACTCATCGGTGCTACTGCCTCTCGGTGGGCGGTTTGGCGGACTGCTCGTTCTCGGGGCGGTCGCTCACTTGCCGAAGACCATCAGGAACTTCTCGCTCTTGTTGTCGGCCTTCAGGTGGGAGGCGGAGACGAACAGCCGGCCGTCCACGTAGTCCACCTTCGGGGCGAGGAAGGAGCTCTCCACCGGGGCGGCGGCGCCGGACGGGTTGCGCAGGACCGCGGTGGGCGTGCCCCCGGCGGCCGGGATCGTGAGGACCTCGCCGCCCTTGTCCCTCTCCGCCTCGCGGTAGACGACGACCTGGCCGCCCGCCGCCTTCAGCGGGGTGAGGGTGCGGCCCTCGCCGGCCGGGGTGCGCCACTTCACCTTGCCGGTGGCGAGGTCGAAGGCGACGATCTCGTTCGCCTTGCCGATGTCGGCCTTGGTGGGCAGGTAGAGGGTGTTCGCGTCCACGTAGGAGGAACCACAGCTCTGGATCGAGCGGCTGAAGCTGAAGGTGCCGCCGCAGCCGACGGGGAAGGTGCCTTCGCCGGAGACGGTGGTGCGCTGCTTGCCGTCGGGTCCGAGGACCACGATGGAGCGTTCCTTGCTCTCGCTGTTGCCGAGGTCGAGGACGATCGGGTCCAGCGAGTAGACGTTCTTGACCTGGAAGCCCTTGGGGAGCTTGTAGATCCAGGTGTTCTTGCCGGTGGCCGGGTCGGCGTCCATGACCTGGACGGTCTTGTCGGTGTCCTGGCAGGTCGCGATGGCGATCATCTTGCCGTTCATGGCGGAGAAGTCGCTGGGCTGGCAGCCCTGTTCACGCTTGTTGTCGAAGAGCTTGTCCCCGGTGCTGACCTTGAACGCGCTGCTCATGCCCATCCGGTTGACGACGACGGAGTCGCCGGTGAGGGCGAGGTCGGGGGAGGTGAAGATGTCGAAGAGCCCTTCCTTCGGGACCTCCTTCGACCATCCCTCCTTGCCGGCCTTGAGGTCGATCATCCGCATCTGGTTGCAGTCGGCGCCGTCGGACTCGCCGTTCTCGTACATGACGACGGTCTTGCCGCCCTCGGTCATGCCGGTGACCCCGCAGATCACGGCGGGGAGGGTGAGGGTCCACTTCTCCTTGCCGTCCTTGATCCCGTAGCCGGTGACCGACTTCCAGACGGACTTGACGACGGTGTCGCCGACGATCCACTGCCCCTTGGAGTCGACGCCCGAGCCGGGGCCGTTGATCTTGCTGCTCTTGAACCAGAGGACCTTGCCCTCACCCTGCTTGCGGCCGGCGTTGAGGTCTTCCTCCTCCTCGCTGCCGTTGCCGCTGCCGTCTCCCTTGTCCACGGAGGCGGAGGGCGAGGCCTTGTCGTCGGCGGGCGGCGTGGTGTCCTGCCCGATGACCTTGTCCTTGCCCTTGTCCGCGCCGGCGAAGAACGCGAAGTAGCCGCCGGTGCCCAGGATGAGCACGCCGGCGACGGCGGCCGCGATCAGCACAGCGAGCTTCTTCTTCGGCCCGCCGGGCGGACCGGGCGGCATGCCGGGGGCGCCGGGGACCGTGTTCGGGGGCGGCGGGAAGCCGTAGCCCCCGGGCGGCTGCTGGCCGTAGGGACCCTGCGGCTGCTGGCCGTACGGGCCCTGCGGCTGGGTCTGGGGCTGCGAGCCGTACGGGCCCTGCGGCTGGGGCTGCTGCGCGTACGGGTTCTCACCCTGTGGCGGGAATCCGTAACCGGGCTGCGGGGGCCCTGGCAAGTGACCGTAACCGGAAGGGTTCGGCGGCTGGTTCGGCGGCTGGGGCGGCTCGGTCATCAGCGCATACCTTCGGCTTCGGGTGTGGGAGGAAGCCCTTTCTATCACTGACGACGAGCATGACGCCGGGCCGGTCCGACCCCTGTTCCCAAGGGAGGACCGGCCCGTGATGCCGCTGTTATCAGCCAGTTGGGGCGCGCGGGCCCCGGAGACTACGCGTCTTCGGCGAGCTCCAGCCAGCGCATCTCCAAGTCGTCGCGGTCCGAGATGAGTTCCCGCAGCTCGGCGTCGAGCTTGGCGACCTTGTCGAAGTCGGTGGAGTTCTCGGCGATCTGGGCGTGCAGGCTGCTCTCGCGGTCCGTCATCTTGTTGAGCTGCCGCTCGATCTTCTGCAGCTCCTTCTTCGCGGCGCGCGCGTCCCCGGAGGCCGAGGACTTTCCGGCGGCGGACGGGGCGGGCGCCGGAGCGGCCGCCTCGATCATCTTCCGGCGGCGCTCCAGGTACTCGTCGAGGCCGCGCGGCAGCATCCGCAGGCTCGCGTCGCCGAGCAGGGCCATGACCGTGTCGGTGGTGCGCTCGATGAAGAACCGGTCGTGCGAGATCACGATCATCGACCCGGGCCAGCCGTCGAGGAGGTCCTCCAGCTGGGTGAGGGTCTCGATGTCGAGGTCGTTGGTGGGCTCGTCGAGGAAGAGGACGTTGGGCTCGTCCATCAGCAGGCGCAGGATCTGCAGACGGCGCCGCTCACCACCGGAGAGGTCGCCGACGGGCGTCCACTGCTTCTCCTTGGTGAAGCCGAACTGCTCGCACAGCTGCCCGGCCGTCATCTCGCGGCCCTGGCCGAGGTCGACCCGGTCGCGGACGCGCTGGACGGCCTCCAGGACGCGCAGGGACGGGTCGAGCTCGCCGACCTCCTGCGAGAGGTAGGCCAGCTTGACGGTCTTGCCGACGGTCACGGACCCGGCGGCCGGCTGGACCTCGCCCTGGGTGCGGGCGGCCTCGGCGAGGGCGCGCAGCAGGGAGGTCTTGCCGGCGCCGTTGACGCCGACGAGACCGACGCGGTCACCGGGGCCCAGGTGCCAGGTGAGGTGCTTGAGGAGGGTCTTGGGGCCGGCCTGGACGGTCACGTCCTCCAGGTCGAACACCGTCTTGCCGAGGCGGGCGTTGGCGAACTTCATCAGCTCGGACTTGTCGCGCGGCGGCGGCACGTCGGCGATCAGCTCGTTGGCGGCTTCGATGCGGTAGCGCGGCTTGGAGGTCCGCGCGGGGGCGCCGCGGCGCAGCCAGGCGAGCTCCTTGCGCATCAGGTTCTGCCGCTTGGACTCCTCCGTGGCGGCGATGCGGTCGCGCTCGGCGCGGGCGAAGACGTAGTCGCTGTAGCCGCCCTCGTACTCGTGGACGTCACCGCGCTGCACGTCCCACATGCGGGTGCAGACCTGGTCGAGGAACCACCGGTCATGGGTGACGCAGACGAGCGCGGAGCGGCGTTCCTGGAGGTGCTTGGCCAGCCAGGAGATGCCCTCGACGTCGAGGTGGTTGGTGGGCTCGTCGAGTACGAGCAGGTCCTGGTCGGCGATGAGGAGCTTGGCGAGCGCGATGCGGCGCCGCTCGCCACCGGAGAGCGGGCCGATGACCGTGTCGAGGCCCTGCCCGAAGCCGGGCAGGTCGAGCCCGCCGAAGAGGCCGGTCAGCACGTCGCGGATCTTGGCGTTGCCGGCCCACTCGTGGTCGGCCATGTCCCCGATGATCTCGTGCCGGACGGTGGCCTTGGGGTCGAGCGAGTCGTGCTGGGTGAGCACGCCCATCTGCAGACCGCTGTTCTGGGTGACCCGGCCGCCGTCGGGTTCCTCCAGCTTCGCGAGCATGCGGATGAGGGTGGTCTTGCCGTCGCCGTTGCGGCCCACGACACCGATCCGGTCCCCCTCGGATACGCCGAGGGAGATGCCGTCGAGCAGGGTACGGGTGCCGTACACCTTGCTGACTGCCTCGACATTGACCAGGTTGACGGCCATCAGGAGCGCTCCAGGGAAGGGGTGTGGATCAGCCCCTCAGCCTAACCCTCCGCGAAGTACCGGACCGCTCCACCAGCAGCCAGCCGCCCAGCGCCATGCCGATCGCGGCGGGCGCGGTGACCGGGAGCGCGATCAGGGTGGCGCTGTGGCCTTCCAGGAGCCCGCCGAGACCGGTCGTGGAGAGCCCGAGGACGCCGAGGAGGCAGAGCGCGGTACCGAGGGCGGCGCGGGGGCCGGAGCCGGTGCCGGCGCTGCTCGTGCTGCCTGCGGCGGGCTCCTCGAAGCGCCGGAAGACCGCGACGAGTACGCAGGTCAGCGCGGCGGCGGCGAGGAACCGGACCGGGACCTGGGCCCACCAGGCCGCCCCGGCCGGCTCGGGCAGGGCGATGCCGAGGCCGAGCTGGGCGGCGTACACGGCGAGCATCGCGGTGAGGTGCCAGAGGAAGGCGGTCATGGCGACCCCGTTCGCGGTGACCACGCCGCGCCAGACCCGGGGCCGGGCCAGCCAGTGGGCGGCGGGGCCCCGGAGCAGCTCCACGGCGCCCACGAGCCAGATCCCGTGCGCGAGCAGGGCCAGGGTGGGCGGGGCCATGTTGGAGACCTTCTCCCCGGGCATCCCGACCATGGACAGCGGGTACGGCCCGTACGCCACCAGCAGGACGGCCCCGGCGAGCCCGGCGGCGGCGAGGGCGCCGGGACGGCGGATCCGCCCATCGGCGCGCAGGAAGCCCAGCTGGTGGACGGCGAGCCAGACGAAGGCGAAGTTCAGGAACTCGGCGTACGGGACACCGCCCGCGAAGCGCAGCAGATCGACGGCGGCGGCGGCCGCGGCCAGGGCCCCGAAGGCGGCCCAGCCGTGGCGCTCGTGCAGTTTCAGCAGGGGCGGGGTGAGGGCGACCATCGCGAGGTAGATCCCGATGAACCACAACGGCTGCGTGACCAGCCGGAACGCCGCCCCGGACAGCCGCCCGCCGCCGCCTCCGAGGAGCTGCGCGGCGAGGGCGATGGCGGTCCAGACGGCGACGAACACGAGGGTGGGCCGCAGCAGCCGCCGCAGGCGCGCCCGCAGGAAGGCGGCGTACACCGGGCCGCCGGTGCGGCGCGCGAGGGACCGGTAGGACAGGGCGTGCGAGAACCCGCCGACGAAGAAGAACACCGGCATCACCTGCAGCGCCCAGGTGAGCACCTGCAGCGGCGGCACGACGGCGAGCAGGTTCCCTATGCCGTCGCTGCTGACCGCGGCCATCAGCCAGTGCCCGGCGATGACGGTCCCGAGCGAGGCGACCCGGAGCAGGTCGACGTAGCGGTCCCGCGTGGCGGGGGTGGCGGTGGCGATGTCGCTTGCGCTGGCTCCCATGGGCCCTACGCTCCCGCGCGGGCCTGCTGGGCAACAGGGCGCGGATACTCACTCCCCGCCTAGGTACCCCGGAGCCACGCCCCGGGCCCCCTTCCGCTGCGCGGGGCCTGCGTGGAGCGTGCCGCTGCACGGGGCGGAGTTCCCCTACCCGCCCTTCGCCCGTTCCCCGGAGCTCCGCCCCGGACCCCGCGCCTCAAACGCCGGCGGGGCCGGCCGGGCACCGTCCAGCCCCTCCGGCGTTTGAGGAGCGGGGGTCCGGGGGCCGGCCCCCGGCAACGGCGCCGCACGCGGGGACGGGTCCGGGCGGAGCCCGGGGAACGGTGGAAGGGCGGGCAGGGGACTCCGCCCCGCGCAGCGGCCCGGCGCAAGCCGCCGGTCAGAGGAGGGTCGCGCCCGGGGCCGGGCTGGTGGCCGGGTGGGTGGTGCGGCAGGTGCCGGAGGCGGCCAGGGCGGCTGCGACCTTCGTCGCCGACTCCGCGTCGCGGACCAGGAAGGCCGTCGTGGGGCCGGAGCCGGACACCAGCGCCGCCAGGGCCCCGGCCTCGGTACCCGCCGCGAGGGTGTCCGCGAGTGACGGCCGCAGCGAGAGGGCCGCGGGCTGGAGCCCGTTGGCCAGGGTGGCGGCCAGCTCGTCCGGGTCGCCGGAGGCCAGGGCCGCGAGGAGCGCCGGGGAGGCCTCCGGTACGGGGACCTCCGTGCCGGCGGTGAGCCGGTCGAACTCCCGGAACACCGCCGGGGTGGAGAGCCCGCCGTCGGCCACCGCGAACACCCAGTGGAAGGTTCCGGCGGCCACCGGGGTCAGGATCTCCCCGCGCCCGGTGCCCAGCGCCGCCCCGCCGACCAGGCTGAACGGCACGTCGCTGCCCAGCTCCGCGCAGAGGGCGAGGAGTTCGTCGACCGGGGTCTTCAGGCCCCAGAGGGCGTCGCAGGCCAGCAGCGCGGCCGCCCCGTCGGCGCTGCCGCCCGCCATGCCGCCCGCCACGGGGATCCGCTTCTCGATGTGGAGGTGGACGTCGGGGCTCAGTCCGGCCCGCTCCGCCAGGATCTGCGCGGCCCGGGCCGCGAGGTTGGTCCGGTCGAGCGGCACCTTGCCGGCGTCCGGCCCGGCGCAGGTCACGGTCAGCTCGCCGGCGCCGGCGGGGGTCGCGGTGACCTCGTCGTAGAGGGAGACGGCCAGGAAGACGTTCGCCAGGTCGTGGAATCCGTCCGGCCGGGCCGCGCCCACCGCCAGCTGGACGTTGACCTTCGCGGGGACCCGTACGGTGATGGCCTCGCTCACAGCGCGGGCCTCTCCGCGGCGGGCTTGTGCTCGGCGATCGCCGCGAACTCCTCGACGGTGAGGGACTCGCCGCGGGCCTGCGGGGAGACCCCGGCGGCGACCAGCGCCGCCTCGGCGCCCGCCGCGGACCCGGCCCAGCCGGACAGCGCCGCGCGCAGCGTCTTGCGGCGCTGCGCGAAGGCGGCGTCGACGACGGCGAAGACCTCGGCCTTGGTCGCGGTGGTCTTGACCGGCTCCGCCCGGCGGACCAGGGAGACGAGTCCGGAGTCCACGTTCGGCGCGGGCCAGAAGACCTTGCGGCCGATGGCACCGGCCCGCTTGACGTCCGCGTACCAGTTGGCCTTGACCGAGGGGACGCCGTAGACCTTGTTGCCGGGCTCGGCGGCCAGCCGGTCGGCGACCTCGGCCTGCACCATGACCAGGGTCCGCTCGATGCTCGGGAAGCGGTCGAGCATGGTGAGCAGGACCGGCACGGCCACGTTGTAGGGGAGGTTCGCGACGAGCGCGGTCGGCGGCGGGCCGGGCAGCTCCTTGACCAGCATCGCGTCGGAGTGGACCAGCGTGAAGCGGTCCTTGCGCTCCGGCATCCGCGCCTCGATGGTGGCGGGCAGCGCGGCGGCCAGGATGTCGTCGATCTCGACGGCGACGACCCGGTCGGCGGCCTCCAGCAGTGCGAGCGTCAGCGAGCCCAGCCCGGGCCCGACCTCGACGACCACGTCGTCCGGCCGGACCTCGGCGGTGCGCACGATGCGGCGCACCGTGTTGGCGTCGATGACGAAGTTCTGGCCCTTCTGCTTCGTCGGCCGTACGCCGAGTACGGCGGCCAGCTCCCGGATGTCGGCCGCGCCGAGGAGGGCGGAGGTCTCGGGTGCGGAGGTCGCGGGTGCGGACGTCTCCGGCGCGGAGGTCTCCGGCACGGTCTTTTCGGGCTGCTGCTCTGCGGTGCTCACCGATAAAGGGTACGGCCGCAGTGTGGCCAGGGACTCGCCCCCCGCTGTACGTAGAGCTTCTTCGCCCGGTACGTCTGCTCCGGGCCCGGAGCGTCCTGCGGACGGCCGCTGCCGCCGAGGGCCTGCCAGGTCTGTACGTCGAACTGGTAGAGCCCCCCGTACGTGCCCGAGGGGTCCGTGGCGCCGGGCCGGCCGCCCGACTCGCAGCGGGCCAGCGCGCCCCAGTCGAGGCCGTCCGCGCCCTGGACGGAGGTCGGCAGCGGCTTGGTGCCGACCTTGACGAGCTGGGTGACGGGTTCGCGGACGATCTCCTCGGCGATCCTGCGGGGCTTTTGCCGGACCCCGTTGACGGTGCGCAGGCCGTACGTGACCCTGCGCGCCCCGGGCCGGCCCGAGCGCTCGACGACTTCGGTGCCGGCGAAGAGGGCGGGGTCCTTGACCCGCTCGGTCGCGTACGGGATGCGCTCCTCGCGGATCTCGCGGGTCCCGGTGATGCGCAGGACGGTGACGGTCTGGCCGTCGCGCGGGAAGGAGCCGGCGGGCACGGAGGTGGTGTCCTGGCCGTGGAGGGTGATCCCGGCTTCGTCGAGGGCCTCCTGGACGGTGGCGGCGTTGGTGCGGATGGTCCGCTCGCGGCCGTCGGCCATGAAGGTGATGCTGCGTTCGGTGCGGACGGCGAGGGTCAGGCCGGTCCGTGGCACGGCCGCGGTGCGGGGTGTGGAGAGGTAGGCGCCCTCGGCGCGGATGCCGAACTGGCGCAGCGCGCCGTCCACGGTGCGGGCGGTGGTCCACACCTCGCGCCGCTGTCCGTCGAGGGTCAGGCTCAGCGGACGGCCGTAGCGCAGGACGATCTCGTCCCCGTCGTCGAGAACCTCCGCCCCGGCCGGGGCGACGAGGTCGTGGGGGCCGACTCCGAGTCCTTCGGCGGCGAGCAGCTCGTCCACGTCGCCGGCGAAGGTGTGCAGGGTCCGCGGGACCCCGTCGACGGTGAGGCGTACGGCCTTGTCGGCGGCGACGAAGGCGGTGGTGCCGCCCGCCAGGAACGCGACGACCAGGGCCTGCGGCACGATGCGCCGCCAGGTGTCCCGGGGCGCGGGGGCGGCGCTCCTGCGCCGCCTCGGACCGGGGGCGGTGCCCACGCCGGGGGCGGGGCCGGGGACGGCCGGCGCGGGCACCGTGCCGAGGCCGCCCCCGCCCCGGCGCCGCCCGGTCCCCGCGGGGGCCGGTCCGGCCGGGGCGGTGTCCGGGGGCAGCACCGGCGCGCTGCGACGGCGCCGGCCGGTGGCCGGGGCCTCGGGGGCGAGGTCCGGAACCAGGTCGGGGGCGAGGGCCTGGGCGGAGGCCTGGGCGGGGCCGGCGGCCGGGGCCGCTGCCGGGGCGGGGGTCCGGCCGCGCGCCCGGCGCCCCGACCCGGACTCGGCGGCCGTCCTACGCCGCCCACCGCCCCGGGGGGCGGGCACCCCGGGCTCGGGAGGAGGGCCCGGGGAGGGCGGGTACGGGTCCAGGTCGGCCCCTTGGCTCAGGAGCAGGTCCGGGTCCGCCCCCGGGAACGGGTCCGGGTCCGGGAACGGGCCTTGGCCCAGGAACAGGTCCGGAGCCGGATCCGCCCCCGGGCCCCGGTACGGGTCCGCGTACGGGTCCGGGTCCGGGTCCCGGTAGGCCCCAGGAGCGGCGTCCAGGCTCTGGTCCGCCGCCCGCGTGCCCGGATACGGGTAAGGGTCCGGGTCCGGATCCATGCCCGAGTACGGGTCCCGATCGCGGTCCGTGCCCCGGCCCGTGAACGGGTCCGGGAACGGATCCGGGTCCGGGATGAGCTCCGGTTCCGTGGTCGGGTCCGGGGCCACGGCCCAGGGGTCGCGTCCACCGGCCGGCCAGGCCACATCGCTCATCGCGCTCGCTCCACTGGTCCGTCCGGCTGCTTCGGGCACGGCACCCTAGCGGAGCGGCCGTCACGCTACAAAGCGGGTCGGCTACGGAACGTGGCGAACGGGTGAGGCGTCACGACGGCGGCGCGCACGCCGTCAGTACGCCTCGGTGGACCTCGGTGGACCTCGGTGCGCCCTCAGTACGCGAAGGCGCGGGCCGTGTTGGCCGCCAGTGCCGTCGCCATGGCGTCCTCGTCGATGCCGCGGACCGCGGCCATCGCCCGTACGGTCAGCGGAATGAGGTACGGCGCGTTGGGCCGTCCGCGGTACGGGGCCGGGGTCAGGTACGGGGCGTCCGTCTCCACGAGGACCAGCTCCAGCGGGGCCACCGCGAGGGCTTCGCGCAGCGGCGCCGCGTTCTTGAAGGTGACGGTTCCGGCGAAGGACATGTAGTAGCCCGCGGCGGCGCACTCCCGGGCCATTTCCGCGTCGCCGGAGTAGCAGTGGAAGACGGTCCGCTCGGGGGCGCCCTCCTCGCGCAGGACGCGCAGCACGTCCGCGTGCGCCTCGCGGTCGTGGATGACCAGGGCCTTGCCCTGCCGCTTGGCGATCTCGATGTGCGCGCGGAAGGAACGCTCCTGCGCGGCCATGCCCTCCGGGCCGGTCCGGAAGTAGTCGAGTCCGGTCTCGCCGACCGCCTTCACGTGCGCGAGGGCCGCCAGGGCCTCGATCTCGCCGAGCGCGTCGTCGAGCGCGGCCTCGCCGCCGCCCGTCCGGGCGCCCTGCCTCGACCAGCCGTCGGGGTCCCCGTGCACGATCCGGGGGGCTTCGTTGGGGTGCAGGGCCACGGCCGCGTGGACGGATCCGTACGCGGCTGCGGTCTCGGCGGCCCAGCGGGAGCCCTTCACGTCGCAGCCCACCTGGACGACGGTGGTCACCCCGACGGAGGCGGCCTTGGCGAGGCCCTCCTCGACGGTGCCGGACTGCATGTCCAGGTGGGTGTGGGAGTCGGCGACCGCCACCCGGAGCGGTTCGGGCAGCGGGGGCGGCGCGTCGTTCGGCGTGCTACGGCTCATGCGGCCGATCTTATGACCGGCGGAAGAACCCCAGCAGCCGGGCCATCGGCCCGGGCCGTTCCATCGGGACCGGGCCGGGTCCCTCGTGCGGCGGGGCCTTGCGGGGCTTGGGGGCCTTCGCGGTGTACCCGGCGGGCACCGGGCCGGCGATCCCCGGGGCCGCGCGGTGGTGGTAGAGCTGGTCGAGCATGCCGATGACCGACTTCACCTGGCCCTCCCGCATGATCCGCACCACGTGGCCGCCGCAGTTCATGCAGGTCGGATTGGACAGGGGGGAGGGGACCCGCTCGCCGTCCGCCTTGTAGACGATGAAGGGCAGGCCCCGGCCGTCGGTGTGGTGCTCTATCTCGTATCCCTGCTCCCAGCCGTATCCGCACTTCATGCACGCGAAGGAGTACGCCTCGTGCACGGACGGTACGGCCTCGGGAGCGGATGGGGGGAGGGGTCGGGGTTCGGCGATCTCACTCATGCCAGCTCCTCTTGTTCCACTGCTGCCATTGCCAGTGGACGCCTCTTCGGGCGGGAGCGCATCAGGCCCTGTCTAGTGTTGGACGGTCCTTGGGCGAGTCATGCCCAAAGCGCCCGGTGCGCGGTCTGAGCTTTGCTTTTCAGGTTAGCTCTTTACCGACCGACGGCGACTTTTGTGCCGCGTTCTTTGCCGCGACCACCGCGTCGAACACCTCGCGCTTGGGTACCCCGGCCTCCGCCGCGACCGCGGCGATGGCCTCCTTGCGCCGCTCCCCCGCCTCCTCGCGCACCCGTACGCGGTCCACCAGCTCCTCGGCGCCGATGTCGCCGGGGGCCGCGGCCGGGGCTCCCTCGACGACCACGGTGATCTCCCCGCGCACGCCTTCGGCGGCCCAGGCCGCCAGCTCGCCGAGCCCGCCGCGCTTGACCTCCTCGTAGGTCTTGGTCAGCTCGCGGCAGACGGCGGCGCGCCGGTCGGCGCCGAAGACCTCGGCCATCGCGGCCAGGGTGTCGTCGAGCCGGTGCGGGGCCTCGAAGTAGACGAGGGTGCGGCGTTCGGCGGCGAGTTCGCGGAGCTTGCTCAGGCGCTCGCCGGCCTTGCGGGGCAGGAAGCCCTCGAAGCAGAAGCGGTCGACCGGCAGCCCGGAGAGGGCGAGCGCGGTGAGGACGGCGGAGGGCCCGGGAACGGCCGTGACCTTGATGTCCTTCTCCACGGCGGCGGCGACGAGCCGGTAGCCGGGGTCGGAGACGGAGGGCATGCCGGCGTCCGTCACCAGCAGGACGCGCTTGCCGGCCTCCAGGGCCTCGACCAGTTCGGGGGTGCGCGCGGACTCGTTGCCCTCGAAGTACGACAGGACGCGCCCGGTGGTGCACACGCCGAGCCCCTGCGTCAGCCTGCGCAGCCGCCGGGTGTCCTCGGCGGCGATCACGTCGGCCCGCTCCAGCTCGGTGGCGAGCCGCGGCGGGGCGTCGGCGAGGTCGCCGATGGGGGTCCCGGCGAGGACGAGGACGCCTCCCGCGAGTGCGTCGGAGGGAGCCGGGGAGGGGGCTTCGGCGGAGCCGGGCTGGTCAGTGGTCACCGCCCCATCCTCTCAGCCGCCCCAACCGCCGCGCCCCACACTCCCGTCCCCCTGGGTGCGGCACAGGGTCGTTCCCTACGATGTGCCGGTGACCAGTACCGCGACGCCGCCGCCCAGCCCTGCGGGGGCCCCGCCCGCCACCGAGGCCGGGCCCGGCCCGGACCCCGCCGACCAGCCGTCCGCCTGGCTGCGCCGTCTGCGCGGCTTCGGCTACGTGCCGCCCGCCGGGGCGAAGCGGCCGTCGGACGTGCGCACCCGCCTGGTGCCCCCGTACGCACGGCCGTCCGCGCAGCTGTGGGCGCAGATCGGGATCGGGCCGGCCGCGGCGGTGCGCTGGGAGCGGGTGCTGGCGTGGGCCGGTCCGCTGCTGGTGGCGCTGGTCGCCGGGGTGCTGCGGTTCGCCCACCTGGGCACCCCGAAGGCGGTGATATTCGACGAGACGTACTACGCCAAGGACGCCTGGGCCACGGTCAAGCAGGGCTACGAGGCGAGCTGGCCCAAGGACATCGACAAGTCGATCCTCGCCAACCCCGACGGGGTCCCCCTCCCCCTGGACCCGGGCTACGTCGTGCACCCGCCGGTCGGCAAATGGGTGATCGGGCTGGGCGAGTGGATGTTCGGCTTCGACCCCTTCGGCTGGCGGTTCATGACCGCGCTGCTCGGCACCCTGTCCGTGCTGATGCTGTGCCGCATCGGCCGGCGGCTGTTCCGCTCCACCTTCCTGGGCTGCCTGGCCGGCCTCCTGCTGGCCGTGGACGGCCTGCACCTGGTGATGAGCCGGACCGCCCTGCTCGACCTGGTGCTGATGTTCTTCGTGCTGGGCGCCTTCGGCTCGCTGGTGATCGACCGGGACAAGGTGCGGGCCCGGCTCGCCGCGGCGCTCCCGGTGGGCGAGGACGGGCGGACCCGGCCGGACGCCACCATCGCGGAGACGCTGAAGCTGGGCTGGCGCCCGTACCGGCTCCTGGCCGGGGTCTGCCTGGGCCTGGCCTTCGGCACGAAGTGGAACGGCCTGATCGTGCTGGCCTTCTTCGGCGTGCTGACCGTCCTGTGGGACGCGGCCGCCCGCCGTACGGCGGGCGCGGGCGCCCCGTACGCGGCGATGCTGCGCCGCGACAGCTGGACCGGCTTCCTCTCCCTCGTCCCCGTGGCGATCTCCGTCTACGTGGCCTCGTGGCTCGGCTGGATCCTCTCCCCCGACAACGGCAAGGGCGGCTACTTCCGCGACTGGGCCGCCAAGAACGACCAGCACAGCTCGTGGTCCTTCATCCCGGAGTGGCTGCGCAGCCTGTGGCACTACGAGACGGAGGTCTACAAGTTCCACGTGGGCCTGACCTCGGGCCACACCTACGAGTCGAACCCGTGGAGCTGGCTGGTCCTGGGCCGCCCCGTCTCCTACTTCTACGAATCCCCCGCACCCGGCACCGACGGCTGCCCGGCGACGGAAACGGCCAAGTGCGCGCGCGAGGTGCTGGCGCTCGGCACGCCGCTGCTGTGGTGGACGGGCTGCTTCGCGCTCCTGTACGTGCTGTGGCGGTGGTTCTTCCGCCGCGACTGGCGGGCGGGCGCGATCGCGTGCGCGCTGGGCGCGGGCCTGCTGCCCTGGTTCAACTACCAGGAGCGGACCATCTTCTTCTTCTACGCGGTGGTCTTCGTCCCGTACCTGTGCCTGGCGGTGGCCATGATGATCGGCGCCCTACTGGGCCCCGCCGGCTCCTCGGAACGCCGCCGCGCCCTGGGCGCGGTGGCGGCGGGCGTACTGATCCTCCTGATCGTGTGGAACTTCATCTACTTCTGGCCCATCTACACCGGCCAAACGATCCCGATGGACTCCTGGCAGAACCGGATGTGGCTGGACACCTGGGTGTAGCGGGCGAAGCGAGGACCCCGGCACCGGGCGGTGCCGGGGTCGCTTCCCCGGCACCACGTGCGCGACCCGTGCCGCTGCCGGATCTGCTGGCTACTCTGTGGCCGCAGGCAACAACGGGCTGGAGGGGGCGGGTTCGTGGATCCGGAAATGGCCGTGCTGGCGAGTACAGCCGGAACAAGTCTGGTCACTTTGTTGACCACCGAGGCATGGCAACGTGCCAGGGACGGTGTCGCCGCGCTGTGGCGCCGTGCCGAGCCGGAACGGGCCGAGGCGATAGCCGCCGAACTCGACGTGACCCGGAGCGACCTGCTGGCCGCAGAGGCCGGCGGCGACCTCGATTCCCGCGGCGAACTGAGTGCGGAGTGGCAGGGACGCCTACGGCGACTGCTCGCCGCGCATCCGGATGAAACGGAGGCGCTGCGGACGCTGCTCACCGAACTGGCCCCGTACGCGCCGGCGGACCCCTCGGTGACGCAGCACGCCACCGCCTCCGGCAACGCCCGGGTCTACCAGGCCGGCCGGGACCAGAACTTCGGCCACCGATGAGCGGCCGGAACGACGCCCGGGCCGACGGCCGGGGCCGCGTCTACCAGGCCTCCGGCGACCAGCACATCACGGAGCACCACCACCATTCCCCCGACTGGTCGGGTCCGGACTCCGTACGCCGCCCATCGGTCGGCCGAACGCCCGTGGTGCTCCGCGACCGCGTCGGAGAGATGGACCGACTGCGCGCCGCCGTCGAACCCGGCATCGCCAACCGCGTCTACGTCCTGCACGGCCTGGGCGGCTGCGGCAAAACCGCCGTCGCCTGCGCGCTCTTCCAGCACGCGACCCACCAGGCGGGCCGAATCGGGCTGTGGGTCAACGCTTCCGACCCGGCTTCCCTGAGGGCGGGCATGCTCGCCGTCGCGGCCGACCGCGGAGCCACCGACGGTGAGCTGATGGGAGCACGCGCCGGATTACGGCCCGCCGCCGATCTCGTGTGGCACTACCTCGACCACTCCGAAGAGCCCTGGCTGCTGGTCCTCGACAACGCCGACAACCCCGCCATCCTGCGCGACGGCGGCTGGCTGCGCACCAGCCCCACCGGGATCGTGGTCGTCACCACCCGGCAAGCAGCGGCTCACTGGTGGCCCGGGGCGGATCTGCTCCAGTTCGGTGTGCTCCCGCGCGAGGACGCCGCCCTCGTGCTCCGCGACCTCGCACCGCACGCCGGATCGCTCGAAGACGCCGCGGAGGTCGCCGACCGTCTCGGTCGACTGCCCCTGGCTCTCACCCTCGCCGGTGGATTCCTCGCTCATCAGGTGATCGACCCGTGGAGCCTCTCCGACTACGGCCGCCGGCTCGACGGCGGCGCGGGCCTGGACCCCATCGAGCTCATCGAACAGGGGGCCGCAGCCATCGGTGGCGATTCCCGGCACCTGCCCAGCCGCACCTGGCAGCTCTCCCTCGATGCCCTCACCGAACAGGGCCGCCCCGAAGCCGGCCACCTCCTGCGCCTGCTCGCCTGCTGGTCCAGTGACCCGTTGCCGCTGTCGGTCCTGCTCGGGGCCGAACTCGGCCCGGCGCTCGCGGCATCCCACGTCGAATCGGCCCTGCGCGGGCTCCTCGACCACTCCCTCACCGAGCTGAACCCCGGAGAGACCCGCTGCCTGCGCACCCACGGCGTACTGCTCGACAGCGTGACCCGGGCCACGCCCGCGGACCAGCACGAGCAGCTGTCCGCCACCGCGGCCCGCCTGTGTCTCGCCGTACTGCCGGAAGTACCCGACCGGGGGGCGCAGGACCCCCGGGTGAACCTCCTGGCCCCGCACGTGATCGCCCTCCTGCGCAGAGCGACGAGTTGGGAAACCAGCCGAGCGACGGTGGAAGCGGCGGCGGAGTGCGCCTTCCGGCTCGTCACCGCAGTCCACAGGTCCGGCGACTACACCTCGGCATTGAGCCTGGGCGGCGACGCCGTGACGTTGCTCGGTCCACGACTGGCCGAGGACAGCATCTGGCTCATCAGGCTGCACCGGCGCATGGGTCTGGCTCTGTTCCGCCTCGGCCGGTTCCAGGAGTCCGAGGCCGTTTTGCGGAAGGTCCTGGAGGACTGCGAACGAGAACTGGGCCCGGAAGCACCCGAAACCCTCGCGGCCTGCAGAAGCCTGGGCAGGCCGCTGGTCAACCTCGACCGAATCCCGGACGGCATTGCGCTTTATCGTCGAGCAGTGGAGGGATACATTCGAGCGCTCGGCCCGGTACACCCCCTTACTCTTCTCGCACGATCAGCCCTCCTGGAATATTCCGCACAACCGGCAGAATTGGACGCGGGAGCAGGCTGGGTGGCGGAATGCCATCGCGAGCTCGGAGAAGAGCACACCATCACGCTGGGGGTAGAACTCGACTACGCCGACGCCCTCCGTCGCACCGCACGACCAGAAGCAGCCTTGCCCTACGCCCGCTCCGCCTTTGCGAAATATCTGCGACGGTTCGGCCCCGATTACCCCATCTCATTGAATTCACGGAGCGCTCTGAGCAAAATTCTGCACGCCCTCGGCCAGAACAGCGAGGCGATCGAGCACGTCCAGGGGGTCGTGGAGGGTCGCATCAGGGTGCTGGGCCTGAACCATCCGTGGACCGTTCTGGCCCAGGAAACTCTGCAGGAATATCGAGCTTCGCCGAGAGAAGCATGACCTGACGCACCGGCAGGGACTTTCCCGTCAGAACCGGATGCGGCGGACACCCGGTCGCGGCGGGATCCCCGCGGTTGCGGGCGCCCAGGGCAACCAAACCCCTGAACCGTTTGTCTGTTCGACGTAAGGTCTACTCCATGGACTCCTTTGAACGTGTTCAGCGTTCAAGGGGCCGAGGGGTCGGGGCACACGGGAACGGGGAGTGGGATGAACGGGGCTGCGAAGGGTGCCATCGTCGGCGGGGTCTTCCTCGCGATGATGGGCGGAGCCGGGTACGGGGTGTACGCGCTGGTGGGGGACGCCGGCGCGGACGACGCCAAGAGCACGAGCGCGACCGGCCCAGCCGTGCCCGCCAAGGGCAGCGGGCCGGTCAGCGACAAGGACGCCGCGGCGACCGCCAAGGCGTTCTTCGCCGCGTGGACGGCCGGGGACGCCCGGGCGGGGGCCGACCTGACGAACAATCCGGCGGAGGCGCAGGGCGCCCTCGGTGAGTTCACGGCCAAGGCCTACGTGTCCAAGGTGGCGATCACCCCCGGCACGCAGACCGGCACCACGGTGGCGTACTCCGTCGCGGCGGAGGTCACCTACGAGGGGGTCACCAAGCCCCTCGCCTACGAGTCCAAGCTGACCGTGGTCCGCGGCAACACCACCGGGCTGCCGCTCGTCGACTGGCAGCCCTCGGTGCTCCACCCGGAGCTCCGGAAGGGCGAGAAGCTGCGCGGCGGCGCCCCGGCCAACCCGCCGGTCAAGGCCGTCGACCGCAAGGGCAGGGAGCTGACGGCGGAGAAGTACCCGTCGCTGCGCCCGGTGCTCGACAGCCTGCGCAAGACGTACGGGGAGCGACAGGGCGGCAAGGTCGGCGCCGAGCTGTGGATCGAGCCGGTCGCCCAGGAGGCCCCGCGGCGGACCCTGCTGACGCTGGTCGAGGGGAAGGCGGGCGAGATCCAGACCGTCCTGGACGCGGACGTCCAGGCGGCGGCCGAGAAGGCGGTCCTGAAGTTCCCGCAGGCCTCGGTGGTCGCCGTCCAGCCGAGCACCGGGAACGTCCTGGCCATCGCCGACCACCGCGGGGACGGCTTCCCCGCATCCATCAGCGGAGCCCGAGCGCCCGGCTCCACGATGAAGATCGTGACCGGCGCGATGCTGCTCGACCGCGGTCTGGTGGCGGCGGACAAGGTCGCCGAATGCCCGGCGGAGGTGACGTGGGAAGGCAAGCCCTTCAAGAACCTGAAGGGCTTCAAGCTCGACGGCGAGACCTTCGCGACGAGTTTCGCCCAGTCCTGCAACACCGCCTTCATCAAGCAGATCAAGCCGGTCGACGACGACGACGCGCTCCCGAAGGAGGCCCGTGAGGTCTTCGGCGTGGGCGGAGGCGTCGAGTGGAAGGTCGGCGTGCCCACCGTCGACGGGAAGGTCCCGGACGCGACCGGTCCGGCGGCGGCCGCCGCGTACATCGGGCAGGGCCAGATCCAGATGAACCCGCTGACGATGGCCTCGATCACGGCGACCGCCCGCACCGGGGTGTTCCGCCAGCCGGTCGTCGTCAAGGCCTCGCTGGACGGCCGCGCGATCGCGAAGGCCACCCGGAAGATGAAGCCCTCGGTGGCGGCGCAGCTCGTGCGGATGATGAAGCTGACGGCCACCGCGGGCACCGCCCAGGGCGCGATGTCCGCGGTGCACGGGTCCGACAAGGGCGCGAAGACCGGCTCGGCGGAGGTCGACGGGGCGCAGAACCCGGACAGCTGGTTCACCGGCTTCAGCGGGGACGTGGCGGCCGCGGCGATGGTCGAGGGCGGCGGCCACGGAGGCGACGCGGCGGGCCCGATCGTGGCGGCCGTCCTCAACGCGGGCTGACCCGGCCGGGGCTGACCCCGGCCCGGGGTCCGACCCCGGTCAGCCCTCCCGTACGTCGGCCAGTGCGGCCCCCGCGTGCCGGATCAGCTCGCGCGGGTCCATCGGGAACACCGTGTGCGGGGTCCCCGCGGCCGCCCAGACCACCTCGTGGGCCAGCAGGGAGCGGTCCGCGAGGACCCGCGTGCGGGTGCGGTGCCCGAAGGGCGGCACCCCGCCGATGGCGTAGCCCGTGGTCTCCCGGACCAGGGCCGCGTCGGCCCGGGTCACGGCGCCCGCGCCGAGCTCGCGGCGCACCGCCTCCACGTCCACCCGGGAGGACCCGTCCATCAGGACCAGCACGGGAACCCCGTCGGCGGCGAAGATCAGCGACTTCACGATCTGGCTGAGCTCGCAGCCGATCGCGGCGGCCGCGTCGGCGGCGGTCCGGGTCCCATCGGGGAAGGTCCGTACGTCCGGCTCCAGGCCCAGTGCGGCGAGGGCTTCGGCGAAGAGGGGGTGCGTGGTGGTCGTCATGACGGCACGCTAGCGCTCCCCGCCCCGCCGGTGCGACGCCCTTTTGCCGGCCCGGCTAGAGCGCCGAGCGCAGGGCCCGTACCAGGGCCTGGGCGCGCGGGTCGGCGGTGACCGACTTGGCGTGGGCGTTGGTGACGTAGCCGAAGCCGATGCCCGCCTCCGGGTCCGCGAAGGCCAGCGAGCCGCCGCGGCCCGGGTGCCCGAAGGAAACCGGGGACAGCAGCGGGGAGGCCGGGCCGTGCAGCATGTAGCCGGGGCCGAAGCGGGTGTTGACCACCAGCACGCGGTCGGGGCCCGAGGAGAACTCCTTGCCCGCCAGTGCGGTGGTGGCCGGGGTGAAGATCCGCGCGCCGTCCTCCACCACGCCGATGGTGGCCGCGTAGAAGCGGGCCAGGGCGCGGGCCGTGCCGATGCCCGCGGAGGCCGGCAGCTCGGCCGCCCGGTAGGCGGGGTCGTTCTCGTCGGGCAGCGGGTCGATGGCCGCGAAGGCCCGGCGGGTGAGGGAGTCCGGGTCGGCGTAGGCCTCGGAGACGTTGCGCCGCGGCCGGGTCTTGAGCAGGCCCGCGCCCTCCGGCGGGTCGACCGGCGCGACCCGGCCCACCCGGTGGGCCTCGGACTCCGGCAGGCCGATCCAGAAGTCGATGCCCAGCGGCTCCGCTATCTCCTCGGCCAGGATCGATCCCAGCGTGCGGCCGGTCGCCCGCAGCACGAGCTCGGACAGCAGCCAGCTGAAGGTCTGCGCGTGGTAGCCGTGCTCGGTGCCGGGCTCCCAGAAGGCCTGCTGCGCGGCGACCGCGCGCGGCCCGCTCACCCCGTCGGCCGCCTCGGCCGTGGTCAGTCCGCGGTCCAGCGCGGGGACTCCGGCGCGGTGCGCGAGCAGGTCGCGGACCCGGGTCCGCTCCTTGCCGCCCGCCTTGAACTCCGGCCAGTACGAGCCCACGGGCGCGTCCAGGTCGAGCAGCCCGCGCTGCTGGAGCAGCAGCGGTACGGCCGCTGCCACGCCCTTGGTCGCGGAGCGGACGATCTGCACGGTGTCCTCGGCCCAGGGCTCCGCGCCGTTCGCGTCCTTGGTGCCGCCCCAGAGGTCCACGACCTTGCGGCCGTCGCGGTACACGGACACCGCCGCGCCCCGGTCCCCGAGCACCTCGAAGTTGCGTACGAACGCGTCCCTGACGGGCTCGAAGCCCTCCGCCACCACACCCTTGATGTCCACGGGGTGTGCAACAACCTTTGACCGGCGCTTATGCCACCGATACGGAGCGCGGGTCGAAGCCGAAGGGCAGCTCCAGCCGGTGCGCCCGCATCAGCGCCTCGTCGCACAGCACGTCCTGGGTCCTGCCGTCCGCCACGATGGTCCCCTCGCTGAGGATCACCGCGCGCGGGCAGAGCTCCAGCGCGTAGGGCAGGTCGTGCGTGACCATCAGCACGGTGACGTCCAGCGAGCGCAGGATGTCCGCGAGCTCGCGGCGCGAGGCCGGGTCCAGGTTGGAGGACGGCTCGTCCAGTACGAGGATCTCGGGCCGCATGGCCAGTACGGTCGCCACCGCGACCCGGCGGCGCTGCCCGAAGGAGAGGTGGTGCGGCGGCCGGTCCGCGAAGGCCGCCATCCCGACCTGCTCCAGGGCGCCCCGCACCCGCTCCTCCAGCTCGGCGCCGCGCAGTCCGGCGGCGGCCGGGCCGAAGGCCACGTCCTCCCGGACGGTCGGCATGAACAGCTGGTCGTCGGGGTCCTGGAAGACGATGCCGACCCGGCGGCGGACCTCGGCGAAGTTGCGCTTCTCCACGGGCAGCCCGGCCACGCTCACCGTGCCGACGCCGCCGGTCAGGATGCCGTTGAGGTGCAGCACCAGGGTGGTCTTGCCGGCGCCGTTGGGGCCGAGCAGCGCCACCCGCTCCCCGCGCCCGACGGCGAGGTCGACCCCGAAGAGGGCCTGGTGGCCGTCGGGGTAGGCGTAGGCGAGGCCGGCGACTTCCAGCGAGGGCGGGGCGGGGGGCGTGGGTTCGTTCACGGGGTTCAGGGCGTTCACAGGGTCCATCCGATCAGACAGACGGCCAGCGCCGTCACCGGGAGCGCGGCCGCGTACGCCCACTGCGTGCGGGTGGCCGTCACCTCGTCGATCACCGGCATCGAGCCGGCGTAGCCGCGGCTGACCATCGCCAGGTAGACCCGCTCGCCGCGTTCGTAGGAGCGGATGAACAGGGCTCCGGCGGTCTTCGCGAGGACCCCCCAGTGCCGGATCCCGCGCGCCTCGAAGCCGCGGGAGCGCCGCGCGATGGACATCCGGCGCAGCTCGTCGCTGATGACGTCCCCGTACCGGATCATGAAGGAGGCGATCTGGACGAGCAGCGGCGGCAGCTTGAGCCGCTGGAGGCCCAGCAGCAGGGCCCGCAGCTCGGTGGTGGAGGCCAGGAGTACGGACGCGGCCACGCCGAGGGTGCCCTTGGCCAGGACGTTCCAGGCGCCCCAGAGGCCGGAGACGCTGAGCGACATGCCGGCGAACTCCACCCGCTCGCCCTGCGCCACGAAGGGCATCAGGAGGGCGAAGGCGACGAAGGGCACCTCGATCAGGAGCCGGCGCAGCAGGAAGCCGGCCGGGATCCGGGCGGCGGCCGCGGCCGCCGCGATGAGGAGGGCGTACAGGCCGAAGGCCCACACCGCCTCGCGCGGTGTGGAGACGACGACGATGACGAAGCCGAAGGTGGCGGCGAGTTTGCAGTGCGGCGGCAGGTCGTGGACCGGGGAGTTCCCGGGCCGGTAGAGCTTGTGGGCGTGGCCCGCGCCCATGTCAGGCGGCCGGTACGGCCGTGGAGGCGGCCGTCAGGTCGGCGCTGCGGCGGCGGCGGACGGTCCAGAACACGCCGGTGCCGACCGCGACGGTCGCGCCCACGCCGATGATTCCGGCGAGGCCGCCGGAGAGGCGGGCGTCGGAGACGTCCTTGACGCCGTAGTCGGCGAGCGGGGAGTCGGCGGCCGCGTGCTCGGTGACCTTCTGGTCGATGCCGTTGTCGGCGGCGACCTTCTCCAGTCCGTCGGGGCTGGAGGAGGCGTAGAAGGAGACGAAGCCGGCCAGGGCCAGCGCGGCGACCAGGCCCGTGATCCAGACGGGCTTGGTGGAGCGGGCGGCGACGGGCACGGCGGCCGGGGAGGCGGCGGGGGCGTCGACCAGCTCGCCGCCGACGCGCAGCTTCAGCGGGGCGGTCAGGCCGCGGGCGCCGTGGACCAGGTCGGGGCGGACGGCGATCACGGCGCCGACGGTGGCGGCGGTGATGACGGCCTCGCCGATGCCGATGAGGACGTGGACTCCGACCATGGCGCCGAACACCTTGGCCAGCGGGACGTCGGTGGTGCCGCCGAGGGCGAAGAGGAGGGTGAAGAAGGCGGCCGCGGCGGGCACGGAGAGCAGGGCTCCGGCGAAGGCGGCGACGGTGACCGAGCGGCGGGTGTCGGGCAGCAGCTTGACCAGCCCGCGGAAGACGGCGTAGGCGACGACCACGGTGACGACGCCCATGGTGACGATGTTGACGCCGAGGGCGGTCAGGCCGCCGTCGGCGAACAGGAGGCCCTGCATGAGCAGGACCACGGACACGCACAGCACACCCGTGTAGGGGCCGACGAGGATCGCCGCGAGCGCGCCTCCGAGCAGATGGCCGCTTGTTCCGGCCGCAACGGGGAAGTTGAGCATCTGTACGGCGAAGATGAAGGCGGCGACGAGGCCGGCGAGCGGCGCGGTGCGCTCGTCGAGCTCCCGGCGGGCGCCTCGGAGGCTGATCGCCACGGCTCCGGCGGCGGCGACACCTGCGGCAATGGAGACGGGGGCATCGATGAAGCCGTCGGGCACATGCATGGTTCTGCTCCGCTTCCTGCGGTCCGGCGAGCGGTCCGTTGAACTGTTTGTTGAGCTGTCCGTTGAGCTGAAAAAGTCTTTAGCCGTTCAAGAATAGTGCCCAGTTGCGAATCGTTGGCAAGAGCGGTGGCGTCACAAATAGCTCCGCGCGGATTCGTGGGAATGTGCGAGGCTGGGGTCAATACGGACGTAAATGTTCCGATTCGAGGAGTCTTGTCGATGTCAGCCGCCGCCGAGAATCCATCCGCAGGCACCGCCACGACCCGGGCCGCGACCGCCACGGCCCCCCTCGTCGAGGCCTCCTTCATCGAGGCCCCCTTCATCGAGGAACGTGTACGCGCCCGAGTGATCACCGACGACCCGCTCTACCGGGCCATCCCGGTCGCCCTGCGGTTCGTCACCGACGAGCCGCTGGCCGTACGGATCGTCTTCCCCGCCGACCTCTCCCCCGAGGGCACCGACAACGAGTGGGTCTTCCCCCGCGCCCTCCTGGAGGCCGGCCTCCAGGCCCCGACCGGGACCGGTGACGTACGCGTCTGGCCCTGCGGGCGCGTCCAGGCCGTCGTCGAGTTCCACTCCCCGGAGGGCGTCGCGGTGGTCCAGTTCGACATCGCCGCGCTGCGCCGCTTCCTGCGCCGTACGTACGCGCCCGCGCCCGCGGCCACCCGTTAGGCCCAGCCGGGCCCGCCCGATCCGAGCGGCTCGATCCGAACGGCCCGGTCACGCGGAACGGCCCCGCACCTTTCGGTGCGGGGCCGTTCTGCGTGCGTGGTGCCTGCCGACCGAAGGGTCAGACCTTGGCCAGCTCGCGGTCCTTGTCGGGACCGGAGCCGTCCGAGGACTCCCCGAGGTGCTTGCGCAGGCTCTCGCCCTCCACGTCCACGTTCGGCAGGATCCGGTCGAGCCACTTCGGCAGCCACCAGGCCTTGTGGCCGAGCAGCGCGAGGACGGCCGGGACGATGGTCATGCGGACGACGAAGGCGTCGAAGAAGACGGCGATGGCCAGGCCGAAGCCGATCATCTTCACCATCTGGTCGCTGGCTCCCATGAAGCCGGAGAACACCGCGATCATGATGACGGCCGCGGCCACGACCACCCGGGCGCTGTACTGGAACCCGGTGACGACGGCCTGGCCCGGCCGCTCCCCGTGGACGTACGCCTCACGCATGCGGGTGACCAGGAAGACCTCGTAGTCCATGGCCAGACCGAAGACCACGCCGACCATGAAGATCGGCATCATCGACATGATCGGACCGGTCTGCTCCACCCCGAAGAGCGAGCCGAGCCAGCCCCACTGGAAGACCGCGACGACGGCGCCGAGGGCGGCGACCACCGAGAGCAGGAAGCCGAGGGCCGCCTTCAGCGGTACCAGGACCGAGCGGAAGACGAGCATCAGGAGCAGGAAGGCGAGGCCGACGACGAGTGCCAGGTAGGGCAGCAGCGCGTCGTTCATCTTCTGCGAGAAGTCGATGTTCATCGCGGTCGCGCCGGTGACGAACACCTTGCCGCTGTCGCTGCCCTCGCGGATCTCGTGGACCAGGTCCTCGGTCTGCACGGAGGACGGGCGGTCCTTCGGGATGACCGAGATGACGGCGGCGTCCTTGGCCTCGTTCTGGGCGGCCGGCATGACCGCGGCCACGCCGTCCAGGCCCTTGATCCGCTCGACCGTCTGGTCGGCGAGCGCCTTGTCCCCGTCGACGACGACCATCAGCGGGCCGTTGAAGCCGGGGCCGAAGCCCTCGGAGAGCATGTCGTACGCCTGGCGCTGGGTGGTGGACACCGGCTGGGCGCCGTCGTCCGGCAGGCCCATCTCCAGCTTGCTCGCCGGGATGGCGATGATGCCGAGGCCGATCACGCCCGCGAGCAGCACCATGACGGGGCGGCGCAGGATGAAGCGGGCCCAGCGGGTGCCGCCGTTGGGCTTGGGCTCGGCGCCTTCGGCGGCCGGCTTGCCCTTGCCGAGGAAGCGGGACTTCGTACCGGCGGGCAGCACCTTCTTGCCGGCGAATCCGAGCATGGCCGGGACCAGCGTCAGGGCGACGAGGACGGCGAGCACCACGGTGCCGGCGGCGGCGAAGCCCATCTTGCTGAGCATCGGGATGTTGACGACGGCCAGGCCCACGAGGGCGATGACCACGGTCAGACCGGCGAACACCACGGCGGAACCGGCGGTTCCGACGGCCCGGCCGGCGGCCTCGTCCCGCTCACGGCCCTCGGCGAGCTCCGCGCGGTAGCGGGAGACGATGAAGAGGGCGTAGTCGATGCCGACGGCGAGGCCGATCATCATCGCGAGCGTGGAGGTGGTGGAGCCGAGGTCCAGCACGTTGGCGAGCGCGGTGATGGAGGAGATGCCGATGCCCACGCCGATCAGCGCGGTCAGCAGCGGCAGGCCCGCGGCGATGAGCGAGCCGAAGGTGATGACGAGGACGATCGCGGCGATCGCGATGCCGATGATCTCGCCGGAGCCCGTCTCGGGGGCTGCCTGCAGGGCGTCGCCGCCGATCTGGACGTTCAGTCCGCCGGCCTTGGCGGCCGCGGCGGACTCCGTGAGGGCCTCGCGGGTGGCGTCCGTCAGCTCCATGCCGCTGACCTTGTACTTGACGCTCACGTAGGCGGTGGAGCCGTCCTGACTGACGGCCTTGGCCTCGTACGGGCTGGTGACCGAGGAGATCTGGTCCTTGCCCGGACCGTCCTTCAGCTCGCTGACGATCTTCTCGACCTGGGGCTTGACGGCCTCGGAGTCGACCTTCTCGCCGGCCGGGGCCTTGATCACGATGCGGGCGGTGGCGCCGTCGGCGGCCATCCCCGGGAAGCGCTGGTCCAGCAGGTCGAAGGCCTTCTGGGCCTCCGTGCCGGGTATGGAGAACGAGCCTGAGGTGGGTGTGGACGCAGTTGCCGCGCCGAATCCGGCGACGAACAGCAGCGCCACCCAGACGAGGGCGACGAATCGGCGGCGCCGGAAGGCGCCCCTGCCGAGTCGGTAAAGGAAGGTGGCCACGTCGGTGGTTCTCCCGTTCGGGTCGTGGGATGGATCAGGGCATGGAATGCCGTTCCGACGACGAGAGCGGCGTGTCAGGAGAGGCAGGAATCGAGCGCGGGGACAGCGCGTGCGGGCGGCTGCCGGGTGAGCAGCCGGGCGGGATCAGACGCCGAGGGCGGGGAAGACCACGGCGTCGATGAAGTCACCGAGGAAGGTCCGGTCGACGGACCGGTCCTCGATGAGCGGGAGGGCGATGAACGCCCCGATGAGCATGTGCGGGACGAAGGCCAGGGCCGGACAGTCCGGGGCGATCTCGCCTCGGTCCACCGCCCTTCGCAGCATCTCCTGCAGACCGTTGATCTCCGGATCGACCAGCAGGTCCCGCAGCGCCTTGTGGAGCTCGGGGCTCTCGTGCACCGCGTGGGTCAGGCCCCGCATCAGCGCGGTGTCCTTCGCCATCTGGGCGTCGTCGGAGTTCTCGATCATGACCCCGAAGTCCCCGCGGATGCTGCCCGTGTCGATCTCCCGGAGGGAGACCGGCTGGGTGCAGCGCAGGGCCTTCGCGACCAGCTCGGGCTTGCTCCCCCACTGGCGGTAGAGGGTGGCCTTGCTGGACTTCGTACGGGCGGCGACGGCGTCCATGGTCAACGCCTCGTAGCCGACCTCGCGCAGGAGGTCGAGGACCGCCCCGTGGAGTTCGGCTTCCCGCTCGGGGGTGATCCGGCTTCGACGCGACATGACCTCTTCGACCATCTCGGCATCTCCTCCCGACCTTGCCCAACCGAACGAAACCGTTTCGTACGGATAGACCATACCCCGCCCACTCAACGAAACGAAACCGTTCCGTTTCGCTCGGGGAGTGGTGTCGGTCACGCGGCGAGCATCGGCCGCCGCCCCCGCGGGAAGCCCCATGGATCACCTGTACGAGTTGCCAGCCCCCCTCCGCGCGGAAAGCATTGGGGGGTGAGTCACGACGCGGCGTACCTCCGGTTCCCCCATCTCCACGACGATCTGCTGTGCTTCGCCACCGAGGACGACCTCTGGGTGGCGCCCCTGGTTCCTCCCGGAGAGCCCGCCGGCCGGGCCTGGCGGATCACCGTCGACCGGACCCGGGTGGGCCACCCCCGGTTCTCCCCCGACGGCAAGCACATCGCCTTCACCACCTGGCGCAGCCTCGACCCCGAGATCCACCTCGCCCCCGTCTCGGGCGGCCCGGCGCGCCGCCTCAGCTACTGGGGCGCCACCGACACCCGGGTCTGCGGCTGGACCCCGCCCGACAAGGACGGCCGCAGCGACATCCTGGCCGTCTCCTCGCACGGCCAGCCCTTCTCGTACTTCGCCTGGGCGTACACCCTCCCCACCGACGGCAGCCCCGGCGGCCGGCTCCCCTGGGGGCCCGTCTCCGACATCGCCGTCCACGACGAGGCCCCCGAAGGGGAGGAGCCCGGCGAGCGGCGCACCCTGCTGCTGACCGGCAAGCCCCCGCACGAGCCCGCCGCGTGGAAGCGCTACCGCGGCGGCGCCACCGGCCGGCTGTGGCTGCACGGCGAGCGGCTGCTGGAGGGCGTCGAAGGCCACCTGGACTCGCCGATGTTCGTGGGCGGCCGGATCGCCTTCCTCTCCGACCACGAGGGCATCGGCAACGTCTACTCCTGCCTGCCCGACGGCACGGACCTGCGCCGGCACACCGACCACGAGGAGTTCTACGCCCGGCACGCCTCCAGCGACGGCTCCCGGATCGTCTACCAGTGCGCCGGCGACCTGTGGATCGTCGAGTCGCTCGCCCTGGGCGCCTCCCCGCGCAAGCTGGAGGTCCGCCTCGGCGGCCCCCGCGCGGGCCGCCGCACCTACCAGGTCCCGGCCGCCAGCCACGTCGACTCCCTCTCCGTCGACGCCACCGGGCGGGCCAGCGCCGTCGTCGTGCGCGGCAGCCTGTACTGGCTCACGCACCGCGACGGGCCCGCCCGCACCATCGCCGACACCCCGGGCGTACGGGTCCGCCTGCCCGAGATGCTCGGCAGCGGCGGGCAGGTGGCGTACGTGACCGACGCCGAGGGCGAGGACGCGATCGAGATCGCCTACCTCCCCCGCGCCTCGGGCGACCGCGAGCCGCGCCGGCTCGCCTCGGGCGCGCTGGGCCGCGTACTGGAGCTGCTCTCCGATCCGGACGGGGAGCGGCTCGCGATCGCCTCCAACGACGGGCGGCTGCTCCTGATCGACGCGACCGAGGAGTCCAACGGCGAGGCCAGCGAGCTGATCCGCTCGGAGAACGGCCCCGTCACCGACCTCGCCTTCTCCCCCGACGGCTGCTGGCTGACCTGGTCGCACCCGGGCATCGGCCGCTCGCTGCGCCAGATCAAGATGGCCAAGATCGCCGGACCCGGCTCCCCCACGATCGTGGACGTCACCAACGGCCGCTTCGAGGACGAGAACCCCGTCTTCACCCGGGACGGGCGCTACCTCGCCTTCCTGTCCTGGCGCGGTTTCGACCCCGTCTACGACGTCCACACCGGCGACCTGTCCTTCCCGCTGGGCTGCCGCCCGTACCTGGTGCCGCTGTCCTCGGCCACCCCCTCTCCCTTCGCCTTCTCCCCCGACGGGCGCCCGGCGGCGGGCGGACTCGACCCGGTCGAGGGGGACTCGGAGTCCGGCGACGGAGCGGTCACTATGGAGGTGGAGGGCCTGGAGAGCCGGGTGACGCCCTTCCCGGTGTCGGCCTCCAAGTACTCGGCCCTGTACCCGGTGCACGGCGGCGGGCTGGTGTGGCTGCGCTGGCCGATCTCGGGCGCGCTCGGCGAGACCTTCGCCAACCCGGCCGACGTCAGCGGCAAGCCGACGCTGGAGTACTTCGACCTCACCAAGGCCCGCAAGACGGAGTTGGCGTCCGGACTGGACTGGTTCGCGGTCAGCGGCGACGGCACCCGGCTCGTGGTCAACGAGGACGGCGACCTGCGGGCCGTCCCGGCGACCGAGTCGGGCGACAGCGACTCCACCGTCTACCTGGACCTGCGGCGCATCCTGCACGAGGTGGACCCGGCGGCCGAATGGCGTCAGGCCTACGAGGAGGCGGGGCGGCTGATCCGCGCCTACTTCTGGGAGCCGGAGATGTGCGGCATCGACTGGGACGGGGTGCTGCGCCAGTACCGCTTCCTGGTCGAACGGGTCGCCTCCCCCGACGAGTTCGCCGACCTGATGCGCGAGGTCCTCGGCGAGCTCGGCACCTCGCACGCGTACGTGTCCCCGGCCCGCCGCAACGAAGGACCCCCGCACTACCAGCGGGCCATCGGCCTTCTCGGAGCCAACCTCTTCCCCCGCGACGGGTCCTGGGTCGTCGGCCGGATCCTGCCCGGCGAGTCCTCCGACTCCAAGGCCCGCTCCCCGCTCGCGGGCACCGGCATCCGCGAGGGCGCGGTCCTCACCCACGTGGACGGCCGGCCGGTGGACCCGGTCACCGGGCCGTACCCGCTGCTTTCGGCGGCCGGCGGCACCACCGTGGAGCTCACCTTCGAGCCCGCCGAGGGACAGGGCCGCTCGCGCCGGGTCGCGATCGTCCCGCTGATCGACGAGCGGCCGCTGCGCTACCAGGACTGGGTGGCCAAACGCCGCGCGGTGGTCCAGGAGATCAGCGGCGGAAAGTGCGGCTACCTCCACATCCCCGACATGGGCGGCTCGGGCTGGGCGCAGTTCAACCGCGACCTGCGCGCCGAGATGGCGAAGCCGGCCCTGCTCGTGGACGTGCGCGGCAACGCCGGCGGGCACATCAGCGAGCTGGTGGTGGAGAAGCTGACCCGCTCCATCCTCGGCTGGGACCTGACCCGCAACGCGCAGCCCGTCTCCTACGCCTCCAACGCACCCCGGGGCCCGATCGTGGCCCTGGCCGACGAGGCGACCTCCTCCGACGGGGACATGATCACGGCCGCCTTCAAGCTGCTGGGGCTCGGCCCGGTCGTCGGCCAGCGCACCTGGGGCGGGGTGGTCGGCATGACCGGCCGGCACACCCTCGGCGACGGCACGGTGATCACGGTGCCGATGAACGCGGCCTGGTTCCCCGAGTACGGCTGGTCCGTGGAGAACCACGGCGTGGAGCCCGACCTGCCGATCCTGCGCACCCCCCTCGACTGGGCGGAGGGACGGCACGCGCAGCTCGACGACGCGGTGCACCTGGCACTGGAGCTGCTGGAGCAGGACCCGGCGGCGGTGCCGCCCGGCTACACGGACGTACCGGACCGGCGCCGGCCGAAGCTGCCGCCGCGGGGGTGAGCGGGCGGGGCGGGCCGGCCGGCCCGCCGTACCTGCCGTAGGACATGCGAAAGGGGTGCGACCCGGGAACGGCGGGTCGCACCCCTCGGTGCGTTTCTCAGGGACTGCTGCTTACTTGTCGAAATTCTCGTCGAACGTGTCGCGGGCCTTGTCCTTGGCCTGGTCGACGGCCTGCGAGGCGCGCTCGGACACCTCGTCCTGCTTGCCGGAGGCCTTCGCCTTCTCCGCGAGTTCCTTCGCCTTGTCCTGGAACTGGTCCCTGATGCCCATGTGTCCTCACTCCTGTAGCGGTGTTCGGTAAGGGGAACCCGACCAGTCTCACTCAGGCGGACATTCCTCGCATTACGGTCAGCGGCTCGGGCTGCGTTCCTGCTCGTCCGCGGCCCCGCCGGCCCCCACAAGCCCCTTGGAAACACTGGCCAGTCGCGGCTCGAAGCGCTTCATCTCGCGCTGTCCGACTGTCGAGATGACCGCGGGCAGGTACCCGCGGATCCCCTGCATGCCCCGCAGCCACCACTGCGCGTACACGTGCGCCGAGCGCCGCTCGATGCCCGCCACGATCCGGTCGACGGCCGGCCCCAGCGGGTAGGTCCGGTTCGACGGCCACGGCAGCCGCTGGCGCAGTTCGCGCATGACCTCGTCCTGGTCGGCGCCGCGCACCATGTCGGTGTCGGTCCAGGACAGGTAGCCGACGCCGACCTTGACCCCCTTGTAGCCGACCTCGGCGCTCAGGCAGTGCGCGAAGGCCTCGACCCCGGACTTGGAGGCGCAGTAGGCGGTCATCATCGGCGCCGGGGTGATCGCCGCGAGGGAGGCGATCTGCAGGAAGTAGCCGCGGCTCTCCATCAGTACGGGCAGGAAGGCGCGGGCGGTGACGGCGCCGCCGATGAGGTTGACCTCGATGACCCGGCGCCAGGCGTCGGGGTCGGAGTCCACGAAGGGCCCGCCGGAGGCGACGCCGGCGTTGGCGACGACGATGTCCACCTTGCCGAAGCGCTGCTTGACCTCCTGCGCGACCCGGGCCATGGCCTCGTGGTCGGTGACGTCGGCGTACCAGTGGTCGCTGTCGGTGTGCAGCCGCTCGGAGACCTCCTTGAGCGCCTCGGGCTCCAGGCCCACGAGGGCCACCTTCGCGCCGCGTGCGGACAGCTTGCGGGCGAGCAGTTCGCCGACCCCGCGCGCGGCCCCCGTGACGACGGCGACCTGGCCTTCCAGACTCCTGCGAGCGCTCACGGCGTCTTCTCCTTGGCGGGCTTGTGGTTCGGGGCCTTCGGGGACTTCGAGGACTTCGGGGAGTTCTGCGCGGGGACGGCAGGGGCGGCGGGCGCAGCAGGGGCCGCGTCCGCGGCGAGGTACACCTCGGCCAGCTCGCGCACGGCGGCGGTGACGGCCTCCGGGGCCTCGATCGGGCTCATGTGCCCCACCCCGGTCAGTTCGGTGAGCCCCACGCAGTTCGGCAGCGCGGCCGCAAGCCCCCGGGCGTGCACGATCGGGGTCAGCCGGTCGCTCTTGCCGCCGATCACGGCGGCGGGCACGGTGAGCGCGGCCAGTTGCGCGTCGAGGTCCAGGGAGGCCAGCACCCCGGACCAGGCGTGCCGCACCGCGGTGGGGCACGCGTGGACGATCCGCGCGCAGGCCTCGACCTTGTCGGGCGCGGAGCCGGGGCCCATCGTGGCGTACTTGAGGACCTTGCGGGCGACGGCCGTGACGGGCCCGAGCGGGGCCCGCGACCCCAGGACGGCCCCGGTGATACGGGTCCTCGCGCGGCCGGCGCGCCACGGCAGGACCTGCGACTCCTCGACCAGCCGGCCGCTGCCGGTGCTGCACAGCAGTACGGCCGCGGCGTGCTCGGCGAACTCCGGCCTGGCCGCGGCGGCCATGATCGTCATCCCGCCCATGGAGTGGCCCGCGATGACGGCCTTCTCGCCGGGGGCGAGGGTGGCTCCCAGGACGGCGACCAGGTCGTCGGCGAGTGCGGAGGTGCCGTAGCCGGAGACGGAACCGGCCGGGCTGCGGCCGTGGCCCCGCTGGTCGTAGGCGATGACCCGGTGCTCGGTGGACAGGGCCCGTACCTGCGCGGCCCAGAAGGCGGTGGAACAGGTCCAGCCGTGCGCGAGCACGACGGCCGGGGCTCCGTCCTCGCCGTGCACCTCGACGTGCAGGCGCGAACCGTCGGCGGAGGTGGCGACCAGCTCCCGGCGGGCGGCCGGCGGGGCGTAGGGTCCCGCGGTGACGTGCATCAGGCGGCTCACGCGGCCCCCTCCTGCACCGCTTCGGCCGCACGGGCCACCGGGACCCGTTCGCGCTCGCGGACCCGTACGACCTCGTACTCGCCCAGGTCCACGCGCAGGGTCTCCTTGCGGAACTCCCCGGTGGTTCCCGGCCAGACCGTGGTGTTGCGGCCCTGCGCGTCCAGGTACCAGCTGGTGCAGCCGCCGGTGTTCCACACGGTCCGCTCCATGCGGGTCTGGACCTGCCGGTTCCACACGTTGACCGCGGACGGCCGCGCCGCGAGGGCGACCTTCCCGCCCGGACCGCTTCCACCGAGGACGGCGAGCTGGCGCATGTAGTCCGCCATGTAGTTCAGCTGCGATTCGATCATCAGGATCATCGAGCTGTTCCCGAGCCCGGTGTTCGGCCCGATGATCGTCATCCAGTTCGGGAAGCCCGCCGCGGTGGCCCCGCGCAGGGACTGCATCCCGTCCTTCCAGACCTCGGCGAGGGTCTTGCCGTCCACGCCCACCACCCGGTCGGCGATCGGCATGTCCGTGACGTGGAAGCCGGTGCCGAAGACGATCGCGTCGACCTCGGTCTCGGTCCCGTCGGCCGCGACCAGCACCGAGCCCCGGATCTCCTTCAGCCCGGAGGCCACGAGGTCCACGTTGGGCCGGGCGAGCGCCGGGTAGTACTCGCTCGACAGCAGGATCCGCTTGCAGCCGATGCGGTACGAGGGCGTCAGCTTGGCCCGCAGCGCCGGGTCCTTGATCGAGCGCGCCATGTTCGCCTTGGCGAGGGACTCGACCAGCCCGAGCTGGTTGGGGCGCTTGGTGAAGGCGCTGACCTGGAGTTCCCGTATCCCCCACAGCAGCCCGCGGCGGGCCGCCCGGGTGAAGGGGAGCTGGCGGTGCAGCCAGCGCTCCACGGAGGTGATCGCCCGGTCGGTGCGCGGCATCACCCACGGCGGGGTGCGCTGGAAGAGGGTGAGCCGCTCCACCTCGGGCGCGATGGCGGGCACGATCTGGATGGCGGAGGCGCCCGTACCGATCATGGCGACGCGCTTGCCGCGCAGGTCGTAGTCGTGGTCCCAGCGGGCCGAGTGGAAGACCTTGCCGGGGAAGCCGGCCAGTCCGGGTATCTCCGGCATCTTCGGGTCCGACAGCGGCCCGGTGGCGGAGACGACCACGTCGGCGGTGAAGTCCCCGCCCGAGGTCTCTATCTCCCACCGCATCCCGTCCGCGTCCCACCGCATCATCAGGACCTCGTGGTTCAGCCGGATGTGACGGCGCAGCCCGAAGGTGTCGGCCACGTGCTCCAGGTACTCCCGGATCGCGGGCTGGCCGGAGAAGGTGCGCGGCCAGTCGGGATTGGGGGCGAAGGAGAACGAATACAGGTGGGAGGGCACGTCGCAGGCGCACCCGGGGTAGTTGTTGTCCCGCCAGGTACCGCCGACGGAGTCCGCGCGCTCCAGCACGACGAAGTCCGTGATCCCCTCGCGCCGCAGCCGCACCGCGGCGCCCAGCCCGCCGAACCCGGACCCGATCACCGCCACGCGTACGTGCTCGCGTTCCCGCTCGCGCCCGTCCATGCCACCGCCCATGCCAGCCACCTTCGGATGCCGATGCCAACGCCCATTCAGATGCTGCCAGCAATCACTGGCACAATCGGGAGAGTAGAGCAGCCTCGTACTCATGGGTAGGGGTCGCGCCGGGAAAGTTACCGGGAGTACGCCCTAGGCTGCCCACGTGCCTGACAACGCAGCGCGAATCACGGGAGCAGGGACCACAGTGCGCGAATACCGCACGGAAGAGCTGGCCGAGGCCGCCGGCATACCCGTACGCACCCTGCGCTTCTACCGTGAGCGCAAGCTCCTGCCGCCGCCACGCCGCGAGGGCCGCATCGCCTGGTACGACGACCAGCACCTTTCCCGGCTGCGCACCATCGCCGCCCTGCTGGACCGCGGCCACACCCTCGGCGGGATAGCCGAGCTGACCGTCGCCTTCGAAAACGGCCGCGACGTGGGCCAGCTGGGTGAGCTGCTGGGCATCGGCTGGTCCGAGGAGACCCCGGTCCGCCTGACGCCCGAGGCCCTCGCCGACTACTTCGAGGGCGAGGTCACCCCGGAGAACCTGGCGGCCTCGCTCGACCTCGGCTACCTCGCCACCGACGGCGAGGAGATCGTCCACGTCAGCCGCCGGCTCCTGGACGTCTCCTCGGCCCTGGTCCGGGAGGGCGTACCGCTCTCGGCCGTTCTGGAGGCGGGCCGCCTGGTCCGCGAGCACACGGACGCGATGGCGGCCCTGTTCACGGACCTGATCTCCACGCACATCTCGGAGGAAGCGGTCCCGCGCCTGCGCCCCCTGGCCAAGAGCGTGGTCGAGGCGGAACTCACGATGTCCATGGACCGCCTCCGCCCGCCGGCGGCGGGCCCCGCCCTGCCCTCGTCCCCTCAGACGCCGAGCTCGTAGACCACGGTCACGGGCGCGTGGTCGGACCACCGCTCGGGGTGCGTCTCGGCCCGCTCCACGAACGCCTTGACGGCCTTGGCGGCCAGCCCCGGCGTCGCCACCTGCAGATCGATGCGCCAGCCGGCGTCGTTGTCGAAGGCCCGCCCCCGGTAGGACCACCAGGAGTACGGCCCCTCGGTGTCCGGGTGCAGGCTCCGCACCACGTCCACGTACCCGGCGGTGTCGTACACCTGCCCGAGCCACTCCCGCTCCTCGGGCAGGAAGCCGGCGTTCTTCCGGTTGGTCTTCCAGTTCTTCAGGTCGGCTTCCTGGTGGCAGATGTTCCAGTCACCGCAGACGACGACCTCCCGGCCGTCCGCGGCGGCCCGCACCTTGAGCTCCTGCAGGTAGGTGAGGAACTCGCCCATGAACCGGTACTTCTCGTCCTGCTTCTCGGTCCCGGCCTCCCCGGAGGGCAGGTAGAGGCTGGCGACGGTCACACCCGGCAGGTCGATCTCCAGGTACCGCCCGCTGTCGTCGAACTCCTCGCTCCCGAATCCGACCTGCACCCGCTCCGGCTCCCGCCGCGTGTAGAGCGCGACCCCGGCCCGCCCCTTGGCGGCGGCCGGCGCGAACACGGTGTGCCACCCCTCGGGCGCCCGCACCTCGTCCGGAATCTGCCCCTCCTCGGCCCGCACTTCCTGCAGGCAGACGACGTCGGCGTCGGACCCGGCGAGCCACGGGGAGAACCCCTTCTTGGCGGCGGCGCGGATCCCATTCACATTCACGGAGGTCACAGAGAACATCCCTGCACGATAGCCGGAGCGTTCCGTAGGCTGTTCGGATGTCTCAGGAGATCCAGCTCCGCGCCGTGTCGTACGACGACCCGGACGCGGTCAAGCTCAACGACCAAGTGCAGATCGAATACCAGGAGCGCTACGAGGGCGAGGGCGACGAAACCTTCCTCGACCCGGCGATGTTCGCCCCGCCGAGGGGCCTCTACCTCCTCGCCTACGACGCTTCGGGCACCCCGATCGCCAGCGGCGGCTGGCGCGGCCACGAGGCGAACGACGAGGGCTACGCCGACGGCGACGCCGAGCTGAAGCGCATGTACGTGGTCCCCGAGGCCCGCGGCCTGGGCCTGGCCCGCCGCATCCTCGCCGCCCTCGAAGCGGACGCCCGCGCGGCCGGCCGCGTGCGCATGGCCCTGGAAACCGGCGACCAGCAGCCGGAGGCCATCGCCCTCTACCTCTCCGAGGGCTACACCCTGACGGACGCCAAGTTCGGGCACTACCGCTTCCACGACTCCAGCCGCTGCATGACGAAGCCCCTGAACCCGGAAGCCTGATCCGGATCCCCCCGGCCCGGACCCCTCGGGTCGGCCCCCCGGCCCGGCCCGCTCGGCCCGGAACCTCAGATCTGCCTCTGAACTCCCCACCACCACGGTCCATCCGCCGGGCACCGCGCCCACACTGGGCCGAGGACGTCACCATGACCCAACGGGGGGCCCATGCGCACGGATCCGAGCGTCTACGAACTGGCCCACCTGGCCGGCGGACCCCAACGCGTCGCCGAAACCGCGCTGATCGCCCTGCGCGACCTCGGCGCGCTGACCATCACCGGCCCCCGCGTCCGCGCGACCGCGCCCGCACCGCCCGCCCGTCACCCGGTCGAAGCGGTGCTCACGGCGTTCTGCTCGCGCGGGCGCGGCGTCCCTGCCGCGATCGCGGCCGTGCGCGGGGCCCCGGAGACCGCGGAGATCGGGCGCCGGCTCCGCGCCCTCGGTCTCCTCACCCGCTTCCGCCACCGCCCCACCCGCGCCGGCCGCCTGCTGCTCGCCGAGGCCAAGTCGGCGGCCGCGCACCCCGCGTACGTCCTCCAGGGCCCCTCCGCCATCGAGGACCGGCTGCTGCGGGGCCTGATCACCGGCACCCGCACCCCGACGGTCCTGGACCGCCTCAGGCCCCGCCCCCCGGCCCTGGACCGCGACGGCAGCGGAAGCTGCGGCAGCGGTGGCGACTTCAGCGGCTTCGGCGGCGGCGGCTCCGGAAGCGATTCCTGACCCGAACGCAAAAAATCCCGCCCGGTCTTCCGACCGGACGGGATCTCATGACGTTCCCGGGAGCAACCCGTGAACTGTCGTTTGTGGACCTGTGGGGATTTGAACCCCAGACCCCCTCGATGCGAACGAGGTGCGCTACCAGACTGCGCCACAGGCCCTTGCGACGTGTGAAACATTAGCATCCCCTCGCGGGTGCTCCAAAACCGGTATCGGGGAGCGTCCGCGCAGGTCATCGATCACTCGTTCGCGGCGCGCGGGCGCTCGTCGCCCTCGTACTGGTCGAAGAGGGGGGTACGGGCCGCGTCGCGCGGACGGTGCCGCGGCGACGGGGTCGACGGGGGCGCCGGCTGGGCGCGCAGGCGGGGTTCGGTCGGCTCGGCCGTGCTGGAGCGGGCCGCGCTCCAGGGGTCCGGGGTGGCCGGACCGGTGGCGCGCGGGGCGACCGGGGCCGTCACGTACGTCGGCAGCGGCACCGGGACGGGCTCCCAGCTGTCACCGCGGGCGGGGCCGCGCTCGCGCTCGCGCTGCTGGTCCACCCACTCCGCGTGGTCGGTCTGCTCGACCAGGGCGCGCCGGCCGGCCTCCTGCGGGGAGACGGGTGGCGCGGGGTCCGGGTCGGAGCCGGCCGCGGCGGCATCTTCGGAGTGGCGGCGGCGCGGGCGGTTCTCGCGCAGGTGGCGGGCGGCCGCCTCGGCGCGCCGCCGGTCCATCGTGAACTCGTAGCGGCGTCGCTCCTGGACCCGCAGGTGCACGATGTACGTGCTCAGCAGCAGGGCGGGCACGGCCGGGGCCCACAGGTACTGGAGTCCGCCGACGGCGGCGGACACCGCGCCGAGGGTGAAGATCAGGAAGAGCAGCGCGGTGGTGCGCCGGCGGCGGGCCAGGACGACCAGGCGCTGCTCGCGGCGGGCCCGCTCCGCGCGGTCGGCCCGCTCGGAGGCGGCCGATCTCGGCTCGGACCGGGTCGGCGGGGGCACGACGACCGCCCGGGCGTCGGCGGCGTCCACGGGTTTCACCGTTTCCGTCGCGGCGTCCGGGTCCGCGGGGGGCTGGGGCTGCGCCTCCTCGTCACCGCGCTCACGCAGTCCCTTGGCGTAACGGCGCTCCATTCCCGCCCGGCCGGAAAGCAGCCGGATGGCGGTGGAGAAGCGTTCCGTCGGACGGGCTTCGTTCAGCTCGTCCTGCCTCCGGAGCCACATGGGCACCAAGTAGGCGGCCCAGGCCCCGACAATGACTGCGTAGATGAGGCCGCTGCTGCTCACACCCCACACCGTAGAGGGGCGCGGCCGGGCGGATCCGCCAATTGGGACGGCGTGTCGCACGATCTCGCTGATATCACGGACTTTTTTTGTGATTCTTCGGATCAGGTTATGGGCGAATCGGTCATTGAGCGAAGGAATTCGAACAGATATCGGATTCCTATTGTCCGGGCGGCGTGTCGGGACCGTGCGGATGACGTTCGCGGTGCCAGCGGTGCAACAGCCCCTCGCGCACTTCCTCCGTAGTCAGCGCGTACACGAGGTGATCGCGCCAGGCCCCGTCGATGTGCAGGTACCGCGGGCGCAGTCCCTCCTCGCGGAAGCCGAGCTTCTCCACCACCCGCCGGCTCGGACCGTTCTCCGGCCGGATGCACACCTCGATCCGGTGCAGCCCGACCTTGGCGAAGCAGTGGTCCACCGCCAGCGCGACCGCCGTCGGCATCACGCCGCGGCCCGCCACGTCCCGGTCCACCCAGTAGCCGACGTGGCCCGCGCACATCGAGCCCCAGGTGATCCCGGCGACCGTCAGCTGGCCCACCAGGCGGCCCTGGTACTCGATGACGAACGGCAGCATGCGCCCCGCGTTCGCCTCCGCCCGCAGGTGGCGCACCATCTGGCGGTACGTCGGCCGCTGGATCACCGGCCCCCAGGGCGCGGGCGGCGGAATGGTCGCCTCCCACGGCCGGAGCCAGTCGCGGTTGCGGCGGTTGACCTCGCGCCAGGCGGCCTGGTCCCGCAGCCTTATCGGCCGGAGCGTGACATCGCCGTCCGCCAGCACCACCGGCCAGGTGGGGCCGTTCAGCTCGCGCTCCCCGGCGGTCTGCCCTCGGGACGAGGGTGGTCGCCGCCGCGGATCTGGTCGACGGCGTGCAGCAGGACCCGGGACAGGACCGCGATCCCGTCGCGGACCCCGCCCGTGGAACCGGGCAGGTTCACGATCAGGGTGTGTCCGGCGACGCCCGCCAGGCCCCGGGACAGGGCCGCGGTGGGCACCTTCGCCAGGGACTCGGCCCGGATGGCCTGCGGGATGCCCGGGATCTCGTAGTCCAGTACCCGGGCGGTGGCGTCGGGGGTCCGGTCGGTCGGCGAGATGCCGGTGCCGCCGGTGGTCAGGATGACGTCGTACCCGGCGGCCACGCCCTCGCGCAGGGCCGCCTCCACGGGGTCGCCGTCGGGGACCACGCGCGGGCCGTCCACCGCGAAGCCGAGCGCGCGCAGGCCCTCGGCGAGCACCGGGCCGCCCTTGTCCGCGTACACGCCCTGCGAGGCACGGTTCGAGGCCGTGACCACCAGTGCGCGCGGCACGGGGGCTCCCGCCGTCACCGGGTCCGCCTCCCGGGCAGGGGCGTGGGCGTGGCTGTGGACCTCGCCGCCGCGCGGGGCGTTCACGAGCGCGCCCAGTCGCCGGACTTGCCGCCCGTCTTCTCCTCGACCCGCACGTCGGTGATGACCGCGCCCTTGTCGACGGCCTTGACCATGTCGATGACGGTGAGCCCGGCGACCGCGACGGCGGTCAGCGCCTCCATCTCGACGCCCGTACGGTCGGCGGTCTTGACGGTGGCGAGGATCTCGACGGCGTCGTCGGTGACCTTCAGGTCCACCTTCACCCCGGAGACGGCCAGCGGGTGGCACAGCGGGATCAGGTCGGGGGTCTTCTTCGCCCCCATGATCCCGGCGATCCGCGCGGTGGCGAGGGCGTCGCCCTTGGGCACGCCCTCGCCCCGCAGCAGTTCGATGACCCGGGGAGAGACGAGCACGCGGCCGCTGGCCCGCGCCGTCCGGGTGGTGACGTCCTTCGCCGAGACGTCGACCATCCGGGCCGCGCCGGCCTCGTCGATGTGCGTCAGCCTGGTGCCGGCGGGGCCGCCGGCGCTGCTCTGCGTACTCATATCTGCGTGCCGCTCCCGTCCGGGCCCCGCAAGGGCCTGTGTGGTGCAACACGCTACCCGCATCCGCCGGACCTCAGCCGAGCAGGACCACTTCCAGCTCGGCCCCGGGCTCCACCGAGGTGACGTCCTCCGGTACGACCATCAGCGAGTCGGCGTGCGCCAGCGCGGCGATCAGGTGCGAGCCCGCTCCGCCGACCGGGCTGACCGTGCCGGACTCCGCGTCGTACTTGCCGCGCAGGAACTGCCGGCGACCCGCCGGGGAGCCGATCGCCTTGTCCGCCTCGAGCACCGCGCGCACGCTCGGGCGGCTGACCTCGGAGGCGGGCAGGCCCATGAGGGCTCGGATCGCGGGGCGCACGAACAGCTCGAAGGAGACGTAGGAGGAGACCGGGTTTCCGGGCAGGGCCAGCAGCGGGGTGTGGTCGGGGCCGATGGTGCCGAAGCCCTGGGGCTTGCCGGGCTGCATGGCGAGCTTGCGGAAGTCGATGCCGGCGCCGTCGACCTCGTCATCGCCCGTGGAGACGGCCGTGAGGGCCTCCTTGACCACGTCGTACGCGCCGACGCTGACCCCTCCGGTGGTGACCAGCAGGTCGGCCCGGATGAGTTGGTCCTCGATGGTGGAGCGCAGGGTGTCGGCGTCGTCGGCGACGGCTCCGACCCGGTAGGCGATGGCCCCGGCGTCCCGCGCCGCGGCGGCCAGGGCGAAGCTGTTGGAGTCGTAGATCGTGCCGGCCGTGAGGGCCTCGCCGGGCTGGACCAGTTCACTGCCGGTGGACAGGACGACCACGCGCGGGCGCGGACGCACCCGTACGGTGCCCCGCCCGATGGCGGCCAGCAGGGCGATCTGCGGCGGCCCGAGGACGGTGCCCGCGGCGAGCGCGAGGTCACCGGCCTGTACGTCGCTGCCGCGGGCGCGGACGTGCGCGCGTGCCTCGGCGGGCCGGTGGACCCGTACCTCGCCGGCGGCGCCCTCGGGCGACTCGCTGGCGGGGGTCATTCCGGTGGCGGCGCCGCCGCCCGTGCCGCCGTCGGTCCACTCGACCGGTACGACGGCTTCCGCGCCGGGGGGCAGCGGGGCGCCGGTCATGATGCGGGCGGCCTGGCCGGGGCCCACGGTCGGCAGCTCGCCGTCGCCGGCCGCCACGTCCCCGATGACCGTCAGCACCGCGGGGAACTCCTCGCTGGCGCCCTGGACATCGGCGGTCCGGACGGCGTACCCGTCCATCGAGCTGTTGTCGAAGGGCGGCAGGGCGACGGGCACGGTGACGTCCTCGACGAGGACGCAGCCCTGGGCGTCCAGCAGCTGGAGCTCGATGGGCTCCAGCGGCCGGACCGTACCGAGGACGTCCGCCAGGTGCTCGTCCACCGACCAGAGGCGCTGGGAGTGGCCGTCCTGCGGTGCGTCGGGCTTGCTCAAGTTCCTACATCTCCTCCGTGACGTAATGGTGAAGCCAGGTGCGGAACTCCGGGCCCAGGTCCTCACGCTCGCACGCGAGTCGGACGATGGCCCGCAGGTAGTCCCCGCGGTCCCCGGTGTCGTAGCGGCGGCCCCGGAAGACCACGCCGTGCACCGGGCCCCCGACGGTCTCGTCGGCGGCCAGCTTCTGCAGGGCGTCGGTCAGCTGGATCTCACCGCCGCGGCCCGGCTCGGTCTCACGCAGTATGCCGAAGATCGCCGGATCGAGGACGTATCGTCCGATGACCGCGTAATTGCTGGGCGCGTCCGCGGCGTCCGGCTTCTCCACCAGACCGGTGATGCGGACCACGTCCGACTCGTCGGTGGGCTCGACGGCGGCGCAGCCGTACAGGTGCACCTGGGAGGGGTCGACCTCCATCAGCGCGACGACGGTGCCGCCGGACCTCTGCTGGATCTCCGTCATCCGGCGCAGCAGCGGATCGCGGGGGTCGATGAGGTCGTCGCCGAGGAGGACGGCGAAGGGTTCGTCGCCCACGTGCGGCTCGGCGCACAGCACGGCGTGGCCGAGGCCCCGGGGGTCGCCCTGGCGGACGTAGTGCATGGTCGCCAGGTCGCTGGATTCCTGGACCTTCTTGAGCTTGTCGTCGTCGCCCTTGGCGATGAGCGCCGACTCCAGCTCGTAGTTGCGGTCGAAGTGGTCTTCGAGAGCACGCTTGTTACGGCCCGTGATCATGAGAATGTCGTCGAGGCCGGCCGAGACCGCCTCCTCGACGACGTACTGGATGGCCGGCTTGTCCACCACAGGGAGCATTTCCTTGGGCGTCGCCTTGGTAGCGGGAAGGAACCGAGTGCCGAGGCCCGCGGCCGGGATGACAGCCTTTTTGATCACGGGGTGCAACTGAGTCATGGGCGGAACGATAGTGGTTCGCGATGAGGGCCACGTGAGATTCAGATGAACATGATCAGGTTTACCCCCATAGAAAGGGATACGAGCCAACCGTGACAGAGAACCAGCCGTCGACGGCCAAGGCGGACCTGCGCCGCGAACTCCTCGCGGCCCGCCGCACCCTGTCCGCCGACACCCTGCGCACCGCGGCCCGAGCCCTCTCCCGCTCCGCCCTGGAACTGCCCGAACTCGCCGCCGCCCGCACCGTGGCCGCCTACGTCTCCATCGGCTCCGAACCCGGCACCCGCGAGCTGCTCGACGCCCTCCGGGCGGCAGGCATCCGCGTGCTGCTGCCCGTCCTGCTGCCCGACAACGACCTCGACTGGGCCGCGTACGAAGGCCCCTGGAGCCTGGCCGAGGCCGCGCACCCGGGGAAGATGCGGCTCCTGGAGCCCACCGGTCCCCGCCTCGGCCCGGACGCGGTGACCGGCGCCGACGCCGTACTGCTGCCCGGACTGGCCGTGGACCGGCGGGGGATGCGGCTCGGCCGGGGCGGAGGCTCGTACGACCGGGTGCTGGAGCGGCTGGAGCGCGCCGGGGCGCATCCCGCGCTGGTCGTGCTGCTCTACGACGACGAGGTGGTCGCGCGGGTCCCGGAGGAACCGCACGACCACCCCGTACGAGCGGTGGCCACCCCGTCGGGGGTGCTCCGCTTCGGCGCCTAGCCGGCCTGGACCCGGCTCACGAACCCTCGGGCTGGAGGGTCAGGGTGTCGACCGTGGCCTTGCCCACGGCGTCCTTCCCGAAGGGCCAGTCCAGCAGTTCGCCGTCGGCCCACAGCTTCGTCTGGTCCGTGTAGTGGTCGTGGTACGCGTGCCCCGAGGCGCCCGTCAGGTTGATCCAGCGGGACTTGTCGAAGTCGGCGAGGTTCACGACCATCCGCATCGAGGGCACCCAGGTGACCCCGTACCCGCTGGAGGCGTTCCAGCCGGTCGCGTTGACGGTGGCCTCGCCGCCGCCCAGGTTCCAGGGGCCGCGGTTGAGGAGCCACTGGAGGTAGCCGGGGCCCTCGGTGCCGATCGTCTGGTTCTTCAGCATCAGCTGGTGCATCCGGCCCCAGCTCCAGGTCGACTGGTCCTTGCCGAGCTTGGCGGTCAGCTCCCAGCGGGCGTCCTTCATGGCCCGCGCGAAGAGCTGGTCGCGGTTGGTGGTGGCGGCCACGGTGCGGCCCACGGCGGGCGACTTCCACCACTGCGAGTCCTCGTCCTTGACCAGGCGGCGCACCACCTCGAACCAGCGGTCCCCGCCGTCCGGCTGCGCCGAGTCGGAGGCGCGCTCACCGCATTCGCGGACCATCTTGGCGAGGTCGTCGGCCGGTCCGGTGGTCTGCTCGGGGACGTTCATGCAACTGCCCTCGACCCGCAGCTCCTTGGGCATCTTGTCGCCGAAGGCCAGCTTGAGGATGTTGCGCCAGACCGCGTTGAAGTACGCGGCGGCCGCCGAGTCGGGCTCCTGGGTGTAGTTCCAGCCCTCCAGCAGCTTCTGCGCGGAGCGGACGTCGGGGTCCGAGACGTTGATCTTGGCCAGCATCGGGGTCAGCAGCGCGGCGATCTCGCTGCTGTTGTCCATCTGCATGGTGCGCATGTCGTCGGTGGAGATCTTCCCGCTGTCCTTGATCTTCGCCTCGATGAGGTCGTTGATCCGCTGACTGCGGGCGCCGTAGCCCCAGTCGGTGGTCAGCAGGTACGGGTACTTGCCCGCGCCGGTGCCGCTCTCGGTGACGGCCTGGTTGGCGGTCACGATGAAGCCGCGGTCGGGGTTGTACACCCACGGCATCTCGTCCTGCGGGACGTAGCCGGCGCTGCCGTCCTTGCCGCCCTTCCAGGCGTACTTGGAGTCCCAGCCCGGGGTCGGCATCCTGCCGTCCGCGCCGGCGCCGCGGATCGGGATGCGGCCGGGGGCCTGGTAGCCGATGTTGCCCGTGGCCCCCTTGTTGTCCGCGTAGATCAGGTTCTGCGAGGGGACCTCGAAGTCGCGGGCCGCCGCACGGAACTCCTGGAAGTTCTTGGCCCGGTTGATCGAGAAGACGGCGTCCATCGACTTGCCGGGGTCCAGCGCGGTCCACCGCAGGGAGACCCCGTAGCCGTTGCCGCGGTCCGGGGCGGCGCTGCTCACGGGGGCGCGGGCGCCGACCGTGGAGATCTCGTCGCTGCGGTCGGAGATCAGCGGGCCGTTGTTGGTGGACCGGACGGTGATCTTCTTCTCACCGCCGCCGGCGATCTTGATGACCTCTTCGCGGGTGGCGAAGGGGAGCACCTTGTTGTCGTAGACGTAGCCCTCGGGCTTGACCTGCTCCAGGAAGAGGTCGGTCACGTCGGCGCCGAGGTTGGTCATGCCCCAGGCGATGTCGGCGTTGTGGCCGATGATCACGCCCGGCATGCCGGAGAAGGTGTAGCCGGCCACGTCGTACTTGCACGAGGCCGAGGCCGCCCGGCAGTGCAGGCCCATCTGGTACCAGACCGAGGGCAGCTGCGGCGAGAGGTGCGGGTCGTTCGCGAGCAGCGGCTTGCCGGTGGTCGTGTACCTGCCCGCCACGACCCAGGAGTTCGAGCCGATGCCGCTGCCGGCGGGGCCGAGGATCGCGGGGATCGTGTCGAGGGTGTCGGCCAGCGCGCTCAGCGAGGTGCGCAGGCCCACGGTGGCGCCCTGGGCGGTGGCGTTGCCGGCCAGGCCGGTCTCGCCGGCGGTCTGGGTGGAGACCTGGGAGCCGGTGGTGCTTCCGCGCCCGCCGGAGCTCACGGGGCTGCCGGAGCCGGGACCGGCCGCGGGGGCGTACTTCCCGCCCTTGACGGTGCCGCCCTCGACGATCGGACGGTTCCGGTCGAAGGGGTACGGCGGGTAGAGCTCGTCGATCTGCGCCTGCGAGAGCTTGCCCGTCATCAGCGCGCGGTCGATCTCGTCCTGCATGTTGCCGCGCAGGTCCCAGGCCATCGCCTTGAGCCAGGCCACCGAGTCGACCGGGGTCCACTGCTCGGGCGCGTAGGCGTCGCTGAGCTTGAGGGCGGCGTGCTCGACGGAGAGGTCCTTGCCGGACTTCCCCTTCAGGTACGCGTTGACCCCGTCGGCGTAGGCCTGGAGGTACTTCTTCGTTTCGGGCGCCAGCTTGGTGTCGTACTCCTGCTGCGCGACCTGGCGCCAGCCGAGCGTGCGCAGGAAGGCGTCCGTCTCGACCTGGCCGGCGCCGAACATCTCGGAGAGCCGCCCGGAGGTCATGTGGCGGCGTACGTCCATCTCCCAGAACCGGTCCTGCGCGTGGACGAAGCCCTGCGCGCGGAAGAGGTCCTCGTCGGAGTCGGCGTACAGCTGGGGGATTCCGTTGGCGTCGCGCTTGACGTCGACGGTCCCGGTCAGGCCGGGCACCTTGAGGGAGCCGGTGGTCTGCGGGAACGAGGCCCGCACGCTGTCCACGCTCCAGTACGCCCCGTACCCGAGGCCAGCGAAGAGCGCCAGTACCAGGACGAGCACGATCAGACGGGCGCGTCGTCCCTTCTTCTTGACGGAAGGGGCGGTTTCGTTGGCGGGCATCGCTGTCCTTAGAGGGGCAGGGTGGTCCTGGGAGTGCTGGGAGCAACCATAGGCGCAGGACCGCCCGGGGTGATCCGCCAGGGGTCGGGCTCGTGGTCCGCCCCCCTGCCCCGCCCCCTGCCGCGGCTCGTGACGAGGGGTCATGAGGACAGGGCCCCGCAGCCGTTTCACAATGTGGCTAATGAGTAAAGGGCGAGCCAAAGATTAGGTAAGGTAACGAAGTACTTGCCGACCGTGCTCGCGCCGGAACGATCCGTCAGTCCGACGTCCGCCGTTCCGCCGTCGCCTGGCACATCGAGGAAAGGGCCGCCCGCTGACTGTCCACACGCTCAATGAGCTCATGCTGGTCTGCTCGCTCGTGCTGCTCGTCGCCGTGGCGGCGGTGCGCGTCTCTTCGCGCAGCGGACTCCCCAGCCTGCTCATTTACCTCGGCATAGGCATCGCGATAGGCCAGGACGGCATCGGCAACGTCGTATTCGACAACGCCGAGCTGACCCAGGTGATCGGCTATGCGGCCCTCGTGGTGATCCTCGCCGAGGGCGGTCTGGGTACGAAGTGGAAAGAGATCAAGCCGGCCCTGCCGGCCGCGATCGTGCTGTCGCTGGTCGGCGTCGCCGTCAGCGTGAGCGTGACCGCGGCGGGCGCGCACTACCTGGTCGGCCTCGAATGGCGGCAAGCCCTGCTGATCGGCGCGGTCGTCTCCTCGACCGACGCGGCGGCCGTCTTCTCGGTCCTGCGCAAGGTCCCGCTCCCCTCCCGGATCACGGGTGTGCTGGAGGCCGAGTCCGGCTTCAACGACGCCCCCGTGGTCATCCTGGTCGTGGCCTTCGCGACCGTCGGGCCGGTCGACCAGTGGTACGTCCTCCTCGGCAAGATCGCGCTGGAACTGGCGATCGGCGTCGCCATCGGCCTGGCCGTGGGCTTCCTGGGCTCGTACGGGCTGCGGCACGTGGCACTGCCCGCCTCGGGCCTCTACCCGATCGCCGTGATGGCCATCGCGATCACCGCGTACGCGGCCGGCGCGATGGCCCACGGCTCCGGCTTCCTCGCGGTGTACCTGGCGGCGATGGTGCTCGGGAACGCGAAGCTCCCCCACTGGCCCGCCACCCGGGGTTTCGCGGACGGGCTCGGATGGATCGCCCAGATCGGCATGTTCGTCCTGCTCGGCCTGCTGGTCACCCCGCACGAGCTGGTCCACGACTTCTGGCCGGCGGTGATCATCGGGCTGGTGCTGACGATGGTGGCCCGGCCGCTGGAGGTCTTCGTCTCGCTGCTGCCCTTCCGGCTGCCCTGGCAGGAGCAGGCGCTCATGTCCTGGGCGGGCCTGCGCGGGGCCGTGCCCATCATCCTGGCGACCATCCCCATGGTGTCCGGGATCGAGGGCAGCGAGCGGGTCTTCAACATCGTCTTCGTCCTGGTCGTCGTCTACACCCTGGTCCAGGGCCCGACCCTGCCCTGGCTCGCGCGCAAGCTGAAGCTGGGCAACAACGACGAGGCCGCCTCCGACCTGGGGATCGAGTCGGCGCCGCTGGAAAAGCTGCGCGGACACCTGCTGTCCTTCGCGATCCCGCCCGCCTCGCGGATGCACGGCGTCGAGGTGAGCGAGCTTCGGCTGCCGCCCGGGGCTTCCGTCACGCTGGTCGTACGGGACGCGCGCAGCTTCGTACCGGCGCCGTCGACCGTGCTGCGGCGCGGGGACGAGCTGCTGGTGGTGGCCACGGACCCGGTGCGGGACGCGGCGGAGGCGCGGCTGCGGGCGGTGGCCCGGGGCGGCAAGCTGGCGGGCTGGCTGGGGACCGGCGGGGACGGCGCCGTGGGCGCGGCCGGGAAGGCCAAAAGCACCGGCAAGGGCACGGGCAAGAGCACCGGCAAGGGCCCTGGCAAGCGCTCCGGGAAGGGTTAGAGCGGCGCTCTAATTCTGCATTTTCGACGACTTTTGCCCGGATTCACCCCTGTTTACGTGGGGTCTGAATGCGAAGTTCCAGTTAATCGCAGGTGAAGATACGCCCTGTCGCCCGAATCACAGGGCGTATCGGTCGATCTGCCTGTACGATTAAGGAACAACACATCGAACCAACTCTGCCTGACGCAGAGCTGGCGCGACCGCAAAGCGGCCGTGGCACCCTCCCGCAGTGGGCGCCCAGGTATCACTCGGTTTTGCGCAAGAGGACAGCTCTCGGGTCTCCCACATGTACGGGTGCGATCGCTCACAAGGCGCCGCATCGTCCGCAGACGGGGAGTTCTACCAGGCAGCGGAAAGGCCAGGCCGTGACATCCGCGGTCACGACCGACAAGTCCGCCAAGTCCAGCCGACCCGGCTACGGGCAGCTCCTGCGCACGCCCGGCGCCCTCGGCTTCGTTCTCCCGGGATTCGCCGCGCGACTCCCCTTCGGCATGCTGACGATCAGCATCCTGCTGCTCGTCCAGCACACCACCGGTTCCTACGGCAGCGCCGGCATCGTCGCCGCCTTCACCGGTATCTCCATGGCCGTGTTCGCCCCGGTCATGGGCAAGCTCATCGACCGCCACGGCCAGAGCGCCGTCCTGGTCCCGGTGGCCCTCGTGCACGCCACCGCCGTCAGCTCCCTGGTGGCGTTCGCGCTGCTGGGCGCGCCCGTCTGGGCGCTCGCACTGGCGGCCGTCCCCGCCGGTGCATCCGTCCCGCAGGTCGGACCCATGGTCCGGTCCCGCTGGGCGGCCAAGCTCGAAGGCTCCCCGCTGCTGCCGACGGCCGCCGCGTTCGAGTCCGTCACCGACGAGTTCACCTTCGTCGTCGGCCCGGTGCTCGCCACCGCGCTGTGCACCGGCATCAACCCGGCGGCCGGCCTGGTCACCGAGGCCGCGCTGACCCTGATCGGCGGCCTGCTCTTCGCCGCCCAGCGCGCCACGCAGCCCAAGCCCGTCGCCCGCCCGGCGCACGGTGAGAAGCACGCTCCGGCCCTGTCCTTCCACGGACTGCGCGTCCTGATCGTCGCCTTCATCGGCATCGGCGCCGTCTTCGGCGGCATGCAGGTCTCGCTCGCCGCCTTCTCCGAGGAGATCGGCAACCCGGGCGCCAACGGTCTGCTCTACGGCGTCTTCGCCGCGGGCAACATGATCGCCGGCATCGCCTGCGGCGCGATCGCCTGGAAGATCGGCCCGCGCCGCCGCCTGATCCTCGGCTACATCGGCCTCACCGCGGCCGCCTCGGTCCTGTGGGCCGCGAACTCGATGATCCTGCTCGGCGCGCTCGGCCTGGTCGTCGGCCTGTGCATCGCCCCCGCGCTGATCACCGGCTACACCATGATCGAGAAGCTGATCCCGGCCACCTCGCGGACCGAGGCCTTCACCTGGCTCACCGGCGGCGTCGCCTTCGGGCAGGCCGGCGCCGTGACCCTGGCCGGCCGCCTGACGGACGCGCACGGGTCCTCGTACGGGTTCCTCGTGCCGATGGTGGCCACCGCGCTCGCTCTGGCCATCCTGCTGGCCCTGCGTGCGAAGCTGGCCCCGAAGGCCCCGAGTCGGATCGTCAGCTCGTCCAAGCCGGCCGCCTCGGCCACCTCCGCGGCACCCGCCGCGGGCGTGAACGAGCGTGGTCTGGGTCACCGCGTGCCGGTGACGGTGGACTGATCCGCCGGAATACGTCACCATGGAGCGTCGTTAGCACTCATTGAGTGAGAGTGCCAGGAGGAAATTCGTGCCGACCTACCAGTACCAGTGCACCGAGTGCGGTGAGGGCCTTGAGGCCGTGCAGAAGTTCACCGATGACGCGCTGACCGTGTGCCCGAGCTGTGACGGACGCCTGAAGAAGGTGTTCTCCGCGGTCGGCATCGTCTTCAAGGGATCCGGTTTCTACCGGAACGACAGCCGCGGCGCTTCGTCGAGCAGCACCCCTGCCTCGAAGCCCGCGTCGACGCCGGCCACCGCCCCGGCCGCTTCGTCGTCCTCGTCCTCGACGGCTTCGTCGTCCTCGACCTCGACCTCCTCGTCGTCGTCGAGCTCGTCGGCCGCCTGACGCGCTCCAAGGCTTCACCAGCTGCATAGCTTCATCCGAGGCCCTGCCGTCCCCATGGGACAGCGGGGCCTCGGGCGTGCCCCGTTAGGGTGGTCCGCATGGTGAATGCAGAGATCGGTGTCATCGGCGGATCGGGCTTCTACTCCTTCCTGGAGGACGTCTCCGAGATCCAGGTGGAGACGCCTTACGGGCCCCCCAGCGACTCCCTCTACCTCGGCGAGCTCGCCGGCCGGACCGTGGCCTTCCTGCCCCGGCACGGCCGCAGCCACACCGTGCCGCCGCACAAGATCAACTACCGGGCCAACCTGTGGGCGCTGCGTTCCGTGGGCGTCCGCCAGGTGCTCGGTCCCTGCGCGGTGGGCGGCCTGCGCTCCGAGTACGGCCCGGGCACCCTGCTCGTCCCCGACCAGCTGGTCGACCGTACGAAGTCCCGCGCCCAGACCTTCTTCGACGGCGAGCCGCTCCCGGACGGCTCCGTCCCCAACGTCGTGCACACCACCTTCGCCGACCCGTACTGCCCGGTGGGCCGCTCCGTGGCGCTGGCCGCGGCGCGCGGGCGCGAGTGGGAGCCGGTCGACGGCGGCACCATGGTCGTCATCGAGGGGCCCCGCTTCTCCACGCGCGCCGAGTCCCGCTGGCACGCCGCGGCCGGCTGGTCGGTGGTCGGCATGACGGGCCACCCCGAGGCGGTCCTCGCGCGCGAGCTGGGGCTCTGCTACACCTCGATGGCGCTGGTCACGGACCTGGACGCGGGCGCGGAGACGGGCGAAGGGGTCTCCCACACGGAGGTCCTCAAGGTCTTCGGCGAGAACGTCGGGCGCCTGCGCGAGGTCCTCTTCGACGCCGTGGCCGCCCTGCCCCCGACCGGGTCCCGCGCCTGCCTGTGCACCCACGCCCACGACGGCTGGGACCTGGGCATCGAGCTGCCGTAGCCGCCCCTCACACTGGCGGGGTGAACGACACCGCCGACCCCCGGATCATCGTCGCCCTCGACTTCGGCGACCTCGACGCCGCCGAGGCCCTGGTGGCACGCCTCGGTGGCGCCTGCGGGTTCTACAAGGTCGGGCTGGAGCTGCTGACCGCCGCCGGGCCCGACCTCGTCCGCGGGCTCGTCGGGCAGGGCCACGAGGTCTTCCTCGACCTGAAGCTCTTCGAGATCCCGAACTCCGTGGCCGGCGCCGTGCGCGCCGCGGGCGCGCTGGGCGTGTCCGTGGTGACCGTGCACTCCATGGGCGGTACGGGCATCATGGCGGCCGCCGTGGACGCGGCGCGGGAGTTCCCCGGGCTACGGGTGCTGGCGCTGACGGTGGTCACGAGCATGAGCGGGAGCGACCTCGCCGACATCGGGATCGGCACGGGAACCGACGAACAGGTGCTGCGGCTGGCCCGGCTGGCGGCGGAGGCCGGCTGCGACGGGGTCGTCGGATCGCCCCGGGAGGCCGGGGCGCTGCGCAAGCTCCTGGGGCCGGACCGGCTGATCGTCACGCCGGGGGTGACGCTGCCGGGCGGGGAGCCGGGCGGGCACGCCCGCGCCGACACCCCGTGGGCCGCCTTCGCGGCCGGGGCCTCGCACGTCGTGGTGGGGCGGTCGGTGACCCGGGCCGCGGATCCGGTGGCGGCGCTTCGGAGGATCGCGGTGGGGCGGTAACTCCTGCGGGCGAGAGGGATATCCACAAGCTGGGGATCCTCCACAGGGCCGAGCGGGATCCGGCGGGACGGCGGATCGTGAGGGACGTCCGGGCGCTGGGTCCGGGCTCCGGACCCCGGAACACTCCCTCAGGTGGTGGCCGTCATGACCGCGAACTCCCGCGTCCCTTCCCTCTCCTCCCTCTCCTCACCCCATACGCACACCCCGGTGCGCGCCTCCCCCGTCCCCCGGCACCCCTCTTCCGCTCCGTGTCCCCCCGCGCGCTCCGTTCCCCTCTTCGCCCCGCTCCGCGTGGGGCGGGCCGGGGACCGGCTGCGCAGGGCGGTGCGGCGCCGGCGGCGCGGGGCGGCGGCCGGGCTGGCCGTCGTGGCGGCCGTACTGGCGGTGGGCGGCACCGAGGCGCGGGCCTCGCGGGGCTCCGCACCGCCCGCGGCGCAGCCGCCTCCGGCGGCGGTGCGGCTGGTGTCGGCGCCGGTGCGCATCGCGGACGCGGCGACGGTGCGGCTGCTGCGGCCCGGGGACCGGGTGGACGTGGTCGCCTCGGAGCGCGGCGGGCCGCCCCGGGTGGTGGCGGCGGGGGCCCGGGTCGCCGAAGTACCCGCTCCGGAGCCGGGCGTTGGGGACGGCGGGGCGCTGGTGGTGCTGTCCGTTCCCCGGGACACCGCGCGGGCTCTCGTGGGGGCGGGGACCGTTTCCCGACTGGCGGTGACGTTGTGTTGAATCGTACGAACGTGCGGACAAGTCACCGTGGGGGGAGGGTCGATTGGACACCCATGACCCAAACTGCCGTAGCTTTCGGAACCGTTGGCTCCATGTTCGGCAGATACGAAGAAAGGCTCAGTGGTGAGCGAGAAGAAGAAGGTGAGCGTGCTGGAAGGCTTCAAGGCCTTCCTGATGCGCGGCAACGTGGTCGACCTGGCGGTGGCCGTGGTCATCGGCGCCGCGTTCACGAACATCGTGAATTCTGTCGTGAAGGGCCTCATCAGCCCGGTGATCGGCCTCGTCGGCACGCAGAGTCTGGACGCCTACAAGACCTGCATCAAGGAACCCTGCGGGGTCGGCACGGACGGCAAGCCGACGGGCGTGGAGCTCCTCTGGGGCTCCGTGCTCAACGCCGCGCTGACCTTCCTGATCACCGCCGCGGTCGTGTACTTCCTCATGGTGCTGCCGATGTCGAAGTACCTCGCCCGGCAGGAGGCGCGCCGCAAGGCCAAGGAAGGCGTCCAGGAGACCATGGAGATCACCGAGCTGGTGGTCCTCAAGGAGATCCGCGACGAGCTGATCGCCCAGCGCGGCGCGGGTGGCGGGAACGTCCACCCCGACGCCCCGAGCCCCCGGCTCTAGGCGGGCTCCGCGGTCAGACGTGGTGCGGGGGCTTCTCGTCGAGGAAGCGGGCCAGGTCGGCCGCGCTTCCGCCGGCGGGCGGCCGCTCGCCCCAGCCCCGGTCGGTGTCGTCCGAGGACTGCTGGTCCAGCGGGTCTCCGAAGTCCAGCCGCGGCTTGGGCCGGTCCTTCGGCTGCGGCTGGGACTCGGCCGCGGGCTCCGGCCGTGCGGACTTCGGGGCGTGCGGGTCGGTGGCGGGGGCGTCGCTCATGCCTCCAGGGTACGGCCGCCCCCGCCACCGGCCCCGCTCAGCTGGGAGCCTCGGCGCCCTTGCGGGCGTAGAACCAGTAGCAGACCACCAGGCACGTGGCGTAGAAGCCGATGAAGATCCACAGTGCGTTGGTGACGGCCATGGCCGCGAACATCGCGGGGATGAAGAAGAAGCCGTAGGCGGCGATGGCCGAGGAGAAGCCGGTGACGGCTCCCGACTCCATCTCCGACTGCTTCAGCGCCGCGGCCTGCGCCTCGGGACCCTTGCCCTCGGCCTGCTTCATGTGGTGGTCCCGGAAGATCACCGGGATCTGCCGGAAGGTCGAGCCGTTGCCCAGGCCGGAGAAGGCGAAGGCCACCAGGAAGCCGATGTAGAAGGGCCAGAAGTTGCCCTCCTGGCCTCCGGCCGGAAGCGCGAAGATGACCACGACGAGGGCCGCCGCCATGCCGACGAAGGACAGGATCGTGACCCTGGCTCCGCCGATCTTGTCCGAGAGCCAGCCGCCGCCCCAGCGCGTGAGGGCCCCGATGAACGGGCCGATCCAGGCGTAGGTGGTGGCCTGGTAGCCCTGCCCCTCGAAGTTGTTCTTGATCAGCAGCGGCAGGGCGGCCGCGAAGCCGATGAAGGACCCGAAGGTGCCGACGTAGAGCCAGGTCATCAGCCAGTTGTGCTTGCGCTTGAAGATGATCTTCTGCTGGCTGAAGGGGGCCGCGGCCACCTTCAGGTCGTTCATCAGGAACCAGGCGGCCAGGGCCATGATGACCAGCAGCGGCACCCAGAGGAAGGCGCCGTTCTGCAGCCAGACGTCGGTGTTCTTCTTCGCGTCGCGCTGCGGGCCGCCGGCGGGGGCACCCAGCACGGCGGCGGTGACCACCAGCGGGGCGACCAGCTGGACCACGCTCACACCGAGGTTGCCGAGCCCGCCGTTGAGGCCGTTGGCGCTGCCCTTCTCCCGCTTGGGGAAGAAGAAGCCGATGCTCGCCATCGAGGAGGCGAAGTTCGCGCCGCCGATGCCGCACACGGCCGCAATCAGGGCCAGCTCCCAGTACGGCGTACCGGTGTCCTGGAGCGCGAAGCCCAGCCACAGCATCGGCGCGATCAGGATGATCGTGCTGAAGGCGGTGAACTTCCGCTCGCCGAACATCGGCCCGATGAAGGTGTAGAGGATCCGGAAGGTGCCGCCGGTGATGCCGGGGATGGCGGTCAGCCAGAACAGCTGCGACTTCGAGAAACCGAAGCCGACGTCGTTCAGCCTGACCACGGTCACCGACCAGACCTGCCAGACCACGAAGCCGAGCATCAGGGCCGGGATCGAGACCCAGAGGTTGCGCTGGGCGACCCGGTGGCCCTTGGACTGCCAGAAACCCTCGTCCTCGGGCCGCCAGTCGGCGATGGTGGCGCCGGGCTTGTAGCTCTCGGCGCGGTGGCTGCGGGGCGCCGGCGGAGTCGGCGTGGGTATCGACATGGTCATCGGTCCTTCGGGTCGAGGAGCCACAGTCCGATCACGACGAGGAAGGACAGGATCAGGAATCCCGCTCCCCACCAGGCCGTTCCGGTGTTTCCCTTCATCCACTCGTTGACGGTCACGGTGAGTGCCCAGAGCTGGCCGATCACGACCGTGAGGGCCAGGGTGAGGCGCGCGTTGAGCCGTGAGGAGCGCTCGGGCTCCTGCTCGGTGCCGGCTCCCGGTCCCGGGCCCGTGCTCCGGACCCGGGGGTCCCCGTACCCGCTGGTGGAGCGGATCTGCGGGTACCGCTCGCGCACCGGGCGGTTGAGCCGGGGCTGGTCGCTGCCCGGGTGGTACTCCGGGCGGGGCGGCAGCGGTGTCTCGCTCATGTGGGCCTCCTCTCGGTGGTGCTCGCCCGGGCCGAGCCGGGGCAGCCCAGGCGGGCGGACTCGGCCGGGTGGGAGTCGCCGAACTGCCGGCAGAGCGCGTCCTTGGCCGGCTCTCCCGACCGTGCGGTGGCCACGGCCCAGACACTGCCGTCGGCCTGCTCGGTCAGGTAGATCTTCGGCAGCGGGCGCGGCGGCGGACCGGCCGTCACCTCGCCGGTGCGGGCGTCGAAGACACCCTCGTGGCAGGGGCAGTACAGCTCCCCGTCGGGGCCCCGGTCCTCGCGCCACAGCACCCCGCAGGCCAGGTGGGTGCAGACGGCGGAGTAGCCCACGAGGGAGCCGTCCCCGAGGCGCACGGCCAGGGCCCGGTCCTCCTCGCCCGGGAACCTGAAGGCCACGGACTGGCCGGGGGGCAGCAGGTCGGCGACCTTCTTCGGATCGGGCAGGCCCTCGTTGTCGCCGTGCCGGTGCAGGATGCCGGCGGCCACGCCGACACCGCCGATGGCCAGGCCTCCGGAGACGGTGGCGACGATCCGCAGGTAATCACGGCGGGTGGTCAGGGAATCGGCGCTGATCCGGTCGCGCAGCTGCTCGATCGCGGCGTCGGCGGCCGCCCCGCCGTCCGCATGACCGTCGCCCTGACGCCCTGGGTGCGGAGGGGGCTGCTCGGTGACGCTCATCGGACGTCCCTTCCGTTGATCTCGACGACGGGCAGGCCGCCGGGGACGGGCCACTGGACCTTGTCGGCGGGGACGACCATGGCCACGCCGGTCTGGACGACGACGTCGCCGAAGACGAAGGAGTCGGCGACCTGCACGCCGGGGCGCTCCGCCTGGAGCTCTTCGAGGGTTCCGTAGAAGAGGGCCCCGGTCGGGCAGACGGTCGCGCACATCGGGGCGAGGCCGTAGGCGGTGCGGTCGTAGCAGAGGTTGCACTTCATCTGCAGCTTCGCCTGGAGGTCGATCTTCGGGATGCCGAAGGGGCAGGCGTTGACGCAGTTGGAGCAGCCGATGCAGCGGGTGGTGTCGGCCTGCTGGACCACCCCGTCGGCGGTCACCAGGATCGCGTCGGCGGGACAGACCTCGGCGCAGGGTGCGACCGGGTCCTCGCAGTGCATGCAGACGCTGGGGAGGGAGGCGACGGACATGCCGGGTTCGGTGTAGTCCAGGTGGATCATCGATTTGCCGCGGTGCGAATCGCACTCGCGGCAGGCCGATACGCACGCCTGGCAGCCGATGCAGCGACCCGGGTCGATGAAGATCGTGCGGCCCATCATGGCGGGTCAGCTCCTCTCCGCCGTGCCACGGCCCTGCGGGGACGTGGGGGGCAGGGGGTCGGTGCGGGAGACCTGGGCTTCCGGATAGGCCTCGCGCCCCGGCGGGGTGGGCGGGGCGGGGACCTCGTCGACCCGCTCGGCGGCCTCGATCCGGGCGGCGCAGACCTTGTACTCGGGGATCTTCGAGCGGGGGTCGAGGGCGTCGATGGTCAGGGCGTTCGCGGACGTCGGGACGGGCCAGTGGTACGGGATGAAGACGGTGTCGGGCCGGATCGCCTCGGTGACCAGGGCCGGGAACACCTCGCTGCCGCGCCGGGTGACCACCCGGACCGGTTCGCCGTTGCGGAAGCCGTGCGAGGGGTGGACCTCCACCCAGGGGCGGGGGGTCTGCTCGACGAGGGCGCCCAGGCGGCGGGTCTGGTTGCCGGAGAGGAAGTGCGCGACGGTGCGGCCGGTGGTGAGGGAGAGGGGGAATTCCTCGGTGTAGGCGTCCATGGGCGGATGCCATTCCACGACCTGCATGTGGATCTTGCCGTCGGGGTGGTAGGTCCGGCCGTCCTCGAACAGCCGGGGGGTGCCCGGGTGCTCGGTGGAGGGGCAGGGCCAGACGATCCCGCCCGTCTCGTCGAGGCGTTCGTAGGTGATGCCGTAGTAGTCGTTGACCGTGCCGGCGGAGGCGACGCGCAGCTCCTCGAACACCTCGCGGGAGCCGGGGAAGTCGAAGTGCTTCCCGGCTCCGAGCCGCCGGGCGAGCTCGCAGATGACCCAGGTGTCGGTCCGCACCCCGGCGGGGGGTTCCTGGGCCTTGTTGTGCTTGACCACGCGGGCCTCGGCGTTGGCCATCACGCCCTCGTCCTCGGCCCAGGTGGTGACGGGGAAGACCACGTGGGCGTTGGCCGCGGTCTCGGAGAGGAAGAAGTCGAACTGGGCGTGGAACTCGGCGGTGTCGTAGCCGTCCTTGACCACCGCGTAGTTGGGGAGGGAGACGAAGGGGTTGTTGCAGATGCCGATGAGCCCGCGGATCTCCCGCCGCTGCATCTGCCAGACCATCTCCATCATGGAGGTGCCGGCGCCGGGGAGTTCGGACTCCTCGATGCCCCAGATCTGGCAGATCTGCTTGCGGTGCTCCGGGTTGGTGATGGAGCGGCCGCCGGGCAGCAGGTCGGACTTCTGGCCGTGCTCGCGACCGCCCTGGCCGTTGCCCTGGCCGGTGATGGTGCCGTAGCCGGCTCCGGGCTTGCCGATGTGTCCGGTGGCCACGCACAGGTTGATGACGGACAGGCAGTTCTCGACGCCCTGGGAGTGGTGCTCGATGCCCCGGGCGTGCCAGGCCATGGCCTTGTCCGCACCGGCGAAGACGCGTGCCACCTGGACGATCTGCGAGGCCGGTACCCCGCAGATCTCCGCGGAGCGGGAGGGCGGGTACTCGGCGACGGTCTTCTTGACCTCGTCCCAGCCGGTGGTGTTCGCCGCGATGTAGGCCTCGTCGGTGAGGCCTTCGGAGATGACCACGTTCAGCACGGCGTTGAAGAAGGCCGAGTCGGTGCCGGGCTTGATCGCGACGTGGATGTCGGCGGTGCGGGCGATGGCCGTCTCGCGCGGGTCGATCACGATGAGCGAGGCGCCGCGGTCCCGTGCGCCCCACAGGTACTGGGTCATCACGGGGAAGCACTCCCCCACGTTCGACCCGGCGATGAGCAGGCAGTCGGTGAGGAGGATGTCGGAGAAGGGGTTGCCGGCCCGGTCGATGCCGAAGGCCAGCTTGTTGGCTCCGGCGGCGCTGACCATGCACAGGCGGCCGTTGTAGTCGACGTGCTTGGTCTTCAGGGCGACCCGGGCGAACTTGCCGACCAGGTAGGTCTTCTCGGAGAACAGGCTGGCTCCGCCCAGCAGCCCGAAGGCGTCGTTGCCGTGGGCCTCCTGGATGCGCCGGATCTCCGAGACGGTGAAGTCCAGGGCCTCGTCCCAGGAGCACTCCTTGAACTCCTCGTCCCGGGAGCGCCGCATCAGCGGGGCGGTCAGCCGGTCGGGGTGGTTGACCTGCTGGTAGGCGTTGATGCCCTTGGGGCACAGCCGCATCCGGTTGATGTCGTGGTTGCGGGGCTCCACGCCGAAGACCTTGCCGCCCTTGTCCACGCGCAGGTACATCCCGCACTGCACCCCGCAGAAGCAGCAGTGGGTGGGGACGAGGGTCTCGCCGTTCTGGTCGGCGTGCCACTTGTCGGCGGGGATGCCGCCGGCGTCGCGGAAGTTGCGGGTGCCGGGCGGGGCGATGGAGGGGTCGATGGAAATGCTCACGGGCCGGGACGCGGCCTTGGCGGGGTCGGTCGCGGTCACTTGAAGCCCTTCTTCACATGGGTCAGGTAGGCGTTGCCGCGCAGGACCCGCTTGCAGCGCGGGCAGTACTCGGCCCAGGCGTCGAAGTCGAGCTTCAGGTCCTTCATCGTGCCGCGCAGGTTCTCCACGTAGGGCGCGGTGTCGATGGGCTCCTCGCAGCGCTTGCAGAGGAAGACCTGCTCGTCCTGGCGGGCCGTGTACTTGAAGAGCTGCATGCCGACGGCGGCCGGGCGCTGGACGATGTGGAAGAACTTCCCGAACGGGATGTAGATGAGGGTGAACACCACCGACACCATGTGCAGGATCGCGAGGAACTCGTATCCGCCGCCGTGCAGGAAGATCGAGGAGAAGGTCAGCAGCAGACCGGTCACGGAGATGACGATCAGGCAGATCAGCGGCAGCAGGTCGTAGGCGAAGCGCTGGCCGGTCATGGCTCCGCGGTCCTTCATCCGCCGGTACAGGAAGTACGAGGCGCCGGGGATGACGAGGACGGCGGCGATGTCCAGGCCGTGGAACATCAGCCAGCCCAGGATGTTCAGCGAGTTGAAGCCGAGGACCTTGATGCCCCAGATCCGCATCTCGTACCCGGGGCCCGTCGCGCTGTCGCCGGTGAAGGTGAACCAGCCCCAGGTCAGCGGGAAGGTGATCGCCGCGGCGAGCAGGCAGCCCCAGAACATCAGCTGGTGGGCGATCCAGCGGGGGCGCGAGCGGGCGCCGAGGAACTTCTGGAAGCCCAGGTAGGTGGCGATCATCTTCGGCACGGCGGTGGGCGCCTTGCGGAAGTTGTCGGCCGAGAAGAAGCTGCCGAAGCCCTTTTTGAACAGGCGGCGCGCGCCGGGGGCCGAGACCCACACGGTGTACCGGTAGGCCACGCCGAAGGCCAGGAAGACGGTGGCGACGGCGTAGGGCAGCAGGGCCGAGTCGAAGTCCCGCAGCAGCCTGCTGCCGAGCACGATCGCGACGATGAGCAGGAGCGAGACGACGGTGCCGGCCAGGGTGGCCCGTGCGGTGACGGACCGCCCGGCCGGCGGCGGGGTCTCGGGCGCCGGTGGAGGCGGCGCGGCGTCGATGACATCTGAGGGCTCGGACACAGCACCACGCTAGGTGGTCTGTACCGATTCGGCCCGTTATATGGAGCTTACGGGTGCGCCGTTCGAGTGATGACTCGGGCGGGCCCGCGCGCGGGCCCGCACCGCTCAGACCGCGTTCAGTCCCTGCGCGGCGAAGATCGCCTTCGCCTCGGCGACCTGTGCGGCGCTCGGCGACGGCGTGTCGTGGAGGGTGAACTTCATGTCGAGCGCCTCCCACTTGCTCTCGCCGAGCTTGTGGAAGGGCAGTACGTCGACCCGCGAGACGTTGCCGAGGGTGGCGGCGAAGGCGGCGACGCCCTCGACGTTCTCCGTGGCGTCGGTCAGTCCCGGCACCAGCACGAACCGCAGGTGCACCTCCTTGCCGAGGTCGGCGAGGCGGCGGGCGAAGTCCAGGGTCGGCTCCAGCGGGCGGCTGGTCACCTTCTTGTACGTCTCGCGGTCCCAGGACTTGATGTCGAGGAGCACCAGGTCCACGTCGCGCAGCAGCGCGTCGGTGGCGCGGGCCCCGAGGAAGCCGGAGGTGTCCAGGGCGGTGTGCAGTCCGAGGTCGTTCTTCATCCGGTGCAGCAGTTCGCCCGCGAAGACGGGCTGGAGCAGCGGCTCGCCGCCGGAGATGGTGGCGCCGCCGCCGGAGGCGGAGATGAACTTGGTGTACTTGCGGGCCTCGGCGATGACGTCGTCGGCCGAGGTGCGCTTGCCGTTGCGCATCCGCATGGTGTCGGGGTTGTGGCAGTACAGGCAGGTCAGCGGGCAGCCGGACAGGAAGGTGACGAACCGGGTCCCGGGGCCGTCGACCCCGGTGGACAGGTCCCAGGAATGCACCGTGCCCTCGCTCGGCCGCTGCGTCGCGGCGGCGGCGGGCGTCTGGCCGGCGCTCACGCTGATCGCGTTGGCGTGGCCGACGGGGAGGCTCGTACCGAAGAGGACGGTCATGGCAGGTGCTCCAGCTTCCAGATTCCGTGGGCTGATCTGGTGACGCGCGGTCCCGGGGCCGGGCGAGGGCCGGCCCCGGGCCGCGCGTGCTCGTGGGTCTCTCCGAGGGGTCAGAGAGAGCCGTGGAAGGTGCGGTTCAGCACATCGAGCTGCTGAGCGCGCGTGAGGCGGACGAAGTTCACCGCGTATCCGCTGACGCGGATGGTGAGCTGCGGGTAGTTCTCGGGGTGCTCCATGGCGTCCATGAGCGTGTCGCGGTTGAGCACGTTCACGTTCATGTGGAAGCCGTCGACCGCCATGTAGCCGTCGAGGACGCCCGCCAGGTTCTTGATCCGCTCCTCGGGGGTGCGGCCCAGGCCGTCGGGGGTGACGGTGTTGGTCAGCGAGATGCCGTCCTCGGCATCCTCGTACGGGAGCTTCGCGACCGACAGCGCCGAGGTGACGTAGCCGTGGGTGTCGCGGCCGTTCATCGGGTTGGCGCCCGGGGAGAAGGGCTCGCCGGCGCGGCGTCCGTCCGGCGTGTTGCCGGTCTTCTTGCCGTAGACCACGTTCGAGGTGATGGTCAGCACCGACTGGGTGTGCTCGGCTCCGCGGTACGTGGGGTGCTTGCGGATCTTCTTCATGAACTCCTCGACCAGCCAGACGGCGATCGAGTCGACGCGGTCGTCGTTGTTGCCGTAGGCCGGGTAGTCGCCCTCGATGGTGTAGTCGGTGGCGAGGCCGGTCTCGTCGCGCACGGCGGTGACCTTGGCGTACTTGATGGCGGCCAGCGAGTCGGCGGCGACCGAGAGGCCGGCGATGCCGCAGGCCATGGTGCGGCGCACGTCGCGGTCGTGGAGCGCCATCTCGATGCGCTCGTAGGCGTACTTGTCGTGCATGTAGTGGATGACGTTCAGGGCGTGGACGTAGGTGTCGGCGAGCCATTCCATCTGCTCGTCGAACTTGGCCATGACCTGGTCGTAGTCCAGCACCTCGGAGGTGAGGGCTCCGGTGGACGGGCCGACCTGGGCGCCGGACTTCTCGTCGCGGCCGCCGTTGATCGCGTAGAGCAGGGTCTTGGCGAGGTTCACGCGGGCGCCGAAGAACTGCATCTGCTTGCCGACCGGCATCGCCGAGACGCAGCAGGCGATGGCGGTGTCGTCGCCGAAGCGCGGGCGCATCAGCTCGTCGGACTCGTACTGCACCGAGGAGGTGTCGATCGAGACCCGGGCGCAGAACTCCTTGAAGCCCTGCGGCAGCTGGGGGGACCAGAAGACGGTCATGTTCGGCTCGGGGGCCGGGCCGAGGTTGTAGAGGGTGTGGAGGTAGCGGAACGAGGTCTTGGTGACCAGCGGACGGCCGTCCTCGCCCATGCCGGCGATCGACTCGGTGACCCAGGTGGGGTCGCCGGAGAAGAGCTCGTCGTACTCCGGGGTGCGCAGGAAGCGGACGATGCGGAGCTTGATGATGAAGTCGTCGACCAGCTCCTGGGCCTGCTCCTCGGTGAGGATGCCGGCCTCGATGTCGCGCTGGAGGTAGACGTCGATGAAGGTGGAGGTGCGGCCGAGCGACATGGCCGCGCCGTTCTGCTCCTTCACGGCGGCCAGGTACGCGAAGTACAGCCACTGGATGGCCTCGCGGCCGGTGGTGGCCGGGCCGGAGATGTCGCACCCGTAGGAGGCGGCCATCGCCTTGAGCTCGGCGAGGGCGCGGATCTGCTCGGAGAGCTCCTCGCGCAGGCGGATCGTCTCCTCCAGCGAGCGGTTGCCCGCGGGGAGGGAGTTGATCTCCTCCTTCTCCTCCTTCTTGACGGCGATGAGGCGGTCGACGCCGTAGAGGGAGACGCGGCGGTAGTCGCCGATGATGCGGCCGCGGCCGTACGCGTCCGGCAGGCCGGTCACGATGCCGGCCTTGCGGGCGGCGCGGATGTCGGGGGTGTACGCGCCGAAGACACCGGCGTTGTGGGTCTTGCGGTACTCCGTGAAGACCTTCTCCAGGTCGTCGGAGACCGGGTAGCCGTAGGTCTCCAGGGCGCCGGCGACCATGCGCCAGCCGCCGTAGGGCATGATCGCGCGCTTGAGCGGGGCGTCCGTCTGGAGGCCGACGATCAGGTCCTTGTCGCGGTCGATGTAGCCGGGGGCGTGCGCGGTGATCGACGACGGGATGTCGTACGAGACGTCGTAGACGCCCTTCTCGCGCTCCTCCGGGAACTTGTCCGTGATCGCCTTCCACACGGCGGTGGTGCGCTCGGTGGGGCCGGCGAGGAAGGTGTCGTCACCCTCGTACGGCGTGTAGTTCTGCTGGATGAAGTCGCGGACGTCGATGGCGTCGCGCCACAGACCGCCCTTGAAGCCGTTCCAGGCTTCGCCGTTCTTCGTGGTTTCCGCAGGGGTGGCAGTCATCGCCCGCACCTTCCGAGTCGCCTCATTGCTTGTATCCATTGCACGCCTTTTGATCGATCATTTGGCGCCGCGTTGGTCCCGAGCTGGGGCCCGAAAGTCCCCTGATCCCCAGCCCCAAGGGTCTCCCATCACGCCTGACCTGGCACTTTGGGCAGGTCAAAGGTCCGTCGTGCGCTTGTGAAAACTTTCACAAGATTCTCGGAAAAGCCTGGCGGGACAGGCGGGAGGGGGCCGGGCCGGTCAGACAATCTGAACCAGAGCGAAGCCTGTGGATACCGCGACGCACGTGGTGATCAGGCCGGGCAGCATGAAGGAGTGGTTGACGACGAAGCGGCCGACGCGGGTGGTGCCGGTCCTGTCGAAGTTGATCGCCGCGATGAAGGTGCCGTAGGTGGGGAGGAGGAAATAGCCGTTCACGGCGGGCCACATCGCGATGAGGAGGGGGGCCGGGATACCGAGGGCGAGCCCGAGGGGCATCAGCGCCTTGGTGGTCGTGGCCTGGCTGAACAGCAGCGCGGAGAGGAGCAGCAGCATGATCGCGAAGAACCACGGGTGGTCCTGTGCGACCCCGCCGAGCGCACCGGTGATCCGGGTCTCGTTGGCGCCGATGAAGGACAGCCCCAGCCACGACAGCCCGAAGACCCCGATGACGGCGACGAGACCGGACTTGGCCACGTCCGTGCCGGGTATCCGCTTGGCGTCGACCTTGCACAGCAGCAGGATCAGCGCGGCCACGGCCATCATCAGGATCTCGATGGTGGCGGGCATCGAGAGCGGCCCCTTGGCCGTCTCGGGGCGCAGCGCCGGGAAGAGTCCGCTGAGGACGACGGCTACGGTCCCGCCGAGGAAGAGGTACGCCGACCAGCGCGCCCGCGGCCGCAGCGGCGGGGCGGCCTCCGCCGGGGCCGGGGCCTCGATCTCACCGGCGGCCAGCCGGCGCAGGTACTCGGCGTCCTGTCCCAGCTCCTTGCCGATCCGGGACTGCACGGTGGCGGCGACGAGCACGCCCAGCAGCGTGGACGGCACGGCGACGGCCATGATCCGCGGCAGGTTCCAGCCGTCCCCGTCGAACATCACGATCATGGCGGCCATGGCCGCGGAGACGGGCGAGGCGGTGATACCGAAGGTCGCCGCGATGGAGGCGACCGCGATGGGCCGCTCGGGGCGGACACCGCCCTCGCGGGCCACGTCGTGGATGACGGGGAGCAGGGGGTAGAAGACGTGGGCGGTGCCGGCGCCCAGGGTGAAGACCCACGACACGAGGGGAGCCACGTAGACCACCCGGCTGGGCTTGCGGCGGATCGCCTTCTCGGCCAGTCCGACGAGGTAGTCGATGCCGCCGGCCGCCTCCATCGCGGCAGCGGCCATGATCACCGCGAGGATGATCAGCATGACGTCGACGATGCCCGAGGTGTCGGCGGGGGTGACCCCGAAGAACGTCGCGAGCACGAAGACCCCGACGGCCCCCCAGAGTCCCATGGCCACCCCGCCCTTACGGGACCCGAGGGCGATGGCCGCCACCATGACGGCGAGCTGCAGGAACATGCCGAGCACGGGCGTGGCCTTTCAGTCTGTGGGGGCCGATCCAGCCCCTGCGGCGTTTGAGGAGCGGGGGTCCGGGGCTGGCCCCCGGCAACGGCGCCGCGGTCGGGGACGGGCGCAGCCCATGTCCGGGGGCGGGTCGGGTCCGGTCCGGTCCGGTCCGGGGCGGTGGCCGGGTCTCAGCCCGGGGCGGGGGCCGAGTCTCAGCCCGGGGCGGGGGCCGAGTCTCAGCCCGGGGCGGGGGCCGAGTCTCAGCCCGGGGTGGGGTCGGGTTGGGGCCCGGGCTGGGGCCCGGGCTGGGGCCCGGGCTGGGGCCCGGGCGGGCCGCGAGAAGCCCGGGCGGGTCCGGGTCACGCTCGCGCAGCGACCCCGCACCCCACCCGGGCTGACAGCCAGGGGCCGAGGCCTAGCTGGGCGCCTCCGCGCCCTTGCGGGCGTAGAACCACCAGGCCACGACGACGCAGCTGGCGTAGAAGGCGACGAAGCCCCACATCGCGCTGGTCACGGCGAAGTTGGCGAACATCGCCGGGATGAAGAAGAAGCCGTAGGCGGCGATGGCCGCGGTGAAGCCGGTCACCGCGCCCGACTCGATCTCCGCCTGCTTCAGCGCCTTCGCGTACCGCGGGGTGCCCTCCGTCAGGCCCGCGAGGTGCTGGCCGCGGAAGATGACCGGGATCTGGCGGAAGGTCGAGCCGTTGCCGATGCCCGAGAAGAAGAACGCCGAGAGGAAGCAGAAGAAGAAGCCGTAGAAGGAGCCCTGGTCGGAGCCCACCGGAAGGAAGGTGATCACGCCGATGATCGACGCGCCCATGCCCACGAAGGACAGGATCGTCACCCGCGCGCCGCCGAACTTGTCGGCGATCCAGCCGCCGGCCCAGCGGGCCAGCGCGCCGAGCGCCGGGCCCATCCAGGCGTAGGTGGCCACGGAGTACGCCGGGAAGGTCGTCTTGATGAGCAGCGGGAGCGCCGCCGCGAAACCGATGAAGGAGCCGAAGGTGCCGACGTAGAGCCAGGTCATCAGCCAGTTGTGCTTGCGCTTGAAGATGATCTTCTGCTGGCTGAAGGGGGTGGAGGCCACCTTCAGGTCGTTCTGGCCGAACCAGGCGACGGCCGCGAGGACGATCAGGACCGGCACCCAGACGAACGCGGCGTTCTGGAGGTAGATCTCCGAGCCGTCGGCCTTCTTCTGGCCCGAGCCGATGGCCAGGACCGAGGTGGTGATCAGGATGGGGGTGAGCAGCTGGACCACCGAGACGCCCAGGTTGCCCAGGCCGCCGTTGATGCCGGTCGCGTTGCCCTTCTCCTGCTTCGGGTAGAAGAAGCCGATGTTGGCCAGGGAGGAGGAGAAGTTGGCGCCGCCGATGCCGCAGAGCGCGGCGATGGCGACCAGCGTGGTGTAGGAGGTGGTGGGGTCCTGCACCGCGAAGCCCAGCCACAGCAGCGGCACGATCAGGATGACCGTGGAGAGCGCCGTGAAGCGGCGCTGGCCGATCATCGGGCCGATGAAGGTGTAGAGGATGCGGGCGGTGCCGCCCGTGATGCCGGGGACGGCCGTCAGCCAGAACAGCTGGGACTGCGAGAAGCCGAAGCCGACGTCCTTGAGGTTGGTCGCCGTGATGCTCCAGACCTGCCAGACCACGAAGGCCACCAGCAGGGCCGGCACCGCGATCCACAGGTTGCGGGTGGCGACCTTCTTGCCCGTGGTCTGCCAGAAGGACGGATCCTCGGGCGTCCACTCCGTGATGGTGCGACCGGGGCGGTACTGCGCCGGGTCGGGCGCCTGCACTCGGGCGGTCGCCGCGCGCGCTTCCTGCTTGGCGGAACTCATGGCATGTCCTGAACGTTCGGAGGGGTTGAGAAGAATGAAGCTGAAAGCCCTGACCTTCTTAGGGTCCGCCTACAGGGGCGCCCCGCATCAGGGGAGAACGTCGTGTGGGCGACAGGACAAGGTCCCATCGCCCACAGTGCGTTGGTACGGCGCCCGCAAAGCCTTAAGGCTTGAGTTCCACCAGCGGCAGGGACACCTCGGGGTCGTCCAGGCAGATGCCGGTCCGCAGGTCGAAGACCTGCTTGTGCATCGGCGAGGCCACGACGGGCACCCCGTCGCGCGAGCCCATGATGCCGTTGGCGATGACGTCGGCTCCCGAGAAGGGGTCCCGGTTGCCGACCGCGTAGACCTCGCCCGCCCGGTCCTTGAAGACCGCGGCCTCGGTGCCGTCCGGCAGCACCGCGGTCCGCCCGCGGCCCGGCTCCAGCGCCTGCGCCGCGCCTTCGGCGCCTTCGGCCGCACCGAAGTCCACGGTCCCGAAGCGCTCCAGCGCCGCCGGGTCCTCCAGGACCGCGGACCACTCGTCCTCGTACGCCGACACGTGGCGCTCCATCTGCGCCTCCAGCTCCGCGCAGATGCCGAGCGAGTCCTCGACCAGGACGGCCTTGAGGTGGTCCAGCCCCGCGGCACTGCCGCCGAGCCGCTCCAGCCAGGCGGACGTCCGCTCCAGGCGCTCGCCGGTGCGGATGTAGTACATGAGGAACCGGTCGATCAGCGCGAAGAGTTCGGCGGTGTCCAGGTCCGAGGCCAGGAGGTCGGCGTGACGCGGGGTCGCGCCGCCGTTGCCGCTGACGTACAGGTTCCAGCCGTTGGCGGTGGCGATGACGCCGATGTCCTTGCCGCGCGCCTCCGCGCACTCGCGCAGGCAGCCGGAGACGCCGCCCTTGAACTTGTGCGGGGTACGCAGGCCCCGGTAGCGCAGCTCCAGGTCGATCGCGAGCTGGATGGAGTCGCCCTGGCCGAAGCGGCAGAAGCGGGCGCCCACGCAGGACTTCACCGCGCGCAGGGACTTCCCGTACGCCTGCCCGGACTCGAATCCGGCGCCGCCCAGGCGCCGCCAGATGTCGGGCAGCTGCTCCTTGCGGACACCGAAGAGGCCGATGCGCTGGGCTCCGGTGATCTTCGTGTAGAGGCCGTAGTCCCTGGCCACCTCGCCCAGCGCGATGACCTGATCGGCCGTGATCTCGCCGCCAGCGACGCGCGGGATGACCGAGTAGGTGCCGTCCTTCTGGAGGTTGGCGAGGAAGAGGTCGTTGGAGTCCTGCAGGGCCGCCTGCTCGCCCGCCAGGATGTGCCCGATGCCGAGGTCCGGGGCGAGGGTGCCCAGGACGTTCGCGACGACCGGCTTGCAGACGGCACAGCCCTCGCCGCCCTCGCCGTAGGACTCCAGCAGCTCGCTGAAGCTGCGGATCCGCTCGGTGCGGATCTTCTCGTAGATCTCCGCGCGGGTCAGGGTGAAGTGCTCGCAGAGCCCGCGGGGCTTCTCGATGCCCGCCGCGGCCAGTTCGGCGTCCAGGACCGCTTGCAGCGTGCCGATGCAGCCGCCGCAGCCCGTGCCGGCCTTGGTGCACTTCTTGATGCCGCCGATGTCGGTGAGGGACTCCGCGACGACCGCCTCGCGCACCCGCCCCTTGGTGATGTTGTGGCAGCTGCACACCACCGCGTCGTCGGGCAGCGCGTCCGCGCCGGGCAGCGCCACGCCGTCGCCCGACGGCAGGATGAAGGCCTCCGGCGGGGCCGGCAGCTGCCGGCCGGCGTGCGGCTTCAGCGAGCCGTACGCCTCCGCGTCGCCGACCAGGATTCCGCCGAGGAGCGCGCCGTCGGGGCCCAGCAGCAGCTTCTTGTAGACGCCTTCGCGGGCGTCGGAGAAGACCACCGATACGGCCCCGTCACGGCCCTCGGGGGCGAAGGGGTCGCCGAAGGAGGCCACGTCGGCGCCCATCAGCTTGAGCTTGGTGGAGGTGTCGGCCCCGGTGAAGGTCAGCTCGCCCGCGCCCGCGAGGGCCTCGGCGACGGTCTCGGCCATCTGGTAGCCGGGCGCGACCAGCCCGTAGACCTTCCCGTCGACGGTCTGCGCGCACTCGCCGATCGCGTAGACGTACGGGTCGCTGGTGCGGCAGTGGCCGTCCACGACGACCCCGCCGCGGTCGCCCACGGCCAGGCCGCACTCGCGGGCCAGGCGGTCGCGCGGCCGGACGCCGGCCGAGAAGACGACGATGTCGGAGCCGATCTCCTCGCCGCTGGTCAGCCGGAGCGCCTGCGCCCGCCCGTCGGGGTGGATCTGGACGCCGGCCGCGCCGACGCCCGTGTGCACGGCGACGCCCATGGACTCGATGGTGGCCCGCAGGGCGGCCGCGCCACCGTCGTCCACCTGCAGCGGCATCAGCCGGGGTGCGAACTCCACCACGTGCGTGGCCAGTCCGAGCGTGCGCAGCGCGCCCGCCGCCTCCAGGCCGAGGAGCCCGCCGCCGATGACGACACCGGTCCGGACCTCGGCGTGCGCGGCGTACGCGGTCAGGGCCTCGACGTCGTCGAGCGTGCGGTAGGTGAAGCAGCCCTCGGCGTCGGCGCCGTCGATCGGCGGTACGAAGGGGTAGGAGCCGGTCGCCAGCACGAGCGCGTCGTAGCGGATCACCTCGCCGGAGCGGGCGGTGACCGTACGGGCCGTGGTGTCGATCAGTGCCGCCGGGTCGCCGAGGCGCAGGTCGATGCCGTACTTCTCCAGGAAGCCGGGCTCGACCAGGGACAGCTCCTCGCCGGTGGAGCCGGTGAAGGCCGCGGACAGGTGCACGCGGTCGTAGGCCGGGCGCTCCTCCTCCGCGAGGACGGTGACCTGCCAGCCGCCGCGCTCGGAGCGGGTCGGGTCGGCGAGCGCGTCACGCTCGGCGAGCGCCTCCAGCAGGCGGTGCCCCACCATGCCGTGGCCGATGACAACCAGCGTCTGCCCCATGGATCTCACTCCGTGTGTCCCTGTGCCGCGCGGTCCCGGGGCGGCCAGGACGGCCGGGCCAAGACATCACGCGTGCATGCGTTCCGACTCTTCGACGGTAGGTCGACGCCACGGCCCCGAACGCCCGAAAAGGACCCCTGGGGACGGGGAAACGACCCTTTCCGCACAGGACCTCCGGCCTGCCGCGCGGGCCCTTGGCCAGGCTGCAGGGGGCCCGCGGCGCGCCTAGCGTGGGAGGGGGACCCACGGGGTGGATCAGGGAGGCAGACCACATGCTCGTCATCGCCGTCCACGGCAGCGCGGTCCCGGAGGCCGCCGCGACTTTTCGCCGGCTCGTCGCCGCCGTCGAGGCCATCAGCGGGGTGCACGCGCTGGTCGGTCACCTCGACGTGCAGCGCCCCTCGCTCGCCGAGGTCGTACGGGAGCACCCGCGCGCGGTGGTGGTCCCGCTGCTGCTCGGCGACGGTTTCCACCGCCGGGTCGACATACCCGCCGTCCTGGAAGGCACCGGCTGCGTCCTCACCGAGGGCCTCAGCGGCGAGCGCGACGTCGCCCGCGCCCTGCACGGCCGGCTGCGCGAGGCCGAGCGGCGCCGCGGCCCGTACACGAGGGCCGACGCGGTGGTGGTGGCCGGAGCCGGCTCCTCCCGCCCCGGCGGCAACGCCGGCACGGAGGCCTGCGCGGCCCAGCTGGCCGCCCTGCTGGAGTACGACGACGGCGCGGCCCCCGTCCCCGCGATCCCCGCCTACCTCACCTCCGCCGGGCCGACCGTCCCCGAAGCCCTGGCCTCGCTCCAGGACGCCGGGTACCGCCGGATCGCGGTGGCGGCGCACCTGCTGGCCCCGGGCCGCTTCACGCGCACCCTGAACGCCTCGGCCGCCTGGACGGTCTCGGAGCCGCTGGCCGACCACCCGCGCCTCGCCCGGCTCGTCGTGGGCCGGTACGAGTCCGCCCGGGGCACACGGGCCCTGAGGGCCGCGCGCCTCGCCTGCTGAACCCCGTAGGGCTGCTGTCCTGGGCGGTATGGCTCTGGCTTACGTACCCATGACCGCCCGCAGCCGGGACGAGGGCCACCGTGCCGCGACCCCGCTGGAGCTGTTCTTCGACCTGTGCTTCGTCGTCGCCATCGCGCAGGCGGGCGCCCAGCTCGTGCACGCGCTGGCCGAGGGGCACCCCGGCACCGGCGTGATCAGCTACTTCTTCGTCTTCTTCGGTGTGTGGTGGGCGTGGATGAACTTCACGTGGTTCGCCTCCGCCTACGACTGCGACGACGTGCCGTACCGGATCGCGACGCTCGTCCAGATCGCCGGCGTGCTCGTCTACGCGGCGGGCGTGAGCCGGGCGTTCGACCAGAACGACTGGACCGTGCCCGTCATCGGGTACCTGATCATGCGCGTGGCGCTCACCGCCCAGTGGCTGCGCGCCGCCTCCGGCGAGAGCGGCGAGGCCCGCGCGGCGGCCCTGAAGTACGCGGCGGGGCTGGTCCTGTGCCAGGCCGGCTGGGTGGCGCTGCTGTTCGTCCCGGACGGCTCCAAGCGCTGGCTGTTCCTGATCCTGGTCGTCGCGGAGCTGCTGGTTCCGGTGGTGGCCGAGCGCGGCCACCAGACGCCGTGGCACGCCCACCACATCGTGGAGCGCTACGGCCTGTTCACGATCATCGTGCTCGGCGAGACGATCGCGGCGAGCACGGTGGCCGTGAAGTCGGCGCTCGACGAGCACGAGGCCCTGGGCGAGCTGCTGCCGATCGCGGCGGGCGGGCTGCTCATCGTCTTCGCCGCCTGGTGGATCTACTTCGCGGTGCCGATGCACGAGCACCTGGACTCCAACCGGGAGGCGATCCCGTGGGGGTACGGCCACCTGTTGATCTTCGCCTCGGGCGCGGCGATCGGCGCGGGCATCGAGGTGGCGGTCGAGCACGCGGTCGGCAAGGCGCACGTCTCGCAGCTCGCCGCGAACGCGGCCGTCACCGTCCCGGCCGCGCTCTTCCTCCTGATGGTCTGGCTGCTGCACTCCCGCCACTTCAAGCGGGGCCTCGCCCAGCAGCTGACCCTGCCGCTCTCCGCCCTCGCGGTCCTGGCCTGCTCGTGGACGGGCACCTACGCCGTCCTGTACGCGGGCCTGATCGCGGCGGCAACGGTGGCAGTAGGCCTGACCCTGGCCAACCGCACCCAATCCAGCCCCGCCGGCGTTTGAGGCGCGGGGGTCCGGAGGTGGAGCCCCCGGCAACGGCGCCGCGCCGGACAACCCGTCACCCCCACGCCCCCGGCACCGTTTTCAGCCCATGACACTCCCCGCACAACGCCCCGGCCCAACCACCGGCCCAGCCCCCGGCAGGGAATTGGCCGACCCGGCCTTCTGGCAGGCGCCCCCCGCCCACCGGCTGGCCGCCTTCGCCCGCCTACGGGCCATGGACTCCCCCGTGTTCGTCCCCGAAGGGACCGGGCACTGGGCCCTCGTACGGCACGCGGACGTGCAGGAGGCGAGCCGGCTGCCCAAGGTGTTCGCCAGCGCGCCCGGGGTGACGACGCCCGAGCCGGCCCGGTGGGTACGGGCGCTGTTCGGGGACTCGATGGTCAACCTGGACGGCGCCGAGCACGCGCAACTGCGCAAGATCGTGCAGCGGGCCTTCACGCCCCGGCTGCTGGCGGCCGCCGAGGAGGACATCCACGCGGTGGCGGCACGCATCGTGGACGACGTGCTGGACCGGCGGCCGGACGAGTTCGTCGAGGCGGTGGCCTCCAAGCTGCCCCTGGAGGTCATCTGCAACATGATGGGCATCCCGGAGCGCTACCGCGCCGAGATCGCCGACCGCGTCAACCACGCCTCCGAGAACATCGGCGTCGAGCGGGGCCTGGCGGCCCGGCTGCGGATGCCCGGACGCGGACTGCGAGCCCTGGCCCGGATGCAGCGGATGGTGGCGGGGATCGGTCGGGAGCGGCGCGAGAACCCGACCGACGACCTGATCTCGGCCCTGGTCTGCGCGAACGTGGACGGCGAAGCACTCGGAGCCCGCCAACTCGGCGCCTTCTTCTCCCTGTTGATGGTGGCCGGAGTGGAAACCACCCGCAATGCCATCACCCACGGCCTGACCTTGCTGACCGACCACCCGGACCAACGCGACCTGCTGCTGGCGGACTTCGAGGCGCACGCGGACGGCGCGGTGGACGAGATGATCCGCCACTCCACGCCGATCATCCAGTTCCGCCGGACGGTGGTCGCCGAACACACCCTGGGCGGGCACGCGTTCGTCCCCGGCGACAAGGTGGTGCTGTACTACGCCTCCGCCAACCGGGACGAGTCCGTCTTCCCCGATCCGGACGCCTTCGACATCACCCGCTCCCCCAACCCCCACCTGGGGTTCGGCGGCGGCGGACCCCACTTCTGCCTGGGCGCGCACCTGGCGCGGGTGGAGATGAAGGCGCTGTTCCGCGAGCTGCTGACCCGCCCGGTCGGCCTGCGCGCGGTCGGCCTGCCGGACCTTGCCGGGTCCAGCTTCGACAACCGGGTCCGCTCGCTGCGCTTCGCCTTCGAACAGCCTTAGTTTCGAACAGCCTTGGTGCGGTGACCGGAGGGGCCCACCGGGTGACGGTGGCCCCTTCCAGGACTCCTTCCAGGACTCCTTCCAGGACCCCTGGCCAGGCCCCCTGGACGGGTTCCAGGACCCTTGACGAGGACCCCTGGACAGGTTCTAGGGCCCCTGGACTGGCCACAGGTGGACGGTTCCGCCGCTGAGTCCCGCCGCAAGGGTCTTCCCGTCCGGGCTGAACGCCACCGCGGCAACCTCGCCGTCACCGGTGAAGGTGGCCGTGGTCGATCCCGAGGCCGTGTCCCACAGGAAGGTCTTCCCGTCCGAGTCCGCACTGGCCAGCAGCCTGCCGCCGGGGTGGAACGCGAGCGCGAGGATCTCGGTGCCGTGGCGATCCAAGGACGCGAGGTCCTGGCGGGAACCGGCGTTCCACAGCCGCACCGTGTAGTCCACCTGCGCGAGGGCCAGGATCTGGCCGTCGGGGCTGAACACCGCGAGCCGCGCGTCCTCGTTCTGCCCGCCGGAAACGGTGGCCACGAGCTGGTCCGCGGGCAGCTGCCGCACCTGGACGGGAAAACCGCCGACCAGCAGGCCGCCGTCCGGGCTGAAGGCCGCCGGGCCGCTCTTCGCGTCCTCGTGGACGGTGGGGGCGCGGCCCGAGGGCACGTCCCAGACGTACAGCCCCTCACGGCTGCTCGCGGCCACCGTCTTGCCGTCCGGGCTGAGGCCGACGGAATGGAGGAAGCCCTCCTGCGCCGGCCCCGTCGGGGCCCCGGTGAACGTGGCGACGGAGCGACCGGTGCCCACGTCCCACAGCTGGACCTTGTTCTCCTCCGCTCGCACCAGGAGCGCGAGGTCCCGGCTGAACACGGTGGCCTGCATGTACTTGGGGGTCTCGACGCGGGTGACGGTGCTCTGCCGGGTGGACAGGTCCCACCGCCAGATCTTCCCGTCCGTACTGGAGGCGGCCAGCGTCTTCCCGTCCGGGCTGAAGGAGAGCGCGGTGATGCCGCTGGGGCCCTCCAGGGAGTTGCCGTCGTCCCGGTTCAGGAGGAGGGGGACTCCGACCCCCGCGGCCGCGGCGGCCGCGAGGCCGCCGAAGAGGAGCGTGCGCCGCGACACCCGCGCCGTGGCCGGCTCGGGCGCGGAGGGCTCAGGGGCGGACGGTACGGGCGCTGCGGGCGCTGCGGGCGCTGCCGGGACAGGGCCCGTCCGCGTGGCGGCGTACGGATCCGCGTCGGCGTCGGCTCCCCCGCGCACCCCCGGGTCCCGCACCGTCGCGGGCCGCGGCTGTTCCGCACGGGGCGGGGCCGGGGCATGCCGCGCCGGGGTCAGGGCCACCGTCGGCTCCGGCCGGGGCGGAGGGACGACGGCGGTCCCGCTCCCGGCGTCGTCCACGAACCGGGCGGGGAGGTCGGAGACGGAGGGCCGGTCGGCCGGGTCCTTGGCGAGGCAGGAGTCCAGGAGGCTCCGGAGCCGACCGTCCACGCCGTCGAGCGCGGGCGGCTCGTCCAGGATCCGCTGGACGACCGTCAGGAGGGTGGGCGCGTCGAAGGGGCTGCGGCCGGTGGCCGCGAAGGCCACGACCGAGCCGAGCGCGAACACGTCACTGGCGGGCCCGGCCCGGTCGGCCCGGATCTGCTCGGGCGACATGTAGGCGTACGTACCGATGACCGAGCCGGTGGCGGTGAGTGAACTGGCGTCCACGGCGCGGGCGATGCCGAAGTCGATGATGCGGGGGCCGTCTTCGGCGATGATCACGTTCCCGGGTTTCAGGTCCCGGTGCACCAGACCGCACCCGTGAATGGCCGCGAGCCCCTCGGCCAGACCGGCCCCCAGGCGCCGAACTTCCTCGGGGGCGAGCGGACCGCGCTGAGCGACGACCTGCTGCAGCGTCGGCCCGTGGATGTACGCGGTGACGAGCCACGGAGCGGATGCCTCGGGGTCCGCGTCGACGACCTGGGCCGTATGGAACCCACCCACCTGCCGCGCCGCGTCGACCTCACGCGCGAACCGGACCCGGAACTGGGGCGTGGCGGCCAGCTCGGGCCTGATGAGCTTCACGGCGACCTTGCGGCCGCCCGGCGACGTGGCGAGGTAGACCTGGCCCATGCCGCCCGCGCCCAACCGGCCGTCCAGCCGATAAGGACCGACCCACTGGGGATCGCCGGGCAACAACGCGTCCATGAGTACCGTCCGTTGGAGAGGTGGGGCAGGCAGGGAAGCCGACGAAACCAGAGAAATCCAGAGCAACCCGGGGAAGCCCGGGAAGCCGGGGAAGCTAGGGAATCTTCCAGAGCTGGATCGAGTGGCCCGCCTCGTCGGTCGCACCGACCTGGTCGAGGCTGGCCGCCAGCGTCTTGCCGTCCGGGCTGAAGACCACCGCCGAGGTGTAGGTGTCCATCGGGGACTTCGGCATGGTGCCGGTCAGGGTCGTGGTGACGCGCCCGGCGGCCAGGTCCCAGAGACTGACGGTCTTGCCCGTGTCGTCCTGGATGTTGGGCTCGCGCACCCCTCCGGCCCCCGCGATCATCGCGCCCCCCGGGCGGTACGCCGCCGTGGAGACGTACGGATGGGTGTCGGTGAGGGTCGCCGTCTGCTGCTCGGTGGACAGGTCCCACACCTGGATGCCGGGTCCGGCGCCGGCGACGGACTTGCCGTCCGGGCTGAACAGCACCGCGTTGAAGTGGTCTTCCCCCACTCCGGTGAGGGTCTTGAGGTGGCGGCCGGTGTCGGCTGCCCAGAGCCAGATCTTGGGACGGCCTTCGGATCCCACGCCGGCCACGAGCTTGCCGTCCGGGCTGAACGAGACACCGGTCACGCCTCCCGGCCCGTTGAGGGTGGCGATGGTCCGGCCGGTGGACGGGGTGATGAGCTCGAACCTGCCCCCAACGCCCACGGCAAGGACCTCACCGTCCGGACTGAAGGCCAGACAGCCGACGTAGTCCTGCTCGCCGTTGTACGAGGCGGCGACGCTCATCGGCTTGCCGGTGCGCAGGTCCCAGCGCCGCAAGGTCTTGTCGAAGCCACCGGAGTACAGCGTCCGGCCGTCCGGACTGCAGGCCAGGGACATGACGTTGTCGGTGTGTCCCCTGAACGTCGTCATCGTGCGGCCGGTGGCCACGTCCCACAGCCTCACCGTGCCGTCGCGGCTGCCGCTGGCCAGGGCCTTGCCGTCCGGGGCGAAGGCGAGGCAGCCGACCTCGCCGGTGTGGCCGCCGAGGCGGGCGACGGGCTTGCCGGGATCCGCGTCCTTGCCCGTCCCCCGCCACAGGAAGTACGCGGGAACGGCGACCGCGGTCGCACCGGCGGCCAGTCCGCCGAACAGCAGCGTGCGCCGGGACGGCGTCCTGGCGGAGACCTCGCCGGCAACGGGCGAGGTGCTGGGCAGGGCTCCGGGCAGGACTCCGGGCAGGGCGCCCGGTGCGGCGGCGGACTCGGAACCCGGCGCGGTGGGCAGGTCGTGGAACGGGACACGGGGTGCCGCGTCCGCGCCGCCGCCGGCGCCGGTGACCGATAGCCGGGTCAGGACCTCGGCGGTGGACGGCCGGCCCGCCGGGTCCTTGGCCAGGCATGCGGCGACCAGGTCGCGCAGGGGGCCGAAGAGACCGTCGAGCAGGGGCGGTTCGCCGGTGACCCGGTGGACGATGGCCGGCACGCTCGTCGCGTCGAAGGGGCTGCGGCCCGTGGCGGCGAAGGCCAGGACCGAGCCGAGTGCGAACACGTCGCTGGCGGGCGAGACCCGGTCGGCCCGGATCTGCTCGGGCGACATGTAGGCGTAGGTGCCGATGACCGTGCCGGTACGGGTCATCGCCTCGGCTCCCGGGGCGTGGGCGACGCCGAAGTCGATGATGCGGGGGCCGTCTTCGGCGAGGATCACGTTCCCGGGCTTGAGGTCCCGGTGGACCAGGCCGCAGCGGTGGATCGCTTCGAGCCCCTCGGCGAGACCGGCACCGATCCGCAGGACCGCGTCCGGCGCGAGCGGGCCGTTCTCGGCGACGACCTGCTGCAAGGTGGGCCCCGGTATGTACGCGGTGACCAGCCAGGGGGAGTCCGCCTCGGGATCGGCGTCGACGACCTGGGCCGTGTGGAACCCGCCGACCTGACGCGCCGCATCGACCTCACGGGCGAACCGGACCCGGAACTGGGGACTGTCGGCCAACTCGGGCCGGATCACCTTCACCGCGACCTTGCGGCCACCCGGCGAGGTCGCGAGATAGACCTGCCCCATGCCGCCCGCGCCCAACCGGCCCTCCAGCCGGTACGGTCCAACGCTTCGGGGATCTCGGGGACCCACGGGCTCGACCATGCGCGCTACTCGAATCTGCCGGGGATCACGGGCTGCGTCTCGCTCGGCATTGAACCATGATCCAGCACACCGGACGATGAGATCTGCATCTCGCCCACATCCCCCCACCGCCACACGCCATGCCCAACCCCGCAGCAGAACAAGGGACTTGAGCCCGATCCCGCCGGCACTGCCGGAAAACACGGACCGGCCACCGGGCAGGCTGGGAGCCCGGCGGCCGGAGCGGGGGCCGACGCGCGGCATACGGCGTTGGCGCGCGGCATGCGGCGTTGGCATGCGGCGTGCGGCGTGCGGCGTGCGGCGTGCGGCGTGCGCGCGAGGGGTGCCTGCGGCAGGACCTAGCGCTGCAGGCGCCGCACCGCGAGGACCGCGTGGGCACTGTGGTTGAGCACCTCGGTGTCACCCGCGAACGCCTGCAGCGTCTCGGCGTCGACCGGCCGGCCGGGAACCGCCTCGGGCCAGGCGCGGGTGGCGAAGAGGAAGTACGCCTGACCGCTGTCGGCCGCCGCCTTGACCCACTCCGGCGGGGCGATGCACTTCGCGTTCATGCCCGGCAGGGTCAGCGCGATCTGGTTGCCCTCCAGGAGGATCTGCACCGGGAAGGAAGCCGGGTTGCGGACGCCGTCCATCACCACGTCGCCGATGGGCAGGCCGATCTCCTCCAGCAGCCCGCGGGCGGCCGCCTCGCTCGCCTCGGGACCGTCGGGACCGTCCCCGAGGATGTAGGCCAGGAGGTAGGGAATGTCGTGGGCCTCGTCGGGGTCGCCGATCCATGCGAGCACCGAAAGGGTGCCGAGCTTGGAGCGGTCGAGTTCGGCCTGGGTAGAAGTCATGCGCCGCACCTTAGTGGTCGACGACCCGGCCCTTTGACGCCGTTTCACCCGGGCGGGCTAGACCGCCCAGAAACCACCTCCGGAATTCGCCATCATGTTCGCGTCCTGGTACTGGAGCCGCACGACGCGCGCGTTTTCCGGAATTTCGAACACCACCCATCCTTCGGCCCGCTCACCGACCGCGAGCGAATCGAAGACGAGCGGTTTGCCGGTCGTGAGCTCCCCGGTGGGCACCACCGGGTGGCGCTGCCCCGCGCCGTCGAGCGCCCACATGCGCCCGAGAGCCCCGTACGAGGCACCGCCCACGTTGACGAAGGACATCGAGGCGGCCACCCAGCGCTTGCCCGCAGCCGGGGCGAAGTTCTTCTCGACGCTGACCGCCGGATCGACGTAGGCGGCCAGCACCACCTGGAGGTGACGGCCCACCTCCTTGCCCCTGACCCGTACGGAGTCACCCACATGGGCGTCCTTCGAAGCGGCCCGCGTCACCCCGTCCCGCTCCGCCGAGGGATCGTCCCCGACCCCCGGCACGCCGTCGTCCACGGGCACGGCGGGCACCGCGGCCGGGGCGAGGGCAGCCCCTTCCGGGGCGCCGGAGCAGGCCGTGGCACCGAACAGCAGGAGCGGGAGGAGGGCGGCCGTGGCAAGAGCGGACTGACGCATGCGGGATCCCTTCGGGGATCTTCGGGGACGTATTCCCGTCAGTCTCACGCGCCCGAGCGGGAAATTGCACACACCGACACGATCCCGCGGAACGCATTGACCTCCATATGCCAGCACAATGCGTTCCGGCGGAATTCCGCAACCCCTTGCACCCCCTCGTCCAACAGGAGGAACGATGGCCACGACCGGCCCCCGCATGGCCTTGGCCGCACTCGCCGCACTGGGCGCCACGGCGGTATTCACCGCCCCGGCGAATGCCGCGCCCTACGGCAATGACATTTACGTATCTTCGGAAGCCCACATCGCTCCCGACGGCACGATCCACCTTTCCGGTGAGTACCACTGCACCGCCCCGTCACCCTCGGGAGCGGTTCAGATCAAGGCGACCATCGAGCAGGAGGACGTCCGCCTCAGCATCGGCGGCGGCGACGCCCGGTGCGACGGCGAGGTGCACGACTGGTCGGCGCACGGCACGCTCCGGCTCACCCCGACCGTGCACGCCGGCGAGGCACTGGCCAAGGCCGAACTGCAAGAGATCCGCTTCGGCGGCGGACTGCTGCCCCGGTCGATCGACACGGTCGCGCAGGACGCCCGCCCGGTCCGAGTGATCGACCACCGGTAGCCACCGCCCGCGGTGCGCGCGTACGCCCCTCCGGTAGCCGCCGCTACCGGACCCCGGGCGTCAGCCGCGGCCGCGGCCGTGGCCGGACAGGTCACGTCAGCTCAGGTCAGGTGAGGTCAGCTCAGGTCCCGCCGGCGGGACCGGGACCGACCCGTCGAGACCCGTCAACGGCACGCGGGCGCCTCGCCCGTCATCGACATGAAGGCCACCGTCTGACACCCCGGGTCCGTGTCCGGACGCCCGGTCGACCAGTCCACCGCCGTCGCCGCCCCGGCCGCGCACAGCAGCAGCGCCAGGACGCCCGTCATCGCGCGCTTGCTCAGCCGGCGCACGGCACGTTCCACAGAAACCGTTCCATGGCGGCATCATCACCCCGCCCCCACCACCCCACAACTCGACGTGAGCGACCGGTCACGGTCCGCCCGCTCGACCTCCCGACCCCCACGGACCTCACGGACCTCCCGCCCTTCCCGGACCTCCCGGCCCTCACGGCGCGCTCCGTGCCGCGCTGCCCGCCGCGGAGAACTCGCACCACACCGCCTTGCCGTCGCCCCGGGACTCCACCCCCCAGTGCGTGGCCAGCGCGTCCACCAGCAGCAGCCCCCGCCCCGTGGTCGCCGACTCCCCCGGGGTGCGCCGGCGCGGCCACACACTGGAGCGGTCCTTGACCCACAGCCGGATCCGCCGGACCGGCTCCGGCAGCACCTCCATCGTCAGCACCGCTCCGCCTTCGGTGTGCAGCAGGGCGTTGACCAGCAGCTCTCCCGCCGCCAGCTCCACGTCGTCGGCGAGTTCCGGCATGCCCCAGTCGCGCAGCGCCTGCCGCAGGGCGTAGCGGGCCTCCGAGAGCCCCTCCGGGTCCGCCTGGTGGACGTACTGGTGGATGCGCGGTGCCCGGTGCGTGCCCGGGTCGGGGGCCCGGCGCAGCACCAGCAGGGCCACGTCGTCGCCGGAGCCCCAGCGCTCCCACAGCCGGTCCGAGAGGTGGTCGGCGAGCGCCCCGGCCTCCTGGGGGCCGCTGCGGACCGCGTGGGCGAGGGCCTCCATGCCCTGGGTGATGGCGGTGCCGGGCTCCTCGACGAGCCCGTCGGTGCACAGGACGAGGGTCTCGCCGGGGACCAGGTCGAGCCGGGTCTCGGGGAACTCCTCCTGCTCGAAGACCGTGGCCAGGCCGAGCGGCAGGCCGCCGCGCACGTTGGGCCAGCCCGTTCGCCCGTCCGTGTGCCGGATGAGCGGTCCGAGGTGGCCCGCGCGGACCGCCCGTACGCCTCCGGTCTCCAGGTCGACCTGCGCGTACATGCAGGTCGCGAAGCGTTCGGTGTCCAGCTCGGCCAGGAAGCGGGAGGCGCGCGCCAGCACCGTGGAGGGCGGATGGCCCTCGCCCGCGTAGGCCCGCAGGGCGATGCGGAGCTGGCCCATGATGGCGGCGGCGTGGGTGTCGTGGCCCTGTACGTCGCCCACGACGATGCCGACGCGGTCCCGGGGGAGCGCGATCACGTCGTACCAGTCCCCGCCGACCTCGCGTCCGCTCCAGGCCGAGTGGTAGCGCACGGCGATCTCCCCTCCGATGATCTCGGGGATCCGGCGCGGCAGCATGGCCGCCTGCAGCATGGTGGCGAACTCGCGCTCCTGGTCGAAGAGGAGCGCCCGCTGGAGCGACTGGGCGACGATGCCCGCCAGGCCCAGGCAGAGGTTCCGCTCCTCGGGGCTGAAGTCGGTGCGGCGGCGGTAGAAGAGCACCAGCCCGCCGATGGCCTCGGCCTGCGCGATGAGCGGGAGGTAGGCGGCCGCGTCGTACTGGATGCGGCTCAGGTAGTCGGCGAGCAGCGGGAACTCTCCCGCCAGCTCCGCCAGCGAGGTGACGAAACGTGCCTTCCTGCTGAGCACCGCCTGCGACAGCGGCAGCGTGCCGTCGAGCCGGGTGAACTTGCGCTCGCTGAGGATCTCCAGGGACTCCCCGCTCAGCGCGATGATCTTGATGTGGCCGCCCTCGACCAGCCCCAGCGCCATCCCGTCGACGCCGAGCCGCTCCAGCGCGCCCGCGCCCGTCAGCGTGGCCGTCACGTCGTCGACCGTCACCGCCCGCGACAGGGCCTCCGTGGTCCGCTGCACGATGGTCGCCTGCTGGGCGCGCGCCGACTCCAGCTTGCGCAGCACCGTGAGGTGGGCGAGCTCGGCCGTCGCGTCCCGGACGATGCCGACGATGCGCACCGGGAGCCCCTCCGCGTCCCGCAGGACCCGGCCCTGGGTGTGCGTCCACTGGTCGCGGCCGTCGCGCCGCTGCACCGTGAAGTACTGGCCGTACGTCTCCTCCCCGCCGTCCAGTGCGCCCTGGACGGCGTCCCTGAGCCGCGCGGCGTCGTCGAGCGGGATCCGCAGCCCCAGGCTGTCGGGGGTGCCGTCGAAATCGTCCGGCTCCAGGTCGAAGACCGCCATCCCGGCCTCGTCCATGGCCAGGGTCCCGGCGCCCAGGTCCCACTCGAAGCTGCCCATGCCGTTGAGCGCGAGCCGCTCGCCGGGGCCGATGAGGGGCTGCCGGGCGCTCCCGGCGCTCCCCGCGCCTGCGGGGCCCTCCGGTCTCTTGTCGCGTCGCTCCGCCGCTGCCACGAGACTCACACCACCTAACGGCCGGGCCAGCACGGCTGGGAAATGAGCCGCTCCCACTCCTCGTCAGGATGCCCCGGAAGGGTGCGTCCGGCCTCCTGCCAGCGCTTGACGAGGGAGAGGTAGATCATCGAGGGGTCGTACGGGGCCTGCGCGTGCTGGGCCTGCGCGTGCTGGGCCTGCGCGTGCCGGCCGAGCGGGTGCCGGTCGTGCGGGTACGGGTCCTGCGGGTACGGGTCCTGCGCGTACGAGTCCTGCGCGTACGGGGGCGCCGCGTACGGGGACTGCCCGTACGGCTGCGGGGGCGCCGCCCTCGTCGTGCCGGGCTGCTCCGCACGGCTGGCCGGGATCCTCACCCAGCCCCGGCCCTGTGCGCGCTCATCGCTCATCGCGGACCCCTCTCACGTCGTGTGACTGGCTCTCACGCTCTGTGCCCGGCGGTCGGAGCCCGGTCGGTCCGGGGCGCGCCGGTGGAACCCGTCCGCGGGCTCCGGGCCCCCAGACGCTTGCGGACTCCTGACACCAGTCTCCCCGCCGTGAAGCCGGCACCGTGCACGAATCGCATGGAAGGGCCGAATGAGGGAGCGGTCAGCAGCCCCGCGAAGAACAGCCCCGGCCACGAGGACTCGAAGCCGGCACTCAGCTCCGGCGTCCCGCTCTCCCCTACGGTGGCCAGCGCGGCCCGCAGCCCCGCGTCGAGCAGCTCCAGCCGGGCCAGGTCCGGGGTGAAGCCGGTCGCCGCGATCACGTGCGAGGTGTCCAGGACGACGGACTCCCCGGCGGCGCTGGACAGCCCGAGCCGGGTCCGCCCGCCCGCCGGGACCGCCCGCTGCAACCGGTGCCCGAGCAGGACCGGGACCCGCCGCTCGAAGCGCTCCCGCAGCCACCAGGCTCCGGCCGGGCCCAGTGCGGTCGCCGCGATCCGCTCCCGGGTGGGCGCGGGCAGCCGGCGCACCGCCCAGGGCAGCTCCGACCAGGCCCAGCTGCGCCATCCGGTGCCCAGGCCGCTGTGCGGATCGCGCAGGGAGCGCAGCGGGGGCCGGTGCAGCGGCTGCGGGACGGTGTTCCAGTTCAGCCGGGAGCGCCGGGCCACGAGGCACGGCCGGGCGCCGTTCTCCGCGAGCAGGGCCGCGGTCTCCAGGGCCGCCTGCCCGGCGCCGAGCACGGCGACCTCGCTGCCGGCGAAGCGGGTCAGGTCGCGGTGGCCGCTGCTGTGGGAGTAGTGGGCCGCGGGCAGTTCCCGTAGCGCCTCGGGATACCGGACGAACGGCATCACGCCCACGGCCAGCGCGACCGTCCGGGCGAGCAGCGGCGGCCCCTCGGCGGTGCGGATCAGGAAACCCCCGCCCTGCGGGGTGACTTCGGTGACGGTCGCCTCCTCCACCGGGGGTGTCGCATGCCGGGCGAACCAGAGCCCGTACGCGCTGAACGTCCCGATGGGCAGCGGAGTTCCGTGTTCGGCGGCGATCCCGCGGCCCGCGCAGTACTCGGCCAGCGTGTAACGCCCGTCGGGCGCAGAGAGGTTGGAGGACCACGGCTCCGACTTGAGGTACATGCCCTCGGGCATGTGGTCCCGCCAGGAGGCCATGGGCCGTCCGAGGATCCGCACCCCGAGCCCCGCACCGGCCGCGTGGGCGGCGATCGACAGCCCGTACGGCCCCGCTCCGACCACCACGAGGTCGTCCATCCGTGTCACCGCAGTCCCTCCAGCCTCATGGTTCATCCCCTGCCACCGGCGCCCCGCGCCGGCCTGCGCCCCTACGGCGTCACCGCTTCACGGCGTCACGGCCTCACCGCGTCACCGCGTCACGGCCTCACCGCGTCACCGCGTCACCGCGTCACGGCCTCACCGCGTCACCGCGTCACCAGCTCGTCCGGCTCCGCCGGGGCCTCCGGCGGTGCGGACCGGGGGCCGGTAGCGCCGGAGGTCCCGGCCGCGGCGGGCGGGGGCACTTCCCGGCCCCGCTGGCGCGGGGCACGGACCACCGCCCGGGCCGTCCGGCGGCCCTGCGCGGGGACCCCGCGCAGCACCCGCAGGCCCTTGACCGCACCCCGCCCCAGGAAGGCGGCGAGCATCGCCAGGAACGGCATCGGGTCGTCGGCCGCGAACCACGCCGCCTCCACCCGCCCCCGCTCCCGGCCCCGGCGCGCGGGGGCCGCCGCGGCCGTCCGTACGGACCGCCCCGGCGCGGCGCCCGTACCGGCGCCCCCTCCGGCGGGCGGGGCCGGGGGGCGGCGCGGGAGGGAGCGGCCGCGTACCGCCGCGAGCAGGGCGTAGTTCTCCGCCACGAAGACCCGGCCCGGTCCGCCGGACGGTTCCGGGACCCGCTGGCCCGTCAGATCCAGGTACATCGCCTGGACCACGTCCAGGCCGCCCGCGTCGGTGAAGAGCCGGAACTGGGCCCCCGGACGCGGGTTGAAGTCCACCAGGCGGAAGACGCCGCGCTCGTCCCGGCGGAAGTCCAGGTCCAGGATCCCCTGGTAGCCGAGCCGCTCGGCGAGCCGCAGCCCCGCCTCCTCCACCGCCGGATCCGGCAGCCACCGCCCGACCGCCGTCAGGCCCGTCCGCACCGGCCAGGACAGCTCCTTGCGCCCCGACCCGGTGATCAGCGGACGCCCGCCCCGGGCGAACGCGCCGTGGAAGAACCAGTCGGTGTCCGGCCCGGCCGGCAGGAACCGCTGGAGCAGCAGCCGGCTCCCCGCCTCCGCCGAGCGCTCGTACAGCCGGCGCGCCTCGGCGGCGGCGTGGAGCAGGGTGGTGCTGCGCAGGCCCGTGCCCTGGGGCAGCAGCCACGGCCGGCTCCACTTGGCGATCACCGGGAGCCCCAGCCGCCACGCGGCCTCCGCCGCCTCGGCCCCGCTCGCCGGGATCACGGTCTCCGGATGCGGTACGTCCCACCGGGCGCAGAGCCGCGACAGCTCGGCCTTGTCCGCCACCCGCGCGGGCAGGTCGTCGGGCTGATGGGGAATCCGGAAACGATCCGTCAGCATCGGCCCGACCCGGGACACCGCGATCGCGCTCAGGTCGTCCATGGCGATGAGCACCGCCGGGCGGCCGATCCGCTCGGAGACCCCGGTCAGGCACTCCAGCAGCGCCTCGGGCGCCTCGGGGTCGACGCCGCCCGAGGGCCCGGGGTGCACGGCGCGCAGGTAGCGCGAACGCCCCATGGGACCTCCCCCGGCCTCGACGACGGCATGGACCTCCACACCCGTGCGCCCAAGGGATCTGACGGCGCCGAGGGTTCCGTGGTGGAACGGATTCCGATCGAGTCTGAGCAGAACTGCGGGCACTTGGCTGGGATGCGCGTGCATGGGAACGGTGTCTTTCACCTAGTCGGACCAAGCGGGGAGGGTGCGCACGTGCGAATGGCCTAGGAAGTGGTCACCGGACAGGCCATTCGTCAGATGTGATGCCTAACGTCTTTGGTAAGCACACCGATTCAGGAAAGCTCGGGAGACGCCATGCCCAGACCACGCCGCCGACTGGCGAGCACCTGCATCGGAACGGTGACGGCCGGACTGCTCGCCACCGGGGCCGCCCTCGCGGCACCCGAGGAGCAGAGCACCGGATCCGACATCGCCATGGGCGCCTACCTCGACTACGGGCCGCCCGGAGTGGCGCGCATCCCGTTCCTGTCGAACTGGCTCGGCGGCAAGGAGATCCGGGTCGGGCACACCTATCTGCCCGGTGACCAGTGGGCCGGCATCGAGGGCAACGTCAGCTTCCTCGACGACTGGGCGCAGTGGCGGCGCCAGCGGGACGACCGGCTGTTCGTCCTCAACGTGCCCATGCAGGCGCGGAACGAGGACCGGGTCCCCGACCGCGAGGTGGCCCAGCTGATCCGGGCGGGCGCGGAAGGCCAGTACGACCGGCACTTCAAGAAGCTCGCCGAACGACTGGTGGCGCTGGGCGTCCCGGACACGGTGATCGTGCTCGGCTGGGAGATGAACGGGGTCACGTACACCCACCGCTGCGGACCCGACCCGGAGAACTGGAAGGCGTACTGGAAGCGCGTCGTCAACACGATGCGCTCCGTCCCCGGCCAGAAGTTCAAGTTCGATTTCACCCCGAACCGCGGCACGGACGCGATCGGCTGGACCAAGTGCTACCCGGGCGACGACGTGGTCGACATCGTCGGGATGGACTCGTACGACCAGGGTCCCGGCCGGAACTTCGACGAGCAGATCAGCCAGCCGTACGGGCTCCAGCAGCACGTCGACTTCGCCCGAGCACACGGCAAAGAGATCTCGTACCCGGAGTGGGGACTGTTCCGCAACGGGGACAACCCGGAGTACATGCGGCGCATGCTGCAGTGGATCCAGAAGCAGAAGCCGATGTACCACACCATCACCGACTACTGCCCGCACGGCGTCTGGCAGTGCAAGCAGAACCCGGCCTCGGCGAAGGTCTTCCGCGACGCACTGACCCCGGAGCGGCCCGACCCGGTGATCCCGACCCCGGTCGTCCCGACCCCGGTCGTCCCGACCCCCGTGGTGCCCACGCCGGTCGTCCCGACCCCGCAGGTCCCCACGCCGGAGATCCCGACGCCGGTCGTCACCCCGCCGGTCGTGGTCCCCAGCCCGGAGGTCCCGAGCCCGAGCCCCGTCGAGCCCAGCCCGGCGGTCCCGAGCCCGGTCGCCCCGAGCCCGGTCGCCCCGAGCCCCGTGGAGCCCAGCCCGGCCGAGCCCAGCCCCGTCCTCCCGAGCCCGGTCGTCCCGACGCCCTCGCCCGTGGTCCCGAGCCCGGTCGAGCCCAGCCCGGTGGTCCCGAGCCCGGCCGAGCCCAGCCCGGCCGAGCCCAGCCCGGTCGTCCCGAGCCCCGTCGAGCCGAGCCCGCTGGTCCCGTCCCCCCAGGTCAGCCCGGTCGTCCCGGAGGTCCCGAGCCCGAGCCCCAGTCCGGTCGTGCCCAAGCCGGATCCCGTGGTGCCTTCGCCGGTGCCCAAGCCGACGACCCCGCCCGTACCGCCCGTACCGCCCGTGCCGTCCGTACCGCCCGTCAACACCACGGAGTGGTGCGTGCCGATCAACTTCGGCGAGTGGCTCTCCAAGCTCGTCGGCAAGCAGTCCGTCTGCGTCAAGGTCGACTGGGGCAAGGAGTCCGGCTTCTGGCCCTTCTAGGCGGGGCGTTCGGGTCATCGGACCCGCAGTTCGTTGAGCCGCGCCCGCCAGTCCCTGGCGGCCGGCAACGCCTCCCGCAGTACGTCCACCGCCCGCTCGCGCCCCGTCACCTGCGACTCGTGCAGTCGCAGCAGGGGCGCGAGCGCGGCCGTGGCCATCAGGAAGCGCTGGTTGACCACCGTCCGCGGCCGCCAGTGGTTCTTGTACGGTTCGTTGCCGCGCAGGAAGCTCACCACCGGGCGGCCTTCGGCGAGCGCCCGGGTGGTCTCGTAGCGCAGCAGCAGGGTGGCCACGTCCACCTTCCGGTCCCGCAGGTCGGGATCGGCGCCGTAGAGGTAGCCGCCGCTGAGCGCGCCCGAGAGCAGGGTGAGGTTGGCTGCCACCACCTTCCCGTCGAGCCGGAACTCGGCCAGCCGCCCCTCCCCCGCGCGCACCATCCGCCGCGTGGCCCGGGTCAGGTGTTCGGCGAAGCGGGGCTTGAGGTGTTCGGGGGTCACCCCGCGGCCCCGCCACTGCTTCTCGTGCAGCCGCAGCAGGGTCCGTACCGCTCGGGGCACTTCCTGCTCGGTGACCTCGTGCTCCTCGATCCCGGCCGCGTCGGTCTTGCGGAGCTTGGCCCGCACCCGCTGGGCGCCGGAGGAGGGCATCCGCTTGACCAGCTCGTCGAAGGGCATGGCCGGCAGCTCCATGCACGTGGAATCGGTGAGCTTGCTGCCGATCCCGGGCCAGGCCGCGTACACGGCCTCCGCGGCGGCCCCGGGCCGCACCTCGCGCAGGTCCACGACGGCGCCCCGGGCGGCCCGGTGCAGGCCGTTGGCCAGGGCCGGGACGACCTGGTCGGCGCACTCCGCGGCCACGAGCACGTCGAAGTAGTCGGTGATGCCCCCGCCGAGGGGCACGAGCAGCGGCAGCGGCCGGTGTACGAGCATCAGCGCGGCCGCACCGACCAGCTCCTCCCCGCGCCGCACCAGGACGATGCGGAGCCGGCCGTCCTTGCCGTAGGACAGCCACCAGGAGTGCAGCCAGGCGTGGCTCTGGAACGGGGTGGCGGTGGGACAGGCGCGGGCGAGCCGGTTCCACGGCTCCTCCAGCGCGGCGAACTGCCGGGGATCGCGGCACAGCGTCACCGACAGGGCCCCGGCGGAGCCGGTGGTCATCGCACCGACTCCTTCTCCTTGGCCGCGGCCGGCTCACCCTGCGCGGGCAGCGAGGCGTACTCCTCGACGGTCTCCGCGGGGGTCTCCTCGACGAGCCCCCCGACGGGACCCTCGCCGCGCCGCCGGGCGGCCGTCGGCCGGGCCAGCAGCCACAGCCCGCCCAGCAGCCCGCCGGCGCACAGGCCGACGGCCCCGCTGAGGGCGGGGGACGCGGAGGCGGGGGCGCTGGGCGCGACGGCCTGGTTGAAGAGGAGCAGCTGCACGCCGGTGTTCTTGGCGGCCTGGTTGCTGCTCAGCGAGAGGGCGTCGGCCACGGCGTTGGCGATGTCGGCCGCCTCGCCGGCGCTCTTCGCGGTCCCGGTGATGGCGATCATCGGGGACTCGGGAGAGGTCTCGGCGCGGACCTGGGTCCGCAGCTTCTGCACGCCGATGCCCGCGCGGGGCTGGGCGTAGGCGAGGGTCGAACTGCTGGTGGCGATGCGGGCGTAGGCCTGGGCGAAGCCGAGGGCGGTGGCCGGCTCGGTGGTGTCGTCGGGAACCGCGACGACGTAACTGGTGGCGGCGTACTCGGGCGCCTTGAGCACCCCGTACGCCCCGCCGGCGGCGAGCCCCAGCAGCGCGGCGGCGGGCAGCGGCCACCACGCGGGCGGCGGCAGCAGCCGTACCCGGCGCCGGTGGGTGGACTTCTTCTGGTCGGCGGTGTCCGCCATGTGCGTGCCTCTTTCCTGGTGGACGTGTACTTGCTTCGGGACCCGGTCCGGGCCCCTACGGGTTCGGCTCAGCCGATGTCGCCACCGGCGGCGGGCAGACCCAGCCCCGCCGGGGGCACATCCAGCCCCTCCCGGGCCAAACTCAGCCCCTCCGGCATGTGAGGAGCAGGGGTCCGGGGGCCGGCCCCCGGCAACGGCGCCGCACGGCCCGAGCCGGCCTGGGCCAAATCCAGGACCTCCGGCGTGTGAGGAGCAGGGGTCCGGGGGCCGGCCCCCGGCAACGGCGCCGCACGGTCCGGACCTGCCGGGTCGGCGCCCCGAGACCCCCGGCCGGGACCGGGCAGCGCCACCGCCCTCCGGGACCCGGCCGGCGAGCCGGCCATCGCCAGGTCGTACACCCGCAGCAGCTGCTCCGCGCTCCGGCCGATGTCGTAGCGCCGCACCACCCCGGGCGGCGGCAGCCGCCGGACGCCGGCCTCCATGTGCCCCCGCAGCGCCGCGACGAGCTCCTCCGTGCCGGTGCCGATCCGCCGCGCCCCGGGCGCCTGCGCCGCGGGCAGGTCGTCGATCGCCGGGCAGGTGACGTGCAGCACCGGCAGCCCCGCCGCCAGCGCCTCGATCACCGCGAGCCCGAAGGCCTCCTCCTTCGACGGGGACACGAACACGTCCATCGCCGCCAGCAGCGCCGGAATCCCCGGGGTCCGCCCGTCGGTGCTGTCGCCCAGCGGATCCCGCTCCCCCAGGAGGTGGATCCGGCTCTGCGCCCCGAGCTCCGCGGCGAGCCGGCGCAGCGCCGCCCGCTCCGGCCCGTCCCCGGCGAGCAGCAGGTGCGCGCCGGGCAGCGCGGCCACCGCCCGGACCAGGACGTCGAACCGCTTCCCCGGCACCAGCCGGCCGACGCCGCCGACCACGAAGGCCCGTTCGGGCAGTCCGGTCCGGGTCCGGGTGGCCCGCCGTACGCCCTCGTCGAAGCGGAACCGCACGGCTTCGATCCCGTTCGGCACCACGTGCACCCGCCCCGCCGGCACCCCCCAGGCCTCCAGGCGGGCCGCCACGGTGTCCGATACGGCCACGGTCGCGGCTCCCAGCCGCTCGCTCGCCAGGTACAGGCCGCGCACCCCGCCCGTCAGCGGGCGGCCCTCGATCTCGCCCGCGCCCAGGGAGTGTTCGGTCGCCACGCTCACCCGTACGCCCGCGAGCCGGGCCGCGAGGCGCCCGTACACGCAGGCCCGGTACAGGTGGGTGTGGACCAGGTCGTAGCGGCCCCGCCGGATGAACTTGACCAGCTTCGGCATCGCCCCCAGGTCGCGGTTGCCGCGCATCCCGAGGTGCACGACCCGCACCCCGTCCGCGCGCAGCCCCTCCGCGACCGGCCCTGGGTTGGTCAGCGTCAGGACGTCGCAGCGCATCGGCATGTGCCGCAGCAGCAGCCGCAGTTGCTGTTCGGCTCCGCCGACGCCGAGCCCCGTGATGACGTGCAGCACCTTCCCGGGGCTCACAGGTGCACCGCCCGCCGCAGCTCGCGCACCTGGTGGCGCACCTGCTTGATCCGCAGGCGGGGGCCGCCGTCGGCCTGGCTGATGTGGGTGCGGGGCATCGCGTGGGGTCCGGCGAGCCGGCCGGGGTCGATGGCGCAGGCGTACCCGTACCCGGCGGCCCGGGTCGCGGCGACGACCCGCGCGTCGAGGTGCCCGTACGGGTAGCAGAATCCGGCGGGCAGCGTCCCGGTCAGCTCCCGGATCAGCTCGCGGCTGCCGCGCAGCTCCTGCGCCAGTACGTCGTCGGGGGCCGCGGTGAGGTCCTGGTGGAGCAGCCCGTGCGAGCCGATCTCCTGTCCGGCGGCGGCGACTTCGCGGATGCCCTCGGCGGTGAGGAGGGGCTTGCGGGGGCCGAGCGGGTCCCAGACGTTGTCCACGCCGAGCCGCCCGGGCAGGACGAAGAGGGTGGCGGTGCAGTCGTAGCGGCGCAGCAGCGGCAGCGCGCGGGTCAGGAAGTCGGTGTAGCCGTCGTCGAAGGTCAGCCCGACCAGCCCGGCGCCCCGTCCGGCGGCGCGGGCCCGCAGCAGCTCGCCGACGGACACCCCGCGCAGCTCCCGGGAGCGCAGCCACAGCAGCTGGGCCTCCAGCGCGTGCGGGGTGACGGTGATGCCGTACGGGTCCTCCGCGGGATCGGTGAACTCGGCGACGGAGTGGTACATCAGGACCCACGGCGCGCCGGTGCGGCGGGCGGGGGCCGCCGCGGCGCGGGGCGCCGTTTCGGTGTCAGCGGACATTGCGGAACCTCTGGGTGAGCTGGGAGGTGAGGTGAGCGGTGAGCTGGGCGAGCTGGCCCGGCAGGGCGGTGACCTCCAGGGCCCTCATGGCCATGCCGGTGGCTCCGAACATGGCCGGGACCAGCAGGCAGCCGAGGGCGGCGCTGACCAGCGGGTCGGGGATCATCGGCCCGGCGATCCAGCCGGTGGCGCAGGCGGCGAGGGCCGCGACGGAGAGCCGGCCGATACTGATGGCGACCCGGCGGACCTGGATGGCGATGATCCGCGAGCCGAGGCCGGTGAGCAGCAGCGCCGCGGTGGTGGAGATGCCGGCGGCGTTGGCGGCGGCGATCCCGTAGGTGCCCCACCAGCCGACGGCGAAGGCTCCGGCGACGATGTTGACGAGGAGTCCGGCGCCCATGGCGAGGGCGGGGAACCAGGTGGGCCGGGCGGTGGAGAAGAAGGGCCGCGAGAGCGCCCCGACGAGGCAGTGGCCGAGCAGCCCGAGGCCGTAGACCCGCATGACGGAGGCGGTGGCCTCGGTGTCGGCGTGGGTGAACGCCCCGCGTTCGAAGAGGACGTGGATGATCTGGGGGGCGTACCCGATGACGAGTGCGGTGCCCATGAGGACGGCGAGCGAGGCGAGCGCGAGGTCCTGCTCGACCCGCCTGCGGGCCTTCTCCCGCTCCCCGCCGGCCATGGCCTGGGCGACCACGGGGAAGGTGACGGTGCAGATCATGAGGGAGAGCACCATGGGCATCTGCGCGACTTTTTGGGCGTAGTTGAGGTGCGAGATGGCCCCGGGCGGCAGCCCGGCGGCGAGGAACCGCTCGACGAGCACCTGGGACTGGCGGAACACGGCGAAGAAGATGACCGGGGCGATGACCCCGAAGGCGATCAGCGTCGGCCGGTCCCGGTCGCGCTGGCTGCGCGGGGGACCCGCAGCCAGCACGGCCCGGGGCGGTCCGAAGCCCACGTTGCGGATGAAGGCGGGCAGTTGGACCAGGACCATCAGCACTCCGCCGACGGCGACCCCGGCGGCCGCGGCGCGCACCCCCCACAGGGCGTGCAGGGCGACCATGGTCCCGATGATGCCGACGTTGTAGGACACGTAGATGGCGGCGGGCGGCACGAAGGAGCGGTGCGCTCTGAGTGCGGCGCTGAAGTAGCCGGCCACTCCGAAGGACAGCACGGTCAGAGCGGTCCACCGGGTGCATTCGACGGCGAGCCCGGGGTCGGGCAGCCCCGGCGCGAGCACGCCCACGACGAGCGGCGCGGCGACGATGAGCACGGAGGCCACGGCGGCCAGGAGCACCAGCAGCCGCGGCAGCGTGGCCCCCACGAGCAGGCGTACGGGATCCTGCGCGCGGGCCTCCTGCCGGGTGAGCCCGGCCCTGCTGGAGGCCCGGCGGGCCAGGGCGTAGCTGAAGGCGGGCACCATCAGCAGGGCCATGGCGTCCTCGATGAGCAGCGTCGAGGCCATCTCGGGGACGGTCCAGGCGATGAGGAAGGCGTCGCTGTCGTGCCCGGCTCCGAAGAGGTGCGCGATGGTCTGGTCGCGGACCAGCCCGAACACGGCCCCGGCGGCGGTGAGTCCGGCGGTGACCGCGGCCGCCTTGGCGAGCGCGCCGCCGCTCCCCGAGCGGGCCCCGTCGGCCGGCTCCTCGGGGCCACCGTCCCGGCGCCCGCCCCCGGCCGCGGCGCGCACGCCGTCGTCCCGCCCGGCGGCGGCGCCCGGATCCCGGCCCGGCCCGGCCCGCAGGGACCCGGCCGCCGCAGGGCCCAGTACGGGCCCGCGCACCGCTTCCGCGGCGCCCGGCTCCCCGCCCGGCGGCGCGGTCCCGACGGACCCGGCGGGCCCCGGACCCGGAGCGACGGCGGCCCGGTCGAGTCCCGGGCCGGGGCGGCCGGTGGCCACGACACGGCCGGCTCCGGCGTCGCCGGCGGGGGCGGGCATGCCCACGTGCGCGGCGCCGCGTCCGGCGGACAGCGGCCCGCCGGAGGCGGCCACGCGGCTCGTCATCTCGGCCTGCCCCATGGACGGCGCAGCGGTGGCCGCGGGGGGCAGGGGCGGGTGCGTCGGACGGCCCGCAGCCGCGGCGACCTCGGTCGCCGCGGCTGCGGGCCGCCGCCAGGGCGTCGTATCCGTCACCGGCCGGCCGCACCCTCGGGGACCGCGGCCCGGGCGGGCGCGCCCGGACCGCGACCGGAGGCGGCCGCGTCGGCGCGCCTGCGTCCACGGGCACGGACACGGGCCCCGACACGGGCCCGGCCGGCGGGGACGAGCTCACCGGTTCCGCCCCCGGAGGGGAGGGCCCACCAGGCCGCCAGGCCGATGATCACTCCGGTCAGGACGGTCGACGGGCCCCCGATGTCCGCGTAGAGGAAGTCGGTGAGCTGCCACACGAGCAGGCCGGTCGCGACCAGCCCGCAGTCCCGTACCGCGGAGGATCCCGACAGGCACCGCCGCAGGCCGGCCACCAGCAGGGCCAGCCAGCCGCCCGTCAGGGCGATGAGCCCGATCAGCCCCTGCTCGCTCAGCACCAGCAGGTACATGTTGTGCGGGGACAGCAGCGGCTGGCGGATGTAGCCCTGTCCCGCGCCCGCGGTGTCGCTGCCGGAGGACAGCGCCAGCCCGGAGTGCGAGTCCCGGTTGGCCGGGAATCCCTTCAGCCCCACCCCCACCGCCGGCATCTCGCGCCACATCGACCCGGCCGCGGCCCACATCGTGTAGCGGTCGGTGACCGACTGGTCGGGGGCGTCGGAGACCTGCGTGATCGAGTTCAGCCGCTCCGCGACCATCGCGGAGCCGACGCCGAAGCCGCCCACGAGCACCACCCCGGCGGCGGCCAGGGCGAGGAGCACCTTCAGTGCCCGCCGGATCCCGGCCAGCGCCATCACCAGCCCGGCCGCGGCGAAGGTCGCGATCCAGGCACCCCGGCTGAAGGACAGCACCAGCGGGAGCACCAGGACCAGCGCCGCCGCGCCCGAGGCCCGCCGGACCCGCGCCGGGAGCCCCGGCGCGAGCGCGCCGGCCGTCGCGACGACCAGGCCGTAGGCCACGACCGTGGCCATGCCCATGACGTCGCCGGGTCCGAAGGTGCCCACGGCGCGGATGTCCTCGCCCTGGTACGAGGCCCCGGTGTGGGTGGCGAACTGCACCACGCCCACCGCTCCCTGGACCAGTGCCAGCACCACGAAGCACCCCGCGGCCAGCCGGAACTCCGAGGCGCTGCGCACCAGCAGCACGATCGCCGCCGGGACCAGCACGAACACCTGGAGGTAGCGCACGAACCCGGGCAGGGCCGCGTACGGGTCCCCCGCGGTCACCGTCGCGACGGCGAGCCCGACGGCCGGGAGGCCGAGGACGGTCACCCCCAGCGGGCTCAGCGGCCGGACCCGGCCCCGCAGGGCCTGGACCGCGCAGACGAAGACGAGCAGCAGCGAGGCGGCGTCGGCCGGACCGACCTTCCCGGAGGCGGTGGCGTCACCCGCCGGCACGGGGACCAGCAGGGCCAGTACGGTCGCGGCGAGCGGCAGCAGCGGCCAGTGCCGGCGCAGCAGATCGGCGGTGTCCGGGCAGGACCATGACGTCGGGGACGTCGGTGCGGCAAGGCTCATGCTTTAGCTGCCCCCCAGCCGGAAGCGGAAGAAGGAGGCCGCGGTGCGGGCCAGGATCCACAGGTCCTGCCACAGCGACCAGGTGTCGATGTAGTGGTTGTCGAAGCGCGCCCGGTCCTCGATGGAGGTGTCCCCGCGCAGCCCGTTGATCTGGGCGAGGCCGGTGATGCCGACCGGCATCCGGTGCCGGGCCTCGTACCCGGGGTGGACGCTGCTGAACTTGGCCACGAAGAAGGGCCGTTCGGGGCGCGGACCGACCAGGCTCATGTCACCCGTGACCACGTTCCACAGCTGCGGCAGCTCGTCCAGCGAGGACTTGCGCAGGAAGGAGCCGACCGGGCTCATCCGGCAGTCGCCCGCGACCGTCCAGCGGGTGGCGGACTCGTGCGCGTCGGCGCGCAGGGTGCGGAACTTCAGCAGGGTGAAGGGGCGTCCGTACAGCCCGACCCGCTCCTGCCGGAAGATCACCCCGGGCCCGTCGGAGATCCGTACGGCCAGCGCGCAGACGCCCATCACGGGCGCGGCGGCGAGCAGCGCGATCGCGGCGAGCGAGGAGTCGATGACCCGCTTCGCGTACCGCTCGACCGGCCGGCCCGGACGCGGCAGCAGCGGCTGCACGGCGTACCCCCACAGCTGGTCTGCGGGCTGCGCGACGCGCATCCCGGTGACCTTGGCGGTGCCCGCCGGGTCGGCGAGCCAGAGCCGGCAGCCGTGGTCGTGGAAGAGCCGGACCAGGGAGGCCGTGCGTTCGTCGGCCTCGGGCGGGCGGGTGAAGACGGCGTGCCGGACGGAGTTCTGGATGACGGCCCGCCGGATGTCCTCGTGGGTGGCCAGTACGGGCACTCCCGCGGCCCCCTCCCCGTCGGTCCCGGTGTCCGCGAGCCCCACGGGGCGCAGTCCGTACTCGGGGCGCCCGTGCAGGGCGGCGGCGACCGCGCTCGCCCCGGCGCCGGGTCCGACGACCAGCGCGGAGGCGGGACGGCGGGCGCGGGTGCGGCGGCGGAGCTGGTTGACGACTCCGCGCCCCGCGCAGGCCAGTACGACCTGGACGCAGACGGCGCCGAGCAGCGCGCTCCAGCCCAGGGCGTCGCCCGGGGCGGCGGCGGCCAGCACGGCGGCGGCCGCGCACCACACGGCGGCGGCCCGCCCGGCGAGCGCGGGCAGTTCGAGGAGCGCGGAGGGGGCGAGCCGAGGCCGGTACAGCCCGGCCTGCGCGTGCAGCCCGACCAGGGCCAGGGCGAGGGGAGCGGCCGCCCCGAGGGGCAGCTCCGCTCCGGGCAGCGCCGCCACCGTCGCCGCGGCGGCGAAGGCGTCGGCGGCCAGCAGCGGGGCGATGCCGTCCCGGCGGCGCACCCGCCCCGGCCGTACGGTGGCCCGGGCGCGGTCGGCCCTGGGCCCGCGCGGGGGGTGGATGGCGGTCACGGAACGGCGGACGGCGGTGACGCCGGCGGCGGTACTGGTGGCCGTACTGGTCGCGGCGGCGGCGCCGGCGGTGCTCGTGCCGGTCACGCCGGCACCACTGGTGATGCCGGTGATGCCGCCGGGCCCCGTACCGCCCTGCCCGGTGTGCCGGGCGGGTGCGCTGTCCATCGTCATCGGCTGATGCGCTCCTGGTTCAAGGGCCGGGGCCTGCCCAGCAGTTCGTGATACAGACCGGTGACCGCGTCCGTGGTGCGCCGCACGTCGAATTCCATCCGCGCGTGCCGCTCGGCCTGTTCCCCGAGTGCGGCGAGCAGCCGCGGCTCGGCGAGCAGCCCGCCCAGGGCCTTGGCCAGGGCCGTCGGGTCCTCCGGTTCCACCAGGCACAGCCGTCCCTGGCCGGGCGGGAGGCTCTCCCTGGCACCGCTGACGTCGGAGACCAGAACCGGTCGGCCACAGGCCATGGCTTCGAGCGGGGCGAGCGCCATGCCTTCCCACCGCGACGGCAGTACAACGAGATCGGCGGCCCGAAGCCACGGCCGGATGTCGAAGGCGGCCCCCGCGAAGTGGACCGAGGGCGGGGCCCCGCGGCGCAGCCGTTCCATGTCGGGGCCGTCCCCGACGAGCACCAGACGGGCCCCGGGAACGGCTCCGAGCAGTTCCGGCCAGGCACGCAGCAGGACGTCCTGCCCCTTCTGCTGGCAGAGCCGGCCGACGCAGACGGCGAGCGGCCCCTCCCCCAGGAAGGCGGCGGGGAGCGGAAGTTCGGCGCGGGCCCTGGCCTTGTCCCGGACGGGGTCCGGGCCGCCGGGGCGGAAGTGGCGGAGGTCGACGCCGTTGCGGATCACCGACCAGCGGGCGGCGATCCCCTCGGACTCGCCGGTGCGGCGTTCGGCCTCGCTGACGCAGAGCACCCGGTCGGCCCAACGGGCCCCGAAGCGCTCCCAGCGCAGCGCGAGCGCGGCGGTGGCCCCGCCCACGGCGTCGAAGGACCAGGCGTGCGGCTGGAAGACGGTCGGGACGGACCCGCGGACGGCGAGCCGTCCGGCGAGGCCGGCCTTGGCGCTGTGGGCGTGCAGGATGTCGGGCCGGACCCGGCCGATCAGGCGGCGCGCGCCGAGCACTTCGGCGGCCAGGCCCGGTCCGGGGGCCCGCCCGGCACGCCAGGTGAGCACCTCGGCCCCGGCCTCGCGGGCGGCGTCCGCGAGCTGTCCGCCGCGCGGGCAGCCGACGTAGGTCCGCAGGCCGGCCGCGGACTGGGCGCGTACGAGGTCGACGACGACGCGGGCGACCCCGCCCTCGACCGGCTGGACGAGGTGGAGGACGGCCGGAGGCCGGGAAGGGGAGGGAGAAGGAGGAGGTGAAGAAGGCTGTGTCGGCACGTGGAGTGGTCTCCTGCGTTCAGCGGCGCGCGTCTGTCTGAACGAAGAGCACACCGAGGAAATGACCCTGGTTTTCGCCTGTGAACCCGAAGGTCAGGCTGCGGGCACCTCCGGACAGGGCGGGGCTCAGGTCGAACACGTCCGCGTCATATCCGAGGTTATTCATATGTTCGGGCTGTCGCACGAACGAGTGATCTCCGAATTCCGTGATCGTGGAATTCATAACATCATTAAAAGGATTTTCTCCGTCACTGAGACTGACCCTGCGGCCGCTGTCGGCGGTCACCGTGAGTGAATCCCCGAGCGTTCCGCGGTCGCCGTCGTACCCGACCACCCCGACCCGCCCCCGCGCACCGGGCGCCGCGTCCAGACCAGCGAGCTCCACCGTCTCGCCCGCCGCCTCGCCGGCCCCCGCGGCCAGCCCTTCGAAGCCGTCCCAGATCGAGACCCTGCGCACCGGCTCCTGCGGGTGCTCGTAGGCCACCACCAGCGTCCAGCCGCCCCAGGCGCCCATGTCCGAGTGCCCCATGGCGATGTTCAGCTGGGCCACCGTCCACATCCCGGCGCCGCCCTTGCGGACCAGCGGGGTCACGTCGGCGGAGGCCTGGTAGGCATCGCCGGCCGCGTCGCTGCGGTGCCCGATCGCCGTGTCGGCCAGCACTTCCTTGTAGGCGCCGCCCGGCTCGGCGACGAGCACCCGGCCGTTGTCCTGCGGCGGCTTCTGCTCGCCGACCCGCAGGTTCCCGCCCCAGTACAGCCGGGCGTACGAGACCTTCGCGCCCGCCGGGACCTTGAGCTCGGCCCGGGTGGAGTTGTAGGTGTCCGGGTCCTTGTCGACCTCGTCGTAGAACATCTCGTAGTCGCCGTTGGTCCCGGCCGCGCCCTTGTTGACCGCGGCGCACGGCTCGGCCTGCTCGGACTCCACCGCGCGGCAGCCGATGGACGAGTTCGAGGCCCGGACCAGGCCGCCGTGCTGCACCGCCTGGTAACGCTGGGTGAAAGGCACCCGGGGCGCCTCCTTGACCTGCGGACCTCGCGCACCCGGCGGTGCGGCGGCACCGGCATTCGCACTGGCGAGGGGCGCGTTCACCGAAAGCGTGAGGCAGGACAGCAGACCGAGCGTGCCGAGGATTCTGCGGGAGGAACCCATGACCCTGTCTCCATTTTCGATCAAGGGGACAAAACAGGAGTGAACTTTGTCAGAAGTCAGGAGGGAAATCACGCCGGACTCGCCCGTACGGCCTTTTGGGCGATAACACGCACCCTGGAGACGGGCGGGTCGTTATGGGTTGCACCATTGTTCGAACAGAAAGGAAAAACGGAGATGAAGAAGAGGCTGGTGCGCGGCACCACCCTGGCGGTCGCGAGCACCGCGCTGCTGATGGGCGGCGCGGGCCTCGCCTCCGCGCACGGCGGCGACGGCGCGACGGCGAACGGCTTCACCGGCGAGTCCCCCGGCGTCCTGAGCGGCAACCTGCTCCAGGTCCCGGTCCACGTCCCGGTGAACGTCTGCGGCAACACCGTGAACGTGATCGCCCTGCTGAACCCCGCGTTCGGCAACACCTGCGTCAACGCCTGACGTCAACCGTGCCGCCCGAAACTTCGGCATACGAGTGAAGAGACGCAACCCAAACCACCGTTGCGCCGTTGATCCGAGTGCTTGAGTACCGGGCAATCCTGCAAAAAAGGGACCATCATGATCAAGAAGTTTGCGGCCGGCGCAGCGGTTGCCGCCTCGTTCGTCGGTCTGGGTGCCGCCATGGCCCCGCAGGCCATGGCCATCGGCAACGACAACGGCATCAACACCGTGAACGGCAACGGCGCCTCGCAGATCTACGGCAACCAGGCGACCTACGGCAACATGAGCCCGCAGATGGCGCTCATCCAGGGCTCGTTCAACAAGCCCTGCATCGCCCTGCCCGCCAAGGCCAACGTCCAGTCCGTCCTGGCTCTGGTCAACGTCGGCGTCCAGGACATCCCGGTCCTGTCCAGCCCGCAGAACCAGCAGTGCACCGAGAACTCCACCCAGGCCAAGGGCGACGAGGCTCTCTCGCACATCCTCAGCAACATCCCGGTCCTGTCCGGCAACGTCTCCAACGGCAGCTGACAGACCGCGCCAGCTGACACAGCACCGCGCCAGTGGGGCCGTCGCACCTTCGGGTCGCGGCGGCCCCGCCGCATGTCGGGACCCGAATAGGGACCCTGGAGCAACCAGAAGAATCCGGCCACAATTCAGGACGCACGAGCATCTGAGTGAATTGGCCGGAGGCGCGCAAAAATCCCCGGTTTCTTTTCCCGGACCCACTCGTTGTTATTTCTGCAGCGGATAGACCTCTGCGGGAAGGAAACGAAAACAAATGACGTACAAGAAGGCAGTGGTGCTGGCCGCCGGCATTCTCATGGCCGCCGGTGCCGCCTCCCCCGCCATGGCCGACGCGGCTGCGGACGGCAAGGCCGTCGGCTCCCCGGGCGTCCTGTCCGGCAACGTGCTCCAGGTCCCGGTCCACGTCCCGGTCAACGTCTGCGGCAACACCGTCAACGTGATCGCCCTGCTGAACCCCTCGTTCGGCAACACCTGCGTCAACGCCTGACGAAGCGCCTGTGCCCGCAAGGGCAGACCTCCTCGGGGTGGCCTCGGAGTGCACGGCGGTGCACTCCGAGGCCACCTTCGATTCAGCACCGGCCGCAGGGCCGGTAGACAGGGAAGGACCCATGCGACAGGTACTGAGCCGACAGGTACTGGGCAAGGGGGTGCTCACCGCGGCCGCTGCGTCGAGTCTGCTGTCGATCGCGACCGGCGCGGCCTACGCACAACCCGGGGCGATGGCCGAGGCCTCCCATTCACCGGGCGTGCTGGCCGGCAACAGCGTCTCGGTACCGATCACCTTCTCGCCGAACGTGTGCGGCAACACCGTGGACGCCGGGGCGGGCCTCAACCCCGCCATGGGCAACAACTGCGCCACCACGACCGGCTCCGACGCCGGCCACGACTACGAGCGCTACCTCAGCCCGCAGCAGGCCGAGCAGGTCCGGCACTACGTCAACCAGCGCGACCAGCACGACCGGCGCGACGAGCACGAGGACCGGCACGAGCAGGGCGGCTACGGCGACCGCGGACCCGAGCAGCAGGGCGGCTACGGCGACGACGGACCCGGGCCGCAGGGCGGCCACGAGGACCACGGGCCCGGGCCGCAGGGCGGCTACGGAGACTCCGGCGACTCCGGCGAGGAGGAGTGCGACGACCACCCCGCCCCGGAGAAGCCCGAGCCCCGGCCGCAGCACGAGCCGGCGCCGCACGCCGAGCAGCCCCCGGCCCCGGCCACCCAGCACGCGCCCCCCGCGCCGCAGCCGCTGCCCGCGCCCGAGGCGGAGCACCCGGCGCCCGCTCCGGCGCCCGCGCCCGCTCCCGCGCCCGTGGAGCAGGCACCCGCGCCGCAGCCGGAGCCCGTTCCGGCACCGGCACCGGCACCGGCACCGGCACCTGCCCCCGTACCGGCACCGGTCGAGGAGGCCCCGCAGCCGCTTCCGGCGCCCGCGCCCGTAGTGGAGGAGGCTCCGCACACGCTCCCGGCTCCGGTGGAGGAGGCTCCCGCGCCGATGCCCCCGCACGGCAGCCAGGTCGTGGAGCACCCGGCGCCGGTAGTGCCCCCGGCCGACCAGCCGCCGGCGGGCCCCGCCGGTGACCTGCCCGTCGAGCTTCCCCCGGCGCCGCTGCCCGCCCCGGCGCCCGCCCCTGCCCCGGCGCCCGCCCCGGCCCCGGTTCCCGCGCCGGGACCCGCACCCGCGCCCGAGGCCGTTCCCGTGGCGGCGGTCCCCGCGGCCCCCGCGCGGCAGGAGCTGGCGGAGACCGGCGCCGGTCAGCCCGCCGGCGCCGCGGCCCTGGCCTCGGCCCTGATCCTGGGCGGCGCCATTCTGTACCGCAGGTCCCGTAACGCCGCCTGACGGCAATACCGGTAATCAGAAAAAATATCGGCCGGAGAGTCCCTTGTCGGATTCTCCGGCCGTTGCCGTGTTCGGTTCCGCGTTTCCGTGGCGCCGGGGAATCGTTAACCACGGCGAAAGTGGCGCGACGGTCGCCGCTGGTCGCCACCGGTCACCCATGGAAAAGGATTTTGAAAATGAAGCTCTCGAAGGTCGCCGCAGTCGTCGTCGGCTCCGTCGCCGCCCTCGGCGCCACCTCTCCCGCCTTCGCAACCACCGAGGCGCCGGCCGTCCCCATGAGCCTGACGAGCGGGCTGACGGCGGTCACCGACTCCGTGAACCCGGTATCGGCGGCGCTGCCCCAGACCGTGGGCAACGGACTGGCCGAGCAGGGCGAGAGCGTCGAGAAGGTCGTCACCACCGTCCAGAAGGTCAACGAGGTCCGCAACGACGCTCCGGCCGAGGTGATGAACCTCGCCAACGGGGCCACCCAGGCCTCCCCGCTGCTCGGCGGAGTGAAGCTCAACGGCGGGGCCAAGCACTGACCGTCCGGCCCGTTCTCCTGCCGACATGACTGTGGGCGCCACCGGCGAGGCCGGTGGCGCCCACAGTCACGTGGTGCGTCGAACGTCAGTCGTTGACGCAGACGTTGCCGAACGCCGGGTTCAGGGCGCCGATCACGTTCACGGAGTTGCCGCAGACGTTGACCGGGATGTGGACCGGGACCTGCGCCAGGTTGCCCGAGAGGACACCGGGGGAACCCACGGCCGCACCCTCGGCCTGGGAGTCGGCCATTGCGGAACCGGCGGCACCGGCCGCGGCGAGACCAGCGGTGGCCAGGACCAGGGCGGCCTTCTTGGCAGTGTTCATGGGAAGTGCACCTTCTCTTCGACGTTCTGCCCCGATTCCGAGGCTCACATCGAGCGAAACGGTCCACCTCCCCAGACGACACGGTTCCGCACGCGATCAGACCTGTTCAGCCCAATAGTCGTAACCGCGTGCGGATCCGTGTACGGATCCGGGTCCCTACGGAAGGAACTCGGCGAACGACGGGATCTCCGGGACGATGCCCGTGGGCGTACCGGGTACCGCCGGCACCGCGGGCACCGCGCCCGCGGGCGGAGCCGCGGGATCGGCGACCGGGAGCGCCGGGAGTGCCGGGACTCCGGGGATCTCGGGGACCGGCACCTCCGGAAGCGCCGGGACCGGCAGGTCGGGGAGCCCCGGGATCGCGGGGAGCTGCGGCAGGGACGGGAGCGCGGGCAGTTTGATCTCGGGGATCTTGATCCCCGGGAGCAGGGTGCCCAGGCTCTTGGTCAGGTCCTCCAGGATCTTGGAGACCGCGGCGAGGGCGTCTTCGACGGGACCCGCCGCCGCCACCCTCTCCTTGATCTCCTCCTGGGCGGCCGCCACCCGGTTCGCGGCGGCTCCGGCACCTTCCGCGGCGCCCGCCGGAGCTGCCGCGCCGGTGAGTATGACGACCGCCAGGGCCGACGGGACGAGGACGCGGATGCGGGAGGCCTTGGTGCGGTGCATGGGTGTTCCTTCTCGTGGTCGCTCAGAAGCGGACCCGAGCGATCCGCCTCCTTACCCACCGTGCGAAGGGGTTCCACGGAGCGCAACACGAGCGCGCGGCCCGGCACCCCGCTGCGGGGTGCGTGCGGGCTTCGCGCACGCGTCCGGGGGCGGCTCACCCCACCCGGGGAAAACCTGCACGCAGACAGGCCGTTTGAGTGAAGCAGCGGAACCAACCCTTCACGAAGGCAGTTGATCAGGGCGCTCCACTAGCGGGCACTCGTGCGACAAAAGGATCAAGATGCTCAAGAAGATCATGACTGCTGCCGCGGTCACCGCCGCCGCCGTCGGCGCGGGCGCTGCTGCTGCCGCCCCCGCCATGGCGATCGGCAACGACAACGGGATCAACACCGTCAACGGGAACGGCGCCGTGCAGGCGTACGGCAACCAGAAGACGCACGGTGACATGAGCCCGCAGCTCGGCGTCGTCCAGGGGACCCTGAACAAGCCCTGCATCGGTCTGCCGGCCAAGGTCAACGCCCAGTCCCTGATCGCCGCGCTCAACATCGGTGTTCAGGACATCAACGTCCTGTCCAACCCGCAGAACCAGCAGTGCACCGAGAACTCCACCCAGGCCAAGGGTGACGAGCCGCTCTCGCACATCCTCAGCAACATCCCGGTCCTCTCGGGCAACCTCTCCGCCGGCAGCTGATCTCCGCTCCCGACCTACGGTCCGGGATCCCGAGGTCCACATACTCGGCGCCCGTGGAGCGACGCGTTCGAAGTTGCGGTGTGACGTGACGAGGGCCCCGGCAGCGTCCAGCTGCCGGGGCCCTCGCATGTCGTCGGCCGGTCCGGTGGGATCAGCCGGTCCAGAAGTCCCACCACCGGGTCAGGATCAGCATCCCGATCACGCCGGTGTGCAGGGCGGGCGGGGCCCAGCCGAAGTCGGCGAAGAAGTTCCGCACCGGCGCGGGTGCGGGGAGGATCCCCGTACGGACGGTGTGGGCGGTGACCGCCCAGAACATCAGCAGGGTGGCCAGCCAGGTCAGGCAGCACCACAGGCAGAGCGCGTTGATCTCGTAGAGCGACTGGATCATGAGCCAGGAGCAGAATCCGACGCCGAAGAGCATGCCGGCGCCCAGACCGAGCCAGAACCAGCCGCGGTAGCGGGCCCCGGCCAGCAGGCCGGCGCCGACGCACACGACCGCCCCGTAGGCGACCAGCCCCAGCATCGGGTTCGGGAAGCCGAAGGCCGCCGCCTGCTCGCTCTTCATGACGCTGCCGCAGGAAACCACCGGATTGAGACTGCACGCGGGCTTGAAGTCCGGGTTCTCCAGCAGCAGGAACTTGTCCAGGGTGATGACCCAGGCGGCCAGCACTCCGGCGGCTCCGGTGAGCAGCAGCAGCCAGGCCAGCGCGCGGGGGGCTGCGATCGGTTCTGCGTCCTTGCGGTTGTGGGGCCGGCCCTGCTGGCGGGGGACGCCCACGGTATTTGTTGCCATACGGTCATGCTCCCGCCCTTGTGCCCGCTATCCGGCCCAACCATGCTCATCGACATGGAGGTTGACCTGAAGGGGTGGCTGGAACCCCTGGCGCTTCCCGGACGTTTTGCCGAACCCCGGACGTGATGTCAGACCCAGGGGCTACGTTGAGCTTCCGCGAAGTGACAAGCTGCGACGGCCTGGAGACCCACCTTGAGCGATCCACACGAGACAACCGAGGCGCACCTCGACCGACTCCTGGGCCGCGCCCTCAACTCCTTCGACCTGCCGGACGAATTGGTCGAGCGGCTGGGCACGGCGCTCGCCCACAGGTCCACCCTCCACACCGCCCGCCGCAACCCGTCGGCGGGGCCGTGGCGGGAGATACACCGGCACGCCTACCTGCTGTCCGACGGCGACTCCGTGGTCCTGTGGGAGCTGGCGCACCGTCAGGACGCCGACCTCTCCATACGGTACGAGGTCTTCGCGAGCAAGGCGGAGACCTGCCTCGCGGCGGCCCGGCTCTCCGGCGAGGCCCCCTCGCAGGTGGCGCGGGAGCTCGTGGAGGTGACGGTGGAGGAAGAGCCGGACAGCGACATCGCCGTGCTGAGCGCGCTGTTCACCAATCCGACCCCGGCCCAGCGGCACCGCGAGTACACGGTGGAGGAATCCGCGGACCACGCCCGCCGGGTGCTGCGCCGCGCGGAGAACCCTGACCGGCCCGGCGAGCGGGTGGCCCTGCTCCTGCGGTCGGCCTACGCGCACCAGATCACGCAGGTGTTCGGCACCCGGCAGTGCCTGGCCGACGGACAGGACGCGGGCTTCAGCCTGTACGAGCACTCCTTCGTCCTGCTGGACGGGGGCGAGTTCAGCCTGTGGGAGGTCGAGCACACGGTGACTCCGGACGGGCGGCACATGTGCGAGGTCTACGAGAGCGAAACGGCCGCGCGCGGAGCCATGGTGCTCCGCGCGCGGGTGAGGTGACGGGGACGGCGGTCAGGCGGCGGCGGTGACCTTCACCTGTTCCGGCAGGGGCGCCGCTTCGGTGGCCCCGGCCTGCTGTCGCGGGGTCTCGTCCTGCTTGCGCATCCCCTTGAGGAGGATGACCAGGCCGGCGCTGGTGGCCGTACCGGCGGCGATGGCGATCAGGTAGAGCAGCGGGTTGCCGATCAGCGGGATCACGAAGATGCCGCCGTGCGGGGCCCGCAGGGTGCACTCGAAGGCCATCGAGAGGGCTCCGGTGACCGCGCCGCCCACCATGGAGGCCGGGATCACGCGCAGCGGGTCGGCCGCGGCGAACGGGATGGCGCCCTCGCTGATGAAGGAGGCGCCGAGGAACCAGGCGGCCTTGCCGTTCTCGCGCTCGGTCTTGGAGAAGAGCCGGCCGCGGACCGTGGTGGCCAGCGCCATCGCCAGCGGCGGCACCATGCCGGCGGCCATCACGGCGGCCATGACCTTGAGGCTGCCCTCGTTGGGGGTGGCGAGGCCGCCGATGGCGAAGGCGTAGGCCACCTTGTTGAGCGGGCCGCCGAGGTCGAAGCACATCATCAGGCCGAGGATGACGCCGAGGATGATCGCGTTGGCGCCGGAGAGGCCCGACAGCCAGTCGGTGAGGGCCTGCTGGAGCGAGGCGACGGGCTTGCCGACGACCAGGAACATCAGGAACGCGGTGACGGCGGAGCCGATCAGCGGCAGGACCACCACCGGCATGATCCCGCGCAGGGCGGTGGGGATCTTCAGCTGCTGGACGGCGAGGACGGTGCCGCCCGCGATGAGGCCGGCGATCAGACCGCCGAGGAAGCCGGCGTTGATGGTGAGGGCCACGGCGCCGCCGACGAAGCCGGGGACGAGGCCGGGGCGGTCGGCCATGCCGTAGGCGATGTAGCCGGCGAGGACGGGGACCAGGAAGCCGAAGGCGAGCCCGCCGGTCTGGAAGAGCAGTGCGGCCCAGCTCACGGCCTCGGTCCAGACGAAGTGTTCGGCGACCGAGGGGGCGGTGTTGATCTCGTACCCGCCGATGGCGAAGGCGAGGGCGATGAGGAGGCCGCCTGCGGCGACGAACGGGACCATGTAGCTGACGCCGGACATCAGCCAGGTGCGGAGCTTGGCGCCGTAGCCGTCCTGGTCCTGTCCGGATTCTTCGACGGGGGTCGGGGTGGTGCTGGAGATCTCGCCTCGGGCGGCCTTGTCGCGGGCCTCCTGGAGGAGTTCCGCGGGGCGGTTGATGCCCGCCTTGACGCCCACGTCGACGGTGGGCTTGCCGGCGAAGCGGGCCCTTTCCCTGACCGGGACGTCGTGGGCGAAGACGGCCGCGTCGGCGGCGGCGATGGTTTCGGGGGTGAGCTTGGTGAAGCCGGCGGAGCCCTGGGTTTCGACCGTGAGCTCGATGCCGGCCTCGGCGGCGGCCTGGGTGAGGGCCTCGGCTGCCATGTAGGTGTGGGCGATCCCGGTGGGGCAGGACGTGACGGCCACGATCCGGAACGGCTGCTGCCCTGCGGGGCTTTCCCCACCCCGCCCCTTCCCGAAACCGGGGGCTCCGCCCCCGGACCCCCGCTCCTCAAACGCCGGAGGGGCTGAATTGGGCGCCGGAGTGGCCGGGTTGGTGGTCGGCGCGGCCGGGTTTTCGGGCTCGCCCGAGACCAGGGCCGCGGCTTCCTCAGGGGTCGCGGCCGCGCGGAGGGCCGCCACGAAGTCGGGGCGCATCAGGCGGCGGGCCAGGGTGGAGAGGATCGACAGGTGGGCGTCGTCGGCGCCTGCGGGGGCGGCTATCAGGAAGATCAGGTCCGCCGGGCCGTCCGGGGCTCCGAAGTCGATGCCGGAGGTGGAGCGGCCGAAGGCCAGGGTGGGGGTCGTGACGTGGGCGGACCGGCAGTGGGGGATGCCTATGCCGCCCTCCAGGCCGGTCGGCATCTGGGCCTCGCGCGCCGCCACGTCGGCCAGGAAGCCGTCCAGGTCGGTGACCCGGCCCAGCGCCACCATCCGTTCGGCGAGGGCACGTGCCGCCCCCTCCTTGGACTCGGCCGACAGGTCGAGGTCGACCAAGTCTGGGGTGATCATCTCGCTCATCGCTCGTCGCTCATTTCGGACAGAGGGAGGTCCAGGGGCAGGTCCTGGGTGACATGGACCGCGTCGGGCCGCAGATCCGAGGGGGCCGGCATGGCGCTGCCGGGAAGCTGGACCGCGGCGGCGCCGTGGGCCAGGGCGGAGGCCAGGGCCGCAGGCCCCGTACCCCCCGCGATCAGGAAGCCGGCGAGGGAGGCGTCGCCCGCGCCGACGTTGCTGCGGACCGAGGAGACGGCCGCCGTGCCGTAGTAGGTGCCCTCCCCGGAGACCAGGAGCTGGCCGTCCGCGCCGAGGGAGGCCAGGACCGCGCCCGCGCCCAGCGCGCGCAGTTCCTCCGCGGCCCCGAGCACGTCGCCGAGGGTGGCCAGGGGCCGCCCCACCGCGGCCGCGAGCTCCGAGGCGTTCGGCTTGATCACGTCCGGGCGGGCCGGCAGCGCCGCGAGCAGCGCCGGGCCGGAGGTGTCCAGGGCGATGCGGGTGCCCGCGGCGTGGGCCCGGGCCACGATGTCGGCGTACCACTCGGGGCCGAGGCCGCGCGGGAGGCTGCCGCAGCAGGCGATCCAGGCGGCGCCGCCCGAGCAGGTGCGGACGGTTTCCAGGAGGAGCGCCGATTCGGCGGCGGTCAGTGCCGGACCGGCGGCGTTGATCTTGGTGAGGGTGCCGTCCGGTTCGGCGAGGGAGATGTTGGAGCGGGTCAGGCCTGCGATGGAGACCGCCGTGACGTCCACGCCCTGGGCGCCGAGGAGTTCGGCGATCATCGTGCCCGGCGTGCCGCCGAGGGGCAGGACCGCCGTCGTACGGAAGCCGGCGGCGGCCACCGCGCGGGAGACGTTCACGCCCTTGCCCCCGGGGTCCACCCGGTCGCCGCTCGCGCGGAGCACCTCGCCGCGGTCCAGCGAGGGGACCTCGTAGGTCCGGTCGAGGGAGGGGTTGGGGGTGACGGTGAGGATCATACGAGCACAACTTCCGTACCGGCGGCCTCGATCGCCGCCTTGTGGGCGGGGCTGAGCCCCTTGTCCGTGATGAGGAGGTCGACGTCGGCGAAGGCGCCGAAGCACGCGAAGTGCTCTTGGCCCGCCTTCGCGGAGTCGGCGAGGAGGACCACGCGGCGGGCGGCGGCCATCGCGGCGCGCTTGACGGCGGCCTCGGCGAGGTCGGGGGTGGTCAGGCCGCCCTCGGCGGTGAAGCCGTTCGTCGCGAGGAAGAGGACGTCGGCGCGGATCTCGGCGTAGGCGCGCAGCGCCCAGGCGTCGACCGCGGCGCGGGTGCGGTGGCGGACGCGGCCTCCGACGAGGTGGAGGTCGATGCCGGTGTGGTCGGCGAGCCGGGCGGCGACGGGCAGCGCGTGGGTGACCACGGTGAGCGCGGTGTCGACGGGGATGGCGGCCGCGAGGCGGGCCACCGTACTCCCCGCGTCGAGGACGATGCTGCCGCCGTCGGGGAGTTCGGCGAGGGCGGCGGCCGCGATGCGGTCCTTCTCGTCGGCCGCGGTGGCCTCGCGCTCGGTGAGGTCCGGCTCGAAGTCGAGGCGGCCGGCCGGTATGGCACCGCCGTGCACCCGGCGTACGAGCCCGGCCCGGTCCAGGGCCTTGAGGTCGCGGCGCACGGTCTCGGCCGTGACCTGGAACTGGTCGGCCAGGGACAGGACGTCGACCCGGCCCGCCTCGCGGGCGAGGCGGAGGATCTCCTGCTGGCGCTCCGGTGCGTACATGTGGTTTCAGATCCGTTCGATGCCCGACTCTGTGGATTCTCCTGGATCGTACGCCCGTTTGCGCCTGGAAACAAAACAAACGGGCATGTCCGCCAACAGAAGCGGACATGCCCGTGAGTGAGGTGCGCAGGCGCGCGGTGCTAGCCCGCGTGCTCCGCGCCGCCCTCGCGCTCGGCCATGGGGACGGCCTTGCGCGGCAGCATGAACATCACGGAGAAGATCACGACCAGGACGGCCACGACCCACCACATGGCGTTGTGGAACGCGTCGACGTACGGCGGCCCGAAGACCCGGTCGTCCTCGATGAAGCCGAAGTAGACGACGGAGGTCAGGCCGAGGCCCAGCGCGTTGCCCATCTGGCCGGTGGTGTTGATCAGCCCGGACGCCGAGCCGGCGTGCTCGCGCGGTACCTCGGAGAGCACGGTGTCGGTCAGCGGCGCGATGATCAGGCCCATGCCGACGCCCATGACGATCAGCGGGGCGGCCATCTGCCAGGAGGTGATGGTCATGCCGTAGCGGTCCGACTCCCAGATGTAGAGGAGTACGCCCGCGGCCATGATCAGCGCGCCGGCCTGGAGCACCTTGCGGCCGAAGCGCGGTACGAGCTTCTGTACGGACACACCCGCGGCGGCCGAGACGGCGATCGAGAACGGGATGCCCGTGGAGCCGGCCTTCAGGGCGCTCCAGCCGAGGCCCATCTGCATGTAGAGCGTCCACACGAGGAAGAAGATGCCGGTCGCGAGGCCGAAGGTCAGCTGGACGGCGATACCGCCCGCGAAGCTCTTGACCTTGAACAGGGAGAGCTCGACGAGCGGGGAGCCGTCCTTGCGGATCTTGTACTTCTCGTAGGCGATGAAGGCGGCGAAGACCAGCGGCGAGGCGATCATGCAGACGAAGCCCCACACGGGCCAGTCGTTCTCGCGGCCGTGGGTGAGCGGGAAGATCAGCATGACCAGGGCGAGGGTCGCGAGCACGACGCCCACCAGGTCCAGGCGCAGCGCCTTGGGGGCCTTGGACTCGGAGATGAACTTGCGGCCCAGGATCACGCCCGCGATGCCGACGGGCAGGTTGATCAGGAAGATCGGGCGCCATTCGAGACCGGCGATGTTCCACTCGGTGAGCAGCGCGCCGAGCATCGGGCCCGAGACGGCGCCGAGGCCGATGATCGCGCCGAACAGGCCGAAGACCTTGCCGCGCTCGTGCGGCGGGAAGGTGACGTGGATGATCGCGAGCACCTGCGGGACCATCATGGCCGCCATGCCGCCCTGGAGGATGCGGGCGGCGACGAGCACATCGGGGTTGGGGGCGAGACCGCAGAGCAGCGAGGCCGCCGTGAAGCCGGATATGCCGATGAGGAAGAGGCGCTTGCGGCCGTAGATGTCACCGAGACGGCCGCCGGTGATCAGGCCGGCGGCGAAGGCGAGGGCGTACCCCGCGGTGATCCACTGGATGGCGCTGGTGGAGGCGCCGAGGTCCTCGCGCATCCGGGGTATCGCGATGTTGACGATCGTGACGTCGACCAGGTCCATGAAGGCGGCGGTCATCACGATGGCGAGCGCGATCCAGCGGCGGCGGTCGGCCGGGGCCGCGGGCTCGCCCGGCGCGCCCGGCTCGCTCGTCGTGCCGGCGCCGCCGGTCTTGCCGATCGGGTTGGTCTCTGCGGGAGGGTCGGTCCGCTCTTCTTGTACGGGCCCGTTCTTTCCTTCGGGCGATGACTGGGTCGTCTCGGTGCTCATGGAGAGAAACCTAGACGGCATCTAGGTCAGTTGGTGTCCTATTTGGCTGGCACCTTTGAACCATGACCGACACCCCGGCCCGCCTCCTCTCCCTCCTCTCCCTGCTCCAAACCCCGCGCGAGTGGCCCGGGAGCGAGCTGGCCGAGCGGCTGCGGGTGAGCGCCCGTACGATCCGGCGCGACATCGACCGGCTGCGGGAGCTGGGGTACCCGGTGGAGGCCACGCTGGGGGCGGAGGGGGGCTACCGGCTGGTGGCCGGCGCCGCGATGCCGCCGCTCGTCCTGGACGACGAGGAGGCCGTCGCGATCGCGGTGGGGCTGCGGGCGGGGGCCGGGCACGCCATCGAGGGCGTGGAGGAGGCCTCCGTACGCGCCCTCGCGAAGCTGGAGCAGGTCCTGCCGGGGCGGCTGCGGCGGCGGGTGGGCGCGCTGCAGTCCGCGACGGTCGCGGTGGCTCGGGGCGACGGGGCGAGCGTGGATCCGCGGACGCTGACGGCGATCGCCTCGGCGGTGGCGGGTCCGGAGCGGCTGCGGTTCGCGTACCGGGCGCGGGACGGGGTGGCCTCGCGACGGCTGGTGGAGCCGTACCGGCTGGTCAGCACCGGGAGCCGGTGGTACCTCGTGGCCTACGACATGGAGCGCGGGGACTGGCGGACCTTCCGGGTGGACCGGATGAGCGAGCCGTACGCGACCGGGGCGAGGTTCGCTCCGCGGGAGCTGCCGATGGACGCGGTGGACTTCGTGCGGCTGGGGCTGCGGGGTGGGGGGACCTACCCGGTGGATGTCACCTTCACGGGTGAGCGGTGTGCCGATGCCCTGCCGGGGTGGCTCCGGGAACGGGTGGTGGTGGAACCGGGTTCCGGGGCTGTAGAGGAGGGCGGCGGGGTTCGGGTGCGGTTCGAGTCCGCGGACTCGCCGGAGTGGCTGGTGGCCCGGTTGGGGCTGGTGGGGGTGCCGTTCACCGTGCACGGGCCGGGGGCTCTGGTGGAGGCCGCGCGGGCGCTGGGGGCGCGACTGGCGGAGGCGGCCGGGCCGTAGCCGGGGCCCTGCGGGGCTGTCCCCTACCCGCCCTTCGCCCGTTCCCCGGGCTGCGCCCGGACCCGTAAGGGCCTGGGGCTCCGCCCCGGACCCCGTTCCTCGAACGCCGGCGGGGCTGCAACGGGCGACGGCGGTGCCGGATCGGGCAAAGGGGAGCCCCCGGCGCCTGGGGGGGATAGGCACCGGGGGCTCGTATGGGGGGCTGTGACTCGGGGCCGTCAGGCCACCGCGTCGAAGCCGGTGTCGCGGGCCATCTTCTTCAGTTCGAGCAGCGCGTGCTTCTCGATCTGGCGGATTCGCTCGCGGGTCAGCCCGTGCTGCTTGCCGACTTCAGTAAGCGTACGCTCTCGACCGTCTTCAATGCCGTAACGCATCTTGATGATCGACGCGGTTCGCTGGTCCAGCTTGCCCAGCAGGTCCTCCAGCTCCTCGCTGCGGAGGAGGGAGAGGACGGACTGCTCGGGGGAGATCGCCGAGGTGTCTTCGAGCAGATCGCCGAACTGCGTGTCGCCGTCCTCGTCCACGCCCATGTTCAGGCTGACCGGATCGCGCGCCCAGTCCAGGACGTCGCCGACGCGCTTCTCCGTCGTGTCCAGCTCGGCGGCGATCTCCGCGTGCTCCGGGTCGCGGCCGTTCTCGCGGTTGAACTCGCGCTGGACCCGGCGGATCCGGCCGAGCTCCTCCACCAGGTGGACGGGCAGGCGGATGGTGCGGGACTGGTCGGCGATGGAGCGGGTGATCGCCTGGCGGATCCACCACGTGGCGTACGTGGAGAACTTGAAGCCCTTGGCGTAGTCGAACTTCTCCACGGCGCGGACCAGGCCGGCGTTGCCCTCCTGGATGAGGTCGAGGAGCGGCAGACCGCTGCGCGGGTAGCGGCGGGCCACGGCGACGACCAGGCGGAGGTTGGACCGGATGAAGACTTCCTTGGCGCGCTCACCCTCCGCGGCCAGGAATTCGAGCTCCTCCCGGGAGGGCTTCTTGCCCTTGCGCTCTATCGCGCCGTCGAGGATCTGCTGGGCGTACACGCCCGCCTCGATGATCTGCGAGAGCTCCACTTCCTTGGCCGCGTCGAGCAGCGGGGTACGCGCGATCTCGTCCAGGTACATGCCGACCAGGTCGCGGTCTGCGATCTCCCCGCTCGCAGCGCGAGCGCTGCTCGCGGATTGACGACGGGCGACGGCGCGGGTTGCCATGCGTGCTCCCTTGCGATGAGTTCGGTCGCTGTGGTGCGGTGGTTCGGCTGCGCTGGTTCGGCTGCCCGGACACTCTCCCGAGTGCCCGCTTCCGAAGGAAACAACGACTGGAATCGGGACAGAATTCCCACGTTGCTCCCTGTTTTTCGAGATCTTGCAGTATCCTGCCCCGCCGCCCCCCGATCCGATCGGATCGGCGATGCCGCCGGGCCTGAAGATCCGCAGGTCAGGGCGGGGATTGCGGTCGACCCCAGCGGCCTGACGGGCCACCCGAGGGAGGCGGCGATGAGACCACCGTCACACTTGACACGGCCGCCTTCGCCCCTGTCGCAGCGTCGCCCCCGGCTGCACTCCCACCCCAGGAGACGAGCCCCGGCGGCTTCTGGTTGCCTCGTCCGGCGATGGCCTCCCCGTCCGAGTGAAGGTTGGGCATATTCCTGTGGCATGGGCGGCTGCGGTCCGGGCATCGGAGAGTCGCTTGTGCCGTCCGGTCTGCGACGCCCACACTCAGAGGAGGTGCTGCACATGACCGCTCTCGCACACGAGACGCTGGAGGCCGTAATGCCGAAGGTCGCGACTCCCCCGTCGGACCTTGACGACGTCCTGTGGCAGGCATGGAAAGCCATGGAACTCCCCGAGGGCTACCACGCCGAGATCGTCGAGGGGTTCATCGAGGTGTCACCCACGGGTCGCTACTCGCACGGCCGTACCGTCAATCGCTTGAGGGATCAGCTCGTCGCATTCCTCGCCGGCGGCGAGTTCGCCGCTCGCCAGGACATGAACGTCATCCACAAACGCAAGGTGTGGATCCCCGATCTGTTCGTCGCACTGGAGGACACCGAGGGACACGTCACCGAGGACGGTCTCGGAGTCGACGCCTCCGCCGTAGCACTGATCGTCGAAGTCGTCTCCCCCGGCAGCGACAACATCACGCGCGACAGGACGCGCAAGCGGCGCGATTACGCCCGGGCCGCCGTTCCCGTCTACGTCCTGATCGACGACTTCGACGACGGTGGCACCGTCACCGTGCTGACCTCCCCCAACCCCGGGAAGGCCGTCTACGAGGACGAGTCGCGGACGGCGTACGGGACCCCGGTCGCGATCCCGACCGGCCCCGCCAAGGGGTTCACCATCGGGGAGGACGTCACCGGTCCGGTCCGGGGCGGCGGGTAGCGACCTGCGGGCAGGCGTGGCAGGCCGGCGGGCCCGACTGGGTCCACCACTTGCAGGCCGGGCGGAGGTGGCAGGCGGGTGGCGCGGCGGCCTTCGGCGGGGGTGAGGTCAGGCGGGTGGCCAGGGTGCAGGTGTCGCCCGCGCGGTTGAGGCAGTGCGGGACGCAGTGGGAGGCCAGGCGCAGCAGGCGGCGTGGTTCCACCCCGTCGGCGAGTTCGGCCAGGGCTTCGGCCGCCGGGCGGGGGGCCGGGAGGTAGGCCGGGGGCCCGTCGAGGCCGTGGCGGACCGCGAGGACCAGCGACTCCGGCGCGTACGCCGAGCCGCTGGGGCACCAGAGCTGCTCGCGGTCAGCCAAATTGCAGGGACCGCTTCGACAGGCCCATCCAGAAGCCCGAGACCGGGGTGGTTGCGGTGGCGAGGTCGGATTCCGCGGCGCCCAGGGTGACGAACAGGGGGGCGAAGTGTTCCGTACGGGGGTGGGCCAGGCGGCCCGCCGGGGACTTGGCTTCGAAGTCCAGTAGGGCGTCGATGTCGGAGGCGGCCAGTGCCTCGTGGCCCCAGGCGTCGAACTCGGCCGACCAGGCGGGAACTCCGGGGCCGGTGTGGCGCAGGGCGGCCAGGTTGTGGGTGAAGAAGCCGCTGCCGACGATGAGGACGCCCTCGTCGCGCAGGGGGGCCAGCTTGCGGCCGATCTCCATCAGGCGGCGCGGATCGAGGGTCGGCATGGATATCTGGAGCACCGGTATGTCGGCCCCGGGGAACATCTCCACCAGCGGGACGTACGCGCCGTGGTCGAGGCCGCGGTCGGGGATGTCCTGGACGGGGGTGCCGGGTGCCTTGAGGAGTTTGCGGACCGACGCGGCCAGCTCGGGGGCGCCCGGAGCGTCGTAGCGGACCTGGTAGTAGTGCTCGGGGAAGCCCCAGAAGTCGTAGACGAGCGGGACCTTCTCGGTGGCCCCGAGGGCGAGCGGGGCCTCTTCCCAGTGCGCGGAGACCATCAGGATCGCGCGGGGGCGCGGGAGGTCCGCGGACCAGGCGGCCAGTTCGGCGGGCCACAGCGGGTCGTCCGCGAGGGGCGGGGCTCCGTGGCTCAGGTACAGCGCCGGCATCCGGGCGGGGGTCAGGGCTTCGGGCGTCGGCATCAAGAGCTCCAGGAATCGTCACGGCGGGCCGCCACACAAAGACTAACCCCGCATCGTTCAAATTTGAACGATGCGGGGTCATCAGTCATTCCCGTACCCGGGAGCGGGACCCGTCGGGGCCCGCCCCCTCTTGCGAAGGTGGGGTCAGTGGGCGATCACCGGGATCTTCATGTCGGCGTCCTCGCCCTCGGCGACCGGGGCGCCCGCGCCCGGCTTGCCCGTGGTGATGAGGGTCAGGGCGATGAGGGAGCTGGCGACCAGGATGCCGACCGCCCACCAGATCGCGGAGGAGTAGCCCTCCACCATGGCCTGGGCCTGGATCAGCTGCGCCGCCGGGCCGCCCGCCGCGGCCTCGGCCGCGTGGTCGGTCAGGTACGCGGTCGTCGCGGAGGCGGCGATCGTGTTCAGCAGGGCGGTGCCGATCGCGCCGCCCACCTGCTGCGAGGTGTTGACCATCGCGGAGGCGACACCGGCGTCGGCCGGGTTCACCCCGTACGTGGCCAGGGACATGGCGGGCATGAAGGCCGTACCCATGCCGAGGCCCAGCAGCAGCTGCGCCGGCAGGATCAGCGCCGGGTAGGAGGAGCCGACCTCGAGCTGCGTCAGCAGCAGCATGCCGCTGGCGGCGACCATGAAGCCGGGGCCCATCAGCAGGCGCGGGGGGACCCGCGTCATGAGGCGGGCGCCGATCTGCGTGGAGCCGGCGATCATGCCCACGATCATCGGGAGGAAGGCGAAGCCGGTCGTGACGGGCGAGAAGCCCTTGACGACCTGCAGGTAGTAGGTGAGGAAGAGGAACAGGCCGAACATCGCGATGACGGCGAGGCCCAGCGAGAGGTAGACGCCGCCGCGGTTGCGCTCCAGCAGGACGCGCAGCGGGAGCAGCGGGTTCTTCGTACGGGACTCGACGAGGACGAACGCGCCGAGCAGCACCACGGAGGCGATGAACATGCCCACGGTGAGGCCGTCCGACCAGCCGGCCGACTCGGCGCGGGTGAACCCGTAGACCAGGGCGACCAGGCCGGTCGTGGACAGCAGGACACCGGGGATGTCGAGCGGTGCGCGGTTACGGCCGCCGGCCGGCTCGCGGATGATCATCCAGGCGCCGACGGCGGCGACGATCGCGAACGGGATGTTGACGAAGAAGGTCCAGCGCCAGTTCAGGTACTCGGTGAGGACACCACCGAGGATCAGACCCACGGCGCCACCGCCACCGGCGATCGCACCGTAGATGCCGAAGGCCTTGGCGCGCTCCTTGGCGTCGGTGAACATGACGGCCAGCAGCGAGAGCGCGGCGGGCGCGAGCAGTGCGCCGAAGGCGCCCTGGAGGGCGCGGGCGCCCAGCATCATGGCCTCACCCTGTGCGGCGCCGCCCAGCGCGGAGGCCAGGGCGAAGCCGATGAGGCCGACGATGAAGGCGTTCTTGCGGCCCCACTTGTCGGCGATGCGGCCGCCGAAGAGGAGCAGTCCGCCGAAGGCCAGCGCGTACGCGGTGATGACCCACTGGCGGTTGCCGTCCGAGATGCCGAGGTCGGTCTGGGCGGACGGCAGGGCGATGTTCACGATGGTGGCGTCGAGGACGACCATCAGCTGCGCCAGCGCGATGAAGACCAGGGCCTTCCAGCGACTGGGATCGGCGGCGGCGACGGACAGCGGCGGGTTCGCGGCTGTTTTTGACATGGGGGTACCCACTTCGCGGTGCGAGATGACTGAAAAGAAAGAATCAGGGCGCGTTTACGGCGCCGGGGGCGGGACTCCGGGGCGTCACATGGCGTTCCGCCTCAGGTCCGCCAGCGTGGCCGCCGAGCCCGGCAGTTCGGACCGGGCCGGGGCCCTCAACCCGTCCAGGAAGAGCTGGAGATGACGGTGGACGAACACGTCAGCGTCGAAGCAGCCCGTGCCCGGGAGCGGGCGGCTGAGCTGGGAGAGCGCGATCATCAGGTCGCCGACGCCGACGTCCGTGCGTACGAGCCCGGAGGCGCGGCCGGCGGCCAGCAGGGCCTCGACGGCTTCCTCCAAGGTCTCGCGGGAGACGAGCAGTTCGGGGTGGTCGTGGTCGAAGTCGCTGGAGAGCGCGGGGCACAGGGCTCCGATCCGCTCGTCCGCCGCCGCGTGCGTGAAGCGGACGAGGGCGGCGAAGGCGTCCGGCTCCTCGGCGAGGGAGTCGACGGCCAGACCGGTCACCCGGTCCATGCCGAAGAGCACGACGTGGTGGATCAGGGCGGGCCGGTCGGGGAAGTGCCGGTAGAGCGTGGCGTTGCCCACGCCGGCCCGGCGGGCGATCTCGTCGAGGGGGGCGGCGGGGCCGAACTCCACGAGCACGTCGCGGGCCGCGGCCAGGATGCGCTCCCGGTTGCGGACGGCGTCGGCGCGCGGACGCGGGACCGCCTCCGCGCCGGTACGGGCGCGCTTGCCGGCCGCCTTGACCGCCGCCTTGACCTTGCCCGCGGCCGCGCCCACGGCGGCGCACGCACCCCCACCCGTACCCGCGGCGCCCGCGGCCGGAGCCGCGAGGTCGAGGCCGGCCTCCGGGCCCGGGACGGGCAGGCTCGCCGGATCGGTGGTGGCGGGGCTCTTCATGGACGGCTCCCTGGCGGGTGATGCGTACTTCCGGATGGACCGCTCGCCCCCCTCGAAACGGGGAGCGGCTCCCCGGTTCACGGGGACTCTGGTTCAAACGGGGAGAGGGTCCCCGCTTATTTCACTCTCCCGTGTGACGTGGGTCACACCACTCCAGGCCCTTTGATCCCGTTTGGCCTCTCCCGACGCGCGAGCCCGCCCGAGCCGTCGGAGGGTGAGCCCACAGAGCGCAGTCCGGACCCGGCCGGCTGCCGCGGACCCGAAGGCCGATCTCCATGCCGCAGACGCGCCACCGGATACGCAAGCCAAGCCGCACCAGCGTGTACGTAGGCATCACCGCGCTGGCCCTCGGCATCACGGCGACGGCGAGCGCGGGCATATCCAGTCGCAGCCATTCGGCGGCCGGCCCGGTGGGCGCGACCAGCGCCGAGTCGATGCTCGCGCCCTGCCGGATCTCCGGCGCGATGGGCGTGCAGATGTCCGAGGGGCTGCCGACCTCGCCGGGGTACTCGCGCTCGACCGGCGAGGTCCGGGCGCTGAACCTGATGATCGACTTCCCCGACGCCAAGGGCGAGGGCACGGCGGCCGACCGGATGGCGGAGTTCTTCCCGCAGACGTCCGACTGGTTTCGCATCAGCTCCTACGGGCGGCTGACCTACCGGGCCGAGGCGCCGATAAAGAACTGGCTGCGGATGCCGATGCCGTTCGCGGCGTACGGGATCGAGCGGGGTTCCGCGTACGAGCCCGGCTACCGCCAGCTCGTCGAGCACATCATCAAAACCTCCGACGCCGAGGTCGATTTCTCCCGGTATGACCTGATAAATATTCTGGTCACTCCGAACGCCGGCCCCTCCGCCCTCGACACCGTCCTCTCCGTCACCTTCTCCGGCAACGGCGAGGCCCCGATGGCCGACGGCGTCCCGCTCGCCAACACGTCCTTCGTCTACAGCCGCCAGGACGACGGCTCCGGCTCCTACCGGGAGACCGGCTACCGGGTGCTCCCCCACGAGAACGGGCACGTCTTCGGCCTGCCCGACCTCTACACCGCCGACGGCGGCGGCACGGTGGGGCACTGGGACATCATGAGCGAGGACTGGGGCGCCAACAACGACCTGCTGGGCTGGCACAAGTGGAAGCTGGGCTGGCTCGACAGCAACCAGATCAGCTGCGCCGGGAAGTCCGGGGTCAGCGACCACGTGCTGAGCCCGCTGGCCGTGGAGGGCGGCACCAAGCTGGCCTTCATCCCCGTCTCGGAGAGCGCCGGGTACGCGGTGGAGGTGCGCACCCGCGCCGGGAACGACGAGGCCGTCTGCAAGCCCGGAGTGCTCATCTACAAGGTGGACTCCGACGTGGACACCGGCCGCGGGCCCGTCACCGTCTCCGACAGCTCGTCCGCGAGCGGCGGCTGCACCCGGCGGTCCAACGTGCACGCCGAGCTCTCGGACGCGCCGTTCCGGCCGGGCGAGACCTTCACCGACGAGAAGTCGGGCATCAGCGTCTCGGTCGTGGGCGAACTGCGCAACGGCAGCTACCAGGTCCGGGTCACCCGGCCGTGAGCGGTGCGCTCCGCGGGTGGAACGGGGACACGGCGGTGCGGGCTGCGCCCGGCGCCCGGCCGCTGCGACCCCTGCGACCGCCCGACGGGACGCGGCAGGGCCCGGAACGGGACGAGCAGCGGGTCGAAGTGCTGACCGTAGGCCCGTCAGGTCCCGACCTACGGCCCCCCGCCGGACCGGGGCCGTACCCGCATGGTTGGAAACCGAACCGTGTAACGACGTAGTAAGGAGTCTCGTGAAGGCCTTCGTGCTGCGCCGTACCGGCGAGCCGCCCGCCCTGCTGGAAAGGCCCGTCCCCCAGCCCAGGGCGGGCGAGGTCCTCGTACGCACCACGGCCGCGCTCATCTGCGCCTGGGACGGGCACACCGCCGCCGGGGCACCCACCGGGCTCGGCCACGAGGCCGTCGGCGTCGTGGAGACCGTCGGCCCCGGGGTCTGCCCCTCCTACGTCGGCCGGCGCGTGGGCGTCGAGGGCCACGGGCGGCTCGCCGAGTTCTTTCGCGCCCCGGCGGCCGGGGCCGGACTGGTCCTGCTCCCCGACACCATCTCCGACCACCAGGCCCTCTACGCGGCGGGCGCGCTGCCCACCGGCTTCGCCGCCGCCGAGGAATCGGGGCCGCCCCCGGGCGGCAGCGTCGTCGTCTTCGGCCAGGGCGCGGTCGGGCTCGGCGCGACCATCGCGGCCGGCCGGCTGCGCGGGGCCCGCGTCATCGCCGTCGAGCCGGAGATGAAGCGCCAGCGCCTCGCCCTGCGGTTCGGGGCCGACGTGGTGATCGACCCGGCCTACGAGGACACCGCCGAGCGGATCCTGGAGCTGACCGGCGGCGGCGCCGACCGCGCGATCATGGCGACGGCCGCGCCCGCCGCCGCGCGGGCCGCCCGCGGGGGGCTGTCCGGGAGCGGGAAGATCACGTACGCCCGCTGCCGGCCGCCGCAGAGCAGCGGGGCGCGGCTCGCGCGGGCGCTGCACCTGATCGGGGACGGGCTGGTGGACCCGACGGTGATCACCACGCACGAGTTCCCGTTCCACCGGGTCGGGGAGGCCTTCGGGCGGCTCGCCGCCAAGGAGCCGGGCATGATCAAGCCGGTCATCATCTTCCCGCGGCCGGAGGGCGAAAGCGGCACGGAGCGACAGCCAGAGCTACAGCCAGAGCGACAGCGACAGCGACAGCGACAGCGACCACAAGGAGATCCGCCCATGACCAGCACCCCCGAAGAGCGCCTCGCCGCGGCCGGACTGAAGCTGCCGCCGACGCCCTCGCCGGTCGCCGTCTACGTCCCCGCCGTGCAGAGCGGGCACTACGTGTACACCTCCGGCCAGCTCCCGATGGTCGACGGCGCCCTCCCCCTCACCGGGAAGGTCGGCGCCGAGGTCACCCCGGAGCAGGCCAAGGAGCTGGCGCAGCAGTGCGCGCTCAACGCGCTGGCCGCCGTCACCTCCGTCGCCGGGGACCTCTCCGCCGTGAAGCGCGTGGTCAAGGTGGTCGGCTTCGTGGCCAGCGACCCGCACTTCACGGGGCAGCCCGGCGTGCTCAACGGCGCGAGCGAGCTGCTGGGCACCGCCTTCGGCGACGCGGGCATCCACGCCCGCAGCGCGGTCGGCGTGAGCGTGCTGCCGCTGGACTCCCCCGTCGAGGTGGAGATCCTCGTCGAACTGCACGCTCCGATGGGCCTGTAGGGCCGGGCCCGCCCTTCAGAATTTCCGGGCTTCCGGGCTTCCGGGCTTCCGGGCTTCCGGGCTTCCGCCGGGGCGGCCCTACCGCCTGCGGGCGCGGCGCTCGTGTCCGGTGAGGCCGCCCCAGATCCCGGAGTTCTCGCCGATCTCCCGGGCGTACTCCAGACAGGCTCCGCGGACCGGGCAGGAGAGGCAGATCCGCTTGGCCCGGGCGGCGGATCCCGCGGCTTCGGAGTAGAAGAGTTCGGCGCACTCCTCGTCGGCGGTGCACACCGCCTTCTTCCACCAGTCGTCGTCCTGGGCGGGCCGCGGAAGCGTGATCCCCATGGCCGGCACTCTCCTTCGCATCGCTGTCTCCCCCCAGGCTGGCAGCGGCGGACGGCCGGGATGAGGGCCGTTCGGCACCAGCCGGGAGTGCCGATCGGCCGTACCGCGTCCCCCGGCGCCGGGGGACGGCGACCCGTGGGAAGTCGGGTTCCCCGGCCGCGCGGAGCAAGTGCGGTCCCTGGCCGGGGTGTCCGGCAGTCACCGATCCCATGAACCGGGACCATCGCACTCACCCCGATTTCCGTGGAATTACCCCAACGTAAAGGCCTGACCTGCGGTTCAACGGGTCGAGGCCGGAAAAGCGAACGTGCCGGCGCATGGCAGGCTGGAGCCATGAGGCTGCGTGATCTGCTGTCGTCCGAAGAGGCCCAGGCGCCTACGGACCCGTGTCTGCCGCGCCTGCTGCGCCTGACCGGCGGCGAGCGGGACCTCGACCGGCCCGTGCTGGGCACGGTGACCATCGACCTGCCCGACCCGGGGCGCTTCGTGTCCCCCGGTGACCTGGTGCTGTCCGGACTGGCCTGGCACCGCCGGGAGTCGGGGGCCGACCGGTCGGACGCGTTCGTCCGCGTCCTCGTGGAGGCGGGCGCCGTGGCGCTGGGCGCGGGCGAGGCGCAGTTCGGCCACGTCCCCGACGATCTGGTGGAGGCCTGCGCCCGCTACGGGCTGCCGCTGCTCGCGGTGGGCGTGGAGGTGCCGTTCACCTCGGTCACCGAGTACGTGGCGCGCGGCCGGACCGAGGAAAGGATCGGCGGTCTCGCCGCGCTCGTGGACCGGCACCGGCGCTTCAGCACCGACCGGCAGGCCGGGGCGGGGGCCGACGCCCTGCTCGAACTGCTGCTGGCCGAGCTGGACCTGCGTGCGCACATCCTCTCCCCGACCGGCCGGCAGATCGCGGGCGCGCGGCCGCCGCTGCCGGAGAAGACGGCCTCGGCGCTGGCCGGGCGGTTCCTGGCCGCCGAACGGGCGGGCGAACGGGCACCGCACCGTACGGTCGCGCGCGGGACGGCCTTCTCCCTGTTCCCGGTCCGCTCCGGGGCCGGGGACGGGGACGGGGAGTGCGCTCCCGGTGCGGCGCTGACCGACTGGCTGATCGCCGTCGAGGCCGACAGCGCCGACTGGAACGGCGAACGCGTCGACCTGCTGGACCGGCTCGCGCGGCTGGTCTCGGTCGAGCGCGGCGGCCGCGACACCGACCGTACGATGCGGCGGCGCGCCGCCGAACGGCTGCTGGCGCTGGTCGGCTCGGCCGCCGCCGGGGAGGGCGGGCAGGCGCTGTTCGAGGAGGAAGAGGCGGCGGCCCGGCTCGCGGCGGGGGCCACCGGCCCGGACAGCGCGGAAGGCACGGACGGCGCGGAAGGCACGGACGGCGCGGACGGCACGGACGGCGCGGACGGCCGGCTTCGTTGGCAGGCCGTATCGGCCCGGCTGGACCCGAAGGGGGTGCACGGGTTTCCCGTACCGGCGTCCGTGCGCGACCTGCTGGAGGAGGTCCTGCTGCATCCGCGCTGCCTGGGTCCGGACGCCGGGCCGCGGATGGCCGTCACGGCGGCCGGGGACGGGGCCGAGGCCGTCGCCTTCGTGCTCGTCGGGGCGGACGGGCTGCTGACCCCCGACGCGGTCGTACGGGTCGCCGGCGGCTCGCTGCCGCGCGGGCTGCGGGCCGGCGAGCGGCTGGCCTTCGGGGTCAGCGACCCGGTGGGCGGGGCCGCGGAGTTGCGGCACGCGCTCGCCCAGGCCCGTAACGCCCGCCAGGTCGCGGCCCCTTCGGAAGCGGTCGCCGCGTGCGGGCCGGACGATCTCACCGCGCACGTCATGGCGCTGCTGCCGCTGATCCCGGCCGACGTCCGGCGGGAGTTCAGCCGCCGGCTGCTGGCCCCGCTGACCGACTACGACCGGCGCTACCGCTCCGATCTGGTGCCCACCCTGCGGTCCTTCCTGGAACACGACGGCTCCTGGGCGCGCTGCGGAGAGGCACTGCACCTGCACGTGAACTCGCTGCGCTACCGCATCAGTCGCATCGAAGCACTGACCGGGCGCAACCTGAGCCGGCTGGAGGACAAGATGGACTTCGCGGCGGCACTGCGGATGGGCTGAGCCCGCGGGTGTGGCAGCCTCTCGTCACGCAGGAAGATCATCGGCACGGCATCGAGGGGATCCGCATGACCCGCACCCGCCACATCGAGTTCGAGCGACTGCACAACTTCCGCGATCTGGGCGGCTATCGCACCGAGGACGGCTCCACCGTCGTGTGGGGCGCCCTCTACCGGGCGGACTCGCTCGGCAAGCTCGCGGGCGCCGACTGGGAACGGTTCCTGGAGCTCGGCGTGCGGACGGTCATCGACCTGCGCTACCCCTGGGAGATCGAGGCGAAGGGCCGGATACCGGAGCCCGAGCGGTTCACGTACGCCAACCACAGCATCGAGCACCGGCCGTACGACCAGGCCGAGATCGACCCGGACACCGACCCGTGGCGGTTCCTCGCGGACCGGTTCGCCGAGGTCGCCGAGGACGGCGTGGCGGAGATCCGCGGCGCGATCGAGCTGCTCGCCGAGGGCCCCGGCCCGGCGGTCTTCCACTGCACCTCCGGCAAGGACCGCACCGGACTGATCGCCGCGCTGGTCCTGACCCTCCTCGGTGTGGACGAGGAGCAGATCCTCGCGGACTTCGCCCTGACCGAGCTGGCGACCGCCCGGCTGACGGCCGACTGGCACACCGCCCACCCGGGCCGCACGATGCGCTGGCCCTCGTACGGCCGTGCGCCCGCCGAGGTACTGAGCCTGACCCTGGCCGATCTCGCCACCCGTTACGGCTCGGTCCGCTCCTACCTCGCGGACGAGGTCGGCATCACCCCGGCCACGACGGAGCGGCTGCGGGCCCGGTTCCTGACGCGGTGAGCCCGGCAGGCCCCCGGCCTGCGGCACGCGGCCTCAGCGGCGCAGGGATTCAACGGCGCAGGGATTCAGCGGCGCAGGGATTCAGCGGCGCAGGGCCTCGGCCGGCTGTACGCGGCCGGCCCGCCAGGCCGGGTAGACGCCGGCCAGCAGGCCCGTCACCAGGCCGAGCGCGGGGGCGGCCGCGACGATGCCGGGGTGCAGTACCGGCGTCCAGTCGCGGACCAGCGCCACCGCGACGACGGTGATCGTGCCGAGGGCGGTGCCGATCAGGCCGCCGAGGCTGCCGAGGGCCGCGGATTCCGCGAGGAACTGTGCGGTGACGTGCCGGGTACGGGCGCCCAGGGCGCGGCGCAGCCCGATCTCACCGGTGCGTTCCATGACGGCGACGAGGGTGGTGTTGGCGATGCCGATCGTGCCGATGAAGAGGCAGAGGGAGGCGAGCAGGAGGAACAGCACGTCGAGGTCGGCGGTGACGTTCGCGCGCAGCGTCCTGGGATCGGGCGGCGGGACGGCCTTGAAGTACTCGGGGTGGGAGGGCGAGAGGGCCGTCGGCGCCTCGGCCGCGATCTGCGCGGCCGCCCCCAGCCGGGTGGAGACGAGCATCCTGGCATCGCCCTTCGGGACGCCCCACAGCTCCTGGGCCGTGGAGCGCGGGACCACCACGGACAGCAGCAGGTCGGCCTTGCGCTCCACGTCCTCGACGATCCCGATGACGGTGAACCCGTGGTCGCCGATGAAGACGGCCGGCCGGGTCTCCAGGGTGGTGATGCCGAGCCGGGACGCCGTACCGCTGCCGATCACGGCCACGCGCTGCTTGGTGGCATCGTGCCAGGCGTCGTGGACCCGGCCCTGGGAGAGGGTGGGGGCCGCGGCTTCCAGCGCTCCGGAGGAGGCGGCGACGACCGGGAGGTCTCCGGGTCCCGGGCCGGCCGCCGGACCGCCCACCGGGGTGGACCGTACGGCCTGGCCCGCGCCGAGCCGGACGGTCCAGTAGACGCCCGCGTGGCGTACGCCGTTGAGGCGGGAGACCCGCTCGTCCGCGTCGGGCGGGAAGGCCTGGTCCACGAACTCGCTCGCCTGCGCGGAGACGTCCTCGACGGTCACCTCGGTCGCCGTCAGGGTGTTGAACCGCTCGTCGATCTGCGAGGAGGCCGTGGCGGTCAGCCCGAGGACGGCCACGAACGTACCGACGCCCAGGACGGTGCCCACCGCGGTGAGCGCCGACCGGCCGGGGCGTTGCAGGACTCCGGCCAGGCACTCGGAGAGCAGCTCCCGCCAGGCGAACCGGGAGCGCGGTACGGGGCGGGCGGGGCGGGCCGGGCGGCTTCCGCGGCGGAGGAACCCGGGGCGGTTCACGGGCGGACCACTTCGCTCAGTGCGCCGTCGCGGATGGCCACGGAGCGGTCGCCGCGGGCCGCCACCGCGGGGTCGTGGGTGATGACCACCACCGTCATGCCGTCCCGGTGGAGCTCGTCGACGAGCTCCAGGATCGAACCGGCCGTGGCTGTGTCGAGGTTGCCGGTCGGCTCGTCGCACAGCAGCAGCGAAGGGGCCCCCACCAGGGCCCTGGCAATGGCCACGCGCTGGCGCTCACCGCCGGACAGGGTGGTCGGCAGGGCGTCCGCCCGGTGGCCGAGACCGACCCGGTCGAGGGCTTCCCGGGCCCTGGTACGCCGCTGCGCGCGGCCGGTGCCCCGGTAGACGAGGGCCAGGGCGACGTTCTCCCAGGCGGTGCGGTGCGGGAGCAGGTGGAACGCCTGGAAGACGAAGCCGATGCGCTGGGCGCGCAGGGCCGTACGGTCGGCGTCCCGCAGCGTGCCGGTGTCGACCCCGTCCAGCAGGTAGCTGCCGGTGGTGGGGGCGTCGAGCAGCCCGACGATGTTGAGGAACGTGGACTTGCCCGCGCCGGAGGGGCCCACGACGGTCAGGAACTCTCCGCGTTCCACGCGGAGGTCGCAGGCGGCCAGGGCTTGCACGGGCGGGGGGCCCGGGTAGGTCAGACCGGCCTGCCGGAGCTCCACTACGGCGGCGGCGGGGGCGGGGAGTGCGGCGGGTGCGGGCGCGGCGGGCTGCGAGGAGGTCATTTCCCCTTCTCCGGCCCGCCCTGGGCGCCGTCCGGCGAGCCGTTGGGCCCGCTGCGCACGCCCACGACGGCGCGGTCTCCCTCGGCCAGGCGGTCGCCCTCGGCGGGCCTGACCTCGACGTGGCCGTCGCCCGTCGTTCCGGTGGTCACCCGCACCCGGCGGCGTACGCCGTCCGCCTCCAGCACGGTCACGTACGTCCTGCCGTCCACGGCGGCCGAGACCGCCGAGACCGGAACCACCAGGACCTCGCCGCCCGTCGACGCCGCCTCGATCGTCAGGCGCACGTCCTGGCCGGCCAGCCTGGGGTCCAGCGGAGCCTTGGGCTGGACGACCATCAAGTAGCCCTTGGGGCCTGCCGGTTGCTGACCCGACGGCTGCCCCGTGCCGGTGGCGGGCTGCTCCTGCCCCAGCGTGTCGGCGACCGAGGCCACCGAGGCCACCGCGGTCACGCCGGTGACCTCGGACGCGATCCCCACCTGCCGCCCCGGCTGCACCAGACCCTTCTGGTACTCCTGGAGGTAGCCGTTGACCACGAGGGCGCCGGCCGACACGGTGAGCACCTTCCCGGAGACCTGAGCCCCGACCTTGGAGGCGACCGAGTCCACCCGGGCGGGGAAGCTCGACAGGAAGACCACCTCCGCTACGGGCGCCATCGGGCCGACCGCCGCCAGGATCTGCACGAGTTGGGCACGTGCGGCGCTCAAGTCCTCCTTGGCTCGCGCCACTTGCTTGCGCAGTGCGCTCACGTCGGCCTCGGCACCGGGGTCGGGGGCGACATCGGAGCCCTTGCCGTCGGCCGCGCGCCGATCGGTGCCGCGGGCGCCCGCAGGGGCGGACGGCGAGGCGGACGGAGCCGGCGGTGCAGCCGGGGGCGGAGCGGAGGCGGCCTTCGCGGCCCGGTCCGCGGCATCCCGCGCGTCCTCCACGGCACGCTCCGCCGAGGTCACCGCATTGCGCGCGTCGACCACCGAGGCGTTCCCGTCGGGCAGCGCGGGCAGCGGGTCGTAGCCCGCGGAGGCGTAGAGCGCCGACAGCGCCGCCTTCGTGCCCTCCCCGAAGCGCCCGGCGCGGTCCGCGCCCGTGGCGTGGCCCAGCCGGGCGAGCGCCTGCTGCAACTGGGCGACGTCGCCGCCCTCGGAGCCGGGCTTGAGGTCCCGGTACGCCGGGAGGGTGCCCCGTAGCGCGATGACCGGGCGCCCGGAGACCTCCAGCAGCACCTGGCCCTCCTCGACCCGGCCCCCCACGGCGACCGGCAGCTTCGTGACGACGGCGCCGGCCGCGCCGGGGGCCGCGCCCACCGGGGTCACGTCCACGGACTGCTGCGCGGTGACGGTGCCGCGCACCACCACCGAGGCCACCAGCACCCGTTGCTCCACGGGGGCCGTCAGCACGCTCGGCGGCGGGGCCGCGGAGTCCGCGGCGGCCTGGGCCGGCGACTTGATCACCTGCGCGACCGCCACCCCGACACCGGAGAGCAGCACGGACCCGGCCGCCACCCCGACGACCCACCTGCGCCGGCGCGGGAGCCCCGCGGGCTGCGGCGGCTGCTGCTGGTCATTCATCCGGAGGTCCCCCGCCAACTGCCAATTCCGGTCCCGCCGAAAGCCTTTGGACTCCGTCGGCGGCAAGGCGATCATTAGATCACCACGGCGCTCCGGCAAAAGAGACAGTCCGGGACATGCGAGCGATCACAGTTGCGTAAAAGCGGAGCAGCCCTGCGGCCGCACGCCCGCCGCCTCCGCCCGCCGCCCTCCGCCGGTGGGTGTTCGGCCGGTCCTCCGGCGGCCGTCCGGCGACCTCCCCCGGCGGGGGCGCACTCAGGGGCTTGGATCGGAACGGCAGTTCACCTCTCGAGGGAATACTCTCCGCCGACGACTCGAATGCTTTCGAGAACCTTTCCGATGTGGGCCAGGGATTCCCCGGTGAGCAGGGAAGGATTCTCTTCGAGCATCAATCTGACATGCTCCCTGATGCGCCGAGTCGCGAGCTCTTCGACCGCACTCGCCTCCGGAGAGCCGTCCTCGCTCTCGATCCGGGCATTGCGCAGAATCCTCATCTGCTCATCGCTGAAGAGCCTGGCCATCAGAGCCGCGGCAAAGCGCGCCGACGCCTCTTCGCTGCTCATGCTCACTCGATCTTCTTCGGGATCGGCCATTGCGTCCCGCGCGGACTCCGAGGGGACGGATCCGACCCGGGTGGCCGACTCCTCGGGTGCGTCCGAGCTGCCGTCCTTGCGGGTCCGGGCCAACCTGGCGCGCGTCGACTTCACGAACGGGAGGGCCTGGCCCTTCCACCACCTCCTGAGGCGTGGCGCGGTCCACTCTGCGAATTTGATGAGGGTGACCAGGGCTTCGATCATCTCCTCGGGGTCCATGCGTTCCCGCGACCGGGAATCCGACTCACCCTCGTGCCCGCTCGCACCGGCGAAGGGTGCCGACGGTCCCGTGGGCCAGTCGTACTCGCCCTCGTCGTCCTCGTCGTCCTCTTCGTCGGGAATGAATGTGGCGTGCCCGGAGAGGCGCTTTTCCTTGTCGTACAAATTCTGGTGGAGGCCACCGTCCTTTGCCTGCCCGGGAGTCATTCCGTCCGGATACTCGAAGTAGCCCCTCACCCTAGCCATTTCCACCCCTTCCACGACGTGCACGGCTGATGTTCATCCAGAGGCTCCGACGGCCACGTCCGCGTTCTCGCCGTCCCAGCCGGCCGGGCTGCGCCAGATGACATTGACGTGGAAGACGTCACGAATCGTGTCCACGGACCAGTCCTCGGCGGGCGGTTCGGAGAGAACGAGGTAGAGACCATCGGCCGGCGCGGGCAGCGTGTGGTTGATCTCCAGCAGGCGGGTCGCGCCCGATCGCAGGTCGGCGTAGGTGGAGCAGCCCGCGCCCAGGGCCTCGTAGAGGAAGAGACCGTGCCGGGTGACGCAGCTGACGTCGACGATCGGGGAGTCGGTCGGCTGGAGGTCCGCCCAGAGCAGTGATGCCTTCAGCCCGTGGCGGACCGCCTCGTGCTTCTTGCTCGTACGGTCTGCCTCGGCGGCCGCTTCCAGCGCTCGGAGGAATCCGTCCTTCGTGGTCGCGGCCGGTGGTGCGGTGGCGGTGTCCGCGGTGGTCATCTGCGCTTCTTCCTTCTGATCGGGTTGCGTCGGGGCTACGGGGACCGCGCCGTCGGAGTTCGGCGCCGTCTGCGCGGCGAAGCCCTCCTGGAGCTCTCGCCGGGCTTCGGCGAGGGGCCCTGCCCAGCCTGAAGTGACCAGCCCCTCCGCGAGCCGGCCCGCGTCGAAAGTGCCCTCCTTGAGCGCACGGCTGGTCATCGCGGCGAGGTCGCGAAGCACTCCGAGCCGCTCTCTGTCCGGATCGCCGAGCAGGTGCAGCACGTCGACCCAGTCGGCCTGATCGCGTCGCAGGACGCGGTTGGCCATGCCCTGGAGTTCGGAAAGGCGGCTGCGGGCGTCGGCAACCTCGCCCGCACCCTCGCGCTCGTCGTCGCCCTTGCCCTTGCCCTTGCCCTCGCCCTCGGTCAGCTCTCCGAGGACCTCCAGTGCCGCGAGGTAGCGCCCCGCCGTCCGCTCCGAGAGGGGTGACCGGCCGCGCTGGTCGGCGGTGAGCACCGTCTGGGTCGTCTCGTTGGCGAACACCCAGCAGTCCAACTCATCGCCCAGCAACGGGGGAACCGATCCGTGGCGGACGGTGAGGACGAGCGGCCGGTCGATCACCGGCGACAACGGCTTGACCTTGTAGCGGCCCCCCGGGGCCCGGTCCACGACCTCGACCCGGACATCGGTGCCGATCCGGGGAAGCCTGCCGGCCCCGCCGTCCTGCGGCCCGCCGTCCTGCGGCCCGGCGTCGGGCGCCGTCGCCGCGCGGGCGTCGCCGGTGCCGGTGAGCACGTCGGGCAGCGGGGCGGTGTGCAGGACCGTCAGGCTCTGGGTGCTGCGGGTGAGGGCCACGTACAACTGGCGCAGCCCGGCGGGGCCGCGGCCCGCGATCGTGGCGGGCTCGACGACCAGGACGTGGTCGTACTCCATGCCCTTGACCTGTGCCGCGGCCAGTACGGAGACGGCTTCGCCGTGCCGCCCGCCGGTGCCGCCGTCCTCGGCGATCCGGCGGCTGATGGCGTCCAGCCAGTCCGAGTCGTCGGGAACGACGACGGCCACGGAGCGGGGGGTGCTGCCGTCACTGGTGTCCAGGAGCCGGGCCACGTGCGCGACGGTGTCGTCGAGCAGCTTCCACGGCTCGGTCGCCACGGTCCGTACGGCGTCCCCTCCCGCCTCCCGGACAGCCTGCGGGTACGGCAGGTCCGGAGCGATGGTCCGGGCGAGCGGAGCGACGAACTCCATGATCTCGGCGGGGACGCGGTAGCTGGTGGTCAGCTGGGCCACGCTCCAGTCGCCGTGGTCGGAGAGGAGTGCGCCGAGCACGTCCCAGCTCGTGGGGATGTGGACGCCCGTCGCCTGCGCGAGGTCGCCCAGGACGGTCATGGAACCGCCCGCGGCGCAGCGCCGCCGCAGGGAGCGGGCCTGCATGGGCGTGAGGTCCTGGGCCTCGTCGACGACGATGTGGCCGTAGCGCGGTGGGGTGTCGCCGCTGATCAGCACGCGGAGCTCTTCGAGGCAGACGTGATCGTCGAGCGTCCACGGATCGGCGTCGGCGCTGGCGGCACGGGCCCGCAGCAGGGTCGCCTGCTCGTCCTCGTCGAGGAGGCCTGCCGCGCAGTCCCGTAGGAGGTCGGCCGAGTCGTAGAGGCTGCGCAAGGCCTCACGGGATCCGGGGGACGGCCAGACGCGTTCGACGAGGCGCTCGACCCGCCGGTTGCGTTCCAGGTCGCGGCGGATCGTGCCGGCCTGCCCGCGGCGCGGCGCGATGTCGGCGAGCTCCTGGAGCAGTCGGTCGACGAAGAGGCCGCGGAACCGGTCGCGCCGCTCCCGGAAGGGTCCGGCGCCGGTGTGGGCCCGGTCGAGGAGGGCGAGGACCTCGGACTTCGGCACGCGAAGGGTCATGCTGCCGGCGGTGACGACGACCGCGGGCTCGTCGCCCTCGAAGGAGGGGTCGACGGTGAGGGCGTCGAGGGCCTCGGGGCGGTAGTCGCTCTCGACGCGGCGCCGCAGTACGGCCGCCATGCGCTCGTCGGACTTCACGAGACGCGCTTTCGGCTGGTCGCTGCCGAGGATCTCGCCCTCCCACAGGCGGTCCAGCTGGACGGCGTTGACGTCCCGGGTGCCGAGGGTGGGGAGCACCTGTCCCACGTAGTCGAGGAACCGCTGGTGGGGGCCGATGACGAGAATGTCCGGGGCTTTGAAGTGCTCGTTGTTGACGAGCCAGGTCACCCGGTGGAGACCGACCGCCGACTTGCCGGTACCGGGGCCGCCCTGCACGACGAGGATGTCCGAGGGGGAGCCGGTGACCAGCTCCATCTGGTCACGGCGGATGGTCTCGACGATGTCGCGCATCCGACCGCCGCGCGAGCGCTGGAGCTCCTGCAGCAGGAAGTCGTCCTCCTGGACCTGGAGCGCCTTCCGCCGCTGCCCTCGTAAGCCGACGCCGGGGGTGGGGGCCGTCGTACGTTCCGGGTCGGCGACCGGGTCGGCGACCGGGTCCGCGGCCCCCTCCGCCTCCTCCGCCGTGTTGTCGTCGGGAACCTGGCGGGGCTGCGGTACGTCTGCGGGCCCGGGTCGTACGGCCGAGGGCGCGGCGGCGGGCGCCGGGAGGGAGATCTCGTCGAAGTAGCTCTCGACGATCCGCTGTACGCAGCGGAGCTGCCGGCGCAGGACCACCTCGCCCGGGTTCTCGGGCCGGGTCTCGATCCACTTCTTCGCCAGGGGGCTGGTCCACAGCAGGACCACCGGTTCGAGCGAGGCGTCCTGCACGCCGCGGCGCCCGATGTACCAGGGGCGGGGGTCTCCTCCCGGGTCCTCCGGCGCGTCGACGCGGGAGAAGACCAGGGCTTCGTCGCCGAGGCCTCCGTAGGCCTCCGCCCGCGCATCCGCTTCGGCCCGGTTGGCGATCCCGTCCTTGCCGCTCGCCGAGGCGGTGGCGGCCGAAGTCCCGCTCAGCTCGCCGAGTTTCGTGGCGTAGCAGTCGTACGCGTGGTCCACCGCCCGCTGCTCGCCGGCGAGGATCTCGTCCCGAGTGGTGGTGCTCATGTGCGTCCTCCCCGCGGTGTCACAGGACACCGCCACGGGCATGTGCCCGTACCCGCTGAAACAACTATCAGACAGCGGACAGTGACGAACAGTCAGTGGCTCAGATCGCGGACAAGACCGCCGGACGGGACGCCGGGGGCCATCGCGCGCCTGTCGGGGCGGTCGTCATGACGCGGCGAACTCCCTGATGCGGACCAGCGCCTCCGCGAGGCGGTCCGGCGGGACCGTGTAGGAGATGCGGACGTGGTGGGGGGCGACGAAGTCGGCGCCGGGGACTACCGCGACGTTGGCCTCCGTGAGGAGGAGTTCAGCGAAGTCCGCCGCCGAGGTGATGGTGCGGCCCGCCAGGGTGCGGCCGTAGGTGCCGGAGACGTCGGCGAGGAGGAAGAAGGCGCCTTCCGGGGTGCCGTCGACCTCGATGCCGGGGGTGTCCGCCAGGGCCTTGATCGTGGTCAGGCGGCGGTCGTCCAGTTCGAGGCGCCGGCGCTCCAGCTCGGTGGTGAGGTCTGCCGTCAGGGCGCCGAGTGCCGCCTTCTGGGAAATCGAGGACGGGGCCGAGGCCGTGTGGCTCTGGATCGCCGTGATGGCCGCCGCCACGGGGGTGGGGGCCGCGACCCAGCCGATGCGCCAGCCCGTCATGGCGAAGGTCTTGGATACGCCGCCGATGGTGAGTGTGCGTGCGGCGGCTTCCGGGCCGAGGGCGGCGACGGAGACGTGCGTGGCCTCGCCGAAGACCCAGTGGTCGCAGATCTCGTCGCTGATGATCGCCAGGTCGTGGTCGATCGCCACCTGGACCAGAGCTGCCAGTTCGGTCCTGTCGTAGACGACGCCGGAGGGGTTGGCGGGGTTGTTGAGGAGGAGGACCCTCGTGCGGTCCGTTACCGCCGCGCGCAGCTGGTCCGCAGTCACCTTCAGCCCGGCGCCCGGGGCGGGCCGGACGGGGACGAGGGTGCCTCCGGCCAGGGCCGCGAGGTGGGGGTAACTGACCCAGTAGGGGGCCGGGATGAGGATTTCGTCGCCCGGTTCGACGAGGGTGGTGAAGGCGTAGTGGAGGGCTTGTTTGGCGCCGGCCGTGATGACCACCTGGCCGGGCTCGTACGTCGTCCCGTGGCGGTTGATGAAGTCGGCCGTGGCCGCGCGGAGTTCGGGGATGCCGGCGGCCGGGGTGTAGCGGGTGAAGTCTGTGGCGATGGCGTCGAGGGCGGCCTGGGCCGCGGGCTCCACGGTCGGGAAGGCCGGCTCGCCGCTGGTGAGGTTGATGACGTCGACCCCCTGGGCGATCAGCGCCTTCGCCTGGGCGTCCAGGGCGGCGGTCGCGGAGGGCGGGACCTGCGCCGCCCGTCGGGCCGGGCGGACGGGGCTGATCGCTTCGGGGGTGGACGTTTCAGTGCTCACGGCGTTCCTCGGGGTGGGGTTCGGTGCGGGTGCGTCGGGGTTCAGATGCGTACGCCGTAGGAGGCGACCACGGAGTCCTGGGCGCGGCGGAGTTCGGCGGAGCGGCGTGCGGCGTCGCTGACTTCGGCGCAGCCGTCGCAGAAGCTGACGGTGGCGACGAAGGCGTCGTTGCGGGCCCGGCGGAACTTGCGGATGGAGCGGCGAATGGACGACATGACATCCTCGATTCATAGATGAGTGTCTATGGATTGAGGATGGCAGGACTCATAGATGTTCGTCAATGCTTTGAGGGTCGCGTCCCGCCTCTCGGGCAGATCTGGACGCGGGAGCTCTCATCGGCCAGATTGGGCGCATGATCGAGCCTGCACCTGCCGGGATGTCCGCATCCTGCTGCCCTGAGCCCATGACTGCCGCCGAAGCCGTGGACCTGGCAGCCGCGTTCAAGGCGCTGGCCGACCCGGTGCGGCTGCGGATCGCCAGCATCGTGGCCTGCTGCCCGGCCGGCGAGGTCTGCATGGGGGAGATCGCCGCGTCCTTCTCCGTCTCGGGGCCGACGGTCAGCCACCACCTGAAGAAGCTGCGGGAGGCGGGCGTGCTCTCCTCCGAGCGGAGGGCGAACGAGGTGTACTACCAGGTGCGTTCCGACCGTCTGGACGCCCTCATAGGGCAGCTCTCCGCAATGAAGTCGGTGGCCGCGCAGGACTCCCGCGCCATCCCGGCCTGACCGGCCGGCCGGGGAGGTGCCCCGGACATGGCTGCGGCCCGCCCCGGAGCAGGGGGCGGGCCGTTGCCGTCTGTTGCGTTGGCGCTCAGGCCGGGTGGATCGTTTGGGCCGTGGAGATCAGAGCCACATCGGGGCGGTGTAGCCGAGGACGCACGCACCGGTGAAGAGGATGCCGACGACCAGGGCGACCACGCGCCAGCGGGCGATGAGGAGCATGCCGCTGATGGCGCCGACGCTGGTGCCCGCGCCGGTCATCAGGAAGGCGATCGCCGGGCCGGGGCCCATGCCGCCCTTCATCAGGGAGGCGATGAGCGGCAGCGAGCCGTCGGAGTTCAGGTAGACCGGGATGCCGATCAGCGCGGCGAGCGGGACGGAGTACCAGTGGCCGCCGCCGAGGTACTCGGTCAGGTAGCGGGTGGGGATCGAGTTGATGATCAGGAAGCCCAGCGTCGCGAAGCCCAGGAAGTAGAGCGCGAGGCGCTTGCTGGTGATCATGAGCTCGTTGCCGAACTCGTCGAGCTTCCAGCGCTTGACCAGGCTGGTCTCGACCGGCGCGGGGGCCGGGGCCGGGGCGATGGGGCGGTTCAGCAGGGCCGTACGGGCCAGGCCGCCACCGCCGCCGGAGCCGGCCGGGGCGCTCACGCCGCCACCCGAGATGTCGTCCTCGGCGTCACCGCTGGTGCAGCAGCTCTCTTCGGCCTTCTTCTCGGCCTCGGTGGAGGTCAGGCGGGCCTGACCGTCGAGCCAGCCGGTCTTTTCGATGAGCCAGGTGATGGCGCCGGCGAAGAAGCCGAGGACGATCGCGGCCACGAAGAACGTCACGGCGAAGTCCGGGCCGAACAGGCCTATGGAGTAGACGAGCTCCTCCGGGCTGGTCAGCGGCGAGGCGACCATGAAGGTGACGACCGGGGCCCACGGAACACTGGAGGCGAGGGCGCCCAGGACGACCGCCGTGGTGCCGCAGGAGCAGAACGGGGTGAGCGTCGCGAGGACGACGGCCCCGATGACCGCCCAGAGCGTCTTGCGCCGCAGCCAGGAGGAGAGCCGCTCCGCGCCGACGTACACCGGGATGGCCGAGGCCACGATCACGCTGATCAGCAGGAAGGGCCAGTTCGCCGCGAGGGTGTGGCCGACGTCCTGGGCTGTCTTGCCCAGGACGTCAAGGACGGTGTCGAACACGGAAAGCTCCAACTCAACTCATAGACGGCTGTCGATGGGTTGAACTCTGTCGGATCCATAGATGACTGTCAATGCGTTTGGGGAACAATCCATAGATGACCGTCGTTGGATCGGGTATGCCTACGCCCATCTCGGAGCTCTGCTGCTCCCCCGTGCTTGCCGGCCCCCTCACCCCCGAGGCGGCCGATGACCTCGCGGCCGCACTGAAGGTCGTGGCGGACTCCACCCGGCTCCGCCTGCTCGGGCTGATCCGCACCCAGCCGGGCGGCGAGGCGTGCACCTGCGACCTCACCGAGCCGCTGGGGCTGACCCAGCCGACGGTCACGCACCACCTCAAGGTGCTCTTCGAAGCCGGCTTCCTGGAGCGGGAGCGTCGCGGGCGCCAGACGTACTACCGGATCGCGCCGGGCAGCATGACCGTGCTGTGCCAGGCGCTGGACCCCTCCCCGGAGATGCTCTCCGCCTGATCCAACTCGTTCCGGCCAAGGGTCGGTTGACTTCGCGCCACGCGCGAAGCAACCGGCCCTTGGTCGTGTTGAGGCATGAGGGTGCCGGGCGCGCTTCATGCCAGCAGTGATCCCTTCCACACCCTGGGTGACCTCGGACAGACTCATGAACACCGGGAGGGCGACAAGCCCCCGGGGACCACCGGAACCGGCCAGCAGGCCGCCGGTCACCAAAAAGCCACTGTCATTCCAAGGGGATAGCCATGTCTGTTTCGCGTACCTCGATGAGCCTTGCCGCCGCCGTCCTGGTGTCCGTGATCGGACTTGGTTCTGCCTCCGCGCTGAGCTCCTCGTCGCTCGGCTCCCTGGCCGGCGCCGGCTGGGACACCGCCCCGAACGGCGCCGGCTGGGACGCCGCCCCCGTGACGCTGGCCGGCGCCGGCTGGGACTCCGCTCCCATCAACCCCTCCACCAACGGCGCCGGCTGGGACTGATCCCCGGCCCGCACCCCGCACCGCACCCCCGTTGACCCGGCCCACACCCCAGAGCCGCCCCCACCCGAGGAGAAGAAAGATGAGCACCACTTGCTGCAGCGCCACCACTGAGGAGCCGGTCCCGGTGCTCGTGGTGCTGGAAGAGCCGGCCACCGGCTGCTGCTCGACCACCGAGGTCACCGAGGCCGCCGAGGCCGCCGAGGCCGCCGCCGAAGCCCCCGAGGCCGCCGAGCAGGAGGAGTCCTCCTGCTGCGGCACGACCGAGGAAGCCGCACCCGCGAAGGCCGAGGAGCCCTCCGGCTGCTGCGGCCCGGCCCCCGAGCCGGAGCCCGCCCAGGCCACCGGCTGCTGCGGTCCCGCCAAGCCCGAGCCTGTCTCCTGCTGCGGCTCCGCCGAACAGGAGGACCCGGCCGACGTACGCACCGGCCTCTCCCTCGATGACGCCGTCGCGGCCCTCGGCGGCAGCGTTCCGCAAGCCACCGACCCCGCGCCGTACGTGCTTGCGCACTGGCTCAAGGCCACCGAGGCCAGCCTCGAAGGCTCCAAGCCCTGGTACACCGTGGCCGACCGCGGCGAGGGCGAGCTCGCCTTCCTTCCCGGCTTCCTCTTCGACGCCGACCCGATCGTGGACGTCGACCCGCGCACCTACCTGGGCTGGCAGCCCAAGAACGGCGCGGTCGCCTGCTGCTCGGCCACGTCCTGCTGCGACTCGACCAACGACACCGTCGAGGCGCTCGGCACCGAGGCCTTCTTCCCGGCGCTGCTGCTCGGCTCCCCGCTCGGCTACCGCTCCGAGGCTTCCGCCTCGGTCGAGGACCCGCTGCTGGTCGCGGACCTGATCGACCGCATCGTCCCGGCCGCGGCCGAGGCGGGCGTCCGGTCGATCGTCGCACCCTGGCTGCACGACAGCCCGTACAGCGAGGTCCTCGCGCTCGCCCTCCAGGCGTACGGCGGCGACATCGCCTTCCACGGCGAGAACAACCTCCTCGACCTCCAGCACGACAGCTACGACGCGTACCTCGCCTCCCTCCCGGCCCGCAAGCGGCGCCGTGTGAAGGAGGACCGCGACCGCGCGGCGAACTCGGGCACCCGCATCGAGCGCAAGGACCGCGAGGAGCTGCGCCCGCTGGTCGGCCGGATCTCCGAGCTGATCACCCAGAACCGGCAGAAGTACGGCGGCGGCGAGGACGAGGCCCACATCGGCGCGCTGCTCAGCGCGCTCGTCGAGGGCGAGGCCGACGTCCGTGCCTACCTCGCCTACAAGGACGACGAGGTCGCCGCCGTCTCGGTGACCGTCCGCCAGGGCAAGCGCCTGTTCGTGAAGTGGGCCGGCTTCGACTACGAGGCGCTCGGCGAGCGCAGCGGCATCTACTTCGAGATCGTCCTGGACCGTCCGCTGCGCGACGCGTACGCCGAAGGCGTCACCTCCATCGAGGCCGGTCCGGGCGCCGATGAGGCCAAGCGGCTGCGCGGCTTCAAGCCCCGCCAGATCCGCTCGGCGATCCTCGTCACCGACGCGGCTCTGCGTCCCGAGGTCGCCAAGCTCCACGCCGCCTTCGGCCAGGCCCGCCGCGAGGCGCTGGGCGCGACCACCGAGGACGAGCCGACCACGGCGATCGGCCGCCTGAAGGCCAAGCTGCTCGGCGGCTCCGCGTACGAGCCGATCCAGCCCCTGCAGCCGGAGGGCGGCTGCTGCGGCTAGCGACCACGGATCCACATTTCCACACCCCCAGGTCAGGCCCGGTACGCACTGCGCGCCGGGCCTGCCGGTCGTGCGGCTGCCGGGCCGAAGCCGTCAGATGATTCCGATCGCCGCACGACCGGCCCGGACCTGCTGATGTCCCACCTGGGGCCGTAGGCGCCGCGGGCTCAGTCGGTCCAGCCGGCCTTCGTCGCCAGGACCCCGGCCTCGAAGCGGCTGCGGGCACCGAGGCGGGCCATCATGTCCGACATCATGCGGCGGGCGGTGCGCAGGCCGATGCCCAGCTTCTTGGCGGCGATCTCGTCGGTGGCGCCCTGCGTGAGCTGACGCAGCAGCTCACGCTCCTGCGCGGTGAGGCCGACCTCGTCGCGGTCGCGGGTGCTGCCGATGGGGGCGGCGCCCGCCCAGACCTGCTCGAAGAGGGATTCCAGCGCGGTCAGCACTCCGGGGCCGGTCAGCTGGACCGCGCCCTTCTTGGTGTTGTTCGGGTCCACCGGCAGCAGCGCGACCTCGCGGTCGAAGAGCACCATGCGCAGCGGCAGGGCGGGCACGGTACGGACTTCGCCGCCGTTGCCGTGGAGCCACTGGGCGTACTCGACCGTGGGGTTGTCGTTGCGGACGCTGTCCAGGTAGACGGTCAGGACCCGCACGCCCCGGCGCATCAGGTCCTCGTCGAGCGGCCGGCTGGCATCCAGGCTGGCAGGGGACTGCGCGCCGCCGGGCATGAAGGACAGGCACTCGCTCGTGGAGCGGTGGGCGAGCTCTTCGAGGCGGGCCTGGATGGCGTCGATGCCCTGGAGGTACTCGACACCGTGACGCTCACCGGTCCGCAGCTCCGAGTACTCGCCCAGGAGCTTGCTGATGGCTGCCTGGCTTTCGGCGAACTGCTGCTGCTGCGCGAGCAGATTGGCCTGCTGGCGCTGGAGCAGGAGCTGGAAGCCGAGGTCCGGGCTGACGGGTCTGAGTCCGCCGGGCGCCTGCATGGAGCGGCGTAGCAGGTTCAGTTCGGCCAGCCGGTCCAAGCCGCCCCGTACGGACTCCTCCGGGCAGGCCAAGTGGACCGCGATTTCCGCAACGCCCCAGTCCTGCTGGGTCAGCATCAGCCGGTAGATCGACTCGGCCTCGGTATCCAGTCCCAAACTCGCCAGCACAGCGACCCCCCGCTTGACGTCTCATATGTCGAGACGATCCTTCAACTCCATCGGCGGAGGCCGATCTTGGCAGGTCAGAGTTCTGCCCGACAAGGGATGTCCGCAGGCTGAGCACCCGCACAGGCATTGTTCGGGGCATCGCGAGCCGGGATTCCGGCCACTTTCAGGCAGGTGCCTGCCGGTCGCACTTCATGCCAGCGACTAAGCCTTCCGCCCCCTCGGAATGCTCAGCAAACTAGTGATCACAGGGCAGCGGAGGTCCTCGGAAACGGAATCCGCAGCGCGTCGAGAACGCCCCCTGACCGAAGTGCAATCCACCCCCACCACACGGAGGACAGCCATGCCCGCTGCGCGAAAAGCCCTGCGCCTGATGAACAGAGCCGCCGCGGTCATGCTGGGCTTTTCGCCCGCCGGCGGACATGGCTGCAGCCCCAAGTGCCGCCACACGGAGCACTACAGCGCCGTCACTCAGGCCGAAGCAGATCAGCACGTGTGGTCCGTACCAGGACTTACCGCCCGGCCTGGAGGGCCCATGTTCATGGCCACCGCCACGCTCGTCGCCGCCCGCGAAGCCGAGGCCGCGAAGCTGGAATCGGCCGTGGTCACGGACATTGTCTGGGCCGCGGCAATGCCGGGCGACGACCTCGAACACGTTCACGCGAAGACGACTTCCGGACGCATCGAGCTGACGTTCTTCCACCGCACCAGCAGCCTCGACGGCGCATTGTCCGCAGCGGCCGAGATTTGCCGCCGTGCGCTGAATTCCAGCCCCACCTTGGCGCAGTGGCGAATTGCCGTCACCCCCCAACTTCCCGACGCCATGCCCGGCTCGGGCGCCGTACTCGCGTGACCCAGATCACACCCCAGCATCAGGAGTCCCACCCCATGAGCGCTCTCAACGACCCCCGCCTGAAGGCCGAACAGCTCGCCGTCGAGACCATCGACTCGATCGACCACGAGGTGCGCGTCCTCGGATCGAAGAGCTACACCAACCGGCAGATCGCCATCGCGGCTCTGGCCGCCCTCGACGGCAAGACCGGCGTGATCGACGGCGCCCTCGTCTCCGACGACACCATCTTCTTCGCCGACGCCGTCGCCTCCTTCGGGCACGTCAGCGTCGAGGTCGACCACGACAACCACAGGTTCACCCTCACTCCCACCGGCAAGCCGATGGTCGCCCCCGAGGACGACATCTTCGTCGGCGGCGCGGGCACCCCGCTGCGCTTCCTGATCTCGATGGCCGGCCTCGCCGAGGGCATCACCACCGTCACCGGCAACACCCGCATGCAGGAGCGCCCCTTCGGCGACCTGCTCGCGGCCCTTCCGGCCCTCGGCGTCGAGGCGGTCGCGGTGCGCGGCAACGGCTCCCCGCCGATCCAGGTCACCGGCGGCAACTTCGTCGGCGGCAAGACGAAGATCTCCGGCGCGATCTCCTCCCAGTACACGTCCTCGATCCTGATCAGCTCGGTCCTCGCCCAGCAGGACACCGAGATCGAGATCGTCGACGAGCTGGTCTCCAAGCCGTACGTCGAGATGACGCTGGCCACCCTCGCCGAGCACGGCATCACGGTCGAGCGCGACGGCTACCGCAGCTTCAAGGTCCCGGCCGGCCAGTCCTTCAAGGGCGGCCACGCCGTCGTAGAGCCCGACGCCTCCGGCCTGTCCTACTTCATCGCCGCCGCGGCGATCCTCGGCGGCCGGGTCACCATCCCGGGCATCGGCTCCACCTCCCACCAGGGCGACGTCGGCCTCGCCGAGGTCCTGGGCCGGATGGGCGCCCACGTCGAGATCACCGAGAACTCGATCACCGTCAAGGGTGGCGAACTGCACGGCATCGAGGTCGACATGGACGCCATGCCCGACGTCGTCCCGTCCCTCGCGGCGGTCGCGGCCTTCGCCCAGGGCAAGACCCACATCACCAACATCGCCAGCCTGCGCGTCAAGGAGTGCGACCGCATCGCGGCCGTCACCACCGAACTCCGCAAGATGGGCATCACCGTCGACGAGTACGACGACGCCATGACCATCCACGGCGGCACCCCGCACGGCGCGGTCATCGACACCTACGACGACCACCGCATCGCCATGACCTTCGCGATCATCGGCCTGCGCACCCCCGGCGTCGTCATCAACGACCCCGGCTGCGTCGCCAAGTCCTTCCCGGCCTTCTGGAACACCCTGGACACCCTGCGATGACCGACACCGACACCAACACCGGTACCGGCACTGGCACTGGCACTGGCACTCCCGGGATCCTGCTCGTCCTCGACGGCTGGGGCCACGCCGCGCCCGGACCCGGCAACGCGCTCACCAACGCCCACACCCCCGTCCTCGATGCCATCGCCGCCAAGCACCCCTCCACCGTCGTGGAGGCTTCCGGTGAGCACGTAGGACTGTTGCCCGGCACCGTCGGGAACTCCGAGATCGGGCACATGGTCATCGGCGCCGGCCGCCCGCTCGACTACGACAGCGTCCTGGTCCAGCGGCAGATCGACAACGGGGAGCTCGGCGACAACCCGCGCCTGACCGCGGCCCTCGACCGGCTGGCATCCAACGGCGGCGCCCTCCACCTCGTCGGCCAGGTCTCCGACGGGATGATCCACTCCCACGTCGACCACCTCCGCGCGCTCCTGACCATCGCGGCGTCCCGCGGTGTGCAGCGCGTGTGGGTGCACGCCATCACCGACGGCCGCGACGTCGCCGACCGCACCGCCGGCCACTACCTGGCCCGCGTCGAGAGCTTCTTCACCGCCAGCGGCGTGGGGGCCCTGGCCACCGTCTCGGGTCGCGGCTACGGCCTCGACAAGAGCGGCGACCTGGAGCTGACCGCCAAGGTCAGCGAGGCCATCACCGACGGCAAGGGCGCCACCGCCCGCGACTACGGACAGGTGCTGGCCGGCGCCGAGAACGGGGACGTGTGGGTCACCCCCACCGTCCTCACCGACGCCGACGGCGAGCCGCTCGCCACCGTCCGCGACGGGGACACCGTCCTGTTCACCAACTTCCGCAGCGACCGCATCCAGCAGCTCGCCGACGACCTCGTCCAGATCCTCACCGACACCGACGTCGACGTCCTGTCCCTGACCCAGTACGACACCAAGGCGGACATCCCCGCCCTGGTCGGGCGGGCGGACGCCTCCGGCGGCCTGGCCGACGCACTCGAATCCCACGGTCTGCGCTCCGTACGCATCGCGGAGCAGGAGAAGTTCGAGCACGTCACCTACTACGTCAACGGCCGCGACGACCGCGTCCGCGAGGTCGAGGAGCACGTCCGCATCACCGCGGACACCGCCCCCGACTACGTCGCCCGGCCCGAGATGAACCTCGCCCGGGTCACCGAAGCCATCACCGCCGCCGCCCGGCGTGACGACGTGACACTCGTGATCGCCAACCTCGCCAACATCGACGTGGTCGGCCACACCGGCAACCACGACGCCACGGTCAAGGCCGCCGAACACACCGACCGCGAGGTCGAGAAGATCCTGACCGCCGCCGCCGAGACCGGCCGCTGGGTCCTGCTCGTCGGCGACCACGGCAACGCCGAGCGCATGTCCAAGCCCGGCCCCGACGGCGCCCCGCTCCCGTACGGCGGTCACACGACCAACCCCGTTCCCGCGGTCGTCGTCCCGGCCCCCGGGCAGCTCACCGGCGAGAACCTCGCCGAGGGAGGCAGCCTCGCCGACATCGCACCCACCGTCCTGCACCTGCTGGGCCGCCCGAACGGCCCCGCCATGACCGGCCGGAGTCTGTTGTGACCGCAATCGCCACCGCCACCGCCCCCGTCACCCAGTCGACCCCTGGCGGGGCCGCCTTCGCCCCCGCCTTCGCCCCCGCCTTCGCCGACGACGCCGACGTACGTGCCGTGGATGCCGGCAGCCCCGCCCTGGAGGCGTACGTCGCCAGCGGCGCCGACGGCCGGGCGCACGTCCTGACCGTGCGCAACGGCACCGACACCGAGCAGGAGCTGTTCCCCGAGGCACTGCTGCCGACCGGAGACGGCCCGCTGCTCTTCCTCGGCGGTGCCTCCACCACCAGCGAGCGCGACGGCCGCCTCGTCGCACGCCTCGCCCCCCACGGACACGTCCGCCTCGGGCGGATCACGCACGAAGACAAGCCCACCCACACGACACGGGAGCAGCCCGCATGACCACCGCCACCGGCCCCCGCCCGCGCATCGCGCTGATCGGCGACCACGGCAAGTCCCCCGCCCACGCCCGGCTCGACAGCTTCCGGCACGAGCTCGACGTGGACACGGAGTGGGTGCCCAGCGAGACCATCGCCGGTCCCGAGTCCCTGGAGGGCTTCGACGGAATCTGGGTCGTGCCCGGCTCCCCGTACGAGAACAAGGACGGAGTCCTGTCCGCCGTCCGGCACGCCCGCGAGAACGGCGTCCCCTACCTGGGCACCTGCGGCGGCTTCCAGCACGCGCTGATCGAGTACGCCCGTACCGTCGTCGGCCTCACGGACGCGGACGACGTGCAGTACGACCCCGAGGCACCGACCCCGCTGATCGTGCCGCTCACCTGCTGCCTGGCGGGCGAGCAGGCCCCGCTCCTGCTCACGGCCGGCAGCCGGCTCGCCGCCGTCTACGACGACGCCGAGATGACCACCGAGACGTACCACTGCAAGTACGGCCTGAACGCCGACTTCGTCGAGCGCCTGGCCGACGCGGGTGTGCTGTTCAGCGGCTGGGACACCGAAGGCGCACCCCGGGCGGCCGAGGTCCCCGGCCACCCGTTCTTCATCGGCACGCTGTTCCAGCCGGAGCTGGTCTCCGGCCCCGGCAACGTCCACCCGCTGATCAAGGCGTTCGCGGCCGAAGTGGCCGCCCGTGCGGCCGTCGCGGCCTGACGTCTAGGGCTGCTGCTCCGCGTCGCCCCAGATGAGGGTGTTGAGCACGTCGCGCCGGTCGGGCGCGACCGCGTACCAGGCCCAGGTTCCGCGCTTCCTGCGCGTGACCAGGCCGGCGTCCGAGAGGACCTTCATGTGCTGACTGACCGTGGACTGGGCCAGACCCAGCAGCGGCGTCAGGTCACAGACGCACGCCTCGCCGTCGGGAGCGGCGAGCAGGACGCTGAGGATCTGCAGACGCGTCGGATCGGACAGGCCCTTCAGGGTTCGCGCGAGAATCTCGGCCCGCTCCCTGGGCAGCGGATCCACTTCGAGGGGCGGCCCACACGTCGGATCCTCGTCGATGAACGCAAGGAGCCGAGGGGGCTGCCCGGTCACCTGTTCTACGGACATACAGGTCAGCCTACGTCCACCAGCTGAACGCCCACGTCGAAGATCGTTCTGTTCACCCATTGTTTGACCGTCATTAAGCCGGATCCCGACTAGCCTCCGGCCCCCGATCGGCAGGTGGGTGCCGCAAGCGGTTCATGCCACACGGAACCTCTTCTCCGGCACCCTCCCACCGATCAGACTCCTGATCACCAGGGTGGCCCGTCCTCCACCCACCCGTAGTCCACCCACCGTTCACCAGCAAAGGCACCGCCATGTCTGCCATGACCACCACGCTCCACCGCACGCCGTCCCTCCTCACCAGAAAGCAGAAGCAGGCCGGCGTCGCCTCGTCCGCCGCGCTGCTCCTCGCCACCGTGCTCACCGGCTGCGCCGGTTCCGCCCAGGCCAGCTCCTCCGCGGTGCAGGCCAGCGGATCCACCACCGTTGCCCCGGTCGCATCGGACGCCGCCGAGGCCCTCAAGGGCCAGGGCCTGAAGATCACGGTGGCCACCCAGGGCGGTTCCGCCGGCGGCATCTCCCAGCTCGGCTCCAAGCAGATCCAGGTGGCGCTGAGCTCGAAGCCCCTGTCCGACGAGGACAAGAAGACCTACCCCAACACCGACTTCGTCACGACGCAGATCGGCGCGGACGCGGTCGGCATCATCATCACCAAGGAGGTCGCCGACGGGGGCGTCAAGAACCTCACCAAGGAGCAGGTGAAGGGCCTCTTCGAGGGGACGATCACCAACTGGAAGCAGGTCGGTGGCCCGGACCTGAACGTCTTCGTCTACGACAAGGAGCCCGGTCGCGGTACCCGCGAGGTGCTCGACAAGTTCGTCTACGGCAAGGGGAAGCCCCCGCTGCCCCCGCAGTCCGCCAACTACGCGGTGGTCGGCGGCAACCTGGAGACCCGCAACAAGCTGGAGTCCACCCGGGGTTCCATCGCCCCCCTGTCGACCGGCTTCATCGATGGCCGTGACGGCCTGGTGGCCGTGCCCTTGGACGGCGTCGCACCGACCCTGGAGAACGTCGCGTCCTCCAAGTACCCGATGACCCGACCCCTGTTCATGATCACCGACGGGCAGCCGAAGGGCTCCGTCAAGCAGTACATCGACTACCTGCTTTCGGCCGAGGGCCAGAAGCTCCTCCCGAAGCACGGCTACCTGACCCGTCAGCAGATGGGTCTCTGACGGTGAGCGTCACTCTGGAGCGCCCGGTCGAGGCGCCCGGACCCACCACGCCAGAAACCACCGCGTCGCGGCCGCCCGTCCGGGGCGGCCGCCCGCGGCGGGCCAGATGGGTGTGGGGATGGGTGTACACCGGGATGTTCTCGGTGGTCCTCGTCCTGGCGGTACTGGTCGGATACCTCGCCACCGGCATCGCGAGCGGTGACGTCGACTGGCTCAACCTGGTCTCCGACCCGTCCTGGAGCCCGGTGAACGGGGCCTTCGGCGCCCTGTCCATGATCTACGGCTCGGCCGTCGTGTGCGTCCTGGCACTGCTGCTGGCCGTCCCGGTCGGCTGGTCCGCGGCCATCGCCCTGTCGGAGTACCTGTCACCGCGCTTCGCCCGGCCCCTGCGGCTGAGCGTGGAACTGCTGGCGGCGGTCCCCTCCATCGTCTACGGCCTCATCGGCATCATGGTGATCCGGCCGTTCGTCTCGATGCTGGGTGACGTACCGGGCGGCGACAGTCTGCTCGCCGCCGGCATCGTCCTCGCCGTGATGATCATGCCGACGATCGTCGCGGTCAGCGTGGACGCCCTGTCGGCCGTCCCCGCCCGCTACCGGGAGGCCGCGTACTCCCTCGGTCTGACCCGCCGTGAGGTCGTACGGTCAGCCGTACTGCCCCAGGCCCGCGCGGGCATGCGCGCAGGCGTCCTGCTCGGCCTGGCCCGCGGACTCGGCGAGGCCATCGCGGTCTTCATGGTCATCGGCCGCGCCGACGGAAGGCTCCCGGGCTCGCCTGGAGACTTCTTCTCCTCCCTGGTCCGCCCCGGCCAGACCCTGACCACCAAGCTGGCCGGCCCCGAGCCGATGCTCGCCGGCACCTCCGGCCCCTACTTCGCGGCGCTGTGCGCCCTGGGCATCATCCTGCTCCTCTTGGTGGCCGCGGCGACCGTGTGGGGCACCCGAAAGTCCTCGGTCCGTCCCGCGAAGCGCGGCCTGCGCGGCCACGGGGCCGCCGGCCGCATGCGCATCCCGCGGGACCGCTTCACGACGGTGCTGCGGATGGCGGCGCTGGCGCTGCCGGGAGCCCTGCTCCTCGGAATGCTCGCCATCCTGCTGACACGGGGCGGTTCCGCGCTCAACCCGGCCTTCTGGTTCTCACCCTCGACCGGCGCTGCCGGCGGCGGGGTACGCGACCAGATCCTGGGCACGCTCCTGCTGCTGGCGACCACGGCGCTGATCGCCCTGCCCCTCGGCTATGCCGCAGGTGTCCTGATCGGCATCCGGGCGTCAGGGAAGACAACGCGCGTACTGGAGACCCTCACGGTCGCCATCGGGGGAACTCCCACGATCCTGCTGGGCCTTGCGGGCTACGTCCTGTTCTCGTCCGCCATGGGCTGGGGCCGGTCCTGGCTGGCAGGGGCCATCGTGCTGGTGCCCGTGGTCGTACCGGTCATCGCCCTCACCACAGCCGGTCGCATCCGGAGCATGCCGCCCGAAATCACCGAGAGCGCCCTGGCACTCGGCCTGACCCGTGCGCAGTACGTCCGCTCCGTGGTCATCCCGTACACCTGGCCGGCCACCCTCACCGGCCTGCTGCTCGGCCTGGCCCGCGCGGCGGGAGAGACAGCCCCGCTGATCTTCACCGCCACCGTGTTCTTCGGGGCGCCCGCGCTGCCGACCGGGATCGTCAACGCCCCGGTGCAGGCTCTGCCGACCCACATCTTCACCCTGTCCCAGGACTCGGGTGCCCCCGAGGCGATCACTCAAGCGTGGGGCAGTGCCCTGGTCCTGGTCCTGATCACCGCAGTACTTCTCAGCCTGGCGGTGGCCCTGCGCAACCGCTTCGAAGGAGCACGACGATGGACCACGTGATATCCGTCCGCGACCTGCGGGTCCTCGACGGCAAGAAGACCCTGGTGGGACCTGTCACCTTCGACCTGAAGCAGGGCTCCACCACGGGACTGTGCGGCCCTTCCGGCGCCGGCAAGTCGACGGTGCTGCGCGCCCTGGTCGACCTGCTGCCCCACGGCCTCACCCGTGACGGCCACCTAGAGGTGCTGGGACGCCCCTTCCGTCACGGCAAGGGCGACTCCGGCCTGCGGAGCACGGTCGTCCTGGTGCCGCAGACGCCCGTCGTCTTCGGTGGAAGCATTCTGGACAACGCCCTCTTCGGGCTGCGCCACTTGGTGCGCGCGTCCCGGGCCGACCTGAACGACCGGGTGGAACAGGCCCTGAAGGAAGCGGGCCTGTGGAACGAGGTCTGCAACCGGCTGGACTCTCCTGCCCAGTCGCTCTCCAACGGACAGCGTCAGCGGCTGTGTCTGGCCCGCGCCCTGGCCCTCGAACCGGCGGCGCTCCTGCTGGACGAGCCCACCAGCGCGCTGGACGAGCGGAGCCGGGACACGGTCGAGGAGTCGGTGGCCGCCCTCCGCGGCAACCGCACGGTCCTGCTCGTCTCGCACGATCCGGCGCAGGTGGAGCGTCTCTGCGACCGCACGGTACGCCTGGAGCTGCCGGAAACCCTGACGTGCTCTCCGGCGGCAGCCGCCTGAGCACGGAGCACCGCAGCACCGCAGCACCGCAGCACCGCAGCAGGAAATGAGAACCGGGCCCGGTCCGTCGTGTCGCAATCACGATGGAGCGGGCCCGGAGTGCGTTACGGGGGCCGACGGGGACACCGTCGGCCCCTTCCCTCACGCGACCGGCGCGAGGGCTTCCACCCGTACGTCGGCCAGCGCGGCCAGGTACCGCTCAGCGTCCAGGGCGGCGGCGCAGCCGGAGCCGGCCGCGGTGATGGCCTGGCGGTAGATGTGGTCGACCACGTCGCCCGCGCCGAAGACGCCGGGGATGTTCGTACGGGTCGTGGGGGCCTGGGTCTTGAGGTAGCCCTCCCCGTCCAGTTCGAGCTGGTCGGCGAAGAGTTCCGTACGCGGGTCGTGGCCGATGGCGACGAACAGGCCCGTCACGTCCAGGTCGCGCGTCGTGCCGGTGAGGACGTCGCGCAGGACGACACCGGAGAGCATGCCGCCGGTCTCCTTGATCTCGGCGACCTCGCTGTCGAACGCGAAGGAGATCTTGTCGTCGGCGAACGCCCGGTCCTGCATGGCCTTGGAGGCGCGCAGGGTGGAGCGGCGGTGGACGATGGTGACCGAGCGGGCGAAGCGGGTGAGGAAGGTGGCCTCCTCCATGGCGGTGTCGCCGCCGCCGACCACGACGATGTCGCGGTCGCGGAAGAAGAACCCGTCACAGGTGGCGCACCAGGACACTCCGCGCCCCGAGAGTGCGTCCTCGTTCGGCAGGCCGAGCTTGCGGTAGCCGGAGCCGGTCGCGATGATCACGGCCTTCGCACGGTGGACGGTGCCCTCGGAGTCCGTCAGCAGCTTGATGTCACCACCGAGGTCGACGGAGACGATGTCGTCGTCGATCATCTCGGCGCCGAACTTCTCCGCCTGCGCCCGCATGTTGTCCATCAGGTCCGGGCCGTCGATGCCGCTGGGGAAGCCGGGAAAGTTCTCGACCTCGGTGGTCGTGGTGAGCGAGCCGCCGACGAATATGGAACTGCCGAACAGCAGGGGCTTCAGCTGGGCACGGGCCGTATAGAGAGCAGCCGTGTAGCCGGCCGGGCCGGAGCCGATGATGATGACCTCGCGCACCTCGTCGGTGCCGGCCTCGGTGTTCGTCGTCATGATGCGGTCAGCTCTCCTGCTTCTTCGTGTTCTTGGCGTCGATCTCTGCGACGAGGCCCTCGATCAGGCCCTTGATCTCGTCGCGGATGGGTCGTACGGCCTCGACGCCCTGGCCTGCCGGGTCTTCCAGCTGCCAGTCGAGGTAGGTCTTGCCGGGGAAGTACGGGCAGGCGTCGCCGCAGCCCATGGTGATGATGTAGTCGGAGGCCTTCGCGGCCTCCGGCGTGAGGACCTTCGGCTTCTGGTCCGAGATGTCGATCCCGAGCTCGGCCATGGCGGCCACGGCGGAGGGGTTGATCTGGTCTCCGGGGACGGAGCCTGCGGAGCGGACCTCGACACGGTCGCCCGCGAGGTGCCGCAGGAAGCCGGCGGCCATCTGCGAGCGGCCTGCGTTGTGGATGCAGACGAACAGCACGGACGCGAGCGGGGTGGAGGTCATCAGCTCTTCCTTCATGGGCGCGGGCTACGGGGCGCAGCGCCGGAGACCTCCCGGGAGAGGTCATCCTCGACTGGTGTCAGCCCCGAATGATGTGAGAGTATCAGTGCATGATGACGTCAGCCACCACTGATCTGCTCCGAGTGATCGCCGACCCGATCAGGCTCCAGATCGTGACCCTGCTCGCCCGCGAGACCCTCTGCACCACCCACCTCGTGGAGGAAACCGGCGCGCGGCAGACGAACCTCTCGAACCACCTGAAGGTGCTGCGGGAGGCGGGCGTCGTCGAGACCGAGCCTTGTGGCCGGTTCATCTACTACAAGCTGAAGCCCGAGGTCATCGAGGCCCTCGCGGACTCCTTCGGCGAGCTGGCCGCCACCGCTCGCACCACCTATGAGACAAACCGAAAGCGAGCCTGCTGATGACCACGACCGCGCCTGTCCGCGAGGACAGCTCGATCGTCGCCAAGCTCTCCACCCTGGACCGCTTCCTGGCGGTCTGGATCCTGCTGGCCATGGGCCTCGGCCTCGGGCTCGGCCGCCTGATCCCCGGCCTGAACGACACGCTTGCGAAGGTCGAGATCGGCGGCATCTCGCTCCCCATCGCGGTCGGCCTGCTGGTCATGATGTACCCGGTCCTCGCCAAGGTCCGGTACGACAAGCTCGACTCCGTCACCGGCGACCGCAAGCTCATGGTCTCCTCACTCGTCATCAACTGGCTCGTCGGCCCGGCCGTGATGTTCGCCCTCGCCTGGATCTTCCTGGCGGACCTGCCCGAGTACCGCACCGGCCTGATCATCGTCGGCCTGGCCCGCTGCATCGCCATGGTCATCATCTGGAACGACCTCGCCTGCGGCGACCGCGAGGCCGCCGCCGTCCTGGTCGCCCTCAACTCCGTCTTCCAGGTCATCGCCTTCGGAGTCCTCGGCTGGTTCTACCTCGACCTGCTGCCCGGCTGGCTGGGGCTCGGCAAGGGAGAGCACCTCGACATCTCCATGTGGAAGATCGCGCTGAACGTCGTCATCTTCCTCGGCGTCCCGCTGCTCGCCGGGTTCCTCACCCGCCGCCTGGGCGAGAAGAAGCTCGGCCGCGCCGCGTACGAGTCGAAGTTCCTTCCGAAGATCGGCCCTTGGGCCCTCTACGGCCTGCTCTTCACGATCGTCATCCTCTTCGCCCTCCAGGGCAAGAACATCACCTCGCAGCCCATGGACGTGGCCCGCATCGCGCTCCCGCTCCTCGTGTACTTCGCGGTGATGTGGTTCGGCACCTTCGCCCTCGGCAAGGCCATCGGCCTCGCCTACGACCGCACCACGACGCTCGCCTTCACGGCGGCCGGCAACAACTTCGAGCTGGCCATCGCGGTCGCCATCGCCACCTTCGGCGTCACCAGCGGCCAGGCCCTCTCCGGAGTCGTCGGCCCGCTGATCGAGGTCCCGGTCCTGATCGCGCTGGTCTACGTGTCCCTCGCCTGGCGCGAGAAGTTCACGGCAGCCGCATGACCTCCCGTACCGATGTGGTGGTGATCGGCGGCGGCCAGTCCGGGCTCGCCGCCGGCTACCACCTGCGCCGCCTGGGCGTCGAGTTCACCATCCTCGACGCCCAGGCGGGCGCGGGCGGGGCCTGGCAGCACACCTGGGACTCGCTGCACCTCTTCTCCCCTGCCGCCTACTCCTCCCTGCCCGGCCGCTTCATGCCCGCGCAGGAGGGGGAGGTCTATCCCGACGCCGCGCACGTGGTCTCGTACCTCGCCGACTACGAGAAGCGGTACGAACTTCCCGTCCGGCGGGGCGTATCGGTCGACGCGGTCCACCGCGACGGCGAGCACCTGCGGGTCGAGACCGACACGGGCGACTGGCAGGCCCGCGCGGTCATCAGCGCCACCGGCACGTGGACGCGGCCCTTCCTCCCCGCCACCCCGGGCCGCCGCGAGTTCGCGGGTCGCCAGCTCCACACCGTGCAGTACCGCAGCCCGGGCGAGTTCGCGGGGCAGCGGGTGATCGTGGTCGGGGGTGGCAACTCCGGCGCCCAGATCGCCGCCGACCTCGCGGGGACGGCGGACCTGACCTGGGTCACGCAGCGCCCGCCCCGCTACCTCCCGGACGACATCGACGGCCGCGCCCTCTTCGACGCCGCCACCGCCCGCCGCCGCGCCCTGGACGCCGGCCGCACCGACACCGGCGGTATCGCCTCGCTCGGCGACATCGTGGCCGTACCCCCGGTCCGCACGGCCCGGGACGCCGGACTCCTGCACGCCCAGCGGATGTTCAGCCGCCTCACCCCAGACGGCGCCGTCTGGCAGGACGGCACGAGCGCCCAGGCCGACGCGATCATCTGGTGCACCGGCTTCCGCCCCGCCCTGGCCCACTTCGCCCCGCTGCACCTTCGCGGCAGCGGCGGCCACATCGCCACCGTCGGCACCCGCGCCGCGGACGAGCCGCGCCTGCACCTGCTCGGCTACGGCGACTGGACCGGCCCGGCTTCCGCCACCCTCATCGGCGTCGGCCGCCCGGCACGGGACGCGGCGCGCGAGATCGCGGATCTCCTCAAGCCGTAAGACGCCGGTGGCGGTCCCGGCTCGCCCCGATCCGTGTCGGGGCCCCTACGCCGTCGAGTCGCTCAGACGATCCGCGGGCTGCGGCGCTCCAGCAGGACGACGTCGCGCCACACTCCGTGGTGGCGGCCGATGCGCTCACGGGTGCCGATGACGCGGAAGCCGGCGCGCTGGTGCAGGGCCAGACTCGCGGTGTTCTCGGGGAAGATCCCGGACTGGATCGTCCAGATGCCCGCCGCCTCGGTCGAGGTGATCAGAGCGTCGAGCAGGGCGCGGGCGACGCCGCGGCCCCTGGCGTCGGGGTGGACGTAGACGGAGTGCTCGACGACGCCCGCGTAAGCGCACCGGTCGGAGACCTTGGACGCGGCCACCCAGCCGAGCAGCTTGCCGGCGTTGTCGAAGGCCACGAAGCGGTGCTCGGGCAGCTTCGCCGCGTCGAACTCGGCCCAGGTGGGGGCCTCGGTCTCGAAGGTGGCGTTGCCCTCGTCGATCCCGGCCTGGTAGATCTCCAGGACCCTGTCGGCGTGATCGCGCGTCATGGGGGCGATGTTCACGGCTGCCGCCCGAGGATCGCCGACACGGCTGCCGGGAAGCATTCCAGGCAGGCGGCGTTGACCTCGTAGCTGACCGAAGTGCCCTGCCGCTCGGGCAGCACGAAGCGGACCTCGGCCAGCAGTTTGAGGTGGTGGGACACGGTCGACTGGCCGATGGGCAGTCGCTCGGTGATCTCCCCGACCGTCAGGGGGCGCCGCTCCTCCGCCAGCAGGTTCAGCAGTCGTACGCGCATGGGGTCCGCGAGGGCCCTGAACCACCCTGAGTACGTCTGCGCGTCCTCGGGGCTCAGCCCTTGACCGGGTTTCGTCGTCTCATTCATCGATCATCGACGATAGTCGATTAAAGCGGCACCCGGAAGGCTCGCCCTCGCGTACCAGGCGGGCAGGTCAGGCGGGGCGGCCCAGCATCTGACTCATCGCGGCGATGACGGAAGGCTCCACCCGGTAGTACACCCAGGTCCCGCGGCGCTCCGAGGACAGCAGGCCCGCCTCGCGCAGCTTCTTCAAGTGGTGGGAGACGGTCGGCTGGGAGACACCGACGTCGGAGATGTCGCAGACGCACGCCTCGCCGCCCTCGTGGGAGGCGATCGCAGAGAAGAGCCGCAGCCGCACCGGGTCACCGAGGGCCTTGAACATCAGGGCGGTCCGCTCGGCCTCTTCGGCCGTCAGCGGGCGCTCGGTCAGCGGCGGGCAGCAGGGTGCCGCCGCTTCGTCTTCGAGCATCGGCAGCAGCTTCGTGGAGGGCATGAAGCAATCCTCCCTCCAAATTCGACAGATGTCTATGTTGACGTACGTCGATACGCGGTGGGATGCTGACTCCAGAAGGACATCGACGTTCATCGAATCAAACCGGGAGCCCGTCGTGAGCGCATCCACCGAAGCCCTGCCCGTCATCGTGATCGGCGCCGGCCCCGCCGGCCTCGCGGCGGCCTCCCACCTGGTCGAGCGCGGCATCGAGCCCCTGGTGCTGGAAGCCGGACCCGCCGCCGGTGCCGCCGTCCGCTCATGGGGTCACGTACGCCTCTTCTCCACCTGGTCCGAGCTCGTGGACCCGGCCGCCGAGAAGCTGCTCGCACCCACCGGCTGGACCGCCCCCGACCGTGCGACCTACCCCTCCGGCGCGGACTGGGCGGAGCAGTACCTCCAGCCGCTCGCCGACGTACTCGGCGACACGGTCCGCTACGGCACCACGGTGACCGGCGTCTCCCGCCTCGGCCGCGACCGCATCGTCGACGCCGACCGCGAGGCCCAGCCCTTCACCGTCAGCGTCCTGAACGCCGACGGCACCGAGGAGCGCCTCACCGCCCGCGCCGTCATCGACGCCTCCGGCACCTGGTCCACCCCCAGCCCCATCGGCGGCGACGGCCTGCCCGCACTCGGCGAGAAGGCCGCCGCCGACCGGATCTCGTACCGGATCCCCGACCTCAAGGACCCGGCCGTCCGCGCCCGCTACGCCGGCAAGCGCACCGCCGTCATCGGCTCCGGCGCCTCCGCCTTCACCGCCCTCGCCTACCTGGCCGAGCTCTCCGGGGAGGAGTCCGGCACCCACTCGGTGTGGATCCTGCGCCGCGGGATCAGCGGCTCCACCTTCGGCGGCGGCAGCGCCGACCAGCTGCCCGCGCGCGGCGCCCTCGGCCTCGCCGCCAAGGCCGCCGTCGACAACGGCCACGCCGACGCGGTCACGGGCTTCCGTACCGACGCCGTCGAGCGCCACGGTGATCAGCTGGTCCTGGTCGCCGAGGACGGCCGCCGCCTGGACCCCGTCGACGAGGTCATCGTCCTCACCGGCCTGCGCCCCGACCTCGCCTTCGTGAACGAGCTGCGCCTCTCCCTCGACGAGCGCCTCCAGGCCCCCACCGCCCTCGCCCCTCTGATCGACCCGAACCAGCACTCCTGCGGCACGGTCTACCCCCACGGCGTCAAGGAGCTCTCCCACCCGGAGAAGGACGTCTACCTCGTCGGCATGAAGTCCTACGGCCGCGCCCCCACCTTCCTCGCCATGACCGGCTACGAGCAGGTCCGCTCCATCGCCGCCCACCTCGCAGGCGACCACGAAGCCGCCGAACGCGTCGAACTCACCCTCCCCGAGACCGGAGTCTGCGGCGGAGCGGGCCTCTTCGACCAGCCCCAGGCGGCCGAGGAGACCAGCGGCGGAGGCTGCTGCGCGGCCCCGGCCACCCTCACGATCGGCGCCCCCGCCTCCTCCGGCGGCTGCTGACCCCGGTGGCCGACACCCAGGCCGACGCGGCCGCGACCGGGACGGGGGTCCGGTCGCGGCCGCGCGCCGCGCTGCCCGCCCTGTGCGCCACACAGATCACCAGCTGGGGCATCGTCTACTACGCCTTCCCCGTCCTGCTCCCGCGCCTGACGGCCGACACCGGCTGGTCCACCAACGCCGCGACAGCCGCCTTCTCCCTCGCGCTCCTCGTCTCGGCGGTCGCCGGCATCCCCATCGGCCGCATCCTCGACCGCCGAGGACCGCGCGCGGTGATGACCGCGGGCTCCGCCCTCGGCACCCTCGCACTCCTCGTGATCGCGACCGCCCCCAACCTGGCTGTCTTCACGTTGGGTTGGGTACTCGCGGGCCTCACCATGGCCGCCACCTTCTACCCGCCGGCCTTCGCCGCCCTCACCCGCTGGTGGGGCCCGGACCGCATCCGCGCCCTGACCATCGTCACCCTCGCCGGCGGTCTCGCCTCCACCGTCTTCGCGCCGCTCACGGCAGCCATCGCGGAGCACCTGAGCTGGCGCGCCACGTACGCCGTCCTCGCGGTGATCCTCGCCACCGTCACGATCCCGGCTCACGCCCTGGCCCTACGCGCCCCCTGGCCGGCCGCCCCACCGCATCCACCCGCCACGGACGGCACCACGCCCATCCCGCGCAGCCGCCCCTTCATCCTGCTGGCCGTGGCCTTCACCCTCTCCGGCTTCGCCATGTACGCGGTGGTCATGGGCTTGATCCCGCTCCTCACGGAACGCGGCGCCACCCCCACCCAAGCCGCCTGGGCACTCGGACTGGGAGGGGCCGGCCAAACCCTGGGCCGCACCCTCTACTCGGCCCTCTCGACCCGCACGTCCGTCACCACGCGCACCGCCGCCCTCATCGCCCTCGGCGGTGCAACGACAGCGGCACTGGCCTTCACCGCAGGCCCGATACCCCTGCTGATCGCCCTCGCGGTCCTGGCAGGAGTCGTCCGGGGCAACCTCACCCTCCTCCAGGCCACGGCAGTCACCGACCGCTGGGGCACCACCCACTACGGCCGCCTCTCCGGCCTCCTCGGCGCCCCGGCCCACATCGCGGGAGCATTGGCGCCATGGGCCGGCGCCGCCCTCGCAGGCCCACTCGGCGGCTATCCCCACCTCTTCGCGGCCCTGGCCTCACTCTCGATTGTTGCCACCTGCCTTGCGCTGGGAGCCGCGGGAGAAGGCCGCTCCCAGAAGGAGACTTCGCACCGCTCGTGACGCGAGTGTGCGGCGTGACCCAGCCGTCCGGCACCCACACCGCCGGCTCCCGAGGTGGGCCCCACTCGCCCCCTCAGAACACCACCAGCGCGGCCCGCTACCGGGAAGACCCCACCTACGCCGACGCGGACGCAGAGACTGCAGAAGGCCTCACCGGATCCCCCAAGAACTGAGCCGCGGAGCCCCGCTCTCATCCGCTACCCTGTCCCTGGGCTGCCCTTGTGGCAGCCCAGGACCTTGCCGAGGCGAGCCGGATTCTCACACAGAGTGTCCAGCCACGTTCTACGCAAGGCCCGCCTTCGTAGCTCAGGGGATAGAGCACCGCTCTCCTAAAGCGGGTGTCGCAGGTTCGAATCCTGCCGAGGGCACAACCTGTAAGCCGCTGACCTGGGGTTTCTCCCCAGGGAGGCGCCCTATTCGGCCCCGGACTCCGCGTCCGGGGCCGTTTGCGTGAGCGGTGCGTGAGCGGACGTGCCAGCGGGCTCCGGGATGCCTGCCGATGCATCGGCACGATCCGGCACGGGCGCTGCACCTTCTCCTCCGGGCTCGGCAGCCTCGGGAGCCTTGGCCGGGGCCTCCTGGACGGCCGCCCGAGCGCGCGGTACGAGCCGGGCTGCGGCCTCGGCGATCGCGAGGTCGGCCTCGGGGAGCAGGCTCGTGTAGGTGTCCGCCGTGATGGTGATCGAGGAGTGGCCGAGCATCTCCTGGATGTCCTTCAGGTCGGCCCCCGCCGCATGGGCCAGCGTTGCGGCGCCGTGGCGCAGGTCGTGCAGGCGGACCGGAGGGAGCCCGATCTCCTCGTACAGCTCGATGAAGCGCCGTGTGACGTTCGCGGGGTGGAGGAGCTCCCCATTCTCGCGGGTGAAGACCCGGCCCGTCTCCACCCAGGCGCTTTCCCACTTGGCCCGGTCCTTGTCCTGCTGGACCCGGTGGCGCCGCAGGGCGTGCACGGTGTCGGAGTCGAGGGCGATGGTGCGGGCGCCGGCGTCGGTTTTGGGGTCGTCCTCGTAGACCTCCCAGCCGTTGACGACGAGTTGCTTGGCGACCGTGATAAGCCCGGCGTCCAGGTGGGTGTCGGTCCATCGCTGGCCGCACGCCTCACCGCGCCGCAGCCCGCGGAAGGCGATCAGGTGGAACAGCGCGTACAGGCGGTCCTCGGCGATGTGGTCGAGGAAGAGGCCGGTGTGTTCCGGCGTCCAGACCATCACCGGCGAAGGCTTCTCGCCGGTCCGCTTCCAGTGGAGGATGCGTTCGCCGGTCCAGACGAGCGCCTTCGGCCGCTTGCCCGCCTCCAGGTCGACGTGCGCGGCCGGGTTGAAGGTGATGAGCTGCTGGGCGATCGCGGCGTTCAGCGCGGCCCGCAGCGTCGAGCGGACGCGCTGGCGCGTGGAAGGTCCCACGATCCGCCAGTAGGGATCCATCTCGTCGATGGCAGCCTTCATCGCCTTGCGCCGGGTGCGGTGGTCGCGCCCCTTCCAAGGGATCAGCGCGAGGTCTTCGACCGCCTTCCGGCGTGCGGCGTTCCCCTCGGCGATCTCGACATTCGCCTCGGCGATCGCGTCGAACATCTCTGTCAGGTGGATGACGCGGAGCCGGTCCAGCCGCAGGTGCCCGATGCGCGGCTTGAGGTGCACGCGGATGTTGCTCTCGTCGCGGCTGATGGCGCTCGGCCGCCCCTTCTTGCCGGAGAGCCACATGTCCAGCCACTCCCCGACGGTCAGCCGACTGGTCAGGTCCAGCCCGTGGCTCAGGCGCCGCCGGGTCGCTTCGATGTCGGGGAGCGGAGCCTTCTCCTCGGCGACCAGCTCCAGCATGTCCGCGAGCTGGGCCAGGTTTTCGACGTCATCGGTCTCGGCCAGGCCCAGGAGGGCGCGTATGTGGTCGAGGTCGGCCTGGGCGGCCTTGAGGGTCTCGTAGCCGGCACGGCTGAAGGAGCGGCGGGTGCCGTCCTCGCGGGGCGGGAGCTCCTGGCGGACGGAGTACGAGCCGTGCTTGCGGGTGGCGAGCTTGGGGCACGCCTTACCCAGTGGCTTGCCG
>NZ_JAPELZ010000004.1:0-158936 GCF_026343255.1 Streptomyces sp. NBC_00086 | reverse complement strand
CCACGGAGGGTGAGATTCGGGGCTCCGGGCGGTGACCCGCCCCACAGGACCTTGGTCACATACGAGGCGGGATAGTAGTCCTTAAACGTCCCTTACCGGGCCCCTCGCATCGCTCCCCACCAGGGGTAATGCCTGCCCAGCCGGTGGGGGGCCGTTGCGCCCCGGCTGCGAGGACCACTAGTAAGAGGGGTCGTTGCCAGGCGAGCTCGACCCCCGTAGAACTGGATGAGTCGCAAGGCGGTCGGAGATTTCCGGGCTCACCCCCGGTTCTCCCGCTTCCGCCGGTGAATCCCTCTCTTTCACGTGAGTGGCTCACGTATGTCCGCGACCGTCCTTGTCCCCGTTGAAAGGCCTGTCCGTGTCCAACGCCGTCATCCGCCGCATCGCCGCTTCGAAGAAGACCCTCACGGGTACCGTCCTCGCCCTGGGTGTTGCCGGTTCCATGCTGGCCGCGGTTCCCGCGCAGGCCGCCCCGATGAGTGCCAAGGCGATCGCTCAGCAGATGATCAAGGACCCGGCGCAGTTCGCGGCGTTCAACAACATCGTTTCCCGTGAGAGCGGCTGGGACCACACCGCCACGAACTCTTCCTCGGGTGCCTACGGCCTGGTCCAGGCCCTGCCGGCCTCGAAGATGTCCTCGGCGGGCTCGGACTGGAAGACCAACCCGGCCACCCAGATCAAGTGGGGCCTGGACTACATGAACTCCCGCTACGGCAGCCCCGAGGGCGCCTGGAGCTTCTGGCAGAACCACCACTGGTACTAAGCCACCAGCGGATCGCGGGGACACGAAAACGCTCGGCCGGACCCCTCCGGCCGGGCGCTTTTGCATGCGCACGCGGAGGCGCTCTGGATGGTGGATGTAGGGCACCAGCAGTGGGACGCAGGACATCTTGCTCGCGGTACAGACCGTGCGGGAACCACGCGCGAGCTCCCCGCCCCCTCTACCGAAATCGCCGATTTTGTGAAGAATAGGGGCAATGATGACCGTTTTGGTGACCGGTGTGGCGGACGGTGTCGAGCTGGAAGCCCTCCGTTCCTGCATTCACACGGGGCCGCACTTCCGCATCGTTGCCCACACGCACGACGCCGACGTCGCCCTGGCGCAGGCCCGCGTGCTGCTTCCGGACATCGCCGTGGTCACCCTCCACCGCCCCGACGCCCAGGGAGAACGCGACCGTCGCACCCTCGTGCGCGCTCTTCGGTCCTTCGACCCTCCCACGGGGATTATCCTGCGCCGCGACCCGCACGAGGCCGCCGAGGCGATCAGTCCGGGACTCGAACCGGTCCAAGGTGCCATCCACGAGGTCCGACGCGCCGATCTCGACGCCCTCCACCATGCCCTGGTCGCCATCGGACGCCGCCGAGCCAGCTGCAACATCGACCCCGCGGCACACTGACCGTCCGGCATCCACGGGGGTCGACGCAGAAGGGCAGGTGTTCTGAGAGCGCCTTCATGTGGCCGCGCCGGGGCCGCGGGGGAGGGGTGCGTAAGGTCGGCACGGGCCGCCGCCATGGCCGGCCGCGGTGGTGATCTGTGGGAGGAACACGTGGGAATTGCTGAGCCCCAGCGGCGGTCGCACCCTGATGCCGGGGATCCGGGAGCAGCATGCGTGGACGGTCTGCGGGAGCGTGGCTTTGCCCGCTACGGTGCCGAGCAACTCGGAATCACCCCGGGCGGTTCCACAGCAGGGGACTTGGCCCGGATCAGGGAGGTCTTCGAGGCGCTGCCGCCCGACCCGTACGCTCCGGGAACGAACCGGTTCCGCCGCTACTCCCATGCCGTGTACCTGCCGTGGAAGGACGAACTGTCCTGGATCCCCGGAACCCCCGACCCCGTACACGGTACGGTCACCAACTTCTCCCAGGGCGAAGACGACCCCGAGCACCCGCAAAAGCGCCGCGTGCTTCCCGAAATCCCCGAGGCGCTGCGCGGCAACCCCCTGCTGCTGCGGCTCCTGCGCTGGGACATCGAACAGGTCCTGTCCTTGAGGGACCTGAGCAGACGGCCGCTGTGGGCCGGGGTCCACCTGATCAGGCTCGGCGTCGACGGTCCAGGCCAGGATGCCGTTTCCTCCCCGAACTGCCTCCATCAGGACGGAAGTTCGGCCAGCACGTTTACCTTCGCCCACCTGATCAGCCGTACCAACGTCACGGGCGGGCAGAACGTCATCGCCACACCGGCCAGTGGGGGCCTGCAGCCCGATGACCCCTGGGCGGACATCCACGCCAGTTTCACCCTCACCGACCCACTGGACGGCTATGCCGTCCACGACCACAGAGTCAGCCACTACGTAGGCCCGGTCCGCACGGGCTCCGAGCCGGGGCCGGGCGAACGCTCCATCCTTATCGTCGGCCTCGCCCCGTACGTCCCCCAGCTGTGACACCGGTACTCCTCGGGTCTCCATCAGCCCGAGTCCACCTCAAGCGATCGGACGATCTCGGAGCAGTCCAGGCGTGGGGACAGGGCCTTGTGGCGGTCGCCGCCGCCGGTCAATCACGCCGGGCGGCGGCCTCGTAAAGCGCTGCGATACGCAACGCGGCGGCGCGGGCGGGTGGTTGGGAGAGTGGGAACCTCGGCAGGCTCGGCTGCCTCCAGAGGCAGGACGCTCCCTACAGCCAGCGGCGCACCGTGCGGGTCACGACCGGGGGAAGGATGTCCTTGGCCAGGCGGCGGGCCAGCGGGCTCCGCCGGGGCGGAGTGCGCCGCGCCTGTACTGCCGCGGGGACAGGCACCGGCTCCGGGGTCGGGCCGGGAGCGGCCGTCTCGTGGCGGGAGCGGGGGTGCGGCGGAGGGACCGCCTTCCGGCCGGTGATCCGGATCAGGGGTGCGCCGGCCACCTCCTCCACCCCGTGCCACAGATCCTCGCGGCCGGCCAGGAACGCGGCCAGTTCCGTGCGCAGCGGTTCGGGGTCGTTCCACGTCGCGTACATCTTGTGCTGGGTGATGCACAGGACATGCAACCGCCGCGCGTCCACGGCTCCCCAGACGGCCGCAGCGACGCCCGGGCAGTGCTCCGCCCTGAAGTCATCGAAGACGACGACTGCTCCGGGGGCGGCCAGCAGCCGCGAGGTCTCCACGTCCGTGTGCACGTGCGCGTACAGGTGCGAGGCGTCCACGTGAACGAAGCGACAGGAGGCGGGCCGGACGCGGTCGGGGAGAACCGCCGTCACCGCCTGCACCACCGTCGGCAACTCATCATGGAACGCGCGGTAGTTGGCCTCGAAGGCCCGGCGCGTCAGAGTGGCGTACGAGCGCTGCATCTCGCCGTCGTTGCTGTCGTCCTCGGCCGGGGAATCGAAGAGGTCACAGACCGTGAACTCCTCTCCCTCCTTGAGGTACCCGCCGAGGAAGATGGCGCTCTTACCCAGGTAAGCGCCGAGTTCCAGGAGGTCCCCACCACCCGACGGGTCGGCGTTCTGGCGGCTCAGGAACCAGTCGAAGAGGATCTGATCGGCCGGCCAGAACCATCCCTTCACCTCATCCAAACGCGCGGGTGCAGGCAGGTTCGGGAGTTCTTCGGGCTGCGCAAGCGGTGCGGTCATGAAGTGGACATCCCCGGGAGCGAGGTGGATCGGTCTGTCCGGCGAGAATGCGGGTTCCAGGTGACGGCACGGCGAACGGCCGCCGACCGTGCAGCGGCACACAGACGCACGCTGTAGGAAGCGATCTCATCCCTGGGCTCCGCTGCTGCTGTCAGTGCCCTCTGTCACGATGCCCCGGTCAGCACAATGATGCAGGAGAGAGCATGGGTACCTGGGACGTCGGCCCCTTCGACAACGACACGGCAGCGGACTTTGGCGGCGACCTCGATGAGGCAGCTGCAGGCGAACGCGGAGACATCGTCCGCGCCGCTCTCACGCGTGTGATCGACACCGTGGGATGTCTCGAAGCACCCGAAGCCGACAAAGCCGTAGCGGCGGCAGCCCTTGTCGCTGCGCAGTGCCCGGGAGGTGAGCCTGCAGATCCCGTTTATGGCCCGGAAGAGCCCCTTCCCGATCTCACCGGTCTGCTTGATCTCGCCCTCCGGGCCCTCGACCGCGTCATGACCGAGCCGTCCGAGCTGATGGAGCTATGGGATGAGTCGGAGGGCGGTCCTTGGCGCGCGAACATCCACGGCCTGCAGAACGTGCTCCTGCCAGGGCCACCTGGAGAACAACTCGGCCCCATCTGACTTACTGCAACTGCTACTTGAGCCGCTACCCGTAGAGCCACCACGAGCTGCGACGCCCTCTCTCCACCCGCCTGACGACGTCACCTCCGAGCATGCGGCTTCCTGTCAGCTTGCCTCGGCAGCGGCAGACTGAGGCGGCCTCAGCGTCTCGGCACCCCCTGGGGGCGCGGCGGTGATGATCGTGTCGAGGATCGCGCGCGATGCCTGTAGATCTTCGATGGCGCGGGTCATTCGCTCGCCCTCCCGGCGCAGTTGGGCGAGCAGGTCCGGACAGGTGGGCACGAGGTGCTCGTCGTCCGCCCGCATGCACGGCAGGACCTGGGCGATCAGAGCGGTCGGAAGGCCTGCCGCCAGGAGACAGCGAATGCGGCGCACTGTCTCGACGTCCGAATCGCCGTAGATGCGGTAGCCGCTGGGAAGCCTCTGGGGCGTCAGGAGTCCTTGCTGTTCGTAGTAGCGCAGCAGCCGCTCATGGACCCCGGTACGCCGCACCATCTCCTTCATGCGCATGCCGATCGCCTCACTCCTGCCCGCCCTGCGCACAATGCGACTTGACTCTGACACTGATGTCGGAGTTTAGCGTCGGTGCCATGACCACTCATCACGTGCTTCCCACCCCTCACCTCGACGTTCTCGTGCAGGGGCGCGGCCCCGCACTTCTGCTCGCGCACGGCGCCGGCGGCGGCATCGAGGGAAACTTCGGCCTCGTCCTCGACGACCTCGCCCAGGACCACACTCTCGTCGGCCCGCACTACCCCGGGGCCGGTGGCTCCGCCGTAGCCATCGACCCCCTGGACCTGGACGACCTCGCCGACCGCCTGGTCGCGGCCGCCGTCGCGGCCGGCCAGGACTCGTTCGCCGTCCTCGGTGAGTCCCTCGGCAGCGCCGTGGCCGTCCGGATCGCCACACGGCACCCCCACCGTGTCCGGGCCCTCGTCCTCACCGCCGGCTTCGCTGCCGCCGACCCCGTCCTGGCGCTCGCCGCGCAGCTGATCAAGTCCCTGGCAGCCGCGGGTCAGTGGGAGGACGTGGCACGGCTCGCCTTCGTGTCCTGCATGTCCCCGGCGGGCCTGGCGGACCTCGAACCGGCCGCCCTCGACGAATCCGTCGCCCAGACCCTGACCGCGATGCCGCCGGGCATGCTGGACCACTTCGACCTGGTGTCCCGCGTGGACGTTCGGGCCGACCTGGCGAAGGTGTCCGCCCCCACCCTGGTGGTGGCACCGACCGGCGACCGACTGGTGCTGCCCGAGAGCTCGTACCGTCTGGCGGCCGGCATCCCGGGCGCCCGGCTGATCGAACTGCCCGGCGCCGCCCACATCCTGAACCCGGCAGACCGGGCGACCTGGCTCCGCCACGTACGCGAGTTCCTCGCCGCACTCCCCGCCACGTCGGCGTGAGCACACCACCCCTCATGGCCTCCATCGGGTCCCGGGAGGCGACTCCGTCCGGTCCGCACCAGCCATAGCCAGTCTCCGGCCACCGCACGCATACTTGGATCACGTCAATACGGGGAGGTAACTATGGCATTCATAGTGCTGTTCGGCGTCATGGGGGGCCTTGTTCTGCTGCTGATCGTCACGCTCCTGCGTCGGAACGGAAAGCAGACGGAGACGGCTGAGGGACTGCGTATCGAGGAGCAGGCACGCCTGCAAGCGGGGCAGGACCGTGCTTCCTTCAACACCGTGGCCATGCACCTCGCGCCGCCCACGTCCAGCGACGCCCACCAGCGCCGCCGCTAAGGCCCCGGACACCCCGGTCACATGCCGACCGGGGTGTCGCGCGTTGTACGTGCCCTCAAGACCCAGGCCTCACGCGAGACCGTCCCGGTGCCGCAAGCGGTCCAGAGACTGAGAGCCGGTGGCAGACACCCGGGCCTGAATACGACAGTCTCGTGACGACCGGACAAGTCCCAGCGGAACCGCCAGGGCGTTGCCGTGAGGGATCGGCGCCTGGCCTTCAGCGGGGCAGGCACGGATCCCGGTGCCTTCGGTCAGACGCGCCAGGTCAGCCGGAGGTCCTCACGGCAGTACCTCGTCAGCAGCCGGAGATGTCGTCGGCGCAGCCCTGCACCTTCGTGGGGTCGACCGTTCTGAGTTCCCAGACGATGAGGCCCGTGAGGTCTTCGGATTGCGGTGCGATCGTCACCGTGACGGGTCCGCCGGCGGGGATGTTGACGCGCGCGGGTTGCTGGCGCGTGGTGGTCGCGCAGGCCACGTCGGTTTGCTTCGTCGACTGCCCTCGCTTGAAGGAGACGGTCACCTTTCGCACGTCGGAGCTGTCGCAGACGACATCGAAGCGGTAAGGCTTGTCGCCGCCCGTCTCCAGTGTCTCGTCCATGCCCGAGGCGACGTGGGGGGACCCGAACCGTACGCGTTGCGCCGAGGGGTCCTTCAGGGCTGCTTGTGCCCGTTGCAGGGCGTCGTCCGGTTCCCACACCTTCTGGGGAGCCGGCTCCTCGCCCTGGCCGGTGCATCCGGCGAGAGCGGCGGCGACGGCCAAGAGGCCGAGGAGCTTCGGTATGCGCACGTCGGTGTCCTTGTTTCGTACCGTGGGGGGCTTCGAGGTGAAGCCCCCCCACGGGCAGGGGTCGGTCAGTGGCTACGGCGGTACAGTTCCGGTCCACACACCTTGGCACAGGGGTCGTCCGTACGGACGGCGCCGTTCGTCGCGGCTGCGAATCCCGCCGCGGCCGGTGGCACGAGTTGGTATTCGCGGCCGACGCCGTCGGCCTGGGTGTTCCCGTATACGGTCACCTCGCCGTCCGACCAGCGGACGAAGAGGTCGTCCTCCCAGTCGTTCATGCCGTACTCGCCCAGGGCGATCACCCGCGCGTAGGTCCATGTGGAGCTCGATGCGACGACGCTCTCGTTCTGCAACCGGCCCGTGTTCACGTCGGGGAAGACGCTGACCTTGCCGCCGGCCCATACGACGAGCAGGTCGTGGTTGGGGGCGGTCCCGGTGCTGTCGCCGTCCAGGTCGCCGCCGGTGATGAGGTTGGCGGTCTTCCAGACTTCGTTCGGCGCCGCGAGCTGCTCTTCGGCGTGGAGTCCGGCGCCGTCGATGTCGGTGTACTTGGTGACCTCGCCGTCGCTCCATCGGACGATCAGGTCATCGGGCCACTGGTTGCCGCCGTACTTTCCGGTGGCGAAGCCGTGGGCGTACTTGAAGACGGAGTCCGCCGCAGCGACGTTGATCTCGTTGGGCAGGTGTTGGTCCAGAGCGGTGGGAAGCCGGGTGTTCTGGCTGACGTCCGGGTAGATGGTGACTTCGCCGTCCACCCACTTCACCATGAGGTCGTAGGCGTTGGTACCCGCGTAGTCGCCCGCAGTGATGAGGTCCGCGTAGTTCTTCCACATGTCGTTCGGCTTGGCCAGCTGCGTCTCGCAGGGCTCGCCGGGCTTGCAGCCGGCGTAGAAGCCGAAGTTCTGGTCGCCCGGGTACAGCGTGACCTCTCCGTCGTCCCACTTGACGATGAGGTCCGAGTCTCCGAACTCCTGGGAGCTGGTGTGGAAGGTGCCGGAAACGGCGCCGGTGGCGTGCTTCCAGAGGTCTCCGTTGCCCATGGTCCCGCCGGTGGGCTTGTCGGGCTCGTAGTCGTTCACCGCCTGGTTGTAGAGGCGGATGATGTCGGCGTCGAACTGGGAGGAGTAGGACTCGTCATCGATGGTTCCGCCGGTCTTCCATCCGCCGATGACGCCGATCACGTCTCCGCGCTTGCCGTCGAAGTTGCGGAGGAAGGGGCCGCCGGACACACCGCCGGCGTAGCCCTTGCAGGCAATCTTCACGAACCGTCCGGAGTAGGCGGTGGTGTTCGTGGAGGGGCAGACGAGCGGTGCCTTGGATCCTCCGGGGAATCCGAAGAGGCTCACGTTCTTCTGGCTGAGCTGCTGGGACGACAGCGTGGTGAGCGAGTTGCCCATGCCGGTGGCGTTCTCGAGGAACTGGCCCTTCGAGTTGGGGCCGACCCGCATGAAAGCGAAATCGAGGTCGTCGGCCTTGGCGGGCCCCTGGGTGAGGTACCTGCCGTCGATGTAGAGCTTTCCCGCCACCATCGGGAAGATGCCGTAGGGGGCTATGCCCCGGCTCGGGTCCTTGGGGTCCGGCTTCCAGCCGGGTGCGAAGGCGAGCTGCTTCCACCGGTCGTTGTCGTTCAGGCAGTGTGCGGCCGTGAGCACCAGCGACTTGGTGGGCGAGGACACGGAACTCGCCGAGCAGAACTGGTCGCGGCCGCCCGGGTCCGACTGCGGATCGTCATCCTCGTTGATGAGGAACACGCCCACCGTTGCGATCCCGTTGTTGTCGAAGTGGGACGGCGCGGCCGCGGCGATCCTGTTCTCGCGCGCGGCTCCCGGGGCGGACTGCTTGCCGCCGTGCACGGGAGACGCCTTGGCGATGCGTTCGGGTGTCCAGTACGCCTCGGCCTTCTTGGCGGCCTCGATCTGGGCCAGCGTCGCCTTGAGCCCATCGCCCGCAGGGCTCGTCGGATCTGCCGGAACCGACGACTTGGGGGGTGAGGAGGGGGAAGCGGGAGTACCGGAGGGCGTGGGCCGGGGCGCCGGCTGCTGGGGGGTGACGCCGGGCAGGGTGACGGGCGGTGTCACAGATGGCTTGCTGCCGCTGACGGCCTCGTCGTAGAGGGCCTGGACGGCGTCGTCGAAGTACGCGCTGCGGATCAGGGAAGGGGTCTGAGGAGCAGCGGCGTCCTGTGAGACACCGATGAGGCTGCCGACTCGTGTCTTCGTGTCGTAGTCGGCGATGAAGGCCGAGCCATCGGCGATTCCCGCGCCGGCCGGGCCGCAGTCGAGCTGCTGGTACCGGGTCCGGCTACCCGGCACGCCTGCTTCGGACGTGTCACCGACGCACGGCTCGGCCGGCCGCGTCCCGGAGACTCCGTGACCGGCGACCCGAACACCCTTGTGGGTGCGGCCGGCGTCAGTCAGCAGGCGGTGGCCGGGGACGGTGTCCTCGAGTTGGTCGCCGTTGATGCCCTTGTCGACCACGGCGAAGCCGACGGCGGCCTTGGAGGCGGTAGGGGCCGCGTCGGAGCCGGCCCATACGAGAGAGCGATTCCCCTGCCTCTTGACGGCGTAGACACCCTTCGGCGCCTCGATGACGCCGGAGGCGTTCTTGGCGATCTGCGGCGCGAAGGCCAGCTTGTCGGCCGGGTCACCGGTCAGGCAGTCGGCGGCCGTCGCGATCAGATTGCGGTACGGGCTGGAGGTGACGCCCGCCCCACAGAAGTACAGCCCCTTCTTCGTCAAACGGAAGAGCACCCCGGTGTCCGGGCCTTCCGCGTTCTGCGTCGGGAAGCGGACACCCAGCGTGCGGCCCGCGGATTCCGTGCCGCCCTGCGGGTTCCAAGGCTGAGCCGCCGCCATGCGCTTGGGCGACAAGAGTCCCTGCGCATCCCTGGCCGTCCATGAGGGAGCGGCATCGGGCGATGGCCCCCCGGCCGATGGCCCTGCGGCGGAGGGCTGCGCCGCCGCACCTGCCGCAGCCGACAGGAGCAGCGCGGCCGTACACGCCCCAGCCCCGAGGGACCGGAACGCCGAATTCGCTCTCACTCAATACACCCTTCATTCGATGAACTCCGAGGTGAGGCAGCGGACTGCCCCCTCGATGATCTTTCGAACATAGGGTCGCTTTCGATCGCCGTGCCCGGAATTTCGCGGGCTCCTCGGGCACTCGTGGCCCGATTTCGGCGGAGGTCGTAACTCCGTTTGTTTCAGCGCCAAGGGGCGCGCAATACCCTCCTCCCCGCCCGGCGTCTGAGTCGTCGAGCCACCGCTTGATCCCTGGAACGGGTGGCACATAGTGGTCAAAGTGCGAGTAAATGCGAGTCCGATTGTTTGGCTGAAAAAACACGCCATTCAGAGCGTTGTCCGGGTGCACGACCGCGTCGACATTTTCGACCTCGACCTCGACCTCGACCTCGACCTCGACCTCGACCTCGGCCTCGGCCTGGTCCGGCTCGGGCGGTGCTCCATGGGCATGGCCGTCCCTGGCCATGCCCCGTCACGAGCCGATGCTGCCGAGTGCGTGTCCCTTGTCCGAGAACCTCCCGGATGTCCTACCGGTCCGGGGTCGAAGGTGCCGCGGGCGGTTGTGCGGTGTCCGCTTCCGGGTCGCCGGCCGGGCCGATGCGGATCTCGAAGTCGCCGCCGTACTCCTCGTGGCCGGCGGCGACGGCGACGGCGACGGCTTCCTCGCCCTGTTCGCCCTGGATGATGAGCGGGTCCTGCCGCAGGTCCCGTACGAGTGCCACGCACATGCCGATCATGACCAGGGTGAACGGCGCCGCCACGAGGATCGTCAGGTTCTGCAATCCGGCGAGCGCGTCGCCCTTGCCGTTGCCGATGAGGAGCATGACGGCCGCGACGGCGCCGGTGACCACGCCCCAGAAGACGACCACCAGCCGGGCCGGTTCCAGGACGCCCTTCTGCGAGAGCGTGCCCATCACGATGGAGGCGGCGTCGGCGCCGGAGACGAAGAAGATGGCGACGAGGACCATGACCAGCAGGCTCATTGCGGTGGAGATGGGGAACTGCTGGAGCAGCCCGAAGAGCTGTCCCTCGGGGGTGCTCTCCTTGTCGAGACCGCCGCTCTCCCGGAGCTTCATGGCCGTGCCGCCGAAGACGGCGAACCACAGCAGGCTGACCGTGCTCGGTACGAGGATGACGCCGCCGATGAACTGCCGGATGGTGCGTCCGCGGCTGATCCGGGCGATGAACATGCCGACGAAGGGGGTCCAGGAGATCCACCAGGCCCAGTAGAAGACCGTCCAGCTGCCCAGCCATTCGGCGACCTCGCCGGCGCCGGTGGCCTCGGTGCGGCCGATGAGCTGGGGGAGGTCGCCCAGGTAGGCGCCGAGCGAGGTGGGCAGGAGGTCGAGCACGATGATGGTCGGCCCGGCGATGAACACGAACACGACGAGCAGGAGGGCGAGCACCATGTTGATGTTCGACAGCCACTGGATGCCGCGTTCCACGCCGGAGACCGCGGAGGCGACGAAAGCGACGGTCAGGACGGCGATGACGGCGACGAGGAGTGCGGTGCTGACCGAATCCATCCAGCCCAGCTCACGGAAGCCGCTGCCGATCTGGAGGGCCCCGAGGCCCAGCGAGGCCGCGGAGCCGAAGAGGGTGGCGAAGATTGCCACGATGTCGATGACACGGCCGATGGCGCCGTGCGCGTGCCGGGCGCCGATCAGCGGCTCGAACACCGCGCTGATCGTCTGGCGGCGGTCGCGACGGAACGTGCTGTAGGCGATGGCGAGGCCGACGACCGCGTAGATCGCCCACGGGTGGAGCGTCCAGTGGAACAGGGTGGTGGCCATCGAGGTCTGCATCCGCTCGGCGGAGTCGACGGGGTGGGTGCCGGGCGGCGGATTCTCGTAGTGTGCCAGGGGTTCGCTCACGCCGTAGAACATGAGCCCGATGCCCATGCCGGCGCTGAACATCATGGCGACCCAGGAGACGGTGCGGAACTCCGGCGGCTCGTCCTCGCGGCCGAGGCGGATCCGGCCGTAGCGGCTGATCGCCAACCAGAGGGCGAAGACGACGAAGGCGCTGGCGGCGAGCATGAAGGCCCAGCCGCCGTTGTGGATGAGCCCTTCGAGCAGGCTGCTCGACACGCTCTCCAGCGAGTCCGTCGCCACTGCGCCCCACAGGACGAACGCGAGCGTCAGACCCGCGGTGACCCCGAAGACCACCCTGTCCGTGCGGGAACGTTGATCGGCCTCCAACGAAGCCCCCTTCGCCAAGAGTCGGGAACCGCATGCCGTGATGGAATGTCACGTTATTCCCATTCAAGCCCATATCGGACCGTTAGGTCCGCAGGACGCCCACGGGGCGGCTCACCGTGCGCGAAGTCCGTCACGGCCGGCTGCGCCGACCTCCAACGGGGGCGGGCTGCCTCTGCCACGCTCCACAAGGCCCTGGTCCGCCGGGACTCGGGACCGGGTCGGTGTCGTTCCTCCCGCGCCGGCGCGGTGCCCTCGTGTTGTCAGGAGGCGGGCTTCACGTGGCGGACCAGCCACATCAGCAGGGCGTCCAGGTCGGCGGCGGCCGAGAGGACCCGGTCGACCGCCTCGGGGGTGTGCAGCCACTCCTCGCAGCCGAGGGGACGGGCGGCGATCAGGGAACGGTGGCGCAGCAGGTCCGCACGGGAGTGGTCCGCCGGATAGCCGCGCGGGGGACGTTTCATCATGTCCCCGGAGATGTCGTAGCCCTTCTTCCGCAGGTCCTCGACGATGGCGGACAGTTCGCGGCCGCTCCCCTCGGAGACCACGGCCTTGCGGAACCTGTCCACCTGGCCGGGATCCGGGTACCACCAGGCGCCCTGGATCCGCAGGCCGTCCAAGGCGAAGCGGAGACCGATCTCGATCTTGCGCTCGAGCCGGATCACCGCGCTCTGGTGCTGCCACCACCAGGAGCCGGTCCGGTAGTGCCAGACGGAGAAGTCCTCGTATCGCGGGTCGGCGTCCGCCACCTCGTTGAGCAGGGCGATCATCGGCTGCCGGACCAGGCGTTCGCGGTCCGCGCGACAGCGCTCGCGGGTCGTGTGGGTCGGTTCGCCCTGGAGCTGCCACAACACGTCCATGGCCTGCTCGGGCCAGCCGGTGAACTGCCTGTGTCCGCCCATGCGGGCAGGTTAACTCACCGCCACCGCCGTTACCCGAGTGCCGCAGAGCGGCTCGGTTGCGGGCTGTGGCCAGGCGAGCTCCGGCGGCATTGTCAGTGCCGGGCACGATGATGACCTGCATGACCGAAAACAGCGCCCTGCTTTCCCCTGTCGCCTACACCGAGGCCGTGACGGCCGCCTTGGCGGCGTCGGCCGCGTACTACGGGGACGGGACCACCCCGCTCGGTGACGACGAATACGACGGGCTGCTCCGCGCCATCACGGCTTACGAGGACGCCCACCCGGACGAGGTGCTTGCCCAGTCGCCGACCGGCAAGGTGGCGGGCGGGGCTGTCCAGGGTGACGTGCCGCACTCGGTTCCCATGCTCTCCCTCGACAACGTCTTCGACGCCGATGAGCTCGCCGAGTGGGCCGCGGGGCTGGAACGGCGCCTGGGTCACCCCGTGGCCGGGTGGTGTGTGGAGCCGAAGCTCGACGGCCTCGCGGTCGCCGCCCGGTACCGCGGTGGCAGGCTCGTTCAGGTCCTCACCCGCGGTGACGGACTGGCCGGCGAGGACATCACCCACGCCGCCGACGCCGTCCTCGGTCTGCCTGCGGTACTCACCCAGCCGATCGACGTCGAGCTGCGCGGTGAGGTACTGCTGACGACCGCGCAGTTCGAGGAGGCCAACCGGATCCGGCTCGCCCACGAGGCCACGCCCTTCGCACACCCGCGCAGCGGAGCAGCCGGCACTCTGCGGGCCAAGGACCGCCCCTACCGGATCGAGTTGACCTTCTTCGCCTACAGCGCGATCGGCCTGGCCGACCTCGGCCACGTCGCCCTGCTGGAGAACCTGGCGGCGCTCGGTGCGAACACGGCCGCCGGTACGGCCGCCGCCCCGCTGCGATGCGAGACCGTGGAGCAGGTACAGGAACGCGTCGACGTGATCGCCGGCCTGCGCGGAGACCTGCCGTTCGGGATCGACGGTGTCGTCGTCAAGGCCGATACGGCCGAGGACCAGCGGCAGGCCGGCAACGGCTCGCGCGCCCCGAGATGGGCGGTGGCCCGGAAACTGGCGGCCGAACACAAGGTGACGCGCCTGCTGGCGGTGGAGTGGAACGTCGGCCGGACCGGGATCATCGCCCCGCGCGCCGTCCTGGAGCCCGTGGTCATCGACGGGGTGACGGTCACTTACGCCACTCTTCACAACCCTTCCGATATCACCCGTCGCGGGCTCATGATCGACGACCAGGTGTTCGTGTACCGGGCCGGCGACGTGATCCCCCGGATCGAGGCACCGCTGGTCGACCAGCGCACCGGCGCCGAGAGCCCGATCGTCTTCCCCGAGGCGTGCCCCCGCTGTGGCGACGCGATCGACACCTCCGAGCAGCGGTGGCGGTGCGTGCGCGGCCGCAGCTGTCAGGCCGTGGCCTCGGTGATCTACGCGGCCGGCCGCGACCAGCTCGACATCGAAGGCCTCGGCGACACGCGTGCGATCCAGTTGGTGGAGGCCGGACTGGTCAAGGACGTCGCCGACCTGTTCACGCTGACCCGCGAGCAGCTCCTCGGTCTGGAGCGGATGGGCGAGACCAGCGCCACCAACCTGCTGGCCGCGATCGAGACCGCCCGCGGGGCCGCGTTGAACCGCGTGTTCTGCGCCCTCGGTGTCCGCGGCACCGGGCGCACCATGTCCCGCCGGATCGCCGCGCACTTCGGCTCGATGGCCGCGATCCGGGCCGCCGACGCGGACACGCTGGCCGGGGTCGACGGCATCGGCGGCGAGAAGGCCCGCGTCATCGCGGCCGAACTCGTCGAACTCGCCCCGCTCCTCGACAAGCTCCAGGCCCAGCAGGTCGGCACGCAGGTCACCGAGCCGCAGCAGCCCGCAACCGGCGCGGACGACGGCGAGGACAAGACGGGCGGCCCACTGGCCGGCCAGGCCGTCGTGGTGACCGGCTCCATGACCGGCCCCCTTGCGGTGCTGTCCCGGAACGAGATGAACGAGCTGATCGAGCGGGCGGGTGGAAAGGCATCGTCGTCGGTGTCCAAGCGCACCACGCTCCTGGTGGCGGGCGAGAAGGCCGGCTCCAAGCGCACCAAGGCCGAGGAACTGGGCATCCGCATCCTCGACCCCGAAGAATTCGCAGCGCTCGTCGGCGACTTCCTCCCCACCACCTAATGCCGCGTCGGGCAACGGTGGCGGCGACGGGCTGCTGACCACTGTTCACACACCGACCGTGCTGAGCCGCGACGCCGCCGACCGGTGGGGTCGCGCGCTGGGCCGAGAAGGAATTCCACGACGATGGCAGCCGCCTTGAGTGGGGTGAGCTGACCTGGTGGGCACTGGGGTTGCTGAACGGACGGCGCCTTCGGGGCCGGTCGGCCAGATCCCGACAGGGTGCCCACTCGGTCCCGTGGGGCCCGTGGGGCCCGTGGTGCTAGTTTTGCCGAAACTCGGGGGAGGGGTCGGCAAACTGGTGAACAGCGCACCGCGGCGTGCTGCCGTCGTGGCCCTCGTCGAGCTCGGGCGGAGCAGCGACTCTGGGGACCGGGCGGACGCCGGTCGCGGTCTGGCGACCTTTGCGGAGATGGGGGAGGCTGCCGACCCGCTGCTGGAGCTGGTGCTCGACCGCGAAGACACCTTCGTCACACGGGCGACCGCAGAAGCCCTGCTTCGACGGCAGGACAGGGCCGGACTGCTGATTGTCGCGTCCGCGCTGGCCGTCGCCAGCCCGAACCACGGCGATTGGATCCACACCGCGGTCCGCGATGCATTCGCCGTCTACGCCAGTGACCGCGACGACGCGCTGCGGCTCTGCGAGGAGTTGACGCAGGATCCTGACGAACGCGTCGCCCTGGGGGCTCGCGAGCTGAAGGAAAGCCTGACCGGGATCCATTGCGTTCTCCACGCTGAATAGGTGAGACAGGGCTGGCCCCATCTGGTATCGCGCCGTGCTGCATGCGCTCTGTCGGCGTGCAGGGAAGCGGATGTGTATACGTGGGGAGCGGAGCCGACCGTTCGCTCCTTCTGACAGTGGAGTGATCATCAGCGCCCGACGGGCAGCAGGGCCAAGCCGGCCGGGTATCCGCGGCTTATCGGAGGGCAGGGCCGGTAGCTCACAGGGCCAGGTGCGATGTGCGCGCGACTCCCGTTCGCCGCGCTGGTAGCGGGGGCCCCACGCGATCGCCGTGAGCACCCCTTGGTCGATGCGGGTGTGCCGGCCGACCACCACTTTCTCCAGGGCGGACATGCCGGCGAACAGTCGTATGTTCCGGAACGTACGGGCGATGCCGGCCCGAGTTGGCCCGCCCGCCTGGCCCCACGGGGGCAGGGGGCAGGCAGGCGAGCGGTCTTGGGCCGGTCAGCGCGGTGTGCCGCCTGCGAGCACCGCCGTCGATCCCCGGCAGAACTCCAGCATGGCCAGGGCGATGGTTCCGCCGGGCCGTCCGAGGCGGTCGGCGTAGCGCTTGATGATCACGTTCTCGCGGCCCAACTCGGTCCGCCGTCCTCCCGAGGACATTCGGGAGCGTTGGACGTCCTCGGAGAGTCGGCGCCGGCCTTCGAGCAACTGCAGGATCTCCTGGTCGATGAGGTCGATGGAGTTCCTCAGGCTCGCGATGGCGGCCTCGGGCGTGGTCGTCGGCGCGGCGGATACGGTCTGCGTAGTCATGGCGTGCTCCTTCGGGGGGTGGTTCGAGGGGGGAGTGGGGTGGGTGGGGGCAGGTCAGCCGTTGACCGCGTCTGGGTCCGCTTCGCCCGCCGGCGCGAGCAGTGGCGAGGATGTCCGGCCCGGCGCGCGTGTCCCTGCCTTCCGCGAGGGCCTCGTACAGCGCCTGATCGTCGACGATGCCGCCCCGCGGGCGGCGAGGGGGGAGGAGCCGTACCCCGGCCCGCGCGGCCGATTTGCCGTCTGTGCAAGGGGCGTACGCGACGACCGTCATGCCGAAGGCGGCCATCCGTGGGGCGGCCAGCGAGCAGATCCCGCCGAGCCCCGCGAACAGCGAGTGCCGGTGGGTCCCGTCGCGGCCGCGCACGTCGGCCTCGGTGCCCAGCGCCGCGACGGTGGCCAGCGACGGCTCCTCGGTCGGCGGAACGGCCGGTCTGCGCACGTCGGCGGGCGAGCCGGTATCGCGGAAGGCAAGGAGCGTGGCGGAGCTCATCGGTGGTCCTCCCCGAGCTCGAATGGTGGCGAGAGAGTGCTCATTGACGTTCCGAAGCCAGGTCCAGTGCCCGGGCGCGCAGCGCGAGCCGCGCGGGCAGCAGGCTGGAGACGAGCGCGAGGCCGAGTCCGGCGGCGGCCGCGGCGCCGATCGCCGGCCAAGGCAGGCTCAGGGGAAGGGACGGGCCGGAAACCAGAATCCGCTGCCCGATCAGCAGCAGGGTGGCGGCCTGGGTCCCGGTGGTGACCAGCAGTGCGAGCACCGTGGCGGTCGCCGCGGTCAAGGCCGCCTCGACCCCGACCATGGAGAGCACCTGCCGGTTGTTGCCGCCGGTGAGGCGGAGCGTGGAGAAGTCCCGCAGCCGGTCGCCGGTCGACATCATCATCGTGTTGACGATCGCGATCAGGGCGTAGAGCAGTGCCGGGCCCAGGATGGCGATCATCGCGATCCAGTCGGACCGGGACCGGGGGTCGTCCTTCCCGCCCCACGCGGCAGCCGCGGTGACCTTCGCGTGGGAGGCGGGGTCCAGCACCGGCGGCGGAGCCCCTGCGGAGGTGGAGAGGAAGGCGGCGGTGGGCTGCGGGTCGCCGTCCAGGTGGCCGGCCACGACGGAGTACGGCAGGAGCACCTCGGCGAGGCTGAGGGGCGTCTCGACCAGGGCGACCACGGTCAGGGTGACGGGGGCTCCGTCGTCCAGCGAGCTGGTGAGGGTGTCCCCGACCTGCCAGCCGTTGGCCGCGGCCAGTGCGCCGGAGACGGCGACCGAGGGTCCCTGGAGCCGCTCCAGGGAGCCGGACTCGGTCGGGAGCCGCCAGGTCGTGGCGGCGTCCCCGTCCACCGCAGTCGCTGCGACGGTGCCCGTGGCGGGGGAGGAGCCGGCGGCCGCGGTGCCACCCTCGAGGCCGTTCAGCCAGGTGGTGCGGACCGTGGTGGTGCGTACGCCGTCCAGCCGGCGCAGTTCCTCCACGGTGCCCGGGGCCAGGGCCGAGCCACCGTCAGGTTCGACGACGTACTGCGCGGCGAGCGCCTCGCGCGACTGGATCGTCCGGGCGTCCCCGAAGGTCAGGGTCGAGCCGACCACGGTGCCGGTCAGGCCGATCACCAGGAACATCGGGGTCGCGGTGGAGACCGTACGCCGTACCGAGGCCAGCGCGTTCTGCCGGGCCAGCAGGCCCACCGCACCGGCCGCCAGCGACACCGGCAGGGTGAGCAGCCGCACCAGCGGAGGGACCAGGAGCGGGGCGAACAACGCCACCGCCATGATCGCTATGCCGTCGATCAGGAGCGACCAGACCGGCACGTTCTGCGGGTCGCGCAGCTGCGGGTCCCGGCTCATCCCGGGCGGCATCGTGGTGAACAGGGTCAGCACGGCCGCGAACACGGCGAGGTGGCCGAGCGCCCACAGCCAGCGGCCGAGCGTCATCACCCGGCCGTCGACGGCCGCGTCGCCGAGCGCCTCGACCGGCCGCACCCGGCCGGCGCGGCGGGCCGCCGTGTAGGCGCCGGCCACCGCCACCACGACCTCGATCGCCACGGCGATCAGCAGCGGCCCGGCGCTGAACTCCACGGTGAAGCCCTCGGGGGCCGCGCCGCGCGAGATCAGCCAGCGGGCGAACAGCGGCGCCACGGCGAGGCCCAGCAGCGCCCCGCAGAGCGAGGCCGCCAGCGAGACGACCACCGCCTCGCCCAGGACGAGCAGCCTGACCTGACGGGGGGTCGCCCCGACGGCCCGCAGCAGCGCCGTCTCGCGGCGGCGCCCGGCGACCGCGAAGGCGAACGTCGAGGCGACGACGAACACCGAAACGAAGCCGGACATGCCCGCCATGAAGGTGAGCAGCTTCTTCAGGGACGGCGCCGAAGGGTCGCTGTTCTGGAGCCCCGCCGACGTGCTGACCAGCAGCCCCGTGGCCGAGATCAGGGCGACGCCCAGGGTGAGGGCGACGAAGGAGCCCGCGAAGCCGAGCCACCGCCTGCGCAGGGTCGCCACGGCGACGGGCACCAGCAGGGAGATCCCCATCATCGGCCCCCGTAGGCGCCGAGCGGCTCCCCGGCCGGCTCGGCCTCCAGCTGGGCCATGTGCTCGGCGACCTTCTGAGCGGTCGGCCGGTGCATCTCGTCGGTGAGCCTGCCGTCCACGAGGAAGATGACGCGGTCCGCGTACGAGGCGGCCACCGGATCGTGGGTGACCATGATGGTGGTCTGACCCTGAGCGTCGACCAGGGACCGCATCAGTTTCAGGACGGTCCTGCTGGAACTGCTGTCGAGGGCCCCGGTCGGTTCGTCGGCGAAGAGCACCTTCGGACGGGTGATCAGGGCCCGGGCGATGGCGACGCGCTGCTGCTGACCACCGGACATCTGGGAGGGCAGGTGCCGCCCGCGCCCGCCGAGTCCGACTTGGGCGAGCGCGGCCCGGACCTCGGCGGGGTCCGGACGCCGGCCCGCCAGCCGCAGAGGCAGGCCCACGTTCTGCTCGGCGGTGAGGGCGCCGAGCAGGTTGAACGCCTGAAAGATGAAGCCGATCCGGTCCCTGCGCAGTTCGGTGAGGGCCTTCTCGGCGAGCGGTCCCAGATCGACCTCGTCCACGACTACCCGGCCCGAGTCGGGCCGGTCGAGGCCGGCCGCGCACTGCAACAGGGTGCTCTTGCCCGAGCCCGAGGGGCCCATGACGGCCGTGAATGTGCTCTGACCGAAGGCGACGGATACCCCGTCGAGGGCGCGCACCTGCTCCGCCGACCCGGGTGCGTAACACCGGCTGACCTGTTCGATGCGTACGGGCTGGCTGTCTCGCATACCTCTACACCTCTCAAGTGATCTCGTGCCGCCGGGACGAACAGCCGTGTATTCCAAGCCGGTTCAGTACCAGCCCACTGGACCGTCAGACCCTGCGACCCCGGGCGCCCGGGCCGGCCGACCGACGGGAGTTCCCAGCGCGATCTCACCGTGGAGTCGATTCAACGGCCGGAACCGTGAACATCGACGACGAAGCGGCCCCCGCCGTCCGTGCACTGGGGGAGCGGTCGGGCATCCCGGTGCGTAGGAGCCCGTAGGAGCCCGTAGGAGGTCAGTGGGCAGGGATCCCTTGCAGTCCGGGAACAGGCCGATCTTGCGGCGACATCGTCGCCTCCGTGCCTATGCCCTTCCTCCACCGCAGGGCGGGCGCCGCTATAGAGGAAATGAAGAGTCGGGCAAGAAGTACGGGAGAACCGGTGCGATTGGCTGCGCGGGCACGCTCTTCTCATCCTTCCGTTCGGTCCGAACACCGAGCTGCCACGTCCGGGGCGTGGCAGCCATTCACAGCCGACGACGGGCGGGGGTGATGGGGCCTGTGAAGGTGCTGCAGGCAGCCGCCGGTGACGGAGGATCTCCGCGAAGGCGCGGCGAAGGCGCGGGCCCGAGCCATGTCAGGGCAGGCGAGCCTGACGTCGAGCAGGCGGCGTCTCCCTCGGCCCCCAAGCCGTCGCCGACCTCTACAGCCACCGCGCCGACTGACGGGCTGTCGGCTGCGGTTCCCGTCCTTGAGGAGATACGGCTCGCCGTGGGCTTACGAACTCCGGTGCAGGGTCCTAACTTTGAGGCATGGAAACTCGGCATTCCGGTCCACTTGCGGAAGTTGTGTCATCCGTGCCGGCCGGATGGCGGGTGCTGTTCGTGCCCAGCCGGGCCAGCGAGTTGGCCATCGGGCTCGGTGGGAGCATCTTGGTCCCGCCGATGGTCGCAGCCCCACTGCTGCTGGCCGCTCTGGTGGCCGCCGTGGTCTCGGGGAACTCACTCTTCTGGGGCGCCTTGTGGGTCCTACTGGCGCTCACGGTCGTCGCAGTGATCCTACTGACCGTGGCCATGACGGCCGTCACGGTCGCCACGACGGTGCGGTGGGTCGAGTTCCGCCCCCTGGAAACTCCGGCCCAGGTCGTGATCGCTCGCTTTCTGCGTTCGTCGACCATGGCGGTGGCTGATCTGCAGCGAGTCGTCGTCATCGAGCGACTCAGTCTGGGACAGCGACAGTCCATCAAGGTGGTGTTGCATACCCGCAGCGAGACGGTGAAGTGCGAACCGGCGAGGTCCGCACCGCTCTCTCGGGTCGACGCACAGGCGCTGACCGACTGGTTGACCGAGCAACTCGGGCGGTCCCAGGTGGCGGTGGAGCGTCAGACGGAGGTCAAGCGAGACTTCCTGCGTCCGGACGAGTGGTGGACCCCGTCCCACACCGCCGCGCTGTGGCGGGTACCCGTCGGCGAGGTCGACGGCATAGCCGCCCAGCGCAGCGTCGAAAGGCATCGGTACACGCCCCGGGCACACGCGATGTACAGCCCCAGCACTTCGGTCACCGTCTACGACCCGGGCCGGGCCTACGAGGTCGCCGAAGAACTCCGTGCGGAACGAGCCGCCGGCCAGGCCGCCGACAGCACGGCAGCCCCCGGCCCGGACGAGGACGACGCAACGGATTCCCGCTGACTTGGTCGGGCCGGTCCTGACCCGGCTCGGAGACCGAACTGGGTCCTGGCCCCTTCCGAGTTGGCCCTGGCGGAACCGGAGCTCGCGGCGAGGGGCCCATCCGGGACCGGTTCACCGCTCTCCGGCGGCCTCCAGGATCGCGCGGAGACGCGAGAGGCATTCGTTGACGAAGGCGGGATAGGTGGCCCAGTAGTACGACACTCCGCTGACTCCGACGGCGATGGCCCACGCCCGGGCACGCAGCCAGGTCTCGTTGTCGAGGCTTATGGCGTCCCAGTATGCCTGCCGGGCCCCGGGCGGAAGGTCCCACAGCGGTGCGTGCTCGGCGTCGGGGAAGCCGACTGAGAGGGCTCCGAAGTCGATGACCGCGTGCAGCTTTCCCTGCTGTACGAGGAGGTTGCTGGGTTTGAGATCTCCGTGAAGCCACACCTGGTGGCCGGACGGCTCGGGCAAGGCGAGCGCACCTTGCCACAGGTGTCGCAGGTGTGCGATATCGAGGTCGAGGCCCTCGATCATGCGGCAGTTGTCGAAGTACTCGCTGATCCACCGGTCACAAGCTTGCAGGCCACCTCCGCGGTACCAGCTGAGCTCGTCCTGACGAGTGGCTCCCATAAGGGGGGTGGAGTGCAGGCTCTGCACGATCGCCGCCAGGTCGGCCCCGAAGGCGGGCCAATCGGTGACCGATCCCAGGCCGGCTTCATCGCCGTCGATCCAGCGGTACACCGACCAGGCGAGCGGAAATGCGGAACTCGGGGTGCCGGCGTGCACCGGCTCCGGGATGTGACAGGGAAGGTGAGGAGCCAGCCGCGGCAGCCACGTCTGCTCTTTGCGTACGGCCTTCGAGTTGTCCGGAGTACGCGGCAACCGTATGAGCAGCTGGTCGCCGAGCCGGTACATCCTGTTGTCGGTGCCCTCGCCGGCCGGTGAGATGGGAAGGGCGGACCACTCCGGTTTCTGCTCCCGCAGCAGCGACCGGACGACCGCCTCATCCACACGGATCTCGTTCTCATGAAGTGTCACGCTGAGAGCCTTCTGCCCGGGCCTCGCCGACGCCAGTCATTTTCGAGGCCGTGGACGCTCAGACCGCGATCCGCCATGCCATGTGAGACCGAGTGGGAATGAGGACCGGGTTCGGCCGACCGCTGAGGGACACGGAGGCGGCCGACGCCGACGCGGTACCCCGGCAAGGTGTTGCGTGGCTCGCCGAGCGGCACCCGGCCGGTACGGTCCCAGCCGCTGAGCACGTACGTCACTCCGGCAGCCCGGCCGGACCGGTCTCGTTGGCGGGGATCTCCAACGCTGAGGCGGGGAAGTTCGTGACAACGCCTGTGCGCGTCTTGGCAGTGGTGAAGGAGGAGTGGGCTCCTGCGGTGGCGATCACCCAGCGGGTGCAGTCCGGCGAGGCCCCGGTTCATTACACCCTGACGGTCACCCCGAACCGGCAGGAGGTGCTCCTTGAGGCCGGCCGTCAGCACGTGGTGGCCGTCGGCCCGGGGGACCTGACTGCCGGGCCCGGGACGAACAACTACGGCTTCGCGTTCGCCGAGGTCGTCCATCCCGTGAAGCGAGGAGTGGCCGGGGAGGTCGCCTACTGGCGGGACGTTCTGGCCAAGGCCCCGCCGAAGCCGACGTGCGACGACACCCGACCCGACCCGACCCGACCCGACCGGACCGGACCCGCGACGCCGGCTCTCTGGTCTCCTGGCTGGGCCGCTCCTCGGGGTCCTTCGGGCAATCGGTCGGATGATGCGGACGGTATGGAAAGCCGCGGGTGCGTTCGGCACCCTGCCGCTTCGGCGAGGTCGCCCATCGGCGCCGCGACGTCGTGGCGCTGGGTGTCGTGTGGGGGTGTTGTGCCGCTACGCCCGCTCTGACCTCGCCTTATCGATGGCCAAAGCTATTGCGGAGCGTGATCACTTCGGGAATGATTCCCCGCCGTGACCATCTTTCTCGCCGTTGTGCTCGGCGTGTTTCTCATCGGGTTCCTCCTCTCCCTCGCCCCCGGCGCCGCCGACCGCTGGGTCGAAAAGCACTTCGTGGCCGCCGACTACGGCCTTGCGCCTCGTGAAGCGCTCGACAACCGGCGCTCCGGTCCGCCGGCGCCGGCCCACCGCACGCAGGAGAGGCAGGCCGTAGCCGACGCCGCCTGGCAAGGGGACTGGAAGGCGGCCGAACGGTACGTCCGGGCCGCCGGAGAGGACTGGGACGAGCGCTGGGACCGGCTGGAGCTCCTCCAGCATGTTGCCCAGAAGGACGGCGCCTGGCTCGACACCTGGCTCGCCGCCGAGCCGGGGGACTGTGACGCGGTAACCCTCCGCGCGAGCCTCATGGTCCATCGTGCCTGGGAGATCCGGGGCAACGCCTTCGCCCACGCGGTCCCGTACGAGGACATGAAGCGCTTCCGGGAGATGCTCCCGGCTGCGATCGATGAGGCCCGCAAGGCCACGCTGCTCGACCCCGCGAACCCGGGCCCCTGGGTCGTCATGATCACCGCGGCACGGGGAGCCCAGTACGGCCGCTCGCAGTTCAAGCCGCTCTGGAAGGAACTCGTCGCCCGCGCGCCCCACCACTACGAGGGGCACGGGCAGGCCCTCCAGTACTGGTGCGCCAAGTGGTACGGAAGCAACCGGCGGATGATGCGGTTCGCCCGCCAGGCGGTCCGCAAGGCCCCGGCCGGCAGCCCGCTCGCCGGGATCTACCTGCACGCGCTGAGTGAACTCGCCGACCGGTCCGCCGCCGTCGCACTGCCGGTCACACCCATGACGAGGAGCCTGCTGAAGCGGACCGCCGCGTCGTTCGACCGGGTCGCGCCCGACGACGAGCGTCTGCCGCTCCTGCGCCACCTGCTGGCGCACTACATGCTCCAGTCGATGATGTACGCGCCCGCTCTGCGGCAGTTCCGCGAGATCGGACCATGGTGCGGAGCCGAACCCTGGCGCAAGGCGGGGAACCCGGTCATGGCGTTCGACGCGGCCCGGGGCCGGGCCGTGAGGCTGTCCCGGAGCCGCCCTGCCTCGGCGGCCCAGGATTTCGGCATGGCGCGCTAACGGGTGGTCTGAAGGATCGGTGTCCGGCCGTGGGCCGGGTCTTCGCGTAAACAAATATGCGATTGTCGGGCGAGCGTGATAGTCACTTCTCTCATGGAGGGTGATCCATGCTCTCCCCGTTTGGATACGGCAAGGGGTGGGGACATGGCGTTGCTCCGTCAATGGGGGCTTACGCTGGGGAAATGGGCCGGAAAGCCCGTCGCGCGGGTCCAGGAGGACTCCGGCGATCCGGACGTGGGGCGCGTGCGCGCGGCCGCCGCGGCCGGGGACTGGACCGCCGTGCGCGAGGTGCTCGAAGCACGTTCCGAGAGCGACGACCGGACGGAACTGCTGTGGGCCGTCGGCGATACCGCCGGGGTGGAGCGGTGGATCGTCCCGGTCCTCGAAGCGGATGCGGGTCAGGACGCGGCGCTGGCCCGGTTGGTGGCGGGGATCCGTCACATCAGCTGGGGATGGGAGGCCCGGACCGGCGCCCGTGCCTCGGAGGTTTCGAGCAAGCAGTTCGAGGTGTTCCACGAGCGGCTGCGCACCGCCGAGCAGTGGTTGTACGAGGTGGCCGAGCGCGAACCGGGGTGGACCTCGCCCTGGTACGGCCTGCAGGTCACCGGCCGCGGCCTCCAGGTCGGGTCGACCGTCGCACGCCGCCGCTTCGAGGCGACCGTACGCCGTGACCCGCAGCACCTGGGAGCCCACCAGCAGCAGTTGCAGCAGGCCTGCGAGAAGTGGGGCGGCTCGCACGAGGAGATGCACGCCTTCGCCCGGGACGCCGCGTTCGGCGCACCCGCCGGCACACAGCTGGGCCAGCTCGTCGCCATCGCGCACATCGAGCAGTGGCTCTCCCTCGACACCGGCCCGGACGCGGCGTACATGCGCGGGCCCGAGGTCGCGGCGTCCTTGCGGGAGGCCGCCGACCACTCCTTCCGGCACCCGGACTTCGTGCGCCGGGCCGGGTGGGCGCAGATCCTCAACACCTTCGCGATGGCATTCTCGCTCGCGGGGGACCGCGAGGGGGCAGCGGAGTGTTTCCGCGCCACCGACGGTCGGGTCACCGAGTTCCCCTGGTACTACATCAACGGCTCCGACCCCGCCGTGGCCTATCGGAAGCACCGGTCCTCGACCGGACATTGAGCGCGCCGGGCCGCCGGGCCACCTGCCGGCGGCCACCGGCCTACGTCCGAACGCCGGCACGGTCACTCCCGGCACCGCGCGGCGACGCCCGCGCTGTGACGGCCCGCGCTCCGGGGCCCGACTCCGCGCTCTGACGGCCCGTGCCACCGGTCCCGACCCGCGCGCTGCCGGTGCCCTGCCGCTGCCGGACGACCGGCCACGCCCGGCAGTGCCACGCACGGCAGTGCCACGCACCCCTTCCCGCCCTTCCCGTCCGCGTCGCCCACGACGCGGGCGGGGCCCCACCGAAAGATTCCGCCAGGTGCCCGATTCCGAGACGTCCCACACCTTCCAGGTCGACCTTCGCGGCCTCGTCGACCTGCTCTCCCACCACCTCTACTCCAGCCCCCGCGTCTACCTGCGCGAGCTGCTGCAGAACGCCGTGGACGCCATCACCGCGCGCCAGGCCGTCGCACCCGGCTCCCCGGCCACCATCACGGTGCGCACCGGCGAGACCCTCACGGTCACGGACACCGGCATCGGTCTGACCGAGGCCGACGTGCACCGGTTCCTCGCGACCATCGGCCGCAGCTCGAAGCGGACCCCCGACGGAGCCCTGGACGGTGCGGGACTCGACGCCGCGCGCGGTGACTTCATCGGCCAGTTCGGCATCGGGCTGCTCGCCTGCTTCGTCGTCGCCGACGAGATCACGGTGCTCAGCCGCACGGCGGCCGACCCCTCGGCGCCCGCCGTCGAATGGCGCGGCCACTCCGACGGCCGCTACACCATCCGCACCCTGCCCGCCTCGGCCGTGCCGGAGCCGGGCACCACCGTGCGCCTCACCCCGCGCGCCGACAACGCCGAGTGGACCAGCCCCCAGCAGGTCGTCTCACTGGCCCGGCACTACGGCGGCCTCCTGCGCCACGAGGTCACCGTCGTCGGACCGCGCGGGGAGACCCACACGGTCAACGAGACGCCTCCCTGGGAGCAGAGCCACCGCTCTCCGCTGGCCCGCCGCGAGGCGATGACCGCGTACTGCCGGAACCTGTTCGATTTCACCCCGCTCGACACCATCGACCTCGACCTCCCGGCCGCCGGGCTGCGCGGCGTCGCGTACGTCCTGCCCACGGCGATGAGCCCGGCGCAACGGGCCGGCCACCGTGTCCACCTCAAGGGCATGCTGCTCACGGACCAGGCGCCCGAACTGCTCCCGGAGTGGGCGTTCTTCGTCCGCTGCGTCGTCGACACCACCAGTCTGAGGCCCACCGCCTCGCGGGAGTCCCTGTACGAGGACGGCACGCTGTCCGCCGTACGGGACGCCCTGGGCGACCGGATCCGCGAATGGCTCACCGGGCTCGCCGCCAGCGACCCCTCCCTCCTGCACCGCTTCATCGAAACGCACCACCTCGCCGTGAAGGCCCTCGCCCGCTACGACGACGAGCTGCTGCGCATCGTGCTGCCGTGGCTGCCCTTCGAGACCACCGACGGCAACGTCACGCTGGAGGAGTTCGCGCGCACCCACCCGACCCTCCTGGTCACGCGCAGCGTCGAGGAGTTCCGCCAGGTCGCGCCCATCGCTTCGGCGGCCGGTCTGGGCGTCGTCAACGGCGGCTACACCTACGACCGCGACCTCGTGCTGCGCCTGCCGGAGATCCGGCCCGGCACGTCCGTCACCGACCTCGACCCGGCCACCGTCACCGCCCACCTCGACGCCGTCGACCCGTCGGCCGAGCTGCGCGCGGCGGCCTTCCTCGCCGTCGCCCGGGAGACGGTCGGCGTCCACGACTGCGACGTCGTCCTGCGCGACTTCCAGCCCGTCACCGCTTCCGCCCTGCTCCTCGACAACCGCGAGGCCCGCCACGAGCGGACCAGGTCGAGCCTGGCCGCCGACAGCGACGGCGTGTGGGCCGACATCCTCGGCTCGCTGCGCAACGAGACCCCACGGGCCCAGCTCGTCCTGAACCACCTCAACCCGCTGGTGCGCCAGGCGATCACCATCGCCGAGCGCGGACTGGCCGTCACGACCGCCGAAGCCCTCTACGGCCAGGCGCTGTTGCTCAGCCGCCGCCCGCTCCGGGCCAGCGAGAGCGCCTTGCTGAACCGGGCCTTCATCGGCCTGCTCACCCACGCCATGCACCACAGCGGAACGGCGGCACCCGGCTCCGAGCCCCGGAAGGAACTGTAGATGCTGGACACCCCCGAGGCCGTGGTCGAGGCACTCCGCGAGAACCACGACCGACCGCACGGCCTGCACCGCACCGTCACCGCCGAGGAGATCGTCGATGCGGCCGAGCTCCTCGACGAGCCCGACACCCTGGTCACGGCCCTGCTGGAGCTGATGACCTCGTACGAGTTCACCGGCGAGCACCGCAAGTCGCCCGTGGTCTTCGCCCGGCTCCTCAAGCTGTGGGACACCGTCCCCGGCACCTTCAGCCAGTGGGAGGCCCGGCAGGTCTTCTGGCGCTTCAAGTGGGTGGCGACCTCCCTGCTGCAGGTGCCCGAAGTACCACTGGCCGCGATCCACGGCTGGATCGAGACGATGCGCGGCCGCTACGAGGCGGCCGACCACGGCATGCAGCCGGTCGCGGCGATGCGCTACCACATCGCGCACCACACGGGCACCGGCCTCGCCGACGCCTACGACCTGTGGGCCACGCGCCCCCGTACCGAGCTGAGCGACTGCGAGGCCTGCGAGATACGGCACCTCGCCCAGCACCAGGTGGAGTCCGGTGACCTCGCCGGGGCGCTGGAGATCTGGGGTCCGGTCCTCGACGGGGAGGCCGGCTGCACCGAGGAGCCGCAGCTGAGCCGGTCGCGCTCGCTCCTCCCGCTGCTGCGCTCGGGCCGCGCGGACGAGGCCCGCTCCCACCACCTCAGCGGCTACCGCCAGGTTCGGGGGAACACCGGCACGCAGGAAGAGGTCGGCCTCCACCTGGAGTTCTGCGCCCTCTCCCGCAACGAGGGACGGGGGCTGGAGATCCTCGCGGAGAACCGCCCGCTGTTCGAGGCCACCGGCGCGCCCCTGGCCCATCTCGGCTTCCTCACCGGAGCGGGGGTGCTGCTCACCCGCCTGGTCGAGGACGGGCACGCCGACACCGCCGTTGCCGGGCCGCCCGGGCGCGACTGGAGCGCCGGGGAGCTCCTCGCCCACGTACGCTCCGAAGCCGGCCGGATCGCCGCCGCGTTCGACGCGCGCAACGCCACCAGTGCCGTAGGGGACCGGCTCCGGACTCGTCTCGCGCAACACCCGCTCCTCGAGCAGCCGTTGCCGCTCGGTCTGCGTGCTCGGGTCACCCGCCCTGCCGCGCCCGCCACCGCGGCGGCGGCCGACGCCGTGACGCCCACCGCCGGAGCGGACCTTTCCCAGGACTTCGCCACCTTGGTCCGCGAGGCACGCCGGCTGGCCGCCGCGGGCCACCCCGGGGAGAACCGGCTCTGGGACCGCGTCGAGGAACGCCTGGCCGACGGCAGCGCCGCCCCCGGCGAAGAGCTCGGCCCGCAGGAGCTCCTGATGGCCGAGCTCGCCGACCAACGGGCTTATAAGTTCGCCAAGAAGGAACGCGACGAGGAGAGCGTCGTCGAGCTGAAGCGGGCCGCCGAGCTGTACGAGGGCCTGGGGATGCCCTGGCACGCGCTGTCCGCGCGTTCCCGTTCCCTGGCCTGGCGGAACGATTCCGACGACGCGGATTACGACGCGACCCGCGCTGACCTCGACGAGGTCGTGGCCGAAGCCGAGCGCCTCGTCGCCGAGGTCCCGCTGACGGAGGAGACCGCGCTGGAGTACCTCACCGTGCGCTACTCCGATGCGTTCGCCGCCTACCAGGAGGCGCTGCGGGACCTGCCGGAGACCGAGGGGCCCGCCGCGGAGCGGTTCCAGGAGCGGGCCCGGACACTGCGCGCCGAGGCGGAGCGGTTGTCCGTACCCCACCACGTGGCCAACGCGCTGCAGCTCACCGCGGACCTGTCCGGCCGCGGTGGTGACACGGACGCGGCCGAGGAACTGCTGCGCGCGGCCCTCGACGCCGTGGCCGCCTCCGCGCGGCCCTGGCGGGGTACGCGCCTGCGCGCGATGCTCGCGCAGTTCCTGCTTTCCAAGGGCGAGCCGGAGGAGGCCGCGGAGCTCCTGCACCACGCGCTCGCCGACGCGGCCCGCTACGACGACACGGACTTCGCGCTGGCCCCCACGTACTCCCTGCTCGGGCACGCGGCCTCGCACCTCGGGGACCTGGGTGGCGCCGTACGCCATCTCTCCGAGGCGGCCGCGCTCTTCGACCAGGCCGGGGAGCAGGCCGAAGCCACCGACGTACGCCTCCAGCTCGCGGACGTCCTGGGGCGCGGCGGCCGGCCGGAGGACGCGGTCGCAGTCCTCGAATCCCTCCTGGCGGACGAGGCCCTCACCCCGGACAACGAACGGGCCTTCGCCCAGGCGCGCCTGTCCCTGGCCCGGGGACTGCGGGAGCTCGGCGAGTACCTGCCCGCGGCGGAGGAGTTCCTGCGGCTGGCGGACACCGTCGCCGCATGGGAAGACGACCGCGCGGTCCACACCCTGGTGGCCGCGGAGGCGGCCGTGACGCTGGCGATGGCCGACCGGTGGGCCGCGGCGGCCGCGGCGTACGAGCGCGCGGTCGCCTCGCACGCCGAGGCGCCGAACCCCTCGCTGCTCATCCACATGATGTGCCAGTTCGCCCGTCTCACCGTGTCGGCCAGGGAGGCCGAAGGCCTCGACGCGGCCCTGGAGCACCTCGCGCGGGCGGACGCGGTCCGCGCCGGAGTGCCTCAGGACGCCGAGGACTTCACCCCCTGGTACGAGCGCGGAACCGTGCACTACCGCCGGGCCTGTGTCCTGGCGGAGGTAGAGCGCTACGAGGAGGCCCTGCCCGAGGCGGAGGCAGCCATCGCGGCCCACGAGGAGGGCGGCGAGCACGGCGAGGTGCCGCGCGCCGAAGCGGTACGGATGGCCGCCCTGATCGAGGGCAAGGGCCTCGGCCGCTTCCAGGGGGCCGTCGCCCGCCTCACCACGGCGGCCGCCCGCTGCCGCCAGGCCGGTCTCACCGAGGGAGCCGACATCCTGGAGGCCCTCCGCCAGGACTATCTGCGCCGTTGACACCCCGCCCCCGGCCGTCACCCGGTTCGTGCACATGGGGCCCGGACCGTTCGGCCGGGGGGGCGCGGGGTCCCCGGACGGCCGACGGGGCCTGAGCGCCGACGGCCGCCTCGTGCTCGCAGCCGGCCACCTCGGGGACCGCACCCTCTGGCTCCTCGACGCCGCCACGGGTGATCTCGTACGCGCCTTCGAGGACGCACGGGACCCGCGCTCGGTCGAGGATCCCGGGGACCGGTCCACCGAGGTCCCGACGGCCCGGTTCACCTCCGACGGGCGGTTCGCCGTCACGGGCGAGGACGACGGCCTGATCCGGATCCGGGACACGGCGACCGGCCGCTGCGTGCGAACCCTGGACGGCCACACCGACGACGTCTACGGCATCGCGCTCACCCCGGACGACCGGTTCCTGCTCTCGGGGAGCTCGGACGGCACCCTGAAGCTGTGGGAGCTCGACTGGTAGCCGCGGGCGGGGGCGCCGGTAGGGGTCGCGCCGTGGGCCTGCCGGCCGAATAGGGTCGGGGCATGCGCACGAACAGGATCATCGCGGCGATAGGGGGCCTTGCCCTGGTGCTCACGGCCTGCGGTTCCGACCCGAAGGGCGACAGCGCGCAGGACCACTCCTTCCCCGAGCTGCCTGATGCGGTCGTCAACCCCGTGCCGCAGCCGCCGGACCTGTCGATCCCGTGGGCGTCGGACGGCGAGGTCTTCCACGAGGTGGTTGAGGCCGGCTTGCGCGCGAAGACCCTCGACATGGCCGGCACCGACGGCAAGGTCACCGCCCGGTGCCCTGCCGACCTGGTGCTGAAGGACGGCGCCGCGAGCGTGTGCGTGAGTACGTTCGAGGGCCTGGAGGTCGAATGGAGGGTCATCGTGGGAAAGACGAACGATACGCACGGGAAACCGGTGCAGTGGAGTGCTGAGCCCAGCCGCGGAATCCTCACGCGGGACGGCGCCGCCCACCAGGTCTACACGTACTTCGGCCCCGACCTCGTGCGCTGCAGCGCCATTCCGAAGGCGGTCCTGGTCCCCATGGGCGGCACGACCGGCCACAGCTGCCAGACCGTGGTGGGCGGGAAGGCCGGCAAGCCGATGCCGCTGGAAGTCGGCCTGACCTACACGCTGTTCAAGTGCAGGCAGCGGACGGTGCACGCCTGCGTGGGCTGAACGACCGAGCAGTCGCCATGCCTGCGATCCGGGGGAGCGGGCCGCACCGGCCAAGGGCGCCGGACGCTCCCGCTTCCTTTTCCGGGCGCGTCCCTCACCGGCCGGCCCGGTTGGTGACGGGCTGTTCAGGGGTGGTCGGGGGTGTGAAGAGTGCCTGGACGGTTTCGGCGGCCGTTTCGCGCAGCCAGGTGTGGGCGCGGTCGTTGTCGTAGCGCTGGTGCCACAGCAGGTACAGGGGGACGTCGGGAAGTGGTAGCGGCAGCGGCAGCGCGGCCAGGCCGAGTTGTTCCCGGGCCGTGCGGGTGACCGCGTCGGGGAGGGTGACGACCAGGTCGGTGTCGAGGGCGAGTTGCAGTGCGAAGGCGGCTGTGGGTCCGGCCGCGACGACGCGTCGTTCGAGGCCGTGTGCGGTCAGGGCGTCATCGATCGGGTCGCGTAGGCTTCCGCGGCGCGAAACGGTGAGGTGCTCGGCGGCGGCGTAGCGCTCGACGCCCAGCGGGCCGGCGGTGAGCGGGTGGCCCGGCCGGACGGCGACGACCAGCCGGTCGCTGCCGACCAAGCGGTGGCGAATGTCGGGGAGCGTCGGAGCGCTGGAGCTCGATTCGAGATCCACCTCGCCCCGACGCAGCTCGGCGTCGTCCGTTCCGGGCTCGGCGGACAGGCGCAGGCGGACGCCGGGGGCCTGACGGTGGACGGCGGCGACCAGGGCCGTACCGCAGGACGCGGTCAGGGCGTCGTGCCAGCGCACGGTGAACACCCGGTCCAGAGCAGCCAGGTCGAGTTCCTGCTGCGCGGACAGAAGCTGGTGGGCCTGCTGCACCAGGGCATGGACCTCGGCGCGCATCGCCAGCGCGCGGGTGGTGGGGACCATGCTGCGGCCGGTGCGGACCAGGATCTGGTCACCTGTGGCCTTGCGAATGCGGCCCAGGGAGCGGCTCATCGCCGGTGAGGTGACGTGGAGGCGTGCTGCCGCGCCGCCGACGCTTCCCTCTTCCAGCAGGGCATCCAGGGCTGTGAGCAGGTTCAGATCCAGTTGCATGCAAGTAACTCTACGAGTGAAAAGCATGCACTTGTTGTTAATGACCGGTCGGCCTACCTTCAAAGTGCGGGGGCGAGACAACCGCCCCGCTTCGACCGAACCCAGGGAGCCCGTCATGAGCACAGCCATGCCTTTCGCCGCCGGTACGCCGCTCCTGTCCGAGGTGACCGCCGCCGTGAAGACCGCCGGCGTCACACTGCGCGACCGCTACACCTCACACCCCCGGGGCGTGAGTCTGGACGAGGTCGTCGGCGAGATCCACGCCAACGACGACGCGGTGCTGGACGTGCTGCGGGAACCACTGCTGCGGGCCCGGCCGGGGTCCCTGTGGGCCGAGGACGAGCTGGCCGGCGGCGCGCTCCCGCCGGGGGAGTGGTGGGTCGTCGACCCCGCCGAGGGCAACATCAACCACGTCCACGGCATGGACGACTGGGCCGTCACCGCCACCCTCGTCCGAGACAACCAGCCGGTACTCACCGTCGTCCACCTGCCGCTGACCGGCGACACCTACACCGCGGCCGCCGGCGGCGGCGCCCGCCTGAACGACCGGCCCCTGAAGGTTTCCGCCAAGACCGACCTGGGCGCCGCGCTCATCGGCACCGGCCAGGCCAAGCCCGGCGAGGACGAGCGCACCTTCCGGCGGATCGGCGACTCCGTCACCGCGATGCTCATCAACGGACTGGTCGTACGTGTCTCCGTGCCCGCCACGATGCAGCTCATCCACGTCGCCGCCGGACGCATGGACGCGTTCTGGCAGTTCTCCGACGTCCGCTCCGGCCTGGTCGCCGGCGCCCTGCTCGTCTCCGAAGCCGGCGGCGCCGTCACCGACCTGACGGGCGAACCCTGGAACACCGCCAGCCGCGACTTCCTGGCCGCTGCACCCGGCGTCCACGCCGCCGCCCTCAAGGTCCTTGCGCCGATCGCCTGACCGCAGTCGTCTCCGCCCGTCCCCACCCGATATCCCAAGGAGCATCACCCCATGACCAACATCGGCATCCTGGGCGCCGGCCGCGTCGGCACCAACCTCGCCCGCAAGCTCTCCGCAGCCGGACACCACGTCATCCTTGGCAGCCAGAACCCCGAGGACACTGCCACCCGCACCGCCGGTCTCGACCCGCACGTCTCCTTCGCCGACCAGCGCACCACCGCCCGCACCGCGGACATCGTGATCAACGCGACGCCCGGCGACACCTCCCTGGACCGCCTCACCGACCTGCGCACCGAACTCGCCGGCAAGATCCTCATCGACGTCTCCAACGCCACCCGCGACGCCGCTGACGGCCTGCCCGGCGACCTCTGCTATCCCGGCAGCAGCCTCGCCGAGAAGCTCCAGGGCGCGCTCCCCGACACCCATGTGGTGAAGACCCTCAACACCATGCTCTTCACGGTCATGACCGCTCCCGAAACCCTGACCACCCCACCGACCGCCTACCTCTCGGGCGACGACGAGGACGTGAAGAAGACCGTCGCCGGCCTGCTCGGCGACCTGGGCTGGCAGCCCGAACGGATCGAAGACCTCGGCGGCATCACCACGGCCCGCGCCACCGAGGCCATGATCCTGGTCGTGCCCCACATCCTGCGCCGACACGGCTTCAAGCCCTTCGCCGTCTCCCTCGCGCGCTGACCGATCACGACCGGGGCATCGGGCGCAGGCGAAGGCACTGCCGAGGCGGGCTGCTCCATCGGCAAGATCAACTGAGACGGGACACCGACCTGCGGCTTCGAGGAGCAGGAACGGGTGGTCAGCCCGACGCCCGATCATCCGTGATCACGCGGGGGTGGACTGCGGCGAGGCGGCGGGCTTCGGCCATGACCTCAGCATCGATCTGAGCTGCTTCGTCGCCGCTGTCTTCGAGGAAGGCGTACTCGTCATCGAGTTCGGCGAGCCGTGCTGTCAGGGGCACCTCGTGCCCGTAACGCTGGTTGATCCGGAAGGTGAGCTCCCAAGGCTTCAGCTCGCCGGCCAGCGTGCGTCGTGCGAGCGCTCGCACGGCGGCTTCTCGGCCGGCCTCGGTGGCGGCCGGATGGAAGATGAGGCCGAGCTCACCGAGCGCTTCGGGGAGCAAGTCGTGCACCTCGTAGTCCGCCTCGGCGCGTGTGCAGGCTGCCAGCACCCGAAGTCCGGGGCTGTCCAGGCCGGCGACGAGCGCGTCACAGGCCGCGCTGACGACATCGCTCGCTGGGATCTCGCCCACGCTCCAGAGCGTCGCGCGGTCCTGTAGTTCGCTGGCTGCTGCTTCGGTCGACGGCATCCGCCCAGTTTCGTTCAATCTCGGGCCCCGGTCGAACAGGCTCGGCCCGCCGCGGACGCCGCGAATGCTCTGGTCACCAAGGCCAAGGCCGAGGCTGCCACCGGCTCCAGGCCGCGGGGGCGGGAACCGTTCCGTGGGATCCTGCGTGAGCTCTTGATGGGCAGCAGCCGGCCGGTGGAGGGGATCTGAATGAGAACGCGGACGATGGTGAGCGTGGTGGTGACGGCATGCGTGGCGGTGGTGGCGTGCGGGTGCGGTCCGGAGAAGTCGAAGGCGAACCCTGACGCAAAGCCTTCGCAGCCGTCCGCGTCCACACCGGCGAGAGCACCGTCGGGCACGCCGTCCGCGTCCGCCGGAACCGAGAAGCCGTCGGCGACGGTGAGCGCTGACCAGCCTGCGCCCAGGACGAAGGAACGCGCGATCCAGCGGTACGAGCAGTACCTCCACGGCTTGGGGCGGGAGGACATCGGCACGGTCTGCGAAGTGGCCGGGCCGGGTGCGAAGAAGGCAGAGGATCAGGGGTTCGGTCCGTGCACGTCGACGTACGTGATCGTGTTCCAGATGATCTCACCCGAGCAGAAGAAGGCCCTCCGGACCGCGACGGTGGATCCTCAGCGCGTCTCCGTCCACACCCTCGACAAGATCGAGATGCCGCTCGAAGCGGTCAGGTCTTCCGCCACCTTCACCGAGGAAGACCTGGGCAGCTACACCCTGGAGTACCTGAAGAACGACTACTTCATCACCGACGGAAAGTGACCCCGGGGGTCGGGCGCTGTCGTACGCGGCCGGTGCGGGCCGGAGGCCACCCGGCCGGTCCCATCGGCCGGTAGGCCCCAGGCGGCCGGGACGGACCCTTCGGGGGCCTTGACAGTCAAAGTGATTAGCCGCCATATTATTTGCATGACGAGGGACGGCATCGACGGTGAGACGCCCACGCTGGACCAGGCCAGGCGGCAGGTCGAGCACTACGGCCTGGAGGTCGATCCGCAGGCGGTGCTGGTCGCGGTGCGGCTGATCTCGGCGGGCGCGAGGGTCGGCCGGGCGGCCGAGGCGCACTTCGCCAGGTTCGGCCTGTCGACAGGGCGCTACCGACTGCTCGCCGACCTCGAAGACCATGGCGGGGAGAAGTCCCCCTCGCGCCTTGCCGTCGACCTCGATGTCTCCAGGGCCACGGTCACCGGCCTGCTGGACGGCCTTGAGCGCGAGGGTCTGATCGCCCGCCGCCCGTCCATGGAGGACGGCCGGGGCACGGTGGCCGTTCTGACCGCGCGCGGGGCGCAGCGCCTGCGTGACATGGCCTCCGAGCATTTCGGGCGGCTTGAGGCGATGGTGGGCGGGCTTTCCGTCGAGGAGCGCGCGGTGTTCCTGGACCTGCTCGCCCGCGTCGTGCGCGGCAGCGCGGCTCTGGCCGCCGACTGACCCGGCTCTCGGCTGGGTTGGCCCCACCCTCCGGGGAGGGCCCTTTTTTTGAGGCAATAGTTAGTCGCCTAATTACATTGGCGGACTCACCCTCCCCCCGCCGCAACCCTTCGCTTCCCTCACCCGAACGAGAAAGAGGCCAGCATGCCCGCAACAAAGGACAGAACGCGCCGAAACCGGGCGGCGGGCTCCCGGCCACCCCGGCCGTTCACCCTGTGGCGCGAGGTGCTGACCGCCTACGCCGCCCCCGCGCTGACGGCCGGTACCGCCGGAGTCTTCACCGGGCAGCGGGACCTGGCCGTGGCCGCCTGCACCTCCATCGCCGGCACCTCCGCCGTGGTGGCGTTCCTGGTCGGCACCTGGCTGTGGCACGGCGGGCAGCCCCGCCGGTGGACCACCACCACGCCGCGCGTCGCCCTCACGGCCGCACTCGTCATCACCGCCGCCGGCGCGGCGGCCCTGCTGGGATGGTTCACCGCCCAATGGCTACCCGCCCACAGCCTGGTCCCCGCCACCCCGTGGTTGGAGCGTCTGCGCATCGACCTGCCCGTCTCCGCGGCCCTCGCCACCACCATCGTCACCCTGCGCTGGCGCACCACCACTCCCACGGCATCCCCGACATAGCCCGCCGCGGCACCGGGTCCACCCGCCCCACGAGCCCAAGCCCGACCGAGCCCACCCCGGCAGCACCCGCCGCCGGGAAGTCGCCAAGGAATGAGCACAAGATGATCGTTGTCATGGGAGCGACCGGAGCAACCGGCAACGCCCTGCTCCACAGCCTGCTCACGCTCGGCACACCCGTCCGCGCACTGACCCGCACCCCGCACAGGCCGATCCCCGGCATAACCGGCGCCCACCAACCGCCAGTCGAGGTTCAGTACGCCGACGCCACCGATCCCCACTCCCTGCACGCGGCCTTCAAGGGCGCCGGCCAGCTCTTCCTCGCGATGGCCAACGGTCCCGCACAAGTCGAACTCGAAACCCGCGTCGTCGACATCGCCGCCGACGCCGGCATCGGCCACATCGTCAAGATCTCCGCACCCGCCGCCGACCCCGACTCCCCGGTCGCCATATCCCGTGGACACCGCGCCGTCGAGGAACACCTCCGCGCCAGCGGCCTCACCCACACGATCCTGCGCCCATACGCCTTCATGCAGAACCTCCTGCGCCTTGCCCCCACCGTCGCCCAGGGCGTCATCCTCGGCACGACGGGCGACGCGCCTTGCAACTACGTCGACTGCCGCGACATCGGTGCCGTCGCCGCCGCCGCCCTCACCAGGCGCGACATCGCCGGCGGCACCTACACCTTGACCGGATCCGAAGCCGTCTCCTACCCCGAACTCGCCTCACGACTGACCACCCTGACCGGCCATCAGATCCGCTACGTCGACCTCACCCCCGACGAACTGCGCGACAACCTCATCCACAACGCCCGCATGCCCACCTGGCTCGCCGACCACGTGACGGAGATCCAGCAACTCGCCGTCACCCGACCCGAAACCCCCACCACCACCGTCGTCGACATCCTCGGCCGCCCGCCCCGTACCCTCGATGCCTTCTTGCGCGAACACCACGCCCACTTCAGCCGATAGGGCGTCGGCTCAAGGTGACGGAGCCAACGGGGCTCGGGGTCGCGCCCGGTCGGGTTCTCCCGAAGCACCCTCGCCCACGGCCTGCGCGGGGAGAGCGACTGCCGCCGGGGTCCGAGGCCCGGGGACGGTGGTCTGAGCGCCGTCGTCGGGGGCTGCCGGGAAGCCGCTCCGCTGCCGCGACCGGGGGAGATGGTCGGGGGAGTAGGAGGTCCCGGTGCCGCGCGGATCCCGTGCGGCAGTCGTGGTGCCGGCCGCCGGAGCCGTGTGGGCATCGTTCTCCCACACGTCTCCGGCCGGCGAAGCCTCGCTGCAGTCCGGGCTGCGTGCTCCGCCTTCCATGCGTCTGACCCGCTTCCGGTCGGGCAAACACGCACCTGAAAAAAGACTCTGAGCTGCCGTCAGAACGCCGACCCAGTCTCGCGGACTCGGCTTCCGTTGCGGCCTGAGGGGACAGCGGCGCATGGAACGGGGACCGCGGGACATACGAACGGCACGCCAAGCAGCCTGAATGCACGCACAGTTCGGCTGCCCGACCGTACGCCCACCGAGGAAGTGAGACGACATGCCTCTGACATTCCGCAAGAGCTTCAGGATCCTGCCGGGTGTCCGGCTCAACATCAACCGCAAGTCGTGGTCGATCACCACCGGCGGCGGCAAGCGCGGCCCCCGCCGCACCCACAGCAGCACCGGCCGCCGCACCACCTCGATCGACCTGCCCGGCCCCTTCGGCTGGCGCAAGACCCGCCGCGGCTGATCAGCGGGCGGCCCACCGGCCGCGGTCCGCGACATGCGGCTGACGTGGCATCAGGCGGGATGGCCTGAGGCGCCGTAACCCCTGCCTGGCGGAGGTACATGGGCGGGCGTTGAGGACTCGCCTCCGGTCGCCCCGTTCATCTGCAGCTGCCCACCAGCGAACACGCCCTCAAAACCGCTCCCATGGAATCGTGGCGAAGTCTGGTGGTAGCGGAGGTTCCCCGCGCTGATGTCCTCCAGGCGATCGCAGTACTCATCAGCTTCTGGTGTGAGGGCCCAACGTGAACGGAGCGCCACAAACTGGCGTTCCGTCTCCTCTATCGTCTCGACGAGCCTGGTCAGGGCCTCCTGAACACCCGGGCCGTAGATGTGCTGCAGCACCGAGACGGCCTGCACGTGCCGCTTCTTACCGTGCCTGTCGTTCCACTCCTTCCGGAACGAATACAGATCATTGACGAGGCAGCAGTGCTGCGCCGTCAGTCGATCGAGTTGCGCCCGCTCGGTCGACTCCCACTCGTCCGCGGAAAGGCTCCGCTCCAGCAGTGCGGGAATGGTCGCGGTGAACAGCGGGACACCGAAGTTGATGTGGCGGTACTCCAGGTACTCGCCCCACCCCATCCGGGGCGAGCGGATCACGAGGTCTTCCTGGTACTGCGCTTGCGCCATGTACGCGATGCGCCGCAGGAAGTACCTGGCCAGCGCCTCCGGGAGCCTCTCGGCGATCGCCATGGCCGCAGTCAGGTTGTACCAGGGCAGTCCCTCGCCCCAGTCGCATGCCACGAACACGTCGTCAGCATGCGACTGCCGGAACAGCAGCGTGACCGTACGTTCCCATAGCCGTTCAGCGCTGCCGGCGCCGCTCGTCTCGTACAGGGCCTCCTGCTTGTTCTCAATGACCGTGTACAGCGCGTTGAATCGGCACCAACGCCTCAGCAGGTCGGCATCCACGTCAGGGAAACACAACGCTGCCCACGTCGTGTAGTTGTCGGCATGAACCGGCGCCGGCACGCGCGGGTCATCGCTGAACAGGCCGAACGCCCACGCGTTCGCATCCGCGTCCATCTCGGTGGAGTGGTGCGGGTTGATGCGCCAGCGAAAGCTGGTCCGCACTGGGGGGATGGTGAACGTCTGGGTTCCCATAACGGTCATTCCTGCCTCGTTCTGGACGCCGGCCCGCATCAGAAAATTCCCTACGGGGTGCACGGCACACCCGTGACACCACGAATGACCCCATACGAATTACAGAACTGGAATCGGAGTTTCAAGGTGAGGCTGGGTGTCGAGGAACGCCAGGCACACGGCCGCGACGAAATGGCCAGGCATGCGCACGGAATCACAACCCACGAGACGGCCGGTGGCCACCGAGCTCCTCTCAGGAGGGTGCGCGCCAGAGCCGACTCCGCCTGCATGGACAGTTGGCCGCACCACTTACCGCTGCCGCCCGGGCGTGGTAGATCTGGCGCTCGGCGACGAACAGGGGGCGAACAGGGGGCCCGGGCATGGACTGGCAGGTGACGCGGCTGCTGGCCTGCGCGGTATGTGGACTATGGGCGCTGCTGGGGTACGGATGGGCGCTAGCCGGGGCCACTCGTGGACAGCGTGCAGTTCGGGTGACCGGGCGGATCGTCGAGGTGCAGGCTCCCGCACACGGCGCCCCCGGCACGGCCGGAGTACCCGTGGTCATTGCCTTTCCCGACACCGACACCGACACCGCCACAGGGCACGAGTACACCCTGCGGTACGAGGCCGAGCGCGGAATCCAACTGGACACGGTCTGGGTCGGCCGCGAGGTCGCGGTGCTCCACCCGCCGGGCAACCCGCAGCGGTTCGAGGTCGCCTACACACTCCAGGACGGCCTGAGCGGGCGGGGCTGGCCGAACTTCGCGGTCTTTCTGCTCTATGCCGGGCTGGTCACCGACACCGCGATCCGCCACGGCTACCCCTGGGCACTGCTCGGCGCCGGCGGCCCGCTGACCGTCGCCATGCTGTTCGTCCTGCGCCACGACCTTGGTCTGGCGCGCCAGGAATCGGAGCGGCTGGCCGAAGCCACCTGCGTCCAGGGCCGTCTGATCGCTGTCACCAAGTCCATCCATGACGACAACGAGGGGACCTGGACCAGCTACGCCTCGATCATCGCCTTCACGACCCGTGAGGGAACGACCGTCACTGCCCGCCTCCCCACCCCGCCGAAGGACCCGGCCACCGCGTACGGCCAGGAAATGACAGTCCACTACGTGCCCGACGCCCCCGAGATCTTCACCCTGGACGTTGCCGCCTCCCGCCGCTCCGCCATCCGGGACATCGTCTTTGTCATCCAGGGCCTGCTCCTCGGCGCGGTGACGACCGTAGCGGGAGCCGTCCTGTTGTAACAGCCCCGATCGAAGACTGCACTTGGCTCTCCGCGGATGCTCCGGGCAACCCGGTGCTCAGCGACGCACCGTTGGCCGTTCACGGAGCAGCCCCCAGCCGCGAACGGGTAATCCCAGGAGGCCAGAGCGCCACGAGCACTTCCTGATCGACCCGGTAATAGACCCGCCCTCGGCGCCGAGGGCGGGGCGGGTAAATCGAGGGGGAGGGGGTATGCCAGCTCCGCACCGATCCGTTGAGCCCACGCAATTTCACGCCCGCCGGACGCTCCCTAGCGACGGAGTGCGGCCACTGCTGAGCGGGCGAGGTGCTCGGCTTCGGCCACCCTGCTGGCCGACTCCGTCCGCGTTTCGCTGTACGAGACACGGACGATGACATTGGCCTTGCGTACCAGCACGGTCGAACCATCCCGGTACGCCTCGGCGCCGAGACCCGGCACCGGGTCCCAGCTCCGGCCATGGCCGCGGTCCATGAGGCTCTGGAGCCGGTCGTGGGCCGCCGCCTCTCCGGCTTGGGGGGACTTGAGGTGTCTCCACTGCCACTGCTCATAGCCGAGCCTGAGGGACCCCGTGTCGTTCTTGGCCTCGCACACTTCCTGCTTCACCAGCACCCGCTCCCACGGGTCCCGCACGGGGACGACTCCGGGCAGCAGCCTGCGGGTCGGTTCGGAGATGACCTCACAAGGGTCGGGGACGCCGGTGACCTCGGTCCTGCCGGGCCACCAGGGCGCGTTCCACGGCTGGCCGGCGAGAAGGGTGCCGAGCAGCAGGAGCAGGAGGACCCCGGTACCCGTACGAACCACGATGCGGCGTGCCCTGCGCTGCCCGTGCGAGGGCTGGCCGGACGGTTCCGGCAGTGTGGTCGGCGTCATGATCTTCCCCCCGTCGGCATCTGCGGCCGCGAACCTACCATCAGATCTTCATCGGGAGCCCGCGGTATCGGGGCCTGTGGCGTAGGACGAGAGTGGAGCCAAGCCCGTCAGGCTCTGACCGTGACCACGCCCCGAAAGCCATCGGACGCTCGCCGACCTCATCCCGGTCGACGAACGCCGCAGGGCGTTCCGGCTCCTGGTCCCGGTACTCGCGGTCGCGGACGAACGGCGCCGCGAACGCTTCTGCTCCGACGGATGTGGTTACTGGTGGCTCAGGAGTCGCAGGAGCGGGTGCGGGGGGCTCGGCTGTCACACCCCGAGTCCCACACCGTTTCCTGTCTCTGGGCTAGATCAGGTCGATGCGTTCCTGGGCGATGGGGTAGCCGGCCCTCGCGAAGTGGGCGGCCATCGGAACGTTGGTCTGGTCAGTCCCGGCCACGATGCGGTCCACGCCCTCGTCGGCGAGCTTGTGCGTGGCCTCGACGAGCAGGTCATAGGCGTATCCGTGGCCACGGTGCTCGGGCACCACGCCGATGTAGCCGATGAGAGGGTCTCCGTAGTGGCGGGCGGGGACGCTCAGGCCGACGAGTTCCCCGGCAGGGTTGTAGGCAAGGCGCCACCACTCGCGCGGGCTCGGCAGCCAGCGCAGATAGTCCAGTTGTTCCTGGGCGGCCGCCTCCAGCCCGGATGCGGCGACGGTGCGGCGCACATGGGCGTCGAGACTGCCCTGGTGGATACGGCGGAAGACGTCGAGGATCGCCGCGTCGTCGGGCTCGGGACGGAATTCGAGGCGGCCCGGGCGCGCGGGCACACCGCAGTCCGGCGTCCAGCGGTACCGGAAGCGCTCGACCAGAGGAGCCATGCCTGCGGCGATGGCCGCGTCGATCCGGGCCTGGGCCTGCTCCCGGACCGCAGGGACGTCGCGCCAGCCGGGCGGCAGCTTGAGTGAGTACTCGGCGTGCAGCGGCGAAGCGCGGAGTAGTTGTACGGCGGCACCGGCGTCCGTGAAGTCGAACCAGTCCAGAGCGAGCGGCTTGTCGTCCTTTGGCCCTGCCCACCAAGCCGCTCGCGCCACGACCACACCGTCACGCAGGGCCACCCAGGTCCACTCGGGGCGGTACTCACCGGCGGCGGCCAGCCCGCTGTAGGTGTCGCCGAAGGCGGCGAAGCCGACCAGACCGGGATCGGGCAGGGATTCGAAAAGTGCTTCCTCGCCTGTGGCGAGGGCGCGGATGACCAGATCGGTCACGTGAGGGGTCCTTCCGGGTAGCGACGCGCTCCCCTTCAGATCCCCGGCGTCCTCGGAACGGGGTGGGAGCACACGAGAGTCAGCTGGCTCACGGTTCCCACCTCCCTTTTCGCGGTCGAGGACGCGAGCGGAGCGTAACAGTGTGATCGAGTGACCGAGAACGGATTTTTGGCCTGCCGCAACCGGTTGTCAGTGCTGTTCGGCAGGCTGTGCATGTGACGAATCGACACGAGGACCGCGACGCCTCCAAATGGTCCGGACTGCCTCCGATGGCCAGAGAACTGCTCGTGGCAACCGCATGGGGCACCCTTCAGCATGCATACGGGAGCGCTGAGGACACCCCGCCGTACCTGTGCCGGCTCCTGAACGAGGATCCCGAGGTGCAGGCCGAGGCGCTGGGAATGCTCGATATGTCAGTGCTGCACCAGGGCTCCCTGTACAGCTCCACCCCGCCCGCCGCACTCTTCGTCGCACGGATCCTGCCCCACCCCCACACTATGGCCGAGCACGAGAGCTTCTTCCCCTGGGACGACCGGAACCGGCCCCTGCGGGCCGCACTTCTCGACTGGCTCGGTCAGATCGCCGACTCGGCCTCCTACGGCGAGGGCCCCGGCAGCGATGGCGAGTACGGGGGTGAGTGCGACGGCGAGGACGAAGACGAGCTCGAAGCGATCCGCGCATGCCGGAACATCCGATCCGAGCTCTACGACGCGGTCGAACCGTTCCTCGAGGATCCGCATCCGGCCACCCGAGAGGCAGCCCTCGGAACGGTCACGCACCTTCTGAAGGCACCCGAACTCGCCGAGTTCGTCCCCCGCGCCGCCCACCGCCTGCGTCGCGTTCTTGCATCAGACGGCAGCCGCCGAGAACGCTCCTCCGCCGTTCTGGCCATGGGTGCCTGGGGCCAGGACACCGCTGGCCTTCTCGATGATCCTGACCCAGCCGTACGTGCCTGTGCCGCTCTGGCCACCGGATGCGCGCGCATGCCCCGCGCCACCGCCGTCCTGCTCGAAGCCCTGCACAACCCGGCCGAGGCAGATCACTGGTTCCCCGACCCCCTCCCTCAGATCGACGGCTGGCTCCGCTTCACCCTCCTGCAGGCCGCCCTTGACCGCGTCGAGGCCTTCGAGGACCTAGCCCCGGCGGCCATGGCCCTGATACCGCTCGCCAGCGACTACTCCGTCGACCGCGACTGGGGTCCGCTGCTGGTCAAAGCCTTCCCCGTCGGCCACAGCCCTGGCCTGCAACTGTCAGCCGCGCAACGAGAGCTCCTGCAGGCCCTCACCGCCAATGACAACTGCTGGGGAAACATGGGCAACAAAATCCGCTGGCTCAGGGAAGCCGGCCTGCCAGAGCAGCGCGACGCCATCCGAGCCCTGCTCTGATTGGCCGACCTCACTTTGGACCGGAGTTCCGGCAGTGTCGAAGGCGCCGCACACCGCATCAAGAAGATCAAGAGGCAGCTCTACGGGCGGTCCGGGTCCGAGCTCCTAAGCAAGATGATCCTGCTTCAGTGACCCTCGGCACCCGACATCGGAGGGATCTTGAGGACCCGAATTCCGGTGCCCCGACAAGATCCCACCCTCACGGCTCTGCCGCAGACCCCGGCGTGCCTTCGCGCACGTTGCGGGGCTCTCAGTAGGTGTGTCCTGTGTGTGCGAGAGCCTGCTTCAGCAGTACGCCGTGGCCGCCGGGCATCTCGTCGTGCACGGCCAGGTCGGCGGCCTCCTGGGGACTGAACCAGACCAGGTTCAGCGCGTCCTGCCGGGGCCGGCAGTCACCGGCCACTGGCACGACGTAGGCCAGCGACACCGCGTGCTGGCGGGGGTCGTGATAGGCGGTGATGCCGGCGGTGGGGAAGTACTCGGCGACGGTGAAGGGCTGGAGGGATGCGGGGACACGGGGCAGAGCCACCGGCCCGAGGTCCTTCTCCAAATGGCGCAACAGCGCGTCACGGACCCGCTCGTGGTGCAGGACGCGTCCGGACACAAGGGTCCGGCTGACCGTTCCGTCCGGACCCATGCGCAGCAGCAGCCCGATACCGGTGACTTCGCCGCTATCGTCCACCCGCACTGGAACCGCTGTCACGTACAGGATCGGCATCTGGGTTCTGGCCACTTCAAGCTCATCCGTGGTCAGCCAGCCGGGCGTGGTTTCGGTCATGTCAGACATTGCTTGATCGTACTTTCCAGGTGCCGTAGCCGCAGGACCCACGGGCCGGTTCACACGGGCAGGTTCCCATTCCGGGTGCAGCTCGGGTCGATGTCGGGAGGATCTACGCGATGGAACGGGTGATCGTGAGGGGCGATGTCGGGTCGCGAGGCGTCCTGAGCTTCAGCAGGGCCACGGCGGGGACGCCGACGCCTCCGGAGCCCTGTCCGCCCAGGCTCGGAGGCGTGGAGCACCGGGCAGTTCGGGTACAGCCACATACTCGTACCCGCGCCCGCACCCGTACCAATACCCGTACCCGTACCCGGTGAGCCGTGACCCTGGAGCGGAGACGGGTGGGCTGCCCCCAAGGGAGCAGCCCCACCGTTTCGTGTCTGTTCGTCAGTCTTCGTGCCGGAGCCGTACGTCCCGCTCGGTGCGCCCGGCGCCCGCGACCTGCAGGACCGTCGCCACCGGCGGATAGCCGGCCCCGATGACCGTGTACTCGCCCGACGGCAGGTCGATGAACCGGAAGGTCCCGTCCGAACCGGTGGTCAGGGTGTCCACCACGTTGCCGGCCGCGTCGAGCAGGGTCACCCGGGCATCCTCGACCGGCCTTCCTGAGCCGGCGCGCACCGTGCCGCGCAGGACCGCGCCGCCTGCGAGCTCCACGTCCTGGCGGGTCTCGCGGGAGGCCTGCACGCTTACCGGCAGTGCGGCCGGCCGGAACGCCGGGGCGCTCGCGGCGAGGGTGTACTCGCCCGCCACCAGCTTGGACATGACGTACGTGCCCTCCCGGCCGGTCCGGGTGGAGGAGACCACCTCGCCCCGGACGTCGGTGAGGGTGACGGCCGCGTCGGGGACCGGGGTGCCGTCGGCCGTGACGACCGTACCGGCCAGCCGCCCGGCGCCGCCGAGCACCACGTCCAGCTCGACCGGCTGCTCTCCCACGGTCACACTGACTGCCTGCGGTTGATGACCGCCGGCCGCCGCGATCAGGACGTACGAACCGGGGCCGCGCACGCTCAGCGCGTAGCGTCCGTCGGCTCCGCTGGCGCCCCGGCCGACTTGATGGCCGCTCACGTCGATCAGGGTCAGGGCAGCGCTGGGGACCGTGCTGCCGTCGGGGTGCTGGACGGTTCCGCAGACCGGCAGTTCGCCCGGCCGGGAGGCGTCGGTCGAGTTCCGGGCGGCGGGGACCTCGCCGGGGAGCGACTGCGGGAGGGCCTCGGAGACCGAGTCGGCTGCGGGGGCGTTGTGGGACACCAGCGGTTTCTCCTTGAGGAAGCATGCGATGAGCAGGCCGAGGGCGAGCACCGGCACGAGGTAGAGGAAGATCCGCGGCATCGCCTCGGCGTAGGCCGCGATGTACGCGTCCCTGACGGCCGGAGGCAGGGAGTGCACCAGCTGCGGGGTGATGGAAGAGGAGGCCGGGAGCCCGGTGCCGACGGGCAGCCGGTCGGAGAGGGCGTCGGACAGCCGGCCGGCGAAGACGGTGCCGAAGACGGCGGCGCCGATGCTGCCGCCCATCTGCCGGAAGTAGTTGTTGGCGCTGGTGGCGGTGCCGAGGTCGGTGGGCCGCACCGAGTTCTGTACGGCGAGGACCAGCACCGGCAGCACCAGCCCGATGCCGACGCCGAGGACGGCCATCCACATGCTGTACGCGAGCTGGGTGGTGCCGGTCTCCAGCCGGGACAGCAGCCACATGCCGAAGGTGGACAGCGCCCCGCCGAGGACCGGGTAGACCTTGTAGCGGCCGGTCCTGGTGATCAGCTGGCCGGAGACGATGGAAGCGACGACGACCCCGCCCATCATCGGCAGCATCAGCAGCCCGGACTCGGTGGCGGTGGCGCCCTCGACCATCTGGAGGTAGGTCGGCAGATAACTGGCGGCGCCGAACAGCGCGATGCCGACGACAGCCCCGACCAGGGCGGTGACCGTGAAGACCGGGTCGCGGAACAGCCTCAGCGGGATGATGGGTTCGGCCGCGCGGTGCTCGGCGACCACGAAGAGCAGGGACGTTCCGGCAGCGCCGACGGCGAGCCCCAGGATCATCCGCGAGCCCCATGCGTACTCGGTGCCGCCCCAGCTGGTCAGCAGTACCAGGCAGGTCGAGGCCGCAGCGAGGAGTACGGCGCCGATCACGTCGAGCCGGGGCCGGACCGTGGGCTTGGGGAGCTTCAGCACGACGGCGATGACGGCCATGGTGATCAGCCCGAACGGGACGTTGATGTAGAAGCACCAGCGCCACGAAGCGTGGTCGGTGAAGAACCCGCCGAGCAATGGTCCGGCGACGGACGCGAGGCCGAAGGCTGCGCCGATCAGCCCCATGAAGCGGCCGCGCTGCCGGGGCGGCACGATGTCCGCAATGATCGCCTGCACACCGATCATGAGCCCGCCGGCGCCGATGCCCTGGACCGCGCGGAAAGCGATGAGCTCGTTCATGGTGCGCGACCAGCCGGCCAGCGCGGAACCGATGATGAAGACCACGATGGCGAACTGGAAGACGCTCTTGCGGCCGAAGAGGTCGCCCAGCTTGCCGTAGAGCGGCAGGCCGATGGTGGAGGTGAGCAGATAGGCCGTGATGGCCCACGACATCCGGTCCAGGCCATGGAGTTCCCCGACGATCTTCGGCAGCGCCGTGGCGACGATCATCTGTTCCAGCGCGGCGAGCAGCAGCGCCAGCATCAGCCCGAAGAACACCAGCCGGACACGGCGTGGGCTGAACTCCACTGGTACCGGACCTACTTCGGCGGTGCGCGGCGGCGGCCCGCTCGCGACGTCCCGGCCGGCCGGCTCGGGACGGCTCCTCTTCTCGAAGTGGACCGGACCCGGCCGCGGGGCGGCCTGCTCGTCCGTCACCAGAGTGATACCGCCCACGTACTGCTCCCCTCGTTGCCCCAGGCAATCGCACCTGCGGCCCTTTTCTCGCATTCGGCAACAACAGGAGCAAACGCGCGGATTGACGCCCCGGACCTGCCCGACGGGCATAAGAGCCGGTGAGAGGGGGTGCCGTGAACAATCGCCCGGTACGGAGAACCACCCGAACCGGTGAGGGCCCACACCGGCCCGTGACCGGGCCCTCGCGACCCGATCCCGGCCAACCGGCCACGCACCGGACACTCGCGCCGGACCCGCTGCCGCCACGACAGAGAGGAAGACGACGCCGCTGTCGAAGTTGGTGGAAGGAACACACCTGTTCCGCATGGGCATTGAGGACGAGGACTGCGTCATCGAGACGGCGAACCCGGCAGCCTTTCGGTCTTGGCGCCAGGCGGTTTCGTTGGTACCCCATCCGTGGAACTACAGATGGGGTACTTCGGCAGAGGCGTCAAGGGGGAGTGGTTCCGATGGCTGTCGGCTATGCGTCAACCGCGGTGCTGGCCGCGCTGATCACGGTGTTCTGCCTGGTGCGCATCCGCGGGCCGAAGCCGCTCTTCTTCTTCAGCTACCGGCTCGGTCTGGTCTTCAGCGAGATACCGCACATCGTCCTCTACGCGCTGACGGCCTCGACGGTGCTGGCCTTCGTGGAGGGCGACATTGCCACGGTTGCCGACTGGGCGGCGGTGGCTCTGGCTGCCCTTGCGGCCGTCGGTCTCGTGGTGGTCGCCCGCCGCGGGATACGGACGGCGCCGGTGGTCAGGCGGGCCCTGGACGAGGCGCTCGGCGCCGGAACCGCCACGCGCCGCAGGCCGCCCCTGGCGCGCATCTTGCTCAGGCCCGTGTTCCGCCGCCGCGGCGACGTCAAGCGGGTGGGCAACCTCGTTTACGGGGACGCGGGCCGCCGCAACCTCCTCGACGTCTACCATCACCGCTCGCGCCCCGAGGGCGGCCCCGTACTGATCCACTTCCATGGCGGCCACTACGACCAAGGCCGTAAGAACACCCAGTCACTGCCCCTGCTCTACCGGCTCGCGAGCCAGGGCTGGGTCTGCATCAGCGCCAACTACCGTCTGAGGCCGGCCTTCTCCCACCCGGACCATCTGATCGACTCGAAGAAGGTCATCGCCTGGGCCCGCGAGCACGCCAAGACGTACGGCGCGGACCCCGCGGCGGGCGTGTTCGTGTCGGGAAGTTCCGCGGGTGGGCACATGGCGGCGCTCGCCGCCCTCAGCCCCAACCAACCCGCCTATCAGCCCGGGTTCGAAGAGGCGGACACCTCGGTGACCGCCGCCATCGTTTTCAACGGCTATCTCGGGACGTACTTCGACGGGGATCCGGCGACCTCACCGGTGAACCTCGCCCGGGCGGACGCGCCACCGTTCCTCATCGCGCACGGCGACCTGGACGAGCTGGTGGAGACCGAGAACCCCAAGGCCCTCGTCACGGCCCTGCGCTCCGTCTCCACCTCACCGGTCGTGTACGTCGAACTCCCGGGCGGCCACCACGCCTTCGACCTCTTCCACTCCTTCCGTTTCGAGGCGCTCATCGACGGCATCGAGGAGTTCGCCGCGTGGGTACGGGCCGGGAGGACGGCGACCTAGGACCTGCCCGGCGGCGGATCATGGCCGGGGCCGCGACGTCTGGCGCGGCGCCTCGCCGCGTTGCCGAAACGTCCCGACAGCGTTCTCGCGGATACCGCGGGGGTCCGGGCGGAGAAGGACACGGCCGGCGACGTCGAGTCGACTGGCTGGTGTCCGTCGACTCGACGATCGTGCGAGCCCACCAGCACGCCATGGAGGGCTTCCGAGGGTGCTTCGGAGCGGTCACCATGGAGGTCCGTCGGCGATCCGAGGGGTGGGGATGAGCGAGGGTGGGGACGTTCTGGACGGGCAGTCGGAGCAGGTCGGACCCGCGCCGTGGCTGGCGCTGGCCTGTCTGGGCGGGTTGATTCTGGCCTACGTCGTGCTGACGAACTTCACCGGGGAGTTGCGGACGGCGTTGTGGGGCGAGCCCGGGACCGTGACCGCAACCGACTGCCGGACGTACGACAACACCGTGGCCAGTGCGGGTACGTCGAGGTTCTGCTCGGGTGCCTTCACCCCGGACGACGGCGGCTCGTCGTTCGTCGTCCCCGTCGACGGCGACCTCGATTCGCAACCGGTCCGTGCGTGGCTGGTGGACGGTACGTCCGGCACCGCGTACGTCTCACCAACGGTGTGGGCCGGGGTGCTCCCGGTGGGGCTGTCGCTCCTCCTGGGCGGTCTCCCGGCGGCGGTGACGGTGAAGCACGTGCGCCGCGTCCTCGTACAGCGCTCTAGAGAGCCCCTTCAAGGATCAGACCCAGAGCCGAGTGCGTGATCGACGACGAGCACGACGGGTACAGCGAGCACTTCACCGGGCTCAACATCGACAAGCCTGGCCTCTGGCTGGGGGAGCGGCCTGCGGCCGAGGGCCCGGCTCCCTCCGCGCGCTTTGTAGCGGCACTGGCCTGCGACCAGTCGTCCGCCATCTACGCCGCACTGCCCGCCAGGTAGCAAGCTCATCCGCCAACTGAAGCGCCCGGTCACTGTTCCGTCTCACCGAACTTTGATCTTCTACAAGCCCATGACCTCGTCCTGGGCAGCGGCGATCTCTTCCTCGGTGGACTCCATGACGTCCACATCCTCCAAGCGCGCCAGCAGGTCTACGAGGGCCTGCTTCTGAGCCGGGTGCGTGATCGGTACGGCATTGAGGTCGGTGCTCATCAGCCAGTCGAACAGCACGATCGCGTCGGGACGCCACATGCGGAGGTCTACGGTCGGCTTGGACCCCCAGGGGAAACCAATTTCCATCCGGGCATCATCCCAGATCGACGACGTGCGGATCGGCCGGGCCCTCTTGTCACGGCCAGTCGGGCCCCGAAGGGCGGCACCGGTCCGGCTGGCGCGTTCCCCGATGACACCACCTGCCGGCATCAAGGTTCGATGACAAGCGCTCAATGTTCGATGACACAGGGCAATCGCCACGCGTGTGGGTTAGCACTGTAGTTGGCCCGGATGGACAACTCCGATGCACAGATTCGGCCCGACGGTGACGCCGAGCGCAAGCTGGCCCGCTTGCTCGTGTCGAGCAGTGGAACGGTGCCTCGACCGTGGGCCCCGCTGCGGCGTCAAGGACTTAGCGCAGCAGAGGAGCACCGGGTGCCTGCCCGTCGGAGATTTCGATCAACCGGTCGAAGACTGTCTGACCCTCGCTGGTGCGCCCCGCCAGCGCCGGGTATCAGCTGCTGAGGTCGAGCATGCCCCACGCGGTGAACGGCTCGGCCTGGACGTAGATCCTGCTTCCTCGGCCGAGGGCCCGTCGGCGGCCCGGGGCGGTGCCATCGGGCAGGGTGAGCAGGCCGACGTCTGTTGGCTCGACCGATGTTTCGGTGAGTTTGCCGTGAGCGAGTCGGTCCTGCTCCTCGCCGTAGCCGCCGTAGAAGGCCACCTGATCTCTGTGAACAGCCACTGCCTTGGCGCCCCGCACCTGGTTCGTCCAGACCCTCACAGGCTGTTCGGGTCGGTTGGTGCGTATCTCAGCGAGCGGGAAGTCCGTGTAGGTGCACGCCCAGGCGGTGGTCCCCGACACGTTCAGGGCATAGCAGTCGAAGAGACCGGGGATGTCGGCACCATCCGACGTCCAAATGGGGTGGCCCGTAGTGCTCCAGCGGTGGATGCCGGACGGGTTCTCATCGAAGTGCCCGACCCAGATGAGGCCGGCCTCGTCCACGAGCAGGTGCTCGATTGCGTCTCCGACGGAGAAGGACGAGGTCTCCCGGCCCAGCGCGTCGAAGACCTGGACCTGGTTCCCGTCCTCGTACCGACGGGCGCGAGAGGCAGCGACGAGGAATCCGCCGTCGGGCAGGCGGTCCAGGCGCGGCCAGCGGGCCCGCACCGCGCTCAGCTCGGTGAGTTCGACGTCGCCGCCCGGATCAACGGACACGACCAGGGCATCGAAGGGCAGGACATCGCCGCCGGGTTGCGGAGCGTGTTCGGCGAGCAGCCAGTGGGCGACACCGAATACGTCGACGTTACTGGTCAGGACGTGGCGGTCGTGGTGCGCTCGGGGGAGATGAGCGTAGGGAGTGAGGGCGGTCTTCTGCACGGGCGGCCTCTCCTGGGCGGGCGGTCACGGCCATCGGGCGCTGCGATGAGCGGCGGGCGGCGGCGCGCGAGCGGGGCGCCTAGACGACATGGCCCTTTTCTGGTCGTCATGAGGTGATCATCGTCGACGTCGGACCTCGTGACAGACCCTTTCGCCCGCGCCGCCCCCTTCGACTGCGGATCGACGCGGCTGGCCGGCTTGTTGATGGCCCGTTCGACGCTGTTGCGCTTCTTGTAGCGGTCCTCGTCGAATCCCGGTGGTCGGCCGCCCTGTGCGCCTCTTCGCAGGCGGGCGGCCCGGCTGTCGGCCTTCTCCGGCATCGTGTGCGAGATGCCCCGGCGTCGCAGGTACTCCCTGCACGGCCGGTTGCTGTAGGCCTTGTCAGCGGCGACGCTGTCCGGCTTGTTGCGGGGCCTGCCCGGCCCGAGACGGGGAACGCGGATCTTCTCCAGCACCGGTCGGAACTGGGGGCTGTCACTCCGCTGGCCGGCGGTGATGAGCAGGGACAGCGGGCGGCAGCGACCGTCGGCGCTTAGGTGGATTTTGCTGGTGAAGCCGCCCCCGCGAGCGGCCCAGTCCCTCACTTGCTGCACCACCTCCGGCCACAACGACCATGACCCATCGGCAGGAACGGTCAGAGCCGTTTCCCGCTCGGCATCCGACAAGTCACCACGCTGATCCCGCCCCATACCCAGACCAACGAGCCAGGGGTGAGTCAGTCACATGATCGGCCGGGCAGGACCCGGCGGCTCGTCGGCGGGACATGACGATCTAGGGTGTGCCCGTGAAGCCCTTCCCACCAGTACAGATGCCGCCGAACGAACTCCGGCCCAGCCGTCGCTGGTACGCCACAGCGGGCGCGGTCGCCTTCGTGCTGATCGTGATGGGCGTGGCCATCGGTGTCTTCCGGTTCAACAACGCGATCGATGCGGTGGACACCGACCATCGGTTCGCCAACGGCGACATCGTCACCCTCCGGCTCGATCCGGGGAGTGAGACGACCATCTGGATCAGGGACGAGGAACTCGGCCCGTCCGCCAACCCGAAGTGCAGCATCACAGGGCCGGACGAACCCAGTCTCACCTATCCGGGAGTCGACGTGTTCCTCTCCCGGGAGGAGACCTGGAATCCGCTGTACGCCATCGACGTGCCACGAACGGGCGACTATCAGATCACCTGTTCGTCCCACGCGTCCTCCACGTACGCCATCGGGGACTCCGGAGGCCTTTTCGCGCTTGCGGGCTGGCTGATACTGGCCGTCTCCCTCCCCATCCTCGGAATCACCATCGGCGCGGTCATCGCCCTCGTCACCGCCTTCCGCCGCCGCCGCCATCGCAAGCAGCTGCTCGCCGAGCGCCACGACTCCGGTGGGGCAACCCCGCGCACGAGGCCGGGCCCCGGTACCCGGCCCACAGTGAATGCCACCTTGTGCCCCGAAAACGCTGACCCCACCACGTAGCACACGACTCACATCTGCCGTGACCTGGCCAAAGATCCGCCGGGCAGGCCCTAGTGCTGTGACCGCAGACGTTCACCGGCTATGGTGTCGGGGGCTCGGTTGGGCCTGAGTACTCTCGGCTCGTGGAACGTGGCGAGCAGTATGTGAGGTATCAGCAGGATCGGACCGTGCTGGCATCGATCGGGGCTCATCTTGATCCCCAGGTCAGTCGGGTCAGCGTGCGGTTGCCTCGGTCCGTGGCTGAGTCGGCAGTCGCTGCCTGGGATCGCGAGGAACCGGGTCGGATCGGCGAGGAGAGCCGCGAAGAGTACGAACTGCGTGACGATGCCGCCGAGCTGGCTTTCATCGGCCTGGCGATCTCCTCGCGCGGCGTGTGGGACGGCGAGGAGGTCGTCATCGACCTGGACGTCGTCCAGATCGCGGCGGCGTTGCAGGCCGCGCGGTAGATCAGGCTGCAGCAGCGGGGGACGGATCGCCCTCACCGCGTGAGCGGCATCTGTTCGGAGCGGTCCGGCCGGCCGGTCACCCTCGTGATCTGTGAGAGTGACCGGGTTCCGGCAGGTGGGTCCGTGGCTGCGCCCTCTGGTGTCAGGGCCTTGTCGTCGGTACTTCCGGTGCGAGTGAGTTGCCCGCGGGGATCCGGCCGCAGTCGGACGGGGGCGTCTTGCCCGCGAACCTGTCGCCCAGCCAGCTCAGGGCGGCGGGTGCCCACGGAACGGCGGCGCCGACATGGCTGAGCAGCTCGTACTGCTGGTACTTGATCGCGGTGTTGCCCTTGTCGCAGTACTGCCGGACCAGCGCGCGCACGTCTCCGGCAACCATGACCCCGTCACCCGTTCCGATGCCCGGGAGGTTGCTCAGGGTGCCCTCCAGGAAGCCTCCGTTGCCCTGGACGATGAACCCGGGAGCGCTGGGTGTGGCGGCCGAGCCGAGGTTGAGCTTGTTGACCGCCTCGACGAAGGGAGGAACCGAGTTCGGGTTCGCGTACTCCGGCTTCACCATCTTCTTCCAGGTCAGTCCCGGGTACTGGCCCAGCGCGTTGATGATCGACCCGTGTTCGAGCTCCTTGAACACCCGTCGACCGTAGTCGTTGAGGTAGGGCGCGAAGTCGATGTCGTAGGAACGCGCGGCCCCGATGACGGCCATGGGTGCGACGCCGGCCCAGATGGAACTGCCGCTGACGTACTTGAGGTTGTGCGCCGGATCGACGAGCAGACCGCCTTCCGCGTATCCGACCAGCCTTCTGTCCACGTCCGGCGCGTAGCCCGGCGCGAGTGCGGCCGCCCAGTGGGTGGCGATGGCTCCGCCCGAGTAGCCGGCCAGACCGATGCGGGTGTTGGAGTTCAGGCCCGTCTGCGGGGACTGGCTCGCGGCCCGGATCGAGTCCAGCGTGTTCGTTCCGTACTCCGGGCCGGCCGCGAAGTCGGCGTTCTGGCCCTCACTGTCCGGGATGATCACGTTGTAGCCCGAGAGCAGGAGCGGCACCAGAAGGAGGGACTCGCCGTTCGCGATCAGGCCGCCGAGCGAGACGTCGCCCGCGATGGCCCGGGAGGGGGAGTCCGCGGGGTTGAGGGAGTCGTAGAACGACTGGTACGAAACGGCCTTGCTGCCGTCTCCGTTGGGGCTGCGCACGATCGACGTGACCCCGGCGGACGGGCGGCCCTGCGCGTCGACGGTGCGGAACAGCAGCTGGATCGCCGTGACCGGAGTCGGGATGCCGAGGACGTGGTACTTCAGCGTCCGCGTTTTGAGCACGGCGCCCGGTGCGTACGAGGACAAGGGCGTGCTGCCGTCGTAGGTGTAGAAGGAGTCGCCCGCTGCGACCGTCGACGAGTCGGACGGAGCGGCCGCGGCCGCCGGAACAGCGGTGACGGCCAGAGCGGTGGCAACTGCGGCTGCCAGCTTCCCCATGGCGATGCGGTGCATGGTTCCCTCGGATTCGTCTCGTGGATCACCGGGCCAGGCGTGCGTTACCAGTGGTAACAGCGCTGTAAGTTACCAGCAGGTAAAAGGCTTGAACAGGCCTGTGGCACGGCTCTGCGCAACGCTTGCGGGATGTGCCGGTGAAGCCGTGTATGGCCGGACTGGGCGTGCACTCCGTAGGATGTAATCCATGAATCAAGTGAATGACCCTTACTGCTTGCGTGAAGGTGTGCCCTCCGTCGATGTCTTCCGCCGTCTGCGTGCCGATGCCGGTCTGTCGGACAAAGCCCCCGAGGCGGTCGCCCTCGGCCTGCCCAACACGTGGTACGGCGTCGTCCTCCACCACGAGGGCGAGCCCATCGGCATGGGGCGAATCATCGGTGACGGCGGTACCGCGTTCCAGATCGTCGACATCTGCGTGAACCCCGCCCACCAGGGACGCGGCCTCGGCAAGCGCATCATGACCGCGCTCACCGAGGAGTTGGAGCGTCGGGCACCCGCCACCGCCTATGTCTCGCTGATTGCGGACGGGCCCGCGCGCTTCCTCTATGAGAAGTTCGGCTTTGCCGATACCGCTGGGCATGACTCGATCGGCATGTACCGCTTGATGCAAGGGAGTTGATCATCCTGCTCTGAGCGCTGATCCGCCGGACGGGCCCCGGTTGGTCAGCCAGCGGGGTGGCCGCCGCCCACTCGCGATCGGCCCGGGCGTCCCGTACGTGGGCGGGCGGCGATCGGTGCGCTGATGCCGCTGGAGCCGCAGAATGCCGTGCGGGCGAGGTCCGTGATGAGGGGCCGGCCTGGCTTGAGGGCGGGCTGCGGGACGGTCACGCAGATCGGGGTGGCACACTCATCCGTGCTTCCCCCGTGGGGACGCGGAGGGGCCCGAGGGTGCGTGGCCCGGGGGAGTCGTACCTCCACTCGATCGAGTCAAAATCCGATGCAACCCACCCGTCCGCCTCGGCCCGCGGCCTAGCGTCAGGCCTGGATCAACCAGGTCGGCAGTGCTTGAGGGATGGCGCTGCTGAGGCTGCACTCGGACGAAGGGACCGGACTGCGATGGCGACAGCACTGGACGCGACGGCTGCACCGGAACTGGCAGTGCTGCGGGCGCTGGAGCGAGCGGGAAACCGGATGTTCCCGCGCTCCGAGCGGGCCAGACTCAAGGGTGTCCCGGCATGGGAGATCTACATCCACCTGCCGGCGGACCCCAGTCGCCTGGACGACCTGCTCACCGGTGCCTGGGATCTCCCCGCGGTAGCAGGATTTTCGGAAGGTCTCATCTCTGCTCTGGACGCCTACACCCGAACTCTGCTGGCCTCCGGCCATGCCTTCGACCGAGACGATCTGCACCGAGTCCTGGCGCGCCTCTGATAGCGCTCGTCGGGCCGGTTGCCTATGAGACGTCGGACTGGTCGAGACCCCTTCTTCGCGATGCTCGGCGCCTCCTCGCGAGCACCCGTGGGGTGCCCGCGCAGGCAGGCGGCCTTCTGGGACGAGCCTCCCGGAAGGCCGCCCGTGCTAGTGATCGTCTTCGCACGGGTGGTGTCCCCACTGGAGGGAACCGTGGGTGCGGTCGACCACGATCTCCCCGTGGTTGAGGGCGTACGGGGTCGCTGCCATGTCCGGATCGGCCTTGTCTCGGCCTGGTGCCAAAGCCGTTCGACCGACGGAGGGTCTTCTCGATACCGGTCGATACCGGTCGCTTGGCAGATGCCACACCCCAGTCGCAGAGCCACAGTGACAGCATCCGGGAGCTGGCCGAGCCGGTCGGCAAGAGCCCCACTGGCGTCCACAACGCCTTCCGCCTGGCCAAGGTGCCCGAACACCGTCTGACGATGGCCGTTGTCGACCGGCTGCTCTTCGAGCTCTTGGACACGTTGCTGCGTGATGTCGGCGTCTGCGCAGGCCGCGCAGTTCCCGACGGCGTACGGGCACGGTCGCGCGGCCGGTGAAAAACGCCCCCCGGGCACGCGCAGGGACCCGCCCGCGCCCCGGCGAGAGTTGGGCGGCGCTATCCGGCTATCCCGCAGGCGGCGCTGCGGTCGTCTTGCGGAGAACGCCTATCTTGTCGATGCGGTGCTCGGGATTGCCCTGGGCGTCGCTCCAGAAGTTGCCTTCGGCATGGTCTTCCGGGGTGGCGCAGGTCGAGATCGTGATCATGGCCTGGGTCGGGGCCACACCCGGCATTCCGGGGACCGCGGCGCGCTGCTCGCTGAGCGAGCGTTCGGACCGGAAGGACGTCTTGCGGCTCGCGATGATCTCGTACGTGTACACCACATCGCCGACGGTCACGAGCACCGAGTCGCCCTTCGCCACGGCGGGCAGGGCGCGCAGCGGGCCGCCCGCCGACAGGCGGTGCGCGGTGACCAGGAAGTTGCCCGCCTGGCCGGGCCCGACTCCGCCACGCTTCCCGTACGGGCTGGCCGCCAGACCCTTGTCCTGGATACGGGTGCCGGGCGCATCGTCGGTGGTGCCCTCGTACGGCATCACGCGCAGGCCGATGATGCCCACCGAGGGTATGGACAGGACGGAGGCCAAGGTCTGCACGGAGGCAACCGGCGGCGCGGAGGGCCGCGCGGCGGTGGCGGCGGCCGGCGCCGAAGCGGGTGCCGAAGCGGGTGCCGCTACCGTCGTCGGCGGTGCGGGAGCCGCCGCGCCGGCGGCAGCCTGAGTGGTGCTGCAGGCCGCCAGCAGGACGACCATGGCGCCGGCCGCCGCGGCGGATGCGGCTCGGGACGGGAACTGCAGGGGCATGGGCGTTTCCGTACTGGTCGGCGGGGCCGGCAGGGTCGGCGCGGTCGTCGGGGCAGGGGCGCGAGCCGGTTTGCCCGCCAGAGTGGCATACGGAGCAAGAGGTTCATAAGGGCTGGCCCTGTGACCTTCGCCCTCCCGGGGACGGGGCGGGGCGGGGCGGGGCGGGGCGGGGCGGAGCGGAGCGGGGCGCGGTGTGGACGGGGCAGGACGTGGTGACGGTGGTCAGGACGTGGTTGCCGTGAGGACGCCGATCTTGTCGATGCGGTGTTCGGGGTTGTTCTGCGCGTCCCGCCAGTGATTGCCTGCAGCATCGTCCTCGGGCGTGAGACAGGTGGTCACGGTGATCATCGCGCGGGTAGGGGCGGCGCCGGGGAAGCCGGGGACGGCGGCGCGCTGTGCGGCCATGGAGGACTGGGAGCGGAAGGAGGTCGTCCGGGTCGTGGTGATCGTGTACTCGTACGTGACGCCGCCGGAGGTCACGACGACGGACGCGCCCGTCGGCAGGGACGGCAGCGCCCGCAGCGGCCCGCCCGCCACGATGCGGTGTCCAGTGACGATGTAGTTGCCCACATCGCCGGGGCCGACGCCACCGGCGGGACCGTGCGGGCTGGCGGCCATGCCCCGGTCCTGGATTCGAGTGCCCGGCGAGTCGTCGGGGCTTCCGCGGTACGGCACGACGGGCAGCCCGGACACACCGATGGCCGGAATCGACAGTACGGCCGACTGCGGGAGTGGCACCGCGGCCGGCCCGGTCGCCGCCGCGGGCGTGCCGGGCGTCGTCAGGAGGAGGGCGAGGGCGGCGCTGGTGACCACCGCCGACACGGCATGGGACCCAAGGAAGGCGCGCTGGGGCATGGCGGTATCCCTGATCGGCCGGGCCGCCGCGGGGTCGAACAGGCCCGGTTGGCCCTTCCAGAGTCGCATTACGGGCCGGGTGCGGCAGGGTGACGCCCGACAGCGGAAGCCAGGAGGCGCAACAGGCCGGTTCCCACGGGCGGAACCGTGTCCCCGGAGATCATCATGGAGCCGCGGTCGCAGACCCCCCGAGGCCAGACGTCCGTATCACCACGGGGACCTGCGGGCGGCACTGATCGAGGCCACTTTCGAGGTCCTCGCCGAGTCCGGCCAGGCGGGCTTCTCGGTGGCCAAGGTCGCCAAGCGGCTCGGAGTGAGCTCCGGCGTCTGACGCGGAGCCGCCCGGTCCCGTTGTTCGACCCATCGGGCCACGAGACGGGCGCCCGGTGCGCCCATCGTGGGTGACTACCGGCCGGCTGGACCGGGCCCGCAGGGTGCCCGGTGGGCCCGGGACGCCGGCCGGCTGTCAGGTGCGGATTTCCTTGGCGACGAAGCGTCCTTCTCCGAGCGCGAAGACGAAGGTGACCTGCTGGTCGACGGAGAGGCCCCTGTACCCGCCTTCGAGGTCGGCTTCCTCGAAGTAGAGCGGTTCCTTGTGGCCCAGGGGGATGAGGAAGCCGTAGCCGGCCTGGCGGTTGTAGTGCTGGATGAACCCGGTGCAGCGCTGGGTCACAGTTCACCGTCTTTCACAGGGTCCAGAACGCCACCGGGCGTGGGCCGCGGGGATGTACCGCGTTCCGTGCCGGATCTGTGCGGACGGGCTGCGGCCCGCCGCGCCGCCGGCCCGGTGTGCGGCTGGTAGCGGGGAGCGGCGAGGGAGGGCACGTGTCGGGGCGGGGCCCAGGGGCGGGAATCCGTCCTGCCACGATGCTGTCCAGCAGGAAGTGAATCGTTTCCCCTTCTGGTATCGCCGCACCGTCTGCCCGATACACCCCAAACCATCCAGGGGAGTGGTCGGGCATCGCTACGGGCCCTGCGCGTAGCCCGGTCCGGTCCGTGAAGCCCGCACCGGCGGACGTATCCGCGGCGGCTCTCCGCCCCTCTTCGGTGGTTCAGTGCTGGGTGAGGTTGTTGGGGCGTTGGCGCAGGGTCTGCGAGGGCGTCTGGGCGTAGTGCTGCTTGTAGAGCGTGGCGAAGCGTCCGGGATGGGTGAAGCCCCAGTGGGTGGCGACTTCGGTGACGGTGGCGGGCGGTTCGGTGTTCAGGAGCTCCGCGTGGGCCGCTTTGAGGCGGAGATGGCGCAGGTAGGCGAGTGGTGTGGTGCCGCGGTGTTCACGGAAAGCGTTCTGCAGGGCTCGGGGGCCGACTCCGGCGATGGCGGCGAGCTCGGCGATGGTGAACGGGTGCGCGGGATCGGCCTCCATCGCGGTGATGGCCCGGGTCAGGGTGCGGGGGCTGAGCCGGGCGGTGGGGGCGTGTAGTTCCTCGCTGTACTGGTGGCGTGCTCCGTACAGCAGGGCCGTGACGATGGCGTCCCAGAGGCGGTCGGCGACGGGGCCTGGGTGCAGGAGTCCGGTGGGGCCGGTGAGTTCGGCCTCCAGGAGGGTCATCAGGTGTTCGGGGACCAGGCCTCGGCCGGCCCCGGCGTTGGCGGTGTTGTCGGTACGCAGGGGTTTGACGGGGTGTTCCAAGAGGCCGGCCAGGGTGCTTTCGAGGGCGGCCGGGTCGATGCCCAGGACGCAGAAGGTCGTGCCGGGGGCGTGGTGGATGGTGGTGTGCGCGTGGGGGCGTAGCAGGTACGGGCTGTCGTGGCAGGGGGCGGCGATGGCCTCTTGTCCGTGCTGGTGCAGGGAGAGCATGCCCTGGTGGGCGATGCCGGTGTAGTAGAGGCCGAGTGCTGAGGTGCCGAGGTTCAGGTCGCATGACATCTCGACGCGGGCGAGGTGTCCCGGGCCGGTGTCCAGTTCGCGGACGTCGATGTGGACCGGTTCGTGCCGTTCGAATCGCAGGGTCATGTTCTGGTGACCGAAGACCTGGTGCATCAGATCCTCGGCCTGATCGGGCCCGTCCGCCGTCAGGTGCCGGGGGGAGGGCGGGCCTGCGTCGGCATCGGCCGCGGGTGGGCCGGCGGGCAGGTTGTACGGATGCACGGTTGCTGGTCCTCGCTGCTCGGTTGCCGCCGGGCGCCGGCCGGTGGGGTTCAGCTGATCCGATCCTGCGGGCGCATGCGCGGGCGAGCAAGGGCACCCGGCAGGCGGGTGTACGTGCGGGTGGTACGCGCCTGCCGCCGGGTGGCGAGGCAGGACCTGACGAGGCAGGGCCCGACGAGGCTGGGTCCGCTACTCCGCGTGGTCGGTGACTGACGGTAATGATGTTGCCGTTCCACCTGGTGCGCAGAGTGTCCTGCGGGCTGCGTTCCATGGACAGGCTGTGACCCAGGGGCTCTCTGCGGGAGGCGGACGGCCCGTACGGTTGGGACGTAAGGCCCAAATGAGGTACTTGTCTGCTTTTTGGGTTGAATTGCCATGCGGTGGCCTCGGGGTGCGCCGATGGGCAGCACACCTGGAGGGAGCCGTCGTGTCCGTGCGCTGCATGTCCGTGACCGCCACCAGCACCGTCGCAGTCCTCTGCGTCACCGCGGTGGGAGGGGTCGCCCCGCCGGCTTCCGCGGTCAAGCCGGCGGCCGCCGCGCATCAGCGGGATGCGGCCTCGCACTCCATCGAGGTGATCTGTGCTGGTGGCACGAGGGCCGCAGGCGTCCCCATGCTTTCGCGCCACCCTGGTCAGGGTTCCCGGCCCCCAGGCCACTCCCGCCTTCACCACCCCCGCCTCCACCACCCCGACGGTGGGCGGACACCCCGTGGCACCGGCCGTATGGCCGAGGTGCGCGCCGGCCGGAACTGACCGGTGTCGGGCTCAGCCCGCCTTCTCACGCCCACCACCGGCGCCCTGCCTTTCGTTCCCCCGGGCGTCGCGGACAGCAAGGACCCCCGTTGAATTCGCACCACACCCCGCCCACCCGCCGACGACTCATTCGCCCCGTGGCCATGGTGAATGCCGCCGCTGTCACCGGATCATGTCTCCTCCAGGCCCGTACACCTGGCCGCGACGATGAGCCGCGTCGGTCCCGGGGGCGCGTGGCCAGGACCGTCCGCACGGCCTACGGCAGGCACGTGGGGCACCGACCTCTCAAGAGCGGAGCAGCGGCCACCGAACAGGGCCGCCTGGTCCTGACTCCCGCGGACTTCCGTGGTCTGCGCGCCCCGGCTGCGGGGACGGCACTCTTGGCAGGGGCGCCGCTGTGATCCGCAACGGCCTGGCCCAAGGTTCCGGTGCCAATACCTCCTCCCCTCGGCAGCCGCCGCGCCTGACAAGCGCGCCTACCGCGCACTCGCCGTGCCAGTCGAGAAGATGGCGCCATGCGACGGTTCCCGCTCCGAGCCCGGCTCTGGATGTCCTCTCGGTGAGCGGTGCCTCGCGGGGCCTGGACCCGAGGATGTTCGACGACACCGTCGCGGCGGTCGCCCTGCTGGCGGGCCCCCATCACCAGCTCCTGTACACCAACGCCGCCTGCACCAGGATGCTCGGTGCCCGGCGTCTGGGTGCGCCGGCCCGGGAGGCGTTCGCCGAGCCGGACGCGGCCCATTTCCTCACCGTCCTGGACGAGGTCCGCGCCACCGGGCGCCCCCGTCAGCTCACCGACTCCCGCGAGCCCGACCCCGGGGCCCCCGACCAGGCCCGGCACTTCGTCTACTCCTGCAGCCCCGTCACCACTCCCGCAGGTCCGGGGATCCTCGTCGTCACGATGGACACCACCGCCGAGACCCGCGCCCTGCAGCGCTACGAGGCGCTGGTGTCGGCCGTCACGCAGATGGTGTGGGTGATGCATCCGGACGGCGCCATGGACGAGATCGTCTCCGGCTGGGAGCAACTGACCGGCACACCGTGGCACCCCCGTGCTGACGAGAGCTGGTACGAGCGCATCCACCCCCGCGACCGCGAAGGCCTGCTCCGCGCTTGGCAGAGCGCCGCCGAGGAGGGAACCCCGAGCGTCTTCCAGGCCTCCTTCCGCGTACGGACAGCCGACGGCTCCTACCGGCACATGAGCACGCGGGGCGTCCCCGTCATGCGCGAGGGGCGGGTCGCCGAGTGGATCGCGGCGACCGCCGACATCGAGGCCACCTGGGGTGCCCGGCTGCGCGAACGCCTCCTCGCGCAGGTGGCAGCCGTCTCGGGAGCCAGCCTCGACGAGGCGTTCGCCGAGGTCGTCAACGTCGTCGTCCCCGAACTGGCCGATGCCTGCCTGATCCTGCTGCTGTCCCACGACCAGTGGCCGCTGCCCGACCACGCCCGCGTCACCGCCCGCCGGGTGGCTTCCGCGACCCGTCCGGGACTGCCCGCGCCGCCTGCCCTGCGCAACCAGCAGGTCGTGGTCTCCCCGGCCATCCGCGAAGTCCTCGATCAGCGCACCCCCCGCACCCTCCGCTTCCCCGCCGGCGGCCCCATTCCGGCGGGCCTGGTTCCGGCGGTCACCGAGCGATGGCTCGCCGCGGCCGGCGCGACCAGCCTGACCCTCATCCCCCTGATCGTCGACGACATCGTCCTCGGTTACGCCGCCACCAGCAGCAACGGCGACACCCCCGTGCCCGGCCCCGCCGAGACCGACCTGCTGCGCGAACTCCTCCACCACGCCCACCGGCCCATCCGAAAGGCCCTCGACCTCCAGCGTGCCCGCCGCACCGCCCTGAGCCTCCAGCGCGCCCACCTCACCGAGCCGCCGCCGGTGCGCGGCGCGGATCTCGCGGCTTGCTACCAGCCGGCCAGCTGCGTGAACGAGATCGGCGGGGACTGGTATGACGCCTTCACCCTCCCCGACGACACCCTTGTCCTGGACGTCGGCGACGTCGCCGGCCACGACATCGACGCGGCCACCGCCATGGGCCAGATGCGCAGCATGCTCCGCGCCCTGGCCTACACACAGGCAGCGGACCACGGCCCCGCGCACGTCCTGGCCCGCCTCGACGAGGTCGCCGAAGGCCTCGAAGCCGCCCCCCTCACCACCGCCATCCACGCCCACCTGCGCCGCCGCCCCGGAGGACAGTGGTCGATGACCTGGTCCAACGCCGGCCACCCGCCCCCGTTGCTGATCCCCGCCCACGGAGACCCCGCCTTCCTCACCGGCACCGGCGAAGACCCGCCCCTGTGCGTCGACCCAAAGGTCCCCCGCACCACCCACACCCACGACCTGACCCCGGGCGACACCCTCCTGCTGTACACCGACGGCCTCGTCGAAACCCCCACCGCCCCCCTCACCGACGGCCAGAACCGGCTCGCCCACGCGGCCTCCCGGCACCGCGACGAACCACTGGCCGCACTGCTGCGCCGGCTCCAAGAGGTCTCCGACCACCGCGACGACACGGCCATGATCGCCTTCCGCGTCCACGCGCTTCCGTAGCCCGACGGAATGAATGAATGCCGGTGCGCGGGTCTCTGAAATACGCGCACCTATCAACTCTTGGATTTCCCGAGAATCCCGTTCGGAGGGGCAAGGTCTTTTCCGGCATGCCGGGGGCCGCGGGAATTCTCGGGAGTCGGGATCGAAATCGACTGTGCAGGATAGCGCTCATGCCAAGTGGGCCGCGGCAGATGCCGGGTCACGCAAGGAGGTTCCGCATGCGCAAGGCTTGCGCCATATCAGCCATATCCGTCGCCGCCGGCCGCCACCTTCTCCGTCAACGCCAACAAGCCGGTGCCCTTGCCGACCTCGTCCCCGTCCGACAAGGCGGAGGCCCCTATCGTGTCGGTCACCTCCTCCCCGAAGGAAGCGGCGGGGTACAAGGCCGGTGAGAGGGGCGCGGTGGGGATACCGGCCGGGGTGAAGCTGTCGGAGTCGTCCCCAAATCACACGTCAGACGCGGTGCGCGCGCGAATGCGGTGCGCGGTCCGCAGTCCCTGCTTGGCGGCGGTTGCCACGAGGCCGCCGAGGGTGGTTCTGGCGAGGTCGTGGGCGGCGAGGTGCTCCAGTGCCGGCAGGGCCCGGTCGTCGGCGGTGGAGCCGAGAGCGCGGCAGGCCAGTGCTCGGAGGTCCGGGTCGGGATCGGCGGTGAGGGCGATCAGGTCGTGCACCACTGGCGGGCCGAAGGCAGCGATCGCTGAGGCGAGATGACTGGCCTTCGGGTTCCGGCGTTCCATCATGGCCTGCCAGAGCGCAGCGAGTGCCCGGTCGCCGCCGATTTGGCCGAGCGCCAGGGCGGCCCTGCTGCGTACCCAGCGGGTCTCGTCGTTCAGGCGGGCTGTCAGGGCGGGTACGGCGGTGTGTTCCTCAAGGAGGCCGAGCGCCTCGCAGGCACCCTCGCGGACCATCGGATCGGGATGCTCCAGCAGGGCTGTGATCAGCGGAACGGCCCGGCGGAAGCCGAGTTCGGCACAGGCGAGCGCCGACCACCGCACCCCGCGGTGCCCGGTGTCGGCGAGCGCGCGCAGAAGGCCCGGTTCGACGCTCGCGTCGCCGAACAGGGCGATCCGGTTGAGTGCCTTGGTCCAGACGGTGACATCCTGCGTCCGGTGGTCGGAGGCGACCTCGGACAGGGTCGCCCGGGCCTGCGGATGGTCGAGCTCGGCCCACTCCAGCAGGGCGTCGATCGCCCGCAGCCGGATCGTGCGGTTCCTGCTCAAGTCGGCGGCGTGGACGGTGACGAGGGATGTCGGCCCGTCCGGTGGGTGGCCGAGTGCGTCCCCGAGCGGGCCGGCGAGCGGCGGTTCGAGCTCGCCCAACCACAGGGCCAACGGGCCGATTCGGGTGCCGACGTCCGCGTCGTAGTGGCCGTCGCCCCGCAGGTTCGCGGCCAGCTTGGCGACCGTACGGAACAGCAGCCATGCGCGGTCCGATGGGGAATCAGCGAGGGCGTCGAATCGGCCGGACATCGCCGCGGTGACGGCGGTCGGCGGGCGACCGGTGGCCTCCAGGACCGCCTCCGCCCAGGCGAGCGGCTCGCCCTGGCGCTCGTAGAGCTGGCGACCCCACAGGCAGATGACGGCGTCACGGTGGTCGGTCATCTCAGGATCGTTCCAGCAGGGAACACCGATAGCCAACGGGTTTTCCTCGCGGTCGGGCGGGGTGCCAGATCATCTCGGCTTTACTCCGGCAGCTTTTTGTCACGAGCACCATCAACGGTCAGCGTCCTCCCGGGGCGTACTCCTGGATCATCAACACGTAGACCCAGCGCAGGCTGAGGCAAACTCCGGGGGAAGACGTGGAAGGTCTCGTCGAGGTCGTGCCCGGCCGCCGCCGCGTCGCACGCTTTGACCTCGGTCTGGAACAATCCGAAGTCTCTCCGCATCGGCTGAGTGAACTCCGTCGAGCACGAAGTGTGGACTCAATGCCGAACTTGTCCGGGCGATCATGGACGCGGACCGGCTGGCATGATGCCCAGGTGAGCATCATCGTGAAGTTCTTCGCCGCGCCGGACGACACGTCAGCGAGCCTGGCCCTCCAGACCGGGCCGGGGCGGGCATTCGAGTCGCTCTCCTTCGGTAACTTCGATTCCGAAGAGGCCGTCGTCGAGTGGGAGTGCCTTCTGGCCGGCGGCAGCTTCGAAGAACTCGTCGAGGCTGGTGAGCCTCGCATCGTGGCCGGCCAGGACACCGGCGGATGCGTCGTCTTCGCCATCTCGCCTCGTCTGTCCACTGCGCTCGCGGACGCCACGCACTCCCGGTTGAGTGACGTCGCCGCCTCGTGGACTCAGCTGCGTGCGGAGGACGGCGAGGTGATCGACGCTGAGATCGCCGACGCGATCGTGGGTGATCTGGCTGCTCTCGTCAGCAGCGCCAGGCGCCAGAACCACAGCGTCTACTGCTGGGTCGCGTAGGAGCGCGCGTTCGGAGCCGGATCGCGATGGCCGCGGCGGTGGCGAGGAAGACGTAGCCGCGCTTGTCGTATCGAGTCGCGACCGCTCGGGACTGTGTCAGGCGGTTGATCGCCCGCTCGAAGGTGTTGCGCTGCTTATAGCGGTCCTCGCCGAAGCCGGGCGGCCGTCCACCGCGTGAGCCTTTGCGCAGGTGGGCTACCTGACTGTCGGTCTTCCCCGGGATCGTGTGGCGGATTGCCCGCCGCCGCAGGTACTCGCGGACGCGGACGCGGCCGTTGCCGTAGGCCCTGTCGGCCGCAAGGCTGTCTGGCTTCTTGCGTGGTCGTCCCAGGCCCGGTCTGGGCATTCGGGTCTTATCCGGGACCGCCTTGAACTGGGTGCAGTTCGCTCACTGACCTGGAGTGACGACCAGAGACAGCGGACGGCAGCGGCCGTCCGCCCTCAGGTGGAGCTTGCCGGTGAACCCGCCCCGCGAGCGGCCCAGACCCTCACCTCCGGCACCACCTCCCCAGGCGGGCGACGGGACTCTGCCACGGCGTCTCGGCCTGGTGTTCCATCCTTGCGGCCCCCTTTGATTCCGGGGCCGAAGGGGGACGGTGCGGGCGCCGGCGGCATGCTGATGCTCACGGACGCCGGTGGAGCGTTCACAGACGGTCTTCCACGGCTCCATGCCCTCGACGAGCTGCAGCCCCCCGCCATGCCTCAACAGTCGGCGCCGTGATCGGCCGGACAAGTCCTAGCCGGCCCTGTACGCCAAGGCCCGGGCATCGGGTGGCGCCCGGACGAGGTGAGCGGCCGGTACTGCCCCAGCCTGGGGACGGGGAATCAGGTCTGCCGTGCCCGTCAGTGTTCCCTCAGCAGGCGACCCGCGCCCGTGATCCGGTCGTCGAAACCGTGCTCGCGCAGTGCGTGCCAAAGCGTCGCCGCGTTGATGGCGACGACGGGTTTGCCTAGCTCGGATTCGAGGGTGTCGGCCTGGGAGACGAAAGAGAGGTTCGTTCCGACCTGCACGATCGCCTCGACGGAGGGGTCGTCCAGTTCGCTGACCATCTCCAAGATGCGTTGCGGTCCCACCCGGGCGATGTCCATGGCGGTCGAGCAGCGCAGTCCCGATACGGCCGCCACGTCGAAACCGGCTTCCGTGAAGAAGCGGTGCACCTCGCGGTCGGCGATCGGCTGGTAGGGGGAGAACACCGCGATGCGCCGGCATCCCAGCGTACGAAGGGCGGCGCGGCAGGAAGTGGCGCCGGTCGTGACCGGCAGGCCGGTGCGTTCGCGCAGGCGGCGTTCGAAATCGGCATTGCCGGCGACCCCGCCCCAGAACGTTTCCGCGGACATCCCCATGACCATCCGGTCCGGCTCCGCGGTCAGGACGTCGCGAACCGCGACGTCGATGGAGGCTCTGATCTGGAGGAGGAGGGCCTCGAAGTCGCGGTCGTTGTCCATGGCCGGGTGCGGGATGTGCATGGACCCGGCCCGGAAGGCGATGCCGGGGACCCGTGCGCCCCAGTAGTCGTGCTCCACCACGGTGTTCGTACTCGGCACGATGACCCCGAATACGGCCCGTGGTCCCACGGCGTTGGTCATTCGGATACTCCAGTCCGCAGGCTCGTTCCGTTCTGTGAAACAGTGTTCCGCAAACCTAGAGCGGCGTCACCCGACCGTCAACCGCTGCCAGGCGTCGCCGGGTTCTGGCTGCGCGGGGCGTCGAGCGGACCCGCTCGTCGCGCAATTCCTTGAGGTATCTCTGGGCGTCGACCTGGATGGTGTGGCGGCTGGACGTGACGTACCGCCGTGCCGTGCGGGCGTGGTAGTCGGTGATCTCGCGATGCATCAGGCCGTACGAGGGCAGGACGCAGCGGCCTTGGAGCAGGTCGGCCACCCAGTGGGACTGTGCTTCCGCCAGGGGCATGATCGCGCCGAGCGGCTGGACGAGGCCGATGAAGTACAGGCCGCGGTGGTCGGGGGAGACGACCCGGCGGTAGAGGTTCACCGCGTTGTCGGCCGGGTCGATCAGCTCCTTCGGCAGGAAGGGGAACTCGATGTCGTAGCCCGTGCAGTAGACGATGGCGTCGATCTCCTCCCGGCTGCCGTCCTCGAAGACGGCGTGCCCCTCGTCGAGCGCTTCGACCATCGGCGTGACGGTGATGTCGCCGTGACCCAGGCGCGAGAGGAGGTCGTCGGAGATGGTGGGGTGGGCGCCGAGTACCCCGTGGCGCGGCTCGGGCAAGCCGTAGTCGGACAGCCGGCCGCGGCTGAGCCGCAGGAGCAGATCCAGGCCGCGGGCTTGAACTGCCAGGGGCGCCCGGGCGAGCCACGACCCGGTGAGGTGGTCCGTAGGGGTTCCGAAGAGGTACTTGGGCAGGATGTGCGCGCCGCGGCGCATCGCCAGGAAGGTGCGGGCGGAGGCGCGGGAGGTCTCGACGGCGATGTCGCACGCCGAATTGCCGATGCCCAGGACCAGGACCCGTGCGCCGGCGAAGGGTTCGGGCGTGCGGTAGTGGTGCGAGTGGGTCTGGGTGCCGGTGAAGGTGCCCGTTCCGGGCAGCTCCGGTCGCGGCATGCGGGGCTTCCAGTGGTGGCCGTTGGCGACGAGGACGGCATCGTAGACGCGGCTGGTGGTGACGCCGTCATCGCGTCCGCGGGCCGTGACGGCCCACCGGCCGTCGGGGGTCCCGGCGACGTCCGTCACCTCGGTGCGGAACGCGATCGAAGGCCGCAGGCCGAAGTGGTCGACGAACGCGTCGAAGTAGCGGGCGATGTGGAAGTGGCTCGGGTAGACCGGATAGGCGTCCGACATGGGGAAGCAGGCGTACTCCATCACCTGGCGGGACGTGTTGATGTGCAGGGACCGGTAGGCCGAGGACATGCCGTTGTCGTTCTGGTAACGCCAGTTGCCGCCGACCTCGGAGCCGCTCTCGTAGCAGTCGTAGGGGATGCCCCGCTCGGTGAGCACCTGGCAGGCGGCTATGCCGGACGAGCCGGCCCCGATCACACAGACACGTTCCATCGGACCTCCGCTGCGACCACCCGCTGTGACCACCCGGTCATGTGACCGGGTGGTCACAGGCTGCTGGCCGGTCCGCGCATTGTCAACCAGCTTGCACGAGAGCTCAGTTGGCGAATGGATTCGCCGCCGCTGGTGCTGCCGGATTCATTGACACGGGTCCAGGTGCCACTCACTATGACCGGGCGGTCACATGACCGCCCGGTCACGCCGCGGGTCGATGCCCGCCAGCCAGGTGTGACCGTCCGGTCTGTCGCCGTGCGGGAGCCGTGATGCCAACCTCTTCGCCACCCCAGGACGTTCCACCGGGGGCTGCTGCCCAAGGGTCCCTGCCACCCGACGACGTCGACGTGCTCGTCATCGGGTCCGGCTTCGGGGGCAGCGTCACCGCCCTGCGCCTGACCGAGAAGGGATACCGCGTCGCCGTCCTCGAAGCCGGCCGTCGCTTCGCCGACGAGGACTTCCCCCGGACCTCCTGGCGGGTGCGCGACTACCTCTTCGCCCCGCGCCTCGGCTGCCGTGGAATCCTGCGGATGACCCTCCTGGGCAGGGTGCTCGTACTGACCGGTGCGGGCGTCGGCGGGGGATCCCTCGGCTATGCGAACACCCTCTACGATCCACCCCCGCCGTTCTACGAGGGCACCCACTGGGCATCCCTCACCGACTGGCGCACCGAGCTGGCCCCCTATTACGACCAGGCCCGGCGCATGCTCGGGGTCACGCCGAACCCCCGCTTCACCCCGTCCGACCGGGTGCTGAAGGAGGCCGCCCGGGAGATGGGCCGCGAGGACACCTTCCGGCCCACCCCCGTGGGCGTGCACTTCGGGAAGCCCGGCACCGCATCCGGAACGACCTTTCCCGACCCCTACTTCGGTGGCGCCGGTCCCGCCCGTGCCGGCTGCCTGCACTGCGGGGCGTGCATGACCGGGTGCCGGCACAACGCCAAGAACACCCTGCCCAAGAACTATCTCGGACTGGCCGAAGCGGCCGGTGCGAGGGTCGTCGCCGACCGTACCGTCACCGAGGTCCGCCCGAACGCCGATGCCCGCCCGAACACCGACGGCCGCCCGAACACCGATGCCGGCCCGAACGCCGATGCCCGCCCGAACACCGCCGACGGCGCCGGTGCGGGCTGGACCGTCACCTCCGTCCGCACCGGACGCACCCTGCGCCCCGACCCGCGCACCACCACCGCGCGGCACGTCGTCTTCGCCGCCGGAGCCCTCGGCACGCAGCGCCTGCTCCACCGGCTCCGCGCCGCCGGCACCCTGCCCGGCCTCTCACCGCGCCTGGGACACCTGACGCGGACGAACTCCGAGGCGATCCTCGCCGTACGCTCCAAGGATCCCGGCGCCGACTTCACCCAGGGCGTGGCCATCACGTCCTCCGTGCACCTCGACGACGCCACCCACGTGGAGCCCGTCCGGTACGGGCCCGGCAGCAATCTCCTCGCCCTGCTCGGCGCGATCCTCACGGACCCGGTCCCCGGCCGTCCACGGCTCCTGGCCGGCCTCGCCGCGATGGCCGCGAACGCCCGCAGCCTGCTCGCACTGCACCGCCCGCGGAACTGGGCCAAGCAATCGGTGGTCCTGCTGGTCATGCAGTCGGCCGACAACTCCCTCACCACCCGGCTGCGCCGAGGCCTGCTGGGGCCGCGCCTGACGAGCGAGCCCGGCGAAGGCGCCCCCAACCCCACCTGGATACCGGCCGGTCACCGCCTCGCCCGCACCGCCGCACGGCAGAACGACGCCCTGGCGTGCGGAACCTGGGGAGACCTGTTCGACATTCCCACCACCGGCCACCTCATCGGCGGGTGCACCGTCGCCGCCGACCCCGCGCACGGAGTCGTCGATCCCTACCACCGGGTCCACGGGCACCCCGGACTCCACATCGTCGACGGCTCCACCATCTCCGCCAACCTCGGAGTCAACCCCTCCCTGACCATCACCGCACTCGCCGAACGCGCGACCGCCCTGTGGCCCAACAGCGGCGACCCCGACCCCCGACCCCGGCCCGGCGCGCCCTACCGCGGGGTGGATCCCGTACCGCCGCGCCGCCCCGCCGTCCCCGCACACGCCCCCGCCGCGCTGCGGTTCGGGCCCCGATCGCCCGAAGGGCAGGACCCCGATGCCGACGTACCCGCCTGAGCCCTGGCACCTCGCGGGGCAGATGCACCTCTCCCTGTGGCTCGTACCGCGCCGGTCGCTGCCACCGCTGCCGTACGGTGTCCGGCCCGTGACCCTCGCGGGCCGGGCCCTCATGGGCGCGGCCTGGGTCGTCTACGAGAACGACAGCGTCCTGCACTACAACGAGCTCCTCTCCGCCGTGCTGGTCCGCGACGGCCTGCGGCCCCGGGTCACCATCACCGACATCTGGGTGGACAGCCCGCCGTCCATGGCCGGAGGCCGTGAACTCTGGGGTATCCCGAAGGAGTTGGCCGACTTCGACCTCATCCGCGGCGAGGGCCGCGGGGGCATCGAGGCCACGGCCCGGACCGGGGGCGCCACCCTGTGCTCCGCGTCCTTCCGGCCCGCAACCAGGCTGCCGGGACGCTGGCCGGTGTCCTACCGCCTCGCCCAGCAACTCGACGGACGCCTGAAGACCAGCCGCGTGCGCAGCCGCAGCGCTGTCGGCCTGGCCCGGGCCACCTGGCGGATCCCGCCCCGCGGCACGCTCAGGCTCCCGGTCGACGGGCCGCCACTGTTCAGCCTGACCCTGCACGACTTCGGCCTCACCTTCGGCAGCGCCGCCCGGGAAACGTCAACCCCCAAGGCCTGAGACCCCTACGAGGGCCCCGGCGGCCCTTCTTCCCCTCCCGAGGAGCCCTCATGACGCCCGCGACCGATCCGCCCGCCACCCTCTGCGAGGCCTTCCAGCGGACCGTGGCAGCCCAGCCGCAGGAACCCGCCCTGCTCACCCTCACCGGCACCGCGTTGACCTGGGCCCAGTACGCCGACCGCGTCGCCTCCGTCGCCGCCGCGCTGCGCCACCTCGACGTCCGGCGGGGCGAACCGGTCGCCCTCATGCTCACCAACCGGCCCGAATTCCACGTCACCGACTGCGCGGCCCTCCACCTGGGTGCCGTGCCGTTCTCCCTCTACAACAGCCTGCCCGCGGACCAGATACACGACCTGCTGGCCGGTACCGCTGCCCGTGTGGTCGTCACCGAACGCCGCTTCCTGCCCGTGCTGCGCGTCGCCGTCACCGGCACGGCCGTCATGTACCTGGTCACCGTCGACGGCGATGGACACCCCGAGCAGGACGACGTGCTCGTGCTGGGCGACGTCGAGGCGAGCGCGCCCGGCCCGTTCGAACTCGCCTCGGCCCTCGGCGACGTAGGGCCCGACGACCTCGTGACCCTGATCCACACCTCGGGCACCACAGGCCGCCCGAAGGCCGTCGAGATCACCCACCGCGCCATGATGAGCCAACTCGCCGGCACCCAGCAGGTGCTGGAGGTCAGCAGCCGGGACAGTCACATTTCCTTCCTGCCCGCCGCGCACATCGCCGACCGGTGGGGCTCGCACTACACCCACCTCCTCTGCGGAACCCGTCTGACCTGTCTGGACGACATGTCCCGGCTGCCCGAGGCCCTCACCTTCGTGCGGCCCACCCTCTTCGGGGCCGTCCCGGCCGTCTGGCAGCGCACGCGCGCCGCCCTGGAGAGCGCGCTCGCGGACACCGACCCGGCACTTCGCGAACTCGTGGAGAACGCACTCGCCACCGGCCGCCGCCTCGCCCACCGCCGGTCCGCCGGCACCATGACCGCGCCGGAGCACAAGGAACTGGAGGAGGCCGACGGCGTCCTCGGCGCACTGCGCCGGCGCATCGGACTCGATCGTGCCCGGATCTGCATCACCGGAGCCGCGCCCGCGCCCGAGGGGCTCCAGGAGTTCTTCCAGGCGCTCGGACTGCCCCTCACCGACGCCTGGGGCATGTCCGAGCTCAGCGGCATCGCCCTGATCGCACCCCCCGGCGGACAGCGGCCCGGAACGGTCGGCCGACCCGTCCCCGGTGCCGAGGTCAAGATCGCCGCCGACGGCGAGCTCCTCGTACGGGCCCCCTTCCTGATGCGCGGCTACCGCGGAGAGCCCGAGCTCACCGCGCGGACCATCGACGCGGAGGGCTGGCTGCACACCGGGGACATCGCCGCCCTCGACGCCGACGGAGACGTCCGCATCGTCGACCGCAAGAAGGACCTCATCATCAGCACCGGCGGCAAGAACATGGCCCCCGCCCGCATCGAAGGGGTCCTGAAGGAATCCTCGCCCCTGATCGCCCACGCCGTCGTCATCGGCGACGCGAGGCCCTTCAACGTCGCCCTCCTCGTCCCCGACCCGGAAGCGGTCGCCGCCTGGGCCCGCCGCGAGGGCATCACCCCCGCCGAGCCCTTCGACGTGCACCCCGAACTCGCCGCCGCCCTCGCGGAAGCCGTCGCACGAGCCGTGGCCGACGCCAACACCCGCCTCTCACGGCCCGAACGGATCCGTGTCCACGAGGTGATCGCGGAGCCGTGGACGCCCGGCGGACCCGAGCTCACCGTGACGCTCAAGGTCCGGCGCGCCGCGGTCACCGCCCGGTACGCCGAACGGATCGAGGCGCTCTACCGGCGCGGTGAGGCAGCCCGGTGATCTCCGCCGGGCTGGCCCTGCTGGCCACCCTCCAGATCCTGCTCGCCGCCGCCGCATGGCGTACGGGCCCGGCCGGCCGGCTCACCGGCCTCCTCGGCTGCGCCCTCGCCTACGACTCCGCCGTCGTGGCAGCAGGCTCCCTGCTGGGTGAGGGTCGGCTGCTGGAGGCACTGAGCGCCGGCCGCTTCGTCGTCCACGCCCTGGGCACCCCGCTCGTCGTGCCGTGCGCCGCCCTCGCCCTGCGCGCCGGCCGCAACGCCCTCGGCGCCGCGTGGGCCGCCGCCGGCGCGCTGGCCGTGCTCGGTACGGTCACCACCCTGCCGGGCCTGCATCTGCTGCCCCGCCACTGGGCGGACACCCTGCGCTACGCGGACGCCGAGCCGGGAGGCTTCCCGGTGGCCGCCGTCCTGGCGATCGTGCTGCTCCTGTTGATCGGGGCTGCCGCATGGATCCGCGGAGGGACACCCGCGATCGCCCTCGGCGCCTTCGCCGTGTTCGCGGCCTCGGCCGCGGCCTTCGCGGCGCCGCCGCTGGGGAACCTGGGGGAGGCCATGATGCTGGCGGGTCTGCTCGCCGCTGTGCGGCGTGACCAGGCACGGCCTGCCCTGCACGCCTGAGACGTTCCCTCAGGGTCAACAGTGTTTCGTAGAAAGAAACACCCGGACTATTGGCGTGTGCGCGTCAATATGCTGAAGTAGCACACAGCGTTTCCCTCTCCGATACCCCCACAGGAGGGCACCACCGTGCTACGCACCCTCAAGCGCGCCGTCCCAGCCATCATGCTGGCCGTCGCCGCGACGCTGTCCGCCCCCACCGCCCTGGCGGCCACCCCCCACACCGCCGCCGCGGCGGCGGCCGACCCCGCCTCGCCCGGGGCCTACCCCGTCGCCTACACGGACGTCAGCGTCTCCGCCGCCGGCCGCTCCTACAGCGCCCGCGTCTGGTACCCCGGCACGACCGCCGGCGCCAACGCACCCGTCGCCCAGGGCCTCCACCCCGGCCTCGCCTTCGGCCACGGCTTCTTCCAGGACATCTCCAAGTACGAGAGCACCCTGCGCCACTACGCCTCGTGGGGCTTCATCACGGTCACTCCCAAATCCCAGGGCGGCCTGGCACCCAGCCACACCGGCTTCGCGGACGACCTCAACGCCGGCCTCACCTGGCTGACCACCCAGAACTCCACCACCGGATCCCGCTTCGCGGGCACCGTCGACACCGGCCGCTACGCCGTGTCCGGCCACTCCATGGGCGGCGGCGCGGCCCTGCTCGCCGCGTCCCGCAACCCGGCCGTCAAGACCGTCACCACCCTCGCCGCCGCCGAGACCAACCCCTCCGCGGTCACCGCCTCCGCCGCCCTCACCGTCCCGGCCCAGTACGTCGGCGGCAGCAAGGACACCATCGCCGGCGTCGAGGGCAACCAGCGCAAGATGTACGACGCGAAGCCCGCCCCCACCCAGCTCCGCGTCATCACCGGCGGCTTCCACTGCGGCTTCACCGACAGCAACGGCTTCGGCTGCGACAGCGGATCGGTCACCCGCGCCGAACAGCAGCGCCTCACCCGCTCGGTCACCACGACCTACCTGCTCCACACCCTCGGCCTCGACGCCTCCCTGCGCGACCAGGTGTGGGGCGCGGCCGCCCAGACCCTGCCGGGCGTCGTGTACACCGCCAAGCCCTGACCCCGCCCCGCTGATCGGCTTCGGTGCCGATCCCTGCCCGGAGGATCCCGGGGGAGCCCGGAGGAGCACCGTGAGCGCACCCGTTCCCCACCTCGACCCCGATCGTGAGCGGCGCGCGTTCACCGTGTTCCCCGGGCGGCCCCCGGTCACCGTCCGGCGGGGCGCACCCGCCCCGTTCGGATGGTGGCCGGCCGTATGCATCGCCCTCGTCGCGGCGATCGACCGCATCGAGTACAACCTCCTCGCAGGCGCCCTGCCCAAGATCCAGGAGGAGTTCGGATTCGGAGACGCCGCCGGCGGCGCCATCGCCACCGCCGGATCGCTCGCCGCCGTGATCCTGCTGCTCCCCGCCGGCCGTCTCGCCGACACCGCCCGCCGCAACTGGACCGTGGCCGCCGTCGTCGCGGTCTGGTCGCTCCTCACCGTCGGCACCGGGCTGGTCGGCAGCTACCTCGCCCTCTTCACCGTCCGCGTCTTCCTCGGGGCCGCCGGGCAGCTCTACAACCCACCCGCCTCCAGCCTCCTCGCCGACTGCTACCCCGGCCCCGGACGTACCCGGGCCTTCGGCTACGAACGCATGGCCTACTTCGGCGGCCTGCCCATCGGCGTCATCGCGGGCGGGGCCCTCGCGGAGAGCGTCGGCTGGCGCACGGGATTCTTCCTGGTCGCCGTACCCGGCCTCCTCGTAGCCCTCCTCGTCCTCACCCTGCGCGAACCGGTCCGGGGCACCGGCGACCGCCTCACCCTGTGGTACCGGCGCGAGGGCGGCGACCCCGACCCCGCCACCGAGCCCACCACCGAACCCGGCACCCCGGATCCGGTCCCCGCACCGAGCGGCGGCCGTCCCGTACCGCCCCCGCTGCTCACCCAGCTGCGCGAACTCCTGCGCATCCGCACCCTGCGCAAGGTCGTCACCGGCCTGAGCATCCTCTTCTTCGGCCTGGGAGGCCTCTTCTACTGGATGCCCTCCTACTACGACCGCTTCTTCGGCCTCGGCGAGGCGGAGGCGGCCGCGGTGGCGGGCGGGAGCGGGCTGGTCGGCATCGTCGCGGGAATCGTGACGGGCAGCTGGCTCGGAGACCGGGACCGCGGCCCGCGCAAGGGCCGCCGTATCGCCATCGGCGGCGCCGGACTCCTCCTCGGCACCCTTGCCCTGGCCGGAGCCGTCACCCTGCAGGTCCTCATTCCCCAGGCCCTGTGCTTCACCCTTGCCAACTTCGGCTTCGCCGCCGCGCTCGCCAACCTCACCGCCGCGAACGCCGACGTCGTCGCGGCCGAACGCCGGGGCCTCGGCTTCGCCGTCCTCCAACTGCTCGTCACGCTCGGCGGATCCCTCGGCCCCTGGCTCATCGGCCTCGCCTCCGATGCCACGGGATCGCTGCGCACCGCCTTCCTCGTGGTCCTCCTCCCCCTCCTCGTCGGATCCGCGGTCGTCCTGAGCGGCCGGGGCTCCTACGAGGCCGACGCGGCCGAGGCAGCCCGCCGGTCGGTCTGACCCGAGCCACACCCCGACGCGGTCGACTCGCGCTCCGGGCAAGGACGTTCCCGCAAGACAAGCCAGTACAGACAAGCCAGTACTCGCCGAAGACGGCCAAGAAGAACGGACTGCTTGATGGCACACACCACGCACCACGCACGGCGCCGCACCAGCCGCACCAGCCGCGGCATCGCGGCGGGCCTGCTCGGATTCGCCCTCCTGACCGCCGCTTCCACCGCCGGCACGGCGGCCGCGGCCGAGACCCCCGAGAGCCCCACCACCTTCCCCACCCTCGTCTACACGGCAACCGTCGGGCCGGACGCCGCCGACGTCTACTACCCCGAAACGGGCGGCCGGCTTCCGGTCGTCCTGCTCCAGCAGGGCGCCAACGTCGACAAGAGCCACTACGAGGGATACGCCCGCACCGTGGCCGCGTTCGGCTTCGTCGTCGTGGTGCCCAACCACCTCCGCGCGGTGTTCGGCATCCCCGGTCTGTGGGCCTCCGCCGACCAGAGCCTGACCACCGTCGCCTGGTCGAAGGCCGAGAACACCAGGGCCGACAGCCCCCTCGCCGGCCGGCTGGACCCCGCCTCCTTCGCTCTCCTCGGTCACTCCTTCGGCGGCGCCGCCGGCGTCGCGACCGTCCAGGGCCAGTGCGCACCGCCCTTCTGCTTCGGCCTCCCGCCGGGCGCCGTCAAGCCCGCGGAACTGAAGGCGGCCGCCTTCTTCGGCACCAACAACGCCCCGCCCGGCGGCGGCCCCGTCGCCCCGATCGCCAACACGGTGCCCGTCGCGCTGATCCAGGGAGCCGCCGACGGCGTCGCCGCCCCGGCAGCCGCCCACGCCACGTACGAGGCACTCCAGCTCAAGCCGAAGGCCCTCGTGACCGTGGCCGGGGTCAACCACTACGGCATCACCAACGTCCAGAACCCCGCCGGCGCGGCCCCCGACCCCTCGGCCCAGACCACCGGCCAGGTCGACGGCATACGTACCTCCGCCCGATGGTCGGCCCTCTTCCTGAAGGCCTCGCTCGGCGATTCCTTCGCCCGGTCCTACGTCCGCTACTGGGGAGACTCCGCCGACTCCGCGGTCACGGTCCAGCAGTCCTACTGAGGCCAGGACCTGTCCAACAGAACGGCATCCTCCCGGCACGCGGCCGGGAGGATGCCGTTTCGTATGCGAGGGAGAACGTCCCCGCGACGACTCAGTCGCGGGTCCAGAACATGACGCTGTTGGACTCGAAGACGGTGAACACGGCCTCGTTGCGCCGGGGCCGGGTGCGATCGAGATCGGTCACCACGGCGCCTCCGGCCTGACCCGCACCGCTCGCCAGGACGTGCGTCGCGAACGTGTGATCGGCCTTCTGCTCCAGCCAGAACAGCCGGTCGTCACCGTCGCCGGACACCAGGAGATCGACGTCACGGTCCCCGTCCAGGTCGCCGCTGCCGAACACCCCGGGCGCGGCCTGGCCGGCCCGCCCGCGCGAGGTGATGCCGTTCGAAACGGCGGTCGCGGTCCAAGCGGAGCGCGGGTCCGCGGGCACCGAGAAGACGACCACCTGCGAGGTCGGGTCGGTCGAGCCCGGAGGGAAGGCCGTATTGGTGTGGTTGGAGCCCACCCATGTCGTTCGGCCGTCGCCGTAGAGGTTGCGTACCGGCCGCAGGGCGATGGCCTTGCCCTGCGTGGTGTCGACCACATGCCGCGCGAACCGGCCCATCGGGTGCTCCCGGCTCGGCGCCGCGGTGCGTTCCAGCCAGACGTATCCGGCTCCGGGCTCGAAGTACTGCGGGGAAGCGAGGTCCAGGTCCCCGTCGGAGTCGACGTCCTCCACGACGGGGAGGGCGCCACCGCCGGCCGCGACGTCGACCGGTTCGCTGCTGAAGCGCTCGGGTCCGGCCGTGCCGCGGAAGACCTGGATCCAGGCGTTGGCCGCCGGCCGGCCCGCGATCCGGGTGACGGGCTGGGAGGACTCGCCGACCGTCACCAGATCGCGCCGGCCGTCGCGGTCGAAGTCGACCAGGAGGGCCCGGTGGTAGAACAACGGCGAACTGCCCGGCGGCACGATGTCATGACGCTTCCAGGATCCCCTGCGCTGCTCCCACCAGGTGAGGGATCCGCACGCGGTCGCGCAGCGGAAGAAGCCCCCCGGCACCACGATGTCGCGGTCGCCGTCGCGGTCGACGTCGGACACGGCCGGTTCGTTCGGAAAGGGAATCGCGGCGTCGGTGTCGAAGACCAGCTGCTTCGACCAGGTGTCGAGACCGTGCCCGCTCTGCCGGTAGACGGCGAGCTGGCCGGCCGACGGGGGAATCGGCGGGCCGCCCGGAACGGTCGTGAAGCGGCCGAAGCCCGTGGCCACGATCTCCTGCCGGACGTCGCCCACGACGTTGCCCGTCACGGCGAAGGCAGCGCCGGGCAGGTCCGGGTCGACCGTGTGCGGCGAGAAGGAGGCGGGCGGGGGAGCCGTGGGCGGAGCCCCCGCGGGAGGAGCCGCCGCCAGGGGCGACAGGGCCATGAGCACGGCCAGGGCCGGACGGATCAGTGCAGGCACGAGGTACCCCCTCTGTTGGTAGACATGCCGTGTCGTGGTGGAGTCAGTGCTCGCGCAGCAGGGTGCCGTGGCCGTACAGCGGCTCATGCAGGCCGTTGTCCCGCAGGGCCATCCACCAGGTGGCGGCGTTGATGGCGATCACCGGTAGCCCGAGCCACCGCTCCGCCTCGTCCGCGAGGGAGACCATCGACAGGTTCGTCCCGCACTGCACGATGGCCTCCACCCCCGGCAGCGCCGCCAGCTCGACCAGCGCGGAGCGCAGTTCGGCCTCCGGTACGTGCGCGATCGAAACGGCCGTCGGACAGCGCAGGCCCCTGATGCCGGCCACCTCGAACCCGAGCTCGGTGAAGAACCGGTCGACGTTGGCATCGCCGACCGGCTGGTACGGGGTCACCACGGCGATGCGCCGGGCCCCGAACAGGTGCAGGGCCCGCTCGCAGGCCTCGGCGCCGGTGGCCACCCGCAGTCCCGTGATGTCGTGGATCTGCCGGACGAAGGCCCGGTTGCCTTCGACGCCGCCCCAGAACGTCTCCGCGCTCATGCCCATGACCATGTAGTCCGGCTCGCAGGTCAGCACCCGCTCGCAGGCAGCGCCGATCTCGTCGCGGATCTGCTCCAGAAGCCGTTCCATGCCGGCGTCGTGGGCCATGTTCTGATCGCGGATGTGGATGCGGGAGAAGTGCGCCGTCACACCGGGTACGGCCATCCGGTAGAAGTCGGGTTCCACGATGGTGTTGGTGCTGGGGGCGATGACACCGAACTTGCGCCTCCAGCCGAGACTGTCCGTCATTCACGCCGCCGATCGGTCGGAGGTGGGGGAGGAAGAGAGGGAGGAAGCGGCGCGCAGGCGCTTCTCCAGCCTCCAGGCGAGCAGGACGAAGGCGCCTTGTGTGAGGGTGTTGGCCGACTGCTCCACCCATTGCAGTGCCACGCTCTGGTCGGGGCGGGCCGCCAGCGGCCCCAGTACGTACATGCCGGTGAGCCACAGTCCACCGGCGGCGGCGGCCGCGGTGTCGCCGTGTGCGCGGGCGAGCAGGATGAGGCGGACACCGCACACGGTGACGGCCACGATGGTCAGCACCATGTGGGGCGCCGTCGACCTCAGGGCCAGCCCCGCGGCCCCGGTGGCCGACCACAGCGCGGCGAACCCCCACAGCGGCGGAGGCGTACGCCGTGCCGGATCGCCCGGCCCGTTCGACGGGAGCGTGAGGAGCGCGTGGGCCAGGAGGAGGAAGCCGAAGGACAGGCACGGGAAGAGCGCCTTGTTCATGGCCTGTACGTCGGGGCCGTCCAGGGCCACCAGCAGCTTCCAGACGGCCTTGGAGAGGCCGCCGAGGAGGATCAGCGCCGTGCCTGCCGCCGCGGTGCGGCCGGTGCGCGGACGCAGGGTGCGCAGCGGCCCGATCAGCAGGGCCGCGCCCGCGCCCGTCAGGAGGACGGGGACGAAGTCCTCGACCGCGAGCGACAACGGATAGTCCAAGGCCGCGCTCATGAGGCACCCTCCCGCTCGGGGGCACCGGGCAGGGTCTCCGGGAGCACGGACCGCTTGCGCAGCGCGGCCGTCGCGAACCGGGCGGCCGCCTTGCGGCGCGTCAGCCATGCGACCCGGCCGCCGTTGGCCGTACGGTCGGCCAGGACCCGGTCCGCCAGCCACGGGGTGACGGTTTCCACCCGGTCGGCCAGGATGTTGAGCACGGCCCGCGCCTTCGCGTACTCGGCGGGGGTGTAGTCGTGCAGCAGCAGGTCCGTGACGACGATCCCGGGCGACAGGAGCTGCGCCCTGACGTCGTGGGTCCGGGTGTCCTGCTCCTTGCGCAGGTCGGCGGCCAGAGCCTGGGTGAGGTAGGTGACGGCTCGTTTGCTCGCGCCGTAGACGCTCAGCCCGGGCATGATCCGGCCGTCGGAACCGAAGCCCTCCATGTTCCACAGCCGGCCGCGGCCCAGACGCAGGAAGTGCTCCGCCGCGACGGCGCTGCCGTTGACGACTCCGCGCAGATTGACCTCCGTCACGGCGTCGGCCTGTCGTGCGTCCAGGCTCCACAGCGGCTTGCGGGCCGTGGTCGCCCCGGCGTTGTTGATCCAGATGTCCGCCGGCCCGAAGGCCTCCTCGGCCGCCGTCCACAGCGCGGCCACCTGCTGCCGGTCCGTCACGTCCGCCACGTGGCCGATGGCCTGCGGCCCACCGCCGAGACGCGTGAGGGCGGCCTCGACGCCCGCCGCGTCCCGCCCGCAGACGGCAACCCGGCAGCCGCGGTCGAGGAACGCGCGGGCCAGGCCGAACCCGATGCCCCGGGTGCCGCCGGTGACCACCACGGTCGGGGTCATGACGCGGCCTCCCAGTCGAGTACGCCGTGCAGGACCGCCGCCAGTGCGTTCCCGCCGAACAACTCGTACGTCACGGCCAGGCGGCCGCCCGCCGCCATCGCGGGACGTGCGTCGAGCACGAACTCCCGCCCGCGCACGCGGTGCACGTCTCCGCCGGTGAAGTGCCACAGGGGGAAATTGGCCCGGCCGAAGGCCTGCGCGTTGCCCCACGCGTCCGGTCCCTCCCAGAACTCGCGGGCGCCGTCGCGCCGCCGCTCCACCGAGAAGGACCGGTCCAGGCCGGCCCCCCGCCAGGTGACGTGGTGGCGGGTGCGCAACAGGTCCACCGGACGGACGGCGATCTCCACCTCCACATCGCCCAGGTGCTTCTGCTCGGCGCTCCACAGCTCGCACGAACCCGTGAAGCTGCCGTTCTGCTTGGTGGGCAGGATCCACGGCACGGGGCCGGCGTCCGTCTCGGCCGCCAGGTGCCGTGCGACGCGGTCGCGGGTGCCCTCGTTGACGTCGTGGTCGGTGGTGCGCACGTACACGCCGTTGAAGCAGCCGATCACGGTCCAGCCCTGGTGCAGCACCGAGGAGTAGACCTGGGTGGCCCCGTCGGGCAGGACGTGGTTCCAGGTGTTCAGCGCGACCTGCCAGCCCGGTCCGTAGTAGTGGGCGTCGACGAAGGCGCCGTAGGGCTGCCCGCTGCCGTGGAAGTCCGGGCCCGTGTAGAGGCGGTTGTCGTCGGCGTCGGTGACCGCGAAGGCGAACGGCGCTGCGAGCTGGAACCGGCCGGCGAGCGGGCCGCCCTGGCGCAGGCCGCCGTCCATCCGGTACACCGTCCCCCCGTCGGTGAACTCCGAGGAGCGGCGGATGTCCTCGTATCCGCACCAGGTTCCCTGCGCGTCGAACAGCGAAGGACGGCCGTGCCATTCGCCCGCGATGCGCTGCTGCCACTCGCTCGGCCCGGGCGCGGAGGCGTCGCTCATGACGCGGCCTCCCCGTCGGGCAGTCTGCCGGTGGTCAGCAGTCCGCGCAGGCCGTCGGTGACGGCCGTGCCCAGCAGTCGGTCCACCTGGGCCCAGACGGGGTCGATCTCCCGGCTGAACAGGGCCTGGCGCAGCCGCCGGTCGCGCAGAGGGGCGTCCGCCTCCTTGGCCTCGCCGGCGGCGTCGGCCGGAAACGCCCGGGTCAGCTCCAGCCAGTGCCGCAGGTATCCCTCCGCGATCGGAGTGATGGCGTGCAACGCGCTCTCGTCGGCGCGGTGTACGAGCATCCACGGTGACATCAGGGAACGCTGTCGGGGGCTGATGGCCGCCGGTGTCAGACCCGGTATCTCCGAGGCCCGGGCGAACGCCTGCGTCAGCGGCCCGTACACGAGGTCCGCGTAGGCAGGGTTCACGGCGAGGTCGACGCGCTGGACCAGGTCCAGGTGGAAGGCGTACCCGCCGCCGGCCTGGACGGAGTCGAGGGTGAAGTGCGGCAGCGGCGAGTCCGCGGCGCCGAACGCGAACACCATGTGGCTGTCGAGGCCGAAGGCCGGCACCACCAGGGAGATGGTGACGACGGCGTCGACGCCGTGGTGTCCCGCGCCGCGGAAGTAGCGTACGGAGCCCACCGGATCGGGGGTGGCGGGGGTGGTCAGCACGGCCCAGGGCGTGGGCCGCTCTTCGAGCGCCGTACCGGCGAGCAGGGCGTCCAGGATCGTCCGGGACAAGCGGGCGGCGGGAGTCGTGCTGCCGCTGGAGTCGTCGGGTGGGGATGCGGAGGATGTCACGTGCCTACTCCTTCTCACTGGCCGGGGACTGCGCCCCTTCGACGGTCGGGTGGAACCCCTGGGCCTTCTGTTCCCAGGCGCGTGCCAGCTCGGGTACGGCGCGCCGGCCCGGGGAGGCGATCACGGTGGCGCTGCGCGCCGGGACATCGCCGATGATGCGATCGGCGTCGCTCACCGCCCATCCCTTCGCGGCGAGCTCCTGGCGGCGCCGTCGGTAGGCGACGGAGATCATGTCCGAGCGCAGGTGCAGCTCGGCGCCGAGGTCGGCCGGCAGCAGTTCGGGACGGGTTCCGTCCACGACCGGGGCGTCCTGGTCGAAGATCCCCAGGACCCGCTTGCGGGCGTTGCCGTCGGCCCAGTCACCGGTGAAGAAGTCGCGCAGCGCCACCCACTTCACCAGGGTGGTGGTCTCGTCGACGGGAATGTTGGTGTCGTAGATGATCATGTTGCCGAGGGGCAGCCGTACGTGCAGTTTGATCAGGTTGGGCAGCATCCAGCCGGCGGTGGTCACCACCGGCGGCCGGTCCTTGCCCTGCGAGCGGCGGTCCGTGTACAGCTTGCTCCACAAGCCCCTGGCGGCCGGCGGGTTGAGAGCCACGGTGGCGAAGGCGGACCACTCGTCCGGCTGCTCGACCGTGTATTCCTCCACCTCCGGCCGGTCCGGGTTGCCGAAGGCTCCCGCGTGCACGAAGGGGGTGTGCGCGATGTCGCAGCCGTTCTCCAGGATCCGCTCGTAGTTGGAGTGCCAGAGGTACTCGCCGGTCACCGCCTTGAACCGGCCGCCGTCCTGGACCAGGTCGTCGAACTCCGGCCAGAGGGGGATCGGCGGCCTCTCCTCCTCGGGAAGATCGCCCAGGAACACCCAGACGAAGCCGTACCGCTCCTGGACGGGGTACGAGTCCACCCGCGCCTTCCTAGGGATGCCCCGGCCGGGCTGGTTGGCGGGAATGGTGGTGCACGTGCCCTCGGGGTCGAAGCGCCAGCCGTGGTAGGGACACACCACGCAGTCGTCCTTGAGGGTGCCGGCGGACAGGGCGGCCCCGCGGTGCGCGCACAGGTCGGAGAGCGCGACCGGCAGGCCGGCCGCGGTGCGGTACAGGACGAGGGACTGGCCGAGACAGACGGCCTTCAGGGGCTTGCGGACGACACGGTCGGAGAACTCGACCGCGTACCAGAAGTTCTTCAGCATCGGTGGGGCACCTCGCGGTTCATGACGGTTCGGCAAGAAGGGGCGGAGATCAGCGGCGCAGTACGGAGACCAGCCCCGGGTGCGGCGGCGACAGCAGCGCCCCGTACGCCCGGGTGTCCGCCGGGGGCCGCCGCTCCGGCAGGGCCGCCGCGCAGAAGGCCGCGACGAGGAGCCCGATGAGGGCGCGCGCGTCGCCTTCACCCGCTCCCGGCGTCTCCAGGAAGCCCCGGGCGCTCGTCGGGTCCACGGGGTCGCAGAGCGTGAAATGGCCGGCCCCGGCGACCTTGACCCAGGCGTGCGCGCCGCCGCGGTCGCCCAGGGCGTCGTGGAAGGTGCGGGCGACGGGGTCGGTGCTCGCGTCCGCGGGGCCGGCGCCCCTGCCCGCATCCGCCGTGGCCGCGTAGCGGTCCGCACTCGCGGCGATCACACCGTCGTCCTCGCCGGACATCAGCAGGACGGGCACGTCACCCCCGATCGGCAGGACGGTGCCCGGCGGATGGCCGAGGGCCGAGGCCACCAGCGTGTGGGCGCCGTAGGTGAAGACACCGCGCAGGCCCGGCACGTGGGCGGCGGATTGCAGGGCCACGGTGCCGCCGGCCGAGTGGCCGCCCACGACCACCCGCTCCGTGTCCAGGAGCCCCGCCAAGGGAGAGCCCGGGGCGAGTTCGGCCAGGGCGGTGAGCACCGCGCCGATCAGCGGAGTCGTCGCACGGGTGCCGTAGGTGCCCGGACCGCAGGCCTCCAGATCGATGCCCGGCGTCACCCCGTGGCTCCCGCCGAACAGCTCTCCGACCAGCTCGGGCGTCACCGCGACGAAGCCCCGGGCCGCCAGCAGTACCGCGAGCCACCGGTAGGAGTCGGCGGGCACGTTGATCCCGGGCAGCAGGAGCACGACCGGGAACGGGCCGTACTCGGCATCGGCCGCCACCACGCCGGTGAGCCGCTCGGCGGCGGAGCCGGTGGCCCGGGCCGGATGGAAGACCCTCAGGTGCGCGGTGTCGAAGGGCTCCTCGAGGCCGGGGACCCGGCAGGCCCACCACAGGGAGCGGACCTGCTTCACGAGGGCCTCGGCAGGACGCGGTCGCCGCCCCACAGCGCACGCACCAGCCGGTCGGTGACCTGATGGCCGAAGTACCGGACGGCCATCACGTTCGCCGGGTCGCGCTCCACGATGTTGCGGCGGATCGCCAGGTCGGCGGCGGCCAGCGCATCCCGCTCGTCAGCCGGTACCGGCTCCGCAGCGTCCACCCAGGTCAGCCAGCGGTCGACCTGCTGGTGCATCAGGCGCCGCACCAACTCGACGTGCCGCTCGTCGCGGGGCATCGAGTAGCAGTACGCGGTGGGGGAGAGGCTGCCCCGGATGAAGCCGCTGCGGCTGGTGAACCACGAAAGGTCCTCGTACTCCTCGCGCACCGCGAGCCACTCCTCCTCCGCGGGGGCGTAGTAGCGGTCGTAGTAGTCTCCGTCGGCCACCAGGCTGGTACGGGGCACGGAGTCGAGGTAGAACCAGCCGCCCGGCCAGCACAGCAGGGCGAGGCCCAGGTGGGGGACGCGGACCTGCGGTCCCAGCCAGACGGTGAGGTGGAGGTTGACGAAGCCGTGCTCGGGGTCCCCGACCCAGGAGTGGATCATCCAGTCGACCTCGGGGCCGCTGAAACCGGCCAGTGAACCCCGTGGGCCGTCGTCCGCACCGAAGGATTCCAACTCCCCGGTGGACGGATCGGGGTTCAGCTCGAAGCGGGCGGCGATCTTCGCCTTGAGCTCGTTCAGCAGGTCCTGCCACTGGACGAAGGTCTCGGTCACATCGGTGACGGGAGCCTCGTCCGTCATGTCCTGTACGGCCTTGAGTGTCTCTGACACGTCACTCCTTCACTGACCGGGGCGGGGGTGCGCTACGGGGGCGGAGGGCCGGGGCGCCACCAGGGCGCCCAGCAGCTTCCAGGGGCGGCCGTCGACCAGGTCCGTCCCGCGCGAGACCAGGCGCTTCTCGGCCTGGCGGGGGCGGACGGGAGCGAGGGTCAGGCCGGGGCCCGCCGGGGTGCTGGCGGGCGTGCTGATGGTGCCGTCGAAGGCGGCGTCGCGGGAGCGCCACAGGCCGAACTCCACCGGCAGCGCGTGCAGGGCGCCGCAGCCGTGGCCCGCGGCCACGAGATTCATCCGGTTCTCCGCCGCCCGTTCGGGCAGGCCGAGGGCCGGCTCCCAGGGCTCGGTCGCACCGAGGCAGACGGCCACGGTGTCGACTCCCCGGAGCGCGGCGAGGCGCAGGATTTCCGGGTGGACGGAGTCGTCGCCCAGGACGACCGCGACGCGACCCCATGGTGTGTCGTGGGTGAGCAGCGCCGGTGCCGTGCCCGCCCGGGCCCAGCCCCGGTGGCGGACGCCGTCATGCAGCTGGTGCTGCGTCAGCACCGGGCCGTGCCGGTCGAGCAGCACGCCGGCGTGGCCCGTAGGCAGGGGGAGGGTGAAGGCGAGGTGTGCGCCGCTGCCCTCCAGGGAGGTGCGCAGGGTCCCGAGAACGTCCTGGGCGTCCTGCGGGTCCGGGCGCTGCCGATCGGGCAGGACGCCACCCGCGTGCCAGAAGAGTTCGGGCAGCACGATCAGGCGCGCCCCCTGTCCCGCGGCCAGACGGACCAGCCGCGCGGCGTCCTCGACGGCCGGGCGGCCGCTGCCGGCGGGCCGGACGACCGCGGCCACGACCTCTTCGGCGCGGGACCCGGCGAAGGCGGGGGCGGGGGTGGGCGGGGAGGCGATCGGCAAGTAGAGCGCGGGCCGGCGCACCGCGAACGCGTCGGTGCCGTCCCGGCGACGCTTGTCGGCGGCGTCGGCCGGCCGGATGTCGGCGACCACCAGGGCCTCCCCCCGCCGAGGCCCCTTGGCGACGACCCTTCCGTCGGGGGCGACGATCTGACTTTCGCCCGCACCGTCGAGGGCCTCGGGCGGCACCCCCATGGCGGCACTGATCGTGCCGATCCGGTCCGCCGGGAGCAGCGGGCCCACCTTGTTGGCCGCGATCACCCACACCTTGTTCTCCGCGGCGCGCACCGGGATGTGCAGCGCGGCCTCGTCCAGGGCGAAGGAGTTGAGGCTGTTGAGCAGTACGTGGGCGCCGCGCAGGGCGAGTCCGCGGCACACCTCGTGGATGACCCCCTCCATGCAGGAGTACAGGCCCACCGGACCCAGAGCGGTGTCGATGACGGGGCCGACATCGGCGGCGGGGTCCAGGTGGTCGTTCTCGCTGCCCATCAGGACCTGCTTGTCCGCCGCCCCGGCCAGCACGCCGTCCGGCCCGTAGAGCAGGCTCGCGGCCGTGATGCGCTCGGCTCCCGGAACCCCGGAGGCCAGGGTGACGTGCAGTTTGACGTAGATGCCGTGGTGCGCGGCGCGTTCCGCCACAGGCGCCAGGAAGTCGTCCTCCGGCCGGCACGCGGCCGTGAGGGCCTGCTCGCGGTCGTCGTACCAGGAAAGGTGATTGCAGAACTCCGGCAGGACCACGAGAATCGCGCCCTGCTCCGCTGCGGCGTCGATCGCCCTGACACAGGCGGCCAGATTGGCCTTGCGGTCCCGGCCCACTTCGAACTGGGCAGCCGCGACACGGAACGTGCGCGCTTCGTCCATGGCGAACTCCATTGGTTCCTCTAGCGGAACAGTGTTTCCCGAACATACACTCGCCGAGCCCTCCCGCGACAGGGGGAGAAGTCGTCGACCGGAAGGAGCAAATGCCGTGCTGGTGCACGTAGTTCTCATGCGGTTCACCGATCCCGCCCATGCCCCCGAGGCAGCCGAACGGTTGCGGCGTCTGGACGGCTCCGTGCCGCAGATCCGGTCCCTGAGCGTCGGCCTCGACGTCACCGGCTCGGACCTCTCGTACGACCTCGTCCTCACGACCCGCCACGCGGACGCCGGGGAACTCGTCGCCTACCAGAGCCACCCCGAACACCGTCGACTGGCCTCGTGGCTGGGCCCGTTGCTCGCCGACCGTGCCGTGGTCGACCACCTGGAGCCCTGAGGCCTCAGGTCCCCGGACCACCGCCCGGATAGGCGCCCGGAGCCATGCCCGCGCCCCCCGCCCGGAAGGCGGCGGGTGCGTGAGAGAGCACCGGTTGCACGTACTCCATCAAGCCCTCGGCCCCGTACTCGCGGCCGTGCCCACTGCCCTTGACCCCGCCGAAAGCGGCCCGCAGCGCCATCCCCGTCCGGTTGTGGGTGTTGACGAAGCGGAAGCCGGCGTCCAGCCGCGCCGCCAGCTCGAAGGCCCGTGTCTCGTCGGCGCTCCACACGGATGCCGCCAGACCGTACGGCCCCGCGTTGACGCGCTCCACGAGCTCGTCGACGCCCTCGTACGCCAGCACCGGAAGCGCCGGTCCGAACTGCTCCTCGCACACCAGAGGGGCATCCTCCCGCAGCCCCAGCAGCAGCGTCGGTCGCACGAAATGCCCACCCTCCACATCCAGGCCGGGCTGTACGGTCCCCAGCTCGACGGCGCTGCCGCCGCGCTTCCGGGCGTCGCGGATCAGGCCGCGGACGCGGACCGCGGCCCGTGCGGAGATCACCGGCCCCACCGTGGTACCCGGGGCCAGGGGGTCGCCGAGCCGCAGCACCCGGGCGGCCGCCGCCACATAGCGCTCCACGAACTGCCCCAGCCGGGCCCGCGGCACATAGACCCGCTTGGCGGCCATGCACACCTGACCGGCCGTGGCGAAGCTCGCCATGACCAGCCGGTCCATGTCCGCCTCGGTCAGCGGGGCGTCGTCCAGCAGCACCGCGGCATCGTTGCCGCCGAGCTCCATCGTGGTCGGCGTCAGCGCCGCGGCGGCCGCCGCGCCGACCGCGCGGCCGGCCACTGCCCCGCCGGTGAACGAGAGCTTGCCCACCTCCCCGTGACCCGCCAGCCGCAACGCGACCTCGGCGTGTCCGTGGCACACCCGGACCACACCCTCGGGGAGCTCCCGGGCCGCGCCTTCCAGGAAGGCGGAGACGGCCAGAGGGGCCAACGGCGAAGGTTTGACGACCACGGTGTTGCCCGCGGCGAGGGCGGGGGCGAGCTTCACGGCGGTCAGGATCACGGGGGCGTTCCACGGGGTCAGCGCGGCCACCACCCCGAACGGCCGGTACCGCCGCTCCAGCCGGCCCCGGGTGTCATCGACCACGTGCGGCGCCAGCAGCCGCGGGGCCTCGGCGGCGTACCAGCGCAGCACCGCACACGCGTACCCCACCTCTCCCCGGCAGTCCGCGAGCGGCTTTCCGGACTCCCGCGCGAGCAGCTCCGAGAGCTCCGCCGCCGCGGCTTCGAGGCCGTCGGCGATCCTGGCCAGCGCCGCGGCCCTGGCCACCGCGGACGTACCGGACCAGCCGGGCGCCGCGGTGGACGCGGCCGCCACAGCGGAGTCCACCTCCGCCGCCGTGTGGGACCGGACGCTTCCCACGGTGCGGGAGGTGAAGGCCGGATCGGCCACGGTGATGTCCGGCCCGCTCCCGTCCGCCCGCGGCGCCGCTACCACCGGACACCGCGCAGCGAATCGATCATCGAGCTGCGCAGCAGCGACCGCCGGGCCGCCACGGGATCCGCCGCCGTGGCCCGCAGCTCCGCCACGAGCCGGGCCCGCTCCGCCGGATCCCGGGTGCGCAGCCGCGTCCAGTTCGCGTGCGTTTCCGCCCCGACGTAGCGCAGTGCGCAGGCGCGGCGTGCCTCGGCGCAGTCGGTGAGCTCGTCCTCGGACCCCTCGCCCGTCAGGAGGTCCGCCAGAGCGCGGCCGATCAGGACCGCGTCGTGGATGCCGCTGTTCATGCCCATGCCGCCCAGCGGATTGTTGACGTGTGCGGCGTCGCCGCACAGCAGGACCCGTCCGCTGCGGAAGGTGCCGGCCACCCTCTGGTGGACGCGGTAGAGGCTGGCATGGGCGATGGCCGGCCCCCGTACGTCCCTCGTGATGTCGAGCAGCCTGCGGGGCAGCCGCAGCAGCTCGGCCGCATCGGACGTGCCCTCCGGGGTGGGCAGCAGGACCCGCCAGTGGTCGGGGGTCCGCAGCAGCACCATCCACTCGTCGGGATCCAGCACGTAGGCGATGGGAGCCAGATCGTGCAGCACGGTCCCCGGATCCTCGTCCAGCGAGGCGACGAGGAACCGCTCCGGGTAGGTCATCCCGTGGAACTCGGCGCCGACCGACTGCCGTACGGCGGAGTGCGCCCCGTCGGCGCCCACGAGCCAGGACCCCTGAACCCGGCTCCCGTCGCCGAGCACCGCGTAGATGCCCCGGGAGGTCCGCTCCACTCCGGCCACGCGCGCCCCGAAGCGCACCTCGGTGCCCGGGAAGCGTTCCAGCGCGTCCAGGAGGAGGGGCGTCAGCTTGTTCTGCTCGCACTGGAGCCGGAACGGAAAACGGGTGTCCGCGGCCAGGAGCGACAGGTCCAGCGTCGCCAGGGCCCCCTCGTGCCGGTCACGGAACTGGAAGGAGTCCGCCACCAGACCGCGCGCGAGCAGTGCGTCCCCCACACCCAGTGCGGTGAGCATCTCCAGCGTGGGCGGATGGAACGTGGAGGCACGCGACTCGGCCGCGAGCTCCGACCCCGCCTCGAGGACGGTGACGGGCACTCCTTGCCGCGCCAGAACCAGCGCGGCCGTCAGGCCGACCGGGCCCGCCCCCACCACCAGCACCCGGTCGGCGGGAGGTGCCTTCGGGGAGGCCGTCACCGCTGCTCCCCGTGCCCGCGTGCCGTGTGCAGGGCGAAGCCCGCCTCCACGCCCGTCACCCGGGTACCGGTGAAGTGCAGCAGCGTCTCGGCCCCTCCCTCGTCCACCAGACCCGACAGGCCCCAGGCCGGACGGGGCGTGTCCAGATGCAGGCTCATCACCGAGGAGCCGTTCACCTTGACCTCCCCGGCGGAGATGCCGGCGGCCACGCGCAACCCGTCATCGGGGTCGGCGGCGCACACGTACCCCTCGAGCCCGTAGCCGGTGGAATTGGCCAGGTAGAGGGCTTCTTCCTCCCGGTCGTAGGTGTGTACGGCGGCCACGGGGCCGAACAGCTCGCGACGGGTGGACTCCTCGGCGGCCCCGGTGATCAGCAGCGGGGTGAAGAAGCTGCCGCGCTCCGGTATCCCGGTCCAGGCGTGTGCCGTGGCGCCGGCCGAGGTCAGGGCCTTCACACCCGCGCTCAGTGCGGCGTGGTGGCGGGAGTGCGCCAGTGGTCCGTAGCCGGTGCCGGCGAGCAGCGGGTCGCCCGCCCGCAGCGCGGCGAGTTCGCGGCCGGTGGCATCCAGGACGTCCTGTGCCAGCTCCGCGGGCAGGACGAGCCTGCCCATCGCCCGGCACCACTGACCGTTGAGGGTGGTGAGCAGTTCGGCGGCCATCCGCCCGGCGACCTCGGGGTCGGCGCCCGGCAGCACGAGGAGCGGATTGTTGCCGCCCAGTTCCAGTTGGGCGGGCTTGAGCGCCAGGCCGCAGGCGGCGCCGATCTTCCGGCCGGCCTCGGTGCCGCCGGTGAAGGAGACGACCCGGATGCGCTCGTCGGACACGAGGAGGGCCCCCGTCCCGGCGTCCCCGTGCAGCAGTTGCAGGACGGCTGGGGGTGCTCCCGCCGCCGCCAGCCCCCGCGCGGCGGCCTCCACCAGCAACTGGGTTCCGTACGGCACGAGTTCGGGCGCCTTGATGACGACCGGGCAGCCCGCGGCGAGCGCGCTGGCCGCCTTGTGGGCCGCCATGGGCGCCGGGGCGTTGTAGGGGAGCACGCACAGGGCCGGTCCGAGCGCGGCGCGCCGTACGCGCACGGGGCGGCCGCCCGGGGCGGTGGCCGTGCGTTCCAGCAGTCCGCCGCGCAACTGGGCGGCCGCGATCCGGAAGGCCCCGGAGAGGATGACGCCCAGCCCGGCGGTCTGGGTGAGCGGCACGCCGGTGCCGAAGGCCTCCACCGTCACGATGCGCTCCGCGGCCTGCTCGACGGCCGCGGCCGCGGCCTCCAGCGCGTCGGCTCGCTCCTCGTCCGGGAGACCGGCCCACGCACCCGAACGGTGCAGTGCGGCCGCCGCCGTCAGCGCCGCGTCGATGCGGTCGGCGGCGCTGCCGAATGCCGGGCGGACCTGCTCGCCCGTGTCGGGGTTCTCCAGATCGAAGCCGAGGCGCACCGTGCACGGCCGCCACACGCCGTTGACGAAGTCGCTCGTGACCGGCAGCGGGACGTCGTGGCCGGCAGCCTCGGGAAGACGGCTCGGGGAGGTCACTGGGTTTCCCCCAAGGTCGCGAACAGCGCGTTCTCCTGGGCCTCGGTGGCGATCTTCGCCGCCTCCAGCCGACCGCGCTCCGCGGGGAAGGTCATGACCAGTCCCATGGCCAGGTCGCGCAGGGTCCGGCCGATGACTCCGTCCAGGCGTGCTTCGGAGGTACCCGATGCCTTCAGGGCGCCGAGAGCGACGGCGAAGCAGGCTTCGGTGACCGCACCCTTGCCCAGCCGCCACTGGCTGAAGACCTCGGACTTGGGTCTGATGGGCGGCTCGGAGGTCTCCAGTTCCAGCTGGCGCCGCAGCCACTGGTAGGCGGTCGCCAGGTTCTGCGTCATCTCGCCGATGAGGACCTGGTGCATGGGCGAGGAGGCGATGGGCCTGCCCGTGTCGGCGAAGGTCTTGCGCGTCAACTGGCCGAGCGTGTAGTCGTACGCGGCCTGCGCCGCGCCGGTGTAGACGGCGGCGATGGCGAGCTGGTTGCCGACGAAGCTGCCGCGGCTCACCTGCAGCATGCGGGTGAAGGCCCCCGGCACGGTCAGCGCGTCCCGGTCGGCCACGAAGACCTCGTCGAGCCGGATGCCGTGGTTGGCACTGCCGCGCATGCCGAGCCCGTTCCACGGCGGGCGGGAGGAGACCCCGGCCTCGTCCCGCGGGACGAGGAACATGGCCAGCCCGTCCGCGGTCGTCGTCTTGTCGAGCCGGGCGGTGACCAGATAGAGGTCGGCGACTCCGGTGGCGCAGCCGAAGGACTTCTCACCGGACAGGACCCAGCCGCCCTCGCCGCGCGTGGCGGTGGTCGCGATGGAGATGTTCGCCGCCGAGCTCTTGACGGACTCGCTGGCGAAGTTGGCGAGCCAGGAGCCCCCCGCCATCGTCGTCAGCACGCGCTCGGCGAAGGCCGTGACGACCGGGATCTCCTCCTTGGTGAACAGGCCCGCGCGGATGGCCTCCAGGGGCAGGAGACCGCGCGAGGCGCTGGTGTTGTGGAAGAAGAAGGCGAGCGCCGTGGACGGGCAGGCCGTCCCCATGGCGAAGGTGGCCGCCGCGAGGTCGCGCAGACCTCCGCCGAGACCGCCGAACTCCTCGGGTACGACGAGGCCGAGCAGCCCCGCCTCCCTCAGCAGCGCGGTGTGGCCCGCCGGGAAGGCGGCCTTCGCGTCGGCCTCCTCGGCCGCCTCGCGAAGGGCGGGCAGCACGGATTCGACGCGCTCGGCGCGGGCCCGCTCGGCGGCCGTCATACGGTCGACGAGCTGCGCGCCCGTGAGCTGGTGCGTGGTCATCGGCGGTGACTCCTTACTGGGATTCCGGGACACGGGAGGAGACCGTCTGGGCAGGGGAGTGGGGCACGGGTGCCGGGCGCTGCTGCCTGCGCAGGACGCCCGGTCCGCCGCGCAGGGCGCGCAGGGCCGCGATGTCGAGTGGGGCGGCCACGTTCATGCGGGAGCAGAGCAGCACCAGCCGTTCGGTGGACAACAGGCCGCCGTGGCCGCCGAAGTGGGTGTCGAAGCAGCGGACCCCGCTCTTCATCCCGGTCAGGGCGTTGACCAGGCCGAGGCCGTGGTGGTCGCGCAACGCGAGGCGCAGGGGGACCGGGCCCGCCTCGGGGATCGCGTCCTGGAGCAGCCGGCGCAGCTCCAGGGGCGAGGCGCCGTCCGTGTCGTGGCAGCCCTCGGCCGGCTCTTCGAGGACGATCTCACCGCAGCCGGCGGCGGCCAGCCGCTGCACCGTCAGCAGGCAGGCCCGGGCCAGCCCCGGCTGCAGCGCATCGCGTACCCGGGCCACGACAAGGGTGTCCGGATGCCCGGCCCCGCGTATCGCCCGGACCGTGTCGGCGGCGGCGGTGCCGTGGCCGTCCGCCGTGATGGTGAGCTCGACCGCGGGCGAGCCGGCTGCGGCCGCGCGGACGGCCGCCGCGGCGTCGGCGACGTGGACCGAGGTGCAGCCGAGGCCGTCGCCCCCGCCCTCGGCCGCGGCACCTTGTCCGCGTTCGCCGCCGAGGTGCCCGAGGCGCACCCTGATGCCTGCCCGTCGCAGTACCTGGGTCAGGCGGGCGTCCCGGGGCCCCGCGGCCGCACCGGCCAGCCCGGAGCCGGTCAGCCCGGAGTCGGTCAGCCCGGAGTCGGCCAGATCGACCCGGTCGGGAAGCGGATCGGCGAGCTGGCCCCAGGAGCGCGAGTGGAACAGCAGCGGAGAGGTGATGCGCGGTACTCCCGCCGCCACCACCTCGCCGAGGAAGATGGTGTGGTCGCCGCCGGGGTAGCGGTGCAGCACGCGGCAGTCGACCCATGCGGCCGAGTCCGTGAGCACGGGGCTGCCGGTGGCGCCGGGGAGCCAGTCTCCCGACGCGAAGCGGTCGGTGACGCCTGGCTCCATGCCCGCGAACCTGCGGCCCAGGGCGAGGTGGTCCCGGCCGAGGACGTTGACGGCGAACACGCCGTTGCGCAGGAGGAGATCGTGGGAGCGAATCCTCTGGTCCAGGCAGACCAGGACGAGAGGCGGTGCGAGGCTGACGCTGCTGAACGAGCTCGCCGTCATGCCGTGCCAGCCGTCTTCGCCGGCCGTGGTCACGATCCCCACGCCGCTGGGCCACCGGGACAGTACTTGACGGAAGGTCGTCTCATCGATGACGACGGCCATCGCACCCCCGCATGTCATTGTTTCCCTTAGTGGAACACTGTCTCCATCAGCGTAACGACGGCTCCTTCGGGGTGTCAACGAAATCGGCGCTCGCGAACCCACTGTTTCCCATGGGGAAATCGGCGTTATGCTTTCGCCACGTCGTGGAACGGCCAGGCCGCGCCCCGAACCCAACGCGCAGAAGGACACCCGTGACTGAGGAGACGAGCAGCAGCAGGTCCATCGCCGCCGTCGAGCGAGCCATGGACGTGCTGCTGATGTTCGGCCGCAGCGGCCGCCCCGACCTCGGCGTCACCGAGATCGCCCAGGAACTCGACATCACCAAGGCCGCCGTCCACCGCATCCTCACGGCTCTGCGCTCCCGCGAGCTGATCATCACGGATCCCGTCACGCGTCGCTACGCTCTCGGCCCCGCCGCCATCTCCCTCGGACGCGCCTACCTGGCCCGTACGGACCTGCGGGTCCTCGCGGCGCCCGAACTGCGCCGTCTCGCCGCCCAGTGCGGCGAGACCGCCACCCTTTCCATCCGCCGCGGCGACACCAGGCTCTACGTCGACCAGGTCGTCCCGGAACAGGAACTGCGCATGGAGGTCGCCCTCGGGATCCCGCTGCCCCTGCACGCGGGCAGCTCCTCCAAGGCCTTCCTCGCCTTCCTGCCCGACAGCGAGGTCGACACCTACCTCGAGCGCCACGCCCTCGACGCGATCACCGACCGGACCATCACCGATCCCGAGCGCATGCGCAAGGAACTGTCCTCCATCAAGCGGCGCGGCTACGCCATGTCCGTGGGGGAGCGGCAGAGCGGTTCCGCCTCGCTCGCCGCACCCGTCTTCGGCCACGACGGTCACGTCATCGCGGTGGTCAGCCTGGCCGGCCCGCAGTCGCGCTTCAAGTCGCGCCTGACCGAGTGCGCTCCGCTCCTGATGGCCAGCGTGGAGCGCCTCTCGGCAGAGTTCGGATACCGTCCCGGCGTCAGCTGACCCGGCTCAGAGGTGCGCCCCGGGCTTGAACACGCCCAGCGCCGCGGCGGCCAGGACGCACGTCCAGATCCCTGCCACGTACGGGACGCATCCGTTGACCGCCCGGCGCAGTGCCCGCTCCACCTCCTCGGTGCTGCCGGCACCGGCCAGCGCCGAGAAGGCAGCCCCGAACGGGCGCAGCGTCAGCCGGATGCCCAGCCCGCAGGCGATCGCCGTCGCGTACAGCAGCACCTTGGCCCCCAGCCAGCGGGGGTTGGTGTCCACTCCGAACGGCTCGGCCGCCAGCGCGGTGTAGAGCCCGACGGCCCACAGCGAGGCGGTGAGGAGGATGCGTACCGACCAGTCCGCCTGGCGTATCCGGGGGTGGCGGCCCGGATGATGATGGTCGCGCACCGTCAGCCACAGCCAGAGGGCGGCGAACACCCAGGTCGCCGTGGCGGTCCAGCCGTTGAGCAGACCCTCTGCCCCGTGGGGCTCCATCGCCATGAGGGTGATGCCGCTCGGCAGGATCAGCACCAGGCAGATCTTCGGCCCGAGATCCAGCACGCTCATGATCGAAAGCGCGGTCGACCGGGCGGCGAAGGGCAGGCCGGGCTTCAGGACGTACCGGCTGGACACGTAGACGCCGAGGTCCCCGCCCACCCAGAAGACGAACAGCACGATGTGCAGCAGGATCCACCATCCGTGCGCATGCGCTCCCATGGCTACTCCTCCCCCCGGTCGCCCGTACGCCCTGACGCGGGGAACGGCCCGGCCCGGCCCAGGAGAGCCGGTACTTCGATGCCGAGGACGGTCCCCAGCCAGGTGCCCGTCGCCGCGGCCGACTCCAGGTCGATGCCTGGTTCCAGGCCCATCCGGCGCAGCAGGTAGACTAGGTCCTCGGTCGCGATGTTTCCGGTGGCGGCGGGCGCGAACGGGCAGCCGCCGATCCCGCCGAGCGAGGAATCGAGCCAGGCCGCGCCGGCCGCGGCGGCGGCGACCGCGTTCGCGTAGCCGGTATTGCGCGTGTTGTGGAAGTGGCAGCGCAGGGCCACTCCGGGGTTCTGCTCGCGCACCGCGTCGAGAAGCCGGGTCACGGCGTCGGGGGCACCCACGCCGATGGTGTCGGCGAGGACGATCTCCTCGGCTCCCGTCTCCACGCCGATCCGGGCCAGTTCGGCCACCGTGGCCTGCGGGGTCTCTCCCTCGAAGGGGCAGCCGAAGGCGGCCGCGATGGTCAGCGAGCGGCCGATCCCCTCCGTGTGGGCGCGGGAGGCGATGCCCTCCCACGCGGCCAACGCCTCGCGCGTTCCCACGCCTTGGTTGCGCCGTGAGAAGGAATCACTCGCCACCACCACGTAGTTGACCTCGTCCACGCCGCTCGCGCAGGCCCGGTCCATACCGCGTGCGTTGAGCACCAGGCCGCTGTAGCGCACACCGTCAGGGCGCCGCAGCAGGCTCATCACCTCCTCCGCCCCCGCCATCTGCGGTACCCGGTCCGGGTGTACGAAGGCCACGGCCTCCACCCGCCGCGCGCCGGCGGCGACGGCCCGCTCGATCAGGGCCACGCGCTGCGCCGGGGACAAGGCGCGCGCCTCGTTCTGCAGCCCGTCACGCGGGGCGACTTCCACCACGCCGGGTCCGGTGAGCGGCACTGCCGCCAAGGGGTTGTCCATGAAACGCATTCTGCCGCGTCGATTCCTCTAGCGAAACAGTGTTTCCCAAACTTACACTCGCGGCATGACTGGACCCCTCTCCGACATCCGTGTCATCGAGACCGGCACCCTGCTTGCCGGTCCCTTCTGCGGCCAACTCCTCGGCGACCACGGCGCCGAGATCATCAAGCTCGAAGACCCCGGTCGAGGCGACCCCATGCGTCAATGGGGACGCGAGCGCCCCTACGGCAAGTCCCTCTGGTGGCCCGTCGTCGCACGCAACAAGAAGTCCGTCACCTGCAACCTCCGCCGGGAGGAGGGGCAGGACCTCGTCCGCCGACTCGTGGCCCACGCCGACGTACTCGTCGAGAACTTCCGCCCCGGAACCCTCGAACGGTGGGGCCTCGGCTTCGACGAGCTCAGCGCCATCAACCCCGGCCTGGTCATGGTCCGCGTCACCGGCTACGGACAGAACGGCCCCTACGCGCCCCGGGCCGGCTTCGGTTCCATCGGTGAAGCGATGGGCGGCATCCGCCACATCACCGGTGAACCGGACCGCCCCCCGTCCCGCGCAGGCATTTCGCTCGGAGACGCCCTCGCCGGCACCATGGCCGCCTACGGCGCGGTCATGGCGCTGCACGCCCGGACGCGCACCGGAAGCGGGCAGATCGTCGACTCCGCCCTCTACGAAGCCGTCCTCGCCTTCATGGAGTCCCTCCTCCCCGAATGGGAGGTCGGCGGCTACCAGCGCGAACGCACCGGCCCCGTCCTCCCCAACGTCGCCCCCAGCAACGTCTATCCCACCGCCGACGGAGCCGCCGTCCTCATCGCCGCCAACCAGGACACCGTCTTCCGTCGCCTCACCGAAGTGATGGACCGCACCGACCTCGCGGAAGACCCCAAGTACGCCACCCACACCGCGCGCGGAGCGCACCAGGGCGAGCTCGACGACCTCATCACCACCTGGACCGCGGGCCACGACGCGCACACCCTGCTCGGCGCCCTCCACGCGGCGGGAGTGCCGGCGGGCAAGACCTTCACCGCCTCCGACATGCTCACCGACCCGCACTTCGCCGCCCGCAACGCCATCGTCCGCCTCCCGCACCCCGACTTCGGCGAGATCCCCATGCAGAACGTCGTCCCGAAGCTCTCCGCCACCCCCGGCAGCATCCGCTGGGTGGGCCCGGAACTCGGCGCCCACAACGACGACATCTACGGCGAACTCCTCGGTCTGACCGCTGCGGAACGCGACAAGCTCGCCGCGGACGGAGTGATCTGACATGGCCGGCAGGCCCCTCGCCGATGACTACGAGGCCGCCGGCTTCGGCTGCCGCATCGGCTGGGGCGAACACCCGGCCGTCCTCCTCGTCGACCCGGTCCAGGCCTACGCGGACCCCGGCAGCCGCCTCTACCTGGACACGGCGCAGCGGGCCCTGCACGCCATGGCGCACCTCGCCCGGGCCGCCCGCCGATCACAGTTCCCCGTCGTCTTCACCGCTGTCCACTACGACGCCGAACCGGGCGCCGACGCACCGCACTTCGCCCGCAAGGTGCCCAGCCTCGACGCCTTCCGCGCGGGCAGTCCGCACGCGGCCTTCACGCCGCACTGCGCCCCCGAACCGGGCGAGGTGGTGATCCACAAGCACTACCCGAGTGCCTTCTTCGGCACCAGGCTGTCCGACGTCCTGAAGGTCCTCGGCGTGGACACCGTCGTCATCGGCGGCTTCTCCACCAGCGGCTGCGTACGGGCCACGGCCCTGGACGCGCTCCAGCACGGGCTGCGCCCCATCGTCGTCCGCGACGCGGTGGCCGACCGCGACCCCGGCCCCCACGAGAGCAATCTCTTCGACCTCGACTCCAAGTACGCCGACGTGGTCGACGTGGTGTCGGCCTGCCGGCGCCTGGGTGACCCGGTCCACCAGCGGCCCGGAAGGCCCTGACGGCCGTCGGGCCCGGCCCGGTCGCGGACAGCGAGTCGCTTCGGTCCGGGCCCGGCTTTCGCGGCCGCTGGTCAGACGCGTCTGCCGCGACGCAACAACACCAGTGCGCAGCCGCCGAACAGGAACAGCGTGCCGCCCAGCAGGGCGGCCACCGGCAGGCCGTCGGTGGATCCGGTCTGCGGCAGCGAACCCGCCGTGCCACCCCCGGACGCCGTGGAGGTTCCACCGCCCGTGGTGGTTCCACCAGCCGCGGTGGGCGCCGGGCTCGAGGGCGCCGGGCTGCTCGGGCCGGAACCACCGGCCGAGAGGGTCAGGGGAACTTCGACCAGTTCCTTCGTCGCGGAGATGGACACCGCGATGACGCAGTTGCCCGCCTTGGCCGCGCAATTCGCCCCACCGGCCGTTGCCTTGACCGTGATCTGGACGCTGTCCGCGCCGTTCGCCGCGCTGTGCCACACCCCGGACGCGTCGGTCTTTCCGATGACCGAGGAATCGGGCGAGGTCTCGCAGTCCGTTGGACCCGCCGGCTTCGGCTTGCACAGACCGATCGGCGCGAAGCCCTGGTTCGGGCTCAGCCCCTTGGCCGACACCGTGACCTTGTCTCCCACGGCGAGCCCGGACGACTTGCCGACCGTCAGCGTTCCGGCAGCGGCGGCCGGCCCCGCCGACATGGCGACCAGGGCCGTGACCGCGGCCAGCGTGCCCGCGCGGCGGATGCTCCGTAGTGATGTCATTCGTTTCCTCCTGCAGTGGACGGGGGTTGCGGGGGTTCACCAGGAGCCGCCCCCCGGCGGCCCTGGACGAGGGAGAGCGCACCGAGTACGAGGCTGACGACGGCCAGGCCGAGGGACAGCGACCACACCGGGGCCGACGGCCCGCTCCAGGCGTCGACGTGTGTGCCGCCGGGGGAGGCGGCGGACGCCGCGGGCGCGGCCCGACCCGTGGCGGAGGGCTCGCCCTGGACGGTCCCGCCCTCGAAACCCACAGCGATCTGGACGCTGTTGGCCGCGATCAGCGCGGGCGGGGTTCCGGAAGGCAGCGGCGCGACGCCGACCACACAGGGTGTGGTGCGGCAGTCGACACCCGCGACCCGGGTGTGCACGGTGAGGGTGACCCGCGGCAGCGAACCGTCGGGTCCGATGGTCACCAGCTGTGCTCCGCCGCCCAGGTCACAGTCCTTGTTGCCGGTGTAGCCCTTCTTGCACAGCCCGACGGCGACCGAGGTCAGTCCGGCGCGAAACCCCGTGCCTTCGACGGTGATCTGCCGGCCCTCGGTCAGTCCGGTCGCGGCGGAGACCCGTACCGTCGCGACCGGATCGGCATCGGCTGCGGCTGCCGTGGCCGCGGCAGGGCTCCATCCGGGAAGGGTGAGCGCCGCGGTTGCCGCGAGGGCCACCCGGCGGTTCCGGCTCTTCGTCGAGGTCTTCACGGGCTGGCCTTTCTGTTCCGTCGCAAGAAGGTCGTTCCGGAGCCGGCGGGCACACGGAGCACGATGGTCCGCTGCCCGGGGACGGGCTGTGAGGCAGGGGCGGCGACCAGGACCGCTGTTCCCCGGTCGGTGATGTGGCCCAGTACGGCCGTGACCGCGGGATCGGTGGCGAGCTGTTCGCAGCCGGCCCCGGTCAGGTCCAGGAGGAGCACGGCCGGCTGGGTCATGAACGTCTGGGCGAGCCCGAGCAGACACCGCTCGTCGGTGCCGAGGCTCGCGCAGGAGGCCGGTCCCTTGGCCAAGAGGAACGGGAAGGCCGCGTGCGCCGCCGCCGTCAGCTCCGCCGCCCGCTCGTGGCCCAGACGACCGGTGGCGGCCGCCACCGCGTCCGTCACGGAGCCCGCGGGGTGCCCTGGAGGCAGTGCGCCCGGCCGGGTGGCATCGGCCGGGTCGACGAACGCGGAGAGCCCCAAGTCCCACCGGGCCTCGGGACCGACCCGGGAGACGTCATGGCCGCGGAGCCGCCAGGTCCCGCCGTCGGCCTTGCGCACGCCGGCCAGCACCGCCAGTACGGAGCCCGCCCGTCGGCCGGGGAGGGCGTCGGTCAGGTACGTGATTGCGCCCGGAGGCAGGGCCAGGTCGAGACCTCGTACCGGCGCCCTTCCGGCCCCGCGTACGACGAGGCCGCGTGCGGTGAGGGCATGGCGCTCGCTCCTGCGGTCGTCCTCGTCCGGCGCGGCCCCTCGTCGGCGCCCACGGCGGACCCACGGCAGCAGAGCCGCCATGACCGGCGCCATGCCGATGGCGGTCAGTGTGTCCGGGCCACCCAGGAGCCGGCCGGAAAAGGCGATTGCGGTCATCGCGGCAGCCCCGCCGAGCAGCGAGGCGATGGGAAGGCCCGCGGACCGCGTCACCGGTGCTCGACCGCCGACGGCCGCGGCGGCCCCGCAGGTGAGCACCGCCGCCAGCGCGAGGGTGAGCTGCCCGGGCCGGGCCGCGCTCGCGCACGCCGTGACGGCTGCCGTCAGTCCCGCCGGTAACAGCAGCGTACGAAGGGCGGTTCCGCCGGCCGGTCCACGTCGGCCCGCCACCGCGAGGGCGGACGTCAGCGCCGCCGCGAGCAGCGCCGCGTGGGCGAGCGGCCGGACGCCCGCGGCGCCCAGCAGTTCCCACCGGAAGACCACGAGGCTCGACACGGCGAACAGGGAACCGAACACGGCCGCCCCCACGGCGCCGGCGGGTCCACGAAGCGGGGGAGACTGTCCGGCGTCGTCCGGCGCGGCCGGCCGGCAGGCCGGAATCAGCAGCAGCGCGGCGAGCGCGCACATCAGGGCACAGGCCACGTGCGGGCTCTGCGCCGAGCGAGCCGCCCCGGCACCTGCTGCCCCGGCGCCCGCCAGACAGGCCGCGTGCCATGCGTGGTTCGGGCGGTAGAGGCCCAGGGCCCCGCCAGCGAGACCGGCGGCCACGACCAGCAAGGACGCGAACACCATGGGCGAGCCGGTCAGTGGGGCGGCGGCGGCCAGGACACAGGCCGCCACCGCCCACCGCGCGGACCACCTGGCACCGTACGGACGTGCGCGGCCCCGGCGCCGGAACACCGCGCCCGTCCCGGCGGCGAGCAGCGTGCCCGTGAAGAGGAGGTAGCGGACGGCCTCGCCGGGCATCCCGACGGGCCCTCCCAGCAGCGGCGCCGACGTGACGTACACGCCGAGGGCGAGCCCGGCGGCGGCTCCCGCGTACAGGTCCGGGCGCGGGCGGGTGACGGTGGGGAAGCCCATCATCGCTCTCCTCCTGGAGGTGAGGGCCGCAGCGCGGCGGCGAGCGCCCGCAGCGCGGGAAAGTTCACGAGTGCGGGCTCCCCGGCCACCTCGCGGACCAGCGCACGGGTGTTCACCAGCCCGGGGTGTTCACCATCGCCCGCGCCGTCAGCGAGTACACCGGAGAGGCTGTCCACCGGGACGAAGGCGGGAAGCGGCACCGCGGGCGCCGGCACCGGCCGCCGGGTCCGGCGGCGCTCGACGCCGCGGCGGACGGCTACGGCAGCCGTGAACACGGTCAGCAGGACTGCGAGGAAGGCGAGGCCGAGCAGCCCCCAGGGGTACACGTCGGTGGCGACGGAGAACTCCGCCGAGGCGTAGCGCCCGCCGACGGAGTAGCGCCCGAACGCGGCGGCCGGAAGCCGGACGGGGATCCGGTAGCTCCGCTCCGCGCGCGCCGGAATCTCCGCCGTCAGCGGTGTGCCCACCGGGAGGTCAGCGGTGCCACCGGGCCCCCAGGCGATGATCAGCGGCGCTCGTCCCAGCGGCTGGTCACCGGGGTTGCGCAGGGTAACCGTCAAGGTCCGGTGGGCCGGTGCGCCGAAGAGCTCGGCGAACCGGGGCCCACCGGACAGTGCGGCCTCGACGACATCGACCCGGACGGCTGGGGCGGGCGCGCCGGGCGGCGCCCCTTCGGGGGCGCCGGAAACGCCGATCGGGGTCTGGGCGCGCGCTCCGCCCTGGCCGGCCATCGCCCGCAGCAGACAGGGACACGCGCGGGGAGGCACGCCCGCGATGAGGGTCAGGCGGAAGGTGCCGTCGGCGGCCACCAGGGAAACCGCCGCCCGCAGGGTGTCGCAGTCGGCACTGCCGCGCAGCGCCCCGCCTCCGCAGATCTCCACCTGGACGGTCGTGCCCGGCTGCCAGCCCGAGCCGACGGCTCGGACCGGCCGGCCGGGGGAGACCTGGACGGCTTCCACGGTGATGCTCGGCCCGGACACGGCAGTCGCGGGGGCGCCCCCCACGACCGGCAGGACCGCTGCCACGAGCAGGAGGAGGACGCCGGCCAGTGTGCAGCGCAAGGCCCACGCCGGACGGGGGGTCATAGAGGCCTCCCGGTGAGGCCGGGCTTCGCGCGGCGGATCCAGCCCAAGGCGACCGCGAGGACGGCGAGAAGGGCGCCGACGGACCCGAGCGTGGGCCAGGACAACGCGACCCGGCCGCTCTGCGCGGACGTCGCGGGCATGCCGGGCGCGCTGACGCGCACGGTGGCGGTCAGGTAGTCGAGGCCGGGGGCGCCCGGCCAGTCGGTGCTGAGCTCGGCACTCTGCCCCGGCAGCAGCAGAGGGAGCGTGCGTTCGGCGAAGGAGCTGTGCCGCAGACCGAAGAGTCCCTGGAGCCGTGGCGAGACGGTGGGGCGCAGCGCCGTATTGCCGGTGTTGACGACCTTGTAGGTGAGGGTGGTGCGCGCATCGGCGAAGGGGACGCCCGACGGGTGGTGGTGTACCCGGACCGACCGGACGGCGAGTCCGGGTGTCACCGGTCCCTCGACCGTCAGCTGGATGCGGACGGCTATGGCCCGCTGGATGCCCACGTCGACGCCGGACGCGCCGCCGGCTTCCTCGACGGCGTTGTTGAGGGCGACGATCCCGCCGATGTGACTGCCGGGGGTGACGTCACCCGGGACGTTCACGGTGAAGGGGATGTCCGCGGCACGGCCCGGCGGAATGACGAGTGCGTTGGTACCGAGGGTGATCCAGGCGCCGATGCCGCTCTGGGCCTCGCCGGCCTGGCGGTAGGCGAGGGCGCCGTCGCGGGGCGTGTTGTAGGCGTCCGAGCCGTACACCTGGAAGGAGAGGGGGGCGTCGGACAGGTTGCTGACGCGGACGGCGTCCTTGACTACGGAGCCGGGCGCGGAGTCCATGACGAACGCGGGCCGGCCGGCCGTTCCCGCCGGTTGCACCGACCAGGACCCCGTGCCGGAGCTCCCCGCTTCCGAGGCGGTGGCGGGCGACGCGCCTGCCACCGCGAGGGCGGACAGGGCGGCCAGGCAGGCCGCTACGGCACGGAAGGCCGTGATGACGAGGGCCCGGGCGGCTGCTCGGCGAGCCCGGTCGGCCGGTCGGTCACTGCGTAGTGTTGTCATGTTCCGCTCTTGCCGGTCCCAGGTGGCGAGCCGGGAGCTCGCCACCTGGGACGTTGCTCGAAGGAGGGTCAGGACGTGCGGGACGTGCGGGACGTGCAGGACGTGCGCGACGTGCGGGACAGGGTCAGGACAGGGTCAGGCGCAGTACGGCCGCGTACTCGCCTCTCTGGACGATCCCCGGGACGCGCAGGCTGAGGCCCGCGCCCGCGTCGAAGTGCCCGCCCGTGACAGAGGTGGGATCGGCGCCGGCCGCCTGGCTGCACAGCGGTGCCGCGGTCGTCGAGCTGAGCGGCCCGGCGCTGCCCGGGACGACGGCGGAGGCGGCGGCGGACCCGGGGTGGACCGCGCACTGCGGGGTCCAGGACAGCTGCGAGGCGGGAATCGCGGCTCCGGCGGAGTTGCGGAAGTCGGTGACCGTTCCGACGAGGGACCAGCCTTCGGTGGTGCCCCGGAAGTCCTTGACCTCCAGGGCCCGCACACTTCCCGTGGAGTCGTGGGCGGTGCCGTCCACGGTGACCGGGGAGAGGATCACTTCGCCGGGCTCGGCCGACATGGTGAGCGCGCCGCCGCTGACGACCACCTTCAGCGTCTGGTCGGAGCCGCCCCCGTTGGAACTGCCCGCCCACGCGGTCTCGGTGGTGTCGCCGCCGTCCTTCTCCGTCGCCACGATCTTCACGGCTCCCACGGCCGGTACGAGCGTGGCGGTGAAGTTGCCCCGCGCGTCGACGGGGGCGGTGAGGCCCGCCCCGCCGACCGGCCGGCCGTCCTTGTCCAGGGTGACGACGCTGACCTCGTCGCCCGGGTCGAAGCTGGCCCCGTTGACCGTGGCACTCGTACCCGGTCCGCCGCCGCCGGGCGTGACCTGGAGCGTACGGGCGCCCAGGACGCCGATGACGAGGGAGGCGGAGGCCGACCCCTGACTGATCTTCAGGCGGTGCGGCCCGGGGGCGGCCGTGGCGCCGACCGTCACCGTGCCGGCCAGTTTTCCGTCGGAGCCGACGCGCAGGTCGGGCGTGAGGTCGGCGCCGGAGCATCCGGTACCGGCCAGGGTGCACAGTTCGACCGTGCCGATCGGCGCCGCGGGATCCCAGCCCGCGCCGGCCATGGTGAGGACGTCACCGGGGCGGGCGCCGGTGGTGTCCGACGCCGGGCGGCCCGAGATGCCGGTCACGGCCGCGTTGGTGCTGCCCGCGGCCGGGGTGACGGTCAGCGTGTGCAGGGCGGTTGCGGTGCCCTGCAGGGTGCAGGCGAGGGACAGGCCGTAGCTCGGGATGTCGAGCGTCAGCTGGTCGGGTGTCAGCGTCACCGTGCCGGGTTGTGCGACGGTGAGTTTGCCGGTCAGATCGGGTATGGGGATCTCGCCCTTGGCCGGGATCGCCGGGTTCGAGGCCGGAGCGGTGAGCGTGAGCGGTGCCTGCCCGGAGACGAGGATCTTGGCCGAGGGGACGACGCTGTTGGCGGGCAGCGCGACGGGACCGTTGGCCGGGCCCTTGTCGGCGAGGCTGAGTTTGACGTCCACGCTCTCACCCGCCGCCGCGGTGGCCGGGGCGGTGAGGGTGGCGGTGGTGGTGAAGAGCGAATGGGAGGAACTGAAGACGCAGTCGTACGTCACGGGCGCGCTGCCCGCGTGGGCGGGTGAACCGGCGAGGACCAGCGAGCCGGACGCCGCGACCACGAGTGCGGCGAGCGTCGCACCGCCCCGGGTCCGGGTCCGGGTCGATCTTGCGAGTTGAGGGTGCATGAGCCGTGGGTTCCTCTCGAAGGGATCCGATGGGTTTCCCTGTACGGAACTTTGTTTCGCTTGCGTCCCCATATACAGCCCGTCGCCCACTCGGCGTGTCAAGGGTCCGGACGCGCACCCCGGTAAAAGGTGCGTTTCCGATCCGTTGCACCGTTCGTGAAACGTCGGATCCCACAGCGAAACCGATCCATTGACCGTGGATGGTCCCACTCCTAGGGTGAGCAAGCCCCCAACTCCCTTGTCCCAAAGCTGATTCCCCCGCCGATCGGAGCGTCGCACCATGACCGCGAACCCCCTCCCGGCAGCACCCCGCTCCTTCCTCTACGTTCCGGGTGACCGTCCCGAGATGCTCGCCAAGGCCCTCACCCGAGGCGCCGACGCACTGATCGTCGACCTGGAGGACGCCGTTCCCGCGGCGGGGAAGGAGCGGGCGCTGACACTGGTGCGGCACTGGCTCGACGAGGCGGAAGCCGCTGCCCTGGAAGCGGCGCCGCACGGCCCGGACGCGAGGACGCAGATGTGGATTCGTGTCAACCCAGGCGAGCGGGGGCGCGAGGAAACCGCACGCCTCGCCACGCCCGCGGTGACCGGCTTCTGCCTCGCCAAATGCTCGGGCGCCGAGGAGATCGAGGCGCAGCACTCCCTCCTGACCGCGGCGGAGGAGCGCCAGGGGCTCGCCCCGGGCGCCTTCGCCCTGGCGCCGTTGCTGGAGACCGCCTCGGCCGTGCTCGACGTACGGCTGATCGCGCAAGCGCCCCGGGTACGCCACCTGCAGCTGGGCGAGGCCGACCTGTGCGCCGAACTGGGCATCGAGGCAACCGATCCGGCGGACCCGGCGGACCCGGCGGACCCGGCCGCCGCGGCCCTCGTCTCCATCCGCACGGACGTCCTCCTCGCCTCGGCCGCCGCCGGCCTGCTGCCGCCGGTCGGACCCGTCAGCACCGACTTCACCGACCTGGACGCCCTCGCCCGGACCACCCGCGCCCTGCGCCGGCTCGGCTACCGCTCCCGGGCCTGCATCCACCCGCGCCAACTGGCCACCGTGCACGAGGTCTTCACTCCCAGCACTGAAGAACTCGCCGCCGCGCGGACCTTGCTGGAGCACTTCGACGAGGCGGCGCGGGACGGTTCGGGCGTCATCACCGGACCCGACGGCCGGATGGTGGACGAGGCCGTCGTCCGGGCCGCCCGCCGGGTGCTCGCCGCGCGCCGCTGAGCCGGATCCCCGGCCCTTCCCTCAGTCGATACGGGTCAGACCCAGCAGCGCGGCAGCGGCGCCGGGCGGCGCCGCGGGAAGGGCGCGGACCGCCTGGACCACCCGGTCCGCACGGTCCCGTCCCAGGACCGGCTCCGCGTTCAGCCGGAACTTGCCGGCCAGCTGGGCCTGGGACAACGGCGCACCCGGCCCGCCCAGAGAACTGCCGACCCGTGACTGCACGACCCGCCCACCGCGCGTCGTCACCCGCAGCACCGCGCTGAAAGCCTGCGGGAACTCCGCGTCGCACCGGGCGTCGACCACGACCTGGATCCGCTCCGCCAAGGCGATGCGGCGCGGATCGGTGAACGCACCCGCGGAGAAGTCCGCGTGCCGCAGCCCGGGCCCGTCGCCTTCCGCGTCGGACAGCAGCGCTGCCGCCACCGTGTAGGGCCCCGAGAACTTGGCGTGGTAGGGCGTACGGGGGTGCACCTTCTCGGCGTGCGGCTCGCCGATGGTGCGCCGGGGCGCGGCGGCCACCCCCAGCTCGGCGCTCACCACGTCCTCGGCCCGGAGCCCGGCGCGGCGAAGGGCCAGCGCGCAGTCGATCCCCGGGTGGGTGAAGTGGTTGGAGGGGTACGGCTTGAACACGGAGCGCGCGTATTGCCAGTTCGCGACCGTACTCATCTCCTCCAGGCCGGCCACCAGGGGCTCCGCGGTCCACCGCTCGTCCAGGAATGCCGTCAGGAAGCCGAAGCGTCCTTCCAGCACCGTCGGCGGTCCGGTGACCCCGCCCGCCGCGAACTGGGCCGCGCACACACCGGAGTGGGCGGCCCATCCGCAATGCAGCCGCTTGACACTGCCGCCGGTGCGGTTCGCCTCGATGACCCCGGCGCCCATGGAGCAGGCGATGCCGATGGCGTGCGCCAGCTCGGCCGCGCTCAGCCCGTACAGCAGCCCTGCGGCGACGGCGGCGCCGACGGTGCCGCAGATGGAGGTGGCGTGCAGACCCTTCTCGAAGAACACCGAGTTCCGCAGGGCCGGATCGTAGGAGGCCATGCCCAGGCGGACGCAGACCTCGCCGCCGACCGCGAGCGCGGTCAGCAGCGATGCCCCCGTGGCGCCCGTGGCTTCGGCGACGGCCAGCGCGGCGGGCAGGACGGCGGCCGTGGGATGCAGAACGGACGGGAGGTGGGTGTCGTCGAAGTCGAGGGCGTGCGCGAGCGTGCCGTTGACGAGGGCGGCCCGGTCGGCCGGCATCCGGCGGCCGCTGCCCACGGCGGTGGCCTCCGCGACTCCGCCCGCCGCGCGGGCCATGGCCAGCGCCGCCGACTGGGGCGAGGCGCCGGAGATCTCGCCGGTGTGCGCGCCGAGCGCCCCCAGGCTGTTGCCGAGGCAGTCCAGCGTGCGCGCGGCCGCGTCCTCCGCGATCTCCTGAGGTACCCCGTCCGCTGCGGCTGTCGCCGCGAAGGCGGCCAGGCGCGCCGCGTACCCTTCGTCGCTCATGCCGGGCCCGCCCCGTCGGCGTCGTACAGGACGGCGAGCGGACGTACGGGGGATCCGGTGGCCCCTACGATCGGCAGGGGCGCGAGCATCAGCAGGAACTCCGCCCGTCGCGCCGCGGCGAGCCCGGTGAGCCGCATCGTTTCGACGATGTGGATGCCCGCCTCGACCAGCAGCGTTCGGTGGACGGGCAGTTCGGCGTGGCCCCGCCCCGGTGGAATGTGCTCGAAGGCGATCGTCTCGCCGCCGGTCACCCGTACTCCCCGCTCCGCGATCCATGCCCCGGCCGCGGGGCCGGGCCCCGGCGCTCCGCCCTCCTGTCCGGTGAAGACCCGCGGGTCCTCCCAGTGCCCGGACCAGCCCGTCCCCAGCAGCAACGCGCCACCCGCCTCGATGTCCACCCCGGCGGCGTCCCGGGCCCTTTCCAGGTCGGCGACCGTGATCTCGTATCCGGCGGGAAGGACCGGGACGCCGTGTACGGCGGCGATGTCCAGGAACACGGCCCGTCCCACATAGGGCGGGAACTCCTCGATGCCGTGCCGGGAGAAGCCCTCGTGGCTCTGCGCGGATTCGGCCGGGACGCCCCCGTGCAGCAGACCGTCCTGCGAGACGTGTGCGAGAGCGTCGACGTGGGTGCCCACGTGGCCGCCGGTGACGATGAGTTCGTTGGCGGCGGAGCCTCCGTCTCCGCGCACGTGATCGCCGTGGCGGCGTTCCAGGAGCATGCGGAAGGGCGGATGGTTGGGCGACTGGGGCATGCCCCGGCGCATCGGCTGGGCCAGGTCGATCACGGGAGCGCCGGCGAGGGACACCGGACTTCCCCGGTATCCGTGGACGCTGTTCATGGTGTCTCCAAGAGGGGGTCAGATCGTGCGGTCTGCGGCGAGTTCGTCGAGCTCCGCCGGCGACAGGCCGAGCCGCGCGCCGAAGAGCGCCCGGGTGTCGCTGCCGTGCGCGCGGCCGGTCCAGCGGATGGCGCCGGGCGTGGCGGAGAGCCGGAAGAGGACGTTCTGCATGCGGAGCGGCCCCAGCACCGGGTCGTCCACGGTCGTCAGCGAGTCCAGGGCCTGGTACTGCGGATCCGCGAAGATGTCGGCGATGCCGTACACGGGGGAGATCGCGGCCTCGGCCTCCTCGAAGGCGGAGATCACGGTGTCCCGGTCGCGGGCCGCGATCCATTCCCCGACCTGGGCGTCGAGCAGATCCGCGTGCGCGGCGCGACCGGCACCCCCGGCGAACCAGGGCTCGTCGGTGACCTCCGGGTGCCCTACGAGTTTCATGACCCGCTCGGCTACGGACTGCGCCGAGGTGCTGACGGCCACCCAGGAGCCGTCCCGGGTCGGGTAGATGTTGCGCGGGGCGTTGTTCACCGACCGGTTTCCCGTGCGCGGCGGGACCGTGCCGAGCTGGTCGTAGGCGGTGGGCTGCGGGCCCAGCAGGGTCAGCAGCGGCTCGATGATCGCGAGGTCGACGACCTGCCCGGGACCGCCGTGCACGTCGCGGTGGTAGAGCGCGGTCTGCACGGCCGAGGCGGCGACCAGCGCGGCCACGCCGTCGGCCAGCCCGAAGGGCGGCAGGGTGGGCGGGCCGCCGGGCTCGCCCGTCAGCGCGGCGAAGCCGCTCATGGACTCCGCGAGGGTGCCGAAGCCGGGCCTGCGGGCGTAGGGCCCGTACTGGCCGAATCCGGTGACGCGGGCGACGACGAGCCTGGGGTTGGCGCGGTGCAGGTCCGCCGGTCCCAGGCCCCACTTCTCCAGGGTTCCGGGCCGGAAGTTCTCGATCAGGACATCGGCCTGGGCGGCGAGCCGGAGCAGGAGCGCGGCTCCGGCGGACCGGCTCAGGTCCAGGGTGACCGTGTGCTTGTTCCGGCCGAGCATCTTCCACCACAGGCCCTCGCCGTCCTTGGACGGACCGTGGGTGCGCGACGGGTCCGGCCGGACAGGGTGTTCGACCTTGACGACGTCGGCGCCGTAGTCGCCCAGGATCGTGGCGGCCAGGGGCCCCGCGAACAGGGTGGCGCAGTCCAGGACGGTCACTCCGTGCAGGGGCCCGGGAGCGGCAGGGGGGCCGAGGTGGGGGAGGGGAGGTTCCATCGGGCTCACGCACCTTCACGGGTCGCTGTTTCTCCTTGTGGAACGCTGTTTCGGAAAGCTAGCATGACCCTCCGTCACGCAGAAGAGAAACGGCGTTTCCCCCGAGCCCACGAATGCTGAAGGGAGGTACGGGCGGTGCCGGCTGCGGCTGCCCGGCCTGTCATGTCCCGATACGACCTGCTCATCAAGAACGGCACCCTCGTCCAGCCCCACCTCGGCGAGATCACCGCGGACCTCGCGGTGCGCGACGGCAAGATCGCGGCCCTGGCCGACCGCATGGACGCCTCGGAGGCGACCGAGGTCATCGACGCCACGGGACGGACGGTCTTCCCGGGCGCCGTCGACGCCCACTTCCATCTGGGCATCTACCGTTCCCTGGAGCAGGACGCCGCGGAGGAAACCCGTTCCTCCCTGGTCGGCGGCGCGACGAGCGTCCTGTCCTACTTCCGCACGGGCGAGCACTACCTCAACCGCACCGGCTCCTACGGCGACATCTTCCCGGAGGTCCTCGCGGCGGTCGGCGGCCGCAGCCACACCGACTACGGATTCCACCTCGCCCCGATGGACACCGCCCAGGTACGCGAAATACCCGACCTCGTCGCGAAACACGGGGTCAGCTCCTTCAAGTACTACATGTTCTACAAGGGGTTCAACCTGTCCGCCGACTCCCGTGACGCCAAGGGCTTCCGCATGACGGGGGAGGGGGAGGAGTACGACCTCGGCCACCTCTACCAGCTCATGGAAGCGGTCGCCGCCGCCGGGGCCGCCCGCCCCCGCGGCCGGGTCTCGCTCTCCCTCCACTGCGAACAGTCCGAGCTGATGCGGCTGTTCATCGACCGGGTCCGCCGGTCCGGCGACCCCCAGACCCTGCGCGCCTACCACGAGGGGCGCCCGCCCCTGACCGAGGAGGTCGCGATCGGCGAGGCCGCCGCCCTGGCCCGCGCCACCGGCTGCCCCGTGAACCTCCTGCACCTCTCCAGCGCCGCCGCCCTCGCCGGAGCCCGCGCCGCACGCGCCGCCTCACCCGGCCTGGACCTGCGAACCGAGGTGACCCTGCACCACCTGTGCCTGGACCACGAAAGCCTCGACGCGGCCGGCCGCGGCCTCGGAGCCAAGGTCAACCCGCCGATCCGTACCCGCGCCGACAACGACGCGCTGTGGGAAGGCGTCCTCGACGGAACCGTGGACTGGATCGCCTCCGACCACGCCTGCTGCATGGAGGAATCCAAGGGCGACGCCCTGTGGCCCGCCCTGCCCGGCTTCGGCGGCACCGCCCTCCTCTACCCGATCCTGCTCTCCGAGGGCCACCACAAGCGCGGCCTGCCACTGCGCCGCGTAGCGGAACTGCTCTCCGCCAACCCGGCCGACGCCTACGGCCTCACCGGAAAAGGTTCGTTGATGGTGGGCTCCGACGCGGACCTGGTCGTCACCGACCTGGACTCCGTACGCACGGTCACGACCGATCTCCTGCTGTCCGGGCAGGACCACTGCCCCTTCGAAGGGCGGGAACTGCGCGGCTGGCCCACCGTCACCGTCGTCGGAGGCCGCATCGCATACCGCGACGGAGCCGTCACCGGGGCACCGGCCGGCCGCTACCTCGCCCGCTGAGCGAAGTGCGAGGCAGGCCCCTTGCGTTGACAGCACGGCTCCACGCCCCCGACGCTATGACCGGGCGGTCACCTGACCGCCCGGTCATCGTCGGGAGCGTGCATGCCCACCACCACCTGGACCCACCTCACGCCCGAACGGCGCGAACGGATCCTGGTCGCCGCCATGGACGAGTTCGGCACCCACGGCTACTCGACGGGCAGCCTCAACGTCATCGCGCGCCAGGCGGGGGTCGCCAAGGGATCGCTCTTCCAGTACTTCGCCGGAAAGCTCGACCTGTTCACCTACATCGCCGAACAGACCTCGCTGCGCATCTTCGAAGCGATGCGGCCCTGGCTCGACGGCTACCGAGCCGACGGCTCCGGCGCCGCCCCGGACTTCCCCACGTACCTCGTCGACGCCATGGAGGCCTGGGTCGCCTACTTCGAGACCCACCCCCTGGAGCGCGGCGTGACGGCGGCGACCAACATGGAGATCGACCCCGCCGTACGCCAGGCCGTACTCGAACCCGTCCAGCACCTCTACCTCGCCGGACTACGCCCTCTCGTCGAAGAAGCCGTAGCCGCCGGGGAGCTGCGATCCGACGCCGACGTCGACGCCCTCCTCACCCTCCTGCTCCTGCTCCTGCCGTACACCGCCCTCGCCCCCTTCTTCCCCGCCGGCGCCGGGCCCGTCGCGCCGAGCAGGGGGCCCCGAGCCGCCCGCCGACGTGCGATCGAGAGGCTCGTGCACCCCGTGCTCGCCGGCTTCCGCCCCCCGCGCGCAACCCGCTGATCTGCGCCGATCCGCACCCCGACCCCCGTCACCACGCTCCGCGTGGCGGGGGCTTCCGGCATGTTCCCGGGAGGGATTCGGGGTGCTGAAGAATCCGCGCCGCACTGCTTGACGTGGTGTCCGCGCTGGGGCCCAATAGGGGCCGCTGGAGAAACAAAGTTCCGTCAGAGGAAACATGCCGATCCCGTCCGGGTCGGCAGGCGAAGCCGCGACCCCACGCGGCACCCCTCACTGGGAGTCCCCATGGCAGACACCTCGCGCAGACGAACGCACTTCCCCCGCCCCCTCTTCCCCCGACCCCTTCTCGCCGCGGCCCTGGCCACCGCCGCGACCCTGGCCGCGGTCTCGCCCGCCCCCGCCGCCGAGCAGGCGCCCGCCGGAGTCGTGAAGGTCTCCAACACCGTCGACGTCCGCTGCGCCTTCCTGGTCTACAAGCGCGCCGGCGACTGGTACTTCCCCGCCGGCGCCCCCAAGGGGACCGTCTGGCTGCAACACGGCTTCAGCCGCAACAAGGGCCACCTCGAAGACGCGGCCCGCCGCTACGCCGCCGCCGGCTTCGTGGTCTTCGCCCCGAACCTCCCCTCCGCCGACACCTTCGGCTGCACCGTCTCCAACATCGGAAACAACACCGACTTCCTCAACAACGTGGCCGACCTCTTCGGAAAGGCCGCCGACCCGAACGACAAGTTCGGCCGCAGCTTCGCCGACGCCGCGGCGAAGGCGGGGCGTCCCGGCCTCCAGATGCCGGCCAAGTTCCTCTTCTCCGGCCACTCCGCCGGGGGAGAAGCCGTCAGCTACGTCGCCAACCGCCTCCGCACCGAGTACCCCACGGCGTTCGCCCGCCTCTCCGGACTCGTACTCCTCGACCCCGTCAACTCCTTCGTCGGGCTCAACATGGCCAGGGCCTTCAACGGCCTGAACACCACGAGCCTGCCCATCCACGCCATCTCCTCGCCGCCGTACACCGCGAACGGCCAGGCCTCCGGCACCGTCGAGCTGACCACCGACGTCCACCGGGACTTCCTCGGCATCAGACTCACCACCGGCTCGCACTGCGACGCCGAGGGTGCCAGCACCGACGCGCTCTGCACCGTGCTCAACGGAACTCCCCAGGACGCCAACGTCGCCGTACTGCAGGAGTTCGCCACCACCTGGGCCACCGACGACGTGACCGGCACGGTCACCGCCACCCACCGCCCCGGCGGCAGCCGCTACGAATCCCTTCGCACGGCCGGCGCCATCCAGACCCTCAGCGGATCCTGAGCCCCTCCCGCCGGTGCCCGCCCCCAGCACCGACCGGGGGCGGGCACCGACTCGGGTTGGCCCGTGCGGGCGAAAGCCGCCGACCGGCGAACAGGCGACGCATCACACACGGGGCAGCAGCGGCCCGGTGCAACCGACGTCCGGCTGTCTGCTGCGATCAGAGCCAGTACCGGCGCCGGACCTACGGGGAACAAGTGGCTGGCCTGACCGAACCGAGGCGGTACGTCCTCGCGACCGGTCGCTCGCCCTCCTGGCTACGCCAGCGGTCCGAGATCTCCTTCGAGGACGGTCTGGATGATCTGGGGCCGGTCCCAAAGGGCCAGGATCTCGTTGGCGATGGCCACGATCGGCAGGGGGTCCCGGTCGCCGTGCACCTCGATGGCTGCGGCCGACAGGCTGCGCGGTACTGCTCCGGCGTCCAAGAGAACCCTCCACTCCTCCGGGCCGAGCTCCAGGAACTCCAGCTCCGTGAGCTCGGCGATCTCCAACGGGTCGGCCAGGGTGCCGGGGTAAGCGGTCAGGGTGCGCAGGCGGGGTAGCCGGGCGACGAGGGCGAGACTGAGCGGCGCACCGTCCCACACGCCTATGGACAGGGCCTCCAGGCCGGGGTGCGCGGCGGCCTGGATGCTGGTCAGGCTTGCGATGTTGACCCTGGCAACGGCAGGTGGCCGCTCCTCTCGGGGTCTGGGCTCCGCGCCGAGTCTGCCCAGCACCAGGTCGGTGAGGGAGTGGGCAACGAGTTCGGCGCCGATGCTTTCCTCGTGGGAGAGCATGATGACCTGGCCCGTGTGTCCGCGGGGGCCGGGCGTCAGATCGACGGCCAGCCGGTCTCCGCCCCCGTTGTCGCCGAAGGCGATCCAGCCGGGTGAGCCGACGAGGCCCTGCACCATGGCGTCGGGCCGAGTGACGACGGCCTTCGTCGCCGCGAACTCCCAGCGACAGTCACGCGACGCCGCGTCGGCGACGTACAAGCCGTCGAGATCGAACAGTTCGCATCCGACCGCTTCGCACTCCCTCATCGCTGCTTCGTAGTCGTCACCCAGGTCCTCCCACCGTGCCCGCGTCACCCGGTAGAGGGCCTTGAGCTCGTCGGGGAGCGTGACGCCCAGGCGCGATTCGGCGGCGGAGATCTCTTCCTCCGTCGCGCCGATGGCGTGCGGCAAGCGTTCACGCAGTGTCCGCTCCAGCAACTCCAGGTCCGCCGAAGGGGCCGGCGCTGCCCCGGGAGCCGGTTCGGGGAGGCGGCGCCAGGGCTCGGGGAGAGCGCCATCGACCAGGATGAGCGCCCCCGGGTGCGGGGTACCTATGCCGGGTTCGACGGCGGGGCTGGGACCCAGCAGGCGGAGCACGGTCTTCCCGGTCGGGTGTATCTCCGCCGTGAACGAGACGTCGTCGACTCCAGCGGCCGCAAGCGCGTCCTGCACCCGCTCCACCGCGTCGAGTTCCTCCCGCATGTCCTCTACCTGAGCGGCCCGGCCGGGCGGCGGCATCCGTCGCGTCAGAGCCAGACTCCAGCCCCCTCGCCCTATGCGCCCGGCCACTCGAACGGGCCTGGCAACCTGCCCCCGCGCTTGTTCGGCCAGAAGGAGCCGCAGCACCGGCTCCCAGGTCGCGAAGTCGCCTATCGATGCAGTGGAGAGCCTCTGATCAACCATGCGCAGACCGTACGCGGGGCCGCTGACATCAGAACGCACAGGTCCCACGTGCCGCGGGCAGGCCACTGAGCATGACCGAACGGTACGTGCATACGTCGGGCCAACCACGGCGCTCAAGGCCAGCTACAGCACTCATCGTGTCGACGTTGAAGTGTCCTGCCCGCCATTCTGCGTCAGGCGTTCGGAGCCGGTTGGTGTGCGGTGAGCTCCGCCTCCTGCAGCCAGTCGGTGTACCAGCGAGCGAAGGTGACCGGCTTCCCGGCCCGGTCGAGGAGCGGGACGAGGTCTACGTCGTCTGCCCGGAGGTCGGACCAGACGGTGCCGCGGTGGGCGCCGCTGATGATCAGCCACTCCCGCTGGGCGCAGCCGAGGTGAGAGATCACGATGGCGCCGGCGGTGCGCTCGGGGGCGAACATCAGAGATTCCCAGCGTTCGTCCCACGCCTCGATGGCGTCGTCGAAGTCCTCGACCTCGAAGTCCTCCTCTTCTGGACGGACGGCGAGAAGCGCGTCGAGGGCTTCGGGGTCCGGGCCGTGTTCAGGAAACGGCCGGTCGAGCATGGCCAAGTCGGCCAGCTCGGCGCCGTCCCCTTCCCAGCGCCAGCGGCCCTGCACGCGCCGAACGGGGAAAAGGCCGTATGCCGGACCCGCGCCGCCGGCGCCCACGCAGGTGAGGAAGCTCCGGTAGTCATCCGGCAACCGCACACCTACCTGCGCTTCGAGGTCGGCGAGCCCGTCATCGGTCAGCGGGTCTTCCAGGACCCACCGGTGCCCGTGCGAGCCGAACACCTCGCCGCTCGGCGACAGTTCACCCAACGCGACCACACGCTGACGGACACCATTCCACTGCTGATCGACCATGAGCAGACCGTACGGGGAACCACCGACAGCGGACCGCCCAGGTACCACGCACGGCTGCGGGACAAGCCGGAACGCTCAGTAGCCCACTGCGAGGCCAAGGGCCAACTGCGCTGCACAACCACAGCCCGCCCTGGTCCTGCTCCGTCACCGCCCCGCCTGGTCCGTTGCGGTCACCGGAGCCCTCGCCGTGATGGTGCTCATGACCACCGTCACCGGGCTGCTGGTGGCTGTCACCCGAAGGTGAGCCCCTCCCGGTGGCACGTGTGGACGTGCCACCGGGAGGTCCAACCGCCCCGTCGCGCTGGATCGGCGTAGCCGTCACGGAAGCGCGGGCCCAGCCATTTTCACGCATCCTCATCAGCGCCCCGTTGCGTTCGGCCGCCGCTCTCGACGCCGAGCTGCACGCCGCCCTGGCCGCTTTCGACGCTGCGGCCGCTCCGCGGCGTGAGGCCCTCGAGGACCCGGACGAAGACGTCCTCGCCGAGGACATCGGGTGGCGCCAGGCCCGCACCACGCTGCTCGAGGCCGTCGCACGCCACCACCAAGCTCACCTGCTCGCCGCCGTCGTCGAGCTCGGCGGTGAGCTGGAGCTCCCAGCCACCCGTAACGGGCGCTTCAGGGGCGCGGTCGCGCAGAAGGCTGCGCGGTCAGCGCCGGCCGCCGCCGATGCGGCGGTCGTCGGCCAGTGCGGTCAGCGGGCCGAACTCGCGGGCAAGCTGGGTCCACGTCAGAACCTCGCCACAGCGGTCCGGGAAGTCCTTCGGGTTGAACTCGGGCATGGTCCAGGTGCCGGTGCCCCGGTCCCGCAGCCACAGGTCCCCGTCACCGTCGACCACGGTCGGCGGGACCGGTACGGGCTCGGCCTGGTCGGTGGGGTCCCAGGTGACCCGGCCCGGGTGGGAGGCGCGACGCAGCTCGGTGGTGGCCAGCCGCGCGGCCAAGTCACGGGCCGACTCTTCGGCGTCCTTGACCGACGCGAGTCGGAATGCGTCGTCAAGTACGGGCAGGGCTGGATTCTTGCTGCGCTTGGAACTCATACGCTGACTACCTCCGGGTGGGGGCGTCACATCCGTTATGGCACCCCGTAGGGGAACACGGTATCCGAGGTGGGAGCCGGGCCGGCTACGACATCTGTCCAGGTGGAGGCGCTGGCGGTGAGGAGTTCTCCGCCGGCGAACGGCCCGCAGCGCCCAGAGCGCGGCTCCGGCCTACGAGGGGATTCGGGTCAGGAGCGCGTCGACCGTCCGGTGCGCGCGCTCGCGCGCCGCAGGCCGGTCCAGGAGCAGAGCGTCGAGCAAGAGCGGCGAAACGATCGCGGAGACCGCGTCCTCGCGTGCTCCACCGGTCAGACCGGCGGAGGAAGCGGCCGCATGGAAGGGCGACAGAAGGTCTTCCACGTACCGGCGCCGCAACTCGGCCATCGTGGAGTCCCAGGCCGCCGCCGCGACGATGGCGTGGAGGAAGCCGCCGACCGGCCGGTCACGAAGCCGGTCGCACAGTGCGTCCACCTCGGCGTGCAGGTCGGCGCGGGCCTCTCCCGTGAGGGAGACGGCAGGGCGCGGTGCGACCTCGATCAGCGCCGCGAGCACGGCGTGCGGCGTGGGCCAGTGCCGGTAGATCGTCGAGCGCGAGACGCCCGTCACGGAGTGCAGCCGTTGCGCGGAGAGTGCTGCCGCGCCCTCGGTGAGCAGCAGCTCCAGAGCGGCTGTCAGGACCACGGTCGCGGTCTCGGAGGTCGGTCCCGCGGGACGGCCGGGTTGGGTCACCTGGTTAACGGTACATCTTGTATCGGCTTTTATTTAACGCTACATTCCGTACCGGAAATCGGAGTGGGGAGGAGCCCTCATGCGACCGCACGTGGAACTGGTGGACGAGCGAGATCTGATCTGGCACGCAGGCGAGTTCGAACACGCGGAGGGCGCTGCCCGCCAGCGCAACCTCAGCTACGACGAGGAGGACGGCTCGGCCTCGCTGAAGGTCCGCTTCACCACCGACTGGTCGCGCCCGGCCGGAGTCCACCACGCGGCCACCGAGTGGTACGTCCTCTCGGGCCGCGTGACCGTCGGGGAGACGGTGCTCGGCCCCGAGGGATTCTGGATGGCTCCGGCCGGAGTCCACACCCCTCGTGTCACCGCCGAGGCCGGCACCGAGATCCTGCTGTTCCGCGAGTACGGCGACTGGCGCTTCGACCTCGCGGACGCCGACCGGGCCGGCCTGCGCCCCGACCAGAAGCTGATCGTCCTGCAGACCTCCGACATGCCCTGGATCGACGTGCGCGACGGCAGCCCCATGCGCTTCGATCTCGGCGGCACACCGGTCCCCGGCCTCTACATCAAAATGCTGGCCCGCGACGCGAAGTCAGGCTTCTACAGCCGACTGATCAAGGCCAAGCCGGGCTGGCGCGAGGAGCCGCTGGCCCACCACCCGTGCACGGAAGAGGCCTACTGCCTCGACGGCGCCTTCGACTACAACTACGGCAAGATGTGGCCCGGAACCTACTTCTGGCGCCCCGCCCTCATCCGGCACGGCGACTTCACCGCCGACGAGCGGCTGGGCTGTACGTGGATCGTGCGCTCCGACAGCGATCTCGTGGACTGGTACACCTCCGACGCCCGCGTCGTCATGGAGGGCGATGCCACCAACTGGGGCCCCGACCACCCGCACAGCGTCCCGCCGCGCTTCGTGGAACCGGTCCGCTCCCGCAGCATCGGCCCCTGGGACAACCCCTCCTACCAGTAGGCGTGGCCGCTCCCCGCCGACTGCGCTGCCACGCTCCCGCATCGCCCGCCTGCTACATCCGGGGAGTCGGCTCCAGGCGGTCGAGGGAGCCGTGGAGGCCCCTGACGAGGCGGGCCCTGGCCTGCGCGTAGGCCAGGGTGCCGAGCCCGGAGGACGTCACCGCCAGGCGCCGTCCCGCATCCGCGAGGGCGTGTGCCGTCAGTTCCCGGAGTACGGAGCCGCCCGGCAGACCGGCGAGCCGGGCTTCCAGCTCGTCCAGGACGACCCTGGCGTGGCCCGTCAGTTCGAGTGCGGCCAGGTCGATGTCTGCCGGCGGGGGAGCCGTCTCGGAATTCCAGGCAAGAACCTGGGCCGCGAGCCGGAAGTGCACCTCCCGGTCCAGCGGCAGAGCATGACCGAGTTCTCCGTACGGATCCTGCACGATCCCCGCTCCGGCCATGACAGCCCGCCTCCCCATCCAAGTCCAGCGGATCACCCGAGCCCGGCCGACGTCCCCCGCAGCGGGGGAGCGCCCGCGAGCCGCCCGCTCACCCTTCGCCTCGCGGCAGCCCTTCGGATGCACCGGTTTGGTGGCGAGCCGCTGTACACCGGCGGGGGAGGGCCACGTGGCAGGGTGCCGCGACGTCCGCCGCATTCCCGGGTACGGCAGAAGGGCCCGGATCCTTGTGGATCCGGGCCCTTCTGTTCAGTAGCGGGGACAGGATTTGAACCTGCGACCTCTGGATTATGAGCCCAGCGAGCTACCGAACTGCTCCACCCCGCGTCGCTGAAACCCACTCTACGGCACCGCGGGACCGTCTTCTCACGGCTTTGCCCTGCTCAGGGGTCTTGCCCAAGACCGGTCAGTGCCGCGTACTCGACGCACAGTGGCACCTGGAGGGGTATCGCAAGCAGCCAGGGCCGGGCGTACCTTCGCTGAACCGCGCCGAGGGCGACCGGGGACCGGATGCATGGCATCCGCCGGCCAAGGCGGTCGGGTCCACAGGTGGAGTTCATGCCGCCGTCATACTCACCCCTTGTCACCCCCTCGTCCGTTCGCTGATGATCTGCGCATGCCAGCAGACCTCCGTGCCCACCGCGCGCCGGCTCCGCCCCTGCCGCGTCGCGTGCGGATCGGGTACGGCCTCGGCTCGCTCTGCACCGGCACGTTCGCCACCGTGCCGGGGCTGATCCTGCTCTACTACCTGACCAACATCCTCGCGGTCCCGGCGGCCGTCGCCGGGGCGGCGGTCTTCCTGCCCAAGGCGTGGGACGTCCTGATCAACCCGCTGGTCGGTGTGGTGTCCGACCGCAGCCGACTGCGCGGCGGCCCCCGCCGGCCCTTCCTGCTCGCCGGCGCGTGCACCCTGCCCCCGCTGTTCGCCCTCCTGTTCGCGGCGCCCCCGCTGCGCGGCGCCGCCGCCGCCGGATACGTGGCCGTGGTCTTCCTGCTGGCCGCCACCGCGTACGCCGTCTTCCAGGTGCCGTACGTGACCATGCCCGCCGAGATGACCGAGGACCCCGCCGAACGCGGCCGGATCCTCGGCTGGCGGGTGGGCTTTCTGGGCGTCGCGATCCTGCTTTCCGGAGCACTCGCTCCGGCCCTCGCGCAGGCCGACGGGGGCAGTCCGGCGAGCTACCGGCTGATGGGGGCCGCCGTCGCCGTGCTGCTGGCCCTCGGCATGTTCGGCGCCTGGTTCACCACCCGATGGGCACCGCGGGCCGCCCGCAGCGAGTCCGAGCCGTCGCTGCGCGCCCAGTTGGCGACCGCCCGGTCCCACCGGCCGTTCCTCCATCTCGCCGGTATGTGGACGCTGCAGGCCCTCGCCGTCGGCGTGATGCTCGCCGGCGTGCAGTACTTCGCCACGTACACCCTCGGTTCGCCGACCGCCGTCACCCCGCTCTTCGCGTGCCTGATCGGCCCCCTCGTCCTCGTCATGCCGCTGTGGAGCGGGCTGTCCCGGCGGTGGGGCGTGAAGAACGCGCAGTGGGCCGCCTCGCTGCTGTTCCTCGTCGGCGCCCTGCTGCTCGCCCTCACCCCGACGGCCGGGGCAGGTCTCGGCTACGCGGCGGTCGCGGTCGTCGGAGTGGCGTACGCCGGACTGCAGTTGCTCCCGCTGACCATGCTGGCGGACACCCTCGCCGCGGACGCGGCCCGCACCGGCAAGCGCCGCGCCGCGACGTTCACCGGGCTGTGGACAGCCGCCGAAACCCTGGCGTTCGCGCTCGGCGCGGGAGTCTTCGCCCTGGTCCTCGCGGTGACCGGGTTCCGCTCTTCCGACGCAGACCACCGGGTGGCTCAGCCCGAGGCGGCCCTCACCGGCATCACGGCGGGCATGAGCGTCCTCCCCGCCGTCCTCACCGCCGCCAGTCTGTGGCTGCTGCACCGCTACCGCGAGGACCCCGCCGGGGTCGGCGCGCACGACCCCGTACCCGTACCGTCCGAACCGCCCCGGCAGGAAGAGAACAACACCCGTGTCGACTGAACCCACCCGCGCCCTGCCGGGCGGCCGCACCCCGGACGACGTGCTCGCCGAACTGCGCTCCCTGCGGGAGGGCGACGCGCCCACCCGGGGTGGCCGGACCTTCGCCTACGTCTACGACGCCGGCCTCGACGGCCTCGACGAGTTGGCCGCCGCCGCTTACACCGCGTACGCCACCGTCAACGGGCTCGACCCGACCGTCTTCCCGAGCGTGGCCCGGCTGGAGAACGACCTAGTGGGCGCCGTCGCGGCGGTCCTCGGCGCACCCGGCGCCCAGGGCACCTTCACCAGCGGCGGGACGGAGAGCATCCTGCTCGCGGTGAAGACCGCACGGGACCACGCGCGGGCCGTGCGGGGGATCACCGCGCCGCAGCTCGTGCTCCCGTCCACCGCGCACGCCGCCTTCCACAAGGCCGCCCACTACCTGGGGCTGGAGACCGTCGTCGTCCCCGTCGATCCGGTCACCTTCCGCGCCGACGCCGACGCCATGGCCGCCGCCCTCACCGACCGCACGGCGCTCGTGGTCGCCTCGACGCCCTCGTACGCCCACGGGGTGATCGACCCGGTGCCCGAGATCGCAGCGGCCGCCGCGCGGCGCGGCGTGCTCTGCCACGTCGACGCCTGCATCGGCGGCTGGCTCCTGCCCCACCTGAGGCGGGCCGGACGCGAGGTCCCGCCCTTCGACCTGTCCGTGCCCGGAGTCACCTCGCTCTCCGTGGACCTGCACAAGTACGGGTACGCGGACAAGGGCGCCTCCGTCGTCCTGTACCGGGACGCCGAACTGCGCCGGTACCAGTACTTCGCCCACGCGGGCTGGCCCGGCTACCCGGTGGTCAACCCGACGGTCCAGGGCACGAAGTCCGGCGGCCTGCTGGCCCAGGCATGGGCGGTGCTCCAGTACGTCGGTGAGGACGGCTACACCGCGTTGGCCGCAAGGGTGGCCGAGGCGTCGGACCGGCTGCTCTCGGGGCTGCGCGGGATCGACGGCCTGCGCGTCCTGGGCGAACCGGCCGCCGGGCTGGTGGCGTTCACAGCCGGGGCCCCCCGGGGCGACGCCGCCGAGGGTGGCGGTACACAGGATGACGGACCGGCGTACGAGGCGGCACCCGACCTCAGCCTCCTGCTGCACCTCGCCGACGAGATGCGGGAGCGCGGCTGGTACCTGCAGCCCCAGCTCTCCTTCGACGGCCTGCCGCCCAACCTGCACCTCACCCTGACCCCGGCCACCGTCGGCCAGGTGGACGCCCTGGTCACGGACCTCGCTGCCGCCCTCGCCGCGGCCCGCGCGCTCCCGCCGGTGACCGTGGACCCGGGTCTCGTCGAGCTGGCCGTCGGCCTCGACCCGGAGACCCTCGGACCCGACGAGATCGCCGGCGTCCTGGCCTTCGCGGGCCTCGGCGGCGACGGGAAGCTGCCCGCCCGGACGGCTCCCGTCCTCATGCTGCTGGACGCACTGCCGGGGCCGTTGAAGGAACGCCTCCTGGCGGAGTTCGTGGGATCGGTCTTCCGCGTCTGATCACCGGCCGCCAGTGGGCCGGGGCCGGGGGCCCGTCACCGCCTCGTCCGCCTCGCGCCCCTCGGCGATGCGGTCGGCCCGCGCCCCGCTCCCACCGACGCCCACCGCTGCGACCTTTGGGCCTGGCGGCGCCGGTACGTGCGGCCCAGGTGGTGCTGGAGGCGTACGTGGCGGAACTGGTACACCGCGCCCGCTTGGCGCAGCACCCCGCGCCGGTAGGCATCGTCCAGGAACGCGGCCGTGTCCCACGGCAGTTTGCCCGTCATCGGCAGCCACAGCCTGGCCCGCACCACCCAGCGCCCCCACGCGGTGAACGACAGCGCGTACGAGACCCCGCCCCCGAGACCGACGACCGTCCCTATGAAGAGCCCGTCCCACGCCTCCCAGTTCAGGTCCCCGAGGAAGCCGTCCAGCAGTGTCACGATCAGTCCGCCGCCGAAGGCGACCGAAAGGGCGAGCAGCGGGACGAGCGCCACGACCTGTCGGCGGACGGTGGCCCGGTTGGCGGCGAGCAGGCTGATCGGGTCCGCTACGGAGGCGACGTCCAGCGGCGCCTCGAAAGCCGCCAGCAGCCCGAAGACCAGCCCGGCCCCCGCACCGAAGATCAGGCCGAAGACGAGCATGTTCACGGCCACCCCCTCCAGGACCTCGAGGTTCAGCACCAGGGCCCCGTACGCCAGTTGCCGCTCGACCGCCAGGGCGCAGGCGCAGCCCACGCCCATCACGAACCCGCCCGCCATGACCGCGCCGAACCGCGCCGTGAACACCCGCAGCGGTGCGCGCGCCGGACCCCGTACGCCCGGACCCCGCGCCACGGCGCCCCGTACGGGATCCGGCCCCGGACCGCCGCCCGGCAGGCGCAGGCGTACACGGGTGGGCTCGAAGGTGCCGTCGCCCCGGGCGATCATGCCCCCGTACACGGCCGCGAAGGCGAGCCCCGCCGCGGGGCCCATCAGCGCCCCCTCCAACAGGGTTCGCCACGCGGAGAGCGGGCCGATCAGGAGGCCGATCACCCAGGTGCTGAGGGCGGCGCAGAGGGTGGCGGTCAGCGCCACGCTCAGTACGCGCTGCCGGCGCGGCAGGAAGTCGCCGATCTCCCACCAGGCGAGGTCCTGGCGTTCCCGGTCGGGGTGTGCCAGATGGTGAGCGAGGTAGCCGAGCCACTGCTCGGCCCGGTCCGGATCCCAGTTCCGCGCATGCTCCGCCCCCGGGGCACGGCGCCGGTAGACCGCCGGGACGAAGCCGGCGAGCAGGTGCTCCTCGATGGAGCTCTCGTCGGGGAACGTCTCCGCGTCCAGCAGCTCGGCCGGGTCGGCCCCGGTCCGTTCGCTGTAGAGGGTCCGGGCCAGGGCGGTCATCAGGGGGGTGCGCAGGGCTCCGGTCAGGGGCTCCCCTGCGCCACTGCCACTGCCACTGCCATCGTTGCCATCGCCCTCTTCGGACCGCTCGCGCAGCCGCTCCGTCACCGCGTCCCACACGCCCCGGCCGTGACCGCCGCCCCGGCCCCCGCTCCGCCGGGCGGTTCGCGGCAGGTAGGCGGCGACGTCGTCGACGGTGAGGTCCGCGAGCTCGATGACGGTGGCCCAGATCAGCGGCGTGCCCGCCGTGTCCACCGCCTCGGCGAACTCCTCGCGCCGGCTGGTCAGGAGGAGCGGCGAGGAGAACTCGTTGAGCCGCTCCAGGGCCCTGCCCCGCAGCCCCTCCGCCATCTCGTCGAACCCGTCCAGGACCGGCAGGACGAGATCGGCCTCGATCAGGGCGCCGGCCATCGATGTGCCCGCCGCGCGAACCGCCAGGTGCGGGTGGTCCCGTACGAGCCGTTCGGTCATCCACGCGCGCAGGGTCCTGGCCGTCGGGTCCCACGAGCCGATGCTGAAGATCACGGGTACGCGGTCCAGGGCGGTGCGGGTCTCCAGGAAGTCCTGCACGAACCGGATCGTGAGCACGGACTTTCCCGAGCCCGCCCGGCCGAGGACCACCAGGCGCCCGGAGTGCCTGCGCCGGTAGAAATCGGCCACCATGGGCAGGTCGCCGCCCAGGTCGTCGCGGTCGGGCGCCGCGGCGCCCGGCGGGAGACGTTCGACGTTTGCCTCGTGATCGCTGAGGGCGGGGTCGGTACGCCGCCACCGCACCGGCAGCGGGAAGGGGTCGTGGACCCGGCGCCGTTCCTCCTCCAGCCGCCAGCGGCGCCGGATCTCCAGCGCCACGTCACGGGCCGCGGACAGCACCTCGTCCCGGACCAGCGCCGCGGAAGGGGCCGCGGGGGACCGCAGCCGCCCGGGCTGCACCTCGCCAGGCTCATCCGCGGTGCCTTCCCCATGCGCCCCGCCCAGCTCTCCCACCACCCCGTCCGGGTGAGCCGGAACGCCGCGCCCGCTCGCGAGCAGCTCGGCCAGCTCCCTGCGGTCCTCGGGCCCGGCCGCCAGCGCCTCCTGCAGCTTCTCCAACGAGAGCAGCGTCGGGTTCGGGGCCCTGCCGCTCTCCAGCCGCCGGATGGTGCTCTCGCTCACCCCCGACTTCGCGGCCAACTCCTCCTGCGTCAGCCCCGACCGCTGCCGCATGAGCTTCAACAACGAGGCCAGTCGCACGAGTCGATCGGACGGCACGCGGCGATCCCTCCCCTACCGGGGCCGCAGGACCGGCCCGGATCGCAGGCGAGCGTAGCGGGCGGCGACCGGTCATACGTGACCGGTGCCATGACCTGTACCCCGACCTGCGCGGACACCACGCTCGGAGCAGGAGGAGTCCTCCGGCGGCCACCCGCCCCACCACCACCGGCCGCCCTCCGCAGACCCGAGGAGAAGAGTGATGACCTACCGGTTCTGGTGCGGCGAATGCGGATTCAAGACCCCCTGGGGCACCGAGTCCGAGGCCGAACGGGGGCACACGGACCACTACGCCATCCGGCACCCCGGACTCCGCCTGGGCGGCCAGGTGGAGACCGCCGCCAAAGCCCCCGCCGGGGAAGGCACGGGCTGTGTGGGCTGCACGACCGCGGCCGTCCTCGGCCTCTCCTTACTGATCATCGTTTCCGCCTGCGGGCGCTGACCGAAGCGGAGGCGATCATGACCGGTATCGCAGTACAGAGTCTCGGCGCCGAAGATCCCCGACGCCTCGGCGGCTACCGCCTGCTGTGGCGGCTCGCCTCCGGCGGCATGGGCCGGATCTATCTGGCGCGCCCGGCGGCGGGGGGCCCGCTCGTCGCGGTCAAGACTCTGCTCGCCCACGGCCCCGTGGAGCGCCTCGACCGGGAGCGGTTCGCACGGGAGGTGGACCTGGCCCGGCGCGTCGACGCCGCGTACACCGCCCGCGTACTCGACGCCGACCCCGGAGCCCCTCGGCCCTGGATGGCCATCCAGTACGTACCCGCCCCGTCCCTTGCCGATCTCGTACGCGAGCAGGGGCCGCTGGCCGCCTGGGCCGTGCCGTCCGTCGCCGCGGGAATGGTGCAGGCACTGATGTCCCTGCACGGCAGCGGGGTCGTCCACCGGGACGTCAAACCGCAGAACACCCTGCTGCCGCTGACCGGCCCGCTCCTGATCGACTTCGGCATTTCGCACGCCGTCGAACGCACGCGTACGTCGCTCACCCTGGGCACCGTCGCCTTCACCTCTCCGGAGCAGGCGCGCGGCGAGGCGTCGACCGAGGCGTCGGACGTCTTCTCCCTGGGGGCCACCCTCTTCCACCTCGCCGTGGGGCGCCCGCCGTACCGGGAGGTGGAGTCCTCGATGGTGCTGCTGGCTCATGTCCAGGGCGGAAGGCTCGACTTGACCGGCCTGCCCACCAGCCTGGCCCCGTTGATCGAGCCGTGCCTGGCGTTCGAGCCGCGCCGGCGTCCCGACCTCGCCACTGTCCTGGCGACCGCCGTTTCCGCGCCCAGGCGCGGGCGGCGCTGGCTGCCGGTGGAGTGGACGGCGACGATCACGGCGTACGAGGCCCACGGGCGCGCCCTCGACGCGGACCGCACCGCGACCGGCTCCGCGGCGGGTGGAGCCGTCGCAGGGCACGCGCCGCCGCGCATCCCCGTACTCACCGACCCCGGGGAGGCGGCCGTCCGCCAGGAGCGGCAGCGCCGGGCCGAGGAGGTCCGCCGTCGCCGCGAAGCCGAACTGCGCAGGCTGGCTCGGAACGCCGGTGCTGGTGGTGAGGGCGGTACAGGAGGTACCGGAGGGAGCAGCGGCACGGCCGGCTGGGCCGTCGCCGTGCTCCTGGCCATCGCGCTGCTCGTCTGGCAGCCGTGGACGCTCACGCAGGGGGCGTCCGCCGACGCGCGGAGCACCCCTTCCGTGGCCACCACACCCGCCTCCACCCCCAGGGGACTCCCCTTTCCGTCCGAGAGGCCCACGCCGACGCGTACCCCCGCGCCCACCCCGACGCCGGAGGCGAAGACGGGCTCGAGCACGAGCGACACGGTCCGCCCCACTCCCACTCCCACCCCGACCCCCACTCCCACTCGTGACCGAACTGAGGAGGCCTTCCGTGCCGTCCGGCAGGGTTCCTGCCTGCTGCTCTACGCCACCGGGTACCCGGGCAAGTGGAACGTGGACGTCCCGCCCGGCCCCGTCCGCTGCGACACCGAGCAGGCCCACGTCCAGATCAGCTCCGTCGTCAACGGGGACTGCCCCAGCGGCAACGGCCGGACGAACTGGCGCTACAAGACCACCAACCTCTGCCTGACGCGCATCTTCCACGTCGGCTACTGCGTCCTCGGGAAGGGGCCGAGTAACAGCCTCCAGCTCGGCACCTTCACCCTCGTGGACTGCAAGGCCACCAGGATCCCCGCCGACTACGACTACGTCCTGCACATCACCGGCGTCTACCGCGCCCCGGCCGACGCGAGCGCCGCGAACTGCCGCCGCAACCAGAATGACTCCACCGACTACCGCGCCTGGCTGATGACCGACAACTCGGTACTGGTGTGCACGATGTTCTACCGCAACACCTGACGCCTGACCGGATCCGAGAGACCCCGGGATCGTTCGCGGTGAGGCCGCGTGACGCCCATTCAGCAATACCCCCGCCGTCGTCATCACCGCGAAGTCCGCCGGGCGCAAGCTCTTCGGCCTCGCCACCGCGGGCGTCCGTCTCGCTTGACCTCTTGCGCGTCAGCCCGGCAGCCAGTTCAGCTCGTGCGCCAGGGTCTTGGCGACGGCACGGATGCGGCGGTGCAGTGGCGACTGCTCGCGCGGGAGGACCAGATGGATCGTCAGGCTGGGCGCGCCCCGCAGTGGTCGCCAGGTGAGACCGGCCGGTTGTACCGTGGCCGCGGCTTCGCCGGCCGGGGCGAGGGTGGCCCCGTCGCGCAGGTCGCGCTGAGACATGTCGAAAGAGACTGCGGGCGTGTGGAATCGGGGGCGTGGTCGGATGTCTCGGAACAGTGCGGACAGCTGATCGTGGATCACGGGGTTGGCCGCACGGTCCGGGAGTCGCAGCGGGTACGCGGCCGCGTCGGCGATCTCGATCTCCGGGTGTTCGGCCAGCGGATGGTGCTGCGCCAGCTGGACTCCGATGCGCGCCCGCCGCAGCAGGACCCGGCGCACGCCAGGGCCCGGCTGTTCACCGCGGGTGATCCCGGCATCGATGCGGCCGTCGGCGACCGCGGGGGAGATCTCCGGTGTCGCCATCGGGTCCGCGCGGACCTGGAGTCCGCTGTTGCCGCGCATCAGTCTGTCCACCAGGGCCGGTACCGTCTCGGCCCCGGCGCTGAGGCTGTATCCGATGCGCAGCGTGCCCAGTTCACCGGCCGCCGTGCTCCGGGCGGTGTCCCAGGCCCGGTCCAGTGCCGCCAGCGCGGGCGGCGCGGACTCCGCCAAAGCCGCACCGGCCGTGGTCAACACGACGCTTCGGGTGTTGCGGACCAGCAGGGCCGTACCGAGTTCCGCCTCCAACCGGCGCATCCGGGCGCTGAGTGCGGGCTGTGCGATACCGATCCGTGCGGCCGCGCGCGTGAAGTTCAACTCCTGCGCCAGCACCAGGAAGTACCGCAGGCTCACCGTGTCCGGCGCCACGTGCCCTCCCCGCCGATTGATAACGATCCGTTCTGAGCCTATCCCGTACCGGTCTTTCCCTAGACGGCAGATCAAGCCCTAACCTGCGCATACGACGATGCGACTGACCGCAGAACCCGTCGCCGGGACCGGTCGATCTGAGTGTCAATTCGAAGTCGGACGTGTCCGGCCGAACACAGGAGGCTTCCATGGCCAAGGGCTACTGGGTCAGTGTCTACCCCGCGATTTCCGACCCTGAGGGGCTGACTGCCTACGACGAGCTGGCCGGTCCGGCTGTCCAGGCCGCGGGCGGGCGCCTCCTGTCCCGGATCCCGTCCAGTGGCGGTCGAGTGGTCGCCCACGAGGCCGGAATCACGCAACGCGTCGTCCTGGTCGAGTTCGACAGCTTCGAACAGGCCGTCGCGGCATACGAGAGCGAGGCGTACCAGAAGGCGCGGGTGGCCCTCCCCGACGGCGTCGAGCGCGACTTCCGCATCATCGAAGGCATCGACTGACCACGTGGACCGGACCCCCGTCCCCCCGTCCCGCCGGATCCCCGTCCCGCCGGACCCCCGGGAAGGACGGGGGTCCCGTCATGCCCGCAGGAAGGCGAGGACCGCCAGCACCCTTCGGTGGCCATCGGTGTCCACCGGCAGGTCCAGCTTGGCGAAGATGTTGCCGATGTGCTTGTTCACGGCCGCCTCACTGATGAACAGGTGCGCGGCGAGACTGGCGTTGGTCCGGCCCTCCGCGACCAGCCCGAGCACCTCGCGTTCACGCGGGCTGAGCCGTTCCAGGGGGTCCTTCTGCAGCCTCACTAGCTGGTGGATCACCTCGGGGTCCACCACCGTCCCGCCGGCGGCGACCCGATCGATCGCCGCCGTGAAATCGGCCACCGCGCTCACCCGCTCCTTGAGCAGGTAGCCCACCCCGGCCCCGCCGCCCGAGTCCAACAGGCCCAACGCGTAGGAGCGTTCCACGTACTGGCTGAGGACGAGCACGGGCAGCCCGGGGAACTCCTCGCGCAGCCCCACCGCCGCCCGCAGGCCGTCGTCGCCCATCGACGGCGGCATCCGCACGTCGGTGACGATCAGGTCCGGCCGCTCCGCGCGCACGGCCGAGACCAGGGCGTCGGCGTCGCCGACCGCGGCCACCACCTCGTGCCCGACCCGTTGCAACAGCCCGACCAGGCCCTCGCGCAACAGGACGGCGTCTTCCGCCACGATCAGGCGATGCGACACGGAACCTCCACATGCAGCAGGGTGGGACCACCGACCGGGCTCGACACCCGCATCCGGCCGTCGAGCGCCGCGACCCGGTCGGCGAGCCCGGTCACGCCGCTGCCCGCCTCCGGATCGACGCCGCCGCGGCCGTCGTCCGTGATGTCGAAGATCAACAAGTCGGAATGGTAGCGGCCCCGCACTTGCGCGCCACTGGCCCCGCTGTGTTTGGCGATGTTCGTCATGGCCTCGTTGATCAGGTAGTACATGGTCGTCTCCAGCTTCCTGGGCAGCCGCTCGGGCAGCCGCAGGTCCACCGTGACCGGAATCGGGAAGCGGCCGGCGTAGTCCTCGATCGCCGCGACCAGCCCGTGATCGGCCAGCACCGGCGGGTTGAGCCCCCGCACCAGGGCCCGCAACTCCTGGTGGGCGGTGGAGAGCTGGCCCTCCGCCTTGGTGAGCAACTCGGCCTGGGGAGAGCCGTCCGGGGTGTCCAGCCGCAGCATCGCGAGGGTCATCCCCAGGGAGACCAGCCGCTGCTGCGCCCCGTCGTGCAGATCGCGCTCGATCCGCACCCGCTCGGCGTCGAAGGAGTCCAGCAGGCGGGACTGCGAAGCACGCACCTCGCGCAGCTCCTCGCCGAGCTCCCGGTCGCGCGGCGCCAGGAAGGTACGCGCCATGGCGGCCCGCGCCCCCGCCCACGAGGTCACGGTGTAGGGCGAGGCGAGCAGCACGATCCCGCCGAAGACCGTCCAGGGCCAGGTCTCGCCGTCCACCGAGGCGATGGTCACGGCGGGTACCCCGAAGGAGAAGCCCAGCACCAGCAGGTCCAGCCACCACAGCGCGGCCGCCGAGACCAGCGTGAACACCAACTCGCGCCAGGTCACCTGCTCCTTGAGCCGGGTGGCCACCCAGTCCTTCGGTCCCGGCCCGTCCGGCCGGCGGTGCGGATCGGGCAGGTGATCGAGGTCCACCAGCCGCAGCCTGCGGCGCTCCACCGAGGCCACCACGGTGGAGGCCAGTACCAGCCCCACCAGGGGCGCGACGCCGACCAGCACCACCAGCAGCGCCAGCCCCGCCGCCAGACCGGCGGCGAAGACCAGGACGGCCGCCGCGCCGACCACGACGCCCCCGGTCAGATAGGCCAGGGACCGCCAAGGCCAGCTCGAGGTCAGGAAGCTCAAAGGACGCTGAGCCATGGCCTGCCAGGCCGTTGTAGGACGCATGGGTTCACCGTAACCCGGCCCTTGAAGCCCGAGGGGTAGAGCTGTCTCTACCTCGGAAGTAGAGGGTGGGTCAGTGCCCCGCGCACCCCTCGTGCAGTGGAATCGACCCATGACGACAACGAGGCGAACCCCCGTACAGGACGCGGTCGAGCTCCACGGAGTACGAAAGGTCCACGGCGCCGGCGATCGCTCCGTGACCGCCCTGGACGGCGTCTCCATCGGCTTCCCGCGCGGCACCTTCACCGCGATCATGGGCCCTTCCGGCTCCGGGAAGTCCACCCTGCTGCAATGCGCGGCGGGACTGGAGCAGCCGACCGACGGGCGGATCGTGCTCGCGGGTGTGGACATCGGCCGGCAGAACGAGAAGGAGCGCACCAAGCTCCGCCGCGACCACATCGGCTTCGTCTTCCAGGCCTTCAACCTCGTCGAGTCGCTGACGGCGGCCCAGAACGTGGAGCTGCCGTCCCGGTTCGCCGGCCGCAGGGTCGGCCGCGAGCAGGTCGCGAACGCGCTCGCCGCGGTCGCTCTCGCCGACCGCGCCGGCCACCGCCCCAGCGAGCTCTCCGGCGGCCAGCAGCAGCGCGTCGCCCTGGCCCGCGCCCTGGTCACCCGGCCCGACGTGCTCTTCGCGGACGAGCCCACCGGCGCCCTGGACACCGTCACTTCCAAAGAGGTGCTGCAGATGATGCGGATGCTGGTCGATCAGCAGGGCCAGACCACCCTGATGGTCACCCACGACCCGGTCGCGGCGGCCGAGGCCGACGTCGTCGTCTTCCTCAAGGACGGCCGCATCGCCGACCGCGTACCGCTGAGCCGGGACCCGGGCAGCGCCAACGCCGCCGCGATCGCCGCCCACATGGCCGGACTGGAGGCGTGATGCTGATCCTCGCGAACGTCCGCGAACGCTGGTCCGGATTCCTCGGTGCCTTCATCGCCGTCCTGGTCGGCGTTGCCCTCATCACCACCACCCTGGTCATCTACGACTCCTCCCGCCCCACCGTCCAGCCCCGGTACGCCGGCACCGCCGCCCTGGCCCTGCCCGAGCAGGCCCTCGACGCGGACGGCAGCCCCGAGGACCGGATCCCCTGGAGCAAGGACGAGGCCGCGCCCCTCCTGACCGGACTCGATGCGGTTCCGGGAGTGGCCTCCGTCGTGGTGGACCGCTCCTTCTACGCCCAGGCGATCGTCGGCGACGAGCCCGTCACCGACGAGGGAGCCCTGGAATCCGGTCACGGCTGGGACAGCGCCCGGATGGCGCCCTACGAGCTGTTCTCCGGCCGGGCCCCGTTCGGCGACCGCGAGGTCGTGGTCGACCGGGCCCTGGACGCGGCCGTCGGCAGCGAGCTCACCGTCAACATCGCCAAGGGCCGCGAGCGGTTCACCGTCGTCGGCACCGTGGACGGCCCCGGCTACTACTTCAGCGAGGCGTTCGCCGCCGAGCAGCAGCCCGGCGTCCGCGCCATCGCCCTGATCGCCGACGAGGGCGCCTCCGCCTCCGCGATCGCCGCCGGAGCCCGAAAGGTCCTCGACGGTCAGGGCACCGTGGTCTCCGGAGACGGCCGCTCCGAACTCCAGCCCGCGTACATCGAGCACAAGCGCTTCCTCGGCGTCCAGCTCATCAGCGCCATGGCGATCCTCGGCCTGTTCACCACGGTCTTCGTCGTCGCCTCCATGCTGGTCCTGGCGACCGGCATGCGCCGCCGGGAGATCGGCCTGCTGCGGACCATCGGCGCCGGACCCGATCAGGTCCGCCGCATGATCCTCGGTGAAGCCGCCGTGGTCGGCGCACTCGGTTCGATCGCGGGATGCCTGGCCGGCGTCGCCGCCACGCCACTGCTGCGGGGCATCCTGATCGACCTCGACGTGGCCCCGCCGAACATGGGGATCACCGTCTCCGCCTGGCCGCTGCTCACCGCCACCGTGATCGGTGTCGGCGTCAGCGTCATCGGGGCCTGGGCGGCCGGCCGCAAGGCCGCGAAGGTGGCCCCGATCGAGGCCCTGCTCGACAGCCGGTCCGCCAACAACACCATGGGACGCGGGCGCTGGATCGCCGGTCTGGCAGTCCTGGGCACCGGTGTGGTCCTCGCCATCGGCACCGCCACCACCGCTGCCGACAACCGGATCAACATGGCGATCTTCGCCACCATGACGCTCATCGTCGCGGCGGCCCTGCTCACCCCCGTCTTCGTGGGCCCGATCGGCCGCGCCCTGACCGCGCCGTTCCAGCGCGGGGGATCGGCCGCTCCGGTCCTGATCCGGGCCGAACTCGTAGCCAACTCCCGCCGCGTCGCCTCCCTGGTGGCCCCCGTGATCGCCGCCGTCGGGTTCGCGGTCCTGCTCAGCGGCATCGTGGAGACGATGCGGGTGGCCTACCCGGCGGGCGAGGCCCTCAAGGTCTCGGGCCAGACGATCGTCACCCCGGCCGGCACCCCCGGCAACACCGACGAGGTCGTCGCCGCCAACCCGGTGGGCAAGGCCGCCCTGCCGACCCGCGCCTTCGTCTCCGCGGCCGCCGACGCGCGAGCCGTCCTGGACGTCCTGGGCACCCGCGACCAGCGGTGGAACAAGCCGGGCCAGGCCGTCCTCGGCGAGCGGACCGCCAAGGAGCTGGGCCTGAAGCAGGGCGGCAACGTCCCGGTCCGGTTCGCCGACGGCACAACCGTCACCCTGAAGGTCGGCGCGGTACTGCCCGACGACCCGGCCCGGGGCGACTTCGTGGTCGCCCGTGACCTGGTACGGGCCCACGACCCGGCCGCGCTCACCGACGACATCTTCGTCCCGGCCGGAGCCGAGGCGTCCGACGCCGTCCCCGGCACCACCCTGCACGACGCCACGGAGTACGCCCTCGCGGACTACAACACCGACTCCCAGCTCACCGACAGCCTGGCCGACATGCTCATCTTCATCGCGGTCGGCTACAGCGTGATCGCCGTCGCCAACAGCATGGCCATGGCAGCCCACGGCCGGCGCCGAGACTTCGCCGTCATGAAGTCCGCCGGCGGCACCGTCCGCCAACTGCTCCTCCTGTCGGTCGGCGAGACCGCGATGGTCGTCACCGTCGGCGCCGCCCTCGGCATCCTGGTGACGCTGCCCCCGCTGGCAGGCATGGCCTCCGGCCTCTCGCAGGCCACCTCCTCCGACGTGGACCTGACCCTGAACACCGGAGCCATCACCTGGGCAGTCATCGGCACCATGCTGGCGGCGATCGCGGCCGGGGTCACGGTCACCTGGCAGACGCTGCGAAGGAAGACCGCATAGACGGCACGCACGCCCGCGAGGCCATGCTGCACACCAAGACGCCGGCCCCGGCGACACCCTCCCGGGGCCGCCGCTCGCGTACGCGCGCGCCCGGAGCACGGCTTCAGCGCGATCGTGGGCGCGGGGTTGAGGAACCCGCAGGAGAACCAGCGGGTCGAGTTCTAGGTGACCCAGAGGCAGAGAGACCCGCAGGCTGCCGACGTCGGAGCCGGCTGTGAAGAGGTCAGAATCTGTCCTACATAGCCTCTAGCCTGCGGTTTATGCAGAAATACGAGGACGGCGTCGAGATTCTTGTCCCCGCGAGCCCGGCCGAGCTGGAGGCGTGGCTCGACGAGCATCACGGGGAGCGGACCGCGCTCTGGGTGAAGATCGCCAAGAAGCATTCCGGCATCCCGTCGCTCACCTGGGAAGAGATGGTCGACACGGTGCTCTGCTTCGGCTGGATCGATGGTCTGCGGCGCGGCTTCGACGACACGTACTTCCTGCAGCGCACGACACCCCGCCGCCCCCGCTCGCCCTGGTCGCAGGTGAACGTCGACAAGGCCCAGGCCCTGATCGCCGAGGGACGGATGCGCCCCCGCGGCCTCGCCGAGGTCGAGGCAGCGCGGGCGGACGGTCGCTGGGCGACGGCATACGCCTCGCAGAAGAACGCCACCGCACCGCCGGATCTCGTCGAGGCGCTCGACGCGAACCCGGCGGCCCGGGCGTTCTACGAGACGCTCGGCAAATCCGACCAGTTTGCCCTGTACCTCAGCTTGGTCACCGCCCGCACCGAGAAGACCCGGCTGGCCCGCCTGGAGCGGATGGTGGCGACGATGGCGAGGTCCGAGCGGCCATCATGAGTTCCGCCTGCGGTGCGAGGGCCCGCACGGCCACCGCCACGCTTGGGTGGCCGATGAGATGGAGCGGATGCAGCTCGGGACAGCGCTCGAACTGCTCGGGCAGCTCGGCCACACGGATGACTGTTCGCCGATTCCGCCGTGACCGCCTTCCAGACCCGCTGTCGGGGCGCGCGGCTGGGCGATCCGCTGCCGGGGGAGTTGCCGTCACCCCGTGACGTGACCCGGGCCGCAGCGCGTCCGATGTTGAGGATCCCCCCAACGGCACTGCTGCGGCACGGCGTTGGCCCCGCGGTCTTCACGCTCCGCTCCTTCATGGGTACGCTCCGTGCGTCATGGTGGGGTCCAAGTGGAGCCCGGACTCGGGGGATGCTTCGTGATCGAGCAGGCGTACGTTCAGGCCGGCGACAAGCCCACGCCGGCGCTCAAGGACATCAGGGACCGGATCGCGAAGGCGGTGGACGAGACGGAGGGCAGCACCGGCCTCAAGCGCCTCGCGTGCTGGCTGCAGATGCCGGTCGATTCCGCCTTCGGGAAGATGATGGACGTCAACTGCCAAGGGCGCGCCAAGGAGGTAGGCGCTCTGCTGAGCCCCGGGAAGGAGGGGCTCTTCACGCCCGCAGACCTCGGGTCGGTCCTCAGTGCCTCGGTTGCGTGGACGGGCATCGACACGGCCCTGAAGGCCGAGCGCGCCGTGTACGTCAACGGTCCGGCCGAGCACGTGGGCGGGGCCAAGAGCAAGTTCACCAGCGGATTCCACGTGATCGTCTTCCTGGCTGTCGGGAAGGAGGCCGACGACCGCGTCTACTACCTGGGCCTCGACCCGGACGTCAGCGCCACGACGGAGTCCCGGGCGGCGTGGAAGACGCTGGTCGAGGGGGAGCCCGAGACGAAGCCGGAGGAGTTCACCGCGGCGAAGAGCCTGCGGGTCGTCAAGTCGATGATCCTCGGCGACCAGGAGGGCGGCTTCGGCCCGCTGATCCGCAAGTACTACGTCGACACCACCGCGAAGTTCCCCAAGATCAAACGCTTCGGCTGAGCGCATCGGGCGCCGTCGAACACGACCTGCCCGGGACGGGGTGCGTGCGCGGCGGAGTCCCGCACCCGAGGCAGACATACACGGCCAGCGCGGCAACGGCAACCCGCACGCGAGGCGTACGGTCCAGCCCGCGGCATGTGACTTCTGCACCAACTGATACGACCTCTTAGTCCCAGCCACCCGCAGACAATGCCACCGGCCAGAGGGAACAGGGGGACAATCACAGCTGTGGCAGCAGTCGTGAAGTCGGGATTCGTCGGAACATATGAGCCCCAAGGCGTCCGAGCCACGGCGAGGGTCTCTCCAGGCTTGTGATCGGCTACCACACGCACTTTGTGGACGCCCCCGGTACGCTCGCTCGCCAGGTGCCCTGCACATTCGATATAGCTTCCCCCGCGCCCGCCGACCACCCTTTCGCAAGCGGTCAACACCAGGTGATCTTCCTTCCCGATCAGGCCGAGTTGCACGGCGGCCGTCACCGCAGAGAAGCCTGCCGTCCCAAGCAGTACCACCGCGATGACAAGCCAGGCGATGGCCGCCACACGCCGTTGCCAGCCTCGCGCTGCGTCACCCACGGGTCATCATCACCAGCGACACTGGCACAGCGACGAGGCCGCAAACCACGAAGAGCGCACCCACAATCCGCACGAATCGCTGCGGCGGTACTGATCGAGTCTGGCTCTGCTGCCGTGGGCTCCGCTCAAGGCCTTCCACCACCAGCGCGCGTATCCGGGCAGACCCGCGCCGCGACGCGAACACCCCTCCCAGCGCAACGGCCAGGATCCCCCAGATCAACAGGAACACGTCCGGAGACGCCTCATTCTGAACCGCTAGCAACGACATGCTCGGAATCCTTTACTCAGACGCAGGTACCGAGTACTGACGAGCCGCGCCGACAGCCGGCTTGTGTCATGTCGGCGGTGTGAGTACCGGCTGCCGGGGGCCGATCCTGGTGGTCCGCCATCGTCCAGCAGCAGGAAACCCGTATCGGGCGGGCTGGAACCAAGCGGCCATCACGGCCGCGTCGGCACAGATCCACGGTCTGCTCGCCGAATCTCTCCGGATGCCAGGACGGACGTTGCGGCGCCGACGAAGAGCACGCCTGGGATCGCGAACATGATGCGCTGATCACTCTCCAGGACTGCCTCGTACCGGCTCTGGGTGATCTCGACCGTGCCCCGCGCATACGGCGTCGTGTCGAAGGCGAAGTAGCGGCCGTCCTTTACCTCGGCCGACTGCAAGTTCCTCTCTGCGGCGAAACTGATGATGGTCATCGCGACGCCCGCCAAGGCCAATGCCCCAAGCGTCAGCTGCACCCTGCCGGACAGGCACCGGACTGCCAGCCACAGCGAGTGCCGGTCCGCGCGCGTCACGATCCCACGCACCAAGGCAGACATGAAGATTGGGAACAACAGCACGAAAATCACTGGCACCAGCCACCTCAACCCGCTCAGCGGCAAGGATCCAGGAAGCCAGGTGAGCGCGGCCAGCACCAACAGCACGGCCCCGAGCACGGTCGCGATTCCGCCGTGCCATTTGAATGTCCACCCCATGGCCTGCAGCTTGGCATAGGGACGGTTCAAAGTCGTTGCCGGACCTCGGCAACAATGGCCGCCTTCCAGAGCACCAGGCGATCTTGATCTTTCCGCTCCGATACAGGGCGCGTGAAGGCGAGTTCGCCGTCGAGGTCCCGAGCACGGGTGAGGGGGTGTTCGGTGCGGACGGGCAGGTGCACGCTAGGGCGCTGAGCGGCCGCTTCTCATCTTCCTGTGGTCAGTCCGATGATCCAAACGAAACGGCCTAGCGGTGCCTTGCTCAGGCGAGCTGCACCGGATCGGTGTTCGGACCTCGGGCCGTGCCCGCTTTCCCTGTACCGCTGCCACGCCGGTCGGCCCGCCACCCACGGTCACCGTGTTCGTTACGCGGGCTGTCGAGGTGTCGATGACCGACAGGGTGTTCGAGTCGAAGTTGCTGACGTTAGACGAGGGAGCCGTCCGGGCCGACGGCGAGGCCGTTGGGGCCGTCTCCCACGGCGACGGTTTCCGTGACGGCGCGGCCGCGGGTGCTGATCACGGACACGGTGTCGGACCCGATGTTGGCGACGTATACCTGTCGCCCGTCCGGTCGCACCCCGATTCCCGCAGGCTGGTCCCCGACCGGGATGCGGTCCGTTTCCGCGCCGTCATGGACGTCGACCACCGACACGTCGTCCGAGGTCAGGTTGGAGACGTACAGGCGGCGGCCATCGGGGGTGAGTACCAGAGCGGTCGGTCCGCTGCCGACAGGGATGGTGCCGGTGACCGTTCGGGTGGCGGTGCGGACCACTGAGACGGTGCCGGACGCGGCGTTGGCGACGTACAGGGTGCATCCGTCGGGTGTCACCGCCACGCCCAGCGGGGCATCGCCCACCGCGATGGTGTCCGTCACGGCACGGGTGCGGGTGCTGATCACCGACACGTTGTCCGACCCGACGTTGGCGACGTAGACGTTCCGGTTGTCGGGAGAGACCGTCACTCTGCTCGGTTCGTCACCGACAGCGACGGTGGCGATGACCGTCCTGGTACGGGCGTCGATCACCGATACGGTGTCCGACGCGGAATTGGTGATATAGACGCGGGAGCCGTCCGGGCTGACGGCCACGCTGTCCGGTCCGTCCCCGACGGGAACGCTGTCCACGACCATGCCGGTTCCGGTGTCGACGACCGACACCGTGTCGGAGTGGAGGTTGGCGATGTAAACGAGGGCATCAGGCCGCGGGGACAGCCCGACTGCCGTCGTCCCGACGGATGCGCCGGCCAGGTTTCCCGGTGCCATTAGCGCCGCTGTCACTCAGAGCACCACGGCTGCTCGCTGCGCCAGGTCTTGACTCCTCGTCATGGGACCACGCTAAGACTCGGGAGCGGAAAGCCACGTAAGGCTCACGCTCAGGCTGACCGAACGGCGCATCGCGGCCGCCGCCTACGCCGACTCCGTCTACACCGGCCGCACCCTGGGCAACCCTCCCAGGGCACAACCTCGGATGCTCCCGCGGCGGGCTGCCGCTCCGGCGCCGGGGAATCCGGGCGGTCATCCCGCAGCCGTCCGACCAGATCGCCATCGCCTACCAGGCGCGCACTCCACCTCGCGGGCATCCTCATCTGGACCTGACGCTGACCAAAGAGGCAGAACCTAGGCCGTCTCGTTCGGATCATCTGGGCAGGGCGGCCAGGCGCTCGGCTGCGCCGCGGCGTGCATGGAGGGGCCATCGGCGTGACGGCTGCGCCGGTCCGCTGGACGGGCGCAGCCGTCGGAGTTCTCGGCCTCGGCCCGTGATCAGCGGATTGGGTCTGGCGCGGGGAGGAGATCGACTTGGATGTCGGTCGGCCGGCCGGAGTCGAGGAGCACGGTACCCATGAGGCTCCTCGGCCCCCAGGGGCCTGCGGTGCCCCGACGGGGGTCGCCCTTCGCTGTTGGCGGCCGCGGGTGTGCGCGTGAGCTGGGCCAGCTGTCGGCGGAACGCCTTGCCTGCTGCTGGCGAGGGCGATCCGCACAGTGGGTATGGCGGGGGCGGTAGGCACTTCCTCCCCGTGCCGGACTGTCGATGTGCCTGCCTGCCCTATCCCCGATTCCCTATTCGCTGGTTCTGTCGTCCTGCGGGGTCAGGTCGATTTCACTCAGAGCCAAGATCAAGCGGCTTTCGACGTCCGTAGTGGCTTCAAGCGTCGCGTGCAGTTCCCGTCGGCCCTGCTCAAGGAGCTTGTCGACGCTGGTCTTGATGTGGGGTGCGGGGGGAAGCGTGGCTGCGTAGCGCGCGGCTGCCAGCCTGCTGTCGACATCCGTGGTCGGAGTCAGGGCGTTGGTCAGACGCTGCATGGCCAAGGCCAGCGTTTCATCCAGGGGTCGGGCGGCGCTCCGCCTGGGCGAATTGCTCATAGTGCGCCTCCTGCGTCCTCTTCTTGAAGCATGCGATCGAGGCTGCGACGTGCGCGGACCAGATTCTGACGGACGTTCGGCGCCGGCATTCCCAAGGCCTCCGCAGTCTCCGTCGGTGTGGATCCGTCGATTTCGAAGGCCATGACGGTCCGCTGGAGAACGGGGAGCTGCCGCAGCAGCTGCACCAGGTCGATTTGTTCTGCTATGTCGCCGCTCCGGTCCGCAACAGCCGTGTCGGGAAGGTCGGCGGGGTCCGATGCCCAGGTCTTTTCCTTCCCCTTGGCCTTCAGCCACATCCGCCACGCCGTCTTTCGTAGCCAGGCCTGGGGGTGCGTCACCGATGTCCACGCCTGGGCCAGTTGCACGAAAGCGCTTTGGACAGCGTCCTCGGCGTCGTGCCTTCCCGCGCCGGCGGCGATCAGGAACGCGACGGTCGGCGTGAAACGGGCCCGGAAGAGGGTCTCGTACCGCTGCTCCTGTTCCTCGGACAATCCCTGTTGGTCCTGTGACGGCCCTGGCTGTCCCTTTTCCAGGACCAGGGTCCCGGTACTCAGCTCGTACTCGGTGCGCGCGGTCATCAGCAGCCTGCGCCACGACGCGACCGAAGGGCGTCGGAGAAGCAAGGCGTGCCGTTCCCGTTCGGTCATACCGCCCCACACGCCGTACTCGACCCGGTTGTCGAGTGCGTCGGCGAGGCATTCCGTCCGCACGGGGCAGCCCGTACATACCGCCTTCGACCGGTTGTCTGCTTGGGATGCCACAAACAGCTCGTCCGGGTCGGTGGTCCGGCAGGACGCCTGCCCCGACCAGTCAGACACCCACGGTGACACTGTTTCCCCCCTGCTTCTCGACCGTTTGCGGATTCCCGACCTCAACGGTGATCTTGTCGTGTTCATCCGTGACGCGACTGCCGCTCGGCAGGCCCCGGACCATCTCGCTGCGGTGACTGCTGCGCGTGCGAGCCATGGTGGTGTGGCCGCGTACGCGGATCCAGGTCCGCAGCACACTCACGAGGTATCCGGCCCCGACGGTGAGGGCTGCAATTTCGTACTCCGCCATCGCTGGGGCTCCGATCGATCGTCTGCGGCACGCTGTCGAAGGGTGAGTGCCTGTGAGGGGCTTGCTGCGTGACCTCGGATCCGAATCTTTTTTGGAATCTTGCGGATCGGGCGGACCGGAGCGGCCCGGGGAGCATCGCCCGATGCTCCGCATCGAATCCCACATCTCCACCGCCCGGCTGATACTCCGCCCGTTCCGGCCCGAGGGCACCGAGTACGTCTACGACTACCAGCGTCGGCCCGACGTCGCCCGGTTCATGCGGTGGGAGCCGCGCGGGCGGAGGACGTCCGGGGGTGGTGGAGCAGATGGCTCGGGAGGCCGAACTGGCTTGGGACGGGGACTGTCTCAGCCTGGCGGTCGTCGAGCCGGGCACGGGAACTGTCATCGGGCAGGTCGAACTGGTCCTGCTCAGCACGCAACGCCGCCAGGCGAGATCGGCTACCTCTTCCACCCCGCCCACCAGGGCAAGGGGTACGCCACCGAGACCGCGGTCGCCGTCCTGAGCCTGCCTTCGACACCCTGGGGCTGCAGAGCCGTGTACTGGGCCAGGATCTCGGTCAGGTCGGCACCGGTCGCCTTCCTCTGCCGGTGCTCGTTGCCGCGAACCAGCGACATCCACGCCGCGTCAGCGAGACCCCACGGGCGGTACCGGCCAGTGCGGTCCTACGCCCACGCGGTCTTCGTCGGCCGCTGAGAGCTGACATCCGCGATCAATGGCAGCAGCGAGCTCGGCGGATGCCGGCGCACCCACTGAACGTATTCGCGATCGGTGACGGGGGTACTCGAAGAAGGAGCGGGCCATGCCCGTGATTCTCTTCCTGCGGCCTCGCTCCGGCACCTCGTTTCCCAGTAGGGATGACGCAGCACGCCGACCGACGCATCCGGCCAAACGGAGACCGGCATACCCCACCCAAGTCATGGAAAGGAGTCCGGATCAGCCCTGCCCGTGCACCACTCCGGACATCAACCGCACCAGCTCCCGCCGCGCCTCGATCAGCGAGCTACGCCGCGACCAGTCGAGTACATCCCCCAGCTACGCGCGCTTTCATGCCCTGCGAAACCTTCTACGCGACGCCTACCTTGAGCTGTTGAACGACACCGCAGCTGGCCGCGAACTCGGAGCAAACGAAGCCTCGCTCAGGATGCGCAGGGATCTCCTATTCACCCTCGTCGAAGGGGCAGTCCTGACGCGCCGCGGCGATCCAAGCCGGTCGACCGCAGAGCTGGCACAGGCGACAGCCGATGTGGCCCTGCGCATAGCGGGCGTTGCTGTGGGCCGGGTCTAGCTGGCGGGATCCCGGTCTGAGTTTGGCCAGTTCGGCAAGATCAACGAGGCATGGGATGGCAGGCCCCGACGTTGCCCTGGCACGGCTCGCCCGTGCCGTGGTAGGTGTTCGCGACAATCACGCCGAGCACCACCACCAGCAGCAAAAAGCCCCATAGGACGATCCCTATCGGATGGAGGCTAAACCAAGCCGTCATCTTCTGGCGCCGGGTGCGGCGAGCTGGGCTGGCCGCACCGAGACGGTCATCCGTCATGATTCCCCCCGAGGATTGCTCATGCTGCGGACATGAGTACCTGGGCTATTCCCACCTCTGTCCGACCGCATGCGAATCGCCCGGGGGCGAGTAGTAGCCGTACGGCGCTTAACCGGTGAGATTGATCATGGTGGCGGCCGCGCCCAGAGGTCGGATGCCCCCTCACCCGCCAGCGGGCGGCCGGACGAGCGGCTGCGAGGGCGCACGCGCGCAGGACGACTGCGGTCCCGAAGGCCGACAAGCTCACCGGCTTCTGAGCTGAGCCGGGGGCGGCTGCGGGTGAAGTCCTTCGATGGGTTGAGGCCCGTAGCTGGTGCTGGCGGCGTCAAAGCGGCGGGCGTAGTGGGCTTCGTTCGGTGCGTGCCGGGGTGGTCATCGTGGGTAGGCGCGGTGGGTAGGGTCGCGGAGGTACTTTTCAAGATGTTTTGGGGTATTTATGCATCGTCAGATGCGGTTGGATGGCCGTGTGGTGGCGGCGGTTCTGTTCGTCGGCGTGCTCGCGGGCTGCAATCCGGGGGTGGCCGCCGAAGGTGACGTGAAGCCGTCCCTGTCCGGTGAGGGGAAGGGCGGTGGGCAGGGTGCGCCGGGAGCACCAGCGCTTCCGGGCTTGTCGACGACGGCGGTGGCCCGGGGCCAGCTCACCGGACTCAAGGTCGCGAACCAGCAGGCGATGACGGGGTACAGCCGGGCGAAGTCCACGCACTGGACCGGCCAGGGTCGACGCCTGCGACACCCGCGAGGTGGTCCTGGAGCGCTCCGGGAAGGAGGTGAAACGCGGCAGCGAGTGCAAGGCGGTCTCCGGGACTTGGGTGTCGGTCTACGACGGGATCACCGTCACCGACGCCGGGAAGCTCGACATCGACGACTTGGTCCCACTCGCCAACGCCTGGCGGTCGGGCGCCGGGTCGTGGACTACGGAGCGGCGTAAGGAGTTCGCGAACGACCTGACCCGCCCCCAGCTCCTCGCGGTGTCCGCGGCGATGAACCGGTCCAAGGGCGACCAGGGCCCCGACGAGTGGCAGCCACCCGCGAAAGCGTACTGGTGCACGTACGCGACGGCGTGGACGAACGTGAAGGCCACCTATCAGCTGACGGTGACCGAGGCGGAGAAGAAGAAGTTGACCGAGATGCTGGAGACCTGCTCATGACCGGCCACCAGCCCGACAACGCCCCGGATCCCGACCGCGGCGGCACCCCGGAAGGGGTGGTCCCGTTGACCGACCACGTGAAGGCGGGTCCCGGCGGCGTGATGACGGACGAGGTCGGCGTCATCACCGGCGACGTCAGCGTCACCACCACGGCGGGCCCGGACGGCACCGTGGACGTCCGGATCCAGTACACCGGCGCGGAGGAGTCCTACACCCTCACCGGCAGCCCGGCCCCCCTCCCAACCGGCGGTCTCGCAGCCTTCCACGAACGGGTCATCGGCGCCGTCAGGGCAGGTGGCGCCGCCGAAGTCCCCCATCTCTAGCAACTGCCAGGTCCCCGCCCATCGTGGCCGGCCGCCGTGAGCATCTGCCCGCGAACCAGCGGGGTGTTGGCGGCTCTGTCCTCAGCTTCCAGCGGAAGCGTGTTGACGCGCGGCCCGCACGTAAGGGGCCGGCGCCTATGGCGCCGGCCCCTTACGCCTTTCCGCAGGCTCACGCCCAAACCGTGCGCAGCGTCGCGACGCCTTCTAGCCGGGGGCTGTGCGGTTGCCGGATCAGGGTGCTGCGCACTCTTTCCAGGTGAAGTGGTAGACGCTGTCGTCGGTGGAGTCGAGCGTCATGTAGCTGGTGGTGGCCGGGTCTGAGATCCCGACCTCGGTGAGCAGTTCGGTGTTGATATTGAAGTTGGACTGTTCGCCGCAGGGGGCGAAGACCAGGGCGTCGGCGTCCGTGGTGTCGGTTGCCTGCCCGTTGTCGTCGAGCGTCCCTTGGAACGTGTGGGTGCGGGCCTCGGCCTGTGGCATGCCTTGTAAGCAGTAGCTGTAGCTGCCCTTGTGGGTGCCGGTGGCGCCCTGCTGGAGGCTTGCGTAGCCCCGGTAGTCGACCTAGTCGGCGCGCTCGCGGGCTGCAGTCCGGGGGGACGGCTGGCAGCGACGCGAAGCCGTCCATGCCCGGGGAGGGCAAGGACGGCGGGTGCCCCGACTAGCACACTGCGGGGTGTCGTGCCCATACTTGAAGGAGAGTCTGATGCCGGCCACCGGTACCGAGGTGCTTCCCCCCTCCGAACTCGCGACCAGTGACCGTCGCGCAGGCTGTGGTTGTCGGAACAGGCCGAGGGGTTCGGATTTCCGGCGGAGAAGTGAGATGTTCTGCCCGGTGATCCGGTTGGGTTTTTCCAGCCTCTCCGGCTATACGGTTGCACGCCCTCCCACGGCAATGTGACGTTGTGTCGCACATTGCCAGTATTCGGGACGTCAGCCAAAATTTTTCAGCTCCAGCCAACTTGTGCCGTCTGGCAGTGAGCAGCCGAGGTGAGGCCGGAAAGGCAACGTGATGTCGGAGCGCATCCTGTACTACGGGGCGTCCGGGCGGGGATGCATCGGTACCATCGACGCCAACAATGTCCTTGACGACGTGGAGGTTTTGCCCGAAGGGGCCTTCGCCCCGGATTGGACACTCATCACCGCTCTCAGCAACAACTGCATCCTGCACTACGCGGGCGCGTCGGGGCGTGCGTGCATCGGTTCAATCGACGCCGAAAATGTCCTCCAGGACGTGGTCACCTTCCCCGAGGCTCCCGTGGGTCCTTTCAGTCTGGGCTTTAGGGAGGTTGCCACGCTCAGGGGTGATCTCGTCTTGTTCTATGCGGACTTGAACGGGCACTCTTATCTCGTCAGAATTCCTGACGACAACACTCCGGACACAATCAGTGTCTATAACCCTGGGGAATTCGCTCCGGACTGGAGGCAAATCACCTGGCTCGGCGGGAATCGTTTCCTGTTCTGTGGGGCAGGTGGGCGCGGAGTTGTTTGTACCCTCGGCAGTAATAACATCTTCCACGACGGGCCCGTCTTCCCCGAAGGCCCCTTTGCTCCGGACTGGAAGCAGATCACCGCATTCGGTGACGGTCGCATCCTGTACTACGGGGCGTCTGGGCGTGGACTAATCGGGACCGTCGACGGCGACAACGACTTTGACGACTGGGTGGCTCTGCCCGAGGGAACCTTCGCCCCGGACTGGATACAGATCACCTCCTTGCGTGTACCGGGATAGCCGTCCCAGACGACGGGATCGCCGCCCCCACCGTAGGGGCCAAATCCGCGACCATGCGGGCTACGGCCTCCTCGACGAGCACCTGGCTGCCTCACCAACCCCCTGGAAGGAACAGCCGTCCGCTACCGCGGCGGGCCGCCTCTTGGACGCCACCCTGCATGCCCTGGCGACGCCACCATCCGCGCAGCCCGCGCCCGTGTCCCGGGCTCTGTCCGATGCCGCGCTCGCCGCCTCGCCTGGTCCGCGGTGCGAGGACTGGAGACATCACCACCGGGCGACTTGGATGGGCAGTGATCGTTTGCACGGCCTTCGGTGGCCGGACGAGATCAGGTCCGCCTCCCAGGTCGACGTCCCGGACGTCGGGGTGTCCGAGGAGGAGGTCGACGCCGCCATCAAGCTCGCCGAGACCCTCTCCGGGACGGACATGAGCGAGCTGCGCGACGAGTACCGCGACGCGCTGGAGAAGCTGATCCAGGCCAAGGCAGCCGGCACCCGCCCCGAACCCGCCGAGGCAACCGAGCCCCCCTCCGCGCAGGTCGTCGACCTCATGGCCATGCTGGAACGCTCCGTCAGCGAGGCGAAGGCCGCGCGGACCGGCGGCCCCGACGCCACCGTCCACGACCTGCCCGCGAAGAAGACGGCCGCGGCCAAGAAGCAGCCCGCGAAGAAGACGGCGGGCCGCAAGCCGCGCAGCGCCTGAGAGGCGGGCGCGAAGCGGCCTGCGAGGCCCCGCGTAGGACGTCGGCACGACATGGTCAAGGTGGCCAACGGGTCACCCGCGCGAGATCACGTCCGGGCGCATCGTTCCTTCGGTGAATCACTTCCCCCAGTAGGGTGAGAGTCCCTCTGTAAGGGCCTCGTTGGCGCGGGCCGGGGCGCTATCACCGGGGCGTGATCAAGAACCTTTCCCGCGGCCTCGCTGCCGCTGCCCTGGCCTTCGCCGCCCTCGCTCCGGCCGCCCCTGCGCACGCCGACGAGTACACCCTCACCGACGCCATCACCTCCCTGTCGGTTGCCGCGGAGGTCCGCGACGGCTACCGCCGTGAGCTGTACCCGCATTGGAAGGACGATGACAAGAACGGCTGCTCGGCCAGGAACGACGTGTTGATCGCCGAGGCGATCGAGGCCCCCGACCGTCGGGGCCGGCCGGGGTCGACATCGACCACATGATCCCGCTCGCGGAACTCCACGACTCCGGAGGTTACGGCTGGACGACGGAGCTGCGCCGCCGGTACGCCAACGACATCAGCAGCGACGTCACCCTCGTCGGTGTCACCGAGCGCTCCAACAGGCAAAAGTCTGACCAGGACCCGCAGAGCTGGATGCCGGCCCCGGCGGTGCACTGCCGGTACATCGGGGAATGGGTGGCGACCAAGCACCGGTGGGCGCTGTCCGTGGACCAGGCCGAGCGTGAGGCGCTGCTGCGATACGCGGCCGGCTGCCCGAACGCGGTGCTGGCCTTCGACCGGGCCAGCTGACGGATACCCCGTCCGGCGTCGTGAAATCTCGTCGGTCGTGCGCGCCGCCCGCCCCGGAGCGGACGGCACTGTCCCAATGTGTATGACGGACCAAGCGGCCGCAGGCCTGCGGGTCCTGCTGCGCACCGGCCGCCCGGTGACTTGCCGCCACTGCCGGAAGGCCTGACTCCCGGCGGGAACCCCTCCGCCTCGCCCAGTCGGATCCCGCTCGTCCTGGGATGCTGGTGCGGGTACCCGGGGCCCTTGCCGCTGGCTGCGGTCGAGCATGACCCGCCAGGATCCGGTTCCTCCGACAGAGCTGCTGCTTCCGGTGGCGTTGGGGGATGACGTCGGGGACGGGGTGGAGCGGGGGCTGGATGAGGGGGCGGTCGTCACCGGTCAGCGTGTGGGCGGTGAACCCGGCCGTGTGGAAGCGACCGTCCGGCTCGAAGGTGGTCAGGGTGCCCACGGGCTGGGCGGCGGTGGTGCGGGATGGGCATTGGTCGCCGATCATTCCATCAGACCGGCCGCTGGTGAAGATCGAAGATGACCGCAACCCGCCGCGCTTGATCATGACCGCGCGGGTGTGTGGCGGCCCAGCCCGCTGCAGGCCGACGGCGGCCCGGGCGTCTCCGTTCCCGGCTTCCTTCACCGATCTGTGTCCGTTTCGAAGGCCTTGCGTATTCTTTAAGGATTTTTCTCATTTATGGGATCATTTGTTCGCCCGACTGCTCGGGCGCCTTGCCCCCACCCCTGAGGAGTCGTCCCGTGTCCGCACAACCGTCCCCCCTCCCGGCCGGGCGCAGGCTGACCTGGCCGTGGTCGTCGTCTACCTGGCGATCATCCAGGGGCTCGGCGCGCTCATAGGCGTCGACCGGGGCAGCAGCGACAGCCAGTTCCCCACCACCGAATCAATCGTCCGAAACGGCGTGATCCCGATCGGCCTGTCGGTGCTGTTCGGCGCCGCCGTGGTGACCTGGCTCGGCTGGTGGGGCAGCGTCCTCAACTACCGGGTGCCGGTGCGCCGCTGGGTGCGGTTCGTCCCGATCTCGATGCTGGTGGTCGCCGTCTTGGCGGTGAACTACCCCAACCTCGCCGACCAGCCGGCCTCCATGGTGCTCGCCCTGGCCGCGATGACCGCGCTGGTCGGCATCGGCGAGGAGCTGATGTTCCGCGGGATCGGCGTCCAGGTTTTCAAGCGCGCCGGCCTCAGCGAGGGCAAGGTCGCCCTCTGGTCCTCGGTGGTCTTCGGCATCGTCCACGTCAGCAACGCCTTCGGTGAAGGCGGCGCTGCCGTCTTCCAGGCCGTGATCGTCTCCACCTCCGGTTACTTCTTCTACCTCTGCCTGCGCGTCGGCGGGGTGCTCCTGCTGCCGATGCTGGTCCACGGGCTGTGGGACTTCAGTCTCATTTCCAACGGCGTCGGCGCCGACCCTAAGGCGTACCCCGGCATGATCCTGCCGATCGCCCTCCAGGTCGTCCTGATCGTCAAGCGCCGCACCGCCGAACCCACCGCCCACGCCGAAGCCGGGGCCCAGCCCGCCCCCGCCGGGCACTGACACACCCGCTGCACCGGGGATGCCCCCGCCCACCGGGCGGGGGCATCACGTGTCTGCACGGGACGGGCCGGGTGATGTCATTGAGGGGGAGGGTGGTTGGGGTGTCGGTGGGTCGGTGAGCTGGGGTGTTGCAGGTTTGTGTGAGAACGGTTTTGCGGTGTCAGAGGCGGCTTGACCTGGGGTTGTTGCGGGTTGGTTGGGAAAGTGTCTGGGTGTTGTAGATGGCGTCTGGGCCTAAAGGACAGAGATGTGATCTCACCGCAGAGGCGGGCCCGAGGCTCGCATCGGTGGGTGTCAGCGCTCGTACGTACAGTTGCCGGATGGGCTTCTTAGCATCGGGAGTTGAGGGGGGACAGCAGGTGCCGTCACCAGGCCGTAGCCGCGGGACGAGGGCAGACTTCAGCAAAGAGACTCGTTTGAAGCTCGCCCAGCGCGCCGGATTTCGTTGCTCCAATCCTCAGTGTGGGGCATTGACGATCGGCCCGGGGGCTGGACCTGAGGGCGTCTCGGACACCGGCACGGCTTCCCATATCTTTGCCGCAGCGGCAGGTGGCCCACGGGGAACCGGCGGCCTTTCGGATGAGGAACGCTCCACAATATCCAATGGAATTTGGATGTGCGCGAATTGTGGTCGCCTGGTCGATGTGAACGCGGGAAAGATGTATTCGGCGTCCTTGCTTCGGAGCTGGAAGGACCTGCACGAGAATCGGACGCGGCTTGAACAGGGAGGGCATGTTCAGCCCTTTGGGTGGGTGCAGTCGCTTGAAGTGACGAGCCATTACCTTTTTATGCCGGGTGTCATTCGGCTTTCGAAACTCAACCTGCTGTTCGGTATGAATGGCTCGGGGAAGACCCGCCTGTTCCATCTGCTGACGTGCATGACCTCTCCCCAGCTGCTTATGGATGCGGCATTTCCCAATCATCCGGCCGATCTTACGTGTGAGATCACCTGGTTCGACCCGGCGCTGCGGCGTGCGACTGTGGAGGTGCGCGGCGAAGCGCTGGAGTACCACGTTGACGCCAGGAGGGTCCCGCTCCCTCCCCGTCCCTACCGGGTCTGGTCCTTCGGCACACGGAATCAGGGCTTTGCGGTGGATTTGTCTACGATCGGCGGTATAGCTGATTTCTTGGATATCGACCCATGGGCAGCGCGGACTGTTGTTCGCAGCCTCCCTGATCTGCTGCCCGACTTGATATCTGGTGTGACCGTGAGCGACAAGGGGTCCGTCGACATCAGTTCTGTGCGGGCATGGCGAGCAGCGGACCGGCGTCACGTATTTAAGTTCTATGTGCTCGCCGCTTTTGCCGAGTTGCAGGCTCGTTCGGAGCCGACAATTCTAGTTCTCGACGAGCCGTTCGACTTCATGCATCCCGTTATGGAGCTGGAGGTTCTGGACCTGTTTGAGCGCTCTCACTGGACATTTCAGGTGATCCTTGCCACCTTCAGCCCTCATGCTTACGATCGGCGTCACCAAGGGTGGAGTGCAACTGTCCTGATGCCCGCTGACGGTCGAAAGTCCAGAATTTCTCAGGAGGATGACGACGTGGAGGCGATCAATAAGGCACCCGAGGGTGAATCGTGGGAAGAGATCATTAGGAAATTGGGGCCGAACAACAGGGGGCTGTGAACGGCTCCTGCTGGCTCACGCGCGCGTAGCCCCGAGGAAGTCCCGGGCGGGCATCGCCTCGGTGAGGGACTGTACTTCGACGTTGCGGCCGGTTCGGGGTGCGTGGAGGACCTGGCCGTCGCCGGCGTAGAGGCCGACGTGGTAGATGTCGCCGCCGCGGCGGGACCAGAACAGCAGATCGCCGGGGCGCAGCTGGTCGCGGGCGATGGGCCGGTGGGAGGTGGCCGCGTACTGTGCGGCGGCGGTGCGGGGGAGCCGGGTGCTGGGCCAGTACGCGTACTGCACCAGGGACGAGCAGTCGAAGCCCTCGCTGGCGCCGTTCTTGCCGTCGACGTCGCGCCCCCATGGTCGGCGCGACCCTGCGCGCCCTGACCGCCCCGGCTGGCGCCCCGGTCCCCGACGGCCCCCGCGCCTCCGCCACCGCAGCCCGCTCCCGCTCCACCACCACCCCGACCGGCGCCGCGCCCGGCCAACCGCGCCCGCAGAGCCTTGCCGTGCCCGCACACCGGCAGCAGGCCGCCCCGGCCAAGGCCTCAGGCCGGTCCAAGTGACGGCGGACCACCGGGCCGGGGCCGTAGCGGTACGGGTTCAGGGCCGGTGCAGGATGTCGTGGGTGCCGACGCGGTGCCAGATGATGTGGCGGCCGTGGTGGCGCTGGCGGCCGTACGTCCAGGTCGCGCGGCCGTCGGGCGCCCAGGTCAGTTCGTAGACGCCGGGAGCCACCCGTACGCCCTTCACCTGTAATCCGGGGCGGAAGCACCCGGTGCGCAGGTCCGGGACGAAGGCCTCCTTCACGACGCGCAGGAACCGCCGGCGCTGGGCGGTGGTGAGGCGCTCCAGGTCGGCGGTGAAGGGGGTGAGGGTCTCGTAGGTGGGCACCGCGGGATCTCCTTCGGGCAGCACGACGAAGGCCCCCGGCGTCTGCCGGGGGTTTTTGATGATCTGCGTGGTTTTGTCGGTGGGTTTCGGCAGGTTCTTGGCAGTGCCCTGGGTGTTGTTTTCCCAGGTGGGAGCGGGTGTTCGTGACTGACATGGGGTGCCGTGCGCCGTCGTGGGGTTCGGTCTGCGGCTCAGATCGTCGGCGTACACGTCAAAGTGCCCAGCCAGTTGCATGCTCTCGATGGGGCAGGGGGGGTGTCGTGTATGGCCGAAATGACGAGCTGTCGTCCTACCCTTTCGGGGGCACGCCCGTTCCGTGAAGGCCGAAGAGTCGCGTAAGTGCCACGGTGACGGGGTGGGCGTAGTGGGCCAGGTGCCTGGAAGCCCAGTCGGTCGCCAGCGCGAGGAAGTCGGCCAGGTCGCGTTCGGCGGCGACGAGCAGGGCGCGGAGCTCGGTGAGGGGCAGTTCGATCACCGGACTGTCGCTCTGGTTTGCATCGACGGTGAGGCGGACGGTGTCACCGAAGCGCTCGGCGACCGGTGAGACGGGGTCGTGGCCGAACCAGAGCGGGCTGCCGTCGTCGATGAACCGGTCCCAGTCCCGCCAGTCCTCCAGCCCGTCGCAGCAGCCGGGCAGGAAGGTGATGCCTGTCGAGGTGTCTGTGACCCGAAGGCCGCCGGACACGATGAGCGGGTCGAGCGTCAGTAGTCCGTGGAGGAAGGAGCCCAGCGGGTCGGCCGGCCTTGGCGGGCTGTCCGAGTCGATGTCAGCATCATTGCAGGCGGCGATGCCCATCATCGCCGTCCCGACCTCGGTAGGTGAAAGGTCACCGCTGAGGGGCTGGAAGCTGAAGCGCTCGACCTCGGCGACAGACCAGAGGCCAAAGGCATCGGGGGCGACTATTTCCACGACAGGCTGCATCACGATCACCTTGCGAAGTCTCCGGCATCCTCCACCCCTACCGCCTCCCCATTTTCCCAGGCGCCCGCGTCATCAGAGCTGAACTCCTTCGGCAATACGTCCCTGCGCACATGCCGGGCTAGGTGACACTCAGGTGTGGAAGGCGCTGGAGATACGCGCCAGGTCTTCTGGTGGCAGGGCGAACGCGTTGGATGGGTTGCGGTAGGAGTGCGCGCCGTTGTCCCCGCGGACGCCGTTCTTACTTTTCCAGCGGGAGGGTCCTGCTGCGCCCTGGCCGTCGGCTAGAGCGGTAGCGAGTGCCTCTGGGTCCTCAACGACCGTCAGGGCGGTGAGGGCTGCCGCGAGGCGGGGTGCCGCGCTCTCTGGAGTGCGGTCGTCTCCAAGTGCCGGCAGCAGTAGCAGGAGTCGGCTGTCCGGATCGGCGCTGCTGCCTCCCGGCAACTGGTTGTCGGCGGCGTAGAGCAACTCGGTCCAAGACAGGGCGGGACCCATGAAGTGTCCGTCGTCTGTGGCCAGCAACAGCGCCCGCTCCCAGCTGGAGTGGTGCAGGACGTAGTCGACTCCTGGATCGTCTTTCCACGCGCGGTAGACCACGTGCAGGAGATGCCCGCCAGTCAGCGGGATCGTGAAGACGGGCCACTGCGCCTGCTCGATGAGCTCCCGGTGGAACTCCTCGGCCGCGTCGTAGTCCGCGCCGAAGAGGAGCTCTTCGGTGTCCTCGTCATGGGCGCACGAGTACAGGTGGCCGGGCCAGAAGAGGGGTTCGTCCAGCAGCCCTGGCCGGTGGACGAGGGGGCGGCCTTCGTACCCGGGTATCTCCATCATGCCCATCATCATGCCGCCTCGCCGAGCACGAGCTACGCCCTGCTTCTGGGTGCGCCGCACGCCCCGGTCGTCGGGGCGTGCGGCGGGTGTTCGGAGGGGTACGCCGGGCTGATTCGCCGGTGGGGGGTCAGTGGGGTAGGCGGATGTGGACGGTGGTGGCGTGTTCGGTGAGTGATGATGTGCATTGATTTGTCAGTGATTTTTCGGCGTTGATGTGTCAGTGGGTCTTCGGGGGATTGCTGCTGGTCGGTGGGTGCGTGGGCTGGGTTTTGGTACTGACGGTTGGTGCCGATTTCGCGGTGACGTCTTTGCCGTTTTGCCTGGTCAGTTTGGTGGAGATTGGTACATGCCCTGACGACGCCACGGTCCGCGAAGGCTATGCCTTGGGGCAGCCGGCTCCGGCTGAGGCCGCGGCTCCGCCCATCGGCGCGGCTGTGCGGTGAGGGGCTGCGAGTGCGCGAGCGCCGCGACGTCGCTGTATCCCGCCCAGAGGTAGAGGGGAAGTAGCCAGTGTGGCGGGGTCTGAGTATCCGTACTCAGGACCTTGCCCGGTTCCCTTGAAAGGCTGCTGTCCATGTCTAAGGGTTATAGCGTTCTTGGCAGCGCGTTAACGGGTGCGGTGACCGGGTGGATGGGGCTGGCTCTGTGGCAGTGGGCCGATGCCGCCGATGCGCGAGCCTGTGAGGAAAGCACGTCGATCTGCTTCACCGCCTTCCCGTTCATTGGCATCGGGCTGTGGGCGTTCCTGGCTGTGCTCATGTTCGCGGTCGCGTTGGGCCTGTTGGGCGTGCGACCTCTGAAGGTGACGGTGCCAGCCTGTGTGGCGCTGCAGATGTACGCGCTTCTCCTCCTTCCCTTCCTCGGGGATGACGTGCCACAGCCCTCCGCCGCAACTTTGACCGTGCTGGCGCTTGTTGCGGTGCTTGTCGCCGTCTGCACGGTCCCTGCTTGGCGGCGCGCCGGTCTGGTGGCCACCGGCGTGCTGATGCTCGCGTCCTTCGTGGTCGTCGGCCCCCCTGGGGACTTCCTGTGAGTGGCCGTGAACCTGCGCAGTTTCACTGATCCACGACACCGACAGCCGGTGAGATTTTGGGTGGGGGAGCAGCAGGGCTTTCCAGTGTCTAGCCAGGGTCTAAGAATGAATCACAGAAGTGGGATGTTGGAGTTTCGGTCATGAGGTCGCTCCAGCTGTTCCTGCGGCGGGGGTTTCGGGCTGGATCCCCTGCGCCCCAGCACGTTGTTGGGCTCGCCTCTTTCTCTGGGTGAGGCCCTCTACCGCGGTATTCGTGTGGGTGGTGGACTGGGGGCATGCAGGCCGTATGGGTAGCACTCATTGCTGTTCTGGGCACTTTGGCGGGCTCTATTGCGACTGGTGTGATGCAGCGTTTCCACGCTGAACGGGCTTTGGCGAGGGATAGGGAGCATCACAGACAGCAGAGGCAGCTGGATGTCGTCTGCAGCTTCGTGGAGTCGATTGCTGAACTAAGGCGCCGGCAGATCTGGAGGTGGAGCACGAGGCGCGACCGGGGTCGTGACAGTGATGATTACCGTGAGTCGAAGGATGCCTGTTTCCAGGCTCGTGCGGCCAGTCGGGGATGTCTGCTCCGTTTACAGCTTGCCGGTCTTCCTGAGGGCTTGGTGCAGCAGGGGAAGGCTGTGTTCGAAGTCAGTATCACCATTGAGGAGGCTGCTGATGTGGACGAGTTGAACCGGATTGCTGAAGTGGCCCGAGAGGCACTGGAATCTTTTGTGGGTGAGGCGGGACGGTTCTGTTCCCGTTTCTGATGGGGCGCCATGCGTACCTCGTCAACGGTGGTGTGACGTGGGTGGGAGCGAAGCAGGCACCCCGACGAGTCACATCGCCCGGGACGGTAGCCGATCGATCAGCGAATGCAACGCCCGAGGCCCTTTGCAGGCGGGCGGGAGGAGCACAGAGCCGGAGGACAGTCCGTACTGCTGCCGGCTCGGTCCGCGGAGCGGGCTGGTCCTGAAGGCGGAGCCGGAAGGACCCAGGGTGGGGGAGCGAAGCGGACCCGCCCAACGGGCCGAAGGCCCGTACCCCATGAAACGGGATCACCTCCCGCGCGCAGCGCGGGAGCCTAGGGGGGTCTGCGCAGCGAGCCCGGCTCTGGTGGAGCGCAGCGCAACCAGAGCTAGTCCGAAGCGAAGCGCAGGGCCCCGGCCCGAAGGGCCGGCCACAGCTCGGAGCGAAGCGCAGAGCCAGGCGCCGAAGGCGCCTCGGCCGAGCGCAGCGAGGCCGTTCGGTCCTGAGCGCGCAGCGCTCAGG
>NZ_JAPELZ010000002.1:0-346331 GCF_026343255.1 Streptomyces sp. NBC_00086 | reverse complement strand
TACCTGAGCTGCGCGCTCAGGACCGAACGGCCTCTGCTGCGTTCGGCCGGGCCCTTCGGGCCTCGGCTCTGCGCTTCGCTCCGAGCTATAGCCGGCCCTTCGGGCCGGGAGTCCTGCGCTTCGCTCCGGACTGGCTCTGGGTTCCGCTGCGCTCCACCCAGAGTGGAGCTGCTTCGCAGCCCCACGGACTCCCGCGCTTCGCGCGGGAGATGACCCCGTTTCACTGGGGCCGGGCCTACGGCCCGTTGGGTGTCCGCTTCGCTCCCACCCTCAGTCCTTCCGGCTCCGCCTCCAGGACCACAGCCCGCTCCGCGGGCCGGCAACAGGAACCGCGAGGGCTGCTGTGTGCCGGTCCAGGAGCCTGACTGCCATGTCATGGTTGTCAGAACTCGCCAACTGGCGTGGCGTCTCGCCTTCGGGTGTTGCGGTGGGGTCAGCTCCGTAGGCCAGCAAGATCGCGGTGAGCGCCGAATCGAGCGGACCGCCGGACTGGAGCGCCCCATCCCCCTCCACATCAATCGCGTGAAGCAGGAGCGTCATCCCACAACAGACCTCTTCGGGGTCCACGCCCGCGTCGAGGAGACGGGTCAACTCGGCATGGTCACCCGACTCCACCGCCTGATGAGCAGGAGTCCACGGATTCTCGGCGGACTCGGTCATCGGGACTCCTATCGGGTTCTGGCATGACGACTGCATCTGGTAGATGCAGCATGTACCATTGGCGGAAATAGACTATATCACTGGGCAGGAAGAGGGCGGGGAATATGGGTGAGGCAAGGGCCTATCCAATCTATCGGAGTGAGAGTGGCAACGTAGACGCGGTAATCGCCGTGGCTCAGCTTCTGGTCGGGTGCGGGGAGCTGTGGGAGAACGCAACCGTCGGCCTGGATGCCGAACTGTGCCGGGTGGAGGAGGTCCTGGAGGCCCTCGAGGTGTTCCCTCAGGGCTGGTACTCGGGAGGTGACTCGCTACTCCGCGGTGTCGACCTTCCCCGCGATGCTACTGCGCTGGCCGGCTTGCTGCCGATGAAGCTCTCGGTCGAGGAACCTGTGGACAGTGACCTGCTTGAGCGGGCTGCGGGCGTGCTACGGAAGGCTTCTTGGGGGCAGATCGACTGGATGGCACTCAGCTGGCCGGCAGTACCCGAGCTCGATCTCGGACCCGAGCATGCCCGCACAGGCGTCCAGGCCTGCTTCAACAGCGACGCCGACGGCAACCCGGCTACCAACCACACCGTGTACGTACACGTCCGCCCTTTCACTGAAGAACGTGCGCAGCACCTCGCCAAGCAGATCGGACACGAAATCGTCGGCCCGTCCGAACAGGGTTGGTAGCTCCGGTCTCTCCAAGGGATTCCGATGCTTGTTTCATTCGTAAAAGTGTGAGAGATCGGCAGCTATCTTGTGATTCAGCTCCGGGAACACCAGGTCGACCAGAAGGCGCATTTCCGTAAGTGGGTTGGATTCCCTGCAAGGTTTTCCGTGCCTACTCAGGGGGCGCGGGCCACGATCGTGTCCGCGACCGGCTCCGGGAAGACCATCACGGCCGCGGCGAGCGCCCTGGAGTGCTTCTCCGGCGGACGGATCCTCGTCACCGTCCCGACCCTGGACCTCCTCGCCCAGACCGCCCAGGCGTGGCGGCTCGTCGGCCACCGCGCCCCTATGGTCGCCGTCTGCTCCCTGGAGAACGACCCGGTGCTCGACTCGCTGGGCGTGCGCACCACGACCAACCCGATCCAGCTGTCCCTGTGGGCCGGCTCCGGGCCAGTCGTCGTTCTCGCCACGTACGCCTCCCTCGTCGACCGCGAGGACCCCGAAGGACCCGGGGAACAGCGCAAGGTTCGCGGCCCGCTGGAGGCCGCCCTGGCGGGCGGAGAGCGGCTGTACGGGCAGCAGATGGCACCGTTCGACCTCGCGATCGTCGACGAAGCCCACGGCACCGCCGGTGATCTTGGTCGGCCGTGGGCCGCGATCCACGACAACACCCGCATCCCCGCCGCCTACCGGCTCTACCTCACCGCGACCCCGCGCATCCTCGCCGCGGCCCACCCCCAGCGCGGCGCCGACGGCCAGGAAGTGGAGATCGCGTCCATGACCAGCGATCCGGACGGGCCCTACGGCGAGTGGATCGCCGAGCTCGGCCTGTCGGAGGCCATCGAGCGGGAGATCCTTGCCGGTTTCGAGATCGACGTGCTGGAGATCCACGAACCCGAACGGCAGCCGCTCGTCCTATCGGAGGAATCGCTACGCGGCCGGCGCCTAGCACTGCTGCAGACCGCACTCCTGGAGCACGCCGCCGCGCACAACCTCCGCACCGTCATGACCTTCCACCAGCGAGTCGAGGAAGCCGCCGCGTTCGCCGACAAGCTGCCCCAGACCGCCGCCGAGCTGTATGCCAGCGAGACCTCCGACACCGCCCTCACCCAGGCGGACACCCTGCCCGCGTCGCCGATCGCCGCGGAGTTCTACGAGCTGGAGGCCGGCCGCCACGTACCCCCGGACCGCCTGTGGTCGGCATGGCTGTGCGGGGACCACCTCGTCACCGAGCGCCGCGAAGCCCTGCGCCAGTTCGCCAACGGCATCGACGCCGACAACCGGCGGGTCCACCGCGCGTTCCTCGCCTCCGTACGCGTTCTCGGGGAAGGCGTCGACATCACCGGCGAGCGGGGGGTCGATGCGATCTGCTTCGCGGACACCCGCGGCTCCCAAGTCGAGATCGTGCAGAACATCGGACGGGCGCTGCGCCCCCACCGGGACGGCAGCACGAAGGTCGCCCGGATCATCGTGCCGGTGTTCCTCCAGCCGGGCGAGAACCCCAAGGACATGGTCGCCTCCGCCAGCTACAAGCCCCTCGTCGCCGTCCTCCAGGGCCTGCGTTCTCACTCGGAACGACTCGTCGAGCAACTCGCCTCCCGCGCCCTCACCCACGGACAGCACCACGTCCACCTCCAGCGCGACCAAGACGGCCGGATCGTCGGAGCCGGCCGCATCGGAGGTGAGCCCGACGACGGCGGCCAGGAGAGCAGCGCCGATACAGCCATCGAGTCCGCACTTCTCCACTTCTCCACCCCGCGCGACGCCGCCACCATCGCGGCGTTCCTGCGCACCCGGGTCTACCGGCCCGAATCCCTCGTCTGGCTGGAGGGCTACCAAGCGCTCCTGCGGTGGCGGGCGGAGAACGAGATCACCGGCGTCCACGCCGTCCCCTACGACGTCGAGGTCGAAGTGGGGGTCACGAAGGAGTTTCCCCTCGGACGGTGGGTCCACCAGCAGCGCAAAGCCCTGCGGACGGGAGAGCTGGACGAGCACCGAAAAACCCTCCTCGACTCCCCCCAAGCAGGGATGGTGTGGGAACCCGGCCAGGAAGCATGGGAGACCAAACTCGCCGCACTCCGCTCCTACCGGCGCGCCAACGGACACCTCGCCCCGAGGCAAGACGCCGTCTGGGGCGAAGGCGAGGGCGACGACGACCAACTCGCCATCGGACAGTTCATGGCCAACCTCCGCCGCAAAGGCCCCAAAAACGGCCTCGGCAAGAACCAGGACACCGCGACCACCCGCGCCGCGCAGCTGACCGCCATCGACCGGGACTGGGACTGCCCGTGGCCGCTGGACTGGCAGCGGCACTACCGCGTCCTCGCGGACCTCGCCCAAACCGAAACCAGCGGCATCTTGCCGGCCATCGCACCCGGCGTCCTCTACGACGGCGACGACCTCGGCCGCTGGCTGGAACGCCAGAAACAACCCCACACATGGGCACAGCTATCGGCCGAGCAACAGGAGAGGCTGAGCAAGCTCGACGTACACCCCGACCAGGTGCCCTTCCCTGCCCCTGCGGCCGGACGCGGAGCGAAGGGGCCGAGTAAGGCGCAGCAGGCGTTCCAGCGGGGCTTGGTGGCCTTGACGCAGTGGGTGGAACGGGAAGGCGCCGGCCGACCCGTGCCCCGCGGCCACACCGAGGTCGTCGCGGTCGACGGAGAGACGGAGGCGGTGACCGTTCGACTTGGCGTATGGATCTCCAACACGAAGAGCCGGCGGGACAAGCTCACCGCAGACCAGCACGCCGCCCTCGCCGAGCTCGGCGTGAACTGGTCCAAGTAGCCGCGACACTGTATTGCTGGCAGCGACCCCTTTGAGAAGATCCCAACATGCCCACGCCCACCGCAGAAGAACTCCTTGCATCCGTCAGCGGACTGTCCCCCAATCAGGCGCAGCAGATCGCCGACCACATCGATCAATGCCGAGACCTTCTCACCGCAGGGACCGGCATGGACACCGTCCAGCAGCACCTGAAGGACCAAGGCGTCCCCATCATCCGCGCCATCCTGATCACCACCAGACTCATCGGCGATCACCCCAGCAAGCTGCGGGCCGCACGCGAGATCGTCGAATGCAGCCCCGCCCGCACACCCGACACCGCACCCAGCAGACCAAAGCACCCAGCTCCATAGCCCGCAGCGCCGCGCACGGCGAAGAGGCCCAGCCAGGTCGGCGACCAGGCACAGCGCGGCCTGACAGCCCTCACGCGGCGAGTCGAGCAGGAAGACACCCACCGGCCGGTTCCCAGGGCCCACGGGGAGGAGATCACAGTCGCCAGCGAGGCCGAGCTGGTGACCGTGAAGCTCGGCGTATGGATCTCCAAGCGCGACAAGCTCACCACCGACCGACCTGCTGTCCTCGCCGAGCTCCGCACCCACTGGGCGCAGTAGCGTGTCGCACCCTGCCGGAAATCCGTAGGAAAAGGCACCTCAGGCCCAGCCGAGAACGCCCTCCGCGCGCCTTCGGCGGGGCCTTCGCGCTGCTCCGCTCCCAGCAGCGGTCCCCTAGAACGACGGCTGCAGACAAGCCGTGGATGCGACCACCTGGGACCTCATCCTAGAGGGCCTGACCTGCGGTTTTTCCCTCAGAACCCTAGGATGGGCATGCGCCGGAGACCCGCGTGGAAGCCGCTTCGGCCGCTTCGGCTGCATCCGCTCACACACATGCTCAGGACGGCCAGGGAGGGTGTTTCATGACCGAGTCCGGCAACCCCAGTCAGCCCGCGAACGTGAATGAGTACAACGCCAGTCACATCCAGGTACTCGAGGCCCGCGAGGGGATACGCAGGCGCCCCGGCATGTACATCGGCTCGACCAGCGAGCGCGGTCTGCACCAGATGGTGTTCGAGGTCGTCACGTACGCCGTCGACGAGCACCTTGCCGGCCACGCCGACACCATCGACGTCACGATCACCCCGGACGGCGCCATTCGCGTCGCGGACAACGGGCGGGGCCTGCCCGTCCAGGTGGAGGAGTCCACCGGCATGTCGGCCCTCGAACGCGAGCTGACGGAGCTGTCCTTCGACACCAAGCCCCACAGCGGCTACGGGGTCTCCGGCGGCATCAGCGGCCTGGGCCTGTGCGTGGTCAACGCACTGTCGAGCCGTCTCACGGTCGAAGTCCACCGAGACGGCCACCGTTGGACCCAGGCGTACGAGAAGGGCACCCCGCTCACTCCCCTGACGAGGCACGAGGAGACGGGCAATCACGGGACCGCGATTACGTTCATGCCCGACACAGGCATCTTCGAGACCACCCACTACTCGTTCGCCACGCTGTCGCAGCGCCTCCAGGAACTGGCCTTCCTCAACGACGGCCTGGCCATCTCACTCACCGACGAACGGCCGGAGCGACCGGCCCGCTACCACCACACGGACGGCCTACGGGCCTACGTCGCCCACCTCAACCCCTACCCCCCGAGCCTCGTCCACTCCCCCGCCATCGCCTTCGAGTCGGAGAACCAGGACAAGACGATCTCCGTACAGGTCGCCATGCAGTGGAACACCTGGTCGCCGGGAGAGTTCCGCTCCTTCGCGAACAGCACACGCACCCATGAGGGCGGCGCACACGAACAGGGCTTCCGCACCGCACTCACGGACCTCATCAACGAATACGCACGCCGTCAACGGCATCTGCGCGCGAACGACAAGGACATCACGGCCGAAGCCATCCACGAGGGCCTGACCGCGGTCGTCTCCGTGAAGCTCGCCCGTCCCGTCTTCGAAGGCGCCACCCGGACGAAGCTCAGCAATCCCGAGGCAGATACCTACGTCCAGGAAGCCGTCCACGAACACCTCACCGACTGGCTAGACCACCACCCGGACGAAGCCGCCGCCATCACCCGCCACATCCTGAACGCGTCCATCTGACGTGCGAAGGTGCGACAAAGGACCTCCAGCCCGGGGGTAAACCCGGCGGGGGGTGAACGCCGAGACGGCGGGGTGCCGATTGCCTGTGAAGTTCGGTTACTCCGCCTCGGTCTTGATCTTGGTGCGGTAGAGCATCGCGTAGCGGCGGCTGTGCCAGGTCGCATGCGGGTCGCCGACGTGCAGTTCCGTGGTGATCTTCGAGCGCTGCTCGGGACCACCGGCGAGGAACACCGTGAGCTCGAAGACGATGTCTTCGACATCTTCCTCCACCTCAGCAGTGAGCTCGGCGACAGCGAAGTGGAGGACGACCTCTTCCGGCCGAGGCTCGACGGCGATGGCGAGAACATCCGGCCCGATGAGCCCCAGCGAGGCCTGAAGCGTTTGAATCAGCAGATAGTTCCGCCGCAGCAGGTCACGCTCCTCGGTCGCCGTGATCTCCGGGTTGTAGTACCGCCTGGCGGGATGATCCATCCCCGCAGCGTAGCGATCCGGCCGAACAGGGCTCGCATACTGCAGTTGCCACGTGGGGGGGGCCGGCAGTGGAACAAGATCTCATCGTGTGAATGTGCAGGCTGGTGGCAGCGGTCCACCAGCACATATTCGCTCCATGACAGCCGGCTGGTCACCCCATGACAGCAGCCACCCGGGCCAAGGCCCTCCCTCACCAGGTACGCCGCGCTGACGCCCACGCGCTGCCACCCGGCAGCACATTCACAGCTCGGTGGGGGCTGCTGCCCCCCCCAGGGCCGGCCTTCGGCCGGTAGCTCTCCGCTTCGCTTCGAGCTGCAGTCCTGCGCTGCGCTCCGGACTGCTCCGGTTCCGCTGCGCTCCACCGGAGAGGCCCGCTACGCGGGCAGGGACTCCCTCGCTTCGCTCGGGAGGTGACCCTGTTTCACAGGGCCCGAGCCAGGACCCGTCCTTCGGACTGGCACCGGTTCCGCTGCGCTCTCCCGGCGCAGGCCCCCTCTCGGGTGCTCCCCTCGCATTCAGTCCCTCCCACTCGAAATACGAAAAACGCTGTGCGGGATCATCAAGCATCACCCGTATCGGCACTGGAGTCCTACACGTGGAGACAAAGACTGCAACACGCCCAGCAGGCACGGCATGGGTGGTTGCCGGGATCGGCATCGCACTCGTCACCGTGGCTCTACTGAAACGGACAGAGGGGAAGCTCTACGTCTTCTGTCAGCAGCATCCAGAAATCGACCGCGTAACGTGGACATCTCTCGCCTTGATACTCGGTGCCCTCGTAGCCACAGTGACCTCTGCCGTTACACTCGCCCGACTCCGGCCCCGCACCATCCTCCCCGCGGTAACCTCCCTGGCTGCCGTCCTGCTCACTCTGATCGGCGCAGACGCAATCGACGCTTACGGCGAGCACTTGGCCCAAGCCGCAGCAGCACCCGGACGACCCGATGACGGGAACTGCGCCTACGTCGTCCCCACCTACAACGCAACCCCGGGCTCCTACTTCCCCTTCACCTGGAGCTAAGCCCCGCGCTTCGAACTGGTTCCAAGTTCCGCTGCACTCCACCATGGGCGGGCCGGCTTCGCCGGCCTGAGGCCTCCGCGCTCCGCTCTGGAGGTGACCCCCGTTTCACGGGGTCCGGGCCTGCAGAACCGTTCGGGTGGGGGTCGCTTCGCTCCCCCCGCCCGGGTCCTTCGGGCTACTCCCCGCCGCCGGGGATCGGCTTGACGATCGTGTGCGTGATGACCTGCCCCGTGATGTGCTTCGTCTCCAGCTTCTGAGTCCCCGCCACCAGCGTCGGCTTCTCCACCGGAACCGGCTCGGGGGTGGCCTCAACCTCTTGCTCGTCCGCCATGACGCTCTCCCTCTACTCCAGCGTATGCAGCTCGTACCCCGACCAACCTCCCCAGCAAGACCACCAGGTAGTCGGCGATTACAAGCCCCTCAGAAGCACAACGATCAAGCCTGCGCACTCAAGAGAGACCGGCTTCGCCGAGCCGGAGCCGGCCTTCGGGCATGGGGCCTGCGCTTCCCGCGGACGGGTTCGGGGGTTCGCTGCGCGCTCCGCCCCGAACGCCCGCTATACGGGCTGGGGTGACCCCGTTTCACGGAGTCCGGGCCTTCGGCCCACGTTGGGCGGGTCCGCTCGACTCCCCCACCCAGACCTTTCCGGCTCCGCCTCCAGGACAAGCCTGCTCCGCAGCCAGCCACAAGGGTGGCTGTCGAGGTTGATGACGTCGTGGTGCAGGAGGGGAGCTCAGAGATCGTCGCACCCTCCTGCACAGAGAGATGACGCCGGTTCAAATCCGGCCCACCCCTCATCGCGCCATCGGGGTACCACTGCGCTCCCTGTTCTTCCGGGTTCGTTCTCAGACCCAGTACCCGCCACAGTCAGAGGGCTGGGATTCCTCGTCCGGTGCCAGGGTCAGCGGACCCAGTCTCCGCACCAGTTCCCCATCGTTCAGATGACCTCCGAACCGATCCCAGCTCGCGATGAACCGTCCCGGTGTCAACCCCAGATCAAAAACCGATGTGAACGTCACGATCATGCAGAAGGAAATCCCACCGTCACGGTCGACCGGATCGCTGATGCGAGCCTCCAGGTCGCCCTTCAACCAGGTGAGCATCTCCAGCGTGGACGCCCCTCCCCTCGCCCTCCGACGCAACTCCCGCTCAATCTCCTGCTGCCCAGCTCCCCGGCCCATATCCCACCCCTTCGGCGAAACGAAGCTAGTCACCGATTCAAGCACCTCCCTGGGGCATCGAGAGCAGACCACAGGCAGGCAAGACCCCGGTACGGGCCCGCGCCCGAGGCATCCACATCGCACAAGCTCCAGGAAGAAACCCAACACGCGCCACCCCCCGTCGGCCTCAACCCTCCAACTGCAATCCAAACAGGCACAACCAAAGACCAGACTCCTACCCAAGGAGGAGTCTGGGACACGGTCCTCTGCCCATAGCCGGCCTTCGGCCGGGAGTCCTGCGCTCCGCTCCGGACTGCTCCCGGTTCGCTGCGCTCTACCGGGAGCAGTCCGTATCGCGGGAAAAGGGGGCACCAGCAAGATCGAACACTTGTATGTTCATGGTTGGTTGTGGTGAACGGTTCGGTGCAACAGCACCAAGGGGGAACAGTGAGAAGCAGTCAGAAGGCCGCGGGGGCCATCGCGGCCGTTGCCGTCATGATGCTCGTCGGATGCCAGAGCGCTGACGCCGGGAAGAGTAGCGGTACCGCGCAAGGTCCAGGAGCCGGCCAGGACGGTTCACCCGCCGGGACTGCGACGGCAACTCCTCAGGGCCAGACTGCCCCACCACCCGCCGCTTCCTCCTGCCCGCCCCTGTCCGACCAACAGACGGATGCCGCGAGCGCAACCGACGTAGCCTCAGCAGGGATGGGATGGGCCGCTTTCGGCCCCCTGTACCTGCCCACCTCGAAGACCTCGGGCCCGGCCGTCACCCAGGGCCAGGTCGCCCGCTGCTATGCCCGTACGCCGCGCGGCGCCGTCCTCGCCCTGGTGAACATCAGCAGCCGGGCAGCCAACGGCCCGGACTGGCGGAAGGTCGTCGAGCAGCAGGTCTTTCCCGACGCCTCGAAGAACGTATTCGAGCAAGGTACGGCGGCGCACCGCAGCGGCCAGCCCGACTACCCCGCGAAGTCAAACCGAATGGTGCCCGCCGGGTACAAACTCGTCACCTTCACCCCGGACACCGCCATCGTCGACATCGCGTACCGCAACCCCGGAGGCACCTTCACCACAGTGATGATGACCGCACGCTGGCACGAAGGAGACTGGAAACAACAGATGTCCCCCGAAGGCGGAATCTCCGAATCCGTACTCAGCAGGTTCAACACCAACGGCTACACCCTGTTCCCACAAGCACCCAAATCAACAAACTGAACACCACACCACCTGACAGTGAGGGACCGAGAGTTATTGTCAAATCCTGTGGATCTGATCAGCGCGGTCGTTCCACCGGAGCCTTGTTATGGTTCCCTCGGGCGAGAGCGGCCGAATCCGGTCTCACGGAGTGACCTTCGCCTACTGCCTGGTGAATGAGCTGGTAGCTTCCGCGACATGATGGATCTCAGAGACAGCACAGCTCTCCGGACGCTGGTGACCGACGCCGAGAGCGGCATCCTGCTGTTCGGCATCACGCCGCCGCGTCTGAGCACCGCTCCCGAGCGGATCCAGGAGATCACCGCAGCCACGTTGGCACGGTTGGACTTCCTCGACCTAGACGGTCTGGCGCTCTACGACATCGACGACGAGAGCGACCGCAATCCTGCGGAGCGACCGTTTCCGTACCTGCCGACCATGGACCCCGCCACCTACCACGCGGAATACCTCGCCGAGTGGAACCGCCCCGCGGTTATCTACCGGTGCGTCGGCAAGTACCCCGAGGCGGAACTGCGGACTTGGCTGCAGACGGCCGACACGGACCGCGTGCTCAGCGTCTTCGTCGGTGCGGCCTCGAAAGACAAGACGGTGCGGACCCGCCTGTCCGAGGCTCAGGCCCTGCGCCGTGACGTCCGCCCGGACCTGCTGCTCGGCGGCGTCGCCATCACCGAGCGGCCCGACGAGCACCTGCGGCTGCTCGCCAAGCAGGAAGCGGGATGCACGTTCTTTATCTCGCAGGTCATCTACAACGCCGACGCGGTGAAGAGCATGGTCTCCGACTACTACTACGCCTGCCGCGACCGGCGGCTCGCACCAAAGCCCGTCCTGTTCACGCTCTCGGTATGCGGCTCGGTGAAGACGCTGACGTTCCTCAAATGGCTCGGAGTCGACGTGCCACGCTGGATTGAGAACTCGCTGCTCCACGCCGAGGACACCCTGGCCGAGTCGTACGAGCACTGCTTGGCCACCGCCCGTGACCTGGTCGCCTTCTGCCGCAGGCTCGGCATGCCGTTCGGCTTCCTCGTGGAGAGCGTGTCGATCCGCAAAGTAGAGATCGATGCCTCGGTCGCCCTCGCCGGCGAGGTGAGCGGACTGCTCGGGCGCGGTCGACCATCCGCATGAGGCCGGCCATGAACGTGCAGTTGTCAAGTCCTCTGATCACGACATAGCTCAGGCTGCTGAGACTTCCTCGCGATCGACGAGGACTCCCATCTCGAAGCGGGCGCGCCGGCGCGGACCAGGGCGACCAGGTCAGGACCAAACGGCCTCGCTATGCTCAGCCCGGGGCGCCTTCGGCGCCAGCTCTCCGCCCGCCGCACTCCACCAGGACGAGGCCCGTCGCACAGGCCGAGACTCCTGCGCTCCGTACGGGAAGTGACCCCGTTTCACGGGATCCTGGCCCACGCCCCGTTAGGGGTTACCGAGGAGGCCTGAGCCAGCCAGTCCAGCCCCCGATGACGCTGGTTCGGGTTCTGCTCCAACTGGCGCCGTCCATACCCGTCACGGAAATTGCGCCCCACCCGGTCTCATGGAACTTCACCCCGCTCCGGGCAACACCACCCAACGACTTCCACGGACCCCCACGTCATTCGAGTCCACACCGCAGAGTCGAGACCGATCAGAAACTCCTCCTCTTCCCCGTTGACCACCGTGTGCTCGGTCACCCCGTACTCACATATATAGAGAGCACCGCCGCCTCCCTTGCACTGCGAGGCTTCAGCCGGAACAACAGACACCGAAAGACCCGCCACAACAGCAGCCACGACGACCGCGGCCTTCATTGCCTTCTTCACGCTCGACACCTCCCCCTTCACCCAAACGCCGGCAGCCGGTCAGTCCGCCCCCGTACGCCCGACAAACCCTAGCCTCAAGATCAACTCGAACCCTCCCCACTCGACTCGTCAAGGAAGCTCGTAGGGCTACTTCAAAATGGGTAGTGGATAGAATCTGAGAAACAGGGCCTCCACCAACCACCCACACCCACACCCACACCCACACCCACACCCACACACGCGATGTCGCGAACCATCGAAGCTGCGCAGGGCTCACCTACCCTGACCTGAACCACCATCAAAGTTCCCCGTGACCTACGGGTTTCCGCTGGACACCTCAGTGACGCCGACCACTGACAACGCGCGACGCAGCCCGCCCCAGATTGTCGGCACCGCCAACAATCCCCGCCGCATCACGCCCAGCCCCAGGCGCGATGGTGTCCACCTCACGCCCCGCTCACCCCACCCGCGAGACTCAGTACATGACCGAACGCCGCCCCCTGAGCACCGGACCGCGCCCTGCAACCGCCCCTGCAGCCTGAGACTGCACGACGGGCCCGCCTCGCCACCGAGCCGACCGAGGACCCCGGCCTGGTACCCGAGGAACCCGCAGTGATGTGGGCCGGGCACGACGGTGGCTGCCGGCCCACCGGATTCCCGGGCGGTCAGGCCGTCATGCTAACTAGGATCGACCCATGACCAGTCGACGTCAGCTGATACTTCGCCTGTCGCTGCCCCTGCCCGTGCTGTTGGCGTCCGCGCTCTCCCTGGCGGCCTGCAGCTCGACGCCCTCCAAGGCCATGGTGGCCGCGCGCGAGTCTGCCAAGTCCGCCTGTGCCTCCCTGCAGCAGCTGACCGACCAACTGGCCCGCCCCCGGCCGTCCAATCTGACCGACCCCTACTACCAGACCGCCCAGCAGTACCTGAACACGGCAACCAACCGCGCCGCCGACGCCGCTCAACAGGACCACGGTTACAAGGAGTTCGCCGACACCCTGCACCGGGCGGCCGAGACCTGGCAGGTCACCTTCACGCTGGACGAGGCCGAGCCGCTGATCCAGCAGGCGCGGAGGGAGAAGTGCTGACGCTCTCCTGGCTCGATCCGCCACCACCCCTGCCCTGTCTGCCCGTCTCCCGTACCCGACGCGCGCTGTACGACGGCATCGAAGCACTCCCCCACCCAGACGGGCCCTCACCACTGGAGAGCGACGGCGCCGGCGAACTCGCCAACCGTCTGCACACCGTGGCCCATCCCCTGAACGCGGCAGCCCTGACCATCAGCCTCCTGACCACAACCGGCCCCGATCGCCTCGCCATGCTCCGCGGCACCGACGCCCACCCCCACGGCACCCACGTCAAACTTCACGACCCCCACACCCACCGACATGCCGCGTCCACGCTCTGCCCACCGGGGCCCACACCCTCATCACCGCAGCACACCACCACCACCTCGACACCGGCCGCCCACCAACCAGCGCCCTCCGCGGGTACCGATCTTGCCGAGGCCCAGCAGGACGATGTGGTCGGCCGTGCCGCGCGGGGGCCGGCGCAAGGTGGAGGCCGAGCGGAAGGATCCGGATGCCTCCAATACGGCGGCGACCAGAACGGGGAGGAGAAGCAGACCGACGAGGCCGGTGAACAGCTGAAGGAGCTGGCGTTCGACGGTGTCCTCGACTGCGGGGTCGTTGATGAAGAAGAGGTCCAGCAGGGTGATGTAGGCGGAGTGGGCCATGGGGTCGCCGGTGGTGATCCAGGACGTGATCGTGATGGCGATGACAGCGGCGGTGAAGCCGGCCAGTGACCAGCGGACCCGGCGCGAGAACAGCTCCATCACCGGGAGACGGGCGGTACTGAGCCTGCCGGGTGACGGGGAGGGGGCGGCGTTCAAGACGGCTTCGAGGACGACGTCGCCGCGCTGCGCTGACTGCGCTATCTCCATTGCAGCGGGCAGGAGTCGGGGACCGGCCGGCCCACTGGCGTCCGTTCCCTCGGTGCCGGCGGGATCGTCGGTGGTGGAGGAGAGCAGGGCCAGCGTGCACAGGGCTGGCGTGGAGGCCTCGCGCCGTTGTTGTGGGGTGCGTTCGATCGCGCGGAAGAGCAGGCCGTCGGCCTGGAGGACCTTGCTCGTGCCGGCGACGACGGTTGCCGCGAGGGCGGGGGCGGCGGTGTCGGCGTGGGCGTCGGAGAGGACCGTGATCGCCGATTCGCCGACCGGGCTGCCGGCCACCACTGCGGCCTGGTCGAGGAGTTCGGCGAGGTAGCGGCCGAGCTTGCGGTTGTAGAGGCGGATGACCAGGCGGACCCGCGGGTTGATGCGGTGGGCCGTCAGCGCGGCACGGATGTTGGCTTCGTCGTCATCGTAGAGGAGCCCGAGCGCCGTGACCTGTGCGATGCCCGCCTCCCGCAGCACCGCCGCGTCTGCCGTGTCGGCTTCGACGACGCGGGTGGTGGCAGGGGGCTGGGGGCCGATGGTGTCGGCGTCGGGCACCACTAGCGTGACGGGCTGGCGGTAGATGTCGTGGAGCTCGCCCGCCAGCCGTACTCCGAGCGCGTCGTCACCACAGACGATCACCGGCGAGGGTATCGAGCCGTTCTGCGTCACCCTGTTCTCCTGGCCCTGTGCAGCAGGCTCTGCCTGATCCCGTTGCCCGCTTCGCCCACCGCGATCAGGAGCACCGCGGACGCACCGCACCCCACCAGCGTCACCGGCTGGCTCAGAGCCACGCTGAGCAGCATCAATATCAGCGCGAGGACCGCCCACCATACGAGGAGCGATCCCGCCTGCAGCTGCCAGTTGCGCATTCCGATCACTGGGCACCAGCTCTCGGGGTGCCCGTTGTCGGCAGGGGCGGCCAGGATTGCTCGTGCGCCGGGGGGTTCCACGGTTTGGGAGCGGGCCGGGCTGCGAATGGCCCGGCCCGGTTGGTCATGAGGGGCAACATCGTTCCGGCGAAGAGCAGGGTGATGATGATCAGAGTAAGTCCGACGGGGTTGCGCGGCTTGTAGCAGTAGCGGTTGGTTCCCCACTTGCTTCGTTTGAAGACCGGCTCGTCGTCGTGATGCACAGATTTTCCCCCGGGTTGAAATGTCCTTGGGCGTCGCCGCACACGGGCGCGGGTGGAAGGAGGGCTTGCAGAATTCGGTGTGTCCCCGGTGCGCGCCGGGGCGACTGCGGCTACGGCTACGGCTACGGCTCGATCAGGCCGACGCGGATGGCGTAGCGGGTGAGCTCGACGCGGTCACGCAGGCCCAGTTTCTGAAGCAGGTTGGCGCGATGGCGTTCGACGGTCTTGGGGCTGATGACGAGGAGGTCGCCGATCTCCTTAGAGCTGTGGCCCTCGGCGACGAGTTTGAGGATTTCCTCCTCGCGCTCCGTAATCGCCCGCGCCGGCAGCGGGCCGCCGGCGCGGGCGCGGTCGAGGTAGGTGCGGATGAGGGTGCTCTCCGCACCTGGGTAGATGAAGGGTTCGTCGCGCAGCGCGGCGCGGCAGGCTTCGACGAGGTCGCGGTCGGCGACGGATTTGAGGACGTACCCGGACGCTCCGGCGCGCAGGGCTTCGAAGAAGTACTGCTCGTTGTCGTACATGGTCAGCATCAGGATCCGCAGCCCCGGTTGGAGGCGGGCGAGTTCGCGGGCGGCCTGGAGGCCGGTCTGGCGGGGCATGGCGATGTCGAGGACGGCGAGGTCGAGGTCGAGGCTGCGGGCCTGGGCGACGGCTTCGGCGCCGTCGGCGGCCTCGGCTACCACGGTCAGATCGGGTTCGGCATCCAGGATGAGACGCACGCCGCGGCGGACGAGGGTGTGATCGTCGGCGAGAAGGATGCGGGCGGGCCTCGTCTGCGGCTGGGTCATCGGGTGGCCTTCTCGGTACGAGTGATGTTGAGTCGGACCTGGGTGCCGCCGTGCGGGCCGCCGCCGACGAGGAGTTCGGCGCCGATGAGCAGGGAGCGTTCACGCATCCCCTGGATGCCGGCGCCCTCGGGCGCCTCCCCGAGGCCGTGCCCGTTGTCGCGGACCAGCAGTCCGATGCCGCCTTGGGGCAGGGGCCGCAGGTGGACCTCGACGCGGGTGGCACCGGAGTGGCGGGCCGCGTTGGTCAGGCCTTCTTGGGCGACGCGGTAGAGGACGAGTTCGGTGGCCGGGTCCAGGTGGGGCAGGCCGGGGGTGATGTGGGCGGTGACGCCCAGGCGCGGAGTGGTGAACTCGGCGGCCAGGGAGCGTAGCGCGCTGTGCAGGCCGAGTTCCTCCAGCACACCGGGCCGTAGCCGGCGGGCGATGCGGCGGATCTCGTCCAGGCTGGCGCGGGTGGTCTCCTGGGCCTGGTGCAGATCGGTGCGCACCGGCTCGGGGGCACGGTCGGCAGCGTACTTGAGCTGGAGGAGGACGGCGGTGAGGGTCTGGCCGATCTCGTCGTGGAGCTCCTGGGCGATGCGCTTGCGTTCGGCTTCCAACGCGGTGAGCACCCGGCCGCTGCTGGTGGCCCGCTCGGCTTCAAGGCGATCGAGCATGGCGTTGAAGGTCCGGGTGAGCGAGGCAACCTCACCGCCGCCGGTAACCGTTGGGCGGGTGGCGGGTTTGAGGAGGTCGGCGGCGGCCATGGCCCGGTTCAGTCGGGCGAGCGGGGCCAGCCCGACCTTGAGTAGGACCGCGTTGATGACCAGCATCGCGGCCAGTCCGCCGAGCAGCACGAGCGCCTCGCCGAACAGCACCGGCGTGGAAACGGTGACCGGGCCCAGCAGCAAGGCCACCGCGACAGACACAACGCCTGCGTTCAGGAGGAAGATCCGCCAGTACAACGACACGGCCACACGCCTTTCCAGCCGGTCCCCCAGCATCCGTCATGGCCACCCGGCCGCCCCGTCTCCCAGGTACTACGACCTGCAGCGGAACCCACTTCCCCGCCCCATCCTCACGCCGATGGAAGGCTGGTGTCCATCCGTGCCGGCACCCATATTTCGGACACGTGAAAAGTGGCACGATGGGCCGGCCGAGCGGTCCTCTCCTGCCCGAGAACGAGTGTCCGCCGTAGCGGCATCACGTACTGAAACGAACAAGAGGGGGGACAGCTGTGCCTGCTCCACGGATGAGCACCACACCACTGCCCGGCATCGGGGTCCAGTACGACCTCACCACCCGCGAGCACCGCCACCTGTCGGTCGTCGCGCACCGCGACGGGACGCGGACCGTGAACCTCTACCGAGCGGATGACCCCGACGCCTGCGCCCAGTCGCTGCACCTGACGGGCGCGGAGACGGCCTCGCTGATCGACGCGCTGATGCCCGCCCACCACAGCCCGAACGTGCTGCACACCACCGATCTCGGCCTGGTGGCCGAGCGGATCGAGCTGTCGGCGCACTCGTACTGGAACGGGCGGGTACTGGGCGAGACCCGGATGCGGACCGATACCGGCGTCTCGATCGTGGCCGTGCTGCGCCGCGCGGAGGCCCGCCCCTCACCCGCGCCGGACTTCCGGCTGGCGGGCGGGGACACCCTCATCGTGATCGGCACCCGCGAGGGCGTCGACGCGGCCGCCACGATACTCGGACGGGAGTGACGGCCGTGCATTCCGCTGTGTTCCTCATCGAGTTCGGCGCGATCATCCTCGGCCTGGGCCTGCTCGGCCGGGTCGCCGGGCGCCTGAAGTTCTCCCCCATCCCCCTCTACCTCCTGGCCGGTCTCGCCTTCGGCACCGGCGGACTGCTGCCCATGGGCGCGAGTGAGGAGTTCGTCGCAATCGGCGCCGAGATCGGCGTGATCCTCCTCCTACTCATGCTCGGCCTGGAGTACACCGCCTCGGACCTGGTCTCCAACCTCAAGACCCAGTACCCAGCCGGGCTGGTCGACTTCGCGCTGAACGCCGTGCCCGGCGCGGTCGCCGCGCTGTTCATGGGCTGGGGCCCGGTGGCAGCCGTCGTCCTGGCCGGCGTCACGTGGATCTCCTCCTCCGGGGTGATCGCCAAGGTCATGGGGGACCTGGGCCGGGTCGGCAATCGCGAGACCCCGGTCATCCTGTCCATCCTGGTCCTCGAAGACCTCGCGATGGCGGTCTACCTGCCGATCATCACCGCCCTCCTCGCGGGCGTGAGTCTCGCCGCGGGCAGCGCGACCCTGGCCATCGCCCTCGGCGTCGCCGGTGCGGTCCTGTTCATCGCGGTCCGCTACGGACGCCACATCTCCCGCTTCGTCTCCAGCGACGACCCCGAGAAGCTCCTGCTCGTGGTCCTGGGCCTGACCTTGCTCGTCGCGGGCATCGCCCAGCAGCTCCAGGTCTCCGCCGCGGTCGGCGCGTTCCTCGTCGGCATCGCCCTCTCCGGTGAGGTCGCGGAGGGCACCCACACCCTGCTCAGCCCGCTACGCGACCTGTTCGCGGCCGTGTTCTTCGTCTTCTTCGGCCTGCACACCGACCCCGCGAGCATCCCGCCAGTGTTGCTGCCCGCCCTCGCGCTCGCCCTGGTCACGGCGGCTACGAAGATCGCCACCGGGTACTGGGCGGCGAAGCGCGCCGGGATCGGGGTGAAGGGGCGCTGGCGGGCCGGCGGCACGCTGGTGGCGCGCGGCGAGTTCTCCATCGTCATCGCGGGTCTTGCTGTGTCGGCGGGGATCGAGCCCGCGATGGGCCCGCTGGCCACCGCATACGTGCTGATTCTTGTCGTGATCGGTCCGCTGACCGCCCGCTACGCCGAACCCGTGGCCACCTGGGTCAGCCGCCGCCATACCCCGCCGGAGTCGGCCGCTCTGGCCGCGGTGCCCGCGCAGCCGGGCCTCAAGGACCAGGCCCAGGATCCGGCCGGCCGCACGTGAGTGAAGGCACCTGGGCGGTGGTCACCAGCAGGGAGACCGTGCTGCTGCTCGCCGCCCTGGCTGTCTACCTCGGCGGCGCGGTCGGCTTCGCCCGCCGTCTGCCCCGCCTCCTGGTACGTCACCCGGGCTGGCGTCGCGACACCGAACGCGACCCGGTCTCCAGCGCGGTCACCCTCACCCTGCTGATCGTCCTGTGGCCGGCGACCGCCGTGTACCTGGCCTGCAGGATCGCCGCTAGTCGCCGCGATCGGTGACCCGTCGGCGGGACGGTCTTCGCCATGGACGTGTTTTCCCGCACCCACACTCATGCTGATGTACGTAGGTACACGTGCTCACGGTTGTGCATGCGGCCACGGTCGTGCTGGCCCTCGGGTTCGGGACCGTAGGCGTCTTGACGGTAGTGACCGGCCGTGTCGTCTTCCCCTGGCTTCGCCGCAGCATGCGGCGACCAGTCGTCTGGGGCGTGGGAACGCTGCTGATGGCAGGGACGCTCGCAGGGGCGCCCGTATTGCCCTTCACGGTCTTCGTGCCGCTCCTGATGACCGGAGCCGTCCTGGTCGGATTGACGCAGGTCTCCCCGCCCCGGAACGGCTCGTAGGTCAGTCGCTACCGCCCCGGGCGGGTTCGGATCTGCCGCTTTCGCCGAGCCAGCGGGCGAGCTTGCCCCGGCGGCCGACCGCGCGCAGGCGCCGCTCGGTTGCCTGCCGGGTGGCCGGGGTGGTGACGAGGAGCAGTTCGTCGCCGGCTGCGAGAACCGTGTCTGGGGCCGGCACCAGGGTGAGCCTGCCGCGGACCAGGAACGTGATGACTGACGGTGGAGGCAGCCGCAGTTCGAAGACGGCCACGCCGTGGAGGCGTGAGCCGGGCGGGATCGTGACGGTCAGCAGATCGGCGACGAGGACGTCCAGAGGGGCGATCTCGACCTGGACTCCCGCACGGCCCCGGGCTGGGCGATGCGCAAGAGTCGGGCTGCGGCGGGCAGGGTGGGGCCCTGAACGAGGGTGAAGACGACGACGAGGACGAAGACGATGTGGAGGAGGTGCAGGGAGCCGTAGACGTTGGCGATGATCGGGAACGTGGCCAGGACGATCGGCACGCGCGGCGGAGGCCAGCCCAGGAGATGAAGGCCTCTTCCCGCCATTGGGTACAGAAGGGCAGCAGGCAGGCGGCGACCGAGACGGGGCGGGCGATGCCCGTGGTGGTCGCCTTCGAGGCCGACGTCCCACGCGTCGGGACCGTCCACGCCGCCCAGCGCGGCCGCGGCGACCCGCCCGCGGGCAGGAGCCTGTCCCCTGCCTCATCGCCGCCGAGCGACCCGAGATCGTCCAGGAGACGGTCTTGAGGTACTGGCGCGAGGACGTGGTACCTGGCCAACGCTTCGCTCCCTGGGTGCTGCCCCCGGGCCCGTGAAAGTGCCCGGCTATGCCGCCGAGGTGCGCTTCTCGTCCGGCGAGGCACCGAGGGCCGGTGGGCCGGTCCGGACGACATGACGGGCTTTGAGCGCATCAGCTTCCGGCGTGTTCTCGGCAACGACCGTCACGCCCTCCTCGACGTTCTCTTGCGACAGCGTCAGCGGGCCGAACACCGGATTGATCGGCAGTTCGTACCCGGGCGGAGCCTGAGTCTCCACCCAGTAGTACGTGCCGAGTTCCTCGGTACGGGAGCACACACCGTTGGCCCCGGTGGTGCAGGAGCCGCCGATGTCGGTGTCCGGGTCGGCGCCGGTGGTCTGGAGACCCGGGATGCCGTTGGTCTCCTCCCACATCTGGAAGACGGCGCCGGCCAGCGGGTTGCCCGTGTTCTCGTCCTCCTTGATCACGGTGACCGCACCGGTGACGGGCAGGCCGGGACCGTCGCAGCCGGGCGAACCGTCGGGGCAATGGTGCGGGGGGTGGCAAGGGCCGCTGCGGAAGGCCAGATCGCTGTGGGGGGTCAACCAGCCGCCGTGACCCGGTGGGCACACGGCGCCCGCGCCGCCGCCGCTGACCGGAGCCTTGTTCGGGAACAGCTCTGCCGCCGCAGCGTACGTAGGGGTCCCCGCCAGCAGCGCCGCCGTCACGGTCCCGAAGATCCAGGGGCGCCACGAAGCCCATGTCCGGCGCAGTTCACGAGATGCCATGGCACGACATGATCGAGCCGGGTACGTGGGGCGGGACGACGACACTCCCGTTCCACGGCATTCCGTCCGTACGACCACTCGTACGGGTCCGGGGTGAACGCGATCGAATGCAACGGCCGGTACCGGGGAGACCGGTCCCGGCCATCGCCGTACGCGCACCCGCCAAGCGCGGGGCGGCTTCAGTCGTCGCTTCCGACACCGCGATCGGGGCGGTGCGGCGCCCGGCTGCGGTTCAAGACCGGCGAACCCCTAGACCGTCTCCGGGGCCTTCTCCAGCCGGCCCGCCTCCCACTGCGCGGCGACCTCGGCATCGGCCAACACGGAGTGGAGGATCTGCTCGACCTCCCGCTGCACCGGCTCGCTCACCGCCACGGCCAAGACGCGCGCCGTGCGCGCGAGCTCGCCGATCACCACGTGCTGATCGTGCGACAGCTTCCGCAGCTGCCCGGCGTCCAGCGTCCTGTGCGCGGCACGCAGCGCTTCACCGAGCTGGACGAGACCTTGCGCCTCTTTCGGCCGCTGGCGGGCCAGCAGGCCTGCTGTCCACGCCGCGACCGTCGGCTTGCGCAGCGCTCCGATGGCCGCGGCGAGCGGTTTGTCCCCGGCCTTGCGGGCCTGGGCTACGTACGCGTCCCGGGCCGCGGTGAACTCCGCCGGCCTCAGCCCGTACAGCTCCAGCTCCAGCGTCTCCACATCCGAAGTGGATGGGTTCGCAGATTGTCGGGAGCCCGCAGTCGGGAACTTGCGGCCTTCGCGGGCATGTGAGCTGCCTTGCGGACGGGTTGGTCGGTCTCCGTGACTGGCGTGATCCCTGTGGGTGCGGTTGCTCATTGCTTTCACTGTCCTTGCTGGGGCCCGCGAGCACCGAGAAGGCACGCCCAAGGGCCTCTGTCCGCCAGGGCGAGAGGGTGCACAGGATTCGTGCAGGTCGCACCGTGGCGGTCAGTCATCTTGGTCGGACGAGTCAGTAGGGAAGAAGGGCGTTGAGCGTCGTCTGAAAACCCCTTGCTCCCCTTTCCGCCTGCTTGGTGGGATGCAGGGGATTCGACAGCGGAAGGGGACAGCTTGGCGGTGTTCGGGTGTGCGGGCTGCGGTGGGGTTCTGACGGCGGCGGTGTCGGAGGTGGCGTTGCCGATCCACCTCGCCGACACCCACTGGGAGAAGCTCCACCCGCCACTACTGGAGGCCGGGTCCTACACCGTCGACCCCGCACCGTACGGGCCGCCGTGGCGGCAGTGGGACGAGGTCGGGGCGGGCGAGGCCGCGGAACGGGGACGCTTCGCGCCGTTCGGCGCACTGTCCGACGGGCCGTCGGACACCGTTCTCCTTGCGCCCGGCGACATGCGTAACACCAGGCTGATCCTCGAACGGGCCGATGGCTACTGCATGGGGATCGACGGGAGGGACGGGCCCAACCTTGCCTGTCTGGGCTGCGATCTGCCGGTGGGAACGAGGATGGACGACTGCGGGTGCTGGCAGGTCGTCCGGCTCGTCCCGCAGGCAGTGGTGCGGCTGCCCGGCCCGCCGGAGCGACCGGTCATGGGTTGGGCAGAGCTGCTGACCACCGGCGCGCTGTGGCACCGGCTGAGCAAGTACCGGGACATCCCGGCGGGCGTGGCTCTCGCCCAGGTGGTGGTGGCCGCCGGGGGCGCGCCGGTCGAGGTGGCGCCCGGGCCGGTCGCGGAGCTCCTCGGCTGGGCACTTGGCGCGCTGCTGCCCGCTGGGGAAGGTGCGAAGCGGTTGGACCTGGCTGGGCCGGGGTTCGGCGAGCCGGCCGCCGACCTGGTGCTGGTGCCGGTCCATCCGCAGACCGGAAGCATGTGGCGGCCGCGCGCCGGGTCGGTGCCGGTACCAGTGGATGCCGCGCTCTGGGCCGAGCTCGCCTTCCCTCCGCACCGGACCCGGCTGCCGGTGGTCGGCGGGCTGCCGGCAGGCGTGGAGCGGGACGACCCGCTGCCGCCGTATCCGTGGTACCCGTTCCAGCCGTCCAGGGAGGCGTTCCGGTACACGCTCGCGCGGATGCCCGCCGTCAGGGAACCGTGGCTACGGGCAATCTACGACCGAGGATTCTGACCCGTCAGGGGCAGTGCGGGCCCAGACGCTCGCCGTAGCCGGTGTAGTCATGGACCGAGTCGCGGCTGGAACCGGGACGCCCCTGATTGTTGGTTGCCAACGATGACCCCCGGCATTCTCAAACGACGTGGCACGGACGGCAGCCGAGGTTCAGTAGGCCGGCTCAGCCGTCCTGCTCATCGGCAAAGCTGTCCGTGTCTCCCAAAGACAGTGCTGCGGTTGGTAGTGCTTCCTCGGTCAGCAGGCCCCAACCAAGGTGCGCGCTGAGGAACGCGGCGACCTCCTCCGCATCTGTGCAGTCCGCGGGCAGATCACCTGGCCGGGGCTGGTAGAGATCCAGCAGTTCATCCCGCAGCCGAGCATCCAGAACCGGTGCCTGGTAGCAGTCGATGGTCCCTCGGTAGAACAGCCAGTCGGAGATCCGTACGGCAGGGCATCGGCCGGACTGCGGCACGTCCGCCAGATGGCTGTCCTGCCAGGAGCCAACGTAGACGTAGTCCGCCTGTTTCAACGCTCCGTCGAGGGTTGGGGTGGGACGGTCCTTCAGGTTCCAGTAGGTACGAGCTTCGGATTCAGGTATCGGTTTCGGCACCGCGGCAAGCCAGAGGCGATATTCGAGCATCGAAGCAGCGTGACAGACCATCTCACCCGGACTGACCTTGCGAACAGCCACCGTGAACGCGAAAGACTGCGAATCTGCCAACTGGTATGCAACGGGACAAGCACGACGGGACCCTGTCGCCACCTCTGACGCACAGCCCGGCCAACTAAGAGGTTCTGACCGCGCTTTCGTGATGGCTCCGCCTGCCTCCGACTCCTGCGCCCCATTCCGCGCCGGGGCCATGCGCTGCTCAGGCGGTGCCACAGCGGCTGCCGGGCCTGGACGAGGGTCGCCCCCTGGCGTAGTCATCACGGAAGAGCGGTCAGAACCAACTGGAACGCTCAGTCACACGAACGGTGTGACTGATTCCCAATCGTTCTTGTCAAGGTCACGGTGTCCTGTGCGGACCTTGAGAGGGGCTGAGCGGCGGAGTGGGCCGGCAGCATCGAACTCCGTTGTCAGAGGTCTGTTGGACAATCCGTTCCGTCAGCCTGCACCGCAGCAGGGAGACCCGCAGCGGCAGCAGGCTCGGTGCAGGTCTGAAGGGCATGAGGAGGACGGGTTGGAAGACCAACGGGCAGCGGATGATCTCACCCCGTGCCTTGATGAACTGGTGGCCGGACTCTCGGATCCGAATTGCGATCTCGACGACCTTGCAGAGATCGAAGAGGAGCTCGTAGCCGCCCGGCGGCGGGATCTGATTCCGTACCTGGAACAACATCTCGCGGCAGCCGTGGAAGCGGGCAACTGGTACGCCCGTCATGTGCTCGCCCGGATTCTGGCGAAGACCGCCGGCCGCATGTCGCTTGCCGCCCTGCTGCGGGCCTACTCCCGCAATCTGGGTGACGACCAGGACTCCCTCTCAACGACGCTCTCTGTGCTCGCGCAAGAGGACCCCGCCGCCGCGCGCGAAACCCTCCTGCCATGCGCCGTTGGCAACGATGAAGACCTTCGCAGGGCGGCAATCTGGCTGCTTGGCTTCGTCCCCGAACCAGCCGATCTCGACCTGCTGGCCCACGCCGCAAAGGACTCAGACGAAGGAATCCGCAACGCGGCCGTGGGCACACTCGGCAGCCACGGGAAGGAGCCCGCGGCCATCGACCTGCTGGACGACCCTTCCTCACAGGTGCGAATCTCCGCCCTCAGCTCCTTCGGCTTCCTTCAGCAACCCAGAACCCTGCCGAAGATCCGCTTGCTCGCGAACGACCGCAGCCCCCGCGTTCGAGCCTGGGTCGCGATCGCCTTGGGCCGCTTTCCCACCATGGAGCCCGCAGACCCCGCGACCTCAGCCTTGCTCGACCAACTGGCAGCAGACGCCGACCCGTACGTTCGTGACCAGGCAGCCGAAGCCCGTCAGCGCAAGCCCCTCCGCAGTTAACGATCACTGCAACCGTGCTGGGGAATGACGAGCGGCCTAAAGGCTGTCCCGTGACCATCCGGGCTACTCCCTAGAGCTCAGCGACCTCGTGAGGCGGGAGACTAGGGATCAGCCCGGGAAGGCTGGGGCTAGATTCTTCGCATGTCTTCGCATCTCAGTCATGGCGCTTCGGGAGCACTGCGGCGCTTCGCCGGATGGCTTGCTCGAGGGTCGGTGGGCCATCCGATGCTGGAAGGAATCGATTACTGGGAAGAGCTGCGGGAGTCGCCCTCCCAGATGGAGATCTGCGTCGCGATCTTCGCCAACGTCCTCGAACTGGACGATCAGGGCGAACCGGTCAATGAGAAGTACGCGGAGCGCCGGGCTGCGGCCTGGCTCTACCGATACTGCACCGGGAAGCTGCCTCAAGGGGAGCCGGACATCGAGCCCTGGGAGTGCCAACTTCATTGACCGCTACCGTGCGATGCCATGCCATTCGAGTGAGGCAAGGCCCGCCCGTGACCCCGCTCCCCTGCATGGTGGGGCTATCCGGTGAGGGTGAGGTTGTACGGACGGCCGATGCCGTGCACCGCGTGATGCACGCCTTCGCTTCTCAGGCGGCAGTCGCGCAGGATCTTCCAGGTCTTCATCCGGGCGAAGGCATGCTCGACGCGGGCACGGACCAGCTTGTGGGACTTGTTGTGTGCCTGTTTCCAGTCGGGCAGATCCTCCCCCTTGCGGCGGCGGTGCGGCATCACGAGCCCGGTACCCGGGTAGCCGCCATCGGCGATGGTCATCGTGTTGCCGACGGCAACCTTCGCACCGGACTCCGCCCAGGCCCGGCAGTCGTTGCGATTGCCCGGCAGCGGCCGGCCGACCACCACCCTGTGGGACCGGCTGACCCCGAAGAGGTGAGGACGCAGGGGTGAGGGTGCAGCGGTGACCGCCCGGCCGTCTGTGTGCAAGACGGCCCGGCCGTGGCGTGGTGCGGGGAGGGGCCGGGCCGCCGGGGCTAGCCTCGGCGGCCGGACGACCTGGACAGGTAGGTGTGCCGTGCCCCGTTCCGCAGTTCCCGAATCCCCGCGTACGAACCGTACGGGCCGTAGCGGCCGCTGGGCCGGCTCCGTCCTGGTCCTGCTGGCGCTGTGCGCGATCGGGCTGGCCCCGGCTGGTACGGCAGCCGCCTCCGACCCGGAACCCGGGGGCGGGGGCGGGGGCGGGGGCAGCCCGCTGTACGTCTCCGACTACGGCAACAACCGGGTGCTGCGGGTGGCCCGCCGCGGCGGCCAGGACGTGGTCCCCGCCGTGGGCCTGGTCCGGCCCACGGGCATGGTGGTCGACGCCGCGGGCGACCTCTACGTGGCGGACACCGGGAACAACCGGGTCGTACGGATCCCCGCCGACGGCGGCCCCCAGGTTACCGTCGCGACGGACGGGCTCTCCCGCCCCCTCGGGCTGGCACTGGACGCCGAGGGCGACCTGTACATCGCCGACAGCTTCAACGACCGGGTCGTAGAGGTACCCGCGGACGGCAGCGGGCAGCGCACCGTACCCACCGTGGGACTCCTCCACCCCTGGGGCCTCGCCTTCGACTCCGCGGGCTCCCTCTACGTCACCGACTTCGTGAACGACCGCGTCGTCACCCTCCCCGCCGGAGGCGGCGCGCAGCGCACCCTTCCCTTCACGGGGCTCTCCCAGCCGGCGGGCATCGTCCTCGACCCGGCGGGCAACCTCTACGTCTCCGACACCGGCAACAGCCGTGTGGTGAGGCTGGCGGCCAGCGGCTCCGGCCAGAGCACGGTCCCCGCGTCCGGTCTCAACGACCCGCTGGGCCTGGCCCTCGACGGGAGGGGCCGCCTCTACATCGCGGATGCCTTCAACAACCGGGTGGTCCGCCTCGCCCCCGACGGCAGCGGCCAGACGCCCCTCCCCGTCACGGGCCTGAACACCCCGACGGGCCTGGCGATCCCGCCCACCCGCACCCTCCCGGCGGGTACCCATCGTGAGGGACGGTCCTAGGAGCTTTGCGCCTCGGCGCCGACCGCCGGGTGGACCAGTGCCGCACGCAGCTCGCGGGTCAGGGAGTCGGCCCGGTCCGCCAGGTCCGGGTCTGCGATCGTCACCCTGCCGAAGCTGCCCTTGTCGCCCCACAGACACGTGGTGTTGCGGTAGCCGTCAGCGGCGGTGATCTCCACGCACTCCAGCCTGCCTCCGGGCGGCCGCGCCTCCGGCTTCCAGGTCCTGACCGTCGCACCGACGCTCTCGGCGCCGGCTCGCGCGGCATCCGCGAACGAGGTCAGCATGCGCGGGGACATGTCGTGCCAGTCACCCGCCATTCCGTAGATGCCGATGCGCCCCTCATTGGCCGTCGGGTCGCCGTACACCTCTGTGAAGGCCTTGGAGTCCCCCGGGACTGCAACGGCGGCCTCCGCCAACGTCTGGTTGAGCGGCGAGTTCCACACGCGCTTCATGCCCTGGAACGAGTCAGGGCTGACGACCTGGTAGCACGGATACGCGGTGTACTTCGCGTACGACCACACCCCGGCCCCCACCAAGCTGCTCAGCGCCACCGCCGCCCCGGCCAGGCCGAATGCCAGCTCGCGGGACGAATGCGGCGGTACGGACGCCAGCTCGGGCAGCCGCGCTTCCTGCGGCACCGGATGTGCGGCAGCGGCCAGCTCGCCCCGGCGCCGGGCGCCGCGCAGCACCCTGCCGAGCCAGAAGGGCCGTGCTCCGTAGGCAGCGATCCCGGCCCACCACACCCACGGGCCACGCGCAGGGCCTCGGGCGAGTCGGGGGCCGGTTCGGCCACCCGCGCAGCGAGGGCGGGGCCCCGGGTCTTGCGGGCCGGGCGGTCCTGGAAGTCGCTGCGCAGGCAGAGTTCCGCGTACCCGGCGAGCAGCCCCAGGTGGTCGGGGAACACCTCAAGAGCGTCCCGGTAGACCTCTTCGGCGCGGTCGTCCTCGTCGTCGTCCTGAGCCGCGTGCGCGAGCGCGAGGAGCAGCGACAGCTCGGCGCCGGGGGCCCGTACGCCTTCAGTCCCGTTCGGGCCGCCTGCCGGACCGCGCCCCACCGCCGCGCGGTGAGTAGCGCCCGGCCCTCGGCGCGGGCACCTTCGGCGCCTCGGCCCGCCGCGGCGATTTGCGTCCGCGATTTCCTGTGCGGTGGACGTGGTCCCCGACGCCCGCCTCTACCCGCGGGCGCGCGGCCGATACGTCGCCGCGAACAGCCTCCCGGCGCGCAGCCGGGCCCTGCTGGAGCGTGCCTCCACCCTGGTGACGAGTGACGGCACGTCACCAACCGCGCAAGTAGCTTGGAAACAAAGGAAAATGGACGAATTACTTCCAGATATTTCTCTTTCCGAACGATCTCTCGAAATGGCACGATCAACTCGACACACGCCACCCCCTGCACCGCCTTCGATCGAAAGTGTGACCGTCAGCAGATGCGCATATCTCTACGCGTGGCACGCCGCACCGCCGGTGCCGCCACGCTCTCCTTGGCCACCGCCCTTACCGGGCTCGTCTTCCCCAGTACCGCTCAGGCCGCCGTGACCTGCGCGTCCGGCGTGTGGAAGGCCGAGTACTTCGCCAACATCACCCTCACGGGAATCCCGAAGGCCACCGCCTGCGATACCTCCATCGCCGAGAATTACGGCCTCGGCTCCCCCGCCGGCGTCGCGTTGCCGACGGACAACTTCGGAGTCCGCTGGAGCACCACGCGCAACTTCGGTTCCGGCGGCCCCTTCGACCTCAACGTCGCCGTCCAGGACGGTGCCCGCGTCTACCTCGACGGCGAGCGCAAGATCGACATGTGGCGCAATGTCACCTCGACTCAGAAGGGGACGCTCCGGCTGACCGTCCCGCGCGGAATCCACACCCTGCGCGTGGACTTCGCCGCCGTCACCGGCGCCGCCGATGTCTCCTTCGGCTATGCCCCGGTCATCGGCGCGGCCTACGACAAGGTCGCCCCCCTGGCCCCGGCCGGCCTGAAGGCCACCTACGCGGCGTCCACCCTGAAGTCGACGCTGAGCTGGTCGCGCAACTACGAGATGGACCTGGCCGGCTACCGCCTCTACCGCCGCACGGGCAGCGCCGGCACCTGGAGCCAGCTGAACACCACCACCCTCACCGGCACCACGTACACGGACACGCCCCCGGCCACGGGCGACACGTACGAGTACACGCTCCGCGCCCTCGACCGCTCCGGCAACCTGTCCCCGCTGTCGCCCCTTGCACGCGCCGTCAGCGCCGACAAGACGCCCCCCGGCGTCCCCGCCGGCCTCAAGGCCACGTACGACGCCGCCGGCGCCGGCGCCCGGCTCTCCTGGTCCGCGGTGAGCGGGGCGAGCGCCTACGAGGTGCAGCGGGCCCCCGCGTCCGCAGGCCCGTACGCCGCCGTCGGCACGCCCGCGACCGCCACCGAGACGATGGACCCGAGCGCCGCCCCGGCCACGACCTACTACTACCGCGTGCGCGCCCGCGACGCCGCGGCCAACACTTCCGCGTACTCCGCGCCCGTCCGGCTCGACGTGCCCGAGGCCAAGCCCCTGGCGCCGACCGGCATGGCCGCCAGCGGCACGCTCGACTACAACACCATCGGCTGGACGTACACCGCCGATGCCTCCCACCGGTTCCACGTCTACGCCGCCGACGCGGCCACCGGCCCGTGGACCCGCCTGACCGACAGCCCGGTCCCCAACGCCCTGTACAACGACGCCACGGCCATCGCCGGCCAGGTGCGTTACTACCACGTCCGGACGGTCACGCCGCTCGGCACGGAATCGGGCCCGTCGGCAACGGTCTCGGCCACCCGCGTCCGCGACACCACCCCGCCGCCCATGCCGCGCAACCTCAGCGCGTACAACGCGACGGACGGGGTGCACCTGTCCTGGAACCCCAACACCGGTGACGACACGAACCACTACGTCGTCATGCGCAAGCAGGCGCTCACCGAAGCCGGATGGGAGCAGATCGCCGCCGTGTGGGGCGACTCGTACGCGGACACCAGCACCCCGGAAGGCGTGCAGTACGGCTACACCGTCCTCGCCGTCGACGAGGTCGGCAACGTCTCCCGCATGCCCGAACCCGGCTACGGCACCGTCTACGGCAAGCGCCTGCCGGTCTACCCGATCCCGGACGCACCCGCCTCGCTGACCGCCACCACGGACAACGGCAAGGTCAAGCTGGAGTGGACCCCGAGCACGGCGACCGACCTGTCCGGGTACTACGTCTACCGCACGACCGGCACGGACCCCGCACAGGCCTCCGACATCTCCCCGCTCGTCACCGGGACGACCTTCACCGACCAGAACCCGCCCGCCGGGAGGACCTGGCGCTACGTGGTCCGCGCGGTCAGCACGCAGGGCAAGTGGTCCGACTACTCGCCGATGGCCGAGGCCGTCGTCCCCTGCCCGGTACTGACCGCACCTCCCACTCCCCGCATCACCGGGACCGCAGTCGACGAGGGCCCCGCCGTCCGGATCGTCTGGGAGACCGGCACATGCGACCAGGGCATGACCGTCTCGTACAACGTGTACCGGTCCATGTCCCACACGGGCGTCTACGCCCCTGAGAACCGCATCGCCTCGGGCATCAGGGAAGCCATCTACAGGGACCCCGGCCCCTTCACGCCGCTGCGCTATTACTACTACGTGGTCACCGCCGTGGCCGCCGACGGCACCGAATCGGCACCGCAGACCTACCCCATCAGCATCCCGATCCCGGGCTGAGGCCCCTGACACCCCTGATACCCCGTGAGGCCCCCGCCGCCCGAACAGCGCAGCTCCGAAACGGCGGGGGCCTCCCTGTCAGCCGTAACCGGCTGGCCCGCGACGGCAGTCGATTTGGAGTGAAGAACAATCCTCACGCCGAACGCCCCGACTCAGAAGTGGGCGACCGCTCTGATGACCCCTGCTGGTCCTGGCGAACCGCAAACTCGCCTGCTGACGGACCACTTGCCGGGAGCCATGGGCCCCGACCGGCACGAGCACTCGGTCGGAAGCGTGGGGTCAGTGCCGTAGGGTGGTGTTCACCGACGCGGGGTGGAGCAGCTCGGTAGCTCGCTGGGCTCATAACCCAGAGGTCGCAGGTTCAAATCCTGTCCCCGCTACCAACGCAACAGCCCCCTCGACCACCAAGTCGAGGGGGCTGTGCGCATTCAACGCCCGCGTGTGCCGTGGAGACGGCCGGGTGCATGCGAATCGGACGGTTCTACTCGCCGGGCCGTACCTTCACGATCTTGATGTTCGTGGCGCCCTCCGCCTCGAGATCTGCTGTGCGGTGTTCGGCGCTGAGCTGGTCGTAGTTCACCGCGGACGCCATGGCCTTTCCGTCGCTCGCGCGTACCCACTTCACCCGGTAGTTGATCATCGGTACGCCCCCTCGTCCGCTCCGCACTCGTTGGCCCAGATCAGCAGGCCGTTTCTGTGCATCCGGTACGGATATCCAGCCGCCCCAGATCGACCGGATCTCATCCAACAACTTCGGGTAGTGCTCTCCGTACGTGTTCAGCGCATGCCACACCGCATCCAGAGCTGCTTTGAGCGGGTCGGGTTCGGCAGCAGCGCGTACGGCGGGGAGAGCGTAATGCGGCTGTGAGATGGGCCCGCGGACCTGCGGTGTGCTGGCAGGGAACACGAGTTCGGTGTACACCATCGGTGCCTGGCTTCCCGGTAGCCGGTCAAGTCTGTAGCTCGTCTCCCCGTCGCTCTCTTCTGCGGTCTTGACCCACATCAACCCTGCCGGCGCCGGGGGAAAGTACCGCCCCCGCTGGGGCGGTACTGCCCCGAGAACATCCGGGCCCGGTTCGAGAGGGGTGGACTCCAGCGCCTCCCGCATCCTGGCCGCGTCGTCGAAAGGGGGCGGTAGCGGATGCCCCTGCGTCAACGCGGCGAGCGCCCCAGCGACCCACGGCACATCGGTCAGGCCCGCCACCTCGCAGGCCCGCTGAGCGGCGAGCACCGCCACGGCACGCTGGACGTCTGGATCCGCGGCGCCGAGGTCGTGGACCAGGTCGCTGTCGAAGTCGAGCAGCCCCAGGACGTTGCTCTCGCGGGCACGGCGCAGCGACTCACTCGGCAGTCTTCCGCCCCACCGCCACCTCTCGTAATGCAGCTGCGGATCCTCCGTGACCCCTACCCCATCTGAGACCAGCTTGTGCACAACGCCCCCCGTTCGAGACGGCCTCTGAAATCCTTATCGGATCTGCCGTCACGTCTCCCGCATCATGCCGCAGGCCACTGACACGCCCGGGACACGGGCCGGGGTGACGCTGCCGAGCGGTCGTTCATGTCCGGCCGCCGTGGCTCTCGCGTACGGTAACCGCCGCCCATCTACTGGCGCCGACTGGCTACGAGGCCATTCAGATCGGCTCGCCTTGACTAGTGCAGAGAAGTCATCAGCCGTGCGCGCGCTACGGCTCTCCGGGGGCAAGCCCCCTGTGCGTCCCCTGTCGTGCGGCGCGCGCCGAGTTGTTCCGCGTCTGAACGGTCCGGTTCCTGGCGGAGGCCGCAGTCGCGGCTCGACTCACCCGTCGAATCGCGGTCACTGGCCGGCTCAAGCCGCTATCCATGAACGCGCACGACGGTGACCACGGCATGTCTCGTGGTCCCCGCCAGGACTTCGACCACCAAGCCCTCGCTCGCCTTCTGATAGGGCTCGCCATCCGGGGTGTGGGCCACGGCGCCCCGGCCGGCGACCCACAAGAAGAGGGCCACTTGCACGGCAAGGGACGCGGTCAGCTGCTGGGAGCGGGCCACCTGATCGCCGGGCAACCGGACGACCAGGTGACGGGGGCGCGCTGCGGTACCGATGAAGCCGACGGCGTTGATGGGGATTCTTGAAAACTTCAAGAATCCCCATCAACGGTCCCCGGCAGGATGTGCCCCGGCTGGATGCCGAGGAGGAAGGACCGCAGCTCGGGGCTCTCACATGCCCTTGCTGACAGGTACGCCTCTCCTCCACGCGAACGTTCGATCTCCGCAGCCTTGATCTCCCGGCCCAGGCCGAAGAGTTGCGAAGGGCGGCGCTGCGAAGCAGGGAGACCTCGTGCGCGGGGAGCCGTCCGACCTCGGAGTGCTGCTGCTCCTGCGGATCCGCGAGGTTCACAAGGACATCCGATCCATCGAACCCGACGACCCTCACTCTCCTCACAGGACCTGGCTGGAGGCGGTTGATCAAAGACCGAAGGCGCGGATCGGGGGCCGGGCCAGACAAACAAAGGTCGAGCCGCCAAATGAACCTCAGGCGAGTGCCAGGGGAGGTTCTTGTCCCGTCTCACCGGACTTTGACTTGTCTCAGCGAAGCTTGACGAACCAGCGATCCGTCTCAGCGAAGCTTGGCCGGTGCGGGCCCAGCCACGCAGGCCCAAGGCGAGCTGCTCGGCTGCGTCGGCTGAACCGTGACGTGATCAGGGGTGGGACCCAGCTGCGCTCCGGTACTCGACGAGGATCGGACTTTCGGTGACGTGTAGCTCTGTACCTTGCTGGGTCTCCTGACGGCGGCCGTCCAGGTGCCGCACGCGGTAGGCGCCGGGCTGAGAGGTCATGACAGCTTCTCCCGAGTCGGCCCAGACGATTGCTGCGGGCTCGTCGTCACCGTGGCTGGTGGATAGCAGGAATCGGCATTGCCACACGTTCGCAGGCAGGTTGTCGGGAAGGCCGTGTCCGCAGGAGGTGATGCGGGCTCCGTGCAGCCACCGTTGCAGCTCCTCGACGAAGAGCGCGGAGCGGGTCGGTGCACCGCCGTCGGCCTGTAGCACGATGGGGATCTTGGTTCCGCCCCAGTTGTAGAAGTACATCCGCTCGTACCGGGTGTAGAGGCCTATCAGGTAGAAGCGCACCGCGTAGTTGTTTGCCTGTTCCTCGGACAGTGGGGCCGACGTAGCGATCCGGTGGGCGGCGCCGGTATTCCAAATCCGCAGATGGAACCCGGCTTGATGGAACGCGCGTTCGACTATTCCTGCGAGTTCCACGAGGGTCTCCGGCTTGTCTCCGAAGTCTCTTTGGTGCAGTTTGACGGCCGCGACGTCGCAGTGCTCGTAGCCGCCCGCTGCGGCGAATTGCGACAGGTAGGTCCGCGATTCCTGCTGCCACAGCTCTCCGATGCCAGGACAGACGACGGTGGCCTGCGGGTCGGCGCGCTTGATGATGCGACTGGCTCGTTTCGCCATGTCTGCCAGAGTCTGAGGGCTGCCGGTGAAGAACTTCGGTGAGGGGGCGAGGTTCCACAGTTCATAGGCTTCAATCCGACCTCGGTAACGCGTTGCGACCGCCTGGACGTATGTGTCCCAATCCGCCAGGTCGTCGGGCGGCGAGGCTCTCGACCCGTCGTCGTAGGCCGTCTTGGGGCCGTCCGGACTGGCCCAGGACGGGGTCCCACCGAAAGTGAACAACACCGGAAGGGCTGCCTGGTTGGCACCCCCGACCAGCCGGTCCAGGGCTGCCCAGTCGAACGCGGCACGCTGCGGCTCCAGCAGACTCCAGCGGGTCCCGCTGTCCCACAGACGCACCGCTCCGACGTGGAACGCCGGCATGGTGCCCGTCGAACTATTCATGGTCACGCCGAACAGCGTTGCAGGAACAGGTCGCGGCGCCTGCTGCCAGCTCGGCCCCGGAATCCACTGTTCCTCGGCCGCTCGGTCACCAGCAGGTCGCCCGCCGCTCGCGGTCAGCATCAGGGACGAGAGCAGCAGGAGGAACACTGCCCAAGTCAACTGCCGACTCATCGGCGTGGTGAGCGCTCGGCGAGCCAGGGGAGGAGGTGCGGAAGAGCCTGTAGGCGCCGCCTGTGTGCCGGCATCTGGCGCGGCCGCTGTCAGCGCACCGGCGGCACGCTGCTCGTCGGCCTGCTGCCAGAGCCGGTGCAGCTCGTTCAGCTCCTCCCTCGTAGCCCCGCAGGCTCTTCCGATGCGCTCGGCCATGCCGAAGCTGTCCGGCACCGTGTGCCCCCGGCAGTACCGGTGCAGAGTTGACGTGCTCACACCGCAACGCCCTGCGAGCGCGGCGTAACTGAGGCCGCTCCGCTTCTTCAGTACTTCCAGCAGATCGGACAGACCCTGTGTGGCAGGAAAGTCCATGGCGTTCCATCCCCCCGTATTCGCGCAGGTCAGCGCGCGATTTTCATCCCAACTGGCGAGCGGGACGCCGGGCTCTGGCCCTGCTGTAGCTCATCCGTCACGATCAGCATGTCCCACCTGATCCGGGCCGCGTCCATCAACGGTACGGCCCATCAAGGAAGCAGAGAACATGTCACTTCGATCACCGATCCGAACGATAACCCGCGTAGGTGTCGCGCTCGGTTTGGCGCTGACTGGCCTCGTCGCCGTGGCCCCTGCTTCACAAGCCGACGATGGGTGGTGCACCAGTCCGATGTGTTCCGAGACCTTCAACAAGTCGGGGGATTCGGTCTATGTCGCGCGCAGCTGGTGCGGCGACCAGGAATGGCTGGCCCAGAACGCCCCGCCGTGCGGTGACAGGAACGGCGACTACTGGCTGCAAAAAGGTCAGGGCACCAACCCGAACCAGGACTGGGACGCGTTCCGCGTCGACGTGGGCTGGTGTTACACCTTCCAGACCCAGTCCTATCTGTGGGGCTGGTACAACAAGGAGGTTGTCGACCGGCGCGGCAAGCCCACGGCCGAGTGGGTGCGGGTCCACGACGACGAGACCACCTTCGTGCTTTCCCAGGGCACAACGCACTGCTGACCCCGCATCACGTGGCCTGCCACAGGGTGCGGGCGATGTGTTCGGTGCCGCGCGGTGTGCGGGGGCCGGGAGGGGTGTGCCAGCCGGGGCACGGGCGCCGCTCGGCGCTGTCCTTCCAGCCGGCGCCGCGCAGGAAGGCACCGGACTTCCCGTCCTGGGTGTAGGCGATCGGCCGTCGATATCCGAGGGCCTTGTGGCCCGCCAGGCCTCCTCGCAGAGAAGGGAGTTGGCGTGGCGGTCCCCGTCGATGGCGGTGCGGGGAACTTCCAGGGTGGCGCCATCGTCGAGGTGACGGGCGACGAGCCGCCCGGCGATGGCGTCGGCGCGCAAGGCGCCGTCCCCACACCCAGGCCGTCCTCGCCCTCGCCCGCCGCCGGGTCAATGTCCTCTGGGCCCTCCCCCGCGACGGACGGTGCCACGAGCTCGTCCCACCGGCTGCCCTCGCGGTTTGACAGACAGCATGAGGAATCGGTGAGACAAGTCAAAGTCCGGTGAGACGGAACAGTTCTTCACCACAGGGTCGAAGGCCTGCCGTCGGGGTCCAGGCCGTGGGGCCACAGCGTGATGGCGGTGCCGGTCGTCGTTCCCCGGCCCCGTGCGCATCCAGGCGAACGGCTTCAGTACCGGCGGCTGGCCCGCGTCGGCCGCGAGGCGTGCGAAGCGTTCGGCCCCCGCCCGGTCTCCGGCGGAGTCCCGCATCTGCGCCAACTGCGCCAGGGCTCCGGTCTGCCCGGCATGGGCGGCCCGCTTCAGCAGAGCCTCGGCGCCATCGGTGTCACATCCCTTCTCCCACCGCCGGGCCACCTCGAAGCCGACCGGATCAGACTGCTCCTCCGGCTTCCTCTGGCCGCCCACCTCAGTGGCCAGGACCGCCAGGCGGAGGCCCTCTCCGAGGTGCAGCGTGCCGACGTGCTGCGCCGCAGCTTGTCCCAGGGGGACTACCGGCCGGCGACCGGCGCTGTCGATCGGGCCGCAGCGACGGCACTCTTCGGGCTGGGCCGTGCCACCGAGGCCCGGCCGCGGGGCTGCGACCGCGTACGACGACTGCCTGGCGCTCTTCGGCCCGAAGGACTACTGCACCGGAAAGGCCAAGGCACTCCTCGACCGCATCGACGGGGGTTGAGCAGGCGGGTCACGGCGGCATCGGCGTACGCGGGGGTTCAGAACCTGATCCTGATTCCCTGAGTCGGGCCGAGTCCGTAGCCTGATATCAGGTCACCCCGGGGCCGGAGTGATCCTGAACAACCCGCGAATGATCAAGGGTCCTGGACCTGGCGCCCGCCCTCGCCGGCCTCCGTGTGAAGTTCACCGCGGTGACCGGCCCTCGGAGCTCACGTGCCTCATACGGCCCAGGGGTTCCGTTCGTGGAACCCCGGTGTCCCCCGTGGCCGGTCACCAGCCGTGTTCGGTCAGCCCGTCGGCGTTCTTGAGGTAGCCGTACAGGCCGGCGGCCGGGTACTCGATGATGTCTTCGGGCAGGGCGTCGACGGGGAACCACGTAAGGGCGAGGCACTTCTCGGGCTCGCGGTTGACCGGCTCGCCCTCCCACTCGGTGGCGAGGAAGAAGAGGCCGATTCGTTCGACCGCCTCGCTCTGCCTGTGGTGCACGGTGTGTACGAGGCGCAGGTGCTCGGGGTCGACCTCTACGCCGGTCTCCTCGCGGAGTTCGCGGGCGGCGCCGACGGTGAGGGACTCGCCCTGGTCGAGCTTGCCGGAGGGGGCGTGCCAGCGGCCGTGGCCGTACGGTCCTCCGCGCTGCGACAACAGGATCATGTCGCCGTCGCGCAGGATCACGTGGGTGTCGATGACGGGGGTTGCGGGTCTGGGGCTCATGGGTTCGGGGTCACCGTGTGCTCGTCGGGTCTGGTGGGGCTGGAGCTTGGGTCGGTACTGGGGCGCTGTGGACGGTACTCCCGTCCGGGGGAAGAGCGTCGGCGATTCGGCGCGCTACGTCCTTGGGGGTGGTCGTGGTCGAGTCGATGACGAGCACCCGTACGCCCATGGCCGTGAGGGTCCGCGCCGCCTCTCCGTACAGCTCGATCTCGCGCCTCGGGGCGTCCGGGTCGAGGTGGAAGCGGTGACGGATGCCGCGGGCGGCGAGGCGGGCGGCGATCACGGCCGGCTCGGCGGTGAGGATCACGGAGAGGTCGGGCAGCAGGACCTCGCGGTGCAGGTCGAGCACGAACTGTTCGAAGACGCCGTCCAGGCGCTGGAGCACCAGGGAGGAGGCGAGGTACCGGTCGGATAGGACGGTGAAACCGGCTTCGCACATCGGGAGCAGCTCGTTGTGGACGTGCTCGTAGCGGTTGGCCGCGACGAGGCAGGCGAGGGCGTGGCCGTTGAGGAACGAGGCGCTCGTGCGGGTGAACTGGCCGAGGGAGCTGTGCGTCGGCTCGCAGGTGCGGTGGACGAGCCGGCCCTCGTTGCGGAGGTGGCGGTCGAGTTCTTCCAGGGTGGCCGTACGCGATGCCGACGTTGAAGCGGGCCCGGGCAGCGGTGTCCTCCTGGTCCTGGTCACAGCCCGGGAACGTCCAGAGCGCGCGACGCTCGGGATGCACGGGATGCACGGGTGCTGCGCCCTCCCGCCCCTGCCTGCCGGCGTACATTTCCCTCCTCTCCCCTCCCTCCTCTCCGTGCTCACGAAGCGGCTTCCGCGTTCCGCCGGAGTGACTCCCGCAGGAGGACGGGGTCCGTGAGGGCAGTCTGCCAGCCTGGCTCCTGCACCCATGTCCCCGTACGCCGCTGCCTGCCACCGGGCTTGGAGGCCACCAGCCACCACCCTTCCCCGAGTGCCGTGGTGCCCGGTACGTCCCATCGCGCGGCGGTGCCGACGGGCGTGAAGAGGTAGCACCGGTCCACCGCGAGGTCCGCCAGGATCGCGGAGTCCTCCAGCAGCCCGTACGGGGCCAGGTCCTGGGCCACGGCCTGCAGTTGCCGGTACGGCAGGGCCACGGCGTCCCACAGCCGCCCCGCCGGAAGCAAGGCGACGCCGAGCACGTCGTCCCACTCCCGCCAGACCTGGGCGGGGTGGAGGTGACTGCGGGCGGCCCAGTGCGCTCCGAGGTTCGCGGGTTCCACATCCAGCACGGCTGCCTCCGTTGGGCGGGGGTCACTGGGAACGTACGCACGGATGGGGGAAGGGGATCCGTGCATCACCAGTAACTCCCGCCGGTCGGGGGAGGGCCATGACGAACCCATGGCGGGCTGCTCGCACCGGTACTGACGACTTGGCTGTGGCTTGACCTGACGTCCGGGGTTGGCCGCCTCTACCGTGGCTCGTATGGCACAGCCCAGGAACGAGCCGCTGGCAGCGTGGATGCGCGGACACGAGCTCACCGCCGCCGCGCTGGCGGAGCTGGTCAACGATGCCCTGGCCGGGATCACCGGCCGCCCCGGGGCCACGAGCGAACGTACGGTCTTCCGCTGGCTGTCGGGTGAGAACCGGTGGCCCCACGCCCGGTTGCGCCGGGCTCTGGAAGCGGTGGCGGGAGCACCCGTCACGGAACTCGGATTCGTCCCCCGGCGTTCGGCCGGCTCAGTCGGCTCGACTGTGTCCGGTCCGGCCGGGTCCGGCTCGACCGGGGCCGACCAGGAGCAGGAGATGCCCGTGCTGCGCCGAACCTTCCTCGCCGCTGCGGCGGCCGGTGCGGCCGCGGCCACCGGCCCTTCCACGAACCCGCCCACCATCGGGGCGCGTCCGTCGGTCGGATCCGCCGACGTCATCCGCCTGCGCGACGGCCTGGACGCCCTGATGGCGGCCGACGACGCGGGAGGCGGCAGCTCCGACCTGGAACGGGCCGCCCTCGCCGGCGCTCGTGAGGCCCTCGCGCTGCAGCAGGGCGCCGCCACCGGCCGTACCCGGCAGCGCCTGTTCTCCGTCGCGGCGAACTACACCGCGACCGCGGCCTGGTCGTGCATCGACTCGCGCAGGCTCGGCCAGGCCGAGGCGCACCTGAACACGGCCCTGCGACTGGCGGGCCTGGCTCAGGATCCCGAGGCCACGATGCGGGTGTGGAACTCGAACGCCATGCTCGCCCACCAGCGCGGCCGCCACGCCGACGCCGTCGCGGCCGCCCAGGCCACGCAGTCGACCGCCGTCAGCCGGCGCGACCCCTTCTACGCATCCCTCGCGCACGCCCGTACCGCGGTCAGCCACTCCAACCGCGGTGAGCGCCAGAGCGCCCTGCGCAGCCTCGGCCACGCGGGCGAGGCCCTCACCAAGGCACCCGACACGAACCGGCCCAGCTGGATCGCCTTCTACGGGCCCGCCGAACTCCACGCCCTGACCGCGATCGTCCGCGACCGCCTCGGCGACGCGGCGGAGGCCGAAGCCGCCTCCCACCGGGCCCTGTCCGTCCTGCCCCACCCCTTCCGCCGCAACCGGGCACTCGCCACGTCCCGCCTGGCCCTGGCCCAGCTCCACCAGGGCGACCTGGACCAGGCCTGCGCGACCACGGACACCGCGTTCCAACTCATGCGCGGCGCACCACTGCCGGGCCGTATGCGGACCCTCCTCGGCGACTTCCACCGAGACCTGTTCACCCTCGCTCCGTCGGCCACCGCCGCCCTCGACTGGGCCGACCGCTACCGCACCGAATGGAGCCACTCCGCGTGAGCGCAGCCGAAGACCACCGAACGGACGCCGACACGGCCCTCCACACCGACCACGGAGGTGCGTACCGCCTCGAACGCTTCGGCCACGCAGACCTCCACCGCATCCGCCAGACCCTCCTGGACGTCCACGACGACGCGTACGCCGAGGAGATGGACGACGAGTTCCACCAGCGGTTCGCCTGGTTCGTCGACCACTGGGGCGCCCACCCCGGCTTCGTATGCGTGATCGCCTACGAGGGCGAGGATCCGGCGGATCCGGTCGGGTTCTCCTACGGAGCCCCGTCCAACCCGGGCCGCGAATGGTGGCGCGACCATCTCGACCCCGCGCCCGACCCGAGCACCACCTTCGCCGTCTCCGAACTGATGGTCCGCAGCAAGTGGCGCAAGACCGGCACGGCCCGCCGCCTCCACGAAGCCCTCCTCACCGACCGCGACGAGGCACTGGCGGTCCTCCTGGTCGACACCACCCACCCCCGCGTCCAAGCCCTCTACGAGAGCTGGCACTACGCCAAGATCGGCGAACGCCGCCCCTTCCCCGACTCGCCCCTCTACTCGGTCATGCTCCGCGACCTGAACGGCAGCCCGGCGGGGACAGCCTGAGGCCGGGCCGGCTGCGTCGCGGGGCGGGCGCGGCCGGAGATAGAAGTGAATGGTCGGGATGCGGGGCAGGTCGTGGTCATCGCACGAGGGCTGTCCAGCGGGAGCTCGGATATCGCGTGCGGCCGGGCGCGGCTCCTGTGGCTGGTGTGTCCTGACCATGAAGTCACGCCGACACTGGGCGGCGGAGGGAGAGAGTGGCCACTCATCGCGGACTGCCGGATATGTCGGATTCGGCGAAAGTGCTTCAGAACGCCTCCCCCTCTCCCTAAAGTGTCAGCTCAGTAAGCCTGCTCCCCGCGCACGCGGGGATGGCCCCGACTACGACCCGAACCAGCCCATTCCGGTGCGCTGCTCCCCGCTGGCGCGGGGATGACCCCAGGCCGTCGTACACGCGGAGCACAACCGAGTCCTGCTTCCCGCGCTCGCGGGGATGGCCCCTCGAACCCGATGGCGTCCGCATCCCGGTTGCCCTGCTCCCCGGCACGTGCCCGGATCGGCAGGTGGTGACGGGCGGGGCTGCCCGCCCGCGTGCAGCCCCCCACGAAGTCGTCGACTGCTGGCCCCGACCACCCGTAATTCCGTCAAGCCACGCACCGTTGGGAGCGTTGGACCCAACCCCTCCCAAGGGTGCCGGTACGGGCATTCCGGCCCGCTCGGGTGCCACGGGACGACAGCATGAAGCCCGGGCCGTTGACAGCTGTCCCGGGCTGCGTCCACGTGAATCCGTGCAGAGGGAGATTCGTGGCATCTTCCGCCGCTGACACCGCCCACCCTCGACCCGGCCGCCGCCGGGCGTCACACTCGACACAAGAAGGAAGGGAACCCGCATGAGCGCACAGCCCGTATACCCCCATCAGCCCCCGCCGCCCCCCGCCCCGGCCGCGGCCGCGAGGCTCCGTACCCGCATCGCCGGACACGATGCCGCCGGCCGCTGGCTCCCCGCCTTCGACCGGGACTGGGACGCTGCGCTGGAGGAGTCCCGGGCGACGTACGACCTCTCCTCGCTGCACGAGGTCGTACGCGAATGGCAGGGCCGGCTCGACACCGCGCCCGCGGTCGCCGCGCTCGTCACCTCGGGGTACGAGGACACCGACAGCGTCGCCCTGGAGGACATCATCGGGGCCCGCCGGTGAGCGATGCCTGGCCCGTTCGGCTGGCACAGCAGGCGGCGGTCCATCTTGCCGAGCTCGACCCGACCGTCCAGGAGATGGCCCGCGACGTGCTCGACATCGCCGCCCGCTCGCCGTGGTCCTGGCCCCAATGGGACCGTACCGATCCCGAAGGCGAAGATGTGCGGCGCGCGTCGATCGGTCCGCTCACCGTCGTCTACTGGGTCAACCGCACCCTCGGACACCTCCGCGTCCTGACCATCGTCTGGGCCGGCTGAGCACCCTCTCGCCACCCACCCACCCACCCACCCACCTGAAGCCTCCTGGCAGGCAGAGTCCGTCAGCCCTCCCCATGTCCCATGCTGCTGCTGGTGGAGCCGTGGCCAGAGCCGGTCACTCGTCATTCAACAGGTCGAGAATCACCCTGATCACTTCGAAGGTCGGTTGGCCAACGGCGCCCATGGTTGCGGTGATTCCCATGACGGCTATCAGTGCGCGACGCCGGCCCTGGAGCGGGACGGAGGCATCGGCGCTCAGGTACGGCAGGGCCTCGTCGATGACCTGGTCAAGCGGGGGAGAAACCTGGCTCCGCAATTCTTGGAGCAAGCGGATCAGTTCCTGGAGGGCGTGGTGCATCTGGATTCCGTCGGCGGGGGCTGGTCCCGACTGGCCGGAGACAATGCCGATGTTGTCGGAGCCTCCGTGGATGGTGACCCTGTCGCCGAAGTGGAAAGTGCTGCTGTCCGCCCCTTCCATCCGCTGTCGCTTGCGCCGTTGTGTTCGACCGTGGCGGTCATACGGCCATCCGGTTGGTTCATCTGCTGTGGGTCCCGAGTGGGCGTCCTCCACCGCGGCGGCTTCCTGCCCGGTGATCGCGGCGAGACCGTGGGAGAGGTCCATCCCGCTTTCCAAGGAAGACAGAACAGCCTGGTCAGCGGTCTTCAGCCAGGCATCCAACTCGGGGTCGTCGCCATCCATGAACATGTCCTGGTGCTCGCTCATCACGCACCTCCTCGCTGGCCCAGACCGGCCTTGAGCGTGGCCCGGGCCCGACACAGGTTCTGCCGGACCGCTTCCTTGGTGATGCCCAGCTCCTCGGCGATCTCCGCCAGGGTGTACCCGTCGTAGAACCAGGCCATGACCTGCCGCTGCCGAGACGGCAACTCGACGAGGGCCGCGTAGACCTCACGCTCTTGGTCACTCAGCTGGATGCTCGTAGGCACATGAGACTCTGCCCGGGTCGCGGGAAGTTCCCCCGGAAGGTCCTCGCGCAGCTTGGCCCGGAAGTAGACCCGAACAGCCACGGTCCGCAGCCAGCGTGCCGGGAAGCGGATGCTGTCCCATACCGGGTACGCCGTGGCGAAGGCCTCCTGGGCGGCATCCGCGGCCTCTTGCGGGCCAGCCCCGTGCTTCATGACGAAGCGGGTCAGTAACGGCATTTCGCGCCGATAGACATCAGGGAAGGGATACGGCCCCAGGCTTGTCCTGACCCCTGTGCCTGGCAGCGTCTGCGGGAATGATGTGTCATCCACCATGAGGAGCCCGCTCTTGTCGGAACGGCTGCTGTCCCACTTCGATCGTGACCTCGTCCCCGGCAGCAGAACGCATCCGACTGCCCATCGGAAGCGCCTCGACCATCCGGGCCCCGGCACGGTGTTGGGAAGCCGCAGCCTCCGAGTCGCGGCGAGACCGGAACCAGACCATCAAGCACCGGGCCACGTAAGGCACAACACATAGCCCGGCGGCTATCCACGAGGCTTCCATCGCCTCTCCTCCCCTGCGCATCCAGTGAAGCGCGTGGCTTCCAGCTCCGGCTGGCTATTGCTTAGTACCGGGAGCGGGGCTCTGTGTGACACCGACTGCCGAAGAACTTGCAGTGGTCGAGAGGGGCACCGGGAGTCTGTCGTGCGCAGGGTGGATGGGCTCTGGCCCACATTCGGTGAATCGGTAACTGATCGTGGGGTCCCGTTGCTGCGGGGCCGGAGGCAGGTAGGACCCGGATGGTCGCGGTTGCGTAATCAGTCGAGTGCGCGAGCTATTGCTCAGTGACGATCTGGGGCAACCGGATCTTTGATCGTCACCGAACGGCCTCGGGGTGCTTCGTGCTGCATGCTCCGTCCGCAGGCAGTGATGTCTGCTGTGCTCGCGTGTTCCTGCCAGATTTGAAGGACGTACAGATTCAGGGCGTCGACGACTTGGCCAACGTGGTTGTGGTCACCGTCCGGACCGTGGGCAAGGAGGCCGGGTGTCCTTCGTGCGGGGCACTCTCCGCCCGAGTCCACAGTCGATACCGTCGCGTTTTGGACGGCCTGGCTGCGGGCGGACGGCCGGTCTCGATCAGTCTTGTGGTCCGTCGGTTCTTCTGCCGGGAAACGGCTTGCTCACAGCGGATCTTCGCCGAGCAGGTCGGCGGGTTGACGACCCGGTACGCCCGCCGGACGACGGCGTTGCGTGAGTTTCTGACCAGTGTGGCCATCGCTCTGGCCGGGCGGGCTGGGGCGCGACTTGCCGCGGCGGCCGGCGTCGCGACCGGACGTCGAATGGTCCTCCCTGACGCCGGATTCGTGGGTCGGCCACTTCCGGCAGGTCACCGCGGAGGAGCCCCCTCCGTCTGAAGCGGCAGTGCCCCAGGCTGCCGTCCCGTCGTTGCGTCGTTCCGGAGAGGCATCCGGGGACCAGGGTCCCTGAGGCGGCCCGAACTGCTGCCCTCAGCGGAGCCCACACGAATCTCACATGACAGTTGCGAGCCGGCTCCGCGATCATTGCGCGATGACCATGGGACCGGACCTTCTCAGCCTGAACATCGTGTGCCCACCGCCAGGCAAGGGCGGCATAGAGGTCCGCCCGATCGTCAATGGCCGGGATCTCCTGGCCGACGTGTCCTTCCCCGGCAGGGTGGCTGGCCTCCGGTACCTGGGAGAAGACCCTCGGTATCTGCTGGACGGTGCCGCGCCGCTGCATGCCGCGGTGACGCCCCACGAGGTTCGTCTCGCCTGGTCCGGGTGCGGCGTGGAGGAGTGCTGCGGCGCCCTGTACGTGACGGTCAGGCGCGACAGGGATCACGTCGTCTGGGCCGGCTGGCGCGACCTGGCCCATCAGGACCTCGACCTGCCGGAGCTTCGTTTCGCCGCAGACCAGTACGAAATCGAGGTCTTGCGAGCCGGAGAGGACCGCAGCTGGGAGTGGCCGGCAGGAGTGGTTGCGCGGCTGCTCGAGGCAGGGCTGAGGGACCGCGGGGACTGGCTCGCCAGGTGGGAGTGCGAGTTGGAGGACGTCTGGGCCTCCCGCACCACGGAACCTGATCGGATCGACGTCATCCTGAGGCATCCCCCGAACCGGGCCGACACAGATCTGCCCTGGGCACAGTTCCTGGTGACCCTCCCGGTCTCCGCAGAGGTCCCATCCCTCCAGGCGGAGCACCTTGAATCGCTGCTGACCGCAGGCGACCCGCGTGCCACCGCCGAGCTTTGCGGAGGCTACAACCCTGAGGAACTGGGCTACCCGTGGCCGTAGCCGGCCAGGATCGTGGCGTAGGCGTTTCCACGGCGTTTGGCCAAGTCGTCGACGCCCTGAATCTGTACGTCCTTCAAATCTGGCAGGAACACGCGAGCACAGCAGACATCACTGCCTGCGGACGGAGCATGCAGCACGAAGCACCCCGAGGCCGTTCGGTGACGATCAAAGATCCGGTTGCCCCAGATCGTCACTGAGCAATAGCTCGCGCACTCGACTGATTACGCAACCGCGACCATCCGGGTCCTACCTGCCTCCGGCCCCGCAGCAACGGGACCCCACGATCAGTTACCGATTCACCGAATGTGGGCCAGAGCCAGTGGATGTCAGTGGCGCGGAGGGTTGTGTCAGTGAGACGGTCCTCAGCTCACGGAAGGGGCTGCGGTGTGTATGCCGGGTGCTTGACCCCGCGGTCCGTCAGGTTGGATGGCACCGTGGCGAGACGACCCAAGGCGAAGAAGAAACGGCCCCCCTTCGGCATACCGAAGGAGATCATCCTGCTGACTGGGCAAGACGTGTGGCCCTACACGTTCATCGCCGACGACTCGGGTGGCGGATGCGGCAAGGTCCCGATGCCCGCCGACGCGGCCCACGAGGACGTACAGACGGCGATCTTCACGCAGCTTGCGGACCTCACCCGCATATTTCACGGCGTTGAGATCGACGTTGCGTGGTCCTCCCTGACGCCGGATTCGTGGGTGGGCCACATCCGGCGCGTCACCACGGTGGAGCCTGCTCCGCCTGGCGCGGCACCTGAAGTCGGCTGACCACGGGGTCACCACGGACACATCACGAAGCCAGACGTCAAGCTGACGACGTACCTCGGGGGCAGCGTTGGGGCCGGGGTCGACTCGCAGCTCGCGGGACTGTTCAATGCCTGGGTGGTGAACTGGGCACAGATGTACGACTGCCGCTTGGACGTGGACCGCGTACCCGAGCTTCTGGCTCTGGTGGAGCGTGAGGACGACGCCGAAGCGTGGACCGAGCTGGGGTATCGGCTGGTCCTTGAGCACGACCTGCTGTCGCTGGCCGGCCTCGCGGCATTGCCCCGGCTGGTGCGCCTCGCCGCGGGCAGCACGAGGGCACGACACCTGGCTGGAGCAATCATGGAACGAGCGGCAAGTCACCACGACGGCGACGAGCTGCTGGCCGGAAGCGCAGAAGCGATCGCCGAGTTCGGCGCCCTCCTGGACCGGCACTTGCAGTCGCGGCCGGCCGACTACCTGCTTACCTTCCGCGCGTTGCTCGCGGTCCAGGAGCAGTATCACTGGGCCAACGTCTTGGGCGACTTCGACGACGACTTCTACGAGCTGCCATGCCCCCACTGCGCGGTGGAGGTGACCATCGCCATCGGCGGCTATGGCCGCTACGCGGCGATCCGGGACTGGGACCTGGGTGACACAGACCGGCGTGACCTGCGGCCGAGTCCTGCCGAGGAGCTCTCGGGGGTCGGCCGATGGATGCACGAGACCGCGAAACGCGATGGGGAAGACGTACTCGCCGAGGGAATCTCCCATCTCTTCGGCAAGGCCGAGTGTCCGAGTTGCGCCAGCGTTTTCACCATCGCGGACGAGTACGAGGCTGCGAACTGCCCCGTCCTGCGGTAGGACCGTGTGGCATTTACTCTTGCCTGCCCCCTGCCAACTGAAGGGCCCACCCCTCCCGGGCCGCCTGCGGGACGACACCGCACGTTGCTATGTCGTCAAGTTCAGGGGATGAGCTCTCCGGTCACGGCGCGAAGGAAGTGCCGTTGGTGCCACTCGTTGGCCTCCGGTCCGGGATCGGTGGCCAGGACAGGGTTCGGACCGGTCTCTATCAGGTGCATGAGCGCCCAGGCGACGCCGTAACAACTCTGCGTTTCCACTGCAATGACCCCTGCGCACGACACCCACTGACACGAACTCTGCGCCACCACTGTGATGTCCCTGCGCATGTCACCGATGGCAACAAGCATCGCGCCGCCGTCCGACGCAGGTCCTGGACTTTTGTCCGCGGACAAAAGTCCAGGACCTGCCGAGTGTTGAGAGGGTTCCTTCCTATCGCGCTACCACTCTCCTCACCAATCTCGTTACCAATCTCGTTCCCCGCGCACGTGGGGATGACCCCCCTCGGCACGCGCATCGGCGACCGCACCCGTCCCTCCTCCCCGCGCACGCGGGGATGACCTCCAGTCCGAGCGAAAGCTCGAGGGCGCCTACGGCTGTTCCCTGCGTACGCGGGGATGATCCCCCGATCGAAGGCCGCGTCGGCGACGAGGCATTCTGGTCCCCGCGCACGCGGGGATCCCCCCGCTCCGTCGAGGGTGAGGCCGAGATGGAAGCCCTGTTGCAGTGATCTGCACCCGAACCCAGAAGGCGACCCCATGCCGTTCCAGCGCCCCGAGGCAATCGGCTACGGCCACGTGATCTAGCGTTACGTGACGAGGAAGGACTCGGACCGCCCGCGCTACCTCGACCTGCGCAGTGGTCGGCGTCCTGCGCCGGGGTGGCCGCACGCCGAGGGCTTCGCCCGCCGAGCTGGAGGCGCTCTTCGCCTACGAATGGCGCGCGCCTCACCGCAGCCTGGCTGATCGGCGTGGGCCGATGTACCTCGTTCCGCGAGCGCATGGGCGATCTGCTCCTGGCCAGCGAGGTCTTTTACTCCGGCGGCGGTTACTGCTTCGCTCTGGCCCGCCTGGGCACCCCGGCGGACGCCGAGATCCTGACGGCCTACCTTCGACCGCTACCTCCCCCGTACCGACCTCCGCTACGACCAGCCCGCTGCCCTCGGCGCCCTCCTCCGCCTCGACGCCCACCTCGGCACCTATCACGCCGATCGCTTCACCCAGCCCGGCGGCCTCTGGGACCAGTGGGTCAATGCCCTGATGCACCTCCAAGACCATCCCAGCTCCACACCCGAAGAGCTGCGCCGCTGGACCGACCTCCACTGCGACTTCGCCAACGGCTGGTCCCGCCCGTATTCCGGGGTAGGGGGGTACGTCGACGCTCCGAGGCCCGGTGCTCGGCCTGCTCGACGAGAGCGGCCCGAGGTTCCGGCGCCCCCCGCCTCCGGCCCCCCGCAGTGGCCGGGCCACCGCTCATTCCGCACCAGGTAAGAGTGGGAATGAGCCAAACGCACACCAGGCGGCACGCTCTGCCAGACCATGGTGGTGGTGCACGAGAGGGCGGACAGGTGGAGGCGGGAGAAACCATGCGTGTTGACGTACGGGTGGCGGCAGAGGCTGACGAGCTGCGCTCACTGCACAACTGGCTTCAGGCAGACAGCGACATCCGGAAGTCCTCCTCGCTGACGCTCCGGGAGCAGCCTCCCGAGTCCGGGCAGATGGGCAGTCTGGTGGACGTCATCCAGGTGGTGACCGACAACGGCTGGAGCGCTGCCTCCTTCGTGGTGGCACTGGCCACTTGGAAGCAGACAAGGCCTCAGAACCCGCCGGTCGAGATCAGGCGGGGCAACACCGTGATCGTTCTTACGCAGCCCAGCGACGACGAGATCAGCCGGATTGTCCGCTCCCTTGAGGCCCCGGTTGCGGATGAGGCCCCAGAAGCGTGAGCGCCCTGCCTGACCCCGGTGCGACCCGGGCTGTGCTGATAGGTACCAGTCGCTATGACCACCTTGAGCCACTGCCTGCGGTGTCCAACAACCTGGCGGCCCTGGCCGCGGCAATGGCGGAACCCTCCTGCTGGGGTTTGCCGCCCGACCACTGTGTGACCCTCTCCAACCCCACGACTGCCGAGATGACCATGGCCGCGGTACGGTCGGCAGCCGAGCAAGCGCGTGACACCGTGCTCGTCTATTTCGCGGGCCACGGGCTGGTCGACCCGGAGAATGACCTCTACCTGGCCATGCCGCAGTCCAGGAGCCAACAGGTGGAGACCGGGCTGCCCTACCGGTGGCTACGGCAGGCGCTCCTGACCAGCCGGGCAGAGCGATGTGTCGTCCTCCTCGACTGCTGCTACAGCGGTCGTGCCCTCGGGTCGATGGCTGGTGACCCGGCGGATCTGGCCGATCAGGCATCAGTGGAGGGAACATTCCTGCTGGCCGCCGCGGCAGAAACGCGCACAGCGCTGGCCCCGCCGGGTGAGCCGTTCACCGCCTTTACCGGAGAGCTCCTGGACATCCTTCGGAGGGGCATCCCCCACGGCCCTGAGCTGCTGGAGTTCGGCGCCCTGTACCGGCACATGCGCATCAACCTGGCGGCCAAAGGGCGTCCCGCACCCCAGGCGCGGGACAGGAACACGGGAGCGCAGCTCGCCCTCGGCCGAAACTCGGCGTACTTGCCGGCAGCGGGGTCCGCTCCTACTACCGCCCGCGACAACCCGACGGCAGGACGCTCCTGGCCCAGTCCCTCTGGCATCCGTACGGTCGAGGGCTTCTTCAAGGCGCTGTCAGACGTTCGCGTCACGAGTGGCCTCACCCATCAGATGGTCAGTCTGCGGTCCGGTGGGCGTGTCTCCGCCGGCACCGTCAGCCGGCTCTTGAACCGTGGGAATCTGCCCAAGACCTGGCAGACCACAGGGGCGTACCTGTCTGTCTGCGGCGTGCCGGAGACACAGGTCGCTGAGTGGCAAGCCGTGTGGATGCGGTTGCTGGCGGAGACGACGGTTGAGGCAGCTGCTGTCCGGCCCAGCAACTCACGACCGAGCCAGAAGCGTAGTTCGACGCTGCTGGAGCGATGGGCAGGGAGGGCGTCCCGACGGAACGGCCGGAGTTGAGAGACCTGTTCCCCGTTCAGGGAGTGGCTGCGGCGCTCGGGATCGGCTGCTGCGGAGCAGGAGCAGGTGCCCCGCTGTCATCGCCGACTACCGTGTTCCACGTAGCGATGGCCAGCAACGCGGCCACGACGATGACGCCCGTCGCGGGCTTCTTCACCTGCTTGACGGCCGACGGCCGTACCCAGTGCCCCGCCCGGTAGTAGGGCTTGTCGCTCTTCTGCGCCACTGTGCTCTCCCCCGATGAGCCTGCTTCGCTGAACTTGCGACAGTTTCGCAGCGTCCAGCGAGGCGAGGGGGCAATCGACTCCGTGCGGCTGATTCTGAACCGACCGGGTCCGGTTTTGCTTGGCGGCCGAGCCGTGCTCCTGGTCGACACCACCCATCCTCGCGTCCGGGACCTGGCAGTACGCCAAGGTCGGCGAACGCCGCCCCTTCCCCGACTCATGCCTCTACGCGGTCATGCTCCGCGACTTGAGCCGCAGCCCGGCGGAGACGGCCTGAAGCAGATGAACTACCGCAACGCGGTGTGAGCGTCGAGGGCGGCAAGCCTGGCTGTCCGGTGTGGAGGGAGTCCGCGGGGTTTGGGTCGCAACCCAAACCCCGCGGATGGATCAGCTCAGGGGCGGCGTGGCCGTGGTGTTGACGACGCGCCAGGCGTAGAAGGCCTTATCCCGATGGCGGTTGACGATGTCCCACAGCGGCTCGTCCAGCTTGTTCGTGGGGCGGCCCGTGCTGTGGTAACTCATCCGTGGACCTTGTTCGGACAGGCTGGTGACGATCATGGTGTGGTCCTTGTTACGGTCCGCCGGGTTGGCGAACTGGACGATGTCTCCGATGCCGACGTCGCTGAGGTAGCGCACCTTCTCGACCCGGCCGCTGTCCTTCGCGAACTCCGCCCAGTTGTTCGCAGCGGACCATGTCCACGAGACATCATTGGCGCGGTAGTACCAGTACGGCCGTTCCCGGTGCGTGTTGGGGTGGCTCACCAGCGGCACGTTCATTTTCCAGCCGCCGGCCAGCAGGGCCTGGCTGACGAAGTTGGTGCAGTCGCCGCCCAGGTTCGCGAAGTCCTTGTAGGCCGGATTTTCTATCTTGGCGTATTTGACCGCGTAGGCCACCGCGGCGCTCGGGTTGTATCCCGGTGCGTAGGGGATGTCGGCGACCTCTCCCGGGCGACCGGCAAACATCGCGTCTTTAAGGGCTTCGATGACGGCGGTGTGCTTGGTCGTGCTGTATCTGACCCACTGCGTCATCTCCATGTGGTAGAAGAAGCCGCCCTTGCCGTTGGTGTGCTTGGCCTGCGGATTGATGGTCGCCCCGAGGTCCGGGTAGTGGACGCCGTCGAACACTCCGGCCCACACGTCGTTCGCGTTCAGCGCCTTCGAGAACGAGTCGAGTCGCATTTCAGGCTCCGGGGTGCCGTTACTGAGCACCACGTCCGGATAGTTGGCCCGCTCCTCGAATCCGTGCAGCTGCACGACATGGGTGGCGTTGGGCGCCGACGTCGTGAAGTTCGTGTGCACCTTGTGGAAGAGGCTCTCGTAACTGCGCGCCATGTCCGACACCCGGCTGTTCTCGTACTCCGGCCGCGTCTCGGTGCTGTTGTACCGGTGCGTGCCGGCCATCGCGAACATCTTCGCGTCGACGTCCCGGAACATTTTGATCCCCAGTTCCGGCGTGTTCTCGTCATGGAACGGGTGGGGTACCTCGACGGCCAGGTTGACCTGCGCCGACGACGTGTCGTAGCGCAGGATGTACATGCCCCAGCATCGCTGGCACGGCACGCTCTCCCGGACGACCAGGTAAGACCGTTCGGAGACAGTGTCCTGGATCCAGTCGAGGTTGTAGCCGTACCGCTGCAGGATGGCTTCAGCCTCACCCCGCGTCGCAGCGTCACCCTGGTTGGCGATCCGCATCGCGCGGATGATCTCAGCGACCTCCGCGGGGCTGTCGGCTTCCCACCTGAACTGGTTCGTGTCCTCTGTGCTGGGCATGCCGTTCTTGTAGTTCACGACGTACGTCGCCAGGTCCAGCCGCGTCACCACCCGGTCCGGAACACCCGCCGCCTGCGCCGGCGTTTGCAGCCCGCCCAGGGTGACCAGGGCGACCAGGACAACCAGTGTCAGGGCCGCCACCTTGCGTATCAACGCGAAAATCGATCTCCCCGTACTACCGCGCACTACTACGTCCTTACCTCAGTACCACGGCCCGCAGGCGGCGGCACGATAATCAACCAGGGGCGAAGGGTAGATCCACTAGACCGGTATCGCCGCCTCCGCCTACGGGGCGTCGTCGCCCTACATGACCTCGGTGCCGGGCAAGGATGCCGACAACCGCGACGGCAATCCGAACTCGACATGATGGGCGTCGAGGTCGGGCGCGCTGGGCACTCCGCGCTGATTCAGGCGACGGCCAGCGGCAGGGGTAGGCCGTTCGCCGGACTGAGTACCGGCCGGCCGCCGAGCGGTTGGGCTCCTGGACCATCAAGATCCAAGTGTCTCCGGTGTCCAAAATCCGGGGTCAAGGCCCGTAGAAGACCATGGCCTCGAAGTGGCGGCGCACGAAGTACCCGGGCCGGCGGCGGTCACGGATGACCTTCTGCCAGTTCTGTGTCGCGAAGGAGACGTCGACCTACGCGACACAGGGTACGGATTCGGGCCATACGAAATGCAGTCCGTTCTGAACGGTGGTGGTGGGACCGGGTGGCCTGGCGGCCGTGGCTCAGAAGACGAGGTGCGCGTCCGAGGTCTCGATGACGGCCACCGGGCGGCCGAGGTGGCCGTCCGATGCACCCGTCCCGGGGTACATGCGTATGGAGTTGTCCTGGTGCGCGTGTGCCAGGAGGTCGGGGTGCCCGTCGCCGTTGTAGTCACCGACCCCTGCCAGCTCCTTGAAGCCGTTCCAGCCCCCGGTGCCGATCAGGTGCCGGTCGCCGAAGCCCCCGCGGCCGTTGCCCGGGTAGAGCCACAGCCGGCCGGTCGTGTCCCGCGCCACGAGGTCGGAGCGGTGATCGGAGTTCATGTCACCGGCACCGACCAGCTCGTTCATCACGCCCCAGCCGCCACCGAGGTTCTTGCGCGTCCCGAACGAACCCTTCCCGTTGCCCGGGTACGACCACAGCACACCGGCCGCGTCGACCGCGAGTAGATCCCGCCTGCCGTCACAATTCAGGTCTCCGGCCGCAGCCATGTCGCGCATTCCGTTCCACGTGCCGCGGAGCTGGACACGCGTACCGAGGCGCTTGCTGGTGCCGAAGCCGGTGCCGGGGTAGAACCACAGGACGCCGTTCTTGTCCCGGGCGAATACGTCCTCGATTCCGTCTCCGTTGTAGTCGCCGTGGCGCAGCATCTGGCTCATCCCGGTCCAGCCGGTGCCAATGCGTTCGAACCTGTCGGTCACGTTCCACTCATGTGAGGGGGCCCAGTACCACAGCTCGCTGTAGCGGTTGCGGGCGAGCAGGTCGGCACGGCCGTCACCATTGAGGTCACCGAAGGCCGCCTCGGCGGCCGAGGAGGAGGGACGCACTCGCGGTTCCTGGTCATACCATTGCACGGGGTAGTAGGACAGACCGCATTCGCTCCCCTGCCCGTACGGCAGGAGCTCGATCGAGCTGATGTCGTTGTCCAGATCCGGGCGGTCGCTCGTGGCCAAGGACACCTCTTCGTAGGGGTACCACCTGCCGCCCAATTCGTAGTCCGGTTCGGAGCTCAAGCACACCGTGTACGTGCTGTAGTTGGCGATCGAGCTGATGTGGTCGTCCCAGGCGCCGAGACTGGGCAGGCTCTTCGTGACGACCATCATGGAGCCCGTGCCGGCCGACCCGCTGAACACGCAGACCTGCCCCCGGGCGCAGCGGTCGTACCCGCTCGCCGCCTCGGCGGACGAGGCGGTGGCGAGCAGGTCGGCGGTGGTGGCGAGCGCCGTGGCGGCGGCGACGAGCGCACCGCGGACGGCGCGCGGAACAGTAAGGCTCACAGAATCCCCCGGATCCATACGAAACATCCGCTGTTCGCACAGGTCACGCCGGAGGCGGCCCCCTCCGGAACGCAGAATCGAGTGCCTGGAGCATAGACCTGGCCCTTTGCACCGGGACCGGCGGGCCTCGCAAAAGAGGCGGTTGGCAGCGCATCCACCTGGAGGTCCTTCGGCCCGGCCGGGACCTCTGCCCGGGCCTGCGCCGCCGGAACCGCGCCGTCCGGAGGAGGCCCGAAGTCCAGATCACCAACCGGCAACAGGACATCTGCTCGGCCTACGGACCACTTCACAGACCATCCGCGCAGCGACTCGGCAGCGATGTCACTCTCGGCCTCCACTGAGAGAACTCCCCGAGCGACTAGATCTCCACACCGCCCGAGCACCACGAGCGGGAGAGCAGCAGGATAGAAAGCGGAGGTATACCGCCCAGCTCAGGTCGTATGAGGGCTACCCTCCCGGCCAACTGGAATGCACAGCTAGACAGCTCAGGTGCTCATTAGACAGATGGAGGGCTCAGTCACTGTTGAGCGACGCTGAAGATGAGCATGAGGGCGACGTGTTGGTCGTCGATGGGATGGGATGGGATGGGATGAAGCGACCCCGGCGGCGGTCCCTGAGTTCTAGTGATCGTCGTGCACACGGTGTCGGCTTCGTGCTCACTCTGTCGCATGGGTCTCAGTAATGGCGGTGCGAGTGGAGGTCTCCTCCCTGCTCATCGTGGGCATCTGGTAGCTGATCCAGATCCGCTGGTCCAAGGCCGCCAGGACGCCGTGCTTCATCCGTTTGCGCAGGGTGGGCTGGCCGACCAGCCACACCGCGAACGGCGTCGTGGAGTCCATGTCGTAGTCGGTGAGCATGCGGATCGCGGCCAGTTCCCGCCCGGCCGCGACGGTGTCGGTGGTGTACTCCACCCGGCTCCTCATCGGACAAGGCGGGCACGTTGTAGTTCACGACGGGCCACGGCTGGCGATTCCCGCGCCCGCCCCGAAGGCACCCCGGTGAGCAGGGCCGGTCCCCACGGTGAACTTCACGCGGTGGCTGGCAAGGGCGGGCGCCAGGTCCAGGACCCTTGATCATTCGCGGGTTGTTCAGGATCACTCCGGCCCACGGGCCACCGGATTTGAGGCTACGGACTCGGCCCGACTCAGGGATTCAGGATCAGGTTCTGAACCCCCGCGTGCGCCGATACCGCCGTGGCCCGCCTGCTCAAGCCCCCTCGATGCGGTCGAGGAGTGCCTTGGCCTTGCAGGTGTAATAGTGGTCCGGGCCGAAGTTCGCCAGGCAGGCGTCGTACGCGGCCGCGGCCCGCGGCCGGGCCTCGGTGGCACGGCCCAGCCCGAAGAGAGCCCTCGCTGCGGCCGCATCGACACCGCCGGTCACAGGCCGGTAGTCCCCCTGGGACAAGTTGCGGCGCAGCACGTCGGCACGCTGCACCTCGGCGAGGGCCTCCGTGTAGCGGCCCTGGCCGCTGAGGGTGCCGGCCAGATTGAGCCGCAGGAGCAGTCTGAGCCGGTCGGGTTCGTGGTGGGTGGCGAGCACTTGGCGCGCCAGCACCTCGGCCTCCTGATGACGGCCCAGCTCGCTGAGGGCGGCGACCTGCCCGGTTCGGGCGACCGCCGCTATGAACTGCAGGTCCGGTCCCGTACCGCGGTCCGCGAGCTGTGCGACGGCCGCGCACTCCGCCTCGCATTCGCCGTACCGGCCGAGAGCGCCCAGCTCCCGTGCGCGGTCCGAGCGCATTTTCAGGGTGTGCCTGTGCTCGGAGCCAAAATCCCTGACGGCGGGCGGGGAACAGCTCGTCGTACATGGCGAGGGCATCGGTATGACGGCCTTGGGAGCTTACCGCGAGCGCGGCGATGCCCATCGCGAGCGGTCCGTTGATCTCGTGGCGCGGCCGGAACGGGCCCGCGGCCAGGGAGCGTGCCTCTGCCTCGGCTTCGGCATAGCGCCCCGCCTGGTACAGGACCGCGGTTCGAGCGAAGGGGGTCCCTGCCATCAGATCTGCATCGCTCCGGTCACGCCAACGAAAGAGCCTCATGCCCGGAGCATACGAACAGCGTTCACCGGCACCGCCGCGGCCCCCTAGCCAACAGCCTTCGTCACACCGTGGGCTGAGGCCGAAGCAGCAGCCGATTTCCGGCGGGCCGCGGTCGGGGCAGGGTAGCCCCGATTGCCCCGACCGCCTATCGCGCGGACACCGGTACGGGCCCTTGCCCGTCCTCGGACGCGTGGAGGTCGCGAAGGTGGGCCCGTACGCGCCGGATCGCCTCGTCCCCTGCAGGCGGCGCTGCGGTGAAGGCCTCGATCAGGTCCTCGGCCAGACGCACCGCGTCCGGAGCCGGCAGCGCCTTCCACATGCTGTAGGCCCGGCGTACCGCGAGGGCCGTCTCCTCGTGCCCGGGACCGTGGAGGGCGGCGTGGAGGCGGACCACGTGGAGGTACCAGGCCACGGCGGTCTCGTGATGGCCGGTCAGATGGACGACGTAGGCACGGACCTCCCGGACCCTGACCGTCTCGATGTGGTGCTCGCCCCGCGCGGCGGTGGTCTTCGCGTCGAGCTCGGCGACGAGGGCGTGCGCCCGGGCGAGGTCGCCGGCCGCGGCCGCCTGGATGGCTGCCAGCTGCTCGGCCAGGTCCGAACTCACGGGCTCGTCGCCGAGATCGAGGGGCGTGGGGTCTCCGGGCAGCGGGGTGGTGGCCCCTTCGGGCTCCGCGCCCGCCCAGAACTGCGGGTCGACGACACCCCAGGGGCGGAAGAGGGTCTGGTCGTGCATGGGGGTTCCTGTGCTCGTGTCGGTCACCAGGCCACCACCCGGCGGATGCCGGTCACCCGGGTCATGTAGTTGGTCGAGTTCCGCCAGCTGCTGTACGGGACGATGCGAGTACGGACCCCTGTGCGCGGGGACTCGATGAGCAGGCCGGACCCGATGTACATGCCGACGTGTCCCGGGTTGGAGGCCGAGCCGTCGGAGCCTGCGTTGAAGACCAGGTCGCCGGGCTTCGGGCTGTCCAGGCCGACCTCGTTGGGCAGGTCGATCTGGTCGAAGGTCACGCGAGGGATGGTGATCCCGGCCGCCTTGTAGGCCTGCTGCATCAGGGAGGAACAGTCGCACCAGTGCTGCGGGTTCGACCCCAGGGCGTTGGTGCAGTCGCCGCCGAGCTGGTACCAGCCGCCCTTCTGGGCCAGGGCCCAGGCCACGGCCGTGCGGACCGGCGGCGGGGTGCCCGGAGGGAGCTCGAAGCCGTCCGGGAGCTCCACGGGCCCGCTTCCGCCTCCCGGGGCCGTGTACTTCACCGCCCGGGCCAGGATCCTTTGGACGTAGTCGTAGGTCTGCCCCTGGGCGAAAGCGGGGGGCGGGACACCGTCGAACTGCTCGACTCGACCCCAGCCCGCGTTGTAGGCGGCCAAGGCCTTCTCGATGGGCGATCCGCTGTATTCGGGATGTGCCTTGGCCTTCTTCAGCAGGCCGCACATCATTCCCCCCTGCGAGGGAATCGCGTCCTTCGGGTCCATGACGTCCTTGTCGCCATCGCCGTCACCGTCGATGCCATGAGTGGCCCAGGTCCCCGGGATGAACTGCGATATCCCGTACGCGATCGGCCTGCCGGTGGAATCCCGGGAGATGGCCGTCGGGTCGAAGTTCGACTCGGCCCAAATCTGTGCGGCCAGAATCGCCGGCGGCAGCCCCTGGTCGCAGGCCGCGGCGGCATCCAGGATCAGCGGAGCGTATGGGGCCGGGACGCCCCCGCTGCCGCCGATCATCAGGGAGCCGGCTGTCGGCCACGTACCGACGTTGCGCCCCTTGCTGTCGTCCTCGGCGAGCGTGGCGACGAGCATCACCACACCTAGCCCCAGAGCGAGCGGGGTGGCAACCACTCCTGCACCCGCCACCCCCAGCCATCGCTTCGCCCCCACCTGGCCCCTTCGGCAGTTCCTCTGATGTGCGCCCACGAAGACGAAATCAGGCCGCATGGCCGGATATTGATTTCACTGTGAGTGCGTGGCGGATCGTGACACTATGCCATTTCGGCTTTTGGGGAGGGGTCCTGTATACCCCTCAGGTGATGTGGGGCGGGCTGCGTAAAGTGCCCATGTCTTTCAGCTCCGGGTCGATCAGCGTATGAATTTCATATTTTCGCGACGGCTTTGGTTGGGTTGGGGTGCTTGGGGGGTTCATGAGCAAAAGGGGAAGCTCGGCACACACGGTGTTCCCAGAGGGCGCTCGCCTCGTCGTGCCGGTGATGGCGGCGACCGGGGGCAGCGCGCGCTCTACCGTCGCGCACCTCCTCGCCGACGAACTCGCGGCAGCGGCGGCCACCGTCGTACTGGACCTGGCGCCTCGCCTCGCCTCCCCCTGGCCGACGTGGAGCGGAGCAGAACGGGCCGGTGGCCTGGCCGCACTTCTGCCGGACCGACCTGCGACACGGGGCCAGATCCGTGGCGCGGCGGCAAGCCGCCGGGCCCCTGAAGGCGACTGGCACGTACTGACCGATGGGCGCGAGTGGCATGCGGCCCCGCTGCCCATGCCGTCCCAGCCCGCGGCCTGGTACCAACTCGCGGCCGCAGGCGGATGGCAGGCCGCCATCGCCGACACCGTCCACCCCGTGGCACACGACCTCCTCGCGACCCGGTACTCGGGCACGCCGAGCCTGACCCGCGCCTGGTGTGACCTGCCCTTCGCTGTCCCGATCCTGTGCGCCCAGGCCACCGCCGACGGCATACAGACCCTCCAGCAAGCCGTGATGGTGCTGCACGCCGAAGGCCTGCCCCTGCAGCGCACGGTGGTCGTCCTGGCCGCCACCGCCGACGGTCGGCCTCCCGCCGTGGTCAAGGCCGCGGCCACGATGCTCTCCGCCCGTGCCGCCGCCGTGGTCCACCTCCCCCACGACGCGGACATCCGCGCCAACGGACTCCAGGCCCAGCCGGCCCGGATCCGCCCGCGCACCCGCCAGGCGGCCGAGGAGCTGGCCACCGCCGTGCTCACCGCCGCCCGCGAGGCCTTCGGCGATCCGCTGCCCGCAGCTCCGCAACCCGCCCCGCTCCCTGCCGTTGCAGTCCCCGCCGTTGTAGTCCCTGCCGTCTGACGAATTAGGAATCACCGAGTATGAGCCAGCTCCTGATGAGCCTGCACGCCCTTGCCACCGACCCCGGCGTGCACGTCGCGGCGGCCTCACCCGGTCCCGTGCCGGACTTCGATCCGGGCCTGCCGACGGAGGTCAAGAAGCCGGCCGCGACGATCCTGGCGTGGACCGCGGGCGGCGGCCTCGCGCTCGCCGTGCTCGGCGGGCTCAGCGGCTGGGCTCTGGTCGCGATCGGCCACAACACCGAGCGGGCCGCGCTGGCGGCACGGGGCAAGCAGAGCGTGCTGTGGAGCCTGATCGGCGCGGGCGGCATCGGACTGACGTCCTCGCTGATCCTGGCCGCGTACAACATGACGAGTGCCTGAGCGTGGACTCGTCGAACGGGCTCAAGGCCCGCAGAGCCCGATTCGTGCTCGCCGCCATCGTCGTCGCGGTGGCCGCGCTGCTGGTTGCTGGCGGCTTCACCGCGGCCAACTTGATGCGAGGAGACGACAAGGGCGAGCCGCAGGCCGGGGCGACCCCAGCCGTGAGCATCCCCGCGCCCGCGCCGACGGGCACGGGCTATGCAGCGGCCGGGCCGATGACCCCTGAGAAGGGCCACAAGATCACACTGCGCAAGCCCACCGGGCAGAAGGACGGCGTGTCCACCGGCTTCCCGGGCTCCCCCAGTGGCGGGCTCTCGGCCGTCGTCTATTTCTGGGAGGAGTACGCCTGGCTCGACGACGAGAAGGCCGCCCAGCAGCTCAAGGCTGTGGCCTCCACGGACTCCCCCAGGTACGCGGACAAACGAGTCTCCGAGATCCGCGCCATGCGCGAGGCCCTCGGCCTGCCCCCGTCCGGCGGGATCTCAGCCGACATCAACTTCACCACCGCCGTCAACGCCGTTCGGGGCACCACCGTCCAGGCCCCCGGCTTGCCGGTGGGCGACGTCATGCAGGTGTGGGTCTCCTACGACCGCTTCGCCACCGGCCCCAAAGGGGGCCGCGACGAGAACCCGCTGCGCGGGGACATGGTCGACTTCATCGTGAAGTGGCAGGACGGTGCCTGGAAGTTCACCGACGCGTACGACTCGCTGCGCACCTTCCCGGTCGCCTACGAGCCCACCAGCACGTACGCCTGGGACGACGGCTGGGTCCAGGTACGCCATGCCGACTGACCGCTTACAGCGCACCGCGCGCGCCCTCGTCCTGCTGTGCGCCCTGCTCTCCTTCCTGAGCGTTGGCGCCGGCTTGTCCATCGCGGTCGCGGAGGACAACAAAGACCACTACTCCACGGTCGGACCGCCCGACCCGATCCCCAAAGAGTGGGAGCAGTGGACCATCGGGCTCACCCCGAAGGGGAAGTACTGCCTGTTCGACCAGATCGACGACCGTCAGCTGTGCCACCTGCCCGGGCCGGGCGATCCACGGATTCCCGGCCGGACGATCCCCTGTGAGGGTGCGGACGGGAACGGCGCGGCCGAGTGCTCAGACGAAGAGCAGCGGGAAGCCGAGATGCGGCGACTGGAGGAGTGGCGCAAGAACTTCCCCGACAAGCAGTGGAAGAACTACGAGAAGCTCAACCAGTACCTCACCGACTGCGTGGTCAAGGACAACCGCCCGTTCTCCGTGTGCCGGCTCGAAGGCGAGGCGAAGTACCCGCCGCCCGCCAAGGGGCCGCTGGACTGGGTCGCGGGCAAGTTCTCCGAGTTCGCCTCCAACGCGCTCAAGGAGGCCGCGTCCTACATCGGCAAGAGCGTGGTCTGGCTGCTGTCGGAGTTCGCGACGCTCTTCAACGACTTCTCCTCCATCAAGCTCGACGACACAGGCATCGCGAAGTTCACCCTGATGATGACCTCGCTGTCCGTGGTCCTCGCGGTGTTCCTCATGCTGATCCAGTTCGGGAAGGTGGCGGTCAGCCAGAACGGGGCGCCGGCGGCAACCGCACTGGTAGGCCTGGCCAAATGGGCCGTCATCTCCTCCGTCTACTGGGTCGTCGCGCAGACGGCCCTGGAGTGGTCGGATGCTTTGTCGACCTGGATCATCGACAAGACCTTCAGCGGCGGAGGCAGCGGCACCGCGTCCGAGGCCATGCAGCGCCAGCTCGGTGCACTCTTCGGCGGCCTGATCACCGGAGGCGGCGGCGCCGCGACCGTCGGCGGCGCCCTCATCTCCGGCGAGACGGTGGCCACCTCCGCGGTCGGCGTCGTCATCGTTATGGGCATCGTCTGCATCCTGGCGATCGCCGCCCTGTGGGTGGAGATGCTCCTGCGCCAGGTCGGCATCATGATCATCATTGCGACGATGCCCATCACCCTGGCCGGTCAGCTCTCCGACAGCACGGCCGAGTGGTGGCCCAAGGCCCGCAACGCCTTCATCTCCCTCGTCCTGATGAAGCCCGCGATTGTCGGCGTCTTCTCCATCGGCCTCTTCGCGATGACCGAGGGCAACGGTGTGCAGAACATGCTCGTCGGCTTCGTGATGTTCCTCGCGGCCTGCTTCTGCTGGCCCGCGCTCGCGAAGTTCATCACCTTCACCACCAACGGCGAGGGCGGCGCCATGGTCTCCGGCTGGCTCAGCTCGGCCGGCTCCTCCGCCTCCTCGTCCTCCGGCGGAGCACGGCTCGAACCCGGCGGCGCCGGCGCAGTCGGCGGGTCCGGCTACACCAAGGCCCTTGAGTCCGAGAACTCCTCCTCCGTCCCCTCGACGGCTTCCGCGGCCGGGAGCGGCTCCAGCGGTGGTGGAGCTGCCAAGTCGGCGGCCCGGTTCGGCGGCAAGGCGCTGGGCGTCGCCGCGTTCGGCCTTCAAGTGGTGGCGGCCGGCAAGGACTCCTTGGAGTCGGGGCTCGGTAGTACGGCCGCACACGCCGGCCTGGGCCAAGGCGCTGGTGGCGGCCGCCACGTCGTGATCGCCCCGCGCCGTTCCGAGGGACCGGCGCCCGCACTGGTCGGTGCTCCCGCCTCCGGCGCGACGTCGGCGGAGACGCCAACCGGCCCGGCACCGGCACCGGTACCGCGAAATGAGGGATGAGATGTCACAGCCCGTTTCCTACGGAGGCTGGCAGTCGGAGACCACCGGCTTCATGGGCCGCCTCTCCGGCCCCGGCTTCGCGATGGTCGCCGCCGCCTCCCTCCTCGCGCTCCTGCCGTTCAACGTCGGCTGGCAGGCCGCGTTCGTGTGCGTACCGCTCGCCCTGCTGCTGCTCGCGCTCGCCTTCGGGCGGGTCTCAGGGCTCAGCGCCGACGAATGGATCTCTCTCGCAGTAAGGCACCAGATCTCCGTGGCCACCCAGCGCAACCTCTTCTTCTCCGGCGCCTTCGCGCCCCGCTCCGCCAAGACCGGGCGGCAACCCATGGACCTCCCCGGCATCCTGGCCCGCCTGCGGATCCTGGAAGCCCCCGACGGACTCGGCGGCCAGCTCGGTGTCGTCCACGACCCGGTGGCCGGCACCTACAGCGCCATCGCCCGCATCTCCTTCCCCGGCCTGGCCCTCGTCGACACCGACAAGCAGACCGCCCGGGTCGCGTCCTGGGCGCAGTTCCTGCGCTCCTACTGCACCGAGGACTCCCCCGTCACCCGCATCGCCGTGCACCAGCGCTGCCTGCCCGACGACGGCGCCGCCCTGGCCTCCTGGACCGCCCGGCACGTCACCCCGGACGCCCCGGCCGCCGCGGTGACCGCGCTCACCGAGCTGATGGACGGCGCCGGACCCGCCGCGGCCACCCGCGAGACCTACCTGACGGTGACCATGTCCTCGGCCCGGGCCCGCCTGGCCATCAAGGGTGCCGGCGGCGGACAGATCGGGGCCGCGGCCGTCCTCGTACGAGAACTGCACGCCATGGGCCAGGCCCTGTCCACCGCGAGCCTGCAGGTCGTCGAGTGGCTCCCGCCCCGCAAGGTCGCGGCGACCGTGCGCACCGCGTACGACCCCGAGGCCCAGCAGATGCTCGCCACCCGGGGCGCCGCCGCCCAGGCACCCGGCTGGACGGGCACCGCGCCCGGCGTCGACGTGGACCTCGCCGGCCCGGCGGCCACCGAGACCGCGTGGGGCATCTACCGGCACGACGGCGCCTGGTCCGTCTCCTACCAGGTCCGCACCTGGCCGCAGGCCGCCGTGTACGCGACCATCCTGCAGCCGCTGATGCGCCCGCGGCAGAATGCCCGCCGCGCGATGACGCTCCTCTACGAGCCGATCGGCCCCCGCCGGGCCCGCCAGGAACTGGCCCGCGACAAGGCCAAGCGCAGCTCCGCCCGCCACCTGCGCGCCAAGTCGGGCCGCGACGAGAGCGAGGACGAGCGCCGCGAGGAGGCCATCTCCCGCCAGCAGGACGTCGCCCGCGCCTCCGGGCAGGGCGTCCTGCGGATGACGGCCGTCCTCACCGTCACCGTCACCGAACTCGACGAGCTGGAGACCGCCTGCGCCGAACTCCAGGCCGACGCCGCAGCCTCCGGGCTGGAAGTACGCCGCATGTGGGGCGCCCAGGACACCGGCTTCGCCACCGGCGCCCTCCCCCTCGGCCAGGGCCTGCCCGACCGCCGGATGGGATTCTGATGGGCCTCTTCTCCCGCCGCCCCGCCGGCGACACCCTCCTCGAAGCCATCGGCATCGACGAGGCCGCAGGCATCGCCGACCGCCCGCCCGTAGCGCTCCCGCAGCAGCGGACCGCCCGGGAAGAGCGGCGTGCCCGCCTCCTCGAAGACCCCGAGACCTCGATGCGGGTCGCCCCGAAGAAGGGGTGGACCCAGCCCTTCGCGGGCCGGGCCGCCTCCGCGCCCCGTACCGAGGTCGTCCGCGCGGACACCGCGAACGCCGCCGGGATGTACCCGTTCCTGCACGCCGCGAGCCTGCCGCCGATCGGCGCGTACATCGGCCGCAACGTCCTGACCACGGAGGCCTTCAGCGCCCACCCCGCGGTCTGGGTGAAGGAAGGGCTGTGCACCAACCCCAACGTGATGGTGACCGGGATCCCCGGCTCGGGTAAGAGCGCGCACATCAAGGCGCTCTCCCTGCGCCTGATGGCGTTCGGCCACCGAACGCTGATCGCCGGGGACGTCAAAGGCGAGTACCAGGCGATGTGCCGTCACCTCGGGGTGGAACCCGTACGCCTGGGTCCCGGACTGCCCGGTCGCCTCAACCCCCTGGACGCGGGCCCGCTCGGCGCCGGCCTGGACCTCATCAAGGACCCGGCCGAGCTGAAGGGCCGCCTCACCGAGATCCACCGCCGCCGCCTCACCCTGCTCAAGGCGCTCCTCGAACTCCAGCTCCGCCGCACCCTGCAGCCCCAGGAGGAAGAAGCCCTCGACGTCGCGGTGCGCGAGGTCACGGGCGAGCTCCACGGCACGGGCGCCACCCGCTTCGCCGTGCCCACCCTCCCCCTCGTCTACGACCGCCTGCGCGACCCCACCGACGCGATGGCCCGCGAGCTCCGCATCCGCGACGGCGACATCCAGCGGGCCCGGGAACAGATGGCCTCCATTCGCTCGGCGCTCGGCGGCATGGTCACCGGCCACCTCGGCGGCCTCTTCGACGAGGCCACCTCCATCGACCTGGACTGGGAGGCCCCCATCCAGTCCGTCGACATCTCCGCGCTGCAGGAGTACGGCGACGAGACGGTTGCCATGGTCCTGTCCTGCGTCAGCAGCTGGGCGCAGTCGGCCATCGACCAGCCGGGGCAGAAGCCGTGGATCGTCGTACGCGACGAGCTGTGGCGGCAGATGCGCTCCGGCGGCGCCACCATGGTCAAGAAGATCGACGCGGACCTCAGGCTCAGCAGGGCGACCGGCACCATCCAGGTCCTGGCCACCCACCGGCTCAGCGACTTCGAGTCCGTCGGCGCGGCCGGCTCCGAGGCCGTCGCCATCGCCCGCGACCTGATCGCCTCCTGCGAAACCCGCATCAGCCTCGCCCAGGACACCCGGCCGCTCCAGATCACCCGCGAGGCCATCGGCCTCACCGACTCCGAATGCGACCTCATCGGCTCCTGGGGCGCCGGCCAGCGCGGCCGCGCGCTGTGGAAGGTCGGGCGTGGGGGCGGCTCGCACGCCGTCCAGCTGATGCTCTCCCGAACGGAGCAACGACTGTTCGAGACCGACGAGAAGATGGTGATCTAAGCCCGTGGGTTCGTCATTCCTGAAGTGTCGAGCGTGCGGAACCCACGGGATCAGCTTGCTGGAGAGCCTGTGTCGGGCCGCCGGTTGGGGAACCGAGGGCTCGCCGGCCGGGCAGGTGTGGGTCGTCGTGTGCACGAGTGACCGCCAGGCCCGACACCGGTCAGGTCAGAGCCACCCGGCCCAGCCGAAGGTCGCGATGTACGCACGCTCGATCGCCCTCCAGCCCCGCCCGCCGCGTTGGCGGACGATGACGAAAGCCAGCGCGAACCAGACCGCGAACACGCCGCCGATGATCAACGGCCATTTCGGGCCCTCGAAGTACCCGACCGCACCGAGTGCCAAGACCGTCAGCACCAAGCCGAAGTGCGCCCCGCCGCGGCTGGTACGCAGTGCCTCGCGCACCACCCTCCGGTCCTCCGCGAGGACCCGCTCGTACGCGTTCGGCGCCGCATCCGCCTGGTGCTCCCGCTCCACGTCCTTTTCCACGGATCCCCCCTCAACAGATCCAGCCCTGCGCAGGACCGGCTCATACCCCCTCAGACGCAACACCCTTCAAGACCGTTGCCCGGTCCAGCAGGGCACGCCTCAACGCAGCGAACCCAAGACAGTAGGTGCATGACGTGTCCGAGCGCACCGGCCCGTCCGCCGCCGGGCTGGACGACAACACGCTGCTCGCCGCGTACGGCGCCGGCCTGGTCGTCACCATCGGCAGCTCGGTCCTGCTGGCCGGGCCGCTCGCCGGACTCCTGTCCGGCAACGGCTGGGTCGGCAGTACGGACAGCGTTCCCTCCACCGTGCTGTCGGCCCTCGTCAAAGGCCCGGGCTCCGTCTACCGGCCCGCCCCGCCCTCCTGGCTGTTCTACGGGCTCACGGCGTTCTTCGTCCTCGTCTTGGGCGCCGTGATCGTCAAGATCTCCAGCACCCTGTCCTTCGGCGGGGCTGCCGGCGGAGCCCAGTGGGGCGGCCCGAAGGTCGAGCGGAAGATGTACGCCGCCAACGACCCGACCAAGAGGGTCAACCGCATCACCGCAGGCCGCGGCCTGCGCACCAAGAACATCGTCGCCGCCCAGCCCAACATCTCGGCGACGGTGTTCGGCGTACCCGGCTCCTCCAAGACCACCGGCCTGGTCCTGCCGAACGCCGCGGAGTGGCAGGGCCCCCTGGTCGTGACCACGACGAAGGCCGCCGACCTCGACGTCATCTACAACCGCCGCGGCGCCATCGGCGTACCCACCGAAGACTGGTCCGATCCTGGGCTCGCAGCCGGATCCGCACGGCCCCCGATCTGGGTCATCGCCCCGGCCGGCATACCCGGCCGGGACAGCGACCGCTGGTCCCCCGTCGCGTACTGCACCGACGCCAAGGCCGCCGACCGGATGGCCTCCTGGCTCGCCGAGGCCTCGGCCTCCGGCGGCGACAAGCGGGCCGCGCCCTGGATCGACCAGGCCAAGAGCGTCCTCAAGGGCATCCTCCTGGCCGCCCACCTCTCCGGCGGCGGGATCTCCGACCTGCGCCGCTGGATCTCGCTCGGCAAGGACGCCGTCGACCACGTCCGCGCCGTCCTCCTCGCGCACGGCTTCACCGACGTCGCCGAGGACTACGCCTCCCCCTGGCTACGCCTGCACGAGGACGGCATCGGCTCCATTCAGTTCAGCCTCAACGTCCTGGCCCGCGTCTTCGCCGACGAAGAGGTCCGCGAGACCTGCGCCCGCTCCGACTTCACCTTCGAGGAATGGCTCGACAAGCGCGGCACCATCTGCGTCATCGCCTCCGAGGCCGACGCCGACCGCTTCGCACCCCTAATCAGTTCCCTGATCGCCGGCGCGATCCACGCGGCGGAGTCCCGCTACAACTCCACGGGCAAGGCCATCGATCCGGCGGTCGGCTTCCTCATCGACGAGGCCGGCAACATGCTCCGCTACCCCCGCCTGCCCGCCATCCTCACCACCGGCCGCGGCATGGGCATCGCCATGCTGACGGTCTGGCACGACCTCTCCCAGCTCCGGGAATCCCTCGGCGTCCAGAAGGCCAACACCGTCCTGTCGGCGAGCGGCCTGCGGATGCTCCTGCCCGGCTGCGGCGACCTGGAGACCCTGCGCTACTTCTCCGGGCTGTACGGGCGCACCGAGGTCATGAAGACCAGCCACGGCCGCTCCCGCGGCGAGCGCTCCACCAACACCCAGGCCAACGAGACCGACCTCGCCCCGGTCCACTCCCTCCAGCAACTCCCCGACTTCACCGCGATCGCCCAGTACACCAACCTGCCGCCGATCAAGGTCAAGATGCGCCTCACCTTCCGCGACAAGGACCTCAAGAAGCTCCTCGCGGACCCCAAGGCCGCCGCCCCCGCCAAGAAGTAGGGAGCCGACGATGACCGAGCCCAGGAGGTATCCGTGCCCGACCCGCTGAACCCGGCAGATCTCTGGCCGACACCACCCGGAGCCGCCGCCGCGAAGAAGGCGGAGCCGCAACGCTGGGTGTGGGTGGCCATGGAACCCCAGGAGCGGCAGATGCGGATGCGCGAGCTGGGCTGCTGGGTGGACTGGCTCCGGACCGCGTTCGAGCTCCACAACACGATCACGCACTGCTGGTACCGGCACTCCGCCGTCCTCGAACACCTCACCGCCCTCTACGCCGGCTGGATGCGCACGTACGCCGGAGAGGAAGAACCCGGCCGCGAGCTCGCCGAAGCCGACTGGATCAACACCCTCCACGCCTTCATCCCCCGCTTGCAGCTCGCCGCCTGCGCGGCCGGCACCCACCAGCCGCCGCCGCTCCTCGTCCCGCCGCCGGCCGACAGCGCCGAGGCCTTCGACCTGTACGTGAGGCTCTCCGACACGACGAGCGCCGCCGCGGTCCATCCGGCGGCGGCCGAGCTCGGCCGCCGCGAAGCCGAACTGAACGCGCCGCTGTAGAGGGCCCGCCGCACAGCAACTGCCTGCCGCCGCCGCCTGTTGCGGCGCAACACGACACCGAGGAGATACCCGCAATGGCAACACCAGCGGACCAGGCAACCGGCCCCACCCCTGCCGCAGACGCCCGTACCGGAACGGGTGCCATGCCCTTGTGGGGGGAGCCCGGCCACCCCATGGAAAGGTTGGACGTGGTCCCGCGGTCCTCTTCGCATCGCGCAGCACCGCGGGATTCGCCCCGTCCGAGCTGTCGGAGGGCAACGACTGCCCGGAGTTCGAAGAGGCGATGGCAGCCTGGGACGACCTCGTCCCCGCCGTTCCCGCAGCCGAGATCCGGACCGCCGTAGTCAAAGACGTGGCCGTCCTGCGGCCCGATGCGCGGGCAGCAGCCGAGATCGCACCGGCCGCCGGTGTCCCTGGAGTTCCGAAGCGAGCGGCTGCCCTGCGCCGCCTGCCGAACCTCCGGTTGCCGTGCCGACGGCTCCGGAGGCGGGAGCGGGCGTAGCAACGGCTCTGGCCGGCGCCGACACCCACGCCGACAGGCTCAAGGACCACCCGGAGTGGCAGCGGATCCAGACCGTCCGAGGCGCCCTGGGGCACGTCTGGGACGTGATGAAGGAGAAGGCCGGCCCCTACTGGGAGAACCTGAAGGCCGACGTCCGGTTCCAGGGCTTCTGGAAGGCCGCGTCCATCCGGGCCTGCGAGGCGATCTCGTCCTCCGCGTCGACGCTGGCGCGCCGCCTCCAGGGCGACCTCCCCGCCGCCGACGCCTTGCTCAAGCTCTCCGATGCGACCCTCACCTACAGCAACGCCCCGGCCCGGGCCGAGCCCGGCCTGGCACCCTCGGCGAAGCCGGTCGCCAAGGAGACCGCCGACTCTGCTGAGGCGCCGATGCCTCAGCTCGTCGAACGAAAGCCCCCCACGGCGTACGCCACCCGCGAAGACTCCGTACGGGCGGCCCAGGAGGTGACGAAGAACTTCCAGGACTGGATCGCCAGCCCCATGGGCCAGGAGCTGGTCACCTCCGACCACCGCAGGGTGGCCGAGTTCCGCGACGCCTGGCAGCAGTTGCCGCCGCATGACAGCGGACCGGGCCCGGCCGTAGGCCCGTACGACAACGTCGCCGAGCGGGCCAAGGCCCTCGTCACGGCAGCGGTCGGCTCTGCCCGCTTCGCCCCCGGCGACCTCCAGGCCCTGGCACAGACCACTGACCGGCACGCGGCCCGGCTCGCAGTCACCCTGCTACCCGGCACGGCAACCCCGGCGCAGAGGGCGGCGGCCCCGGCACCCCGGGTAGCGGTTTCCCCGCCTGCAGCGACCCGCACCCCACGGGCGGCGGTGTAGCCGGTCCGGGGCAATGCTTCCTAGCTCCCCGCCTCCCGCGGCCCGGCACACAGCCCAAGGCCCTGGCCATCCGGCCGGCGGCGGGGCAACGACCTGTGGGCCGGCCCCCTTACCGGTCTACCCTGGCTTCCAGGCCCTGGTGGACTTCTCGTCGGACTTGCGGGAGATGCTAGATATGCCGGATTCGGTGAAAGTGCTTCAGAACATGCTGCTCTCAACCTAGAGTCGCAGGTCAGCAAGTCTGCTCCCCACGCACGCGGGGATGACCCAAGGGCCGGTGGATGGGCGTGCGGTGGGAAGACTGCTTCCCGCGCAGGCGGGGATCACCCCTGCCGACAGCTACATGGCGGCCCGCAGCATCCCCGCCGTCTTGGCCATGGCGGCCTTCGCCGGCTCGTCGGTAGCGGTCCGTGCGGCGTCTTCCAGCAGGAGCGCGGCTGCCTGGAGGAGTCCGACGTGCACGGGCACGGTCTCCAGCCCGGTGAGCGCGGCCATGGCCTGGGCGGTGGCGCTCTGCGGGATAAGGGTGCTGACGCCGCGTCCGACGATCCGTTGGGACTGCGTTGGTGTACTCACGAGGTGATTCTCGCGGGTCCGGACACCAAACTGCCCACGCCCGCGAGCGGGCTCACTGCCGCAGTCCCGGACGGCGCCCGATCGCCAGGTCGGTGGGCACCTCCGCCCGGGGCAGCGCCCGCTGCCGAGCCTGTGCCGGCTGCGTGGGGGCCCACCTCTGTTCCTGGGCGATCGACTGGTGGGCGGCAGCATCCAGCATCGCCCGCGGCACCGGAGTGCCCGCGCTCTGCGCGGCGGACAGGAGCGCGGCGGCGCTCTTCTGCTCCGCGCCCATCACCGCCGCGTAGGCCCCTGTCAGGGACTCGATCTGTCGGGAGTGGACGGGGTAGAAGGACCGGTTCTTGTCGGGAGTCCGGGGCCTGTGTTCATCGGAGTTGGTCACCAGGCCGGCCTCGGCGCGCCGGACCACCCACGGGGCGGCGCCCGCCATCTGCCAGCCGGTGGCCGACAGCCGGTACGCGGTCGCGGCGAGGGCTCCCGCTCCCCCGGCGTCGGCGACGATGTCGGCGGCCGGCCTGCCAGGCCCCGGCGGCTGCTTGGGGGTCCACTGCGGGCCGAGCAGCAGCTGGCCCAGGCGCACCGTGCTCGTACGGGAGATCACCACCGCGGGATGGGGGTCGGTCGACGGCATCTTCACCGCTTTGCCCTGGCGGACCTGCGCGTAGCCCGGCGGCGGGAGTGGTGGGTGTTCCCGGGGATCGCCCGTATCGACGACGTTGCCCCAGGCTGCGGCGGCCTTGTCCCAGGCCTTGGAAGACTCTCGCAGCGCCATGGCAGCGCTCTTCAGACCGTCCTTTGCGGCGCCGTCCGTCATGTCCCCGGCGACGTGCATCAGGGTCCGCCCAGCGAGCAGCCGGCTCATCGCGTTCCAGGAGGAGATCTGCTTGAGGTCCGCGCCGCTGAGCCGCTGCTCCGCGCTGTCGTGCAGGGCGGTGTACGCGGCGCGGGAGAGCCGCTCGCTGTCCTCCGCGAGGCGGGTGGTGATGGCACTGGTTTCGTCCGTCGCCGCCGCTTGGACCGGTTCTACGGGTAGCGCCGCAGGGAGCGAGGCCAGGTCGGGATCGGCGTCGCGGGTCGCCGCCTGCGCGTAGACGGAGGCGTGGTCGAGTGATGTCCTGGCCTGTTGGAAGGCGTCGACAGCGCCGGGATGCTCGGCACCCTGGGAGAGCCGGTGCACAACGTGGCCTGCCTCCCAGGCGACTTCTGAGTACCGCCGGGCGAGGTAGTCGAACGCCTTCTGGCGCCGCAGCAGGTAGGCGTACGGCGTCAGTGGGGTCCGGTCGGGACCGAGATGGCTGCTGATCGTGTCGCGTACGGCGCCCACGGCTTGCGCCGCCAAGGCGATCCGTTCGCCGGCCGGTCCGCCCTCCCCTGCCTGCGGGGCCAGGTACCGGCGAGCGGTGCCCAGCGCCTTCCGCGCGTCGCCCAGGCAGTCCTCCAGGTTCTGCTCCGCCTGGGTCAGCTCCCGTCGGCGCCGCTGGTCTTCGTCGGCCGTCGGAGTAGGGGTGTACGCCCTGGGACCAAGACCCTTCTGCATCTGTAACAGCAGCCCGTCGACTTCGTCGGCCAGAGCGGCACGCTCATCGGAGGCGACGGAGGCAAGCGGGGTCTGTGCCACCTCCTGCAGGTGTGCGATCGCGACGTCGAAGAGCTCCCCGAGGGTCGCCACCTCACTGCCCCCGAACGAAGGACAGGGCCACGGCCGCACCGGACGCCAGTTCCCCGACCTCGACCAGAGCCCGGGCCGATGCCGCGTCCGCCACCTCGCCGGCCGACAGCCGCGTCAGCACGGCGCTGACGTGCTCCAGCAGTCGTACGTACGGAGCGAGACCGGCGGCCCCCGGTTCCGGGGGCGGAGCCGTGACCAGCAGGCTTGTCTCGGGCAGCGGAAGGCGGTCGCGGCCTTCCGAGCACTGTTGCGAGACGATCATCGCCTGCAGCTCGTCGCTGCCTTCGTCGAAGGTGATGCTGTGGGCGAGTTTGGTGATCATGTCGAAGACGTCCCAAGCCGCCGCCAGCGCAGCGCCGGCGTCCTCGGAGTCCAACTGCTCATCCAGCCTCAGTAGCGCCGATGCAGACATCAACCGCCCCTCCTTCATGTCGGAATGGCGACGATCGTCCCACCTCGCAAGCACCCGGTAAGCACGCCTGTGGATAAGCCACACCCTGTGGAGACGGCCGGCTGGGGCGGGACCGGCCGAGGTGAAACGTCTCCTCAGCTCTCCGCCCCGAGGCGCTCGCTGAGGGGCGTCCGACTGAGCGGGTGCCGTCGAGGTTTGGCCGACGCTGCTGCAGCGCCGGCGCCCGCTCAGGTGGCCACGCGGGCTTCTCTGGTCGCTGGCGCGAGGGCTTGCCCGACGCGGCTCAGGTGTCCGGACCGCAGACGGTGCCGCCGGGTTGCTGGCGGGAGTACTGGACCATGGCTTCCTGCGAGATCGAGGGCGTGCTGCCGTCGGCGGGGGTGAGGGTGTAGAAGACAGTGATGGAGCCCTCGGTGACGGCGTCCAGGACACCGACCCAGGGGATGGTGTAACTGACGGAGGTGGTGTCAGCGGTGACGCTCACGACACCCTGGGTCTTCGCGGCCAAGGTCTGCCCGGAGGTGTCGCTGCAGACCGTGACGTCGAAAGTGACCTTGTCGCCGGTCGTGAACGGTATGTGGTCCACCACGACGAGGACGCCATTCCAGGGCTTCTGCAGGCAATTGATCGAGCCGGGGGGCTCCTCGAAGGGAAATTCCGGGAAGTCGAGTTCGACCGGCATGCAGGCTCCTGGTTGTCGAAGGGCGGCCGGGACCGGGAGCTCGGACTCCCGCCCCGTGATCATGGGTCGATCCGCGTACGCGCCCGGATGATCTGCCGCCTGCCGCCCCGTGACCGCATCGGATGCCAAGGCTGACCGACCTTGAGGTGTCAGGCGCCGCGCGCGGCGAAGAAGGCGCGGACGTCGGCGACGAACGCCTCCGGCTGCTCCAGTGAGAGGAAGTTGCCGCCGCGCTCCAGCTCGGTCCAGTGGGTGATGTTGTGGTCTCGCTCGGCGAAGCGGCGGATGGCGATGTCGGTGTGCAGGGCGACGGCGACGCCGGTCGGGACGGTGCCACGGGCCTTCGGGGCCCAGGCGCTCGGGTCGTGGCCCGCCTCGTAGTACAAGTTCGCCGAGGAGCCCGCCGTGCCGCTGAACCAGTAGACACTGACGTTGGTCAGCAGGCGGTCGCGGCCCACGGCATCCTCGGGGAGCTCGGCGGCGGGGTCCGTCCATTCCTTGAACTTCTCCGCGATCCAAGCGAGTTGACCGACCGGCGAGTCATGCAGTCCGTAGGCGAGGGTCTGCGGACGAGTGGACTGGATGGCGTTGAAGCCCATCTTGTCCTGCTGGAAATCCTCCAGCCGCGCCAGCCGCTCCTGCTCGGACGTGGTCAGCCCCTCGAACTCGGCAGGATCCCCGGAGGGGAAGGTGACCAGGCCGTTGACGTGAATGCCGACGACCAGGTCTGGGGCCTGCCGCCCCATCTCGGCAGCGATCCAGGCTCCACCACCTGTGCCCTGGACGCCGTAAGTGCTGTAGCCGAGCCGCCCCATCAGCTCGACGAACGCCCCGGCGATGCGGCCGGTGTTCCAACCGGCCTCGCCGAGCGGACCGGAGAAACCAGTGCCGGGCGTGGACGTCACAACGACGTGGAAGTCCTCCGTCAGCGGCCGGATGACCTCGACGAACTGCACGAACGAGCAGGGCCAGTCATGCAGCAGGAGCAGCGGCACGGCCGCAGGGTTCTGCGAGCGGACGTGCAGGAAGTGGATGTTCTGGCCGTCGATCTCGGTGGTGAACTGCGGGAACTCATTGAGCTCCGCCTCCGCCTTGCGCCAGTCGAAACCGTCGGCCCAGTACGCGGCCAGGGCCTTGAGGTAGTCGGTGGGCACACCCCGGCTCCAGCCGGCGCCGGGGATCTCGCCGCTCCAGCGGGTACGTGCCAGCCGCTCCCGCAGGTCGTCGAGATCCGCCTGCGGGACATCGATGCGGAACGGCTGGATCCGGGCGTCGGTGTTGCTCTTGTTCTCCATGAGTACGACAGTATTCTCAATATAGGCACGATACGTTCCTAATGGCACGACAGGCTTGTCCTCATGCTTGATACATCCGCACGGTTGCTGCGCCTGCTCTCCCTCCTGCAGACCCCGAGGGCCTGGCCGGGATCAGAGCTGGCCGGGCGCCTCGGGGTGAGCGGCCGCACCGTCCGCAACGACATCGACCGACTGCGCGAGCTCGGCTACCCCGTGGACGCCACACGCGGAACCACCGGTGGCTACCGGCTGGGCGCCGGGGCGGTGATGCCCCCGCTGCTCCTCGACGACGAGGAGGCCGTCGCGGTGACGATCGCCCTGCGTACCAGCGCGCAGGGCACCGTCCCCGGCACCGAGGAAATCTCCCTGCGGGCGCTCGCCAAGCTGGAGCAGGTGCTGCCCTCCCGGCTGCGCCGCCGGGTGCGGACCCTCATGTCGTACACCGTGGCCGTGCCGGCCGACCGTCCGGCCCCGACCGTCACCGCGGAGGTACTGACCACCCTGGCGTCCGCCTGCCGCGACCAGGAACGTCTGCGCTTCGACTACCTGGACCACGCCGGCTCGCCCACCCGCCGCATCGTGGAGCCATATCGGGCGGTGAACTGGGGACAGCGCTGGTACCTGGTGGCATGGGACGTCGAGCGCCAGGACTGGCGGACCTTCCGGGCCGACCGAATCCAGCCCCGCACCCCGACCGGGCCGCGCTTCACCCCGCGCGAACTGCCCGGCGGCGACGCTGCGGCGTACGTCTCCCAACGAGTATCGGGCGCGGCCTGGCGCTACCACGCACGGGTTACCGTCCACGCCCCGGCGGCGGCGGTGATCGAGCAGATCAATCCTGCGGTCGGCACGGTCGAGGCACTCGACGCCAACACCTGCGTCATGACCACCGGCGCCGATACAGTGCAGACCCTCGCGGTCTATCTGGGCATGCTCGACTTCGACTTCCGTGTCACCGAGCCCGTGGAACTGGTCACCCACCTGCGTCGACTCGCGGACCGCTACTCCCGCTCCACACCGCCTACCTCCTGAGGCGAAGAGGCCCGCCAGACGTGCCAAGAAGCCGGATTCTGGGAACGACCGCGAGAGTCTGCTGCGGGAAATATCGGCGGGAGACAGGAACGGGGTTCGGCGTGTCTCGTGCCAGGGCAGCTCGCGGCGGCTCGCTGGTCAAGCCCCCAAGCCCCGAATCCCCTACGAGAGCACCCACTGTGGCGGGTGGCCGGGGTCGGCCGGGCAGGTGAAGACGTGCAGGTCCCGGTCCCGGCCGAAGCGAAGCCGGGTGGGGTGGGCAACGGACGGGCCGCCCTGGATCGAGGCCTTCCCCCGTAGGGACGGGTCGCGGTCTTCCAGGGGCGTCCAGCTGTGCGAGCCGGCGTCCATCTCGTAGCCGTCGGCGGTCAGCAGCAGCCGCATCGGGGTCGCGCAGGCTTCGCAGCCGATGGCCATCGGGCCCGTCGACGCCCAGCTCGGAAAGCCGCCCACCCGCCAGCCGGGCGGGATCGACAGGTCGAACTGGTAGCTGGGGGCCTCAGGGCCGTGTTCCGCCGCCTGGGCTTCGTCCCACGCGTCGATGCGGGCGATCAAAGAGGTCGGCAGCGTGTCGTCCTCCGCCCAGGGATAGGTGTCCACCTCTTCGGGATGCAGGACACACGGCGCGGGGAGTTCGTGCTCCCATCGCAGCATGGGTACTTCGGGCGGGGCGGCGAGGAAGCGTTCCACGCGCTCGGTCTCTGCGGCCTGCCGCCACCGCAGGTGGTAACGGCGCTCCAGGTACGGACCGTGGTTGAACGGGCAGCGGAAGATCTGCGCCAGATCAGCACCATCGGGCCCGGCCGCCAGAGCCGGGATGTCCCGGCGGAAGAACTGGGCGAGGCCTATGAACGGCACCGGGCCGTCTTTCCCGGACGTTCCGGAGCCCGGCCACGGCTGGCTCCGCGGCCAGACGCCCGCGGCCCGGGCACTGCGGATCTCGTCCGGCACGTACCCCTCGCTTTCGGGCTGGTGGGGCTCGCGGCAGACCGGCCACGGCTCGACGTCCGGCCACAGCATCGGACCGCCGACATGGCTCTCACGCATGCCGGGCCGTCCCGGCCTGGGGTGCAGTCGGGTCGTGCGGCCCCGGTAGGGGGCCAGGTCCGGGAACACGGCCTCCGCGGAGACCGGTCTGGTCGGCGTGGTCCTGGTCATGCGCAGACCGTACGTGGCCGGGAAGATGCCACGCGAACGGATTGCGGCGATCCCGTCCGGCCATGACCCGCAGCGCTGTTCATCAGGGCCGCGTCCTCCTGGACGCATCGTGCCGAGCACAATCACCGTCCTGAAGCAAGGATCGAGGCGTTCTCTGAACTCGGCGATATCGATTTCCGGAGAGGGGAAGCGTTCCTGCCCCCGGGCAACAGGTGTTCTCGGAATCCGGAATCCGCCTACAGAGCCACGGGTCCGACACCACTGCGTGGCAGAGCCGACGCGCCCCGCTTTGTCTTCGCGTGCACGCGGTCGCGAAGCTCGGCCTGGTAGAAGACAGCTTTGTCACCGCCGAGCCCGAAGGACTCACAGATGTCCGCCACTGTTTCGGCGTCTTCCGCAGTACCCGTGAGCCCGATCTGGACAAGCCTCCAGTACCCCTGCTGCACGTGCTGCCTGCACCCCTCGCCCAGACCCTCACTTCCCGCGGTCGGCCCGTAGTCGCAGGAACCCGCGGCCACGAAGGACAACGTCTGCAGCAGCACCTCTCGTGCCAGGGTGGAGAGGTCGCCCGCCAGCGCGGCCATGATCACGCCGACCGCCGGCGGAGTGCACTCGAAGATGATCGTGCTTCCCTCGACATGGCCATCGAGGGTGTATCCGATCATGTCCTGGGGCGTCTCAGCAGTGATGATCGCCTCGATCAGAAGCGGCACATGCTCCGCAGAGTCACCGCAGCCGCACTCCAACGACGCCCAATCGACGCGTCGCATTTCTGCACGCACCAGCTCACCGACCACCACCGCGGCCCCCCTCAAAGCATGCAGGCCCCGGGCCCCGGCACTAGCGATCAAGCATGAGCCAACCATCGGTCCCCTCCCCGCCGTCGTGTGCGTCACGAAATATCCGCCACAGCCATTCCTTTCCGGAGGGCGAGGCATGGCACCCTGCGGGCCCGTGCCTGCCGGTTGGGGCAGTAGGACCACCACGACAGGCTCCCGGGCCACGAGGTGCGCGGCTCTCGATGTCAAACGTCCCGGCCGGATCAGCGGCACGTGAAGCGGTGGGTCACCCTTCGACCGTCAAGACAAGGCCCACGAGGCAGAGGGCCAGGCCGGCGGGAAGTATGAAGCCGCCCATGAGCCGGAAGAACCAGGGGCCGAGCTGCGACGGCTCGGTGAGGCTCAAGTCCATCGTCCGGGCAGCAGTCACAGCCCGTCCGGTGTTGCGGCGTGCCGCAGCCTTGTCCGCCGTACCGCGAAGGTTGAAGAGCAACACGGATCCCCAGCCCACGGAGACCGTTCCGAACACCAGCAACGCGATTCCCACACCCACGGCGACCCTCCCCAAGACGCCGCCCGACTGCGGCCGTCTGCCGGACTCTGTCAGCCGTCCGCCTGGAGAGCAAGCGATCTTGAGGAGGAGCGCCCCAAGGCCTCGGCCCCAAGCGGAACGGCATCACGGTGGTTGATGCCGTGTGCGGTGAGCCGGCTCGGTGCCCGGCCAACAACCACGGATTCAGGCACACAACCACTCACTCCGGCGGACGCCAGAACGGATACGCATCAAAGTGCGCGTCCTCTGTCCCGTCTTCAGCGCGCGGCTCGGTCTGCAGCTTCTCGGGTGATGTCGGCGTAGAGGCGGAAGAGGGCCGGGCGGGCTTCGCCGCCGTCTCGTTCGTGCAGGGCCGCCCAGCACCGGGCGATGAGCTCTCGGGCCTGGGTGCCGGGCCAGGGCTGGGGCAGGAGCTGAGGAGGCAACAGTGGGTCGGGCTCCATGGCGCGGGTGAGTTCGGCGGCAAGCTCGACCGCGATGGTGAGGAGTGCGGACGCGGAGAGTCCGGCAGGGCCGGTGAGCCGGGCGAGGCGGGGCCGGGCGATGCGGCTGAGGCGGTGGTAGCGGTCGGCGATCTCCTGCAGGGACCACAGGCGGCGGGCGAGTTCGACAGGCTCTTGGGTGTCGCCCTTGCGCAGGTCGGTCGTAGTGAGAAGGGTGAGCGCGCCATGGGCGCCGAGGCGGTGGGCCGCTTCTTCGACGTACGGTTCCCAGGCGTTGGCGCAGACGTACAGTCCGCCCTGGAGCGGGGCTCCGCCGAGGTGGACGAGGGTTTCACGCAGGGCGTCCCGGGCCGTGCGTGCCGATTCGGGCACCGCGAAGGCGGCCAGGTGCCAGACGCCGTCCCAGGGCGCGAGCCCGGCGTCTTGCTGGAACGCGTGCCGGAGGAAGTCCGCGTTGGGAGCCAGAGCACGCGTGGTGTCCTCGGTCGCGTGCAGCTCCGCCTTGCGGCCACGGCCCTCGTGGGTGAACCGGCCCTCGGCCACGAGGCGTTTGACGCACAGCCGCACCTGCTGGTCGCTCATGCCCAGGGTGTTGGCGACGGTGTAGAGCTCGTCCGCGCCGACGGTGCCGTCCTCGCGGATCAGCGCGTGGACGAGCATGCGGGTGGGGACCTCGACGTGGTCCGTCTCGGCGCTCACAGTTCTCGTGCTCCTCTCGTTGCGACGGCGCGACGCATGGTGGTCACGGCTCCGAACCCCAGCAGCCCGCGCAGGTAGGGCGTGTGCGCGGTACGCACGGCCGTGAAGCCGAGCCGCTCGTACAGGGCCCTGGCGCGCGGATTGATGTCGATCACATCCAGTCTGATCTCCCAGCAGTGCTGTTCCGCCGCGACGGCGGCCACCTCCTCGATGAGCAGGCTACCGACGCCACGCCCGCGCATGCCCGGGTCCACGGCGATGCCGTCCATGACGAGCTGTCCGGGGGCCGGGTGGCGTTCGAACAGGGCGAGGAGCAGGAGTCTGTGCAGTCCTCGCAGGTGTCCGTACGCGCGCAGCACGGCGGAGGCCGATCCCCCGGTGAGGGCGCGGCCGCCGATCTGGTAGCCGGCGAGGCCGACGAGCCGGCCGTCGATGAGTGCGCAGACCGCGCGATCGGCGTTCAGGTGGGCGGCGATGAAGGGCACCGCCTTGTCCGGCGGGTTCAGCGCGGGGCCCAGCTTGCGGCCGAAAGCCTCCCAGTACAGCTCGGCCGCCCGCCGCTCGGCGCCGGCCGGAAGGCCGCGCCGGACCGTCAGCGGTCCAGTACCGGTGTCCGTCGTGTCCAGCCCCATACCGTGCCCTCTTTTCTCGCTGCATCCCGAAACTCAAAACTATCATTCTCGCGACGATCGTGCTTGCGGTGATAGTTTTAGGCTCGCTCACCCGAACAGAGGCGGTCAGATCCCATGTATCCAAAGATCCAGCCCCGACGGCGCGGGCTCCGCATAGCCGTGTGGTCACTCGTCACGGTCCTGGTCGTGGCCGCCGGTCTCGGCGGCGTGGTGCTGTGGCAGAACTCCTACGCCATGGACGAGCAGCGGGTATCGATCCGCCACGGCGGCCACACCCTCAACGGAGTACTGGCCACCCCCAAGGACGGCCGCAAACGCCACGGCCTGGTCGTGTACGTCCACGGCGACGGCCCCGTAGACGCCACCCACGACGACGGGTACCGGCCCATGTGGGAAGCGAACGCCAAGGCCGGCTACGCCTCCCTGTCCTGGGACAAGCCCGGCGTCGCGGGTGCGCCCGGGAACTGGCTCGGCCAGTCCATGGACGACCGGGCCGAGGAGACAGCCGCCGCCATAGCCTGGGCGCGCGGCCGCCCGGACATCGACGGCGACCGGATCGGCCTCTGGGGCGTCAGCCAGGCGGGCTGGGTCCTGCCGAAGGTCGCCGCCAAGACGCCCGTGAGCTTCGTCATCGCCGTCTCGCCCGCGATCAACTGGCTCCAGCAAGGCCGCTACAACCTCCTCGCCGAACTGCGCGCCGACGGCGCGTCAGCAGCCCGTACCGACGCGGCGATCGCCAAGAGCGACACCACCCGACGGCTGCTGGAACGCCACGCGACCTTCGAGGAGTACATCGAGGCCATGGACGGCGACGCGGACGGCATCACCGCCGATCGCTGGGGCTTCATCTCCAAGAACTACACCGCGGACGCCACGCAAGACCTTCGCGCCCTGCGCGGCGTACCGGTGCTGCTGGCCCTCGCGGGCCAGGACATCAACGTAGACGTCGCCGACACGGAGCGCGTCTACCGCGAGGTACTGGCCGCAGGCGGTGCATTGACGGCCAAGCGCTACCCGGACGCGACCCATTCCCTCATCAAGCGGTCCATCGAGCAGTCAGACCTCAAGATCACGCTCACTGCGCTCTTCGCGCCCCGCTCGCTCTTCGCGGACGGATTCCTGGACGGCCAACGGCAGTTCCTCAAGGATCTCGACCGAGGCAGCAAGGCCACTCCGTGACAGTCCAGCAAGATCGGCCATGCCGCGTGGTGCACGTTCGCGTGTGCCGCCCGGCCCGCTGGGACGGCCGCGCCCGTGCCAGCTTCGGCGTCTTGGGAAGCGGTTTCACCGCCGAGCAGAGTCAGGACGGCCAATTCGCAATCTTCTGCACCACGACGGGGTCTAAGGCTGCTGCCATCGACCCTGCCTGGGGCGGGTCGGCGTCAAGCTGAGCCGTATTTCAGGTCAAAACGCCCCCAAGTATCAGCGAATAATTGGAATACCCATTTACGGCACTTGCGTGAATATCGAGAATGCAAAGTTCGGCCCAAACGTGTGTTGATCATTTTTAATCGAATGTTTAGTCTTGGCGTCCGGCCCTAAGTGCCGTTGCCGTGGGCCCGGGGGAGGCCCTTGTTGTTTTTCTCGGGTGGGGAATATGTCAGTAAGAGAACGGAGACGGCTTCGCCGTGCTCTGAGTGCCCTGTGTGGCTTGGCCCTGCTGGTCGGACTGCCGCCCGCGTACGGCGCAGCCGCGTCGGAGGTTCCACTGCCTGAGGGGCAGCGGGCGTTGAAGGAGGCCGCGGAAAGCGGCCGGCGCGTGGAAGTCATCGGTGAGCGTTCGGAGTTCACGACCACATATGCAAACCCGGATGGGGAGACGTTCCGTCTCGTCCAGTCGGTCGTGCCTGTGCGGGTGAAGAGCGCGGACGGCGCCTGGGTGGAGCCTGATGCAACATTGGTGACCCGTCCGGACGGAACGGTGGGGCCGAAAGCTGCCGTTGTCGGTCTGAGCTTCTCGGGCGGTGGTGCCGGGGCAGATTTGGTGCAGATTGAGCGGGAAGGCCGCACTCTCGCGCTGGGCTGGGCCAAGTCCTTGCCCAAGCCGACGCTTGAGGGGGCCAGTGCCACCTACGCGGAGGTGCTGCCGGGCGTCGACCTTCGTATGACGGCCACGGTGGAGGGTTTCCGTGAGGTCCTCGTCGTCAAGACTCCCCAGGCCGCAGCAAGTCCGGCGCTGAAGGAAGTCAAGTTCTCTCTCAAGGCCAAGGGGCTGGAGGTCTCCGGGTCCAAGGAGAACGGGCTGACCGCTTGGAACAGTGATGGTCAGACGGTCTTCGAGGCGCCGCCGGCGCTGATGTGGGACTCAAGCGGCTCGGAGAGCGCGCCTGCTCAGTCAACGGCCAAGGCGGCCTCCACCGCGATGCACTCCGTTGCCGCGGTGACTGCTGCAGAGCCGAGTCCCGCAGCCGGATCGGGAGAGGGTGGTGAGTCACCGTTCGATGGTCCTGGTCAGGGCGATCAGACGGCAAGCCTGCCCCTGGCTGTAGACGCCACGAGCCTCACGGTGGTCCCCGACGCCGAGCTCATGGCGCAGAAGGATCCTGCGGCCTTTCCTCTGTACATCGACCCGTCCGTCAACGCGGACTACAACGTTGAGCGCCTTCTGCTGCGCAACGACGGATACGCGAAGTACGGCTGGGAGAACGCCGACGACAACATGGGCCAGGGTGTGGGTGAGTGCGGGTCGTGGGCCGGCTACTACTGCGGCCCGGGGTACCTGCAGCGGCTCTACTTCCAGTTCACGCCGGACAACCTGCGCGGGAAGAGGGTCCTGGACGCGACCTTCACTATCACGGAGCCGTGGGCCTTCCAGTGCGAACCGCGAAACGTGTGGCTTGTGCGTACGGCGGGCAAGTTCACCAAGTCGACGACCTGGGGAAACAAGCCGGCCTACGCAGACCTGATGGGCGACCGCTCGGTGTCCGCGGGGCGGGGATCGGCGTGCGATCCGAACTCTCCGGCTGCGCCGATCGAGTTCAACGACAATCCCGATGAACCGGACGAGAACCTGACACCCACGGTCCAGGCCTGGGCGACCGGCAAGTCTCCACTGACTCTGGAACTGCGGGCCCAGAACGAGTACGACACGAGCGCCTGGAAGCGCTTCCGCAACGACGCCGCGCTCTCCGTGGACTACATCAGCAACCCGGCTGCGCCGACAGGCCAGACCATCGACGGCACCCCGTGCGAGAAGAACTTCGCTGAAGCGACCACCATCTCGCGCACCGATCCCGATCTGCGTGCCACGGCCAAGGTCTATCCGGGTGGCGAGGCGGAGGCGCGGCTGCGTGTGGCCTTCCTCATCGAGAGGCAGGAAGGGTCGAACTGGGTCAAGGTCAACAGCGGCCCCTTCATCGACAGCCCCAGCAACAGCTTCTACGGGGCTAATGCCTCGGTCCGCGCCGAACCGGAACTGATGCCGACCCTGCAGGACGGCAAGACGTACCGCATGCTCACATGGACCAGGTCCTTCGCCGCCGGAGCGGCGACCGCGGGAAGCGACTATGTCACCTGCTACTTCAAGGTGGACGCGTCGGCTCCCGGCCTCCCACGGATCTCGTTCGGCGGCCCCTACACCGAGTGCACCTCAACCAGCTGCACGGCCGCGGGCAGGCCCGGAGTACCGGGCAAGTTCACCTTCCGTCCTGCCGTCGGGGAGGACTCCAGTGTCGTCCAGTACATGTACAAGATGGACGGGGACACCAAATGGAACTACGTGCCGGCGACAGCCAGCTCCTCCATCGGAATTGCCCCGGATCATGCAGGGCTGAACAACCTGTACGTCAGGGGCGTGGACGCCGTGAACGGCGGGCGCCTGGGGCAGATGTCCTTGGTCCGGTTCTCCGTCAACGAGGACCCCGACCCGCTCGCGCACTGGAACTTCCACGACATGTCCGGTGACAATGCTGCAGACACCGCGACCAGGGACCTCTCGCCCAATCCGGCGGGCCTGCACAATGGTGCCCTTCGCCCCTCGGACGGTCGCCGCGGATGGCTCACCAACATCAATGACGAGGACAGAGCTCTGCGGCTCGACGGTGTCGATGACTACGCGGCGACCTCCGGGCCCGTGATCAACACCCAGGAGTCCTTCACCATCGCAGGCTGGGTACGCCCCGACCGGGTCGACACCACGTTCACCATGGCGGGCGTGGCCGGCAACTACATGAGCGCCGTCGCGATCACCCACCACGCGGGCGGAACCTGGTCGGTCTCGCTGCCCACCACGGACGACTCCACCGCCAGCAGCACCAAGTACGTCGTGAACGCCAAGGCGAAGACCGTTCCCAAGGTGTGGACCCACGTTGCCGCCGTGTACAGCAAGACGAACAAGCGGCTGCATCTGTTTGTCAACGGCGACTACCAGGGCGGGATCGACCTGCCCTCGGACTTCAAGCCCGTGGCTGCAACCGGTTCCCTGACGATCGGCCGGAATAAGGACCGTGGCGCCTGGGGGAACGACTTCCCCGGCCTCATCGACGAGGTCACCGTCTGGCAGTCCGACCTGAGCGCGGCATCGCTGAGCACCGACGTGCGGATGCACGACAAGGCCACGGGCCAGAACAGGGTCGAACTCGCGGCCCGCTGGAACCCTGACACTGTCGCCGGAAGGGTTCTGCCGGACACCTCCGGCTACGACCGCGACCTGACCTTGTCGACGGGAGCGACCATCGCCGGCGGGAAGCTGGTCCTCAACGGGACCACAGACGCCGCATGGGCAGCAGGCGCGCTCGTCGACGAAATGGGGTCATTCACCGCGACGGCCGAAGTCGAACTCGACCCGGCAAAGCTCGCCGCCAAGCCCAACGGGTACATCGCGCAGGTCCTGAGCCAGCGCGCCGACAGCGGCGCGACATGGGGCCTGTGGTTCAAGAAGACCGCTACCGAACCTATCCCCGATCACGACACCGGTGCGAATGTTGACACCGCGTTCGGCCAATGGTGTTTCGGCCGCCGCAATGCCGACGGCAGCGGCACTTGGTCGGCAAGCCCGCCCACGTCGAAGTTCGACACATCGGTGCAGGTCACCGTCGTCCATAACGCTCAGGACAACGAGCTGAAGCTGTACGTCGATGGCAACGAGGTCTCCAAGCAGGGCTCCTACTACGCCACCGAGTCCAACAGCACCTTCTTCTTGGTCGGCGCGAGCTTCGTCGACGGCGCCTGGGCCCACTTCATGCCCGGGAAGATCAACGACGTGCGCGTGTGGTCCGGAGCCATGTATGACGCCGAACAGGTCAAGGACTTGACCTAGTCCAGACACGGCTGCCGCCGGCCGATGGCAGCCAGGGCCTGCGCTGAGCGGCCGGGGTCGCAGAACGCGACCTCGGCCTGCCGCCCCCTCCTCTCCGTGTGCCCATCGCTAGTCACACGCACCTCTACCTTGCGGCTCGTCCGCTTCAGGAGTTTTTGTGTCCAAAAAGAGAAGTCTGTTGGCGAGAACACCGATCATCGGAGTCCTCGCCCTGGCCTTGTCCGTCACCGGTTCGATCGCACCCCTCGCTAGCGCCGCAGAGGCACCTGGCCGACCGTCGAGCCCCCAGCACCGGCCTGCGAAGGTAAACTCGGTGCCGGTCAAGGCGGTGGCCTCAGCCGATCTGATCGCCAAGCTGAAGGCCGAGGACAAGGCCCAAGCCGAGCGCGCGAAGGCCAATCCGAAGAACACCTGGCCCAAGCCCACCACCCTCAAGAACGACCTGAGCAGCGCCCCGGCCGCCAACTCCCTGGTGGCCGTCACCCGGCCGGCCAAGAGCGCCCGCGCGGGCGCCACCGCCTCCGGGCAGGCCACGGTGCAGGTGCTGGACCAGCAGGCGGCCCGCAAGGCCGGCATCACCGGTGTGCTGCTCACGGCCACCGCCGCCACCCCCGGCACCGCACGAGTCGAGGTGAACTACGACTCCTTCGCATCGGCCATCGGCGGCTCCTGGTCCACCCGCCTGGGCCTGGTGACGTTGCCCGGTTGCGCGCTGACCACTCCGGACAAGCCGGAGTGCCGCACGACCACACCCCTCGCCTCCAACAACGACATCGCCAGCCATGAGCTGTCCGCCAACGTCAACCTGGCCGGCGCAAAGCCGACCGCCACGGGCAGTGTCCTGCTCCCTTCTCAGGACGGACTCCCGAGCACGCCCTTGATGAGTGCCGCTTCGGCCGCACCCACCGTGCTCGCGGTGATGGCCACGACCCTCGCCTCGCCTTCGGGCGGCGGCGATTACAAGGCCACCCCGCTCGCCAGCTCTTCCAGCTGGCAGGCGGGCCGGTCATCGGGAGGGTTCAGCTGGTCCTATCCGATCACGGTGCCTCCCGCGGTAGCCGGCCCTGTGCCGGACCTGTCCCTGTCGTACGACTCGGGTTCCATCGACGGGCTCACTGCAAACACCAACAACCAGGGTTCCCAGGTCGGTGAGGGTTTCGACCTGTCCTCCTCTTCCTACATCGAGCGCAAGTACGGCTCATGCGAGGACGACGCCCAGACGGGCAAGGACGACCTGTGCTGGAAGTACGACAACGCTTCCCTCGTCCTGAACGGCCAGGCCAACGAACTGGTCAAGGACCCTTCGGACGCGACGGGCAACACTTGGCGGCTGAAGAACGACGACGCCACGAAGGTCATCCGCGGGCACGGTGCGGGCAGCAACGATGACGGCGACATCACCACAGACCCGAAAGACACCGACGGTGAATTTTGGAAGGTAGTCACCAGCACCGGCACCACCTACACCTTCGGCCTGAACAAACTTCCTGGTGCGCCCGCAGGCTCTGAGACCAACTCGGTCTGGACCGCTCCCGTCTTCGGTGACGACGAAGGCGAGCCCGGCTACAAGAAGAGCAGCAGCTTCTCCGGCCGTGCCGTTCAGCAGGCCTGGCGCTGGAACCTCGACCTGGTTCAGGACCTGCAGGGCAACGCCTCCACGTACTGGTATACGAAGGAGGCCAATTACTACGCGAAGAACGGCGACAAGACAACCGCTATCGGCTACAACCGTGGCGGCTATCTGAATGAGATCAAGTACGGCCAGCGGGCTGACGCACTCTTCACCGGCATCGCCTCCGGACGGGTCGAGTTCACCTATACGGAGCGCTGCGAGTCCGGCTGCTCCTCGCTCACGGAGGACACGGCCGACAACTGGCCCGACGTACCATTCGACACCATCTGCGCTGGTGGCGCGACGGACTGTAAAGCTACGGGGCCTTCGTTCTTCACTCGCAAGCGCCTGGAAAACATCACCACGCAGGTGTGGTCCACTGCACTTGAGCCGGACGCATTCACCAACGTCGATTCCTATGCCCTCGTCTCGGGGTACACGGCTCCGGTCGATCTCAACGACCCGAGCGAGCGGAGCCTGGTCCTCAAGTCGATCATCCGCACCGGCAAGAACGGCACCGCCCTCAAGCTGAACCCGGTCGACTTCACCTATGACAACCGGCCCAACCGGGTCGACGTTCCGACTGACGACATCCTGCCGATCAACCGTCCCCGCATCCGCACCATCACCTCGGAGACCGGAGCGACGACCGAGGTCACCCTCTCCGACCCGCAGTGTGTCAGCGGCAGCAAGATGCCGACCGCGGTCGACGACAATGACGACGCCACGCGCCCCTGCTACCCGGTTAAGTGGAAGGTCAACGGCGGTGATACGCGCCTGGACTGGTTCCACAAGTACCGCGTCACCAACGTCACCACCAAGGACGCCATTACCGCCGCCACCGTGTCCACCTCGTACGAGTACGAGAAGCCTGGCTGGCGCTACAACGACGACCCCATGACGAAGGAGAAGGATCGCACCTGGTCCAGCTGGCGCGGATACGGCAGGGTCACCACCTACACCGGCGCCGGCTCCAACCGCTCCAAGACCACCAACGTGTACATGCAGGGCATGTACGGCGACAAGACAGCCGACCCGAAGGTCACCCGCACCAACAAGGTGCCCGTCATCGACATCGACGGCACCGGCTCCATCGCGATCGCGGACTACACCGACTACGACCAGGTATCCGGCTTCCTTCGCCAGACGGTCACCTACAACGGCGCAACCGTCATAGGGTCCTCCCTGAACTACCCGGGGTACACGAACACAGCCACGCAGACCGTCTACAAGATGACGGATGCGGGTCAGGTCGCAAAGGACAGCGACGGCAAGCCCATCGTCGACAAGACCATCACTGCCTCGCGGGTTCGTACCTCGCGCACGTACAGCTACGCCTACCTCACCACCTCCGACACCTTCCGTCGGACCCAGACCGACTACCTGCACGACACGTATGGCATGGTCACGCGTGTCAACGCCTTGGGTGACTCGTACAAGAGCGGCGACGATACCTGTACAAACACCTGGTACGCCCGCAACCCGGCGGTGGGCCTGACCGACCTGGTTTCCCGTACCCGGACCGTGGCCCAGGCGTGCACCGATGCCGACGGCAACGACGTCACCGATGACAAGCTGACCCTGCCCAGCTCGCTCACCACCCGCGGTGACGTCATCTCCGACACCGCGACCGTCTACGACGACGCCACTGTCACCGGCTGGAAAGACGGGCTCGTCCCGACCAAGGGCCTGGCGACCTGGACAGGCCGGCCCAAGGCCTACCCCGCCGCCAACGGCACCAATCCGCGCACCCCGTCCGAGACGGACGGCTGGCAGAAGCTGTCCAGCACCACCTACGACACCCTCGGCCGGCCCCTGAGCGCCACCGACGCGGCAGGCAACACCTCCACCACCGCCTACACCCCGGCGACCGTCGGCCCACTCACGGCCAGCGTGAGCGCCAAGCCCGTGCTGGACTCCAACGGGCAGACCCACCGGACCTACGCCTACTTTGACCCCGCCCGCGGTGCGGTGATCAGAACCGTGGACGCCGGTTCGAAGCTCACCACCAGCGCGTACGACGCTCTCGGACGCGTCACCGGTACATGGTTCGGCAACCGCAGCCAGTCCGGGGGTGAGTCTCCGAACATTAAGTACGGATATTCCTTCCAGCGTGGCTCCTCACCCTGGACCTCCGTCACCCAGCTCAAGCACGACAACACCACCTACCAGACCCCCGTCTACTCCATCACCGACTCGCTGCTGCGTCCGCTGCAGACCCAGACCATCTCGCCCAACGGCGGACGGATCCTCACCGACACCCGCTACGACTCCCGCGGCCTGGCCTACGACACGTACGCCGATGCCTGGGACGACAAGAACGCGCCGGACGGTGACTACGACGCCGTCACCGCCGGAGGGCCCTTCCCGCAGACCAGGACCACCTTCGACGGTGCAGGCCGGCCCACGACCGCCGCGCTGTGGGTCAACGGCGCCAAGAAGTGGTCCACGACTACCAGCTACACCGGCGACTCGGTAGCCACCTCCGCGCCTGACGGAGGCACGGCCGCTCGTATCATCACCGACACGCTGGGACGGACGACAGAAACCCGCACCTACTCAGGCGAGCAGCCGGACGACGCTGCGTACGGCGCCACTCTCGGTACCGCGTACACCAGCGTTAAGTACGCGTATAACCGTGACGGTACGCCCGCCACGATTTCCGGGCCGGACGGCGCCAAGTGGTCGTACACCTACGACCTCTTCGGCCGTCAGCGCACTGCCACCGACCCGGACAGTGGCACGACCACCACGAACTACTCGTTGCTGGACCAGGTCTCCAGCACGGTCGACGCTCGTGGTAACACGCTCCTGTACGCCTATGACGAGCTCGGTCGCAAGACCGGCAAGTGGCAGACCTCCCGCACGGACGCCAACAAGCTGGCCGCCTGGACCTACGACACTCTCCTGCGGGGTGCGCCGACCGCCGCCACCAGCTACGTCGGCGGCACGACCGGCAAGGCCTACACCAAGAAGATCGCGGCGTACGACTACCTCGGCCGCCCCAGCGAGACCGAGCTGACGCTGCCCGCCGACGACCCGCTGGTCACTTCGGGTGCCGTCAGCGCGACCACCAAATACGGCACGAACCTCTGGGAAGACGGCACCGTCTCCTCCACGTCCGAGCCTGCGGCCGGCGGCCTCCCCTCGGAGACCATCTCCACCGACTACAACAGTTATCTGCTGCCGGACGGTCTCTCCGGTACCAGCGGGTACGTCCAGAGCGCCGGCTATTCGCCCCTCGGCCGGCTTGAGAGGATGAAGCTCTCGCGCTCGGGCGCGCTCGGCGTCAAGGACGTCGACATCGCCAACACCTTCGAGGAAGGCACGGGCCGCCTCAAGGCAACCACCGTCTACGAGCCGACCCACGGCCTCGTCCAGGACAGCACGTACACCCATGACGACGCCGGCAACGTCAAGTCGATCTTCGACAAGGCAACGGTCAGTGGCGCCAGCGCGGCCGACTACCAGTGCTTCACCTACGACGGCCAGCGCCGCGTCACCGAAGCCTGGACCCCGAAAACCGCCGACTGCGCCACTATCGGCCGGACCACGGCCAACCTCGGAGGTCCCGCCTCCTACTGGAAGTCCTACACCTACAACGCCGGCGGCCAGCGCGCCTCGGAAACCACGCACACGAGCTCCGCTACCACCGACCGCACCTACTGCTACGACACCACCCGCAAGCACGCCCTCGTCTCCACCACCGCCAACGCCGACTGCACGGGTGTCGCGGACCAGTACACCTACGACGACGGTGGCAATACCACCAAGCGCCTGCGCGGACCCACTACCACTACCAGTCAAACCCTGACCTGGAGCGGTGAGAACAAGCTCAGCAAGCTCGCAGAGGGAACCGACACCACCACCTACCTCTACGACGCCGACGGTGAACTGTTCATCCGCCGCAACACCGGCGGCGAAACGATCCTCTATGCCGGGGCCACCGAGGTCCACCTCGAAGGCACCAAGAAGTGGGCCAACCGCTACTACACCCTCGGCGGCCAGCGCGTAGCGGTCCGCAGCAACGAGACAGGCACCTCGAAGGTCTCCTTCCTCTCCGGTGACCACCACGGCACCTCCTCAGTCGCCATCGACAGCGGCGACGAGCAAACCGTCAGCAAGCGCTACATCACTCCATTCGGTGCGCCCCGCGGCGACTCCGTCGGCACCTGGCCGGACGACAAGCGCTTCCTCGGCAAGTCCGCCGACACCAACACAGCGCTCACCCACATCGGCGCCCGCGAATACGACCCCAACATCGGTCAATTCATCAGCGTCGACCCGCTGTTGATGCCTGATTCTCCGCAGTCGCTCAACGGCTACGGATATGCCAATAACAACCCTGTCACCACAGCAGACCCCACCGGCAGGTGCGCGGAGATCGACTGTCCCACCAGGCCCACAACAGAACAGGAAAACACCACCCCAGGAAACGAACCGGGCCAACCGAAGGTCTCACAGGGCGGCAGTGCCCCGCCGGCTCCCGAGGGGCAATACAAGACCACGTGCGGCCGATTCGAATGCAAAACGAAATGGGTGGAGCAGCCGCACGGGAATGACAAAGATTTCAAGGTCGGCCTAGTGTTGGGGGCAGTTCAGGTATTGACGGGGGGATGTATTGAGCACAAGGGCCTTTTTGTCACGCAGCCATGCTTCGGGGGTGTGGCAGAAGATCACGGAGTCGATCTGAGCTCTTCGGCATTCGAAGAAGGAATGGGATGGGGCTCACTCGTAGGAGGTGCTCGCCTAGGTACGTTCGCTCTGCGAGGAGCGAAGGCGGGGCCCAGCGGCCCTGTCGCCGGAGGTAAGCCAGTCGGTCCGGGTTGGTTCCCGTACGGGAGCGCGAAGGTCCCGAATAACTGGTCGGGGCCCCACATGACGAGCAAGTATAAGAAGAATGACAATAAGGCAGGTTTTGTGTGGCGCGCCCCGAGGGGCCAAGACAGCGTTCGCATCGACAGGGGAGACCTCAACTCTCAGTGGGCTACGCAACAAGTTGATCACGTAGTGATTAACTCTGGAGGTAGAATCGTAGGGCGTGGAGGTGAGCTCCTGCCCCCCAATGCGCGAATACAGGATTATCCGGTAGAGGCTCACATTCCGCTCAGCGAGTGGCAGACGTGGAGGACTTGGAATGCCCCCTAAGGGTCATGACCTTCAGACGCCATGGATACGAACGCAACTGATTGACTGGCTGGACAAGCTAGGGAATAGAGATTGGCAAGAGGAGAATTGGTTGCGTCAACCCTCAGGTGGATCCGGCCTTGATGAAGCGCTAGACTTTTTCGACGACTCGGGCGTCTTGGCCGAGCCGAGCGGGAGGCTGGGATTCGTTCTTTTTGACGACGTGGAAGTCTCTGCAATGACTGTCCTGAACTCTGCGCTTGATTCTGCTTTGTCTTCTGCATCAAACGATGCAGAGATAATTCATTCTCAAGCTTGGGGTGAAGTCGTCGCGGCGGCACGTGAAGCTCTGAACATCATGGGCGATTCGCGAAAAGAATCCTAGTAAATCGGATTGTCCCTAGCTCTCAAATTTGCCTCGAATGGTCCCTGCTGAACGATAGATGCGAAGGGCTCTACGGCTACAGCCGTAGAGCCCTTCGGTTCATGTCGGCTTCCCGACAGAGAAGTCAACCGTTGTGAGTCGGATCCGGTTTGGCGCAGGTTCTGGATGCTGTTGATGATCTTCGCTCGATTTAGCCGCTCTAACTGGCATCCCTCAATGCGCGTGAACCCTAGCAATCTGCACAGCGTTTCCGGTTGCGTTCTGCTAGCGGAAATTCAAGTGTTTGAGCGTGCGAGGTTGCACGGATTGAAGTTCGCAAGGATGGCTGCGAATCAGCGGGCCGGGATTCTAGGACTTGTCCGGGCGATCTCTGAGCCGACGAGTGCCTAACGCTCTGAATCTCGCTGTCGAAGGGCTTGCCGAGTGAGGTAGAAGAGCGGCATGGACACCGCAGAACTTCAGCGGACGCTGAACGAGCCCATCGAAGCCGTTGTCGTGCACCACGGATACACCACCTACATGCGCGACTACGAGGTCATCATCAATGTGTGGGACGGCCCCCAAAGCCCGTCGACCTACCTGCGGTATCTCCTCCGGTACTGCGTCGAGGCCCGATGCGAGACGTTCCTGTCCACGGATACCTGGCGGGATTCCTTGGACGAGCGGCTCCTCGACCGCGAAACCGCCATCGACCTCGACGGTTATGTCTGGGGCGCGAACCATCACGAGTTGTACGGAGCCGAGCTTCGTCTCCAGTCGGAGGCTGCCCTCCGCTGGTCGAAGGCTGTCGGGATCGACTTCCATGAGGTTCACATTGAGACCAACGCTCATGATCTGACCTTGGTCTTCTCAGACCTTGAGGTGAGCGAGGTGCCGGTCGGGTACGCACCCTTTATCGCGGACTGAGAGTCAGAATTCGTGTGATCTTGTGACGGGCGTGGGTCCGGGTCGTTGATGTGGACATGGGGCGGGGTGATCTGAGCGATGCGGAGTGGGAACGGCTAAGGCCGTTCCTGCCGGTCAGCAACAGGCGTTGTGGCAGGTGGCGGGACCACCGGCAGGTAATCGACGGGATTTTGCACCGGGTGCGGACCGGCGTTCAGTGGCGCGACCTGCCCGAACGGTTCGGTCCGTGGAAGACCGTCTACGAACGGCACCGCGGGATCTGTGGCCTTCCGGTTCCTCTCGCCCCGCTCCCGGATGAGGGCGGTGACGTGGCACGCCCGGCGCGGCGGGGCCGGTTGCCACCCGCACTGCTCCGACGTCCCCAGAACGATCCCGAAGATCCACGGCCGGCATTCAGCCCTTGGGGATTGGTTTCGGTGTTTCGCTGTAGGGGCTTTCCATCCGAGCGAGCTGAGGCGGCTGTCACCGCGATTGGCTTCCGGTCGGCTTCAGCCGACCGGAACGGCCTCCGGTGCCTGCCGCGGCACGGCGGCGGATGTGGAGGCGGGGCGGCGCGGGCGGGCGAGCAGGACGGCGGCCAAGCCGGCGATCACCCAGATGGTCAGCGTGATCAATGGCCGCCCGGCCCCTGCGCCGTCGAAGAACGCCACGGACCGCACCAGTGAGCCACCAGCGCCGGGCGCCAGCCACTGGCCGATCAGCCCGGCCGGCTCGGGCAGCAGCTCAGGGGCGGAGGTCATGCCCGAGAACGCGTTGCCGACCATCATGGAGAGCAGGGCGCCGACGCCTATGCCGGCCGGGCCGATCAGTGCCGCGAGCCCGGCCACGGTGGCACCGACCGCGAGGGCCGTGAGGCCGAGTGCGCCGGCTTCGGCCCACCAGTTGCCCGTGAGCGCGCCGAGCCAGCTGTGGGTGAGCGCGGCTGCCACGATGCCGACCAAGGCGGCCGATCCGAGAAGTGCCAGGACTCCGCGGGTACCGCGCAGTCCGAGGAGCGTGATGACGGCGCCGGCCGCGATTCCCGCGAGGGTCATCGGAAGCAGGCTGGAGTTGAGTACGGCGCCGCGTGGGTCGTTGGCCGGCGCTGCGACCACATCGGTGATCTGAACCTGCGTGCCTTGCGGGCTCCCCGCGGTTACTGCCTGCTGCAGCAGCTGGGCCACCACCGTGCTCGCGGCCGAGGCGGTGAGCAGCTTCGGGCCCTGCTGGGTGACGACGACCGCGCCGTATACCGTCCGGGCCTCGATGGCTGCGCCGGCCGCGGCTTCGTCGGCGTACCGGTGGATCTCGAACGCGCCCGGCTTCTGCTGCAATTGCTTCTGAACGCCTTCGGCCGCCGCCGCGGGGCCCGCGACGCCGATGGGGAGATCGCGCGGTGCGATCCGTCTGGCCGGCCATGCGAACGCCCACAGGGCAAGGGTCACGAACACCGGGATCAGGACTATGACAGCGATCAGACGCCTGCCCTGTCGCGGAGACGGCGGTGCGGAAGTTGCGGAGGCGGTGGACATCAAGACTCCCAAAGCAAAAAGAATGAGCATTCGTTTTAGATGGGTCACTGTGTTGCAGGCGGTGACGCTTGTCAAGAACGAATGCTCGTTCTACGTTGAGCGCATGGCTCGCGTATCCCAGGAACACCTCGACGCCCGCCGCCGCCAGATTCTGGACGGCGCCACGCGTTGCTTCAGCCGCAACGGCTTCCACACCGCGTCGATGCAGGACGTCCTGCGCGAGGTCGGTCTCTCCGCGGGCGCGGTCTACCGCTACTTCACCGGCAAGGACGAGCTGATCGCGGCCATCGCGACCGAGGCTCTCGCCACCGTCCGGGCCGCGTTCGAGCGAGCTGCCGAGGAGCACCCGCCGCCACTGCCTGACGTACTGCTCACCCAGACCCTCGGCGATGTGCTGGCCGGAGGGGTGCTCGGCAGCGGCGGCCCGGGAGCCGGCGACGAGCCCGAGTTTCCCCGAGTGGCCCTGCAGGTATGGGCGGAAACGCTGCGCAACCCGGAGTTGGCCAAGGTGCTGCGCCAGGGGTTCGACGAGATGCACGAGACCTGGAGCAAGATCGTCACGGCCTACCAGGAGGCCGGACTGATGAGGGCCGACGTACCGGCCGACCGCGTGGCGCGCTCCTTGATGGCACTGGCGCAGGGGTTCATCGCCCAGCAAGCCCTGTTCGGAGATGTAGAGGTCGAACAGGTGCGGGACGGGCTGAGCGGCCTGATGTCCATGACGGAACCCGCGTCGGCTGACCACATATGAAACACGCCCACGCGGTTCCCGGCTGATTGACGTCTGCCCGTGTCCGCCTGACGGCACGCCTGTTCCTATTTCCGGCGTATTCCGGTTGGCCTCCGTCAATGGTGGATGTCGATACCGCCGTTGTTCGTCTTCACCGTCACGGTGTGGCTGGCCTTGCGGTCGACCGGGATGTCGATCTTGGGGGTGCTGTTGGCACTGGTGGCCTGGATGTAGTAGCCGGAGGAAGGCAGGGTGAGGTCGACGCCGCCGGTGCCGGTGGTCACGTTCGTCATGGTGGGGGCTGTGCGGAATGCGGCCCTGACCTCGCCATCCGTCGTCGTGGCTTCGAACCGGTCGGACGTGGCGCCGGCCACATGGATCTGGCCGGTGGTGCTGTTCAGGGCGAGCGGCCCGGAGAGGTCGGTGAGGTCGATGCCCCCGGAGCGGGTCCTGATGTCGAGACTGCCGGCGAGGCCTCGCGCGGTGGTCCCCCCGTCGACGGTGGTCACCTTCACCGCGAGCTTTTCCGGCAGCGAGATGTCGAGACGGAAATCGTCGCAGTCGCCGGAGCACGACTGGGACACGGTGATGATCGCGCCGGCCGTGCTGGTCGTCAGCTTCGGCGGGGTGCTGCCGGTGTACTTGCCGGTGGCGGAGACATGCACGAAGGAGTCGCTGCTTGCCTTCAGTTGGACGCCCGCGTTCGCGGTGTCGATGCTCAGCAGGGTGGCGGCGGACGCGTCGGCCTGGCCGGCTGCGGAGAAGCTCTCGCGGCCTTTTATCACGCTGAGCACGGACCAGGCGCCTACGGCGACGACGACGAGCAGGACGATCAGGCCGCTGCTGATGATGAACCGGCTCTTGACAGAGGACATTGCTTTCAAGCTCCCAAGTAGCGCAGGACTGCCCGGACCCGGCGGTTCTCGCCGTCCTCCGGGTGCAGTCCGAACTTCGCGAAAATGTTGCTGATGTGTTTTTCGACTGCGGCGGGACCGATGACCAGTTGTGCGGCGATCCCCGAGTTCGAACGGCCCTCGGCCATGCCTGACAGGACGTCCTTCTCCCGGGGGGACAGCGCGGTGAGCGGGTCCCGCTTGCGGGTGCGCGCCAGAACCTGCTTGACCACCTCGGGATCGAGGACGGTGTCCCCCAGCGTGATCCGCTTCAGGGCGTCGACGAAGTCGTCGACGTCGGAGACCCGGTCCTTGAGCAGATAGCCGACCCCTCTGGTGTCGTCGGCGATCAAGTCGATGGCGTAGCTCTCCTCGACGTACTGGGAGAGGACGAGCACGCCGACCTCGGGCCAGCGGTTACGGATGACCAGTGCGGCGCGCAGACCCTCGTCGACGAAGGTGGGCGGCATGCGTACGTCGACAACGCACACGTCGGGATGGTGCTCGGCGACGGCTCTCAGCAAGGCTTCGCCGTCGCCGACCGCGTCCACCACCTCGATGCCCTGCTCCTCCAGGAGCAGGGCGATCCCCTGCCGCAGCAGCGTGGAATCCTCGGCGATCACTACGCGCATTTCATGTCCACTTCGATGAGGGTCGGCCCGCCGACCGGGCTGGAGACCGTCAGCTTGCCGTCGACCCCGGAGACCCGGTCCGCGAGGCCGCTCAGGCCGCTGCCCCGCCCGAGGGTCGCCCCGCCGATACCGTTGTCGCCGATCGTCACCGTCAGTCGGTCGTCGATACGGCGGATCGTCACCCAGGCGGTGTTCGCCGCGGCGTGCTTGGCCACGTTGGTCAGGGCCTCGCTCACCACGAAATAGGCGATGCCCTCAACCGTGGTGGACGGCCTCGGTACGGCATCGACGTCGATCGTGACCGGGATCGGGGAACGGGCGGCCACCGCGGACAGCGCGGCGTCCAGCCCCCGGTCGGTGAGGACCGGCGGGTGCAGTCCCCGGGTCAGGTCGCGCAGCTCGGTGATGGCCTGGCGGGCTTCGCTGCGGGCACTCTCGATCAGCTCCACGGTTTCGGGGTGTCCCGCGCCCTTGAGCCGTGAGCTGGCCCGGCCCAAAGTCATTGCCATGGCGACGAGACGCTGCTGCGCACCGTCGTGCAGATCGCGCTCGATCCGCCGCCTCTCGGCCTCCGCGGCGTCGACCACCCGTGCCCGGCTGGCCGTCAGGTACGCGACCTGCTGGGTGAGTCGGGTGTCCCGGGATGTGGCGACCAGAGTGCGGGCGAGGGAGATGTCCAGGGCTCGCAGGATGCGTACCACCACCGGTGACACCGTCAGGCCGGCAAGCACTCCGACCGCCGCGACGGCCCAGGCCGTGCCCGTGTTGTCGATGTTCAGCGGACCGATCGCGGCCCGCCCCAGGGGCAGCTCCGCGTAGTAGAAGGGCAGCAGGGCCAGCATCATCGGGCCGGCCCAGGCCAGGGCGACCGCGACCACGTTCAGGGCAGACACCGGGATCAGCAGCGCGAAGTAGCAGGCCTGCCGCCGCGTCGAGCGGCTGGTCAGCACGGTGAGCGTGGACCGCAGCAGGTTCACGGACAGTTCCGGAGCCGGCTGTGCGGGAATCTCCAGCCCGCACAGGATGGCGTACCGGTCGCGCTCGGCATCGGCGAGCCGATGGAGCAGCCAGGCCGCCGCGATCACCAGCGGTGCGCCGATGAGGGCGACCGGCAGCAGGCAGATGCCGGTCACCAGCAGCATCAGCACGGCGAAGCCGGCGAGCGCGGATATGCCGTCGGCCGCCAGGTGCGCGGACGCCAACCACAGCTGGGGCGATTTCAGGGCCCGCACGGGATTGCGCGGCAGAACCTGGCCCGGGGTACCCGTCTGCGAATTCGGCTTCCCGGTCACCTGATCCGGCCCGCACCACCTGTCGGGGCCGGCATCCCGGCTCCTGTACTCGTCCATCGCGGTCCCATGCTTCTCGATTCATCCGCTGACTCCGAAAACACTAGGCGGGTGGCCCGCGTCAGCGGCACGCGGACAACCCACGAGTCCGAGGTAGGGAAAACCCACCGCCGGTCCGTGGGCAGGCAGGCCTGGCAGCGGAGGCTTTGACGGACAGAGTTGTGGCCATGGCAGCGAACCAGTTGATGACGGAGGACAGCTCGATGACCACAACCCGGGTGTCCTGCGGCGATCCGCTTCTCTTTGAGGGCCGCTTCGGCGACCTCATCGACGACCGTGTGGCCGAGGCTCTCGACGAGCTCCTCGGCGAGAGCCTCGACGCGGCCATCGCCGCGCGGCTCGGGCGGTACCGAAAGCGGGACTGGCCCTTGATGGTGTTGCTGGTCGCGATGGTGTCCGGCCTGTCCGTGGTGCTGGTGGACCACCCCGGCGCCGTGGCGACGCTGTGGGTGGCCGCGGCGGTCATCTGCGCCTGCCGGACGCGGATCTGCCGGCCGTACGGCCCTGGCAGGTGAGCACCAGCAGTACGGCGCCCCCACCGTGCCGCAGCGCCTCCCCCGGAGGCTCCGTCATCGGCCCCCAACTCCCAGCCCTTCCACCCTGCACGTCTACGACGCAACCTGCGGCACTGGCTGCGTCAACGACGAGCTCCGTTGTCAGAGTCACTTGGCAAGATCGCGGCTATGAACAGCACTCCGACGACGCCTCCCCGACCGTACGACGTCACCGTGATCTTCCCACAGCTCGCTCCGCTGGCCCGCACGGCGACCCGGTTGCACCCCCGCCGGGGGACCCCGTCACCGCAGGACAGCTCCATCGGCGGACCGCTGCTGTGGCCCGCCGGCGAGCCGTGGCCGCACTGCGAGGGACCTCATGTGGTGGACGGGAACGACCTGGCCCTGTCGCCGGCGGACGTGAGGCTAAAGCGGCGAATCACTACCGCCTCCCGCGGACGGATCCTGACCGAGCAGGAACGAGAAACCCTGGAGCGGATCATCCCTCCCCGGAAACACCCCGTGAAGGTCGCGATCGGTCCGTATGAGGGTTCCATCGCGATGCTGCCGGTCGCGCAGCTGTACAAGCGGGACGTGCCCGATCTGCCCATACCCGAAGGAATGGACCTGCTCCAGGTCCTGTGGTGCCCCTTCGACCACCCGATCATGCCCAAGACCGCGCTGTTCTGGCGGTCGGCAGCCACGGTCACCGACATCCTCGCCACGCCCCCCGAACCGCCCGCGATGCAGTTCGACGACTATCTCCCCGAGCCGTGCCTGCTCCACCCGGAGCAGGTCACCGAATACCCCGACCACCTGGAGGTGAGCAAGGAACTGCAGGAGCAGCTGGGGAACCTGAGCGTGTGGCAGGCCGCCAACGTGGAGATGGACAGCGAAGAACTTCCGTGGCCGGAGGAGTTCTACGACAAAGAACTGGCCGGCGCGCCCGGCTGGAAGGTCGGCGGCTGGCCACGGTGGACTACCACCGACCCGGGCCCCCGGCCCTGCCCGACCTGCGGCAGAGACATGGACGCCCTGCTCACCATCGCCACGTACGAGGACAACGACGACAGCAGTTGGCTCGCACACCAGGAACCGGAAGATGCATCACTTCCAGGCTTCGACCCCTACGAACGGAGCCAGCCCACTGCCGTCCAGATCGGCCGCGGCTACGACCAGCAGCTCTACGTCTGCCCTGCGGCGCCCGAGCACCCCCACTCCGAGCTGATGCACTAGCCATCTACACGAGACCGGGCCTGTCCCTCCCTACCCGTCGTCGTCCTCGTCGAGCTCGACCGCATCAGGGTCCCGTAGCGGCCGCAAGCCGCCGACCGCCGGGGTGGAGGCGGTGAAGCTGTAGCGGCCGAGCACGTTGAGATTCGCATGCTTGAGCGGGGAGAGCCGGGCGATGTCCTCGTCCCGCGGCTCGTGGCCCTCGGCACGGAGCTGGGCGACGACGGCGTCGATGTACTTCGTGGTCCAGAGCACGATGGCGTTGAGGACCAGGCCGAGCGCGCCGAGCTGGTCCGTCGAGGGGAGAACGCTCGTTGCGGCGTGCACCTCGGCGTCCCGACTGTTGGCCCTCCCCCGCGGGGTCGGACTGGTCGCCGTTCTGCTCGATGTGCGCCATCTTCAGTTGTTCCTTCCGTTCACCGACGCCGTGTGCGCCCGTCGAAGGCGGGGTCTGGTTGAAGAACCCGCCATCTGCGATGCGCCCGCGGTGAACTGCGAACAACCGGAAGTCTATGTGGCGTTAGGGGGGCCGCCCCAATCGAGGCGGGGTCCCGCGCGCCGCTCACAACCAAGGATTCGATGGTGACCTGGGTGTTGCGGGAGGTCCGTTGCTTTAAGGGGACACCTCACCTGCGACGGGATATGACGAGCGGTCATACGACTGTGGAAGAAGTGAACGGAATCCTCGGCGCCCTACATTCACCGGTTTGCCTGACGGCAAGATCCTTTGTTGGCTCAGGGCACTCCGGAGCCCCGGGGTGGGCTCCGGGGTGCCTTCCGAACTGATCAGATGACGTCAGACCCATCGGAACCAACAGGGTCAACTGTGACTTAGCGCCGTACTTGGCCCGTCCGGCCAACTACACCGCTCAGCTCGTGCCGCGGCGACTGAGGCCCAGTAAGAGATCCTGGGCTGTCGCTGTGCCCGTATCCCGAGTTGAGGGAGACGCAACGCAGGGCCGATACCGTCACTCGCGGTGCCTGATCGGAGTTCCAAGGAGTTCGGTTAGGTCCGCCTCGACGGCCGCAAGCAGCGTCGGTCCCCAGACGGTCAGTGTCTGTTCCCACGGGTGGCCGAAGATGCCCAAGCGCAGGTCTTCGGTGATGTGGAGGTAGTAGTCACCGTTGGGGAAGGTGCCCTTGCCGGGTCGGGGCGGCCGGCCGGGGACGTCGGTGCGGCGGGGGTCGTAGCGGTAGCCGTCGTGATTCCAGTCGAGCCAGTGGATGAACTCCCCGGGCTCGGTGGCGGTGAGCAGTCCGCGGTGGACGATCGCGTCGAGCCGTTCGGGGAGGTCGGGGACGAGCCGGTGGTGGGAGTGCAGGTTCCAGACCGCGGAGGGAACGGGGTCGGTGATCGCGGGCCGGTAGGTGGTGCTCGGCTTGAAGTCGAAGTCTGCGTAGAAGCGGTCCCACAGAGGGCCGTCGTCGTGGAGCCAGTCGAGAAATTGTGCGGGGCGGGTGGTCTCGGGGCTGCCCGGCGGGCTCCAGTGGTAGGAGCGGACGGTGGCGGCCTCGGTGAAGCCGGCCTCCAGGAGGCTCTCGCGCAGGGAGCCCCCGGCCTCGGCGAGCAAGGGGTGCCCGAGCCAGGCGCTCTGGCGCCAACGGTCGGTGCAGGCTCTGACGAAGTCCGGATCATCGCTGGTGAGGCCACCGATGAGGGTGAAGGGAATCTCATCGCCGTGCGCCCAGGCGACCTCGGTGACAATCCCGTCCCTCAGCAGGACCTCGATGAGGACGTCGCCCTCGTCCGAAGAGCCGTCCGCGATCATTTCTGCGTACGGTGCTGCGTGGGGGCCGGGGGAACCGACGGCGATCTCCCAGGCCCGCTGGGCCTGGTCCCGCACCCGGTACAGGTCGTGCACCCCCTCCCTGGGCTCCGCCACGTCAACGGGCTGCTCGCGGGGCAGCGGGGCGGCGATCAGCACGGAGCGCTCCCAGCCCGGGGTGAACCCCGCCGCTGTCAGTTCCTGTCCCAGGTCGGGCACGTCGTGCCCGTACACCTTCCACTCCACCGGCTCACCGCGCTCCGCGAAGGCGGTCTGCTGGCGTCGCACCAACGCGGCGGTGTCCGTGCCGGGGCCGAGGGGAGCGTGCTCAGCGGTGCCGTGCGTGCCGTAGTGCCGGCGGACGACAGGCCCGTCCGCCTCGACGACCACCCCGACCGGATGCCACGCGGGAACCCGCCCCCGCAGCCCCTCGTACATCGCCCACCATTCACCCAGGTCCATGATCAGGAGCCTAGACGGGCCCCGCACGGGCCAAGTGGAACGCTCAGGGGCCAGTAGACCGCTCAAGGGCCAACTTCAGCGCTTAGTCACATCAACGGCGCGCCACTCAGAAGTGTCGCCTTGCCTCTAAATTCGAACATGTGAGCTACTGAGGAGATGGCTCCACTTTTCCCCCACGACCTGATCCGCCTCCAGTACGAGTGGATCCGCACCTACGAGGCGCTCGCCCGGCTCGCCCCCACGCAGGGCGCCACCGGCCTGCGCCGCCGGCTCATCGAACTGTCCGAGGAGCTGGCCGCCCACCCCTACTGGGCAGCCCCCGGGCGTTTACCCGCCACGCGCGCCGAGCTGGTGCGCCAGGCCCGCGAGTACGGCTGGGAGGCGGCGGCATGATCCGGCTCAAGGCCCGCGGACTCCTGATCCTCGAATCGATCTCCAGCTACATCGCGGTGCACGGCACGGGCCCGACGGTCCGGGAGATCGGGGTGATGGCCGGGCTTTCGAGCACCTCCTCCGTCGTGTACCAGCTGGCACAGCTGGAGGCGGGCGGACTGCTGGTACGGGGGACGCGGTCCTGGAGCAGCGTGGAGCTGACCGGCTCTGCGCGGCGCCGCCTCGCCGCCGCGCAGAGCGCCACAGCTACGCAGACGCCGTCCGGATGACCATGTTCCTGGTCGTCCTCCAGCACACGGAGGGCGGCACCGCGACCATGGGCGAGTGGGCAGTCGAGGACACGGCACGGCGTACCTACCGACGATGGCTCGGGTTGTACGGGAGCCAGCCCACCGCGGTCATCCAGCTCATCGAGGAAACCGCCGAGGGACGTCAGGTGCTGCGGATATGGACCAACCAGGGCGAGACCGTTGAGGAGCCCGAATCGCGTAGTTGAGCCCGCCAAGGTTCGGTCGCCTGACCACCCAGACACCTGGTCAGGCGCTGCGGCGCCGCTTTACCGTTGAGGCCGTCTTCTTGGCGGCGGGTTTCTTGGCGCTGGCGGCAGCTCGGCCGGCTTCTTGGCGGCCGTCTTCTTGCTGCTGGGCAGCGGGTGCACGGTGCCCGCCTCGCCGAGGGCCGCGTCCTCCTCCTCCTCCTCCTCCTCCTCCTCCTCCTCCTCCTCCTCCTCCTCCTCCTCCTCCTCCTCCTCCTCCTCCTCCTCCTCCTCCTCCTCCTCCTCCTCCTCCTCCTCCTCCTCCTCCTCCTCCTCCTCCTCGGAGACGACCGCGTCGGGGACGGGCATCTGGGAGGCGGAGCGGATCTCGTCGGCCGGACGAATGACCGCCGAGGGCGTCGGCGACATCGTCAGCCGAGCTGCCCGTCGCGCAGGCCTGCTCCGCCCCGACGAGCCCCCGTCCCGCAGGTACCTGCGGAGTCAGCCACTGCGCCCCGACCCCTCCGTGATCAGGAACCCAAGCCGTTCGGCACTTCCGCGCACACGGCGGATTCACGCCTACCGGGCCTGCGGACGGATTGTTTCGCCGCCGGACCGGGGCAGCGCAACAACCGGTGGCCTGCGAAAACTTGGGGTGCAACGGCCCAGCCGAGCGTTCGAGTCCCACTCGGCGGGGCAGCCAGACGTCGATTTCGCCCCCGCACCCGGGCCACCGGGGTGACCCGCGGAGAGCTGAAGCTCTTCAGGACAGGGGGCGCCCGGCCCGTGAAAACGTGCCGACCGCCAAGCAAGTCCTCCTACCGGAAGGAATCCCATGGTCGCCAAGAGCTTCACCCGCGTCGGAACCGCGTTAGGCGCGTTGTGCGCCGCGTTCGCCTTCGGTGCCGCGCCCGCGCACGCCGGGACGACGGCCTCGTACGGGCCCTACCTGATCGCCAACAACGTCACCGGCAAGTGCGTGGACATCCCCGGCCTCGGGGCCGGCCCTGTCAACGGCCCCGTGAACCAGTACACCTGCGACGGCTCCGCCAACGACAACCAGCGCTTCTGGTTCGACCACCAGGCCACCACCTCAAACGGCACAGCGCTCTACACGATCCGCAATTCCAAGGACGGGCTCTGCCTCGACGTACCCGACTACGGCAACGTCCCGGCCGGTGCGAAGGTCAGCGAGTACTGGTGCCGGCCGAGCGGCGACAACCAGCTGTACTGGCTCTCCACCCGCCCCGACGGCCACAACTGGCTGGTCAACTACGTCAGCGGCCTCTGCCTGGACGTGGACGGCGTCCGTACCGGCGGCAACGACGCCCGCCTGACGCTGTACTACTGCAGTGACACCGACGACCACCACTGGCAACTCCTGGCCTGACCCACACCCCGCGCGCGAGGCGCCGTTCGCATGGGTCTCCACGCGAACTGTCTTCGGGAGCGCTGCGCCGCGACCTCTGTATACGGCCTTGGGGACCAGCGGGGCATCGGTCAGCGCTGCGGCCGCCCCCGCCCCGCTGGTCCCCATGGCCGGGGAACCCTGCACGGCGGCCTGCAGCCCTGTGGCGACCACGCCGGAGGCGCCCGAGCGCGAACGCGACCAGTCCGAGGACAGCTGTCTCCCTGGTAGAGGCCACCAGCAGGCTGACGACGGCCGCCGGCCCCACGGATCCCACCGGCCCGGAGGGATCCCCCTCGGCGGCGCCGTCTCCCACCACTCTTCATGCCTTTGCCTGCCGCAGGCCGGGCCGAAAACTGGTGGACCTACTCCAGCCCCGGCCTGCGGGTACCAGCCAATCGCGCACCGGTTTCCTCCACCAACTTCTGGTGGCCGGTCTGGTGGGTTCGTGGGCCCCGCAGACCTCCAAGCCCGGAGGGCGCCCCGACCACCATCACTCACCATCTGCATGCCTCTACTTGCCGAAGAACAGGGCCAGTGCTGGTCACCGACCGAAACCCCGTGCGCCGCTGCCGACGCGCACCTTCTCGCTGGCGGCGCTGCCACTCAGGACGGGGCCGGCGGGGTACGGGCCGATGTGGGACAGGTCAGCTCCCGGCACCCCGGACAGGGACGTCCCGGACGGCTCCCCTCTCCTCGCCTCGCCTCGCCTCGGGTCCTCTGGGCGACGCGGGCCGACAGGCTGGGGCATACCCCGCAGTCCTGAGCAGATGTAGTCGCAAACGCTGCCTCTCATAGTCCGGTGCGCAAGGTCCGTCGCTGGTCGGGCAGACACCGCCCAAGCTCGTACGGCCCCTCGGTACAGCCGCAGGGAACCTCCAGGTCGCCCTCGCGTTCCCGGTCGTTGAAGGCGGCGTCGCCCCGCCGGAGTTCCGTTTTCTACAAGACTCGCCGCGGGGAACTCCATCAGACTCATGCCGCGTACCTCGCCGAGCCGCCTTCTCCCCTCCATCGGTCGGGCCGGCAAGTGCACCTACGGATTCGCTCAACGCTCTCCGCCAGCACCAGTGCTCCGGCTTCCGTCGGATCCACCCAAAACAGACCCATGTGAATCCAACCTGAGGTGGCTCCGCCATTCACCAGGGCCGGCGGCAGCGTAAGGAACCACGCCAAGCCGGGGCGAACGGCCCCCTGGGTGCGCGTCGGACCAGGTTCGGTGGGGCCAAGTGCACCTTTGAGGCGAACGGATCGAAGGAGACCACGAGCATGCGTATGACAAGACGGCTCACAGGAGCCGTCGGCGATGTCGCACTGACCGGCGGTCTACTGATCCCATCGCTTCCCAGCGCACCGAAAAGGACCGTCGTACCGGCGCCGAACGGCGGCACTCCCCGGACGGGGTCGGCGGGTGGTACAGGACTTCCTCAGCGCCCACCTACCGTCGGTCGATCTCGTCGACAGATGCCCTGCGCAGACCAGCCGCATCGCACGTACAGCGAACGAGCTCCTCCCTGGTTACGGGTTACGAGAAGCCACGACCAGTTGCACACAACGATGACTTACAGGGGGAACCACCCATGCGCATCCGTATTCTCGCGGCGACCACCACCGCCGCGGCCGCTCTGCTGGCCGGTGTTCCGGCCACAGCCGCAGCCGCACAGCCTTCCGTCTCCGCTGCTGCTGCCGCCTGCTCCATCCACTGGAAGAACAGCGGCGGATACTCCGGATTCACCGCGGACTACAGCTGGGCCTGGAACACGGTGGTCGGGCAGGGCGCCACTGGCAACAGCGTCCGTGAGATCCAGTGCCTGGTGAACAACCACGTCTCGTACAACGGGCCGGACCTCGCCGTGGACGGTGACTACGGCACCGCCACCAAGAACGCGGTGCGGACGCTTCAGGCCAACTGGAACCGCGACGTGAGCCCCATCAGCGTCGACGGCGTTGTCGGCCCGCAGACCTGGCGCGTCCTGCGATCCGCCTGATCCGCACCGCACCGGGAATTCCTGACAGAAACCGAGAGAAGCGAGGAAGAACAGTGCGTTTTCCCCTTACGAGGGTCCTTGTATCCGGCGCTGCGGTCATCGGAATCGCCACCGCCAGTCTCGCCGGCGGCGCAAGCGCGGGCTTCGCGGCGTCCCAGCCCTATGTCAAGCCCGTGGTAGGTGTCCAGACCGCCTCCGTCCTGGCGGTGAACAACCTCGGCCTGACCACAACCCAGGCCAAGCACTGGCAGTGCTGGCTGCGTGGGTGGGGTTTCAACCCTGGAACGATCGACGGCCAGCTGGGCACCGACAGCTGGAAGGCGGCCCAGAGGTTCTTCAACTACTACGACGAATACGTCGACGGAAGGCTCGTCGTGGACGGCGTTGTCGGGACCGGAACAGTCAAGGCGTTGCAGAACTGGCTTGGCGTCGGCATCGACGGGGTTGTCGGAACCCAAACACGGGCCGCTTTCGCCAAATTCAACAACACGAACTACTGCTAGTGCTGCGCCCCGGTGCACCACTGCGGTCAGGCACTGGCTAGGACTCTGCCGACATCGTGGCGGGGTGCTGGGGTGGCGGTTCGAAACTCACCAACAAAGCCACGAGGGCCTACTCCCCCGCGCGCGCGGCGATGAGGTCTTCATGCACGGGTGCCTCCGGCGCTCGGGACGTCGGCGGAGGAACCGGCCGCGGGACGGGCAGGGTCCGCCGCTGAGTGGGTGACCGCGTCGGCGGACAGGGTGCGGGCCGCCTCTTCGAGGTCCGGGTGCGTCGCGGCCACGCTGCGCAGGATCCGCAGCAGGGACTGGGGTTCCAGGGGGCGGCCGTTGACGGTCGTGAAAAGGTGGCCGGTGTCGGGGAGGGCGGCCGCGCGCTGGGGCAGGTACTCGTCGATGGCGCGGACGCCGTCGTGGTGTACGGGCTGCAGGCGTGTCGCGTCGCTGGCGGCGTTCTTCTGGGGGACGTCCCAGGTGGTGCGGTGCTGTTCCTGGTGGCGGCCCCTCAGCCGCATGGCGGCGATCTGGCCGGGCCGCAGGACGTCGGCCTCCGAGCTCCGTCCCCCCAGGTAGTGGTTCAGGCAGAGGTATACGAGGGCCCGGGCGCGGTGCGGGCCCTCGCGCCGGGTGCCCTGGTAGCGGTCGGCGGCCTGGGCGAGCCAGCGGCACTGGTCGGGGGTCCAGAGCTCACGCCCGAGCAGCCCGGCGGCGAAGTTCCCGCCGCGCTGGAACTGCAGCGACCTGGCGGTGCCGATCGGCACGAGACCGGGCCCGCCCGCGCCCGCCGGGGTTTCGAGCCAGCGGTAGAAGGACCGTACGGCCCCGCAGGCGTCGCGCGAGCGGGCGGCGCCGGCGTAGCCGACGGCCCACTCCTGCAGGGCCGCCGGGGTGGGCCGGAGGTGGAGCTCGGGGTTCGGCAGACCGCTTTCGGCGCCGCAGCCGACGGTGAGCCAGTGCAGGACGGCCGGCCGGTAGTGCTCGACGGCCTGGTAGCTGAAGTGGCCGCTCGCCTCGGAGTTCGGCCCCGCCAGCCATTCCTCGACCAGCCCTGCGGCGACGTTCTGATCCATCACACCGAATTTGCGGTTCGGCCCGAACGAGGGCGCGGCAGGCTTCGTAGGGGCGGTCGGGCCGAACTCGTCGGGCTCGAACTCCGACTCGGGAGCGCTGTCTCTACTCGGCCACTTTGGGCAGGCCAGCGGCAGTGAGCCGCTCAAGACCGGCATGCAGCTCGGCCTCGCCGACCTCGTCACCAAGGCGGCCTCGGCTGAGCCCGTCGGGCGAGAGGTAGTACGCGGAGCCCACCTGCAGGAGATCGGGCGACGACGAGTTCCGGCCCGCGCCCGGCGAGACCCTGGCCGGGCTGCTGGCCGACTACGAGCTGGTGACCGGGCAGAACGACGAGTCCGTCGCCGGCATCGCCGACCTCGGCCAGGGCGTTCCCGTCCCCCGGGGAGTGCCGTGGTTCCCCCGCCGACGTCGAGGAGTGGTCGGTGCGGTGGGTGCTGCTGCACCTGATCGAGGAGACCGCACGCCACGGCGGCCACGCCGACATCATCCGCGAGATCCTGCACGGCGCCACCCTCTACCTGCTGATGGCCGCCGCCGAGGAGTGGCCCGACCCGTGGTTCGAGCCATGGTTCGAACCACGGGAGCCCGCCGCGCCCGCCGGCTGTGGGCTACGGCCGTCAGAAGTCGTGCCCCATCGGCCGGATACGGTCGAGGCGCTCTTGCGGACCGGTCCTACGCTGGAGGCATGGCCACCGATCCCTTGTTGAGACAAGGCCCCGACTCGACGGACCTGGTCCTGCGCGTCGGCCCGGCCGGGCGGGCGTGGAACGTGCTGACCTCGGCGGGGCCGGCGCTGTTCATCCCGCTCGTTCTGGGCGTGCCGACCCTGCTCGTCGCCTTCTGCATGGCGCTGGCCGGGGCGCGGGCGTCGACCGTGTTCCTGGTGGTGGGGGTGATCGCCGGGCTGGAGTACCTGCTCGGCTGGCCGGCGATGGCCCTTTCCCGGGCTCGGGACATCCTGCGGGTGGAGTTCGCGCCGGCCGGGGTGCCCGCGTCTCTGCGGTTGGTCCGGGCCGCCGGACCGGACGACTGGCTGCCCGTCACGACCCTGAGCGAGGTGCAGCTGACGCACACGGTGGTGGAGCCCTACCAGGGGGACCACAAGCCGGCCGTCTCCACGCTCACGCTGGAACTCGTCCTGCGGGACGTCCCGGAGCGGCTCGACCCGCTCCCGTTCGTCGGCGACCCGCAGCGGCTCGCCGACGCGCTGAAGACTCTGCTCGGCCCGGCTGAGGTCGTGGTGGAACTGCGCACCGAGCGCAGCACGCGCGATCGGCCGCAGCCCAACTCCGGCTGGACCTCCGGCGGTTCGGCCTCGGCCAACTCAGGTGGCGGCTGACCCCGAGCTGCCCGTGGCGCTCCCCCGATGTCGAGCCGCCGGGTCGGCTCGGCCGCAGCCGGGCCTCCGGCCACGTCACCGCGTGGTCGAACAGTGCCACCGGCCCCTCGGCGTGCGTCCACGCCCGCCCGTACAGAAGGCCGCGGAACTCCCGCCCCCCACTTACGGTCGGCGACGTCCCCGGTACTTGAACCGCTCTTGGATCTCCGCCGCATCCTCGTACGGTGTCCTGCGCCGCTCCGGGTACCGCTTCACGCACGAAGCGTCCACGATGCCAGCTGCCCGGCCAGGCCTCCCACGGCACCGCGAGCGGGTCCTCACCCAGCACCCGGCCGACGTAGCGGACCGTGCAGATCTGCACCGCCATCTCCAGCCGGTGCGCGTCCATGATCGATCTCGGCGGCACTCTGTACCGCACCTACTCACACCCGGCCGACGGGACGACGCGGCAGCTAAGGGGCAAGTCGCACGCGAGCAGATTTTCGACGGGCTCCTCCACCGACTTGACGAACAGGCCGGGTGACGACGTCACTGAACGGGACGCCAGAATCCGGTGCTTCGATATCGCCACCAGTAAAGGACAGTGCGGTCGTCAGGCCAGGCGGCCAGTTGCACGGCCTTGGGCTCGAAGTGGTCACGGTCGGTATCAATGGGGCGCCAGCTCGGGTCCAGCGGCTCGTCGTCCTCGGGATGCCTAACGTGCTCCAGGGATCGCTCGTCGCATGCGCCCCAATCCTGGAGGTTCTGCTGGGCCCCGATCAGCGAAGGCCGGTTGGCGCCACCTGAGTAGTCCGGCCAGCGCAGCTGGATGACGTCGTCCTCCCAGAAGCAGACCGGGCAGATCTGATACGAGCCGGGCCCGTCGTTCATCGTCAGGTGGCCGCAGCACACGCAGGGGTACTTCAGGATCACGTCCGTCATGCCTCCCACAGGATCCCGTACACCTTACGGAACCCCGTGACGTCCGCCAGCAACTCCACTTTCTCCGGGTGCGTCATCCGCTCGTTGTACTGCCGGAACGCGGTTTGCCAGGCCGCGGTCATCAGGTACGGCACCAGATGTCTGTTGTGCTCTCCCTCGGCGTCCAGGCCCTGACTGACCAGGTCCACCACGGTCTCGAACGGCAGAGCGGCGAACGCCGCGCGTTCCTCACGAGCCTTGTGCTGGTCGACGGCGCGGTGATACTCGATCGCCTCGGTGAGTAGCCGGTGACGGTACACTGTCACTCCTTCGCCTGTCTCCGCCGGTCGTTTCGCCGGCGGCTCTGCGGATGGTTCGTGTGGGGCTTAGAGGTCGGGCAGGATCCGCATCCCGGTCTTGTCCAAGAGCGTCACCGACACCGTCACGTCGCTGCCCGGCCTGTACGCGTCCAGCGGCCCCGACTCCACTGGGATGACCTGCGGCTGACCGGGCTTGAGCGTCGCGTAACCGTCCTTGGCCACCGTCTTCCCCGGCAGGTGCGCCGAGTCGTAAGTAAAGGTCGCCGACCACTGGACGTAAGTGGTCTCCGCCTCGGGCGCGGTCAGCGTGAAGACGGTCCCGGCGGTGGTCGTCTCGCCGGTGGTGATGCAGGTGACCGGCCCGGTCGCCACCTCCCCGTACACGTAGGTGAACGGGAAGCCGGTCGGGTCGGCCTGCGCCTGCGCAGTGAAGCATCTCGGCGAGGCGGCTTTGTCGTCGGCGCCGGCGCAGCCGGTCAGCACGGGAACGGCCAGGAGGAGCGCCACGGCGGCCGTCGTCGTGGTGGTGGTGCGGTGGATCATCGGGGTGGTCTCCTGCTCGGGGATTGTGCGGCCTCGCCGGATTCGCGCCGGCGAGGCCGCACGGGCGGCGCCTTACGGGCAGTTCTCTTCGGTCTTGACCGTGTCGAACACGACTCGGCTGGTGAGGTCGTGAGTTCCCGGCTTCGGGGTCTGCGCGCAGACCTTCCAGTTCCGGTCAAGGACCTGCATACGGCCCGCGCCGGTGGCGTCGGTCGAAGACAGGATGTAGAAACCGGCGGCCTGCGCCCCGTCCTGCGCGGCCTGGAGCTGCTTGCCGACGAAGTCGGGCAGGGTGCCGGTCGCTGGGGCCGGAGCGGGGGCGGGGGCCTGCGTGGTCTGCGCCGGCGCGGGGGCGGGCACGGGGGCCGCAGACGTAGCGGCCGCGGCCGCGGGCGCGGTCACGGTGACCGCGGGACCGGGAACGGTCTCGGTCACGGTGACCGTGGGCCCCGGAACGGGAACTTCCTTGCGGTCGGGGGCGGCTATCGCCCCGATGACGGACAGCAGGACGAACGCGCCGAACAGCCCGCCGCAGCCCACACCGACCTTCTTACCGGTGGTCCACGCCTGCTTGGGTGCCGGTGAAGGCCCCCACGCGGGCGGCGGGGTCTGGGGGCCGGGCTGGTACTGGTTCTGGTTCTGGTTCTGGTCGTACGGGTGCTGCGTCACGTTGAGGTTCTCCGTGCTGGGAAGGTGTGCCCGCAGGCGGGCGAGGATCGGGTGCCGGGGGTGCTCGGGTGGAGCGCTGGCCCCGGTACGGGCCGCTCTCACCGGCGCGCGGGGTGAGGCGGGCCAAGGCGGCGATCGCGGCCGCGTAGTCGGGCTGTTCTGCCCGCTCTACCCGCACCGCCTGTACCCGCCGGTTGGTGTGCTGGCGGAGTACCGAGGAGAGGTTACGCGCTGGTCCTGGCACGGTTTGCCGTCGGGTCGACGCCTGCCTGAGGGCAGCGGCCACTCCGCGACCGGCGGCCGCGATCCGCTCGGCGGCACGGCTCACGACCCGGTACAGATAGGCCTTCGCGTGGGCGTCCCAGCGCTCTTCTACCCGAAGGCCCTTGAACGTCCGGCCGATGTGGGGGCGCAGCACGAGGCGCCCGAAGTGCCGGTGACCGGTCCCCGAATCCTCGCGGCTCTCCGCCCGGGAGATCAGGTCTTGCGGGACACCCACCGAGGTGATCTGGGAGGGCCGCAGCCAGCCGCCGCCGAGGGTGTCGCGCACGGCGGCCAGGAACCGGCCGTAGTCCCGAACCGTGTCGTCCATCTCCGCGATCCGCTCGGCCCGGTCCGCGTAGGCGCCGGGGGTCCCGGCGTTGTCCAGGATGCTCGCCGTGGTGGTGAGGTAGTCGGAGAACTGTCCGAGCTGGCCGACGCCGCGTGTGCGACGCGCCCCCGCCGGGCGCTGCATCCCAGCCGACCCAACCTGCCCCGGGCGGTCCGGACAAGGCTGTTTATCGGCGGCGGCGGCCGGGATCCCGCCAGAGAGACCCGATCCCGTAGTTGTTTCACCGCCGGAACGGGCCAGCGCAACAACCCGCCGGGCTCACAGACTCGCTACTGAACCCGCCGCGTCCGCCGACGTGGACCGCGGACGCCACACGAATCTGGAGAGTCTCGTGAAGAACGGACCAGCGAACACTGCTCTGCGCAGGACGAGCACCTCTGCCGCACTCGCCCTGGTGCTCGTCCTTGGCCTCGGCGGCGCGGCCAACGCCGCCCCCACGCCGGCCAAGCCCACGATCAACGCCGCGCAGGCGACGAAGGCCGCATCGGTGCGGTGGTACTACATGGGCAAGTACCAATGGCACGTGTGCAACGTGTACGGCATCTACTGGATGAGGACCGGTCAGATACGCAACTACCAGTGCCTCATGTACAACCAGTGGACGATGTCCCACATGCTCGTCCTCATGTGAGGCGTCACCCGTCTTCAGGGCAGACCGCCGGGGGCAAGCCCTGCTTGGCGTCCTGCCCTGAAGAACGTATTAATTACTTGTAACAGACTTGGCCCACCACTTCCCCGCCCGCGCTCTACCAAGGTCCGGTGCCCAGAAGTGCGGCGCGAGGCGGGGCCCTGCGCACTCGGGCGAGTGGTTGGGCTGGGGTCTGTTACAGGTAACTAGGTGCTGTGCGATGCAGAGGCAACCACAGCCTTGGTGATCGCTCTGTCCGAGGGTGTCTGAGCTGGCCGCGCGGTCGTCGCCGCACATCTGGCCGAGGGAACATGCAGGAGGCGGTGCGGCACCACCTCGCCTTCCGGCACCTGTTGGACGAGGAACTCGGTGTCCCGCCCTCGGCCCTGTTCGCCCGCCAGCTCCAGTCGGGCACGGCCCGTTTCAGACCTCTGCTCGCGAAACTGCCCCGCGGTGACGAGTAGCTCTCAACAGCCGATCTGACGCCCTGTGGACCTACCTTTCGGCGGGGACCGAAACCATCGCACGACGCCGTGAGCCGGCCGAGTATCGCTTCCGGAGGCCGAAGGGGCCTCACACGAATCTGGAGGCGATCGTCTTGCTCACGAAGTTGCGCCGCACCACCACGGGAGCCCTGGCTCTCACCGCCCTCGTTACCGGTCTGCTGCTTTCCGGCGCCGGAACCGCATCCGCGCAGCACCAGTACGGTGACCGGCTCAACCGGGGTGAGAGCCTCGCGCCGGGCGAGTCCATCCAGCGCAGCGGCATGGACGGTCTCGGCAACTATCTCGTCTGGCGCCTCGTCATGCAGACCGACGGCAACCTGGTGGAGTACAAGATGAACCGCTACGGGACCCGCGTCTGCTGGGCGTCCAACACGTACACCGGGGCCTCGGGCAACCGGGCGGTCTACCAGCACGACGGAAACTTCGTCGTCTACACCCCCTCCGGCCAGGCCGTATGGGCCAGCCACACCATGGGCCACGCCGGTGAAACCGTCGACATCAACTCAAGCGGCGTCACCTACGTCGGCCACACGCCCATCTCCGGCGCCTGCTGAGCCGACCCTGAACCCGCTCTGACGTCAAGGCGGCCCTGGAACCGAGGTGGCCCTGCCCGGGCGGACCGCCCGGCTCCGCGGCGGTGCGTGGCGGCAGGTCGTTACCCGCATGTGCTCCGGTAGGGCACGTCCGGGATGTGGTCCTCCCACTCGGTCCGGGTCGGTCCGCCGCCCAGGCTCGTACACAGGGAAGCCACCAGGGCGGCCGGGTCCAGGGCGTGAGTGCGGACCGGGGTGTGGTTGCCCTGCGTGCGCAGGGTGGCGCCGTTGCTGCTGAAGGCGACCTCCCGGACGCTGTCGCCCGGTGTCGGGAGGGGTTCGCCCAGGGGGCTGAGGGAGGCGAGGTCCCACAGCCGCACCCGGCCGAGGTGGTCTCCCGTGGCGAAGGTCCCGCTGTCGGAGGAGTAGCCCAGGGCGAGGACCGGGGAGGACCGGCTGGACGGGGCAGGCCCCTGGGCGGGCGACAGGACTCCTACGCGGCGTTGGGCCGTGCCGTTCCACACCGTGACGAGCCCGGTCCGGTCGGTGGTCGCAAGGGTCCGCCCGTCCGGGCTGAACCGCGCGGCCAGGATGTCTCCCGTCGCCGTCAGCCGGCGTACGGGCTTCCCGTCCGGAAGGGCGAGCACCGATCCGTCCCCGAGTACGGCCAGGGAGGCATCGGGGGCCACCGCCAGCGTGGGGTGGGAGGAGACATCGGCCAGCTGCCTGCCCGAGGCCAGCTCCCACAGACCGGTCCGGTTCACGGCGTAGACGGTGGCCTTGCCGTCGACGAGGAAGGGCGCGAGCACGTCGGGGGACAGACTCTCCCCGGCCAGCTCGTATTGCGCGAGCGCGCGGCGGCGGTCGGTGTCGAAGACGCGGACGCGGACGGGGCCGTCCCCGTGCTCCCACGGCGAAGGTCCGTAGGCGAAGAGCCTGCCGTCCGGGCTGAATCCGCCCGTCGGCGGCTCCTGCCCGTCGCCCGGGCCGGCTGAGGACCTCGCCAGTGCGGGAAGCGTGGCCAGGTGCGCGTCCGTGCGCAGGTCGTAGAGGTCGAAGCGGACGGCGTCCCCGTCACCCCGGGCGCGTACGGCGTACCGGCCGTCCGGGCTGGCGAACTCGGTCTCCAGGGGCTCCGGCGACCACTGCGGCTCCCGCAGGGCGCCGATGTCCACGGTGGCGACGGTGCGTTCGTCCGCCCGCAGGTAGCGCAGCTTCCCCTGCTCGGTGTCCAGTGCCAGCTGTGAGGGTGTCTCGTTCGGCAGGTCGAGGGTGAAGACGGGTGGAACGGGTGGAACGCCGTCGCTCTCGGTGGCTCCCGGAAGGGGCAGGCCCGTGCGCCACAGGGCCAGGGAATCCCGTTTCAGGGCGCCGATCAACGTCGAGTCCGCGCTGAAGGCGAACTCGGTCAGGCCGCTCTCGCTGAACCACGATGAAGCGCCGGCGGCGGTGTCGATGACGCGCAGCCCGGACTCCAGTCTGACCGCCAGCAGCCTGCCGTCGGGCGCGAACGCGAGGCGCCCGCCTCCGTCGCACTCCTCGGGGTCGACGCTCAGGGCGGGGTCGGGGTCGGGGTCGAGGTCGGGGTCGAGGTCGAGGCCGATCCTGCGTTGCTCGGGCACCGACCACACCTGGATCAGGCCGTCGGAGCCGCACAGCGCGATCCGACCGCCATCGGGGCTCAAGGCCGCTGACCGGGCCCGCTTGTGACCTTCGGCGGCGAACACCCGCCGTGCGCCGGCCGTGTCCCAGACCTCCACGGTGCCGTCCACGTTCCAGGCGAGCGTCCCGCTGTCGGCCGCCCAGCTCATGCTGTGGAACGAGACGTTGACGCCGGGCGGCTTCAGCGTACGACGCGCCCCGGACTCCAGGTCCCACACGTGGACCTCGCCCGGCAGCACCGTCTCGCTGCGCCGCTCGGCGGCCCTGGCCGACACCGCACGCTTCCCATCGGGGCTGAGGTCGAGCCAGGAGGTGCTACGCGGCGGTTCGAGGCCTATGTTCGGCTTGGGGGAGGGTGCTCTGGGAAGGATCGGGGTCGCGGTGCGGCGGCGCGTCGCGATGTCCCACTGCTCCAGGCGGTCCTTCCGCTGCAGGGTGAGGGTCCGGGCGTCGCGGCTGAGGAGCCCTCCGAGCCCCTGGTACTCGGGGCCGGCCGGATTGAAGTCGGGGTCGCGCCGGTGGGTCCGCGCGCCCAGCAGGGCGGCACGGGTTTCCGTGGTCCGGTCGAGCTCCCAGGCGGCGATGCCCAGCCGGCCCGCGGTCACCGGGTCGCTCGCGCGCAGTCTTTCGGCGAGGGCCACGGTACGCAGGGCCGCGGTGCGCAGCTTGCGCTGGTCGTCGGCCCGCCTCTGTTCCCATGCCGCGGTACCCACGAGCAGGGACAGTGCCGTCAGCAGGGCGATCACGGTCCGGGCAGCCAGGCGGTTGCGCCGGGTGCGGCGGTGGGTGGCGGTGGCGGCGTCGAGGAAGGCGGCCTCCAGAGCGGTGAGATCACCGCTTCCGGGCTGCGCGGTGAACTCGGCGAGCCGGGAGAGGTGGGCGGGGGATATCCGGATGCCGCGGTCCCGTCCGGCGGAGTCCCACGCATGTGCCGCCTCGGTCAGCCAGCGGTGCAGGCGCAGCTTCTCGCGGCTCTCCTCGATCCAGCCCCGCAGCCGGGGCCAGGCGGTGATCAGGGCCTCGTGGGCAAGATCGGCCCGGTCCTCGTCGAGGGTGATGAGGCGTTCCCGGGCGAGGAGTTCCAGCACGGGCGCAGAGCCGGTGCCCAGCGATTCGAGCTCGGTACGCGTGGTGGGCCGGCGGGTGTCCGGGACCCCGTCGCCGGGGGTGATCAGCCGCAGCATGACCCGGCGTACGGTCTCGGCCTGGTCCGGGTCCATGCGCCCGTAGGCGGCCTCGGCGGTCTGGGCGATGGCGCCGCTCATGCCGCCCGCGCGCTCGTAGGCGTCCAGGGTGAGGGTGCGCCCTCGACGGCGCCGCCAGGTCTCCAGCAGCGCGTGGGAGAGCATCGGCAATCCGCTGCCGCGGGCGGAGACCTCCTCGACGAGGGTTTCGGTCAGGGCTCGTTCCACGATGAGTCCGCGGGCCGCGGCCGGCTTGACGATGACCGCGCGCAGCTCGGCGGGGGTCATCCGTCCGATCGGCAGGCTCGCGTCACGGACAGCCGCCGCGAGTCCGGGATGGTCCAGACAGCGGGCGTAGAAATCGGCCCGGACCCCCAGCACGACGCGCAGCCGCGCGGCAGGATCGGCGGCCCGCAAGAGCCCGCCGATGAACCCGTCGCGCTCCTGCGCGTCGTGGCAGAGGGTGAAGAGCTCCTCGAACTGGTCGACGATCAGCCAGGTGTCGCCTTCGGCCTCGGCCGGGAGCAGTGCCGAGCCGTGCGTGCCGAGGGGATGTTCCCCCGGGGTCAGCAGCCGGATCGCGGCGGGCCGCTCCAGGGCGCCGTCGTCGGGTGCGCGCAGGTACGGGACGAGCCCGGCGCGCAGCAGGGAGGACTTGCCGCTTCCTGACGCCCCGAAGACGGTGACGACCCGGTGGTCGCGCAGGAGGGCGAGTACGTCGGCCAGTACGCGGTCGCGTCCGAAGAACAACTCGCGGTCCCCCGGCTCGAAGCGGGCCAGACCCCTGTACGGGGAGCGCTCGTGCCCCTCCCCTTCCCCCTCCCCCGCGCCCGTCGGCCCCGGCTGGGCCCCCTCCGGAGGGTCGTCCACCCGCCGCCAGCGCGCCTCGAACTCCGCGCACGCCTCGGGGGTGCCGCCGCACGCCGCCACGTAGGCGAGGACCACGGGCAGGGTCGGCAGCTGCTCGCCGGCCGCGGCGCGGGACAGGGTGGCCACGGAGTACGGGCTGCGGCGGGCCATGGCCGCGTAGGTCGGACTGCCCGCGTCCTGGCGCAGCTTGCGCAGGGCGAGCGCGAACTCCGCCACCGGCCCCGCCGCCGGGTCCAGTGCCTTCTCCTGTCGCCCCACACCCACCCCAACGTCGACGGTCGGTGCACGTGCCCCGACGGGGCGCGGCATCCCAGCGACCCCACACACAACCCTCCGCCCGGCTGCTCGGGCAAGACGGTTTCGGGGCACTCCCGCCCGTAATCCCGCCGTACGGCCACGAGTCCGCCGGCCGCTCCCCCGTTGTTTCATCGCCGGAACCGACCAGCGCAACAACGCCCCGGCCCCGCAGAATCGCTGCTGTCGCCACCTCGAACGCCGGTCGGGGACGCCCCCCGTCCGATCCGCCGTACGGCCATGCCGACGGTCGGCCGACGGGAGGTGGGCCGCAGGGGTGGCGACAACGGCGCGGCCGTCGGGGGGCGGCCGCGCCGGGCCCGGCCCCTTGCACGGCCGGGTCACGAGCCCCACCAGGACACGCTCTGAAGGAGTCATGCCATGCCACAAGCCGGTCGGACAGCCACTACGGAGAGCACGGACAGCGGATGGCGGACAGCTGCTAGCGGCTAGCCGCGCGGCCGACAGCGGCGCCGGTCCACAGGCTCCGCCAGGTTCACGAGACGACCGAACACCTACGACCGACCTGAGGACATGATGAGACGAGGATCGAAGCGCTCCGCACTCGTCGCACTCATCACGATGACCGCGTTATCGGGCGGACTGGTGGCGGCGGGCCAACCCGTCGCCCGTCCGGAACGAAGCCGACGGGCGCCGCGACGCTGAATCGCCAGCACGCGCTGGACGAACTGGCCTACAAGCTCACGGACAACCTTCCGGAGGACCAGCGCCATCGCCTTCCCGGATACGCAGGCCTGGTGGTCGACCCCGAGAAGGGCCGCCTCAACCTGTACTGGAAGGGCGAGCCGCCCACGAAGGTCCGCACCCTCACGGAGCGCGCCGGCAAGGGCCTCTCCGTCGTCACCCATCAGGCCGCCTACTCGGCGGCGGAGGTGACCGAGGCGAGGGAGAAGCTTGCCGCCGCCACCGATGCCGGCCGACTGACCCTCGACGGCACCCACCAGTGGCACACCCTCTCCGTCGCCCCCGACGGGTCGGGACTCCAACTCGAGTTCGCCCCCGCGCCGGGGCTCGCCGCCGCGCAGACGACCGCGGCGGTGGCCGCGGTCGCCACAGAGGCCATGAAGATCGCCGGCGGAGTACGGGTCCTGGCCGACTCCGCACACGCGCCCGCGGCGACCGCCCGTCAGGACGACTGGGCACCCTGTCGGGGGGCGGCTACAACAAGATCGCCTTTGGGCCGGAGTCCCCTCGGCTCCTCCGATGTGCGGCTCCTACCGCTCTCATCGACTGGGTTCATCCCTACGCGTGCGAGGAGCAGCCGGTAGCCATGGAAGAGCGCGGCCGGTGGGAAGGGTCATCCCCGCGATCGCGGGAGCAGATCACCTCGGTCTACAACCGGACGCTCGGCATGGGGCCATCCCCGGGTGCGCGGGGATCAGCCACCAGCACGGGAGACGCCAGGGCGGTGGGCGGGGTCATCCCCGCGTGCGCGGGCGAGCAGAGAAGTTCGTCGCGCTTCTTCCTCGCGTCCTCGGGTCATCCCCCGCGTGTGCGGGGAGCAGGCCTCATGCACGTGGATTTCGTACTTCTTCCCGGGATCATCCCCGCGTCCGCGGGAAGCAGTTGGTGCCGAAAGTGCCGTCCGCGTAGGAGCGGGGGTCATCCCCCGCGTGCGCGGGGAGCAGATCGAGCGGCGTACGTCTGGCGCGCGTGGGGAGGGGTCATCCCCGCGTGCGCGGGGAGCATGGGTGATTCTCCGCGTGTCCGGCGTCCACGACGGGGTCATCCCCGCGAGGGCGGGAAGCGGCCGCCGCCCTTCTCCCTACTTCCCGCAGCACGGGCGTGGACGACTGTGATGTCCGCGGCGCGGGCGACCGCTTCCGGCTCGACCCGGGCCAGGACTGGCAGCGTGTAGTACCAGCCTGCAGTGGTCAAGCTCAGGTGGAGGAACCTGCTGGCCGCCTGCTCGTCGGCCCGTACGCCATGCGTGGCATCGAGGGCCAGATGTTCGATGGTGCGGGTGAACGGGTCCTGCCCGGCGGGGTCGACCGCGGGGAGAGGGCGTACCGGGACCCGGGCGAGGTGGCCCGCCATCGCGGTGAGAGCGGCTCCCCGGCTCCGCGGGTCGGTGAGCCGCTCGGCCACCCGGCCAGCCGCCTCAAGGTCGCCGAGCGCCGCATGGACCACCGCGAGGGCGGTCGTGGGGAAGTGCCCGGCTCCGCGGATCGCCAGGTCACGGGTCAGCCAGTCCAGCTGCCGACCGGGCGTCTCGCCCGCGCCGATGCGCAACAGTGCGTGGACCAGGACCGTTTCGGGCTGCCAGGTCTTCGGATCCTTCCGGTCCGCGTAGTCGAGCCCTACGTCCTGCACCTCCTGGAGGAGCCCGGCGTACGGGTACTCCCCGTCGGCCACGGCCGCGGTCACGGCGGGGAGAAGGCCGGCGAGGCGGGCCAGCAGCGTGAACATCCCTTGTGGTGAGTCCTTACTGGCATGCAGGTCTTCGAGGAGCGGGAGGATCAGCTTGTCCGCCCTCTCCGGATCTCGCTCCGCGAGCCCCGAGGCGACGGCGATGCGGGCCAGCCGGTCCGCGCGCCGCCACTCCGCCTTCTTGCTGCGGTCCGCGGGCACCACGTGCTGCCGGAGGAGGTCCTCCGCCGCCTCCCCCTCTCCCGCGCAGGCCAGGGCCTGCGCAACGTGTGCCCATGTGCTGTCGGGAGTCGCCCCGCCGGCGGCCTGCGCCGCCCGCTCTGCGATCCGACGTGCGTCGTCGAGACGGTCGAGGTCGGCGTAGGCCAGGGCCGATGCGGCATACGCCCGCGCCCGGTCGGCCGGCTCCTGCCACGGGGTGAGCAGTGGCTCGACGTCATCCGCCGCGTCGATCCGTACGAGGGCTGCGGCCAGGGCGGGGATCCACCGGGGTGCCCGGCCCGTCCCCCGGCCTGTGGTCGGCAGGAGGGCGAGGGCCTCGTCCAAGCGGTGCTTGGCCTCGGGGTCGTTGCCCAGTTCCGCCAGCCTGAAGGCCTCCTCGGCCAGCCGTTCGGCCTCGGAGTCGGCTCCGCCCTCATCCATGTCGCCGAGGTGTTCGGACCAGTCTTCCGGCCCGCCGGGGAGCCTCGGTTCCAGCGGCTCAAGGAGACGACGGCCGACCTGATCCTCGGGCATCCCGATGTCGGTGAGGGCCGCGGCGAGCCGAGCGAGCGTGTGGCGGAAGCCGAACTCCAGGTGGAAGGCGTCCGCGGGTGAAAGCGGCTCGGTGCCGGGTAGGAGCAGCGCCGAAACGTGCCGGTGGGCCAGGGCCGCGAGGCTCGTGGCCTCCTCCAGCCGGTCCTGCGACAGCGCCGATGCCGCAGCGGCCAGTACGGAGACGTTCTCCAGCGTCGGCGCCGCATCCCACACCGCGTGGGCGTGCTCAAGGATCCGGTCCTGGAGCCGGTCCGTGCGGTCGGGGGCCGCGGTCGCGACGATCTCCCAGATCTGGACGGCTGCGGCGGCTCCCTCCGCCGCCGGCTCCTCGACCAGGTCCGCGGCCTCGTCCTCCAGTTCGTCCAGGAGTTCCGCGGCGGACTCCGGGTGATCCGGCGCCAGGAAGGCGGCCGCCTCCGCCCATGCCTCGTACCGGGCCGTACTCGATCCACGGATCACGCGGAGCAGCTCCAAGCCCGCTGGCACCTGGTCCGTGGCCATCAGCGCGAGCGCGGCCCGGCCGGCCGCCGCCTCCACTTCATCTCCGGCGTACCCGAAGGTTCCGGCCTGGCGAAGTCCCGTACGCGCCCACTCCCCCGCCTCCCGTGCGGCGTCACCGGCCTCCTTGTGCCCGGTCCCCGCCAGTACGCGGGCCACGTCGGCGAAGTGCACCGCCTTCGCCGAGGCATCCGGGGAAGCGCCCGCCAGCGCCCTGGCCCGCCGTACGTCACCGAGCCGGGCGACCGTCCGCGCTACGGATCGTGGCAGGGGCCGTGTGTGCGGCAGGAGCCACTCCCGGGACATGGCCGCCCTCGCCGCCGTGGCAAGACTCGGCGGCGGGCCATCGGCATCCGGCGGAGCAACCAGCGCCAGGTCGGCGAGAGCGACGTCCGCTCCAGAGCCCTGGACGAGGCGGCGCTGGCGCCACGGATCGAGTACGAGGTCTGCGAGTCGATCGGTGTCCCCGCCGTGCCGCACGAGCCGCGTGTAGCCGGTGAGCAGGTAATTCGGGGTGTCCTCGGGCCAGCCCTCGTTCCGGTACTCGTCGGCCCACGCGTGCAGGCGCGCTTCGTACGTGGCCAGTTCCCTCTTGCCGAGGGCAGCGGCGGCGGCCCGGTACAACTCCTCGTGTGCCAGCACGAAGGTCTGCCGGGCGTCGTCGTCCGGGTCCCGTGCGGCGCCCAGCATGAGGACGTCGTTGTCGGTGGGCGCCATGTTGCGGCCTATGACGCTGCGGAGCCTCTTCGCGACATCGTGCGGCCTGACCTCGGCCAGCTCGGCCATGTCGGCGCCGGTGAGGGCGCCCTGGGCGGCAACGAGCAGCCCGAGAAGCGGGGATCCGACGCGCTCGTCCTCCAGCAGGGCATCCAACTCCTGCAGGGCGGTGTCCCTGATGACCTGGGCGGCGGGCGATGCGGCCAGGCGCCGCACGATGCCGGGATCCCTCAACGGGTGGCCCTCCGCCACGTCCTGCGGGACCTGCGGGTTGGCCCGTCCGGACACGATGACGCGCATGCCGTACGGGGGCTGCTTGGGCAGGAGCGCGGCGATGCTCTTCCCGCCCGGGGCGGCGTCCGCGTCCTCGTCGAGGCCGTCGACGATCAGCAGCAGGCGCCGGTGGCGGCCGGCGCTGGCCTTCGCGGCCTCTTCGACCAGCGCGGGCAGGGCCTCGGGCCGCCCGCGTTCCGCGGCCCGGAGCTTGCGGCCGGCCACCGAAGCCAGTTGCTCGCCGAGCGCCAGGAGGAAGTCCTCCCGGCGATTCGTGCCCAGGCGACCGGCGATGAAGTGGTGCACGGCGTCGACACCCGCCGGGAGGCGCCGCGTGGCGAACCAGGCGAGCAGAGCGGTCTTCCCGGCCCAGGCGTCCGCCTGCCACCACACGTACGCGGGACCGCCGTCCGGGGCCGCGGGGAAGGCCGCCAGTTCGTCGAGCTCCTCCTCCCGGTCGACGAACTCGTGCGGCAGTACGTCCTGGAGGGCTTGAGTCGAGGTTCCGCGCAGCCAGCCGGGCGAAGCCGCGCCGATCCGGGGGCCGCGGCCTCCCTGCCCGCTCTTCCGGATGGCCTGCGCCGCATCGCGCCTGGCACGCCAGGTCTCGGTCCCCGTTCGCTGGTGGGCCTTGCTGCGCTGGGCCGCCCGGCTTTCCAGGAGGGGGATCAGCAGGTTCAGCACGTAGCGGACGTGCCGCTCCCGGGTGGGAACCGAAGGTCCCGTGAGCCATCCGCTGAGGGTGGAGTCAGCCACCTTGAAGCCGTGTGGCACGCCGAGTTCGACGAGGTCCCTGAGCGTGAGCTGCTTGCCTCCGCCCGCGGCCGCGTAGAGCGCCGCCAGCTCCACCGAGAACTCGGGCAACTGACCGCCGGTCTCACCATCGTCGGCGGAGAACTTCTCCGGAACCATTCTTCTCCCCTCCCTGACCTGCACAAATACATTCACTCAAGCTCTCCGGACATCGCCGGAACACCTTCGCCCGGTGGATACCTGTGGAACCACGCCAGGCGGAGGATCCGCCGGGCACGACGCGAAGGAATCCCCATGTCCGTTCTGCTGTCCGCCCTGCAGTCCGTGTTCCAGGACGCGGCCACCCTGACCGCCGCCACCGGCCTCGCCTTCACCGGCGCCGTCGTCACGGTGGCCGCGTCCTCCGTGCTCTCCCGCAACCCCCAGCGCCGCCGCGACGCCCGCGCGACGCTCACGATCCTGATGCGGCGGGGCGAGCGGAAGTAGCGCTGCTCGAGGCAGGCACCACCGGCGAGTTGGCCAGATCTCGGCCATGGCGGCGCGTACTGGCCTCCCGCTCCGGTGGGAGCTAACCTCTGATCCGCAGTACTCCCCCGCCATCGCGGGGATGGCTCTCGTTAGGAGCAGACCCAGTCCAGGCCCTGCGTACGCGGGGATGCGACCGCGCGGCCGGCCTGATGAGCCCGTGAAGCCCGTTCTTGAGGGGGCCGACTTTTGTCCGCGGACAAAAGTCGGCCCCCGAATCACGTCTCCCTCAGCGCGTCAGGATCAGCCCACAGCTGTACGCGCGGGCGTGCCCGAGGCCGTTGGAGAGGGCTGCGACCAGGGTTTCCGGGTCGGTGACCGTCAGGGCGCCTCGGATCTCGGCGCGGCCGATGCGGACCGGCTTGCGGCGGTGGGCGCTGGAGAGAGTCGGCAGCATGCGGATGCCGAGGCTGTCCGGGTCGGCGGTGGCGCCGATGCGGACCACGCCGTCCTCGGCGGTGGCAGGGTCGCCGTCGGCCTGGAGGCGGCGTACGAACCAGCGCTTCACGTGTTCGGGTGTGGTGTGCGCGGTCCGGGTGCCGCGGGTCTTCTCCCCGGTGGGGTTGGCCGGAGGGCGGCTGTGGGTCGGGTTGACGACCGTACGGAAGCCCACGACCTCGCCCGCCTTGAAGGTGCGGTCGACGGTGATGATGTGCGGCGGGGCCGTGAAAGCCGCTCGCGGTATGCGGGCCCAGTCACCCGGGATCCGGGACTGCACGACCAGTACGAGCGCCGCCGCCTTGAGGTCCACCGACCAGGTCGACAAGACGCCCATCTGGGAGCGCGCGTCGGGGTCGCCGTCCTCGACCCAGCCGCGGAATCCGCTCATCACGGTGCGGTGCATCTCCTGGGCGTCGACCAGTGACTTGGCGACGAGCGGGTGGCGGGCGTTGAGGGACAGGACGGAGTGCGTGGCGACGAAGCGTGCCGTCGGAGTGGCGGTACGCGTCCCGGAGTGCGCAGTGTTCACGGGATGATGTCCCATTCGGTGGCGTTCGGAGCGATGGTGACGCGCGTACGGGTCTCCCAGCGCGTGGCGTGGGTCCGGCGGGCCGGGTCGAAGCTGACGGGCTGATCGTTGACCGGGGAGGCCCCCCGCCCACCCGAGGCCGCCTGGAGCCAGGCCCAGGGCCGCCGGCCCGAGGTGTCGGGGCCTTCCGGACCCGGCAGCAGTCGTTTCGCGGCGAAGGCCTCGGCGAGCGTGCCGGGCAGGATGCCGGCGGCCAGCGTGCCGGAGGGCGGGCAGGACTTCCGGCCGAGCCAGAGCAGTTGCTTCGGGTGTTCCAGGGCGTACGCGATCTCCTCCAGCAGCGCCCGGTCCCCGTGCTGGAGCCCCACGACGAAGGCCGCGTCCGACAGGTACCAGCGCTCGGTGATCAGCGCCGTACGGGAGAGCTCCCCCGAGACCAGGACCCCGGAGACGGGATCGGCGGCGATCTTCTTCGGAGCCCCGTACCACCCGGCCAGTTCGTGGTGCCCGAAGCCCGGTCCATCGGCGGCTTCCATGCTCTTGGCCACCGCCGCCGCCCGCCGGTGGTCGGTGATGACGTCGCGCGGGCGCAGCGGGTACTTGCCTGCGCCGACCGAGTGGTAGTCGCGTACCGGAGTGCCCGGGTGGTCGGCGCGTACACCGAAGACGAGCCCTGCGAGGTCGTCCACCGGGTCGGTGCGGTCCCGGCCGAGGGCCGCCGCGCACAGCCCGATCACCGCCGATTTGGTGGGCCGGGTGTGGGTGTCGCGGTGGGCGGCGAAGCGTGACACCGCCCCCCAGGACTGGAGGGGGGCGGCGAGCCGTACGAGCAGGACGTGCGTCACGCCGTCAGCCCCTTGGCGGAGGTGACGGGCTCCGCGCCGGGGGATTTCAGCGTGCCCAGGAGCTCGTCGATCTGGGGGTCGTAGGTGAGGACGCGGCCCGATGTGATGTCGGGGCGGCGCGTGCTGACGAAGGCGTGGTGCTTCAGCAGCCGCTTGACCGCGGCCGGCCCGGCCGGGCCCTCGCCGCCCTTGTCCTCGGGGTTCTCGTCAATCGGGGCCTGGAAGGCCGCCGCGTAGTTGTACGGGCGTTCGCCCTCGAAGGCGAGGACGAGGGCGGGCAGCGAACCGGTGGAGGCGGTCGAGTTCTTCTTCGCCTCGGGGAACGCGTCGACGAAGGCGGTGACGAACTCCTCCTCGGCCGCCACCGACGCCTCCTCGGCCTCCTCGACCGTCATGCCGGCGGCCCGCAGGTTCGTACGCAGCTTCACGCGGTCGAGTACGGCGTGCCGGTAGAAGGTGCCGGTGATCAGGGACTGGTAGCCGGTCATGCCGGCGCCGGCGTCGTCCGCGATGTCGAGGAAGTCCAGGGCGTTCTTCTTGCGGTCGAGCTTCGCGTCGTCGGCGGCGGCGTAGAAGTCGTCCACCTGCTCGGCCTCGTGGACGGTGAAGGCATGGCTGCTCTGGACCGCGCCGTCCACGTTCGGGGAGTCTGCGATCTCGGCGAGGAAGCGGCCGTACAGGGCGATGTCGATGGCATCGCGCGGGGCGAGGGCCGTGAGGACCGCGGCGCGGGTCGCCGCCGGCAGCGGGGGCAGCTTGGCGTCGGCCGGGGCAGCCGCGCCTTCCACGGCCTCCGCGGCCTCGTCCGCTTCGAGTGCCGATTCCTGGGCGGCGCTCTTGCGGCCGCCCTTCCTCGGCTTGGGCGCGGCCGCCGCCTGTGCGGTCAGGTACTCCGCCGTCCAGGGCCGGAGTTCCGCAGCCTGCTCGTGGATGTGGGCGGCGATGCGCGTGCCGGCGTCGGAGGGGGCGAAGAGGAGCACCTTGGTCAGGTTCGCGACGGTCTTCTTGCCCGGGTCGCCGAACTTCAGCCCGGTGGCCTCGATGACGGCACGGGCCGTACGGACGGCCTCGTCCGGGTCCCATCCGTGTGCGGAGGCCAGGGCCCGGCTGGTGATCAGTGCCCACTCGCGGGTACGGGTGGCGGTGGTCCGGCCGGCCAGGGCGCCGATGCCCTTGTTGGCGCGGTCACGGGTGTGGACCCGTTCTGCGCGGCGGCGCGCCTGGCTCGTGATCATGTGGCGCTCGGTGCCGCCGTAGACGATGGACTTGGGCGAGCCGTTCTCGTCGCGTACGGGCAGCACGGCGACCAGGGTCTCCAGGAGGTGCAGGGAGAGGAACTGGCGCCCGGTGGAGGTGGCGTTGCTGGTCACGTGGTGGTGCCCTTCTGGGTCGGGTCGGCGATCGTGCCGGCGGTGCGGGCACCGGCGGCCCGGGAGCGAGAGTTGTGGAAGTCCACGGCCCACTCGTAGGAGACGCGGGCCTTGCGGTCGTTCCACTGGCTCAGGTCGTCGGCGAGCCGGGCCCACGAGGGCGGCTTCGCTCCGCAGGCGCGCAACCGGGCGACGGTGTGCTGGAGGTGGCGCCAGGGGATGCGGCGGCTGGAGACGATCCGGTCGACGAGACGGGCCGCACCGGGGTCCTCCGGACCCTGCTTCTCGCCGCTGCCGATGCGACGGGCGGCCTCTCCGAGGCTCCCGTAGCCATAGGAGGGCTCGGACTTGCCCTGGTGGTAGACGGCGAAGAGGAAAGCGACCTGCTCGTAGATCTCCTCCTGCTCCACGCCCGGGCTGTACCAGATGGCCCGGAAGTGCGGTTCCTTGCGGACCCGGGGGCGCCGGAGGTCGGCGAGGCTACCGTAGTGGCGGTTGTGTACGAGGCTGGCGAGCCAGGCGGTCAGGGCGGCGCTGCTCTCACTGGTCTCACTGGTTTTGGGGCCGGACTTGGCCTCGGACTCGGCTCGGGTGGTCATGCCCTCTCCCCTCGGATTTCGGCCGGCGCCTTGGGCGAGGCCAGCTCGTCGTCGAACCGCTTCAGCGCCGCTGCCTGCGCCTTGGCGCCCTGCCTGCTCCGCGGCAGCGAGTCGAGGCGCGCGGTGAGGAACCCCCGGGCGGAGGCGGCCACCGTGGCCGCGTAGTCGAGCAGGCACTCCTGGACGGGCTCGCCGATGGTGGTCTCGTCCATCAGCAGGTCGAACGGTTCCCGCGTCGCCGCCCAGTGCATGCCGCGCGCGTCGAAGCGCGCGATCTGGCCGGTCTTGTCGGCCGGCTTGGGGTTCGGGTAGACGACGGTCCAGGCCGCGTACGCCGCCCTGCTCAGGGCGGAGGCCACGTACTCGGCGATCTCCGAACCGCGGAAGGAGGCGAGGTAGAGCCGCGCCTCCAGGCCGGGGGCGAAGGGGAACGTCCCGTCGACCCAGGTGATGGCCGTGGTCTGCTTGGCCACGAGTCCGACGGTCCACAGCTCGACGCGGCGGGCCGGCTGCTGGCCGGGCTCGGGGGCGACGTCCTCCGGGGGGAAGAGCGCGAGCCGCCGGTACAGGGTCTTGCCGTCGTTCGCTCCGTCGGACGAACGGGCCTTGTCCACGGCCGCGTAGAGGGAGTGGGCGTCGCGCCACACGGCGCGGGTCGCGGAGGCCCAGAGCGGCTTGCTCGTCCCGTCCGCCCGCGTGGCGGAGACCGCGTCCTGGAGGTGCTCCTCCGTCAGCGCGAGCAGTTCGCCGGCCCCGAGGAGCACCCGGTCCACGGCGTCCCCCTCGGGCGTGGGGCGGAGCAGGACCGACCGGCCGAGGTAGCTGTGCAGGTCCGCGGGACCGCTGACCGGGCGGGCCTGGGGCTTCGTCGTGAAACCGCGGCGCTCCTTGCCGGTGGTCCAGGAGCGGTTCAGTTCGCCGGGCGGCCCGGAGACGGGGGCCAGGTTCAGGCGGAGGGTCTCGCCGAGGGTCTCGCCGAGCGCGATGACGCGGATTCGGGTCCCCAGGCGGGTGGCGGCGAGGTTGGTGATGGTGGGGCCGAGCGTCTCCTTGCCGGAGATCCGGGCCCGTCCGGCCGGCCCGTACACGTGCTGCGTGAGCATGGCGCGGAAGGCGCGGGCGACGGGTAAGGGGTCGGGGTGGTCGAGGTGGTGGTGGTCGAAGAACTGGTTGTAATCGCCGACCTGCTCGATCACCAGCTGCGCCGGGCCGGCGCCCCGCTGGTCGAGGAAGGGGGCGAGGAGGGAGTTCTGCCCGAGCGGCTCGGTCGGGTGGAACAGGTCCCACACCTCGTCCTCGGGCCGCCCGGCGAGCCACTCGGCGGCGGGCCTCAGCCCGTCCTTCCCGTCGACCCAGGCCGGCCACTCGGCGGCGGACGCCGGGTAGGTACCGGAGGCGAAGCAGATGGCCAGCAGGAACTCGATGACGGCGACCTTCTCCCCCGGCGTGTCCCCTTCCACGCCGCGAAGGGCATCGGCATCGTGGAGCACGTCGACGAGGCTGAGCTCGACGAGCCGGTCGTCGAGGGTCAGGACCCGTACGCACGGCTGCCGCCGGGGATCCCACCGAGGGCGTATCGAATCAGCCAAGTTGCATCGTTCGCTTCCTGCTCTTAACGGTTGCCTGCTGGAATGAAGCAGGACGCTAGCAGGGGGACGCGGGCCGGAGGGCGGGTTCGGAGAATCTCAACTTGCCCTAGAACGAACGGACTTGTCTCTCCAAGCGAGCACAGAGGAGTCCGGCTCATGGGAGTCCCGCGGGCGCGGGCGCACCCCAGCGAGGCATGCGAGTCCCAGATCTCGGGGCAGACCTCGGCCTTGGTGAGTTCGGAGGTGAATTGCTTGGCCGGAACACAGGATCGGTGAAGGCCGCCCATGTGTCAGGCGGCTCCCTCAGCGGGGGAACCAGTCCGACGGCCATCCGAGCCAGGGATGGAGCCGGCGCTGGCGGGCTTCGCTCGCGGCCCTCAACAGAGCCCGGACGCCGGTTGGGCCGTAACCACCCCCGCGCAGACCGGGGAGGTACCCGTCTCCAGTGCTGGCGGCCCCGGTACCGGCCCCATCACCCAGGACCCTAGACGCCGGGTACGACAATCGAGTCCGGACCATGAAGAACAAGCTGCGCCACGGCCAAGGAGGGTCCATCCCTACGGCTGTAGGGAGCAGGCGTCGAACACCATCCGGGCTTGAGCACTGTCGGGGTCATCCCCGCGTACGCGGGGAGCAGGGCGAATTCGTCGTGCCGCAGATGTCCGCCCCGGGGTCATCCCCGCGTGCAGCGGGGATCAGCAGATGTCCGAGCAAACTGCGCGGCTCAAGAAGGGGTCATCCCCCTGTGCGCGGGGAGCAGTCGACGTCGTGCTTGTCGGCCTGGACCATCGGGGGGTCATCCCCGCGGGCGCGGGGAGCAGGTCAGGGCAGACCAGCCGGTGCACAAGATCCAGGGTTCATCCCCCGCGCGCGCGGGGAGAAGACGCTGACCACCACGCAGATCCCGCTGGACACCGGATCATTCCCGCAACAGCGGGACGGACATGGGGTACATGATCGGCGCGCCGTCGATGGGTCCATCCCCGCGCGTTCAGCGGGGCGGTCCAGGAAGATCGGACCAGCCGGCGCCATGTCGGGATCATCCCCGCATGCGCGGGAAAAGGGACAGCCTCGCTTGAAGCCACACGACCCGGCCTGGTTCATTCCCGCAGACGCGGAAACAGAATTGCTGACCTCCGACACTACGTGCTCTCGACGGCACGGACCACGCCGACCACAAGGAACAGGGCAGCATGATCCTCCGCTACATCATCTGGCGAAACCGCCACGAGGACGACCGACGCCTACGCGTCCTCGTCGACAGAGCGAACGTCGCCTGAACCTCAGCCGAGCCTCTTGAGGTCGTCTCATAGCCAAGCGACTCCTAAGACGACGTCGAGCCCCCGTCATTCATGTGCCGAGAGTGGCGGAGGTCGGCTGTCATGCACGCCGCAGGGTCGCTTCTTTTCCCCATTCCGACCCGCCGAGGAACAATGTGGCCCCCTTGAGGTTGAAGTCGATTTTCGCCTCGGCTCGGCATGTCCCCTTGGGGTCCTCGGTTATGACCTCGTGAATGACCAGCTTTTCGCCTATGACAGCCACCAGGGTCAGCTCTCCCTTGCACGGCGCCACGGGCCACTCGATCGTGCCGACCGCCTGGCCTTCTTTCCCTGCCCGCAGATTCACGATGATCAGCTCTTCGTCATTGCTTGTGGAACCGCGCCACGTCCCCGCCCAGCCTGCAGGGGTCCGGCCGCTGAGGGCCGGGGAGACAGGCGCCGCCGACAGGGAAGCATCCCCTTCGGGCGTCTTCGGCGCCTTCGGTTCAGTGGGCTGCGGGGTGCCCCCGGAAGGTGCGCCCCCGCCTGCCCCGGCTTCAGCCGTATCGCTTGAGCGCCGCCCCTCTGACGTCACCCCGTCGGCCATGGGAAACAACCAAGCCATTAGCCCAACGATGATGCCCAGGGCCGTGACACCCAGACTCGCAAATACCGGCCATGATGGCCTCGATTCAGCCACTCGCATCTCCCCCACTCCATGCACTCCTGTGACTGGTCCAATGGTGGCCGACGACCGGATTCGTCGCCAGGGAACCTGGCGCCGTGACTGGCGCAGTTCGGTAACCAACTGTCAATTGGGGTGACGGTCACGCGCCGCCCGACACAGCACCAAGACGGCACGTAAGAGCACAAGAGGGCAAACGTTGCCTGATGCGGCACTAGTACTACAGGGCTGGATTCCACAGCGGGCTCGGCACCATCCCGAGGTCGCGGCTCCTCTGCAATGGTGGGCGCAAGTTCCGTGCAAGGGGCTCACCCTGATGTGGCATCAGGGTCAGCTCGGGGTACGCCAAGGGGCCGCCCCGATAGTCCGCGATGCGGGCCCAGCGGCACGCTGAGGGCATGCAGATCACCACAGACAAGCGCACGCAGGCCGGCCTCCGCCGCACCGGCGCCGGAATCGCCTTCGCCGCCGTGCTCGGCGCCGCGGCCTTCACCGCCACCGGGGCCGCCGAGGCCGCCGAACCGCCCGCCGCCAACGCCCCGGCCGCCGCACCCGCCTACGACTTCGGCGACTGCCCCGCCATCCCCGCCGGGGTCGACGCGACCCGCTGGAAGTGCGAAGTCCTGACCGCCACGGGCTCGCTGACCCTCGGCAACCGCACCCTCCCCGAGCTCGCCCCGATGACCATCACCCACGCAGAGGGTCCCCTGCCCGACGGCTCGAACGGCCAGGTCTGGGGGGCCCTGCGCGGCGGGCCGACCACCGTGCCCGGCGGGATCCTCGGCTGGCCCGCCGGCGCGCACAACCCGCGGATGGCATTAACCCTCCAGCCGGAGTACGGCGGCCGCTCCGACTTCTACTCCGTCGGGAACAACATGGGCCTGTTCACCCTGCGCTTCCGCGCCGTCAGCCCCGCCCTGCCCGACGGCTGCGTCATCGGCGGCGGTGACGCCCCGATCGAGTTCCGCCTCAAGCGCTTGGGCAGCGCCCAGTTGGTCTCCACGAACCCGCCGATCATCAAGTTCAACGCGTACGACGACACCTTCACCACCCCGGCCGCGACCGGCTGCGGCCCCCTCGGCGGCCTCGTCAACAACCGCCTCGGCCTCCCCGCCACGACCGGAAACTCGATCAATCTGTCCGCGTACTACACGTTCAAGACGTACGACCAGCTTCCGCCGCGCGGCTGACCGTCACCATGGCGTAGAGGAGGCGACCCCGGCCGGCCGGAGTCGCGGCGTGCGCACGGGGTATCTGCGGCGGGTGCTGGCCTCGCTGGAGAAGAAGGCCGGCTCCAACGAGGGCACGATCCGCTGCAAGCGTGTGAACTGACCTCGACGACCACTACCCGGCCCCGAAGGCGAAGGCTGCGACCACTGAGCCTGGCTGACCTTCCGCCGGAAACACCAAGCTGACCCCTGGCGTTATCACTTCCGCCGACGCAGGCGACTCCGAACAACACAGATCCAGCCCCGTAGTACTAAAGGTTGTTGCAGAAGCGTGGGTGTGGGCGGGCTTGTATGTTGTCTGACCTGCTGTTTCACCGGGCCATAGCGAGGTTGTGCATGGTTGCGACGGCCTGGACGGCGTGGTGGAGGCTGTCGCCTTTCTGTCGGCAGTCGCGGAGGATCTTCCAGTTCTTCATGCGGGCGAAGGTGTGCTCGACGCGGGCGCGGACCCGTCGGTGTTCGGCGTTGTCCTCCTCCTGGCCGCGCAGGAGGGGCCGTCCGGCTCGTCTGCGGTGCGGGACGATGAGCCCTGTTCCGAGGTAGGCGCCGTCCGCGATGACAGTCGTCCCGGCCGCCGTCGCCGGTAGGTCCGATTCCCGCCAGACGTGGGCGTCGGCCTTGTTGCCGGGCGCTGGGCGTGCGCTTGCGACGACCAGGCGGCTGTCCGCGTCGATGATGACCTGCACATTCGCGGAGAAGCGGTAGTTGCGGGACGAGGCGGCGACGGTGCGGTCGCGGACGGGGATCAAGGTGCCGTCCACGATCCACAACCGGTCCACGTCGGCGACGGGTCGCGGGGCCGGCTCCAGCGCCAGGAGCGGACCCAGCCTGTTGATCACCCGGCAGACGGTGGCCGGGGAGATCCCGAAGAGCGGGGCGAGCTGGCGCATCGTGAGATTGGTTCGGTAGTAAACGGCCACCAGCAGCACCCGGTCCGGCAGTGGCAGGCACCATGGACGGCCTCCACCTGGGCCGTTTCCGCCCCGCTCCCGCACCACCTTCACGAGCTTCGCGAAACGGTCCATCCGTAGACCAGTGAACGTCTCCACCCACACCGACTCAGCCCGCAACACCCCACCCATACAAGAGGAATGCCCCATCCCAGACGTTCTGCAACAACCTTTAGGGCGTGTAGCGAAAGCACGGACAGGCCGGGCGGGTTGATGTCCCGGTCCGGCCCGTCCGCTCTCTGCTAAAGGTCGAGCTGATACTGGTGTGTCGTGTGCGTGGGTGTGTAGCCGAGACCGTCGTTGACCCGTCGCATGTGCGCGTTGCTGTCGGCGGTGTCGGTCAGGAGGCCACCGAGGTCCGGATAGTCCCTGTGGGCCTGTCGGATCGACTCGGCCTTCATCCATCGGCCGAGGCCGCGACCTCGGTGCTCGGGCAGCACCCCCGTGCCGTAGTGCTGGCCCTCGCCTGTGCCGTTGCCGGGGATGACGAGTTCGGTGAAGGCGGCGACGAGCCGCAGAGTTGAGCTCGGCCGCCTCTTGACTGACCCCCTGACCTGACACGACCTCTGAGACGGCGAAACGCCGTGGTATGCCGGGGCGTTTCGTGCGTGCGCTCAGTTCAGCGCAAGCCGTCTGTGTCGTCGTGCTCTTCGCCGACTGGGAGTGGCCGACGGTCCTCCACCGGGTCATCGCTGTAGATGACCGCGGAGACCGCGCTGTCGTAGGCATCGTCGAGACCGTTACCGCTTGCGCCGAGTATGTTCTCCCAGTCAATTCCCATACATACGAGCCTACCCGTAGTGTTCGAGGAACCGAGCGATGTGGGCGTTGAGCTCGTCCGCCTGGGCAAAGATCGCAGTTTCCTCTCCTGGGAGGATGGGCGGCGCGGTCGGCCTCGTCATCGGGCTAGGGTCCGTTCACCCGTGGCGGTGACTATGGCTGTTGAGTTCTCCACGCTGGCAGCCCAGCGCCCGATCGCGGACTCCTGGCACTGGGTAAGCCCGGCGTCGGCGGCCAGGGCGCGGGCCGTGCGGGCGGGGCGGCCGACCCCCACATGCTGGTCGTGCGAGAGCTTCCGCAGCGCTGCGGCATCCAACGTCCGGTGGGCGAGGCGCAGGGCCTCGCCGAGCCCTAGGTGTTCTGCCTTGGGAGGTTGTGGACGGCTGGGCAGTCGCGTGCATGCTGAAGCCACTGCTGCGTGTAGTTGAAGCGGGCGGTCGTACCGTGGACGATCCGACCGAGGAACAGCGACTTGTCGTACCGCGTGGCGACAGCGCGGTTCCTCATGAGGCGATTGATCCCACACTCGACCGCGTGGCGCTCGCGGTAGTCGGCCGGGTCGAAGCGCGGCGGCCGGCCGCCGCGGGAACCGAGCCTTCGGCGGTTGCGGGCCTGGTCGGCCTTGTCCGGGATGGTGCAGCGAATCCCGCGGCGGCGCAGGTAGCCGCGGTTCCTGCGGGAGGCGTACGCCTTGTCGGCCCGCACGCGGTTGGGGCGGACGCGTGGCCGTCCCGGACCGATGCGGGGCACGCGAATCTTGTCCAAAACGGGTTCGAACTGCGGCGAGTCGCCGCGCTGCCCGGCCGTGATCACGATCGACATGGGTTTCTGACCCTGCTCGACGGCCAGGTGCAACTTGGTGGTGAACCCGCCGCGTGAGCGACCCAGTCCGCGATCCTCGGGTTCGGTGAACACACCGCCTGGCGGTTCCTTCTGCAGGTCACCCTGCCTGCGGGCCCCAGCCGCATGCTGATGAGCACGACAGACCGTGGAATCGAGGCTCAGGTCCCACGTGATCCTCCCCTTCGCGTCGGCGAAGGACTGCAGCCGGGTGAAGACCTGATGCCAGGTGCCGTTCCGCTGGCACCGGCGGAACAAGTCGTAGACCCGGCCCCAAGGCCCGTACTCGACGGGCATGTCCCGCCACGCAACCCCCTGTACGGACCCGAAACCGTATGCCATCGATCAACCGCCGCCGAGGCCAGACAGGTGGCCGACCCGCCTTCGTGCCCTTCGGCAACAACGGCTCCAGCACCGCCCACTGCTCGTCCGTGAGATCTCCCCGACCCATGAACGGTGATCATCCACAGCACAAGATCCACTTTCGACAGACAGCCTAGGCGACCCGGCGCGTCGATCTGGGACTGTTGAAAGGTCCGGGGGTCTGACGATCAGCGGCCCGACTTTTGTCCGCGGACAAAAGTCGGGCCGGCTCGGAGTCCCGCTGGGAGTGTGCCGGGAGGTCCGCCGCTCCCCCGGCCGGAGCCTGCTCGGCGGCTGTCGGGCCCGCTGTCGCCGCCCCCTGGGCCTCGCGCAGGATCTCCCGCTGGGCCGCCTTCACCTGGACTTCTTGCTCCTTGGCCTCCCGCAGTAGTCCCAGCAGCTCGGCCGCGCCGGCGTCCGGGCGCTCCTTCGCGGCACGCGAGCCTGAGAGCATGCGTGGGCCCCGCCCACCGTCAGGTCGGCGGGGCCCAGTGATCGTGAACCTCAGCTGTGGGTCAATTGATCAGCTCGCACTTCGAACTCGACTTTCCCTTCCAGCGATTCGACTCCCCAAGGGGTGACGGAGATCTTGACTGTGTCCGGGGTGCCTGGGCTGCTGGCGCTGTCCAGGATGTCGCAGAGGATTCCCACCTCGACGGGATAGCCGGAGTTGGGGTGAAGGTCCTCACCACCGAACCGGGGCCACTTCTCGATGAAGGTCCATTGCTGGTGGTGCGCGTCGGTGAAGCGGACCTCGACCAGGCCGGGCTGGGGTTCGTCATCGACCCATCGGACCGCTTCACAACGTAGGAAAATCATGGCCGCACTCTGCCATCAGGGCCTGCCTGCGGCAGCCGGATTTCCAGGCCGGCCAGCTGATGGTGCTGTTACGGAGCCCTGCGCAGTGGGACGACGTCGGGAAGGCCCGTGGGCATCGAGGGCCGGGCGGCTTCTGGTGTCGCCAGGAGCGCGACGATGGTGACAATGGTGACGGGCTGCTGGCAGTGGTGGCAGTTGCGGGTCGCGGCGGGAATCCGGCCCCGGGCACCGCACCGGGCACCACCCTGACCTGGGAAGCGGCCCTGTAACGGAACCCGAGGGCGCTTGGCCCCCGATCCTTCGGTGTACATATGATCGACCCCGATCCATCGGGGGGCGCAGCCATGTCAGTTGAATTCGGCCAGGAGTGGAACCGGGCACACGCGGACGCCGCGGACCGGCAGGTGGACATGCGGCTGAACGGGGCGACAGGACCCACGGGTCCGTTCGCCCCCGGCGGCTCCGGGGACTTCGCCTCGACGCCCGCGGAGAAGAAGGCCGCCGCGGGCACGATCGAGACCGAACTGGAGCCGGGCACCAAGAAGGCCTCGGTACACGCGGACCAGGACACCGCCACGGCCCAGAAGGGCTTCGCCGGCTGGGAGACCGCCCACGGCCTGAAGACCGTCACGGACACCTGGCACCAGCAGGTGAAGACCCTGATGGGCCGCCTGTCGGGCGAGAAGAACTCGCTGCGCGGGGCCTCCTCGCTCTTCACCCGGAACGACACCGGGCTGGGCGACCAGTTCCTGGCGCCGCAGTCGAAGCTGAACGGTCTGTAGGGGGAACCGCGATGCCGACGTACCACGAAGTCATGACCATCGACCTGGGCCTGCTGACGACGGCCGCGGGCGCATGGGACGAGATGGCGGCCGAGTTGCACAAGGTCGAGACCCGCTACGGCGACACCGTCCAGAAGATCGGCACGGAGCAGACCTGGATCGGTGTCAGCGCCCAGGCCGCCCACACCGGCTTCGCGGCGACCCGGTACGAATACGCCGCCGCCCAGACCCAGGCCAAGGCGGTCGCGAGCCTGCTGCGGCAGTCCCACGAGAAGTTCGCCGAGCTGAGGAAGAAGCTGGAAAGCGCCCGCGCCGACGCCATCGCCGCCGGCATGACCGTCTCCGAGGGGGGCCGCGTCGCCTTCGACTACGGGAAGCTGACCCCCGCCGAGCGCAGCGCCTACCACCACGACCCCGACGGCCAGGCCTCCATCAGGGACGCGGTCAGCCGGTGGCAGGCGCACATCGACGACTGGGTGAAGGCCTTCACCGTGCTCGACGAGGGCGTCAGGACCGCCCTTGCTTCCGCCGTCGTCGACAGCAACCGCGACCTCCTGGGCCGGGGCGACGAGACGCTCAACGGGTTCAACGCCCACCCCGAGACCGACCTGGCCAAGGCGGGAGCGCCCCGGCCGGACAAGGACGTCGGCACGAAGACGGACGGGTGGACCGCCGAGGGCGAGACCACCTTCACGGGGCCCGACCTGGGTGCTTCGGCCACCGGCACCAAGTACGGCAAGGAGGCCTCGGCCAAGGCCTACGCCGACCTCTTCCACGCCACCGCGAAGGGTTCCCTGACCAACGGCGACCTGAAACTGTCCGGGATCGCCGACGGCTACGCGGGCGCCAGGGCCTCCGCGAACTGGGGATTCACCGACAAGGGCGTCAACGCCAAGGCCGAGGCCTCCGTGGGAGCACGTGCCCTGGTCGAGGGGCGCGTCGATTACGGGCATGTCGGCGCCTACGGCCGGGCCGAGGGATTCGCCGGCGCCGAGGCCCAGCTCGGGGCCCGTGCGGGCAAGGACGGGGTCACCCTCAACGCGAAGGCGTTCGCCGGGGCGAAGGGCTCGGTCGCCGGAGGAGCGGAGGTCGGCGGGATCGGCTTCGGCTCGACGGCGGAGGGCTGGTACGGTCCGGGGGCCGAGGCGAAACTGACCTTCGGCAAGGAGGACGACGGCAAATACCACTTCGGCGGCAAGGTGGGCCTCTCCCCCGGCAAAGGCGGCGCCGTGGGGCTCGAGTTCACCGTCGATCCCGACAAGGTCGTGGATGCCGCCGGCGACGCGGCCGACGCGGTCGGCGACTTCGCCGGCTCCGTCAAGGGCACCGTCGGCGGCTGGTTCGACTGATGCACGACCCCCTGGAAGGAAGGCCCGAGGTGCCCACGACACTGCCGGTCCCCATCGAGTTCGCCCTCCCGGAGAGCTGGCGGCCCGCACCCCTGGACGAGGTGGCCGCCGCCGGCGTGGCCTTCGTCGCTCTGCACCCCGAGCCAGACGCGGGATTCACCGCCAACATCACCGTCGACGGGGACTTCCGGCCGGACGCGGCGACGCTCGACGACATCGCTGACGAGTCGGTGGAGCGGCTGCGCGAGGCCGCGCAATCCGTGGTGCTGACCGCCCGCCGCGCGACCGGCACCGCGGACGCACCCGGCCTGGCCCAGCGGCTGAGTTTTTCGGCCCTCATCGACGGCACCCCCCGCGACCTCGTCCAGTCCCACGTCTACCTGACGGTCCTGGACCTGGCGGACCGGCGCAGGCGCGCGGTGATCCAGCTGGTCCTGACCGCCACCGCGGACCAGCACGACCATGTCCTGGGCGATTTCCAGGACTTCCTCCGCACGGTCCGCCCGGACACCGCCGGGACGGCGTCCTAGTGCGTCACTCCGACGCGGAAGGCAGGCTGCCCTGATGGGCCTCTTCGACAAACTGACCGGCACCAGGCACCCTGACAGCGGTGTCGCACAGCGTTCCGCGCAAGAGGTCCGGGAGGCCCTGCTCTCGCTCAACGGGCCGGACGTGCCGTACCTGGTACGCGCCGCCACTCCCGCGGAGGGCGCCGACCTGGTGGCCGAGTGGCGGATCCTTGAGCCGGCCTGGCGCACCTTCTTCGCCAGGACCCAGCTGGACCGGACGCTCAAGACCCGGATGCGCCTAGTCCCCGGGAACCACGAGGTGCGGACCGTCGACGAGCAGTGGGAGATCACCTGGGTCGGGGGCACCCCCAGCCTGGCGGCCTCGCGCGAATACTCCCGCGGGCAGGTGACCGCGGTCTCGCGCCGTTGGGAGATCGGGCGGGGGGCCGACGGCAAGCTGGAGAAGACGGAGACGTTCCGCTTCGATCCCGCGGACATGAAGGATCCACTGCGGGACGCCGTCCTCAGTGCCGGCTGGACCTGGCGCGGGGTCGCCTTCGGCAAGCTCTGACGGCGGGCTCCGACCTCGGGCTCCGACGGCGGGCTCCAACCTCGTGCTCCGACCGCGAGCTCCGACCGGATTCAACGGCAGGCCCTATGGACCCACAGTACGGTTGATCATGATGGCCGCTCGGACCTCGCCATCGTCGCCACCATCCGCTCCAGGCGGGCCAGCCGGGTCTTCTCGGTGCGGGCGGTGACCAGGCTGAGATAGAGGCCGAACTGGTCGGATTTGCCGAGCGTCTCGTAGAACGCCCGGGCCGCCGGGTCCGCGTCGAGCACCTCGACGAGATCCGGCGGTGCGGTGGCGTTCTTCTGCGAAGCGTATGCCGTCGCCCAGCGACCGTCCGCCCGCGCTGCCTCGACCTCGGCGAGGCCGCGGAGACGCATCCGTCCCTCGGCGATCAGGGCCTCGGCCTTGCCGACGTTCACCTGCGACCAGGGCGAGCGAGGGCGGCGGGGTGTCGTGCGCTGCAGGAAGTACGTGTCGTCGAAGCCGCGCCGCAGACCATCGATCCAGCCGAAGCAGAGCACCGTGTCGACCATCTCTTCCCAGGTGAGCGACGGGATGCCGGAATGCTTCTTGGCGATCTTCACCCAGAGCGCGGTCCGCTCCCCGTGATGCTCGTCGAGCCACGCCTCCAGCTCGGCCGGGCTCGCGGGGACAAGAATCTCGACGCCGTCCTCGTATTTCTGCATAAACCGCAGGCTAGAGGCTATGTAGGACAGACTCTGACCTACTTTGGACTCGCAGTCCCCCCGACGCCGCCGAACTTCACGGCCTCCGCCGGGAGGATCCAGGCCTGGGTCGGAAGTTCAGGATCAGGTTCTCAGGAGTCCGTGAGCTTCTCGACCTTCCGGGCCGCAGCCTTCACGCGGGTGCGCGCCTTCGCAGTCACGCGTTCGGCTTCCCGTAGGCGGGCGAGGGCATCCGCCCTCGCCGCACGTGCCGCCTCCAGCTGCTGCGTCGCGGCCCGTACGCCTTCCTCAGCCGCTTCGACCGCCGCGCGTGCACGCTCCGCCAGCTCGAGCGCCGCCGCCTGGCCGGCCTCCAGGCGCACCTCCTCCGCCCGGGCCTCGCTCAACTCCGCCTCGACCGCCTCCACGCGCTCTCGGCGTGCGAGTGCAGCCGCGGCATCCGGTGCTGGAGGGGGCCGGTGGCCCTTCGGCGATCCGGCGGGTGCCGGCTGGATCGATCGTGGTGGTGCGGCGCCCGGCTGTGGTTCAAGACCGGCGAACCCCGACACCGGGTCCGGGGTCGTCGCGAGACGGCCCGCCTCCCACTGCGCGGCGACGTCGGCATCGGCGACGACGCCGTGGAGGATCTGCTCGACCTCCCGCTGCACCGGCTCGCTCACCGCCTGACCCGCCTCCACCGCCAGGACGCGCGCCGTGCGCGCGAGCTCGCCGATCACCACATGCTGATCATGCGACAGCTTTCGCAACTGCCCGGCGTCCAGCGTCCGGTGCGCCGCACGGAGCGCCTCGCCGAGCTGGACCAAGCCGTGCGCCTCCTTGGGCCGGTGGCGGGCTAGTAAGCCGGCGGTCCACGCCGCGGCCGTCGGCTTGCGCAACGCCGCGATCGCCTTGGCGAGGTCCTTGTCTCCGGCCGTGCGGGCCTTCGCCACCTGCGCGTCCCGGGCCGCGGTGAACTCCGACGGCCTGAGCCCGTACAACTCTGCTGCCACCGACTCCACGTCCATGACCAAAGTCTCCCGCCCACGCCGCAGACTCTCCGACACCTCCCAGGACACCGCGCGTCGGCCAGGGCAGTCAGCGGCAGGTACCCGCCAGGCCGCCCGGAGGGCGCTCAGCACCCCTTGTCCAGGGTCGGGCGAGGCCCCGGGGCGGGCTGCCGGGCGCTGCTGGTGTACGTCATGTCGAGCTCCTCACGCAGGTAGCGCGGGGGTCCGAATTGAATCCCCCGTCACTTGCTGGAGGTATGGCAAGAGTCAACGGTGTGACATTCGCCCGGGCGCCGTTACCGAGCCACCGCGTGCCTGACCCGGCCGTGCGCCGTGCCGTTGCGGATCTGCCGCCTCGGGCTTCGCTTCCGCCGAGGCACGAGATGCACCCCCGCGACAGGGCTGTCACGCTGGTCGTATGACGCTGGGTGTCTTCCCCGTCGGACGTGTCCATCACGTCGGGCACGTCGAGTCGCGGGTTCAGGACGTGCGGGGCGAACCTGCCCTCCTGGAGGTCTACACGGGCTGGATCAACGCCGACGTGGCCGGGGTGGGCGGGCAGCTCGTGAGCATCGACTTCGCTTCGTTCCTGCCGTACTCGGGAACGCGGGTCAAGCAGTACCCGCAGGAGCTGACCCCCGACGTAGCCGTCATCGCCGAGGTGCAGACGGTTGTTCACGAGGACGACGAGACCACCTGTCACGGCATCGACTTCGCCGTTGTCGCCCTGGAGACCCAGAACCAGCTGCCTGTGGACCCTCCGCCCCGGTGCCTCGTCCTGCGGGGCCGGTTCGCACTGCAGGACGTCCTGGTGAACAGCATGAGCTACCAGGTCACCCTGCTCTGGCCGCTCTACGACCCCTCCCGGTCCTCGATCTGCCGGCTCACGCGGGGCCGGGCTAGCCCCGACCCTGCACGCCGGGTGAGGAACTCCCGAAACAGCCGCGTGGTCTGCGCCGGCGCGGGTTCAGCCAGGGAGAAGACAGAAGCCGCCGTCAGCAGATCTTAAGGCGGTAAACGTGCTGGTCAGCGCACCGCCAAAGTAACGAAAAGAGGCAACCGGTGGGTCACCGACCGCGTTCGCCTTTTCAACCGCCCTGCTACCCACCACCGGTTCGGGTTCAGCGAAGGAGGGCAGATACCCCGCCCAGTCCAGGCCGCGGTACTAGTCAAGGTACTCCGCCTGCCGGGCCGTCAGGATGCCCGCGCCGACGCCTTGTTTGGTGAGCCCGGGCAGCGGCTTCTTGCCCGCGTCGGGGATGCGGTCGCGCAGCACGAACTCCACGGCGATCAGGGAGTGCATGACCGCCACGGTGGAGTACTCGTGGCAGTAGTACGACTGGCGCAGCAGTTCGCGGGCGGTGCGCAGGACCGTCGCCGCGGCCTCAGACACGCCGTCGGGCACGACCAGGTCCCGGGCGAGGTCGTGCATGTCGGCGTAGCTGTCGACGAAGTGGTGGGCGCATTCGTCCGGGACCGGGAACGGCAGCCGCTGCGTGGCCATCCGCGGAGTCTCCCAGCGGCGCGCCCCGGGCGGCAGCGGGTTCCCTCGGTTCGTCGCTCAGCGTGCCCAGACGGAGACTTCTCCCCCCTCGCTACCTCAAAGCGCCCATGGTCCGAGCATGTCCTTCATGGCATCCGTCATCGCGGTTTGCAGCAGCGGGCCGTAGGTGATCCTGCCGACACCAAGGCGGCGAAAGCGCTCAAGATCGTGCTTGACGGGATGGGCCGTGGAGTTCACCGGAACGGCGACGGCATCGGTCACCGCTGCGAGCAGGTCGTCGTTGTCCTGGATGCGCACTGGGTAGACGCTGTCGGCGCCGGCCTGTTCCATGGCCAGCAGCCGTTCGATCGCCTCGTCGAGGGCGGCGGAGGCATCCTCCGCGTGCGCGAAGACGTCCGTGCGCCCGTTGATCCAGACCGGGATTCCCGCGTCGTCAGCCGCCGCGCGCAGGCCTGCGATGTAGCTCGCGTGCTCCTGCGTGGTGCGCAGACGTCCGCCGTCCGAGTGGACGGTGTCCTCGATGTTGAGACCGGCGCCGCCGACCTCGGTGAGTCCGGCAATGAGATCGGCGGGCTCGTGTCCGTACCCGGACTCCAGGTCCACGGACACCGGGACGTTGACCGCCGCGATGATCGGCCTGACGGCGGCAAGTACCTCCTGGAAGGTCTGTCCCTCCTGGTCCTCGGCCCCCCGGGAGGCTGCGAGCGGATGACTGCCGACCGTCAGCGCGGGAAACCCGGCGTCGGCTGCCGCCCGCGCGGACCACACATCCCAGACGGTAGGCAGCACAAGCGGCTTGTACTCGGCGTGTAGCTGCTTAAGGCGCTGCGCGCGCTCAACAGTGGTGCGAAAGTCCATATCGGGAACGCTACCCCCGGATCACCGCCAACCACACGTCGACGGGGCCTGTCGCCGTGACGGAAAGCGCACCGAGCCGCCGACGCCGTGCGGTCTTGAGGAAGAGACCCGAGGGGGTATGCACGCCCACCTACAGCTAGGACTTGTCCGGGCGATCACGTTCGCAGCCAGATGGTGAGGGTTGCTGCTGTTGCGGTGCCGAGGTAGCCGTAACCGCGTTCGTCGTAGCGAGTGGCCACCGCCCGGTGCTGTTTCAAGCGGTTGATGGCCCGTTCGACGGTGTTGCGTTTCTTGTACCGCTCTTCGTCGAAGCCTGGCGGCCGTCCGCCGCGTGAGCCTTTGCGCAGGCGAGCGGCCTGGCTGTCGGTCTTCTCCGGGATCGTGTGCCGGATGCCCCGGCGCCGGAGGTACCCGCGGCACGGCCCGTTGCTGTAGGCCTTGTCGGCCGCGACGCTGTCCGGCTTCTTACGGGGCCTTCCAGGCCCGAGCTTCGGGACGCGGATCTTCTCCATGACTGGTTTGAACTGCGTGCAGACTGCCCGCTGACCTGGGGTGACGATGAGGGGGACAGCGGGCGGCAGCGGCCGTCGGCACTCAGGTGAAGTGTGCTGGTGAACCCGCCGCGCGAGCGGCCCAGGCCCTCACCTCCCGCACCACCTCCACCAGGTGGCCGTACAAGCTCTGCCACGGCGTCTCGTCCTGGTGTTCTGGGGCTTCGGCCCCCTTTGAGGCGGGGCCGGCGGCGGGTCGGTGCGGGCGCCAGCCGCGTGCTGATGCGCCCGCACGCTGGTTGAGTAGACCGAGATGTCCCAATCAATCTCGCCTGCCGCATCGGCTGCGGCCTGGACCTGCTGGAGCAGACGTTCCCAGGTGCCGTCGGCAGACCACAATCGGTGGCGTTCGTGGACGGTCTTCCATGGCCCGAACCGTTCGGGCAGGTCACGCCACTGAACCCCAGTCCGCACCCGGTGCAGAATCCCGCCGATCACCTGTCGGTGGTCCCGCCACCTGCCACAACGCCTGTTGTTGACCGGCAGAAACGGCCGCAACCGTTCCCACTCCGCGTCACTCAGATCACCCCGCCCCATGGCAGGCAGAACGATCCGAAGCCACGCCAGTCACAAGATGACGCGAACCCTGCTTCTCAGTCCGTGACGAAGGGCGCATATCCGACCGGGACCTCGCTCACCTCAAGGTCCGAGAAGAGCAAGGTCAGATCGTGCGCGTTGGTCTCGATGTGAACCTCTCGGAAGTCGATCCCGACTGCCTTCGACCAGCGGCGCGTAGCCTCTGACTCAGGACGAAGCTCGGCACCGTACAGCTCGTGAAACCTCACGCCCCAGACGTAACCGCCAAGGTCGGGGTCAGCGGTTTCGGAGTCGAGGAGCCTGTCGTCCAAGGAATCCCGCCAGGTGTCCATGGACAGGAACGTCTCGCATCGGGCCTCGACGCAGTACCGGAAGAGGTACCGCAGGTAGGTCGGAGGGACCTGGGGGCCGTTCCACACGTGGACGATGACCTCGTAGTCACGCATATAGTTGGTGTATCCGTGATGCACGACAAGTTGTTCGATATTCTCGTCCAGCGTCCGCTGAAGCTCTGCGGTGTCCATGCCCCCCTTCTACCTCAATCAACAAGCCCTTCGACAGCGAGATTCCGAGGCGCTGGGCACCCGTCGCCCGATAGATCGCCCGGACAGGTCCTAGCCGACTCGGTGTTCGTCAACGGCCAGACTTTCTCGTTCTCGCCACCTTCGGTTCCGTTGGGGCTGCTGGTAGACCCCGGCCGCGCGGACCCACTACGAGGCCAAACAGCTGATCTTCTCCTCGGCGACACCCGCATCCGCCCCCGCTCGAACGACGCCTCGCCAGTACCTCGTCCCGAGGCTCGTCAGAAACTCCGTTCGCCGCCCCGAAACGATGCCCTCCGGCCCGGCGTTCGTCACCCATCGGGACAGTTCAGAGAAGTGACCAGGCCGAAGCTGATCGCGCCGGACCTCCACTCACCCGCCCCGCATCCACTCCAGCGTCGCACCCAGCCCACCGCACCGCGCCAACCAGATGACTTCGAGCACAGCGGGAAGCCGCCGGGCGGTGAATTCGCCCCAGTCAGGGTGTGCGTACACCGTCGATGGCGATCGCCAGCAGCAGGTCGGCCTCGGCCGGGCCGTCGGTGTCTTGCTCGGTGGCCAGCGCGATGGCGCCTACGAGCTTCAGCAGCAGCGTGATGGTGATGCCGGGACGCACGGCGTCTGCCGCTTGGGCGCGTGCCAGGAGGGCGTCTCCAGCGGTGGTGATCATGCCGTGGCAGGTTTCGCCCAGCGCCGGGTCTCCGTCCCGCATCAGCGACGCCCCCAGGCCCCGGTTGGCCACGGCATGCGCGCCGACGGCGTGTAGCCAGGTGGACAGGGCCTGGCCCGGGTCGCCTTCCGCGAGGAGCTCGTCCGCCTTGGCGCAGAGAACCGCCACCCGGTCCTTGAAGACCGCTTCCAGGAGCTCATGCCGGGACGGGAAATGTCGGTGCAGGGTGGCCGAGCCGACTCCGGCGCGGCGCGCGACCTCCTCCAGGGAGGCCTCGGCGCCGTGCTCGGCGATCAGGGCGCCGGCGGCGGCCATGATCTTCTCGACGTTGCGGCGGGCGTCGGCGCGCAGCGGCCGACGGGGCGGGGTGGTGGCGTCCTTCGGCACGGGTGCTCCTGAAAGCTTGATAAGTGGGGTGGCCCTCCATATCGTAGCGAACAAGAAATGGAGGGCCACCCCACTTACGGTTGGCTCCTCTTCCGCATGGACGCGATGGGGACGAATGTGAAACCGACGCAGAAGACCGTCATCGTGGCGGGCGCGACCGGCCTGCAGGGCAGGGCCGTGACCCGTCACCTGCTCCGCGACGGCTGGCAGGTGCGCGCCCTGACGCGCGACCCGGACGGGCCGCAGGCCGCGGCGCTGGCGCAGGCCGGCGCACAGGTGGTACGGGCTCGGATGGAGGACGTCGACTCCCTGATCGCCGCGGCCGAGGGCGCCTGGGGCATGTTCAGCGTCCAGCCCACTGTCGGCTCCCCCGGCACCGCGCCGGACTTCACCGACAAGGACGAGGTGGCCTGGGGCATGAACGTCGCCGAGGCCGCACACGCCGCAGGCATCGGGCACTTCATCTTCACCTCGGTCGCCGAAGCCGACCGGCACCTTGAGGAGAAGCTGCCGGTGAACCTGGTCAGCAAGTGGCGGATCGAGCAGCACATCGCCTCCCTCGGCCTGCCCGCGACCATCCTCAGACCGGTGTCCTTCATGGAGAACTTCACCGGCGGCTACGCGCTGCGGAACGGGAACCTGTCCACTGGACTCGCGCCGGAGATCCCCCAGCAGGTCGTGGCCGTCGACGATGTCGGCGCCGTCGCCGCGCTGGCGTTCTCCCGCCCCGAGGAGTGGATCGGCCAGGCTGTCTCCCTGGCCGGAGACGAACTGGCGCCCGTTCAGATCGCTGCGGCCATCGGGCAGGAACTCGGCATATCACTGCCCTACGTTCAGATTCCGATCGAAGCGATCCGGACCCTGAGCACAGACTTCGCCTACGCCAACGAGTGGCTCAACCACATCGGCTACCGCGCCGACATCGCCGCCACCCGGAAGATCCACCCCGCCGCGATGGACCTCCGTAGCTGGCTGAAGCGAACCGGCGCATCCCAGATCGCCGCGTTCCTGGAATCCATGCGCACCACAGGGCAGAACGCATGAGCACCCGCACACAGGGCCTTGGGCGCGTGGGGATCTGGGCGGCAGACTTCGACCACCTCTCCGCCCCCGAGGTCCGTAAGGCGGCCGCGGCGGCCGAGGCGCTCGGCTTCGGGACCCTGTGGTTCCCCGAGACGACGGGACGGGAGGCCATGGCACAGGCCGCGATCCTCCTGGCGGCCACCAGGCACATCACTGTGGCCGCCGGCATGACCGACATCTACGCCCGGGACCCGGTCACGGCCGCCGCCGGGCAGCGCACCCTGGAGGAGACGGCCCCCGGACGGTTCCTCCTCGGTCTGTGGGAGAGCCACCCCAGTCTGGCCCAGGGCATCCGGGGCCACCGCTTCGGCCCGGCTCCGGGCACCATGCGCACCTACCTCGATGCGATGGACGCCGCCCCGTTCGGGCCACCTGGCTCGGCCGCCTCACCGAACCGGGTGCTCGCCGTCCTGGACCCCGGCATGCTCACCCTCGCCGCGGAACGTGCCCGGGGCGCAACAGTGCTGGGCATGCCCGTCGAGTACACCCGCACAGCCAGGTCCGTCCTCGGAGCCGACGGCCTGCTGGCCATCACACAGCTCTGCGTGCTCAGCCACGACCATGCGGACACCGCCGACCTGGCACGAGCCACAGCCGCGGCCGCCCTGCCGAACCGCCACGAGCTGCTCCGTGGACTTGGATACGAGAACCCGGACGCGCTCGACAGTCGGCTGGTCGACGCACTGGTTGCCCACGGCCGCGCAGAGGACATCGCCCACCGTGTCCAAGAGCACTTCGCCGCCGGAGCAGACCACGTCAGCCTCCAGCTCGTGACAACCACACCCGAGTCCCCGTCCGTACGGCAGTGGGAGCAACTCGCCATGCACCTACCCGTCTGACCCGGCGCACCTTCGCCGTCTCTACGGGGCGAATGGGACGAGGAACTCGCCCGCCTCGCCAAAGACTCCAGTGCCGCAGGCCTCCTGGGACCCGAGGATGGGGAGCGCCTGCGGGACGCCCTGGAGCTCGGCACCCGCCCGGTCGGCAAGGTGATGGTCCCCCTCGACGAGGTGGTCACCATCCCCGGCGACATCACCCCCCGGCGCCTGGAGCGGACCGCGGCGGATCACGGCTACTCCCGTCTGCCCGCTCTTGGTCCGCAGGGCCGGGAGATCTGGGGCTACCTGCACACCAAGGATGCCCTCGCCGCCGGCGACCGCTCCGCCCCCTTCCCGCGCAGCGCGATGCGCCCCGTCATCACCGTCGCCCTCGACACCCCGCTCGACGACACCATGACCGCCATGCGCGACGCCGGCACCCACCTCGCGGCCGTAGCCGCCGCCACTGGGACGGTGGTCGGCTTCGTCACGATGGAAGACCTACTGGAAGAACTGGTCGGTTCACGCACACCGCGGACGTCCGCACGCCGCGCTTCAACAGCGGACTGGAATGACGCTTCCCCGGAACATGATCAGGCAGCAAATTCCCCTTCACGAACTTCGTCGTGGTCACGCGTGTCCTCGGTCGGAGCACGTGATCAGACCAAGACCGCAGCGTCCGGCGAACACCCAAGCGAGTGACCTAGTCCGAGGAGCATTTCGACTCATCGATAGACTGCGTCGCCATGATGCGCGCTTGGATCCTGCCGATACTGATTGTGTTCTGCGGCTCAGCCGTCGCGACTGGGATGATCTCCAAGGGAAGCCCCGGCACAGCCACAGCACTCCTACTGGCGTTCCTCGCGCTTGCCGGTGTCAACTCGCCCCTGATCTTCCCGAGGTCGCTCGGCACACTGGAGGCACAACGCCGCAGTGCCGGCGACGGCCGACCGGTCGTCTTCTGGCGTCCGGGCTGCAAGTACTGCATACGACTGCGCATCCGGCTGGGCCGCAGCGCCCGCCATCTGCACTGGGTCAACATCTGGCGCGACCCGGCGGGAGCCGCAGCGGTGAGGGCAGCCAACGACGGCAATGAGACCGTGCCGACTGTCGTCGTGGCGGGCCGGCCACACACCAACCCCAATCCCGAATGGGTGCGCGAACAGCTCTCTCCTTCCGCGTGATCAGAAACCGCGCCCTTCCGGAGAGGCGCCCAGCTCCAAGCGGACAGAGATCACATGACAAGCCGAGTCAGGCCTGAGGCGAGGCCTGCTCGAGGCCCTCACCCGCCCGGGCTGTCCCGACGAGATCATCATCGACCTGAGCAACCTCACCTTCTGCGACTCCACCGGCCTCACCGTCCTCCTGGAGGCCCGCCTGGCCGCCAACGAACGCGGCCGACACATCCACCTGCACGCCCCCAGGCCCGCAGGGCACCCACCGGCTCGAACTGACCTGCACCGACCAGCTCTTCACCATCACCCATCGCTGACCAGACAGCCCCGCACCCGGCCCGCCCAAACCCTCCCCTGCCCACCGGGACATAGGGCGGACCGAGGAACGGCCGATCCGGAGACCGGCCGGGTGACCTCCACGCCTGCGCCCGGCCGCGTACCGCCCTTTTCGGCCCGGGACGCACGAGGATGCACAGGCGAACTCGTTCCTCACCGGCTGGAGTCCACGCACGTGCTCGAACGCAAGCAGTTGAAGAACCGTGCGCAGGTCGCCTTCGTCCTCCCCGAGGACACTCCCGACGGGCCGGTCAGCGTGGTGGGCGACTTCAACCACTGGAACCCCGCCGCCCACCCCCTTCAGCCTTGCTGTGACGGCACCCGCGCCGCGACCGTCCGCCTGCCCCGCCACAGCGCACACTTTTTCCGCTACCTCGCCGCCGGCGACTGCTGGTTCAACGACGAACACGCCGACAGCCACGACGGAACCAACAGCCGCCTCCACACCTGAACCGGTCCGTCAACCGCTCCGCGAGGCCGTACAACCTGCCCGCCGCCCCGCACGTCAGCGCGGCCGGGCGGTGCCCCGCACCTTGGCGCCCCTCGCTGTCCCGGCCCTGTGCGCGACGCGTACGGCGGCGCGACGGACGATGAGGTCCGCTGCATCTAGCCGGTGATCACACCGGGCGGGGGCGGAGGAAGCGGTGGCGTACTCGGGAAAGCCGGAGTTCCCCCACCGGGCGAGCCCGCCCCATGCCCTCCCGCGGTGCTCCCGCAGAACGCGTCCGCGACCGCGGTCAGCGCAGGGGCGACTCCGGAAGGCATCTCATTGACGGTGCCCGAGGGCGGAAAACCGAACGAGACCATCAACTGCTTCAAGGCCACCACTACGGGTGCGGGAAGCCTGTCCAGCGCGGCGATGATCTGCTCACCCGCGGAAATGCCGTCCAGGGAGACATTCTCCGTCTGCATGTCGTCTGCCATCGTCTTTTCCCTCCAAGGGGGTTGGCGTCTCGTTCCACCACTCCTGCTCACCCAAAGGAGATCAATGCGCAACCGCAGCCGGATTGGTCTGAGAAGTCGTTGTCTTTCCGGTCATGACCGTTGAGATTCCGCTGGTCAGGAGCTAATTCCGCGTCGGTGCGGGAGCTGGTGGCCGCCGAGAGAGTCCGTTCGCAGGCGAAACGCCCGGCCGAACGCGGGTGGAGCATCCGGCACCAGTCCGGGGAGTTCAGCATCGTGACGGCGTCACGGCGTCACGGCGTCACGGCGTCACGGCGTCACGGCGTCACGGCGTCACGGCGTCACGGCGTCACGGCGTCACGGCGTCACGGCGTCACGGCGTCACGGCGTCACGGCGTCACGGCGTCACGGCGTCACGGCGTCACGGCGTCACGGCGTCACGGCGTCACGGCGTCACGGCGTCACGGCGTCACGGCGTCACGGCGTCACGGCGTCACGGCGTCACGGCGTCACGGCGTCACGGCGTCACGGCGTCACGGCGTCACGGCGTGACAGCGTAACTGTCCTCTGTCGCTGAACCCTGATCTTTTGCCATCCAAGGTGGACCGACCACCTGAACAGGTCTGATAGCTCCGTTGTTAGGGTCCGGTCCTGTGACTCTTTCAAATCCCGCAGCCAAAACACGGTTCCTCGTCCTGCACGACTATGGGATGGGCGGTTCATGGTGGTGGGTCCACGCGCGGTCGGCCCGGGAGATCCTGGAAACGTTCGCGTGGACCGAGGCTGTCACCGGGCAGGAGTCGGTGACCTGGGCCGAGGGCGAAAAACTCGAAGAAGTCGACATCGATGCGCCACTCATGCCTCCAGGTCTGGACGACCTGCGGGCCAAACGCGACGTACAGCGCGGGCTTCCTGGCTTCGGCGCACTCGCGGACAGGAGCATCGTGTACGTACGGCGTCACTGGGACGGCGAGGACGACGGCGGCCCGGTCTACCTCATGGAGGTTGAATCGGACGGGCGCCGGACCCGCGAAGTGGAGCTGGCCGAGGACGGAAGCGGCCGCGTCAGGAGCGGACCTGACGACTGGCCCTTCAACCCGCCGGTCGTCGACTTCTTCGACCCGGAGTTGGCAGGCCAGGAGATCACCCGAAGTGTTCGAGGAGCAGTGGGAACGCGCCGTACCTGCTTCTGGCCTGTAGCCGCCCACGGCACATGATCCGGCTTTCACGGCAAACGGTCCAAGTCCGGTGACAGAGAACAGTGAAGCCGTGACGGCGCGGTTCAGGCTGCCAGGGACATCGACCGCGTGGTCGTGTGGGTGCGGCGGGCGAGGCGGCGGCGGCACATGAGCATGGTCATCGACCACAAGATCATGGACTCGCTGGTCGCGGGCAGCGTCTCGTAGTCGCGGACCAGCCGACGCGAACGCATCAGCCAGCTCAGCGACCTCGCGACCACCCACCGCCTCGCAGCGCCACGAAACGCGTCTCGTCACTCCGCTTGACGGTCTCCAGGACGAGGTGGAGCTTCTCCCGTGCCCAGTCGGTGAGCATGCCGGTGCAGCCGCCGTCCGCCCAGATCAGACGGAGCGAGCGGTGTGGCCCTTACCCGTTGCAGGAGGGGCACCGCAGGCTCGCGGTCGCCCACATTGGCGGCGGTGACCGCGACCACCAGCAGCAAGCCGGGACAGTCAGTGATCACGTGCCGATTGCGGGCGCCGGCGCCCGCGCCGGAGGTACGCGTAAGCCACGTCGTCGCACCATCGAGGCCCTCGTGATCCAGCGCCGCTCCCTTCGGGTTGCAGCCCCCCGCGTCCGTGGCCGGATGACGTTTGTCCGGAACCGGGTGCACCTCGACGCCCCTTTCACGGCTCTTGGCGCACGTAGCTGTGCTCGCCACCCCCTGAGGAGAAGCCGTGCGTTCGAGAAGGAAACTGTCGGTTCTGGCCGCTGTCTGTGTAAGTGCCCTGGCGGTCGGGGGGCTGGCACAGCCCGCACTCGCGGACGGCTCGGTCAACGGGCCCGTCGAGAACTGCAACGCCGCGGCCGCCGTGTCGCCGGGGTCTTTCGGCACCGGCGCGCTGTCGTGGTGCATTCTGGCGTCCCAGCAGAGCGGTGAGGCCAAGAAGCTGGCCCGCGAGGGGTTCGTCAAGGGCCTGCTCGAGATGCTGACGAACCACACCGGCGGCAATTACAACATCATGATTTTCGACGTCAAGGGCAAGAACGCCTTCGGGGACCCCTGGTTCGTCCACCCCTACACCGCGAACCTCAAGGACGTGGCGTACCAGGGCGACATCGATTACAACGACGCGACTTCGCGCGAGGACCAGACCTACCGGATCTGGATCTTCTCCGGCGGCGGCAGCTTCACCAACCACGGCGACGGCGGATGGATCAACTGGGGCTTCTACGGCCTGTGGGACCGCAACGGCTCCACCGTCGACTTCCGCCCCACGATGGTGCCGGCCACGACCCCCGGCGTCCCCAAGGGCGAGACGCCCGGTCCCGGCGACACCCCCATCACCCCGGGCGTACCCGCCCAGCCCGGCCCCCGTCCCGGTTTCCGCGCCGACAGCGCGGCGACGACGCCCTCCGGATCAGGTCGCCCGCCCGTCGGAGTCCCTGTGCGCCTGAAGACCGTCAACAACCTCGGGGCTGCCGCGACGAACGCCGCCTCAGGCTCGACGGTGGTCGCGGGGAAGCTGGGAGACACCAACTCCACGTGGACGTTCAAGGAGGCGGGCGGCAGCCGCTACGAGATCGCCAACGGCCTCGGTCCGGTCCTCACCGAGAACATGAGCACCTACTTCGCGTCCATCACCACCTGGAAGGGCGGCGCCGCCCAGAAGTGGGAGGTCATCCCCATCAAGGGCGACACCTACCAGATCAGGATCAGTGACCAGGACTGCCTGACCTACCACGAGGACTACAAGAAGCTCGGCGTGTGGACCTGCGACGGTTCCCAGGGCCAGCAGTGGACCATCGCCCGCTGAGCAGCACCCCCGCGGGGCCCGCAGCGGCGCCACCGCGCGCCCTCGGGCCCGGGAAGACAACCGCTCAGGCCGACCGGCTTGGCCGGCTCGACAACAAGCTCACGGTGACTCCCTCTCGTGCGTCGAGATGGTTCGGTGCTGCGGTGGCCGGCGGGAACCCCGCCCCTCGCGGGGAAGCGGGAGTCCCGCCCCGCTCCCCCAGCGGTCTTGCTCCTGAAGAGCTACGTACCAGACCAGGGCGGTGTCCGGTGTCCCGGTCGTCTGTCGCCGGCACCAGTCGGATCGGCGGGCCGACGTCTTGCAGTACCTCCGCCCTCGTGGCAATCGGCGTATGGGCACGCCGGGTTGCCCGCTCGGGGTGGGGCGTCCTTCCCGCCGAAGCTGAAGGGCCGGGGTGGAGGGCTACTTTCCGAGACCGCCCGCGAGGGTGCCGACGAGCCCGCCTTGTGACGTCACGTCGCCGATTTCCCCTGCTGCCAGGGCATCAGTGGGCAAGCCTGCACCCAGGTCCTCAACACCGGCCATAGCGCCCAGCGGGCTATCAGCCGCCTGCGCCACACCAGCCACGGACAGAGCAGCACCAGCCAAAGCAACCGCGGCAAAGACACGCTTCATTGAGTTCATGCCCTGCCAACGCCCCCAGCCCAATACAGTCACGCCCAACAACGCCCCGACCTGCCTCCAAGCCTGGCACCCGTCCCTCAGCCCATGCCCGGCGCACCATCCGTATCACCTCGGTAGAGGGCGGCCTTACCTGAACCGGCTTGTCGCGTGGCGCCCCCGCGACGAGCTTCCCTGGACGTCCGTCCTGGCGTCCGGCCCCCGCTGACGATCACCTCCCGAGACGCCGCCACCGGCCCGTCCTGAGGATCACCGGTGACCTCGACCCCGCGACCGCACCTGAGCCCCGCAGGTCCGTGTCGCGCGGCCGGGGGCCGGGAACAGCCGTCCGCCCGCCCTCGGTACGCCTGGCAACAACCGCATTGCCCAGGTCCGCTCCCCTGATTGCGTCCCGTGCCTGCTGAAGCCGAGCAGTCAGTGTGTTCCGGACGCGTAGCCAGCAGGTCGCGGGGCGCCGCCTGGCAGCCTCACTCTGCCCGAAGCTGCCGACTGGCTCGCCGAATTCGGGCAGGACGCTACCGCCACGTCCTGTCTGTTTCAGAGGGCTCGCAGCGGTCATACGGGGTTCCGTAAGGCTTTTCCACCGTAGAGGAGTGATCAGTTGTGTCTGGTGAGCAGAAGGCCGAGGCGAAGGGCGAGCAGGCCAAGGGCAAGCTCAAGGAGGCCGCTGGACGCCTGACGGGCAACGAGCGGCTGACGGCGGAAGGCCGCGCGGAGCAGGCCAAGGGCGATGCCCGCGATGCCAAGGAAAAGATCAAGAACATGTTCAAGCGCTGACCTCGGCATGAGTGAGGGCGGGATCGCTGCGCGGTCCCGCCCTCACTCATGCCGACGCGCAGTCGGCCGGGCCAGGCGGCGGTGGGCCGGGCGAGCTCGGACGAGGGTCCCTCCGCGACGGGCGCACCACCACACCCCGCCCCGAACGCAAACTGCTCGCCGCGACCGTGACGACGAGAATCGCTCAGCTGCCCGTCCAGTGCTGCGACGGCGTTGGCATTTTCGGTCACTGCGGGCTGATCATCGGACTCCACCGTGGAGGATCTGAGGGCCGCCTAGAGTTGCCCGGCACGTGCACAGATGGGCTCCGCGCCGGCGAGGCGGCCGGCTCCGTGCTCGCGCCGCCACGGTTGACGAGGTCTCGTGTGCACTGGCCCCCACCGCCAGCCCGGGCCGGTCCGCTGGCAGGTGCGGCAGGAGACGTTGCACGGCACCACGACCCAGTCTCCGGAGCGGACGCGGGTGTCCCTCCGGGCCGACCTCCTCGACCATGCCCCTGGGCTCGTGCCCGAGGATGTCGCCGGCGTCGAGGAAGGGGGCGAGCACCTCGTACAGGTGCAGGTCCGAACCACACAGGCCGGTCGTGGTGATGATCTTCACGATCGCATCGGTCCGATCCTTCAGGACGGGTCAGGGGAGCGTGTCGACGCGGACGTCACGCTTCCCGTGCCAGGTCAGGACCTTCATGACATCTCCTTCCTCGGTCGCGAGCGGCGGGCGCGCTGCCGTTTCGGTCGCCGCGCCAATGCGACCGCTTCCGGTCGCCCCTGGCGGCCACCCCGCAGGCGCGGCTTCAGCAGGGGACGGGCCGAGCCGGGTCTCTTGCCACGGCGCGCTCCAGTCGCCCCCCGGCACGCTCTCGTGGGCGCACCGTCGAACGCGGAGGGACAGGCTTGCGCAGCGACGCAGAGTGGCCGCCGAACGGGTCTGCCCTGCGGTCGTTGCGCCCGGCAACGGGCCGGCGGAACCGGCAGGACGGTTGCCGGGCCAGGTCGGTGGCTGGAGCTGCCGGATCTTCCGGTCTTCTGCGGCGAACGGGGGCCTTTGCCTCATTGCCCGATGGGGTTCTGTGAGCGAGGCGGAAGACGGGGTAGACGGAGTTCATGATCACTTCCCTTCCCCTCGCAGCCGAAGCCTCGTCGTCTCTCTTTCTGATCATCGCCGGAGTGATGGTGGTCGTCCTCTTGATCGGCGCGTTCTGGTACGGCAGCCGACGCGCAGCCCGCCGCACGGATCCCGTCGCCCGCCCGGCCGATCAGAACCCGCAGGCGGCAACCCGGCAGGACTCCTGGCAGACACCCGAAGAAGGGTCCGACCACAACCGGCCCTGACCGTCCTAAGCCTTGGTTACCTCCAGCAGGACTCCGGGGCTGCGCGAAGGCGCACAGCCGGCCTGGGACTGCGTCCCGGCCTTCGCCGTCCCGCCCCCGGGTCCGCCCTGAGTCGTCTGCTGTGCGCACTGGGTGACGACTTGAGCAAGGTTTCCTTCGGTGCGGAGCAGTTGGCGCTGGATGTGGGCGCCGTTCCCGTGTTCGCGGGTGGGCGAATCCCTCACGGACCCGGACGTCGTCGCCGTGATCCACTAGCGCGTCCCGCACGTGCTGGTAGAGGGCTTCGATCACCTGGGAGGCGGCCGTCTCCTCCAGCGGCTCGGGGGGGGTGCCTCTATCTCTTTGGTCAAGGTCGACGGGTGCTGGTTCGGGCGTCTGGGACGATGTGCCTGTGCATGCTGATGATCAGGTTGGCGAGGGTGTCTCTGCGGACCTCGCGGTGTTTCTCCGGAACGCTGATGACGGCCGTCCGGTGAAGATCGTTCCTTCCGTCTGCAAGGGGTGTGGCGGGCGCGTGTTCTTCGTGCTCGTTGACGATGTCGAGGGTGGAGCCGAGCGGGTGTGCGCTGGTTGCGGCGGCCGTGCGTTCATTGCGGATAGCGAGGAGTTCTGGGAGGGCGCAGATCCTGGCGAGGCTGGCTGCCCGTGCGGGAGCGAGGAGTTCGAGACCGCGGTCGCGTTCTCGCTCGCAGGCGACGGGTCGGTCCGCTGGGTGACCGTCGGGCTGCGGTGCCAGAAGGACGGCGCCGTTGGGGTCTATGCCGACTGGAAGATCGACTACGGCCCCACGGATCACCTCCTGACCATGGTCTAAGTCTGCGGAGCGACGGCCCTAATGGGCTGCGGTTCGTAGAAGGTTGCGTCCCGGAGCATGGCGAAAAGCACGTCGGCTCGTCGTCCGGCGAGGCAGAGCAGGGCCTGGGTGTGGTGCTTGCAGCTGCCGGGCAGGGGTATCGGCGAGGGCCGGCTGTTCGCTCATCAAGGGCTCCATGGGCCGAACGGGCGTGTAGCACCGCGGTATCGCCGAGCGCGCGGGGTCGGGGCCACTCCGGCCAAGACGGTCGGCGGGCGGAGCGTGGCTGCGGTCCGTAAGGAACGTCCAAGTGGCTCCGATGACCCCCTTGGACAGATGCGCATCCTCGGCGCGCTGTGCTCGCCTGCCCGCCTGCCCGCCTGCCCGCCTGCCTGCGGGAGACGCGAAGCCCGTTCGAGCGCGCCGCGATCCGCCACGGCCACGGCGCCCGCCCCGGACCACTGAACGAGTCGGCCGCCTGCCGTGCCTTCTCCCTCCCTCCGCAGCCGGTACCGGCACCAGTACGGACGGGAAGGCGTCGGCCGGAGCAGTGCAGCGCACCACGCGCGCGGAGCCGGCGGCTGCCGTCAGACACGGCGGACACCGGACGGGCGCCCCTCTGTCATCCCAGGGCACCGGCCCGCGGAGGCGGGAGGCTTCCGGGCGCCCGCGTGACCTCCGCCGCCTAGCTGTGGGGCTGGCCGTAGTACCGGCCGGACCGCTCCAGGCAGTCGGACTCGCCGGCCTGTCTGGCCGCGTCGTACTCCGGGGCGTCCTTGATCTGGTCCTTCGTCCGGTTGACGTAGGCCTTCTCCCCGCCGGGCGCGGTAGCAGGACTCCAGGTCAATCCAGGCGTCGTCAGCTTGCTCACGGGCAGCTCGCCACGCTGGACTCCCCGCAAGTGCCCGTGCGGATACGGCGTCGGATCGCCGCGGCTCGGGGTGGGCACGCCGCAGGCCTGCCCCATCGAGCAACTGCTCGATGAAAGGGGCGCATCAGGGCCTTACGTGGTGTTCGCACCGCTCCGGCGCGCCACCATCGGGCTGTAGGTCCCGTCGATCCGCCCTGTGCCGACGATGGGCCCGCGGCGCTTCATTTCACTCCCCTCACCCCTGAACGGGTGATTGCGGCCGACAGCTCGCAACCGGTTTCATTCCAGAACAATCGGCACAGTCTCTCCAGCTGCAAAGGCCCAGCTCGTGTACGACGTCATCCTCATCGGAGCCCGCTGTGCCGGCTCTTCCACGGCCATGCTCCTCGCCCGGTCAGGCGCCCGTGTGCTGCTGCTGGACCGAGCCGCCTTCCCCAGTGACACCGTCTCGACGCATTTCCTGCACCCGGCGGGCGCCGCTCATCTCGACGACTGGGGGCTGCTGGAGCCCCTGATGTCCACCGGATGCCCCCCGATCCAGGAGATGTCCTTCCATCTGGCGGACGACGTGGTGGTGCGCTCCGCCCCGCTGCCGGCCGGCCGTGTGACCTCCTGCGTCGCTCCACGCCGGACCGTCTTGGACTCGCTTCTCGTGGAGGCCGCGGGAGCGGCGGGAGCGGAGTTCCGGCCCGGATGCTCCTTCCAGAGCCCTGTGGAGCACGAGGGGCGGATCGCCGGGGTGACCTTCACCTCCGGCGGGCGGACGTCCACGGCGCGGGCGCGGCTGGTGATCGGCGCCGACGGCAAGCATTCGCCGTTCGCCCGTGCCGTCGGTGCGCGGACCTACCGCGACCTCGGGGTCATCAGCTGCCTGTTCTACGGGTACTGGAGCGGGCTGGCGGACAAGGGATCGCAGGTCTTCGTCCGCGACGGCCAGGCGGCGGTGGCCTTCCCGACCCACCACGGGCAGCACTGTGTGGTCGTCGGCTGGTCCCGCTCCCGCTTCGAGGAGGTCAAGCAGGACCTCGACCGCCATTTCCGTGCGACGGTGGCCGAGCTCGCGCCCGAGATCGACGCGGCGCTCACCTCCGGTGAGCAGCACGGGCGGATCGTGGGCGCGGGAGACCTGGCGAACTTCTACCGTGATTCGGCGGGCCCGGGCTGGGGCCTGGTCGGTGATGCCGGGCATACGAGGGACCCCGCGAGCGCGCACGGCATCGGTGACGCCTTCGCGCAGGCTGAACTGCTCGCGGACCTGGTGTCGCGGGAGCTGGGCGAGGACTCCCGGGCGCTGGACCGGGCGGTGTCCGCCTACGCCGCCGAGCGCGACCGGCGCACCACCGACGCGTTCGAGACCAACGCGGCGTTCGCTGCCTGGGAGGTGCCACAGCCGCTGCTCGACGTCCTGCGGGTGGCCCAGCACCAACCCGAGCGGGCCCAGCGGTTCATGGGCGTCTACGCGGGGCGCGTCAGCATGAGCGGCTTCCTGGCCGGCGCGTCGTGACCGCGCCCGCGAAGACCCAGGCGCGGAGAGGACCGGACGCGTGCTGCGACCCCGGTCTGGCCCGGGCTCTGGAAGCCGTACGGAAGATCATCGGGCCGGACGGGAGCGTGGACGCCACCCCGCAGGCCTGGAACGTGAGCATGTTCAGGCCGCGGACCGTGCACGCGGTGGTGCGCCCGACCACGGCGGAACAGGTCCGGGCGGTGCTCCGCGTCTTCGACGACCCGGACCTGAGCAGCGGCCTGCACGCGTACAGCACCGGCCGCAACTGGGGACTTGGCTCCCGGGAACCCGCCCGCGACCACGCCGTGGCTCTTGACCTGGGCGGCCTCGACCGTGTGCGGGACCTGGACCTCGTACACGGCTGGGCGGTGGTCGAACCCGGGGTCACCCAGGGCGCGCTGGCGGCACTCCTCGCCGGCAGCGACCGCATGCTCAACGTGACGGCCGCGTCCGCCCACACCAGCGTCGTCGGGAACATCCTCGACCGCGGAGTGGGCGTGCGCCGCCAACGGACCGAGGATCTCGCGGGGCTCGAAGTCGTCCTGCCGGACGGAGAGCTGGTGCGGACGGGCTGGTGGCCGGTCCCCGGCCGGCCACCAGCGGCCGTCTACCCCTACGGACTCGGCCCGAGCCTCCTGCACCTGTTCACCCAGTCCGACCTGGGCGTGGTCACAGCGGCCGCCGTCCGGCTGCCGTCCCGCCCCGAGGCCCAACGGATGCTGCGCCTCGGCTTCACCCGCGACCGGCTCTCACCGGCCGTGGACATGCTGCGCCGCTGGATGGCACAGGGCCTGGTGAGCGGTGTGGTGAAGGTCTATGACATGGTCTCCGCACAGTTCTACGGCGGCCGGGCGGGGGAATTCCTGGCACATCTGTGCGTGACCGGCACCCACCGGTCGGCCACCGCCCTCGCGGAGGTACTCCTCAAGGAAGCGGCGGAGTGCGGGCTGTTCTCGTACGCCGGTCAGTCAGATACCGACGACGCCGTCGTCGCCATGCTGGAGCACACGCACGCGGGCGATCCGGGTCACAACGACGCCATGCTCCAAGCCACCTTGGGCCAGCCCGCCGACCGCGTCGACAAACACGGGGAGGGCTGGCTGTTCTTCATGCCCATGGTGCCCTTCCACGGCGACGGCGTCTCCCGCGCGTACGGCCTGCTCGAACGCATCCAGGACGAGAGCGGTGTGCGGCCCGGCTGCACCGTCAACGGGCTCTCCCCCGACCTCGTCGACTTCGTCGTCACCATCCGCTTCTCCCGCAGCGAGGAAGCGGCACGCCAGGCCCACCGGGTACTGGACCGTGCCCACGAACTGTTCCACGCCGAGGGCTTCGTCCCGTACCGCCTGGACGTCGACCATGCCGGCTGGCTCGACCGCCTCAGCCCGGACCCGGCCGGCCTTGCTCTCGTCCGCCGGCTCAAGCAGTGGATCGATCCGAACTCAGCCATCGCACCCGGCCGTTACGCCTGACCGGTCTGCGCACGACGGACGAAAGAGACCGACGCCGATGAGCGTGCCCGTACGGATCGTCTTCTTCTCGGAAATCAACTCGAAACTGGGCGCCCCCTTCCTGGAGCCGCTGACCACCTCCCCCGAGAGCGAACTCGTGGGCCTGGTCACCTCGCCGCCCGGCCGGCTGTGCTCCTACTTCCTCGGCGAACCCGACCCCGTCGACCTCGCCGACCACGCGCGCCGGCTGGGCGTACCCGTGCTCCGGCCGGAGCACGTCAACGCCCCCGCGGTGCTCCTGGCACTGGAATCACTGGCCGCGGACTACTTCGTGGTCTGCAACTACCAGCAGATCTTCAAAGAGGAGCTCCTCGCCGTCCCCCGGGTCACCTGCGTCAACTTCCATCCCAGCCCGCTCCCCAGGTACGCGGGACTGGCGCCGTTCTACTGGATGGTGCGCCACGGCGAACGCGACGGCGCCGTCTCCGCCATCGAGATGACCACCGGAATCGACTCCGGTCCCCTCCTGGCCCAGCGGGCCATGGCGCTCTCCGGCCGGGAAACCACATCGGAACTGCGGGCCGCACAGGAGAAGGCCAACATCGAAATGCTCCACACCCTGCTCCCCCAGCTCGCCGCACGCTCCTTCACGCGCACGCCCCAGGACGAGACCCGGCGCACGTACTTCGGCCGTCCCACAGACGACGACCACCGCATCGACTTCGCCGCCGGCGCCGAGTCGGTCAGCCGGACCGTACGCGCCGCCTATCGCCACCCGGGCGCATACACCCACACCCCGGACGGCGAACGGCTCACCGTCCTCAAGGTCGAACCCCTCCACAGCTCCGAGCCACAGCCTCCTCTCCAACCCCCCGGCACCATCCGCCGCACGACCGACAAGACCCTGGTCGCTACGAAGGACGCCTGGCTGCACCTGCTCACGGTGGAACGGACGGGCGAAGAAGTCCCGGCAGACCGCCTCACCGGACGGCTCCCGCAAGGGGCCCTCCTCGCCCCGCGGAGAAGCTGAGCGATACGGGCAGCTCGCCGGCTTCCCCCTTTCGCCGGACCGGGCAGGAGCAACCAGGACCAGCTGCTTGCCGCGCTGCCGGCCGTGCCCACTCGACGCCTGCCTCCTGCCGCTCCGCGGCTCCCCCCGTCGAGGATGGGGATGCCTCTCCGCCCTCCATCGTCAGGATCCGATCGCATGTCCCGAGACTCTCCGCCGGAGCACACCCCGGACGGACGCTACGTCGTCATCCACGGCAGGCGCTGGCGGGCCACCGACCCGGACCTCCCCACCGATACCGCCGAGCGCCTGCGCAAACACCTGATGGCGGCCCGGCGTGCCGTCGGCGCCGCCCTGCGGGCGCACGACGAAGTGGCGGAACGCGAAGCCCGCCGCCGCGTACACACGGCCAAGGTCGCACTCGGTGAACGCGGCACCCCATGGTGGGACCAAACCGCTGCGGAACGCCGGGCACGCTGGCTGGACGGACTCACGACGCTGGACGGAGAGCCGGGTCCCCAGTAGGCCGACCCCCGCCTCAGTCGCTCCCTGTGCCGTGGTTCAGGTGGGGAATGGCCCGTACTTCCCGGGGCCCGGATGTTGGTGCCGTGACGGCCGCGGCCGCCAGGACGGCCACGCTCCAGAAGCCCGTCGATCAACTGGCCAGACGTACGCTGAGCCGCGCCGGGTCAGTCCCCTCGCAGTGCGGCGGCCACCGGCCCCTCGCCGTGTACCTCCAAGCGGCCCGCCCTGAAGGCCTGCGCCAGGCCGAGCGTGCCCTCGCCGAGCTCCCGGCAGGTGTCGGCGTCGAGGACGAGGCGGGCGTCCGCCGCGTCGGCGGGTCCGTCCCCGTAAGCGGGCCCGTCCCCCCGGGTCGGGCCGAGGCGGACGTGGAAGACGCCCTCGTCGAGGACCACGTCGACCACGGCCGGGCCCCCGGTCGCCGGGAGGCGGCGGAGCAGGGGCAGGGCGTACCAGTGCGCGCGCAGCGCGTCGGTGGGGCGGCGTTCGGCGAGGTCGGGGGCGCCCCATTCGGCGAGCGCCGTGAGCACGGGCAGCAGTCCGGCGCCGCGCGCGGTCAGCTCGTACACGGTCGCGGGGGCCGGCGGGGGCAGCTTGCGGCGGGTCGCCAGGCCCTGCGCCTCCATGTCCTTGAGCCGGCCGGCCAGTACGTCGGTGGAGACGCCGGGCAGGTCGGCGTGGAGGTCGGTGTACCGGCGGGGGCCGGCCAGCAGCTCCCGGACGATCAGCAGGGTCCAGCGGTCCCCTACCGCGTCCAGGGCGCGGGCCGAGGCGCAGTACTGGTCGTAGCTTCGACGGCGTGGCTGACGAGGTGACATGCAGCGAGTCTAGACAGGATGTTGGACTTTCCAAGCTTCTACTTGGTAAAACCAAGCAGGTAGTCCGGAGTGCGGGAACAGCGGGAACAGCAAGAACAGGGAGGGCACGGCATGGAGTTCAGGCAGTCGAGCAAGCTCAGCGAGGTCTGCTACGAGATCCGGGGGCCGGTGATCGAGCACGCCAACGCGCTGGAGGAGGCGGGCCACAGCGTGCTGCGCCTCAACACCGGCAACCCGGCCGCCTTCGGCTTCGAGGCGCCGGAGGAGATCGTCCAGGACATGATCCGGATGCTCCCCCAGGCCCACGGGTACACCGACGCGCGCGGGGTGCTCTCCGCCCGCCGGGCCGTCGTCCAGCGCTACCAGGCCGTCGGCCTGACCGATGTGACGGTGGACGACGTCTTCCTCGGCAACGGCGTCTCCGAGCTGGTCTCCATGGCCGTCCAGGCACTGCTGGAGGACGGGGACGAGGTCCTCATCCCCGCCCCCGACTTCCCGCTCTGGACCGCCGTGACCACCCTCGCGGGTGGCAAGGCCGTGCACTACATCTGCGACGAGTCCGCCGACTGGTACCCGGACCTCGACGACATGGCGTCCAAGATCACGGACCGCACCAAGGCCGTGGTCATCATCAACCCGAACAACCCCACGGGCGCCGTCTACCCCCGGGAGATCCTGGAAGGCATTCTCGAACTAGCCCGTCGCCACGGTCTGATGGTCTTCGCCGACGAGATCTACGACCAGATCCTGTACGACGACGAGGTCCACCACCACGCCGCCGTCCTCGCCCCCGACCTGGTCGTCCTCACCTTCTGCGGACTCTCGAAGACGTACCGGGTGGCGGGATTCCGGTCCGGCTGGCTCGTGGTGAGCGGCCCCCGGCAGCACGCGCGCAGCTACCTGGAGGGGCTGACCATGCTCGCCTCCATGCGGCTGTGCCCCAACGCCCCGGCCCAGTACGCCATCCAGGCCGCGCTCGGCGGACGCCAGTCCATCAAGGAGCTGACCGCCCCGGGCGGCCGCCTCCTCGAACAGCGCGACCGCGCCTGGGAGAAGCTGAACGAGATCCCCGGTGTGTCCTGCGTGAAGCCGAAGGGCGCGCTGTACGCGTTCCCGCGCATCGACCCCAAGGTGCACCCGATCCACGACGACGAGCGGTTCGTGCTGGACCTGCTGCTGCGGGAAAAGATCCAGGTGGTCCAGGGCACGGGCTTCAACTGGCCCCGCCCCGACCACTTCCGCATCCTGACCCTGCCCTACGCCGACGACCTGGACGCGGCAATCAGCCGGATCGGCCGCTTCCTGAGCGGGTACCGCCAATAGAAGGCGGTGACCACACAGCACACGACGGCGGGTGCCCCGGCTTCCCGGCATCCGTGCGCAGCGGGAGAGGCGACGGCGGCGGCCAGGGCGGGTTCGGGAAGGCCGGCGCGGGCGGCTGCCGTGGCCAGCCGTCCCTTCTCCCCTTCGCCGAGGAAGCCCCCCGACGTCACGCGGCCGGCTGCGGGCTCCCGTGGGACAGGCCCGAGCGCCGCAGGGCGCGCAGCATGGCCGGCAGATCAGCGGGCTCGCCGCCCGAACCGCGGACGAGGGTCTCCAGCAGCTCCGGCGTCAGCTCGTACCGCTCGGCGCGGCGCACCAGCTCCGCGCGGGCCTCCCCGAGGACCGCCCCGCCGTCGAGCTCCCGCAGCAGCTCGTCCTCGTTGACGAAACGGCTCAACCCGCAGTCGAGACCGTCGTCATCGAGGTCCGCCGGGTACGGAGCCCGTGCCCAGGACCCGTTCTCGGACCAGTACACGCACCCCAGCTCGTTTCCCGCGATCAGCTCACGGAGCTCGTCGTAGGGGAGCCAGTCCGGAGCCCCGGCAAGCATGTCGACCGGCGGCTCGTGCCACTTGACCCCGCTGGACTCGTCCTCACCGAAGAGCACGAACCGGTCCCCGCCCAGCGGCTTCAACGTCCACCAGGTGCAGCCGCAGTCGTCGAGGTGCAGCCCACGGTCGTCGATCCAGCAGCCCGTGCGGTGGACCGGCGGCTTCTGCTCCGCCTCGGTCGTCGCCTCCAGCACGGCGACCGCGCTCCACCGGGCCCACAGGACCTCCGGCGCGGGCAGATCCTGCGGCAGTCCGGGCCGGTGCACTGTCATTCCATCCCCCACGGGTGCGCGATCACGTTCCCGACGCACCCTAACCGTTCCCGGCGGCACCCTCACCACGGTGCGGTGGCGTCCGCGGGGAACGCGGCGGGCGCATGCTCCCACCGGGTCCGCGCGCGAGAACCCCAGCAACGCCCGGTCCGCGGCACGTATCAGCAACGGCAGGACCTCGGCGGCGGGACGGCCCGGTGCGTACGCGCGAGTTCCGCGAAGGCTCCCACCAGGTCCACGAGCGCCCAATTCTGTGCCGGATGCGTGATCGGCACGGCGTTCAGATCGGTGCTCATCAGCCAGTCGAACAGCACAACGGCGTCGGAGCGCCTGCTCCGCCGCCACCCGGACTTCGGCCTGACGGGCGAGGTCCGCCAGCTGCGGTCGGACTTCATCAACGGGGTCAAGTACCTGCCGGTGCGCTTCGACTGAGCCTGGCCCGGTGGCGATCGCGCGGAACTGGGCCGCAAGCGCGACAAGTTCCGCGCCCCTCGTACAATCAGCAAACTGTCGAAAAGCAAACCCTGACAAGAGCAGCTGACCAGGACCACGAGAAGCCCCCGAGTGATCGCCCGCCTTCGGTCGGGCGATCACTCGGACACCAGCACGAAAGGCGTCACCCGTGCCCGCGCACACACCGACCTGCTCCCCACACCAGGCATCAGAGCCCACCGGAGCGGCCCCGGCCCTCCCACGCCGGAGTGTCGGACGGTGGACGCGGGCCGGCGCCGCCTCTCTGGCGCTCCTCGTCGCCGGGGTCGCCGGAATCGCCGGCTGCGGAGGGATCGCGGGCGGGAAGGACTCCGCGACCGGCAAAGGCCCCGCGGGACCGTACGCGCCCGCCCGCATGGCCCAGGCCTGGAAGACGCCTCCGGTCAAGGGCGACTCCCTCCTCGTCAAACTGCTCGGCAACTGGAACACGGACACGGCCTACTACATCGGCCGCCGCACCGGCGTGGAGATCTACGACTCGAAGACCGGCGAGCGGCTCGGCACCGTCACCCCGCCCGAGCCGGACATGCGTCCGTGCGCGATGACCGAAGGCCTCAGCAGGAGCGGGCTCGGAGCCATTGGATGGGTCAAGGGCGACCCCCTGGCCGCCACCGCCAGTTGCGACCGGGTGTCGCTGATCGACACCCGCAAGGACGGCGCCGTCCGCTGGACCACGCAGGTGGCCGGAGTCCCGGTGGACGGGAAGCCCGTCACCGACGACGGCGCCACGCTCGCCTTCGTGGACGGTGACGTCCTGGCCGTGATGACACCGACCACCGTGGTCGCCCTGCGTCCGGACAAGAAGGTGGCGTGGACCTGGGCCAGCCCCAGGGCGCGCCTCCACGTCCGGAACACCGACATGACCGCGCGAGGCGACCGCATCACAGTGATGATGGGGCTGGAGACCTTGGGCAAGGCCGACTGGACCTGGTCGGTGAGCACCCTCGACGCGGCCAAGGGCCGCCAGGTGGACGCGACCGCCGTGCCGATGACCCCTCCGGAGGGTGGGCGGGTGCGGCTGGTCGGCAACGGCGCTCCGGCGGCACTGGTCCTGCCCGACGGCCTCGCCGGCAATCCCCCGCCGCCGGAGCTCGTCACCTTCGGCCGCGACGGCTCCATCGCCCGTCGTATCCCGCTCGCCACCACCGCGGGTCCCGTGTTGCTGCACCCCGTGGAACGGGCGAACTGGGCAACACGCTTCGACATCGCCTTCGACGCCGACGCGACCACCGCGTACGTGATCGCCGGAGAGACAACGAGCCTGACCGTCCCCGCCTCCGTCGTCGCCTACGACCTGGCCACCGGCACGCAGATGTGGAGCAAGCCGGTCGGTACGGCGACCACACCCCGGTTCCTGGGCACGGACAAGGACGCCGTCTACGTCCTGGGCGGAAAGAGCGTCAGCGACATGAACATCCAGTCGTACGCGGCCAAGGACGGGACCCCTGCCAAGATCGGCACGGTCACCGCGCCGGACAGCGCTCTTCCCGTCTCGGGACTCGTCGTCGACTACCGCAACGGCAATCTCGTCATGGTCGAAACGGGGGCCGCCCCCCTGTACGGGGCCATCGCGTTCCGCGCCTCCGGCAGCTGAGCCGGGCACACCTTGATCCGGTACGGACCGAGCCGGTGCCGTGCGGGCACTTCACATCCCTGCCCAGCGCATGGACGCATGGACACTTGGGCACAGAGAGGCGCGAAAATGCAGGACACCACACGTCGACACGGGTCGTGGCGGCGGGCGGCGGGCGTCGTCGCCGCGGTGCTGACGGTCAGCGCCGGCACCGCGGTGCCGGCGGCCGCCGACACCGACCCGCGGGGCTACCTCACGAAGATGAAGGCCCAGGAGATGTGGAAGGTCGCGGACGGCAGCGGCATCACGGTCGCCGTCATCGACAGTGGTGTCACGGACCTGCCAGGACTGAAGGGGCGAGTCCTCCAAGGCATTTCGTTCATGGAACCGCCCTTCGAGCGCCCGGACGTCACCTACCCCCCGCACGAGGACTTCGTCGGGCACGGAACCAGCATGACCGCGGCGATCGTCGGCGACGGCTCAGCGGGCAGCCCGCGGGGCCTCGCCCCCGGCGCCAAGGTACTGCCCATCCGCACCAGCATCGGTACACCCATGGCCTTCGCCGTGGCATCCGAAGCCGCCAGAGGGATCCGGTACGCGGCCGACAACGGCGCCAAGATCATCAACTTGTCCATCGGCTGGACTCCGGACTGGCCGATGGACAAGGTCAAGCCCGCCGTCGAGTACGCCCAGAGCAAGGGCGCGCTCGTGTTCGCCGCCATGGGCAACGAGGGCGAGCGCAAGAACTGGACCAACGCGATCGCCGGACTGCCGGGAGTGATCGGCGTGGGAGCCGTCGGCGAGGACGGTAAGGCCATGCCGTTCAGCTCCCACGGGCCGGACACGGACCTGACCTCCATCGGTGGCAAGGTCCAAATCCGCTGCACCGAGAACAAGGGCTGGTGCGTGGGCGACGGCGGTACCTCGTACGCGACCAGTCTGGTCTCCGCCTCCGCCGCGCTCGTCTGGTCGGCCCACCCCGACTGGACGGCGAACCAGGTGGCCCGTGTCCTCATCCAGACTGCCGGGGGCCCCATCGACGGCTCCAAGCGCAGCGACTGGCTCGGCTACGGAACCGCCCGCCCCCGCAAGGTGCTGCTCGACCACGAGGGAGACCCGGGGGCGCCCGACGTCGACCCCCTGGCCGCCCCGGCCGCCGCGCAGCCCCCCGCTCCCGGCGCCGATCCGACAGCCTCGGTGCCACCCCGGGCGGAAGCCGCGGACGCGCCTACGGGCATCTCCTGGCAGTGGCCGACACTCGGCGCCGCCGTCGCCGTGGGCCTTGGCCTCGGCGTCACGGTGATGGTCAAGCGTCGTCGCGGCTGACCCTGCGCTCCGGCCGGGGACGAGCCCTGCGGGACGTACGCCAGGTCGGCGGGGCCCTGGTCGGGCCGGCTGAGCGCTACCCCCGACGGGCCCGTACCGCGTCCGTGTACAGCTCGCGGGTCAGGTCCCCTTCACCGACGTCGAGGCCGGCCAGGAAGGCACGGACGTCCGCGAGTGCGTGGGTCAGCCCGTCGGGGTCGGTCATGGTCTCGACTTCCACGAACGTGCCGTCGATCTCCGGGACCTGGACCACCGTGGCGAGCAGCTCCCGGCCCCGGATGGTCACGGTGTAGTTCGTGCAGTGCTTCGAAAATGCGATGACCGGCTCGTAGCCCAGCCCGCGCGCACCACGGCGCGCACCGCATCCGGATCGCTCACCGCGGTCTCGTATTCCGGCTTCGAGCCGGAGGCGGTGTCGACGGCGGCGCTCTTGTAGGTCAGGACCGTGCGCGCCGTGCCGTCCGCGCTCTCCACTGTGCGTACCCGGAGTTCGGCGTCCCGGGCTTCGAGGGCCCGTTCTGCTGTGTCGTAGTAGGTGTCCCGGTAGACCTCCGGGCGTCCCTCGGTGAGCTTGTCGAGTAGCTCCACCAGGGCTTCGCGGTCCGGGACCCGGGCTTTCAGCTCCGCTTCGATCACCCTGTACTTCCGCCTTCCGGGTAGACGGTGCGCCGTGCGCTCGTCACCATCGCTTCGAACATCCGCCGGTACCCCCTCAACAGCGGGCCGTGCGCGGTGGCCACCACTTTGTGGGTGGCGGACTCGCGCCCCTCCCAGCCGGCATCAAAGGCGCCGACGAACATCGTGCCGTCGGCGCGGATCAGGCACCAGGTCGGGAGCATCGCCCGCGGACGAACTCGCCCAGGCGGTGGAGGAGGTCTTCCCGCAGCATCCTGACGCGGAGATCATCCTCAGCTTTCCCGGCCTCGGCACCCAGCTCGGTGCCCGTGTGCTGGCCGAGATCGGAGACGATCGCACCCGGTTCGCCGACGCCCGTGGCCTGAAGGCCTACGCCGGCGCCTCACCCATCACCCGGGCCTCGGGGAAGAAGTCCAGCATCACCCGGCGCTGGGGCGCTCGCAGTGATGTGGGGCATCTCCGGGGGGCAAGTCGACGTACGGCTGAGGGACGCGTGTGAACCCCCGGCGGGGAGGGAGCTGCGCCTCGTCGGTCGAGGGGTCGTCTGATGTGCCGCGGGGACTGTACGGCCTCTTGTCTCTCGGGGTAAGGGTGCCCCAGACTCGCCAAGTTGACAGTTGTCAACTCTTCGAGAGGGTGGTGCAGTCATGCCCGAAAGCCGTGACCGGGACGGTCAGATCCCGCTCTGGGCCAGCCGTGCCCGCGACGTGGCGGATCGCCTGGCGGATGAGCTCGTGGAGGAGATGCGCAGCCGCGGGAAGCAGGATCGCCACGATCTGCACCGCGGGCTTGCCCATGGCTCGCAGGCCCTGGCCCATCCCAAACCGGCCTTGGCCGCATTCCTCCACGACCTCGAGCATCCGCCCGCGCACCTCGACCCGGACATCCTCGAATCCGGGGCGCAGGTGTGGTTCACCCACCCGGGGTGGGTACACGCCGTCGCGCTGTCGGCCGGCTCCTTAGTCGAGGTCTACCGGACTCCCTCGATCGCGGCGGCCCTGACCGCCACCGGATCTCTCGTGGACACGGCCGCCGCGCGCCTGGATGCGACGGGGCTGTGGGTCAACTCCGCACTGCTCCCAGGTGCGCTGCACCCGGGGCGGGCCGGCTACATCGCCACGGCCCACGTGCGCCTCGTCCATGCCCGCGCTCGTCTGGCGGCCCTGGGACGCGGCTACGACGCGGCGGCGCACGGTCTACCCATCAACCAGGCGGATCTGCTTCGTACATGGCTGGCCTTCACCCACACCTCGTTCCGTGCCGAGGCGATGCTCGGCTACACCTGGACCGAGCCGGAACTGGGAGCGCTGTACCGCTACTGGCAGCACATTGCGCACCTGCTGGGCATTGAACCCCACCTCGTCGAGCACCTGACGGGTCCGGCCGCCGCCGCCGAGGTCCACCGCCAACTCGCAGCGCCCCACCAGTCGCCGACTGCCCCCGAGGCCGACGGCCTTGCCCGGCACACCATCGAAGCCGTCGCCGAGACCCTGCGCGCGCAGTTGGGGTTTCCCGCCGCGGTGGGCCGTCCCCTCTTGCGGGCGTTGGTCACCCGCTTTCATGCGGACCCCCCTGGTCGGGCGCCTGCTCGCCTGCTCCAGCCGACTCTGGCCGCCCTCCATCCCGCCGTCGGCCTTGGATTCCGCTGGCAGACCAGACCCGCGCGCAAAGCCGCCCTTGTCGCGCAGAACATCGCCGTCGCCCGTGCCTACATCCGCTCTCTCGACGAACATCGATCCGCTCCGTAATCACCCCGGCACGGCACTCCGACCGGCCGAGCCATGGCCCCGACGAGGGGGGAAGGTTCATGGCCGAGGGGCCAGGTCGGTTTCCCTCTGCTCCCGTGTTCGCGCGGTAGCGCGCCCGCCGCACTCCCGGCCTCCCGGCCTCCCGGCCTCCCGGCCTCCCGGCCTCCTGGACCGACCGCACCATCAGGGGCACGGCTGGGCACACCCGCGGGAAGGCAACGTCGGCGTCTCCAGGACACCAGCGCGCCGGATAGCCTGACCGTATGACGCACGCCCCATCCGACGTCGCCCACAAGACACGGCGCCTGGTCCCCGAGGCGGAAATCCTCCGCGCCGCGCTCACGGCCTTCTCCCGCCACGGATTCGAGGGCGTCTCGCTCCGCTCCCTCAACGCCGACCTCAACGTCAGCCACAACATGCTCACCAAGCGGTACGGCTCGAAAGAGGCCTTGTGGAAAGCCGCCGTCGACGATGCCTGCGCACGCCTGACCCGGGCACTGGACCGGGTGGAGGACCCGGCAAGCTCTGCGTTCGACCGGCTGCACGGCATGATCGTCACCTTCGTGGAAGCCGCGGCACACCAGCCGGACCTGCTCCGCCTGGTCAACTCCGAGACCACCCACGACTCCGAGCGCGTCACTCACCTCTGGACCCGGCACATTGAGCCCACCATCAACCGCTTCGCGCCCCTGTACGCGCAACTCGTCGAAGACGGCACCCTCAAGGGCGTTCCCCTGCCCACGGTCTACTTCATGATCACCGCAGGCGGCACCGCCCCCTGGGCCAACCCCGCACTCAGCGCCCGCCTCGGCCACCCGCCGGACTCCGCCGCGGCGGTCCGCTCACACGCCCACCATGTCGCCGACCTCATCCTGGGCGGCCTGCGCACCCCGCGCTGACAACGCGCCCCAACGGCCATGCGGGGAGAACCAGGCATCTACTAGCAGTGGTGGCGATTCTTGGAAACGGCTCTGGCCGGAGTTCCGTGAAATAGCAGGTCAGGACGTATACGACGTCGGCCACGGCTGGCCGTCAGAAGCATTGGTTGGGCGGCTCGCGACTACGTAGTCGCGGTAGTCGTCGCCTGCCATGGACTGGTTTACCCAGCGAGTGCGCACTGCTCCCGTTTGGGTCTCGGCAGCTTGCAGGACGGCGAGGGGACCGTTCGCGGTTGCCAGGAGGAGACCGAAGTCCTCCTCGTCGCTGTCGAACAGCGGTGGCAGCGAATCCAGGTCACTGGTCAGGGGTTCGCAGTCGAGTGCGGCGTGCAGGTAGACCTCGTAGGTCCCGCGTACTGGCTTTAGCTCGACCCAGTGGATCCCCGGGCGCTCGGGGCTTCCAGACGGTCCGAGGAACTGTTCGACAGAACGGCCCCGCTCAAGGGCGCCGAGGATGAATGGTTCTGCCAGGTAGCGCATGCTGGAAGACTACGGCGTGATGAGGATTCGGGTCCGCAGGAGACCGAAAGAGGCCCGTCCGGACATTGCCCTCTTGAGCGTTTGACTCTGCTGACGTGGCCTTCGACGATGCCGAAGCTCCGGTGGAGGGGGAGGCCGGCGGTGGCGGGGGTGAGGTCCTGTCGGAGAAGGCCTGCGAAGCCGCTTGCCGGCTTCGGGGCGTCCAACTATCCAACTCGGCTTGGCGGATCCACTCGGTCAGTAGGCATCCGCGCCGGTGGCGGAGGAACTCGGCGGAGGAGCTCGGCGAAGGCACGGGCGAGGTCGCGCGAGCGGGCGATGTCCGGGCAAGCGATCCGAGCGTCCAGCAGGCGCCGTTCGAGTGCGGGTGGCAGGGCGTCTTGCGGTCGCATGATCCAGCTGGTGACCCTCTATGCCGGGCTCCATCGAGGCCGGATCGACATCGACCGCCTTCGCAGAACACTGGTTGCCTGCCACTGCCGAGGGCCACCGATGGGCCGCTGGGCCTGGCCGCGGATGTCAGCCTGTATCTGCGGCCGGACGCGAATCGCTCCCCAGCCACCCCGGTCCGACGGGGGGGGAGGGAGCAAAGCTGGCGCGGCCCGGGCGGGCTTCCCTGACGACCGGATCAGTGCACGGGCTGTGGAGGCCGTTGGTAAGGGCGCGCTGGCGTGCTTGGAAGTAGGCAGGCCAGTCGGTGGCGGCTCGGCGGCGCCACTGGACGGCCGTGATCAGGTGGAGGCCGAGTATCGGGCCGGGGACCGCGGACCGGAGGCCGCACGCGGGGGCCACCAGGGCTGTGAACCAGGCGCGCCGGTTGGGGATGTGATGGGCGGCCAGGCGTCGGCTGAGGGCGGCGGCAGGGATGTGGGCGCCGGGCAGGTGGCCGGGGAACAGCCAGCCGGCCGTGGTGTTCGCGGCCCCGCCCTGGGGAGCGGGGTGGTCGGCCAGGGGTGTGGGCAGCGGGATCGGGGCCGGCCCAGGGCGAGGTGCCGAGCAGCCGTTCTTGTAGGTACGTGCTTCGCCGTGGCCGCCCTCCGAGCCGAGTCGGCTACTCGGCGCGGACTACGAGGCCAGAGCGGCCCAAGCCTCGTGGGGGGAGCACCGTATTGGTGACACCGTACGAGCGCGGACCGCCTGGGGCACCAGCGCGTGGCCCCAGCCACGGGGGGCGTTTGACGGGCGGTCAGTGTTCCAAGTCGGCGCGCATGGCGGCGAAGAGGCGGGCCGCGTCGGCCGGGGTGGTGCGGGGGAAGAGCGCGACGGCGGCGGTGGTGGTGTCGGCCCAGCCGCAGATGACGTCGGTGGCGTTGGTGGCCTCGGGCAGGCTCAGGCACTCGAGGGATCCGCCGAAGGGGCCGGGCTGGTACGGCTTGGCGGTGGTGGGGGTGCCGGTCGAGCCGTTCTGCAGGGCGTAGTCGATCAGGCCGCGCCAAAGGTGCTCGCGACGCTTGTTCGGGTCCTCTGGAACGCCGTCGACGCCAACGAAGAGGATGGGGCGGCCGGAGGTCTGCCCGGCACGGTTGTAGTTGGCGACCACCAGGTTCATGCCGTCGCGCATCTCGCCCGGGTCGACCGGGACGTCGGAGACTGCGCCGGCACCGGTCGCCTTGCTGAGCCCGCCGGCGGTGGCGGCCTCGGCCAGCGTGTGCTTGCCCGAACCGGTGGGCGAGGTGGAGACGCCGGACCTTGCGGGCGCGGAGACGGGGGTGGAGGCGGCGGGTGCGGGTGCGGCGGGAGGGCTTTCGGCCTCGCCTGCGGGGTCGCAGGCGGTCAGTGCCAGCGTCGCTGCGAGGGCAATCGTGGAGAGGAGGGCGCGGGAACCAAGGACGAGCATGGCGGAGTCTCCCGGAGCGTGGTGTGGTGGTCGGCTGAGCCGCTGGGCCCAATGGCCGTACGCTAGTGGCCGACTGGCCGGGCGGGTGTCACGAGCCCAGTTCCCTTACAGCACCGGGACATGGTGGTGACGTAAGAGCCTGACGCAGTTGGAAGAGTGCGTGGCTTGGCGCAACCGCGGACCCCTGCCGAGCGGCGCAGGTCGACGGACGGGTAGGGCCCTGCGCCGGCCTTCCTCTGCCTTCCGGCGGGGCGTGCGCTAGGTTCTGTCCGGCGGATCATGTGACTGTTGGCTCGTTGGGTCTGGCATGGGGCGGGGTGATCTGACGAATGCCGAGTGGGTCCGGCTGGAGCCGCACTTGCCGGCGTCGGGGCTGCGTGGGGGACGGTGGAACGGCCACCGCAGAGTGATCAACGGGATCTTGTTCCGGGTCCGGACGGGCATACCGTGGCGGGACCTTCCCGAGCGTTTTGGCAGCTGGAAGACCGTCTATGAACGGCACCGGCGTTGGTCGGCGGACGGCACGTGGGACCGGATCCTGTGTGCCGTCCAAGCCGACGCCGACCTCGCGGGCCGGATCGACTGGAGCATGGTCAGCGTCGACTCGACGTCCTGCCGTGCCCATCAGCACGCGGCTGGCGCTCGCAAGAAGAAGCCACGTGTCCCGAAAAAAGGACGACGCCTCGGCACCACCGCCCTGACGAAGGACTCGGACGGTCTCGGGGCGGCCTGACCTGCAAGATTCACCTCGCGGGTGAAGGCGGCTGCAAACCTTTGGCCTTCCTGGTCACGCCCGGCCAGTGGGGCGACGCGCCGCAGATGATCGAGGTCCTCGAACGGATCCGCGTTCCCTGCTCCCAGGGCGGTCGCCCCCGCACCCGGCCGGACCACTTGGGCGGCGACAAGGCATACAGCTCACGTCGGAACCGGCGCTACCTGCGAAGACGCCAGATCAAGCACACCATCCCCGAACCGAAGGACCAGGGGGCCAACCGCAAACGCCGCGGCAGTGGGGGCGGCCGGCCCACCGGCTTCGACAGCGAGATCTACAAACGCCGTAACGAGGTCGAGCGGACGATCAACCGGCTCAAGAACTCCCGGGCCGTCGCCACCCGCTATGACAAGAGGGCCTACGTCTTCCACGGCACCGTCACCACCGCGGCTGTCCGGCTATGGCTCCGGGGCTGACCCGGCCTGCAGTCTCAGTCCCCGAGGAACCACAGGTACAGGCCCTGCCCGTCGAGGACTACCTGCCCCAGCTCGATCAACTCGCGCACGAACTCATCAGTTAGCACGCCTGCAGGCAGCCGCGGTACCTCTTCCAACAGGGTGGACACCTGCCGGTGGTTGAAAACGGTGTCCGCGTACGGCAGCAGGTGTCCCAGCATTGGAAACACTGACTGATCAAGACCAGCCAGCTCAGGACCCCAAACCACACCGTGCTTCGCGCGGGCCTCGATCGTGCCGTTCTCGCCTCGGACCTGGAGGTTAATCACGGTCAGACCCTATGGCCTCATGATCCGCCGGACAGAGCCTAGTGCTGTGGCCGGAAAGGCTCACCGGGGCGCGACGCCCGGCACGGCACCTCGCCGCGTTGTCGGACCGGGCAGGTACGTCCAGTACGAGCCCCGGCCCTCCGCCTTGCCATGCACCGCATCGGACGCCGCGCCCCGGCAAACCTTCCCGGTCACAGCACTGGGTGGGCTGGGCGGCTGCATTGGAGTCGACCTGGAATTTCGTCCAGCAGATGGGGCATTCCCGGAGTTCAACCAGCACGTCCGGTCACTCCTCAGCGGAGGTTGTCGGAGTGGGAATGGTGCGAGCGCAGACGGTAGGGACGAGGCAGCCGGGCTCACGCAGGTCGCGGCAGGCCCCTCACAGTCCTGTCGGACCCAGCTGCGAAGATCACGCCCATGGATCTCGCTGACGCCCTCACCGGACTCGACGCCCACCCCTGGGCCTCCGTCTCGCACGCCTACGGCCCCGCCGAGGACCTGCCTGACCTGCTGCGCGCCCTCGCCGAGGGCGACGGGGACGCCGGGGACGCCGGAGAGGCGATCTCGGAGCTGTACTCGTGCATCCTCCACCAGGGCACGGTGTATCCCGCCAGCGTGGACGCCGTCCCGTACCTCGCCCGGATTGTTGCTGCTGCCCCGCCCGGGACAGCCGAAGTTCTCTGCTTGCTCGGCGGGTTGGCCGAGAGCGATGACGAGTGGGAGATCGCGCCGGGTGCCGTCCGGGCCGCCGTTGCGGCTCAAATCCCGCTGTTGATACCCCTGCTGGCACATGAAGACGTGAACGTCCGGCTACTCACCGCTTGGACCCTCGGCCACACCGGAGATACCGAGGCTGCCCCCGTCGCCCTGCGAAGCCGGTGGACGGCCGAGGCCGATCCCGGTGTCCGGGCCGAACTGCTCATCGCCCTCGGACGGGTCGACAGCTCCGGCGCCGCCGTCGAGACCCTGGCGCTGCTCGATGCAGACACGCCCGCGCCGGTACGCCTGGCCGCGCTCCTCGTCGCTCTGGCCGCCGGGGAGCCGTGGACCGACGCCCATCACGATGCCACGCTCGGCCTTCTACCCGCCCGCGAATTCGCTGTCGACCGATACAGCATGCACCACCGAGAGCCGCTGCACACGATCGTTGACAGCCTGCTGGGCCGCAAGATCGAAGCAGACCACGAGGCCGCCTTCGCCCTGCTGGATGCCGCCTTGCGCGACGGCCGCCCCGAGGTGCGGACCGAGGCGCTCGCCGCGGCTGACCATGCCTGCCACCTCTCCCGTAGCGCTCCCCGGCGACTCGTCCCGGCCCTGAGCCCTCTCGCGGCCGAGTACCCGGCGTCAACCCTGCTCGGCAAGCTCGGCCCGGCCGCCGCCGAGGCCGCGGACGCTCTCGCCGTACTCGCCGCCCAAGCCGACGACGAGACTGCCGACCAGGCATTGGCCGCGCTCGTTCGGGTCGCGCCCCAACAGGCCGCGCCGCTGCTGGCCCGGGAGCTCGACCGGCGCCCCCGCGCGCTCGACGCCGCAGGAGACTTCCAGGCCCCCGCCTTCCCCTTCGACCGGGACCTGCTCGCCGCCGTCCGCGCACACCTGGCCGCAGACGGGCTCGGCAACAACGAGACCGCCGACCTGGTCCAGCTCCTGCGCCAGTGGGGGCCGCAGGCCGCTGCCGCCTTGCCCGAGCTGTACGCAGTGCTGCCCCGCTTCCCGTACGCGTCCACCGCCATCACCGCGGTGGCAGCCGCCGCCCCGCAGGCCGAGCGCGAGCAGGCCGGCGCCTCGCTGCGTGCCGCCGCCGGGTCGCTGATGGTGGCTCGGGCCCACCACGACCTCACCGGCGAGACCGACGTCGTACTCGATGCCGTCGCCCAGGCACTCGCCGCCTGCCCGCGCGAGGTCGGTGAGGCTGCCCAGGCCGCCGCTGCTCTGGGCGTGACGGCCGCTGGACTGCTCCCCGCCCTGCGGGCCGCAGTCAGCCAAGACGTCGAGCCGACCACCCCGCAGCTGGACCGCGACATCGCGATCGCCACCGCCCTGTGGCAGATCGCCGGCAACGCCGAGGAAGCCGTCACGATCCTGGCCTCCGTCCTCGACCGCACCACCGGCAACCACCTCTGGTACCGGTGGACCGTCGTCCACGCCCTCCGCGCAGCCACCCTGCTCGGAGCGGCCGCCCGGCCCCTGATCCCCAGACTGGAACAACTGCTCGCCGACCCCGAGAAGGCCCCAGCCGGCGTCCTCGCACTGCTCGCCATCGCCGACCCCGATGTCGTCGACCTCGGCCAACTCGCCGAGGCAGCTCTCCACTCCGCCGAAACCGGAGCGGACATCTCCGGCGCCTGCGAGGCCCTCCAAGCCCTCGGTGCCACCGCCCTGAGCACCCACCAGCGCCTGCGCGTGGCCGAACTCGCCGAGCAGGACCAGCGCATCGTCGTATCGGGCCTCGCGAACAGCATCATCCGCGAGGACGAGCGGCTGCGTGCCATCCTGACCGCCATTTGAGCGCTCCGGGGGCCTCAGATTCGGTCCACGCCTTCCGCGCATCGGGGCTGGTGCACGAAAAGGCCCGGCTCCTGCCGGACCGGCTAGGTCGATGATTGCGGGTTCTGACACAGGTCCTGGAGGAGTCTCGGGAAGTCCTCGCGGAGTGTGACGGTGGCGTTCGATGTCCATGTGGCTCCGGCTCCTGCCACCTCGCGAGCAGCTACGCCCGCGCCGAACAACAAGCCACGGCCAGTTGACTTACCCGACAGCTCAGAGCGCGATCGGCCGGTACTTCAGAGCCTCATCGACAATCTGCTCCGCAGAGGCGTTCTGGAGGCTATCCGAGGGGTGGAAGACCAGGTCACTCACCTGGGGATGCGCCACGTTCGCCGCCAGGAGCCGCAGGTAGTAGTCGCTCTCCGGGGCAGCCATGAGGAGTCTGCGAACGATCTCAACGAGCTCGTCCCGGGTGATGTCCGCAACCACAGGGCGAGCCGGCCGGGCCGCCTCCCTCGCGAACTCCTCCAGGCTCCTGCTCGCGTCGTACTCGGCGAAGTCGAGAGCCACGTAGTCGTGACCTGTCATCGCGTTGAAGGCCGCGATCGCCTCGCCCACCGCTTCTGGGCGGGCGACCAGCAGCTCAGCGATCCGCTCAACCTCGGCGCACAGCTCGTCCAGCCGCTGCCGGCTCACTGGCGGGGGCAACAACTCCGGCCTCATGTCCACAGCTCGCATTATGTCCGTCGGAGTGGTGCGAATCCGGCCCGGCCGTAGAGCTGCCGCTTGATCTTCATGATGCGGCTGACGGGGCCCTCGATGCTGCCGGAGCTCCAGCCGAGAGTGAACCGGGCGGTCACGGCCTCAGCGCCCCTTTTCGTCCTCTTGACGATATGAACACATCTCGTTATCGTCGCATTGACGAAATGAAGGGGGTTCCCCATGGCCGACATCACCCGACGCTTTGGTTGGCGTCATCTGCGCTCCGCGCCCACCACTCACATCCGCCACCACAAGCGCGGCCGACTCGTCCACGACGGGCTGGGGCTCAGTTTCTGGTACCGGTCACTCTCAGCGGCGCTGTCCGAAGTCCCGGTCGACGACCGGGAGCTGGCCATGGCGTTCCACGCCCGTACGTCCGACTTTCAGGACGTCGCCGTGCAGGCCACCGTCACCTACCGGATCAGCGACCCGGCCGAAGCCGCGGCCCGGCTCGACTTCTCCGTCGACCCGGACACCGGGAGCTGGCGCGGAGCCCCCTTGGAGCAGATCGCCACTCTCCTCACCGAAACCGCGCAGCAGCACACGCTCGACGTACTGGCCCGGACTCCGCTGGCCGTCGCTCTGGTGGACGGCGTCGCCTCCGTGCGGGGAAGCGTCACCGCCGGTCTCGCCGCCGAGCCCAGACTCCCGGCCACCGGCATCGATGTGGTGGCCGTTCGGGTCGTGGCGATCCGCCCCGAGGCCGAGGTGGAACGCGCCCTGCGCACCCCGGCCCGCGAGCAGATCCAGCAGGAGGCGGACCGGGCCACCTATGAACGGCGGGCCGTCGCCGTCGAGCGTGAGCTTGCCATCGCCGAGAACGAGCTGGCCAGTCAGATCGAACTGGCCAGGCGCGAGGAGCAACTGATCGACCAGCGCGGCACCAACGCCCGCCGCGAGGCCGAGGAGAAGGCGGCGGCGGACGGCATCCGGACCGAGACCGAGGCGGCCCGCAAGGTCCGCCTGGCCCTCGCTGACGCCGAGGCGGCGCGCGAGACGGGCGCGGCGAACGCCGAGGTTCAGGCAGCCTGGCTGCGGGTGCACGACGAAGCCGGCCCGGGCACGCTGCACGCCCTGGCGGTGACCCGGCTGGCGGAGAACCTGCCGCGGATCGAGAGCATCACCCTCTCTCCTGACGTCCTCACCGGGCTCCTCGCCAAGCTCGGACGCCCGGAAAGCGGCGCGGGCGCGTGAGCCTGGCCCCAAGGGCGGTGCTCGTGCACCGCAGAACCGAGTACGAGGAACTGCTCGCCCGGCACGGGACGCACGGGCAGGCCGCGTTCTTCCTCTCCAGCCGGGGCCGGTCGATCGACGAGGTGGCCCGCCGCCACGAACGCACGCGGCAGGCGCTGCGGGAGGTGGCGGCGGCGGTGCCGCTCACCTGGCGCAGCTCCCGGGTGGAGCGGGCGGACCTGGACCGCTTCCTGTTCGCCCCGGAGGACGTGGTGGTCGTGGTCGGCCAGGACGGCCTGGTCGCCAATACCGCGAAGTACCTGCGCGGACAGCCGGTAGTGGGCATCGACACCGACCCCGGGCGAAACCCGGGAGTCCTGGTCCGTCACCGCTGCGCCGACACGGCTGCGCTGCTGCGTGCCGCAATCGCTGCCGGAGGCCGGGCGGAGGAGCTGACCATGGTCGAGGCCGTCGCGGACGACACCCAGCGCCTTCTCGCGCTGAACGAGATCTACCTGGGCTCGTACGGTCACCAGACAGCCCGCTACCGCCTGGGTTCCGACGGCGACAACGGCCCGGGCGAGGCCCAGGCGTCCTCCGGGGTGCTGGTGGGCACAGGCACGGGCGCCACCGGCTGGCTGCGTTCCCTGTGGCTGGAGCGCGGCAGCTCCGCAGGGCTGCCCGCACCCTGCGAGCAGCGGCTCCTGTGGTTCGTGCGGGAGGCCTGGCCCTCGCCCGCGACCGGTACGACGAGGGTCGCCGGGGAGCTGGGGCGGGGTCAGGGGTTGCAGCTGACCGTGGAGTCGGACCGGATCGTGGTATTCGGCGACGGGATGGAGAGCGACGCGCTGGAGCTGACCTGGGGCCAGAGCGTACGGCTGGGCATCGCTGGAACATCGCTGCACCTGGTGACGTAAGCGCCCTGCCCTACGACCGGCTTGCGCCGGGTCGGGCCGGTCCGGGGGCGGCTTCCCGGCTGTCGGAACAGCCGTCTACAGGTGGAATCGTGGGTCCGGCCGGTGGAGGGGCGCAGCGCAGGTCAGTGCGACAAACGGCTCTGGTCCACTGCTTGTGGTGCGGCCACGCAGGGTGATCCATGGGGGCTGAGGGGGCACGGGCCCTGAGTCAGAACGGCGGGTCGTCGCTGTAGCCGCCTGTCCAGTTGCCGTCCCAAGAAGCGCGGGCGGCTCTGAGGTGGGCGTAGTGCTCGCGGGCCGCGATGTCGGACTCGTTCTCCGATTCGCTGGTGTCGTGGCCCCAGGCCTTCAGCGCGTCCAGGACGCGGTCGCGGTGGTGTCGGTCGGTGCTGACGGCCAGTAGGCGTCGGGCGTGGTCGGCCAGATCGGCCTGGTGTGGGGTGAGGAGGGGATGCTCGATGAGGGGAATGGCAGTGACCAGGGCGGTGTGACGGACGGCTTCGTCGTCATGACCGAGAAGGGGGTGAACTGCGGAGAAGATCGCTGGGCGCGCCTTCCGGAACGCACGCATCTCCTCACTCTCGTCGAGGAAGCTCTCGTCGAAGACGCGTTCACCGGTGGCGACGCACTCGTCGTTGGCGTCGTAGGCGGTGTCGCCGAGCCAGTCGAGGAGGCGCAGGAGAGTCGGGTGGTTCTGTGTTTCGACGTCGGGGTTGTCGTCGCCCGCCGTGATGGCCGGATGGTTGAGGATCGCCGCGGCATAGAGCGCCACCGGGATAGTGGCCTCGTACATGCTGTTCTGGTGAGTCACGGGCCCGAGCGCATCGTGGAGAGCGGACTCCCTGATGACCGGGTCGGCGTTGATGAGAAGCGTCAATGCTGCCGGCAGAGCCTCGCCCGTCCCGCAGGCTGTCGCGAGCGACGCCCAGTTCGTATGGTCCAGCAGTGTTTGAAAGGGAGGGAGGGCGACGGGGTGAGGCTGCTCGTTCTGGCTGCTGCTGTGGGTCACAAGCTGAGGCTATTGCGTTGACGAGTCAGTGTGGGACACGGGTGTCACGTGTGAAGCAGGACGCGCTGGCGGAGAAGCTCGAAGCCTGCGCGGCCGAACATCTGGCGCTTCAGCATCTTGATCCGATGGGCATGGCCTTCGACGACTCCGGAGTTCCAGGGCGTCGAGCTTGGTCGGACGGCTTTGCCGCTGGCCGGTGAGCAACAGCTCCGGCTCCGCGGCTTCGGCACAGCGGAGGACCGTACCGGATCCCGTGCCGAGCCGGCGGGCGACGGACCTCTTGCTGTGGCCGGCGGACAGGTGCTGGGCCGGCTCTGGAGTGTTGCCGAGTTCGAGGAACGCGCCCCACTGAAGCCTCTCGTGCGCCGGGTGCATGACCGGTGCAGGATCAGAACGTGCGACTGATCAGAGGGCGCGCCGGTTGCCGTAGCGGGGCGCCTTGTCGGCAGCGCGAGCGGAAGCGGAGCCGTTCTGGTCGCTGGGATTCATGCGCTTCCGTTCCCTTGGCGGCTCTCCTGCGGGGGTGCCGCCTTCAGTCGTTCACCGGTCCTCTGGCAGCGGGTACACCATGAGGGCCTCCGCGAGGGCTCCGCACAGTCCCATGGCCATCGCGAGCAGCAGCGCGGCGAAGACGGCGTGCCGCATGCCCTCGCCGTGGACGTCCCCGGGCTTCTCCGGCTGCACCTCGCCCCGCGGGTCGTAGACCAAGCGCAACTGGGCGCCGGCCTTAGCCAGTTCCTCGTCCCTGGTCAGGGCGGAGGGACCACCGGGCGGGCAGCCGAGCCGGTGGTCGTACTTGGTGGTCTGGTGGACGGTCTGGCCGGTCTCGACGTTGAAGGTGGAGTACCTCTCGACGCGGGAAGTCACGGCCTCGACCACGCAGGTGACCTCCACTCCCCGTTCTCGCAGCGCCACGTGGTCCACGGAGTTCAGAGCGAGGAACCCTCCGACGGCCGCCGGCAACGCGCTCCAGGCGATGAGTAGTGCGCCGCGCTGCCCGGCCCGGGCAGCATGGTAGGCGAGCCCCGCCAGGGGCACGACGATCCCGCCGAGCACCACCAGTCCGCCGCCCAGCCAGCCGCCCGCTCCCGCCCACCCGACGCCGAACGCCACCCCGGCGGCCGCCACCGGCGCCCCCACGGCGACCAGTACGCGCCCCAGGGTCACCCACCCCCACAGCCCCACCGGATTCCTCGTCCCGGCCATGCCCGCCCCCTGTCTCCCTCGGGTTCCCCGGGTTTCCCGGGTTTCCCGGGCTCCCCTCCGGAGGCTTACACGCCGGGGAGGGCAGGACGGTTGACCGTGCGCACGACTTGGGGAACGGCTCGGGGCACGACTGAGGGCCCCGGTGGGGGACGTCGTTGGCGCATTCCGCCCCGCTGGATCGTTGATCGAACCTCGCCGGACCTCCGTGACGCGACGCATGCGCCATAGCGCCTCTCCCCCGATGGCGGCTGCGTCGTGTCTCAGGTCAGCCGGGTGCTGGCGTAGGTCTCGATGGCGTCGCGCTGGTACGCGGCCAGGCCGGAAGCGATGGCCTCGTATGCGGCGCGCCAGTCTCGTTGTCGACGATGGAGCGTCCGATGGCCCGGTAGTCCTCGGCGGAGACGGCGCGCAGTTCGGTCAGCGCCCGGTACTGGGCGTCGGTTTCGGCCTGGACCGGGTCGGCGTCGGCCGGATGCCCTGCGGCCATGAGTTCGGCCAGCCGGATCATCTGTGCGGTGCGTTCACGGTGCGCGGTGTCGGCGTCGGCCTGGCTCATCGCGTTGGCGCCCGTAACACGAGGACCTGTTGCTGCCGCAGCAGTTGACGCTCCTCGTAGTAGAAGCTGCCGCAACGGCCACTCCAACCCCGAGACCCAAGGTCCTCGCCACCGAACGCGCACGCTCCACACCCCAGGCGGGACAGCCTCCGCCCGTTGCCTCCCCTCCCCTGGGCAGGTTGGCTACGCTGCCCGGCATGGACGATTCCATCGCGCAGCCGTTCCTCGCGAGGCCGGTCACCGGGATCAATGGCGCTGTCGCCACCCTGCGTGCCCTGAAGAGTGGAGACGCCTCCAGTTTCGGGGATTTTCTCGAAGCACTCTCGGCGGGGACCAGAGAGCGCTACCACCCGCATCCGCTCGACCGGACTGAAGCGGAGCGGATCTGTGCTGCTCTCGATGACCCGACCGCCCTGCGTTTCGTGCTGGCGGATGCTCATGACGATCACGTGGTGGCCTATCTGCTGGCCCAGTTCGCAATCCCGGAGGGCGAGAAGGCGCGTTACCGGAATCTCGGGTGGGCAATCGAGAACGGCGCGGACTGCCGCATCGCCCCCGTCGTTGCCGATCATTTGCAGGGCAACGGTCTCGGAACCGAGCTGCTCAAAGGGGCCCTCGGCATCCTGCGTCAGCGCGGATGCCGACACGTCATCCTCTTCGGCGGCACCCGAACCTCCAACGCCCAGGCGATCCGCGCCTACGAAAAGGCGGGATTCAAGCCAGCCGGCGTCTTTCGCGAACGGGGGATCGAGAGCGTCGACATGTGGCTCTCCTTGAACTAGCGGGTGGGCGGCATCTCAGCGCACGACGCGGCCGGTCAGTTCGTCGGTTGGTGGGCCCGCGCGGAGGCCATGGCGAGGGGTGGATCGTGCCGCTTTCGCCGCCCTCGCCGGACCATGTTCACCGGCAGCAGCGCCACGTCCCGGGCCGGCAGCGCCGGAAGGTCGACCCGCAGGGGCTTGCCCACGACGTACCCGATGAGAACCGCGCGGCCGCCGGCGCGCAGTGGTCCCCGGGATCCCGACTGGTAGCAGGGGGTGTCTCGCCACGTGGGCGGTTGGGTATGCAGAGGGGCAATGTGGCCGGAGCAGGTCCGGCTGTTCGGAGGGGGGTAGGCCATGGCGCAGGTTGTGCTGGTCCACGGGATCTTCAACTACGTCCGAGGAGCGACGCCGCAGGAGGCGGCGCTGGAGGCCGCCGCGCAATGCCGGACCGAACTCGCGGCGGGGCTCGCCAAGGCCGGTCTTGCGGGGGCGGCGGATCCGGACCTGGCCATGGCCTACTACGCCGATCTGCTGCGGCCCGGCCTGCCGGATGAAGCCCAGGCCGACGAGGAAGGACAGGAAGAAGACGGATTCGAGAAGCTCACCGCCCGGGAACGCGAGGACGCCGCCGAATGGCTGGTGACGGCGGGTGCTCCCGTGCCCGAGCAGGTGCAGAACATCGGGCTGGCGCCTCTGCGTCAGCTCCTGGGCTGGCTGGTCGACGACCGTAAAGGGCCCATGGGGCGGCGCCTGCGCGACAGGACGGTGCGCCGGCTGGAACGCATGATGCTGGCGATGCTGCGCGAGGTGGAGGCGTACACGACCTGGTCGGAGCGGCGCCGTCTCGTCCAGGAGCGGGTGGCACAGACGATCCAGCGTGAGCAGCCGAAGGTCATCGTCGCCCACTCACTTGGTTCCGTCGTCGCGTACGAGACCCTGCACGCCCATCCTGAACTGCGGGTCCGTCAGCTCGTCACCTTGGGCTCGCCCCTGCGCCTGCCTTCGCTCGCGCGGCGCCTGGAGCCGGGCCTGCGCGCGGGACGAGGAGCCCGTCCCGCGGGCGTCGAGCATTGGACGAACATCGCTGACGTCGGCGACCTGGTGGCAATCCCGCCGAAGCTCTCCGAGGTGTTCCCCGTGGACCAGGACGAAGTGTTCGACAACGGGCTCGATTTCCACGGGCTCGGCTCCTATCTGGCCAATGGCCTGACGGGTCTCGCCGTCGTCCCCTACCTTTCCTGACAGATGCCCGGCCGGGCCCGACCAGGACGGCCCGACGCCTGGCCGAGCAGAACGCCAGGAGGGTCGTCATGACACGGGCTTTGGTGGCCGGCGCGGGTGACTTCCCCGTCGGCCGCAGGTCCGAGGCCGACCGGGCCGACGGGGCCGCCCGCTCACTTCAGCCGCTGCCGTCGGTGGCTCCCGCTCTGCGGGAGCTGTCCTGGGCACTGCACCGCGCGGGAGTGGACACGGGTGAGCCGCTGCTGGAGCCGGGCCGTTCGCGGCTGCGCAAACGCTGGAAGAAGCTGCGTAGGGACGGCGAGGCAGAGGCGTTCGTCCTGTACTTCGCCGGTCACGGTGTCCGGGGCGCCGGCGGGGGCCTGTACCTCGCCTGTTCCGGCGCCGACCCTCAGCGCCTCGACGACACGTGTGTCAGCGTCGGACGGCTCCTCGAAGAAGTCGAGAACCGCGACACGCCCGTCCTGTTCCTCCTCGACGTGTGCGGAGCGGGTCAGGCCATCGTCCAGCAGCAGCTGCAGGACCTCGCCGCCCGTCGGCCCCAGGACGGCGTGCGCAACGCCTGGATCATCGGAGCGAGTTCCGCCGGTTCCGCCGCGTACGGAGCCCACTTCACCAGCGCCGCCGGCGCCGTCCTGCACCGGCTGGCCGACGGCACCCTGGATCTCGACCCCGCCCTCGCGTTCGTGCCCGTCGATACCCTCGCCGCGGCCATCGACCGTGAACTGAGCCGTGCTGCTCTCGCAGCCGGCCGACCGGCTCAGGCAGTCGTACGCACCCCGCACGCCGAGGCCCGCGTCGACCCCGAGCCGTTCCTGCGCAACCCGGCCCATTCCACGGACCCCGGCGCCAGGGTCCTGGACGGTCTGGACCCGCGCCTGCGCGAATTCGCCCACGCCTGCTCACCCGGGCTCGACCCGCTGCACTTCCTCACGCGCGCCGCGGGGAACCCCGTCGCCGACGCCGTGCAGTTCTCCGGGCGGACTGCGGAACTCACCCGAATACACCAGTGGGTCGAGGACGAGGCGCAGAACCCCCTCCTCGTCGTCACCGGCGGTCCCGGCAGCGGGAAGTCCGCACTGCTGGGTGTCACCGTCTGCCTCACCCACCCGCAACTGTCCAAGCTGGGACCACGGGTGCGCGCCGCCGTCCGCACCTTCCGACCCAGGCCCACCGGACGGGTGCTGGCGGTCCATGCGCGCGGGCTGTCGCTGGGGCAGATCACCGACTCCCTGCTCCACCAGCTCCGCCGGCCCTCGTCCCGGCCGGCTCGGGCCGTGCCGGTTGGCGAACGTCCGGTCATGCCCCATGTCCTGCCGACGGCCGATGTCCTGTCCGAGCTACGCGCCGCAGGTGACGTGCTGGTGGTCCTGGACGGCCTCGACGAAGCGGCCGATCCCGCCGCCGTCATCGACGAGCTCGTCCTCCCCCTCGTCCGCGGCAATCCCGGCCGCCAGGCCCCCAGCACCACGAAGGTTCCGGGTGTTCGGGTTCTGCTCGGGACACGCCCGTGGTGGGACGCTCTGCCCGAGCTGCACGCGTACGCCACGGATCACCCCGAGACGCTCCTCGACCTCGACCCCGTCACGGAGGAGGACCGCCGGGTCCTGGCCGACGATCTCGACAGCTATCTCGACCTCCTCATCGGCGACCTGTACCAGCCGGCCCTCATCCGGGGATTCGCCGAACGGCTCGCCCAGTACACCGACGGCGGAGCGTTCCTCGTCGCGGCCCTCTACGCCGACCACCTCCGCAGCGGTCCCGAGAGCGACACGATCGACCCGCCCTGCGGCATCACCGAGGTGTTCGAACTGCATCGGCGGACGCTCGCGCGCACCGACCCCTGGATCGAGCCGGTCCTCGCCGTTCTTGTCCAGGCCCGGGGCCAGGGAATGCCCCTCGACCTGCTCCACACCGCCGCCCTGGCCCACAGTCCACCGGCGCCGGGCACCCCCACCCCCCAGCTTGCCGCCACCCGCCGAGCCCTGGCCTCGGCCACCTTCTATCTGAGGACGACCCCCGACACCGACCACCGGCTCCTGTACCGCTACTTCCACCAGGCCCTGGCCGACCACACGGCCCCGACGGTCCGCGCGGATGCGGTCCACGCCGCGCTGCTGGCCACCGTTCCCCCGACCTTGGAGGGCGGCCCGGACTGGGAGCGGGCCGACCCTTATCTACTGCGGCACGCCGCCGAGCATGCCGTGGCGGCCGGCGACGACGCCCTGGACCGGCTCGTCGAGGATCCCCTCTTCCTCGCCCACGCCGAACCCGACGCGCTCACCCTTCAGTTGCGCCACACCACCGGCGAACGCGCGGTCGCCCACGCGGACGTCTACCGCGCCGGCACCGCCCACCATCCGCAGCGCCACCGACTGGGCACGCGCCGTGCCCTCCTCGCGCTCAACGCCGTACGGTACGGCGTCGAGGGCCTGCGCCGCCGACTGTCCGGAAGCTCCGACGAGGGCGACTGGGAGCCCTTGTGGGCCACCGGGGGATCCCTGTCCCCCGCCCTCTCACGGACCCTCACCGGTCACACCGCCCCCGTCGACGCCGTGGCCGTGACCGACGTGGCCGGCCGGCCCGTCGTCGTCAGCGCTTCACGGGACCTGACCGCCCGCGTCTGGGACATGGCCACGGGACGCCCCGTCGGAGCACCCCTCGTCCACGACGACGAGGTGTACGCCGTGGCCTGCACCCGGCTGGGCGGGGTCCCGGTCGCTGTCACGGGCACCGGAAGCAAGAGGTCCAAGCAGAGCAGCCTGTGGGTGTGGGACCTGCACACCGGACGCCTGACCGCGGGCCCCCTGGCCGGGCACTTCAACTTCGTCTTCGCCATCGCGTGCGGCGAACTCGACGGGGATCCCGTCGCAGTGAGCGCATCGCGTGACGGCACCCTCTTACGGTGGGACCTCACCGCCGGTCGCACGATCGGAGAACACCTCCGGGGGCACTCGGGCCCGGTCATGGCAGTGCGCTGCACCATGCTGGACGACCGGCCCGTCATCGTCAGCGGCGGTAACGACGGCACCGTCCGCGTGTGGGACCTGGCATCCGGCAGTCCCGTCCGCGCCCCGTTGAAGACGCGTGCGGGCGACGTGGTCGCCCTCGCCTGCACGCGGCACGCTGACCGCCCCGCGGTGCTGACCGGGCACCGCGGACACGGACAGGACGTGCTGCGGCTGTGGGACCTCGATACCGGGCAAGCCATCGGCGGGCCCCTGCTCGGCCACACCCGCTCCGTGTTCGCCGCCTCGGTCCTGCCGGGAGACGCCTCACTGGCGGTCACCGGGTCCGCTGACGGCACCGTGAGGATGTGGGATCTGGACAGTGGCCACCAGAAGGGGGCCACGCTCACCGGGCATACCGGCACCGTGTTCTCGGCAGCGGCCGGATCCGTGCACGGCCGGCCGGTCATCACCACCGGCTCCTCGGACGCAGACGTGAGGATCTGGGACCTCCAGGACGCCGTCACCGCGCGAGGACACCGTACGAGCCGGGTCGTGGGCCACACCGGTGAGATCACCTCGGTGGCGTGCGCCGTCGTCGACGGCGCGGACGTCGCGGTGTCCGCGTCCCGGGACGGCACCCTGCGAGTCTGGGACCTCGCCACCGGACGGCAACCCGTCGGGCCGCTCGTCGGCCACGGCGACACGGTGACCTCCGTCGTATGCGCCACGCGTCACGGGCGCCCGGTCGCCGTGTCCGGATCGCTCGACGGGGATGTCATCGTCTGGGACCTGAGCGACGGCACCGTGGTCGATCTCCTGCCCACCGTCGACGCACAAGTCCGCCACGTGGCCTGCGCGTCCGGGCCCGGCCCCGTCATCATCGCCCTGTACGCGGACGGGGTCCAGCGCCAGTGGACCCTCGACACGCTCAGCCGCACGGGACCCGCCGAGCCCTGGGTCCTTGACGAGGAGGGCCCGGGCGGCGGCCCCGCCGGCCCACCCGATGCGTTCATGAACTCCCCCTTCATCGCCCACCTGACGGCCCTGCGCCTCGCCGGACACCAGGTCGCCGAGGAACTGCCCATGTGGTCGGGACTGGTGGCAAGCACCGGCGAGCCGGGGAAGACCCTCCTGGTCACCGCCGACAGCGACGGTGTCCTGGTGTGGGACGCGCCGTCGGGCCGGCCGCGGGGCAAACCCCTTCCGGTCGTGCCGGCGCGCACCACAGCACTCGCCTGCGCCCTGCCGGCGGCCGGGCCGCCCCTGGCCGCCACCCTGGACCGGGACGGCACGGTACGGATCTGGGACCTGGGCGACCGCAGCCTCATCGGCACGATGCTCGTATCCGGCGCCACCGCCGTCGCGCTGACCGGCGGGCCACAGCTGGTCGCCGCGGTCGGCACGGACCTGGCCGTCTTCACCCCCGCGGCAGCGCCCAACGGCTGACCCTCCTCGCGGACAAGCAAGTGCCGCGAGCGACCCGAAACCCTCGAGCGGTTCGCCGGCGGCTGTCGGCTCCTGCGCACACCCAACGGCCGACAGGCGCAGCGGCTCCTCTCTGGGCAGCGCCTCGGCTCGCCGTAGTCGTTCATCCGCGAGTGCGGGCGTTCCACACCTCGGTTGCCGCCTCGCCATCGGCCCGGCCGCAGCGGGCCGATGGTTGTGAGGCGGCGGGCTGCCGGTGACGGATCGTCATCGGCGTCCTTGAAGTCCCCGCACGCATGCCGCGATGGCGTGGAGGATGCCGGCGCGGTCCTGCGAAGGGGTGTCCTTCAGCGCCAGGCCGGTGATGGTCACCAGGGCGATCGCGAGGATCGCGAGCCCGGCCAGGGGCACCGCCGCCCACCAGATGTCCATGTGTCAATCCTTCCCCAAGCAGCCTCGACAGCCCCGGACGGGGCGGCCACGAGCACCTTCTCCAGGCGCCATGGGGGTCGGCCATGGATACCGGATCGCCGGATTTCCTGCCGCAAGCTGCCAGGTCACAGGAGCATGGTCCTGGGGGTGCCGGATCGGCCGGATCAGAACAGCACCCGAGTGGGGAGGCGGGACGTGCACGCGAGGAAAGAGCATGCGGGACGGCAGGCGCTGGCGCAGCGGCTCGGGGAGCTCAGGGAAGGGCTGCAGGAAAAGCGGCAGACGGATAAGGCTGTGATCGAGGAGGTCAACCGGCGTCGGCGCAAAGCCGCAGGCCTTCGGGAAGACGAACCCTGCCGCCGGCCGTACAAGGAAGGCGGCGACCTGGGCTCCTCGACGGTCAACGGCTGGTTCCCGAAGCAGAAGGCGGGGTCGAAGGAGCCGACCGTGCCGCAGCATTTCGATGAGCTGTGGTCCGTGGTCGTCGTCATGCTCGAATTGATCAGCGGGAGGGACACGCGGTACGTGGAGGGCAGGTACCGCCTCGGCTGGGCGCAGCTCCATGAGGACGCCCAGCGCTGGATCGGCATGGACGAGGAGGTGCGTGGCTACCTTGAAGCGGCCCGCAAGGCCGCCGAGGAGCATCCGTATCCGGAGATTCCCGAACCGCCTTCCCTGACCGAGGTCTACGTCCGCCAGCGCAGCCATCCCGCGGATCGGGACGGGCGCGCGGTGCCCGGCGACGGCTCTGCCGGCGGAAGGAGCAGTACCGGCCCCGCCGCTTCTTCCGAACCGGCGGAAGCGGTCTTCCGGGCGGCCGACAGGGTGAGCGTGCTCATCGCCGGCCCCGGTACCGGCAAGTCCACGCTGCTGCGTGCGCGGTTGCGCGACGCGGCCGGTGAATTGCTCGACGACGCGCGCAACGCCGGGAAGTCCGGTTCGGCCGTCCCGGTATGGGTGAGCGCACGCGCCTTTGCCGGGGAGGAGAAGCAGGTACCCGACGTGCTCGCCGAAGCCACTGGAATGCTCAGCAGGTTCGGACGGCAACCGGGACTGACCCGGGACCGCTTCCTTCAGCGGCCGTGGAGCGGCGCGCACTGGCAGCTTCTCGTGGACGGCCTCGATGAGCTCCCCAACGCGCAGGAGCGGCGGGCCGTGTTGGAGAAGCTGGCCCATGCCGTCGCGGCGGACCCGCCGCTGTACCGGTGCGTCGTAGCGACCCGCCCTCTGGCGGAGGGCGAACTCAACGTCCTCGACCGCGTCCTCGGCCTCACGGCGCCGCACTACGAACTGCAGCCCTTCACCCCCCACGATCTGCACGCCTACATGGGGAAGTACTTCAGCACCCGCTGGCCGCAACGAGAAGCGATCGACCGCGCCCGCCGCTTCGCCGGCGCCCTCCGCAGCGCATGTCTGGACGAACTGGCCCGTACCCCGCTGATGGCCTTCATGCTCTGCCAGCTCTACCTCGCCAGGCCCGAGCGCCCAATGCCGGATGGCCGTACCGCGGTCTACGAAGCATTCACCGACATGGTCTACGAGAAGAATCAGAGCAAGGACGTTGCGAAGAGTCACGAAGACTCGATCAAGCACCTTGTGGAGAACGTCCAGAGTCCGCGGGCGCGCAGGGAAGTCGACGCCGCGGCGCGCCATGTCCACGAACGGCTGCCCGAGCTGATCAGTCATCTGGCCTACCAGAGGCTTTCGGACCACGAGATCTCAGTCACCGAGGCACTGGCCTCACACGAGGCCGTGCAGCGCCCCGGCAAAGTCCGCCCGGAGCGGTGGGAGGCGTTCTTGGAGAACCTTCTCCGGCACACCGGGCTGATGGTCCACCGCGCCGACGGCCTGGGCTTCCCCCACCGGACCTTCCTCGAGTACCACGCCGCGGCGGAACTCCGGCACCGGCTGACCGCTGAGCGCACCCTGACGGGGGACGCCCTCATCCACGAGGTGTACGGCCGGCATTGGGCCGACCCCACCTGGCACGAAACCCTCGTCCTCGTCGCCGGAATGGTCGAACCCCGTCTCACGGGCGAGATCGTCGACCACCTCCTCGCGGCCGATCCGCTGTGGTTCATTCCGCTGCGCGGGTCGTTGGCGGGCGAGACTCCCCACCACATCGTGCTCGCCGCTCGCTGCCTCGGCGAGGTGCGTGATCCCGGCGAGCTGGGTGCGCAGTGCTTCGCCGTCGTCAACGCGGTGATCTCGCTGATCGAGCACATGGTCGCGGAAAGGGTGTCCTCCGCCTCCCCGGTCACCCGCGTGGTCGCGGAGACGCTACCGCCCGTGCTCGGCCGGCTCGGCGCACGCGACTGCGCCGTCCGTGCCCGCTACCACGACTGGTACCGGGCGCGCGGCCAGTTCCTGCGCGTCATCAGGGAGGGGGAGGACTTCGTCTGGGTTCAGGTGCCGCCGGCCGCGCGGGTCGGCGCCGCGCTGCTACGCGACGACAGCGCGTTCCGCGAGAGCCTGGTCGGTCAGGCGGTCTTCGGCCACGAGCCCGCCGTCAGAGAGGAGGCGCTGCGCGCACTCGTCCAGGAATGGCCTGACGATCCGCAGGTCGCCGACCTGCTCCGCGGGCTCGCCGGGACGGACCCTGATGGGGACGTCAGGAGATTCTCGCTCCAGCTTTTCGCAATGACCCGTCATCAGGACCACTCCACCGGGGACTGGCTGCGGAAATGCCTCACCGACCACGATCGGTACCTACGGCAGGGGGCGGTGGCCGCGCTCGCCGACGGCTGGCGCAACGCGCCCGAGACGTTCGCCTTGGTACGCCAATCCGCGACCGATGACCACGACGACTCGGTCCGCCTCACCGCCGTGAAGGCCATCGCCGCCGCCTGGCCGCGCAACCCGGACGCCGCAGCCGTGGCACGCGACATGGCCGCCCGCGCCCCCGACCCGAACCTGCGGTGCAGCGCGTTCGACATCCTCGTCGAGGTCTGGCGCGACGATCCGCAGACCGTGGAGCTGCTGCGTTCCGTCGCCACCGACCCCGGAAGCGAGGACTGGGTGCGAGGAGCCGCGAAACGGGCGCTCGCCCGCACCGAAACCCGCCCTGCCGCCCCTGCCCGGTCGGCGTCTCGGTCCGCCGCGGAGGATCCGCGACATGCCGCGCTGAAGCCCCTTGTCGTCGACCGGCGCACCGATGCGCAGACCCCCGTGCTGCTGCGCGAACACGCCGAGAACCACCCCGACGACACGGTCCGGGTCGCTGCGGTGCGGGCCCTGGCCACGAACTGGCACAACCATCCGCCCACGCTGCCGTGGCTGTGCGAGCTCGCCGCCACCGCCGACGCGAACGGGCCGGTGAGGCAGGCCGCGCTGTGGGCCGTCTACTCCGCCTGGCCCGACCACCCCGACGCCAGAGCACTGCTCCGCAGCGGCGCCGGCGGCCAGGGCCCTTCGCAGGCCCGCGAGGTGGCCGTCCTCGCGCTCGCCGCCGGATGGCGCGACGACCCGGAAACCAGGTCGCTGCTGCACGGACTGGCAGGTGACGGCAACGCCGAGTTCGTGCGCGCGGCGGCGGTACGGACGCTGGGGGGCGGCTGGCGCGACCACCCCGAGACCGTCGAGCTGTTGTACGACAGGGCCGACAACGACCCCGACCTCTACGTCCGCGGAGCCGCCGTCCAGGCCCTCGTCACCCACCGTCGCACCCCGCGGACCGCAGCCCTGCTCCGCCGGCTCGCCATCGACGACCCCGACGATCGCATGCGCGCAGTCGCCATCTACGACTTGGCGGCGGGCTGGCACGGCCCGGAGACCGGCGAGCTGCTCCGGCACATCGCCACCAGCCAAACCGACCCGATCAGCCGGGGCGCGGCAATCCGGGCCCTGTCCGGCCCCTGGCGCGACGACCCCGTCACCGAGGAACTCCTACGCGAGCGGGCCGCCGACGACTCCGACTGGATCCTGCAGCGAGCGGCCGTGACGGCACTCGCCGAACGCTGGCCCTATGACCCGGAGATCCAGGCGCTCGCCGACAGCCTCTCCGACGACTGGTAGCGGTCGGGACCCGGTGAGGTTCATGCCACGTGAGCATCGAGATGCGCGTGGTGGAGGGTCCTGGTCGCGCCGCAGAGGCCGAGCGGGACCGACTTCTACCGCTCACCCGCATCCGGGCCCCGAGCCGAGCCGAGCCGGCAGCCGAGGCCGGCTGACCGCAGCCGTCCCGCGCCGAGCGATGGAACCTGGAACCACCCGCTAGCCGGCGCGGGCCACAAGCAGCGGCTGGAAGAAGCCCGTCTCCTGTGGCATCTGCCACTGCGGGTCGACGAACCCGGCCTCGGTGGCGAGGCCGACCAGCCGGTCCCGGCCCAGTGCCCAGTAGGTGGTCCGGCGGACCCGGACGCGCCATTCTCCGGCTGCCGGAAGGAGTTGGAAGTGCTCCAAGTCGTAGTGCTCGCCGTCGTCGTGCCAGTGCCAGAGCTGGAAGGTGACGGTTCGCTCTCCGTCGTCGGCTTCGGCGGCCCTGGAGACTTGCGGAGGCGTCGCAGCCGGACGATCGCGCAGCAGGTCGTCGTAGGGCCTTGTGCTGAGCAGCAGTTGGCCTCCGGGGCGCAGGACTCGGCGCATCTCAGCCAGGGCGGCATTCACCTCCTGCTCTGTCAGCAGGTGAGGCAGCGAGTTGTCGGCGCAGACGACAGTGTCGAACTGGCCATCGGTAAACGGGAGGCGCCGCATGTCGGCCGCGGCCGTGCGCAGGCTCAGGCTCCGGCGGGCGGCCTCCCGGGCAGCGCGGGCGGCGGCGCGGGGGCTGATGTCGGTCCCTGTGACCCGGTGCCCGCGCAGTGCCAGCCCGATGGCCTGCGTGCCGATGCCGCAGGAACAGTCGAGCACTGCCGCGCGATCCTGGACGATCAGTGCGTCCAGGGCCTCCCCCTGTCGACGGATGCTCGCGTCCCAGTCTGAGTAGATCAAGTGGTAGTCGTCGGCCAGTTCGTCATAGAAGTGCGCCACCGATGTCTCAGACATGACCTGAGATTACCGTGCGAGATTCCCTGAAGACGCTGGTCGCCCTGGTGATCGGCACGAACGCCCTCGCTGACGACAGTGCCGTCACTTGAGTTCCCTCGTCTGGGGCGACGTGAGTTTTGACATCTTCGTGATGCGGTTCGACCGGCACCAGCTGCCGGGCTCCATGGTGGACGACTGCCCGGTGGTCGTCGCCCGCACCGGCGCGGAGATCGACCGTGCGATCAGGATCGCCCCTTGGTACCGCCCGGCTGGACGCCAGCGGTGCCGGAACCCCGACGAGCCGTGCGGGAGGGGTCGGATTCCGGTCAACTCGCCGTGTGCGAAGCCCTGTTCCGTAGAGCGCCCGGACAGGCCCGAAGAGGTACCGTGCATCACCCGCCGCCCCGAGGAAGGGAACCGCCCATACGCACCCCCCGCAACACCCAGACCTTCCGGTACGTCGGGCCCGCCCGGTGACCGGTCCCGCGCCCATGCGGCCGGGCGATCCGTCAGCGCTCGGGCCCTGGCAGCTGCTCGGTGTGCTCGGTGAGGGCGGCATGGGGACCGTCTACCTGGGGCGCGCCGGTCGACGGGTCGCCGCGGTCAAGACGCTCCGGCGCGAGCTGCTCGGCGACCCGCACCTCGCCGTCCGCTTCCGCAGGGAGCGGGAGGCCGTCGAGGCCGTACGCAGCCGGTACGTGCCCGGGCACCTCGGGGCCGATCTCGGCGCCCCCGTACCGTGGCTCGCCACCGCATACGTGCCGGGGCCGACCCTGGAGCGCTGCGTCGAGGAGTACGGACCCCTCTCCCCCGACACCATCCGGGCACTCGGAGCCATGCTCGCCACCGCCCTGGCCACCCTCCACGCGGCCGGGGTCGTACACCGGGACCTCAAGCCGTCCAACGTGCTGCTCACCGCCGACGGACCCCGCCTGGTCGACTTCGGCATCGCTCGCATGCCCGCGGCGACGAGGGTCACGGTCACGGGACAGCGCCCGGGTTCGGCCGGGTACATGTCCCCGGAGCAGGTCCTCGGCCTGGAACTCGGCCCGCCCAGCGACGTGTTCACCCTCGGCGCCCTCCTGGCGTACGCGTGCACCGGACACCACCTCTTCGCCGGCGACGGCTTGGCCTTCGCCGACTACGGCATCGTGCACGACGAGCCGGACCTCTCGCGGGTACCCCCGCCCCTGCGGCCCGCGCTCAGCGGCTGCCTGGACAAAACGGCGGAACGGCGTCCGCGAGCCGCGAAGTTGGCAGCACTGTGGGAGGCCCCCGGCCGGGGCGCGCCCGCGGGCTGGCTGCCTGCCCCCATCCTCCGGGACATCGAACGGCAGGGTGTGCGCGCTCGGGAGCTGGCGGGTCCGACCGGCCCTTCCCGACGGCGAGTGTTCGGGATCGCGGCGGGCGCGGCCGCCCTGCTCACGGCCGGCGCCGGGGGTGCCGGATGGCAGTGGTACGGAACCGGCGGGAACACCGCCGGCGAGGTCCCTCTGTGGCACGGAGCGCCGGGCGAACTACCCACCCCCGTCTGGTCCGTGTCGGACCTTGACCCGCACATGCCCTTCGGCCCCGCTCGGGCGGGCGACGTCCTGCTGGTCGCGGACCCCGGGAAGGTGTCCGCGCTCGACCCTCGCACCGGCCGCCGGCTCTGGTCGTACGAGGGCGGCCGCCCGCCCGTCCGCCAGGCGCCCGGTCCCGTGCTCATCGGTCCGGACGGCATCCTGCGCGCCCTCGACTCCCGTACAGGGAAACCGGTATGGACCGGCCCGGGCGGACTCTCCGCACTGCTCGCCGCGGAATCCGGCACCGTGTACGCGAGGGACCCGGCCGGCCGTGTCGTCGCCGTCCGCCACGGGGCGGCCACGCCGCTGTGGCGGTCGCGGGAGGCGGTCGCCGCAGACGGAGCGGTGGCCGTCGCCGGGGAAGGACGGTTGGTCGTCACCACGGCCGAAGGAAGGGTGCACGCCCTCGACCCGGCCTCCGGGCAGACGAGTTGGGAGGCGGCCGACGCCGCGCACGGCCTGCCCGGAGCCGTCGGCGAAGGGCTCCTCGTATTCGGAGGGGCCACACTGCGCGGATTCGACGCGCAGGACGGGGCCCGGCTCTGGGAGGCGAAGCCGGCGGCAGGGAACGGCGGGTTCGGCACCCCCCTGGTGCGGGGCGGCTCGGTTTACGTCGCCGAAGGCGGCCGGCTGCGCTGCCTGCAGCTCACGGACGGCACCGACCTGAGGGAGATGAGGGGCCAGGGCGGCGGCTACGCGGTGTCTCCGCCCGTCGCGGCGGCGAACGGGCTGTACGTCCCGCTGTCGTCCGGAGCCGGCGGCGTGGCGGCCTTCCCGGTCGCCGGGGACACCGAGCGCTACAGGTTCTCCCCGGGAGCCGAACGGGACGAACCATGGGCGGTGACGGCGGCCGGCCAGGTGGTGGCGGCCCAGAACGGCGGACGCCTCTACGCGCTGCCCCGCTTCTGACCCTCGCCACGCCCGCGTGGCCGGGAACTGATCACCTCCCCCGGCCGTCCTCCACCCCGGGAGGTAGGGTGCCCGCAGCGTTCGACGGGGAGCGGAACGACAGCTGGTGAACGGGGGGGTTGAACCGGCATGGCAGCACGCGGCGACGGCCCCGATTCCTTAGGGGACACCGACCCCACCGGGATCGGGGAGTACACCCTGCTGGCCCGGCTACGGGAGAGCGCTTCCGGAGTGGAGTACCTGGCCCTGGACCGCGAGGGAGCCAAGGTCGCTGTCGTCATACCGCGTCCCCGGCTGGCCGCCGACCCCGCGCTGAGCCGCAGGTTCGCGGCGGAGGCACGGCTCGCGGTGGCGGCGGCCGGCCCGTGGGTGCCCGCGGTGCGGAAGTCGGCGGACGGGTACCTCGTCACCGCGTACGGCCCCGCGCTCACCCTCGGCTCCGCCGTCGCCCGGTACGGCCCGCTGCCGGAGCACGCCCTGCGCGTCGTCGGCGCCGCCCTGGCGGAAGCACTCGTACGGCTGCACCCGCTCGTCGAGGCCCACCAGGGCCTCTCACCGCACACGGTGCAGCTCGGCATCGAAGGACCCCGCCTCACCGGATTCGGCCCCCTCGCCGCCGCCACCGGGATCGGCCCCGCGACCGACGGCGGGGGCGCGCGACTCACGCTCGGCTTCCTCACACCCGAACAAGTCGCCGGGAGGGCGCCCGGCCCGGCCTCCGACGTCTTCGTCCTCGGGCTGCTCCTCGTGTACGCGGCCACCGGGGCGGGCCCGTTCTCCGCGGCCACCCCGGACGCCGTCGCCACGGCCGACGCCGACCTCGACGGCGTGCCGGAGGGCCTGCGCTCCCTCCTCTCCCGCTGCCTCGACAAGGACCCCGCCCGCCGCCCCGCCGCCGAGACCGTGGCGGCCGGACTCGCCCCGAGCGGAGCCGCCGCACTCCTCGCGGCGGACTGGCTGCCGGGGGCGCTGGTGACGGAGCTGTCCGAACAGGCCTCGGCCGTCATGGCGTTGGAGGCTCCGGTGCAGGACGCCCGATCGGCGACGGCGGTGTCCGCGCAGGTTCACGCGACCGCTCAGGAAGAGCCGAAACCCCCGCGCCGCGACCTCCCCGCCCGCCGAGCCCTGCTCCTGGGCGCCCTCGGCACCTCGGCCGGGCTGGCCGGCGGTTTCGCCCTCGGCCGGAACACCCGTCACGCCCCCGCCCCCGCCGCCACGCCGAGCGGCCCGCCCGCCCGCGTGCAGGGCGCGCCGCCCGCGGTCCTGTGGCACTACAAGGGCGCGACCACCGGCCAGCCGGCGATGGTGTGGAACGACCGGGTGCTGGTGGTCCCCCTGACCGGCGCCACGGTCGGCCTGGACCTGCGGACCGGAAAGACGCTCTGGACCAAGGACATCTGGTGCACTGCCACACCGGTCCTCGTGTCCGAAGATCTGCTCTTCGCCCCCAGCTTCGTCGGGGGGCTCGTCCGCTTTTCCGCCACGACGGGGACCGTGCGCGACACCGACTCCGACTACGACATGGAGACCGACGGGTTCGCAGGTCACCGCGGCACTCGCGTGTGGTTCCGCGCGCCGGACAAGGAGGGCGTGACCCACGTGGTCTGCTACGACATCGCGCAGCGCAGGGCGGTGTGGCGTACGCCGGTGAGGGGCACCCCGGTGGGGCGGAGCAGCGCGATACGGGTGACACCGGGCCCCGAGTCGGTGTACGTCCAGTGGGTGCCCGACCCCGCGGACGTGGAGCAGAAGAAGCTCGGCACGGCCGTGTTCAGTGCCTTGAACGCGGAAACCGGCGCGCAGCGGTGGGAGCGGTGGGAGAAAGAGGCCTGGGCCGCCCTGCCCGACCAGCCGCGCTCCTGGATGACCGCCGACGGCACCCTCTATACGGAGGAGGAGTTCAAGCTCCACGCGCGTGACGTGAAGACCGGCAGCGAACGGTGGGGCGAAGACGCCCTCAAGAGGGACAACCGGGTCAGCGCCCCGCGCGAGGTGCTGGTGCGGGGCGACGCCTCGTTGTACGTCGTGGACGCGAACCTGTGGACGCATCTGATCGATCCCCGCGACGGCACGATCAAGCGGACCACGTTTCCGGGGCTCCCCCTCTCGGCTGTCGCCAAGGGTGCGACGGCCCTCGCGTCGGGGCCGCCGGGCAGCCCCCTGTACCGGCTCGACTGGCAGTCGGTCACCGCGATCGACCCGGCCGACGGCCGCAACCTGTGGGTGTTCCAGGGGGTGGCCGAGCAGCTGAACGAGCAGGAAGGACTGACCTGGCAGGTGGCGAGCGGGACCCGGACCGCCGTGTTCGCCCGCAAGTTCGGCCTTCACTACTTCGCCCTGCCGGTCGGGTGAGCACCGTGTCCCAGGGCTCCGGACCCACCACACCGCTGCTGCCCGGCGACCCCGAGCGGATCGGCGGCTACACGCTGCTCGGCCGGCTGGGCGGCGGCGGCATGGGCACGGTCTTCCTCGCCCGGTCCGCCGGCGGGCGCGTGGTCGCGCTGAAGACGGTGCACGAACACCTCGCCCGTGAACCGGAGTTCAGGATCAGGTTCCGGCTGGAGGCAGAGGCGGCCCGGACGATCGGGGCGCGGCACGGGGCGACGGTCGTGGCCGCCGACACCCAGGGGGCACTGCCTTGGCTGGCGACGGAGTACCTGCTCGGCCCCTCGCTCGCGGAGGCCGTCGTACGGCACGGGCCGCTGCCCGAGACTGCGGTGCGGGCCCTGGGCTCCCGGCTGGCCCAGGCCCTGGCCGACATCCACGGCTCGGGCCTGGTGCACCGGGACCTCAAGCCCTCGAACGTCCTGGTCACCGCCGCGGGTCCGCGCGTCATCGACTTCGGCATCGCCCGTGCGCTCGGCGCCCGCCGCCTGACCCGTACCGGGCAGGCCGTGGGCACCCCCGCCTACATGTCCCCCGAGCAGGCGGGCGGCCGGGACCACGAGCCACCGGGTGACGTGTTCGCCCTCGCCGGGGTGCTCGTGTTCGCGGCGACCGGCCACGCCCCGTTCGCGGGCGAGGCCGCCGCCGACCTGCTGTACGGGGTGCGGTACGGCACACCGGACTTCTCCGGGTTGCCCGCGGGACTGCTCCCGGTCCTGTTGCGGTGCCTGGCCAAGGATCCGGACGACCGCCCGGCCGACGAGGAGATCGCGGCCGAACTGGGAGGCGGGGAAGGCAACTTCGCCGACCTGCTGCCCGGTCCCCTGCGCTCCGACCTCGGCCGGCGGGCCGTCGGCGTCTGGGACCTGCGCCCGACCCGGCTGCCCGGACCACCGCCGCCCCCCGAGGAGCCCCCCGCCGGGTGGACGTCCCGCCGACGCCTGCTGCTGGCCGGTGCCGGAGGCCTGCTCGCCCTCGGCGCGGGCGCCGCGCTCTGGGCGGCGCGCGGCAGCTCCGGCACGCCCCCGGCCGACCGGAAGGCGGCTTCCACGTCCCCACGCCCGCCGGGGCTGCCGCCCGAGCCGCTCTGGACGTACGACGCCGAGTCGCTGTGCCGGGTCGAGGCGGTCCGGGACGGGATCGTCGTCGTGTCGGTCGGAGACGACCGGTTCAGCCGTACCGTGGCCGGCCTCGACGCGGCCACCGGCAAGGTGGCGTGGCGGAGCCCGAAGACCGTTGTTTTCGAGGAGAACGGGGAGGGCTTGGTCGTCCGCGAGAAGTCCTCGGTCCTCAACGCCCCGGATCCCCTGCTCGCCCTCTCCCCCACCGACGGGCGATTGACCGAGTACCCCGCCGAACTGGGGCAGCCCCGACTGCTCAGCCCCCGTCTCATCGCCAGGACCGACGACCGCCTGTACCTCTCCGGCTACGACGGCCACCAACAGCTCATTGCCGCCTACGCCGCGGACGGGGGTACGCGGCTCTGGGCTCAGAAGACGGGACACGAGCCCTCCTCGCCGAGCCCCGGCGTCGCCGCCGCGGGGGACGTCTTGATCTACTCCGTATCAGGGGACGTCGTGGGTGTCGGGCGGGACGACGGGCGGGAACGCTGGCGCATCGACCTCTCCGGCCCGGACAACCTTCGCCTCCAGCCGGTCCATCCCGCTTCCCTGGCCGACGGCCGCCTGCACCTCGGGGGCGGCGAGGTGCGCGCCCTGGAGGCCGCCACCGGGAAAGTGGTCTGGCGCTTCGGTGCGGACCGGGTGCCGTATCCCGGCGGTCGGGCCTCCTTCGGGACCCCGACGGCCGTGGACGGCATGGTGTACGTCATCGGGCTGCGTCCCGCGGGCGCGCAGAACCCCCGTGTGTACGATGAGCTGCTCGCGCTGCGAGCCTCGGACGGAGCGCTGCAGTGGACGTACGCCATCCCGGACGGCGTCCGCTTCGACCCGCCGCCGCTCCTGCACCGGGGCATGCTCTACGTGGACACGGGCAAGCTGGCCCAGCCCCTCCTCGCCGTCGGCCTCGCAACCCGCCGCCCGCCCTGGACGTACCGCAGCGGATTTACCGAGGACGGCCACGTACCGCTGACGACCTCCGGTTACACAGACCTCCGCATCGCCGACGGCCGCCTCCACCTGTCCTGTGGGACGCACGTCCTCGCGCTCCCCGCACAGGAGGGGTAGCAGGGGAGCCCGATGACGGCGCGGCGGTGGGCCGGCACGGTCGCCCTCCGGGAGTGCAGTCCCGGCCAGGCCCCCGCGCCGGCCCACCCGCCGACCCGCCGGTCAGGGGGCGTCGATGAGTACCCGGCCGTCGGTCGGCACCGTTGCCGCGAGCCCGTTCGCGTACGCGTTCTGTACGCGGGACCGCTCGGTCGCGTTGGGTACGGCGTTGGTGCAGGCCGTCCCGGCGCTGGATCCTGACATCAGCTGGGTGCACGGCCCCGGCTTGGTGTCCGGGAGGCCCAGGCTGTGGCCCAGCTCGTGCGCGGCGATGCGCGTCTTGTCGTACCCCTGGCTCACGGCCTGCGAGCCGAGTTCGACGCGCACCTGTCGCCCAGGACGGACCGGGCCGAGGGTGGCCTGCGGCCAGCCGGTGGTGGCTACGATGACGATCTCGGCCCGGACCCCGGGCGCGGCCTCCACCAGCCGAACGTTACTGACGTTCGCGTTCCAGGAAGCCACCCCGGCCGCGATGGCCGCCTCCCAGCCGCCGGCCCGGCTGTCGTCATATCGGAGCGTCACTACCGCTGCGGTGGCTTCCGGTATCGGCGCGGGTGCCGCGGTCGCGGCGGTTGCCGCCACAAGGACCAGCGCGGCGGCGGAGATGCCGGCTTTCAGCCAAGTGCCCAGAGACATGTCGTCTTCCTTCATGCGTGGGGGGGCCCGGCCCCTTGGTGGAGCCGGGGCACTGGAGACGCCGCCACCGCCCGCCTGTGGCCCGCACGTTCGGACAGCCGCCCCTCCGGAGCCCTAAGAACGTAGCCCCGCATCCCAGCAACCCGTCATGCACCTGCCAGCCAATTCCGGCAGGCACTCCAGCCGATGCCCGGTCAGCGGGCGGGGCCTACTGGGGGATGCGCCGTTTCCGTCCGCCGTCGGTTCCTACCGGGGCCCCAACGCCTCCGGATCGGTCACAGCGGCCGAAGGCCGTGTTCGCTGCTGCTTCCGGATGGGCCGTGTCCCCGCTCAGGTGAGCTCCCTGCCGGTGGCAGCGTCGAGGGCGTAGAGATTCCCGTCGTCGCCACCCCCGACATACACCACGCCGTTGACCACGGCGGGAGAGCCGTAGCTGGTCGTGTCGTCAGCGCTGAAAGTCCATTTCTTGGCGCCGGTGACGGCATCGATCGCGTAGAAGTTCTTGGTGGTGCCCGCGTAGACCACCCCCGTGGCCACGGCGGGGGTGCATCCGGTGTTTCCTGGTTGGATCGGTTCGAGGGCAACGGCCCACTTCTCGACACCGGTCGCGGTATTGATCGCATAGAGAATGCCGTTCTCATCGCTGCCCGCGTACGCCACCCCCTCGGCCACGGTGGCCGTGGAGAAGTAGGCTCTGGGGCCCAGGTCGGATTCCCATGTGTTGGTTCCGCTGGCGATGTCGATCGCATGGAAGTGGCCTCCCCCGTCACCGAGATACAGCACGCCGTCGGCCACCGCCGCAGACGCGGCAAACTTCCGGTCGGTATCGGGGTAGACCCACTTTCTGGTGCCGCTCGCGACGTCGACCGCGTGGAGACCGACGCCGGGCATGTCTGCGGTGATGAAAGCCACTTCGTCGACCACGACCGGTGACAACGTCTGGGTGCCGCCGACCAAGTAGGTCCACCTCTCGTTGCCGCGCGCGGCATCGACCGCATGGAGGTGCAGGTCGCTGCTGCCGACGTACACCACTCCGTCGGCCACGACCGGCACTGACCGGTAGATGGCACCACCCGTGTCGTAGGCCCACTGCACGGCGCCCGTGGCGGCATCGACCGCGTAGAGGCTGCCGTCGGAACTGGCGGCGTACAGCGTCCCCCCAGCGATCGCGGAAATCGCACTGACGCCACCGCTGAAGCTGGAGGCCCACTTGCGGGCACCGCTGATCGCGTCGAGTGCGTAGAGAGTGCGGCCGATGCCGACGTACACCACCCCGTCGGCCACCACGGGCGCCCCGTCCATCACGTCGCCCGACGCGTGGAAGGGCCACCGGTTCCGGTCCCGGGACACCGCGGTGGCGATCCCTATGCCCGCGCCCGCGGTAACGACGGCACCTGCCGCGAGCCGGAGGAACCGACGCCGACTCGTGGCCTGGTTCGGGGATCCGTCCTCTGGGTCCCTCGCGGCCCCGTCCTGGTCGCCGCCCTCAGTCTCGGGCGCCGCGTCACCCGTGCGGTACGGGCCGGAACCTGGGGCACCGCCACGCGGGGGCCGTACTCCGACCACGGCCCGGTCGGGGGCGTGGGGTGCCGGGTGTAACGCAGCGTCTTGGGCGATGCCTGTCGCCGGCGGCAAGGCGGCCAGACGCCCGGCCCCCAGGTCGGGCTCGGTGAGCACGGGGTTTGAGGTGGCGAGGGTGCTCAGGCGTTGCTGTACTTCGCGTGCGGTGGCCGGCCGGTCCCGGGGGTCCTTGGCGAGCAGGGCCACCACGAGATCGTCGAGCGCCGCCGGGATGCCTCGGCGCGTTTCACCGGGCCGGGCCGGGGGTCGGCCCACGTGGGCGTTCATCATGGCGATCGGTGTGCCTGCCCGGAAAGGCACCTGACCGGTGAGCAGCTCGCTCAGGACGCAGCCGAGCGAGTACAGATCGGAGCGGCCGTCGCCGGGCTGCCCGTCGAAGCGTTCGGGAGGCATGTAGGCGAGGGTGCCCATCACCTTGCTGGACTTGTTCGTCGCCTCGACGAACCGGGCGATTCCGAAGTCCACTATGACCAGTCGGCCGGCCGGCGTCAGCATGAGGTTGGCCGGCTTCACATCCCGGTGTACGACCCCGGCCTCGTGGGCCGCCGCCAGTGCTGCGGCTGCCTGGGCGGCCCAGGCCACCGCCAAGTCCACCGGCGGAACGCCGTCATTCAACAGCAGCGTGCCCAGATCCCTGCCCTGGAGGAACTCCATGACGAGGAAGAGCGATCCGTCCGACGCGTCCTGGCCCAGGTCGTGCACCGTCACCACCCCTGGATGGTGCAGCGCACCGGCGGTACGGGCCTCCCGGAAGAACCGTTCGCTCCCTGCGCTGTCACCCCGCTGGGACGGCAACAGTTTGACGGCCACGGAGCGTCCGATCACGTGGTCCCGGGCTTCCCAGACCTCGCCCATCCCGCCCCGTCCGACGAACCGCACCAGCTCGTACCGATCGGCTAGTACTCGCGCCCCCGCCAACTGCCCACCTTCCTACGGGCGACCCACGTTCTCCGGCCGCGAAACAGCCCAGGTTTCACACGTGCACCACCTTGACGATGCCACCGCTGAGAAGACGGCACGTGCAGGGTGACTCAATCGTTTCCTTGGCCGGCCGTCGCGGCCCGCTCCGGCCGCGACGGCAGTGTTCGAGCGCGGTCGGTGACCACCGGTACGAAGCCAGGCTCAGGCCGGGCGGGCGCTCGCCCGTACCGCCGGGGCCGGCGGGCGAGCTCGCGCCGTCGCTCTCAGCGGCCCGGGGCCGCGGGGGTCAGAGCATGTTCTTGTAGATGTTCCACCCGGTGCCGAACTTCACCCGGGGGGCGAAGGTGGCGGTGCCGGTCTTGCCCGTCGAGGTGTACGTGTACACCGCGCCTCCCGGGAGCCGGGCCATCAGGTCGCCCTTGCTGTCGCCGTTGATGTCGCCAGGGACGAACAGCGTGTCGTACTGGTTGAAGCCGCTGCCGACCAGCTCCCGGGCGGTGAACGGCGCGCTGGCCGTGCCGGTGCCCTTGTAGAGGAAGAGGCCGCCGGCGGCGTCCCGGGCGAGCAGGTCGGGCCGCCCGTCCCCGGAGTAGTCGCCCGCGCCGACGAAGGTGTTGTAGGCGTTCCAGCCGGTGGCGACCTTGATGCGCGTACCGAACTTCGTGTACGGCAGGCCGTCGCCGGGGTGCAGCCACAGGACGCCGGCGGAGTCACGGCTGACCAGGTCGCCCTTCCCGTCACCGGTGAGGTCGCCGGGGCCGGCCATCATGGTGTAGTTCCACGACGTGCTGACCTTCGCGCCGCGGACGTAGAGGTCGGTGCCGATGTTCTGCACGTAACTGGCGTGGTTGTGGCTGTTGAGGCCCGTGGCGTAGGTGTTGCGGGAGCCGGGCGTCTCCTTGCCGACGTTGTACGCCGTCGAGTAGTAGGCGCCGTTGGCCAGGGCGTGGTACTTGACCAGAACGTTGTCGGCCTGGGTCATCACGTTCTGGCCCTTGCCGAAGAGCGATGTGGTGCCCGCTCCGACGATGAACTTGTTGAGTTCGTAGCCACTGCCGAAGTAGGCGGGTGCGGCGAACTTGCCGCCACCGATCGACTTGAACCAGTACTCCACGCCGTCGTGGTTACGGGCGAGCAGATCGCTGCGGCCGTCACCGTCGGCGTCGTCCGAGCCGGTGATCACGTTGTACGTGTTCCAGCCGGTGCCGACCTTGACTCCTGGCTTGAGCGGGGCGGTGGCGCTGCCGGCTCCCTTGTGGAACCACAACTCGCCGGCCAGGGTACGGGTGAGGACGTCGCCGATGCCGTCGCCGTCGACGTCGTTGGCGCCCACGATCTGGTCGTAGATCCCCCAGCCGGAGCCGACCTTGACCCGGAAGTTGAAGGGCTTGCCGACCGTCCCGGTTCCGGTGTACAGCCACAGGTCACCCGCCGGGTCCCGGGCCAGCAGATCGGGGCGGCGGTCGCCGGTCAGATCGCCGGTGGCGATGAGGCGGTTGTAGATCTGCCAGCCGCGGCTCGACCACAGCGGCTCCGAGGTGCTCTTCACGCCCGCCTCGTAGAGCGTGAGCACGCCGTCGAAGGTGAGCGAGAGAAGTTCGGGCTGGGTGGTGCCGCCGACGTCGCCAACCGGCAGCAGGTCCTTGAACGAGGCCTCGGGATCCGGATCGGTCTTGGCGATCGTGTACTCGCTCCAGGCCTTGATCGATGACAGGTAGACGGCCGTGACCTGGTCATACTCCATGACGATCATGTCGCTGACGCCGTCGCCGTCGACGTCGTGCCGCGGCTTGGCGGCAGCGGCCGTCTCGGCCGGGACCCGGGCCGGCATGACGACGGTCGGGAGCTCTTGGCCTCCGGCCGTTCCGGTCACGGCCGACGGTCCCGTCGCCGGCTCCGGCACGGCCGGGCTCGGCACTGCCAAGCGCGGCGCGGCGACGCCCGGCGCGCCCAGGCTCGGCGCTGCAACGCTCGGCGCGGCGGCCAGAGCGCCGGCGGCCAGGGCGAGAACGCCCCCGGCGGCCAGGGCGCGCAGCCGTCTGCGCTGCGGTGACGTGCGGTGCGATGTAGTCAAGATCCCCCCTGAGGATCGAGCCGTGGGGCTCTGCCCTGGCGCACGTCATGTGTGTGCCGGGGATCACGCGTCCATGCGTGAACGGACCCCGCTTCCGTCCGTACACGCTAAGCCCCGTCACAGACATTCACGTCGTCACAATCAGCCGCTTCCCTTTCCCAGCACATCAGTTGGGCTTTCCGCACCAGACGTGTGAGGACGACGCGCCGACGCGTGTGCACGATTGCCTGGTCAGCAGGCGTAGGAGTGGGGGGAATCGGCTGTGGCCGGAGTTGATTCGGAGAAGCTTCCGGCGCGGTGGTGGAAGTGGGCTCTGTCAGCCCCGAGCGGACGTGGTCCCGTGGAAGACACCACAGGCCGAAGCCCACCTGAACGGCAGCTCGCTGCCCCTGCACGAGGCAGCCGGGGACCGACCTGGGACAACCACCTCACCTGGCTGACGCCTGCCCAGGGTCACCAGCACACCGATTCACACTCCTGGACTCACCAGCCCCGACTCGTACGCCACGATGACCAGTTGCGCCCTGTCCCGTGACCCCAGCTTGCCCATGATGCGGCTGACGTGGGTCTTGGCGGTCAGTGGGCTGAGACCGAGGGCCTCGCCGATCTCGGTGTTGTTGAGGCCGCACGCGACAAGGGTGAGGACCTCGCGCTCGCGGACGGTGAGGCATTCGGGACCGGCCTCGGGCGGCGCTGCCGTGGGGCTGCGCAGGAAGCGGGCGATGAGCCGGGAGGTCGGTCCGGGCGAGAGGAGGGCCTCCCCGCCGGCCACCGTGCGGATCGCCTCCAGGAGTTCGGCCGGACGCGTGTCCTTGACCAGGAAGCCGGAGGCCCCGGCGCGCAGCGCCTCGACGATGTGCTCGTCCGTGTCATAGGTGGTGAGCACGAGCACCTTCACCCCGGCCAGATCCTCGTCCGCGGCGATCAGCCGGGTGGCCTCGATGCCGTCGAGGTCGGGCATGCGGATGTCCATCACCACCAGGTCCGCGCGTTCCGTGCGGGCCAGCGCGACGGCCTCCCGGCCGGTGCCGGCCTGTCCGACGACCGTCATGTCCTGAGACGACTCGAGGAGCATCGCGAACGCGGCCCGTACGAGCGCCTGGTCGTCGGCGAGCAGAACGCGGATGGTCATGGGTTGCCTCCCAGCGGCAGTACGGCACGGACCTCGAAACCCTTGCCGGGAAGTGGCCCGGCGTCCAGCGTTCCGCCCACGCTGCGAGCCCGCTCGCGCATGCCGACGAGACCGAACCCGGGCGTGCCCCCGCCCGTGCCGGTCCCGTCGTCGGTGACGGTGACCCACAGGGAGCCTTCCCCGGCGCGCACGCCGACCCGGATGCCGAGGTCCTGCCTGCCGCCGTGGCGTACGGCGTTGGTGAGGGACTCCTGGACGATCCGGTAGGCGGCCGCGCCGACGGCGGCGGGCGGCACCTCGTCGGTGGTGACCGTCAGGTCCACCTCGGCCCCGGAGACCCGGGCGGCCTCCACCAGACCTCCCAGTCCGTGCAGGTCGGGCAGGGGGTCGCGGGCATCGGGGGTGCCGTGCTCGCGCAGCACCTCCAGGGTGGTGCGCAGTTCGCTGCGGGCGGTACGGCAGGTCTCGGCTATGTCGTCGAGGGACTTCGCGACGGCCTTGCGGTCCAAGCGCTCGGGGTCCGCGTTCAGGACGTGCGCGGCGACCGAGGTCTGCACGCCGATCAGGGTGATGCTGTGCGCGAGCAGGTCGTGCAGGTCTCGGGCTATGCGCAGTCGTTCCTCGGCGACCCGGCGGCGGACCTCCTGCTCACGTGTGCGTTCGGCGCGCTCGGCGCGCTCGACGACGGCGGCGACGTACTGCCGGTAGAAGCGCAGGGCGATGCCGATGAAGACCACGGCGAGCACCCAGCCGGAGATCCGCAGCGCCTCGGCGGCCTGCTTCCTGTTGACGAACATCATGACGCTCAGCGCCACGGTCAGGGCCGTGCTGGTGGCGAGCAGGGTGTACAGGGGCCTGCAGGTGACGGCGACGCTGTACAACACGACGACCGAGACCGGGAACGGGGCGGCGTGGTTGTTGTCGAGGGCGTGGTACGGCAGGAGCAGGACGGCCTCCGCGGCCAGCGCGAGCAGCGGGTGGCGCCGCCGGAACACGATCGGCAGCTGCGCCGCGATCAGCAGGAACCAGCCCAACGCGTCCGGTCGCCGGGCCGAGTCGGTGACGAGGGCGAGGAGCACGGCCAGGGCGGTGACGGCGAGGGCGAGCAGGGCGTCCTTGCGGGTGGCGTGCTGGGCGGCGGACGGGTCGCGGTTGATCACCGTCATGATCCGGTCGCTTAAATGGGGTTTGCGTTCGGCTTCGGGCACGGGCTCATCCTCCGTCACGTGGGCGCCCCTCCCGCAAGGGAGGGGCGCCCACGTGCATCACACGGGGTCGGAAAGGTGTCAGACGCGCTCCGGCACCCGGAGCCGGGTTTCGGGCGACGGCGTCTTCGACATGGGACCGGGCCACCACACCTTGCGGCCGAGGGCGACGCTGGCGCTGGTGACGAGGTAGGTGCGGACGAGGAAGGTGTCGAGGAGCACACCGACCGCGATGACGAAGCCGAGCTGGACCAGCGAGACAAGGCCCATGTTCATCAGCACCGCGAAGGTGGCCGCGAGGACGAGGCCGGCGGAGGCGATGACACCGCCGGTGGTGCGCAGGGCGGTGAGCGCGGCCGCGGCGGGTTCGGCGCCGCCCAGGGATTCCTCCCGCATGCGGTGCATCAGGAAGATGCCGTAGTCGACGCCGAGGGCCACCAGGAACACGAAGGACAGCAGGCCGAGGGCGGGGTCGGTGCCCTGGAAGCCGAACAGCGGCTCGAACACCAGCCCGCCGATGCCCAGGGAGGCGCCCCAGACCGCGACCACGGCGGCGACCAGCATCAGCGGGGCGACGAGGGAGCGCAGCAGGACGATCAGGATGAGCAGGACGGAGAGGAGGACGATCGGTACGACGACCTTCTGGTCACGGGAGTTGGTCTTCTCCAGGTCGATCTGCTGGGCGCTGGGTCCACCGACGAGTGAGCCGTTCAGCTTGTCGCGCAGGCTCTTGATCGTGCGGGTCTCGGCGTCCGTCTGCGGCAGCGCGGAGGCGATCACGGACACCTCGGTCCAGCCCTCTCCCGTCCGGCCGATACGGGCGGAGGCGACGCCCTCGGTGGAGGTGGCCGCCGCGAGGGTGGCTTCGCGGCGGTCGACCGGAGTCATGACCGTGATGGGCTGACTGGAGCTGTCCGGGTAGGCGTCGGCCAGGGTCAGCATGGCGGAGACGGACTCCGGCCGGTCGACGAAGGCGTCCTCCTGCTTAAGGTCTCCGGGCAGGTTCAGGGCGCCGAGGGCGAGCGCCCCCAGAGCGAAGGCGCCGGCAATGAGGACGGCCACCGGGCGGCGTCCGGCGGAGCTGCCCATTGCCGAGAACAGTGAGCGGCGCTCCTTGGGAATGCTGCCGAAGGCCGGGATGAGCGGCCAGAACACGCGGCGGCCGAGCAGGACCAGGAGGGCCGGCAGCAGGCTGAGCATGGCGATCAGCGCGCACAGCACGCCGACGGTGCCGAGGGGGCCCATGGCGCGGTTGGAGTTGAGGTCTGCGGCGAGCAGGCACAGCAGCCCGACGGCGACGGTGCCGGAGGAGGCGATCACGGCGGGCCCGCAACCGCGCAGGGCGGCCGCCATGGCCTCGTACGGACGCTCGATGCGGCGCAGTTCCTCGCGGTAGCGGGCGACGATGAGCAGGGCGTAGTCGGTGCCGGCGCCGAAGGCCAGGATGGTCATGATGCTGGTGCCCGCGCCCGAGATGGAGGTGCCGAAGGCCTGGTTGAGGCCGTAAGCGACGCCCATGGCCAGGTAGTCGGCGATCCCGGCGGCGATCAGCGGGATCAGCCACAGCACGGGGCTGCGGTAGATCAGGATCAGCAGGATGGCGACGACGGCCACCGTGGTGTAGAGCAGGGGGCCCGCGAGGGAGTCGTACACCTTCTTGGAGTCGCGGGTGACCGCGCCGGGCCCGCCGACCTCGACGGTGAGACCATCGCCGGAGCGGGCGGTCTCCCTGATGTCGTCGACGAACTTGTTGCGCAGCTCGTCGTCGTCACCGGGTTCGTTGCTGCTGACCGGGTACATGAGCGTCGTGCCGTCCTCGGAGGGCACGCCCTGCGGGGTGTCGGTCAGCTGGTGCTCGTCGGCGATCTGCCCGATCTGCCGCTCGGCGGTCGCGCGGTCGGCGGCGGTGAGGGCCCCGTCGCGCTGGTAGACGAGGACGAGTTGGGTGGTCTCGCCACCGGGCAGCCGCTCCTGGAGCTTGGCCACCTGGGTGGAGTCGGCGTTCGCGGGCAGGTAGTCGGTGACACGGTCGCGCGTGACGTCGGCGAGCTTCCCGGCGAACGGCGCAGCGACCGCGAGCACGGCGACCCACAGCGCGAGCACCAGCCAGGGCAGTGCTCGTCGCCGTCTCTGTGTAAGTGCGGCCCCCATGTTCGGGCCTCCCTCCGGTCCGGATGTCTTGGTGTGCTTCCAAGGCTCCCGGCAGGCAGAGGCCGGATCGTCGCGCCTGAGATCGAGTTCGCAGGTACTGCCGGGGGTGGCCCGGCGAGCTGATTACTCCCGCGGGAGTACGCCGGCACGAGACGACGTTTCGTGTCGTCGCTGCCCGCCGGCCTCGTGCAGGCGCGGCCGACCCGGCAGGGGCGGCGCCCGCCGAGCCGGGTGCGGCGTCGGGGGTGGTAGAGCGGGAACGGGCAGTGGCAGAGCCGGTCGCGCAGTCGGCCGGCGCGCGGTTTCCCTCCTGAGGCCGGCGGCGTCTGCGTCGAGGGTGACCGTCCCGGTGGGGTTCACCTTCTCGGTGGGGTTCTCTTCTTGAGGCGAGTCCGCTCGATCAGGCCGACTCCAGGCGCCTCCAGGTACTCGTCGTAGGGCCGGGGCGCGTCGTCTGAGACGCACGGGGCGGGGGCAGTGACCCGCCGGGGGCCACCGGCTGCGCCTCGTACGAGGGCCTGGGCAGCCGGCCGCCAGGTCACGGCCACCGCCGGCCGACCCCGAGGGCGGTGCGGCAGCGCCGCGCCACCCACTGCCCGATGCCTCGGCCGGGGCAGCGGGCGCCCCGGCCCGCTACCTCAGCCACCGTGGGCGTGTCCCGGTGAGGGAACTGCGGTTGGGCTCCGCGCCGCCGCGGCTCACACTCCCACGCAGTGACGATGTGGCATCTCCTGCCGCTCCTCACTGAAGCGGGAACTCGCACCAGACCGTCTTGCCCACTCCGGGCACACGGCGGGCGCCCCAAGAGGCGGCGAGACGTGAGACGACCTTCATGCCCCGCCCCCAATCCGCCACGCCTGGCTCCACCTCCAGCACGCGCGGCAGGACCTCGGAGGCGTCCCGCACCGCGACGATGAGCCGCTTCGGAGTGCGGCGCAACCGCAGTGACACCGGCGCCCCTTCCTCCACGACGTGACGGCGGTGGTACACGGCAGCCTTCGAGGCTAGCTCGCTGATGGCAAGAACGGCGTACTCGCGCACCGGGAGCGGCAGACCCCAGGACGTCAGCACGGGCCTCCGCACCACCAGTCCGCGGCCAACACCCGCCGCACCGACCGCCCGTGCGTCCCCCGGAACGACCCAGGAACGACCCAGGAACGGTGATCCCTCACATGACGCCCACCACCACCGCCCTTCTGCTGATAGCCCTCGCCATCGCAGTCCTGATCTCCCTCGCCGCAGCAGCCGGCGCGACCGTCCTGAAGCTGTGGGACGGTGCCGGCGTCCCTGCCGCCGTAGGTCGGGGGCTGACCGCGTTCGGCGGCACCATGACGCTCTGCGGAGCCCTCATCGCCCTGCTCATCAGCGCCTTCAGGTAGCACACGCCCGGCACGCCGAAGCCCCCGCCGCATCACGACGGGGGCTTCGGCCAGCCCCCTGCAAGCACGCCATGTGAACCACCAGGAACGACAGGAACCCGCCCCGAACGTCATCCCCTTCCCCACCCACCCACGCACGCACCCACTGCCACGGGCCCGCACCTTCACACTTGAAGATCAAAACGGTGCGATGCCACCACTCCGGGCGAGGGACCTCAGGGTCGACGACTGGACGAGATTGCCGTGGGGCGCGGACGGCAAGTCAGAGGGATCCCGGTACGGGTGCCCCCAGTCAAGTCGGGTCTAGTGGTGGATGAGCCAGGGCCCGACCAAGGCTTCCTTGGCCGCGTGACCACCGCGCACAGCACCGGCGGACCGGGTGGTACGGTCCGCTCTTGCGATCAAGTGCGCACGGACGTCACCAGGGGAATACGCGTCCGGTCAGACTGTTTCCATCGGGGGCCCACATGCCGTACCGCCGCACGTCCCGGCGACTCGTCTCTCTCGCAGTCCTCACCGCCCTCGCGGCCGCCGGGGGCCCGGTGGTCCTTCCCGCAGCCGCCATGCCCGGACAGACTGCTCGGGCCGACGCCCCGGCGGCACTGCCGAGGGTTTCCTCGGACTCGCGGATCGTGAGCGGGGGGCCAGGAGGCTTCCTGATGCGGGCGACCGGCGGCAACAGCGAGGATCTGACCTGGACGCGCTACTCCGACGGCTCGGTCACCCGGATGAACTTCCCGGTGACCGAAGACCAGGAGGCCGGAGCCATGTCCGACACGGTGGTCGAGGCCGGCCAGCCCGTGCGACTGCACCACATGGACACCGGGACCACCACCGAGGTGGACGTGTTCGGAATGGGGTACAACTACCTCGGCTCCGTCGGCACGACACTCATCGCTCTCGGGCCGCGCCCCGGCAGCACCCCGCTGCTCCACCTGCTCGGTGACCCACGGCAGGGGACGACCGACCGGGCGGTAAGCGGCCTGCCTCGCGGCATCCGGGCCGCGAGTGCCAAGGTCGCCGCTTACGCCGACGGGGCCTTCGTCCTCGAGTACGCGACCGGCGACGCGGACAACGAGATCCTCCACCACGCGGTCGTCGACGTCGCTTCTGCGCGCATCGTGAACACCTACCGGGTGACGCGCTCTTGGGGCGACGTAGCCCTCTCCGGTACGCACATTGCCTGGATCGGCTATGCCGATGGCGTGACCGGCACCGTCGTACGCACCGCGCAGCGCGGCTCCTCGACCGTGTCCCTGACCAAGCTGGGGAAGATCGGCGGCGGCCCGTTCCTCGGCCTGCTCAACGGCTGGTGGCTCGCCGGCCCGGACCGGAGCGCGGATGCCGCCGACCACGCTCTGTACGCCCACCCCATGGGCGGGGGTGCGCCACGCAAGGTGCTGGACGCCGTCGACTCGCGCGTTCCGGGCCTGGCTCCTGGCGGTGCGCTGCTGGTGATGGGGGGTACGGTGGCCCACGGTGACGGTCTCTACCGCATCACCCGGGGTTCCGACGGGTTTCCGCGGGCCGAGCTCGTCGCCACGACGGGACAGCCCACGCCGGTGACCCTCGTGAGCAAGGAGATACCCACCACCGTCGACTTCGACCGCACCCCGAAGGCGACCCTGAGGTGGAAGCTGTCGCGCGACAACGTCCGCACGACGTTCGTCCTGCGGAACCTGAGGACCGGTCGGAGCGGCACCTACGACGACAGGAGCATCCGCCCGGCGGAGGAACCCGGGAGCGGCTCCTTCGAACTGAGCTGGGGTGGGCTCCTGTACAACGGCGTGCTGCCGGCGCCGGCCCCCAACGGCGAGTACGAATGGCAGCTCACCGCCCAGCCGAGCGACGGCATCGGACCTGCCCTCGTCGTGAAGGGTCGGCTCACCGTGCGCAGGGCCGCGGCCCCGCACGACCTGACCGACGACGGCACGCCCGACCTCCTCGCCCGTACCGCGGACGGACGCCTCATCAGCCAAAACACCTTCTACAACGGTGGCGTGAACATCGGGTGGCCGACTCTGGAGACGGACCTCGGCACCTTTTGGGGCCAGTACACCGCGCTGGTGAGCGCGGGGAACGCCGGCGGCAGTCGGGACGCCGACCTCCTGGCCCGTGACGGGTCGGGCGTGCTGTGGCTGTACACCGGCAAGGGCGACGGGAAGTTCGCCGCCCGGAGCAAGGTCGGGGGCGGTTGGGACACGTACGACGAACTGACCGCGGGCAGCGACCTGACCGGCGACGGCAGGGCGGACCTCATCGCCCGCGACAAGAGCGGCGTGCTGTGGCTCTACCGGGGCACCGGCGCGACGGACGCCCCGTACGCCGCCCGGAAACGAATCGGCTCCGGCTGGAACCAGTACGACACCCTGGTCTCCGCGGGGAAGGTCACCGGCGGTGCGACGGGCGACCTGCTGGCACGAGACAGGGCCGGGGTGCTGTGGCTGTACCGCGGGCGCGGCGATGGGACGTTCGGCACGCGGACCCGTGTCGGCGCGGGCTGGGGCACGTACCTGGACGTGGTGGCCTGGGGCGACTCCAACCGCGACGGGACCCCCGACCTCTACGCGCGCGACAAGGCGGGCAGGGCCTGGCTGCACCAGGGCACGGGAAGCCCCACGGCACCCTTCCGGAGCCGCATCCTCCTGGACGAGGCGCAGGGGCAGTACACCGAGGTCCTGTGACGCATGTGCCCCATGTGACGTCGGCAGGCCGGGCACCGTGCGGGCGGACGGTGGCGAGCGCGACGGCATGGCCGTGGTCCTCGGCCACCATTGCAAGGACCATGTCCAACCCCGAGATCACCCCTGCGGAGGTCCACACCCGTCCGGCCCGGATGAAGACGACATCCGGGCCGACGCTGCCTGACCAAGCTCCCCTGAGTCCTCAAAGGTCAGTCCAGGCATGTGCCTCGGAGTAGTCGTGCCATCCTCGGAAGCTGGCCGCAGCCGAGGGCTGTCAGCGGGGGCCGTTACCTTCACCGGCATGACGATTCACTCCAAGCCGCTGACGGCGCTGCTGACCGACCCCCTGGGCCGAGCGCTGGGTCTTGGCCTGCCGCCCGGCTCACTGGTGACCGAGACCAACGATGGACCTTGGTCCGAGCCGCTGCTCTGGGTGGCCGACGAGGTCGCAGCACCCGGTACGTGGGCCGAGTACCTGCCGGCCCGGGACGTGGGACTCCAGCCCGTACTCCTCCAGAACCAATCCGGTATCGAGGAGTGGTGGGACGGCGAGCTGGATCCCGGCATGATGTCGGACCCCAGCGACCATCCTGCAGAGGAGGTTCTCAAGGATTTCTGGGAGTCTGCGGCTTCGGAAACCGAGGAGAACGAAGACGAAGAGGACGCCGGCCAGACCATGGACCCCTTCACCGGCAGCTGGCCTGGGCTTGCGTCGCCAGGAAGACTGGCGGCAGATCCGACCACGACTGCTGCGGATGTGGCCAAGGGTTTGGTCGGACACTCGCTCAAGAGCCCTCGGCTGGCATTGGTCCCAGTGGGCCGGGCTGCGGACATCCCCGCAGCAATCGGCTGGTCCGGGCCGGTCAACTACGAGAACGACGTGGCACGACTGTGTGCCGTTCTTCGTTCCTGGGAGGACCGCTTCGGAGTCCGGGTAGTTGCTCTGTCGTACGCACGACTGGACCTGTCCGTAGCAGCCCCGCCGCAGACAATGGACGAAGCTCTCGCGATCGCTGCAGAGCACTTCGCGTTCTGCCCCGACAACATCTGGCAGGGGTACGAAAGCATCCGCCTCTACGCGGAGGAAGCTCTGGTGGGTAATGCCCACTGGACGTTCTGGTGGGACTGAAGGGCCCAAGTCGTGGGCGGTACAAACAGGTTGCCTCGGCGGTGACGTGAAACTCGCCCTCCGCAATGGTGAGTTTGGTGGCGAACAGGCAGGCCACCGGGCCGGTGTGCAGAACCAGGCGGGCGACCGGCAAGGTCTCGGCCGGAAATCGGGGTCAAGGCCCGGACCTACTGGATCCACGGCATGATCCACGCATGTAGCAGTACGTAGACGTAGGGTGGGAAGCGGGGGCTGTTCATGGGTGGGGACTCGCGCGCGAGGACATCGGGCAGGATCGAATACGGACCGCTGCCGCCGCGCTCGGTCTGGGGGCTGCGATGTCAGTTCTATCTGCAGTGGATCTATCTTCCCGTAGGTCTCGCCGTGGTCGGAGCCGCATCGCTCTTCAGCGTTGGCGGCGGGCCAGCACTGTCGAGCGGAAAGGGCCTGCCGAAGGATCCGTACGGTGACAGCGTGTTGCTGTCCCGGCGCCAGTACCGGCTGGAGCTGAACGGCACACCGGAGCAGTGGCAGGAGCGTGCCGGCTTCGCCCTGCGGCGGGCCATCGCACAAGGTCCCCAGGGCCCTGAGACCTCGCTTCCCGTCAGCGCCTACCGCGGGCTGGGGCTCAAGGGCCTCGATGAGCTGGCCGGTGCGCTGGGATGGCGTCTGGATCGGGGGCGGCTGCGGTTCGGGACGGTGGTCCTCGAGCCGTGTTAGACGACTGCCTGCGTGTTGGTGAAGCGGCGTGGCGGTGAGGGCGGCTGCAGCCTGGCCGACGCCGACCCCCGGCCTTGCTCGTCGATGAGAAGCCGGGTGGCTTCCGGCCTGTCCCACCTCGCGGACGGAGTCAAGGACGTGAAGGTGGACAACGTCAGGCTCAAGGCCCAAGACGTCGACCGCTACCTCGACAAGCCGGCCGTCGCCGAGTGCACCAGGCCCCACCTCATCAGGACAGACCGTGCGGCCCCGTGGACAGCGAAGCGCGGCGTAGCGGAGGGCGATCGCTGCCGCTTCGCCCCACAGCTACGGCTTCACCGCGGGGCACCATCCCTCTTCATCCCTCTTCGTCCCTCTTCCGGGCGTACCAGGACGTCGACCAGCCCGTTGAGCGATGTCACTTTGGGGCGGTTGAGAGCGTGCCGAGGGGCGTGTGGGGACTGCGGAGTCAGGACGCTGGGTTCCACCGCGGCGATCAGCGAGCGATCAGCGAGCAATCAGTTGCTCGTGTACCCCTGGCGGCAGCAGGCCCGAGCAAGGGTTGAGGCTGAAAGACAGGCCGGAGCACCCTCCACACCATACGCCCGGTGTGTCCTGAAAAGAACAGATGTTGAGCTGATGTAAACAATGATCGGATCGCCCCCCGGCGCCTCCCCCAAGAAGGAGTCAGACGATGAGGCCACTGCGCCGCCCCCGCCAGGCCGCCACCCTGCTCGCCGCGCCCACATTCGCACTCACGTTCGCCGGCCTGGTCGCCACCCCCGCTCACGCCGCCACCATCAACGTCACCTGCTCCCCCGCCGCCCTCATCCAGGCCATCACCACCGCCAACAGCACCCCCAGCACCTCCGACACCCTCAACCTCGCCCGCGACTGCACCTACACCTACACCGAGCCGATCGCCGGCCCCGGCCAGGCCGCGCTCCCCCAGATCACCAGCCCCATCACCATCAACGGACGCAACGCCACCATCACCCGCGACGACAACACCGACAGCGAATTCCGCTTCTTCAACCTCCCCCCGGTCACCGGCGCGAACCTGACTCTCCGAGACGTTGCCCTCACCAACGCCAAAGCCGGAGGAGGCGCCCAGGGCGGGGCCATCCAGCTGGGATTCGGCACCGTTGCTTCCCTCAACAACACCCGCCTCATCGGCAACGCCTCCAGCAACGGAGGCGGCGCCATCAGCAACAACAATGGAACCCTCCGCGTCGAAGGTTCCTACTTCAAAAGCAACAGCACCGGAGCCGGCCACGGCGGTGCCATCCTGAGCAGCGGCGCCACACGCGTAGACCTCAGTGTCTTCACCTTCAACTCCACCGGCCCCGTCAGCGGTGGTAACGGCGGAGCCATCTCGCACAGCAGCATCTCCGCACCCTTCACCCTGACCTCGAGCATCCTCACCGGCAACGAGGCGAAAGGCCTGGGCGGCGGCATCCACAACAACAGTTCCTCCGCGACCATCTCCGACAGCCAGATCCGCAGCAACGACGCCAGAACTGGCGGGGGCATCGCCAACTTCGGCACCCTCACCGTCAACATGCTCACCACCATCCGCGGCAACACTGCAAGCTTCTCCGGTGGCGGCATCTACAACTTCGGAACGCTCAACACCCGCAACACCGTCATCGACAGGAACGCAGCCACCCAAGGAACCGGTGCCGGCATTCACAACCAGGGTGACGCAACGCTCAACGACTCCCGTGTCACAGGCAATACCGCAGCCCACGCCCCCGCCGGCCTCCACAACGAAGGCGGAAGCGTCACCCTCAACCACACGACCATCGCGAACAACAACCCCGGCAACTGCGATCCCTCAAACCCGGCGGTCACTAGCTGTACTCGCTAGGTCCACCCAGGGCGGGTACACCAAGCCGGAGGAAGATCCGATTTTTCGGTGAACCCGGCCATCCGGTCGGGTGAGGCACCTCGATGTCCCCTTCCACGCCGGCAGCGCGCCCGGCTGCAACCCGGAGCATGACCAACAAGGTGCTGCGCCGTGGCCCGCCCGCGCTCGCCCTCGCCCTCGCCCTCGCCCTCGCCCTCAAGTACTGGAACAAGGGCCTGATCGCCTATCGCCTATCGCCTCCGACGGATGCGACACAAGGCGAGAAGCCATCCCGGCCGAAGCGGTGACGGCGCCTCAGGGCGCAGCCAGCGGGCCGTGCTGAATGGCGGCGGGCCCGAGATCATCCCGGGCCTCGACGCCTCGGATGTATTCGAGGGGACGCCGGGCGGGCCCCGAGGTCCCCGTTGGCGTCGGCTGCGCTAAGCGGAGCTTTCGCGGCGGACGGGTGATCCCGTGGCGGTCGGGGGGCGGCTGCCCTGCTACCGCTCCTTCCCCTCGCTCCGGGAGCCGAGCGGCTGGCCTGTCGGCATCTACGGGTCGTCCGAAGGTCGCTTGGAGCGGGCCGACTGGAACCGCCTGGTCGACATCATCACCGAGCACAGCCCGCAGGGTGCGGAGACCCGCTGTTGCAGAGGGCTGAGGACTTCGACAACCTGCACGTCCGGGCCGGCACGCTCGCGGATGCCAAGGCGTTGTACGACCACCCGGAGGAGGACGGTTGGACCCCGTCCAACCTCTGGGCCACCAAGGTGGCGGGCCCTGCCCCGCTCGTCGAGGCCCTCCTGAACGACACGGAACTTGAGGTCCTCCGACTGCCTGGGCCCACTGATCCCGACCGCCCGACCTGGGAACGACCAGGTGTGACACGTTCGGACAGGGCGCAGTGTCGGCGCCCGGCAAGAGCTCGCCGTCCGGCACTGCCCCGCAGGTGGCGTAGGCGTAGTGGAAGAGCGGTCAGAACCTTCTAGGTGGCCTTACGTTCCTGGGACGGGATACACGATGAATCGGATCTGGGCCGGAATCGACAGCGGACACCGCAGTCCCCGGCGCATGCCCGGCATCGGACCCCTTCTCGGAGCCGAGCTCCTGGCCGGAGTCGGCAGTGACTTCGCCTTCTTCGCGACCCCGGACCGGCTGGCCGCCTTCGCCGGCCTCGCGCCGACGCCGCACGACTCGGGAAAGAAGAGCGGCAACCTTCACCGACCCCGTCACTACCACCGCGGCCTCCAGCGTGTCGTCTACATGTCCGCGCTGAACAGCTTCGGGACAGTCCCTGACATCGTCTGTCAATGCTTTTGAACGATCAGGTAAACCGTGTCCAGCTCCGCCCCTGAGCTATCAGTTCCCCCACGCCGGGACCAACCCGTTCGACGGCAACTGGCTGGTCATCAGCGGCGCGGTGACAACCTCCGAGGGCAGCTGGGCCTTTGCCGATCCGTGCCTACTGACCGGTGAAGCACGTGAGATATCAGCGTGGCTGCGCGCGGCGGCAGCGGGAAGGGTCGCCGTGACCGGGCTCGATGCCGAAGGCGAGCTGTCACCGGACTTGTGGTTCACCGAGCCGGTCCTGGCCTTCAGCCTCGCCGACCGAACTGAGGGTTCGGTGCTGCTTCGGTCCACCTCTCCTTGGAAGCGGCACCCCCATGGCAGCAGGGTGACAACGGAGCGGACATCTACCAGTTCGTCGTGGAAGTACGGCTGGATACTGCCGCGCTCTTTGAAGCGGCCGACCAGTGGGAGCTCGGGCTCACTACGTTCCCGACCCGCTGATCAACCTCACCCCCCAGGGCACGGGCCCACGTATCCTCACAGGCGGCCGAGGCTTGACTTCTCCATTGGGAAGCCAGTCAGCCCAACGGTAGGCCAGCCTGAGCATCGACATTCGTGCAGGTCAGACGCTGTGGCCAATCACGCTGGAGCAGCGATCCTCCCTCATAGGCAGCCGCATCCTGTGCCGTAGAACAACAGGAACACACCTGTCGCGGCGGCCAGGGTGAAGGCGGCCGTGGTCACGGCGGCGAGGCCCCGACGGCGGCGACCTTTCTCGGGATCACGGAAGGTCCTCCAGGCGCCGTGGGCGAGGAAGAGGCTGAGCAGTCCGGCGCCCGCCACAGTCAGGCGCGGGCTGAAGGACCAGCTCAGGTAGGCGATCAGAGACAGGCAAGCGAGCAGGGCGCAGGCAAGCAGGGTGAGGATCAGTTCGGCCACGGCTTCTCCCACCATCTCCATCAGGAACTCGCTGATTCCCTTCACTGCCCGTCGGACTCCCACTGGCGTTCCCCATCCTCGGCACCACACGGCCCACCCCGGACTCGATATGGAGGACCGATGAGGGGCCGGAATGGTTGCGGGGGCACAGTGGCGCATCGTCGGCGAGATCCACCCACCCGACTGGCCAACCGCAACGCTCAGTAGCACCTCGTCTTGAGCGAGCGTCTCGGTACCGGTTGGGGCGGGGGCCTCATTGCGTTCATCACCGACAGGCGATATTGGCTGTGCCGGTGACAACTGGGCTCTGGCAGCTTCCGGAATCGCTACATGTGATGCTCCAGCAGGTCTGGAGAGTGCGGGCTATTCCGTACCGTCCGGGTCGATGCCCAGGGCATGGAGCACGACGGGATCTCCTGGCAGGACGTGCTGTTCGAGGGCATTGACGTGCTGATCACCGCCGCAGCACACGGTGCGGGCGGGCTGATGGTGCGGCTGGCGGGCACGCCGTACGGATCCTGCTGTCCGTACGATCGTGCTGCGTCCCCAGGGCCTTCCGCCGGCGAGCGTCCGCTGTCCGACGTCGCCTTCCTCACCGTCGCCGAGGTCGCCAGTCTCATGCGGGGCCCGGCGCGTCAGCCGTGCAGGCGAATGCTCGCGTGCAGCGCGCCAGTCGCGGAGACTCGACGATGGAGGGAGCGTGCTGCCATGTCACCGCCGTGCTGGCCCAACCGCTCGGCGGCCGGCCAGTACTCAGTCCGGCGAACGGCCTACCCCTACCCCTGGCCCTCGCCTGAATCAGCGCGGAGTGCCCAGCGCGCCCGACCTCGACGCCCATCGTGTCGAGTTCGGATGGCCGTCGCGGTGGCTCGGCCCGGACGCACACGCCACGTAGAGCGCCTCCCCACGCTTCGGGGCCGGCTGCGGTGCCTCCACATCGCCTGGTCGGCGCCGGCCGCCCGGCTGACCTGCACGACGCGGGTGCCCGTGATGTTGTCGCCCTCCTTGCCCGGCACCGAGGTCACGTAGGGCGATGTGCGGCAAGCAAGGACGGCTCGGCGCGGAAGGAATCCATTCGCTGTCTTTCGACCCGCAGGCAGTTGGGGCCGGTCAGCGGTGTCGGCGGCGCAGGAGGGCGAAGGCCGCGCTGATCACGGCGGCGGCGAGGGTCAGCAGGATCGCGCTCTCGACAAGTTGCAGCGGCCAGAAGTGGGACTCGGGGTGGTATCGAAACCCGATGCGGTCGACCGAATCGGAAAAGCGCCAGTTGTCCCAGCCACGTGGGGTCCCGTCAAGGGCGGGCCAGAGCCGGGAGCGGAACAGGCTGACAACCGCCCAGATGATCCCGGTCGCAGTCACGGCCGCGGCCATGGCAGGTACCGTGCGTCCGATCAGCAGGCCGGCCAGGGCGCCGACAGCGATGCCGAGGAGGGCGTAGCCCACCCCCACCGGCCCGATCACCCCGTACACGGGGAGGTCGTACCACTGGGTTGGGTACCAAGTGTCCAGCGTTCCCCGCCGGATCCAGGACGCCAGCAGCACGAACGCGGGCAGGACAAGGAGTACGGCGGCGGCAGGTACCGCCAGCTTGGCAGCCAGCCAGCGGGCCGGACTGACCGACTGGGTCCACTGGAGTCGGTAGGTGCCGGATTCAAACTCGCGCCCGATCAGCGGACCCGCGACGAACGCGCCGAGGAGCAGGGGCAGCGCGCTCACGGCGAACGCAACGAAGTGGAACATCTTCTGGAAATACAGGCTGCGGGAGAGGAAGCCGCGGACTTGGATGCCGCAACCCGACACCGTGTTTTCCACCTTGCAACCGGTCGCAGCGAGGTCCTCGGTCAATGACTGTACGTACCAACGACCGGCGGGCAGGGCGATAGCGGCGAACAGCACCAAGGCGAGTGAGATCCACAAAACATGGCGGTGCAGACCGACGGTGACCCGAACGGGGCCGCGCAGGACAGGGAGGGTCATGCCGCTACCTCCACGGCCGGGGTGAGCAGGACCGGAACATCCGGGGCGCCGAGGTGGGCGAGCACCAGTTCTTCCAGGGTGGGTTCGATGGCCTGCCAGCCGTCGCTGCCGGTGTTCACGGTTCCTTCCGGACGGATCAGGGCGCTGAGTTGGCGCCCGGTGGAGCGCGTGGCGATCACGGTGTGCGGAGCCAGGTCGCGGATCGGGCCGGTTACCAGGGTGTGGGCTTGCAGGAGATCATCGACTGATCCGCCGAGCCGGACGCGTCCGCCGTCGATCAGGAGCAGGTGGTCGCAGGCGTCCTCCAGCTCGGAGAGGATGTGCGAGGACATCAGGACGGTGGTGCCGTGTTCGGCGGCCGTCGCCAGCAGCACCCCCATCAGTTCGCGGCGGGCGAACGGGTCCACGTCGGACAGCGCTTCGTCCAGGAGCAGCAGCGTGGGCCGCTTTCCGAGGGCCAAGGCCAGGGCGAGCCGGGAGCGCTGGCCCCCGGACAGGGCGCGGACGCGTCCGCCCGGATCGAGGTCGCCGGCCTCCACCATCTTGCCTGCGGCGGCCGGGTCCCAGCGGCCGGGATTGAGGTCGGCGCCCATGCGCAGGGTCTCGGCGACCGTCAGATGCGGGTAGAGCGGTTTGTCCTGGGCGACATAGGCAATGGCCTCGCGGGCCGGCGTCGTCAGGGTGCCCTCGGTGGGCTTCAGTACGCCCGCGGCCAAGGCCAACAGGGTGGACTTGCCCGCCCCGTTGGGGCCGATCAGGGCGCAAATGCGACCGGCGGGAAGCCGGAAAGAGCAGTCCCTCAGGGCCCAGCTACCGCGGCGGAACCTCCGTCCGAGGCCTTGCGCTTCGATGGCTGCCGTCATTCCTCGTCCCCCTGGTTCGATTCACTGTCGGATCCGCTCAGTACGGAGGTGAACAGTGCGGTGATGTCGTCCTGCTCCAGGCCCGCCCGCCGGGCCCGTGCCAGCCACTGGGCGAGCTCGGTGCGCAGCGCCCCGTCGGCCGCCCCGCCCTCGCCCAGCGTCCGGCGGACGAAGGTTCCAAGCCCTCTGCGGCCCTCCACCAGCCCCTCGCGTTCGAGCTCCCGGTACGCCTTGAGCACGGTGTTGGGATTGACGGCGAGGGCCTCGACCACTTCACGGGCAGTGGGTAGCTGGTCCCCCGGCTCCAACAAGCCCAGGCGGAGAGCCTGTTTGGTCTGTTGCACGATCTGGAGATAGGTGGCCACACCACTGCGCCGGTCGATGCGGTACTCGATCACGCGAACTATCCCCCTTTCACTAAGCAACTAGTGAAAGGGTGCGTGTGGGCGCCCCGACTGTCAAGAGCACTCAGGCACCAACACGGAGGCCGGACCGCCACTTCACGCTCAGGAGCGGAGCCGCACGCACCGCACGCCTCATGCGGAGTTGGACATTGAGGCCCGCCACCTGGTTGGCCAAATGTACGGAGCCCTGGCCGGCGGCCGGCTGGGTGGATCCGCACTGGGCGCAGGTGAGACCGGGATTCGAAGCGCGGCCACAGTCGTCGGCACCGTAAGACAACTCATCTTTTTTCGCCGCATGTTGTCCAACGAGGGGCCACGAAGAGCGTCGGCGCCGACGGAGAGGAGTCCGATCAAGGCGCGGAAAGACGCCGCATCCCCTGAGCGGTGTCCCCTAGCTGCCATACCTGATCGTTGGTCAGGCGTCGGACATCCCAGATGAGGCCGGTCACATCGGCCGTGGCCCCGGTTGGTGGAGGGGTTCCGTCGGGCACGACGATGCCAGTCAGTGCGGCGAGGTCGTCTGCTCGGATGCCGAGCACGGTCGCGTAGTCAACCAAGAGGTCAGGGGTAAGTTCTTTACGGCCGTGGCCGACCTGCCCGTACGTGGCCGCAGACCAGTATCGGCCGGTCAGGGACAGAAACGCTCTTGCTCCGGCGGCCCACCCCAGGTTCCGGTTGGCGAGCAGACGCATGAGCAGGCCGCCGGCACCTGGCGGGTACTGCAGATACGCGCGTGTTTCCGGGACCGACCGTGTGCGGTCCTCTTGTGGCAGTGACGCCGCGAGCCAGCGCAACCGGTCCCGGTCCGCCCGTGGCAACTGCGCGGCGTGCCCAGCAAGGCGGGCCACCCCTGTTCCGGCACGCGGGTCGAGCGGCACCATCTCCAATGGCAGAGCCGCCGAAGCGATGACAAACAGATCCTCGGCGTGCAGCTGAAGTGCGGGGGCGAGCCGTCGCAGCAACGGCGGGCCCGGCGCTGCACCGTCGAACACCGCCCGCATTTCAGTCTCCGGGACAGCCGACACATGGGCCAGCTCATCGACGCGCAACCCTCGGTGCTCTGCCAACCGCGCCAACAACACATCGAAACCTGGAAAACCCGCCACCCGTTCAGAGTAGATCCCTGCGGGGCGAGTGCTGCTGGAACAACGGAATACGCCCCGCAGGTCAGGTCGAATCTGACCGTGGTCCGGTGCATACCGGCATGCCCAGGGCGGTCGGGCTGCACTGGCTGCTGTTGCCGCGTGTCCGCTCCAGGCTGCGGTCGAGGGCCGCGAGTCTCCCCCTTGGCCTTGGTGAGACCGACCTGGAGCATGGGACAGCGCAAGCACGAATGTTCATGCTGGCAGGGGGTTCCGTAGGGGCGGGCGCAGTCACCCAGCTCGAGTTTGCGGGTGTGGAGGTGCTGCCGGGGGCTCTTGCCACTCGGCATCCGTGGATTCGTGGTTGCATGAAGCCCCGCATCTGGGCCAGGCCGCCACCAAGGGTGACGACCCGTCGGCGCCTCAAGCGACGGATGACCTGAAGGGGTCGGTGGGAATGACCCCTGCGTCATCGAGACGTCGCTCCAACGCCTCGTGACCTCGGCTCCTGCGGAACTCGATCTCGGCGGCCGTCACCGGAAGGGTCCACAGGATCCTGACGTGTCCCTGAGGCAGCGAACAGTGCTCAAGATCGGGCCCGTGGAGATAGGGCAGGCTGATCAGCAGGTGGTCGCAGGCCGAACCCGGCACCCACGGTTCGCCGATCGGCATGCTGTGTTCCAAGTCGAGCTGATGGCCTCCGCAGTGGTAGGAAGCGACCATCGCCGTGAGTTCAACGAACCGTTGGTCACGGGCGGGGGCGGTCATGACGAACTCACGCCCGTGCCCGTCCTTCACCATCTCGGCCGAGCACCCGATGGTCACATAGGCCCAGCTGTCGCTTCGGGGGCCTGGCGCCACAACGAGAACGCGCAGGTCGGCTATGGGCTCTCCCCGTTGCGGCCCGAGGCCGAACTCGATGGCCTCGACGGAGTGCCCTTCGAAGAACGCCCGGACGTGTGACTCAACGGCCTCCGCCGCCAGACTCCTCGCATCACTCACCGCACGATCATCCCAGCCACGCGAAGAGCCATGGGACTGCGGGTCAGCAAACTGCTCTGCCGAACGACCCAACTCAGGGATCGAAAAGCTCGCTTGCGGATCACTGGTGACAGTTCTGTCTCAGGGCCTCCCACCGCCAGCGGAGGGGCTGCCTGCGACTATGCGCTTGCGAGGGCCTGTTCTTGATGGGTGCGTCCGTCAGAGCATTGGCGGGGGGACTACTCTCCGGCGTATGACGGAGGGGTTTGATGTTGCTGCTGAGCTGGCGGCCGTTTCGGATCGGGCGGATGCCTGGAGATTCATCGAGGGATTCGTTGCGCATTGGCGCGAGCCAATCCGCGCCGGCGATGGCTGCGGGTTCGAGGAGCTCACCGAGGCGGAGTGGCGCCTGGGATCGCCGCTGCCGACAGCTTTGTGGGAGGCATATGGACTGTTCGGGCGACGGGCAGACCTGACCAGTGTCCAGGATTCCTTTCTTTCCTTGAAACATCTCTATGTTGACGACGGCGCTCTGGTGTTCCGGTTGGAGAACCAAGCGGTCGCGGAGTGGGCCATCCGCCAGGAGCACCTGGAAGACGACGATCCGCCCGTGGTCTTCCGGCGCAAGGACAGCGACGCAGACCCCTGGAAGCCCTTTCTCAACCGCTTTTCCACCGCATGTATCGAGATGCTGCTCTCCGAGTCCCTCTTCGCTCACAATGCGACGCGTGCGGACAACCGCCCCCTCGAAGAGTCAGAGACCATCGAGGCACCGCCCGGGTTCCAGCGTCTGGCCTTGCCCGACTACCCGACGTGGGCTGTCGAGGGATGCGTGATCCGGTGGTTCGCCTCGTCTGATGCACTGCTGCGAGAGGAGGCCGATGAGTGGCTTTGGGCCCTGGGCCGCACTGCTCCCGCGCTGGACTCGGTACGCGATTCCCTCCCCGGTGACTGGATCAACCAGCCGTCGTGAATCTCCAGGCCGACAGCATGGAGGTCGTGCGACGGTTCGTTGGCCACAGAGCCACGAGCAGGAACGAAGGTCCTGACCCACCAGCATGGCTGTGGTCACGAGATCGTGTTCTGGAACGGCTCACTCACCGTCGTCTGCCGTGATCTCGTCGCGACATGGACCGAGGCTGACTGCCCCGACAATTCATAGGCATACAAGTCCTCCTCGCGCACAACCGAGGTCGAACGAGCCTGCGGCGCGGCTTGGCCCCTCCCCGCGGCGTCGCCATCTCACTACCAGCTCTGCCGCGTGATGCCATTCGGCGTCGGCACCTCGAAGGCCGTGGGGGCGTCGGCGAGGGTGACCGGTGAGGCGAACGTGAAGGTGCGCGATGGGGTCCAGGGGGTGCTGTGGAGTAGGCGGCGGGTCATCTGGGCCCAGCCGAGGGGGGCTGCGGCGATCACCCAGGCGTCGGGGGCGGGCGTCGTCAGGCGGAGGGCCGGGCGTAGCCAGGAGGCGGCGTGTTCGGGCCAGGTGACCGTGTCCAGGACTTCGCCGCCGCGGGAGCGCCAGGCCGTGGCGAAGGCCGACGCGGCGGCGGCCGAAGCGGTGTCGCGGCTGTGACCGATGACCACCGTCTCGGCCCCGGATCGGGTCACGAGGGCGACTAGGGAGGCCAGTTCGGCCTCGGTGTGCGGGGCGGGGGGTGGGAGCGCGGCGTAGGCGGCTGCCTCGGCCGGACCGAGAAGGGGTGATCTCTTCATTCTTGGGCTCCGGTTCTCTGGGTGGTTTTCCAGTCGGAGTACTTCTGCGGGAGGCAGCGGGCGCACGGGCGGTAGCCCGCGACCCGGGCGGTGGGTTCGTCGGCGAAGAAGACGCGGTGCGGGATGTAGCCGCCGCGGGCGATGGCCCGCAGTGCCGAGGGGCAGTCCAGGCGTCCGTAGAGGCGTGCGCCGCGGTGGCCGCCCAGCCGGCCCGGGGTCGGGGACGGGTACGGGCGGCCGTCGGGCCCGGTCAGCAGGTACACCCGGTCAGGCCGCGTCGTGGAAGACCAGGCCCAGGGCGTGGCGGCGGCCGCTGCGGACCGTGCTCACGCCGTGGCGTACGGCGCCTGCGGCCCAGCCCCGCTTGGTGCGCACCGGGCGCTCCTTGGTGGTGAAGATCAGGCCGTGGCCTTGGGGCAGCGGGGTCGTGGTGCCCCGGGACTGGGCGCGTGGGCGCTGTTCCACGAGCAGGAACTCGCCGCCCGTGTAGTCGGTGCCGTAGGCGTCGAGGCCGATGACGACCTGCATCGGGAAGACCATGTCGCCGAAGAGGTCGCGGTGCAGGGCGTTCCAGTCGCCTTCCTCGTAGCGCAGCAGGATCTGCGCCGAGCGGTCCTGTCCGGCCGCGTGGCACATCGCGATCCACTCGTCGAGCGAGTCCGGCCAGGGTGCGGGGCGGCCCAGGCGTGCGGCCCAGTCGCGGGCGATGGTGAGGAGGTGGGGGTAGAGCGCGGCCCGCAGGGCTGCCACGGGTTCGGGGAGCTCGTGCGTGAAGTAGCGGTACTCGCCGGATCCGAAGCGGTAGCGGGCCATGTCGATGGTGGTGCGGAAGCGTTCCGTGTCCTGGTAGAGGGAGGCGAGGTCGCGGCACTGGGCGGGGCTGAGGAGTTGCGGTGTCAGCGCGCACCCGTACGCGTCGAGTTCTTGGGCGAGGGCCGTCCAGTCCGCCGTGCCGAGGGGGTGAGGAGAGTTCTGCGGCTTCATCGGGCTCTTTCGTTCAGGTCGTGAGCATCGGCTGGAGGGCGCCCTCGTGGGTGAGCAGGGAGACTTTGCGGTCGATGCCGCCGGCGTAGCCGCGCAGGGTGCCGTCCGCTCCGATCACGCGGTGGCAGGGGCGTAGCAGCAGGAGGGGGTTGGCTCCGATCGCCGCGCCCAGGGCGCGTACCTGGCCACGGGGGACGTCAAGGCGCTCCGCGAGGGCGCCGTAGGTGGTGGTCGTGCCGTACGGGATCGTGTCGATGGCGTCCCAGACGCGCTCCTGGAATTCGGTGCCGCCTGCGGCGTACTCCACCTCGAAGCGGGTGCGACGGCCCTCGAAGTACTCCGCCAGCTGGTTGTTCACCTCGGTGAAGGCTTCGGGGTCGTGCCGCCAATCGGCGTGGGGCACGGTGGTGTTGCGGCTGTCCGGCATGGCCAGGGTCACCATGGTGAGGGCGTGCGGGGTGCGGGTGGATCGCTCGGCGACCAGGAGGAGGGTGCCCAGGGGGCTTTTGGTCCTCGTGAAGAGTTTCATCGGGCTTTCCTTTTCGTCAGCGGGCGTTGTGGAAGATCAGGCCCAGTACCGTGCGACGGCCCCGGTCGACGGCGTTGGTTCCGTGCTTCATGGGGTGGCGGCGGAAGCCGTGGACCCCGCGGACGGGTCGGTGCCGGACCGGGAAGATCATTCCCTGGCCGAGGGACGGTTTGACGACCAGCGCCCGGGACTGGGAGCGGGGGCGCTGCTCGACGAAGACGTTCTCGCCTCCGGTGAAGTCCTCGCCCGGCTCGTTGAGCATGATGGCGATTTGGAGGGGGAAGACGATGTCTCCGTAGACGTCCTGGTGGAGGCAGGCGTAGTCGCCCTTGTCGTAGCGCAGGAGGAGCGGGGTGGGCCGCGTTTGGCCGCCGGCCGCGCACTCGGCGAGCAGCTCGTCGAGGGTGGCGGGGTAGCTGCGCTCCTTCAGCTGCGGGGCCCACTGGTTGGCCATCCAGGCGACGAGGGGATACAGCTCCTCGCGCAGTCGGCCCACCAGCGGGATCACGGCGGGGTCGGCGAAGTATTTGTAGGAGCCGCGTCCGAACTGGTAGCGCTGCATCACCACGGTGGAGCGGAACAGCCGCGGCTCGTCGAACAGGGCGGCGATCTCCCGGCACTGCTCGCGGTCGAGGAGGGGCGGGGTGAGGGCCACGCCGTCGGTGTTCAGCTGCTGGAACAGCTCGTCCCGGTCGAGTACGCCGGGGGCGGTCGTGCGCGTGCGGGTACTCGGTGTGGAAAGGTTCATGGTGCTTCCCATGCTCGACGCCGGGCTGCCGGAGCGCTGGCTGCTTTCCGACGTCGAGTTCTGGGAGCCGGGTCTCAGGAGGCCCGCAGTGCGGTGGTCACCGCCGCCGGGTCCCAGTGGAAGGGGCGGATCTCGGTGATCCTTCCGTCCCGTACGGACATCAGCTGGACGATCCTGGTCTCCAGGACGCTGCCGGACGCGCGGGCCACGAACCGGACACGGCTGGTGACGACGACATCGGGGCCGTCGATGATCCGGTGCTGGTCCAGGAACTCGACCGACTGCCAGGCCTCCCCCATGACCGCCATGAACCGTTCGATGCCGTCGGGGCCGCGCCAGTCACCCGCGTACGGCAACCCGGGGGCAGGGCGCAGCACCACCTGCGGGTGGAGGCAGGCGACGATCTCCTCGAAGCCGGCCCGGCCCGGGCCGCCCGCGGCGATGTAGGCCGTTTCGGCGGCGTAGAACCGGGTCAGGGTTTCGGTCGTGCTCGGATTGGTGGTGGTCACTCGTCCCCTATCGAAGGGGGACGGGTGGGGGTTACAGCCGCGTGATGCCGAGGTTCTGCATGCTGCTGAGAGTCTGCGTGCTGCTGAGGTTCTGCGTGCTGCTGAGGTTCTGGTGGATCTCCAGGGTCGCGGTGGATTTGTTGAGGGTGATGTAGTGCAGGCCCGGGGCGCCCTCGGCCAGGAGGCGGTCGGACATGGCCGTTGCGTGCTCGACTCCGATGCGGTGGCCCGTCGCCGGGTCGTCCTGCCGATATCCGGTCAGGTCAGGAACCGCTCGACGGCTTCGCGGGCACGGGCATTCGAGGCCGCAGCGTCCGCCAGTGACCGGGCCAGGGCATCGATCCACTCGTCCAGGCCCACTGCGCGCCGCGAGAGCACGATGCCCCGTACCTCGTGGCAGATCTCCCCGGCCACCCGGCCCCGGTCCATCCGCAGCGCGAGCCGCTGCTCCCCGAGCGCCACGTCCAGTTCGACGACCGAACCCTCGCGCCCGGCCACCCGTTCCGCGACGGAACGCCTGCGCTTGACCCGCACAGTGCCGGGCGGCAGCGAGTCCGCCAGGTTCGCCGACAGCACTTTGACGTAGAGGTTCAGGTCCGCGCTGTCCCGGCGCAGTACCGCGGCCAGCAGTTCCACTTCCATCTCAGGCATCGAGGCTCAGCACCATGGTGGGTCGGTCGATGATGTGGTCGTCGCGAAGCGGGCGCACCGCTGTCCCGATCGCGAAGAACTCCGTGGTGTGCGATCCCCAGGTATGCGAGTGCTGCTTCAGCTGAACTGCCACGATCCCCTCGGCCTCCAGGGCCTTCCCCTCCGCCTGCATGCGGCTCATCGCCAGCTCGCGTGCATCGTAGAGTGCCTGGGTGAACGGCTCGATCTCCACGTTGCGGCCCGAGGTGCTCAGCACCTGGGCGAAGCGCTGGTGCGCCACGTGGTAGACGCACGACCCCATGACCATGTCCAGCGGCGCGTACCCGGCCCGGACCAGTGTCCAGAAGTCCTGGCCTGACAGGTTCGACGTGAACGGCTTGCCCTTGTTGTTGAGCCAGGTCCCGCCCGGTCCGGGGTCCGCACCGTCCGCCTTCACCGCCGTGCCGATCGCGAGGAACTCCGCGATGTCCGAGCCGAACTCCTTGAACTCGATGTCCAGCCGCACCCCCACGATCCCGTCCGCCCCCAGAGCACTCGCCTCGGCCTCCATCCGGCTCATCGCCAGCTCGCGCGCGTGGTACATGGCCTCGGACAGCTTGGTCAGCTCCTGGTTCTTCGACCACCGGCCGACCTGGATCCCGACGTGGTAGACCGAGGAGCCGAAGACGAGGCCGAGCGGGCGGAAGCCGACCTCGCGCACCAGCAGGAACTCGTTCACCGTCAGGTCCGAGGTGAAGAACGCCCCCTTCTCCCCCGGCTGAAGCTGCGCAAGCCGCCGCATCGCGTCCTCGGACACGCCCTCCGCAGCCGGCTGCGCGGCCTGCCCGGCCCGTTCTTGCCCCGTTCGCTCGGTCATGTCAGCGCTCTCGCTCCAGTCTCATGATGGTCAGTGGCTTGGGCCCGGCGGGCCGCTCGGAGCGGCCGAACCGGGCGATGGATGTGCCGACGAAGACCGCCTCCGCGATGAGGTCGCGCGAGTTCCCGTACACAGGGCACTCGCTCTCACGCACCCTCAACTCCATCTCGTCCACCACCAGCCCGTCGCCACCGTGCTTCGCCGCATCGAGGGCCAGCTGTTTCCGGGCATCTTGGCGGACGTGGTTGATCAGCTGGGTATAGCCGTCGACCTCCTGGTTCCCGGCGGCCCAGGAGGCCAGGCGGGAGGTGCGCCAGTCGTCGTGCCGGGTCTCGAGGGCGATGCCGAAGGCGAGTCCGGTGGGAACCCATCCGGCGTGTACGAGCGCTGCGAAGGCCTGGCCCGACAGGTGCGAGGTGAACGGCAGGCGCGGCCGGATGCGCGAGCGGGCGCGGACGGCGGTGCCCAGCACGGTGAACTCCAGACCCCCCGCCGGGAATTCGCCGACCCGCAGGTCCACCCCGACGATCCCGTCGCCGCCGAGCGCGCGGCACTCGGCCACCGCGCGGGCCAGCGCCAGCCGGCGCGCCGAGTACATGGTCCTCACCAACTGCGACAGGGACGACGCCCACATCGAGGACGGCACTTTCGCGCCGCCTGCGACCGACCACGCGCCCGGGCAGCCCCAGACGCCGGTGTACCCGATGTTGAAGACGGCCGTGCCGAGCACCTGCCCGACCGGCTCGAACCCGACACCCTTGATGGCGGCGAACTCCTCGGACGACAGCGCCGAGTCCCAGGTGTTGCCGGCCCAGGGCCTCGCCATCCCGCCCGCAGCGGCCCCCGCCGGACCAGCATCTCGTCGGTGTGTCATCGACTCCTGTGCCATCGCTCTCTCGGCTCATCGCGCGGATCGCGTCGCCCTTCGGCAGCGTATGTCATGGGAGCGATCAACGAAACGCTGGTCACAGGCTCCAACGGCTCTTCCGATCCAGCCTCTTGGGTAGGAATTCGTCGCCGTAAGGGCGTCAGTGGGCGAGGACGGCCTCCCGCCCACAGAGGGTCCAGCCAGGCCAGGGCCGCACTGAGAGGTTGTGGTCTTTCCGGGCTTGAGGACTGCGTTCTCTCGCTGTTCAGGCATAGGGTCGGCGGTCTCGTGGCAGTGGTGACGTGACGGGTCGTGTCGTGTCGTTGCTTTGGTGGAGGTCGAGGGGATGCCGTCGGTCGTGGGACTGCTGGAACGGCGTGAGCTCACCGCTCGCCGCTCGCCGTCGTGTCGACGAGCTGCGGGGCGCCGTCGTCGGCCGCGCCGCCTCCGAGGGTCCGCCGGCTCCCGGTGTGCAGCCGGCGCGGCCCGAACCGGCGGAGGCGGCCAAGCCGAACTGCCATCCAGGTAGACGGTCGGCTTGGTGACGCCCCGAGCGGCCGCCTCGCGGGTTTGAGCCCGGTGCCGCGACGGACGAACCTGGCGAGGAGCCGTGTCCTACCGGGTCCTACCGGCTCAAGGCGCGGCCAACCGCCCCCGCTCCGTCCTACTTCTCCTCCGGCTCCCAGGCGCGGAGCAGGTCGAGCAGACCTGCGTCTCCGTCAACGTGCAAGGAGTCGGCCTTGATCCGGTCGTACAGGTAGAGGACCAGCTCACTGGCCGTGCCGTGGACGGAGGCGCCGGCTGCGTCCGCGTCTTCGCCGGTCGCGGCGGTGGGCGCGGGGATGCGGGTGATGCGTGCGCCGTCCCCGTCGACGGCGAGGCGCCAGGAGCGGCCCTCGGTGGCGTGGAAGTCGAAGGCCGTGGGCTTGTGCGGCCAGGCACTCGGTGTTGCGCAGACGGTGAACAGGAACTCCTCCACACCGTCGAGTGCCAGCTCGACCGGCAGCGGCTGCGGGGCACCCCCGGCGACCTGGGCGTCGTAGGTGTGCACCGCGGTCTCCTGGACCCGGTGCCGGGCGGTGCCGCCGGCGGTCTGCGGTGACTGCGACGCGGGCCACCACGTCCAGCAACCGCTCTCCGGTCCCGCCGCGCGCAGGGCGCCCAGCAGAAGCTGCGTCGACGCGTCCAGCCAGGCCAACAGGGCCTCACGCTCCTGCGGCACTTCCAGCGCGGCGCGCGCGGCGACGGCCTCGGCCGGGGGACCGTCGGCAGCCCCCGCGTCGACGATGGCGGCCCAGAAACGGTCTCCCCCGCCCAGGTGCTTCACCAGATCGAACAGCGTCCACCCGGGGCAGGTCGGCACCTGCGCGTCGAGACCGGGCGCGGCGGCGACCACGGCGCGGAAGGCGGTCGACCGTTCATCGATCAGTCGCAACAGGTCAGGGAACTCAAGATTCTTTTCCACACCGGATACCTATCACCGTGCTCCGCTGATCGGACAGCGATTTTCGCAGTCGCGCTCGCCGGTCTGGACGCGAACGCGCAGGCGCAGCACCTCGCTTGGAACCGTGACTTCTTCACCCGGCACTCCCTGCTGCGCACCGCGATCCGGAAGTACCGCGACAACCGCCCCCGGGTACGCCGTACAGGTCGCGGATGCCCCCGGGAAATGCCGAAGCCGGCGGAGGGTCGCTCTGGGAGCAACCCGGCACACCGCCGGCTTCATGCAACGTTCAGGCCCGGAAAACCAACCAGCCTGTAACCCAACCTACAGGCCACGGCCCTGCGGCACAGCAGAAGCCGCCGAGGAGACGGCGCGATGCCCCGCAATCAGCCGGTCATCAACGAGGCCGACATCGCCCGCCCGTTCGGTGTCCCCGTGGCCACCTGACGCCGCCGTGACGCTCCCGCCTTCCTCCGCCACGCACCGGGCCTCCCCCCGAAAGCCGCTTCCTGATCTACAGACTGGCCCAGGCCGACGCCTACCTATCAGCCGGCACCGCCGTCTACGGCGCCCGGCTGTGGCCCAGGCACGAGCTCACCGCGCGCCGCGACAACGCACCGGGCGAGGGGAAGGCAACGGCAGTCGTGCCGCGTGCACACGCGCTCCTCCCCGCCGCCCGTGTACGTCACCCCGTGCCGGACCACCCCCGCCGCGGAGTCGGCGCTCCCACTGCGCCCGGCCGCCGCCTCCAGGGCAGGGCGCTCCCCCACCTGGGGGCGGCGGCCGGGCGCAGTGGGACCGTACGGCCGGCCGCAGGCAGGGGGCCGTGTGCGCCATGGCGGCACAGCGCGGGCCAGTGATGTCGATAAGCACTGGTCGACTTCACGTGCTGGAACTGAAAGAGGCGGCCCGCGTCACCTGTACGGCCCACCCTTGGGCGAGCTCCGCGCCATCACGGGCGAGGATGGGTCCATGGTCGACACTCGCTGGGGGAAGGCGACGGATTGGATCACCGCCATGGTGGCCACTGCAGCGCTCGTCATCTCGCTGCTGGGCTACTTCCAGGCCAACGACGCCAACAACGTGGCGCGTGGTGCCACCGGTCAGGCCGTTCGGGCTAACGACGAGGCGCTCAGAGCGAACCACCAAGCCGAGCAGAACGCCCGGAGGGCGCAGGCCGAGCAGATCGCCTTCTACTGGCAGGTGAAGGACGGGGAGGGAAGCCTGCGCATCCTGAACACCTCCTTGTCGTATATCACCGACGTCGTCGTGGCCTTCGACGACGGAAGCTACATCGACGTCGGAAGCCTGAGCGGCTGCACGCAGTGGTCCTTGTCTCCGCCGAGCAGGACCCTTCCCAACGGGGAGGTCGTGGCGCTCTCCGCGAAGGACTCCCCCTCACAGCTCCACTTCACCGACGCCCAGGACCCCTCCGGAACCTGGTCGGTACGCGACCGCACCAGGCCCCAGACCACCAAGCCGCTCAAGCTCCAGGAGATCTCAGAACAAATCCACTACGACCTGTCAGACACCAAGCACTGCGGCTAGCAGGTCGTTTCATAGTGAGGCCGACGAGGAGTGGAGTGTGCTGTCGTGCTCGGCCTCGTCCGTAAGATCCCTCCATGTCTGCTGACGAACGCGTAACTCGGTCCATGTGTCGTGTCCAGCCGATATCGGATCCTCGGCCGATGCCGGAGCTGCCCCGGCGAATCTGGTCAGAAGAAGACTGGGAGCGAATCCAGCGCGGCTTCGGGGCAGGGGACATGGACGAGAAGTGGGACGTCTTCACAGAGGGTGAGGTTGTCTTCCTGCATCGAAGCTGGACCGGTTACGGAGTGTTCGCGGCGACCTTCGCGCCGGTTGATGGCGGTGGATGGCGGATCGCCAAAGCCGAGGTAGAGCGTGATGCCGAGCGCTATGGAGGCACGGACGATGCCTACGACTGCCTCATGCTTGAGTTGGTGATCACCGCCATCGTGCTTGGCGAACCAGCGCCTGATCTCCGATCGAAGCTGGTGGAGTTGACCCGCCGGAAGTCGCGCTCTGCTGATGCCCCGGCTGGTCTGATTCAGCACAGTGCTCTGGGACTGCGCTCAGACTCCTAACGAACTCGTGCAAGGTGCAGGTTGTCCAGTTGGTCACTGTGGCTGCCCGGCCCCACGGGTGGCGGTCTGCTGGTGTGAAGGCAGTCCGGCCACGGCTTGGATGGTGTCGCTCATGTGCTCGCGGCGACCCAGGTGCCAGGCGAGGGACCGCCAGTTCTTGAGATGTGCGATGCCGTGCTCGACCCTGATCCGGCGTGAGGAATGTGCCTTGCGCTGGCGTTCGTAGATCTCCTCATACCACTCCGGCGGGTTCTTCTTGAACTTGCGGTGTGACGGTGTCACGACGCGGCCGCCCGTCTGGGCGCCCAGCCCCTGGTAGCCGGCGTCGGCGAGGACCATGACTTTGACCGCGTTCTGCTTGTTCTTGCCGGAAATGAACTTCTCCCGGTCCTTGCGGCCGGCGGCTGGCCTACGGACCCGGATCTCGGTGCCGTCGATGATCCCGGTCTGACCGCTCCCGCCGAGGTGGTCGATGACCTCGGCGAGGCTGCGGAGCCGGACGACGGCCGCGACGGTGCAGCCACGTGTCGCGAGCAAGGGCCGCGCCTCGCCGATCGCCCGGGTGATCGTGGAGCGGTCGACACCGAACCAGCAGACCAGCACATCGTGAGTGACACCGCGGCGGAGGTGAACGAGCGTGGCCAAAAGCCGGTCGATGAAGACCAGCCGGTGCTTCACACCTGCGCCAACGGCCCGCTGGCGTGGTCTGGCTTCCAGCCTCGCCTGGTGCCGTGCGTGCCATAACGGGCCTACCTCGGCGACGAGTTCGGCGATCGCATCGACCGAGAACGGTCCGCCGGAAGCTCAGGGGCGAACCTCCACGTCTGGTCACCGCATCACTCGCAAGCGAGTCGAACCGGCTCGGCCGGCACCGATGAGCATCGCTGCAGCCCTCATCGGCCACCGCCGTTTGAAGACGAACACCAAGCCAGCTCCACGGCTACTGCAGAATGGCTCAAATGAGCGAATCGACTGAGCAGGTGCAGACCGCCGATCGCCTTTGGCAGGAATTCCGTCGAGAGCCCTTCCCCGACAGCTTGCGACATGCCGCGTTCGGGGGCGCACATGTGTGGCTCCTTGAGTTGGACATCGCCGGCTGCGTTCTTCGTTGGCTCGACAGCGGCGGCACTCTCGACCCGAAGAACAGCCTCCTCCTGCAGAACTGCATCGAGGGCCTGGAGCAAGTCATGCCTGAGATCATGGACCTTGAAGGAGCCCAGTACTGCCGGCGGTTGCACCAGCTCGCTGTGCTCGCGTCAAGGAATCCACCCGGCACCGAATGAGACAGCCCAAGTACCAGCAGTCCATTGCGAGGAGGTCCTCCGATTCCGTTCTCCAACTTCTCCGTCGCCATCGGTGACGACGTCATGGAGTTCACGGCCGTGACAGGGATCAGTTCTGCCTGCGCACTGCCCTGCGCCGCGCACCGCCGTGGAGACAACCGTGTCGAGGTCACCTTCGCTCGTGGCGCCTTCGCAGGATCTGAGGAACTCCTGGACTGGCTGTTCACCTCAGGCCAACTACAGGGACCCGTCGTGGACGCCCTGGTCACTCTCACCGACCCTGCCGACGCCAAACCGGTCATGGCGTGGGTGCTTCGCGATGCCCGGCCCGTGTCGCTCATCGCCCCCGACCTCGACGAGGACGGAACACCCGCTCTCATCGAGATCCTCAAACTCTCCGGAACTGAACTCCTGACCTTCCCCCGACCCGTTTAGCAGAAGGTGCGATCTTTCGCCTTCATGTCAGTGCGTCACCTGCCCATCTCGAATCCGATGGCAGTGGATCACATCTGATTTTGCGTCAGCTGGCAGGGTGCGACGCAGCAAGCGCCGCCGAGTCGGCCTACGCCTCGACCTTACGGTCGGGCGCCTGATGGGGGGGCCGATGTGCGGGACCTCGTCAGGGTCTGCTTCACGGGCCAGGTGACGCGGCGAGCGGTGTTGAAACGAGCGCGCCCCAGCCAACCGGCCATCAGGAAGGGAAACACATCGTTCCCCTTCGGTAGCGGCAGCTTCTCCACCAAGCGTTCGAGCCCGAGGCGCTCTCAACGCGTCGGGCTCCCCGCGATCGGTCAGCCCCACCAACCGTCGCCAGCTTGCCAGCGCTGAACCCACTCCAGGAAGCCGAAGGCTTCCGGCCCCGGATATTGGTGGGCGCCCGCGTCGCCGAGCAGCCAGATGTTGCCCCGCTGGGGACCGGTGACGACGAGTACCCAGTAGGAGAGCTCATCGTCGGTGCCCAGCACGATGGAGCCGTGGCCGTAGACGTCAGCGACGCGCTTGTCGTGGTCCGCGGCAAGGGGCTCGCCCTCCCAGGCCCAGGTCTCCTGGAGCGGGAACGGCGCGGCGGGATTCCGTTGAACTTGGTAAGGCCAGCCCGGTGTGAGCCAGCCCAGGGGCAGCAGGCCGCCGTCCTCCGGCGGCCCGACCGCGGACCCGTTGGCGATCTCCGCGACCAGACTCCGGTACGGCTCCGGAAGTACGGCCCCATTCTCGGCTTCCCAGGCCGAGACCGCCGTGTAGCCGAGAGCCGGCTCCCGCCACTCCGGCTCGAATGCCGAGCTCAGGAACTCCAAGGCAGCCTCATCAGGAAGCTGATGCGGTGGTGCGATTGTCATGTCACCATGCTTTCAGATGGGGGCGGTCGGGCCGCTGTGAGTATCCGTTGACGCCAGCTCCGGCGCGACTCGGTCCTTCGCGGTTGCCTCCGCCTTAGCTTGGGTCGCCCCGAACACGGCCTGGATGCACCCGCGGTGAGAGTCGCCCTTGCACAGAGCAATCGAGGCACGCATCGACCGCGGCCCCGGCGTCTGCCTGGCATACGCCGTACTCAGCCCTCGACCTCGATCTGCTCGGCGAGCGTCACGACCGGGCATCGACCGCTCAGACACTTGAAGCGACGCACGGGTCAGCTCGATGACTACGAGGCTGCCGGCCACGGGCGCGTCGCCGAGCCGGCGGACCGTACCGGCCGTGCACCCGCCACGACGGCAGGGGCTCATCCCGGACCTCGTCGGGTGCAGCGCTGTGGCGATGCGCTGAGTGGTCGTGACCTGCCGCGTCGTCTCGGATGGGCGTTCCTCCTACTATGGGCACCTCGACGAGGGAGCAGAGTGGATCTCAGAGCACCGGTACCGTCTCGAAGGCTTGGGCCGTACGCACTGACCGATGACGGGATCGCAGCACTGCTGGCACGCTACGAGTTCGGTGATTCCTGTGTCCGCCGGGTGATCCTTGACCAGGAGTTCGGACGGAACCCGCGGGGCCGAGCAGTCAGAATTGTGATCGATGCACGGGTGGTGGACGAGGCCCTGCGGTGGGAGCCGGTGTGCCTGGACCTGGTCGACGTAAAGCGATTCCGGATCGACGAGAGCCGGGGCTCCCCTGCGGGGGTGCTCTACGATCCCCCGCAGTTCACCCGGTTCGACGGGCTGATGCAGGTAGATCTGTGCGCTGAGCGGTTCGGCAGCCTTCGGCCGGGGAGTGGGCAGGAAGTCTTCGAAGGCTCGGAGTTGGTCTTCGAGGCGGTCGAGGGCACGTGGAGTGTCCTGGAGCCGTGGAACGTGTGACACCGCGCCCATCAGCACGCGGCTTCCAGCAAGAAGCGCGCTGACCTGCGTCGCCGAGGGATCCGCTGCGCCATCCCGGACAAGGTCGACCAGGCGCGCCACCGCAAACAGCGCGGCTCTCGCGGCGGCCGGCCGCCGAAGTTCGACCCGGACGGCTACCGTGAGCGCCACGCGGTCGAGTGTGGGATCAACCGCCTCAAGAGGTACCGCACCGTCGCCACGCGATACGACGAGCTAACGGTCCGCTATGAGGCGACCGTCCTCATAGCGGCCATCGGCGCATGGCTGTGAGCAGCACACATCAAGCGCGTCCATATCCAGCCCGCAGGCATGGAGGTGCTCTCACTCCACGGCAGCATTGAGGAGAATCTGCGCCAGCTCGCGCGGCTGGGAGAACATCGGCCAATGGCCGGTGTCCATCTTGACCAGCCGCCAGCGCTTGCTGTTCAGCAGCTCAGCCACATCTTCGTCGGGCTCGGCGTCGTCAGGATCGGCCCCTGGCACCACGCACAGGACGTATGTCGCCGGAAGTTCACCGAGCGGCCCCGACAGCACAGCGGGCTCGGTCAGCGTGGCACCTGGGTGAGGCGTCGAGCCACGCACGAGGCGCGCGATCTGCTCATCGGTGAGACCCTCGCCTTCGTAATGAGCAGCTGGCGCGAGCGGCCAAAACCCTCCGCTCTCGGCGATCGACGCCTCCACTGCCGCCCCGCCGTCCGGCCAGGCGGAGACAAACGACTCGCCGTCAGTTGGAACGCTTGAGTCGACGAATACAACGCGGGCCAGTCGGTCACCGATCCGCTCCGCGGCCTGACCTACCGGGATGCCCGAATAGCTGTGACCCACCAGGACTACGTCACGCAGACCCTGGCGTTCCACCTCGGCAACGATGTCCTGAACGTGAGTTCCTTGCCCCGCCGGTACACCCTGCTTGTCAGCAAGACCGGACAGGGTCAACGGATAGACGCCGTGGCCGGCCGCGCGCAGATACGGCACCACCTCGGCCCACGCCCACGCCCCGAGCCGTGCACCTGCAACCAGCACGAAATTCACCATGCCCGCACCGTAGCCGGGCAGCCTGACGATCTCCTAAGGCTTGTCCCGCAACTGATCTCCGAGTCGCCTCGGACGTGGTGGGCAGTGGTGCGAGCCGTCTGCCTATCCGGCGAGGGCGAGGTTGTGCATCCGGGCGATGCCGAGCATAGCGTGGTGGACGCCGTCGCCTTTGAGGCGACAGTCGCGGAGGATCTTCCAGGTCTTCATGCGGGCGAAGACGTGCTCGACACGGGCGCGAACCTGCTTGGGGGACTGGTTGTGCGCCTGCTTCCACTCGGCCAGGTCTTCGCCCTTCCGTCGGCGGTGGGGTATGACAAGTCCGGTGCCCGGGTATCCGCCGTCGGCGATCGTCATGGTCTTGCCGACGGCGGCTTGGGCGCCGGATTCCTCCCATGCCTTGCAGTCGTTGCGGTTGCCGGCGAGTGGCCGGCCGACCACGACGACCATGCGGGTGTCGGCATCGATGACGACCTGGTGGTTGGTGGAGTACCGGTAGTTCTTCGACTGCTCGGCGATGGTGTGGTCGCGGGTGGGGATCAGGGTGCCGTCCACGATGAGCACGGTGTCCTTGGCGAACCGCTTGCGGGGGTGGAGGGCGAGCACTGGCCCGAGGTGGTCGATGATCCGGTCTGCCGCCGACTTGGATACCCCGAACAACGGGGCGAGCTGGCGCATGGTCAGGTTCGTGCGCCAGTAGGCCGAGACCAGCAGTGCCCGGTTCTCGAGCGGAAGGCCCCAGGGCCGGCCCTTGCGGACCGCGTCCGCACCCTGACGCCGCAGAAGCGTCACCAGCTTCCCGAAGGCGCGCGGGCTCAGCCCGGAGAACGGGGCTATCCAGGACGACTCCGACGCCGTGATCACACCAGCCACGTGGCGATCATTTCAGTTGCCGATGACGCCTGCTCTGGCCGATCCTGTCCACTCGCAAGCGAGGAGGACCACGTGGGCTTGACTCTGTTCCCAGGAGACGGAGACGTCAGCAGCCCGGACGTCCAATGGTCCTGCATCAGCTTCAACGCCTTCCGGGAACGGCTCGCACGGGCAGAGGGGTTCAGCCTCCCGGAGATGTGGGGCTTTGGCGGCGATCGGCCGTGGAGTGACATCTCCTCCACCCTGGAGCCGCTCCTCGATCACCCGGATGTCGGCGGTGACGATCTCTCTACTGCCGCGTGCGCTGCGATGCTGCCTCGCCTCCGAACGATCATCGGCGAATGGCTGGAGGAGCCCGACGAACCACTCCTCCAGCAGCACATCCAAGACGCTCAACAGCTGATGGTCGTCCTGCGTCTCTGCGTAGACAAGAGCGTCGAGCTCATCTTCCTCTGACGTTGAGGCGGGCCCAGGTGGCCGACACCCCACCCCGGCCGCAGTTACGGGACAACCCTTAGGAAATACTTTCGATACGCACCCAAGGTGATCGTGGGCTTGGCAGGCCTGTCGGTCCGGTTCTTGGAGCGCATACGAATCCGCCCGTCGCGGGTACCGAGTCCTCCGTGAGCATGAATTACGAAGGGCCGACGGCTACCCGAGACGGGAGGAGGCGATCCCGTGCCGCCGCCATCAGGCGCCGAGAGTCATCACCCAGGACTCCTTGGACGGTCTGGACTCCGTTTCCGAGTGCCGTCGGAAGATCAACCGCCGATGGACGAACGGAGCGGGGCTGTGTCTGACCGACCGAGGAGCCGAGTACGAGGAAGGGTTTCCCTCTCTGCGTGGTCGGATACCTTCTGGTCTTCGCGGTCGGCTGGTCGTTGGCCACGGCATTGATCCCCGTGGAGACGGGGCTCGTTCTGGGAGGCGTACGGCGAGAACTGGGACTTCATTGCCGTCGTACTGCCACTGGGGGCCGCATATCGCTCTTCCTCCTCCTGCTGCTGTACGTCTGCGGGCGGTCCCTGAGCCGGGGCGGATGCCGAGCCTGGGCGATCGACTTGCCGACATCGCCTCGCCTACAGGGTGCCGCGCACAATTCGGCTGTTCGTAGGCCGGCCCCGAAGCAGGCCGGACCCTACGGCACCCAACTCATGCGCCACGCTCCCGGATCGGGCCGTTCGGCCCGCACGCAAGAGCCCGGAGGCCCAGCCGCCCCGCCACACTTTCGTGGCCTTCCTGGACCGGCGCGACGGCTGCCCCACCAAGAGCTGGTCACCTTCGCCCTAGGCTTCGGGCTCTTGCTCAGCCCGTAGGTACCGACCCTGGATCTGGGCCTTGCGGTAGGGACCGGCCCCGTCGCAGTCGTACTGCGGTGCGTCAAATGTGACCCAGTACAGCAGCTCGCCCTTCAGCGCCTGGGCACGTGTACTCGGCTCGGGTGCGCCCATGGCATCGATCGTTCCAGCAAACTCGACCTGCCAAGGACCGTCCCAGCCCTGGTCGCGAACCACCGTGACGCGGCTGCCCGGCGCCAGTGCACCCGGCGGCCATGTCTCGCTCAGGGCGCGACCGAGGATGTGCTCCATCGCCTGGCGGTCGTCTACGTCCGCAGGAACAGGGCCGGAACTGTCTGTCATGCCGCCACCCTGCCCACATCGCTTCAGGAGCGCCAGCGGATAAGGAACAACGAGCCGCAGTACCTTGCGATCCGGCGCGCTTGAGGCCCGGATGGGCCGCGATCTCGTTGCGGGTGGTGCATCCGGGAGTGACGGCGCGACTTCAAGCGTCCGGCCAAGTGGTTTCCCGTGTTTGCGCTACGCGAATCCCAAGGCGGCCGATGATGTCGGGATCCCAGGGGATCGCGGCTCATCACCGTGGACGGCACCACCTACCGGTGGCAGCCTCGCTATGGCCTGTCCTGTCATCCAGCGCGGTCCGGTACCACGCCCCTCCCCCATGGATATGGGTTGTGCGCAGGTCTACGGGAGCTTCAGCCACGGGCTGCGGTACGGCATCGTCCACGTTCCGGAAGAGGTCCAGTTGATCTGGGTGTAGTTGGCATACGACTCACCCGTCTCGGCCGTGGTGTCGCTGAAGTCGGGAGCCGTGAAGTGCCTGTCGTTGATGGCCCCTGAGGGACAGGGGTACACCTTGTTCGATACGACTTGCGAATTGCCCGTCCGGACTGTCCGAATCGCGATATTGCACGCCGGGTGCCCCGCAGCCAGGCTGATGTACGCGTCCGGGCGCCCCACTCCCCACCGGGGCGAGCTGATACAGGCCTTGATCTTGACGTACTGCCCGCCGGTCCCGGCGTAGTAGGTGCCGCAGCCTCCACCACTGGCCGCCTGGGCGTTGGTCCCCGCCATGACGGACGCCACCACCACTCCAGTTACGCCGACGGTTCGTGCGACGGTGCGAACGGATCCACGCATGATTTCCCCCGTGCGAGTTCCCTGCCGGGCATCGGCAGGACGATGGGTTTCACGATAGGACAGGCCGCGTGCTCTGGAGCACAGGCTCTGCGTGAGGTCGAGGATGATCGGAGCTTCCAACTTCAGAAGCGTGTAATGGAATTGACGGTCCGCCCGGAGCCTTACAAGCAGGCCACGCAAGCCCCCGATCGGGTGCCGCTCCTCCGCAACCACTCGAACGCGTGAGTTCAAACGGCACCAGGCAGGCCGCTCCCACTCAAGGCCAGGTATCCGTATTGGCGTTCGAGATATTCACGCGTTCGAGGCCGTTACGACCATGGAAGCGGGGCGTTCTTAGAGCACTAGTACCAACCAGCCGCCCATATGGAGGACATCGTGAATGCTGAGCCCACTCCCAGTCATCACCCTCTCAAAATCGAACTGGCCGAAGTCTGCGCCTGTCACTCGGCACTGACAGCTACGGGGTGGACGGCATGAGCGAGGCCACCGAGGCAGCTGATCCCACCGATGCGGCAGAGAGCGTGCAGGCCGAGGCCGAGGACACCATCTCGGATGCGGAACGTGAGCTCTACGGTGGGCGGCTGCGATACGACCAGTCCTTCGTCCGGCACGAAGGCCCCTTGACCCGGCTCGGGTTCGGGCACATGGCCGCCGCCCTGCCGCGCATGGTGGCGATGGTCCTGCGCACCGGCTGGCAGACCGACCCGCGTGCCCTGGCCGGGGTCGTGGCGGCGCAGTTGGGGCAGGGTGTGGCGGCCGGTTGGGGGCTGGTGGCCGTCAACAGCGTGCTCACGGAGCTGTTCGCGGCCGGGCCGACCGCCGGCAAGCTCCGCGAGGCGTTGCCGTCGCTGGTGGTGCTCGGGGTCACCGCGGTGGTCACGGCGCTGCTGGCGGCGTGGTCGACGGCCATGTCGGGCCGGCTGGAGCCTCAGGTGGAGCGGGCGGTGTCCGCCCGGTACTACGCGGCCGTCACCGGTGTCGAGGTGGAAGCGACCGAGCGGCCGGAAGTGCAGCGGATGCTGGAGGCGGGACGGTTCGGCACGGACTCCGCACGGAACATGCTGCGGCTGTCGGTCGGCGTGGGGAACGTGGTCATCGGCATGGCTGCGGCCGCCGTGGTCCTGGTGTCGTTGCACTGGGCCTTGCTGCCGATGCTCCTGGCCATCGCGCTGCCCAAGGGGTGGGGGGCGGTTCGCTCCGCTCGCCGCGAGTACCTCTCCCGGCTGCACTGGGTGGACCACCGCCGGGCGATCTCCTCTCTGCTGGCCTACCTGACCCGCCCGCACGCCGCCGGAGAGATCCGTGTCCACGCCGCCGGGACGAAACTGCTGGCCGGCTACGAGGAGATGTCCCGGCAGACCGAAGCCGAGCAGCGGCGTCTGGCTCGCGCCCAAGCCGGCACGGACCTGGTCGCGGGCGGCTTCGCCGGGGTGGCGTCCCTGGGCTGCTACGGAATGCTGTGGTGGCTGCTGGCCGTCGGCGGGCTGCCACTGGCCGTCGGGGGGACCGCGGTGGTCGCCATCAGGACCTCGACCGCACGTCTGTCATCCCTGGTGCAGCAGGTCAATCGCCTCTACGAGGAGCTGCTGTTCCTCACCGACACCGAGGACGCCATCACGATCGCGGGTGAGCACGCCATCCCCCTGACCGGCGACGCCCTCCCCTCTCCCCTGCGGTCGGTGCGCACCGAGGACGTGACCTTCACCTACCCGGGAGCCGACACGCCGGCCCTGAGGAGCGTCAGCGTGGAGATCCGGCGGGGCGCGGTGACGGCCCTGGTCGGGGCCAACGGTTCGGGCAAGACCACCCTGACGAAGGTGATCGCGGGACTGCTCCTGCCCGGTGACGGCAGCGTGTGGTGGGAGGGCGATTCGGGTGAGCGGGTCGAGCTCCGCGAAGCGGACCGCGGGCAGGTGTTCGGGGCGGTCGGAGTGCTGGCGCAGGACTTCCCGCGCTGGGAGATGACCGCCGCCGCGAACGTGGCCATCGGCGCCGGCGACCGCCCCCGTGACATGGGCGCCGTCCGCGGGGCCGCCCGGGACGCGGGCGTGCTCGACTTGATCGAGAGCCTCCCGAACAGCTGGGACTCGATCGTCTTCAAGGGCTACGAACGCGGGGTCCAGCTGTCGGGCGGGGGCTGGCAGAAGCTGGGTACGGCTCGGACCCTGTACCGGGGTGCACCCTTCCTCTTGGTCGACGAGCCCACCTCCGCCCTCGATCCGCACGCGGAAATCGCCGCCTTCAAGGGCCTCTGGTCGCTGGCGGAGAAGGGGCATGCGGTCGTCCTCGTCACCCACCGGCTCGCCGCCACCATGAATGCCGACCACATCTACGTCCTCGCCGGGGGACGCGTCGTCGAGGAAGGCACCCACGCGGAGCTGATGGCCCAGGAAGGCACCTACCGGGGGATGTTCACCGCCCAGGCCGCTCAGTACGGGATCGGATCGGCCTCGGAATCGGTACCCGGCCCGCGCAACACGCCGCCGGCCGACCACGAGGAGGCGGCGCTGTGACACACGGCGGACAGATGACGCCGGAACCCGGTTCCGAGTACAGCACCCCCACCGAAGGCGAGAAGCCCGCCGTGCCGCCCAGCCACGCCCACGTCCGCAAGACCGTCGAGGCGTATCTCACCCACCACCCGGACGAGCGGAAGACCCTGGCCGGACTCCTGTCCGCGCTGGACCAGCCCGACGACGCGACCAGCCGGACGGCGCTGCCGGGCCACGTCACCCGCAGCACGGTCGTCATCGACCGCAACCCCCACGTGCTGAACATCCGGCGCCACGCGGCCGAACACCCGCCAGAGGCCCGGCCGAACGAAGCCGCGCCGGCCTGGGACGGAGGCCGCAGGACCGTACTGAACGGCATCGGCGTCCATCTCCACCTGGAGGACGAGGACGGACGTGTGCTCCTCGGACTGCGCCACCCGGGCGTCGCGTACGCGGGGAACACCTGGCACTTCCTCGCGGGGAAGTGCGAGCGGGAGTCCGCGGTCACCTGCCTGGTGCGCGAGGCCCGCGAGGAAGCGGGGCTCGTCATCGACCCGCAGGACGTGGAGCTGGTACACGTCGTGCACGTCGTCGACACCCCCGGTGGGCAGCCGCTGATGCAGATGGTCTTCCGGGCCCGTCGTTGGGAGGGCGTTCCCGAGCTCCTCGAACCCGACAAGTGCCTCGCCTGGCAGTGGTGGGAGCCGACCGATCTGCCGGAACGGCTCGTCCCCTACACCCGCGCGGCCATCGAGGGAATCATGGCCGGCCGTTCCTACACGGAGCTTGGGTGGAAGCGATGACCGCCGCCCCGGGCCTGGCCGGGCAGCGGGGGGCCTGCCGGCCGCATCCGGGTTGCGGGGCGCGCGGGGGCGGTCGTTCGGGTCATTCCGCGTAGTCGTTGCCCTGGAGGTGGAGTGAGCGCAGGGCCGCCTCCAGCGTGAAGCGGTGTTCCGGGTCGGTGATGCGGTCACCCAGGTGTGCGTCCAGGTTGCGCAGGCGGTAGCGGACCGTCTGCGCGTGGACTCCGAGTAACTCGGCGACCTGATCGGCGGGACCCCGCGTGGAGATGTGGACGCGCAGGGTCTCGACCAGGCGCCCGCGCCTGGAGCCGGTGAGGCCGCTGAGCGGGGCCAGTTCGCGGGCCGCGATGTGGGTGACGAGCACCGGGTCGGACAGGAGCCACAGTGTTGTCAGGTGGTCTTCGCAGTGCACGAGCGGTTGGTCGGGCACGATCCCGTCGTCGATGAGCTGCAGTACCCTCCTGGCCCACCGGATGGAGTCGGCGGCCTGCGCGGGTGGCACGGTCAGGCCTATCACGGCCGGGGCGCCCGACAGGGCGGATTCGAGCATCGCCAGTCGCTCGGGGGTGAGGGGCCCGGGGATCAGCATGTGTGGCTGGGGCATGCCCAGATCGGCGAGGACGTCCCGGTCGAGACATGTCCGTATGTGGTCGGGCGCCGGGGCACGTAAGGCCACCAGCGTGCACTGCGCCGGGAGTTCCCAGGACGCCTGCTCGCACAGCTCGGCGATCGTCGCCTGCGGCAGGGGCGACCCTACGAGGATGAGGTGGAGCAGTTGTCTGCGTAACGCCGATACCTCGGAGGCCGCACGGGCCTGGACCTCCGCGTATCCCTCGCGCGCGATCGCCTCCAGCTCGTCGACGTACGCGAAGAGCGCGTCGGCGAAGGCGAGGATCAGTGAGGGCGACAGGTTGTACCGGCGACCGAGGGTCTTGGCCCGGCGCAGCGCGATGCGCGCGCCGAGCCGGTAGGCCCCTTGGAGGGTGTCGAGGTCGCGGCCCTCGTACGCCTCCACCCGGCCGAACTTGCGCAGGAGCTCGTCGCGCAGGACCGAGCTCGTGCCGGGGTCCGCGACTCGGTCCACGAACGTGGCCAGCGCCTGCTCCACGCCCTGGCGGATGGCGTCCGCGTTGGGGCCGTTGAGGAGACGGGCGTACACCGGATAGGCGCGCTCCACCTCGACGCGGATCTCCTTGATGAGACCCGGAACCTCGGGCCTCATCAAGGCGGCGAACTCCCTGGGGAGCGGATCGAGCGGTTCACCGAGATCCGGTGATTGTGCGATTGAGGGCATGACCGATCCCTTGCTCTCCTGCGCGCCCGGTGGGGCGTGGCGTGGCAGTGCCCTGTCTGGCTGGAGGGCTCGGGCGCAGCCGTAAGGTGCATACCTTTGTGCGGTGCTGACGCTAAGTCAAATTATTTGAGCTGTACACCACTTGAGCACGAGCTGCGCAGGAGAGAGGGTCGGGGTGGGCGAGTTAGGCCGGGAATCGGCGCTCGGTGACCGTTACTTGACGGCGGAGTGCCAGTTCCGGGCGAGGTGCGCGCCCGCGTCGGGAGCCACCGTCCCCGGGGCGTAGAGACCGCCCAGGTAGGTCTGGGTGTTGTTCAGGGTCAGGCTGTTCTTGCCCGCCGCCGACGGCAGACCGGTCTTGAGGTTGACCGCGGCGTCGATCAGCCCGAACAGACCCAGGCCGCAGCCGCTGGCGCCGGGGACGGCGAAGGTCGTGTCGTACTGGGTGGAGCCGAGGAGGTTGAGGCGGCTCATGTCGCCCTCCTCGTTCGGGCTGCCGTCACCGTTGAACCGTTCCACACCGAACTCCGGGTAGTTGCGGTTCTTCGGCTGCAGGACGATCGGGTTGTCCTTGGTGCCGATGTAGCAGTGGCTGCCCAGGAACGGGTTCTCCAGGTGGATGCGGACGGGGATGTTCACGATCGTCTGGTCGGTGACGACGCCCGCTATCTGGTCGAAGTTCGAGGGGGTGCCCACTGACTCCAGGGTTGCGGTGATCTTGTTGAGTTTGGCGTCCGTGAGCTGCTTGCAGATGGCGGTGATGCCCGGGATGTTGCTCGGACACATCAGCCCGAGGAGGCCGCCGGGCACCGTCGCGGAGTCGGCGATGATCGCCCCGGACGCCGGCCCCACGACAGTGCTGGTGCCGTCGGAGTTCTGCACGACGCCCATCTGGAGGTTGCTGTTGGCGGTGACGACCGTCGTGTTGCCGAGCTTGATGGATCCGCTGGTGGAGTACGAGACGATGCACTGCGGCGCCTTGTCCAGACCGTCCGCCCCGAGCATCACCGGCGAGTCGACCGGGCAGCGGGTGAAGGGACCCCACGAGCCGTTGAGGGCCGGCGTGGCGGCGGTCGCCGTGCCGAGGGAGGCGAACGCGCCGAAGGCGGTCAGCGCCGAAACGGTGACGAGCCGGGTGCGGGCGGAGACGAGGGGCATGTCGGTGCCTTTCGATGACGGGGGACGTTCAGGGTGGTGGTGCGGGGGTTCGGGGGTGCTGGAGTGCCGGGCTGCGCGGCGCCTCCGGGCGGTGGTACGGATCAGCGCTCCGGTTTGGGGACCACGTACGGCTGGCGGTCCTCGGTGCACTGGCCGTCGGTCGGCAGCTCGCCCGCCACCGCACAGGTCTGGCCCTGGATCTGCTTGATGTAGTTGCCGGGGCCGGAGATGGACGCGGTCAGCAACCGGTCCAGATCCTCGCCACCCGCGCCGCAGCCCGTGAAGGCGGGGATGGTCACCTCGCCGGTCAGCGGCCCGCCGGAGGTCAGGAGGTAACCGGTGGCGTCCGTGCTGTTGATGAGCTGCCCCTTCCCGAGCATCACCAGGTGAGGGCCCGGGTACGTGGCCGGATCGGGCTCGGGAGAGCTGAGCGGGGTTTGCGTGCGGCACGACGGGCCGACGTCCAGGCGCGTGCCGTTGACCTCGACGTCCAGTACGCGCAGGACGAGGGGGGCCCGGATGTACGTCTCCGCGAGGTTGTCCGGGAAGACGAGCAGGATGTCCGAGGCCACGACCATGGGCCCGGCCTGTTCCAGGATCATGGTCGCCGTCGTCGGGGTGAAACCGAAGGTCAGGAAGGTGCCCTTGAACGGCGGGGTCTCTTTGCGGCCCTGGTGGTCGAGGTAGGCCTCCGACTTCTGGAGCAGGTGCCACGGGCTCCCGTCCGGCGGAATGGAGAGCTCCGGGTCGCCCTGTTCGATCTGCACGCACGACACCGGGATCAGGGAGGCGCCGCTCAGTTTGCGGACGTTGGCGTAGCCCGTGATGTAAGCGTTGAGCGATTTGCTGGTCGGGTCCTTCTTGACGCAGGGTGGCGCCGGCGGCCTGGCCGCCGACGAGCCGGCGGCGTCGCCGACCTTCGGCGCCGTGCCCGGCCGCCCCTTCGCCCGTTCCGTGGGAGTCCGGGGCGCCGTCGGCTCCTTCGGGGAACCGGAGACCTTCGGGGGCACGGGGGACGCCGGCCGCCCGGGCCCTGGGGCCGCGGAGCCGGACGGGGAGCGCGAACCGCTCGGGGCCGGGGTGGGGGTGGAGGTGGCCGGACCCACCGGCACGGTGGCCAGCAGGCCGTGGCCGTCCGCGTCCTTGGCGAGGGTGCAGGTGAGGGAGAGGGACGCGGGGGTCAGGGGCGTGCCGTCGGCCGAACCGAGGGCGAGGTCGACGCCCAGGTCCGCGGCCGTGAGGGTGAGGTCGCCGTTGACGACCGCCGTCACGACCGGGGCGTTGCCGGTGGTACTGAGGGTCAGTGGGCCCTCGGCGGGAACGGCGACGGGCCGGGCGGGGCCGGTGCCACGCCACAGGGCCTGGGTCTTCGCCCCACGCTGGGCGATGTCGAGGGTGAGCCTGGTCTCGGGCACCACCGTGGTGGCCTTGAGGGCCGTCAGGTCGGCGACGGCCTCGGCCGGGAGCTCGACCGTCGTGGTGACCCCGGTCGGACTGATCGCCTCACCGGCCGTGACCCGGTCGGGGAACGTGGCCGCGAGCCGCACCGCGACGCGCTGCGGCCCCGAGGGCAGGGCGCAGTCGTAGGGCAGTTTCGCGGCGATCTCCTGCGAGCCCACGGCGGCAGCCGCCGATGGGATCAAGGGGGCGAGCGCCACGAAGGCGGCGATCGCCGCACCGCGCGCGCGTACGCGGGGTGTCCGCAGGGCGGGACGGTGGGCTCTCATCGCTTGCTCCGCTCGGGGATGCTCCGCGACACCGACGACCCGCGTGGCCGACCGGTGGGGCCGGGGCGTGTCAGGTCGTCGTGTCAGGTCGACGTAGACGGGCGGCGTAGAGGGTCGGCGAACGCCCGGCCGGGGTCACCGGTCGGGCGCACGGACCCGGGGAGTGTCGGCGACACTCCCGCACGCCTTACGGGTTGGATCCGACGATGGTCGGGATGATCGCGGTGCCGGTCTTCTTGACCAGGTAGGCACCGGTGAAGATCGGCTTGGCGCCCACCGGTACGGCGCTGCCGCAGTTGGTCGACGAGACGACGTTGAGCTCGCCGCTGACGCTGGAGACCGCGAGCTTGCCCGTCGAGTTGGTGTAGGTGCCGGACGCCTTGCCCGTCACGCGGAAGACGCAGGCACCGACGGTGACCTTGGCGTCGACGTTGCCGATGTAGCCCTTGGTGACGCCGGTCGCCGCGGTGTAGTCCTGGGCCACCACGGTCCACGGGGTGGTCGCGACAGTGGTCACGTTGCCCAGGACACTGGTGCAGGGGAAGCCGGTGGCACCGAAGTTGATGGCGCTGATCGAGGCGACGGTGGCCGGGTTGCCGGTGGCGCTGGCCATCGAGCCGGAGGCGCCCGACTTCGTACACGTCATGGCGATGCCGTTGACGCTGAGGACGATGTTCCCGCTGTTGGTCGCCGTGAAGGCCGCCGGGGTCGGGTTGACGGTCCACACGGTGGACGGCACGGCCACTGCCGGGCCGGCCGCCAGGAGGAACGCGGCGGTGGCGGCACCGGTGACTACGGCGAAGTTTCTGATGGTCTTCTTCATGACTCTGGGACTCTCCTTGGGGATTGACCGGCAGAGGTGTGGGCCGCAGCTGTGCAATAGGGGAGACACAGACGGCCCGCGGCTCGGTGTTCCTCGGCCGCGACGCTGACGTTACTTGCGGGAAACTTGGCTGAACAATGGCGTAGTTCAAGATTCTTTGAAGAGCCGGTATTAACTGTTCACCGAGTGAGCGGTCATCGGCGCCGCATTAGCCCCCCGGTGCGCAATGTCGACAATTTCGATCGATCGCGCACGCCGCTGCCACACTTTTCCGCCCGGCCGCGCGTATGCATCGCGACACGGAGGGGAAACGCTCTCCCCCATGACAAATAAGCGCATGCATATGTAATCCGCGTGACAACCAGTACGAAAGTCCGGGCAGTCTCGCCAAAAACCCGGAACCCGCGTATTGCCGTCGGATGTTACCCGGACGTAGCGTTCCGGGTGCGACGCTCACCCCCTGGTTGGCGGCCACCGAAGGCAGGAGTCCCGACGGACGGATCCGGCCACGCCCCCTGGCGGGGCCGGCCCTCTCCCGGTGGGGCCCCGCGGATCCGGCCCACGGACCTGCGGGGCCCCACTGTGTCTCTCCGGACACAAATGGCGTACCCGGCTTTGTTCACGCGGTGACAAATTCCGGGGCGCCGGGCCGAATCGGTGTCACACCTATTGTCCCGGTGATCGCGAACGACTTAACGTGCGGCCCGAGACGCACTCGCGGCACACGCCTGCTGGAGGTGGTATGGGAATCGAAATTGCTGTTGAGGGTCTGACCATGTCCTTCGGTAAGCAGAACATCTGGCAGGACGTGACCTTGACGTTGCCCGCGGGGGAAGTGAGCGTCATGCTCGGCCCTTCCGGCACGGGGAAGACGGTGTTCCTCAAGTCACTCATCGGCCTGCTGAAGCCGGAACGGGGACGCGTCCTCGTAGCCGGAGTCGACATGGTGAACAGCCCCGAGCGCGATATCTACGAGGCCCGCAAACTCTTCGGCCTCATGTTCCAGGACGGCGCTCTCTTCGGCTCCATGTCCCTCTTCGACAACATCGCCTTCCCGCTGCGCGAGCACACGCGGAAGAAGGAGTCGGAGATCCGCCGGATCGTCATGGAGCGCATCGACGTCGTCGGACTCCTCGGCTCCGAGGGCAAGCTCCCCGGCGAGATCAGCGGCGGTATGCGCAAGCGGGCGGGACTGGCCCGCGCGCTCGTGCTCGACCCGCAGATCGTGCTGTGCGACGAGCCGGACTCCGGTCTCGACCCCGTCCGCACCGCCAACCTCTCGCAGTTGCTGATCGACCTGAACGCACAGATCGACGCGACGATGCTCATCGTCACCCACAACCTCGACATCGCCGCGACCGTCCCCGACAACATGGGGATGCTCTTCCGGCGGGGGCTCGTCACCTTCGGCCCCCGCGAAGTGCTCCTCACCAGCGACGAGCCGGTCGTGGCGCAGTTCCTCGCGGGACGGCGCGAAGGCCCCATCGGGATGTCCGAGGAGAAGGACGAGGCCACGCTCGCCGCCGAGGCCGCCGTGCCCACCGTCGCACCTGCCGCGCCCCGGGTCATCGTCCCGCAATTGGAGCCCTCGCCCGGACTGCCGCAGCGCCAGGCGGTCCTCCGGCGCCGCGAGCGCGTACTCGCCATGCTCGACACGCTGCCGCCCGCCGCGCGCGCCGCCATCGAGGACACGTACGCGCGCGGGGCGCAGGCGCCGACCCTGCGCCTTCCGGCCACCGGGAGCGGCACGTGATGACGGGCGCCCTACGGCAGACCGGCCGGCTCTTCGCCCTCGCGGCGGAGGTGGGCCGGTCCATCTTCCGACGACCTTTCCAGTTCCGGGAGTTCGTCGAGCAGTTCTGGTTCATCGCCAGCATCACGATCCTGCCCGCCGCACTCGTCTCCATCCCGTTCGGCGCGGTGATCGCCCTCCAGGTCGGTTCGCTCACCCAGCAGTTGGGCGCGCAGTCGTTCACCGGAGGCGCCAGCGTCCTCGCCGTCATCCAGCAGGCGAGCCCGCTCATCGTCGCCCTGCTGATCGCCGGCGCCGGCGGCTCCGCCATCTGCGCCGACCTCGGCTCCCGCAAGATCCGCGAGGAGCTCGACGCGATGGAGGTCATGGGCGTCTCCCCCGTCCAGCGCCTGGTCGTGCCGCGGGTGCTGGCGACGATGGGCGTGGCCGTGCTCCTCAACGGCCTGGTGTCCGTCGTGGGCACGCTCGGCGGCTACTTCTTCAACGTCATCCTCCAGGGCGGCACCCCGGGCGCCTACCTGTCCAGCTTCTCCGCGCTCGCCCAGCTGCCCGACCTGTACATCAGCGAGTTCAAGGCCCTGATCTTCGGGTTCATCGCGGGCATCGTCGCCGCCTACCGCGGCCTCAACCCGCGCGGCGGCCCCAAGGGGGTCGGCGACGCCGTCAACCAGTCCGTCGTCATCACGTTCATGCTGCTGTTCTTCGTGAACATGGTGCTGACGGCCGTCTACCTGCAAATCGTCCCGCCGAAGGGAGGCTGAGGCCGATGGCCTCCCCGTTCGTCTGGCTCGACCGGTCCGGCGACCAGTTCCTGTTCTACGTCAAGGCGCTGGCCTGGATCCCCCGCACACTGCGCCGCTACCTCAAAGAGGTCCAACGGCTGCTCGCCGAGGTGGCCTTCGGCTCCGGCGGCCTCGGTGTGATCGGCGGCACCATCGGTGTGATGATCGCGATGACCCTGTTCACCGGCACCGTCGTCGGCCTCCAGGGGTACGCGGCCCTCGACCAGATCGGCACCGCCGCGTTCACCGGGTTCATCTCCGCGTACTTCAACACCCGCGAGATCGCCCCCCTGGTCGCCGGCCTCGCCCTCTCCGCGACCGTCGGCGCCGGCTTCACCGCCCAGCTCGGCGCGATGCGGATCAACGAGGAGGTCGACGCCCTCGAAGGCATGGGCATCCGCTCGATCCCGTACCTGGTCTCCACCCGCATCATCGCGGGCGTCGTCGCGATCATCCCGCTCTACGCGATCGGCCTCCTCTCCTCCTACGTCGCCTCCCGCTACGTGACCGTCCTGTTCAACGGGCAGTCCCAGGGGACGTACGACCACTACTTCAACCTGTTCCTCTCCCCCACCGACGTCCTGCTGTCGGTCCTCAAGGTGCTGATCTTCAGCGTCATGGTGATCCTCGCCCACTGCTACTACGGCTTCCGTGCCTCCGGCGGTCCGGCCGGGGTGGGCGTCGCGGTGGGCCGGTCCGTGCGCAATGCCATCGTGATCATCAGCGTCACCGACTTCTTCCTGTCGCTGGCCCTGTGGGGCGCGACCACGACCGTGAAGGTGGCGGGGTGAGATGAGCAGCCCACGTGGTGAAACCCTGCGTCGCCGGCTCGCCGGAGTCGTCTTCCTGCTGGTCCCCGCACTCCTGGTCTGGCTGGCGATCGCCGTCTACGACAAGCAGTTCACCGCCAGCACCCCGATCACCATCGAGACGAGCAGCGTCGGAAACGAGATGCATCCGGGCGCCGAGGTCAAACTGCGCGGTGTCGTCATCGGCGAGGTCCGTTCCATCGACGCCACCGACTCGGGAGCCCGGCTCACCCTCGCGATGAACCCGGCCGCCCTCGCCGACATCCCCTCCGACGTGCGCGCCCAGATGCTGCCGACGACCCTGTTCGGCGAACGGTTCGTGGCGCTCGTCCCGCCGCAGACGCCTTCTCCGAAGCCCATCGGCGCCGGGGCCGTCATCCCCGAGGACCGCTCCAGCAACGCCGTGGAACTCCAGCAGGTCCTGGACAACGTCCTGCCGATGCTCACCGCCGTCCAGCCGCAGAAGCTCTCCGCCACCCTGTCCGCCGTTTCCCAGGCCCTCGAAGGACGCGGCGACAAGCTCGGCGCCACGCTCGCCCAACTGGACTCCCACCTGGAGAAGTTCAACCCCGAACTGCCCACGCTCAACCGGGACCTGCACGAACTCGTGAAGGTCAGCAACCTGTACGCGGACGTGGCACCGGACATCGTCACGGCGCTCACCGATTTCACCACCACCAGCGGCACGCTCGCCGAGAAGGAGAGCGAGCTCGCCGCCACCTTCGGGGCCACCACCCGTACCGCCCAGGACGTCACCACCTTCCTGCGCCAGAACAAGGACAACATCATCCGGCTCAGCGCCACCGGCAGGCCGACCCTGGAGCTGCTCGCCGAGTACTCCTCGTCCTTCCCCTGCACCCTGCGCACCCTGGCCGAGTTCGTGCCCGCCATGGACAAGGCGCTCGGCAAGGGCACCGACCAGCCGGGCCTGCACGTCAACGTCGTCACCGTGCCCTCACGCGGGGCGTACGTACCCGGCCGCGACACCCCCTCGTACACCTCGGGCGGCGGTCCGCACTGCTACCCCGTGCCCTACCTCGGTGTCCCGGCGGCCCCCGCCGCGCGGGCCGCGGCGGCGGCCGAGCAGAACCTCGGGCCCGCCAACTCCCCGCAGGAGAACGAGTTCCTGAACGAGCTCCTCGCCCCCGCGGCCAAGAAGCAGCCCGGCGACCTGCCCGACTGGAGCAGTCTGCTGGCCGGACCCGCGTACCGCGGCACGGAGGTGATCCTCAAATGACGAACGACCTCGCCCACACCCGACGGCGCCCCCTGACCGGCCCGCTGGTCAAGTCCTTGATCTTCGTCCTGGTGACCGCCCTCGCCACGACCGTGCTCGCGCTCAGCATCGCCGACACCGGCGTGAGCTCCGGCACGCGCTCGTACAAGGCGCTGTTCACCGACGCCACCGGGCTCATCGACGGGGACAGCGTACGGATATCGGGCGTGAAGGTCGGGGAGGTCACCGACGTCCGGGTCGTCGACCGGCGCACCGCCCAGGTCAGCTTCAGCATCCGCGACGACCGCACGCTCCCCGGCTCGGTGACCGCCTCGGTGAAGTACCTCAATATGGTCGGGCAGCGCTACGTCGCCCTCGACCGGGGCAGTGGTGACGTGGCCGGCGTCCTGCAGCCCGGCTCCACCATCCCGCTGGACCGCACGAAGCCCGCGCTCGACATGACGCTGCTCTTCAACGGGTTCAAGCCGCTCTTCGAGGGCCTGTCGCCGAGTGACGTCAACGACCTCGCCGGCTCGCTCGTCCAGGTCCTCCAAGGCGAGGGCGGCACGGTCGACAGTCTGATCCGGCACATCGGTTCGCTCACGCAGACCGTCGCCGCCAAGGACCAGGTGATCGGCCAGGTCGTCACCAACCTGAACACCGTTCTGGACACGCTCAACACCCGCGAGGCCGCCTTCGGGGACCTCGTCGTCACCCTCCAGAAGCTCGTCACGGGCTTCAACGACGACCGCAAACCCCTCGGCCAGGCCGTCCAGGCGATGGGCGACCTGACCACCACGACCGCGGGACTCCTCCAGGACGGGCGCGCCCCCCTGAAGCAGAGCATCGGCGAACTGGGCCGCCTCTCGAACACCCTCGGCGACCACGCTCCGCAGATCGAGGACTTCCTCAACAGGAGTCCGGCCAAGATGACCGCCCTGGCCCGGCTGTCCTCGTACGGATCGTGGTTCAACCTCTACCTCTGTGAGGCCCGCGTGAGCGGTGTGAGCACCTCCGACGGCTCCAAGCCGCCGACCGGCATCGCCGTCACCGAATCGAGGTGCCGAGGATGAGCCGCCCGCGAGGGTTCGCCCCCGTCAAGGACCGCAACCCCGTCGCCGTAGCCGTCGTCGGACTCGTCGCGCTCGCCCTGATCGCCGTCCTCGCCTACAACGTGGACCGCCTGCCGTTCGCCGGCGGGGGCACCGCCTACAGCGCCGACTTCACCGAGGCCGCCGGCCTCGGCACCGGCGACGAGGTGCGCATCGCCGGGGTCAAGGTCGGCAAGGTCACCGGGGTCGCCCTCGACGGGCCCAAGGTGAAGGTGACGTTCGAGGTCGGGGACGCCTGGGTCGGCGACCGTTCCACCGCCGCCATCGCCATCAAGACCCTGCTCGGCGACAAGTACCTGGCCCTCGACCCGCTGGGCTCCGGCCGCCAGGACCCCGGCAGTCGCATCCCGCTGGCGCGCACCACGTCCCCGTACGACGTGACTCAGGCGTTCCAGGACCTGAGCGGCACGGTCGACGCCATCGACACGAAGAAGCTCGCCGAGAGCTTCGAGACGATCTCCGACACCTTCAAGGACTCGCCGCCGAATGTGCGCAGCGCCGCCACCGGCCTGTCCGAGCTGTCCAAGTCCGTCTCCAGCCGTGACGCCCAGCTGTCCCAACTCCTAGGAGGGAGCCGTACGTTCACCAAGACGCTGGAGGGCAAGAAGTCCAGCTTCGAGACCCTTCTGGAGGACGGCGGCTCGCTGCTCGGCGAGTTGAAGAACCGGCGCGATGCCATCCACGCGCTGCTCACGGGCAGTCGTGCCCTGGGAACGCAGCTCAGCGGCATCGTCGACGACAACGACCGCCAGCTCGGTCCCACGCTCAAGGCCCTCAGCCGCGTCACCAAGGTCCTGGAGAAGAACAGCAGCCAGCTCGACAAGACCCTCGCGCTCGTCGGCCCGTACTACCGGCTCGTCGGCAACACCCTCGGCAGCGGCCACTGGTTCGACAGCTACCTGTGCGGAGTCGTACCCCGGAACTACCTGCCGGAGGCGTCGCAGCCCAAGACCGGATGCCGGCCGCCGCAGCAGAAGGCGTCGGCGAAGGGGAGCGGGGAATGATGAGCACACCCAGAAGGCCCCTCGTCCTCGGGCTCGCCATCGTGGTGCTCGCGGCCTGCGGACTCGTCGCCGTACGCGTCCTGGAATCCGACGGCACCCGTGTCACCGCCTACTTCGACCGCGCCGTCGGCGTCTACGCCGGATCCGACCTGAGGATCCTCGGGGTGCGCGTCGGCGAGGTCGAGTCCGTGCAGCCGGAAGGCACCCGGGTACGCGTCCGTCTCCGCGTCGACGAGGGCGTACGCGTCGCAGGCGACGCCCGTGCCGTCATCGTCGCCCCCAGCATCGTCGCGGACCGGTACGTCCAACTCACCCCGGCGTACAGTTCGGGCCCCGCCCTCACCGACGGCGCCCAGCTCGCGGCGTCCCGCAACCGCACCCCTGTCGAGATCGACCAGCTGTACGCCTCGATCACCGAACTCGGCAAGGCCCTCGGCCCCGACGGCGCCAACTCGACCGGCGCCCTGTCCGGCCTGCTCGACACCGGCGCCAAGAACCTCAAGGACAACGGCGACGCGATCGGTACGTCCATCCAGGAGTTCGGCAAGGCGGCCAAGACCCTCGACGGAAGCAGCGACGACCTGTTCGCCACCCTCAGCCAGCTCCAGACGTTCACCACCATGCTCAAGAACAAGGACGGCGACGTGCGCACCGCCCAAGAGCGCCTCGACGACGTGGTGACCTTCTTCGCCGACAACAAGGACGACCTCGCCGGCGCCCTCACCGAACTCGGCAAGGCCCTCGCCCAGGTGAAGACCTTCATCCAGAACAACCGGGGCGAACTGAAGCAGAACGTCGACCGGCTCGTCCCGCTCACCCAGTCCCTCGTAGATCAGCGGGCCTCCCTCGCCGAGGCACTCGACGTGGCCCCGCTCGCGGCGGGCAACGTGGTGGGTGCGTACAACAAGGACACCCGCACCCTCGACGGACGGGCCAACCTGAACGAGATCAGCATGGGCGGACCGCTGCTCCCGCTGCCCGTGGCCGGTGGCTCCTCGGCCACCAGTGGGAAGGGGGACCGGTGAAGCTCAGCGGACCCATCACGAAGCGCCGAGTACCCTTCACCGGCAAGGCCGCCGGGGCCGGGATCGGCGGGGTCGTCGCCCTGGGCGTGGCCGTGGTCCTCACCGTGACCCTGCTCCCCACGGACCTGCCCCGCTTCGACGGGATCGAGGACCTGCCGCTGCCCGGGGGCGCCGACCTCGGCTCCCACCCGTACACGGTCACCGCCGAACTGGCCGACGTCCTCAGCCTCGTCCCGCAATCCGCGGTCAAGGTCAACGATGTCGCCGTCGGCCGCGTCACCGAGATCCGGCTGGGAACCGGCGACTGGACGGCGCGCGTCACCATGAAGATCAACGGCGACATCCGCCTGCCTTCCGATGCGAGCGCCCGCCTGCAGCAATCGAGCCTGCTCGGCGAGAAGTTCATCGAGCTCACCGCACCCGCCAAGGACGCGGGCGGTGCGCGCCTCACCGACGGCAGCACGATCCCGCTCGCCCGCACCAGCCGCAACACCGAGGTCGAGGAGGTCTTCGGCGCCCTGTCCCTGCTGCTCAACGGCGGCGGGGTCAACCAGCTGAAGACCATCACCAAGGAGCTGAACTCCGCGCTCGGCGGACGCGAGCCCGAGGTCCGCTCGATGCTGGAGCGGGTCAACACCCTCGTGACCAACCTCGACGCGCACCGGGACGACATCACGCAGGCGCTCGACGGGGTCAACCGGCTCTCCGCGACCCTCGCCGAGCGGAAGAAGGACGTGGGAACGGTCCTCACCAATCTCTCTCCGGGCCTCAAGACCTTGGAGAACCAACGGGGTTCGCTCCTGACCATGCTGCGCGCCCTGGACACGCTGTCCGGTGTCGCCGTCTCCACCATCAACGCCGGCAAGGACGACATGGTCGCCGACCTCAAGGCACTCGCGCCGACCCTGAAGGCACTCGCCGACGCCGGCGCCGACCTGCCCGACTCGCTCCAGGCGCTGCTGACGTACCCCTTCACCGACGAGGTGATGCGGGGCATCAAGGGCGACTACCTCAACACCTACCTCTCCATCGCCGCCGAACCGGGCACCCAGGTCATCCCGCCGCTCGTCCCGCAGACCACGCCCAGCCCGACGCCCACCGCCGCGCCCGATCCGGGCGGCGCCGCCCGCGGGGGCGCGTCCGGCAGCAGTTCCACCAAGCCTCCGTCCCCGCTGCCGCTGCCGCCCGTCCAGAGCGTCGGCCCGGCCGGGCGGGCATCCTCCCCGAGCGCACTGAGCTCACCGAGCACCACCGGAGCGAAGGACGGAGGGAAGACCCGGTGATCACCCTCGCCGTACGGCTGAAGAACCTCGCGTTCCTCGTCATCGCCGTCCTCGCCCTAGGCTTCCTCGGCATCCACTACGCCGACCTCGGCCGCTACGTCGGCGTCGCCGACCACTACACCGTCAACGTCCACCTCGCCCGCACCGGCGGCCTGTTCCCCCACTCCGACGTCACCTACCGGGGCGTCTCCGTGGGACGCGTCGGCGCCATCGACCTCACCGCCGACGGGGTCGTGGCCCGGCTGCGCATCAAGAAGTCGGCCGCCCGCGTCCCCGCCGACGCGAAGGCCGTCGTCGCCGGACTCTCCGCCGTCGGCGAGCAGTACATCGATCTGCGGCCCGACAGCGACCAAGGCCCCTACCTCGCGGACGGGGCCCGCATCGACCAGGCCGACACCGAGGTGCCCGCGCCCGTCACCGACCTCTTGACCAGCATGAACGACCTCACCCGGTCCGTCCCGCTCGACTCGCTGCGCACGGTCGTCGACGAACTGGGCAAGGCCTTCGAGGGGCACGGTGACGACCTCCAGGCCCTGATCGACGGCGGCAGCGCGTTCGTGCAGGCCGCCGACCGCTCCCTGCCCGCGACCACCCGCCTCATATCCGACGGTGAGGTCGTCCTGCGCACCCAGGCCGAGGAGGGCCAGGCCATCCGCGACTTCGCCACCGGCGCACGCGACCTCGCCGTCACCCTGAAGGGATCCGACGGCGACGTACGGCGTCTGCTCGCCGTCACCCCGGGCGCGGGCACCCAGATCAGCGGCCTCCTGCGCGACCTGGACCCCAGTCTCGGAGTGGTCCTCGCCAACCTGCTCACCACCTCGGAAGTCGCCGTCACCCGCCAGCGCGGCATGGAGGAGCTCCTCGTGAAGTTCCCCGCGGCCGTCTCCGCGGGCGCCACCACCGTCGACGGAGGACGGATGAACCTCGGCATGGCCGTCACCTTCTTCAAGCCCCTGCCCTGCACTTCCGGCTACGGCGGTACGCGCTACCGCAACGGCCTCGACCTCGGCACCGCACCCGCCCTCAACACCGGGGCCTCCTGCACCAGTGCGGCCTCGTCCGGGACCAACGTGCGCGGCTCAGCGAACGCCCCGAAGGGCGGCCCCGTTCCCACCCCGGCCCAGCCGGGTTCGCTCCCCTCGGGCAGCGCCGGCTCCGCCGCCGCGCCCGGGCCCCTCGCACTGCCCGGCGCGCTCGCCCTGCCGGGTGCCCTCGCCCTGCCGGGCCAGGACGGCGGGCCCACCGACATGGCCGGGCTGCTCGGCCTCGGCGCCGGGGGCGGCCGGTGAGACGGGCACGCGTCCTCGCCGGCGCCGGACTGGCTGTGGCGCTCGCCTTCTGCGGGACCGGAGCCTGGACGTACGCGCAGGCCCGTACCGACGACGGTCTCGCCTTCAGCCGGGAGCGGGACACCGTCCTCGCCCAGGGCCGCGATCGCATCGCGGTGCTCAACACCCTGGACGCGTCCACGCGTGAACACGCGGAGGCCGGGATCAAGGCGTGGCGCGACGCTTCCACCGGGCCGCTGCACACCGAACTGGGCGCCACCCGGCCGGCGGTGGGCGCCTCGGCTCGCGCCGACGTCACCGAGGTGGCCGTCACCGCGCTGGACACCCGGGCGGGTACGGCGAAGCTCATCGCGACGGTGCGCGTCGACGTCACGCCCCAGGGGGGCTCGAAGGCGACGAGCGACCGCAAGCGGCTCGAAGCCGTCCTGGAGCGTACGGGCGACGCCACGTGGAAGGTCAAGGCGCTCAGCGCCGTTCCGGCGGCGAGCGCGGACGCCGCCGGTTCCGGGACCGCTACCGGGGGGAGCGAGGCGAGGTGACACGGTTGCTGCGGAAGACGACGGACAGGCGCGCGGAGGCCCGGGGGCCGGAGATGGCGGAGGGGCCGGAGGCAGCGGTCGCAGAAGACGCGATGGCGGGGTCAACTGGCGTCGCGGCCGAACACGATGGAGCGGAACCGGCCGACACCGAGGCGGAGGCGGAGGCGACCGGACCCATCGGCGCGGCCGGGACGAGCACGCCCGCCGAGGGCGGGGCCGGCAGTGACTCCGACGACCACGACGGCGCGGATCTCCGCGACTCCGGCTCCCCCTCCCCCTCCCCCTCTCGCTTCGGCGGCAGGTGGCGCACGGCGGCCTTCGCGGCAGCCGTCGCCGTCCTGCTCCTGGGCGGAAGCGCCTTCTTCTACGGCGCGCACCACCTGCGCTCCACCCCCTCCGCCCAGAACCGCGCCCTCACCGACACCGCGGCCACCGAGCGGGTGAGCGGCGAGGTCAGTGACGGCCTGGCCAGGATCTTCTCCTACACGCCCACCGGCGCCGACGCCACCGAGCGATCGGCCCGGTTGGTCCTCGCGGGGCGGGCCGCCAGGCAGTACGGCGACCTGTTCGCCCAGCTCCGCGCGAACCTGGAGACGCAGAAGATCACCCTCAGCACGCAGGCCGTCCGTACCGGGGTGATCGAGCTGGACGGGAACACCGCTCGGCTACTGGTCCTCCTCGACCAGACCTCGCGGCGGGACGAGGGTGCCACCACCTCGTCGGCGGCCCAGCTCACCGTCACCGCGCAGTTCCACGGTGACCGGTGGCAGATCGTCGACATCAAGGCCCGCTGAGAGATGCGCGGGAGAGAAGAGCACCCCATGACACGCACGGTCCGCGCCCGCACCGGCACCCGGCCGGTCCTGGCCGCCGCCCTCGGGCTCACCCTCCTCACAGGCGGCTTCGCCGCGTGGGCGGCCCAGGACTGGTACGGGGCGAGCCATGACGAGTCCGCCGCGTACGCCGTCCAGCGCGACCAGGCGCTCGCGGCGGCGGAACAGGCCGTGCAGAACCTCAACACCCTCGACCACGCCAAGGTGGACCAGGGCCTCGACCTGTGGGAGTCGTCCACGACCGGCGACCTGCACGACCAACTCGTGCAAGGGCGCACGGAGTTCACGACTCAGGTCAAGGCGGCGAAGACCGTGACGACGGCCCGGGTGCTGTCCGGCGCCGTCACCGAGCTGGACGACCGCGCAGGGCGGGCCAGGGTGCTGGTCGCCCTGCGCATCACAGTGAAGACGGCCGACGACAAGAGCAGCGACAAGGACAGCCGCATGCTCGGTGAACTGACCCGTTCCGGGAGCCAGTGGAAGCTCAGCGCGCTGGGTCAGGCACCCGTCGGCGGTACGGCGTCCTCCGGCTGACCGGCCGCCGTACCGCGAAAGACGCCCGCACCCGAGAGGACACGCACGATGTCGACGACCCGCCACCTCATCAACCGCCAGCGCCGCCGTCAGGCCGTCGGCAACCCGTCGGTCCCCGCAGCGCACGCGACCGACGGCACCAGTTCGGAGGAGGTCCTCGGCGACGCGTCCCACACACCCGTGGGCCTCCTGCCCGAGCCCGGGCCATCCCGGACACCGATGGGGAAGACGGCAGCCAAGCGAAAGACGGCCGGCACGAAGCGGCAGGACCCGCCGGAATCGGGCGAAGAGGCCGGGGTGTCCGGCAGGGTCAAGGTCGATGGGAAATACCTCACTCCCCTCCTGATCCTCTGCACGCTCACCGTCCTCCTCGGCGCCTTCGCCGGATTCGCCCACAGCCGGGCCTCGGCACTGCGGAACGATCCAGTGCGCGCCAACACCGCGCTCACCGACCTCGCCCGTACCAGCGAGATCAAGGGACAGACCGCCAAGGCCGTCGCTTCCCTCTTCTCCTACGACCACGCGAAGCCCGCGGCCTTCGAGAGCGCGTCGAAGACCCTGCTCACGGGCAAGGCCGTCACCCAGCACCGGGCGCTCTTCGGCGAGGTCCTCGCCCAGGCCGAGAAGCAGAAGACGGTGATCACCACCGCCGTCACGGACAGCGCCGTCGAGCGGATCGACGGCGACCGGGCACGGGTCCTGGTCTACGCCGACCAGAGCAGCGTGAGCACGGCGGGGACCGAGAAGCAGAGCCCCCAGAACCAAGGCGTGTACGCGGGCGCGATGCTCGCCCTCGACTTGGTGAACCGCGACGGACACTGGCTCGTGGAGGGAATCGACACCTTCGGCCGCTGAGCACGGCACGGGTACCACCGCGGCTCTGACGCACACGGCGATACTCGTCCTGCCAGTTGTCCATCGTGAAGGTCACGATCGGAATCACGGCCTCGACTGGACGCGTTCCCCACCGGGATCGGCGCTGCATTCGAACTGCTGCGAAAACGTCCCGCTCTATCCCTGGGAACCCGCAGGAACTCCCATCGGGCAGGGTCGGACTCCGCTTCAGCCATCCCTCTGAACACCGCGGGGAACGCGGCAGGCTGTCCATCCGTGCGAATGGGCGGGCGTCGGGCAGGTGCCCGGCGCCCGCCCGGGGGCTCAGGCCCTGATGCTGAAGCGCTGGTTGGCGCCGCCGGTGCACGTCCACAGCCGCGCGGGGGCGCCCGCCTGCGTGCTCCAGTCGGCTATCTCCAGGCACTTGTTGTAGACGTACGAGGGGTTCGTGACGAAGCTGGACTGGCCGTAGAAGGTCTGGTTGAGGCCCCAGTGGCAGTCCCACTGGTTGGCGGTCGCACCGTTGTTGGTCTTCCAGCCGCCGATCTCCATGCACTTGCCGCTGTTGACGTTCACGTAGAAGTACGACTCGGCGTCCGCCAGGGACCAGCGCTCCCACTTCTGGTTGGCGCCACCGGTACAGGGCCACTGGCGGACGGCCGCGCCGTTCGCCGTGCTCCAGTCCGCCACCTCGAGACACTGGCCGGAGTGCTGCGCGCGGATCTCCACGACGCCCAGGTAGTAGATGTTCGGCACAGCCTGGGCCGGAGCGGCCGAGAGGCCGAGGACGAGGCCGAGGGAGGCGGCAAGAACAAGCAGGCCGTGCCGGGCACGGACGAACGCGTTGGGCTTCATAATCCTCTGCAATCCATAAGGGAGAATCCGGCGAGCGGCCGGAAACTGCCGTTCATGATCGCATAGGTGTGCGACATAACTGACTTGTGTCACACGGCACTTGGGGCGTGAAGGGTCGCGCGGGTCCGACGGGTCGGCGCAGCCGATTCCTCTACTCCCCTCCCCGGAGGTGCCAGGAGTGGGCCTGCTCCAAGCCCCCATCCGTGACGGCCCAGGCGAACACCAGTGGGTCGTCCCGTTCGACCACGTGGGATACGGTCCGCCACTCTCTCCGATCTGCTGGTGCCGGTTGTAGCCACGTCGCCCCCAAGCAGGATTCCTTGATCCACTTTACCAACAGGCCTATAGCGGACGGTTGTCCGTGAGCTGAGAGGCGGAAGTGGCAAGTACTGTGCGGCACTCGGACCAGGCGGCAGCACTCAGCAAGTCCTGGAGTCTGGCGAACAGGGCGAGCAGCTCATGCCCCCACTTCTCGCGGAACGCGGAATCGATGATGGCGAGATCGAGTTCGTTGGCCGCCGACAGTTCGGTGAAGTCCCGGCACAACTGCGCCCCTGGAAAGGAGGAGTGGCCGTCGAACCTGTCGCGGAAGGCCGCGTCGGCCCGGTCGAGAGCCGGGTACGTGGCCTTCCGGTCGCATGAGGCGTACAGGTACACGATGGCCTCGGCCTCGGCGCCGATCACCGCTGCAAGGTCATTGCGCCGGTCCAGTGGCAGCAGCACTGTGGGGAAACCGTCGGTGCCGTAGAACGCGTGACACAGGCCCGCGAGTTGGAGGGCCGGACGGGCCTTCCATGTCGCCAGCCGCGCCTGTACGCGCTGGAGGTGGGTAAGGAGGGTTCCGCCGGGGTGGGCAATGCTTTCGGCACCGAGCTCACGCAGCAGGGTGACCGCCCGATGAGTCGTGGCAGGAAGATCAGGCACGGTGTCCGGGTCCCTTCGACAACGGCTTGGTCGGCACCCGCACAGCGCCTTCGCCCGGCCGGATCCGCACGAAGGCGCCGGACGGCTTGCCGCCCGGGCCCTGCAACCTTCTGGCACTCCGGCACCCCGGTCAATCCTGGGAATTGCTCCGCGCACCCCAGCTGTGGCTTGGGTGCTTTGGCTCTGGATGACCTGCGCGTGTTCGTGGCCGTGCGTCGGGCAGAAGCCTGGTCTGGGACGGCGCCGAGCACGGTTCGACCTCGGCCGACGACGCTCCTGCCCCTGAGCAGGGGAAAAGATGGTGAAGGGCGGTCCTGCGGTGGCGTAGAGTGAGGTTTACCGACGCGGGGTGGAGCAGTTCGGTAGCTCGCTGGGCTCATAATCCAGAGGTCGCAGGTTCAAATCCTGTCCCCGCTACTGAACAGAAGGGCCCGGATCCACAAGGATCCGGGCCCTTCTGCTTGCCCTAGAGCGCGGCGGGCGTCGCGGTACGCCTGTACAGAGCCCTCGCCGACGGCGGCAGCAAGCCCCGGGCCCAGCTCACACCCCCCGGCGCCGGCGTGCGCCTCGTGGTGCCGTGCCGGACGTGCACCCGGAAGGGCAGGTCCGCCTCAACGTGGCTGATCAGATCCGTTGGCTGGCCTACGGGGGCCGTGACCGCGCGAGCCGGCCGCTCCGCCGGGAGCTGCTGCTCCTTCCGGAACGGTCGGGGGCGCCTCGGGGTCGGGATCCGTGAGCTCCGGTTCCAGGCCCTCGGTCACCGTCGTGCGACGTCGTCCGGTGTCCGTCCGCCAGGCTTCGAAGGCCAGTGTCGTTGCGGTGACCACGGCGAGCCCCAGGAGCCAGCCGCCGACGACGTCACTGACCCAGTGGACCCCCAGGGCGACGCGCGTGTAGCCGACGCCCACCACGGTGACCAGCGCGAGCGCCCAGGGCAGCGGGCGCCACCTGGGCGGTACCACGGGCAGCAGGACCAGGAGCAGGACGGCGCACGTGGTGGTGGCCGTCATCGTGTGTCCGGAGGGGAAGGAGAAGCCGGGCGCGTGGGCGACGGGATCCGGGAGGTGCGGGCGCGCCCGTTCGACTGCGGTCTTGGCCAGGAGCCCGATCAGGCCGCCGGCGACCGCCGTGACGGAGGCCCAGGCCGCCAGCCGCCAGGCCCGCCGGCCCACGAGCCAGGCCACGAGCGCGGCCACCAGGAGGCGCATGGTCACCGGATCCCACACGAAGTCCGAGAGGACGCGCAGGAGGCGGACGCCGTTCGGGTGGGCGAGCGCGGCGGTGTGCAGGCGCTCGGCCGTCGCGCGGTCCAGCCGGTGCAGCGGAGGCCACCGGGACTCCACCAGGACCAGGGCGAGTACGAAGGGCACGGAGGTGAGGGCGGTCGCGGCCGCGGCGAGCACGAGTCTCGCGCCGAAGGTGGCGTCCGGCCCGGCATGCCGCGTCAGCAGGCTCCGTAGCGGTCGTCGTCGAGAACTGTCTGTGCGCCGTGCCATGGTGGCGGGTTCCTCTCGTGTGCCGGTGGCGGTCCTCCGGCCGCCGACGAACGGGATCAAGACGGGGAAGGGATGGAGGTGGGGGCCGGATGGAGGTGGGAACCGGAGCGGTGAAGGGGGCTGGGGCTGGTGCCGGGGCCGGGCCGGGGCGTCAGACACCGGGGTCGGCCGTGACCGGCTCCCGCACCCCCGCCCTCACCGCTTCCAGTTGAGCTGCGAAGGAGAGGCCGAGGAAGAGCGCCATCGAGGTGAGGTAGGACCAGAGCAGCAACGACACGATCGTGCTGAGGGGCCCGTAGACGCTGGTGAACGAACTGCTTTCGCCGATGTACAGGCTCAGGGCCCAGGTCGCCAGGTTCCACAGCAGCAGGTGGACGACGGCCCCGAAGGCCAGCCAGGTGTAGCCGGGCTGACGGCGGCGCGGGGAGAGCCGAAAGATCGCGCTGGTGGCGAGGACGGCGAGCAGGACGCCGAGGGGCCAGCGCAGCAAATCCCAGGCCCGCACCGTAGCGGGAGAGAGCTGGTAGACCTCGCCCAGCGCGTGGGTGAGGTGGGTGCCGGTCACGGTGAGGATGAAGCTGAGTCCGAGCGGAAGACCCGCGAGCGCCGACATCACCAGGCCGCGGGTGTACTTCTTGAGGAAGGGCCGGTCCCGCTCGTTGCCGTATATGCGGTTGGCGCCCCGCTCGACCTGGCAGAGGCTCGTGGTGACGTTGACGAGCGAGAACAGCAGGCCCAGCCACAGCGCCGCCTGGCCGCCGTCGCCGGCATGGCGTCTGCTCTCGCTGAGCGCCTCGTCCACGACCGCCTGACCGGGGCCGCTGGCGAGACCTCGGATGGTGAGCTCGACCACGCGGCCCGCGTCCTCGGTGTGCAGGACGCCGGACAGCCCCACGGCGGCGATGGCCAGCGGGACGATGGACAGGACTGTTTGCAGGGCGAGCGCGCGGGCGTGGCTGAAGCCGTCCGCGTAGCGGAACCGTACGAAGGAGTCGCGTGCGAGGCTCCAGCCGCCGTAGCGGCGCAGCGCCGTCCACGCCTCGTCGGCGGACAGTTCCTCACCGCTCACGTCGTGCTGCTGCGGTACCCGTCGCGCCGTGCCCATCGCGTTCCTGCCTTCTCGTGGAGCCTACGAAACCTGCGGAGCCGTCCCGGGCCCGCTTCCGACCTGCGGAGCCGGCCCGGACCGGCGGGGCCCGAGCGGGCCCGCCGAGCGGCGGTCGGCCGACGGGCCGGGAACCCGTACGCGGTCGGCCGCGCCTCAGGGCACCGGGCCGGGAGCCGCCGGAAGGGGCGCGGCCCGTTCGGCAGGTGCACCGGCCTCTTCCGCGGCGGCGGCAGCCCAGGGCGCGCGGGGCAGGTACACCCGCAGGGCGCCCGGTTCGACCTCCGCGGTGAGGCGGACGCCGTCGCGCACGGCATCGCCGTCGAGTTCGCGCGGTTGTGGAGCGGCGCAGCGGACGTCGATCCGGGTCGCGGTGAAGTACTCCAGCGCTCCCCCGGCTTCGCTGCGCCCGGCCACCGTCCCGCCCCCGGCCACCGTCCCGCCCCCGGCCGCTCTGGCGGCCCCCGCTCCGGTGGGTGCCGTCACGCCGCGGCCCAGGAGGTGCGACACGAGGTGGCCGGCTGCGGTGAACCATCCGGCTGCGCCCTGGGGGTCGAACAGCACCACGTCCAGGCGCCCGCTGTCCGGCCGCGCCGTCGGCAGGAGCGGCAGGCCGCCTTGGAGCGTGCCCACGTTTCCGATGACGACCATGCGGGCGCGGCGCCGTCGGGGGCGGCCGCCGTCGATGCGCACCGTCAGCCGGACACCGGGATCGTTCAGGTGCCGCACGGCCGACAGGACGTACGCGGCCCAGCCCATCCTCGACTTGAGCCGCGGGGAGGCGTCCCGGACCATGGCGGCGTCGAACCCGGCGCCGGCCATGACGGTGAACCGCGTCGGCGCGAGGCCGTCGCCCCAGACCCGGCCGACGTCGATCCCGAAGCTGTCGCCCGTCAGGGACCCGTCGAGGGCGGCGACCGGGTCCATCGGGAGACCGAGGTTCCGGGCGAGGAGGTTCCCGGTGCCGCAGGGCACCAGGACCAGCGGGATCCCGGTGCCGGCCAGAACGTCGGCGCAGGCGCGCAGGGTGCCGTCGCCCCCGCAGACCACCACGAGGCGGGGCCGGACGGCCGGGAGCTCCTCGGCCAGGGTGCCGCAGGCTCGTTCGGCGGAGGTCAGGATCCAGTGCACGTCCCGGTGGCCGTGGCCGCGCAGCACTGCGCCCAGCCGGTCGGCGAGTGCGTCAGGGCAGCCGTGCGGGTGGCGCACCACGATGACAGGACCGCCGGTGCGGGGGTCGGGCACCGGGCCGGGCCGCGGTGCGCGGGCCTGCTCCGGAGTGGACTCGCGCCCGTACAACAGCGCGAACCCGACGATCAGCAGGGTCGCCGTGCCGTTGAGCAGGCCACCGACGACATCGCTGGGGTAGTGCATGCCCCGGTAGAGCCTCACCAGCGCGACGGCCGGCGCCATCAGGAGCAGGGACCCGGCCACGGCGTAGCGCCAGGGGCCGCGCATGCGCAGCACGGCGATGACGGCGAGGCCCCCGTAGAGGGCGAGGGCCGCTCCGACGTGTCCGGAGGGGAAGCTCGACGTCGGCGGCGCCACGTCCAGCTGGGGTACGTCGGGACGGGGGCGGTCGACGAAGGACGTCACCAGCAGGAAGATCGCCGACTGCACGGCGACCGAGGCTCCGAGGAAGAGCGCTTCGGTCCGGAGCGGGAGGCGGGGAAGCGTGAGCAGGCCGACGATGCAGACCAGGGCCACGCCTATGACCGCCTGCGTGCCGGCGAGCAGCGAGAAGAACTCCGATACCGCGTTGGCGACTTCGCCGCGGCGCTCCACCAGGTCCCGGGCGGCCGATCCTTCCTCCGACAGCGGCCGGCGCCGGGCCGCGGGCCCGGTGACCAGCCGTCCCAGGCCCACCATGAGGGCGGCCTGGGCAGGGAGGAGGAGCAACGGCCATGCACCGCGCACCGAAGGACCGCGAGTTCTTCTCATGCGGCGCTTTTGGCCCGTCAGGGCCGGATGATGCGCGGAGCGTGGACCTAACCAGCCTGCAGGCGCCCTCGAAGGCCGCGAGCTTGCCGGAGAGACGAACGATGGGCTGAAGCGATGCGGCCACCCCGGACGCCACCGGGCTTCACTCCCGCTCGGCCAAGATCCGGTCGGCGGCCAGGTGCGGGCATGAGGCGGCGTGCCAGGTCACGGCCAGACGGCCGTTCACCATCCGCGCTGTGCGGGCCTCGCCGTCCTCCTGCGTCGCCCGGCAGAATCCGCACAAGACGTTGTCGGCGAGAGCGTTCAGCATGATCAGGTCTCCTCCCAGCAGCCAGCCCGAGGACGACTGAATCAGATTCGGCAATGGCCTGAGGTAGAAACGCCGCAACGTCTTCGGGCAGCCACACCGGGGGCGGCACCGGCACTCCGCCGGCGCGGCCGCGGGACAGCGGATCTGCTCACCGCCTCGGTGTGCTCGATCACAGCCAGGTGCCGGCCAGCCAGGTGGCGACCGCCCCAGTTGCGATGAGCCCGACGTTGAGTGCGACCCGACGGTCCTCGCCGGTGAGGTGGACGGCGATCGCACCGATCTGCAAGAGCACGAACCCTATGGCCGCGGCCAGTGCCAGCCAGGGTGCGATGCCGGTCAGGGGCGGCAGGATCAGCCCGGCCGCGCCGAGCATTTCGACTGACCCCAGCGCCCTGACGGCGGACAGGGGCATGCGATCGACCCAGGCCATCATCGGTCGGAGTTGATCTCGGCTACGGACCAGCTTCATCGCGCCTGCGTAGAGGTAGAAGAAGGCGAGCGGTCCGGCGACGATCCAGTACGCGATGTTCATGATTCCCGTCCACGGTCACCGGCTTGCAGGTGACCCGTCGAATACCAGGGCAACCCCTGGAGAAGGCCCGGGCCATGGTCTGGGTGGCCCGGAAGGTGAAAGGTGGGAGCGCTCCGGCCGCGCCGGTCAGGTGGAGGACTGCCCGGTGGTGTCATGGCGCGGCTTCAGGAGAGGTCGGTGGCCGAGCGGCTTCTTCGGTCATGCCCCGAGTGCACCGCCGGGGACCCGCACCTGTCCAAGACCCATGCGGCGAAGCCGATACCGCTTGGGTATCGTCGCAGCGTGGAGCTACGTACCCTGCGCTACTTCGTCGCGGTCGCCGAGGAACTCCACTTCGGCCGAGCCGCCACCCGACTGCACATGAGCCAGCCGCCACTGAGCCGATCGATCAAGCAGCTGGAGACCGAGATCGGTGCCCTGCTGTTCGCCCGCTCGCCTGCCGGCGTCACGCTCACGCCGGTGGGCGCGGTGCTGCTCGATGAGGCGCGGGCCCTGCTCGACCAGGCCGACCGCGTCCGCGCACGGGTACGCGCAGCGGCCGGCGCCGCGACCATCACCATCGGGATTCTGGGCGACAGCACCGACCCGGGAGCCGCCAGGCTGGCCGCCGCCTTCCGTCGAAGCCACCCCGGCGTCGACATCCGCATCCGGGACACCGACCTGACCGACCCGACCTGCGGACTGCGTGCCGGCCTGGTCGATGTCGCCCTGACCCGGGCGCCGTTCAACGAGACCGCGCTGGCGGTGCGTGAGCTGCGTACCGATCCTGTGGGCGTGGTCCTGCGCGCCGACGACCCGCTGGCCCGCCGCGAACAGCTGTGGCTGGCCGACCTGGGAGCACGCCGCTGGTTCCAGTTCCCGCAGGGGACCGACCCGCTCTGGCAGTCGTACTGGAACGGTGGCGAGCCGCGCGAGGGCCCCGTGGTGCGCGTCGTCCAGGAGTGCCTGCAGGCCGTGCTGTGGAACGGCACGGTCGGCCTGGCCCCGCTCGGGCACGATCTGCCCGCAGAGCTGGCCGTGATCCCGCTGATCGACATGGCGCCAAGCCCCGTGGTGGTGGCGTGGAACGCGGACGACACCAACCCGTTGGTCCGGTCGTTCATCGAGATCGCGACAGCCGCATACCGTCACTGAGGCCCGCTCGGGGCTTCTGGCCGACGGTGGACCCTGTACGGGTCAGCCGTCGACCAGGTGGCATCGGGTCAGAGCAGCGCGTGCGGGTACTGTGCGGCTCGATGCTGGAAGGCCAGGACCGCCGGGTTCTGGACGGTGCCGCCGCGGATCTCGATCGCTCGGCGAATGGTGTGGTCGCCGTCCCAGCCGGACGGCCCTTCCAGGACCGACCGCAGGAACGGCATCAGCGCCTCGCTGTTCTCCCAGGTGGCCGCGTCCCACAGGTAGGAGGGGCTGTGATCCACGGCGTAGTAGTGGACCTGGTCACCGACGGTGAACATCGGCGCGTTGAAGGTGGTGGGCCGAGCCCAGGCGAAGCCCATGCCCTCGTCGCAGGAGACGTCGATGACGAGGGTGCCGGGCGCGAGCTTCGGCAGGTCCTCTTCTATCAGGAACATCAGCGGCGCCGCGGTGTCCTGGAGCACGCAGTTGACGATGATGTCGTGCCCGGCCAGGAAGTCGGCCAGCGGCTCCGGGCCGTCCTCGGTGAGCACGATGCTGCGCCGCGGGTCGAGGGTGTCGTCGGCCTCGTCGTGGTCGAAGTGCACGATCCGTGCCGAGTGGATCGGTGAGCTGACGGCGGCGATGCCGCGGGCAGTCAGCACGTCCACATCGTGAACGCCCAGCGCACTGAGCGCGGTCACCGCTCCGCGGGCGGTGGCGCCGAAGCCGATCACCACCGCACGTCGCCGGCGTCCGTAGTCACCGGTCGCCCCGGTCAGCTGCATGGCATGCAGCACCGACGAGTAGCCGGCCAATTCGTTGTTCTTGTGGAAGACGTGCAGGCTGAACCCCCCGTCCCGGGTCCAGTGGTTCATCGCCTCGAAGGCGATCACCGTGAGCCTGCGGTCGATGGCGGCCTGCGTGACCTTCTCGTCCTGCACGCAGTGCGGCCACCCCCACAGCACCTGCCCGTCCCGCAGGTCCGCCAGATCTTCGTGCAGCGGCTTGGCCAACAGGATGACGTCACACTCTGTGATCAGATCCTCGCGTGAGCGGAAACCGGCGACCCACGGAGCGAGCTGACCGTCCGAAACACCGAAGTGATCGCCGTAACCGGTCTGCAGATAGATGTTGGACTGAAGGTCGGCATCGATGCGTTCGAAGTGAGCTGGGTGAATCGGCAGACGGTGTTCGTTCTCTTTGCGGGTCTGCGACATGATTCCGAGCTTGAGCTGCTGCAAAATGCCCCTTTGATTACTCCCTGTCTAGCACACGCCGGAGCGCAGGGGATCTCGCAGGCGGATCCATTGCACTCCGTGCAGCGTGCAGGGCTCGTAGCCGATGAACGTGGGGCTCATGCTGTCCTCGGCCCGCACGCAGGCGGGGCGGGCGGGCCGGTGACCAGGGACTTCTGGAACGCAACGAGGCTGGCGCCGCATCCTCCGGCAGGACATGCCGAGGCCGTCGGACCGGTGTGCCGGTCCGACAGCAGGCGATGTCAGGCCAGTGCGGCTCCGCCGTCGAGGGTGAGCACGGTGCCGGTCGCGTAGCCGTTGCTCAGGAGGTAGAGGTAGGCCGCCGCGGCCTCCTCGGGGGTGCCCACGCGCTGTACGGGAAGGCCGCTGCCCTGCGCTTGGAGGAAGGCCTCCGGCTCGGGCACGGTGCTGTCCCAAAGCTCGGTGCGGATCGCGCCGAGGCGGACCGCGTTGACCCGCAGTGGGGCGAGTTCCAGGGCCAAGGCGCGCGTCAGACCCTCGACGGCGGCCGTGACGCTTGCGCCGAGCAGGGTTCCGGGGGCGGGCCGGGTGGCGAAGGCGCCGGAGGTGAAGGTGATCGAGCCGCCGGGGCGGAGCTTCGGCGTCGCGTACTTCGCGGCGAGCAGGGCACCCCAGAAGCGGCGCTCGAAGAACCCCCGGGACTCCTCGGCCGCGAGGGCGGCGAGCGGCTTCAGCAGCAGGGACTCCCCCGCCGTGTAGACGAGGTGGTCGAACTCGCCGATCCGGTCGAAGAAGGCGGCGAGCGCGGCCTCATCGGCGACGTCCAGCAAGACGCCTTCGGCCGGGCCACCGAGCTTCTTCACCGCCAGGTCGACCCGGCTCCGGTCGCTGGAGGCGACGACCACGTTCGAACCCTGGGTCGCTGCGGCCTGGGCGACGGCGAAGCCGATGCCGGAGGTGCCGCCTATGACGACGACACGCTGGGTGTGTGCCGTGTTGGTGTGTGCTGTGTTGTTCATGGAGAGGACGCTACGTTTGCCGAGCAAGACAGTGGATGGCCTAAAGTCTTGATTCTTTGTCTGATCGTCTCGACATCAGCACGGTAGGGTGAGCGCATGGACATACTCAGCGACACGCTTGCGGCCCTGCGCACCGGGCGTCCGTCCGTTGTCCGTACCGACGCGCAGGCGCCGTGGGGCGTGCGCTTCCAGCCCATCGCGGGAGCCGGATTCCACGTCGTCGTCGAAGGACGCTGCTTTCTCCTGCCGGTCGGCGGCGATCCGATCGCCCTGGGCCCCGGCGACGTCGTGTTCCTGCGGCGCGGCACCGATCACGCCATCTGTGATGCGATCACCAGCGAGCTGGTCGCCTTCGAACCGGACCGCGTCGACACCTCCTCGCCGATCGGGTCCTTCACCATCGAGGGCGACGGCGCTCGCAGCGTGCTGGTGTGCGGGGCCTACCACCTCGACATCGAGCGGCCGCATCCGCTGCTCGACGAGCTCCCGGAGGTCATCCACCTCCCGGCCAGCCCCGGCCGCCATCCTGCGCTGCGCTCGGCGGTCGACCAGCTCTGCGCCGAGATCCACCAGCCTCAGCCGGGTTCGGACTCGGTGGTCACGACGCTGGTCGATCTGCTGCTTCTCTACATTCTGCGGTCCTGGTACGCCGAGTTGCCCAAGGAGCAGACGCAGGGCTGGGCCTCGGCACTGAACGACCCGTTGATCGCCCCGGCGCTGAAAGCGATCCACGACGACCCGGCGCATCCGTGGACCGTCGAATCGCTGGGGAGCCGGGCCGGGCTGTCGCGCGCCGCGTTCGCCCGGCGGTTCACCACGGTGGTCGGCGAGCCGCCGCTCAGCTACCTGACGACGTGGCGCATGGCCGTCGCGGCGCGGATGCTGCGCGAGACGGCCGACTCGCTGAGCACCGTGGCCGAGAACGCCGGCTACACCTCGGAATTCGCGTTCGCGAAGGCTTTCAAACGGCACTTCGGCGCCCCGCCAGGGGCGTATCGGCGGGAGCGGCGGATCCGAACGACCATTGCGGGGCTGCTGTAGCAGCATCATCTTCCGGAGCAGGTGGAAGCCGGCGCTCGGGTCCTTCGTAGGTGCGATGATCGGTCCGTGTCGGAGGAAATATCGCGCTGGTATCGGGGCCGCTTGGTCGTGGGGCCGTTCAGGCCGTTCGAAGCAGCCGAGCTGAGACGTCTTGAGCAGGAGATCGGACTGCCCCTGCCGGCGTCATACCGGTCGTTCCTGGAATTGGCGGGCGGGGAGAGCCTCACCTACTCGGTCCGCCTGCCCGACTGTGAACCCGAGCCGTTGCAGAGCTTCGACGACCTCTACCAACTCGGCCGCGATGGCGATGGCGAGTACGGCTGGGGGACGTTGCTCGGCGAATACCGCCGCAGTCGTCAGGGGTGGCTCGCCGATGAGGTCTCGCTCACGGGCCTTCTGCCGATTGCCCGGAACGGCGGCAGCGACACCCTGTTCCTGGATCTGAATCCCGCTACCCACGGTCAGCTCCACGCCTTCTTGCATGGCATTTCCTGGCCTGGACACCTGTCGAACGATGTCTTCACCAAGGTTGCCGACAGCTTCGACGCCTACCTCGACTGCCTGGTCGTCGATCCGGAGTCGGCTGCGGACACGTGGGCGGATGTCGCCGACAGCGACTCCACCGACCCGTGGCGGCGGACCGTCGAGGAGTGGCTGGACAAGGGTCTCCCGGGTTGGCGCGCGGGGCCGCTGACCGATCGTGTTGAACCTTGAAGCCCATGACCCGCACGCCGTAGGTGTTCTCACCCATGTCCGGCTGACCGAGGCGTGCGGAACCGGTATGTCAGCCCGTTTCCAAAGCCTTCTTGAGGTTGCGCAGGGTCGTACCGATGTTCCTGCGCTGGAAATCGGCGAAGACGCTTCCGCCGGTCGCCACCCGGTCGAAGGTGTTCGCCACGAAGTCCGGCCACGACCGGCGGTCGTCGGTCCACGTCTCGGTCACCCGGGTCCCCTCCGGGACGGGCTCGAAGCGGTACTCCCATGTGGCGATGGGACCCGGCAGCCGCGGCCGCTTGACACCGATGGCATGCACCCGGAACCGGAACAACCTGTCCGGCTCGAGTGCCGTCACGGTGCACCGGGTGGTCCAGCGGAAGGCGCCGCGCTTGTTCCGCCCGTCGAAGACCATCCCGACGCTCGGTTCCCGGGTACCCCCGCGCACGGTGGCGCCGAGGTTCTCCGGGCTCCAGTCACCCATCCGCGCAGGATCGGATACGCGCCGGTAGACCTCTGCGGGGCGGACATTGACGACGATGCTGTCTGACACCGTCAGCGTACGAGGCATGGTGCTCCCTTCAAGAAGGCAGACGCTACCTCCCCGACTCACCCCATGACTACCCTTCGGTAACTTTCTGGCGCCGACTGGTCCCGTGGCCCGTCAGCGGCCCTTCGGGCGCGTGCGGGTCCCGTCCGCCGTCCACGTACGGGGCCCTCTCCTCAGGCGTCGCCCACCATCGCGGCCTCTGCGCGACCGGTCGTCGTGGCGGCGGCCGGTCGCGGCTTGCGGACGAGCGGGACCGTCGCGCACGCGGCGAGCAGGGACGCCGCGGCGACCGCGTACCAACCGTGCTGGAACGCGGCGACGATGCCTGCGGGGGCCGGTGTGCCGAGGATGCCGACCAGGATCGCGACGCCGAGGACCGCGCCGACCTGGCGGCCCATCGAGGTGATGGCCGAGCCCGTGGCGAAGCGGGACGGCGGCAGTGCTGCCGCCGAGGCCCCGGTCAGGACCGGGAGCGTCATGCCGACGCCGAGGCCGGTCAGCAGCATGCCCGGCAGGAGCGAGGCGGCGTAGGCCGAGCCGGTGTCGAGCGTCGCGGCCCACCACAGGATGCCGGCCGCGAACAGGACGGTCCCCGCCATCGCGACGCGGCCCGCACCGAATCTGGCGACGGCGGGACCGATCCGCAGCGCGACCGGCGGTACCAGCAAGGGTCCCGGCGCGATGGCGAGCCCGGTGCGCAGCGCCGAGTAGCCCCACACGCCCTGGCACCACAACACCGCGCCGAGCAGCATTCCGGCGAAGGCGACGGTGAACAGGGTCAGGGCTGCCGCGGCAGAGGCGAATTCCGGAACCCGGAGGAGCGGGAGCTCGACGATCGGCACGGGGTGGCGGGCCGAGCGCAGGACGAACCAGACGCCGAGCAGCACCGCGGCAGCCAGGCCTCCGAGGGTGCCGGCGCTCGTCCAACCCCAGTCGGGAGCCTTGACCAGGCCGAGTGCGAGCGCTGCGATCGATCCGGTGAGAAGGGCGGCACCGAACAGGTCGGGCAGCGGGCTCTTCTGCGCCCCGGCGCGTCCGGGCGACGGCAGCACCTTGGCTCCGAGGACGAAGGCCGCGACCCCCACCGGCACGTTGACGATGAACACCCAGCGCCATCCGGCCTCGGCCAGCAGCCCGCCGGCCACCGGTCCGAGTCCGGCGGCGATCCCGCCGATCGACGCCCAGGCCCGCACCGCCCCGGCGCGCTTCTCGGGCGCCGTCGTGTCGAGCAGCAGTGCGAGCGACGTCGGCATCAGCAGCGCCGCGCCGGCGGCCTGTACGAGCCGTGCCGCGACCAGCGTCTCGACGTTCGGGGCGAGTGCGCAGCCGACCGAGGCGAGGGTGAACACCGCCAATCCCGTCAGGAAGACCGGCTTGTGGCCGGAGCGGTCGGCGATGCGGCCGGCGGGCACGAGGAGCGCGGCGAAGACGATCGCGTAGCCGTTGAGGACCCAGGACAGGGAGCCGAGGTCGCTGTCGCCGAACGAGCGGCCGATCGCCGGGAGGGCCACGTTGACGATGAAGAGGTCGAGGTTGGACATGAAGACCGCGGCCACGACCGTCGCGAACACGGCTCGGGTCGCCCTGTGAGGGTTTGATTTTCCAACTGTCATGGACCGGAGGCTAGCCGTGTGAGTTTGAAAACACAACGCACTAGAGAGAGGATGGGGACGTGACCTCGAACGCGAAGCAGGGCGAGAACTCGGTTCCGCACCCCGAAGTGCCCGGCCGGCCGTGCTCCGTGGCCGCCGCACTGCAACTCGTCGGCGAACGCTGGGCCCTCCTGGCGATCCGCGAGATCTTCTACGGCAACCAGCGCTTCGACCAGATCGTGCGCAACACCGGCGCTCCCCGCGACCGCCTCGCCGCCAGACTCCGCGCTCTGGAGGAGGCGGGCGTGGTCGAGCGCCACGCCTACAGCGAGCGCCCGTTGCGCTTCGAGTACCACCTCACGGAGGCCGGCCGTGACCTCGCACCGGTGATGCGCGCGCTTCTGGCCTGGGGCGATCGCTGGGCGGTCGACACTCCCCCGGTCGCCTTCCGCCATCGCGGCGGGCCCGGTTCGGAACACGACACCGAGCACGACCTGGATCTGACGTCGACGTGCCGGACCTGCGGTGAGGAGGTCGGGGCGGGAGGTCTCACGATCGACGTGCGAGCGCCCGGCTGGGACCGGGCCGGGCCGATCGAAGGCTCCTGAACTCAGCAGCGATCAGGAGCGAAAGGGACTCCACGCACGGAAGGGGGCCGCCTCGGCAGAGTGTCTGCCGAGGCGGCCCCTTCGGGGTGGTGCGGGTGATGCGGGTGATGCGGGTGGGACGGTGCCCGAGCCGGGTCAGTGGGTGAGCGGCAGGGGGCGGCGGCCGGTCGGCGGATGATCAGGCGCGGTTCCAGACCGGTGCGGTCTGACGGGCGATGCCGTAGACGAAGTTGGAGAGGGTGCCGTTCGCGTTCAGCACGACGATGGTGTTGTCGGACTGGAGGATCACGGGCTTGCCCTTGGCGAAGTAGGTCCAGTTGCTCCAGGTGCCGCGCGAGGTCATCTGGACGCCGTACAGCCCGTCCTTCTTCACCAGGCGGACCTTCGTGCCGCCCGCGACCGAATAGACGCCGAGCTTCGGGGAGACGGTGGTGGCACCGGTCCAGCTGTGGATCTCGCCGTCGACGGTGAGGCGGACGTAGCGGTCGCCGACCTTGCGGACGTCCTGGTAGGCGTTGGGCGCCGGGTGCAGGAAGCCGACACGCTTGCCGTTCTCGACGATGTACGAGCTGAAGAGCTGCGGGCCGGCCTTGTAGGTCTTGACGGTCAGGCTGCCGAACTTCGTCGTGGAGTAGAGGCTGCCGGCGGTGTTGCAGTCCTTGGGCAGCTTCGGGAACGCGGTGGCGGTCCACGGCGCGTCGCCGCCCTGGGTGCGCTGCTTGAAGACGGGCGCGGTGGACAGCACGCCGTCGATCCGCAGGCCGTTGGCCAGGTCCAGCGGCTTGGACTGGTCGACCGTGCCGAGTACCTTGCCGCTCTCGTCGCGCAGCTGCGCCGTGGCGCCGGTGTGGGCACTGTTGGTCAGCTTGACCGTCAGGCCGTCGAACAGGGACGGGATGACCTGGCTCTTGACGCAGTTCTCGGCGACCACCAGGGTGCGCGCGGGGGAATCCTGCTGGGCCGGGGCAGGGGCAGGGGCCGCGAAGGCCGTGGCGGGGGCGACGATCGCCGCGCCGAAGAGGGCAAGGGCGGTGGTGGTGACGCGGAGCGCGGTACGCATGACGATTCCTTGGAGCTTTGCCGTGGGTGGGGAGAGCCGCCGTGGTCTCTTCCGGTGGAGGCCGTTGAGTTCGGGCTGCCGGCTACGGAAGGAAAACTAGTGATCTTGTGTGGGTGGAATGGTCCGGTCCGCGTCACAGGCGTGTGACAGGCCATCTGGAAACGCCCTGCCGGGGCTGCGGTAGGCGGGCGTGTCGGTGACCGGCCGGCGCGGGTCAGTGCGGGGCGCGGCCCCGGTCATCGGTCGGCGCCGGAGCAGACGGAGGCGGCAGGACCCCGGCGCGCTCGGGTACCACCAGCTCCTGCACCACCACTGCCACTCTGGGGCGGCCGGGCAGCCCGAGCCGCTCACGGTGGGCGAGCGCGGCGGCCGAGTGCGCCGAATCCCCCACCCTCCTCCTCGCCGGTCATCCGCCCGGGTCCCGTAGCGGGCCGTCCGGGTCTCGGCGCAGCTCGTCCGTGAGCACCCGCACCGCCCAGGCGGCAGCCTTGCCGGCCTCGGCCCCGTAGAGCCCCGCCTGCAGCCGCATGGCCTGCCAGTCCGGGGCGCTGACCAGCAGGTACAGCACGGCGACCGCGCGGCGGCGGGCCACCGGGTCGGCCTGCGCCGTGAGCTCGGCCAGCGCCGCCTCCACCGACTGGCACCGGTGTCTGCGGCCCTGCTCCCGCAGCGGTCGGGCCGCCTTGGAGCTCAGCATGGCGAGGATCAGCTGCCGGGTCTGCTCAAGCCGTCCGGCACGGAGCGCCCCGAGGGAGGGTGGGGGACGAGCCAGGACGCACGGAGGGCTCCTGTCAAGTAACGAGTAGCCGGGGCTACGGCCCCGCCCCCCGGCCGGGGCACGGTGGAGGTCCGCCGTCCTGCACCAGAGCAGGACGAACCGCCACCCGGATCGGAGACCCCGATGTCCCGTCGTGCAGGTGTCTTCGTGACCCGCCGTCCCGGACTCGTCCTCTTCGCCGCCCTCGTGTTCCTCGCCCTGTCCGTCGTGTTCGGCGCGGAGGCCACCGGCCGGCTGAAGACGCAGGGGTACGACGATCCCCGGTCCCAGTCCAGCCGCGCCGCCCGCATGGCCGCCGAGCACCTGGGGGCATCCCCCAACCTGATCGTCGTCGCACAGGCCCGCGACGGTTCCGTCGACGGCCCGGCGGCCCGGAGCGAGGGCGAGGAACTGACCCGTCGGCTCGCCGCCCAGCCGCACGTGAGCGGCGTGGCCTCGTACTGGACCGGTGGCGCGGCGGAGCTGCGCAGCCGGGTCGGCGACGCGGCCATGCTGGTCGCGCACGTGGACGGGGAGGGCGAACAGCTCGGTGCGCGGGTCGAGCGGCTGAGCGCGGAGCTGACCGCCCGCGGCGCTTCCGACGCGGCCCTGACCGTGCACGTGGGAGGGTCGGCGCTCACCGACGCGGAGCTTCAGGACATCGCGGAGTCCGACCTGAAGCGTGCCGAGGCCGTCGTGCTGCCGGGCACCCTGATCCTGCTGGTCCTGGCGTTCGGCAGCGTCGTGGCCGCCGCACTGCCGCTGCTGATCGGGGTCCTCGCCATCGCCGGGACCCTGCTGGTCCTGAGCGTCCTCGGCTCCGTCACCGACGTGTCGGTGTTCGCGCTGAACCTCACCACGGCGCTCGGCCTGGGGCTGGGCATCGACTACGGGCTGCTGATCGTCTCGCGGTTCCGCGAGGAGCTCGCCGCCGGGTACCTGCCGCGGACGGCCGCCATCCGGACCGTGCGCACCGCCGGCCACACGATCGCCTTCAGTGCCGCGACGGTCTGCGCCGCGCTCGCGACGCTGCTGGTGTTCCCGCCGTACTTCCTGCGCTCCTTCGCCTACGCGGGCATCGCCGTGGTGGCCATCGCCGCCGCGAGCGCCGTGACCGTCCTGCCCGCTCTGCTCACGCTGCTCGGCAAGCGCGTGAACGCCTGGCCCGTGCCGTGGCGCCGCAGGGCCCGTACGGGCTCCGGATCGCGCTTCTGGGAGGGGCTGGCGCGGATCGTCGTACGCCGCCCGCTGCTCGCGGCGCTGCCGGTGATCGGCCTGCTGGTGGTCCTGGCCGCGCCGTTCGCGCACGCCGGTTTCGCCACCCCGGACGACCGGGCGCTGCCGACGAGCGCGTCCAGCCGGCAGACCGGTGACCTGGTGCGCGACGCGTTCGACATGAGGGGCGCCGACGCGCTCACCGTCTCCGTGACGGGCACGGCGCCCCGGTCCGCGGGTGAGGACTACGTCCGCAGGCTGTCCGCGCTCCCCCACGTCGCCCGGGTTTCCCGGGTCGCCGGGCCCGCGGACGACGGTCTGGCCCAGCTCTCCGTGGTGCCGCGGGTCGACCCCCGCTCGCGGGCTGCCCAGCAGCTCGTGCACGAAGTCCGCGAGATCCCCGCCCCGGCGGGCACCGAGGTCCTGGTCGGCGGACCGAGCGCGGTACTGGTCGACGCCAAGGACACGGTGGGCGACCGGATTCCGCCGGCGCTCGCCCTGATCACCGTCACCACGTTCCTGCTGCTCTTCGGCTTCACCCGCAGCCTGCTCCTGCCCCTCAAGGCCATCGCGCTGAACGCCCTGAGCCTGACGGCCGTCCTGGGAGCGATGGTGTGGATCTTCCAGACGGGCCATCTGAGCGGCCTGCTCGGTTTCACGCCCGGACCGCTCAGCACGACCATGCCGGTGCTGCTGTTCTGCATCCTCTTCGGGCTCTCGGTGGACTACGAGGTGTTCGTCCTGGCCCGGATCAAGGAGGCGCACGACGCCGGGGCGAACAACACCGACTCGATCGTCACGGGCATCGCCCGGACGGGAGGCATCGTCACCACAGCCGGCGCCCTGCTCGCATTCACCCTCCTGAGCTTCGGCACCTCCCAGGTCTCCCTCCTGCAGTTCTTCGGCATCGGCGCCGGTCTGGGCGTCCTCCTCGACGCCACGCTCGTACGGGGCGTCCTCGTACCGGCGCTCATGCGCCTGGCCGGCGGCCTGAACTGGTGGGCACCCAAGGCGCTGAAGCCCAAAGCGCCGCAGCCGGCGCCCCGGCCTCCACCGGTCACCGCGAGGCGGTGCGCCCCGGGCCGTTGCTCACCGAGCCGCACCGTCGTCCGTACGCACGCCCACGCGCGCCGATGAGCACCGGGCGCTCCCGCCCGGTCCAGGCCTCGCTCCGTCCCGACCCTCCTGACCTTTCTGACCTTTCTGACCTTTCTGACCCTTTCCCTCCCGACCCTCCAGCCCCGCCCAGCCCCGGCCGCCGTCCGTCCAGGGCGCTACGACAAGGAAGACCCATGACTGACATCGCCATCGTCGGACTCGGCTGCCGCTTTCCGGGCGCCCCCGACATCCGCACCTACTGGAAGCTCCTGATGAGTGCGGAGCGTCAGTTCTCCGCCGTCCCGGGGGAACGCTGGAACCACGGGACCTTCCACGACCCGGGCAACCGATCGGCCCCCAACGCCTCGTACACCGACCAGGTCGCCTTCTTGAAGGACCTGGACCGCTTCGACGCGGCGCACTACGGCGTACCGCCGGCTCGCGCCAGGGCCATGGACCCGCAGCACCGGCTGATGCTCGACGTCACGCGCGAGGCGCTCGCCGACGCGGGGATGGGCCGCGGTGACTTCGACCGCGAGAACACCGGGGTGTTCTTCGGAATATCGGTGTCCGACTACAAGGACCTCATGACGGCCCCCCTCCGGGCCATCACCCTGGCAGAGGCAGAGGCAGAGGCAGAGGCCGCGGCGGACGACGGCGCCGAGGCCGGGGGCGCCACCGCCAAGGAGCGGGCGCGGCAGCTCGGCACCATCGACGCCTTCACCCTGCCGGGGAGCCTGCTCAACATGGCGGCCGGGACCGTCAGCCGCCACTTCGACCTCGGCGGGCCCAGCTTCGCGGTCGACGCCGCCTGCTCCGGTTCGCTGGTCGCCCTGGACCAGGCGATCGCCCAGGTGCGATCCGGCAGCTGCCGGATCGCCCTCGTCGGCGGCGTGTACCTCAACCTCACCCCCGACAGCCTGGTCGGCTTCTCCCGGCTCCGCGCCCTGTCCGCCGCCGGGGTGTGCCGCCCCTTCGACGCGGAGGCCGACGGCTTCGTCCTCGGCGAAGGCGCCGGCGTCGTCGTCGTCAAGCCGCTGGCCGACGCACTGGCCGAAGGCGACCGCGTCTACGCGGTGATCAAGGGCATCGGCTCGGCCAACGACGGCGCCTCCCCCGGACCGCTGGTACCCACCTCCGAGGGTCAGCTGCGCGCCATGCACCGGGCCTACGAGGACGCGGGCGTCGCGCCCTCCTCCGTGGGCTTCCTGGAGGCACACGGCACCGGCACCGCCGCCGGGGACCGGGCCGAGACCGAGGCCCTGCGCCGCCTGCGCACCGAGTACCCGGACGACGACCCGGCCCTGTGCTACCTCGGCGCGGGCAAGGCCCTCATCGGGCACTCCCTGGCCGCGGCGGGCATCGCGGGGCTGATCAAGACGGCCCTGGTCGTCCACCACCGCACGATCGTGCCGCAGCCGGCCACCACCCCCCACCCCGACCTGGCCATCTCCGCCGCCGGCCTGCGCTTCGCGGCCACCGCACTGCCCTTTCCGGACACCGGTGCTCCGCGACGTGCCGCCGTCAGCTCGTTCGGCTTCGGCGGCACCAACGTCCACGTGGTGCTGGAGGAGCGCCCCGAACCGGCCCCCGGTCACTTCCCGGACCGCGCCGAAGACGGCGGAGACACGGAAGACACCGGAGAAGCCGGAGGCACCGCAGACGCCGGAAGCACCCGCGACGCCCGAGCCCACCTCGTCCTCCTCTCGGCCGGCAACGCCGAACTGCTGGACCAGCACATCGGCGACGTGCTCGACGCACTCGACACGGCGGACCGTGCCCCGCTGGCCGCTGTGGCCCACACCCTCGGCTCCCGGGAGCCGCTGACGGCCCGGCTCGCGATCGTGGCCACCGGCACGGACGCGTTCGTCGAGCGGCTGCACCACGCCCGTGAGCAGCTCCTGGCCGGCGCGCGCGGCGACCTCGGCGAGGGCGCCTTCGCCGCGGACAACCCGCTGCCGGCCGCGCAGCGCCGCGTGGCCTTCCTCTTCCCCGGCCAGGGCAGCCAGCGGCCGGGCATGATGCGGGACCTCCACGAGCGGTTCCCCGCCTTCCGGTCGGCCGTGGCCGTCCTCGACGCCGTGGCCCGCGGGGACGTCGGCTTCGACCTCTCCGACCTGCTGTACGGCGATGAGGCCCGGTCCCACGGCGACACCGACGAGCTCAGGAAGCGGCTCGCCGCCACCGAGGTGTGCCAGCCCCTGCTCGGTACCGTCCAGATCGCCGCCACCCGCGTCCTCGCCGACTGCGGCATCCGTCCCGACCTCGCTCTCGGGCACAGCGCCGGGGAGTTCGCAGCGGCCGCGGCCGCCGGAGCGCTCACGCACGTGGACACGGTCCGGCTGCTGGTCCACCGGGGTGCGACCCTCCGGCAGGCGGAGTCCCGCTTCCCGGGCGGGATGCTCGCCGTGCAGGCCGACGAGGAGACCTGCCGCCGGCTCACGAACGGGATCGACGGCGTGTGGCTCGCCTGCTTCAACCAGCCGCGTCAGATCGTGGTCAGCGGCACTCCGGAAGGACTCGCCGCCCTGCGCGAGGCCTGCGCGGAAGCCGGGGTCGCGACGGCGACGCTCGACGTGTCCAACGCCTTCCACTCGCCGCACCTGGCCGCCGTAGAGGACACCATCCGTTCGGGCCTCACCGCCCGCCCGATCACCAGCCCCGTCCTGCCGTTCGTCTCGTCCGTGAACGCCGAGGTCTGCACCGACCCCGACCGGCTGCGCGAGCTGTGGACCCGTCACGCGTCCGCGCCGGTCCTCTTCGGCGACGCCGTCCGCACCGCCTACGAGCAGGGCGCCCGCGTGTTCCTCCAGGTGACGGGCGGCAACTCGCTCCTCACCTCGGTCCGCCGCAACCTCACCGGCCACGACGACGTCCACGTCGTCCCCGTCGAGGGGACGGCCGACGGCGGGCGCACCTTCGTCCTGGCACTCGCCCGGCTCGCGGTCCTGGGCGTCCCGGTCGACCCGCGCGCCCTGATCGCCGAGGAGGACCGCCGGCTGCTGGACCTGCCGGTGGCCCGGCTCGCGACCCAGTCCTACTGGGTGGCGACCAGGCGTGCCACGAAGCAGGACCCGGCCGCCGCCTCGCCCGCGCCGCAGCGCGTGCGGTCCGCCGAGCCCGTACGGACCGTAGAGCCCGTAGAACTCGCACAGCCCGAGGAGACCTCGATGAACGCCCCGACGCACGACCCGGCGAACACGCCGATGGACGAACTGCTCCAGCTGGTCCAGCAGCAGGCGGATCTGCTCGCCCGCCTCACGGCGACGCTCCCCGCGCCGGTGCCCGCTGCCCCGGCCGTACCCGCTGCCGCGGCCCTCGAAGAGTCCGCGACCCCTGCCGCCGACTCGGCCGGCCGGCCCGCCCCGCGCGCAGCGGCCGACGAGGTCACCGGCGAGGTCACCGAAGCCGTGCTCGCGCAGGTCGCCCGGGTCAGCGCCTTCCCGGTGGAGCAGCTGAGCAACGACCAACTGCTGATCGACGACCTCGGTTTCGATTCGCTGATGCTGACCGACCTGTTCACCTCCCTCACCCGGCAGTGGCCGCAGTGGACCTTCGACGAGCGGGCCGCCGACCGGCCGACCGTCGCCCGGCTCACCGCGCTGATCACGGGTGTCTGCCCGGAGCCCACGGCCGAGACGCCCGTCCCCGGGCAGCGCGCCGGACACGGTGACGGGACGCCTCCGGCAATCTCCGCCGACCCGACGCCGGTCGTGGTGGCTCCCGACCCGCCCGCGGCAGCGGACTCCCCCCGGCTGCACGTGGTCCCGACGCCCCCGGACCAGCCGGCGGAGGCCCCGGCCGCGCCGGAGGAGCACACGCGGATCGACCGTTTCCCGGAGGTCACCGCCCACGGCGAGCGGATCGCCCTGCTGGCCGGGCTGGGACTCTCCAACCCGTACTTCCTCGTCCACGAGGCCGGTATGACGGACACGACGGTCATCGACGGCCGGGAACTCGTCTCCTTCTCCAGCTACAACTACCTGGGCCTGGCGACCGACCCGTCGGTGAAGGCGGCCGCCAAGGAGGCGGTCGAGCGCTACGGCACCTCGGTGTCCGCCAGCCGGCTGCTGTCCGGCAGCCGTCCGCTCCACCTGGAACTCGAAGCGGAACTCGCCGGACTGCTCGGATGCGAATCCGCGCTCACCCTGGCCAACGGGCACGCCACCAACGTCACCGTGATCGGGCACCTCGTCGGCCCCGGCGACCTCGTCGTCCACGACTCCCTCGCCCACGACAGCATCCTGCAGGGCTGCAAGCTCTCCGGCGCGACCCGGCGGCCGTTCCCCCACAACGACGCCGCCGCACTCGACGCCCTGCTCAGCCAGGTCCGCCACCAGTACCGGCGGGTGCTCGTCGTCATCGAAGGCGTCTACAGCATGGACGGTGACATCGCCGACCTGCCCGCCCTCATCGAGGTCAAGCGCCGCCACGGCGCGCTGCTGATGATCGACGAGGCCCACAGCATCGGCACGATCGGCGCGACGGGGCGCGGCATCGGCGAGTACCACCCCACCGAGCGCTCGGCCGTCGATCTGTGGTCGGGCACATTGTCCAAGGCCCTGGCCAGCTGCGGCGGCTACGTCGCCGGGAGCCGCCCGGTCATCGAGTACCTGCGCTACACCGTGCCGGGCTTCGTCTACAGCGCGGGCATGACCCCGGCCGACACCGCCGCCTCCCTGACCGCGCTGCGCCTCCTGCGCACCGAGCCGCAGCGCGTCACGCGTCTCGCGTACAACGCCTCGCTGTTCGTGCGCCTGGCGCGCGAGGCGGGGATCGACGTCGGGGACAGCCACGACACGCCGGTCGTCCCGTGCATCGTCGGGGACTCGCTGAAGACCCTGAAGCTCGCGGAGGCCCTCTTCCAGCAGGGCATCAGCGTCAACCCCATCCTCTACCCGGCCGTACCGGAGGAAATGGCCCGGCTGCGCTTCTTCATCACCAGTGACCACACGCCCGACCAGATCCGGCAGGCCGTGACCGCGCTGGAGGGCGCACTGCGGCAGCCGGACGCGGACCCGGCCACCGCCGCCCCCGCCCCCGCCCCCGCCGTCGCGTGACCCCCGCCGCCGTGCACACCGTCTTTCCGCCGATCGAGCCGGGACAGGTCCACCGATGGGGCGGGGCCGGGGTCCTCGTGACCCGGCGCCCCGCCCTCCACCCGGCGGTGTCCCTCGCGTCACTCTCACCGGCAGAGCAGCAGCTGGCCCGGGCTCTGCCCGCCTGGCGGCAGGCCGAGTGGGCGGCGGGGCGGCTGCTCGCCAAGCGCCTGGTCGGCGAGTTCCTCGACGCCCCGGCGGCCGACGTGGAGATCCTCCCGCGCGAGGACGGCAGCCCCCACGTCCTCGTCGGCGGCAGCCCGGTGCCCGCCCTGCACGTCTCCATCAGCCACACCGCCCACCACGTCGCCGCGGCCCTCGCACCGCAGCCGGTCGGGGTGGACCTGTGCGAGACCGCCTCGGCCGACGCGGTACGCCGGGTCGCGGACCACGTGCTCTCGCCCGGGGAGCTCTCCCTCGTCGGTACGGACCGGCCCGACGCGCTGGCGGGCGCCTGGGCGCTGAAGGAAGCGGCGGTCAAGGCCGACCGGACCGGGATCTTCGGGACCGCTGCGCGGGGCATCGCCATCCTGGGTCTGCGGCCGCCCGTCCTCGGCGGACGTCGCCGCGCCATGGCGTGGCAGGCGGGAGACGCGGTGCTCGCCCTCGTCCTCGCGGCACCGGCCGGGTCCCGGGCCGACCAGCGGCCGGGGCCCTGACCGCTATCGCCTCGGTCGACCGAGATCGAGCCGGGGTGCAGTGGCCGTCGGAAACGGCGACGACCAGGCCGCAGTCCCGTAGGCGGGTGAGGTGGTCTCCGGAGTGGGCATCCTTCCCTGACACATCAGCACGGAGCAGGGGGCGCGCGTGGAGTCGGTGGTCGTGGACGGGGTGCGGATCGCGTACGAGCGAACAGGGCGGGGCCGGCCGGTGGTGCTGGCGGGCGGTACGGGGATGCCGCCGGTGGCATGGGAGTTGTGCGGGGTCCGCGAAGTCCTGGTGCGGGCGGGCTTCGAGGTGATCACCTATGCCGCGCGCGGTGTCGCCCCTTCCGACGCCCCTTCGGCGGTGTGCTCGATGGCGGACCTAACCGGGGACTTGGCGGGGCTGATGGACGCCCTCGGCCTGACCGGCGCCGCGGTGGTGGGGTACTCGCTGGGGAGCTTCACCGTCGAGCTGCTGGCCCGTACCCGGCCCGACCTCGTGGCCTCCGCGGTGCTGATGGCGGGCGCAGGACCGGTCACCGGGGTCCTCGACGCGATGCTGGACGCGGAGGCCGAGCTGATCGCCGCGACCGGTCGGCTGCCCGCCGCGTTCACCCGCCTGCAGACCCTGCTCTCCAGCCTGCCGCCGGCGGTCCTGCGCGAGGACGAGGAGCAGACCCGCGCCTGGCTGGAGCTCCTCGGAGCCCAGGAAGACCTCTGGACTTCGTCCGACGGGGAGGTGGGCCAGGCCACCGCAGCCGAAGCGTGGCTGCGCGACCCGCACCGCATGGCCGCGCTCGCCGACATCACCGTCCCCGTGCTGGTCCTGGGCTTCGAGCACGACCTCTACTTCCCGCCGCACGCGTCCAAGGCCGCCGCCCACGCCCTGCCGCGCGGCGAGTTCACGGTCATCGCCGGCGCCGCGCACGGAGGGCTCCTCACCCACCCGAAGGAGACCGGCGCCGCCCTCCGTGCGTTCCTGACCCGCCCGTGACCTGACCCCCACCCGAGCCGGCGGACGCCCGACGTGCTGCTACTGGATGAACAGGCTCATGCCGGGGGCGGGACGGACGAGTTCACCCGGCAGGACGGCTCCCGTCACCTGCCCGTTGCAGTGGGGGCCCGACCACACGAAGGCGGTCTCGTTCGTCAGGTTCGCCACCTCCGAGGGCACGAAGTCGCCCAACGGGTAGCAGCCGGACGGGTCATGCACCGGTGACCGATCGATGAACAGCACCCCGTCCGCCGCCTGCGCCGTACCCGGCGCCGCCAGCGCCAGCGTCAGCGCCGCCGCGCACGCCCCCAGTACCCGCGCCGCGTGACGTGTCTCGCGCATCCCGGTCCACCTGCCTCTTTCGTCTTGCCGCAACCACTTCCGTCACCGAAGGGTATGGCATCACTACTCACGGTGAGCCGACGGACGGTGGGGCTGCCCCGCTCATCGGGCGTTCACCTGCTCCGTGAGCTTGCCTTTGCGCAGGTTGAGGATGCGGTCGGACTGCGCGGCCAGTTGCTGGGAGTGGGTGACGACGACCACGCACTTGTTCTGCTCGTGGGCGAGGTCGCGGAAGGTGTCGATGATGCCCTGGGCGGTGTCTTCGTCGAGGTTCCCGGTGGGTTCGTCGGCGAAGAGGATGTCGACGTCGCAGGCGAGGGCGCGGGCGATGGCGACGCGCTGTTGCTGGCCGCCGGAGAGCTGCAGGACGTTGCGGGTGGCCATCGCCTTGTCGAGGCCGATGTTTTCGAGGAGTTGCAGGGCTTTGGCCTTGCGGCTTCCGGTCGCGGGTTTCGCGCCGGTGATCTCCATCGCGGTGGTGACGTTCTGGAGGGCGGTCATGTAGGTGAGGAGGTTGTACTGCTGGAAGATCGTGGCGGCGTGCTTGTTGCGGTAGCGGCCGAGGCCGACCTCGGCGAGGTCCTGCCCGTCGAAGCTGATCGCACCCTGGGTGGGGGTGTCCAGGCCGCTGGCCAGGGAGAGCAGGGTGGTCTTGCCGCTGCCCGAGGGACCCAGGATCGTGTAGAAGGTGCCGCGTTCGAAGGCGTAGTCGACGTCCCTGAGGACCGTGGTCCTGCGGCGCTGGCCCGAGTAGGTGTGGCTGACCCCGTTGAGGCGTAGGACGGGCTGGGCCTGAGTGGCGGTGGTGGTTGCGGTCATGGCGGTCACTTGCCCTTCGAGAGGATGGTGCGGGGGCTCAGCCGCAGTACGGACGCGGCCGGAACTGCGGTGGCGAGGAGGCCGATGCCGAGGCCGACGCCACCGACCGTTGCGAGGTCTGCCGGGTCGAGCACCACCGTGATCTCGTCGATGGGGTCGGCGTTCTCGACGGGCCTGTCGTTCGGGTCGATGCCCTGGTCGAGTCCGGTGCTGCCGAGGGCCGGGGGTTTCCAGGAGTCGAGCTTCCGCTCGGCGGCGGAGGCTTCCTTGCCGAGCAGTGCCTGGCCGGCGCTCTGGGTCAGCTTCGGGGCGAAGAGGGAACTCACGCCGATGGCGATGACGGCGACGATCACGATCTCCAAGGCCTGCTGGGCGATGAGCTTGGTCTTCTGCTCCCCCATCGCCAGCAGGACGCCGTACTCGGTGCGGCGCTGCTTGACGGCGAGGTTGACCAGCAGGGCCAGTACGGCGGCGCCCGCGAGGCCCATCAGCCACATGGCCGCGGTGGCTGTGGAGCGGATGCTCTTGAGGGGGCCCGTCATCTGCTGGACGGCCTTGTCGTTGGCGTCCAGCTTGAAGCCGGCCAGCGCCGGGCCCGCGATTCGTTTCGCCTCGCTCTTGAACGCGCCCTGGACGTCCGCGTCCTGCAGGAGAAACGTTGCCTTGCCGACCTTCCGCGGCCCGTTGCCCTCGGTGCCGAGCGCGCCGAGGCCGCCCACCGTTGCGTAGAGCATGTTGGCCGGGCTGACGCCGTACTCGGCGTCGGCCTCGGCGGTGGGGCGGGGGTCGCGGTAGATGCCGCCCACGGTGAACTCGGCTGTCGTCTTCTCGTCGTTGCCGGTCAGGGTGATCTTGTCGCCGACCTCGAGGCCGTTCTGCTCGGCCAGCCGCTCCTCGATCAAGAGCTGCTTCTCCTCCTTGTCGGCGGCCGTGATGTGCGTACCGGAAAGGAGGACGGACTTGCCGCTGCGGAAGTCCGGCAGCAGCGAGGAGTCGAGGACTCCCGTGGCGACGGTTCCGCCGGGGCCCATGGGGTCCTTCGGGCCGCCGTCGACCAGCTTGTTCTTGCCCGTGAGGAGGGCGCGGTCCCACACCGAGTAGGTGTACTTCTGCACTTGGGGCAGGGACCCGATCTTGTCGACGGTCGAGGCCTCGATGCTCGGTGCCTGGAGCTGCGCCGTTTTGCCCATCTGGCTCAGGTCCATGTCGAGGTTGACCTCGGCGCCCACGGAGCGTTTGGCGTCCTGTTCGGCCCGGGTGGTCGCACCGTTGATCAGGACGCCGGCCAGCACCATCACGGAGATGACGAGGAAGGTGGCGAGGGTGATCAGGGTGCGGCCCTTGCGGGCCCACAGGCTGAGCCCTGCGCGTTTGACGAAGTTCAAGGGGATCTGCTGCTTTCTCGGTCCGTGCGAGTGGGTGGCTGGTCGGTGTGGTGTGACTGCCGTGCGGGGAGTCGGCGCGGCCATTCGGGGAGGCGGCGCGGCTGTTCGGGGAGGTGAAGTGGCTATTCGGGGAGGTGAAGCGGCAAAACGGGGAGGTGAAGCCGCTATTCGCTGTCGGTGAGGATGGAGCGGGGGTGCAGGCGCAGGATCCCGATGCCCGGGATGACGGTGGAGATCAGGGAGATCCCGAGCCCGATGCCGGCGACCTTGCCGACATCGGCCGGCTCGACCCGTACCGCGGGCGGGGCGATCCCGATGTCCGGGGCACGGGCTGCCGAGACCGGCCTGTCGTCCTGATGGCCGAGGAACGCCTCCCCGGCGGGCTGTCCGGCCAGCGAGCCGGCCAGGGCGGCGAGAGCGACCGCGGGAAGGGCCACGGCCGCCACTTCGACGGCGTGCTGGCCGATGAGCTTCCACTTCTTCTCGCCCATCGCGAGCAGCACCCCGAACTCCGTGCGCCGTTCGCGGATCTGCAGTGTCACGATGAGGCCGAGGATCAGCGCTCCGGCCAGGGCGATCACCCAGACGATGAGTCCCGCGAAGGTGCCGACCCGCTGGATGGGGAGCACCTGGTCCTTGTACGCCTTGTCGTTGACGCGGAACTCGAAGCTGCCGTTGCCCAGGAGCCGCTGGGCTTCGGCGTGCAGCTGCCGGGTCCCGTCCGGCGAGCCGATCTTGAACACCGCCTCGCTGACGGTCGCGGAGCCGGACCCGGCAGCGAGCTTCTGTACGGTGCCCGGCGGCACGTACAGCGTGTTGCCGGGCAGTTCATGCGGAGGCATCCACGTCGTCGGATCCCGTGCCGGGTCCTGGAAGATGCCGACGACCACCACGGCCGTCGTGCGCGCGCCGTCCGCCGACCGCACCCGTACGGTGTCGCCCACCTTCAGGTCGTTCTCGTCGGCCAGGCGCTGCTCGATCAGCGCGACGTCGCCGCCCGCGTCCTCAGGCGTGATGCCGCGACCCGCCGTGATCTTCGTCGAGCCGTACGAGAAGGGCAGCAGCATGCCCGAGTCGCGGACGCCGTTCACGGCCAGCGCGCCGTTCGCCTTCGCCTTCGCCTTCGCCTCCTCCTCGGCCTCGGTACCGCGCGGCTCCGGAGCGTTCGGCGTCAACGGCGCAAACCCTTGGGGGTCGGCCCGGACCCGGATCTCCACGTTGTAGCGGTGCACCGGGCGCACGTGGCCGAGCCGGTCGGCCAGTGTCTGGGTAAGACCCTCCTTCCTGACGGTCACGTCGACACCGATGGAGCGCTGCGCGTCGGCTTCCTGGCGGGCTGCTGCGGCCTGTAGCAGGAAGCCGCCGAGGAGCAGGGTGCAGATGACGAGGAAGATCGCGAGCAGGGCCGCGGTCTTGGATCTTCTGGCACCCAGGCTCGTAGCGGCACGCTTGACGAAGTTCATGCCCGAGACGAAAGCAGTCTGCTGTTTGCTGACGGATAAGCGTGTTACAGCGGCATAAGGAACCGCCTCGCACGTCTGGCCTGGTCTTTGGCCCCGGCCCTCACTCCCCCGGCTCCCGCGTCTTTATCCGACTGCAATCGTGATCTTGGTTTCCTGTAGTCATGAGAGTCCTGGTAGCCGAGGATCACCGCGTCCTCGCCCGTACCATCGCCACCGGTCTGCGCCGCGAGGCGATGGCCGTCGACCTCGCCGCCACGGGCGACGAGGCCGAGCGGATGTGCCTGCTCACCGCCTACGACGTCCTGATCCTCGACCGCGACCTGCCGGTCATGAGCGGCGACGAGGTCTGCAGACGGTTGCGCGAGCTCAGCGACCCTCCCCGGATCCTGATGCTGACGGCGGCGGGCGAGCTCACGGACAGGGTCTACGGCCTCACCGAGCTCGGCGCCGACGACTACCTGGCCAAGCCCTTCGACTTCACCGAACTCGTCGCCCGGGTGAGGGCACTGAGCCGGCGTACCCCCAAGCCCCACCACACCGTGCTGAGCTTCGGAAACATCACCCTCGACGAGACGCGTCGCGAGGTGTCCGTGGACGGAATCCCGCTGGAACTGTCCCCGAAGGAGACCGCGGTCCTGCGCCTGCTGATGCGGGCCGGCGGAGCACCAGTGGCCCACGACGACATCGTCCGCACCGTCTGGGACGAACACCTCGACACGCGCACCAGCGCCGTCCGCACCACCATCAGCCGCCTGCGCGGCAAACTGGGCGACTCCTGCCCGATCCTCACCGACAAGGGAGAGGGGTACCGGCTGTGCGACTGAACCTCCCGGCACCGCTGAACCCCCGGGCCCTGCTGAGCAGGCTGCCCTTCCGTGCGCGCCTGGCCATGGCCTTCTCCGGGCTCTTCCTCCTCGCCGGCATCCTCCTCCTCACCTTCGTCGTGCTGCTCGCACGCTACGGAACGGCTCAGCAGGTCCAGGGAATCTCGGTCACCTACGGCGACTTGCCGAGCGGTCAGGCGACCCCCAGGGAGTCCGTGGCGCCCATGGAGTCCGTGGCGCCCGTGGAGTCCGTGCACCCCACCCGGCCGGACGGCAGGCCCGAGCCTCCGAGCGATGTCGCCATGCTCCAGAAGATCGACCAAACCGTGCGGGCCGTCCAGGACACCGCGCTGGGCCAAATGGTCCGCTGGTCCGCCGTCGGCCTCGTCGTCATGGCACTCCTCGCCGGGCTCCTCGGCCGGTGGCTGGCCGGACGGGCCCTGCGTCCCGTCGTCTCCGTGACCGAAGCCGCCCGCCGCATCAGCGAACAGAACCTGCACCAGCGCCTCGCGCTCACCGGCCCCGACGACGAGCTGCTCCGCCTCGCCGACACCTTCGACGGCATGCTCGACCGGCTGGAGAAGTCCTTCGAGAGCCAGCGCCGCTTCATCGCGAACGCCTCCCACGAACTCAAAACGCCCCTCGCGGTACAGCGCACCACCCTCCAGGTCGGCCTCGCCGACCCCCTGCCCGACGGTCTCACCGACGTCCGCGAGGACCTGCTCACCGCCAACCGGGAAGCGGAACAGCTCATCAACGCGCTCCTGCTGCTCGCCCGCAGCGACCGCGGACTGGAGGAGACCGAGCCCGTGGACCTCACGGTCACCGCCCGGCTCGTGATCGCCGAGTTCGCTCCGCGTGCAGCCGAGGCCGGCCTGCGCATCGACACCGACGCCGGCGCCGGCACGCCCCTGGTGGTTCCCGGTGACCCCGTGCTGCTGCGGCACCTGCTGGCGAACCTGGTCGGCAACGCAGTCCAGTACAACCACCCCGGCGGCCACGTCCTCGTACGGCTCGGCGCCTCGACCGTGACGGTGACCAACACCGGCCGCCAAGTCCCCGCTGACCGCATCCCCGACCTGTTCGAGCCCTTCCGACGCCTCGACGGAGACCGCACCGCGAGCACCGGCCACGGCCTGGGACTGTCGATCGCGGCCTCCATCGCCCAGGCCCATCACGCCACCCTGACCGCACGACCCGGCGGCCCGGAGGGGGGACTCACCCTCACTCTGCGCTTCCCCGACCACGAGCAACGGATCGCATCCCTCGCCACCGTGAACGACCAGGACGGTTAGGAGGGCCAGGAGGGCCGGAGGGCCGGGAAGGCCGGGAGGGCCAGCGACGCTGAGCACTGCCGGCGTCTGCGGGACTCAGCCGCGTTGCCCCCAGGCCGCCGTGAAGAGCCCTCCGATCTCGACGCCCGTCGGGGCGGCCAGCCACTCGGTGGCTGTTCGCAGTTCGGCATGTGCCTCTTGGTCTGATGCGGGCAGGGCCGTCTGGAACTGCTTGAGCATGATGCCGAAGAAGCGGTCCCCTTCGCCGCGGTCGCCCAGGATGATGGGCGCGCAGTCGATGCCTACGTGGCGCAGCCCCATGGAGCGCATGAGGCTGGTGGCACGGCGCGTGAAGCGTAGGTCCGTTCCCATCTGCGCCGTCATCGTCGAGGCGAACCTCGACACGCCGTCCAGGACCGGCCGGTACGGGGAGTTGAGGGACGTGCTCACGTCGAGTCCGCCGAGGTAGAGCCACCCTCCGGGGGCGAGCCAGCCGATCATGCGGCGCAGGGTGCTCTCCCGGTCCGGAAGGTGGTCCAGGACGAGACGGGCGTGGATCAGGTCGAACGATTCGGCAGGGAAGTCGTCGACGCAGGCGTCGTGTTTCAGAGGCAGCAGGTTCGGCACGTCAAGGGGCAGGAACCGGGTGTCGAGGTCGGTGGCGGTGACATGGCCTGCCGTCGCCCGCTGCGCGAGGTGGCGGGCGACCGATCCGGCGCCGGCGCCGACGTCGAGGCAGCGCCACGTCGAGGTCATGCCGATCCTGTCGAGGGTCTTGCGCGTCAGGGGGTCGGCGAGTGCTTCGAGCCGGCGAAGCCGTTCCAGTTCTCCCGGCACCTCGTGGCCCAGGACGCTCTTGTCGTAGGTGTCCATCCGGATCAACTCCTCGATGCTTGCGGTGTGGGTCGTTGTTCCGTCGTCCGGTGTGCCACCGGCCCGGATCACCCGGATCAGGAGCGCTTGGTGGAGTCGGCGTTCTCGGGGGCGGACCACTTCAGGTACCAGGAGTGCTCCGTGTCGTCGATGCGCCGGCGCCGGCCCTGGACGTCGCAGGCCAGGAACTGGTCGACGGACCGGGCGTGCACCACGCCCTGGCTTTCGACCCGCGAGCGGAGCGTGATGGTGGAGCGGCCCAGCCGGCCGACGGCGGTGATGATCGAGACGGGTTCGGCCATCATCGGCAGCGGGCGCAGGAACGAGGTGTCACGGCGGACCGCGGCCCAGCCGACGTCGAGGAGCCCGTCGGCTCCGGGGGTGGCCGCGTAGCCGAACTCGACTTGCGCGTCCTCGATGTACTGGATGAGGAACAGGTTGTGGACCCGTCCGAACCGGTCGAGGTCGGAGAGCCGGGTCCGGCGCTCGCACCTGAACTCGCGGACGGCTTGCTCCGCCGGGTCCGAGGGCAGGGTGAGGCCTGGTGCTGCAACGGGCTTCGGGTCCTGTGCGGGGATCGGGGCGTTCTCCACGTTGACATCCTTTGTCCGGGGTGAGCGGCGGTGATCGGTGGCGAGGATGGGGAGCCGGGGTGGCGGCCGGTCCTCGCGCGGGTGGTCGAGTCGGTGGTCGAGCGGGTGGTCACGCGGGTGGTCGAGTCGGTGGTCGAGCTCGTCCAGGACGATGCGGGCGACGGCGTCCGAGGCCGTGTACGTGCCGTCGCGGGCGCGGGCTATGGGCATGCGCAGCTCCTCGACGATCCGGGCAGCCGAGTTCGCCCGCCGCACACACGCACCGATGTGCCGCCGGACCTGTGACCTCGGACAGTGCGGCAGCAGTGCGATCAGACTGGACGTGGGAACCGCGGTACCGGGGGTGGAACAGATCCTGCGGATGAGGAGTGGCACATCGCTGTCCGCGGGCAGGCGCTGCACCCAGGCCCGGACCATCGGCTCGGTCCACGTACGGGCGGTGGGGACGGACGGATCGCGCCAGACCCCGGGAACGGGTGGCGGTATGGACAACGGAGCCTCCCGAGAGGCGCGGGCCGGACCTGGAATCGCCGATGTGTCAGGGCAGTTCGGTCGGCAGAGGACGAGGTCGAGCGGCTCGGCGCCTTCGAGGGCCGAGACGGTCGGCAGCGGGCTTCCCCCGGCCGGGCCGCAAGGAGCCGCGTCCGCGAGATGCCCGGCAGTGGGCAGGCGCCGCGTACTCAGGGCAGGACGCGCTCGGCGGTGAACCGGCCGTGGGTGAACTCGACGAGGAAGGACACCTGCTGTCCCTCGGCAAGGAAGGGCAGCCACCCTTCCAGCGCTCTCCGCTCGACGTAGAGGGTGCTCTGGTCGCCGTACGGGCGGATGAAGCCGTACCCGCGGTCGCGGTTGTAGGACACGACGACGCCCGTGCGCCGCTGGTCGATGTTCATCGTGCTCCGGTCCTGCCGCTGTGGCGGCAGTGCTGGCAGGGATCCGCGCGGTGGGGAGGGAGCCGGGAACCTAGACGTGCTGCGTCTGTCGCGGGGACGGCAACCACGTGTGGTGGGGCTGCTGTGACCAGTCAAGATCTGCGCCGGTGTCGAGGGGAAGGGGTGTCCGCGCCCACGGAGGTTCGCACCGTGCACGTTTGCGCATTTGTGAACGGCTTCTCAGGTGTGGAGGGTCACGGATCACGGGCCCCGGGCCACGGGCCACGGGCCACGGGCGGGAGCCGACCCGTCCGTGTCGAGGCATCGGGAGCGAGCATGCGGGTGTGCCCGGTCTCCTGAACGAGGCCGCAGGGAAACGGTTCTGCACGCATGTGCGGGAGCCGCGGACGCCAACCAGGCCCGCCGCCGCGTCGTTGACCGGGATGCGGGGATCCACCCCGTACCCGACCTCCGAGCGGCCGGGTACGGGCCCCGGCCCCGGCCCCCCGGTGCCTCCCGGCCCTCAGCGGCCTTTCCGGGATTCCGAACACCTCTGCTGCTGGTCACTCCCAGGAGAAGCCTTTCTGCTCGTTACGGGGGTAACCGCACCCGGGAGCACTTTCGCGGTCGGCCCTCCTCAGCCGGCCGCCTGCCGGATCGGGAGGGCCCCGCGGTGCGACGACATGCCAATCACCAGCTGAAGACACTGATGGACGAGGCCGGGTACAGCGCAGCGGAACTGGCCCGCCAGGTCCGCGCCCTCGCGCACCCCGCCGGCCTCGATGTGGCCTACGGGCGCTCGACCGTCTCGCACTGGCTGGCCGGCTCCCGCCCGCCGGCACCGGTCCCCGAGCTCGTGGCCCAGGCCCTCTCGGAGCGACTCGGCCGCTGCGTCAGCGCCGAGGACACCGGGCTCACCCGCCACCCCGCACACCTGGGGGCTGCCGTCCGCGCGCTGAGTCCCGGCGCGAGCCCCCTCGCCACTCTGATCCTCCTCGCGCGCGAGGACCTCACCGTGGAAGGGCGGGCCGAGCTCACCCGAAGCGTCTTCCGCCCCGGACCCGTACCCCAGCCGCCCTGGCACGACCGCGTCCCTCCACCCCGCGCACGCCCCGGCCGCCAACCGGTCGCGGGTCCCGCCCTGGCGTCCGCCCAGATGACCAAGGTGTTCCACACCATGTACGACGCCTTCGGCGGCCGGCACGGCCGGGGCGCGGTCGCCTCCTACATCGCCGACGACATGGCCGCGCTCCTGACCCGGATCGCCCCCGGTGCAGACCGCCGCCAAGGGCTCCGTACCGCGACCGAGCTGGCGCACCTCATGGCCCGGATGAGCGACGACGCGGGTCACCACGCCCTGGCACAGCACTACTTCACGGCCGCCCTGGCCCTCGCCGCCGAGGCCGACGAGCGCACCACGTACGCGATCACCCTGCGCGTGATGAGCGCCCAAGCGGTCCGCATCGGCCGCCACCGCTACGCGGCGGCCCTCGCCGACGCCGCCGTCAAGACCACAAGGGGGAGGGCGGCACACGCCGAGGAATCGTTTCTACTCACCCAGCAGGCCCTGACCCTCGCTTTGGACGCCAGGCCGAGAGCCGCGGTCCGCGTCCTTGTCGCCGCCGAGGCCCTCCACGACGACGGACAGGTCGGTGGGAACGGACGGACCGGCAGGAACGGCCTCGGCGGCACCTATCCGAGAGCCGCGTTCGACTACCAGCGCGCACAGGTCCTGCGGGCCGTCGGCGAGCACCGTCAGGCCGCCATCGCCTTGACCGCCTCCCTGCGCCACCGCCCCCCGGACGAGCGCCGCAACACGGCCCTCACCCACGCCGACCTCGCCGAAACCCTCACCGGCATCGGCCACCTCGACGAGGCCGGAGCACACTGGACGGCGTTCCTCGCCGCCCTCCCCCACCTGCACTCCGCGACCGTCGACCAGGCCCACACCCGCATACGCCAACACCTGGCCGCCCATCAACGACACCCCGGCGCTCGACTCCTCCTGGACCGCTCCAACGCGCTGGTCCTGAGCCGGCCTCAGCCCCGTACAGCCGGCTGAGAGCCGTTGCCCAGCCGGATCCCGGTCCCTCGTTTCGGCTGGTCAGTCCGTGTCGACGACCTTTACGGCGACCGGGGTTCCGGCCTCCACCGTGCGGCTGACCGTGCAGAGCTTGTCGTGGGAGGTCTTCACCGCACGAGGCAGGATCGCACGGGCCCGGTCGCCGGCCTCCCCCGCGGGGAAGCGGACGGTGAAGGCGGCTTCCAGGTCCGTCATGAGGTTGCCGCCGGCGTCCTCGGCCTTGTGGCCGTGGACGGCGACGGAGAACTCGGCGGGTTCGGCGTGCCGGCTGGTGGCGACGTCGACATCCGCCGCCGAGCAGCCGCCGATCGCGGCGAGGAAGAGCTCGACCGGGGTGAAGCCCGCACCGGATCCGGTGGCGAAGGTGATCGTGTCACCACGGGAGTTGGTCGCGGTGAACGTGCCCGGACCGGTCCGCTCGACGGTGACGGAGCGCAGGGAATCAGGTGTCATGACATTGACGTTAGCCTCGCGACCCCCGCACCTGCCGCACCACACGGCGGAAGGGGCCTCGTCCGGATCAGGAATCCCATGCGCTTGCGATGCAGCCGACGCCGCCCTGGGGAGAAATGCCGAGGGCCTCACAGCCGTCACAGCCGGTCTCGTCTCATCGCCGCGGAGCGCCTCGACATCGTCCGGGAATCGGTCCTGCGGCCCCTTCGCCCCTCATGGACCTCTGCCAGGTACCGGCGAACTCTGGAGCCATTCACTACAGCGCCGTTCATATCCGACAGCACCCCCCTCAACGACGCCCATGAGAACGTCTCGTTGAAGGCTCCCATCGTTGTACATGAGGACATTTCCGTAAAACGTTCTCCACAGCAGTGATTCAAAAAGGGGAAGCTCTCCTGAGAGACCGTGACGGCAAATGTGTGTGAGGTACACTCGGCCGAGTACAGCGAGTTCCAGGGCAGGATAGAGCATGAAGCGGCATCATCAGAGGTGCCCCTCGACGCTCCGGCCCCCGGTGACTTGGGTGACGATTTCTACCCTTGCTGACACTGCGAGGGTTTCGAATGAGGCTCCGGCATTGACGGATGGCCGCGATGCCCATCATCCCCATTGCTCGCCCGCAGAGTTCGATGCGCCCACTGCGTTCCTTCGCTTAGACGGCGCCTTGCATCCGATTACCGGATCACCGCAGCCGGCGATCCGCTCGTAGACGCCGTACTTCGCGTCGGTCTTGGCCTCGACGGGGCAGGCGAGAGGGCCCACGACCTCCAGCACGGTCTCCCTGTTCGGCGCGCCCGCTGTTCCCCGGGTCTGTCGCACACCCCGAGCCGGTGCGCCTGAGCACCCGTACCCAGGTCGAATGAGCCGGACAGCTCTGACACGGCAGATACACGCTGCGCATGATCAACTCAATTCGAAGGATGAGGAACTGATGGAACGTGAATTGCAGCTGCGCGCCGCCACTGCCGAGGATCTCGACTGGATCCACGAGTTGCGTCACCGGGTCTACGCGCAAGAGCTCGGCCAGCATGAACCGAACTCGGTCGGGCGGCTTCGTGACGGTCTGGACGGCGACAACGTCTATCTGGTCGCGGCACGAGGAGAGGCCCGAATCGGCTTCATCAGTCTGACCCCGCCCTGGTTGAAGCGGTACGCACTGGACAAGTACGTGTCCCGCGAAGAGCTGCCGCTGCTGGACGAGGAAGATCTCTTCGAAATACGCATTCTCACCGTCGAGCCCCGTTGGCGGACCTCCGCGGCGGCGGCGCTGCTCATGTATGCGGCGCTGCGCTGGATCGCTTCCCGGGGTGGCCGTCGGGTGGTGGCGATGGGACGCACCGAGCTGCTCGACATGTATCTGGCCGCCGGATTGCAGCCGGTCGGGCGCACCGTGCGTAGTGGGGCGTTGACGTTCGAGGTGCTGACCGGCAACGTCACCGAGCTGACGAGGGGTGCGATGGACCGCCATCGCACGACGTTGAACCGACTGCGAGCCCAAGTGGACTGGCGACTGGACGCTCCGTTCGCACCCCGCGCGGACGGTTGCGAGCACGGAGGCCTCTCGTTCGCTGCCATCGGAACGGACTTCCAGGACCTCGACCGCCGCCATCAGGTCGTCGCGGCGGATGTGTTGGATGCCTGGTTCTCGCCGGCGCCCGGCGTACGAGCGGTGCTCACCGATGATCCCGAGTGGGCCGCCAGGACCTCGCCTCCGACCGGCGCCGACGGTCTGCTGGCGGAGATCGCCCGGGTACGGGCACTGCCGTTGGATGCACTCGTACCCGGAGCCGGTTCGTCCGACCTGATCTTCAGGGCTTTCGGTCAGTGGCTCACCCCGCAGAGCAGGGTGCTTCTGCTGGACCCGGGCTACGGCGAGTACGCCCACGTCACGGAGAAGGTCATCGGATGCCAGGTGACCCGGTTCCGGTTGCGCCGCGAGGACGGCTGGCGCATCGATTGGGACCAGTTGTCCACGGCTGTCGAGCACGGCGGCTACGACCTCGTCGTGGTCGTCAATCCGAACAACCCGACCGGGCGCCATGCCCCTGCCGCCGAACTGCGCTCCCTGATCGCCGCCGCGCCCGAGCGAACCCGCTGGTGGATCGACGAGGCGTACCTGGGCTATGTCGAGATGAGCGAGTCGCTCGTCGACCTTGCCGCGACGGATCCGAAGGTGGTGGTGTGCAGTTCCCTGTCCAAGATGTACGCGCTGTCCGGCATGCGGGCCGCATACCTGGTTGCCGAGCCGGTCACCGCAATGGAGTTGCGCCGGCGGACGCCGCCCTGGGCGGTGAGCCTGCCTGCGCAACTGGCCGCAGTGGCCGCCCTGCGCGACCCGGCGTACTACAGGAGCCGCTGGCTTCACACCCATGCCCTGCGGCGGCAACTGGCCGCCGATCTTGTCGGGACGGATGAGAGCGTGACGGTGGAGGAATCCGTCGCCAACTGGCTCACCGTGACGCTGCCGTCCGATGGCCCGAGCGCCGCGCAACTGGTGAAGGAGTGTCGCCGACTCGACGTCTATCTGCGGGATCTGTCGCCCATGTCCTGCGAGTACCAGGGGCGTACGGTGCGCATCGCGGTCAGGGACACGGTCGAGAACGCGCGCATCGTGTCGGCTTTCCGGCAGGCCATGAGCGTGCTGCGACCGGGCTCGGCCTCACCCGTCCCGATGCTGGAGAGCGTCTCCGCGACCGGCCCCTCGTTGTGATCACGGTAGCCTCTCTGGCGCCCGTCCTTGGTGGGGCGCTGGCGCTGACCGGTGTCGCGGTGGCAGCGTCCCGGCGCCGGGAGTTGATGATCCGGTGGTGCATCTGGGCCGTCGGAGTGCCGCTGGTCACGGCTGCGTTCTGGCTGGGTCGTCCGGGCGCCGCGGCCCTTGCCGTCGTCGTCGGGATGATCGCGGCGATGGAGTTCGGCAGCCTGATGCGGATGCCCCGGGCCGACCGGGCGGTGCTCGCCTCGGCGGTGACGGGCGTGGTGCTCACCGCCCTGTGGGCTCCCGGGCAGGAACCTCGCGCGCTGGCGATCGGCGCCCTCGCGGTGGCTTCAGTGCCGCTCCTGGCCGGCGACGCCGATCACGGCCTGCGTCGGCTCGCCTCCGGGCTCCTCGGCCTCGCCTGGCTCAGTGTCCTGGCCGCGCTGGTACCGCTCGGAGCGAGCGCCCTGGCCCTGTTCGTGGCGGTTTCGGCCGCTGACATCGTGGCGTACTTCGCCGGCCAGAGGCTGGGCGGGCCGCGCCTGTCGCCGCTGTCACCGGCCAAACGGTGGAGCGGAACCCTGGCCGGGGCCGCGGCAGCCATAGGGGTCCTCGGCCTCCTGTCGGCGCTGAGTTGGCCGATGGCGATTGCGGCCGCGGTCGGCGGTCCGGCCGGCGACCTGCTTGAGTCCATGATCAAGAGAGGCGCGAAGGTGAAGGACGCCGGGGGGTGGCTGCCCGGTTCGGGCGGTCTGCTGGACCGGATCGACTCACTGCTCTTCGCGCTGGCGGTCCTGCTCGTGCTGAGCTGACCCTCTGCGGCCACGGACCTGCGAAGGCGGAACGGTTCCGGCCCACCTCGGCCCCGTACGCCTCAAGCCGTCGTGGGTGGCAAGGAGTCCTCTGCGGGGTACCGGCCCGCGTCGCGCAGGCGGGTGCTGCCGCGGGTGACCGGTGACTGGTGACCGGGGTACGGCGTTGTCCCGGCATGGACATGGACGACGAAGACTTCCTCGGCGTACTCCTGGACGCCGTCACCGAGACCCGCCTCAAGCTCCTCACGGGCGACGAAGCGAGGGCGGTCATGATGCTGCTCGGCGCCCTAGAGGACGAGACCCGCTCCGAAGAGGTCCGTGCCGCCGCAGGCGAGATGCGGTGCCGCCTCGGGTCCCGCCTCGCCCTGCCCGCGGCTCCCGCCGGTCCGGCGCCGGCCGTTGGACTCTGATCCCTCAGGTGGCGTAGGGCCGGCGAGCGCTCGTCGTCGGGCGTGACTCCGGTCGAACGAGGCGGCTCGGCGATCCGCTTCAGCAGGTTCTTCGTCGCGGGTGTTACGGGGAGCGCGGTGTTCCGCTCCGCGAGCTCCGCCGTTCCTCCGCCAGGTGTGCCGACGGGGGCGGTCCGGGGCGCCGCGGGTCGAGCTCCCTCGCAGCACCGGGCCGGAACCCCGTGGCACCGCTTCGGACGGGACCGGACAAGCTCTGTCCCTCAAAGGGGACAACATGCCGACCGGACGCGGCTGCTCGATACACTACGACGTCCCCAAGCAGACCAGCCAGAGAACACGATGGACCTGATCCTCGACCCGCCCAACGGTGTGCATCCCCTGCGGTTCGGCATGACCTTCGACGAGGCGATGGCCGCCGCGGTTCCCTGGGGCGAGCCGCGGACGATCGGACCGCGCCCGGGACGCCCCACACGGCGGGCGGTGGGTTCCTTCGACGGAGTGGGCTACACCGCCTTCTTCGATGAGGACGGCCGCCTCCACGCGATCGAACTGTGGCGGCCGGCCGAAGGGAAGAGCACGCGCACCCGGCTCCCCCGGGTTCTGTTCGACGGCCACGACGTGTTCGCCGAGCCTGCCGAGGAGATCCTCCGGCAGGTGCGCGGGCGCGGCTGGACCGTGACGGCCCCGGACACCGAGAGCCTGATCGTGCCCGGCATCTCCCTCGGATTCACCCGCCAGACCTCGCAGGAGGTCCCCCGCGACGCCGACGGACTCCCCCTCTCCTTCACCTCGGTTCTCGTCGCGGGCGCCGACTACTACGGCTTCCTCACCGCCCCCTGAAAGTGCTGGATCAGCGATTCACCGTGCTGCGGGGGCGGCCCGTGAGCCCCGGGTCATGTCGGGTTTCGCGTTCAGGTATCGCACCAGTTCGGGGACCTCGATGCCGAGGGGTGGCACCGTGAACTGGCGCGACACATGGCTCGCCCCGGAAGTACCGGACGCTGCCGCGGCGTGCTGTGGTGCCTGTCTTGTGGTGAGCAGGGTGGGCGTATTCCTCGCCTGTGGCGAGGAGGCGCCGAGGTCGTAGCGCCCACGTCCGATACCCGCCCGAGTTCACCGTGTCGTCGCGGAACTCACGCTTGAGTCAGTACTCGACCGTGCGGGCTACGTGCGCTAACGACGTCCGTAGTTGATGGTGGGGGCCACCGGCACCGAGTCCTGCCGGCCCTCAGCCCCGGCGGGAAAGAGGGGTCCGCAGTTCCGCGCGGAGCCGGATCGACGTGTCGACGGGCAGCCCGAGGCCGGCGAGTCGCAGATCCTCCGAGTGGGTCGCGATGAGGTCGAGGTCCCGCAGCTGGCGCTGGAGTTCGGCCATGGTTGCCTCGTCGAGGTCGGGTAGATCCTCTTCCTGCTCGGCCAGGTACTCGAGGTGCAGTGCTTCATGCCAGCTCATGAGCCGTACAGCGCCTGAAGCAGCCGTCACCCATCCGGCACCGCGCCGGTCGGCCGCGGTCGTGCTCGGAGGCTGTGCTGCGCGAGAATGCTCGGCATGACGACTTGAAGAGCACCGGCCGGGCGACAGCATTGGCGAAAGGTCGGGAGCTGGGACACGGTTCCCGACGGCGACCGACGCGTCTGCGCCGTCTGCGGAACGCCCGTCCGTTCGTACCAGTATCGCTTCCATCCGCCGGAGTCCTCGATGTTCGAGAGGTGCGTCGGACTCGCCTGGTGTTCCTCTTGCCGGATCTACTCCGGCAACATGGTGCAGGTCCCGCGGAAGCGAGTCCTTGTCGACCTCCTCGCGTCGCTGCCTACTGAGCAGCGAGAACGGGTTCTACGTTCGGAGACGCGGCTGATCGACTTCCTGGACCGCCAGGCCCGAGGCGCAAGGGGTTAGGCTCGGCGGCCGGCCGCGATCAGAAGGAGCCGCTCGCGGACTCCGAACCGGTGATGCACTTCGTTCTCGGCCCGTCCTTCGACGACATCCTCGGCTCCGGCGTGACGGGCCTGCCGCGGTGCGGGTTGGCCGGCACGGCCGGCAGGAGCGTCGCTCCGGAGGAGAGGGTGAGGAACGTGCCCCTGGGCGGCCGGCGGCGCGAACGTCACAGCGCCCACCAGCAGTACAGCCGCCGGCCGGAGGCCTGAGCGCGCCGAGCCAGTCCGGCCAGGCCCCTCAGCACATCCGCCGTGACCTCAACGCCGATCCCCATCTGCTGGAGTTCGTCGGTCCTCGACCATGGCTCGGCGAAGCGGACGAGGTCGTCATCCGCTGCCGTGGCGAGGGCATCGGACAAGGTGTCCGACAAGCTGACCACGAAGGGAGGGCCGTCCTGCGGCGATGACAGCAGCTCCCCGGACCGTGGGCGTTCGGCGGCCTCCTCATGGCTGCAGCCCGTCATGACGGCTTCGAGCTGGGCCATCGCGACGACCGGGTCGATGTTCCTGAGGGGGAACACGTCGAACTCCGCTCGGCCCGGTCCCCCCGGAGAGTGCAGGACCGCGACGGCAGCCTCGTCGTCGACGGCGGAGAAGTAGTCGCACAGGGTCATGCCGCCGATTCTGGCATCCACAGCGCCGCGCAGCGGCCTGACGATTCGCGGGCCCGGTCCTCTTCCAGTGCTGTGGCCGGTCACAGCACTAGTCGGTGTCCGTGGCCGCCAGGACGGCGAGGCGGCGGCCGTCCGGGGAGAGGGCGGCGATGGCGTAGTCGTTGTCGATCTCGTTGTGGAAGAACTCGGAGTCGGTCTGGAAGTGGAACCAGGCGTGCTGCTCGGCACGGCGTTCCACCTCCCCCGCGCTCGCCTGGAACGGAAGGCCGCACAGGCCCGCCAGGGAGCGCCATGCCCGCAGTCGGCCCCATGCCCCGTACAGGCCGGTGCCGCCGAAGCCTCCCATCGACGCGGTGGCGAAGAGCAGGGACCAGATGTCGCCCACGGGGCGGGCGGCTATCTCGTAACGGCCGGTGGGACCGAGGTCGGCGACGCAGTCCATCGGCAGGGTGGGGAGCAGGGCCGGCACCTGGTCGGGAGCGATGGGGTGCTCCGGCCGGAAGACCCATGCCTCGGCGTAGCCCCAGTTCCCGTGGGCGGCGGCGACGATGAGGTCGTGCTCGTCCACCGTCACGGAGTTCCGCAGCGGTGATGCCGCAGTCGGGCGGGGGGTGGGCGGATCCAGACGGCCGTGGGCGGGCAGGCTGGTCTTCACGCCACTGGCCGAGCCGTTCGCGGAGTGGCTCGTGAAGTCGGGTTCGGTCTCCAGGGCGCGGCGGCGGTCGGGGAGCCAGGCCAGGGGGTGCAGCCGCGAACCGGGGCGCAGGGCCGGGAACTCGTCCAGGTCCACCCCGCGCAACAACAACTCGTGGAACAGGCAGGTCCTCAGCTCGCCGAGCCGATCGTTCTCGGGGACGTCGGCGAAGACTGCCTGCGCGAGGAGTGCGGCCGGCTGGTGCTGGGCGAGCATCGTCGCCATGAGCGGCAGTTCGAGGGCCGCTGCTCCGGCAGCCGCTTCCTGCTCGCTCAGCAGCCGGAGCAGCAGTTCGACGCTGTCGCGGCCTGGGGTCGTGGTGAGGAGGCGCCGGATGTAGGAGAGGTCGCTTCCGTGGATCCGGGTGCCCCGGGCGGCGGCCGCGTACCGGGTGGTGAGGTGCGACACCACCCCGCGCAGATGGACGATGTCGCCCGACATGGCGTGCCGGAGGGCGTCGTCGCGCGAGATGTACGCGGGTTCTCCGTGGATCGCTGTGCCGTTCGCTTCGTCGTTCACGATGCGCCAGCCTAAAGCGTCGCTTCCAAGACGACGGGCCTGACCAGGTTGTCTAGGCGAGGGTCGGTTCGGGGGTCCGGGTGGCGGAGATGAGCTCGGCCAGGGACGTGCGGGTCTCCGATAGTGCGGAGATTCGGTCGTCCAAGCCGCGGAGGTGTTCCCGGAGGGTCTCCACCTTGCACGCGGCGACCGTGCCGTCTTGGCGAATGCACGGCTGGAGATCGCGAATGACCCGGGTCGGAAGGCCGGCGTCCAGGAGCGCGCGAATGCGCTGGACCACGGTCGGCGCGCTGTCGTCGTAGCGGCGGTGCCCGCTGTCGAGACGGTGGGACTCCAGGAGGCCCTGTTCCTCGTAGTACCGCAACAGTCGGACGGAGGTGCCCGTCGCGGCGGCGAGTTCGCCGATCTTCATGTGGCGCTCCTCACTATCCCTTGAACCTCACATTGGTGTGAGATCTTAGCGTGAGGGTCATGACGAACTCAGAACGCCCCATATCCCTCTACGGTTTCCTGCGGCCCCGGCCCGAGCGCGCGGACGAGGTCCGGAGCGTCCTCTCCTCCTTCGTGGAACCCACCCGCCAAGAACCCGGGAATCTGCAGTACCACCTCCACGAACACGAGGACGGCCGCTTCTTCCTCTACGAGGTGTGGCGCTCCCAGGAAGACCTGGACCGTCACAACGCGACGCCTCCGCTGCGCGCCTTCCTGGAGAATCTTTCGACCTTCCTGGAGGGGGCCCCGGAGGGCTACTTCGACACCATGATCAGCCCGTACCCGGAGGCCCAACCGGTTCTCGCCTGAAGGGGGATGACCGCGGCCGATCCGCGTGCCGCCCTGTCACCGCGGCGCCGTTTCGATCTCAGATCCGGCCTCGTCCGCCCGGAAGGCGCGGCGGTAGGCGGCGGGTGTGGTGCGCAGGGCCTCGTGGAAGCGCCGGCGCAGGTTGACGGCCGAGGAGAGGCCGACCCGGTGCGCGATGGTTTCCACGGGCAGGTCGGTCTCCTCCAACAGGGCCCGGGTGGCGGCGATGCGCCGGTCCAGCAGCCAGCGCCCGGGACTGATGCCCAACTGGTCGGTGAAGCGCCGGGTCAGCGTGCGGGCCGAGACCTGGGAGCGGACCGCCATCTCGGCGACGCTGACCGGCTGGTCCAGCCGCTCGCCCAGCCATTCCAGCAGCGGCGCCAGCGAGTCGGCGACCGGCCCGGAGGTGGGTAGTTCGGCGTACTGCAACTGGCAGCCCTCGCGGTGCGGCGGCATCACCATCTGGCGGGCGATCCGCATCGCGTACGCGGCTCCTTGGTCGGTGCGCACCAGGTGCAGGCAGAGGTCCACGCCTGCCGCCGATCCGGCGCTGGTCGCGACGTCGCCGTGGTCCACGTACAGCACTGCGGGGTCGACCCGGACCCGCGGGAACCGTGCGGCCAGCTCGGGGGCTTGGGCCCAGTGCGTCGCGGCCCTGCGATCGTCCAGCAGACCGGCTGCGGCGAGCATGAAGGCGCCCGAGCAGATGCCGACGACCCGCGCGCCCCGGCGGTGGGCCCGGCGGACCGCTGCGATCAGCGTCGCCGACACTTCGGTGCCGACGGGTTGCTGCCAGCCGGGGAACAGTACGGTGTCCGCGCGCTCCAACGCGTCCAGGCCCGTCGTGACCAGCAGGTCGTATCCGGCCTGGGTGCGCACCGGGCCGGGGTGCTCGGCGCAGACCTCGAACGCGTAGCGGGCGGGGATCGCCGGGCTGTGGTCGCCGAACACCTCGGTCGCGCAGGCCAGGGGGAAGGTCGACTGCGGGGACTGCAGCACGGCCACGACCCGGTGAAGAGCCGGGGACTTCGGCAGTGGACGAGAGGTCATGGCGCGAAAGTACCCCATCGTGTCGTTCAGGACACTGGAGCGGTCGATTGGTCCAGTCCAGCATCGTCCTGTGACCACCGCACAGACACAGACGCAAGCACAGGCCCAGACCGTCCAGGGCGAGGCTTCGACCGCCAGACCCCCCTTGTGGGACCGGCGATTCATGCTGTACTTCACCGCCCGCGCGGTGTCGTTGGTCGGCGACGCGATGATGCCGGTGGCCGCCGCGCTCGCGGTCGGACCGCTGTACGGGATCTCCGGAGTCGGCTTCGTCCTCGGCACTTGGACCGGGACGTTCGTCCTCCTGGTCCTGTTCGGCGGGGTGTTCGCCGACCGGATCGGCGCACGCCGGATGATGGTCGGCGCAGACCTCGTCCGGGTGGTCACCCAGGGTGTCCTGGCTGCCGCGTTCTTCGCCGGGACCCCGCCGTTCTGGCTGCTGGTGACCATGGCGGCACTGGCCGGTGCGGCCGTCGCGATGTTCCAGCCGGGGGTCAACGGGATGGTCCCGCTGGTCGCCCGGGAACCGCAGCGCGCCAACGCCACGCTCAAAGTCGCCGACGCGCTCGCCCAACTGCTCGGCCCGGCCCTGGCGGGGCTGCTGATCGTGCTGACCGGCGCCGGGACCGTTTACGCGATCGATGCGGGCACCTTCGTACTCAGCGCCCTGTGCTTGGGGCTCATCCGCCTCGCCCCTGCGGGCACCTCCGCGGGCACCCTGGCCGATACCCACGCCGAGGCCGACTCCACCGCAGTGCCGAGGAGTTCCCTCCGTCGCGACCTGCGCCAGGGCTGGCAGGAGTTCCGCTCCCGCACCTGGATGTGGGCCGTGATCCTGATCTGGGTGGTCTACGGCGTGCTGCTCTTCGGCCCGCTGGTGCCCCTGAGCTCAGCGCTGATCGGAGCCCGGCTCGGCCCGAACGCGTACGGCCTGGCCGTCTCCTTCCTCGGTGTCGGCACGGTGCTCGGAGGCCTGCTCGCGCTGCGACTGCGCCCGGCCAGGCCGCTGGCCGCCGGTGCGATGGCCATGGTGCTGTTCAGCGGGCTGCCACTCTGCGTGGCGCTGGGCGCCGGGCTGCCGGTGCTGCTGGCGGGCCACGTCCTCGGCGGTGGCGCCTGGGCGTTCTGGTCGGTGATGTGGGCGACCAGTGTCCAGACCCACACGCCACCAGCGGTACTCAACCGGGTCACCGCGTACGAGCTGGCCGGCTCGGTGTCCGGAATCGCCCTGGGCCAGATCCTGGCGGGACCGGCCACGGAGCTGGCGTCCCCGGACAGGCTGCTGCTGGTCTCCGGGGGCGCCTGCCTGGCGGGCTGCGTGGCGCTGCTCTCGATCCCGGCGATCCGCACCCTGCGGCGCGTCTCTCCCCCGGACGGCGGCGAACTGGTTGCGGCCAGACCCTGACCCGCGCTGCGCCGACGGCTGAGGACGGGGCGCTCAGGCGATCGGCGCCTCCCGCCCGACCGCCTTCCAGTACGTCAGGGGCCTGCTCCGGACCTGCTCCCCGGCCTGAAGCGTGCATATCGCCAGGGAGCTCGCGCACCTACCCTGACGGAAGGGAACCGGGGGGAGTCATCATGACGGTGAACAAGAATACGAAGAAGCCGATGCACCCGAAGGCAGGGCTGTGGATCTCCGGCGTCTGCGGCGTGGCGTGGTGCGGGGCGCTGGCGTTCTGGCTCCTGATGGTTCCCGATCCGCTCGACATGCCGGGCGGGCTGGTACCGGCGATCGTGGCGGGCAGCACGGTCGTCCAGTTCGGCCTGGCCGCCATGTATGCCGTGCGGCTGCGGCGGCTCTCGCGGCGCCGGACCCCGAGCGGGTGCCGATCGACAACCGCGACCCGCAGACCTGGTACGCCCGCGGCCTGGCCCTCATCGGCCTGGGCGGCTCCCTGCTCCTCGTGGCATGGTGGAACCGGTCGGCTGGACCATGGTTGGCCCTCGACGTCTTCAACGGGGTCGGGTTCGCGCTCTGCGGCCTCGGTGCACTGTTGTTCGCCGCCGGAGTGGTGCTGCGGTTGATTCGCCGCCGTCGTCGTCCCTGAGCACCTGGTCGATCCACCGACAGCAGTGAGCCTTTCCGGCTGGATACAGAATCCGCCGGGGAGGCTTTCTTCATGCCCTGCCTGCCTGGATCCGGCCGGTCCGGGGTGGCCGACTCTCTTGTTTACCTTACGGGTCGACCCGTAAGGTAATTCCATGAGTTCCTCTCAGCCCTCCAGGGGGCGTCCCAGGGATCCCCGCTCGCACGAGGCGATCATCAGTGCCACGGCGGAGCTGGTGGTCGAGGCCGGCTACGCAGCGACGTCGATCGGGGCGGTGGCCGCGCGGGCCGGTGTCGGCAAGGACACGATCTACCGACGGTGGCCGGGCAAGCCGGAGTTGGTCTTCGAAGCCGTCTTCACGACCACCGATGACGCTCCGCCCCCGGACACCGGAACGCTGGCCGGGGATCTGACCGTGCTGCTCCAGGGCCTGGTCGACGAGTTCCGCGCGCCCGCCGCCGCGGCGGCGCTCCCGGGGCTGCTCGCCGACTTCGCCGCCGATCCGGAACTGCGGGCGCGGATCCGCGGCGACTTCCTGGCCCCGTCGAAGGAACGGCTCCTGATCGTCTTCGAACGCGCCGCGGTACGCGGGGAGATCGCGGCCGACACACCGGTGGACCTGGTCCTGGACACGCTGGCGGGGGCCGTGTTCTTCCACGTGGGGCTCGTCGGGGAACACCCTGGCCGGCAGCTGGCCACACTGCTGGCCACGGTCGTGGCCAAGGGAATCGAGGTCCGATGAACAGCTGGTTTCTCGCGGCGGGCATCACCGCGGTCGGCGTGGCCGTGGTGCACATGGTCGGCGGGCACCGCGATGTGGTGCGCCCGCTGCTGTCCTCTGGGCTCGCGGACGAACCCAAGCGCGTCCTGCACGCCGTCTGGCACATGGTGAGCGTCGACTTGGCACTCTCCGGACTCGCTCTGCTGTACCTCTCCCTGAAGGACGCCGGTACGCCGGGGACCGGCATGGTGGCGTGGTTCGTGGCCGCGCACTTCCTCGCGTACGCGGCCGCCTTCCTGGCCGTCACCCTGTCCGTCGGCTGGTCCAGGCCGCTGCTCCGCCTGCCGCAGTGGATCCTGCTCCTGCCCGTCGCGGTGCTGGCCGCGGCGGGCGCCGCGTAGCGCGTCCTCGGAGCCTTCCCGCGGCAGCCTCGCGCAGGGCCCCCTTCGCGGAGGCCCGCCTGGGCCCGTTCCGGGTGTTTTGCCCCGACCGGTGCTCAGGGAAGCGGTGGGAGGTCCTCCCAGGTCCACGGCGACGCCGGACGGGCGTCCGGTCCGCACCCGTACGGGAGGAGGCGGGCGGGTACGGCGGTGCCCGCCTCCCAGGCCCGCTCCGCCAGGGCTTCGGCGTCGGACTCCGCCCCCGCGTCCCGCAGGGCCCTCAGCAGTTCGTCCACTGCATCGCGTTCGGTCGTCGCGGCGTGGGCGACGGGATCCCGGTCCAGCAACGCGCGCAGGGCGAGGGTCGACCCCGAGTCCAACAGTCCGCGGAGCAGCCGGGCGACCGCCGAGGCGTCCGTGAGGTCCGCGTGTGCCACCGGATCCAGGGCGAGAAGGCCGCGGGTGGCCGTCTCCTGGTCACTTGCCATCTCCAGATCCCCCACCGTCTCCTGATCTCCCACCGTCTCCTGGTCGCCGACCGTCGCCCAGGCGCTGAGCAGCATCCCGATCTCGTCGGCGAAGTCCGGGTCCTGGTCGTCCACCGGGTACTGGGTCACGAGCGCTTCGCGGGCCAATGCGGGTGCCTGCGCCCGCAGGACTCGTAGGACCCCCGGTTCGAGCGGGTCCAGCTCCGCAGCCATCCGGGTGCGCAGGGTCGCCGCGCCCCGTGCGGCCCCGAGCCCGTCGAGGGTCTCCAACAGGAGCGTGACGCCTTCGAGTCCCTTGTGCCCGAGGTCCGCGTGGGACGCGGGGTCGCGCGCGAGGAGCCGCGCCACGGCGTCGTCGGCCCCGATCGCGTCCAGCGCCCGCAGGAGCCACGCGACACTGCCGGCGTACTGCAGGTCCGCGCAGCCGGTCGGGTCGCGGGCCAACAGCTCCTCCATGGCGGGGGAACGCAACCTGTCGAGGACAAACAGCAGGTCGGCGACCGTCCGGGCATCAGCGACGTCCGTCCTTGTGCCCAGCGCGCAGTGCTCGACGAGTTCCTCCGCCGCCTCCCGCGCACCGGCGCTCAGCAGTGCCTCCAGCATCCAGATGGTCTCCAGTGGGTCGTCCCGGTCGAGGTGGGCCGCCGGACCGCGTGCCAGGAACTCGGCGCGGGCCTCGTCTGCGCCGGCATCGTTGAGGAAGCTCAGGATGCCCGGCAGCCCGGTCCAGCCCGGACTGCGGCCGAGCTGCATGCGGGTGACGGCGCCCCGGTCCAGCAGTTCCCGGGCCAGCGGGGCCGCTCCCGCGTCCCGCAGCCTCGTCAGGGTGGCGTGCAGGACCAGGGGGAGGACGGAGAACTCCTCCAGACGGGTCATCAGGCCCCGCGCCCGGAGCTCGGCTTCCACGGCCTCGGTGGGCGCGTCGGTGTTGGCGAGCGCTTTCAGCAGGTCGAAGCAGGCGAACGGGTTCTCCAGGGAACAGTGGGCGGCGGCCCAGCGGGCCACCGTGCCGGCGGGGTCGAGCGGGCCCCTCAGGTACGAGACCAGGAGGGCGGGAGCGGAGGCGTCACCCGCGAGTACGGCGCGCCGCCACAGCAGGGCCGCGTGCCGCCGCAGGCCCCGGTCCCACGCGGACCGTCCCAGTCGGGCCAGGTCCCCGGGATCGTCGGCGTACTCCACCAAGGCGTCCCAGAGCGCCGGTTGCGGTCGCAGGCCCGCCCGGAGCCCGCGCACGTGCTGCTCCAGATAGTCGGCGGGCTCGAACACCGCGGGTGCACCGGAGCGGGGCCGCAGCGCGGACAGGGCGGTGAGGGTACGGACGGCGGTCGGTGTGCCGTCCTCGCGCGTGCCTTCGCCGAGTGCCTTGAGATCCCGTACCTCCCAGCCCGGAACTCCGCTGCGCTGCCGGGGGGTCAGCGCGCCGTCGGCGACCCGGGCGAGGAGTCCGGGGGCCATGGGCGCGTGGTGGCCGAGGCGCCGGGCGTCGAGTGCCGCGCCGATCAGCGCGTGTTCCGAGGCGGTGAAGAACACCTCCGGACCCGAGAGGAAGGCCTCCAGCAGCTGGGGCCCGCCGGTGAGCTGCTGAATGACGCGGCCGTCGGCGCGGCCCGCCTCCAGGGCCGGCCCCAGGCGCAGGTCGCCGGCCAGGCCCTCCAACTCCGCCCACGCGGTCAGGTCCTGGTCGTCCAGGTACGGCGGTACGGTCAGCCGTAGCGTCAGGGCCGGGTGGGTGAGCAGGGCCTTCGCCCCGACGTGGGTGGTCCGGTCCGGGGCGGTCAGCTGCGTCCAGTACGGCCAGGTCCACAGCGTCGCCACCGCCACGAGCCGCCCGTCCCGTGCCAGGTGCTGGTGGAGGGCGTTCGCCGCGGCCTCCCCCTCGGCGCCGTAGAAGAACCGCTGCGCCTCGTTCAGCCACAGCACCGCCCCCTCCTGCACCCGTCCCGCGCGCAGGAGCGACAGCAGGTCCGCGGCGGTGCTCGGCTTGAGGAGGGGCCGCTCAGGGGCCCGGTCGAGCAGCGCCTCGTACAGGGCTCGGGTCTTCCCGGTAGCCGACTCGCCGGTCAGGACCAGCAGGCGCGGGGTACCGCCTGCAAGTGCCGCGTCGAGTGCCGCGCGCAGGCGCGCGTCGTGCGGGCGCAGCAGGTAGGGGGTCAGCGGCCCGTCGCCCGCGTCTTCCGGGCGGCCTCCGGGGAGGGGAGCGCCGTGCACTTCGAGGGCCTTGGGCGTGAACGCCGAGACGGGGCGTACGGCGGGCGGATCGCTGCCGCTGGCCTCCTCGCGGAGCAGGTGCCGCAGCGTGGCGTACGAGGCGTGGTCGCGGGAGCGGGGCTGTACGACGCTGAAGTGGTCCCCGGGCAGCACACCGCTGCGGGGAAAGGCCCCCTGGGCGGAGGCGCGCGGGACCACGGCGTCGCTCTCGGCGGCGTAGACGGAGAACGGGATCGGGCAGGTGCGCTCGCTGACGGCGTCGGCGCCGACGATGTCGCGCAGCACGGCGGTGTGGGTGTCCCGTACGTCCTCGTCGAGGGTGCGCAGCTGCCGCTCCTGCGGGTTGCCGCCCAGCAGTTGCCTGCGCGCGCCGCGGGCGAGATCGGAGCCGGCGTTCGGGCAGGCCAGGAGAACGATCCGGCGGATGCGGGCCAGTTCCCGGCCGCGGCCTTCCGCGAGCATCCGCACCAGCCACCTCTGGATCACCAGGCCGCCCATGCTGTGGCCCACGAGCACCAGCGGCCGGTGCGCGGGCTCGGTCTCCAGGAGCGTCTTCAGGTGGTCGGCGACGGTGCTCAGCGAGGGCAGGGCCCGGTCGGGCCGCAGCCGGCCGAACCCGGTGGCGTACCCGAGGGTCCGGGTGTCGACGAAGTCCAGGTCCGCGTCCCCCTCGATCAGGGAGAGGAAGCGGTCCCACACCTTCGGTCCTGAGGCGAACCCGTGGACGAACACCACGCCCAGCCGGTCCCGGTCACCCATACGAGCCCTCCCCCACCATCGGCGAATTCGCTCGGGGTTCCTACCCCACCGACTTCGGCCGCGAACTAGCGCTGCGGGACGGGGTGTTGCGGCGCGTCGGGGTGGGACGGGATGGGCGGCGGTGTGTCATGCCGGGGCAAGTCGGCGGAATTCATGTCCTGCGCCGGGGAACAGGGAGGAGAGAAGGCTCGACCGCAGCTCTCCGTCGAGCGAGGACGCGAGGAACTGCGTGCACGATACGGGGAAATGCTCCCACCGGTCACCGCGGGCCTCGTTCACCATGACGGTCCATCGATCCGGCTCGATGCCCGGCCGCACGAGCCAGTAGAGGCACTCTCCGTTGTCCGTGGTCGCCCACGGGACGACCCGGGAACCCTCGACCTCCAGTTCCGCCGGCTTCCTCTCGAACTGCCACAGGTCCTCCAGGTCTTCGGCCTGGTTCTTCGCCCACGCGATGAGGTCGTAGTTCTCGTTGGGGCAGCCGGGCTCCAGGACGTACAGATAGTCGTCCCAGTTGCTGCCGCCGAAGGCGTGGATGAAGTCCTTGTAGTCCCCTGGTAGTTGGAACCCAAGGGCGCGCTCGACCTCATCCCAGTCCTTCTGGTGCCGTTCACCCGGCGCCGGGGCCATTTCATGAAGCCGCGCAAGGGCGTGGGACATGGAGTGAGTCCTGTTTCCGAAGGTCGATGGGGTTCTGGGTGCCGGCCGGCGGCCCTCCTTCGGCCGCTCTCGTCAACTTAGTGCAGGTGGAGGTGGCCACGTGGGGGCCGGCCCGGCGAGGTGACGCATCGTCCGGGATTCGGACAGCAGCTGCCTGGGGCGGTGCCCGGCGGTGTGCCATATGGGGTGCGGCCGTACTGGACCAAACGGCCCCGGCTCCGGGCCGGCCGGGGATCCCGGGGTGACTCCGGCGCTTTCAGGCGCACCGTAGGCCGCCCGGCCCACACCTGGATCGCCCGATGCCGTCAACCATTCTAGATTTCGGCGAGTAGGCGGGAAATCGCCCGCTTTGACCGAAAGGGCTGCCCGCATGGCTCGCCGCTGGTTCACATCCGCTCTGTGCGCACTCGCGCTCCTCGCACCGGGGTCACTCGGCGCGGCCTCGGCCGCCGAAGGGGGCCGTACTTCTCTGCGTGTCATGACCCGCAACCTCTACCTCGGCGCCGACCTCGCGCCCGTTCTCGCCGCTACCAGCCCCCAGGCGCTCGTCGCCGCGGTGACCGGCGTGTGGGCGAACGTCCGGGCGACGGACTTCCCCGAGCGGGCCGAAGCCCTGGCCGACGAGATCGCAGAGAGCGACCCCCACCTCGTAGGCCTCCAGGAAGCCGTGCTGTGGCGCAGCCAGACGCCCGCCGGGCCGGGGAGCGCCACCCACGTCGAGTACGACTTCCTGCAGATCCTTCTCGATGAGCTCTCCGCCCGGGGCAAGCACTACGCGGCCGTGGCCAGCGTCACCGTGGGCAGCGACTTCGAGGCCCCGCGTTCCACGCCCGGCGGTTTGCAGGACATCCGCCTCACCGACCGCGACGTGCTCCTGGCCCGCACCGACCTGCCCGCACGCAACTTCTCCGTGGCCAACCCGCAGGCCGCCCGGTTCCAGAGCCACGTACCCCTCTGCCGCCCCGTACTGGGCTGCCCGCCCAACCCGGCCCTGCGGATCGAGCGCGGCTGGGTCGCGGCCGACGCCACGCTGCGCGGCCGCACCGTCCGAGTGGTGAACACCCATCTCGAACCCGCCGCCCCCGCCGTCCAGGAAGCACAGGCCGCCGAACTGCTCGCGGGCCCGCTGGACACCACGCTCCCCACCGTGCTGCTCGGCGACCTCAACTCGGCTGCCGGCGGCGTCGGGGCAACACCGGGAACCAGCACCCAGAGTCACAACCGCCTCCTGGCAGCCGGGTTCACCGACGCCTGGACCGCCACCCGCCCCCGCGACCCGGGCTTCACCTGCTGTCAGGCCCCCGACCTGCGCAACGCCGTCTCCGCCCTCACGCAGCGCATCGACTACGTGCTCGTGCGCGGCAAGATCACGGCACTGACGACCCACCGGGTGGGCCATGCCCAGGCCGACCGCACCCCGTCAGGTTTGTGGCCCTCCGACCACGCCGGCGTCAGAAGCGTGCTCAAGCTGCGTTGAGACGCGGGCCTCGTAGTCGGCACTCCCCCGGGCAACCACCCGCCGAGCCGGTCTCAGACGTCCCGGCGTCGTACGACCGTCACGGCGACGATCACCGAGACGAGCGCCCACCCCGCGAGCGCGATCCAGGAGCCGGTGATCGTGCCCGGGTGGGCGCCCAGGCTGGTGTAGGAGTCCGGGTTCAGGGACAGCCGCTCCTGGGCGGCGAGCGGGAGGTGGTTGCCGATCTCCTTCAGGGCTCGGTACCGGTCGCCGCCGAAGAGCAGGGGCAGGATGAAGAGGATCCCCACGACGGCGACGATCGAGGCCGTGGCGTGGCGGAGGACTGCTCCGAAGGCCATCCCGATGAGTGCGCAGACCGGGACGACCAGTGCGTAGGCCACGACGGCCCGCAGGCAGCCGGGGTCTTGGATCGAAAGGCCGACGTGGCGGGAGGCCAGCATCGCGTTGATGGTGAAGAACGAGGCCACGGAGACGAGGGCGCCGAGCAGGAGCGTGGTCGACGCGACCAGGGCCACCTTGGCCGTGATCACCGCACGCCGGTCGGGGACGGCCGCGAACGTGGTGCGGATCATCCCGGTGGCGTACTCGCCGAAGACGGTGATGGCACCGAAGGAGGCCGCCGCCAGGGCCATGACAGCGGCCGCGATGCTGCTCAGGCCGTGGAACAACGGGTCGTACTTGTAGGCGGGTTCGCCGGGCATCGGGGGGTGCGGCTGGTCGATGTAGGGGAAGTCGGAGTGGACGGCGTTCACGTTGATCGCGATCGCGACCACGGCGCTGAGGACGAGCACCCAGTAGGTGGACCTGAGCGAGCGCATCTTGATCCACTCGGCGGCGAGCAGGTCGGTGAAACCGGCGGCGGGTTCGGCCGCTCGCTCGGACGACCTGGTGCCGGACTCCGTCGGCGTGCTCATCGGGGTTCTCCTGCGCTGTATTCGACACTGTCGGCGGTGAGGGCCATGAACGCCGACTCCAGTGACGAGGTGTGGGTGGCCAGTTCGTGCAGCACGATGCGGTGCCGGTGGGCGAGGTCGCCGATCCGGGCCGCCGTCAGGCCGGTGACGTGGGCCGCCGGGCCGTCCTCCCGCCGCACCGACGCGCCCTCGGCGACCAGTACGGCCTCCAGTGCCGCCAGGGCCGCCGGGTCGGGGGCCCGGACCGTCACGCCCAGGGAGGCGTGCCGCGCCGAGAACTCCGCCAGGCTCGCGTCGGCGATGAGCCGCCCCCGGCCGATGACGATGATCCGGTCGGCGGTGTGTTCCATCTCGGCCATCATGTGGCTGGAGACGAAGACGGTGCGACCCTCGGCCGCCAGCCGCCGGAACAGGCCCCGCACCCACAGCACGCCCTCGGGGTCGAGGCCGTTCAGGGGCTCGTCGAAGAGCAGCACCGGCGGATCGCCGAGCAGGGCGCCCGCGATGCCGAGGCGCTGCTTCATCCCGAGGGAGAACCCGCCGATCCGGCGGCCCGCCGCCTTCGTCAGCCCCGCTTCCCGCAGGACCTCGTCCACGCGGGACAGGGGGATGCGGTTGCCGCGGGCCAGGGCCGACAGGTGCGCCCGCGCGCTGCGTCCGCCGTGCACGTCCTGGGCGTCCAGCAGCGCGCCGACGTGGCGCAGTCCGCGCGGGCGGCGGGCGAAGGGAACCCCGTCCACGGTGACGGTCCCGCCGGTCGGCGTGTTGAGGCCCAGGATCATCCGCAGGGTGGTGGACTTGCCCGCGCCGTTGGGGCCGAGGAACCCCGTCACCCGGCCCGGTTCCACGGTGAAGCTCAGGTCGTCGACGGCGACGGTGTCGCCGTACCGCTTGGTCAGTCGAGTGGATTCGATCACGGGGTCCACGCTGCCCGTGCGGGTACGGTCCGTGCGTCGGCCGGTGGTTCACACCGCGACGCCCTTCCGGTAGCCCGGGGGATTAGTCCTGCGGGCCAATGTCCCGGCGGGCGGGCGCGGATACGATCGCCCGATGAACGCTCCTCCTCGTCCGTCCCTGCTCAGACGCGTGCCACCCGGTGCGTGGGTGGGTGCCTTCTGGGTGGCCCTCATCCTGGTCCGCGTGCTGCAACGGCAGGACGAGCTGCGCCACTTGGTCCAGTACAACGGCAACGTCGAGGACGGGCCGCTGCTGGCCACCGCCGTCGTCACGACCCTGGGCGCGCTGCTGCTGTCCCGCGCGCCGCTGGCGGCCGTGGCCGTCGCGCTCGCGGGCACCGTGTTCTCGCTCGGGATGGCGGTGGGCGAGACGCCGTTCGTCCTGTTCCTGCTCGCCGACGCGGGCGTCGGATACACCGCCGCGACCCGTCCGCGGCGGGTCTCGCTTTCCGCCGCCGGTCTCTGCTTCGCCACCCTGGCGGGCTACGCGGTCTGGGACCTGACCCGCGGCGACTTCTTCAACCCCTCGGCGCCGGCCGGGCTCGCGTCGACCGTCGTCATCGCCTGGCTGATCGGCAACACGATCCGTCAGAACCGGGCGCACGCGGACACGGTGCGCGCCCAGGTCACGCGGCAGGCGGTCACCGCGGAGCGGCTGCGCATCGCCCGGGAGCTGCACGACATGGTCGCCCACAACATCGGCATCATCACCATCCAGGCCGGCGTGGGCAGCCGGGTCATGGACACCCAGCCCGCCGAGACGCGCAAGGCGCTCGATGCCATCGAGGCCACCGGCCGGGAGACCCTCGCCGGGCTGCGCCGGATGCTCGGCGCACTGCGCAAGGGCGAGGAGGAGTCCGCGCCGCTGGAGCCGGTCCCCGGTCTGGCCGCCCTCGGCCGGCTGGTCGGGCGGAGCGCGGCCGCCGGCGTCCGGGTCGAGGTCCACCGGAGTGGGGAGGGTCGCGAGCTGCCTTCGGACGTGGACCTCGCGGCCTTCCGCATCGTCCAGGAGGCGGTCACCAACGTGGTGCGGCACTCCGGCACCCGGGACTGCACCGTGACGGTCGACCACCGCGGCCGCGAGCTGGCCGTCGAGGTCGTCGACCTCGGCCGCGGGGGCAGCGTCGGCGGGTCCGGGTACGGCATCGTCGGCATGCGGGAGCGCGTCGGGCTGCTGCACGGCGAGTTCAGCGCCGGGCCGCTCCCGGACGGCGGCTTCCGGGTGGCGGCCGTGCTGCCGATACCGCAGGAGGCGGGGCGTTGATCCGTGTCGTGCTGATCGACGACCAACCGCTGATCCGTACGGGGCTGCGCGTCCTCATCGCCGACACCCCCGACCTGGAGGTGGTCGGGGAGGCCGGGAACGGCGCCGACGCCGTGGAGCTGGTGGCACGGCTGCGGCCGGACGTGGCCATCATGGATATCCGGATGCCCGGCACGGACGGGATCGAGGCCACCCGCCGGATCGACGCGGATCCGCGGTCGACGACCCGCGTCCTGGTCCTCACCACCTTCGACGACGACGAGTACGTCTACGGTGCGCTCCGCGCCGGCGCGAGCGGCTTCCTCGTCAAGGACATGCCGCTGGAGTCCATCCTGGACGGGGTCCGGGTCGTCGCCGCCGGGGACGCCCTCATCGCGCCGGGCGTCACGCGCCGTCTCATCGAGGAGTTCGCGGCGCGTCCCGCCCCTTCCCCCGATGTCCGGCCGGAAGCCCGCCGGGTGGTCGCGGGCGGCGTCACGGCCCGGGAGCGCGAGGTCCTGACCCTTGTCGGCCGCGGTCTGTCGAATGCGGAGATCGCCGGGGAGCTCACCATCAGCGTCGCCACCGCGAAGGCCCACCTCGCACGGCTCTTCACCAAACTCGACGCCCGCGACCGGGTCCACCTGGTGATCCTCGCCTACGAGTTCGGCCTCGTCGCGCCGCCGGGCTGAGGTGCGCCGGCGGATCCGCGTCCCGTACCACTGGCTCCCCCGCCGGCCCGCCTACGCGGCGGTGCCGTCCGGCTCCGTGGTCATGCGGGCCACGTGGAGTGCCAGGTAGGAGACCTCGTCCTCGCTCAGGTGCTCGCCCAGACGCAGCTCGACGATCGTCGCCAACTGCTGCGCGGTGCGGGTCGCCTCCGGGTAGTGCCGGCGGATGCCCTCGCCGATCGTGGTCTCGTGCCCCTTCAGCTGCCGGTGCTGCTGGATGCGCACGAAGAGGTAGCGCACGTGGGTGATGAACCGCGCCGCGCTCATGGACTCCTGGGACACGGACAGCCCGTACCGCTCCCGCACGACGGCGAGCATCTGCTGGATGACCCCGGTCATCGTGTACGTGAAGGACAGGTCGCCCGTCGCGAAGCCCGCGTTGACCAGGTGCAACGCGAGCGCGATCGCCTCGGAGTCCCCCAGGCGCGGGTCCAGGCGCTCGTTGATCGCGTCCAGCAGCCGCTGCGCCTGGGCGTACTCGGAGGCGTACAGGGCCTGGACCTCCGCGCGCAGCGGGTACTCGATGACGATGCCGCGCGCGGCCCGGTCCAGGGCGCCGGCCACGTGGTCGGCGACGGCGATGGCGAGGGTCGGCCGGGTGGACTCGCGCCCCTCGATGCCCGCTTCGTCGAGCGCGATGACGACGGCCCGCAGGACCTCCTCGTCGATGAGGGCGAGGACCTCGCTCAGGTGATCGGGGTCGCGGCCGTCCGCCGGGACGAAGACGCGCACGATCAGCGCGGGGTCGACCGGCTTGCCCTGGCGGGAGCTGAACCCGATGCCGCGACCGGTGAGGATGACTTCCTGGCCCTTGTCGTCGCGCGCGAGAACCACGTTGTTGTTGAGGACACGCAGCGCCTTCAACGCCTGCTCTCCTTCTGGTTCGCGGTCCGGTTCGCGGTCCGGTTCTGCCCAATGATCCCGCATTGTCTGGCACGCATGCGCCACCCTCTCCCCCGAACCGTTCCGACGCGGGTGCGCCCCCCGGGAGGTGGCGCGCCCGCGTCGGAACGATGACGGTCGTTACCGCCGTACGGTCACCACGGGGGCACCGGCGGCGACGGTCTGCCCGGTGTGCGGCTCGACCGAGGTGAGGTCGGCGGTGTTGGTGACGGTCATGAGGGTGACGGTCGGGTGCTCCGCCGCGCGCACGGCGTCGAGGTCGACCTCGGCGAGGAGGTCGCCGACGGAGACCTGCCGACCCGCCTCGACGCGGACGTCGAAGCCTTCCCCGCGCATCTTCACCGTGTCGATGCCGATGTGGATGAGGACCTCGATGCCGTCGGCGGTACGGATGCCGAAGGCGTGGCCGGTGGCGGCGACGATGATCAGCTCTCCGTCGACCGGGGCGACGATGCGGCCGTCGGCCGGCTCGATGCCCACGCCTTCGCCGAGCGCGCGGGAGGCGAAGACGGGGTCCCCGACCTCGTCGAGGCCGACCACACGGCCCGCGACGGGCGCGGCGAGCTCGGTGCCCCGGGCGGGGGTGGAGGCGGGGGCACCGGCGGCGGTGGCGGACGCGGAGACGGAGCCGGTCGCGGATGCGGTGGCGGAGCCGGTGGACGCGCCCGCGGCGGCCGTGGCGGCGCCGACGGTGACGAGCTCGCGGTCATCGGCTGCCGCGGTCTCCCCGTGGGAGGCGGCCTCGGCGGCGTCGCGGTCGGCGTTGGCCTGGACGCGGTCCTCCGGGGTGCGGAAGTCGGAGAAGTACACGAGCGCCATCGAGACGAAGAAGGCGGCCGTGATGGCGATGCCGTAGGTGGCCATCGGGGAGAAGACCGGGATGGTCAGCAGGGAGGTGAAGGCGAAGGCCTTGGTGTCCACGCCGCCCAGGACGCCCACGATCACGCCGCCCACGAGGCAGCCGACGAGCATGCGCGGGTAGATCCGCTTGAACCGCAGGTGGATGCCGTACAGCGAGGGCTCGGAGATGCCGCCGAGCAGACCCGCGGCCAGGGCGCCGGTGGCGGTCTGGCGCATCTCCTTCTCGCGGTGGCGCAGCGAGAGCAGCAGGACACCGGCGGTGGCGCCGAAGCAGGCGAAGTTCCATGCGCCCATCGGGCCCTGGATGAAGTCGTAGCCGAGGGTGTTGATGTTCACGAGCATCAGCGCGTTCAGCGGCCAGTGCAGGCCCAGCGGCACCAGGAACGGGTAGAGCAGCGGGATGAGGATCGCGAAGACGATCGGGGCGTTGCCGTTCAGCCAGGACAGGCCCTCACCGAGGCCGTTGCCGGCCCAGACGCCCAGCGGGCCGATGAGGAAGGCGGTGATCGGGATCATGATCAGCATGCTGAAGAACGGCACGAAGACCAGGTGGACGGCCTCCGGGAAGATGCGCTGCAGGCCCTTGTAGACCAGGGCGAGCAGGGCGACCATCAGCAGCGGCACGAAGACCTGGCCGCCGTAGTCGTTCAGCTGCATCGGCAGTCCGAAGACGTGCGCCACGCACTCCTGGGTACCCAGGGTCCCGTTGGTGGTGCAGGTGATGCCGGGGATGCCGGACTTCGGGTTGAGCATGCCGGTGAAGTTCGGGGTCATCACCGCGGCCATCACCGCGGCGCCCACCCAGGGGTCGATCTTCAGCTTCTTGGCCGCGTTGTAGGCGACCATGATCGGCAGGAAGTACAGCACCGAGCGCCACATGGCGTCGACGAAGACCCAGGTGGCGGACTTGTCCGCGGCGCGGAAGTCGACGAAGCCGAGGGCGTCGAGGACGGAGGCGATCGCGATGATGAGCGAGGAGCCCAGCAGGACGCCCATGAGCGGGCGGAACGAGTCGGACAGGTACTCGAAGAAGTTGTCGACCCAGGCGTAGCGGCCGCGGCTCTTGGCCCGCATCGCGGCCTTGACGTCCGCGTCGGACTTCGGGCCGGGCGCGGCGCCGCCGCTCATCGACGGCAGGTTCATGATCTCCGAGTAGACGCGTGCGACGGCTCCGCCGATCACGATCTGGAGGCGGTCACCGGACTGCGGCACGGTGGCCATGACGCCGTCGAGGCCATCGAGCGCGGCCGCGTCGGCCTTCGCCCCGTCGTGGAGCTGGAAGCGCAGCCTCGTCGCGCAGTGCGTGAGGCTCTCGATGTTCTCGGCTCCGCCGACGCCGCGGAGGATCTGCTCCGCGAGCGTGCCGGGTCCGGCTACGGGTGTGTTCATGATGCGTCCTTGCATCCTGGGGCGCTGGCCATCCTGCTTCGGTCCGCGATCTCTCACGCCCGGATCCGGGCAACAAAAAAGGCCCGGGTCGCGCACACGGCGCTACCCAGGCCTTGCCTCCCCTCAAGCGGTCCACCGCCTTGACGTCGCGGGTGGCGACGAAGGTGACGTCCTCGGGGAGTAACAATCCTGTGATCGAGATCGATCAGACAAAACCTTAACACCGGGAAACGCGTGCACAGGACGGTGCCGGCGTGATGGGACTCACGGCGCGATGCACGGAGCGATTCACGGCGCGGCTCGCGGCGCGGTTTCAGCGGCTACGGACGGGGGTTGCGGGCCAGCAGGTGAGCGTCGAGGAAGCCGCGCTCGGAGGCCGGGTCGTGGAGCAGCCTGGCGAAGGGGACGAGGCCGGCTGCGGTCAGCAACTCGGCGAGCCGGTCCGCCGGCCAGCTGTAGGCGGGCGCCACCTTGTGGTCGAAGGGGACCGGATCCGGTCCGTCGGTCCCGAAGAACGAGACCAGGAGCAGGCCCCCCGGTGCGAGGACGCGGACCTGCTCGGCGAGCAGCGCGGGCAGTTCCCCGGGCGGGGTGTGGATCATCGAGTAGTGGGCCAGTACGCCGCCGAGCGCGCCGTCCTCGATGGGGAGGGCCTCCATGCGCGCCTCGTCGAACCGCAGCGCCGGATGGGCCCGGCGGGCGTGGTCGACCATGGCCGGGGAGAGGTCGAGCCCGAAGGCGTCCAGTCCCAGGTCGTGCAGCATGGCCGTCAGGTGTCCGGGACCGCACCCGACGTCGGCCGTTCGCGGGTTCCCCGTGCCCCGCACCAGCTCGGCGAAGGTGGTGATCATGGCTCGCGCGAAGGGCTGCGTCTCCAGCCGGTCGGCGAACATGGACGCGTACAGCTCGACGATGCCGTCGTAGGCCACCCTGGTCTGCTCTTGATGATCCGCCACGGGGAGGAAGCTAACATCCGCGCGGAGCGGCCCGCCCGGCCGGTGCCGGGAGTGCCTGTCCCGGGGTGGACGGCGATGACGCCCGGTGTTCGGTGGGGGTGGTTCCGTAGGCTTCGCGAAATGCCCGGCTGAACGCGGTGGCGCTGGAGAATCCCCAGCGGGCGGCGATCACTTGGACGGGCTGAGCGCGCAGTTCCGCACGGGCGAGGTCGGCGTGGGCTCGCTGTAGCCGGCTTTCGCGTATGCGAGCCGTGATGCTCAGGTCCTGGCCCGCGAAGAGAGCGTGCAGACCCCGCAGGGACATGTTGTGCCGGTCCGCGATCGCCTGAGGAGTCAGGCCGGGGTCGCCGAGGTTGTTCTCGATGAATCGGTGGATCCGCTGCAGGGTCTCCTGGGTGCGGACCTCGGCGGGCGCCTCGGCCAGGTCCCCCAGTTGTCGCGCGAGGCACGCGGTGGCCAGACCGAGGGCAATGGCCCCCATCCCGTGCAGTTCCTCCGGGCGGCAGGGCGAACCGTGTGTGAGCAACGTTTTCAGGAAGTCGGCAAGGATCGCCCCCGACCCGGTGTCCGCGGCCAGGTTCTGTGCGAGGAGGCGGTCCACCCGGTTCGGGCGCAGCGCCAGGGCCGGGCGGGGGATCTGCAGCACGATCGTCTCCACCTGCCCGCCTTCGCAGGCCCCCGAGCTCGGCCGTGAGGTGTCGGTGAGCACGAGCCCCCCGGAGACCACCGAATCGCTGCCCCGCTGAGAGATCCGGACACGGCCCTGCGTCACGAGGGCCAGTTGGAAGTGCTCCGGATCGCCGCGCCGTACGTGGGCCGAGGTACGGCGCGAGAGCACCGGTGAGCACGCCAGGGAGGACAACCGCACCACGCCGAGGTCCAGGTCCGTGATCTTCGCGCGGAAGTCGGCCGTGTGCGGGGTGCTGAGCATGACCGGCATCACGTCGCTGGACACCGTCTCGCAGAACCAGTCGAACCTGTCCCCGCGCTCCACGACGGCTTCCGACGCCACCAGCGAGCCCATGCGATCACCCACACCCTTTGACCTGGCAGTGGAACCAGCCCTTCACCGGTCGCCCCACAGCCGTGCTTCCCCCCGTCCGCGATCAAGTATCAGTCACGCGAATCCGGCGAGGTCACGCATCCGTGCCGGGTCCACACCCCCTCTTCCCACCTGGTTGCCTCACCAGGTATCTTGCATCGCATGGAACCAGGTGATTCGACCAAGCAGGCCCGGGCAGCCGCCCAGCTGCGCAAGGGGGTCCTGGAGTACTGCGTCCTCGCCCTGATGCGGGACCGCCCCCGCTACGGCGTGGAGCTCCTCCAAGCCCTGGAGGACTCCGGCACCCTCGCCACCAGCCAGGGCACGGTCTACCCGCTGCTCTCCCGGCTGCGCCGCGACGACCTGGTCACCACGACCTGGCAGGAGTCCGCCTCCGGACCGCCCCGTCGCTACTACGCGCTCACCGACAGCGGCCGCGCCGCGCTGGACGAGTTCACCCGCGTCTGGCCCGGCTTCCGCGACGCCGTCGACGACTTCCTCACCATCCCGCACCCCGCCACCGGAGATCCCGCATGAAGACCTCGGCCGACCCCGTAAGCGACTACCTCTCCGCCGTCGAGCGCGAGGCCTCCGCACTGCCCGCCGACCGTCGCCGGGAACTCCTCGCCGATCTCGCCGAACACATCGAGGTGACCCGCGCCGAACGTCCCCACGTCACGATCGGCGAGGTTCTCGCGGAGCTGGGGGATCCCCGTACGATCGCGGCGACGGCACTGGCCGAGGCCGGCGACGGGGTCGTCGGGTCCCCGGCCGAGAGCGGCGCCGGCGCACCCGTCCGGCGGGGCAAGGTGCACCCCCTGGCCCCCCTCCTGATGCTCACAGTCCCCTTCCTCGTCGCCGCGGTCCTCCCCTACAGCGACGTCACGGCGTTCTTGAGCACGTTGTTCCGCGTCATCGGCGCGGTGCTCCTGTGCACCTCGGTGCACTGGACCTCGACGCAGAAGACGACCGGCGTTCTGCTCACCGCCGTCCTGCCGACCCTCGCCATCGGCCTCTGCAAGTTGTTCCTCGCCGCACCGCCGAGCGACACCGCGGCCAACCTGGCAAACCTGGCGACGCTCGCTCTGCTGGCCGGTACGACGGGATGGCTCTGGCGGATCCGGCGCGCCTGAGGCGTGGTTGCCGTCTCCTGAGGCGTTGTCACCGTCCGTGGCTCGGACAAGAGCCTCAGGCGATGGACTGGGCGGCGTAGAGGGTGCCGACGCCGGTGGCCAGGGTGCCCAGCAGGAGCCGGAGGGCCTTCTCGGGGAGGTGGGGCTGGAGGCGGGCGCCGAGGTAGCCGCCGATGAGTCCGCCCGCGCCGCAGGACAGGCCCAGGAACCAGTCCGGCGCGATGCTGCCCGGCCCGGAGAGCGCCAGCAGCGCGTAGGTGGCGGCCCCGACCACCGAGGTGGCGAAGGTGGAGGCCAGGGCCGCCGGGGCCACCTGGGCGACGGGCGTGCCGCGGCCGACGAGGACGGGGCCCAGGAGGGAGCCGCCACCGATGCCGTAGATCCCGCCGACCACTCCGACACCCAGGGCCAGGCCGGTCACCGCGCGCGGGGACAGCTCCTCACGGGCCCGTCCGGACCGCCGGGACGGCAGGAGCGTGCGGATGACCAGCCACAGTCCGAGCGGCAGCAGGAAGGCCGCCATCAGGGCCTTGAAGACCACCGGGCCCGGGATCGCGAACACCCGGACGACGGCGCCGATGACCACGCCGGGCAGGGTTCCCAGGACCAGCCTGCGGACCAGTGGCCCGTGCAGGGTGCCGGTGCGATGGTGGCGCAGGAGCGCGCCGGGGCCGGCGACGACGTTGTAGAGCAGGTTGGTCGGTGTGACCGCCGGACTCGGGACCGCGAACACGCTCAGCTGCACGGGCAGCAGGAACACCGCCCCGGAGACGCCGACCGGTGCGGTGATCACCGCGATCAGCAGGCCGGTGGCCAGGCCGGCCAGGCCCGTCCCCCACTCCAAGGCCGTTCAGCCGCGCTCGACGTGCACGCTGGTCGACTTGACCCGTGCGGTGACCGTGACGCCCGGCTCCAGGCCGAGTTCCTCGACGGCCTCCCGGGTCAGCAGCGACACCACCCGGTGCGGCCCCGCCTGGACCTCCACCTGCGCCGAGACCTCGCCCAGTTTGATCGCGGTCACGATCCCCGGGAACGCGTTGCGCGCCGAGGTGTGCGGGGTGTCCTCGCCCTCGGCGCCTTCCCGGGCGACCTCCACGCAGAACGCGGCGAGGTCGGGCCCCTCCACGATGCGCCGGTTGCCCTGCCGGTGGGTCGGGAAGCGGTCCGCGTCCGCCCACCGCCGCACCGTGTCCACGCTCACGGCCAGCAGCTCGGCGGCCTGCCCCATCGTGTAAGACTCCATGAGGGCCACCCTAGAGGCTGCAGGTCATGGGCAGGTTGAGCGCCCTGTGCCCCGCGCCGTTCCGGGCTCTTGGCACCGGGTGCGAAGACCGCTGTGAGACGTCTTCGCCGACCCGGGGAGGTGCCGATGCAAGGGCAAACCGATCATCGGTTTGCCCTCCTCGTGCAAGTGGGTAGATCATGCCTCGTGATCGGCAGTCGTGTGTCCGAAGTACCGCTTCACCAAGCGTCGGAGGACCAGGGCAAGCAACCCACACCCAAGGGTCCTCACAAGCGAGGGCCCTCGTCCCCGACAGGGAGCATTCAGATGGCCACCGGAACTGTGAAGTGGTTCAACTCGGAAAAGGGCTTCGGCTTCATCGAGCAGGACGGCGGCGGCCCCGACGTCTTCGCCCACTACTCCAACATCAACGCCCAGGGCTTCCGTGAGCTCCAGGAGGGCCAGAAGGTCGAGTTCCAGGTCACGCAGGGCCAGAAGGGCCCGCAGGCCGAGGACATCCGTCCCCTCTGAGCCGCAGCCCTGAGCAGCAGCTCTGAGCCGCAGCATCCCGGCGCCCCGCACCCTTTCGGTGCGGGGCGTCGCCGCGTCCGGCGGGGGCGTCCGGCGGAGGGCGTCCCGCGTCCGTGCCCACCTCGCCGTCGAGCCGGTCCGGTCCCCGCCGTACTCTGTCCGGGTGATCCTGCACAGCCTTCACGACCGATCAGCCCTGGCCGCCCGTTTCGAACGGGACCCGGCCGTGAACCTGATGGAGCTCGGCGACCTCGACGACCTGCCGTGGCCCCACACCAGCTGGTACACCCTTTCCGAGGACGGCCCGGTGGCACTCCTCTACGCCGTCGGCGACGTCCCGACGCTGCTGGGGTTCACCCGCCCCGGGCAGGCGGCCGCCCTGGAGGAACTGGCCGAGGCGCTGCTGCCCGTACTCCCCCGGCGCTTCCTCGGACACCTGACCGGGAACGCCGCGAAGGTACTGGAATCCGCGTACACCGCGGAGTCGCACGGCACCCTGCTCAGGATGGCGCTGACCGAGCCCGGCCTGGCCGACCGGTATCCCGCCGGGCCGTGGCGGCCCGCTCCGCTGAGCCGGGACGACCTCCCGCAACTGCTCGAACTGTTCGAACAGGCGTACCCGGGCAACTGGTTCGACCACCGCATGCTCGACACCGGCCAGTACCTCGGCGCGCGCCAGGACGGGCAGCTGGTCGCCGTGGCGGGCGTGCACGTCCACTCGGCCGCGTACCGGGTCGCCGCGCTCGGGAACGTCACCACGCACCCGCGGGTACGCGGCCAGGGCGCGGGCGGCGCCTGCGTCGCGGCCCTGTGCCGACAGCTCGGAAAGACCGTGGACCACATAGGGCTGAACGTCCGTGCGGACAACGCCACCGCCGTCCGGCTCTACCGCCGGCTCGGCTTCACCGAGGTCACGGAGTTCACGGAAGCCGCCTTCACGGCCCGCCCGTAAGGCGTCGGCGGTTCGCGACCGGCCGGGGCCCGCCGGGAACCGGACAGCGGACCGGCCGGACAGCCGAACGGCCGTTGCCGCCCCGGCACGGGCCGGGGCGGCAACGGCTGGACGCATTGCTCAGGACGCGGGCGTGAACTTCGCCGCGGCGGGTGCCGTGCCCGGCCCCTTCACCACCTTCATGCCGCCGGGGACCGAAGCGTCCGGCTTCAGGATCACGCTCTGCCGGGTCGAGGGCGCCTTCGGGTCGGAGAAGTCGTGGGTGATGCCGAAGCCGTTGTCGTAGGCCTTCAGGCTCAGCAGCGCGGCCCGGATGCCCTCGCGGGTCAGGTCCTTGTCGGCGCAGGCCTTCTTCAGCACCTCCCCGAACAGGGTGCCGGCCGAGAATCCGGCCACCACGCCGTTGTCCAGCCCGGAGTCCGGGTACTCCGCCTTGTACGCGGCGGCCAGCGCGGCCGGAGCCGCCTCGGTCGAGCCGATCGGCAAGGTGGAGGAGGCGAAGTAGTAGTCCTTCTGCAGGGCCGCGCCCGCCGGGGTGGCCAGGAGCTGCGGGGAGAAGGCCGAGTTGTTGCCGACGACCGGCACGCCCCATCCGCTCGCGGCGGCGACCCCGACGAGCGAGGCGGCCTGCCGGGGTCCTGCACTGACGATCACGGCCTTGACCCCGGCCTGCTTGAGCGCCGCGACCTGGGCCGTCATGTCGTTGTCGGTCGGCTTGATCTTCTGCTCGACGATGGTCAGCCCGGTCTCGGCGGCCACGGCCTTGGCTCCGGTCAGGGCGTTCTCGCCGTAGTCGCCCTCGAAGTAGACGTGCCCGATCTTGTCGCCGGAGGCGATCCGCTTCTCGTCGAGGAGGTAGCCGACGGCGTTGATGGTCTCGACGTCGTACGTCGCGCCCACCGTGCGGATGTACGGGCTGCCCAGCAGCGAGGCGGACCAGGCCTGGGGAATGACCAGCCCCTTGTCCTGTCCGTCGATCCGCTGCTTGACGGCGGAGACGAACGGGGAGCCGATGAACTGGGAGAAGCCCAGCACGGAGGGCTCCAGCTCGGTGTAGCCGGCGAGGGCCTTCTGCGGGTCGTAGCCGTGGTCGCGGACCGTCAGCTCGATGGTGCGGCCGCAGATGCCGCCCGCCGCGTTGGTCTGCTTCACCCACAGCTGCTGGGCCTGGGTGACGCTCTTGCCGAGGGAGGCGTAGACGCCGGTCATGTCGGTGAGCGCGCCGAGCTTGATGGCCTTGTCGCTCACCCCGGGGCCGGTCTTGATCCCGCCTGCGGCGGGCTTGTCGCCCTCTGCAGTCTTGGCCTTGCTACTGCACCCGGCTGCGCCGGTCAGGACGAGTGCGGCCGCCAGGATCGCGGCAGCGTGCCTTCTTCTGTTCACGTTCGCTCCTTCGAGGGTGTGGTGCGGGTGCGGGTGCGGAGGATCCGGGTGATGCCGGTGAGACCGCCGGGCAGGAACAGGACGGCCACGACGACGGCGGCTCCGTACAGGTAGCGGGAGGCCTCGCCCGGCGAGACCCCGCCCGTTCCGGGTGCGGACACCAGCGGGAGGGCGTCGCTGTAGCGGGTGAGGAGTTGGGGCAGGAGGGAGACGAAGACCGCCCCCACGATGGCGCCCGAGACCGTGCCGAGGCCGCCGATCACGATCATGGCGAGGTACTCCAGGGACAGCACCATGCCGAAGTAGTCGGGCACGGTGCGCTGGAAGACCAGTGCGAGCAGGACGCCGGCGAGCCCCGCGTACATGGACGACAGGACGAAGACCGCGGCCCGGTACCGGGCGACCGGCACCCCCATCACCCCAGCGGCGATGCTGTGGTCGCGCAGGGCGTTCATGGCCCGGCCGGGACGGCCCCGCAGGACGCCGCGTGCGAACAGGGCTCCGCAGAGGAGGGCCGCGAGGCCCACGTACCAGAGCTTCTCGGCGGACTGGAAGGGGACGGCCGCGATGACGGTCTCGGTGTCGTCGAAGGTGAAGCCGAAGAGGGACAGCGGCTCCACCTCCCGGCCGTTGAAGCCGCCGGTGACGCTGGTGGCGTTGAACAGCACGTGCTGGCCGATGAAGATCAGCGCGAGCGTGGCGATGCCGAGGTAGGCGCCGCGCAGCCGGCCGGCGATGGGGCTGAAGATGCCGCCCGCCGCCCCGGCGAGGGCGACGGCCAGGATCGCGGCGAGCCAGCTGGGCAGGCCGAGGCCGACCAGCGTGTGGCTGCCCACCGTGCTGCCGTCCCCGGCGAGCGCGCAGTACCCGTAGGCGCCGACGGCGAGGAAGAAGGCGTGTCCCATCGACAGCTGACCGGTGGCTCCGGTGAGCAGGTTGAGTCCGATGGCCCCGATGGCGGCGGCGATGGCGAACAGCCCGGCCTGCAGCCAGAACCGGTCGAGGTAGAACGGCAGCAGGAGGAGCACCAGGCCGGCGGCGGCCGCCGCCGCGTTCCGGGCGCTGAGCAGGCCCGGCCGGGTGGCCGCCACCGGGGCGACGGCCTCGGGTTGCAGCACGGGGCTGCGGGTGTCAGACACGGGCGAGCTCCTTCGTGCCGAAGAGTCCGGCGGGCCGGATCAGCAGGACCGCGACCATCACGAGGTACGGGGCCAAATCTCCGATGCCCCGGCCGAGGAAGGTCAACTGGCCCTGGTAGCCGGTGGCCAGCGCCTCGGTGACTCCGACGATCAGTCCGCCGGCCAGTGCGCCGGAGGTGGAGTCGAGGCCGCCGAGGATCGCGGCCGGGAAGGCCTTCAGGGCGGCCAGGGACGTGGCCCGCTCCAGGCCGGGCGTGGGGAAGACGGTCAGGAAGAGCGCGGCGACGGCGGCCAGTGCACCGGCCACGGCCCACGCCGCGATCGAGACCCGGCCCAGCCGTACGCCCATCAGCGCGGCCGTCTCGGGCTGTTCGGCGGCGGCGCGCATGGCGACGCCCCAGGAGGTGTGCCGGAACACGAGCAGGAACACGGTGATGAGCAGCCCGGCGGCCAGGATGGCGGCGATCCGGGTCTGGGGCACGGTGACCGCGCCGAGGTGGACCACGCGGTCGCCCCACGGATCGCCGAGCGAGAGCACGTCGGTGCCGAGGCGCCGGGTGAGGTCGGTGATGAGGAGGATGTCGACGCCGATGGTGACGATGGCCAGCACGCTCTGGTCCTGGCCCCGGTAGCGCCGCATCACCAGGAACTCGATGGCCGCCCCGACGGCGGCCGCCGAGAGGGCGCCGGCCAGGAGGGCGCCCCAGAATCCGAGCTCCTCGTGCAGGGTCGCGGTGACGTAGCCGCCTGCCAGCAGCAGGGAGGCGTGGGCGAAGTTGACCACTTCGGTGGCTTTGAAGATGACCACGAAGCCGAGGGCGATCAGTGCGTAGACGGAGCCCATGGAGAGCCCGCCGAGAAGTAGTTCGAGGAAAGTGGTCATGCGGCCGGTTCCTCCTCTCCGAGGTATGCGCGGATGACCGCGGGATCGTTCTGCACCTGCGCGGGGGTCCCGCCGCCGATGCGCTTGCCGAAGTCGAGTACGGTCACCGCATCCGCGAGCCGCATCACCATGCCCATGTCGTGTTCGACCAGCACGATCGAGATGCCGAGGCTGTCCCGGACACCCGCGATGACGGCGGCGGTGCGCTGCCTCTCGTCCGCGGTCATCCCGGCGACGGGTTCGTCGAGGAGCAGCAGCCGGGGCTCCATGCACAGGGCGCGGGCCAGCTCGACGAGCTTCTGCTTTCCGTACGGGAGCGAACCGGCGGGCGCCGCGAGGTCGCCCTCCAGCCCGACGAACTCGGCTATCTCCCGGACCCTTTCACGGTGCCGGCGGTCCTCGCGGGCGGCGGCGGGCAGCCGCAGTCCGGCGGCCAGGAAGCCGGTCCGCATCAGCCGGTGGCGCCCCAGCAGGAGGCTTTCGGCGACGGTGGTGTGCGGGGGCAGTGCCAGGTTCTGGAAGGTGCGGGCGATGCCGAGGGCCGCGACGGCGTGCGGGGCGAGACCGGTGAGCTCGGCGTCGCCGAAGTGGACGCTCCCGCTGGTGGCCCGGTACACCCCGGACAGCACGTTGAAGCAGGTGGACTTGCCCGCACCGTTGGGTCCGATGACGGCGTGCACGCTGCCGGGTTCCACCGTGAAGGACACGGAGTCGAGGGCGGTGAGGCCGGAGAAGCGGACGGTGACGTCGGTGACGGTGAGCGGCGGAGGGGAGGCGTTCTCGTTCACGCCGACCACCTCCGCAGTTCCGGGCCCGTCCCGGCGGTGGCCGGCCCGGGTGCGGTCTCGTCCGTGATGCCGAGGTAGCGGCGCCGGACCTCGTCCGAGGCGGCCAGCTCGTCGGCCGGGCCGTCGAGGGTGACCTCGCCGACCTCCAAGACGTAGGCGTGCGAGGAAAGCCTCAGGGCCAGGGCGGCGTTCTGCTCGACGAGCAGGACCGAGGCGCCCGAGGCGTTGATCTCGGTGATGGTCTCGGCGATGGTGGCGGCCATCTTGGGGGCGAGCCCGAGGGTGGGTTCGTCGAGCAGGAGCAGGCGCGGGCGGGCCATCAGGGCCCGGCCCAGGGCCAGCATCTGCTGTTCGCCGCCGGACAGCAGTCCGGCCCGCTGCCGAGCCCGCTGGGCCAGTACGGGGAACAGCTCGTGCACCCGGGCCAGCGATCGGGCCGTATCGGCGCGGGATCCCGCGCGGCCTCCCAGGGCCCCGGCACGGAGGTTGTCCGCGACGGTCATGCGGGTGAAGATCTTGCGTCCTTCGGGTACTTGGACCACCCCGGCGGCGACGACCCGGTCCGGGCTGAGCCCGTCCAGCGGCTTGCCGTCGAAGGTGACGGCGCCGTCCGTCACGGTGCCCCGGTGGAACCCGAGCGTCCGGGACACCGCGCGCAGCAGCGTCGACTTCCCGGCGCCGTTCCCACCGAGTACGACGACCACGGCGCCGGCGGGCACGTCGAGCGATACGGAGCGCAGTGCCCGGACCGGCCCGTAGCCGACGGAGAGCGCGCGTACCTGTAGCGAACCCACGTGTTTCCTTCCTCTGGGCAGCCTTGTGCTGGCGCACAGACCAACACCGTGGCGGGGCGGACGTCCACCGGCGGATGCGGAATCGCTGCCGATGACCAGCCGTGGAACTCGCGCGTTGTGCACGGGCACAGACCGGCCGCGCACGCCCCTGGCGGCGGCGGTGGGCGGGGTGACATCCTCGGCGGCCATGGGTGGACGTAGAACACGCACGGAACAGGAATGGTCGGTCCTGCTGTCGGCGGCGGACGTACTGATCACGGACATTCCCGGACTCACCGACCAGCTCATCAAGGACCTGGCGAAACATTCGCCGCTTTTCGACCTGGCCGTTCCGCGGGACGAACACTGGAGCCAGGTCAGCAAAGCCATGCACTACGGGATCGAGGCCTTCGCCGCACCCCGGTCCGCCCCGCGCAAGGACCTGTCGTACGCGGAGGAACTGGGCCGGCGACGGGCCGAGCAGGGGCTGCCACTGGACCTGCTGCTCTACGCGTACCGCAGGGCGGGCCGGCTCACCTGGGACGCGCTGCTGGACATCGTCACCGAGAAGGACCCGGAGGCGCTGCCCGTACTGGCCCGCGCCGCCGGGGCCATGTGGGCCGGGATCGAGCAGCAGGCCGCCGCGACCGCGGAGGCGTACCGCAGCGCGGAGGTCGAGATGCGCCGGCGCAGCGACGAGCGGGTGCAGGCCCTCCTGGACGCCCTGCTGGAGGGGGACAGCGCTCCGGCGCTGGCGGCCCAGGTGGCGCTCGCCCTGGACCTGCCGGAGCAGGGGCGGTACGCGGTGGTCGTGCTGCCGGCCGACCGGGGTGACACGGTGCACCGGGTGGTGGCGGCGGGCGGGATGCGGCTGTTCTGGCGGATGCGCACGGAGCGGGAGCTGGCCGTGGTGGCGCTGGGCGACTCCTCGACGGCCGAGCTGGCGGTGGAGCTCGCGGACCGCTGCCCGGGACCGGGCGGGATCAGCCCCGTGGTGGACGGACTGGCCGAACTGGGCCGGGCCCGCCGGCTGGCGGAGACGGCGCTGCGGACCTGCGGGCAGGACGAACGGGTGCTGGTACGGCTGACCGACCGGCTGCCCACGGCCCTGGTCGTGCGCCAGCCCGAGCTGTCTGCCGAGCTGGTCCAGGCGGTCCTCGGCCCCCTGCTGGACCTGGACCCGGCGGACCGGGCGATGCTGCTGGAGACCCTCGACGCCTGGCTGACGGCGGAGGGTTCGGCGGGCCGCGCGGCGAGCCGCCTGTACTGCCACCGCAACACGGTCTTCAACCGGCTGCGCCGGCTGGAGAGCCTGACGTCGAAGTCCCTGTCCCGTCCGCGGGACCTGATCGCGCTGACCCTGGCGCGGGACGCGTACCGGTTGTCGGGGGGCTGAGCGAGACCGGTACGTCCGGCGGCGCCCCGGTACGTCCACCGACGGGGCCGGTGATTGCGTCGGCGAGACCGGTGATTCCACCGATGTGCGGTCGCGGAGCGCGCCGTGACAGTGGTCCGGCCAGCGACAGCGGCGGGAAGCACCGTCAGGGGGCACGGACCTCGGCATTCAGCCGGGTACGGGCCACCGCCGGGAAGGCTCCGCCACGACCGAGAGGACGACTCCGTCGTGCAGCAGCAACACTCCGACAACGCCCACCAGGCCAACTCCGACCACGGCGCCGCCGGTATGCGGGGACGGTCCGTCGACCCCGCCGGCGGCGGGACGCGGCTCCGTTCGCTCGTGTCCGCACTGGCGGCGCTCGTGACGATCGGCGCGATCGCCACGTTCACGGCGTCCGGGGCACAGGCCGCGGCCAACCCGTACGAGCGGGGCCCCGCTCCGACCAACTCGAGCATCGAGGCACTCCGCGGCTCCTACTCGGTGTCGCAGACCAGCGTTTCCTCCCTGCTGGTCACCGGCTTCGGCGGCGGCACCATCTACTACCCCACGTCCACCGCGGACGGGACCTTCGGCGCCGTGGTGATCTCGCCCGGCTTCACCGCCTACGAGTCCTCCATCGCCTGGCTCGGCCCGCGACTGGCTTCCCAGGGCTTCATCGTCATGACCATCGACACGCTCACCACCCTCGACCAGCCCGACAGCAGGGGACGTCAACTGCTCTCCGCCCTGGACTACTTGACGGAGCGCAGTAGCGTCCGCAACAGGATCGACAGCAGCCGGCTCGGTGTGATGGGCCACTCCATGGGTGGCGGCGGCACGCTGGAGGCCGCGAAGAGCCGGACTTCGCTGCAGGCGGCGATCGCGCTCACCGGCTGGAACACCGACAAGTCCTGGCCCGAGATCAAGACCCCGACCCTGATCGTGGGGGCCGACGGCGACACGGTCGCGCCGGTCGCCACGCACTCCGAGCCCTTCTACACGAGCCTGCCCAGCTCGCTCGACAAGGCGTACCTGGAACTCAACAACGCCACGCACTTCACCCCGAACAGCTCGGACACCACGATCGCGAAGTACAGCATTTCGTGGCTGAAGCGGTTCATCGACAACGACACCCGCTTCGAGCAGTTCCTCTGCCCGGTGCCGAGCCCGAGCCTGACCATCGAGGAGTACCGGGGCAACTGCCCCCACACCTCCTGAACCACCCCCGAAAGGTGGGAGGCCGTTCCGCTTCGGCCTCCCACCTGCTGCGTACGGTCTTCCGCCATTGTTTACACGGCAGTAACCTCACCGGCGTGACCGGACACACGACTGCGGCAACTCCTTGCCGGATTTACGGCCGGACGACCGAACTGGCGGCTGTGGCCGCCCTGTCGGATCAGCTCCGGCCCAGACACGGCGGGGCGCTGCTGCTCGCGGCGGAGCCCGGCCTGGGCCGCAGTGCTCTTCTCACCTGGGCCGCCGACGCGTTCACGCTCGGGCCGGTCCTTCGCCCCCGACGCCTCCCCGGCGAGCCCCGCCCCTACGACGGTATGCACGCACTGCTGTGCGCGGCGGCCGAGAGTAGGGGCGCGGCGCCGCCGCGGGCCGCGTTCGGAACGGTCCGGCCGGCCGGACTGCCCGAACTGCTGAGGCAGTACGTCCCCGAGGAACATCCCCTGCTCGTCTGCGTGGACGACGTACATCTGTGGGACGCGCCCTCGCGGGCCGTCCTCGGCTCGGCCGCACGACGTCCCGACCCCGCGCGCCCGATCGGACTCCTGCTCTCGGTCGCGGAACACCGGGCGGACGATCCCGAGTTCGCGGGACTGCCCGTGGTCCGCTTCGGCCCGCTCGACGACGGTGCGGCGACCGCCCTGCTCCGCGACCTCACCGGTGGGGGACTGGACCCTGCCGTACGTTCGGAGTTGTTGTCGGAGGCCGAAGGCAACCCGGCCGTCCTGACGGCCCTCGCCCAGCGCCTGACACCGGATCAGCTCGGCGGCCATCGGCCGCTGCCGCGCCCGCTCGTGGACGGCGGCGCCCTGTGGGCCGTCTTCGGGAGCCGCCTCGCCCCGCTGCCGTCCCCCGCCCGACAGCTCCTGCTCCTGGTGGCGGCCGCGCAGGAGCCCGATCCCGACGCGGCCGGGGCGGATGCCTCCCTGGTCCTGCTGGCCGCCCGCAAGGCCGGACTCGACCCGGCCGCGCTGGACCCCGCCGAGGCGGCGAGGCTGGTGCACCACGACGGGGACCGCATCGCCTTCGCAGGCTCCTTGCTCCGCCGGACCGTGTACTCCGGCGCGCCGTCCTCGCAGCGGCGGGCCGCCCACGCGCTGCTCGCCTCTGTCATCGACTCCGACCGCCACCGCCTGCACCACCTGCTGCACCTCGCACTGGCCGCGCAAGGGCCCGACGCCGTCCTCGCGGCCGGCCTCGTCGAGGCGGCCGCTCCCGGCACGCCGACGTCCGGCATGGAACGCTCGGCCGCCCTGGCCAGGGCCGCGGAACTCACCGCCCACGAGGATGCCCGTACCGCCCGCCTCACCGCCGCGGCGGACTACGCCCGCCTGGCCGGGCACGCCCGCAGGGCGCGCCGGCTGCTGGCGGCCACCCGGGAGGGCGCGTCCCCCGATGCGCTGCAGGGCCGCACGGAGCTCGTCCGGGGCAGCATGGCCTTGCGGGACGGGCCGGTCGGCGACGCCTATCAGGCGCTGATCATGGCCGCGGAGCGGCTCGACCCGTCCGACGCGGAGGCCGCTCTGGAAGCCAGGATGGAGGCCATGGACGCGGCCTGGGCCGCGGGCGACGCCGCCGCCTGCCTCGCGGCCCTCGCCGAGGCCCCGCTCCCGGCTCCACCACGGGACCCCGCCTTCGCCTGCTCACCGGCGGCGCCGGCCGACCCGTTCGCGCCCGGCCGGGGCGTGGATCCGATGCTCGACTACCGGGCGGGACTGCGCACGGCGATCGTCGGGCACCTGGCCGAGGCACGATCACCGCTGCGCCGGGTCCTCGACCGTGCGCGGGACGACGACGACCCCACCCGGCTGCTGCGGGCCGGGGTGGCCGCGCTCGTACTCGGCGACATCGCGGCGGCGTGCCGGGCCAACGCGCGGGCCCTGGCCGTATCCCGGTCGCGGGGGCTGGCCTCCCTCACCCCGCGGATCCTCGAACACCTCGCGTACGCCGAGCTGCGGGCCGGCCAGCACGCGCGGGCCAGGGCCCACGCACAGGAAGGCCTCCGCGCCGCCCACCGGGCCGGCCAGCGCAACGTGGCCGCAGGTCAGCACGCGATCCTGGCCCTGGTCGCCTCGGTCGAGGACGACGCGGCAGCCGTCGCCGCGCACGCGGGAGCGGCCGTGGAGATCGCGCGCCCGCACGGGCTGCTGCAAGCCGTCACCCTGGCCGAATGGGCCTCGGCGCGCGCCGACCTGTGCCGGGGCCGGCCCTTCGAGGCCGCCGCCCGGCTCGGCCCGCTGACCAGGCCGGGGCCCGGGTGCGGCCACTTCGCCGTCCGCATGCTCGCCCTGCCGTGCTTCGTGGAAGCGGCCGTACAGTCCGGGGCTTCGGCGGAAGCGAAGGCGGCCGTCGAGGAGTTCGCCCTCTGGGCCGCCCTGGGCACCGATCCTCAGGCACCGGCGCAGTTGGCCCGGTGCCGCGCCCTGATCGCCCCGCCGGACGACACCGCCGATGCGCTCTACGCCCTGGCACTGACACAGCACGAGACGGTGCACGGCGACTTCGAACGGGCCCGCACCCAGCTGCTGTACGGAAAGTGGCTGCGCCGCCGGCGCCGTCCGGCCGAGGCGAAGAACCGGCTGCGGGACGCGCTGGTCACCTTCGAGCGCTGCGGGGCCCCGGCCTGGGCCGAGCAGACCCGCGCCGAACTGCGGGCCACCGGCGACGCACCCGCACCGGCGCCGGCGGGCGGGCTGGCCCTGCTCACACCGCAGCAGTTGCGGATCGCGCGCTGTGTCGCCGAGGGCGCCACGAACCGGGAGGTGGCGCTGACCCTCTCCGTCAGCCCGCGCACCGTCGACCACCACCTGCGCAACGTCTTCGCCGTGCTCGGAGTGCGCTCCCGGACGGAGCTCTCCCGACTGGTGGACCGGGCCGAAAGGGGCGGGGCACCGGCGCAAGGGTGAGCCGTTGCCTCCGCGGGCGCATGCAAAAGCGCCCGGCCGGAGGGGTCCGGCCAAGCGTTTTCGTGTCCCCGCGATCCGCTGGTGGTTTAGTACCAGTGGTGGTTCTGCCAGAAGCTCCAGGCGCCCTCGGGGCTGCCGTAGCGGGAGTTCATGTAGTCCAGGCCCCACTTGATCTGGGTGGCCGGGTTGGTCTTCCAGTCCGAGCCCGCCGAGGACATCTTCGAGGCCGGCAGGGCCTGGACCAGGCCGTAAGCACCCGAGGAAGAGTTCGTGGCGGTGTGGTCCCAGCCGCTCTCACGGGAAACGATGTTGTTGAACGCCGCGAACTGCGCCGGGTCCTTGATCATCTGCTGAGCGATCGCCTTGGCACTCATCGGGGCGGCCTGCGCGGGAACCGCGGCCAGCATGGAACCGGCGACGCCCAGGGCGAGGACGGTACCCGTGAGGGTCTTCTTCGAAGCGGCGATGCGGCGGATGACGGCGTTGGACACGGACGGGCCTTTCGCAGGGGACAAGGGCTGCCGCAGCATGCCGGAGCATGCGTGAGCCACTCACACGAAGGAGAGGGGTTCGTCGGCGGGAGCGGGGATCCGGGGGATCTCCGTCCGCCCTGCGACTCATCCAGTTCTACGGGGGTCGAGCTCGCCTGGCAACGACCCCTCTTACTAGTGGTCCTCGCAGCCGGGGCGCAATGGCCCCCCACCGGCTGGGCAGGCATTACCCCTGGTGGGGAGCGATGCGAGGGGCCCGGTAAGGGACGTTTAAGGACTACTATCCCGCCTCGTATGTGACCAAGGTCCTGTGGGGCGGGTCACCGCCCGGAGCCCCGAATCTCACCCTCCGTGG
>NZ_JAPELZ010000003.1:0-297158 GCF_026343255.1 Streptomyces sp. NBC_00086 | reverse complement strand
CACTGAAACAAACAGTATGCTTTCAGAGATCTGAATTGGAAGCTCTTCAGTTTTAAAGCAGAATGAAGCCTTTTGAGAATGGTTTCTCAGGCCTGTTTCTGGAGGGGACCAAGGGCTTCTGCCTGCCATGCTGAGAAATCTCTGTCTTCAGAGGAAGGAGATCAGGTCTGAGTCCACAGGCCTCCCACTGAGATGCCAGGGGAGAGCAAAGAAGAGCTCAGAGAGAGAGGCCTGCTGCCAGCATGGAGGGATTCAGCTGAGACACAGAGCACGCTGGCCTGTGGGAAGCCTGGGCCCAGGAGCCCGCTGCTCTTCATCTCCTGGCAGGTCCTTCTGTTTCCACCAGATCCTGGAAGCTTCAGCAGGGGCCGCAGGAAGGTTACAGGTGCACAGCAGGCGCCGGGTGGCCGGGGCCGGGGAGTGCAGCGGGCAGCCAGATGGAGGGTGCCTTCAGGCCCAGGCCGTGCGGCGCGTCCCTCCAGTGCTGCCGGGGGCCTGGCCGGGCAGAGAGACGGGGTGGTCACCGCCAGGGGCAGAGCTGAGGGAAGAAGGCAGGACGTGGGGCTCTCCTTCCCAGCAGCCCCGGGCGTTTTCTCAAGGTTTTGTTTGTGTGGGCTGAGAAGATGTTCTCAGAAGGTTGCCGCCCACTTTTCCAGCCCAGGCACAGGAGCCTGTTTCTCCCGGCTGCCAGAGGGGTCAGCAATTTAGGGGCCCACAAGAACACCAGCAGTGCATACCTTTCAAAATTTCTGGAAAAAGAACTCAGGTCAAATGTAGTCCCAGCAGAGGAGAGCTCAACTGTGCTGCCTCCCAGTGCCAGGTAATTCCTGGGCCCCATGCCTTGGGTGCCGCCAGAAAATCCGCAGAAGACAACCCAGAAAAATCGATCACTCCATGATGCTAGACAGCCGACTCAAATAGCCGGCCTTCGGCCAGGAGTCCTTCGCTCCGGACTGGTTCTGGCTCCGCCGCCCTCCATGAACGGCCCGCTTCGCGGACCCACGGCCTCCCAGGCGACCCCGTTTCACGGGGTCCCGAGCCCACGGCCCGTTGGGTGTTCGCTTCGCTCCCACCCTCAGTCCTTCCGAGCATGGCTTGCTGTCCACAGGCTGGGCGGGGGATGGAGCGTCAGGTTTGGGGCACGTAGTTTTCTGGGCTGTGACAGATGCCATGGAGATCGACAGTGACGGAATCAAGCGCAAGTCGGCGGTGGGGCCTTCTTGCGTTGAGGGCTGGGACCTCCTGTACAGCAAGCCGAGGGACGCCGCGGAAGTGGTCCGGCGTGGCCGGTCTGTGAGCCCCTTGGAATACGGACTGGCATGCACCATCCACCGCACGGTCTGTGAGTACGGTTCCAATCTGATCGCCGAGCGGCCGCTGCGGCGCGGACCCCGAAATGCCTGGTGTCTGGAGTGTGCTGGGAACCAGAGCCAGTCACCCGACATCCTCGTGGCGGAGGAGGCACGTGACGGTGACCGGTATCGGCATGTGTGCGCAAAACTGAAGGCATCCGAACGGGATGGGCGGACGGTGGAGCGCACCATTGTCGAGGTGTACCGGGACCCGCAGGCCGTCGAAGCAGTACGGGCCCGAGCCCAGGACAAATGCGAAAACCCTGACTGCGGTGGGATGCCCTCGGATAAAACACCCGACGGCAGAGCGATACTTCAGGTCGACCACATCATGGATCTCGCCCTTGGAGGGCGGGATTACCCGAAGAACATGATCGCTCTCTGCCCCAACTGTCACGCGATGAAAACCTACGGAAGCCGCAAGGAAGAGCTACGTAGACTCTTCAAGCGGGTGGCGAAAGAAGCCCACAAGAAGGCGCTGCAACGCTTCTAAATGTTGTTGCAGAAGGTTCAGCTTGGGCAGGTCTGGGTGGTGTTTGGCCTGCTGTTTCACCGGGTCATAGCGCCGTTGTGCATGGTGGCGACGGCCTGGATGGCGTGGTGGAGGCCGTCGCCCTTCTGGCGGCAGTCGCGGAGGATCTTCCAGTTCTTCATCCGGGCGAAGGTGTGCTCGACGCGGGCCCGCACCCGGCGGTGCTCGGCATAGTCCTCTTCCTGGCCGCGCAGGAGGGGACGTCCTGGCCTTCTGCGGTGCGGGACGATCAGGCCGGTGCCCAGGTAGGCGCCGGGCGGGCGCTCGCGACGACCAGACGGCTGTCCGCATCGATGATGACCTGCACGTTCGCCGAGAACCGGTAGTTCCTTGAGGAGGCACCAACCGTGCGGTCGCGGACGGGGATCAGGGTTCCGTCCACGATCCACAACCGTTCCACGTCTGCGACTGGCCGCGGGGCCAGCTCCAGCGCCAGCAAGGGCCGCAGGCGCTGGATGACCCGGCAGACCGTGGCCGGGGAGATCCCGAAGAGCGGAGCGAGCTGCCGCATGGTCAGGTTCGTGCGGTAGTGCACCGCCACCAGCAGCACCCGGTCAGGCAGTGGCAGGCACCACGGACGGCCACCGCCGGGCCCGTTCCCGCCCCGCTCCCGCACCACTTTCACCAGCTTCGCGAACCGCTCGATCCGCAAGCCCGTGAACGACTCCACCCACACCGACTCAACCCGCAACACCCCACCGATACAACAGGAATGCCCTATCACAGACGTTCTGCAACAACCTTTAGGAGGCGCCCCGTTTCACGGGGTCCGAGCCTACGGCCCGTTGGGTGTCCGCTTCGCTCCCACCCTCAAGCCTTCCGGCTCCGCCTCCAGGACCACAGCCCGCTCCGCGGGCGGTCAGCAGGAGCCACGAGGGCTGCTCTATTCCGATCCAGGAGCCTGACTGCCATGTCGTGGTTATAGGAGACCGCCAACTCGCGCGGAGTCTCACCGTCAGATGTTGCGGTGGGATCGGCTCCATAGGCCAGCAGGATCGCAGAGCGCCCAGTCGAGCGACCCGCCCGACTGGAGTGCCCCATCCCCCTCCACATCAATCGCGTAGAGCAGGAGTGTCATCCCACAGCAGACCTCTACCGGGTCCACACCCGAATCGAGGAGACGGGGCAGCTCGGCATGGTCACCCGACTCCACCGCCCGATGCGCAGGAGTCCACGGTTTGTCGGGGAACTCGGTCACTCAGGCTCCCGGCTCAGTTCGTCTCAACGACAAAGAGGACCAACTCGGTCGGCGCACCACCAGTGAACCGTTCCTCCGCCAGCGTGTCCGCAACCTCTCCCAAGATCTCCAAGGTCTCGGCCACCGCCCCGAACCGTTCCTTCACCCAGAAATCCCCGCGCAGCGCGAGCACAACACGCCTCTCCTCCAGATTGTGAAGACCTCCACAGAGGGAGTCGGAAAACGCATCCTGATGCCAGCGGCCCGACAACGGAGGATCCATCTCAATCAGCTCGCTGAAGGCGTGCACGATCGACTCTCCGTCCCTGGCCCCCTTCGTGTCGACTTCGACAACCCTCGCCCCACCCGCAGACAGGCCCTCGAAGACCTGGCCAGCCTCGCCGGCAGAAAGCAATCGGAAACGCGCGGAATCTCCCATGAACACATCCTCCTCCACCCAAGGAAACCGAACGTTGGCGGTGCCTCTCGGGCCGATGGCCCCCGAGCCCGAAGGCCGCATCGGCCAAGGCTCCACCATGAGCACGCTCCTGCTTTATTCTGAAGTCTGGATAGACTTGGGAATCAAGCCCCCACCCCGATCCGAGGGCGCGCTGCTCCTCGCCGAGACGCCAAGCAATCTGAACACCCGCAGGTCACAGAACCAGACCACGCACCACACCAATGGCCCGTCATACTTCGGCGGCCAGGTAGTAGGAGGCGCCGATCTGGATCGGGTCGATCGAGGCGGCGGGGACGAACGCCACGATCTCGATGGCCTTCGCGGTCGGCAGCGGGAGCGCGTCGAGGACCGATGTCGGCGGACAAGGCGCCTCAATAGTGACGGGGTGGGAAGCGGAAGACACTCCGACGCCGCCCGCCATCGCCCTGCCCTGGAGCCCTACACGAGCGCGGTGCCCTCTACCGAATCCGGTAGAGGGCACCGCGCCGACGTGCATCCAAGGGCAAGCTGCGTGCCGGTCGGCCGTCAGGAGGCCCGGTCGAAGGCCAGCACCGCGTTCTGGCAGCCGGCCGCATACCGCAGCAGCGCCTCACGCTCCGCCTGGTCCACGGCGGGCGCCCACCGGTGCTTGGCGGTCACCCGCTCACCGACGTACCGGCAGTGCACGGTGGGGGTCCGCATTCAGGTGCTGCACCCGCACGCCGACGCCTCTTCTTCGTGAGTGCAGGGTTCCCCGCCTCCCGGGATTCCGGGAGGCGGGGAACGGTGAGGTTGAGCTTGAGCGGCGGCTTTCCGGCGAGATTCGTCCGGCGCTTCGAAGGCGGTGCCTTTGGCGGAGGTCTCGATGAGCCGTACCGAGCGCCCTCTCAGAAGCCGGCGGTGGGCTTCGGTGTGCCCTTGACGGGGAGCGCGCCGAGGCCGATGAACCAGTCGCCGTCCTTCTTGTTCATCAGGATGACCGTGTCGAACGGTTTGCCGGTGCCGTCGGTGCCGGTGATGGTCACGCTCGCGAGGGTCGGCTCGAACTCCTTGATCACGTTGATGTCCGAGATCTTGATGCCGCGGCCGCCGCTCTCCGTTATCAGCTTGTCGGCGTGCTCTTTCACCCCAGTCTTGCCCGGCGTCTGCTGATCCAGGTCGATGAGCCCCTGAGGGTCCCGGGCGTTGAGCGCGGCGATGTACTTCTCCGCAGTCTGCTTCTCGCTCCTGCCGACCTTGTCATCAGAAGAACAGGCGGCGAGCGCTGCGCACAGGACAGGCACTGCCAGTAGCGCGAGGGCCCTCTTCATGGGTCCGCCCTTCGGGTCAGGTGCGGTGGGTGTACCACCATGTGTTGGGGTACTTGGCTCGAAGGTAGCTGAGGGGAACGTCGACAGAGTTGGGGGTGTGGTAGGTCAGGTAGAGCATGCCTCCCTGCCGGCCCGTGACCATCATCGTGTGGTTGATGTTGCCGTTGGGGTTCGGACCCCAGTCAGCCTGGAGTACGTCGGACGGGAACAGGTCCCAGACGCTGGGGACGTGCTTGGTCCTGCCAGAGTTCCGGCCGAACCAGTACCAGTTCTCCGCGCCGGCCCAGCTGTAGCTGGTCGTGTAGGTGTAGTTGCCGTACCACCACTTCCGGGTGTCTCCGCGCTCCGACATGCTGCCCGGCTTCTGCGTCCAGCCGCCGGCATAAACCGCCTGCGAGATGAAGTTGGTGCAGTCCTGCCCATAGGTGCGCAAGCCGGTGTTGCCGCGGAGGCCGTACTTCTTCGCGTAGTTGACCATCGCGGTGTAGTTGTATCCGGCCAGGGGCCCGTCCAACGTCTTTTCCCTCAGCGGTGCGTCGCCGCCGGGCTCGTCGCTGCTGGGCGGAGGCTTGGGGCCCTCGTCTACGGGAGCGGGCAGGATCTCGTCGACCGGGTCCGCCTCGCTCATCGTGGCGGGACCCTCAAGCTGCGTGGGCGCCGCGGGCCCCGAGCTGTCGACGGACGTCTTATCGTCCGCGAGCTTCCACGCGCCGCCCGCGGCACGCTTGAACGTCAGCGTGTGAGGGAGGAGGTACGAGGTGTGCGTGATGGCGTCCCCCGGCTTGGTGTCGGGGAAGTACAGGCGGGTTTCCTCCTCGACCGCCAGCGTCGCGGTGTCACCGCTGACCGTGCCCTTGCCGGGAATGACGGTCACTTCGGCACGGCTGAATCCGCTCCAGCGCTTTTCCAGCTTCGTAGCGTTGGCCTGCAGTGCGGTGATCTCGCCTCCGAGTACGTCGGCCGCCTGCGCGGTCAGCGCAAGAGGTGCCGGGGCACGCAGAGTCTGGGTTCGCGAGAGGGTGACGGCGTCGGCTCGGCGCTGGAGGTAGGCGTCGGCGATCTGCGCCAGCTGGCTCTTATCTGCGGTCGGCAGCGCGGTCTCCGCCGCCTGCGAGGCAGGCGCGGCTATGCCGAGCGAGAGTGAGGCCAGCGCCAGTGTCACGGCGCTGGCAGCGCGTGCGGAAACTCCGGTTCTGCGCAAAAGATCCCCCCTGGGATACATCGAATGATCTGTTCAAAGCTGTACGGCCGCTCCCGCCGCCGCGGAAATCATTTCGGCCACCGGCCCGATAGCCGTGGCGGATTTGGCCCGTCGTGCGCGCCCCGGGTCAATCGGCCGATACGAGCGGAACCGGCACCGCAGCCGATGCGGATCGCCACGATGGTGATGGCGGCCTCGGTGATCCCGTATGGGACCCGGTAGCGCCCGATGTGCATCTGGCGCAGGCCCGGGCAGCCGTGGGTGGCGCTGCCCTTGGGCCGGACCTGGTCGGCGACCGCTGCCGTGGGACTCGTAGGTCGAACGATAATCCCGCGGCTAGCGCCTTTGAGCAGGCAATACGTGAGTGAAGTTACCGAGGAAGGGGGCGAACTGCGAGGAACCAGTGAAGATTTGAGGTAAACCTGAGGTGGCAATTCGACCCAAATCGCAGGTAGGCCCCGCACACTTGGCACGCGGATCTCACCACCTGGGATGATGAATTTGATATTCCGGTTTATCGAGAATCTTGACCTTGGCTGAATTTCTGGCCGTGGCTGAAATTAGGACGCGAGGTCCGGCCCGGACGAGGGCGGGGGATCAGCGAGCGCGCCGTCGGTGATGCCGGCTGGTCCGGTGCAGTGGACGGTGTACCTCGATCTGTTCGGGGCTCGGTGTAGGACGAGGCTGGTCGGCGTCCCGGGGGTGCGCCAGTACGGCCCGCCGTTTGCTCACCGTGCCGGCACGGTGGTGCGGACTCACCGCCCGTGCGGTGAGTCCGGCGTCACCGGGGACGTACGCGTCCCCGACCATGCGGAAAACGGATGGGCGGGGGCGAGCGTGACGCGGCAGGATGCTCCGCATGCCATTACCCACCCCCGAGTTGCAAACCGCCCGGCTGCGGCTGCGGCCGTTCACCGACGCCGACGCGGCGCCGCTCTACGCGCTGCACAGCAGCGCCCATGTGCTGCGTTACTGCCTGACGCTGTCGGGAATCTTGGCGCGTGTTTCTGGTCCGGGCCCGTTGGGCGGGCATTCGTAAGTGGTGGCTTGGGGCTCCTGACGTTGTTCAGCAGAGGTCAGGGATCATGTCCGTAGTACTGGTGTGAGGCGGGGGACGGGAATGAAGGCAGTTGGCGAGTTCGCACGGCTCCTGGGGGCGCCGGTGCGGAGCGGCGAAGGAGAGCTGATCGAGGCGATCGCCCGGGACTGGTCGGTCGAGTTCCCCGCGGACTTCGTGGAGGTGGCTGGCGCGTATGGGGACACGTCGATCTCGGAGTACATCTACTTCTGCGGAGCTCGCAATCTGAAGCAATACGCCGACGGAATGGGACGGCTCCTGGAGGAGTCGCGCACTGTCCCGCACCTTGTGCTCCCGTCCCCTGGCGGGGCCCTGGTCTGGGGGAACACGATCGAAGGTGACCAGCTCTTCCTCGTGCCGCAGGACGACGGCTCCTGGACTGTGTCCGCCTTCCGCCGAGCGTGGGCAGACTGGCACGACACCACCCTGGGGTTCAGCGACTGGTTCCACCAGGCTCTCGCCGGCGAGATCGGGACAGACTGGCTGCCGGAGTGGAACCCGGGAATCCACCCGCTGGAACTCGCGTAGTTGCTGCCTGCCCCTGTCAGGAACCCAGTCAGCCGTTGGGGTGGGTGGCGACGCGCCAGGACCTCGGGCGGGGGACGCCCTGCCGGTCGAGGAAGTCCTGCAGGGCGGTCGGGGTGCGGGGTTGGCTCTCCGGGGCGGGTGGAAGGTGGGCTGCGATACGTTCGAGTTTGACCGCGATCGCGGTCAGCACAGGCTGGACGTGGGCCTTCTCTTCGCTGCGGTAGCGGCACTGGCGCATGCCGTGACCGTTGACGAACTCGTTGATGGTGCTCTCGATGCCAGCGCGCAGCGAGTACCGCGACAACCATTCCTGGGTCTGTTGCTCAGTCCGCGACTCGGACTGGAGATCGTGGAGTTCGCGAGGAAGGAAGGTCAGCGCCCGAAGATCGCCCTTGGTGCAGGCCGTCTTGATCGGGCACGGGCCGCAGTCGCTCTTGGCGAACCTGACCTGGATGTAGGGCGCTACGGATGGAGGTGTCACCCACCGCTGGTTCTTCTTGCCCTGCGGGCAGGTGACCTGCTTGGCGTCCCAGTCGATGACGAAGGCGTCGCGGCGGAAGACATTGCCCCTGCGAGACTGCCAGGTGGTCCTGGCCCGGACCGGGCCGACCAGGCCGACGCCGAAGTCGCGGGCGACGTGCTGCTTGAGTGTGACGGAGGTGTAGCCCTGGTCGACGAAGTGCTCGGCCGGCAGCAGCTCCCGCCGGTCCAGCTGCGCGAGGATCACCGGCAGGGACCTGGAGTCTTGGACCGCGGCCTTGGTGGTGGTCACGTCGGTGATCACGTTCACCGCGTCGTGGTCGCAGGTCTCGGTGACGTGGGCCAGGAAGCCCTTCCAGCGGGTCTCACCGCGGCGCGCGAAGCGGGCGGCAGTGTCGTAGGGCGAGACAATGGCGACGGCGGAGGACGGCAGCCCGGCCGTGTCCGTCTCGCGCCACCACAGCCGTTCCTGGGCGTCGATCCAGTAGTTCTGCAGAAAGATCTGACGCAGGGCCTGGACCTGCTCACCGTCGCGGAGCGCGGGCAGGTAGCCGTCCACGTAGCGCAGGAGCAGGTGAACGTCGTCACCGGTCTCCTTGACCCGGCCCTTGGGCCGTGAGGGGTTCCGGCCGAGCCGGGCCGCGCGGCCATAGCGCCGGCCCCAATCCTGGGTAACCACGCCAACCAGCTCGTGTGGCGCCCGGCGGGCGAGCTCCTCCAACGCGGCGCGCATCGCCTCGGTCACCAGCTCCAGGCGGGTCAGGTCTCGGACGGCGGCCAGGACGTGGGTGGAGTCGGTGCGCTGGCGCCCGCGCTCACGGATCAGACCGACGGCTTTGATCTTCTCCAACGCGAGCCCGAGGAGCTTGTCGGCCCGGCTGTCCTTAGACAGACGTTCGCGGAAGTCGGCGAGCACACTGTGGTGAAAGCCCGGGTCCTCCAGCTCCATGCCGAGCGCGTACTTGAAGTCGATCCGGCACCGCACCGACGCTGCAGCCTGGCGGTCCGACAGCTCCAGGAGGAACTGCAGCACCGACACCGTGGCCAGCTGGGCAGGCGACAGGCCGGGCCGGCCGTCCTGCGGATACCACTGCTCGAAGTCCTCGTCGCTCCAGAGACCCTCGAGATGGTCGCGGATCGCCATCGCGGTGGTTCCACGGGGGTTACTGGCGCGGGCCACCCGCACGGTCAGCTCAGGGATCACCGAACCCGAACGGGGGTGCACACACATCAGAGTCCTCCCAAGGCCGGAGGCATCACCGTCCCACCGGGAGCCCCTGCGCAAGGGGTGGTTCTTGCGGGAGCGGCCACGAACGAGTGAACCGCAGGATCCCGCCAGCCACACTTACCGCACTGGCCACAATCACCACGAACGATCCGTTCGCAGAACGGTCACAGACCACGGACACAGTCGCCAGACTCACTGCACGGGGCACCATCAAGCCGCTGACATGAGGGAACACTTATGTAGCCGGCGCCGTCTAACCACCTCGCGACCACGCCATTTCCAAGATTCCCGACAGCCTCAGGCAGTAACAGCTCCCACGCCCAGCCCACAAACTCTTCGTATGAGCACCACACGTCGCCCACTGAGGCACGGTCCGGTGACCGGAATATCCACGAGTCCCGACACCACTCCGCAGTGCCTGCTGCCAGCAGAACGGGCTGGAGCCGACGGCCTAGAGGAGCCCATCGACGAGGACCAGGCGCTGATGCAGCCACGAGGCCGACGGGCCCTGTGGCCGGGCGGCTCGACGTCGCCGGGCGCGTCGTAGAGGGGCCCCCTGGGCCCCTTAACCACGGGCTCGGGGCAAGCCGCCCTCCGGCCCGTACCACCGGTCCAGGTGGGCGGTGTCGTTCGGCGCGGACGGCGCCGCAGTAGGACGAGACCTGTCCGCGCCGGACGATGCCGACCTGCGCAGGGGTCTGGGGGCGGCGAAGCCCCCAGCACCCACCGGCCTTCACCAAGAGCCCCCCATGCCCGCCGCTTCGTGGTCGTCAAGGCGAGCTCCACTCCACGCAATACAGCGCGCTCAATCCTACTAATTTTGGCTAGCGGAATTGATCGCGGTTGCGCTAGGAATTTTGCGCCTCATGACCCGGAAGGTTCGTCAGGCGGTGCGGTTGGACCGCTGGGTAGCCAGATGCTGCCATCGGGCCTGGATCACTCCAGTTCCAAGGATGACGCAGGCATGTACTAGCGGACCGTCAGGATGGTCCAGCAGCTGGCATGCGGTTCTGCTGTTCCAGGCCTCGCCTGAGCGGCGGAGCGGCAGGATGACCGGGGTGGATCGCATCATCGACTTCATCAAGGCCGAACCCGAGGCAGCCGCAGTTTTCGCTGCTCTGATCTCCATCTTGGGAGGCTTCCTCGGAAGCCTCCTCTCCGGCTGGATCCAGGTCCGCGGAGGACTCGCACAAGCCTCTGCGGCTGTGCAGGCTTCCCGTATCACCGCCGAGGCACAGCATCTCGCGACTCTCCATACCGACAGGCGCAGAGAGATCGCCGCGTTTGTCTACGAGGCTCAACAGTGCGCGGACGCAGCAAATGCAGTGTTCCTGCCGAGTGATCCCACCACCCAGGCCGCCAGCGAGGCGAGTGGGCAGGCGGCTGGGAAGGCGGTGAGGATCAAGCAGGCCGAACTCCAGCTCATTGCACCCAGCGAGATCGTCGAACTGACCGCCGCGGTGATCAAGTCCCTCAGCGCGCTGAGAGTGCTCAGTGCCCGAGGCGTCGCGGCTCGTGTCGAGTACGAGCTCCTCGGTCGTGGACACCGGAATGCCACTGACCGCGAAGAGGCCTGTGTTCGCGCGCTTGTGGCGCTGAGGGAGCTGCGGCAGCGGGTGCAGGAGAGCGATTCCCCTGCACGGAAGGTAGAACTCTCGGCTGCCCTGGCCACGGCCCTGAGCGAGGTGCCTGGCCTAAGCGACGTGCAGCGGGTGATGCTTCAGATCGACGGCACTCTCCCTGCGCTGAGACCCCTACGGTCCCAGGCAAACAGAGCCTACGAAGCTGCGCTGGGTGAACTGGTCGCCGCCAGCCGGACTCTTCTGCGCTCCGATGACCGCCAGCCGGACTGATGCAGGCGCCGGCGTCCGCCCGGCTGGGGCCGCAAGCCGACCGCCCCCACGGTGCGCGGGTGCTTCACGCGCGTGGGGGCGGCCGGTGAAAAAGTGGGGCGGGGCTTGGCCGGCCCCGTTTCAGTGTGGCTTCGGCCACCGGGACACAGAACACCCATCCGGTTGTCGCGTAGTGCCAGGGCCGTTCCTGCGACCAGGCTGGGAGGCTTCTCTCCCTCGCCCGTCCTTCCGCTCTTTCGGATCGGACCAGGTCAGCGGGCCTGTGGTCTTCTCCGGTCTTTCAAGCTCAGGGTGCAGCCGAGGGCTGCACCCGGGGTCAGGCTCGCTGCAACGAGTTCCGACCTATTTCCCCTGTTGGTGTCGAGTGGCAACGGCCCGGGGAGACCGCGTCTGAGAGTTCCGCCCCGTGGAAGCGGACATGGTTCGCCACGTCTGCGACCTATGCCTGACCTGCAGGCATGTGGACGTGGCCCGGGAGTCCTCCCGGATACACCGGCGGCAGGAAACCCGCGGCCGGGAGCTCCCCCGGGGAAGGCGGGCATGGTCTCCCCGCGTTCCGGACCGGCCTGGCGTGCAGGCTCGGGGGATCGGCGCCGGGAATCAGCTGGGAGCCGCGCGGGGCAGCCCGAGCCACGGCCGGGCGGCCGGGCTCGAGACCGGCGCGGAGCCTACGGGCGGGGCAGGAGTCCTGACGTGCAGGAAGCCGGCACACAGGAAGACGAGCGACTGCAGCAGTGGCCATTCGTTCCGGGTCATGACATGCATCGCCTTCTCTCCCCCCTGAGGCGGCCCGACCGTTCGGGCTGACGACCCGACGATGCGGGTTCCAGAGCGGCGGGACAAGCTCCCTTGGCCTCAGCACGTGGGACACCGCCGGCATACAGCGGCGAGGACGGGCCCGGGTGCGGGGCGGCTGGTCTGCGGGGTTGGCGCTGATGCCGTCTCAACTTCCAGTGGGACAAAGTGGAATGGGGCTTCCTGCGTTGGTAGACGGGCATATGAGGGGTCCTGAACGCTGTGAGGAGGTCTACGACTTTCGGTCCTGCAAGGCCGGCGGTCATCTGGTGGACCTGTCGAGTGGTAACTAGACCTCTTCGGGAGAATCCGTTGAAGAAGAAGACCGCGCTCGCAGCCGCGTGCGTGGAGGCTCCGACGACGAGCACCGGAACCCTGGTTCCGGTGCCCGCCACGATCATCGTGGTCATCGTCATCCTCCTCGCCGCCGCACTCACCATCTACGGGATGCCGGTGGACACCGTCATCACCGTTCTCGCCGTCGGAGGCCTGCTCGCCATCGAGCTGGTCCGCCGACTGGTCGACACGCTCACCGCCGCTCGTCGCCAGGCCTCCTAGGAGACCGCGGTGGGGCGCGACAAAAGCGCCCTGGCTGAGCACACCCGAGGCCTGTCGCAGTGGCTGCTGTCACTGCGACAGGCCTCGGGCCACACCATCAGCCAGGTGGCGGAGCGAACCGAACAGGTGGGTCTGCCCACCTCCCGCAGCACCCTCTATCGCGCCGAGCTGGCCCCCGCCTCCGGGCAGCGGCCCAGCGTCCCGGCGTGGCGCGTCGTCGAGGCCTACACCAAGGCGTGCGGCGGCAGCATCACCGAGGCCAGGCGGCTGTGGACCAAGGCCGCCTCCCTCAAGGCCCCGGGCAAAGCCGGCGTACTACGGCGGCCGGCGATGGCGCCCCAGTACATCGCCGAGCCCGCCGAGCTCCTCCACGCGATGCGAGAACTGCGCGTCCAGGCCGGGAAGCCGTCCCTGCGTGAACTGGAGGACCGGGCCCGGGCCAACCCGGAGGACGTCACCATGCTGCCGCGCAGCACGCTCGGCGCCGTCCTCAACGGCACCCGCCAGTGCCGCCGCGACCTGCTGGCCTACTTCGTGCGGGCCTGCGGGGTGACCAAGGAGTCCGAGGTCATGCGCTGGCTCGCGGCGTGGGACCGCATCGAGGCCTCCCGCAACGGCACCGCCAACCACAACATGCACCAGCGCCTTACCGCGCTCGAGGAGGACCTCCACCACACCAAGACCACCCTGGCCACCGTCATCGCCCTGCCGGCGCCCCGCCCCGAGACCGGCCCCGTACTGATACCGGTACCGGTCCCCGGCATCCGCCCCGCAACCACCGAGAAGGAGAAGCCGAAGCCGCACGCCCCGGAGCCGGCCACCGCGCCGGCCGCCAGCACACCGGCCCGCACCCGGACCAAGCGCACCCGCCGCTCCGGGCAGTGGCTGACCGCACTACTCAAAGGCCTCACCAGCACAGCTGGAACCGCGGCTGTGAGCGCGGCTGTGAATGCAGCAGTGGACGCGGCCCTCTGAAATACCGTGGGGGGAGTATCCGACCACCGGATGCTCCCCCCACCACACCGGGTGCCAGCAAGACCCGCGTACGAAGCCCGTGACCATGTGGTCCCGGGTACGGGGGCATCGACACCCCATATGGCGAAAGCCGATGCCCGTCGTCGACGAGATCACCGGCTTCGCGCAGGACCGCCGCAGAGTCAAGAACGTCCCCTCCGTAGAGACTGTCCACATGCAGAGGGAGACGCTTCAGGCCGCGATTGCCGCCTTCCGCCAGGCGAGCGGGGTAAGGGATGGGGTTGCCGGACACGTCAGGGTGTGATCCATGCGGAGGTCGCGCGGTCGGATTTGGTCAGGTGAGGCCAGCGGAGGCGTTGTCGTCCCACCCGTCCTCGACCTGCATATAGCCGAGCATGGAACGGGAGTGGCGGGCCCAGCCGCCCTGGTCGGCGACGGCGATGGTGTCCTTGCCCTTCCGCCTGCTGGTGGAGGCGAGCCCGATGCGCAGGGAGTGGCCGGTCCAGGAGATCGGTACTCCGGCCCGCCGGGAGATGCGTTTGATAGCGCGAGTGACGCTGTCGGGGACGAGGCCGCCGGTGAGGTGGCCGTGCTGGTCGATGCCGACGAAGGCGGGAGTGGACGGATCGGCCCAGCGGGGGCCGTGCTCGGAGAGTAGGCGGTCGCGGTAGGCGATGTAGGCGCGGACCGGGCAGATCTCCGGGTCGGCGGCGTAGGGGATCTTGGCGTTGCGGACGGAGTGCTTGGTCTTGCCGGTGAGGACTGCGATGGCCAGGCCGCGCGGGTGGAGGGTGACGTCGCCGCTCTGGAGGCCGGCCGGGTCCTGGGAACGTGAGGCGTAGTGGAAGCCGGTGAGAACCAGGGCCTTGTCCCGGTCACCGGTGAGGGTGTCGGGGCAGGAACGTGCGATGGCGTACAGGCCGTCGATGTCGGCGCCGACCGCCTGTCCGCGGCCGCGCCGCTCTCCGGCCTGCAGGAGCTGGACCTCGAGTCCGGCCAGTGCCTTGCGGGCCTCGGCCTGGTCGTCGCCGCTGACCGCGGCACCGCGCTGGCGCAGGCCGATGACGACGGCGGCGAGGTGGGTGTCGGCGGAGCTCGGCGCGTACCCGTTCCCGTTCTGCTGGCCCTCGCGCAGCATCCAGGCCACGAAGGCGACCAGCGCGCCGCGGGATCCCTCCCGCTCGGGCAGGCCGGCGTCCGCGCAGAACCGGGTCCACACCCGCCACGACTTGGCGTACGTGTCCACCGTGTTGTCCGGGACGATGGCGGCGGCGACCGCGTCGGCCAGGTCCTCGGCCTCGGCCAGGCGCTGCGCGGCGGCGATGCCATGGCGTCGTGCCCACTGCTCGATGAGCAGCAGACGCTCGGACGCGGGAAGAAGTTCGTCGGCGCCGCCCGCCGCGTCCGTGGCCTGGACCGTCACCCTTCGGTCCGGGTGTCGTCGGCGCTCCGGAGGGCGGCCTCTGTGTCCCGCAGGGTCGATCCGGCCCGTTCGGTGGCCTCGCGCAGTACAGCCCGCGCCTCGGCCACTTCGGCAGTCGCGTGTTCCAGTCGGTCCATCGCCGCGTTGAGCGCGCGTGTGGCGGCGGCGACTTCGGCGGCCGCTGCCTGGTGCTCGTCGGCGTTGAACACCCAGACCCTGGTTCCCTCGGCTTCCTCGGGACCGGCGGGTGAACGGTGCTTGGCCTGGACGAGCCAGATCCTGTCGCCCTCGACCATCACCCCGTCTGCTGCGGTGTCCGCGGTCGGCGGCGGGACGACGGGCTGGGCCTGCCGTTCACCGTGCACCATCCGGTCCTGAGCCCGGTACCACCTCTCCAGGAAATCCCTCCGCTCCGAGCCTGACAGCCCGTCTGGTCCTGCGATGGCCTTGAGGAGCTCCTCCATGGTGTGCCGGTTGGGGAGCCGCTGCCCGCCGAGGGCGTGCGAGATCGTCGACTTGCCGAGTCCGGAGCGCTCGGCCAACTCGGCGAAGGACGGGTTTCCGTGATGCCTGAGCAGCTCCCGCATGAGCAGCACCAGTTCAGCGACTTCCTTGGGGGTCCCGGGCGGAAGGGGGTTCATCGGACGTCCGGCCATGGGTCTCTACGCCTCCTTGAACAGCAATGTTCGCATTGTTTCTCGGTCGTCTCTACACTGAGAAACAATAGATGGCCCGCTATGCCGGCGGACCGTCACGCCGTTGTCCTGCCTGGGGGTTCCGATGTTCCTTGCCGCCACATCCGCCGAGACCGGCTGGGTCATGTTCGCGCTCGCCATCTGCCTGCTGGTGGCGTTCGGGGTGTACCACGTCTCACGCTCCGCCCCGCTGGGCATTCCACCGGGGCAAGCCCTGCTGGCCGCCGGCGCGGCGGGCGGGGTGTCCGTGCCGATCGTCTTCCAGATCCTGGAGAAGCTGACCCTGCTCGCCTGACCGGTCGGCGCCAAAGGCGCGGCCCGAACAACGAGGGCGTCGGACCGCACCGTCCGGCGCCCTTCGCGATGTCCGCTCATCCCGCCCAACCCCCTTCCCGGTGTCCGGGTTTGTCGCGTCGGATAAGGAGAGCTTATCCGACGCGATACCCCATCCGGCCGCGGTTTCGGGGAAGCTGGCCGGATGGACCTGTCGATCTTCTGATTGCCATCCCAGCCGATTCAGGTGCGCGTCGGGCATCGAGGTGGCGGACTCTGACCGACGCCCTATCGCCAGCTGCCAGGACGCACCGACGGCTCGGCGGTTGGAGTCAGTTCGGCGCCGAAGACGGGCCACCAGCTCAGGTCCAACCCGCGCCGCTTGCCCGCCTCGGGAACGTGCCGACATTAGCCACCACTCCCAGGAATTGGTCACCTTTCGGCCAGAATGCAGAATTAAGCCAAGATCAAAATGAGCGAAAAACCGGAATATCGAGTTCAGCATTTCCGAGTGGTGGAATCAGTGTGCCAAATATGTGCGACCTGCCTGCGGTTTGGGTCGAATTGCCGCCTCAGGTAAACCTCAAGCTTTCAGCAGTTCCCTCGCGGATCCCCTTATCTATCGGTAACTTCATCGACGTAACGCAGACGCAAAGGGAATTACCCGACCAGGGGGGCAAAATGCATTTCAAGAGGGCAACTGCTGTGGCCGCGGGCGCGCTGGCCGCTACCGTTCTGTCGATGGGAGCTGCGGGCGCGGCTCCCGTCAATCCGCTGGACCCGCAGCCCATGGCCGAGTACTGCTCGCCCGGGACGCGTGCGGTCATCTCGAGCAACACTCCCAACACCCTTGACGTGAAGTACCGCACGTCCGTAACCAACAGCACCAGCAGCAACCAGAACTTTAAGTTCACGTCGAAGTCGGGCGGGACGACGACCTGGGGCCTCTCCATCACGGTTTCGGCCGAATTGAAGGCAGGGATCTTCGCCAAGATCGGGGCTGAGGTCAACGGCAGCGTCGAGAAGTCCATGACCGCGGAGATCGGCGAGGAGGTCTCGGGCACGGTGAATGCGCGCTCCACGCTCAAGGGAGACTTTGGCAACTGGAAGGAGAACGTTTCCGGATGGACTGCCTACCAGTACAGCAACTGCTCCTACGGGACCAAGACGTACTACACCGCGTATGCCCCGTACCGCACCAACTGGAGCGTGTACTACTAGCCTGACCTGTAGCGTCGCGTTCCACCCGCCGCGAGCGGGGAACCTAGCGGTGATGGGGAGACAGTGAGATCGAGATCGTTGGTGGCTGCCGGTGGGCTCCTGCTCGCCTTGGTCACAGGATGCACGGCCGAGTCGGAGCCTGGTGGGGGGGAAGCATCACCGGGCTCATCTGCCGGCTCATCGGCGCCTAGCGCGACCCGGAGCCCAGGCTCTGCTCTGAAATTGGAGCAAGCCAAAGGGAAGAAGCTTCTCATCAAGGAGACGGTTGGCGAGGCTGGGGTGGATCTCCCGGTCTTTACTCCGCCAAATGCGTCGTACACGGTGCACTTCGTATGCTCGGGTACCGGGGAGATGTCCCTTGAGGTCAGCGGGCAGAAGTGGATCAGTCGTCCCTGCGACGGCGTAGAGAACGCTGCTGAGCAGATTACCGACAAGCAGCCGCAGGCTGTGTCAGTAAAGTTGTCTGGTGCTGCATCCTGGAAGCTGGCGGTCGCCGACGGTTCCGTCTAAGAATCCGTCACAGTAGGGGTATCAAAAAGTGTGGGAGTGCCATGTGAATTCCGGCACTCCCACACTTTTTCTTTTATATAAGACGTCTACGCAGGGATTGGGTAGACCCCATGCTGACTGCGGCCGGCTGCTTCGTCACCGGCGAGCTGCTCTTGAGGTATTTGTTGCGGCGCTGCGGGAACAGCGCCCCTCTGTTGTACTCGCGTTCGTCCTTGCGCAGCTTCTCCAGGACGCCGGCCTCCACGTACGCGGACAGTGACACCGGGACGTCGGCGTCCACATCGACGATCCGCTGGAGCGCGACCACGGCGTTGCGCAGCCGGTTCATGGTGTCCGGACTGACGTATGCCGGGATCTTCTCCTTCGTTCCCGGGCTGGCCGGCGCCTGGCCGCCCAGCTCCTTGCCGAGGAGAGTTCCCTGCCCGAAGGGCATTCCGTTGCTCATGCTGTGGCTCCCCGCGGCGCCACAGCATGTGACCGAGCTGGTCGACCCCCAGTCATCACCACGACATGCCGCACACAGTGCTACGGCGCAAGGCGCGCGGCGAGTCCGTCGAGCAGATCCAGCCTGATCTGATCATCCCCACCGGCAAGCGCAAGGGGCAGATCCCCAGCGTCGTCAGCATCTACCAGGCGATCGCCGAGCACGAGGAGGCCCCGGCGTACCCCGAGGCCGTCGAGGCGGCGTACGACGACTTCGCCGCTCTTCGACAAGGCGACCACAGCTCCGCGTAGTCACTCAGCGCTACACGCCACCTGACGGCATCTATACGAGAACTGGGCCGAATCGCTGATCACCTGGGCCGCGATCACCCTCATGACCAGGCGCATCACCCAACGGAACTCCCGCCGGGCCGGACGACCCGAGCCCCGCGGCCCCATCGGGCACTGAAGCCGTTCTTCCGGAACAGCACCGACCGGACTCCGCCAGAAACCGGCTCAACTCCCACTCTGACACGCCCCAGGACGCCCCGTCAGCCCTTTCGCCCTCCCCGCCGTCCCGCCCTGGTCCTGCTCTCGGCCCCGGCCGCCGGACTGGCCCTCTCACCACCTCGATCCGGCTCACCGACGGCCTCTGAGTACAACCCCGTTCGATTCCCGACCTGGGAAAACTCTGATCAGACCTTCGAAAACAGGCTCTTACCTTGTCGTTTATGGTCCGGCGTCGAACGAGGGTCGAACTTGTTTGGTGTTTTCCCAGTTCACCAGCCGTGTGAGGGGCCGCGGGTCGATCCTGTGCTGAGCGCCAGCGCACTACGGAGGCCGGGATCGTGGGACGGGTCGAGCAGGAGGTTGAACGAGACGCCTTGACGGTGGTGGCTGGGTTCCGCTCGGAGTTGTACGCGTGTCTGACCGTCCGGAGCGACGCCCTGTTCGAGTTGTGCGACGCCTTGCTGTGTACCGACGGTCCAGTCCGTACCCTCGTGGACCTGGCGCTCGCTCCCGAGCATCGGCGCGGGCACGGAGCCTTGTACTCCGCAATCAACCACGACCGGATCGACGTCGCCCGGCTGCGGCGAGCACTGACCGGTGTCCCGCTTCCCCGAGCCGGCGACGGTCGGCTGGTGCTGGCGGTCGACGTATCCCCGTGGCTGCGGCCGGACGCCGACACCTCCTCGGACCGCTCCTTCTGCCATACCTTTGGCCGGGGCCTGGGCAAGCACCAGATGGTGCCCGGCTGGCCGTCCTCGATCGTCGCCGCGCTGGAGACCGGCCGGACCTCGTGGACCGCACTGCTGGACGCGATCCGGCTGGAACCCGGCGCCGACTTGGCCGCGGTCACCGCTGGCCAAGTCCGCGACCTCGTCCAACGCCAGCCAGTGGCGGGAGGGGGACCCGGAGGTCTTGGTCGTGCTGGACGCGGGTTACGACGCTCCCCGCATCGCCCACCTCCTGGCAGACCTGCCCGTGGAAGTTCTGGGCAGGCTCCGCTCGGACCGGGTGATGCGCAAGCCCGTTCCGGTGCCGTGGATCTGCCCGCCGCAGGGCGGCCGCCCGCCCAAGCACGGCGGTGAGTTCGTCTTCGGTGCCCCGGCCACGTGGGGCGAAGCCAGCGCGGTGACCGTCACCAACACCGACCGGTACGGGACGGCGACCGCGCAGGCATGGGTCCGGCTCCACCCCCGCTTGACCCGAAGGGCGGCGTGGATCGACCACGAGGGCCCGCTGCCGATCATCGAGGGCACTGTGATCCGCCTGTCGGTCGCGAAACTGCCCAGTGGCGGGGTGAACAAGGGATCACAGGCCGCTGTCGATGCCGGTCACGGCCGGCGGGCCGAGCGGGGCGTCAGACTCTGAAAGGCCCGCCTCCTTCAGTACTGCGGTGACGATCCGCATGGCGTCGAGCTCCGCCTCGTACTTGTCCGGGGCTTCAACCTCAAGTCGGATGGAGAAAGTGCCGTCGTCATTCAGGGTGAGGAGGCGCAGCCCCTCGTTCTCGCTGACCTCCGTATGCCGCGATGCCAACTTCCTTTCGACGACAGAGGGCACGGAATCAGCAACGTCCGACACGAACGTACCGGGGACCGTAATGACAAAGCTGGTCACGGCAACTCCTCACATATGACGAAACTCCAGTGCCATCCGACTGCCCCCAATTATTGATAGTGAACACGTATCAGGCCATCCCGGACGCGCGGGCCTGCCACTCCACTCCCTCGGCCGACCGTGCCCTGCCAACAGCCAGGCGCACGCCTCATGAGGTACGTGGTTCGAAGTGAGGGACGAACGTCTTCTGCCGGCCACTCCATGCTGTTCTGATGGTGTCGGGGATACCAGTCACACGGGGGCACTCATGTCGGCGCAGACCATCATCGGTCTGATGGGAATCATCATCCTGGCGGGCGGGGTCGTGGCCGTGGTCGCCATCTGGCGGACCGGCTCACCCTTCCCGGAGCTGACGGACACCAGAGACACCCCACCGCGAGGACCGAGCTGTGCGACCTGCGGCCACAGTGAGCACCGGGGTCGCTGCTCCGAGCGGGTTTCGGCCTCGGGGGACATCTACGACGGCGGCGGTGACTGGGTCGGCTACAGGAACGAGACGTACTGCAACTGCGGTCAGTACCGCACCAAGCCCTGGCCGCCCTGCACCATCTGCGGCCACAGTCGCGGTGAGCACTACATGCTTCTCAAGTGCAGGCACGTCAAGGGCTCCTCCAACGAAAGCGCCTGCGCCTGCCGCAGCTACCGCGCCGAGCCCGGGCCGAAACCGTCGTACTACCTGGACGAGCTGAGGACGGCGGACCGTCGTTGTCCCTTTCCCGCCGACGAGCATGGTGTCCGCACGCACCGGTGCCTCACGTGCGTACTGCTGGACGGCCGGTGCCGATACGACCGGCCGTGACGTCTCCGCCCTGTCGTACTTGCCTCACGGAGGTCCCTGCCAGCCGCCCCGTGCCCGGCGCCGGCGCCGGGCAGAGCTAGCCTGCGGAGATCAACCTCTTAGGGCATCCGCTCCGCTCACGCGGGCAGCCGGAAGGGGTCAGAGGGCTCGTACCTTGTCGGCCTGTAGTCCACGCTGCCCTTGCGTGACCTCGAACTCGACCCGCTGATTCTCTTCCAGGTTCCGGAAACCCGACCCCTGGATCGCGCTGAAGTGTACGAAGACGTCCTCGCCCCCCTCGTCCGGAGAAATGAACCCGAACCCCTTCTCCCCGTTGAACCACTTCACGATCCCCTGAGCCATGCCCACCCCTTTTCCAGCGCCCCGGGAACTCCGACCGAGCCCAGCAGCAGGCACATCCTCCCCAAGGGACCCCATGCGAAACTCCGAGGCGGGGTTCGCTCCGCTCCCCCACCCAGCCTGGCCCGGAGACCGGCGGAGAAGGGGAGGGCTCGTGGAATTGCGCGGGCTCGACGGATCGGTGCGGCGATGATGTGGCTGTGTTCTACGAGGATCTCAGCGAGTACGACTACCGGGCCGAGGATGCGTTCACGGACAGGGAGTCGGGCTTCTACGCACTCTGGTACCGCCCGGCCTACACCCGCCTGAACGTCGGGTGGCTGGACGCCGGCAAGCCGTACTCGAAAGGGGCGGTCCCCACGGCGTTCGTGGAGAAGCTGAAGGCTGTGCAGGAGGTCCAGTGGGTGAACGTCCGCCCCCGCGTGCTGATGCGATGAGCACGGCAGGAGGTGGAGACCACGCTCACCATGGTCCGGTCGATCCGATCCTCGGCGTCGGCGTCGGCGTCGGCCTGGACAGCCCTCGCCTCACGGTCCGCAGAGGAACAGGCGCGCGACCCGTCGGACGGTTCGGGTTGCGCTTCCGCTCCACCTGAACGGCCTGCTCCGCAGGGCAGGGTCGCAGTGGTGGCTAGCCGCGTCTGGGCGGTCTGGCTACCCTGCCGTCCTTCACGAAGAGCCTCACCCGGCGCTCGTTGAAGTCCATCGTCACCATGCTGCCCTCTGGCACCACATGGACCGCGATCTCCGGGAACTCCGCCCGGATGTGCTCTCGGGCCTCCTCCGCCGACGTGCCCGTCAGCTCGGGCCACTCGCTCTTCTCGTCCATCGTCTCCTCCAGGGTGGTCATCGCCTCGGGCCCCACTCGACGCTACCGGTCGCCCGCTGGTTCCGCCGCACTCCATCGGAGCGGGCCTGCGGAGCAGGTTCCGGGGGCCCGCGCGGAGCATGGGAGGTGACCCCGTTTCACGGGGGGGGGTATCGGGGGCCGGCTCGTTGGGCGGGTCTGGTCGCTCCCCTGCAGTTTTGCGGCCCGGATGGCTCCTATGGGGATCTTCAGGCCGCCAGCAAGGAGCACCCCTGAGGGACAGCCCGCTCAGGGGGTGCACGGCGTGTCCCGTGACAGCGATCGAGTCTTACCACCGAAGCTGCTTCATCCTGGAGGCCTGGACGAGCGAGACGGAGGCAGCGGTGATCGCGAGGGTGGCCGTGTGGGAACCGATGCCGACTGACGACCGGGACTGGGTGCTGGATGCTGCCGCCGCGGTGCCCGGTGTCCATGGCGGGTATCACCTCGTCGATCCTGCTACTGGCAACGGGCTGTCTGTCGCGTTCTTCGAGGACGAAGCCGCAGCTCACGCTGCATACAAGGCGATCGAGAAGCGCGCCGAGGAGATCGGATGGAACAAGGACCCGCACCCGGCGCCCGTTTCCCAGACGGTCTATGAGGTGGTCCGGCACACGTAGCGCGGGCCCAGGAGGCGCAGCCGTGGTCTCATGGCGAGCGCTCCTGTGTTCTCGCCGCTGAGCGGCCGGCCAACGGAGGACCGGCTTCTGTTCGCAACGTGCGAGCCCGCTCGGCCGGATCGTAGTCGGGTCCTACGCCCTGGATGAGCAGCACGTCGCCCTCTATGTGGTCGGTGCGCAGACTCAGGATGGCCTGGTAGGCGGGAGAGTCGTACCAGGCACGGGCTTCGGCCAGGCTGGGGAACTCGATCAGCACCATGCTGCCGGGCCACGTACCCTCCACGACTTCGGCCGGCGGACCGTGGATGACGAAGCGTCCCGTGAAGGGGTCGAGGGTTGCCTGGATGCGCTCCAGGTACTCGATGATGTCGGAGTGATTCCGGCGGCTGCGGAGATGTGCGAAGCCGTATGCGGACACCACGGGGCTCCTTCGTTCCGGGGGTGTGAGCGATGACCGGAACGTAGCCGAGTGGGGTGGGGCGGTGCGATTACCCCTGGGGTCATCGCACCGCCCCGTCGAGTACGCGCGTCATGGCCTCCGCCGGCCCATGGTTCTGCCTCGCGTGTTTGGACGGGCGGCCTAGATCGCCCAGCAGTACAGAGGCTGACGCGAGGCTTCGGCGGTGCGGGCGAGGTCGGCTACCTCGGTGAGGATCTCGATCGCTTCCTCGGCCGAAATCCCCTCGTCCTTCATCGTCGCGAGCCCGACCCACGCCCTGGCGACCTCAACCAGCCGCTCCGCGCTTGCCCTTGCCAGGGCCAAGCGCAGGCGCTCCGGGAACGCGAACGCTTCAAAACCGTCGTTCGCCATCGCTACGACGACCCGCGGCTTCGTGGCCACGCCCCCGCCCAGGAGGACCTCCCAGTCCCCCATCGCATCATCGGGGTAGAGGCCCGCACACATGAACGCCGGGAAACCGTGGTCCCGATGCTGAGGCCCCATCTCGGAAGCCACTCCGTCATCCGGAGCGACGAAGAACTCGACGGCAGAAGGCATCGCACGATCATGCCAGCACACCGCTCTCGAGGTCTCCTTCAATGCGACGCCCCGCTCAGGCGGCCTCGGGCCGGGTCTGGGCGGCTCGGCGGTAGCGGCCGGGGGCGATGCCCAGTTCCCGGGAGAAGGCGCGGGAGAAGGTGAACTCGGAGGTGTAGCCGACGGCTGCCCCGATGTCGCCGACCAGGTCGTCCGTCTCGCGCAGCAGTCGGGCAGCCAGGCCGATGCGCAGCCGGGACACGTACGCCAGCGGAGTGTCGCCGACCAGTTCCTTGAACTGCCGTGCGAACGCGGGGCGGGACATGGCGACGTCGCGGGCCAGGCCCTCCACCGTCCACGGGTGCTGCGGAGCGTCGTGGACCAGCGAGAGCGCGGCGCCGATCCGCGGGTCGCGCAACGCGGTGAGCCAGGACCGCTGTCCCGCCCCGGCGTCGGTGAGGTCGAGCCAGGCGCGGATCACCTGGACGAAGAGGACGTCGGTCAGCCGGGCTGCCACGACCCGCGCTCCGGGCCGGGTGCGGGTGGTCTCGGCGACCAGCAGCCGGATGATGCCCTGCAGTTCCGGGTCGGCGCTCATGCCGGGAACGTGGATCACGGCCGGCAAGGCGGACAGGACCGGGTGCTGCGCGGCGTCGCCGTCGTAGGTGAACTTGCCGCAGACGATGCGCAGGGCGGGCCCGAGACCTCCGAGGTCGACGACGCCCTCGCGGCCCGGGGGGTGGGCGGCTTCGAGTTCGGCGTACGGCACCGCGTCCGTTTCGGGGGTGCCGGCCAGGGTGTGCGGTTCGCCGCGGGGCAGCAGGACGACATCGCCGGACACGAGCTGCAGCGGCGGCCGGCCCTCGACGCGCAGCCAGCAGGTGCCCTCGGCCACCAGGTGGAAGCCGGCGGTGTTCTGCTGCTCCAGCGCACAGCCCCAGCCGGAGCCGCGGGAGCGGAGCTGGGCGAGCAGGACCCCGTTGAATCCGGTGGTGGCCAGTACGTCAGCGAGTACATCCATACCGGGCAGCGTATCTGCGGCAGCACGTTCTTGACGCTGAGTCGAGACGATTCGGCAAGTTTTTGATCGTTTACGCCATGGATCCTCTGCGATTGGGTTCCTAGAGTCAAAAGCGAAGAGGCGCCCCGAGGCGCCTTCGACCACCCCGCTGTCGGCCGGCCCGGCCGACACGTCACTTGCGAGTCCTTCGCGTACGGAGCACACATCATGAGCAAGATCTGGTTCGTCACCGGTTCCTCCCGCGGCTTCGGCCGGCGGTACGTCGAGGCGGCTCTGTCGCGCGGTGACAAGGTCGCCGCGACGGCCCGCGACACCGAGACGCTCAAGGACCTGGTGGCCGCCTACGGCGACTCCGTCCTCGCGCTCAAGCTGGACGTGACGGACAAGGGCGCGGTGTTCGCCGCCGTCAAGCAGGCACAGGAGCACTTCGGCCGCCTCGACGTCATCGTGAACAACGCCGGCTTCGGCCTGTTCGGCGCCGTCGAGGAGTTGACCGAGTCGGCCCTGCGCGACCAGATGGAGACCAACCTGTTCGGCGCCCTGTGGGTGACCCAGGCCGCCCTGCCGTACCTGCGCGCGCAGGGCAGCGGCCACATCGTGCAGATCTCCTCCACCGGCGGCGTCGTCGCCTGGCCGCTCGTCGGCGGCTACCACGCTTCGAAGTGGGCGCTCGAAGGCCTGAGCGAAGCCCTGGCCCAGGAGGTCGCCGGGCTCGGCATCAAGGTCACCCTCGTCGAGCCCGGCGCGTACGCCACCGACTGGGGCGGCGCCTCGGCCGTCTCCGCGGACCCCATCGCCGTGTACGACGGGGTACGGGACGCGCTGGGCGCGTTCATGCAGACCCTCGACTTCGGTGACCCCACCGCCGCCGCTGCCGCGCTGCTGAAGGTCGTCGACTCCGACAACCCGCCGCTGCGCGTCTTCTTCGGCACCCAGGGCAACGAGATGATCCCGCAGGCCTACGCCGACCGGCTCAAGGTCTGGGCCGACTGGCAGGACGTGGCCGTCGAGGCCCAGGGCACCAAGCCCGCCTGATCGGTGCCGCGGTGACCAGGGCAACCGTGTCGTCCAAGAGCAGACGGTTGTCGACGGGGATTCTCAGCCGTGCGGACTCCTCGTGGGGACCGGGCTGTCCTGCTGAGTTCCGTCACCGTCGCGGGCCTTGCTCGCCATCGCCCGCCTGGCGTCGTGGATGACTTCGACCGCGGAACCGCACCCTTGCGGGAGCCCTTCCACCACCAGCCTCACTGCCTCGTCGGCGGTGTCGGCCGTACGTACGGGAATGTCCCGGTCCCACAGGGAGATGACCTGCCAGCGGCCTTCTCCCAGAGGAAAGATGCTCGGGACGTCGCTTCCGGGGTCGGAGACCGTGAGCCGGCGGAACTGCAGGGATCCGTGACCGACCATGGGAAACAAGGCGCTCAGTTCCGGAGAACGGAACGCCGCCTCCACCAGGTCGTGGTCGACAAGCCGATCGGGCAGGCCGCGGAGGTACCCCCACTCATGGGCGACGCCCTTTCCCTGGTCATGTGCCAGGGCCTCCGGACTCACCCTCAGGAGTTCCCACCGGGCGGCCATGTCCGCCAGAGGCGTCCCCGCCTGCCAGTCCTGGACCACCTCGATGGCGGCCTCCAGGGATCGCACCGCACACACACCGGCGACACCCGCGAGCGGCAACCTCAGCAGCACCTCGATCCCGCGGCGTTCGGGGCGGAGTTCCACCTGGACAGCCCCGCACTCCGCCGCAAAGTCGGCCGCGAAGTGGCGTGACAGTCCCGTGGGGGAGTACGGGTCGCGCAGCCCGACCAACCGCGTGCCCGTCTTCACGGCGGCAGCTTGCAGCGCCGCCGTCAGGTCTCCTCCCGCGGCCGCCACCTCCGGGTACTGCTCAGCGTCAGGCCTCATCGTCGAGCCACCCATGCCAACCCCCGCAATCAGAAAGATCAAGAGTATGCGGCCGCCTTGATCACCGCATACCGATTCGTGCAGGTCAGGGGCCATTGCAGAGGAATCTGAGGTGGCCCCTGGCTCGTTCCCGGGGAATTCATGCGCGCAGCAAGCTGTGTTGCGCCACCCGCCACGTGTCGCTCCTGCACTGGACGGACGCACCACCTCACCTTCAGGGAGAGCCGCATGCGTCAGCCACCGCACCTCGCCGTGTCGTCCGTTGCCGTCCTCGCCGTCTGCGCGCTCGCCGCCCTCGGTGCGGCGCCGGCCACCGGAGCAGCGGGGCGGCCGACCGCGGCCCCGAGTCCGGTGGAGGCCGCTGCTCCCGAACCCAGTACGCTCCCGTTCCCCGAGTCGGCGCAGTCCACCGTGATCGCACCCGGGGTCACCCAGACCTCGATCGTCCGCGGTCTGACGGACGCCGACGACGTCTGGACCGTCCACGTGAACCAGCCCTTGACCGCCGACGGCTCCTACGGTCAGGCCACCGCGGCCCTCGGCCCCAAGGAGCGTGCCGACCAGGTGGCCGCGGCCCTGCGGGCCAAGGGCTTCGAACCCCGGGTGGAACGGGTCCTCATCCCCGCCTTCGCCGACCGCCCGGGCGGCACCCTGGGGTGGACCGTGCGGATCGGCCGGTACGCCGACCAGCGCGCGGCGACGGCCGCGCTCGCCCAGGTCCGGGCGGCCGGATTCGCCGGGGACACCCGGTACACGGCGCAGGACGGCACGGACGCCGACGCCCTGCAGCGGGTGTTCGTCCTGCGGGTGGACTTCAAGCGGTTCACCGGCCGTCTGGCCAGTGACTTCGGGCCGAGCATCGACGTCCACGAGAAGCTGCCCGACCTGGCGGCCGCCACCGGGGCGCTCGCGGGCGTCAACGCCCAGTGGTTCGCGGCGGGCGGCGCGTCGCTCGGCCTGTACGTCAAGGACGGCCGGCTGCTGGGTGCGGCGACCCAGGGCCGCGGGGGATTCAGGATCACGGACGGCGGGCGGCAGTTGGACGTCGACACGTACTCCACCCGGATCACGGTCAGGGCGGGCGGCTCCACGAGGGAGATCGACGGTGTCAACCGGATCCCCGGCGAGATCTGGAACTGCGGGGGCGTCGGCGGAGACCAGCCCACCCAGCACCCGAAGCACGATTTCAAGTGCACCGACGCGAGCGAGCTCGTCCGCTTCACCCCCGAGTGGAGCACCCCGCCGACCGGAGCGGGCGCCGAGGTGGTCCTGGACCGCGACGACCGGGTGACGGCGGTGCACCGCACGCGCGGGGCCAAGGCGCCCGCGGGCGGCTCCACGCTCCAGGCGATCGGGGAGAGCGCCGAGTGGCTGGTGGCGCACGCGCGCCCCGGAGCCCGGCTGGGCATCACCCAGCGCGTCCTGGACGGCGCCGGATACGACGTCCCGCTCACCCCGGACACCACGATCCTCCAGGTCGGCCCGACGCTGGTCCGGGACGGGCGGATCGCGGTGAACGCCCTCGCCGACGGCATCATCCGTGAGGAGGGCGACCAGACCTTCACCTACAACTGGGTGGTCCGCGGCAACCCGCGCTCCATGATCGGCGTCGACGGCCAGGGGCGACTGCTGCTGGTCGTCGTGGACGGGCGCCGGGCCGGGTGGAGCGAGGGCTTGAGCGTGGCCGCTTCCGCAAAGCTGATGAAGTCCTTGGGCGCCCGGGAGGCGCTGAACCTCGACGGCGGCGGATCGAGCGCGATGGTCACCGCGGGGTCGGGCGTCGTCAACCGCCCCTCGGACGCCACGGGTCCGCGGTTGCTCGGCAACGTCCTGCTGCTGCACGGCGCGGCGCCCGGCCGCTGAGACAGCGGCCGGCTCCGGTGCACGCGGAGCTAGGCAGAATGGTCCAGACCTTCTAGGGTGGGCATTCGTCAAGTCCTTCTGAACGCAGTCGCCTTGGGGTGGTTGATGGTCTCGCGCCGGTCCCTCCTGGTTCTCGCCGGAGTGAGCGCGGGGGCCGTCGCCCTGCCCTCCGTGCCCGCGCGGGCCGCCGGGCAGGTCATCGAGTTGCCCGCTCCCACGTCCCGGCGGCCGGTGGGCACCATCGACCTGCACCTGGTCGACCACGACCGTGACGACCCCCTCGCGCCGGACCGCAGGCCGCGCGAGCTGATGGTGCAGCTCTGGTACCCCGCGCTGACCACTGCCGGCTGCCGCAGGGCCCCGTACACCACGAGCCGGGTCGCCGCCGCCCTGGAGGCGGGTCTGCCGCTCAAGGCGGGCACCCTGGGGGCCGTACGGCCGCACGCCCGGACCGGCGCGCCGGCCGTGCCGGGAGCGCTGCCGCTGGTGCTGCTCGGGCACGGGCGCAAGGGCGGCCGCAGCAACTGCACCGCCCTGGCCGAGGAGCTCGCCTCGTACGGGTACCTGGTCGCGGGCATCGACCACACCTACGACGCCGCGGTGGTGGAATTCCCCGACGGCCGGGCCGTCCACAGCGTGCTGCCCGAGGAGTCGGACGACTGGGACCGCCAGGAGCGCCTGGAAATAGAAGCGCGCGTCGGTGACCTCCGGTTCGTCGCCACGACCCTGACCCGTCGGCGGCGGACGCCCTGCGCGGATCCGCGCGGGATCGGCGTCGTCGGCCATTCCATGGGCGGCGCCGCGGCGGCCGAACTCCTCCGGGTGGACGAGCGCTTCACCGTCGGGGTCAACCTCGACGGCGCCCTGTTCGGCTCGCCGGTGGCCGACCTCGGGCTGGATCGCCCGTACCTGCTGCTCACCGCGCTGGAGGACCACGACACCTGGCGGCGCTGGCGCGAGCACCAGCGCGGCTGGGGCCGCCAGCTGCGGGTGCGCGACACCGGGCACCTCACCTACACCGATCTGCCGCACTTCGCCGTTCCCGGCGGCCTGGCGGAGTCCTGGCCGGCCGACCTGTACGCCGAACTGCTCGGGACCCTGGACCCGGCCCGCTCGACCGAGCTGATCCGGACCTATACCCGGCTGTGCCTGGACCGGTTCCTGAAGGGCCGGCCGTCCCCCCTGCTGAACAGCCCCTCCCCGCGCTACCCGGAAGTCGACTTCCGCTGGACCCGCGGCTGAGGACGACCCCCACGGGGTGCAGGCGCCGGTGCCACCACGGCCCCGGAGTGCTGGACGGCCGGTCCGGCCGGTCCGGCCGGTCTCCACCGGGACGCACGCAGTGCGCCCGGCCGTCAGCGCGGCCCGGGCCACGACTTCGGCGCGATGTCCTGCGGCGTTCCCCGGCAGCGGGACGGGGCGCTACGGAGTTCCTCCTGCGGAGCGGGACGGCACGGTGGAGGATCTTCGGAGGGCGGCCGGAGGCCCTCGTGCGTCCGCCGGCGAAATCGAATCGAAAGCGGGGGGACAGAGGTGGTGGGCAGAGTGGGGGGCACACCACACGACTTCCAACGGGGGAACCATGGAATTCTGCTTGCTCGGCCCCGTTGAAGCCAGACGCGACGGCCGGCCCGTGGGCCTCTCGGGGGCCAAGATGCGTACGCTGCTGGCGGCGCTGCTGCTCGCCCGGGGGAGGGTGGTGCCCGACTCCCGGCTGAGCTGGCTGTTGTGGGGCATGTGCCCGCCGGTGACGATGAGCGCGCAGATCTACACGTACGTCTCGCGGCTGCGCAAGCTGCTGGAGCCCGAGGTCACGATCGTCCGGCGGGCCCCCGGGTACGCCATCGACGCCGAGGGCAGCCGGATCGACATCGTCGACTTCGAGCGGCTGGAGCGCCAGGGGCGCACGGCGCTCCAGCAGGGCCGGTACGACGAGGCGGGGACGCTGCTGGGCCAGGCGCTGGACCTGTGGCACGGGCCCGCGCTGGGGCACACCACGGAGTTCCTCGTCGAGAACGACGGACCCCAGTGGGAAGAGGGACGGGCCGCGGCCCTGGAGAACCGGATGGAGGCCGACCTCGCGCTCGGGCGCCACCAGCAGGTCACGGCGGAACTCACCCGGCTGGTCGGGGAGTTCCCGCTGCGCGAGCGGATGCGGGCGCAGCTGATGACCGCCCTGTACCGGTCCGGACGCCAGGCGGACGCGCTGCGCTCCTTCCACGAGGGCCGCGGGGCGCTGGCCGAGGAGCTCGGGGTGGAGCCGGGCGCCGAACTCACCGACGCCTACCAGTCGGTGCTGGACGGTTCGCTCGCCGTCACCCCGGTTCCCTCCGGCGCCGGAGTGCTCGTCTTCGCGTCGCGGCCCGCCCCCGCGATGCTGCCGGCGGAGCCGGGCCCCTTCGTCGGCCGCGAGCGGGAGCTCGCCGCGGCCCGGCGGCTGCTGGCGCCCGCCGGACGGCCCCGCCGGGGGCTGATCACCGGGATGGCCGGGGTCGGCAAGACGGCGCTGGCGCTGCGCGCGGCGCACGGCTGCGCGGACGACTTCCCCGACGGACAGCTGTACGCGGACCTCGCGGACGGTGAGGGCGGCTCCAAGGACACCCGGGCCGTCCTGGTGCAGCTGCTGCGCGCCCTCGGGCACGAGGCGGCGGCCGCCGCGAGTCACGATCTCGACGAACTGGTGCGCCTGTACCGCGCCCGCACCGACGGGCTGCGGCTGCTCGTCGTGCTGGACAACGTGACGGACGGCGGCCAGCTCGCCGCCCTGCTGCCCGCGGGGACGGCCGCGGCGGCGCTGGTGACCGGGCACACCCATCTGGCCCTGGCGACCGGTCCGCACACCGTCGTCGTGGAGCCGATGGGTGAGGACGACAGCCTCGCCGTACTCGCGGCGGCGGCCGGTACGGAGCGCGTGGCGGCCGACCTGGCCGCCGCCCGGCGGATCGTGGAGCACTGCGACGGCCTGCCGCTGGCCCTGCGGATCGCCGGAGCCCGGCTGGCCTCGCGGCCCCGCTGGTCGGTGGGGCTGCTGGCCGGCCGGCTGGAGGACCCGGGCAACCGGCTGCGCGAACTGCGCTTCGGCGACCTGGACATGGGCCGCTCGCTGCGGCAGTGGGCCCGCCGGACCTCGGTCCCCCTGGACATGCTGCGCCGTCTGGCTCCGCTGGGCGAGAGGTCGTTCACGGTGTCGGCCGCCACCACCCTGCTCGGGCTTTCCCACGCGACCGCCGAGGATCTGCTGGAACAACTGGCGGACGCCTCCCTGATCGAACCGGCCGACCCGGCCGGCGGCGTGCTCCAGTACCGCTTTCACCGGCTCGTACTGCTCTACGCCCGATCCCTGCCCGTACGGATGGCCGATGCGGCACTGCCCGCAGCGAGCTGATCCGTAACCCCTCACCATCCACGAGAGACAGAGGAATATGAGCAACGACGCAGTCGTGCTGACGTCGGTGACGAAGACCTACGGCGGCGGCGACCACGCGGTCACAGCGCTCGGCGGGGTCAGTCTGACCCTGCCCGCCGGTTCGTTCACCGCGATCATGGGCCCTTCGGGATCGGGGAAGTCGACGCTCCTGCAGTGCGCGGCGGGGCTCGACCGGCCCGACTCCGGTTCCGTCGTGGTGGGCGGCACGGAGCTGACCGGGCTGTCGGAGAGGGCGCTGACCCTGCTCCGCCGCGACCGGATCGGTTTCGTCTTCCAGCAGTTCAACCTGCTGCCGATGCTGACGGCGGAGCAGAACGTGGTGCTGCCGCTGCGGCTGGCCGGCCGCAAGCCGGGCAAGGAGGCGGTGCGCGAGGCACTGGGCCGGGTGGGTCTCGCCGACCGTGCGGGCCACCGCCCCTCCGAGATGTCGGGCGGCCAGCAGCAGCGGGTGGCCCTCGCCCGCGCGCTGATCACCCGGCCGGACGTGCTGTTCGGCGACGAGCCGACGGGCGCCCTGGACTCCACGACGGGCCGTGAGGTGCTGCGGCTGCTGCGCTCGCTGGTGGACCAGGGCGGCCAGACGGTCGTGATGGTGACGCACGACCCGGTGGCCGCCTCCTACGCGGACCGGGTGGTCTTCCTCGCGGACGGTCAGCTGAGCGGGGAACTGCTGCGGCCGACCGCCCACGAGGTGGCCGAGCGGATGACCACGCTGGAGGAGGTTCCGTGCTGAGCGTGGTGCTGGCGACGGTCCGGTCCCGGTGGACGCACTTCGCCGGCGTCTTCCTCGCGGTCGCGCTGGGTGTGGGCCTGACGGCGTCGATGGGGCTCGCCCTCGCGGCGACCCTGGACGCGCCGCAGGAGCTGAAGGACCGTGACGCGGAGGCGGTGTTCACGGTCAACGCGATGCTCGGCACCGCGGCGGCGGTGACCACCTTCACCTCGGTGTTCGTGGTGTCGTCCGCGTTCGCCTTCGCGGTGGCGCAGCGGCAGCGCGAGTTCGGTCTGCTGCGCTCCGCCGGCGCCACCGGGCGCCAGCTGCGGGTCGCGGTGGTCGCCGAGGCGGCGCTGGTGGCCGTGCCGGCCGCGGTGCTGGGCTGCCTGATCGGCAGCGCCGGTGGGCCGGCCCTGGTGGAGTGGATGGCCCGCGAGGGGCTGGCGCCGGACTGGCTGACCGTGGAGGCGCGGGTCTGGCCGTACGCGGTGGCCTTCGGTACGGGTCTGGTGGTCGCGCTGACCGGGGCCTTCGTCGCGTCCGGGCGGGCAGCGAAGACCAGTGCGGTCGAGGTGCTGCGGGAGGCCGCGGTCGACAAGCGGGTGATGACCGTGGGGCGCTGGCTGTTCGGCGGTCTGCTGCTGGCGCTCGGCGTGGGGCTGCTGGTGTCGAAACTGGTGTCGGATCCGGCGGACCTGCTCAAGCGCAAGACGTACACGACGCAGCCGATGGTGCTCATCGGCGCGTTCGCGCTGCTGACCCCGCTGGCGGCGGGGCCGCTGGTGCGGCTGGTGGCATGGCCGGCGGCGCGGATGCGGGGGGCGGTGGGCATGCTGGTGCGCGAGAGCGCGGCGGCGGGTGTCCGGCGGACCTCGGCGCTCGCGGCTCCGGTGCTGGTGAGCGTGGCGCTCGCCGGGTCGCTGCTGGGGTCGACGGACACGGTCGGTGCGGGCCGGGCGGACGAGGTCCGCAGCCGGACGGCGGCCGACTTCGTGGTGACCTCGGACGCGGGGCTGTCGGACGCGGCCGTGGCCGCGGCGGCCGTGCCGGGCACGCGGTCGGCGGTCTCGGCGGCCACCACCGTCGAGTTCCTGTACGAGGGCCTGGTGCGGACGCCGGAGCCGGCGCGGGTGGTCGACCCCGCGGCCTTCGCGGAGCTGTCCCGGCTGCCGCTGGTCGAGGGCTCGGTGAAGGACCTGGACGACACGTCGATCGTCGTGAACGACGAGTGGCCGGTGACGGCCGTGGGCCAGCCGGTCGAGGTGTGGCGGGCGGACGGTACGAAGGTCTCGCTCACGGTAGCCGCGGTGATGCGCCGGGGCACCGGCGGCAACGGGGCCTACGTCACGGCCGCCAACGGGGCGGGGGCCAGGCCCGACCGGGTCGAGGTCCGGCTGGAGCCGGGCGCGGACCGGGCCGCGGTGGCGGCGTCGCTGGCCGCGGCCGTGGGCGCGCAGGGCGCGCGGGTGGTCACCGCGGAGGAGTGGATCGCGGCTTCGCAGCCGGAGACCAAGCGGGAGAGCCGGCTGGCGATCTTCGTGGTGCTGGGGCTGGCGCTGCTGTACTCGCTGATCGCGCTGGCGGGGACGATGGTCTCGGCGACCTCTGACCGGAGCCGCGATCTGGCGGTGCTGCGGCTGAGCGGTGCCACCGGCGGCCAGGTCCTGCGCCTGGTGGCCGTCGAGGCGGCGGTGGTCGTGGTGGCGGGGGCGCTGCTGGGCGTCCTGGTGACGGCGCTGAACGTGCTGGGCACGTGGTCGGCGCTGTCGGTGCTGGTCGGATCGGCGGCGCCGTTGTCGCTGCCGTGGGGTGCGATGGCGGCGGTGGCGGCGTCCTGCGCCGCGGTCGCGGTGCCGGCGGCGGTGCTGTCGGCGGCCGTGCTGCTGCGCGGGCGGGTGGCGCCCGGCGCGGCGTGAGAGCCGCGGGCCGATCGAGCAGGCCGTGCGGCCCGGGTGATCCGGGCCGCACGGCCTGTCGCGTTACGCGGCCATGATCACGGGCAGGGACGGTGCGGCCGGCCGGTTGACGGTGGGGACCGCTTCTCCGGCGAGGACGCGGCGGACGGAGTCGGCGGCGTCGGATCCGGCCCGGTCCTGGGCCTCGCCGGTGGAGGCTCCCAGGTGGGGGGTGACCACGACGTTGTCCAGGGTGAACAGCTCGTGGTCGGTGCAGGGTTCGACGGTGAAGACGTCGAGGCCGGCGCCGGCGACGCGGCCTTCCTTGAGGGCGGCGTACAGCTCGTTCTCGTCGATGATGCCGCCGCGGGCGGCGTTGACGATCCGCACGCCCGGCTTCATCCGGCGGAACGCTTCGAAGCCGAGCAGGCCGGTGGTCTGGGGGGTGCGCGGCAGGTGGACGGTGATGAAGTCCGCGCTGTCGAGGAGTTCCTCCAGGGGGACGAGGCGGATGCCCTCCGCGGCGGCCACCTGCGGGTCGGCGTAGGGGTCGTGGGCCAGTACCCGCATGTCGAAGGCGGCGAGCCGGCGGGCGACGAGGGTGCCGATGCGGCCGAGGCCGATGACGCCGAGGACCTTGCCGGACAGTTCGACGCCGCCGAAGGCGGAGCGCTGCCAGGAGCCGGCGCGCAGCGAGGCGTCGGCGCGCGGCACGTGGCGGGCCACGGCGAGCAGGAGGGCGACGGTGAGCTCGGCCGCGCTGACGCTGTTGGCGTCGGGGGCGTTGACGACGCTCACCCCGGCGGCGGTGGCGGCGGGGAGGTCGACGTTGTCGACGCCGACGCCGGCCCGGCCGATGGCTTTGAGGCGCGGGGCGGCGGCGATGGCTTCGGCGTCCATCCGGGTGGCGCTGCGGATGAGTACGGCGTCGGCGTCGGCGAGGGCGGCCAGCAGGGCCGTGCGGTCGGTGCCGTCGACGTGGCGGATCTCGGTGCCGGGGCCCAGGGCCCGGGTGGCGGAGGCGGCGAGGGGTTCGGTGATGAGGACTACGGGTGCGCGCATGGGGTGTCGGTGTCCTTCCGGAAGGGCGGGGGTCAGGCGGAGCAGGCGCGGTCGAGGCGGTCCCCGGCGGCTTCGAGCTTGGTGAAGGTCTTCTCCAGTTCGCCGACCTTGCCCTTGCTGGGGTCGGAGGTGCGGATGCGGTCCGCGAACTCCTCGTAGACGCCCGCGAACTCGCCGAGTGCGGTGCGCACCTCGGCGTCGGTGGTCTTCTCTCCGGCGGCGCGCAGTTCGCCGGCGAGGGCGCCCGCGCTGCGGGCGACGCTTTCGGGGTCCTTCTCGATGTCGTCCGCGGAGCTCGCGAAGGTGTCGGCGGAGGCGATGGTGCGCCCGCACGGGTAGGGCGCGGAGGAACTCGCGCCGGTGGTCTCCTGGCAGCCGGTGGCCGCGGCGGCCAGCAGGGCGAGGGAGACGAGAGCGGTGAGCCGGTCGGTGCGCATTTTAGTAGCCACCCCACTGGATGAGGACTTGGTCCCGCTCGGCCTGCGAGAGCAGTTCGATGGAGCCCACGGACTGTTCCGGGGCGTCTGCCATGGCTTCCAGGGCGCGTGTCATGCGCTCCAGGAACACCCGCGCCTCGTCGGCGCCGTACACGTCGGGGCGGTGGCCCAGGCGCAGTTCGAGTCCGCCGTCGACGGGGACGGCGATGAGCCGCAGGGGGTAGTGCGTGGCGTCCTGGACCGCGAGTGCGGCCAGCCGGGGGCCGGTGACGGCGGAGGCCAGGGCCTCGGTGTCGAGGGGGTAGTTGACGAGCATGGTGGTGGTGTCGAAGAGCTCCCGGCCGGTGGTGAGGCGCTGGACGCGGGAGAGTCCGAGGTGGTGGTGGGCCATCAGGCGGACCTGTTCGGCCTGGAGCCGGGTCAGGAGCGCGTGGAGGGGTTCGCGGCCGTCGGTGCGCACGCGTACGGGGAGGGTGTTGCAGAGCATGCCGATCATGCGTTCGATGCCGGGCACCTCGGGCGGGCGGCCCGAGACGGTGGCGCCGAAGACGACGTCCTGGGATCCGGTGGCCTGGGCGAGGACCAGGCCCCAGGCCGTCTGGTACTGGGTGTTGAGGGTGATGCCGTGGGCGCGGGCGCGCTCGGCGAGCCGGGCCAGGAGCGCGTCGGGGACCAGGTGGGTGACCTGCTGCTGGGCCACGGCGGGCCGGTCGGCGGCTTCGGGTGCGATGAGGGTGGGTTCCTCGATCCCGTCGAGGTAGGCGCTCCAGGCCTCTTCGGCTGCGGCCTGGTCCTGGGTGACGAGCCAGCCGAGGTAGTCGCGGTAGGGGGCGACCGGGGGCAGGGTGTCGCCGCGGCCGGCCCACAGGGTGAACAGTTCCCGGGCGGCGACGGGCAGGGACCAGCCGTCCCAGACGATGTGGTGGGTGCTCAGGAGCAGCCGGTGGTGGTCGGGGGCCAGCCGGACCAGGGTGAGGCGCAGCAGGGGCGGGCGGGTCAGGTCGAATCCGCGGAGGCGTTCTTGTGCGGCGAGCCGGGCGGCGGCCTCCTCGCGTGCGGGGGCGGGCACATCGCTCAGGTCGTGTTCGGCCCACGGCAAGGCGGCCGTGGCGCTGACGGCCTGGACGGGTTCGCCGACGCCTTCGTGGTGGAAGCCGGCCCGCAGGTTGGGGTGGCGGTCCAGGAGGGCTTGGCCGGCGGTGCGCAGTGCGGCGGCGTCGAGGGGTCCCTCGAAGTCGAAGGCGACCTGGGTGTTGTAGGTGTCGTCGGCGCCGTCGGCTTCGAGGGCGTGGAAGAGGAAGCCTTCCTGGAGCGGGGTGAGGGGCAGGACGTCGGTCAGGTCGGGGACGGCCTGTTCGAGCGTTTCCACGTCCTGCTGGGTGAGGGCCGCGAGCGGGAAGTCGCCGGGGGTGCGGCCGCCGGCGCCGGGGCGGGAGGCGTGCAGGGCGATGCCGCACAGGGCCTCGCTCCACAGGGCGGCGAGTTCGGTCAGGGCCTCCTCGGTGAGGACTCCGGCGGGGGCGCCCCAGTCGGCGTACAGCTCGGGGCCCGAGGCGCCCTCGCGGGCCAGGACGTTGACCTCCAGGGCGTGGGCGGCGGGCAGGCCGGGGTCGGCTCCGTCGGGCAGGGCGTCGCCGGGCAGCGGCTGCCAGGGCGCGGCGTCGTCGGTGGCGCTGCCGAGGCGTCCCAGGTAGTTGAACAGGACGCGGGGTGCGGGCAGGGCCGCCAGCCGGTCGCGGGTCTGTGGATCGAGGTGGCGCAGCGGCCCGTGGCCCAGGCCGTCGCCGGGGACGGCGCGCAGCTGTTCCTTGACGGCCTTGACGGCTCGGCCCGCGGCGGGGCCGCCGGAGGTGATCTCGGCCCAGTGGGGGCTGCCGGTCTCCAGGCGGACGGGGTGGACGGCGGTGAACCAGCCGACGGTGCGGGAGAGGTCGAGGGCGCCCTCCTCGGCGCGGCCGTGGCGTTCGAGGTCGACGAGGAGCGGGGTGCCGGGGGCGGCGGTGGCTCGGCGTCCGCGCCATTCGGCGACGGCCAGGGCGAGGCCGGTGAGCAGGATGTCGTCCATCCGGCCGTGGAAGGCGGCGGTGACGGGGCCCAGCAGGGCGGTGGTCACCTCGGTGGGGAGCGCGGTCCTGATGTGGCGGGCGGTGGCGGCGGTGTCGGTGGCCGGGTCGACGGGGCGGGCGCCGATGCCCGGCTGGGGGATGTCGGTCATGGCCTCCCAGAGGGGGAGTTCGGCGCGCCGGGCGCCGGCTTCGGCGGTGCGCAGCTGGTGGTTGGCCCAGGTGCGGTAGGAGGTGGGCACGGGCGGCAGGGTCGGGGTGCGGCCGTCGGCGAGGGCCTCGTAGGCGGCTTTGAGGTCGGGCGGCAGGATCCGCCAGGAGACGCCGTCGACGACGAGGTGGTGGATGGCGAGCAGCAGCCGGCCGGGCCGGCCGGGCCGGCCGGGGCCGGCGTCGAAGCGTACGGCGGCGACCATCCGTCCGGCCGCCGGGTCCAGGGTGGCGCGGGCGGTCTCGGCGGCGCTGTGTACGGCGGCGTCGAGGGCGGCGCCGGTGAGGCCGGCGGTGTCGGTGCGGGTGAGCAGGCCGGGGTAGCGCAGGCCCTTGCGCGGGACGATCAGGCGCTGGTGCTCGCGCTCCAGCCGGGCGCGCAGGGCGTCGTGGTGGTCGAGGAGGATGTGCAGGGCCTCGGCGAGCAGTTCGTCGTCGGTGTCGGCGGGCAGGGCGAGGAGCATCGCCTGGTGGAATCCGTCGACGGAGCCGCCGCGGCCCAGTACGTCGCGGGCGACGGGCGGGAGCGGTACGGGGCCCAGTGCGGCGGTCGCCGGTTCGGACGGGGTGGCCAGGGCGTCGTCGGTGCGGGCGGCGACGGCCAGGGCTTCGACGGTGCGCAGTTTGAAGATGTCGGAGGGGGTCAGGCGCAGTCCGTGTTCGCGGGCTCGGGCGACGAGCTGGATGGCCATGATGCTGTCGCCGCCGAGCTCGAAGAAGGAGGCGTCGGCGCCGGCCCGTTCCACGCCGAGGACCTCCTGGAAGAGGCGGGCGAGGATCTCCTCCCGTTCGGTGACGGGGGTGCGGCCGTGTCCGGTGTCGGTCAGGTCGGGTACGGGCAGGGCGTCGCGGTCGACCTTGCCGTTGGGGGTCAGGGGCAGGGCGTCGAGGACGACGACGGCGGCGGGGACCATGAAGGACGGCAGGACGTCGGCGACGTGGGCGCGCAGTGCGGCGGGGTCGAGGGGGCCGGCGCCGGGTGCGGGGGCGGCGTAGGCGACGAGGCGGCGGCTGCCGGGGCGGTCCTCGCGGGCGACGACGACGGCCTGGGCCACGGCCGGGTGGCGGGCGAGGACGCTCTCGATCTCGCCGGGTTCGATCCGGTAGCCGCGGATCTTGACCTGGTGGTCGCTGCGGCCGATGTAGTCGAGGTGGCCGTCGGGGTGCCAGCGCACGAGGTCGCCGGTGCGGTACATGCGGTCGCCGGGCGGTCCGAAGGGGCACGGCTGGAAGCGGTCGGCCGTGAGGCCGGGGCGGCCGGCGTAGCCGCGGGCGAGTCCGGGGCCGGCGGCGTACAGCTCGCCGGGGACGCCGGGCGGTACGGGGCGCAGTCCCTCGTCCAGGACGTAGACGCGCATGTTGGTGATGGGGCGGCCGATGGGCGGGACGACGGCGCCGGACAGCGGCGCGCTCATGGTGGTGCAGACGGTGGTCTCGGTGGGCCCGTAGCCGTTGACCATGCGCAGGCGGGGGGCCCAGCGGGCGACGAGCGAGGGTGGGCAGGCTTCGCCGGCGACGAGCAGGGTGCGCACGGTGGGCAGGGAGTCGGTGGGCAGTACGGACAGGGCGGCCGGCGGCAGGGTGAGGTGGGTGATGCCGTGCCGGGCGACGAGTTCCACGAGTCCTTCGCCGGGGAGCAGCTGGTCGGCGGGGGCCAGGACGAGGCGGCCGCCGGCGAGGACCGCGGAGACGACTTCGAAGGTGGCGGCGTCGAAGCTGGGCGAGGAGAACTGCAGGACGCGGCTGTCGGTGTCGAGGCGCATGCCCTCGCGCTGGGCGGTGAGCAGGGAGGCGATGCCGGTGTGGGGGACGGCGACGCCCTTGGGGCGGCCGGTGGAGCCCGAGGTGTAGATGACGTAGGCGGTGTTCTGCGGGGAGAGCGGGGCGCGGCGGTCGGTGTCGGCCGGGTCGGCGGCGGAGCGGGCGGCTACGGCGGCCGCGGTGGCGGGGTCGTCGAGGACCAGGCGGGGGCAGCCGCCGGCGATGACGTCGGCGGTTTCCGTGGTGGTCACGGCGCAGACGGGGCGGGCGTCCTCGAGCATGTACGCGATGCGCTCGGCGGGGTAGTTCGCGTCGATGGAGAGGTAGGCGCCGCCGGCCTTGGAGACGGCGAGCAGGGCGGTCAGCCAGACGGCCGAGCGGGGCAGGGCCAGGGCGACGGTGGTCTCGGGGCCGGCGCCGGCGGCGATGAGGTGGTGGGCGAGCCGGTTGGCCCGCGCGCCCAGCTCGGCGTAGGTCAGCTCGCCGGTGTCGTCCGCGACGGCGATCAGGTCGGGCGTGCGGTGGACGCGGGCCTCGAAGAGGGCGGCGATGGTGGCCGGTTCGACGGGGGAGGCGGTGTCGTTCCAGGTCTCGGTGATCGTGAGGAGTTCGGCGCTGCCGAGGAGGGGGACGGTGTCGAGGGGGCGCTCGGGTGCGGCGACCACGGCGTCGAGGAAGGCGACGAACCGGTCCTGGTAGGAGGCGACCTCGGAGCGGGAGTACTGGGCGGGGTCGGCGTCGAAGTCGAAGCGCAGGCCGTTGCCGTCGGCGCGGTCGTACACGGCGAGGGCGAGGCCTTCGACGGGGCCGAGGGAGAGGTTGTGGGCGGTGGCCGCATGGCCGCCGAAGGAGATCTGGTAGTCGAAGGCCATGATGTTGACGACGGGGCCGATGAGGCCCATGTCGGTTCCGGTCAGGCCGAGTTCGCGGCGCAGGTCCTCGTAGCGGCAGCCCTGGTGGCGGACCAGGGTGCGGACCTGTTCGGAGACGCGGGGGGTGAGCTCGGCGAGGCTCTCGCCGGGCCGGACGTCGATGTGCAGGGGCATGACGGTGGAGGCGAAGCAGGGGGTGCGGCGTACGGCCTTCCCGACGCGGCCGGTGACGGGCAGGCCGATGACCACGTCGCTCCGGCCGGTCATCCGGGACAGGTAGGCGGCCATGGCGGCGATCAGGAGGATCGGCCGGCGGGTGCGGGCGGCGCGCGCGGCGTCGGAGAGCTGGTCGGCGCGGTCCTGCCCGACGATGCGGGTGCGGCGGATGAAGGAGGGCGCTCCGGCGGCGAGTTCCTGTGCGGTGGGTGCGCCCTGGGGGGTGCCGGGCAGGGTGACGGGGGCGGGCAGCGAGGCGAGGCGTTCGGCCCAGTGGGTGCGGTCGGCGGCGGCCTGGTCGGAGGCCCGGTAGGCGGCGTCCTCGGCGAGGACGTCGGTCAGCGGGAGGAAGTCGCAGGGTTCGGCGGCGCGGCCCTCGGTGAGGGCGGTGTACAGCTCGGCGATGCGGCGTCCGACCATGGCGCCGGCGACGCCGTCGATGACGAGGTGGTGGAAGCGGTGGAAGTAGAGGAACCGCCGGTCGGCGACCTTGACGAGGGCGAAGGTGCTGAGGCCTCCGGCGGCGAGGTCGACGGGCCGGTTGAGGTCGGCCCGCATCCAGGCCTCGGCGGCGGCCATCGGGTCGGGCTCGGCGCTGAAGTCGGGGGCGGGCAGCGGCGGCAGGGTGTCGTCGAGGTACTGCCACAGGCCGTCGTCGTCCTCGGAGATGGTGCGCACCCGCAGGACGTCGGCCTCCAGCAGCAGGGTGTGCCAGGCCTGCTCCATCAGGGCGTGGTCCACGGGGCCGTCGATGGCGAAGTACTCGCCCACGTTGTAGCCGCGGCCGGTGCTGTCGAGCTGGTGGGCGAACCACAGTCCGGTCTGGGCGGCCGACAGGGGCAGCCGCGAGGGCGGGAACATCTCAGGCATGACGGTCTCCAGCGGGGTCGAGGCCGAGCCGGCCGGTGAGGAAGTCCATGAGTTCGCCGGCCCGCCCTTCGAGGTAGAAGTGGCCGCCGGGGAAGGTGTGGACCTCGTGTCCGGCGACGGTGTGGCGGGCCCAGGCGGCGGCGTCCTGCGGGGTGCAGGAGGCGTCGTCGGTCCCGGTGACGACGGTGAGCGGGCAGGTGAGGGGGGCTCCGGGGGCGTAGCGGTGGCCGGTGAGGAGCCGGAAGTCCCCGCGCAGGGTGGGCAGGGTCAGTTCGCGCAGTTCGGGGATCTCCAGCAGTCCGGCGCCCGTGCCGCCCAGGCGGCGTACGTAGGCCAGTACGGCCTCGTCGTCGGGGAGCGGGAGCCGGTCCCGGGTGTCGATGTGGGGGGCCTTGCGGGCGGAGGCGAACAGCCGGACCACGGCGGACGGGTGGCGGGGGCGCAGCAGCCGGGCGGTCTCGAAGGCGAGGGTGGCGCCCATGCTGTGGCCGAAGAAGGCGGCCGGCAGGTCGAGCCAGGGTTCGATGGCGCGGGCGAGTTCGCGGAGCATGACGGCCATGTCGGTGACCGGTGGTTCGTCGAACCGGTCCTGGCGCCCCGGGTACTGCACGGCGACGACCTCCAGCTCCGGCGGCGCGGCCTCGGCCAGCTCGCGGAAGGCGCTGGCTCCGCCGCCCGCGTGCGGGAAGCAGAACAGCCGCGTGCGGGCCGCGGGCCGGGGGGCGAAGACGCGCAGCCAGGCGGAAGCGGTCGGGGTCTTGAGGACCGGCATCGCGTCAGCCCTCCGTGCCGGAGGGGGTAGGGGTGTGGGCCGGGGCGGGGGTGTGGGGCTCGGCCATGGCGACGGCGATCTTGCGGGGGCCGGTGAAGGGCTCGCGGCCGTGGCTGGAGAGCATGTTGTCCACGACGAGGACGTCGTCCCGCCGCCAGTCGAAGCGGACGCTGGCCTGCCGGTAGCAGGAGCGCAGGTGGTCCAGTACGTCGTCGGGGATCCGGCCGCCGTCCCCGTAGTACGTGTTGCTCGGCAGCTCCTCCTCGGCGAACAGCTCCAGCAGCCCCTCGCGGACGTCGGGCAGCAGGGTGGTGTGGTGGAAGAAGGTGATGTGGTTGAACCAGACCGCCTCGCCGGTCACGGGGTGGCGGTGCACCGCGTCGCGCACGGCCCGGGTGCGCATCCCGCCGCCGGGCAGCCACTCCAGGCCGAGGTCCTTGGCGGCGGCCAGGCGCTCGACCTCGGCGCGGTCGTCGGTGTTGAAGACGGACTCCCACGGGATGCCGAAGCCGGGGTGGAAGGTGCGGGTGGCCATCCAACTGCGGCGGGTGAACTCCTCGCGCACGTCGGGGTGGACGAGGTCCAGGATGCGGCGGGTGTCGGCGAGCGGGGTGGCCCCGAGGGAGTCCGGCTCCGCGATGCAGCAGAAGTAGAGCAGGCGCGGCCAGGACGACTGGTAGGAGTTCTCGTTGTGGAGGAAGATCTCCTCGTCCGGCGGGTAGTCCGTCGAGGTGTAGACGTTGCCCTTGATGGTGGAGCGCGGCGAGGACCGCTCGGAGTACGCGAGCGGAGCGCCGGACAGGGCCCGTACGGAGGCGTCGAACCCGTCGACCCCGCCGAGGGGGAAGCCGCGCAGCAGGACGGCTCCGTGCTCGTGCAGGGCGGCGCGGATCCTGGTCCGTTCGGCGTCGATGTACTCGGTGATGCCGGGGTGGGCGCCGTCGTGTTCCATGACGAGCGGCAGGGTGGTGGTGCGGGTCTGTTCGGGCTGGGTTGTCGTCATGACGGGTCGACCTTCTCGTCGCTCGTGTCGGAGCCGGCTGCCGTACGGGGTACGGGGCGGGGCTCGGCGTGGGGTGCGGTGCCGGCTGCGGTTGCGATTGCGGTTGCGCGGTCCTCGATGGCCGGGGAGGCCTGCGGGCCGGCGGCCTTCGGGTCCGCGGCCGGCCCGGCCTCGGGCTCGCGGCCGGCCCCGCGGATCGCGGGGTTCACCGCGGCGAGGACGGTCATCAGCGCCATGGCGGCGGAGATGCCGAGCACCGTGGTGGAGGTGGGGAAGGCGGCCAGCAGCAGGCCGCCCAGGAGGGCTCCGGCGGAGTTCATCCCGGAGGCCATGAGCATGAACACGCTGCTGACGCGGCCCTGCATCTCGTCGGGGGTGATCCTCATCTGGTGGACCCCGGCGCCCACGTTCATCAGGGAGCCGGCGAAGGCCATGCCGCCGCACAGGGCGCCGAGGGCGAGCGGGGCGGAGAGGAAGGCCACCGGGGCCATCAGCGCGGCCCACAGGGCGAACGCGCTGATCACCACGGTCGAGGGGGCCAGCCGCTTGAGGCACCACGAGGCGCTCAGGGCGCCGAGTGCGCCGCCCACGCCTTCCATCAGCCCGAGGACCCCGAGCAGTGCGGGCGAGTGCCCGGCCTCCTTGAAGATCAGTACCAGGGAGAGGTTGAGGATCTGGAAGAGCATGTTGCTGCCGGCGACCAGGGCGACGGCGGCGCGCATGAACTTCTGCCGCCACACCCAGGCCACTCCCTCGGACACCTCGGCCCGCAGGCTGCGCGGCGCCGCGGTGCGCTCTTCCTGGAGCTCCTTGCGGATGAACAGGACGCAGCCCAGGGCCACCAGGTGGGCGAGGGCGGTGACGCCGAACGGCAGCCACCGGGTGAGGGCGAAGAGGGCGACCCCGGCCGGCTGACCCAGCAGGCCGGCGACCTGGCTGCGGGCCTCGTTCTGGGAGAGCGCGGCCGGCAGGTGGGCGGGGTGCACCACGTTGCGCACCGCGGCGCGTTCGGCGAGCCGGTAGAAGACGAACGCCGCGCCCTCCAGGAAGGCGGCGGCCATCACGTGCGGGAGCCACATGTGGCCGGTGGCCAGGGCCGCCGCGACGCTGCCCATGGAGAGCAGGCCCACGAGGTCGCAGAGGATCATCAGCTTGCGCCGGTCCCAGCGGTCGACGAGGGCGCCGGCCGGGAGCTGGACCAGCAGGTGCGGCAGCAGGGCGGCGAAGCCGACCAGGCCGGCGCCGGCGACCGAGCCCTGCCAGATCATCAGCAGCGGGTACGCGGCCTGGGCGGCCTGCACGCCGAGCAGCGAGAACCCGGCGCCGGTCCACAGCAGCAGGAAGTCGCGGTTGCGGCGCAGCGGGGTGGCCCGGGCCTCGGGCTCGCCGGGGGCGGGGCGTTCTTCGAGGAGGGTCATGCCGCCCGTGCTTCCCGCGCACGGCGGACGCCCGCGGCGGCGGCGCCGGCGGCGCACCACTCCAGGACGGCCATGGCGCTGTGCATCTTGTTCTCGGCCTGCTGGAAGGCGATGCTGTGCGGTCCGTCGAGCACCTCGGCGGTGACTTCCTCGCCGCGGTGGGCGGGCAGGTCGTGCAGGAAGGCGGCCTGCGGGCTGGTCCGCCACAGGGCGGCGGTGACCTGGAACGGGGCGAAGAGCTCGCGCCAGTCGGGGTCGGCCTTGCTGCTGCCCGTGGTCTGCCAGCGGGAGGTGTAGACGGCGTCGACGCCGGCGGGCAGGTCCCGCATGTGGTGGTGCTCGGTGAGGGTGGCGCCGTGGGCCCGGGCGTGGGCCAGGGCCCGCTCCCGGATGCCGGGGGCGAGGCCGTAGCCGGGCGGGGTGCGCAGTTCGAGCGTGGTGCCCGGGTAGCGGGTCAGGCCGAGGGCCAGTGCGGCGGCGGTGTTGTTGCCCTCGCCGACGTACAGCACGCGCAGGTCGCGGATCCGGCCGAAGCGGCCGAGGAGGGTGGTGAGGTCGGTGAGCCCCTGGGTGGGGTGCTCCTCGGCGCTCATCGCGTTGACCACGGACATCTGGGACTGGGAGGCCCAGCCGCGCATCTCCGCGGGGTCGCCGGCGGTCCGGGCGACCAGCAGGTCGAGCATCCGGGAGAAGACCCGGCCGGTGTCCTCGGTGGTCTCCCCGGTGTTGAGCTGGAGGTCGTCGGCGCCGTAGGTGACGATCGTCCCTCCCAGGCGCAGCACCCCGGAGGAGAAGGCGGTACGGGTGCGGGTGGAGGTCTTGCGGAAGTACACGCCGGTGACCAGTCCGGCCAGCGGGTCCCGGGGGGCGGCGCCGCCGGAGAAGGCGGCGCCGCGCTCGACCACGGCGTACAGCTCGGCGTCGGTGAGGTCGTCGAGGGAGATGAGGTGTCGGGCTGACACGGTGTCCTCCAACAGGGGTGGGTTGACGGGGGTTCAGGCCTGGTGGCCGGGGTCGGCCAGCAGGGCCTTGACGACCTGCGGTCCGGTGTCGGCGTTGGTCAGGGCGACCAGTCCGCTGCCGTGCCCGAGGCGGGCGGTGGCCACGGCGTGGTAGCCGGTGACGGTGCCCGCGTGGCCGTACTCCGTGTCGGAGCCGGTGGTGTCGACGAGGGTGCCGAGCCCGTAGAGGGTGTCCGGGTGCGCGGCGAGCATGAGGCGGGCGGTGGCGGGGCTCAGGAGGGCGTCGGGCAGGCCCCGGTGGGAGTCGCGCAGGGCCAGCAGGGCCCGGGCGAGGTCGGTGGCGGTGGTCCACATCCCGCCGGCCGCGGTGTCGGTGCGGGTGCGGCCCGCGGCTGCGGGCCGTCCGGCGTCGTGGTGGCCGCGGGCGGCGCCCGCGGGGAGCCGGCCGTAGCCGGTGCCCGCCATCGCGAGCGGCTCCAGGACCAGGGCGCGCATCACCTCGGCGAACGGTGCGCCGGTGGCGTCCTGCACCAGCTGCTGCAGGACGGCGTAGTTCGCGTTGGCGCTGCGGAAGACCTCGCCGGGTACGGACTCCCGGCGGACGGAGGTCCGTAGCAGGCGGGCCAGCGGCACGGTGGGGGCGCCGGTGTACGCCGTCAGTCCCGAGCGGTGTCCGAGCAGCAGGCGGGCGGTGACCGGGAGGTCCGCGCCGGATCCGGGGACCCGCCAGGTCGTCAGGCGGGCGTTGACGTCCTCGTCGAGGTCGAGGACTCCCTCCTCGACGAGGCGCAGGACGCCGAGGGCGGTGACGAACTTCGTCGCCGAGCCGACCCGGAAGGCCGTGTCGGGGGTGACCCCGCGCGATCCGCCGGCCTGCAGGGTGCCGTGGGCCTCGGCGGCGGTGATCCGGCCGTCCTCGATGACGGCCAGCGAGAGGCCGGGGACCGCGTGTTCGGCCATCAGGCGGGCCGTGGCGGCGCGGCGGCCGCCGGCCGGGGCGCCGGTGTCCGCGGACCGCTCCCCCGCGGCGGCGGCCGCCAGGGCGGCGAGCGTCGTGTGCCGGTAGAGCATGACGGCCGTCACCGCGAGTCCCTGTTCCCGGGCTCCGACGATCACCTGGGGCACCAGGATGGAGTGCCCGCCGAGGGCGAAGAACCCGTCCGCGCGGCCCACCCGTTCGGTGCCCAGGACCTGGCGCCAGACGGCCGCGAGGGTCTTCTCGGCGGGGGTCCGCGGTGCCTCGTACGCCACGGCGCGCGCCGAGGCGGCCTCGTCCGGGGCGGGCAGCGCACGCTGGTCGAGCTTCCCGTTGGGGGTCAGCGGGAGGGCGTCGAGGCCCGTGAAGGAGGCGGGGACCATGTACTCCGGCAGCCGCGCCGCGCAGTGCGCGGCCAGCTCCGCGGCGGGGTGGGCGGCGGCCCGGGTGCCGGTCTGCGGCACCCAGTAGGCCGCCAGGCGGATGTCGCCCGGGCGGTCCTCGCGGGCCACCACCACCGCCTGGCGGACCAGGGGGTGTTCCTGGAGCGCGGACTGGATCTCGCCCAGTTCCACGCGGTAGCCGCGGATCTTGACCTGGTGGTCGATGCGGCCGAGGAACTCCAGGCTGCCGTCCGGCCGCCGGCGGGCCAGGTCGCCGCTGCGGTAGAGGCGGGATCCGGCCGGACCGTAGGGGTCGGGCACGAAGCGGTCTGCGGTCAGGGCGGGGCGTCCGAGGTAGCCGCGGGCGACGCCGGGGCCGGCGATGTGGATCTCGCCGGGGACGCCGATCGGGACCAGGTCGCCCGCCGGGTCCAGCAGGTGGATCGCCAGGTCGCTCAGCGGGCGGCCGATGGCGTTGCCCGCGCCCTCGTCGAAGTCCCGCCGGGTGAGCCGGTGGTAGGTGGAGTGCACGGTGGTCTCGGTGATCCCGTACATGTTGACCAGGGCGGTGCGGCCGAGGCCGCAGCGCTCCACCCACGGCCGCAGTTCCGGGATGTCGAGCTTCTCGCCCGCGAAGACCACGGCCCGCAGGGCGAGCCGGCCCACGCGGGGGTCGCCGTCCGCGGCGGCGGACACCAGCGACCGGAAGGCCGTGGGGGTCTGGCTGAGGACGGTGACCTGCTCCCCGGCCAGGAGGTCCAGGAACTCCTCGGGCGAGCGGGTGGTCTCCCGGGGGACGACGACCAGGGTGCCGCCGTGCAGCAGGGCTCCCCACATCTCGAAGACGGACACGTCGAAGGCGTAGGAGTGGGACATGCTCCACACGTCCGACTCGTCGAAGGCGTAGTGCTCCTGGGCCGTCGTCATCAGGCGCACGACGTTGGCGTGGGTGAGGGCGACACCCTTCGGGCGGCCCGTCGAACCGGAGGTGTAGATCGTGTAGACGAGGTTCTCCGGGACGGACGTGGGCTCCGGGGCGTGCGCGGGTTCGCCGTCGGCGTCCCCGGGCAGGATCCGCACGCCGTCGTACACGTCGTCGAGCAGCGGGGCCAGCTCCGCGCTGGTGACCAGCAGCCGGGCTCCGGCGTCCGCGACGATGTGGCCGAGCCGCTCCACCGGGTTGGCGGGGTCCAGCGGCAGGTAGGCCGCGCCGGACTTGAGGATGCCGAGCAGGGTGGGGATCAGGTCGCGGCCGCGCTCCAGGCAGACGCCGACCAGCTGTTCGGGGCCCGCGCCCAGGGCCCGGAGCCGGTGGGCGAGCCGGTTGGCCCGCTCGCCCAGCTCGCGGTAGGTGAGGGATCCGTCGTGGGCCCGGACGGCGACGGCGTCGGGTGTCGCCGCCGCCTGGGCGTCGAACAGCTCGTGGACCGTGCGCTCGACGGGCTCGGCGGCCGGCCCGCTCGCGGCGGAGCCGAGCAGCCGCTCGCGCTCCCCCGCGGGGAGGTGGACCGTACGGGCGTTGCCGTCGAGTCCGCCGGCCAGGGACTCCAGCACCGCGCGGTACATCCCCGCCAGCCGGTCGGCGTCGGCGCGGCCGAGCAGGTGGGTGTCGGAGTGCAGGCCGATCCGGCTGTCGCCGTGGACCTGTACGGAGAGGCCGAACTCGGTGGGGGCCTCACTGACGCCGGCCGCGCCGTCAACCCGGGCGGTGTCGACCTGGTGGAAGTCCACGTAGTTGAAGTGGACGTCCAGCATCCGGCGGCCGCCGCCCCACTCGCGCTGCACGGCGGGCAGCGGGTAGCGCCGGTGGCCCCAGATCTCGGTCTCCTGGGCGAACACCTGGCGCAGCAGGTCGCCCCAGGTGCGGGCGGTGCGGTCGTGCGGGAACGGCAGGGTGTTGAGGAGCATGCCGACCAGGCGCTCGGCGCCCGGCGCCTCGGGCCGGGTGTGGAAGACGACTCCGGTGTGGAAGGCGCCGGCGTCGGTGAGCTGGCTCATCACCTTCAGGTGGGCGGCGAGGACCACCGTCTTGAAGGGGACTCCCGCCTCGACGGCGCGGGCGCGCAGGGACTCGGCGAGGTCGTCGATCGGGATCCGCACGCCGTACTGCTCGCGGGGGCGGGCCGGGTCGCCGGCCCATTCCGCGGGCGGCACCAGCGGGGCGTACCCGGTGGCGACCCGTTCCCAGAAGGCGCGGTCGGCCGGCGAGTCCAGGGACTCCAGCTCGCCGGCGATCACGTCCGCGAAGCGCACGGGGGGCGCCGTGTACGGGGCGGGGGCCCCGGTGTCGCGGATCTCCCGGTAGGCGTCGAGGAGTTCCATCTGGAGCGTGTGCTGGCTCCATCCCTCCAGGATGACGTGGGACTGGGTGAAGGTGAGCCACCAGGTCCGCTCGTCCTCGCGGTGTGCGGCGACGCGCAGCAGCGGGGCCTCGTGCAGCTCGAAGAGGCGGGTGCGTTCGGCGGCGACGAAGGCGCGGAACCTCCTCTCCAGGGCGGCACCGTCCTCTGCGCGCAGGTCGTGGACGGTGAGGGGCACCTCGGCGTCGGCGTGGACGATCTGGAGGGGCACCGCGTGGCCGGTGATGCGGACCGAGGTGCGCAGGACCTCGTGGCGGGCCGTGACGACCCGCACCGCCTGCTCCAGCGCCTCGGCGCGGAAGGGCCCGTCGTCGTGGATCCGCAGGGAGACGACGGTGTGGTAGGCGCCGCGGCCGGTGTCGTCGCCGAGCTGTTCGGCGACCATGGCGAGCTGGACCTGGGAGAGCGGGTACGCGTCGGCCGCGTCGGCGGGCAGCGCGGCCCGCTCGGCGTCGGGGAGGAGCGCGAACGGCGCGATCCCGGCGGTGGCCCGCGGCTCGGCCGGCTCGGCGTGGGCGGCGAGCGCGGCGATGGTGCGGTGCGTGAACACCTCCCGGACGGAGGCCCGGTAGCCGGCGGCGCGCAGGGCGCCGACGAGGGCCACGGCCCGGATGGAGTCGCCGCCGAGCTCGAAGAAGTCCTCGTCGGTGCCGGGGGCGTCCACGCCCAGGACCCGGGCCCAGACCTCGGCGAAGGCGGTCTCGGCCGGGGTGCGCGGGTCGGCCTTGGGGCCTGCGGCGACGGTGCCCGCGGCCGGGGCCGGCAGGGCCTTGCGGTCGATCTTGCCGTTGGCGGTGAGCGGCAGGGCGTCGAGGACCACGAGGGCGGTGGGCACCATCGCGGCGGGCAGGAAGGTGCCCAGTTCGGCGCGGAGCGCGGCCGGGTGCAGCTCGGCTCCGGCCGCGGGCACGAGGTAGGCGACCAGGCGCTGGACTCCGGGGACGTCCTCGCGCACCACGGCGGCGGCCGCGGAGACCTCGGCCCGCTCGGTGAGCACGGCCTCGATCTCGCCGAGTTCCATGCGCACGCCGCGGATCTTGACCTGGTGGTCGACGCGGCCGAGGAACTCCAGGCTGCCGTCGGGGTTCCAGGCCGCCACGTCGCCGGTGCGGTAGAGCCGGGTGCCGGGCGGGCCGTAGGGGTCGGGCTGGAACCGCTCGGCGGTCAGGGCGGGTCGGCCGCCGTAGCCGCGGGTGACGCCGTCGCCGGCGACCCAGAGCTCGCCGGGGGCGCCCACCGGGACCTCGCGCAGGTTCGCGTCGAGGACGTGCAGGCGGGTGTTGCGGACCGGGTGGCCGATGGTGACCCGCAGGTCGCCGATCGGGTCGCGGGCGCGGATGAGGGCGTGGGTGACGTCGTCGGAGCATTCGGTGGGCCCGTAGGCGTTGACCATCGGGACGCCGGGGAAGCGGTCGAACCAGCGGCGGGCGAGGTCCGGCGGCAGGGCCTCGCCGGTGACGACCATCCACCGCAGGTAGGGCAGTTCGAGGGTGAGGACGCCCGCGTCCCAGGCGTCGAGCGCGGCCCGCAGCAGGGAGGGGACGACCTCCAGGACGGTGGTCCGTTCGGCGGCCGTACGGGGGAAGAGCTCCAGCGGGTCCGCCGCCGCGTCGCGGTCCTCGACGTGGACGCGGCCGCCCGTGGCGAGCGCGGCCAGCATCTGCCACACCGAGATGTCGAAGGCCAGCGGGGCGTTGTGGACCACGGTGTCCTGCTCGCCGAGCGCGAGGTCCTCGATCTTGGCCAGGAGGTGGTTGCCCATGCCCCGGCGGTGCACCAGGACGCCCTTGGGGCGGCCGGTGGAACCGGAGGTGTAGATGACGTACGCCAGGTTGTCGCCGTCGGCGAGCGGCTCCGGGTCGGTCTCGGGCAGCCCGCTCCAGGGGCCGGACGGTTCCTCGTCCAGGATGCCGTCGAGGGCGAGGACCGGCGGTCCGTCCCCGTCCGCGGCGGTGGGCTCGCCGTCGGTGAGGAGCAGTTCGACGCCGGCGTCCGCGACGAGGAAGGCGAGCCGCTCGGCGGGGTACTCGGGGTCGAGCGGCAAGTGGGCGCCCCCCGCCTTGAGGACGGCGAGGACGGCGAGGACGGTACGGGGGGAGCGCTCGGCCCGGATGCCGACGACCGTGTCGGGGCCGACGCCGAGGGCGCGCAGCCGGTGGGCAAGGCGGTTGACGCGGGCGTTGAGCCGCTCGTAGGTCAGCTCCACTCCGTCGGCGCTGAGCGCGGTCCGGCCGGGGCGGAAGGCCGCGTACTGCTGGAAGAGGAGTTCCGGGGCCGTCCACACGGGGTCGGCGGCCGTACGGTTCCACTCGGCCAGGCGCTGCTCGTCGCCGTGCGGCAGCAGGGCGGCCGTCGCGTCGCCGTCGGGGTCGGCGGCCATGCGCTCCAGGGCGGTGCGGTACATGTCGGCGAGGGCAGCGCCGCGTTCGCGGGTCAGGACGGCGGTGCTGGTCTTGAGGGTCAGGCCCTGGCCGGAGGTGTTGACCTCCAAGTCGAACTCGGTGGCGCCGGAGCCCAGGGTGGTGGCGGTGTCCACGGTGGTCTCGTCGACCACGTGGAAGTTCTGGTAGTTGAAGATCACGTCGATGACGCGCTCCCCGCCGGCCTCCCGCTGGATCTCGGGGAAGGGGAAGCGGCGGTGCGGCCACATCCGCGCCTCGCGGGCGAAGACCTCCCGGACCAGTTCGCGCCAGGTGGCGGCGGTGCGCCGGTGCGGGAACGGCACGGTGTTGACGTACATGCCGTACACGCGGTCGGCGCCGACGACCTCGGGGCGCGTGTCGCAGATCAGCCCGGTGTGGAAGGACTCCTCGTCGGTGAGGCGGGACAGCACGGTCAGGTGGGCGGCGAGCAGGACGCTCTTGAGGGAGGCGCCGGAGGCCGAGGCCAGGGCTCGCAGGCGCGGCTCCAGGTCGCGCAGCGGTACGGACAGGTCGTAGTCCTCGTCGGGTGCGTCGGCGGGGGCCCGCCAGGCGGCCGGCAGGGCCAGGGGTGCCTGCTCGGTGATGGTCTCCCGCCAGAAGGCGCGGTCCTGCTCCGAGGCCAGCGAGGCCAGTTCGGCGGCGACGGTGTCGGCGAAGCGGACGCCGTCGGCGGGCCGGGCGGCGGGGGCGGAGCCGTCGCGCAGCTCCTGGTAGACGCCGATGAGCTCCATCAGCATCGCGTGCTGGCTCCAGCCCTCGGTGATGGCGTGGGACTGGGTCAGGACCAGCCACCAGCCGTCGTCCTCGGTGTGGGCGGCGGCCCGCCACAGCGGCCGGCCGGCGTCGACGTCGAAGACGGCGGCGCGTTCGGCGGCGAGGAACGCGCGCAGGGCCCGCTCGCGCTCCGGCGCCGCGACGGGGCGCAGGTCGTGCAGGGTGACCTCGACCGCGGCCTCGGTGTGCACCAGTTGGACGGGGACGGAGCAGCGGGTGAGGTCGAAGGAGGTGCGCAGGACGTCGTGGCGGGCGGCGACGGTGGCGACGGCGCGGCGCAGGGCCGGTCCGTCGAAGGGGGCGGCGTCGCGGACCCGGTAGGCGGCCGCGTGGTGGTAGGCCGCACCGTCGCGACCGGGGAGGTCGCCGGCCAGCATCTCGACGAGCATGCCGGTCTGCACCTGGGTGAGCGGGTAGGCGTCGTCGAGGCCGCCGGGCAGGGCGCCGCGGTCGGCCGCGGAGAGCAGGGCGAAGGGCGCGACGTGGCCTTCGGGGGCGGCCGGTGCGGGCCGTCCGGTGATCACCTCGGCGAGGCCGGCGACGGTGCGCCGCTCGAAGAGGTCGCGTACGGACACGTCGAACCCGGCGGCACGGACCGCGCCGACCAGGGCGACGGCGCGGATGGAGTCGCCGCCGACGTCGAAGAAGCTGTCCTCGACTCCGGTGAGTTCCGGGTCGAGGGCCAGGACCTGCGCCCAGATCTCGGCGAGCCGGGCCTCGACGGGGGTGCGCGGCGCGGTGGCGCCCGCGGCGCCGGCGGCCCGGTCGGACTCGGCCGGGGCGGGCAGCGCCCGGTGGTCGAGCTTGCCGTTCGCGGTGAGGGGGATGCGCTCCAGGGCCACGAAGGCCGCCGGCAGCATGTGGTCGGGGAGTTCGCGGGCGAGGTGGGCGCGCAGTTCGGCCGGGCCGGGCAGCGGGCCCGCCGCCGGTACGGCGTACGCGACCAGGCGCTGCTCGCCCGGGATGTCCTCGCGCAGGACGACGCGGGCCCGGGCGACGCCCTCGTGGTCGGCGAGGCGGGTCTCGATCTCGCCGAGCTCGATGCGGTAGCCGCGGAGCTTGATCTGCCCGTCGGCGCGGCCCAGGTACTCCAGGGTGCCGTCGGGGAGCCTGCGGACCACGTCGCCGGTGCGGTAGAGGCGTGCTCCGGGGGGCCCGAAGGGGTCGGGCAGGAAGCGGTCGGCGGTCAGGGCCGGGCGGCCCAGGTAGCCGTGGGCCAGTCCCGCGCCGCCGACGAGCAGTTCGCCCGGGACGCCGCGGCCCACGGGCCGCAGCCAGGCGTCGACGACGTGGGCGCTGCTGCGCGGGACGGGCGTGCCGATCGGTACGGACACGGCGTGCGGGGCCAGTTCCGCGATGTGGTGGGTGGTGGAGAAGGTGGTGTTCTCGGTGGGGCCGTAGCCGTTGAGGAGGCGGCGCGGTGCGCCGTGGGCGAGGACGGTGCGGACCGTGACCGGGTCGAGGGCCTCGCCGCCGATCAGGACCGTGCCGATGCCGGCGACGGCGTCGGGGACGGTGGCGACGGTGTGGTTGAACAGGGAGGCGGTCTGCCACAGGTGGGTGACGCCGTGCTCGCGCAGGGCGTCGGCCAGGGCCCGGGGTTCCAGCACGGTCTCGCGGGCGAGGACGACGGTGCGTCCTCCGTTGAGCAGCGGGCCCCACAGTTCGAGGGTGGCGGCGTCGAAGGAGATGGAGCCGGCGTGCGCGAACCGGGTGGCCGCGTCGAGCTCCAGGCCGGGGGCTTCGCGGACGAGGCGGACGACGGCGCGGTGCGGGACGGCGACGCCCTTGGGCGTGCCGGTCGAGCCGGAGGTGTACATCACGTACGCCAGGTGCTCGGGGCTCGCGGTGACGCCGGGCCGGCCGGCCGCGGCGGTCGGCGTGTCGGCGTGGAGCGTGTCGGCGTGGAGGGTGGGTCCGGACCAGCCGGGCAGCAGGCCGGCCCGGCCGGTGGTGGTCACCAGGGCAGACGCCCCGGCGTCCTCCGTCATGAAGGCGAGCCGTTCGGCCGGGTATCCGGGGTCCAGGGGCAGGTAGGCGGCGCCCGCCTTGAGGACGCCCAGGAGTACGGCGACCAGCGCGGCGGAGCGGTCCAGGTGGACGCCGACCACGGCGCCGGGCTCGACCCCGGCGGCGGTGAGCGCCGCGGCGACCGCGGTGGCCCGGGCGTCGAGTGCGGCGTAGGTGAGGTCGTCTCCGTCGCCGGTCAGGGCGACGGCGTCCGGGGTCTCGGCGGCGCGCGCCTCGAACTCCCCGTGGACGGTGGTGAGCGGGGCGGGGGCCTGCGCGGCGGTGGCGACGGCGAGCCGGTGCTCCGCGGCCGGCAGGTGGTCGTCCTCCAGGGCGGGGCCGGCGGCCCCGGTGGAGGCCATCGCCTCCAGCACGGAGCGGTACATCGCGGCGAGCAGGTCCGCCTGGTCCTGGGTGAGGGTGCGGGTGTCGGAGCGCAGGCTGACGATCCCGTCGAGGGTGGTGACCCACAGGGAGAACTCGGTGGAGCTGCTGTTGATGCCGTTGCCCTCGTCCTCGGCGCTGCCGTGGCCGGCCGCCCCGAAGTCGAGGTGGCTGAAGAGCACGTCGACGAGGCGGCGGCCGCCGCCCCACTCGCTCTGCAGCGCGGGCATCGGGTACGTGCGGTGCGGCCAGGCCTCGGTCTCCCGTGCGAACACCAGCCGGACGAGGTCACCCCAGGTGGCGGCGGTGCGCTGGGCGGTGTCGTGGGGGAAGGGCAGGGTGTTGAGGTACATGCCGAGCAGCCGGTCGGCGCCGGGGGTCTCCGGGCGGGTGTGGCCCACCAGGCCGGTGAAGAACTCGGCCTCGTCGGTGACGCGTCCGAGCACCGTCAGGTGGGCGGCGAGCAGCACGCTCTTGAGGGGGACGCCGGCCTCGGCGGCGAGGGCGCGCAGCCGTGGGGTCAGGTCGGCGTAGGAGCAGCCCGCTCCGACCGGGACGGGGTCCGCGGCGGTCGTGTCGCCCCAGGCCTCGGGCAGGGCGTAGGGGGCGCGGCCGTGCAGGACCGAGGCCCAGTAGGCGCGGTCCTCGGCCGAGTCCAGTGCGGCGAGTTCGGCGGCGACGGCGTCGGCGTAGCGCAGGGCGGGCGCGGCGGTGTTCGGCTGCCGGCCGGCGCACAGGGCGCGGTAGGAGTCGACGAGTTCGCCGAGCAGGGTGTGGTAGCTCCAGCCTTCGAGGACGGCGTGGTGCTTGGTGAAGGAGCAGCGCCAGGCGTCCGGGCCCTGGACGTGGACGTGGACGCGCAGCAGGGGTGCGTCGGAGGCCAGGTCGAAGGGGAGGGCGCGCTCGGCGGCGGTGAAGGCGGCGAGGGCGGCGCGGCGGTCGTCCTCGCCGAGGGCGGACAGGTCGGTGTGGCCGAAGGGGACGGCCGGCTCGGCGTGGACCAGCTGGAGGGGGGCCGTGTACGAGGTGAGGTCGAAGGAGGTCCGCAGGATGTCGTGGCGGGCGGTGACGGCCCGGACCGCCTGCTCGAAGAGGGCGGCGTCGAAGGGCCGTTCGTCCTTGAGCAGGAAGGAGGTGAGGTCGTGGTAGTGGTTGCGGCCGTCACCGGCGATGCTCTCGACGATCATGCCGAGCTGGTTCTGGGAGAGCGGGTAGGCGTCGGTGAGACCGGCGGGCAGGGCGGCCCGGTCCTCGGCGGTGAGCAGGGCGAACGGTGCGACGGCCGGGGCCGGTCCGGCGGGCGCCGGGCGGCCGGTGATGCGTTCGCACAGGGCGGCGACGGTGCGGCTCTCGAAGACGTCGCGCACGGTGACGTCGTAGCCGGCGGTGCGCAGGGCGCCGACGAGGCCGACGGCGCGGATGGAGTCGCCGCCGAGCTCGAAGAAGCTGTCCAGGACGCCGACGCGGTCGGCGCCGAGGGCGGTGCGCCACACTGCGGCGACGCGCTCCTCGGTCTCGGTCCGCGGTGCGGTCCAGGCGGCGGCGCCGGCCGCGGCGGGGGCGGGCAGGGCGCGCTGGTCGAGCTTGCCGTTGGCGGTGAGGGGCAGCCGGTCGAGGGTGACGAAGGCGGCCGGGACCATGTAGTCGGGCAGCAGGGCGGCGCAGTGGGCGGCCAGTTCCGCGGTGTCGGGGGCGGCCTGCGGGGAGTCGCCCTGCGCGGAGTCCGCGGCGGGAACGAGGTAGGCGACCAGGCGGCGGTCGCCCGGGGTGTCCTCGCGGAGCACCGTACGGGCCTCGGCGACGGCCGGGTGGCCGCTCAGCACGGTGTCGATCTCGGCCGGTTCGATGCGGTAGCCGCGGACCTTGACCTGGTCGTCGCCGCGTCCGAGGAAGTCGACGTCGCCGCCGGAGAGCACCCGGGCGAGGTCGCCGGTGCGGTAGAGGCGGGCGCCGGCGGGCCCGTACGGGTCGGGTACGAAGCGGTCCGCGGTGGCGCCGGGCCGGCCGGCGTAGCCACGGGCCAGGCCGGGGCCGCCGATGTAGAGCTCGCCGGTGACGCCGGTGGGCACGGGCTGCATCCGGGTGTCCAGGACGTACTGGGAGGTTCCCGGGACGGGGCGGCCGATCGGTACGACCTCGCCCCGGGGGGTGCGTGCGGCGGTGACGTCGAAGACGCTGTTGCCGACGGTGATCTCGGTGGGGCCGTACTCGTTGACGACGCGGCCGCCGCCGAGCAGGGCGCACCAGTGGGCGGCGGTGCGGGTCAGGAGCGCCTCGCCGCCGACGACGAGCACCGGGGCGAGACCCTCGGCGCGGCCGTCGCAGAGCTGGTGGGCGAGCATCTCCAGGTGGCCGGGGGTGAGCTTGACGAAGCCGTACGGGCCGTGGGCGACGAGCCAGTCGCCCAGTTCGGACAGGTCGCGGCCGGGGCCGAAGAGGTGCACCGCGCCGCCGGCCAGCAGGGGGGCGTAGAGGGTGGGCACGACGAGGTCGAAGGCGATGGAGGAGAACAGCGGGGCGTTCCGGGCGGTGCCCGCGGCGAGGTAGTCGTCCACGGCCCAGGCCAGGTATCCGGCGAGGCTGCGGTGGGAGACCTGGACGCCCTTGGGGCAGCCGGTCGAGCCCGAGGTGTAGATGACGTAGGCGAGGGCGTCGGGGTCCGGGTCGAGGACGGCGGATCCGGCGGGGGCCGGGGGCAGTTCGCCGTCGGCCCGGAGCACGGGGACGGCTCCGCCGGTCACCTCGGCGGCGAGGTGGGCGTGGGCCGCGTCGGTGACCAGGACCGGGGATCCGGCGTCGGCGAGGACGGAGCGCAGCCGCTCGGCGGGCCAGGAGGGGTCCATCGGCACGTAGGCGGCTCCGGCCTGCCAGGCGCCGATCAGCGCGGGCAGCAGGTCGGGGGTGCGGTCGAGGAGGACGGCGACGACCGACTCGGGGCCGGCGCCCAGGCCGCGCAGGGCGTGCGCGATCCGGCCGGCCCGCTCGTGCAGTTCGCCGTGGTTCAGGGCGGCCGCGTCGGCGACGACGGCCGGGGCTCCGGGGGTGGCGGCGGCGCGGGCGGCGAGGAGGCGGGGCACGGTGACGGTGGCCGCCTCGCCGGGGGTGTGGGCCCAGTCGCCGAGCAGCAGGGCGCGTTCGGCGGGCGGCAGGAACGCGGCGCGGGCGTCGCCGTCGGGGTCGCCCGCCATGGACTCCAGTACGGCGCGGTACAGGGCGGTGAGCCGGTCGACGGCCCGCTGACCGAGGGCCTGGCGGGAGGCGGTGACGATGATGTGACCGGCCCGGGAGGAGACGGTGAGGGGGAACTCGGTGGGGCTGTCGTCGAGTCCCTCCGCGTGGTCGATCGTCGCGGTGTCGACCTGCCGGAAGTCCTGGTAGTTGAAGTACACGTCGAGGAGCCGGCCGCCGCCGCCCCAGGCGCTCTGGACGGCGGGGAGCGGGAAGCGGCGGTGGGCCCACAGCGCGGCCTCGCGGTCGAAGACCTGGCGCACGAGCTCGCGCCAGGTGGCCGCGGTGCGGTCCATGGCGAAGGGCAGGGTGTTGAGGTACATGCCGTACACCCGGTCGGCTCCGACGGCCTCGGGGCGGGCGTCGCAGACCAGGCCGGAGTGGAAGGACTCCTCGTCGGTGAGGCGGGCGAGGACGCTGAGGTGGGCGGCGAGCAGGACGCTCTTGAGGGAGCCGCCGGCCTTGACGGCCAGGGCGCGCAGGGCGGGCTCCAGGTCGCGCCAGTCGGCGGCGCCCTGCAGGGTGCCGGCGGGCTCGCCGTCCGCGGGGTGCCAGGTGGCGGGGAGGGTGAACGGGGAGTGGGCGGTGACGACGCCTTCCCAGTAGGCGCGGTCCTCCGGTGAGGCGAGGGAGCGCAGTTCGCCGGCGATGAAGTCGGCGAAGCGCAGGGCGGGCGCCTCGAAGGGTTCGGGGTCGCGGCCGTCGCGCACCGCGCGGTAGACGCCGAGGAGTTCCATCAGGAGCGAGTGGTGGCTCCAGCCCTCCAGCAGCGGGTGGCATTCGGTGACCGAGAGCCACCAGCCGCCGTCGTTCGTGGCGTGGGCGAAGAACCGCATCAGCGAGGGGGTGGCCAGGTCGAAGAGGCGGGCCCGTTCGCGCTCGGTGTGGGCCACCAGTTCGGCCCGGACCTCGTCGGCGCCGAGGCCGGAGAGGTCCTGGTGGCCGACGGGGAGTTCGGCCGAGGCGTGCACGATCTGGAGCGGGACGCCGTAGCCGGAGAGGTCCATGGAGGTGCGCAGCACCTCGTGGCGTGCGGTGACGATCCGGGCGGCCTCGGCCATCGCGGCCGGGGCGTACGGGTGCTCGTCGCGGATCCGGAAGCTGGAGACGTTGTGGTAGAGGTTGCGTCCGCCGTCGCCGGTCAGCATCTCGATGAGCATGCCGAGCTGGTTCTGGGAGAGCGGGTAGGCGTCGGTGGCGCCGTCCGGCAGCAGGGCCCGTACCTCGTCGGAGACCAGTGCGAAGGGGGCCGTGCGCGTCTCGGCGGGGGCGGCGGGGCGCCCGGTGATGAGCTCCGCGACGCGGGCGACGGTGCGGTGCCCGAAGACGTCGCGGACGGCGATGTCGAAGCCGGCCGCGCGCAGGGCGCCGACCAGGGCGACGGCGCGGATGGAGTCGCCGCCGAGCTCGAAGAAGTCGGCGTGGACCCCGATCCGGGCGGCGGCGAGCACCTGCGCCCAGACGGTGGCGACCTGCTCCTCGACGGGGGTGCGGGGGGTGGTGGCGTCCAGGCCGGGGGCGGCGGCCGCGTCGGCCGGGGCGGGCAGGGCGCGCTGGTCGAGCTTGCCGTTGGTGGTCAGCGGGACCGCGTCGAGGGGGACGACGACGGCGGGGACCATGTACTCGGGCAGGGAGCGGGCCAGTTCGGCGCGCAGCGCGCGGGTGTCGGTCTCGCGGGTGCCGTCCGCGACGATGTAGCCGGTGAGGCGGCGGTCGCCGGGCGCGTCCTCGCGGACGACGACCACGGCCTGGCGGACGCCGTCCAGGGCGGCCAGCGCCGACTCGATCTCGCCGAGCTCGATGCGGTAGCCGCGGATCTTGACCTGGTGGTCGATGCGGCCGAGGAACTCCAGGCTGCCGTCGGGGCGGCGGCGGGCCAGGTCGCCGGAGCGGTACATGCGGGATCCGGCCGGGCCGTACGGGTCGGGTACGAAGCGTTCGGCGGTGAGCGCGGGGCGGCCCAGGTAGCCGCGGGCGACGCCGGGGCCGGCCACGTGGATCTCGCCGGGCACGCCCAGGGGCACGAGGCGGCCGCCGCGGTCGAGGAGGCGGATGCGCAGGTCGCGCAGCGGGTGGCCGACGCGGTTGGGCGCGGTGCGGTCCAGGTCCCCGGCATCGAGGCGGTGGAAGGTGGAGTGCACGGTGGTCTCGGTGATTCCGTACATGTTGACCAGCGCGGGGGCGTCCAGGCCCATGCGGTCGGTCCAGGGGCGCAGTTCGGCGCTCTCCAGCTTCTCGCCGGCGAAGACGACGTGCCGCAGGGCCAGGCGCTCCAGGCGGGGGTCGCCGTCGGCGGCGGCGGTGACCAGGGCCCGGAAGGCGGTGGGGGTCTGGCTGAGGACGGTGACGCCGCGGTCGGCGAGCAGGGTGAGGAACTCGTCCGGGGAGCGGGTGACGTCCTGGGGGACGACGACGAGGGTGCCGCCGTGCAGGAGCGCGCCCCACATCTCGAAGACGGAGACGTCGAAGGCGTAGCTGTGGAACATGCTCCAGACGTCGGTCTCGTCGAAGCCGTAGTGCTCCTGGGCCGTGCTCATCAGGCGGCTGACGTTGGCGTGGCTGAGGGCGACGCCCTTGGGGCGGCCGGTCGAACCGGAGGTGTAGATGGTGTAGATGAGGTTGTCCGGGGTGGCGGCGGGCGCCGGGTCGGCGGTGGGCGCGGCCGCGACGGCCGGGGCGTCGGCGCCGTCAAGCACGACCAGGGGGCCGTCGTGCACCCCGTCCAGGACGGGGGCGAGCGCGGTGCTGGTGAGGACCAGCCGGGCGCCGGCGTCGGCGACCACGTAGGCGAGCCGGTCGGCGGGGTTGGCCGGGTCCAGGGGCAGGTAGCCGGCGCCGGACTTCAGGATGCCCAGGAGGGCGGGCAGGAGCAGCGGGCCGCGCTCCAGGCAGAGGCCGACCAGCTGTTCGGGGCCGGCGCCCAGGGCGCGCAGGTGGTGGGCGATGCGGTTGGCCCGCTCGTTGAGCTCGCGGTAGGTGAGGGTGTCGGGGCCGGCGACGACCGCGGTGGCGTCCGGGGTGCGGGCGGCCCGGCGCTCGAACAGCTCGTGCGGGCAGGCGGTGACGGGCTCCTCGGGGCGCTGTCCGTCCAGGACGCCGGTGGCGTCGGTGGCTCCGGTGGCTCCGGTGGCCATGGCCCGCTCGGCCGGGTCCAGGATCCGCAGGCTCTCGGCGGGGGCGTCCGGCCGGTCGACGGCGTCCTGGAGCAGCAGGGCGAGGTGGCGGGCCATGCGGCGGACGGTGTCCCGGTCGAACAGGGCGGTGGCGTACTGGAGCTGGGCGTCGAAGCCTCCGTCGGGGCGCTCCAGGACGCGCAGCGAGAGCTCGTTCTTGGAGATGCCGTCGCTCTCCAGGAAGGGCTCGACGCGCAGGCCCGGGAGGTCGAAGGCCTCGTAGCGCTCCTCGTGGAGGGTGAAGCCGACCTGGTAGAGCGGGGTGCGGGACATGTCGCGCTGCGGCTGGAGCTCGTCGACCAGGCGGGCGAAGGGGACGTCCTGGTGGTCGAAGGCGTCGAGCACGGTCGTACGGGCCCGGTCGAGGAGTTCGGCGAAGGTGGCGCCGTCGTTCCAACGGGCCCGCAGGACCACGCTGTTGATGCCGTAGCCGATGAGCTGCTGGAGCTCGGGCCGGGTCCGCCCGGAGACCACGGTGCCCACGGGGACGTCGGTGCGTCCGGTCCAGCGGGACACCAGGAGCTGGAAGGCGGTGAGGAACACCGTGAAGGGGGTGGTGTCGTGGGCGAGGGCCAGGGAGCGCACGCGCTCGCCGAGGCCGCCCGGGAGGGGGCAGGGCACCTCGGCGCCGCGGTGGTCGCGCACGGCGGGGCGGGTCCGGTCGGTGGGGAGTTCCACGGGCTCGATGCCGGCGAGCGTGCGCCGCCAGTGGTCGAGCTGGCGCTCCAGGCGGGCGCCGGTGAGCTCGGTGCGCTGCCAGGCGGCGAAGTCCGCGTACTGGAGGGTGGGGGCGGGCAGGTGGACCTCGCGGCCCTGCGCGTGGGCGGCGTAGAGGGCGGAGAGCTCCCCGGCGAAGACCTGGGTGGACCAGGCGTCGCAGGCGATGTGGTGGAAGACGACGGCCAGGACGTGGTCGTCTTCGGCGAGGCGCAGCAGGGTGGCGCGCACCGGGAGGTCGTGGGTGAGGTCGACGGGCGTGGCCAGTTCGCGGGCGAGGGCTTCGCGGGCGGCCCGCTCCCGGGTCCCGGGGCCGCCGTCGGCCGGGTGGCGCAGGTCGGTGAGGGCGATGCCGGCGGCGCGGGGGGCCTCGACGATCTGGACGGGTTCGGCGCCGTCCATGGCGTAGCGGGTGCGCAGGATCTCGTGGCGGGCGCACACCTCGTCGAAGGCGCGTTCCAGGGCGGTGGTGTCCAGGGCGCCGCGCAGGCGCAGGACGAGGGGGACGAGGTACTCGGCGCTCTCGGGCTCCAGCCGGTTCAGGAACCACATCTGCTGCTGGCCGTGGGAGAGGCGCAGGGGCGCCGAGCGGTCGGCGGCGGGGATGGCGGGGCGGCGCCGGGCGGCGCCGCTGCGTCCGGCGAGTCTGCGGCGCAGCAGCTCTTCACGGGCGTCGGCGGCGGATATCGCCGGCTGTGCGCTGTGGTCGATGCTCATGCGTGCTGCTCCTCGTCGGAAAGCTCGTCGGAAAGCTCGTCGATCTCGGCGCGTATGGCGTCCTCGACCGCCTGGGCCTGGCCCGCGACGGTCGGCTGCTCGAAGACCGTGCGGACGGGCAGGTGGATGTCGAACTCGTCGTGGAGTTCGGCGATGAGGCGGATGGCGAGGATGGAGTTGCCGCCGCTGCGGAAGAAGTGGTCGTGCGCGGTGACCTCGCGGCCCAGGATGTCCTGCCAGATCTCGCTGATGCGCTGCTCGGCGGGGCTCAGCGGGGCGTCCGGGCCGGCCGCGGGGGCGGCGACCGGGGCGGGCAGGGCGGCCCTGTCGAGCTTGCCGTTCGCGTTCAGCGGGACGGCCGGGACGGGGAGCAGGACCGGCGGGATCATGTAGTCCGGGAGCCGGCGGGCGCAGTACGCCTGGAGCTCCTCCTCGGTCGGTGCCCGTTCTCCCGCGGCGACCGTGTAGCCGGCGAGGGCGAGTTCGCCGGAGGCCGTGCGGTGGGTGACGACGACCGCGTCGCGCAGCAGGGGGTGTCCGGCGAGTACGGCGCGGATCTCGCCGAGCTCGATGCGGTGACCGCGGATCTTGACCTGGTCGTCGCCGCGTCCGAGGAAGTCGACGGCGCCGCCGGGCAGCCGCCGCACCAGGTCGCCGGTGCGGTAGAGGCGTGCGCCGGCGGGTCCGCCCGGGTCGGGCACGAAGCGGTCGGCGGTGGCGCCGGGGCGGCCGACGTAGCCGCGGGCCACGCCGGTGCCGCCCACGTGCAGTTCGCCGGTGGCGCCGAGCGGGACCTCGCGCAGGTTCGTGTCGAGGACGCGCATCACCATGCCGGGCAGCGGGGAGCCGATCGGGACGACGCCGTCGGCGACCGGGGCGGTCAGCGGGTGGACGCAGGTGCCGACGGAGGTCTCGGTCGGCCCGTACTCGTTGACGAGTCCGCCGGGGCCCAGCAGCCGCGCCCAGTGGTCCGCGAGGGAGCCCTGGAGGGCCTCGCCGGCGACGACGACGACCGGGGCGAGGGCGGCGGCCTGCTCGTCGTCGAGCTGGTGGCCGAGGATCTCCAGGTGACCGGGGGTCAGCTTGAGGAAGCTGTACGGGCCGCCGTCGGCGAGGCGTTTGCCCAGTTCGGACAGGTCGAGGTTGGCGGGCAGCAGGTGCACGCTCTGCCCGCAGGTCAGCGGGGCCCACAGGTTGGGTACGACCAGGTCGAAGGCGACGGAGGAGAAGACGGCGCTGCCGCCGTCACCGGCCCCGGCGAGCGTGGCGGTGGCCCAGGCGAGGTGGTGGGCCAGGCCCCGGTGCGGGACGCCGACGCCCTTGGGGGTGCCGGTCGAGCCGGAGGTGAAGATGACGTACGCCAGCCGGTCCTGGTCGGCCGGGACGGCGGGGGCCCCGGCGGGGGCCGCGGCGATGCGGCCGTCGGGGTCGGCGAGGTCGACGACGGTGCGGGCGCCGGCCGCGAAGCGTTCGGCGTACCCGTCGCGGGTCAGGACCGTACGGGCGCCCGCGGCGTCGAGCATGGCCTCGACGCGCCCGGCGGGGAACGCCGGGTCGAGCGGGACGTACGCGGCTCCCGCCCGCCAGACGCCCAGCAGCGCGGCGTGCAGGTCGGGTCCGCGGTCGAGCAGGACCCCGACGGCCGAGTCGGGGCGGACGCCCAGGGAGCGCAGGTGGTGGGCGATCCGGTTGGCCCGGGCGTCCAGTTCGGCGTAGGTGAGGGTGAAGCCGTCGCCGCGCACGGCGGTCGCGCCGGGGGTCCGGACGGCCTGGGCGGCGACCAGCTCGGGCACGGCCGGGCCGGCGGGCAGGGCGGGGGCGCTGCTGCGGGCGGTGGTCTCGGCCCTCTCCTGGGGGCCGGCGAGCTCCAGTGCGTCCAGGCGCAGCTCGGGGTCGGCGGCCACGGCGGCGAGCACCCGGGTGAAGTGTCCGGCCAGGCGTTCGGCGGTGGCGGCGTCGAAGAGGGAGGTGGCGTACTCGAAGGCGCCGAAGAAGGAGCCGTCGGGGCCCGGGCGCATCATCAGGGTGAGGTCGGTGTGGGCGATCCGCCAGGCGTCCCGCAGGTCGGCGCGGGCCCGCTCGTCCTCGACGCGGCCGTTGAACTCGCCGCCGTGCAGGTCGAAGGCGACCTGGTAGAGCGGGGTCCGGCCGAGGTCGCGGTCGGGTACGAGCTCCTCGACGAGGCGTTCGAAGGGCAGCTCGGGCTGGGCGAAGGCGTCCTTGGCGGTGCCGGCGACGGCGTCCAGGGCCTCGGCGAAGGTCCGGGAGCCGTCGAGGCGGCAGCGGAGCACGAGGCTGCCGAGGAAGAAGCCGACGACGCCTTCGAGTTCGGGCAGGCCGCGGCCGGCCACCGGGGTGCCGACGGACAGGTCCCACTGGCCGCTGTGACGGGCCAGTACGGCCGCGTACGCGGTCAGCAGGGTCATGAACGGGGTGGCGCCGTGGCGCTTGCCCAGGGCGGTGAGCCCGGCGACGACGTCGGCGGGGACGTCGAAGAGGGCGGCGGCGCCCTTGCCGTCGCGGACCGCGGGGCGGGGCCGGTCGGTGGGCAGGGCCAGCTCGGGTGCTCCGTCCAGCTGTGCGCGCCAGTGCGCCAGGACCGGGGCGAGGACGGCCTCGGTGAGGCGGCCGCGCTGCCAGGCCGCGTAGTCGGCGTACTGGACGGGGAGGGCGGGCAGGACGGAGCCGAGCGGGTGGGTACCGCGCAGCGCGGCCTCGGTCAGCAGGGCGAACTCGCGCTCCAGGATGCCGCTGGACCAGCCGTCGGTGGTGATGTGGTGCATGGCCAGGCCGAGGACCTGGCTGCCGTCCTCGGCGCGGACGAGGAGGGCGCGCAGCAGCGGGCCGTGTTCCAGGTCGAAGCCGTGGGCGCGGTCGGCGGCGAGCAGGGCGCCGGTCTCGCCGGGGGCGGCGGTGGCGGTGCGGACCTCGATGCGGACGGCCGGGTCGATGATCTGCAGGGGTTCGCCGTCGGTCTCGACGTAGCGGGTCCGCAGCGCCTCGTGGCGGGCGGTCAGGGCGTCGACGACCTGCTGGACGGTGTCCGGGCCGGCCTCGGCGGGTACGTCGAGCTGCACCCAGGAGACCCAGTCGGGGCCCTGGGGGGCGATCCGGTCCAGGAACCACATGCCGCGCTGGCCGTAGGAGAGCGGCAGCGGCGTTCCGCGCGGGACGGGGCGCGGGCCGGGCTCGTCCGCGGGGCCGAGCAGGGCGGCCTGTCCGGCGAGGGTGGTCTGCACGAACAGTCCGCGCAGCTGGATCTCGCGGCCGGAGACGGCGCGCAGCCGGGAGGCGAGGCGGGTGAGCTGGAGGGAGGTGCCGCCGAGCCGGAAGAAGTCGTCGTCCAGGCCCACCGAATCGATCTTGAGGATGTCCTGCCAGACGCCGGCGACGAGCCGTTCGGCGGCGGTGGCGGGCGAACGGTGGCGGGTGGAGCGGGTGTCGGCGGTGGTGCCGGGGGCGGGCAGCGCGCGCCGGTCGACCTTGCCACTGGTGGTGAGGGGGAAGGAGTCGAGCTCGACGAACACCCCGGGAACGTGGGTCGCGGGCAGCCGCTCCTGGAGGAAGCCGCGCAGGTCCGGGAGGGTCTCGCCGTCGCGCAGGCGGACGTATGCGGCGAGTCGCTTCGCGCCGTCGGGCAGGGCGTAGGCGGTGACCACGGCGCCGGCGACGGCCGGGTGGGCGGCGAGCTGGGCCTCGATCTCGCCCGGTTCGATGCGGACGCCGTTGATCTTGACCTGGTCGTCGAGGCGGCCGAGGAACTCCAGGACGCCGTCGGCCCGCCAGCGCACCCGGTCGCCGGTGCGGTAGAGGCGGGAGCCGTCCTTGGCGTAGGGGTCGGGCACGAACCGGTCGCCGGTCAGGCCGGGCCGTCCGGCGTAGCCGCGGGCGACGCCGGTGCCGCCGATGTGCAGCTCGCCGGGGGTGCCCACGCCCACGGGGGCGCCGGCCGGGTCGGTGACGAGCAGCCGGATGCCGTCGATGGGGCGGCCGATGGGGACCAGGCCGGAGGTCTGTTCCGGGTCGAAGCGGTGGGCGGCGACGTCGACGGAGCACTCGGTGGGGCCGTAGGTGTTCCACAGCTCGGCGGCGGACAGCTGCCGGAGCCGCTGGGCGAGTTCGGCGTGCAGCGGCTCGCCTGCGCAGGTGACGGCCCGCAGGGAGGCGCAGCGCTCCCAGCCGCTCTCCTCGACCAGCATCCGCAGGACGGAGGGGACGACCTGCAGGACGGTCGCCGCGCTGTCGCCGACGGCGCGGACCATGGCCGCCGGGTCGCGCTCGGCGCCCGCGGGGGCGATGACCACGGAGGCGCCGCAGGTCAGGGGGGCGAAGATCTCCCAGCAGTGCGCGTCGAAGGTCGGGGCGGTCTTCTGCAGGACGCGGTCGGCGGGGGTGAGGGCGAGGCTGCGCACCGCCCAGTCGATGCGGTTGGCGATGCCGGCGTGGGGTACGACCACGCCCTTGGGGCGGCCGGTCGAGCCGGAGGTGTAGAGGACGTAGGCGGCGTTGGCCGGGTCCGGGCCGGTCTCGGGCGCGTGGTCGGGCAGGACGGCGAGCGTCTCGCCGAGTTCGGCGGGGACGACCGGGCGGGCGCCGGCGGCGAGGACGGCGTCGGCCGCGTCCGCCGAGGTGATGGCCACGGCCGCGCCGGTGTCCTTGACCAGCCAGGCCAGGCGCGCCGGGGGCTGCTCCGGGTCGAGGGGTACGTAGGCGGCCCCGGCCTTCCAAACCGCGAGCAGGGCGGTGACGAGCTCGTGGCCGCGCGGGAGGCAGACGGCGACGGGCACCTCGGGGCCGGCGCCCAGGGCGCGCAGGTGGCGGGCGAGCTGGTTGGCCGAGCGGTCGAGTTCCGCATAGCCGATGCTGCGTCGGCCGTCGACGACGGCGACCGCTCCCGGTGTCCTGGACGCCTGACGGGCGACGAGGTGGTGGGTGAGGGGGATCTCGTCGGGCGAGTATCCCGTCCGCGGTTCGAACATAACGCTGGCACTCCTAATGAGATCGTCGGGCGAACCCCGGAAGCGGTGTGTGCGGGCGGGCCGTGCGCACGGGTGCCTGAGCCGTGCGCACGGCCCGCCGTGGTGCGGCGGAGCGGCGGTGCGGCGGAGCGGCGCTGCTGCGGCGACGGGCCGGATCAGCCGGCGGCCTGCTCCGCCATGCGGCGGCGCAGGCTGGCCGGACGCATGTCGGTCCAGATCTCGTCGATGTGCGCGAGGCACTCCTCGCGGCTGCCTTCGGTGCCCTCGGCGTGCCAGCCGGCCGGGAGGTCACGGTCGGCCCACCAGACGGAGAACTGCTCCTCGTCGTTGTGGACGACGCGGAAGGCGGCGGGGGCGGACTGCTGTTCGGACATGGGTGTCTCCTGGAGAGGGGGTCGGTCGGGTGTCATACGGAGGTGGTGAGGGGGGGTTCCCAGAGGTGGGAGACGGCTCCGAAGTGCTGGGTGACCCAGGCGTCGGAGTAGACGGTGTCGAGGTAGCGGTCTCCGCCGTCGGGGAAGACGAGCACGCACTGGGAGCCCGCCGGGATCCGGTCGGCGAGCTGCTCCAGGGCCGCGACGACGGCTCCGGAGGAGGCCCCCGCGAGGACGGCCTCGCGGCGCACCAGCCGGCGGCAGGCCGCGACGGCTTCGAGGTCGGGTACGTGGACCACCTCGTCGGCCAGGGTCAGGTCGGCGAGCGGCGGCCGGATGGCCGCGCCGTGGCCGGGCAGCAGCCGGGGGCCCGGCGGGTTGCCGAAGATGGCGCTGCCGGCGGCGTCCACGCCCACGACGGTGGTGTCCAGGTCGTGCGCGCGGATGTACTCGGCGCAGCCCCGCAGGGTTCCGAAGGTGCTGACGGCCGAGAAGAGGTAGTCGACGCGGCCGCCGAGGGCACGGTCGATCTCCTCCATCGTGCGGTGGTGCGCGATCGGGTTGAGCGGGTTGCTGTACTGGTTGGGCCAGTAGGCGCCCGGCAGCTGCTCGGTCAGTTCCCGGACCCGGCGCAGCCGGGCGGGCAGGAACTCGCCGGTCTGCGGGTCGGGTTCGGTGACGACCTCCACCTCGGCCTGGTAGGCGCGCAGCAGGTCGATGTTGCGTGCGGTGGTACGGGCGTCGACGACGCAGATGAAGCGCAGGCCGAAGCTGCGGCACAGCTGGGCCAGTCCCACGCCGAGGTTGCCGGAGCTGGACTCGACGACCACGGACCGGGCGGGTTCGAGTTCGCCGGTGGCGACCTTGTCCGCGAGCAGGCGCAGGGCGGTGCGGTCCTTGATGCTGCCGCCGGGGTTGAAGCGTTCCATCTTCGCGTAGATCCGGGACCGGAAGTCGGGCAGGAGCCGGTCCAGTGCCACCAGCGGGGTGCCGCCGATGGTCTCGCGCAGCCCTTGGGCGAGGGCGCGGCGTCCAGGCTTCATGAGGGGCGGGTCTCCCCGGGCAGGAAGCCCTCCACCTCCACGCCCAGCCCCTTGGCGGCGGCTTCGGCGTGGACGCGGGCGGCCAGGGCGATGTCGAGGGCGCCGAGTCCGAAGGGGGAGTAGACGAGGGTGCGGGCGGGGTCGCGGCGGAAGGAGGCGGGGTCGCGCAGGATCCGGCCGATCTCGGCGTCGACGAAGTCCCGGTTTCCGGTGGCCTGTTCGGCGAGGTGGATCGAGGTCTGCTCGCGGCTGACGTGGTCGGTGTCGTCGGTGACGTTCTGCGCCGCGAGGATGTCCTCGACCTTGATGTCGCGCAGGGAGACGTGCAGGACGGTGGACCCGGTGGCGAGCGGGGCGAGGTCGAGGTGGGGCGCGGCGGCGGTCGTGGCGAGGGAGACCAGGCGGTGGGCCGCGAGGGCCTCGCCGGCCGTGTCCGCGACCGTCACGCCGAGGCCGGTGAGCTCGGCGGCGCGGCGGGCGAAGAGCTCGGCGCGGGCCGGATCCTGGTCGTGGACGGTGACCCGGCGCAGCCCCGGCAGCTCCGAGCGCAGGAAGCGCAGCACTTCCAGGTTGATGACACCACAGCCGATGAGTGCGGCGCCGTGGGTGTCCGGCTCGGCGGTGAGCAGCCGCGCGGCGACGGCCGCACTGGCGGCGGTCCGCTTGGCGGAGATCACCGAGCCCTCGACCAGGGCGGCCGGGCGGCCGGTTCCCGCCTCGTTGAGGATGATCGCCGCGCTGGCGCGTTCCAGACCCTGTTCGAGGTTTCCGGGAAAGGAGGATATCCATTTCATCCCGGTCGCGGGCTCGTCTCCTCCGACGAACGCGGGAAGACCGATGATGCGGTCGCGCGGGGCGTCCGGAAAGCGCAGGAATATCGAGTGCGGCAGTGCGGTACGGCCTTCGTCATGGGCCTTGTACGTCTTTTCCACGACGTCGGCGACGAGGCGTTCCTGCCCGTCCAGTATCTGCCGGACGTCGGCATGACGCAGAATCAGCATGGTGTCGCTTCCTTATGCTCGAAGTTCTCCGGGCAGCGGTCCCCGCCGGCCGGAGCGACGATGACGCAGTTCGATCCGGCCGGAATCCGGTGGGCGAGCTGGACGAGGGCCGCGGCGGCCGCGCCCGCCGTGGAGTCGGCGAGCAGCCCCTCGGTGCTCAGCAGCCGTTCCCGCATGAGGGCCGCTTCCTTCTGGTCGACCCACACCACGTCGTCGACGCCGAAGGGGATCGCCAGCGGGCCGGTGGGCACCGGGGCGGGCCCGCGGCTGACCCCGACGACGGCGGTGTCCAGGCCCTGGATCCTGGCGAACTCGGCGCAGCCGCCGAGGGTGCGGGGGTAGGCGAGGTCGCACAGGACCAGGTCGACCCGGTCTTCCAGGGCCTCGGCGATCTCCCGCATGGTGTCGCTGTCCTCCTGCGGCCACACGGGGGCGGCGCTGGTGCTGAGGCGGAACGCCGGGGAGACGGTGGCGATGATCTCCGCCATCCGCTCGGGGGCGGTTCCGGGGGCGACCGCCTCGTGGCGCGCCCCGTAGGCGGTGAGGAGCGCCGGGAAGGGGTCCGGTGCTCCGCCCTCCAGCAGGGCGAGGAAGTCGATGCCGTAGTAGCGGCACACCTGCGCGAGGGAGACGGCGAGTTCGGGGGTGCAGATCTCGACGGCGAGCGAGCCGTCCGGGACGCGCCCCTCGCGCCGGATCACCTCCCGGACCAGGGAGAGCGCCGTGCGGTCCTCGATGCTTCCGCCGGGGTTGTGGCGCTCCATCTTCATGAAGACGCGGGACGGGAATCCGTCGAGGAGGCGGCTCAGCTCCACGAGCGGGGTGCTCCCGATGGTGGAGATGATTCCTCGGTGTACGGCCTGGTTCACTCGTTTCCTCTCTCTCCCTGGACCGCAGGGATGCCTGAACCAATGTGCGGGGGGCCTCTATCAGCCATCTATGCGAATCCCTGCGTCCGTCTCCGCGAGGCGGTGGTGGACGACGGGGCCCGCGCCGGCCGCCTCCTGGGCCACCGCTCCGAAGAGGGGCGGGACCAGCGGGAGGTCCTCGACGCGCCAGGTCGAGGGGCCGGTGGGTTCGGCGTGGTGGACCAGCGCCGCGGGACGGGTCTGCGGCTGTACCTCGACGCCCGGCAGGTCGACGACGATGCCGACGCCGCTGGCCTTGAGCACGGCCTCCTTGCGGGTCCAGCAGCGGAAGAAGGCCTGCCGGCGGGATTCCGCGTCCGGCCGCCCCTCGATGTGGGCGAGCTCGGAGCGGGACATGACCAGCAGCGAGGACTCCTCGGAGACCTCGGTGGCGGCGCCGTCCTCGATGTCCACGCCCACTTGGCGGCCGGCGGCGATCGCGAGCAGCCAGTGGGACCCGGACCGCGAGAGGTTGAACTCCAGGGAGCGGTCGGGCCATTCGATGCCGGGCCGGCCGTGGGGCGCTCCCCCGCAGCGCGGGCAGGCGCGGCGGCCGATGCGCAGCGCCTCGGCCTCCACGCCGGCGTACCGGGCGAGGATGCGGCGTACGGCGGCGTGGACGCCCGCGTAGTGGACGCCCGCCCCGGCCGCCATGCCGCGCAGTTGCTCGCGCTCCTGGGCGCAGAGCACGGCCCGGTCGGCGGGTGAGAGCAGGCCGGGCGCGCGGCCCTGCCAGACGTGGACGGCGCCGGTGTCGAGCAGGTTCCGGTGCAGTGCGGTGACCGCCGGGGACCGGAGTGCTGCCGGGGTCCCTGACGCGCCCATCAGCCGGACATCGCCACGAGGACCCGGCGGGTGCCCGTGAACGGCCGGCGGCCGTGCGCCAGCAGGACGTTGTCGATGAGCATCAGGTCGCCCTCGCGCCAGTCGACGTCGACGGCGTTGTCCAGTGCGCGGTCGCGGATCTGCTCGACGAAGGCGGTGGGGATGGGGCTGCCGTCGGCGAAGGTCACGGCTTGCGGCAGGTCCTCGGCCGGCATGATCGCCGCGAGCTGTGCGGCGGTGTCGTCGCCGAGTCCGGCGGGGTGCCACTGGTCGGCCTGGTTGAACCAGACCTCGGCGCCGGTGACGGGGTGGCGGGTGGTGGCCGGGCGGTGCTGGGAGATGCGCAGTCCGCCGTCCGCCTTCCAGGTCCATTCGGCCCCGGAGGTGGCCAGGAAGGCCTCGACGTCGTCGCGCTCCTTGGTCTCGAAGGTGTCCTGCCAGCTCTTGCCTAGGCCGTAGCCGTCGTGCAGGTTCTGCAGGTAGCGGACGCCGCCGGCGAAGGCCTCGCGGACCTCGGGGTCGAGCGCGCCGAGCCAGCGCGCGGCGTCCAGGGCGGGGGTGGCGCCGCCCGTGGCCGCGGCCTTCTCGCAGTAGAACGCGAGCCGGGTGGGCCACTGGTGGGCGTAGCTCATCTCGTTGTGCATGGAGATGGTGAACTCGGGCGGGTACTCGGTCGAGGTGTAGACGTTGCCGCCGACCTTCGTGCGGGGGGAGTTGCCGTGTACGTAGGCGAGCCGGTTGGGGAGCAGCAGGTCGAGGACGTCCGGGAGGCTGTCGGGGGTGATCCCGAAGCCCCGCAGGACGATCCCCTTCTCCTTGGTGAGCAGGGCGGCCAGGCCCTCCTCCCCGGCGGTCTCGGCGAGCTGTCCGGCGAGCCGGTCGGCGCCGGCCCCGTCGGCGCTGATCTCCAACGGGGCCCAGGTGCCCGTCCTGTCTTCGGCCGTGCTCTGCATGGTCGGATCCCTCTTCTCTGCGCACGTGTTCGTGTGACGTAACCGAGGGTCGGCCGGGCAGCATGCCGAAAACTATGCGGCCGCTACAGCGCCGGCCCGCGGCGCCGTCCGGCCGCGTCCCGGTCAGACGGAGACGCTGCCGTCGACGGCCGGGCTGTTGCCGAAGGCCTTGACGGCCTGGTAGTAGGTCCAGGCGGTGGAGTCGCACGAGGTCTTCTTGAGGCCGGAGTAGGCGGAGCAGACCCGCTTGAGGTCGCCGTAGAAGGCGTCGTCCAGGCGCGGCTTGTTCGTGCTGAAGGAGCCCGCCGCCTTGTAGTTGCGGTAGCCGAAGTCGTGGCGGGCGCAGGCGGTCTGGAAGGGGAAGCCGAGCGGGTTGTCGGGCGAGGAGCTGCAGTAGTCGGTCGACCAGTCGAAGCCGTACGCGGACCAGCTGCCCTGCGAGGAGCGGGCGGCGCTCCAGGCGTTGTAACTGACCGTGCCGTTCTGGGTCCAGCTGCTCAGCACCTGGGGCTTGTCGGCCGGCGCGGCGGTGGCCGGGCCCGCGAATGCGACTATGCCGGTCACGGCGGTGGCGACAACGGCGGCGAGGCGACGGCGCATCAGAGTCCTCCAACAGACGGGGCGCCGGGATTTTCCCGGGCCGGGCCATCAGAGTGGAGGCGGCGCTTATCGGGGATCCCCGCCGCAGCTATACGGAACCTTTTGGCGAACGACCGTTCCATTTGCCCGAAGCGCACGGATAAACCACACCCCAAAAAGGGATTCACCTGGATCTACTCGTCGGTAACTGATCACATGGGCGGGTGCATCGGGGGGATTGCACGAAGGCGCTGGGAAGAGACCGGGGGGACCGCGGCGGTGCGAGAGGTCGTCTTCAGACTTTTGGGTCCTCTCGACGTGCACATCGGCGGAAAGGCCCTACGGCCGGGCGGCGCCCGGCAACGGACCGTGCTGACCATGCTGTTGCTGTCACCGGGCCGCATCGTCTCCGTCGACAGCCTGATCGAGGCGGTATGGCCGGACGGCGCTCCGACCACCGCCCGCAACCAGATCGCCATCTGCATCGCCGGCCTGCGCAAGGTCTTCAACGCGGCGGCGGACGCTTCGGGGCTGATCGCCACCTCGCACCCCGGCTACGTCCTCAACCCGCTGGACCACCGCATCGACTCGGTCCTCTTCGAGGACCGGGTCCGCCAGGCCCGGGAGTTCAGCCGCGGCGGCCGCACCTCCGATGCCTGCGACAGCTTCGCCGAGGCCCTCTCCCTGTGGCGGGGCCGCGCCCTGGACGGCATCAGCGGGGCCCGGATCGAACAGGAGGCGGCCCGCCTGGAGGAACTGCGGCTGGACGTCCACGAGGAGTACGCCGGCCTGCGCCTCCAGCTCGGCCGGCACCGCCCCCTGATCCCCGAGCTCACGGCCCTGGTGGCGGAGAACCCGCTGCGCGAGCAGGCGCGGGCGCACCTGATGCTCGCCCACTACCGCTCGGGACGGCGTGCGGACGCGCTGGTCGTCTACCGCGAGGGCCGCAGGCTGTTGGTCGACGAGCTCGGCATCGAGCCGGGCTCGGTCCTGCAGGGACTGCACGACCTCGTGCTGCGCGACTCGCCCGAGCTCACCCAGCCGCGCGCCAATCCCGCCCCGGCGCCCGCGACGGCCGCCGCCGCCCAGCTCCCCGTCGCGTCGGCCTCGTTCACCGGGCGGGCCAAGGAGCTCAGCGAGCTCGACCGGATGCTGGACGAGCGGCTGGGCCAGTCGCCCCTGACGATGGCCGCGATCAGCGGCATAGGGGGCGTCGGCAAGACGGCCCTCGCCGTCCAGTGGGCCAACCAGATCGCCGCCCGGTTCCCCGACGGCCAGATCTTCGCCGACCTCCGCGGCTACGACGAGACGTACGAGCCGGTCTCGCCGGCCACCACGCTCGACCGCTTCCTGCGCGACCTCGGCGTGCCGACGCACCAGATCCCCGCCGACCCCGGCGAGCGGGCCGGTCTCTACCGCAGCGTGCTGGGCGGCAAGCGCGTGCTGATCGTGCTGGACAACGCCCGCTCCTTCCAGCAGATCCAGCCGCTGCTGCCGGGCAACGGGCGCTGCTGCGTGATCATCACCGGCCGCGACCTGATGGACGATCTGATCGGCGACTACGCCGTCCTGCGCATCGGCCTGAACGCGATGGACCCCCAGGAGGCCACCGCCCTCCTCGGGGAAGTGGCGGGCGAGCAGCGGATCAGCGCCGACCCGGGCGCCGCGGAACGGCTCGGGGTGCTGTGCGACCGGCTGCCGCTGGCGCTGCGCATCGCCGGAGCTCGGCTGGCGGCGAAGCCGCACTGGTCGGTGCGGAACCTGGTCACGCGGCTGGAGGACCAGCGCCGGCGGCTGGACGAGCTGAGCCCGGGCGAGGGCGGGGTGCGGGCGGGCTTCCGGCTGAGCTACCGCGACCTGCCGGCGCCCGCCCGGCAGCTGTACCGCCGGCTGGGCCTGCTGACCGTGCCGGACTTCTCGGCCTGGGTGGGCGCGGCGCTGGCCGATGTCGCACCGATCGACGCCGAGGACCTGATCGAGCAGCTGGTCGACGCGCAACTGCTGGAGGTCGCACCGCCCTCGGGGCCCGCCACCCGCTACCGCTTCCAGGACCTGCTGCGGCTGTTCGCCCTGGAGTGCGCCCAGGCGGAGGAGAGCGAGGAGGACCGCGGGGCCTCGCTGGCCCGGGCGTACGGCGGCTGGCTGGGCCTCGCGGACATCGCGCGCCGGCGCACCTACGGCGGCAACCACGTGATGGGGTACGGGGAACTGACGCCGTACGCGCTCCCGGACACGCTGGTCGAGGAGCTGATGGCCGACCCCGTGGAGTGGCTGGAGTCGGAGCGCACCGCCCTGGTCGACGTCGTCCACCAGGCGGCGGACTCGGACCGGTCGGCCGCCTACGCCTGGGCGCTGACGGTGAACAGCACCACGCTCTTCGAGGCCCACAACTACCTGGAGGCCTGGCGGTCCTGCGCCGAGCAGGCGCTGGCCGCCGCGGTCCGCACCGGCGACGCGCTCGGCGAGGCGACGATGCTGCGCTCGCTGGGCACGCTGGCGATCTACCAGCGCCAGTACGAGGAGGCCGAGCCGGTGCTGGTGCGGTCGGTGGCGCTGTTCGACGCGTCCGGAGAGGTGCACGGCCGGGCGGTGGCCCTGCGCAACCTGGCGCTGTGCGCCCGCTTCTCCGGCGACCTGGAGGGCGCCACCAAGGACGCGCGGGAGGCGCTGGAGGGCTTCCGGTCGACCGGTGACACGGCGGGCGAGTCCCATGTCCTGGGGCTGCTCGCCCAGCTGGAGCTGGAGCGGGGCAACACCGCCGAGGGGATCGCGCTGTGCACGGAAGCCATAGCCAAGAGCCGGGAGGCCGGCAGCGTACGGGGGGAGACCCAGAACACCTACCGGCTGGCCGAGGCGCTGCTGCGGCACGGCGATCCGGCGGGCGCGGAGGAGACCTGCTTCAAGGTGCTGGAGCTGACCCGCGAGGACGGCGACCGCCTCGGTGAGGCGCACTCCCTGCGCGGCATCGGCGAGGCGCGCTGGCGCCAGGGCCAGTGGGAGGCGGCGGAGTTCGTGCTGCTCCAGGCGCTGGAAGTGGCCAAGGAGGTGTCCGACCGGTTCCTGCGCGCCCGGATCGAGACCGATCTGGGCCTGTCGTCGGCGGTCCGGGGCTCCGGCGACGCCGTGCGCTGGCTCACCTCGGCGCGGGCGGTCTTCGCGGAGCTCGGCGCGGTCGTGTGGCGGGAACGGGTGGACGAGGCGCTGACGGTCGTCACGGCGGCCGGGGCGCTCCCCGTGCCGCCGGACGGACTGGTCCGCGTACTGGAGGGCTGAGCGTCTGCGGCGGCCCCCGGCGCTCAGGTCCAGGGAACCTCCGGGACGAGGCCCCCGACGACCTCGACGACCTCACCGATCACGCCGATCACGCCGGGGATCGGTCCGGTCCAGGGCACCTCGCCCTGGACGCCGGTGGCGACGGGCGCCGGCGGCTGCTCGCTCGCCGCCGCCCCTCCCGCCGATCCGACCGTCAGTGCCAGTGCGGCGACCACGGCGGAAAGAGTGGTAGCGAGGGCGGTGCGGGTGCTTCGCATGCGTCGTCTCCTAGTCGAATCCACTTCGGCGCCGCTGCGGTCGGCGACAAGCAGGACGCTATGGAGCTGCGCTGTCGGAGCGATATTGGTTCGATTAACGCACAGGTGTCACTCCCACCTGGGAGGAAGGATTCCGGAACGCACCGCGAGCCCCACCGCCGGTGGGCGGTGGGGCGCACGGATGTGTGGGGGGTGTGAGCCCGGGTCAGGCGTTGTTGTTGCCGTTGTTGTTGCCGTTGTTGTTGTTCTCGTTGTCGACGTTGTTGTTGCCGTTGTTGCTGTTGTTCCCGTTGTTGCTGTTGTTGCTGTTGTTGTTGTTCATCGCGGGGTCCTTTGTGTCGGGTGGGTATCGCACTCAGCGGGATCAGCCTCCGCGCCGGGGCTATATCCCCACTTCGCATACACGTGCACCCCGGCTATAGATCTTCCATAGGCACATGCACGAACCTGGTGCACCGAACGTCAGGACCGCCGCCTGGAAGAGAGTCCGCACATGCCGCGCAGCGCCGCCGCAGATACCCGCGTCCGAAGCGTCGTCGTGCTCGGCGGTGGGGCGGCGGGCTGGATGACGGCCGCCTACCTCGGCAAGGCGCTCCAGGGCACCGTGGAGATCACCGTGCTGGAGTCCTCCTCGGCCGCGCCGCTCAGTCTGGGCGTGGCGACCGTGCCGAGCCTGCAGCATTCCTTCTTCGACTTCCTCGGCATCAACGAGGAGGAGTGGATGCGCAAGTGCGACGCCAGCTTCCAGATGGCCGTCCGCTTCGTGAACTGGCGTACCGAGGGCGAGGGCGAGGCCCTGGCGCGCCCGCTGCCGTCGCAGGGTCCCGACCACTTCTACCACCCCTTCGGGCTGCTGCCGGACTACGACCAGACCCCGCTCTCGCACTACTGGTTCAAGCGGACGTACGAGGGCACGACCACGGAGCCGTTCGACTACGCCTGCTTCCGCGAGCCGCCCGTGATGGACGCCAAGAAGTCCCCGCGCTGGCTCGACGGGCGGACCGCCACCCGGTACGCCTGGCACTTCGACACCGGGCTGTTCGCCGGCTTCCTGCGGGACTTCGCGGTGACCAAGCTCGGCGTGCGCCACGTCCGGGGCGAGCTGGCCGAGGTGGTCAAGAACGACGGGGGCTTCGTCACCGCCCTGCGCACCGAGGACGGCGCGGCCTTGGACGGCGACCTGTTCGTGGACTGTTCCGGCTTCCGCGGACAGCTGATCAACGAGGCCATGGGAGAGCCGTTCATCGGCATGGAGGGCCATCTGCTGGGCGACAGCGTGGTGACCGCAGACGTCCCGCACGACGACGCCGCGCACGGGGTGGAGCCGTACAGCTCCGCCATCGCCATGAAGGGCGGCTGGACCTGGAAGGTCCCCATGCCGGGCCGGTTCGGCACCGGGTACGTCCACTCCAGCCGCTTCACCACGCGCGAGGAGGCGGCCGGGGAGCTGTGCGCGCTGTGGGGCCTGGACCCGGAGACGACGCGGATCGACTACGCCCGGCTGAGGGTCGGCCGCAGCGAGCGGGCCTGGGTGAAGAACGTGGTCGGCGTCGGCCCCTCCTCCTGTTTCCTGGAGCCCCTGGAGCCCACCGGCATCCACTTCGTCACCACCGCCCTGCACCAGCTGGTGCGGTACTTCCCGGACCGCACCTTCCGGTCCGCCCTCGTGGACCGGTTCAACCGGGAGATCCGGGTGATGTTCGACGACACCCGCGACTTCCTGCAGGCGCACTTCCACTACGCTCCGCGCAACGACACCCCCTTCTGGCGGGCCGGCAAGGAGCTGGAGCTCCCGGAGGGCATCCAGGAGAAGGTCGCCGCCTACCGGGCGGGCCTGCCCATCGACGCACCGGTCACCGACGAGTCGGCGTACTACGGCCTGGAGTCCGGGAACCGTTCCACGTGGACGAACGGCAGCTACTACTGCGTCTTCGCCGGTCTGGGCCTGATGCCGGACGCACCGATGCCCGTCCTCGCCCACAAGCCCGAGTCGGTGGCCGGGGCGCAGCCCCTCTTCGACACCGTCAAGCGCCAGCAGCAGAACCTGCTGGAGACGCTGCCCAGCACCTACGAGTACCTGCGCCAGCTGCACGGGGAGAGCCGCTTCTGAGCGCGCCGTAAGTCGTGCCGCGAGGGGTGGCCGGAAATGGCGGACCAATACGCCATGCCGGAGTGATGGCGCCACATGCGCGGTGGAATGTCACTCGAACCGGGCTTGAGTGATCCTTCGGATTCCGCCGAACAGGCTACGCGAGGTGCTTCAATGGCCACCGTCAGGGGCGCAATTGGATCAGCAGGGAGCGGGCACGGGGATGCGTAAGTCGTATGTCGCGGCGCATGTTTACATGATCGTCGGAGTGCTCTCCGGCTTGTACTACCGCGAGTTGACCAAGATCAACGATTTCGAGGGCGAAACCCAGCTCGGCGTTCTGCACACCCACTTGCTCGCGCTGGGCATGCTGGTCTTCCTGATCGTGCTCGGTCTCGACAAGGTCTTCGGGCTCTCCGGGACCAAGCAGTTCACGTACTTCTTCTGGTTCTACAACTCGGGCCTGACGATCACCTGCCTCAGCATGCTCTACCGCGGCACCCAGACCGTGCTCGGCAACGAGGTGCCCGAACTGTTCTCCCTGGTCGGAGGGTTGGGCCACATCATCCTGACGGTGGGGCTCGTCCTGCTCTTCATCCAGCTCGGCAAGCGGGTGAAGGAGCATGAGGACGCCCGCCGGACCGAGCGGTCCGAGCCGGTGAAGACCACGGTCTGACGATCGCCCTGCGGTGCGGCGCCTACGGTGCGTCCGCCTACGGCGCGCCGGCCGCCGGGCCGGTCAGGATGCCGGTCAGGGCGGCCAGGCGCTCGCGGGTGAGGTCCGGGCGCAGGCGGCGGCCCCAGGTGAGGGTGGCCAGGCCGTGCCAGGCGCTCCACAGGACCTCGGCGACGAGGTCGGGGTCGCGGTCGGCCGCCACCGGCAGGACGGCCTGCCTGATCTCGGAGAAGGCCGTCAGGAGCGGCTGCGGCGTGCCGGCTTCGGAGTGTTCGAGGCCCACGTCGAGGGTGAGCATGGCCTCGTAGAGGACCGGGCCGCGGGCCGCGAAGTCGGCGTAGGCGCGCGCGACCGCGTCCAGGGCCGTGTGCGGGTCCTCCGAGGAGAGCCGGGCCGCGTGCAGTGCCGCGGCCAGTTCGGCGAAGCCTTCGAGCGCCACCGCGTTGACGATGGCGTCCTTGTTCTTGAAGTGCTGGTAGAGCACGGGCTGGCTGTACTCGATGCGCTCCGCGAGCCGCCGGGTGGTGACGAAGTCCCAGCCTTCCGCCTCGGCCATCTCGCGCGCCGTGGTGAGGATCAACTGGCGGCGCTGGGCCTGCTCGCGGACGCGGCGCTCTCGGAGGGTCATGCGAACCACGGTAGCACTGCCAGTGAAATTCTAGTTGTCAGTGATAGGGATTCTGTCTTTGGGTGGGAGCTTTTCGGCCGTGTCCACAGCGGTCGTCTAGTGGCCTTCTAGGTGCGGTCGGCAGCATGCGGGGCAAGACCGCCCACGGAGAGGCCACCCCATGCAGACCCCGACTCCCCTGGAGCAGCTGCTCGACCTGGCGGCGGACCTGCTGGGCCACGACCGGCGGACCCTGCCGGCCAGGGCTTCGGGCTCGCCGTTCATGACCCTCGGCGGTGGGCTCGGCCAGGCCATGCGGCTCCAGGCCCTGGCCGGCGACCGGCTCGAACTCTCGCTGGACATACCCCAACTGCTCGGCCCCGTCCCGCTCGCGGACGTGCTCGCGCGGGCCGTTCCCGTCCCGCGCGGCGCGGAGCCCGGTGCGCCGGGCTCCGGGCCGCGCGCACTGCTGCCCGGGCAACTGGCGGCCCTCACCGCCCAGCAGTACACCGGATCCGCCTCGGTGCACCGGATCCTGAGCGCCGAGCTCACCGGGCCGCTCGACCTGGGGGCGCTGCGGACGGCTCTGGACGCCCTGAGCTCGCGCCACGAGGGGCTGCGGACCGCGTTCGGGTCCTCGCCGCGGGGTCCCGTACGGCGTGTCCTCGACTCGTACACGCTGCCGCTCGTCGTCATGGCCAAGGCGCCCGCCGACGGTGCGGAGCCGGTGGCCGCGGCGCACGCGCGGCTGGCGGGGGACGTGGAACACCTGGCCGGCCATCCGCAACGGCCCCCGCTGGCCTTCGCCCTGACCCGGCTGGCGGCGGACCGGCACCTGCTGACCTTCCTGTACCACGAGGCCGCGGTGGACTGCTGGTCCGTCTCGCTGGTCTGGCGGGAACTGCTCGCCGACTACGGCCGCGCCGTACGGAGCCGGCCGCTCGACCGGCGCGGCCACCGCGGCTGCGACGCGGTCCTGCGGCGGGCCGAGGGGCTCGACCGGTCCGGCGCCCTGCGCGCGCTGGCGGCCGAACGGGTCAAGCGGCTGCGCGACTTCCCCGCCGTCGTGGACCTCGCGGAGCCGGGCAGGCGGCCGGCGGTGTTCGACTTCCGCGGCGGCCGGGTGCTGTTCGGCCTCCGACGGGGACTGCGCGAGGCGGTGGACGCGACGGCCGCGCGGGCCGGGGTACCGCACGCGGTGGTGCTGCTCGCGGCGTGGGCGCTGGCCGCGGGCCGGCGCTCCGGGCACGAACGGCTGCTGGTGGGCACCGAGATGCCGCGCCGCCCCACGGCCGAGCTGCTGGGCACGGTCGCGCCGTGCTCGGCGACGGTGCCGGTCTGCTGCGAGCTGGAGGGCGGGGTCGACTACTTCCTGCGCGGTGTCGCCTGCGAGTTCGGCGAGGCGCTTCGCTTCGCGGACCTCGATACGGCGGCCCTGGCGCGCGAGCTGGGAGTGCACGGGGAACGGTCCCGGCCCGCGCTGACGCAGGTGGCGTTCGCGGCCTGCGACGAACTGCTGCCCGAGACCCTGGAGGCGGGGCCGCTCACCTCGCGCTTCCACCACGGACACCTGGGCGGCGCCACCGCGGACGCCGCGCTGAGGGTGCTGCGGTGGGGAGGGGATCCGCTGCTCGGCCTGGACTTCGCCTCGGGCGTGTTCACCCGGGCCGGGGCGGCGGCGCTGGCGGACGAGCTGCTCGGCTGCCTGGAGGCGCTGACGGGCGCGGACCCGCAGGATCCCGTCGAGGACCTGCCGATCGTCGCCGACCACGCGGCCGCGGCCGGGCGTGCCCGGCCTTCGGCGCCGCCGCCGGGCTGACGGCCACGGTACATCCGGTGCGCGCATGACCGGGGGAGGATCCGCGCGCACCGGATGCCATGGGCCCGGACGACGGGGGTGGGACGTCCGGGAGTTCTCTGTCGCCTGCGGACCGGCGTGGAGCAGGGGTTGGGGGCCGGTCCGGGAAGCTCGTCAGGCGGCGAAGTCGGGGAGGCGGGCGGCGACCTCCTCCGGGGAGGGCATCGCGGCGATCTCCGCCGCGACCTTGCGGGACGCGTCCCGGTAGCTCTCGTCGGCCAGGATGCGGCGGGCGCCGTCCGTCACGGCGTCGGCCGAGAGGCCGAAGACGACCTCGCCGGCGCCGGCGGCCTGCAGGGCCTGGCCGTTGGCCGGGCCGTCCGCGCCCTGCGGGACGATCAGCTGGGGCACTCCGGCCGCGAGCGTGGCCAGGGTCGTGCCGCTGCCGCCGTGCTGGACCACCAGCGACGCGCGGGCCAGCACCTCGGACTGCGGCACCCACGGCGCGGCGATCACGTTGTCGGGCAGTTCGCCCAGCTCGGCACGCTGGATCCGGAACCCGGTGGCCACCAGCACCGGGAGGCCCAGCGGGCGGAGCCCGTCGATCACGGTGCGCAGGTTGTCGGCGGAGCCCAGCGCGGTGCCCAGCGTGAGGTACACGAACGGGTCGCGGGAGGCGCCCAGTCCGCCCGGGATCTCGCCCTGCTCCACGTACGGAACGGGGCGCAGCTCGATGCGCGGCTGGCCGGACTCCAGGAAGCTCCGGTCCTGGATGGAGGGCGGGCAGATGTCGATGACGGTGTTCCCCAGGGTGCTGACCCGGTCGGCGGGCACCTCGACGCCCAGGTCGGCCGCGGTGGCGAGGATCTCCTGCCGGAGCCGGCCGGCCTCGTGGTCCTGCGCGAGCAGGCCCACGTCGTGCGCGAGGGCGGGGATGCCGGCGAGCCGCGCGGCGAATCCGGCGCCCGGGTTGAGCACCTCGTGGACCACCAGGTCGGGGCGGTAGGTGGCGAAGGCCGCGGCCAGGTCGGCGGCGATCCAGCGGGGCAGGACGGAGCCGAACACCTTGATGTGCAGGTCCGCGAGGACCGACGCCGGAACGTCCTGAGCTCCTACTTCGCCACCGTGCTGTTCGAGGAAGGCTTGACCGCCCGCTGCTTCGATGAACGCCTCGGGTACGGAACGGCCTGCCGTCACCGGCTCGAACCCGGCGCCCTGCAGGGTCTGGTGGAACTGCTCTCCCGTGGCGAACGCGACCTGGTGGCCGGCTGCCCGTGCGGCCCTCGCCAAAGGAAGCAAGGGGAAGACGTGCCCGAAATTGCCCACGCTGGCAAAGAGGATTCTCATGAGGCCTCAGCGTAGGGACGCCCCCGACGCATGTCTAGTGCTGCTAGAAAATTTATCATCGATCGATTCACTGTCGAGGCTCGCTCCAGTGGCGGGCGATCGAGCTCCCCCATCCTCGCGATGCGGCCGCCTGCCCCTGGGCATGCGGAACAAGGCGAAGGAGCCATTGATGATCACAGCCCAGACGGTGCCCGCGGGCCTCGTTCCGAGTCTCGGGCGACGGTTCGCGCTGTCGGCCCAGACCCTCGACAGCGCGGTGACGCCCAACCCGGTGTTCCGCGCGTGGTTCGCCGAGCAGCGGCGCACCAACCGCTACGACGTGCGGCGCATCCCCTTCTCCGAGCTGGTCGGCTGGCACTTCGAGGACTCCACGGGGAACCTCGTCCACGACAGCGGCCGGTTCTTCTCCGTCGTGGGACTGGACGTGCGGACGGAGTGGAACGGATACGGCGCGTCCTGGTCGCAGCCGATCATCAACCAGCCCGAGATCGGCATCCTGGGCATCGTCGTCAAGGAGTTCGACGGCGTCCTGCACTGCCTGATGCAGGCCAAGATGGAGCCCGGGAACATCGAGACGGTCCAGCTGTCCCCCACGGTGCAGGCCACGCGCAGCAACTACACCGGCGTGCACAAGGGCGCGGCCGTCAACTACATCGAGTACTTCCGGCCGCCGCGGGTGGGCTCGCGGGTCCTCTACGACTCGCTCCAGTCCGAACAGGGCTCCTGGTTCCTGCGCAAGCGCAACCGGAACATGGTCGTGGAGGCCATCGGAGACGTGCCGCCGCACGAGGACTTCGTGTGGCTGACGCTGGGCCAGATCCACCAGCTGCTGAACGAGTCCAACGTGGTCAACATGGACGCCCGCACGGTGCTCTCGCTGATCCCCTCCTCCGCCGGCGAGGGCCCCGCGCTGCACAGCACGGAGCACCTGCTGAACCGGCTCACCGAGATCAAGGCGCTCCGCGAGCTGGTGCAGACCACCATGCCGCTGTCGGACGTACAGCGGTGGAAGCGCACGGACCACGCGATCGAGCACGAGACGGGACACCACTTCAGCGTCATCGCCGCCTCCGTGCGGGCCGCGAACCGCGAGGTGAAGAGCTGGACCCAGCCGCTGATCGCCCCCGCCGAACAGGGGCTCGCCGCCTTCCTGGTGCGCCGGATCGGCGGGGTGACGCACCTGCTGGCACAGGCCAGGTCCGAGGCGGGCGTACTGGACGTGGCGGAGCTGGGCCCGACCGTCCAGTGCCAGCCGGCCCGGGCGCTGACCCTGCCCCCGGAGCAGCGGCCGCGCTACCTGGAACTGGTCCTGCGGGGTCAGGGCCGGCTGCTGTACGACACGGTGCAGTCCGAGGAGGGCGGCCGCTTCCACCACGCGGGCAACCGCTACGTCCTCGTCGAAGTGGGGGACGAGTTCCCCCTCGACGTTCCCGATGACTTCCTCTGGGTGACCCCGGGACAGCTCGCGGGCCTGCTGCGGCACAGCAACTACCTCAACATCGAGGCCAGGACACTGCTGACCAGCCTGCGCGCGACCCGCGCGCTGGACGGGGAGCACGGCCTGTGAGCGGGACCGGAAGCGGTACGGAGCCGAAGGCCGGCCGGCTGCGGATCGGCGTGCTGGGGTGCGCGGACATCGCGGAGCGCCGCATGCTGCCCTCGATGCTGGAGCAGCCGCTCGTCGAGGTGACGGCCGTGGCCAGCCGCCGGATCGAGCGGGCGCGGCAGTTCACCGAGCGGTTCGGCGGCGCCGCCGTGGCCGGGTACGAGCGGCTGCTGGAGCGGGACGACGTGGACGCGGTGTACGTGCCGCTGCCGCCCGAACTGCACGTGGAGTGGACCCTGCGGGCGCTGGCCGCCGGGAAGCACGTGCTGTGCGAGAAGCCGTTCGCCACCAGCCTGGCCGACGCGCAAAAAGCCGTGTCCTTCGCCCGGGAGAGCGGCCTGCTGCTGATGGAGAACTTCATGTTCCTCCACCACTCCCAGCACGCGGAGGTACGCCGGCTGGTGGCGGAGGGCCTGATCGGCGAGGTCCGGCTCTTCAGCTCGGAGTTCGGCATCCCGCTGCGCCCCGACGCGGGGCCCGGCGGCCTCCCGCGGCGCGCGAGCACCCTGCCGGAGGTCGCGGCGTACCCGATCCGCGCGGCCGGTCTCTTCCTCGGTGACGGACTGCGGGTGGCGGGGGCGCAGGTGCGCCCGGACAGCCCCTACGGTCCACAGCCCGCGGGCAGCGCGCTGCTCGTCTCGCCGTCGGGGGTGGCGGCCCAGCTCGCGTACGGGGTCGAGCACGGCTACCGCAGCGGCTACGGGCTCTGGGGCAGCGAGGGACGGCTGCGGCTGGAGCGCGCCTTCAGCACGCCCGACGAACTCACCCCCGTGCTCCGGGTCGAGCGGGGCGGCACCGTCACGGAGACGCCGCTCCGGGCGGACCGGCACTTCACGAACATCGCCGGCGTGTTCGCCCGGGCCGTGCTGTGCGGGGAGGACTTCACCCCGCACACGGAGGCGATCTTGGCCCACGCCCGGCTCGTGGACGAGGTGGAGCGCGCCGCCTCGTTCTGACGGCGGGACGACGGGACGGCGGGACGGCGGGACGTCAGGACGACGGGACGACAGGACGGCCGATGGGCCGGTGCGCGCGGTGAGCTCCACCGCGTACACCGGCCCATCGGCCCGTCACCTGCCTGGGGGGCGCTACTCCCCCTGGCCCGCGTAGAAGTCGGCGCCGAGCTGGTGGAACATCCCCGCCACGTCGAGCTGGTCCCAGTGCTCGGCCAGCAGGCCGTCCTCGACGCGCCAGATGTCGATCGTCTGGAAGGTCAGGGTGCGGCCGGTGGCCGGTATGCCGAAGAAGACGCCCTGGTGGGTGCCCGAGTACTCGAAGCGGCCGACGATCCGGTCGTCTGCCACGATCAGGTCGTGCACGAGGATCTTGACGTCCGGGAAGGCGTCGAAGATCTGCTGGAAGAAGGCCGTGTTGGCCTCGATGCCGTCCGCGACGATCGGGTTGTGGTCGATGTGTCCGGGAGCGGTGTGCTCGGCCATCGTGCTCACGTCGTGACTGTTGATCATGTCCACGAAGCGCTGGATGAGTTCGCGGTGGTTGTCAGACATATCGGTGTGCCTCTCTCGGGCTCTGGCGTCGGTGGTCCGAGGATCCTCAACCCCGGTCGAGCCGTTCTGGAGGACGCCTGGCCCAAGACACCCCCTAGGCGGTCATCTGCGCCAGAAGAGGTGGTGGGTCACCCCGCTCGGGCTGGGAACGACGTCCAGGTGGAACCGGTCGAGCAGTTCGTCGGGGGATTCCCACAGCCGGACTCCGGACCCGAGCTTCACCGGTGAGACCGTCACGTGCAGGGTGTCGACGAGGTCGGCGTCGAGGAACTGCCGGATGGTGGTGGCCCCGCCGCCGAGCCGGACGTCCTTGCCCTGCGCCGCCTCCCGGGCCCGGCGTAGGACCGTGGCGGGGTCGGCGTCGACGAAGTGGAACGTGGTGTCGGACAGCGTGAGCGAAGGACGCTCGTGGTGGGTCAGGACGAACACCGGGGTGTGGAACGGGGGCTCGTCGCCCCACCAGCCCTGCCACGTGTGGTCGAGCCAGGGCCCGCGCTGGGGCCCGAACTTGTTGCGGCCCATGATCTCGGCGCCGATGTTGCGGGCGTAGTCCCGCGTCAGGTAGTCGTCGAGGCCCCGGCTGCCCCCGGGCTCGGTGCGCATGGGCCAGCTCGCCGTGGCGCCGGCCCAGGAGAACAGTCTCTCGGGATCGACGTGCCCGAACGGCCTTTCGAGGGTCTGGTCCTCGCCGGCACCGATCCCGTCACTTGAGACATTGAAGTTCTGGACTCTCAGCAGCTGGGCCACGTGTTCCTCCTGTGGTGTCGGTCGACGATGGTGAGACCTGCCGGACCGGGAAAACTCATCGGCGCCCGCGCGGGAGACCTGCACGGGCGGTCCCCCACCCCGGCTCAAGTGCCCGCTCCTAGCCTTCGGTGCCATGAAAGCTCTCGTGCTCTCCGGCGGGGCCGGAACCCGCCTGCGCCCCCTCACCCACACGTCCGCCAAGCAGCTCGTTCCCGTGGCCAACAAGCCGGTGCTCTTCTACGGCCTGGAGGCGATAGCCGACGCCGGCATCACCGAGGTCGGGATCATTGTCGGGGACACCGCCGAGGAGATCAGGGAAGCCGTCGGCGACGGGTCGAAGTTCGGGCTCCAGGTCACCTATATCCCGCAGTCGGCGCCCCTCGGCCTGGCCCATGCCGTGGTGATCGCCCGTGACTTCCTCGCCGACGACGACTTCGTCATGTACCTCGGGGACAACTTCATCGTCGGCGGCATCCGCGACCTCGTCGAGGCCTTCCAGGCGGAACGGCCGGCCGCGCAGATCCTGCTCACCGAGGTCTCGGACCCGAAGGCCTTCGGGGTGGCCGAACTGGGCCCCGACGGCCGGGTGGTGGGCCTGGAGGAGAAGCCGGAGTTCCCCAAGAGCAATCTCGCCCTCGTCGGCGTCTACCTGTTCACCGGCGCCGTCCACCGGGCCGTACGCGCCATCGAGCCCTCCTGGCGCGGCGAGCTGGAGATCACCCACGCGCTGCAGTGGCTGATCGACGCACACGAGGACGTCCGCTCCACGACGATCTCCGGCTACTGGAAGGACACCGGGAACGTCGCCGACATGCTGGAGGTCAACCGCTCCGTCCTCGAACTCGCCGAACCGCACACCCGCGGCGAGGTCGACGAGGAGAGCGAGATCATCGGGCGGGTCCAGATCGACGAGGGCGCCCGGGTGAGCGGATCGCGCATCGTGGGTCCCGTGGTGATCGGGCAGGGCGCGGTGGTCTCGGGCTCCTACATCGGCCCGTTCACGTCCATCTCCCGCGACTGCCGGATCGTCGACAGCGAGATCGAGTTCTCCATCGTCCTGGACGGGGCCTCGGTGCGCGGCGTCAGCCGCGTGGAGGCCTCGATCATCGGACGCCACGCGGAGGTGACCCCCGCCCCGCCGGTGCCCGCCGCCCACCGGCTCGTCCTCGGAGACCACAGCAAGGTGCAGATATCCTCTTGACTTTTCCCCCTCCTGAAGGAGGGGGATTCCTACGGCTCGCGCCGTGGGGTTTCCTGCTTCGCCGCCGACTGCCCGCCCGGAGTTCTCCGTTGAGGTCTTACACCAGCTCCACAGGCTGTAACCGCCAGTCCGGCGGCCAGAAGGTTCTTCGCTGCGTTCACGTCACGATCGTGGGTGGCGCCGCAGTCGCACGTCCACTCACGGACGTTGAGAGGCATCCTCTCGGCGAGAGTGCCGCAGTTCGAGCACAGCTTGGAGGACGGGAACCAGCGGTCGACCGCGATCACCTCACGGCCGTACCACTGCGCCTTGTACTCCAGCATGCTCCGGAACTCCGACCACGCCGCATCGCTGATAGCACGGGCCAGGCTCCGGTTTTTGACCATGTTGCGCACGGTCAGGTCCTCGATCACGAGCGTTTGGTTCTCACGCACGAGTCGAGTGGTCAGCTTGTGCAAGTTGTCTCTGCGCCGGTCGGTGATCCGAGCATGGATCTTCGCGACCTTCCTGCGGGCTTTGGCCCGGTTCGCACCGTCGCCCTTGGCCTTCTTCGACAGGCGGCTCTGAGCCTTGGCCAGCGCGGCGCGGTCGCGGCGCTCATGCCTCGGGTTGGCGATCTTCTCCCCGGTGGACAGGGTGAGAAGGTGATTTAGGCCGACGTCGATCCCGACCGCCGCATCCGTGACGGGCAGTGGCTTCACGCTCGGGTCGTCGCACAGCATCGAGACGAACCACCGGCCGGCCGCGTCCTGCGACACGGTCACCGTCGACGGGCTCACGCCCTCCGGCAACGCCCGAGACCACACGATGTCCAGCGGTTCGGACAGCTTCGCCAAGGTCAGCTTCCCGTCCCGGTAGCGGAACGCGCTGGTGGTGTATTCGGCGGACCTGCGGGACTTTTTACGGCTCTTGAAGCGCGGGTACTTTGCCCGCTTGCCGAAGAAGTGGGTGAACGCCACCTGCAAGTGCCGAAGCGCCTGCTGGAGGGGGACCGAGGAGACCTCGGACAGATAGGCCAGTTCCTCGGTCTTCTTCCACACCGTCAGCATCGCCGAGGTCTGGTTGTAGTTGACCCGCTCCTGCCGCGCCCACGACCAAGTGCGGGCTTCGAGCGCCAGGTTGTAGACCTTCCGCACGCACCCGAACGTGCGCGACAGCTCGGCTGCCTGCGCATCGGTCGGATGGAAGCGGTACTTGAACGCCCGCTTCACATGGCCCACGGTCACGCTCACAAACTAGCGGGGCTATCAGTGAGAACCCAAACCTGCGGGTCAGATCACTGCGATCCGCCCTGACGGCGAATCGCAGCCCAATACCCTGCTCCGCAGGGGTTTCGTTTCCTCCCGCGGCCAAAGCCGGGGGTATCCACGAAAGGAACCTGATGACCACGACACGCATCCTGGTGACCGGCGGAGCCGGGTTCATCGGCTCCCACTACGTCCGCACCCTGCTGGGCCCCCAGGGGCCGGGCGACGTGGAGATCACGGTGCTGGACAAGCTCACCTACGCGGGCAACCCCGCCAACCTCGACCCGGTCCGCGGGCACCCCGGCTTCCGCTTCGTGCGGGGCGACATCTGCGACGCGGAGCTGGTGCGGGAGCTGGTCGCCGGCCACGACCAGGTCGTGCACTTCGCGGCGGAGTCCCACGTGGACCGCTCCATCCTCGGCGCCGGCGAGTTCATCACCACGAACGTCCTGGGCACCCAGACCCTGCTGGACGCGGCGCTGCGCCGCCCGGGCGGCAGCGCCCGCTTCCTGCACGTCTCCACGGACGAGGTGTACGGCTCGGTGTCCGAGGGCTCCTGGCCGGAGACCGACCCGCTGAAGCCCAACTCCCCGTACGCGGCCTCCAAGGCCTCCTCCGACCTCATCGCCCTGTCCTACCACCGCACGCACGGCCTGGACGTGCGGGTCACGCGCTGCTCGAACAACTACGGGCACCACCACTTCCCCGAGAAGGTCATCCCGCTGTTCGCCACCCGGCTCCTCGACGGGCTGAGCGTCCCGCTGTACGGGGAGGGGCTCAACGTCCGGGACTGGCTGCACATCGACGACCACGTCCAGGGCCTGGAACTGGTGCGCACCGGCGGCCGGCCGGGCGAGGTGTACAACATCGGCGGCGGCACGGAGCTGAGCAACAAGGAGCTGACCACGCTGCTCCTGGACCTGGCCGGCGCCGGCTGGGACAGCGTCGAGCACGTGGAAGACCGGCTGGGGCACGACCTGCGCTACTCGGTGGACTGCTCGAAGATCTCGGCCGAACTGGGCTACCGGCCGCGCAGGGACTTCGCCGAGGGGCTCGCGGAGACCTTCGCCTGGTACCGGGACAACCGCGCCTGGTGGGAACCGCTGCAGGAGCGGGCCGCCCTGTCCTGACCGGACGGGCGGCGGGCACACGAAGACGCGGCGGGCACGCACATCGCCCGCCGCGTTCCCGTGCGTCCGGATCAGCGGGCGGGGCGGTTCGCGTGGGCGTCCCCGTAGGAGGCCACGGCCTGCTGGTAGGTCGGGAGCAGTCCGAGGGCGACGGCCTGCGAGAGGCCCGGCGCGGCGGCGTCCTTCTCGGACCTGATGTACGGCTCCGAGCCGTTCCACGGTATGCCGATCTCCGGGTCGAGCGCCTGGATGTCCACCATCGTGCCGGGCACGTACTCCTCGGAGCAGAGGTAGTTCATGCAGGTGTCCTCGGTGAGGGCGAGGAACGCGTGCCCGAGGCCGTCCGCGAGGTAGACGCCGATGCCCGAGTCGGCCTCCTGAAGGGTGGTGTCGAACATCCCGAAGGTGGGCGAGCCGACCCTGAGGTCCACGACCACGTCCAGGGCGGCGCCCCGTACGCAGGTCACCAGCTTCGCCTGGCCGGGCGGCAGCGTCGTGCCGTGGATCCCGCGGAGCGTATTGCGCCGGGAGACCGAGAAGTTGACCTGCCGGACGGTGAACGGCTGGCCGGTCAGCTCGGTCAGTTCGCCGATGCGCCAGGCCTCGAAGAACCTGCCCCGGTTGTCCGCCAGTGGCGACGGCGTGATCCGGAAGGCGTCCTGGATCTTCATCTCCTCAATGGGCATGATTCCTCGGTTCGTTGTCGTGAGTCGTGGACTGCGGGCCGGGTCAGAGTCTGCGACGGCCGGCTCCGGCACCGCTCGGAACGGGCTGGAGCGGGCCGGAGCGGACATGGCGACGGCCTCCGCGCGCGGGCGCGGAGGCCGTCGGTGTCCGTACGGGGCTGCGGCCTCAGCGCACCGCGGCCGGCTCGGGAGCGGACTTCGGCTCGGACGGCGCCTCTGTCTGGGACCCGGACTGGGACGGGGACCCGGACTGGGCCACCGGCGGGCCGGCCGCCTTGCGGCCCGGGGCGATCAGCATGGACACGGTGGCGGCGGCCACGGCCGCGGCGCCGACCCACATGGCGGGGACGAGGCCGTCGACGAAGTTCTGGGCCGAGGCGTACCCGCCGTTGGCGCTGAAGATCGAGGCCAGCAGGGCCACACCGAGCGCCGCGCCGACCTCACGGGTGGCGGCGGTGACGCCCGAGGCGATGCCCTGCTCGTGCTCCTTGACCGAAGCCATCGTCAGGTTCATCAGCGGCGCGTAGAACAGGGCCATGCCCGCGCCACAGATCATCAGGGAGGGCAGCTGGGCGACGTAGGAGACGCCCGGGTCGAGGACGAAGGCCCACCAGACCATGCCGACCGTCATCATCGCGAGGCCGAGGGTGACCACCGGCTTGCCGCCGATGCGGTCGGAGACCAGGCCGCCGAGCGGGGCGACGACCATGGGCATGGCGGTCCAGGCGAGCAGCCGGACGCCGGTCTCCATGGCGCTGTAGCCCTGGATGCTCTGGAAGAACTGGGTCATCAGGAAGATCGCGCCGAACATGCCGACCGACATCAGGGTGCCGGCCAGGTTGATCGCGGTGAACGCCTTGATCCGGAACAGCCGCATCGGCACCATCGGGTGCTCGGTGTGGTTCTCCCAGAGGACGAACAGGACCATGACGACGGCTCCGCCGATCAGTGAGCCGAGCACCAGCGGCGAGGTCCAGCCGTCGATGTTGCCCTTGACGATGCCGAGGACGATGCCGAACAGGCCGATGCCGCCCAGGACGGTGCCGACGACGTCGAGGCGGGAGCCGGAGATCTTGCTCTCCGCCAGCATGCGCAGCGAGACCGGCGCGAGGATCAGACCGATCGGGACGTTCAGCCAGAAGATCCACTGCCAGGAGAGGTGCTCGACGATGGCTCCGCCGACGAGCGGGCCGGCGGCGACCGAGAGTCCGTTGACGGCGCCCCAGATGCCGAGGGCCGCGCCGCGCTTCTCCGCGGGTACGGCGGCGGTCAGCAGGGTCACCGACAGCGGCATGATCATCGCCGCGCCCGCGCCCTGGACGGCGCGCGCCGCGATCAGTTCGTTGATGCCCGGGGCGAGCGCCCCGGCGGCCGAGGCGGCCGTGAACAGCAGCAGGCCGAGGACGAAGACCTTGCGCCGGCCGAAGCGGTCACCCAGTGCGGCGCCGAACATCATCAGCACCGCGAAGGACAGCGTGTAGGCGTTGACCGTCCATTCCAGATCAGAGAGGCTGCCGCCGAGTTTGTCCTTGATGGTCGGCAGCGCCGTGATGATCACTAGCTGATCGAGCCCCGCCATGAAGGAGGCGACACTGGTGGTGAGGATGGCCCATAAGGCCACCTTCTTGGTTCCACCGCCCGAGGCTGGGGAGTTGACGGCGCTCATTCAGAGCTTCCTTTCTGGAGGGTGACACATGCCGAGCCGGCGCTCATGACGCTACGGACGGAACCTCAAGTTCAACTTGAGTTCCGGTCGGGCCCGCTCAACGCTGCGGGGCCCCGCACCGGTGTCGGCACGGGGCCCCGCATCAGCGCGAAGGGGGTACCGGGTCAGCCGAGCTGGCGCTGGAAGGTGGCGATGTCGAAGTAGAGGGTCTCGTCGATCAGCACGTCGCCGTCGAAGTGGAAGAAGACGGCGACCGGGGCGTCGATGGACTTGCCGAGGTTGGGTATGCCCCGCCAGTCCGCCTCCTGCTTGCCGCGCGCCTGCGCTTCGAGGATCACCGCGGTGGGGGTGTGGTGCACGTGGTGCAGCTCGTGCTCCAGGTTGGGGAAGGCGGCCTGGAGCTCGGCGAAGTAGCCCTTCTTGATGGCTTCCGCGCCGATCAGCGGGCCCTCCTCGAAGGCCTGGATGCGGTAGATGCCACCGCGCGGGAACGTGGCGAGCACACCGTCGATGTCCCAGGCGATCTCGGCGACCGTGTGCTCCAGGATGACCGCCTCGCGCTTCTTGCGCAGGTCGGCGTCGGGCGCCGGAAGGTCCGCACCGGGCAGGATGAACTCGTGCTCCATGGCCATTTCGATTCCTCCACGCAGTGACCGTCTACTGATGCGGCTGACGCTAGGAGGCACACCTCGGCGCGCCCTCGCGTACCGCTCGAATATCGGTTCGTGCGGGTGGACGTACGGGCGGAAGCAGGGGGTTGGTCAGGCAGCGGCGCCGCTCCGGTCGGCGCGCTGCGGCGGACGGTAGCTGGGGCGGTAGCCGCAGGCCAGGCCGACCGGCGCGAGCAGGGTGGACAGGGCCATGTCGACGGCGTGGGGGCGGCCGGTGACGGCCCGGTACTCGTCGCGGAAGCCCAGGGCGAGCAGCGGCATCTGCAGGAAGGGGGTGCCGTCGGGGCGCAGCCTGCCTTCGCCGGCCAGCCCCCACAGGGTTTCGAAGAGCTGCTCGGTCCGGTAGGCGGGGGTGACGCGCCAGGTCATCCGGGTCCGCCCGGGGCCGCCGTTCCACATCGAGTGGGCCACGTTCGGCGGGATGTGGAACTCCTCCCCCGCGCCGTACGTGTGCAGGGTGCCGTCCAGCCGGACGCTGATCTGCCCGCTCTGGACGCGGAAGAGCTCGGTCTGCTTCGGGTGGTAGTGCGCGGGCGGCATGTGGGCGGCGCTCGCGTAGTCCACTTCCACTTCCAGGTAGGCGCCGTCCGTGTCGGCCGCCGTGGCCAGGAAGGTGAGCCGGTCGTCCCCGAGGTGCAGGGTGTCTCCGGAGCGTGCCATCGGATGTTTCTCCCATCATCGGTCCGGACGGTCCGGACGGTCCGGACGGTCAGGCGGCGGAGGTCTCGATGTAGCTGAGGGCGTTGAAGATCGTGCGGTTCGGGTCGGTGATGGCACGGCGTCCGTGCATGACCCGGGTGTTGTCGATGAGGGCGGCGTCGCCGTCCTGCCAGTCGAGGTTCTCCGTCAGCCGGGCCGTCACCGACTCGACCTCGGCCAGCAGCCGCGCGGACAGCTCGGTGCCGTCGGCGAAGGTGATCTTCGGCTTCTCGTAGTTGAAGGAGGGGCCCAGGATGCTGTTGGCGAAGGAGCGCCGTGCGGCGAAGACGGTGGGGCCGGCCGCGGGGGTGCGGAAGGAGTAGCGGACTCCGCCGTCCTCCTGGGCCACGATCCTGGTGCCGGGCGTCCGGTCGCCGAGCGCGACGAGTTCGCGCACGTCGATCTCCCCCGCGGGCGTGGTCCCGCCGAGCAGGTGGTGGGCCATGGCCCGCCACTGCGCCTCGGCCACGTAGCGGCTGTAGACGATGTCCTGCGCGGCGAAGGCCTCGCGCGCGGCGGGGCTGAAGGCGTCCCAGACGCGGTAGCCGTCGCAGACGGTGGTCTGGGAGCCGGAGGAGGCGGCCTTCTCGCAGAAGAACCAGGCGAGGTGGGAGCGGAAGGGGCTGTTGCCGTTCTCGGTGTGCAGGCCGACCTCGTCGAAGCCGGCGTCCACCTTCTGCGCGACCTCGGAGTAGAAGTCGCGGGCGGGGTCCAGGGTGGTCGAGGTGGAGGTGGCCTGCACCAGCGAGGTGAAGGCGGCCATGTCGGACGTGAAGCCCCGGAGCAGCAGGAAGCCCGCCTCCGCCAGCAGGTCGCGCAGGACCTTCGGGTCGATGTCCGCGAGGCTTCCGCCCTCGACGGGTTCCACGAGCAGTCCGGTGCCGGTGCCGTAGGGGGTGGTTCTGACGGCGGTCGTCGTGAGCGCGGGGGTCATGCCTTCTCCAGGTTCTTCTCGTGGTGGTGTGCCTCGTCGCGGCGCGGCTCGTGGTGCCGTTGCAGTACGTGGGCCCGTACGACGTCGCGCCGGGGGCGGCCGGTGACGGTGAAGCAGGTGGCGTACCCGGGATCGTCCTCGGGCATGAGGTGGATGACGGCGGCGCGTTCGATGCCGGAGAGGCGCTCGCGGCCGAACTCGTCGATGCGGCGCCGTGCGGTGGCCTGGTCCAGGCCGGCGTCGACGACGAAGAGGCCGTGGACCTGTTCGAGCCCGTCGGCGACGACCGCCGCCTCGCGGACGAAGCCGAGTTCGCGGTAGCGGGACTCGACCCACTCCGGGGAGACGTTGCGCCCGCTCGCCGTGATCACCATGCTCTTCTTGCGGCCGGTGATCCGCAGGTAGCCGTCCTCGTCGATCTCGGCGAGGTCGCCGGTGTGCAGCCGCCCCTGTGCGTCCACGACGACGCTGGAGGGGTCCTCCCGGGTGTACCCGGCGAACAGCGAGGTGCTGTGGATCAGCAGTTCGCCGTCCTCGGCCAGTTCGGCCCGTACGTGGTCCAGCGGGCGGCCCACGGTGCCGAACCGGACCTCGCCGGGGAAGTTCCACGAGACCACCGAGGAGTTCTCGCTGAGCCCGTAGCCCTCGTGGACGGTGAGTCCGTACGCGTCCAGGCGCCGCAGGACCTCTGCGGGCACGGGGGCTCCGCCGCAGGCGATGAAGACCGGGCCGTCGTGGCCGAAGATCCGCTGGTGCCGCTCCCGCACGTTCTCCTCGGGCCGCTCCTCGCACAGCGCGAGGAACAGGGCGGCGACCGTGGGCGGTACGACCAGGGCGGTGGGCCGGGCCTGGCGCAGCAGGGTGAGCATCCGGGGGCCGGCGTCGGCGGCGGTGCCGACCAGCGCGGTGCCGGGCGGCAGGAAGGACACCGACCCGCCCGTGAGGAAGGGCATGTAGAGCCCGGCGACCTGCTCGATGAGCAGGCTCAGCGGCACGACCGAGAGGTAGCGCTCGAAGTCGGCGGGGCGGATCCGTGCCCGCAGCGAGGTCAGCAGTTCGTCCAGGCCGTGCCGGCGGATCCGTACGCCCTTGGGGGCCGAGGTGGTGCCGGAGGTGTGGATGACCTTGACGACCGCGTCCCCGGCGGGGACCTCCGGGCGGGGCGCCGCTGCGGGCGCCGCGGCCATCAGCTCCGGAAGGCCGACGGGGGTCACGGGGCAGCCGGCCGGCAGGACGGCGGTCGCGGTGCTCCCCGTCCAGCGCTCCAGTGCGCGGGCGCCGCCGTCGTCGACGAGGCAGAGGTCGGCGCTCTCCAGGAGGGAGGCCGCCTGCTCGGCGGTGAAGGCGGTGGGGACCGGGATCTCCACGGCCCCGCAGAACAGGACGGCGAGGTCGGCGACGACCCACTCGGGGGAGTTCTCGGCGAGCAGGCCCACCCGGGCGGGGCGGCCGTGCTCCCCGGCCCACCGCCCCAGGCGGCCGGCGAGGACGAGGGCCGCGCCGATGATCTCGCGGTAGCTCCAGGCGGCGGCCGTCCCGGCGGAACCGCCGGCGGTTCCGTCGGCGGTCCCGTCGGCGGCGAGCACCCGCACCATCACGGCTTCGCTGTCCGCCTGTTCCAGCAGTCGCCCGGCGAGGGACACCCGGGGCGTGTCACGCGGCACGGGTCAGCACCTTCGCCTCCGGGCGGTTGCTGACGAACCGCATGTCGATCGTCTCGAAGCAGTAGCGGCCGATCGCGGCGAGCAGCAGCGTGCTCTGTTCGGCGGCTATGGCGTACCCGACCATCGGCCGGGTTTCGTAGTACGAGCCCCAGGTGGCCGCCTCCTCGGTGGTGAGGCGGTCGGGCGAGGCGTCGGCGAGGGGGTGGAAGACCACGCCGAGACGCTTCATCAGGGCGGCGAGCCGGTGGGTCATCGTCATCACCGCGTAGGGCCGGCCGAGGCAGGCCATGACCAGCGGGATCGCCTTGATGATCTCGGCGCCGGCGGTCACCCGGATCGAGGAGATGTTGCCGACCTGCATGACCTGGGAGCGCTTGACCGGCGCCTCGACGGAGGCGGCGATGACGTCCTCGACGGGACCGTCGAGATAGCGCTCCAGCAGGATGCTGCTCCCCTCCCCCTCGGGGAAGGACAGGCCCGCGCAGGCGAGGGCTTCCTCGGTGCCGTCCTCGGAGTCCTCGAAGAAGGCGAGGAAGCTGTCCGGGTCGGGAGAGATGCTGGCCTGGTACTGCTTGGCGAACACCTTCTGGGCCAGGTCCGCGGCGACCAGCCAGTCGGGAGTGCCGCGCTCGGAAAGCGTGATTCTCATGTGCCGCCCCTTTTGGAGGGTGGAGTGGGAGGAGGGGAGGGTCTCACCGCAGGCTGCCGGCCACGGCGGTGCGCCGCGTCACCGGCTTGGCGCCGACGGCGAGTCCGGCGGCGTGCACGGCGCTGTTGATCGAGGTCTCGGCGAGGATGCCGGGGGCGGCGACGGCGTCGCCGATCAGGTAGACGCCGTCCCCGCGGTCGACGGCGGGGCGGTCGCGCCAGCTCAGGCCGGGCAGGTCGAGGGCGCCGGTGCGGCCCCTGGAGACCCCTTCGCGGCGCCACAGGATGCGGTCCCGCCAGCCCGGGGTCGTCAGGTCGAAGAGCTTCTCCAGCCGGGCCAGCGCCTCGCCCTTGGACTCGCCGGGCCGCAGCGGCATGGCGCCCTGGAAGAGGGCCTCGCCCTTGGGGGCGAGCGAGGGGTCGTGGTCGGAGTACTGGGAGGTGAAGCCGCCCTCGTCCATGTCGAAGGAGACGTTCCCGTCCTTCTTGGAACGTGTCACGGCCATGTCGAGCAGGGCGGAGGTGCCGCTGGGCCAGTCCAGCGAGCTGTCGCCGAGCAGGCTGCGGGCGGAGGCCAGCGAGGTGGCGACGATCACCGGTCCGTCGGTGGGCAGTTCGGTGATCCGCGACCCGGTCTCGATGACCACGCCGTGCCGCTTGGCCACCCGCTCCATGCGCTCGACGACGGTGCCCCAGCCTCCGATGAAGTAGCGGCTGGGCAGCGGGAAGCGGGGGGTGCCCACGCGCAGCAGCCGCTCCCAGACGAAGGCCGCGGACAGCCGGCCCGGATCCCCGTCGAAGAGGATGGGGCCGAGGAAGCCGAGGGCCTCGTTGACGGTCTGCTGGTCGAAGCGCTCGCTCGCCCAGTCCTGGAAGGAGCGGTCGACGGGGACCTCGATGTCCCGGTGGAGCCAGCACATCTTCATGTAGCCGCTCGGCAGGGTCATCCGCAGTTTGCCCTGGTGCCGAAAGCGCATCCGGGTCCACTCGTGGAACGACAGCCGTACGTAGCGGCCGGCCAGGCCGCGCTGGAGCAGCCAGTGCCAGACGGGCCCGTTGTCCATGATGGTGTGGGGGCCGTCGTTGGTGACGTAGGGCGCGGAGGCCGACCGGGCGCGCCCGCCCAGGTGCGAGTGGGCCTCGTGGACGGTGACGCGGGCTCCCTTTTCCGCGGCGGTGATCGCCGCGGCCAGGCCGGCCAGGCCTCCGCCGATGATCGTGATGTTCGCCATGGTCATTCACTCACTCACGTTGGGGTGGACGGAGCCTGGTTCAGCCGTCGAGGGTGGCCATGGCGCCGGCGGGGTAGCGGTCGCCCACCGTGCTGCCGTGGGGGGCGATCTTGTCGAGGGCCGCGAGGTCGTCGGTGCTCAGCTCGACGTCGGAGGCCGCGATGTTCTGCTCCAGGTACGTGACCCGCTTGGTGCCGGGGATGGCGACGACGTCGTCGCCCTGGGCCAGTACCCAGGCCAGCGCGAGCTGTCCGGTGGTGATCCCCTTGGCCTCGGCCAGGGCCTCCAGCTGCTCGACGACGTGCAGGTTGGCGTCGAGGTTCTCCTTCTGGAAGCGGGGGACCACGCGGCGGAAGTCGTGCTCGGCCAGGTTGTCGAGGTTGCGGATGGCGCCGGTCAGCAGGCCCCGCCCGAGCGGGCTGTAGCCGACGAAGCCGATGCCGAGCTCGCGGACCGTCTCCAGAACGCCGTTGACCTCGACGTCGCGGGTGGACAGGGAGTACTCGGTCTGCACGGCGGTGAGCGGATGGACGGCGTGGGCGCGGCGGATGGTCGGGGCGGCCGCCTCGGAGATGCCGAGGTGGCGCACCTTGCCGGCGGCCACCAGCTCGGCCAGGGCGCCGAAGGACTCCTCGACCGGTACGCCGGGGTCGACCCGGTGCAGGTAGTAGAGGTCGATCCGGTCGGTGCCGAGCCGGCGCAGGCTGCCCTCGACGGCGGCGCGGATGTACTCCGGGCGGCCGTTCTGCTTGCCGGTGATCGTGCCGTCGGGGGTGACCTCGTTGCCGACCTTGGAGGCGACGACGACCTCGTCGCGCCGCCCCGCGATGGCCTTGGCGACGAACTCCTCGTTGGTGTGCGGACCGTAGAAGTCCGAGGTGTCGAGCAGGTTCACGCCGAGTTCGAAGGCCCGGTGGGCCGTACGCAGGGCCTCCTGGTCGTCGGCCGGACCGTAGGCGAAGGTCATGCCCATGCATCCGAGACCCTGCTCGGAGACCACCAGGCCCTGGCTGCCGAGCTTTCGTTGCCGCATCATCATGCGCCTTCCGCGGTAGTTATCGACGCTAGAAATACTAGCTTAGCTAGACTAGAGAATTGCCGGAGCCGCCCTCAAGGCCTGGGCCAGGAGGGCGGCGACCCGTCGTGCCGCTGTACGCCGGACCGCGCGTGCGTCAGGCCTCGTCGTACGTCAGACCGCGCCGTGCGTCAGGCCGCGGAGGCCAGTTCGCTGGTGACGGAGGACCAGGTGTGCTCCTGCTCCGCCGCGTTCCCCGCGAGCGCCTCCCAGGGATCGGCGCCGAGCGCCTCGGCCGCGGCCTCGCGCAGCCAGACGTCGAAGGGGTCGCGGGACTGGGCGAGCCGCTTCGCGGCCGCCGCCGGGTCGCGGGACTCCACCCGGGCCACCAGCACGTCCCGGCCGTCGAGCCGCTGGAGGGCGAAGGACTCCTGGAGGATGCCGGCCCTGCGCCGCGAGGCCTCGTACTCGCGTCGCCGCGGCCCGGAGAACTCCGCCTGTACGTCCTTCCAGCGCGCGGCGCCGCCCTCGGGGAGCGGCAGCAGCACGGTGGCGGGCTCGACGCTCCGGCGGGCCGCCGCGCGGGCGGCGGTGCGCGAGGAGGGCGCCAGGCGCCGCATGCCGAGTACGGAGAGCATGTTGGACTCGACGCCGATGCCCCAGCGTTCGGCGATCAGGCCGTCGTCCAGCAGCCGCCAGACCACCACGCCCTGGAACTCGATGTAGTGCCCGGTGGGGGGCATGCCGAGGAACTCGCCCCGGTGCGTGCCGCGCCAGGTGTTGTGGATGACGACGTGATCGCCGTGGGCGCTCATGTCCTCGATGGTCACGTGCAGGTCGGGGAAGCCCTCGCGCAGACCCGCGATGGTGTACTTGACGCCCTCCAGCCCCTCGGGCGCGCCCGGCAGCGGCTGGTGGTCGACCATGCCGGGGCTGTAGATCTCCTCCACGATGGAGAAGTCGCCCCGGTTCACGAAGGTGTCGAAGACCGCACGGATGGTCTTCTTGTTGCGCTCCTCCACGCTCACCGCGCTGCGCACCGTCTCTTGTATCGACACGTTCCGTCCTTAACTGGTGGGGAAGGGTGCTTCCCAGGTGAGGGTGAGTCCCGCGTACAGGTAGCGGCTGGCCTCGATCGCGAGCAGCAGCACGGTGTCCCCGGGCCGGATGCGGCCCTCGGTCCAGCCGGCGTCCAGCGCGAGGGGGACCGCGGCGGAGCCGGTGGCTCCCACGTCGGTGAGGTTCTCCACGATGATCTTGCTCAGGGTGGCCTGGTCGTCGGCGGACAGTCCGGCCGTGCCGTACTCGCTGGAGAAGTACTCGGCGTTGCCCTCCGGCAGCACGCACGCGTCGATGTCCGAGAGGGCGAGGCCGGAGCGGCGCAGCATGTCGTGGATGCCCTCCACGAAGACCTTGGGGCCGAACTGGGCGGTGCCGGGGATGTCGAGCTTGATGTCCATCAGCCGCGTGCGCCGCTGCTGTTCGTGCAGCGGGGCGTCGGTGCCGCCGCCGACGATCAGCATGCCGGGCTTGCGGGCGCCGCCCATGGACCGCGTGGCGAACACCTGGCGGCTGCCCTCGTGGGCCGAGCCCTCCTCGCCGCCGCGCAGCACCACGGCGCCGGCGCCGTCGCCGAAGGTGTAGACGGTGAGCCGGTCGCGCATCCGCACCTTGTGCGGGTCGCGGCCGAGGAAGACGGGTGCGAGCAGCGGCGAGACCGACTCCGCGCCGATGACCAGCGCGGTGCGGTAGGTGCCGTCGGCGAGCAGGCGCCGGGCGATGTCGAAGGCCTGGACGGCGCCCACGCAGCCTGCGCGGACCTCGATGACCGCGCAGTTCGCCAGGCCGAGCTGCTCCTGGACGTAGGTGGCGGCGACCGGGAGGAGGTAGTCCGGGCTGGCGGTGGAGAGCACGATCAGGTCGACCTCGGCCGCCTCCACGCCGGCCCGCTCCAGGGCCTGGCGGGCGGCGGCGGTGGCCATGGCGGAGGTGCTCGTACGGTGTTCGCCGGTGGCCGGGTCCACGATCCAGTGGCGGCGTTGGACCTGGATGCCCTCCAGGACGTCGTCGGGCAGCGGCCCGCAGATCCGGGCCAGGGCGTCGTTGTCGAGGGGCTCGCCGGGCAGGTGGGCGCCGGTGGCGAGGATGGAGACGTGCCGGTCGGTGCTGGGTGACATGGTCAGTTCTCCGTAGCGGGACGCAGGACGAGGCTGATGTGGGTCCCCCCGAGCGAGGAGCTGTTGATCAGGACCGGCCCGCTGTCCAGGCCGTTGTCCCAGCCGGTGAGGGCGAGTACGGCCGCCAGCTGTGCGCCCGCGCCGGCCGGCTCGCCGAGCGTGCGCTTGGGGGTGTGGACGGGCACGGAGCCCGCCCCTTCGAGCCGGCCGGCGGCCAGCGTCTCGGGGCCGTCGGCGCTTTCCAGGCCGGCCGCGTTGGCCCAGATCCCGGTCAGCTCGCCCGGCTGGACGCCCGCGTGGGCCAGGGCCCCGCGCATGGCCCGCTCCACGCCCTCGCCCCCGGCGTCCCAGCGCCCGATGCCCTGGGCGTCGGAGGCGGTGGCGTGCCCCGCGAACTCGGCCAGCACCCGGGCCCCGCGGGCCAGGGCGCTCGACTCCCGCTCCAGGACCAGGGCGATGCCCCCTTCGGACAGGGTGTAGCCCGCCTCTCCGAAGAGGGGCAGCCCGCGGTAGGCCTCCAGTACGCCCGGGGAGAGGTCCTCCACCGCCGGGCACAGCACCGCGTCGGCGCGGCCCTGCATCAGCAGGTCGTAGGCGACGGTGAGGGCCGAGGCCCCGGCCGCGTGACCGGTCGTCACCGTCGAGGTGGGCCCCTTGGCTCCGACGTTCATGGCGACCTGGCCGGCGGCGGCGTTGAAGACGGTGTTGGGGAACACCGCCGGGCTGCCGTAGGAGGGGCAGATGTCGAGGACGGGCCGCAGGAAGTCCTCGATGCTGCGCATCGGGCCCAGCCCGGTGCCCAGGACCACGCCGACCCGCTCGTCGGCGGTGAGCCCGGCGTGCTCCAGGGCGACGCGGCAGGAGGCCACGGCGAGCTGTCCGAGGCGGTCCATGCGGCGCCGCTCGACGGGTGTGGTGTGCGCCGCCGCGTCGAAGTCCGCGCGTGCGACGCGCAGTCCGTCCTCCTGCGCGCCCAGCGGGCTGCCTCCGCGCCAGGCCCGCCACAGCGCGTCGGCGCCCGTACCGGCCGCGGTGATCGCGGCGAAGCCCGTGACCACCACCTTCTCCCCGGCGGGCGGGACCTCGGCGGTGAAGCGCCGGCCTGCCGGGCGGCCGAAGGCGACGCACGCGTTGGCCCCGGCGAAGGCGAAGTTGTTCGACAGCGCGGCGTCCATGGCGTGCGGGCGTCCGGCGTCGGGCACGGCGTCCAGGCCGCACTTGGGGTCCACGCCGGTGAAGTTGGCGGTGGGCGGGGCGATCTGCTCGACCAGCGCCTGGACGGTGACGATGGCCTCGACCGCCCCGGCGGCGCCCAGCAGGTGGCCGATCATCGACTTGGAGCTGCTGAGCGGGGTCTTCTCGGCGGCCTCGCCGAGTGCGGCGCGGACCGCGTTGCTCTCGGCGGAGTCGTTCTTGGGCGTACCGGTGCCGTGGCCGTTGATGTAGCCGACGTCCTCGGGGGTGAGGCCGGAGGAGCTCAGCGCGCCGCGGATCGCGCGGGCCGCGCCCTCGCCCTGGGGGTGCGGGGCGGTGGCGTGGTAGCCGTCGGCGGAGAGCCCGTAGCCCAGGACCTCGGCGAGGATGGGGGCGCCCGCCGCGCGGGCCACGGACTCCTCGGCCAGGACGAGCATGCCCGCGCCCTCGCCCAGGGAGAGGCCGTCGCGGTCCTTGGAGTACGGGGCGGCCGGCTTGCTGGACAGCGACTGGAGGCTGGTGAACCCGGCCCACGCCGTCTCGGTGAAGGCGTCGCTGCCGCCGACGAGCATGGCGTCGGAGTGTCCCGAGCGGATCGATTCGACGGCGTGGGCGATGGCGTGGGCGCCCGAGGCGCAGGCCGTGTTCACCGACAGCGAGGGCCCCTTGAGGCCGAAGGCGCTGCTGAGCGCCTCGGCGATGGCCTGCGGGGGCACCAGCAGGTAGTGCCGGCCGTCGTCCTCGGGGGCGCCGCCGGCCCGGGCTCTGCGGGCGAGCTTCTCCGCGCTGCGCAGCCCGCCGTTGCAGGAGCCGAAGGAGACGCCCCAGCGGCCGGCGGGCACGCCGCCGAGGTCCGCCTGGTCCAGCGCCTCCTGCGCCGCCGCCAGTGCGAAGTCGACGGCGGGCTCGCGTTCGCTTCCGCCGAAGGCGGCCAGGTAGTCGTAGGCGGGGGCGAGCTCGCTCTGGACCTCGCCGCCGATGTCGGTGCCGTAGAAGTCCATCGGCATGCCGCGCACCGGTCCGATGGCCGAGTATCCGGCCCGTACGCCCTCCCACAGGGCGGTGGCGGTGGCGCCCTGGGCGGTCACGGCGCCGACGCCGCAGACCACCACGGTCCGGGTCCGGCCGCCCGTGCCGTCCGGCGCGGTGTCGTGCTCGTACACGTCGTCGGTCATGTCCGCTCTCCGTCCGGGGGTATGCGTATGTCCGTCATGAGGTCCGCCCCATGGCAATGGCCACCGCCTGGCCTTCCAGACCGCGGGCGAGGGCCAGCGCGCTGTCGGGCCGCGTTTCGCGCGGGGTGAGCGGTACGTAGTCGAGGTCGCACTCGTCGGCGGGGTGGTGCAGGTTCTGGGTGGCGGGAACGACGCCGGAGTTCAGGGCGAGCGCGGTGACGGCCGCGTTCAGGGCCCCGGCTCCGCCGACGAGGTGGCCGGTCTGCGGTTTGATGCTGCTGATCTGCGCCGCCTTGGCGGCCGTGCCGAGGGCGTCGTGCAGGGCGAGGGTCTCGCTGGCGTCGCCCTGGACGGTGGCGCAGCCGTGGGCGGCGATGTAGCCGCCGTCGTGGAAGACGCCGCCCGCGTCGTCGAGCGCGCGGACGATCGCCCGGGACAGGCCGCGGGCCCTGGCCTGCGGGCTGGGCGGGCGTACGCAGTCGTTGCCCGCGCCGTAGCCGGTGACCTCGGCGTAGCAGTGGGCGCCCCGGGCCAGGGCGTGTTCGCGCTCCTCCAGGACGAGCAGGGCGGCGCCCTCGCCGAACACGGAACCGCTGCGGTCGCGGTCGAAGGGGCGGAAGGCCTCCTGGCCGAGGTCGGTGCGGGTGGACAGAACGCCGAGGCCGTCCATCTTGGACATGGCCCACCAGCCGGTGGCGTCGTCGTACCCGCCCGCGAGCACGATGTCGGCCTCGCCGCGGCGTACGGTGCGCATGCCGCGGCCGATCGCCATGGCGCCGGCGTCGGCGGTGCCCGCGAAGTAGGCGTTGGCGCCGCGGATCCCGTACTTCTCGGAGATGTGGAAGCCGGCCGCGGGCTGCAGCCCCTCGACGAAGAACAGCGGGGCGATCACCGAGGACGCCGTCCGGCCCAGCTTGTGCAGGTCGGGGGTGCCGTCCTCGGCGCGCACGGCCTGGAGCTGGGCGATCAGCTCGTCCATGCGGGGCATTTCCTTGTTGCTGCCGAGGAAGAGCCCGGTGCGCTGCCCGAGGTCGCTCTCGCCGTCCAGGCCGGCGTCGCGCAGCGCCAGGGTGGCGCCCGCCAGGGCCAGCTGGTCCCCGCGGCACAGCATGCGCAGGGTGCGCCGGTTCGCCCACTGCGTGGGGTCGAAGTCGTGGATCTCCGCGCCGATCCCGGTGCGCAGCGGCGCCGGGTCGTAGGCGCGCAGCGGGCCGATCCCGCTGCGGCCTTCGAGGAGGTTCTCCCAGGTGGGTGCGGCGCCCTGGCCGATCGCGGTCATCAGACCGATGCCGGTCACCATCACGCGCCGCCTGTCGTCGCTCATGCTGTGCCCTCCCTGGGCTCGTCGGCGCTCACCAGGGTGAGGAGGCGAGCGGCGGCAACCACACGGCCCTCGACCCGGGCGGTGGTCCGTACATCGGTCGTCTGCTGCGTGCGTGCCGTCACCTCTACGGTGATCTCGACCTGGTCGCCGGGGGCCACGAAGTGCTTCCAGCGGACGCCCCGTACGGAGGCGAGCCGCCATCCGGCCGGGTCGCCGCCCGCGACGGCCTTCGCCAGGTCGGCCATGCTCTCCAGGAGCAGTACGCCCGGCAGGATGGGGTGACGGGGGAAGTGGTGGTCGAAGACGGGCAGGGTGGCGGGGATGTTGCGGACGGCGACCGCCCGTTCGCCCGGGACGAGCTCCACGAGGCGGTCGAAGCCGTGGGGGACCTCAGCCCTCGTGCCCACCTCCGTCGCGGTGCTCACGCCTCCTCCTGCGGGGCGCCGATGACGATGCTGGTGTTGCTGCCGCCGAACGCGAAGGCGTTGATGAGGACTCCCGACACCGGCATGGGGCGCGCGGTGTGCGGTACGTAGTCCAGGTCGAGCCCGCGGTCGGGCCGGTCGAGGTTGACGGTGGGAGGCACCAGGGAGTGGCGCATCGCGTTGACGGCCGCGAGCACGCCGAGTCCGAGGCTGGCCGAGGTCAGGTGTCCGGCCATGGACTTGGGCGCGCTGACCACCAGCCGCTGCGCCTCGGCGCCGAACACCTTCTTGATGGCGGTCGTCTCGGACTGGTCGTTGCCGTGGGTGCTGGTGCCGTGGGCCACGACGTAGTCGATGCCGGTGGTGCCGAGGCCGGATTCGGCGATGGCGCCCTCCATGGCCTGGATGGCTCCGGAGCCGTCCGGCGGGGAGTCGGTGATGCGGTAGGCGTTGAGGGTGGAGCTGTAGCCGAGGACCTCGGCGAGGATGGTGGCGCCGCGTTCGCGGGCCGCGTCCATGTCCTCCAGGATCACCGCGACGGCTCCCTCGCCGACCACGAAGCCGCTGCGGTCCGCGTCGAAGGGGCGCGAGGCGTGCTCGGGATCGTCGTTGTACTGGTCCGTCAGGGCCCCGAGCAGGCTGAAGCCGAGCAGGTCGAGCCAGGTCGTCAGCGAGTCGTAGCCGCCGGCGATCATCAGCTTCGCGTCGCCCTCCTGGATGGCGCGGTACGCCTCCCCGATGGCGTGCCCGGATCCGGCGCAGGCGGTGCTGATGCCCAGCATCGGACCGGTGCCGCCGACCATCCGGGCCATGGCGGCCAGGGGGACGTTCTGGTCGTCGGTGAGGGTCAGGGCGGGGGGCTGGCAGATGAAGGCGTCCGCCTGTCCGGTGGTGGCCCGCAGGTGGCCGATGTCGAGCAACGCCTGGAGTTCGGGACGGCCGACGCTGGCTCCCATGGCGACGCCGCGCTCGTCGGCGGCGTACACCTCCTCGGAGAGCTCGTCGACCCCGGCGCAGCGGACCGCCTCCCAGGCCGCCGCGACGCCGAACTGGCCGACGCGCGAGAGGTGCTTGCGCCCGACCTTCGCCGGGATGGCGGCCGCCGCGTCGAAGTCCTTGACCTGCGCGGCGATCCGTACCGGGAAGCCGGAGGCGTCGAAGGTGGTCAGCGGACCCACTCCGCTGCGTCCGGTGGCCAGGCCTTCCCAGGTGCTGTCCGCATCGTTGCCGAGCGGGGTGACCGCCCCGACTCCGGTGATGGCTACGCGCTTCATCCGACCGGTCCTCCACCCTGCAGCTGTCGCGCCATGCGCGCCGTGTTCGCCGGGTCGTCGAGACGCTCGGCGTCGATGAGCGCGCACATGATGCCGCTCGCTTCCAGGACGGTCTCGCCGTCCACCGTGACGGTGCCGTCCAGGATCGCGGCGTCGTCGTTCATCGATTCGATCCTGGCCTCCATGCGGAGCACCTCACCGGGCACCACCGGACGGTGGGCGGTGGCCTCGCCCACGGCGAGCAGCGCCGCGCGCAGCTTGTGGTCGGTGCTGAGCATGATCAGCCAGGTGGCCGACTGGCACAGGGCCTCCAGCGCGAGTCCGAAGGGCAGTGCCGGGCCGTTCGCCGTGGCCTGCCAGTAGTCCTCGTCGACGGTGGTGACCTTACGGGCGGTGATCCGCTCGCGGGGGGTCCAGGTCTCGATCCGGTCGATCAGATGGAATCGCATCGTCGTCTCTTCGTCTCTTCCTTCCGTTCCCCGCGGTCCTACGGGCGGCCGATGCCGAGCTGGGCGGAGAATCCGCCGTCCACGGTGAGCAGTTCGCCGGTGGTGTAGCCGGAGTCCGGGCCGGCCAGGAACACGGCGGCCGCGGCGACCTGCTCGACGGTGGCGAAGCGGCGCAGGGGGATCTGCCGCTTGATGCTCTTGCCCCCGTCGCGCTGGAGCACCTCGCCCACCAGTTCGGTCGGGGTGAAGCCCGCGAGGACCGCGTTGACCCGTACGCCGAACCGGGCGAGCTCGATCGCGGCGGAGCGGGTGAAGGAGTTCAGGGCGCCCTTGGAGGCGGAGTAGTTGGACTGGCCGATCCAGCCGCGCTCGCCCATGGCGGAGGAGATGTTGACGACGGTGGCGTCGCCCTGGGCCATGAAGTGCTCCATGACGGCGTGCGTGCAGTGGTACGCCCCGCCGAAGTTGACCTTCATGACGTTCAGCCAGGCGTCCGGCGCGGAATCGTAGATCAGGCCGTCGTCGCTGGTGCCCGCGTTGTTGACCAGCACGTTCAGGGAGCCCAGCTGACGGATCGCCTCGGCGACCAGTTCCGCGGCCTCGGCGGGGTCGGAGACGTCGGCGCCGATCGCCACGGCCCGGCCGCCCGCCGCCTCGATCTCCTTGACGACCGCCAGGGCGTCTTCCCGGCGCGAGCGGTAGTTGACTGCGACAGCCGCCCCTTGTTCGGCCAGGGCCAGGGCGATGGCCCGGCCGATGCCCCGCGAGGCGCCGGTGACCAGGGCGGTGCGGTCCTTCAGCTTCATCTGTCTCTTCCCGTTTCTGCTACGAGGTGGGCGTCCTGGCTGCTGCGGCCGACGGGCGCCCTACGGGCCCCGGCGCCACCCGCATCCGCCCGGCCCTGCGGTGGGGGGCCGGGCGGATGCGGGACGGCATGTCAGGCGGCGGCCGCGTGGGCGCGCTCGGTCAGCAGATCGGTGAGGTTCTGCACGGTGAACAGGCCGAGGACCCCCTCGGCGGTCAGCGGCTCCGCGAGCTGGTTGCGGTCGAACTGCGGCAGGACCTTCTCCAGGTGGGTCAGGCCGGTGTCGTTGACGACCTCGTTCTCGTCGCCGAACTCCTCGTCCGGGATGCCGCCCTGGAGCAGGTTGGCGATGTCGGCCACGGTGATCTTCACCTTGGTGGCGCGCTCCAGCCGGAAGAGGATGTCGAGCAGGTCGATGGACTCGGCACCCAGCGCCCCGAGGAGGGTCGCGTCGGGAACGGCCTCGGCCTCGTCGATGCCGAGGGCGTCGGCTATGGCGGCCTGGACCGCGGGGAGGTAGTCGGTCGACAGGGTGGTCAGGGTTTCGGGCACCGTTTGCTGCCTTTCAAGGGGATTTTCGCGAAGGGGACGAAAGAGAGGGAGGAAGAGGAGGGGACGGAGACGGGGGCGGGCGTACGCGCCCACCACGGGTACGCGGCTACGCGGCGGCCGCGCCGACGACGGGCTGCGGGCGCAGGTCGCGCAGGAGCGTGGCGATGCGGCGCTCGTCGTTGGTGCTGCGCACCAGGGCGCCGGGTACGGAGCGGTTGGCGAAGCCGCTGAGGACGCGGCCGGGGCCGACCTCCAGATAGCCGTCCACGCCGTGCGCCGAGGCGGATTCCAGTACGTCGACCCAGCGCACCGGGCCGGCGAGCTGGCGCCGGAGCAGGTCGCGGGCGTGCGCCCCGTCCCGCACCGGGCCCCCGGTCACCGAGCTGATGACGGTCAGGTGGGGCGCGGAGAAGGCGGTGCGCTCCAGTTCGGCGGTGAACTCGGCCTCGACCGCGCTCATCAGCGAACAGTGGAAGGGCGCGGAGACCTTCAGCGGCACGGCCCGCTCGGCGCCCGCCTCCAGCGCGAGCCGGCCCACCTCGGCGACCGCCCCGCTCTGGCCGGAGATCACCGTCTGACCGGCCTCGTTGTAGTTGGCGACCTCCACCACGCCGAGCGGTGCGGCGGCCGCGCAGAGCTGCTCGATCCGCTCGGGAGCCAGCCCCATGACCGCCGTCATGGCCCCGGACACCCGGCGCGAGACGCCCGCCATGAGCTCGCCGCGACGGCGTACGAGGCGCAGCGCGTCGCCCGCTTCGAGGACGCCGGCGGCGATCAGCGCCGTGTACTCGCCCAGGCTGTGCCCGGCGACCGCGCCGGGCCTGAAACCGGTCTCCTCGCGCAGTACCTCGTACACCGCGAGGCTGGTGGCGACGATGGCGGGCTGGGCGATCTCGGTCGGTGCGAGGTCCGCCTCGGGGGCCGTGGTGCACAGGTGCGTCAGGGGGAGTCCCGTGGCCTCCTCCGCCTGGGCCAGCACGCGTCCGACCGTGCGGGGGTGTTCGCGGAGGAGGTGTCCGGCCATGCCCGCGCGCTGCGAGCCCTGACCGGGAAACATCGTGAAGAGATTGTCGATCATCCCCGTTCCTACCTCACTGAGTTGTGGGTGACAGGTCGTCGAGCCGTCGGTCCGTCGCACACAGACGGCTGGTTCTCGACCCCGTGAAATCTGGCATCACGTTCTGGCGCATTCCTCGAATGCGCCTCGACTCACTCGGCTGCGGCGCCGGGCGCGGCGGCAGTCCGGGCGGCGGGGTGCGCGAGCGCCCGCGCGGGGGCCTTGGCCCAGCGGGTGCCGTAGGCGACCTGCCCCTTCTCGGCCGCGCCGAAGGCCTTGGTGTTCCAGTTCTTGCGCATGAAGGCCTCCCGCGCCTTGATCAGGAGCGGGTTCTCCACCGAGCCCATCTGCCCGATGCGCCAGGCGATGCGCTGCAGGGGCGCGGTGCGCTCGCGGCGCTCGGACTCGTAGGAGCGGAGCGCGGAGACCGGGTCGCTGCCCGCCCGCTCCAGGTGCTCGGCCAGGACCAGGGCGTCTTCCAGGGCCTGGCAGGCGCCCTGGCCGATGTTGAAGGTGATGGGGTGCGCGGCGTCTCCGAGCAGGGTGACGCGGCCCTTGCCCCAGTGGCGTTCGGGCTTGCGGCCCTCGACGTCTCCGCGCAGGATCCATTCCTCGGGGGTGGCGCGCAGGATGTCCGAGACCGGTCCGCCCCAGCCCGCGTGGCGGCGCAGCAGCATGTCCCGTACGCCGGGCTCGTCGCGCCCGCCGGGCGCCCCGTTGGCCACGCTCATCCAGTGCACCAGGCCGGGGGCGACGTCGTAGTAGGTGAACCGGGTGCCCGGCCCGAACATGGCGTTGAAGGTGCCGGCCGGGATGTCGGCGTGCTCCATCGGGGCCCGGCCGCGCCAGGCGATGTAGCCGCTGAAACGGTTCTTGGCGGGCCCGAACATGGCGTCGCGCACGGCGCCGTGGATGCCGTCGGCCCCGATCAGCAGGTCGCCGCGCTCGCTGCCACCGTCGGCGAAGCGGACCGTGACGCCCTCGGCGTCCTGGTCGAAGCCGGTCACCTGGGCGCCCGTACGCACGACCGGGCCCTCAAGCGCGTCGCGCAGGATGCCGTGCAGCACGGAGCGTTCGACGGCGATGGTGGGCTGTCCGTAGCGGGTGACGAAGTCGCCTATCGGCCAGGCGCCGAGCACTTCGCCGCGCCAGGTGCTGAAGTGCGCCGTCTCCTGGGCCGGGGCGATCTCCAGGACCTTCTCGGCCAGGCCCAGGTAGTCCAGCGCGAGCACGCCGTTGGTCCAGATGTGCAGTCCCGCGCCGCCGTCGCGCAGCTCCTCGGCGCGCTCGAAGACGACGACCTCGAAGCCCCCCCGCTGGAGTGCGAGGGCCGCGGCGAGGCCGCCGATCCCTCCGCCGGCGATGAGTACGCGACGGGGACGTCGTCCTATGGCCATCTCTAGCTCTCCTCCGTGGCTGTCCGGGCGGCCAGGCCGCTCCCATCGGGTACGAGATCCCTGACGGACTCCGGTAGTTGTCAACGCTAGCATTGCGAGCGCCGATGTTGATAGTGTCGGCAGGACATCTAGCATCGCTATATCCCCGTGGCGCGACGGCCACGCGGCAACCGGCAGAACGACAGAGGTGGTTGTGATGGAAGCGCTCCTGCTCACGCTGGCCGTGGTGGCCACCATGGCGAACGCGGTGGTCTACGGCACCGACGTCTTCTCGGCACTCGTCCAGCGGCCCGCCATGGCCCACGTCGACGACGCGGCCCTGACCAGCGCCATGGGCCAGATCCACCGCTTCGGCGACAGCCGGATGCCCATACCGGGCGTCTTCGGCCTGGTCGCCACGGTCGGCACCGCCGCCGTGGCCGGATTCGAGGGCAAGACCACGCCGTCCGTGGCCTCGGGCGTGGCCGCCCTGGCCCTCGTGGTGTGGCTGGTCATCTACAACAAGGTGAGCGCGCCCGTGAACAAGGAGCTGACCGGAGCGGCGCTGGACTGCCGCGTCGCGCCCGACGCCCGTGGCCTGCAGCGCACCTGGGACAGCGTCATCAACGTCCGGGTCCTGCTCCAGGCGGTGGCGCTCGGCGGGATGTGCGTCGCGCTCGTGGCCTCCTGAGCCGAGACCCCCGCAACTCCCCGGGAACCCACGCGCCGGGGCTTCGAAGGGGACCCGCCACCCGGCGGGTCCCCTTCGGCATGCGCCCCCACCGCCGGGATGCGGCTGTGCGGGAGGCCGGGAGGGGTGACCGGTTTTCGTGGTTTTCGCCAAGGCTGATGGCTCGTCGGTTTGGGAGAGACTGCCGGTCGGAGGGCTCGATCCGTCGTGTTCACGGGCGGGGTCGGGCCCTCTCGCACGGTGAATCACGAACGGGGAGGACGGCACGATGAGTGCACAGGAGCAGTACGACGAGATCGGTGAGGCGTACGAGGGGTTCAAGGCCCTTCCGCTGGAGCAGTGGGCCATCGTGCCCGGATTCCTGGCCCTGGTCGGGGACGTGACGGGCAAGTCGGTGCTCGACCTGGCATCCGGCACCGGCTTCTACAGCCGGGAGTTCAAGCGGCGCGGCGCGGCCGACGTCCTCGGCATCGACATCTCCGGCGAGATGGTCGCCGTGGCGCAGGCGATCGAGGAGCGCGATCCCCTGGGCGTGCGCTACGAGGTGGGCGACGCGGCCGAGCTGCGGTCCTTCGAGGAACCCTTCGACATCGGGCTGGCCGTCCAGCTCCTCAACTACTCCTCGGACATCGCCACCACCGAGCGGATGTGCCGCAACATCCACCGGAGCCTGAAGCCCGGCGCCGAGCTCTTCCTGATCAACCAGTCGCCCGACTACCGCTTCGACGGGCCGACCCCGGAGAAGTACGGCTTCCGCACGGAGCTCACCGGCGAGGAGGTCGAGGTCGGCTTCAAAGTGCGGACCACGGCGCTGCTCGACCCGCCGGTCTCCTTCGTCGCCCACTTCCCGCGCCGCGAGGTGTACGAGAGCTGCCTGAAGGCGGCCGGTTTCAGCGAGCTGACCTGGACCCCGGTGACGGTGTCGGAGGCCGGCGTGCAGGAGTTCGGTGCGGAGCACTGGGCCGACCTCGCCGAGAACCCGCCGCTGGAGATGCTGCGCTGCCGCGCGTGACGATCGCCCGCCTGACGATCCGCCGCCTGACGATCCACCGTCGGCGACGCGCCGCCTGACGACGCATCGGATGCGGTGACGGCCCGGCCCCGGGAGTCTTCCAGGGCCGGGCCGTCGGTGGTTCACGCGGTGCCGGGCCAGGCACCGGCCGCCCTTCGAGTCGGTCGGCGGCCCCTCATTGCCTGTGGTCGTAGCCTTCGCGATGGGTGAGGACCTCCTCCATGTGGCCCTCCGCCCATTGCTTGATTCCCCGCATGACCACCTGGAGCGAGCGACCGAGATCGGTCAGCTCGTACGTGACGGTCACGGGCACCGTGGGGGTCACGGTCCTGGTCACCATCCCGTCGCGCTCCAGTGCGCGCAGCGTCTGCGTCAGCATCTTCTGGCTCACGCCCGAAATCCGGCGTGACAGCTCGGAGAACCGCATGGGCTGCGGTTCGCCGCCCGGGACGGCCCCGGGGCCGTCCCCGCCCAGGGCGGCGAGCACCAGGGCGACCCACTTGTCGGAGAGCCGCTCCAGGAGCTGGCGGCTGGGACATGCCGCAAAGAACGCGTCGTACTGCGCTTTGGCTACGGCCCGCCGCTGGGACGCGGTACTGGTCTGCACAACTCGTCTCCTCCGCTCGGTGACTAAGGCACTTTCAGGTACCTACTTCCCACGGGGAAGCAGCTCCCTCCATGGTGGTGCTGCACCACAGCGATGGCAAGAGCAGCAGACGAGGCCCTCACCAAGGAGCGGATGACCATGCATCAGATGACCTCTCGGCGGATCGTGGTCCGTGTGCCGTCCGGTCCCCGGTCGATCGAGACCGTCGAGGTCCCGGTGGCCGAGCCGGGGCCGGAGCAGATCCGGGTCAAGATCGGAGCCGCGGCGATCAACCCGGTCGACCTGGGGGTGGCCGGGGGCATCTTCCACCGGCTCGGATTGGTCGACCAGCCGGACTACACCGGTCTCGGCTGGGACTTCGCCGGCACCGTGGACGCCGCCGGGCCCGGTGTCGAGCTGCCGGTCGGCACCCGTGTCGCCGGGTTCCTCGACGGTTTCGACCGCGATCACGGATCCCATGCCGAGCACCTCCTGGTCTCCGCCGCGCAGGTCGCCGTCGTTCCGGACGGCCTGGACCTGGTCGAGGCCGGGGCGGTGCCGCTCAACGCCACCGCCGCGGCCCAGCTCGTCGACCTCCTCGGTGACGCGCCCGCCGGGGCCCGGCGCTTGCTGGTGACCGGCGCGGCGGGTGCGGTGGGCGCTCATGTCGCCGTACTCGCCCAGGACCGCGGCTGGCAGGTGACCGGGATGGCCCGAGCGGCCGACGAACCGTTCGTCCGGGGGCTCGGCGCCGGCTTCGCCACCGATCTCGGGCAGGGCTGGGATGCCGTTGCCGATGCCGGAGCCCTGCAGGAGTCCGCCCTGCGTGCGGTGCGCGACGGCGGCCGGTTCGTCGGCGTGCAGCCGGCCGCACGGCTTCCCGAGGAGCGCGGCATCACCGTCGAGGTCCTGTTCGCCCGTCCCGACGGTGCACTTCTCGCCCGGCTGCTCGTACGGGTGGCGGCGGGAGAACTGCCGGCTCGCGTCCACTCCGTCGCGCCGCTCGGCGAAGCGGCCGATGCCTACCGGGCGATGGCCAAGGGCAGCGTCCGCGGGCGGATCGTCCTCGTCCCGTGAGGCGCGGCCCCGTCTCGCGGCTGACGCCGTGACCGCGGGGTCGCCGAAAACCGTCACGAACTGCACGAGTTGCACGAGCTACACGACAATCACTTCGTCACAAGAGACTCTCCCGTCACAGGAGACTCCCCCAACGGACGGGACAAGCCGATGCTCACCACCATTGCCACTGTTCTCGCCGGCCTGCTCGGCGCGGCCCTCATCTTCATGGGCGCGATGGTCTTCGCGAAGCCGCAGAACGCCGCCGGCTTCGGCATTCCCCGCACACCGGTCGATGACCCCGCCTTCCGGTCCTGGCTGCACGTGAAGGGTGCGCGGGAGATCGTGTGCGGGATCTTCATGTTCGTACTGATGCTCACCGCGCCGACGTCGGTGCTGGGTTGGTACGTGCTGACGTTCGCGGTGATGCCGGTCGCGGACGCGGTGATCGTGCTGCGCAGCGGTGGGCCGAAGGCCACCGCCTACGGCGTCCACGCCGCGACGGCCGCGGTGATGCTGGTGACCGCCATCGGCCTCCTGGTCTGATGCACCGTCGGGCTCCGATCCCGGCCGATCTCAGTTCTCAGTTCACAGTTCTCGGTGCGCGGCGGGGCGGGGCGGCTCAAGAGCCGCCCCGCTGCCTGTATTGCCCGGTGGTGCTCACTGCGCCGTTCTCTTGGCGGTGCGGCTCAGAGGCTGCGGGCCGTGATGTCGCCGTACGAGGTGGTCGCGTGGATCTCGAGCCGGTCGGCGGCGCCTTCGGTGTTCTTCAGCGCGTTGTGGATCCGGCCGTAGGAGGTGCCCGCGTCCAGGGAGGCGGCGGCCGCGGCGGCGGCGCCGACCGAGACGTCGCCGGACTCGGTGCGCAGGACGACCGTGCCGCGCACGGCCTCGGCGATGGTGATGCCGCCCTTCATGGTGCTGATCTCCGCGGGGCCGCCCAGGCGGCCGACGGCGATGTCGCCGTCCTGGACGGTGAGGCGGGCGCTCGCGGCCTCGTCGAGCTTGACGGTGGCCTGCGCGCCCTCGAAGGCGACGTCGCCGAGCCGTCCGACGCCGCGGAACTCGGCGGCGGCCGCCTTGGCCTCGACGCGGGAGCCGGCCGGGAGCTGGACGGTGACCTCGATGGATCCGGCGGCGCCGAGCATCCGGTTCTTCGCCTCGGGGACCTCGATGCGCAGGACTCCGTCGGCGTAGGCGACCGTCGTCTGCTCCGCCGTCTTCACGTCGCGGCCCTTCGAGGCGTCCGCGGGCAGGACCTCGACGGTGGTGTCGGCGCGGTCGGCGGCGATGAGGCGGATGCGGCCGGCGGGGATGTCGAGGACGGCGGCGATCGGGGCGGTGGTGGCGAACTTCTGCATGATGCTCTCCTGTGTCTCCGCTGTGCTGCGGTGTTTGTTTCCGACAACGGAAAAGCTACGTTGCATTCCAATACCCTGCAACATGCTCGTTGCGCAGAATTGGCATTGCCGCAGGTCAATAGCCCATTTTTGTTGCAATGGCTTTGCATTCAATGCAACGAAGACCGAGTCGGCGTTGCAATGAACTAAGAGTGAACGCTATGCTGGGGATCACAAGAGACCTACGAGAGGGAGATCACGGTGCCGGGAGGCAGACTCACGCAGCAGGAGCGCCAGCAGATCGCGCTGGGGCTGGCCGACGGGCTCGCCTACGCGGAGATCGCCCGGCGGCTGGACCGGCCGACGTCGACGGTCACCCGCGAGGTGATGCGCAACGGCGGCCCCGCCTCCTACCGCTCCGATCTGGCCCACCGCGCCACCGAACGCCGCGCCCACCGGAGCAGGCAGGCCGTGCCCCGGGGGCCGCAGGCGTCCGCGCAGGCCGACGGGCGCGATGCCGAGGCCGTGCGCGCGTACGAGGAGACGTTCGCCGGCATCTTCATGCAGTCGGGCCTGTCCAAGATGACGGCCCGGGTGCTGGCCGCGCTCTACACCACCGACGCGGGCAGCCTCACCGCGTCCGAGCTGGTGCGGCGCCTCCAGGTCAGTCCGGCGTCCGTCTCGAAGGCCATCACCTTCCTCGAAGGCCAGTCCCTGGTCCGCCGGGAGCCGGACGAGGGCCGCCGCGAGCGCTACGTCGTCGACGACGACGTCTGGTACCAGGGGATGATCGCCAGCGCCCGTGCCCACACCCTGCTCGTGGAGACCGCCCGGCAGGGCGTGGGCGTCCTCGGCCCGGGCACACCGGCCGCCACCCGCCTCGAAAACATCGCCCGCTTCGTCGACTTCGTGAGCGAGGGCATAACCCGCGCCGCGGAGCAGGCCCGCGAGGTCCTCCACACGAAGCCCGCACCGCCCGCCGACGGGGCTGCAGGCGCCGCCGGTCCGCCGTCCCCGGAGGACTCCGCCTGAGGGCCGGCGGCCCCCTTTGTCTCTCCCCTGAACTTCGCCTGGGTCGTTCCTGACACGGGTGAACCACGTCTGCAGAACTCTGGCCAGGCTCTGAAAACGCGGTGTGTTGAACCCGCGACCCGGCCCGCAGAAGCTGTGGAGCACGGTCCGGTGAGCTGTCCGCCGAGATCGGGCCCAAGGAGAGTGCGCATGTCCCAGCACGGCTCGCCCGAAGACCAGGCGGCCCGGCTCCTGCCGGACCTCGTCGCCGGTCCGGCCCTGCCGCGGTGGCTCGCCGTCGCCGGGCGGGAACCGGAACGCCCCACCGGATCCACGCGCCGCACCGGATCCACGCGCCGCACCGGAACCGGCGACTGAGCAGGGCGGAACGAGGCCGGAGCTCTGCCCAAGGGCCGTCAAGCGGGGCGCGACCCGCCCACCCCTCATGGAAGGCGTACGAACCATGGCACTACGGAACACGACCACCTGGCTCGAACGATTGCCCGATCTGCCGGCCCTGCGCGCCGCCGACACCGGGTCGCGCGTGCGGATCATCGAGCAGTACATCTGCCAGGAACTCACCGAGACCCTCGACATCCCGCCCGCCTACCGGATCAACGTCCGCCGGCCGCTGCGCAGTCAGGGCGTGGACTCGATCATGGCGATCCAGCTCAAGCGGAAGCTGGAGACGGCGCTCGGCGTCACGGTGAAGGCAGCCGACCTGCTGCGCGACGACAGCGTGGCCGAGGTCGCCGCCCTGCTGTGCGCGCTGATGCCGGACCGCCGGGAGGCCCAGGCCCGGTTCGCGGCGACCGCTAGTGCGGGGCGATGAGGAAGGCCTCCGGGACGGCCCGGATCGCCGCACCCGACCAGGACATGCACCTGTGGGTGTGCCATCCGGACTGGACGGAGGAGAACCAGGACGGCATGGTCACGGACGAGCTCGATGAGAAGGAACACAAACGGGCCGCCGCGTTCATCAGGCCGAACGACCGGCTGACCTACCTGTCGGCCCACATCGCGCTGCGGCGGCTGCTCTCCGCGTACACCGGTGTCGCGCCGGGCCTGGTGAAGTTCGGCCGCGACGCCTGCCCCTGCTGCGACCGTCCCCACGGCCGGCCGGTGCTCCTCGACTCGCCGGTACCGCTGCACTTCTCCCTGTCGCACAGTCACGGGGTGGTCCTCATCGGGATCGCGACCTCGACCGTGGGCATCGACGTGCAGCGGGTGCCGTCCCTGGAGACGACCGACCTGTGCTCGCCCGATCTGCACCCGATGGAGCAGAAGGAGCTGGCCCTGCTGGCGCCGACGGACCGCCAGTTGGCCTTCGGGCGGCTCTGGACGCGCAAGGAGGCCTACTTCAAGGGACTGGGCACCGGGCTCGGACGCGAACTGTCCGCCGACTACCTGGGCACGGACGAGAGCGAGGACGCCCCCGAGCGTCCCGAGGGCTGGATCGTCCAGAACCTGCCGAGCTGCCCCGCCCACGTGGCGGCGTCCGCCCTGCTCACCGACGGACCGCACGAGATCACCGCGCGCATGATGACGATGGAGATGCTGTCCGCCGCCGACGCCTCGGAGCTGATCGCCGCCGAGCCGTCGATGTGCTCCGACTACGAACCGACTGCCGACCGGTAGACGCGATGACCCAGACAACGGGGAGGAAGCAGCGCCGTGGTGACGACACAGCAGGCTGATGGAGTCGGTGCACCGCCGGACCGGCTCGGTGAACTGGCCCGCATCAAGGAAGTGACCCGCGAGGGCGCCGATCCGGCGGCCACCGAACGCCAGCACGCCAAGGGCAAGCTGACCGCGCGGGAGCGGATCGGCCTCCTCCTCGACAAGGGGAGCTTCTCGGAGGTCGAGGGCCTCAGGAGGCACCGGGCCACCGGCTTCGGCCTGGAGGACAAGCGCCCCTACACCGACGGCGTGGTCACCGGCTGGGGCACGGTCGACGGCCGCACCGTGTTCGTGTACGCCCACGACTTCCGGATCTTCGGAGGGGCGCTCGGCGAGGCCCACGCCCAGAAGATCCACAAGGTCATGGACATGGCCCTGGCCGCGGGCGCCCCGCTGGTCTCCCTCAACGACGGGGCGGGCGCCCGCATCCAGGAGGGCGTCTCCGCGCTCGCCGGCTACGGCGGCATCTTCCAGCGCAACACCAAGGCCTCGGGCGTGATCCCGCAGATCAGCGTGATGCTCGGGCCGTGCGCCGGAGGCGCCGCGTACTCCCCGGCGCTCACCGACTTCGTCTTCGCCGTCCGCGACATCTCGCAGATGTTCATCACGGGTCCGGACGTGGTGCAGGCGGTCACCGGGGAGGAGGTCACGCAGAACGGTCTGGGCGGCGCCGACGTCCACGCCGGGGTCTCGGGCGTGGCCCACTTCGTGTACGACGACGAGGAGACCTGCCTCGCCGAAGTGCGCTACCTGCTCTCCCTGCTCCCCTCCAACAACCGCGAACTGCCGCCGGACGTGCACAGCGAGGACAGCGCCGACCGGCACTGCGACACGCTGCTCGACACGGTCCCGGCCGACGGGAACCGCTCGTACGACATCCGCGAGGTGATCGCGGAGATCGCCGACGACGGCGACTACATGGAGGTGCACGCCGGCTGGGCGCCCAACCTGGTCGTGGCGCTGTCCCGGCTCGGCGGCCAAGTGGTGGGGATCGTCGCGAACCAGCCCGCGGCCATGGCCGGGGTCCTCGACATCAAGGCGAGCGAGAAGGGCGCGCGGTTCGTGCAGTTCTGCGACGCCTTCAACATCCCGCTGGTCACCCTCGTCGACGTGCCCGGGTTCCTGCCGGGCGTCGACCAGGAGCACCAGGGCATCATCCGGCGCGGCGCGAAGCTGCTGTACGCCTACTGCAACGCGACGGTGCCGAGGATCTCCGTGGTCCTGCGCAAGGCGTACGGCGGTGCGTACATCGTGATGGACTCCCGCTCGATCGGGGTGGACATCGCGCTGGCCTGGCCGACCAACGAGATCGCCGTGATGGGCGCCGAGGGCGCGGCCAACGTGGTCTTCCGGCGGGAGATCGCCGCCGCCGACGATCCCGAGGCGATGCGCCGGCAGAAGATCGAGGAGTACAAGACCGAGCTGGTGCACCCCTATTACGCGGCCGAGCGCGGTCTCGTCGACGACGTGATCGACCCGCGCGAGACCCGCTCGGCGCTGATCCGCTGCCTGTCGATGCTGCGCACGAAGGACGCCGCACTGCCCCGCCGCAAGCACGGCAACCCGCCCCAGTGAGGAGGACCCGGAGATGACCGAGGTACGCGAAGCGGTACGCGAGAAGCACCAGCCGTTCCTGGTGCGCGTGGAGAAGGGCAGCGCGAGCCCGGAGGAGGTCGCCGCGCTCACCGCCGTCCTGCTGGCCAGGGCCGCGGAACCCGCTCCCGACGGGGACCCCGGCCGCCCGCCGCGGCGGCCGGCGGCCCGCTGGCGCCGCCCGGAGCGGGGCGGCGCGTTCGACGGCCCCCGCACGTGGCAGGCCCGCACCCACGAGCCGAGCGCCTGACGGCTACCAGGGAAGGACGGAGCAGCTGACGCATCCACCGGATCTCCTACGAGGTCGTGCGGAGCAGCGGCGTCCCGCCCGTGGACGGGGCGCAGGCCTGTGCCGGGACGGGCCGCGCGAAGGTGTCCGCGGGCAGGACGGCCCTCGCGCGCAGGCCGCACGGGCCGCCGCGCGCACCGAGTTCGAGGCGTCCTCCCGAGGCGCCGAGCAGGGCGGCGGCGATCGTCAGTCCGAGGCCGCTGCCCCGGCCGCCCCGGCCCGCGCGGCCGCGCCAGAAGGGTTCGCAGGCGCGGGCGATCTCTTCGAGCGACATCCCCGGGCCCTCGTCGCAGACGTCCACGGCCACCTCTCCGGGGGGCTCGCGGTGTACGGATATCCGTACGGTCCCGCCCGCCGGGGAGACCTTCAGCGCGTTGTCCAGCAGGACGTCGAGGGTCTGCTCCAGCGTGCCGCGCTGCTGGACGAGGGACGCCCGCTCCCCCGTGACCTCCAGGTACGCGCCGCGGGCCCGCGCCGCCGCGGACCAGGCGTCCGCGCGCAGGGCGGCGACGGTCAGGGCGTCCGCGGTCTCGGCCCGGGCCGCGGCGTGCTCGACTGCTCCCCAGGCCAGTACCTGTTCCAGGACGTCGGAGAGCCGTGCCACTTCGCGCAGGATGCCGGCCAGCTCCCGCCCCGGGGCGGGATCGGCCGCGTTCTCGAAGCGGTCCTGGAGGAGTTCGAGGCGCAGGCGTACGGAGGACAGCGGGCCGCGCATCTGGTGGGCGGCGGCCACCACGACCGTGGGCGGCTCCGGCTGCCACGCGGGCGCGTTCACGAGGCGCGCGGCCGCGGGACGGTCAGGCGGTAGCCGACGCCCCGGGCCGCCTCGATCCAGTCGTTGCTGCCGAGCTTGCCGCGCAGGGAGCCCACGTGGACGTCGAGCGTGCGGGTGGACCCGAACCAGTTCTCGTCCCAGACCCGGGCCATGATGTCCTGGCGTTCCATGACCGTGCCGGGCTCCTCCAGCAGCATGGCCAGCAGCTCGAACTCCTTGCGGGTGATGCGTACTTCCGTGCCGTCCAGGTACACCTTGCGGGCGCGCCGGTCCAGGCTGAGCGGTCCCGCCCGCAGGATGCCGCCGGGCCGGCCGGCCCCGGCACCGGGCCCGCGTTCGAGCCCGCGCTCGGGGTCGTGCTCGTGCTCGTGCTCGGGTTCGCGTAAGGAACCGGGCTCGGGTAGCGGGCCGTGCGCGGCGGGGGCGCCGTCGTGCCGGGGGCAGTCGCCGGTGCGCCGGAAGACGGCCTGGATGCGCGCCATCAGCTCGTAGCGGCCGAAGGGCTTGGCCACGAAGTCGTCGGCCCCCATGTGCAGGGCCATCACGCGGTCGAGTTCGTCGGCCCGGCCGCTCAGCGCGATGACGGGGACGCAGGAGCGCTCCCGGATCCGCCGGCACACCTCGTGACCGGCGAGGTCGGGCAGGCCGAGGTCGAGCAGGACCAGGGAGGCGTCGTCCAGTTGCTCCAGGGCCGCGGCTCCGGTGCCGGTGCGGCACGTGCCGTAGCCGTGCACGGTCAGGGCCTGCTCCAGGGCCTCGGCGATTCCGTCGTCGTCCTCGACGATCAGTACGGTCCTCATCGGTGCCTCCCGGTCCGGTCCGCTGCCCGCGAGTGGACCCCACTTCGGGACAGTACCGCCGCCGGGAGGCGGGCGACGGGGCGCGAGAGCGGGCCGAGAGCGGGGCGCTAGCGGGCCTCCACCTGGGCCGGGACCGCCCGGGCCGCGCGCAGGGGCAGGAAGCGGCGGGCCGCTTCCTCCGCTTCGGCCAGGGAGGCGAAGCCCCGGTCACGGGCGGCCGCCTGCAGGGACGCCGGGCTGCCCGCGCCCCAGATCTCCCGCAGGTGCCCGCGGACTTCGCCCACCGGGACCCGGCGGGCGGTGCCCCCCGCGCCGGTCGTGGCGGCGGACTCGCCCAGCCGGTCGATGGCGGCGACCGCGCTCGTGCTCGCCGCCCACACGGCGTCCGCCTGGCGCAGCTCCGCGGGCACGCCGTGGAAGGGCGCGTCCCCCGGTGCGCTGCGGAAGGAGCGCACGAGCAGGGTGAGGAGGCGGAGCCAGGGGGTGCCGGCGCGCCGCTCGGCGGGGGTCAGCCAGTGCTCCCACGCCTGGGCGGGGAGCAGGTCCGCGGTGATGCCGGCCCGGGCGGCGGACTCCAGGGCGCAGGCCTCCAGCTCCGCTTCCCCGGCCGGCAGGAGGTTCCCGGCGATCCGGCGCAGGGCGAAACCCCGGTAGCGGGCGGGGAAGTCGGGGGCGTAGAGCTGCTGGAACCGGAGCACGTCGAGCTCGCGCACGGCCGGGTGGCGCGGGGCTCCCCGCGCGGGCCGGAACGTGCCGCGCCACTGCGCGCGACGGCTCGTGGGCGCGAGGAACCAGGCGGGTACGAGCAGCGGGTCGGGTGCGGACGGCGCCGCCGCGGACGCGGGTGCTTCCTGGGCCAGCCAGGACAGCGCCAGCAGGGAGTCCACGCGCTGCAGGTCGGTGGTGGAGCGGGTCCGCCGGGCGTACGCGCGCAAGGAGGCCGCCGCCTCCCCGGCCTCCACCGAGTGCGCGCGGGCCAGCCGGAGCAGCGCGGGCCAGCAGCGCTCGGCGCAGTGCAGCGAGCCGGCGAGGCCGAGGAGGATCTCGCCCGTGCCCGGGGTGAGGAGCCGGTCGGAGACGGCGCTCGCCACCGTCCAGCGCAGGGTGACCAGCGCCAGGGTGGGGTGCTCGTGGGTGTGCGTGGGCCGGTGTGCGGCGACCTCGGCGTCGCCGTCCAGGCTGCCCTGGACGAACATGCCGAAGACCAGGCCGATGCCCCGCATGCCGTACGGCCACAGTTCCGCGGCGCGCAGGGCGCCGAACCCGGCGGCGCCGACGACCCGGGCGCCGTCGGCGAGGAGGTCGAGGATCTCCTCGTGGGACACCGGGGTGCCGTGGCACTGGACGCCGTCGAGGAGGACGACGGTGTCCCCGGGCCCGGCGGCGAGGGCGAGCAGATCGCCGTGGCGGGCCGGCGGGTGCAGGGCCGCTCCGGGGAAAGCGGTGCGGACCTCTTCGGCGCCGAGGGCGGCTCCGACGAACACGTGGGTGGTCAACGGCCCTCCCCGGGCAGGCCCGTGGCGCCGGGGCTCGCGCCGGCGGGGCCCGTGAGGCCCGCGGCGACGACCTTGACGACACGGAAGTCGGTTTCGGTGCTGAGGTCCACGGCCACCGGCCGGTGGCCGGTCACCGCGGTGACCAGGCCGGTGAGCCAGCGCATCTCGTCGGTGTCCTCGGCGAACTCGGCGCCGCGGACGGCGGCTTCCCGCCAGTCCAGGAGCCGCTCCACGGGCGCCCCGGCGGGGCGGGCGGCGCGCGGCGGCGTCGCGCGGGCCCGGGTCGCCGCGGCCGGGCCGTCGCCCACCAGGGCGCGCAGCCGGTCGCGGGCGGCGCCGGTCAGTGCGCGGCCCAGCGCGATGCCCGGGTCGCCGTGCACGCCGACGGCGGTGACGGGCACGGGGAAGGACTTCGACCACAGGCCCACGGAGAAGCAGGGCAGCGCCCAGCGGTTGGCCCGGCGGGTGAGGGTGACGCGGACTCCGGCGGCGGCGAGCCGGGCGAGGACCTCGGCGCAGAGCGGGTCGTCGACGCCGGCCGGGTCGACGGGACCGGTGGTGTCGAGGCCGGCCGGGGCGGGGACGCCGGGCACATCGGGAACGCCGGCCGGGGCGAGGGCGCAGTCCTGCTCGATGACCTTGTAGAGCGCGTGGACCACGGTCTCCTCGTAGCTGTTGCCGCCGGCCAGTGCGCCGGCCGTGGCGCGCAGCAGCGGGGGCCGCCACCCGGTGCCGGCCTCGTCGTCCGCGCGGACGCAGGCACGGGGGGCGGGCACGGGGGCGCCGGTGACCAGGTCGGCGGCGATGACCCAGTCGAGGGGGGTGTGTTCGCTCAGCAGGCTGCCGGGTTCGAGGGGCAGGGCCCGTACGTCGTAGGGCAGGGCGAGTTCGCGCGCGGGTGTGCGCAGCACTTCGGCGGGCGGGCAGGCGTACTCGGCGTGCCAGAGCTCCACGGATTCCATGACGGCGGAGATCCGGGCGAGCAGGGGGGTGGCTCCGCGGCCGTAGGCGAGCGGCCGGGTGCGGGATGCGGGCCGGACCGCGGCGACGACCGGGATGCCGAGGGTGTCGAGGCCGGTGACATCGGCGATCCGGGTGATCCCGAAGGAGTCGCGGAGTTCGCCGAGGCGGGCCCAGGTCTCCTCGGGGTGGCGGACCCGGTGGGTCCCCGCGAAGTGCACCTTCTTCACGCGTCGTCCTCCCCTGCCCCGTCCCGGAGGCCGTCGGGCGCCGTGTTCCCGGCACCTGTCCACCAGCGTGCGCGGGCGACGGCCAGCCGACCGGCAAGGGAGCGGCAGAACTTCCACACGGGTGGTGAAAACCCTGGCGGGGGGATCCCGGGGAGGTCCGTACGGGACCGGGTTCCGTCGGCGTTTCGTCGGCGTTCCATCGGCGCTCTAGCGGTCTGTGCGGACAATGCACCGGTTAAGCCGTGCAGGGAGCAGGGAGGGGAGCCGCCGATGTCCCAGCAAGAGCGCGGCCGGCAGGTGACGGTCGTCGAGCGGATGACCACGACCGGGGATCCCTCCTCGTTCGAGCGGGCACTCGTCGACTACGCGCGCCACCGGGAGTCCGCCAAGGGCTTCGAGGCGCTCGTGACGGCTGCCTGCCCCGACCGGCCCGGCAGTTACGTCCACCTCGACCAGTGGAGCACCCTGGACCGGCTGCTCCAGGCCGGGCACGAGGCCGGACACGAGGCCGGGCCCCTGCCGGAGCGGCACCCCGGGCTCGGTGCGGGCACGGTCTCCTCCAGCGAACTGATGGTCACCGTCGGGCGGATGACCGTCGGGGGCGAGCTCTCGGAGGCGGCCCACGTCGTGCTGGTCCGTGCGGTGCTCGACGGCCCGCCGCGGCAGTTCGAGCTCGACTTCGGCGCCCTGGTCGCACAGTGCGTGCCGGACGGCGGTTTCGGCGGCAGCGACCTGCTCCGCTCGGCCGCCGACCCCCGGGCCTACCTGGGCGTGCTGTGGTGGCTGGACCCGGAGGCCTGTGCGCGGGTGCGCGCCGGGGCCGGCTACCGGGACCGGCTGGCGGGGCTGTCCGCCGCGGCGGCGGTCACCGAGGAGTCGACCCGGATCCTGCGGGTGGCGTGAGCTACGGGATCCAGCCCGCCTCCTCGGCGATGCGGATGGCGTCGATCCGGTTGCGGGCGTTGAGCTTGTCCACGATGGCCGTCAGGTAGTTCCGTACCGTGCCCTCGCTCAGGAAGAGCTGCTCGGCGATCTCGCCGGCGTCGGCGCCCCGGGCGGCGAGCCGGAGCACTTGCGTCTCGCGGGGGGATATCGGATTGTCCAGGGCCTCCCAGGCGCTGAGGGCGAGATCGGGATCGATCACCCGCTGTCCGTTGGCCACGGCCCGTACGGCCTGGGCGAGCCGGGCCGGCGGGGAGTCCTTGAGCAGGAACCCCGAGACGCGGGCGGCCATCGCCCGGCGCAGGGTGCCGGGTCTGCCGAGGCTGGTGAGGATCAGCGTGCGGCAGTCGGGAAGGCGTTCGCGCAGTTCGGCGGCGGCGGTCAGGCCGTCCATCCCGGGCAGGTCGATGTCGATGATCGCCACGTCGGGGCGCGATTCGAGCGCGGAGGCCACGATGAGGTCACCCCGGTCCACGGAGGCGACCACCTGGAAGTCAGGCTCCAGTTCGAGTAATGCGATGAGCGCGCCGCGGACCATGTGGACGTCCTCGGCGAGAAGCAGCGACAGCATGGTTGTTCCCCCGTTATACCCTCGTGCCGGTCGGCTCGCGCTGGTTCAGCCGGCCCGGCCGGCCCGGCGTTCCAGCGCCGCGACGGACGCCGTGTCCGCGCTCCGGTCGTACGCGCGCCCTTGTGGTCCGACGCTGTCCACGGGATCGGGGGCGACCGGCCTCATCGGCGCCCGCGCCGTCACCCGGAAGCGGCCCTGCGGCTCGATGCCGGCGCTCAGGGTCCCGCCGATCGCGGTGAGCCGCGTGGCCAGGTTGCCCAGCCCGCTGCCCCGGTCCACGGGGTCCGCGAGCCCGACGGCCACCACCCCGTCGTTCTCCATCACCAGTTCCACCATCTCCCCGTCGACCGCGGCCCTGATGGTGCAGGACTGCACCTTGCTGTGCCGCAGGATGTTCGTCACGCCCTCGCGCAGGGCCGTCGCCAGCACGGTGTCCACCAGCGGGTGCAGCCGCCCGCAGTCGATGTCGACCTCCGCCTCCACGTCCGCCGAGGCCATCACGTTGGCCACCGACACGGCCTCGGCGGCCAGCGACATGTCGCGGTATCCGCTGGCGACCAGCCGTACGTCGACGAGTGCCTGGCGGGACACACCGAGCACGGAGACGACCTCCGCGCGGGCCCGCTCGGGGTTGTTGACGACGATCCGCTGGATCAGCTCGCACTTCAGCGAGATGGCCGAGAGGCTGTAGCCGAGCAGGTCGTGCAGGTCCCGGGCGAACCTCAGCCGTTCCTGGATGACGGCCATCCGCGCCATCTCCGCACGGGTCTCGTGCACTTCGTGGACCAGGTCGGTCAGCCGGGTGAGGCCGTAGATCACCAGTCCGGTCAGCGCGGTGGAGATGGCCGCGTACGCGAGGTCCAGCACGGTGACGCCCTGACCCACCGCCCACCACAGCACCACGCCCGAGATGGCCGCGAAGGAGGGCCAGGCGATCCTGGGCGGTGCGAGCAGCAGGACCGAGGCGCTCAGGGGGCCCGCCACGCTGCCCCACAGCACGTTCAGCCAGACCAGGGGCAGGAAGGTGAGGAACAACTGCACGCCCAGGGCCGCGCACTTGCGTCCGGTGGACCAGTGCCGGGCCTTGGAGGAGGTGAGGACCAGCTGGAGGCCGTACAGGACCAGGACGGCGGTCGCGCAGACGAGGAGTTCGCGCCGCCGGTCGCGTAACGCGTACTCGACGTTGAGCAGGGTGACGATTGCGTACCCGGACAGGACGGTGACCACGATGCCCTGGGCCAGACGCGGGGCGAGCACGTCGGTGACCCGCCCGCGCTTGTCCGGATTCGAACTCTCCGTTTGCTGGGCCCTCTGAGCTAGGTCGTTGTCCGCAGTCCGGAAACGGCCCGTCATATGCTCACTCCTCGGTAGGGAAAACGAAGGGTCCGGGTCCGCACTATATGCCGAGCCCGCCGAAGATCGGAGCGGTAGCAGAGAGCTGATCTACAAGGGCTTCTACCGGGACAACTACAGGCACATCCACGGGGGCTTCCGCGGCCCCGTCTACAGGGGTAGCGGAACCTCGTTGAGTTCACGGAATGCGGTGGCGGTATTCCGCTGACCGACATTCACCGGTACGTCGAAGAGCCGTCCGGGCGCGAACCTGGCGTAAAACGGGCGCAGTCCGGGCACCAGGGTCTTGACCACGGGTATGCCCACGTCGGGCCGGGTCTGGTCGAGGACCAGCAGTTCCATCCCGTGCGACTCCAGCAGGGTCCGCAGGTGCCGGACGTCGTCGAGGAGGTCCGCGTTGCGTCCGGCGTACCGCCAGGACGCGGGGGTCCGCGGCGACTGCGCCGGGTCCGCGAGGAGCTGCGGCTGTCCGGGCAGGGCCGTACCGGAACCTCCGGGGGCCGGCAGCATCTGCACCATCTCGGTGAGCGCCCTGCGCAGCGCGAGCCGGGGGTCGAGATGGGCTCCGAAGCCGTAGACGTACTCGTCCGCGGGGCCGCCGGTGCGCCGGGAGACGGCCGCCACGACGGGGATGCCGAGGTCGGAGGTGAGGTCGAGGGCCCAGACCTGGTGGCCGGCCCGGTCGAGCGCCGATCTGGTCTGCGCCAGCCAGGGTTCGTCGAAGGAGTCCAGGTCGACGCCGGGCAGGCGCAGCCGGTTGTACCACCACAGCGCCACGGCGTCCCGCTCGACGAGTTCGAGCACGCCCTGGACCACGGCGTCCTCCGGGCTGCCGCCGGCGGCGTTGCCGTTGGAGTCGGCCCACAGGCCGTCCCGGGAGGCGCCGGCGCCCGTGTCGAAGTAGAGGGTGGAGGTGGGCAGCATCCGGTGGGCGCCGGCGGTGAGCGACCACACGGGTGTCCAGTCGGTCGCGGCGGCGGGGTCGAAGGGCCGGCTCACCCGGTGGAAGGGCGGCTGCAGGGCGTTCCAGCGCTCCCGGTCGGCGTACTGCCGCTCGTCGAACAGCTGGTAGGTGTTGGGGTGGACGGCCGCGGAGCCCAGCCCCGTCAGCGAGTCCCGGATGACCAGCTCGTCGCCCTGGCGGGCGGCGCTGTACCGTTCCGCCGCCTCGCACAGCGCGCTCGCCCGGGCCTCGGTGGCGGTCGCCCCCTTGCCTCCGCTGCGGGCCCGCAGGACCTGGTGGACCCCGGCCAGCGAGTGCCCGCGCAGGGCGAGGTTGTGGCCGGAGTCGTAGGCGTGCAGCCCGTCGGGCAGTCCCGGGACCGGGCGGACGTTCGTCACGATGCCGGTGACCGGGCTGATCAGGTGGCGGTTCTCGATGAGGATGCCCTCGGCGCAGACGGCCCGGTCGTTGCTGCCGGTGCCCTCCGCCTTCGGCCGGGAGGCCAGGGCGAGCGGCCGCGCCGTCCGCCGGGCGACCAGCGAGGGGTCGCCGCAGTCGGGGCACTGCGGCCGGCGCAGCACGGTGTGGTGGGCGGTGCTCAGGTTGAGGCTGTCCAGGACGCACACCGAGCGCTGCTCCGGGTAGCGCAGTCCCGCGAGCCACTTGGACAGCTCCAGCACCGCGCACTGCAGACCCAGGGACCGTACGGCCGAGAGGGTCGGGGCGGGTCTGGGCGCCGGTCCGTCCAGGCCCAGGGCGCGCTGTACGGGGAGTTCCCCGGCGCGGTGCTCGGAGAGCCGGTGGGCCAGGCAGGACCAGCAGGGCCCGCCGGGCCCACCGGGTCCGCCGGGCCCGTCGGGTCCGTCGGGTCCGTTGGGTCCGTCGGTGGCCGGCGAGAAGAACGGGCCGGTCCAGGGATCGGCGCCGAACGGCCGGGCCAGCAGCCAGGTCCGGCCCTGCTGGCGCAGCCGCCCGGCGACGGCCCTCAGCCCGGGGTCCAGGTAGTCCGCGCAGACCACCAGGGCCAGCGGGGTCTCGGCGTGCTCGTCCACGGCGTTGAGCCCGGAGGCGGCGCAGGCGGCGCGGGCCGCGTCGGCGTCGACCCCGCCCACCGGTATCACCGCGACGGGCGCCGTGCCCACCTCGGCCGTCGCCTCGTACCCGTCGAGGCCCGCCCGGTCCCAGTAGGCCTGGGCCAGGGCGGTGTCCCCGCCGGCCGGGGCGGCGCCGGCGGTGTCGGCTCCGCCGTGTCGGTACCCGACCAGATTGGCTTGTGCGAGGCTCCGCAGGGCCCGTCCCACCTCGGCGACCGGCATGGTCGCCGAGGCGGCGCGGAGTAACGCGTCCAGCGTGTGGCTGCCGTCCAGCAGCGGGACGAGGCTCTCTATCCCGGCTCCGCGCAGGACGGTGACGCCCTGGTCGGACAGGACGAACGCGGCCTCGCCGGGGACCGCTTCGGCCCGTACGTGGCGCTTGAAGGCCACGAAGGGGCCCGCCTGGGGCTCCGGTGGGGGCGTCATGCCGCGACCCGGAGGTCGGACTGGTCGGCGACGTTGCCGGTGGTGCAGGTGCTGCACCGCAGGCAGATGGACATCGAACCGGTGACGGCGGCGCTCAGATCATCGATGGAGAGGGTCGCGCCGGACGTCCAGTCCACTCCCTGGGCTTCGAGTCCGAACTCCAGCAGTACGCCTGCCGGGTCGGTGTCGAAGCGCTGTCCGAGCTTGGGTTCGAGAGCGGTGCGGGCGGCGAGTTCCGCGAAGCGGAAGAGTTCCTGGGCCACGTTCATGACTTCCCCCTGAAACCAACGGTGCTGCACTGGTGTCTGCCTGGGACGAGAGTCTGGAGGGGGACCTCACGGAGCCGGCAGTGCCACATTCACCGGACGCGTATGACATTTTCATGATTCACCTCGTGCGTACCTCACTGGGCCGCCCGGGGGCTGTGCTGCGAGGCTGGTCGCCTGACTCCGAAGGGGTCGTCGCAGGGTCTTTCCGGCGGCCGTGGCCCGATGAGGGAGAGCACAGATGGAGATCAAGGTACTCGGGTCGCTCACTGCCCAGGAGCGCGGCGTCTCGGTGGTTCCGACCGCTACGAAGCCCCGTCAACTGCTGGCCCTGCTCGCCCTGCACGCCGGCCGGGTCGTCACCGTGCCGACGCTGATGGAGGAGATCTGGGGCGAGCACATCCCCCGCAGCGCCACCACGACGCTGCAGACGTACATCCTCCAGCTGCGCCGGAAGATCGGCACCGCCCTGGAGCGGGACCCGGCGCTCGACGCCAAGGAGGTCCTGGTCACCCGGTTCGGCGGCTACCTGCTCCAGGTGCCGCCCGGCCAGGTCGACGCCCACGAGTTCGAGCGGCTCGCGGGGCAGGGCCGGGCCGCCTACGACATCGGCGACTACCGTGCCGCCTCCGATCTGCTCGGCCGCTCGCTGGCGCTGTGGCAGGGCCCGGCGCTGGTCGACGTACGGGCGGGCTCGATCCTCGAACTGGAGGTGCTCCAGCTCAACGAGGAGCGCACGGCCGCCCTGGAGCGGCGCATCGAGGCCGACATCCGGCTCGGCCGCTGCGCCGAGGTGATCCCCGAACTGCGGGTGCTGGCGGCCCGTCATCCGCTCCACGAGGGGTTCTGCGGGCAGCTGATGCGCGCCCTGCACCGCTCGGGCGGCGGCTGGCGCGCGCTGGAGGCCTACCAGAAGCTGCGGGCCTCCCTCGTACGGGAACTGGGGCTGGAGCCGTCCGCTCCGCTCCAGCAGCTGCACCAGGCCGTGCTATCCGGCGATCTGGCCCGGACCGATCCGGCCGGCTCGACGATCCCCCGCCGGCTCCAGCCGATCGCGGCGGCCGAATAGCCTCGGAGCCGAATTCCCGCCCGGCTCCGCCGGAAAAGGCAATGCGACGACCGCTCCCGCTGGTCCGGTCCTTTCTCCGAAAGGGCAATCGGCACCTGCGAACGGCATGTGCGCGGCGAAAGCCGCCGCCGCGTCGTGGGACGGCGGCGGTCGCCCGCGGCGGGATCAGCCCGGAAGCGGGGTACCGAGCCCGTCCAGCCAGCTCTGCCAGGCAGCGGCGCGCAGCGGGGCGCCGGCCGGGAGCGAGCCGCCCGTCCAGGCGGTGACGGGGCGCAGGCCGTGGAGGGCGTTGGCCACCCAGACCTCGCGTCCGGCGAGCGCGGAGAGCCTGCGCCGGACGGGCCGTACGCGCACGCCCGTGCGCGCCGCCCGGTCGAGCAGCAGCGAGGCGGTGACCCCGGGGAGCACGGGGAGGTCGGCGGGCGGGTGGCACAGGACGTCCTCCTCCCACCACAGGAGCGAGGAGTTGGCCGCTTCGAGCACCACCCCGTCCGCGGTGACCAGGAGCGCCTCGTCGGCGTCCGCGGCCGTGGCCCGGGAGCGGACCTCCGCCAGGGCGCCCAGGTCCGGCCCCTTGTGACGGGGCGTCCGGCGCGGGTCGCAGACGGCGAGCCCCCAGACCCTGGCCGTCTTGGTGCGCGCGGGGGCGGGGCGCAGCCGGTACAGCAGGCGGTGGCCGCCGGGCAGGACCGTGTCCGGGGACGCCTGCGCGGGCGCGGTGTCGAGCTCCACGCGCGGGAACCAGTGGCCGGCCTCCCGGGGCAGCAGGGCCGCCATCGCGGTCCAGAAGGCGTCCAGGACCGGGCCGGGCACGCCGGCGGTCCCGGCGCAGGTGGCGGTGAAGCGGCGGCGGTGCCGGTCCAGGGCGCGGACCCGGCCGTCGGCGACCAGCCAGGAGTCCGCGGCGAGGAGCGGGCCCGGGGCGTGGGCCGCGGGGACCTCGCGCAGGGCCCCGTACGCGGTGAGCACGAAGAGGCGGTCGGCGCGGCCGGGTTCGGCGGGCACCGTCGGCCGGGTGGTTCCCGTCCGCCGGGACGGCGCGGTCAACGGGACGCCGCGGACTCGGCGGAGGCCGCACCGTCCCGGCCGGGGAAGCCCCTGCCGAGGAGGCGGAGCAGCGGGGTCGTCTTGGTGATGGTCTCCTCGTACTCGTCGGCGGGGTCGGAGAGGGCGACGATGGCGCCCCCGACGCCGTAGCGGATGCCCTCCTCGGTCACGACGGCGGTGCGGATGACGATGCTGAGGTCGGCGCCGCCGCACAGGGAGAAGTAGCCGATCGCCCCGGAGTACACGCCGCGCGGGCCCTCCTCCAGTTCGTCGATGATCTGCATGGTGCGGATCTTGGGGGCGCCCGTCATCGAACCGCCCGGGAACGCCGTGCGCACGCACTCCACGGCGCTCACCCCGGGACGCATGGTGGCCCGTACGGTGCTGACGAGCTGGTGGACCGTCGCGAAGGTCTCCACGTCGAACAGCTTGGGCACGTGGACCGAGCCGACCTCCGCGCACCGGCCGAGGTCGTTGCGGACCAGGTCGACGATCATCAGGTTCTCGGAGCGGTCCTTCTCGTTGGTCCGCAGATCGGCCCGCAGCGCCTCGTCCTCCTCGGCGGTGGCGCCGCGCGGCCGGGTGCCCTTGATCGGCTTGGACTCGGCCAGCCCCTCGGCGGTGACGCGCAGGAACCGCTCCGGCGAGGTGCTGAGGACGGCCAGCTCCCCGAAGAGGAGCAGCGAGGCGAAGGGCGCCGGGCTGGTGCGGCGCAGGAAGCGGTACCCCTCCCAGGGGTCCACCTTCGCCTCGCTGTGCAGCTCGTTGGTGAGGCAGACCTCGTAGGTCTCGCCAGCGGCGATGTCCTCCTGGCTGCGCCGGATGCGCTCCAGGTAGGCGTCCCGGTCGTGGCGCAGGCTCAGGTCGCCGGCGTCCACGGGCTGCGCGGGCAGGTCGGGGTCCGCCGTCCGGCCGGCGAGGGCGCGCAGCCGTCCGGCGGTGGTACGGAGCCACGCGCGGGCGGAGGCGTCTTGGGCGAGGGCCTCGGGGCCGTCGGCGTCGGGGTCCGCGGGGGCCAGGGCGAGCAGGTGCGTGGTGCCGGTCAGGTGGTCGAAGGCCAGGGCGCGGGCGGCGAACACCATCGTGGCGTCGGGCTGGCGAGAGCGGTGGACGACCGGTCCGGCCCCGCACTGCGCCTTGAGTTCGTACCCGAGGTACCCCACCCAGCCGAGGGCGAAGTTGCAGGGGTTCTCGGACCGGTCGGGCAGGTCCACCCGCAGGGACTTGAGGTCCTCGTCGATCCAGTCGAAGAAGGGGCGCCGCTCGATCCGCGCGCTGCGGACGCCCTCGCGCTCGGACACGACGGTGACGGTGCCGGCCGCGACGTCGGCCGTGGCCACGCGGGCCAGGTCGCCCGAGGCGTCCCCCATGATCGAGAAGCGGCCCGTGGCGCCGTCGCTGCGGCTGCTGTCGAGCCAGAAGGCGTGGTTCCCGCCGCGCAGCAGCTCGTCGAAGACGATCTCGGGGTCCCAGCGCGTCGGCAGCCGCTCGGTGAGGACGCGCAGGTGCCGGCTCGGGGCGGGCCGGGCGGGCCCGGGCGCGGGTACGGCGGGGGCGAGGGGCCGTGCCGCGGGGTGCTCCTCCTGCCAGCGGGCCGTGAGATCGCGGAAGTTGCGCATCATCAGCAGTCCGTGCTCGCTGCTGATCGACTCCGGGTGGAACTGCACGCCCCACAGCGGGCGTTCGCGGTGGCGCAGGCCCATGAGGATGCCGCCCGGCGCCCACGCGGTGGCCTCGAAGACGTCCTCGGGCAGATCGTCCACGGTGAGGGAGTGGTAGCGCACGACGTCGAAGGGCGAGGGGATCCCGGCGAAGAGGTCCGTGCCGGAGTGTTCCACGGGGGAGACCCGCCCGTGCCGGGGCTCGGGGGCGCGCCGGACGGAGCCGCCGCCCAGGTGGGCTATGCCCTGGTGGCCGAGGCACACGCCGAGGACCGGGCGGTCCGCCGCGCGGACGATCTCGGTGCAGATGCCGAAGTCCTCCGGGCGTTCGGGGGTGCCGGGTCCGGGAGACAGGACGACGTTGTCGAACCCTTCCAGGTGGCTGATTTTCCACCCCGGCTCGTCGTTGCGGATGACGACGGGCTCCTGCCCGTTGGCCTCCGCCAGGAGGTGGAACAGATTGAAGGTGAAGGAGTCGTAGTTGTCCACCAGGAGAGTGCGCATGCTCACCTCACGAGGTCAGGGCGGGGCGGATTCGACAGCCCGACCCGATAGAAAGATCTGATGACTGAATTCCGGACGGAAGACGCAGCCCGGGAAAGATCGCCTCGATGGAGATGGCGCGGGCGCTGCAGCCGGTCAATGGAAACCGACCCTGGGCTCCCGATTCCCCGCGAGGGAAATCGGGGAAATGAATGATCTCCCCGTTCAACACGGGCAGACCCTACAGGGAGTCCATGTTCAGTCAAACATTTTCCGCACCGCGCAACCTGCCCTGCAAGGCAACTCAGGAGTAGGAATTCGCAATTCCGCAAGAATGCTGTCGCGCTTTTCATATGACGCTTGACAGTCCCTGAGGGGTCGTTTCTATTATGCGGAACTGCTGAGCCAGCCAGGGTGAATCAGCAGCGCGACGGGGCAGTGCGACGGGGAGATGTTTGTTCGTGATCAGCGATTTCGGGGGCCCCGGGCCCGGGACAACGGATCCGGAACAGCACGACGGAAACTGGGTCGACGAGCTGCTCCTGCACGCCGGCCACGACGAGGCCGAGCCCGCGGTGCACATCGGCGAACGGCTGGATCGCGCCGGTTTCCGCCGCGAGGTGGGAACCCGCCACACGGAGCTGGGACGGGCCGGACTGCGCCGCGGCGGATCGGTGGCGCTCCAGCTGCCCCCGTCGCTCGCGCTGCTCACCCATCTGCTGGCCGCCTGGCGGACCGGGGCCCAGGTGATCCTGCTCGACCACCGGCTGACCGCCCACGAGAGCGAGCGAGCGCTGCGGCGGACCGCCCCCCAGTTCCTCGTCCGGCCGGCCGGACCGGTGCGCCTCGGCGTCCTGCGCGGCTTCCACGCGGTCGACGCCGTGGTCGAGCCGTACCCCGGGGGGCTCCCGGCCGCGAGCGGGCACGCGCTCGTCCAGCTCAGCTCGGGTTCCACCGGCCCCTCCAAGGTGATCGGGCGCACGGCCGCGGACCTCGTCGCCGAGGTCCACCGCTACACCCTGATCCCCGGCATGCCCCGGCGCGGCGAGCGCATCGTGGTCCTCAACTCCCTCATCCACGCGATGGGGCTGATGGCGGGGATCCTGCACAGTCTGCACGCGGGCGTCGAGATCGTGCTGCCGGAGCGGATGAGCGCCGACGGGATCCTCGCCGCCGTGGCCGCGCGGACCGCGCCGACCGTGATCACGGGCGTGCCGTTCCACGCGCAGCTGCTCGCCTCGGTCTCCGCTCCCCCGCCGCTGCCGCATCTGGTCCGGGCGATATCCGCCGGCGAATCGGTCCGGCCCGGGGTCGCCGAGGCGTTCGCCGCGCGGTACTCCGTACCGCTGGGCGAGGTGTACGGGATGACGGAGACGGGCGTCATCGCGGCCGACCTGTCCGGGGCCTCCCGGCCCGCCACGGGGCACACGGCTCCGGGCATCGAGGCGAAGCTCGTGGACGGCGAACTCCTGGTACGGCTCCCCGCCAGCCCGTACCTGGGTCCGGCCGGCCCCGGCCGCTGGGCGGACGGCTGGCTGCGCACCCACGACGCCGGGACGCTCGACCCGAAGACCGGGCTGATGGCCGTCCTCGGCCGGCTCGACTCCCAGGTGTCGGTCGGCGGGCTCAAGGTCGACCTCACCGAGGTCGAGTGGGCCCTGTCCGAACTGCCCGGCGTGCGCGAGGCGGTGGTGGTCCACGACGGGGCCATCGAGGCCTACGCGGTCCTCGGCGAGGAGGTCACCACGCGTGCCGTGGAGAGCCTGCTCGCCGAGCGGGTGGCCGGCTTCAAGCTGCCGCGCCGCATCCACGCGCTGGCCGCGCTGCCCCGGACGACCACCGGGAAGCCGGTACGGGACCCGGCCGCGCTGCGGGCCGCGGCCGCCCTGGAAGGGGCGTGAACCCCGTGGCCCCGCGCCGGACTTCAGCCGTCCACGCGGGTGACGGACACCTCTGCGCCCTCGGTCCCCGGGCCACCGGCCACGCACAGCACGTAGCCCTCGGGACCGTCGGGAACGGCGCTGGTCAGGCCCGCGCCCGGGAAGATCTCCCGCAGGGTCACCGGACGCCCGGCGGGCTGCTGCGGCAGGCCGGCGGCGGGCAGCGGAACCGGCCCCAGTCGGCCTCCGCCGGCCAGCCCGGTGCCGAGCACCTTGCCCAGCGCCTCCTTGTGCGTCCAGACCCACAGCAGGGCGCGGGCCCGCAGGTCGGGTGCGTGCCCCTCGATCCAGCGGACGTCCTCCTCGCCGAACCAGCGCCGGGCGAGGGCGACCGCCGGGAGCTCGCGGGCCGGCTCCACGTCCACGCCCACGTCTCCGCCGGTGCAGACCGCCACCGCGGTCAGGCCGCGGGTGTGGCTCACGCTCACGTTCACCCGTACCGGCGGCCGCGACCCGTGGTCCCGGGCGCCGGGCCGTGACACCACGTAGGGCCGTCCGCCCGGCTCCCGGGCCACGGCCAGGCCCTCGGGCCGGACGCCCAGCACCGCCGCCGCGGCCCGCCGCAGCAGCGCGTGCGCGTGCCTGCGCTGGTCACCGACCGGGACCGCGAGCCACACCTCTACACGGGACACCGAATCCCCCACTCGTCCCCGGTGCCCGGACAAGTCCTGAACACCCATACGAACACTGATACAAGGAGCCGGCTCATGAGCAACCCCGTGCGCGCCTTCGTAGTGAACACCCTCGAAACCATGAACCTCGACACGGCCGGGGTCGGCGACGACACCCCCATCGGGGACGACGGCCTGGAGCTGGAGTCGCTGACCACCGCCGAACTCGTCATGCAGGTCGAGGAGGAGTACGGGGTCAAGTTCACCGACGAGGACGTCGAGGCCCTGCAGACCATGACCCTCGGCGCCTTCGTCTCCCAGGTCGAGCAGCGCCGGACCCAGGTCGCGGCCCAGGCCGGCCCGGCGTGAGCGGCCGGTCCCCCGCCCCCGGCCGCCCGGAGGTGATCGCCCTGCTCGCCCAGCACGACGAGTGCGCCCCGGGCGACGTGGGCGAGCGGATCGACTCCCTGCAGCTGGCCTGGCTGGTGCACGTGGTCGAGGAGCGGTACGGCATACGGATCGACCTCGACGAGGAGCTGGAGGCCATGGACACGGTCGACGGCGCCGTGGCGGTACTGGCGGGCGCGCCGGCCGCCTCCGTACCGGGCGGGAGCGCCTCGTGACCGGGGCGGACCGGGCGGTCGTCGTCACCGGGCTCGGCGTCACCAGCGCCTTCGGCCGCGGCGAGGAGGCCCTCGGGCGGGGACTGGCCGCCTCCCGGGCGGCGTTCGGCCCGGTCGGGCGCTTCGCCACGGACCGGTACCGCACGGGCGTCGCCGCCGTACTGCCGGGCGCGCCCGACCTGGACGAGGAGCTGCGCCGGGTCGTGGACGAGGCCTGCGAGCAGGCCGGTCTGTCGCCGGCCGAGCGCGCGCAGGCTCCGCTCCTGCTGGGCCGGCACACCGATCCGGCCGTGGCCCGCCGGCCACTGGCCGTGCAGGGCAAGTCGGCGATCTCGGACACCGCGGCCGAACTGGCGCGGGCCTGCGGGCTGCTCGGCGCGGCCCGGACCTACACCAACGCCTGTGTGGCCGCCAGCACGGCGGTCTCCGAGGCGGCCGTACGGATCCGCACCGGCCGCCAGGACCGCGTGGTCGTCTCCGCGGGCTACCTCGTGGACGAGGACAACTTCGCGCTGTTCTCCGCCGGCCGGGCGCTCTCCCCCGACGGCGTCCTGCGCTCCTTCAGCTCCGGCCGCAAGGGCCTGCTGCTCGGCGACGGCGTCGGCGCGGTGGTCCTGGAGTCCGCGCGGGCCGCCGCCGCCCGCGGAGCCCGGCCGCTCGCCGTCCTGTCCGGCTGGGGCCTGGCCGGCGACGCCCACCACGTGTGCCGGCCGCACCCCGAGGGCCTCGGCATGGCCCGGGCCATCGGCGCCGCGCTGGACCGGGCCGGGCTGACGCCCGCGGACATCGGCTACGTCAACGCCCACGGCACCGGCACGCCCGCCAACGACTCCTCGGAGAGCGCGGCCCTGCGCCTCGCCCTCGGGGACGCGGTCGACGGCATCCCGGTGAGCTCCACGAAGTCCCTCCACGGGCACAGTCTGGAGGCGTCCGGGATGCTCGAACTCGCCGTCACCCTGCTGGTCCTGCGCAGCGGGGAACTCCCCGTCAACGCGGGGCACTTGGGTCCCGACGACGACTGCCGCCTGGACCTGGTCCTCGGCTCGCCCCGCCGGGTCTCCCCCCGGCACGTCCTCAGCCTGAACGCCGCTTTCGGCGGGGCCAACACCGCATTGGTGGTGAGCGCGCCATGACCCCTTCCCCCCTCCCCTCCGCCACCCTTTCCACCCGCTCCGAGGCAGCCGCGGAGGTCCTCGCGGAGGGCGCCTGGCCGGTCCCGGGCGACCCCGAACTGCCGGTGCCGCTGGCCGGTTTCGCCGTGTCCTCCTTCAGCCCGATGGCCTCGGCCGCCGCCGACCGCTGCCTGGAGCAGGTCCACGGAGCTCCCGGCGCGGTGGAGCCCGGCGGCGGGCCGGCCGGTCCCGGCGAGGAGGAGCGCGTACGGCGGGCCGGGCGCACGGCGATCGTGCTGGCCTCCCGGGGCGGCGACCTGGAGACCCACACGGCGACCGCGGTCGCCGTGGACGCCGGCCGGCCCGCGGCGCCCCTGCTGTTCTTCCAGTCCGTGCCCAACGCGGTGGTCGGCCACATCGCCAAGCGCTGGGGGCTGCGTGGTCCGGTGATCTGCTTCAGCCCCGACGCGGCGGGCGCCGATCCGCTGGGCGAAGCCCTGGACGTCGCCCGCTTCCTGGCCAACGGGGGCGACGCCGACGAGGCGCTGCTGCTGCTCGTGGAGCAGGTCGGCCCGGACGGCGCGTCGGCGAGCGCCCGCGCCCTGCTCGTACGGTCCGTGCCGGACGCCTCGCCGGACGGCTCGTCCGACGCCTCGTCCGACGCCTCGCCCGACGCCGGGGAGGCATCGTGAGGAGCGGGCTCCGGGAGCAGTACGACGTCTGGGTCACCGGGATCGGGCTGGTCACCCCGCTGGGGATCGGCGTACCGGCCTTCGTCGACGGGCTCGCGGCCCAGCGCTCGGGGCTGCGCCGCCTGGAGGGGGAGGTGTGGGCCGCGACCGGCGCCGACGTGGCCGGGGTGGCCCCCGAGATCTCCGCCCTGGACCTGTTGCCGCGCACCGAGGCGCGGTCGGTCGACCGGTTCGTGCTCATGGCGCTGGCCGCAGCCGACGAGGCGCTCGGCGACGCGAAGCTGACGGTGGGCCAGGACGTGGCGGCGGACCGGGTGGCGGTGGTGGTCTCCACCGGCGCCGGCGGGCTCGCGACCTACGAGGAGCAGGCCGTGGCCCGCGCCTCCCGGGGCCGGGCCGCGGTCAGCCCGTACCTCCTTCCCGGCATGCTCCCCAACATGGCGGCGGCCCGCATCGCCATCCGCCACGGCGTCCGCGGACTCAGCAGCTCCATCGCCACGGCCTGCGCGGCGGGGGCGATGTCGGTGGCCGAGGGCCTGCGGCTGATCCGCGAGGGCACCGCGGACGTGGTGATCTGCGGGGGCACCGACACCGCGCTCGCCCCCTCCGTGGCCACCTCCTTCGGCAACGCCCGCGCCCTGGCCCGCGCCGGTACGGGTGATCCGGCGGCGGCCAGCCGCCCGTTCGACCTGGACCGCAGCGGCTTCGTCCTGGCCGAGGGCGCCGGGATCCTCGTCCTGGAGCGGGCCGCCCACGCCCGCGCCCGTTCGGCGCACGCCTACGGGCGGGTGCTGGGCTGGGGCGCGACCAGCGACGCCCACCACCCGACCTCGCCCCGGCCCGACGGCGAGGGCGCGGCGGACGCCATGCGGCGCGCGCTGGCGGACGCGGGGCTCTCGCCCCGGGACATCGGCTACGTCAACGCCCACGGGACCGGCACCAAGGTCGGCGACCTGGCCGAGGCGCGGGCCGTCCGCGCGGTGTTCGGCGAGGACGGGCCGCCGGTCAGCTCGGTCAAGGGCGCCATCGGCCATCTCCTGGGCGCGGCGGGCGCGGTGGAGGCGGCGGCGACCGTACTCGCCCTGCACCACCGGAGCCTCCCGGCGACGGCCAACCTCGACCGGCCGGACCCGGAGTGCGCACTCGACCACGTACGCGGCGCGCCCCGCGCGGCGGCGCCCGAGGCGGCGGTGTCCAACTCCTTCGCCTTCGGCGGCCACAACGTGAGCCTCGTGCTCGGCAAGGCCCCGGAGGCGGTCTGACGGCCCGCCGGGCCGGTGAAGAGACCGCTCCCGCACCGGAAGCGCCCGAAGCAACCGGAGCCACAGCAACCACAGCAACCACCGGAACCACCGGAACCACCGCACCAGCCGAATCCGCCCCTCCCTCCCGAAGGACGAGGACACCGTGACCCCTTCCGCCTCCCCGGCACCCGTACCGGCAGGCCCCGGCGAGCCCTCCGCCGACCTGCTGCGCCAGTTCTGGTGGCTGCACGACGCCCGCTGGTACCAGGGGGTCGCGCGGCGGTTCGGCCAGGACGCGGCGAACGAGGTCAACGCGGAGGCGATGCAGTTCGTCACCCGGCGGATCGCCTCCGCCTACGCCCGGGAAGAGGGGCTGGCCCCGGGGCTCTCCGCCGCAGAGCTGGCCGGCGCGCTGACCGGCATCTCGGAGCTGATGACCGGGGACGCCGTGGAGGCCTCCAACAAGGTCACCGGCGAGGAGTCCTTCGAGACGGCGGTCACCCGCAACTTCGCCCTGGAGATGCTCGCGCGCGCCGGGACGCTGGAGGGCTACGAGTGCCCGTGCCCGCAGATGCGGGCGGGCTGGTTCGAGGGCTTGAAGACGGAGGTCAGCGACCACCGGGTGGAGTGCCTGCGCACCGGCGGCTCCGCCTGCCGCTTCCGTACGAGCACGGCGTCCGGCGCGACCGCCGCCGCGACCGCCACCACCACGACCACCACGACCACCGCCGCCCCCACCACAGCCGCCCCCGGGCAGGAGACCCCGTGACCACGCCCGACTCCGGCGCCCCCGCCGCGTACGTCACCAGCGCCATCGAGCAGTTCGCCGCCCGCGGCGGGAGCACCGCGCTGATCCACGGCGAGCGGTCCATGACCTTCGCCGAGCTCCTCTCGCTGGCCTACCGCACGGCCCGGGTCCTGCGGGACGCGGGCCTGGGCCGCGGGGACCGGCTCGTCCTGCTGGCCGCCAACCCGATCGAGATGTCGGCGGTGGGGCTGGCCGCGCACCTCCTCGGCATCAGCTACACCCCGGTGTACGCGGCCGGCGGCGAGCAGGTCGCCGAGCACATCCTGCGCGACGCCGCCCCCGCGGCCGTGATCCTCGCCTGCGCCGGGCCGATCCTGCCGGGGCCCCGGATGGCCGAACTCGCCCGCGCGGCCGGGGTGAAGCTGCTGTTCGGCCTCGGCCCCGGCGCGGACCCGGAGGTGACCGACCTGCTCGCCGAGGCCGCCCTGCGGTCGGACGCCCCGCTGGCGGTGGAAGCCCGGGAGGAGGACGTCGCCCGGGTGCTGTACACGGGCGGCACCACCGGCCTGCCCAAGGGGGTCGTGTACACCTTCGGCGCGCTGACCGCGGCCGCCGGGGCCTGGGCGGGCGCGGCGCCCCCGCCGGGGCTGCGGTTCCTGGCCATGACGCCGATGGCGCACGCCGCGGGTGCGATCGCCTGCGGGCTGCTGCGCCACCACGTGAGCGTCGAGCTGTTCGACGAGTTCGACGCGGACGTGCTGCTGGTGCGGATCGCCGAGGCCTCCGCCGAGGGCCGGCCGGTCACCACGTACCTCTACCCGCCGTACCTGTACCGGCTCCTGGACCACCCCGCCCTGGCGGACACGGACCTCTCCGGGCTCGCGGCCGTCAGCTACGGCAGCGCGCCCGTGACCCCGCACCGGCTCGCCCAGGCGGTCCGCGGCCTCGGCCCCCGGCTGCGGCAGAGCTACGCGCTGACCGAGGCCATCGCGATCACCAGCCTGGGTCCCGAGGACCACGCGGCGGCCGCCGCTTCCCGCCCCGAGCTGTTCGGCTCGGTCGGCCGCGCGGTGCCCGGGGTGTCCCTCCGGGTCACCGGCGGGGACGGCCGCGCGCTGGGGCCCCGTACGGAAGGCGCGGTCGAGGTGTCCGGGCCCACCGTGATGGCGGGCTACTGGCAGCGGCCCGGCCTGAGCGCGGAGGTGCTGCGGGACGGCTGGCTGAGCACCGGCGACCTCGGGGTGATCGACGAGGACGGCTACCTGTACCTGACCGGGCGGGCGAAGGACCTGGTCATCGTGGACGGGACCAACTGCTATCCGCAGGCCGTCGAGAACGTGCTGACGGCCCATCCGGACATCCGGCGCGCCGCCGTCATCGGGGTGCCCGACCCGCTCACGGGCGAGGCCCTGGTCGCCGTCTGTGTTTCCCGGGAGGACCCGCGGGAGGACGGCCGGCCCGGCCTCGCGGAGGAGCTGCGCGCCTCGGTGCGCGAGGCCCTGGGCGCCGCCCACGCGCCCGGGCGGTTCGAGTTCGTCCCGGACATCCCCACGGCCTCCTACGGAAAGCCCGACAAGGCGGCGCTGCGCGCCCTCTTCTCGCCCCTGACCCCGCCGAACCCGACAAGCCCGACGTCCTCCGGGAGCAACGGATGAACATCGAAGCCAAGCCGTGGACCCGCCCCGCCGCACCCCGCGGACCGGAGGGCTGGCTCGACTCGCTGCGCGACCTGCTGGTGATCCCGCCCGAGCTGCGCGACGAGTGGGTGGAGCGGGAGGCCGCGCTCGAACTGCTCCAGTGCGGGCCGGAGATCCTCGACGAGCTGCTGCGCGCCGGCCTGCCGCACGGCGGGACCCCGGGGGCCGAACGCTTCGACCGCTTCGACCTGGTGAACCTCGCGCTCTACTCCGGGTCCGGGACCTCCGTGCCCGAGAAGACGATGCGCTACGCCCTGCGCTGGATGCACGCCGATCCCGAGGCCCTGTTCCGGCCCCAGCGCTGGAACTACTCCGTCGCGCTGACCCCGCCGGCCGCCCACGGCGAGGGCGAACCGGAGCGCACCGACTGGAACCTGGCCACGCCCCACCCGGAGCTGAGCGGCGGCTGGACGGAGTCCCTGTCGATCGGGCCCGAGGGGGCCTCGCTCGGGGAGAAGGACATCACCGCGAGCGGCACGTCCGGGCTGACCGCCTCCGGGGTGCTCGTGACCTCCGGGGAGCGGCGGGAGATCGTCTCGGAGCGGCTGCGCGAGATCGTGACCTCGTACGGGCCCGACCGGTTCCGCTGGGGCCGGATGCCCGAGGAACTCCAGTGGCGCAAGGACGAGGTGCTGGCCCAGGGCTACGCCCCCTGCATCTCGGTCTGCCTGGAGCTGGCCGAACGGTGCCGGGAGGCCGGCTTCGAGGCCCGTACCCGGCGCGGCTGGATCATGGGGATGCTCGACCTCGCCCATTCGTGGCTGGAGGTCGTGGACGAGGACGGCCTGGTCAAGAACGTGGACCCGGCCTTCGTCATCCTGGCCGACCACCACGCCGAGGCCCCGCACCCGGACATCGCGCAGGCCTTCACCGGCTCGCTGCTGAACCGGCTGCTGCCCACGGAACACCATGCGGACGAACCGGTGAACGGGTACCGCCGCGGCGGCCTGTTCGCCCACCCGCGCCACCAGACCGACATCCAGCTCTCGGCGGAGCAGCCCGCTCCGCGCGAGACGGCGGGGGCCGGCAACGGCTCCGGCACCTGAGAGAGGAAGAAGAATCCGATGAGCACGCCCGTGCTGCAGGCCGACGCACAGCTGCAGTCCATACTCGACCGGCTCGTGTCGATGTCCGAGCGCGACCACTACGACCCGTACACGATGTTCGACTGGCCGGACTCGCTGCCGGAGGACCAGTACTGGATGACCCCGGAGCTGCTGTCCATCCACGGGACCAAGGTGGCCGAGTCGTTCACCGAGGAGCAGAAGTGGGCGATCAGCAAGTGGGAGAGCGTCAACTTCTACAGCCTGAACGTCGACGGCATCCGTGAGCTGATCACCGAGATCATCGCCCGGATCCACACGAAGGACTTCGCCCTCTCCTCCGAGTACTTCCACCACATGATCGGCGAGGAGAACGCGCACATGTGGTTCTTCGCCCGGTTCTGCCTGCTGTACGGCGGCAAGGTCTACCCGGACAAGGGCGTCCAGCTGGAGATGAAGTCCGAGGGCGAGTCCGCCCACTTCCTCGTCTTCGCGCGGCTGCTGCTCTTCGAAGAGGTCGTCGACTTCTTCAACAAGCGGATGGGCGACGACGACCGGCTGCACCCCACGATCCGCAAGATCAACGCGATCCACCACCAGGACGAGTCCCGGCACGTCGCCTTCGGCCGGCAGATCGTCTCGCACCTGCACCGTCAGCTGCGGGAGAAGCTGAGCACCGAGGAGCTGGCCGAGCTGGAGCTGTACCTCAAGCGGTACCTGCGCAAGTCCGTGGACGGCCTGGTGAACCCGGCGGCCTTCAAGGACGCGGGCATCGCGAACCCCTACCAGGTGCGCAACGAGGTGCTGGCCGACCCGGCCTTCCACGAGCTGGAGCGCAAGATGCTCAAGCGCTCGATGAGCTTCCTCGTGAACGAGGGCATCTTCACCGACGACGTTCTGCCGCGCTCATGAGCGGGGCAACGGAGCACAAGCCCGCCGGGTTCGACGCCGTGGTCCGGTACCTGCTGACCAAGCGGCCGGAGCTGACCTCGATCGATCCGGACCTCGACCTGGTCGAGAACCGCATCCTCGACTCCCTCGGCTTCGTCAACTTCCTCTACGTACTGGAGGAGCAGACGGGTGAAGAGATCTTGATGGAGCACGTAACGCCGTCTGATTTTCGTACGATCAACTCGATTCGAAAGAGGTTCTTCCATGAGTCCGAGTAGTCCGGAGGCCGGCCGCAGCCCTTCGACGCGCGGCGGTCTCGCGACCCTCGGGCCCGGTGCGCTGAGGCTGCGGGCCACGCTCGAAGGGGTGTTCACCGGCTGGGCGGCCGAGGTCGGCGCCGACGCGGTGCAGTACCCGCCCCTGATGCGGGTCGAGGACCTGCACAGGCTGGACTACTTCCAGAACTTCCCGCAGCTGGCCATCCTGGGAGCGGCCCTCACGGAGGAGGCCGCTCCGCAGTACGCGACGGGCGGGCCCCGCGAGGCCTCCCTGCCGGCGGGGCACCTCACGGAGGCCTCGTACGCACTGCCTTCGGCGGCCTGCTACAACGTCTACCTCGATCTGGCGGGCCGCACGCTGACGGAAGGTCCCCACAAGGTGACCACCGTCGCCACCTGCTTCCGCCGCGAGACGCACTACGACGCGCTGCGCCGGCTGCTGGGCTTCAGCATGCGGGAGATCGTGTGCGTCGGCACCCGGGACGAGGTCCTGGCCCACCTGGAACTGTTCCGGAAGAAGATCACGGGCTATCTGTCGGAGCTCGGGCTGCCGGTCGAGATCGAGGCCGCCACCGACCCCTTCTTCGACGCGAGCGCGGGACGCGCGCTGATGGCCCAGCTCTTCCCGGTCAAGGAGGAGTTCGTCTTCGACGGGTCGCTGGCCATCGGCTCGCTCAACTTCCACCGCAACTTCTTCGGCGAGCGCTGCGAGATCCGCACCGCGGACGGCGAGCCCGCCTTCACCGGTTGCGTGGCCTTCGGCCTGGAGCGCTGGATCAGCGCCCTCACCTCGCACTTCGGCCTGACCGAGGACGAGCTGGCCGACCGGGTACTGGCGACCGGCCGGCCGTGATACCGAGCGGATCGGACGGTGCGGCGGCGACCGTGGTCGCCCCGGCGGGGCGGATCGGCGCAGCGGGGCGGATCGTCCCGGCAGGGCGGATCGCCCCGGCGGGGCAGGTCGCCGCGGGCCCCGGTGTCGTACGCGCCTGGTGGGCCGACGGGCGCGGTCTGCCGGCCGCCGCGGTGGCGGAGCTGGCCGCCGCCGCGCTGGCCCCGCAGGAGCGCTCCCGGTACGACGCCGTCTCCGATCCGCTGGGCCGGGCCGAGTTCGTCCTGGCCCGGTACGTGCTGCGCAGTGTGCTGGGGCGGATGCTCGGGCGGCCGCCCGCCCGGGTGGGCCTCGCCGTGGACCGGGCCGGGCGGCCGTGGGTGACGGGCGCCCCGGGGGTGGACGTGAGCATCGCGCACGCCGCGGGTCTGGTCGCCGTCGCCGTGGGCACCGGGCTCGCGCCCCGGACCCGGGTCGGTGTGGACGTCGAGGAGGTCCGTACGGTCCCCCGCGCCGCGGAGCTGGCACGGCGGCTGTTCTCCCCCGCCGAACGCGCCCGCCTGGGCCGGGCCGCCGGCCGGACCGGGGACCTGCTGTGGCTGGACGTCTGGACCAGGCGGGAGGCGTACGTGAAGGCCGTGGGCACCGGGGTCCGCTCGCTGGCCGGGGCTCCGGACCAGGACGTCGGCCACCTCTGGCACCCGCTGCGGCTGCCGCGGGGGTTCACCGGGGGCCTGGTGGTCGTGGATCCCGGCTGACCGGCCCGCCCTCTGCCTCTCCCCTCCGTCTCCCCCTTCGCTTTCCCATCCCACCGTTCGAATCGCACTTTTCGAGGAGCAGTTCCATGACAGAGAACACCGCCGCACAGCTCGCCGTCACCGCGGTGGGCGGCCCCACCGTGGTCATCGACCTGGGCGGGCTGCGGTTCGTGACGGACCCGACCTTCGACACCGCCGGTTCCTCCTACGAGTTGGGCCCGGTGGCTCTGCACAAGGTGGCCGGACCGGCGCTTGACCCCGACCAGCTGGGTACGGTGGCGGCCGTCCTGCTGTCGCACGACCAGCACCCCGACAACCTCGACGGGGCCGGGCGCGCCTTCCTCGAGGAGGTCGCGCTGGTCCTCACCACCGAGCAGTCCGCGGAGCGCGTCGGCGGTACGGGGCTGGCGCCCTGGGCCGAGCACGTACTGGAGCGCCCGGACGGCGGCCGGCTCGTGGTCACCGCGGTGCCGGCGCAGCACGGCCCGGCCGGTACCGAGCCGATGCTGGGCGCCGTCACCGGCTTCCTGCTCACCGGCGAGGGCCTGCCCACCGTGTACGTCAGCGGCGACAACGTCTCCCTGGAGCCGGTGAAGGCCCTCGCGGAGCGGCTCGGCGGGGCCGGCGTCGACCTGGCGGTGCTGCACGTGGGCGCGGCGCAGCTCGCCCCGTTCGGCCCGACGCTGCTGTCGCTGACCTCCGAGCAGGCGGTGGAGGTGGCCGAGCTGCTGGGCGCCCGCAAGGTGCTCGCGGTGCACCAGGACGGCTGGCAGCACTTCACCGAGGGTCAGGACGCCGTCAGCGCCGCCTTCGAGAAGGCGGGCTCGGCCGAGCGCCTGGTGGTTCCCGAGGCGGGCAGCAGCTTCGCGCTCTGACCCCGGGCCGGGAAAGAGGGGGTGCCCCGGGCCGCGCGTGCGGTCCGGGGCACCCCCCTTTCGTGCTGCGGTCTTCTGCTCAGGCGCCCATCGCGTGGTGTCCCCCGTCGACGTGGACGATCTCGCCCGTGGTCGCCGGGAACCAGTCGGAGAGCAGCGCGGCGCAGGCCCGTGCCGTGGGCTCCGTCTCGGTGATGTTCCAGCCCAGGGGTGCCTTCGCCGCCCAGTCGTCCTGGGTGCGGGCCAAGCCCGGGATGGCCTTCCCGGCGGTGGTCCGCAGCGGGCCGGCCGCCACCAGGTTGGACCTGATGCCCAGCGGGCCTGCCTCCCGTGCGAGATAGCGGTTGGCGGACTCCAGGGAGGCCTTGGCCACGCCCATCCAGTCGTACCCCGGCCAGGCCTTCGTGGCGTCGAAGGTGAGGCCGACCACCGAGCCGCCGCTGCCCATCAGGGGCAGCAGCGCCTTGGCGAGGGAGACGTAGGAGTAGGCGGACGTGTGGACGGCGGTGGCCACGTCCTCCCAGGGTGCGGTGAGGAAACCGCCGAGACAGCTCGATGGGGCGAAGGCGATGGAGTGCAGTACTCCGTCGATCCCGCCGAGGTGCTCGCCCACCAGTTCCGGGAGCCGGGCGAGGTGTCCGGGGTCGGTCACGTCCAGTTCCACGACCGGCGGCTTCTCGGGCAGCCGGCGGGAGACCAGTTCGACCAGGGACATCCGGCCGTAGCCGGTGAGGACGATCCGGGCGCCCTGTTCCTGGGCGATCCGGGCGGCGGCGAACGCGATGGACCGCTCGGTGATCACACCGGTGATGACGATCCGTTTGCCGGCGAGCAGGCCGCCGGTGGCGGGCGAGGTCGCGGGCGCGGGCGAGGTCGCGGGCGAGGTCGCGGGCGAGGTCGCGGGAAGGCTGGTGGTCATGGGATCAGTGCCCCATTCCCAGGCCGCCGTCCACGGGCACGACCGCGCCCGTGACGTAGCCGGCCCGCTCCCCCGCGAGCCAGGCCACCGTGTCGGCCACGTCCTCGGGGCGGCCCGCCCGGCCCGCCGGGATCTCCGCCAGGTGCGTGCTCTTGCGGGCTCCGGACAGGGCGGCGGTCATGTCGGTCTCGATCAGGCCGGGTGCCACCACGTTCACGGTGATGCCGGACGTGGCGACCTCGCGGGCGAGCGAGCGTGCCATGCCGACCATGCCGGCCTTGCTGGCGGCGTAGTTGACCTGGCCCTGGTTGCCGCGCAGTCCGGCGACGGAGGACACGAAGACGATCCGCCCCCACCGGCCGCGCAGCATTTTGGGCAGGGCCCGCCGGGCGCAGCGCCAGCCGCCGGTGAGATTGGTGTCGATGACCCGGGAGAATTGCTCTTCCAGCATCCGCAGCATGGGCCGGTCCTCGGTTATCCCGGCATTGGACACGAGAATCTCCACCGGCCCCAGTTCGGCCTCGACCGTGGCGAATGCGGCGTCGATCTGTTCCGGGTCGGCGACATCGCACCGAACGGCGAGGAATTTACCGTCCGGCGGTTCACTCCGGTAGGTGACGGCAACCCGGTCGCCGCGTCCGAGGAATTCCTCGGCAATGGCGAGCCCGATTCCCCTGTTTCCTCCCGTGACCAGCACCGTGCGTGGCAACGAAACTCTCCGTTCCTCTCGATTTCCTCGCGGCAGCCGGCCGGGGGATCAGCCCTGAATGGTGGTGCTCTGGAATTCCTTCATGTAGTAGGCGTTGCCGACGCGGACCGCCGTCCAGGAGACGATGATGCGCTGGCCGATCGGCACCTGCTCCGGCTCGGTGTAGGTGTCACCGGGCTTGAGCAGCCCGCCGAGCCCGTCGATCACGGCCGTGGAGTTGGACAGGCAGCGCACGGTGAGCGGCTTGCCGATCATCCGGGTGCCCGCGAGGGGGCCCGCGAAGGCGCCCTGGTAGAAGGACTGGATCGCCGTCCTGCTGGTGAGGTAGGCGCCATTGCTCGGAATCATGTGCCCGTCCGTCGTGAACTGGGCGGCGACTCCGGCCGCGTCCCCGTTGTTCCAGGCGGCGAAAAGCCGGTGCGGCACATCGGTGATGGCGGTCTGCGTCGGCGAACACACCAGACTGCTCATGGAATCTGTCGTGGGCTCTTCCACGGCATTCGCCGCGGTGGCCACCCCGGCAAGGAGCACCATGGAAACGGCAGGAATCATGATGCGACGGGCAAGACTCACGGAATCTCCCAATGACTGGCGATCGGACTCACTTGGCCAGTCTAGGGACGCGCCGGATGTCTGAAAAGTTTTCCCCCGGGGCGATCAGCAATTCAAATGACGCGGAATGCACGCCATTCGGAGTTCAGCTTTCCGCTTTCCGTCCGGCGGCTTCGTCCGGAAGCCTCTCCAGGCGCACGGGCACCCCGTTGAAGACGGCCGTGCCGGAGAGCGGGTCGACGACCGAGCCGTCGGTGAGCGCGTTCATGCTCACGCCCGGCTGGGTGGCCGCGTGCGCGAGCCGGCTGCCCCGGCGCCCGTGCCCCCAGCCGTACGGGAGGCTCAGCACGCCCTCGCGCAGCCGGTCGGTGGGTTCCACAGGCACCACCACCTCGCCGGTGCGGCTCCGGACCCGGACCAGGTCTCCGGCGGTGACGCCCAGGCGGTCGGCGTCCCCCGTGCTGATCTCCAGGGCGCAGCGGTTGGTGCCGCCGGACAGGCTCGCGATGTTGTGGGACCAGCTGTTGACGGATTTCAGCTGGCGGCGGGAGATGAGCACGAACCCGCCGCCGTCCAGCTCCCGCATCCGCGCGTCGAGCCGGGGCAGGTCCCCGGTGATGGCGGGCGGGCACAGTTCCACGAGCCCGGAGGCGGTCATCACGACCTCTTCGCGGCGGGGCCGCAGCGGCCCGAGGTCGATGCCGTTCGGGGTCTCCTTGAGCAGGGCCAGGTTCAGGCCGTCGGGACGCTTCCCGAACAGGTCGCCGGCGGGTCCGAGCCGGAGCATCAGGTCGAGCCGCCGCTCCAGTGCGCCGTCCCCGGTCAGCTCCCGCTTGAGCGCGGCCGGTTCGCGCCCGTGCAGGGGCGCCCCCGGGCGGCCGGAGGCGGCCCTCAGGGTCAGGTCGGTCAGTGCCTCGTCCACGCTGTCGGGGTCCCCGGCCGCGCTCTTGCCCGAGGCGATGAGGACCAGCCGGGCGAGGATCTCCGCCTCGCTGGGGCGCCCGGGCGCCAGGGTCCGTACGGGCGGGGAGAAGCGGGCGTTGCGGCGGACGGAGCGGCCGGCCAGGACCACGTCGTAGTGGGGTGATTCCAGGGCGCTCGGCGGCGGCAGGATGACGGACGCGTGGCGGGTGGTCTCGTTGAGGTAGGGGTCGACGCAGACCATGAAGTCCAGTCCGGGCAGGGCCCGGTCGAGCCGTTCGCCCTGCGGGGAGGCGAGGACCAGGTTGCCGGCGATGCACAGCAGGGCCCGTACCCGCCCCTCGCCCGGCGTCTCGATCTCGTCCGCGAGGGTCGCGGTGGGCAGCTCGCCGTTGGCTTCCGGCAGTCCGCGGACCCTGCTGTGCCAGCGGCCGGTGCGGAACGGTTCGGCGGGGCGGCGGGTGGCGTGCGGGGCCTCCCCGAAGAGCACTCCGCCGGGGCGGTCGAAGTTCCCGGTGACGATGTTGACCACGTCCACCAGCCAGCTGGTGAGGGTGCCGAACTCCGTGGTGCAGGTGCCCAGTCGCCCGTACACGGCGGCGGTGGGCGCCGCGGCCAGCTCGCGGGCGAGCGTACGGATGGTCCGCGCGGGGATCCCGCAGGCGTCCGCGACGTCTTCGGCGGCGAACCCCTTCACCTGGACGGACAGCTCGTCGAAGCCGGCGAAGCCGGGACCGGGGTCGGTCGCCAGGCCCTCGTCGAACAGCGTGTGCACGATGCCGAGCAGCAGCAGGGCGTCGGTGCCCGGGCGGATCGGGACGTGCTCGTCCGCGAGGTCCGCGGTGCGGGTGCGGCGCGGGTCGACGACGACGAGGCGCCCGCCGCGTGCCCGCAGGGCCTTGAGGCGGCCCGGCAGGTCGGCGACGGTCCACAGGCTGCCGTTGGACTCCATGGGGTTGGCGCCCAGGACCAGCAGGTGGTCGGTGCGGTCGATGTCCGGCAGCGGGAAGGCGAGCGGGTCCCCGTACATCCAGCCGCAGGCCACGCTCTTGGGCATGGTGTCGAGGGTGGTGGAGGAGTAGATGTTGCGCGTGCCGAGCCGTTCGCGCAGGACCAGCATGTAGAGCGGCAGGGCCAGCGTGTGGATGACCGGGTTGCCCATGTAGAGGGCCACGGCGTCCTTGCCGTGCTGCTCCGTCACCCCCCGCAGCCCGCGCTCGACGGCGGCGAAGGCCTCGGCCCAGCCCACCTCGTCGAAACCGCCGTCGGGCCGGCGCACCAGCGGGGCGGTCAGCCGGTCGGGGTCGCTGTCGAACCGGCCCAGGGAGGCGCCCTTCGGGCAGAGGTAGCCCTTGCTGAAGACGTCGTCCCGGTTCCCCTTGACCCGGGTGACGACCTCGTCCGACAGGGTGATGCTCAGCCCGCACGTCGCCTCGCACAACGGGCACACCCGTGTCGCCGTTCGCTCCAACACCGGCCGCCCCCATACCACTTGATCAACTGGGCGCAGTGTAACGACGGGGGTCCGGACTGTCCCGCGTTCTATCTCCCGTCGAGGCCGACGGCCCGGCTCCGGGCGGGGCCCGGCGCGGCGCGGCAGAGGCGTGGTCGGGGAGCTCGGCGGGGGCGTCGACGTCGACGAGGGCCGCGACCGGTTCGGGGTGTTCGGCGGCCAGGTGGCAGCCGTTGATCCCTGCTCCGGCCCCCGCCGAATTCGCGCGACACGGCGAAGCGGCTCTGGAACGCTGCGATCATGACCTTCGTACTCGATGGACCGGTCCTGGACGGCGCGCTCATACGGCTGGAGCCGCTGGAGCACCGCCACGCGGCGGACCTGGCCGTGGCGGCGGAAGAGGACCGCAGCCCCTACGGATTCACGTGGGTACCCACCGCGGACCGGGTCGGGGGGTACATCGACGCCCAGCTCGCCCGTCGCGACGCGGGGAAACTGGCGCCGTACGCGCAGGTGGAGCAGGCGTCCGGGCGGGCGGTCGGGGCCACCGCCTACTGGGACCCCCGGCCGTGGCCGACGACCGGGGAGGGCCTGTACGCGATCGAGGTCGGGTACACCTGGCTCGCGGCTTCGGCCCAGGGCTCGGGGATGAACACCGAGGCCAAGTACCTGCTGTTCCGGCACGCCTTCGAGAACTGGGGCGTGGCCCGGCTCGATCTGAAGACGGACGCCCGCAACGCCCGTTCGCGCGCCGCGATCGAGAGGGCCGGCGCACGCTTCGAGGGCGTGCTCCGCAACTGGTCCCGCTCCTGGGCCCCGGGCGAGGACGGCCTGCTCCGCGACTCCGCGATGTATTCGGTCACCGCGGCGGAATGGCCCGACTGCCGGGCGGGGCTGGAGGCGCGGCTCGCGGGGCTTCTGCGGCCGGCATCGCCGTCACTGGCGCGGGACGGCGATGCCCGCCGCGCGGAGCTTCGCCTCGATCAGTGAGTTCAACCGGGCGATGGACGCCGCCTCCCGGTGGTGGTTGACCATCGCGTACCGGGAGGCGGCGTCGGACCGGTTCCCGAACCCGGTCGGCACGGCCAGCAGCGCACGGTCGGCCAGCAGCTTGCCGGCCAGCGCGGACGCCAGCTCCTCGATCCGCGGGTCGCCGGGATCCCAGGACCTCGCATCCCAGCCGCGCTTGGTCAGCTCGACGGACTCGGGGTCGCGGAGCGAATGTTCGAGCCGGGTCAGGAAGCTGTCGAAGATCTCCGGGACCAGCGCCCCGGCCAGCACCAGGGCTTCGCGTTGACCGGCCACGTACTCGGGGTCGAAGCCGAGTTCACCGAGTCGTTCCAGGACCGCGCAGGCCCGGTCGGGCAGCAGGGCCCGGTCGCCGTGGGCGAGCCGGTGCAGCCTGTCGCGGCGCGCGGTCAGGTCCTCGATCCGTTCGGTGAGCCGGTGGCGGACCTCGTCCAGGGTGGCGGCGAACGTCTCGGGATCGGTGTCGAGCGGGTCTGCGATCTCCGCCAGCGGCACACCGGCCGCGGCCAGGGTCCGGACCTGGACCAGCCGGAACAGCTCGCCCGACCGGTAACGGCGGTAGCCGGAACCGTCGCGTTCCGGCTCGTCGACCAGACCGAGCCGGTGATAGTGCCGCACGGTCTTGATGGTGACGCCGGCGAACGCCGCCGCCTGACCGATCGTGAGTCCCTCTGCCATCGGCTCGGCACACCTCCGGATCGTGGGCGGCAGCGGCCTCGCGGACCGCGACGGCGACGGCCGGGAAGTCCGGACGATCACCGGAGCGAGGATAGCGCGGCAGTGGCTTGACCTTGACCCAGGGTCAAGGCTGCAGGCTCTCCACATGGCCCCTCCGAGGGGCCGGACAGCCACCACGGCCTCCGCGGCCGCCGGGGGAACCCACACCGTGAACAGGGGATTCATCATGAGCACGAGCAACAACAACGGCTTCTCCGACGCAGGTCTGATCCGACTGCGCGAGGTGCTGGCACGGCACGTGGAGTCCAAGAAGATTCCCGGCCTCGTCGCGCTGGTCGGCCGCGGCGGCCGGACGCACGTCGAGGCGATCGGGACGATGCGTCACGACGGCGGCCCGCCGATGCGCCGGGACACGATCTTCCGGATGGCGTCCGCGTCCAAGCCGGTCACGATGGCGGCGGCGATGGTCCTGCTCGACGAGTGCCGGCTGCGGCTGGACGACCCGGTGGACCCGTGGCTGCCCGAACTCGCCGACCGGCAGGTGCTGAGGCGGCCCGACGGACCGCTGGACGACACCGTGCCGGCGCAGCGGCCGATCACCGTACGGGACCTGCTGACCTCCACCTTCGGGCTCGGAGTGGACTTCGAGTCGATGGCTTCCCCGATCCGGGCCGCGACCTTCGAGCGCCTCGACTACAGCGTGGCATCCGGGCCGGCGCCCGGGCCGGACGAGTGGATGCGGCGCCTCGGCGAGCTGCCGCTGCAGTACCAGCCCGGGGTGCGGTGGCAGTACGACCTCAGCAACGAGGTGGTCGGTGTGCTCGTCTCCAGGGTCGCGGGCCGGCCGTTGGAGGCGTTCCTGCGCGAACGCGTCCTCGATCCGCTGGGGATGAAGGACACCGCCTTCCACACGCCCGCAGACAAGATCGACCGCCTGCCGCCCCTGTACGGGCCCGACCCGCAGACCGGCGAGTTCCTCGTGTGGGACGAGGCGGCGGGCGGCAGGGCGAGCACGCCTCCCGCGTTCCAGGGCGCCGGGGGCGGGCTGGTCTCCACCGCCGACGACTACCACGCCTACTTCCGGATGCTGCTGAACCACGGGATGCACGGGAACGAACGGATCCTGTCCCGCGCCGCCGTCGAGCTGATGACCACCAACCGTCTCTCGCCCGGTCAACTGGCCGCCCGGGAAGCCATGTTCTCCCATGTCGCCCACCTGTCCTGCGGCCAGGGCTCGCAGGGCGGCTGGGGCTTCGGGATGGCGGTGCGCACCCATCGCGGGGACCACGCCCCCGCCGGCCAGTTCGGCTGGTTCGGCGGTACGGGCACCAGCGTCTACGCGGACAGGACCAACGAGCTCACCGGAGTGCTGCTCACCCAGGTCGGGCTGTCCACCCCGGATTCTCCGCGCGCCATGAGCGACTTCTGGACCACGCTCTACCAGGCCATCGACTGACGTCGGCGGACGACGGGCTCACGGCCGGTGCGCGGCCAGCCAGCCCTCGGCGTAGGCGACGGCTTCGGCCAGCGCGAACAGCCGGACCTCCGCGCCGCCCACCGTGCCCCGTACCACCGGACGGTCCTCCTCGAAGTCGGCGCCCAGGGCGTCGAAGTCGTCCGAGGAGACCGGCGTATCGCGCACCGTCGTCCAGCGGCGGCCCTGCGGGGTCATGAAGGCGAAGGAGTTGTCCACCTCCGGACCCGGAACCCGGTATTCGGCGAGGTGGAAGGCCGTGCAGGAGTCGAAGCCCGCGCCCAGCAGCAGGATCCGCGCCCCGGCCTCCTCCAGCCGGGCGAGCGGGCTGCGCTCGCCGAGCCGGCATTGCGGCGCGTGGCCGTCCGTGAGGGTGGCGGCGCGCGGGCCCAGCGCGGCGAAGGAGGTCTGCGGATGGCCGCTGCGGATGGCGCCCGGCCAGGTGCGGACGGCCTCCGGGACGGCGCCCATGCCGCGGGTGGGCGTGGTGCGTGCGTCGAAGGGCGGCATCGAGGCACGGATCTGCGCCCACCACGCTTCGGGCACCGGCGGGTTCCCCCAGTCCGCCGGATCGGAGTTGTCGCCGGAGTGCGTCGGGACCACCAGGGTCCCCGTATCCCCGAGGACATCGAGCAGCGCCGTGACCACCGTGGCGGCGCCGCCGCAGACCCAGCCGAGCGAGCTGAGGGAGGAGTGCACGAGCAGGGTCTCGCCTGGGCGCAGGCCGAGCGTGCGCAGCTCGGCGGCGAGCGAGTCGCGCGTACAGAGGGGCCCGGTCTGAAGGTTCATGGACACAAGGGGTCAGTGTCGGGGCCACGGCGCCCCGGCACCACCGGTTTGCCGGACACCGCGGCCCGCCCCGTCGTCGTGGGCGCTTCCCATCGGGGGAATCAGGAGCAGCACCAGCGCGGCGAACGCGCCCGTCCACGTCCCCGGCGTGCTCGTGTGATCTCGTTCTTGTCCGTCGACGGTCGTGCCGGCCGGCTCGGCGCCCGGTGCTCGGACGGGGGCACCTCACGAAGAAGGCGGGCAGGTTCTTTGAGATCCGGATGGTTCACCGCCTGCGCCCTCTCGGCCGCCTGCGTGTGGGCGGCCCTGCCGGGCGCCGCGCCCGCGCCTGCCGCGCCCGCCCCGCCGGCGCCCTTGGGCGGGCTCCGCTCCGCGCAGGCGTACTGGACGGCCGACCGCATGGCCTCGGCCGTGCCCGTCGACGCCGCCCGGAGCCGGGCCGCGGCCACCGCGCACGCGCCCTCGGGTACTGCGACGGGCATCCACTTCGACGGCATGCCGATGGTGGGCACCTTCTTCTACCGGCAGACCGGGATCGGCACGGCGGACACCTCCTGCACCGGCAGCGTCGTACGCAGCAGGGGCAAGAGCATGGTGCTCACAGCGGGGCACTGCGCGGCCGGCATGGGGCGCCCGGAGAACCGCGCCGTCTTCGTGCCGCGCTACCGCCACGGCAAGACCGCCGCCGCCCAGCCGTTCGGCATCTTCCCGGTCAAGGCCGAGGGCGGCGTCTACACGGACCCCCGCTACCGGTCGCACAGCAGGGCCGCCGTGTCCGACCTGGACCTCGCCTTCGTCCTCGTCGAGCCGAACGGCAGGGGACGGATCGAGAAGGTGACCGGGGCGCTGACCTTCACGCCGGTGAGCACGTACGAGCACGAGGTCACCGTGGTCGGCTACCCGTCCGCCTCCCGCGTGAACAAGGACCACAAGCCCGTCCGGTGCGATGTGCCCACCACCCGGCTGAGCGGCTTCCGGCAGCTGCGGATGGTGTGCAAGGGGTTCTACGGCGGTGTGTCCGGCGGCCCCTGGATCAAGGACTACGACCCCGCGCGCCGCACCGGCAAGGTCATCGGCAACACCGGCGGCTACCACGGCGGCGGCAACGACTCCTGGGTGACGTACGCCCCCTTGTACGGCAAGGACGCCCGGGACCTGTACGAGGACGCCGACACGGGCCGCGACCCCGCCGCCCTCTCCCGGCCGCCCTACCGGGGTTCCGGGGACGGCCTCCCGCTGCCCGGCTCCGGGGAGCTGTGGACCCATGCCAGGGCGATGGCCTCCGGCGATTTCACCGGCAGCGGCCGCAGCAGCCTGCTCGTGGTGTGGACGGACGGCGAGGTGACCCTCTTCCCCGGTGACGGCCGGGGCGGCTTCCTGCCGGAGCGCCGCCTCATGGCACCGAACGCGGGCTGGAAGGCGGTCGCCACCATCACCGCGGGCGACTTCACCGGCTCGGACCAGTTCGACCTCATGGTCCGCCGGAAGGACGGCCGGATGACCCTGCACGCCGACGTCGGCTCCCACGGCCTGGGCCGCGTCACCGAGATGGCCCCCTCCGGCTCCGTCTGGAGGCACGCCACCCAGATCGCCGCCGGACGCTTCAACGCCTCCACCTACGTCACCGACCTCGTGGTCCGCTGGTCCGACGGCGAACTCACCCTCCACACCGCCGTGGGCGCGGGCACCTTCGGCCGGGAGCACCGGCTCAAGGGCCCCGGCCCCGCCTGGAAGGGCGCCGCCCTGCTCGCCGCCGGGCAGTTCTCCGGCAACCGGAAGTGGGACCTCATGGTCCGCTGGTCCAACGGCGCGCTCGTCAGCCACACCGGCATCACCACCCGCGGCCTCGGCGGCGCAAGACCCGTCCGCGGCCCGAACCGCACCTGGCCCCACAGCGCCCTCATGACCGCGGGCCGGTACACCGGTGACGGTCTCACCGACGACCTCGTCGTCCGCTGGAGCGACGGCGAGACCAGCCTCTACGAGGACACCCGCACGAACGGTCTCGGCACCGAGCGCATGCTCGTCCCGCCGAGGGCTTCGTAGGGCTGTCGCGCGCGGCTTGCCGCCGGGGCCCCGGAAGCGGAATGGATCATGGCTCCTGCCGGGGCGCCGTCACGGCGCCTCCGCCCAGTCGCCTGCGCCGGCCCGGTGGCCCCGGTGCCCGTCGAGCAGGGTCCGCAGCCGCCTTCGGCCGCGGTGCAGACGGGAGTTGACGGTGCCGCACGGAATGCCGACCAGCTCGGCGATCTGCTCGTACGGCAGTCCCTCGACGTCGGCCAGGTAGACGACGGTCCGGAAGTCGCCCGGGATCGCCCGCAGCGCCTCGCTGATCACGGGGTCTGGTATCCGGTCCATGACCTGGGACTCCGCCGAGAGCAGCCCCCCGAAGGCGCGGGAGGCGGCGCTCGCGAGCTGCCACTCCTCGATGTCCGAGGCGTGCGCGAAGCGCGGACCCGCCTGCCGCTTGCGGTAGTCGGTGCGGAACACGTTGGTGAGGATCCGCAGCAGCCAGGCCCGCAGGTTGGTGCCGGGGCGGAACTGGTGGAAGCTGCGGTACGCCCGGACGTACGTCTCCTGCACCAGGTCCTCGGCATCGGCCGGGTTGCGGGTCAGCCGGGTGGCGTGGGCGTACAGCAGGGGCCGGTAGGCGACGGCGTCCCGCTCGAAGCGGGTCGAGCGCTCTTCGTCCGTCTCCGTGGCGGGAACCGTGGTCGTGTCGGTCATGAGTATCTGCGCTCCTGTACGGGCGGAGCCGGATTCGGCACACCGCGAGATGACATCCGGTTCCGCCTCGGCCCCCTGCACCCCTCGGGCACAGGTCAGGAGGTGCGGCGGCGGGAGGTGACGGCGAAGGCCACGCCGCCGAGTCCGATGACGATGCCGGCGATGCCGAGGGCCCGCGCGGTCGTGTCGGAGCCGCTCTCGGCGGCCGTGTCGTGACCCTCCTGGCCGTCCTTGTGCTCGGCGGCGGAGTTCTTCGCCTCGTCCGCCGGCTTCTTGGCGGCGGCGTCGTGGTGGTCGGCGCCGGCGGCGGTCAGCTTCAGGAGCGGAGCGGGGTTCTCCAGTTCCGCGGCGCCTTCCTTGGGCTCTTCGATCCAGCGGACGATCTCGCCGTTGTCGTAGGTCTGGATCGCCTTGAAGACCATCTGATCGGCGTTGTCGGGCAGCTTGCCGACGGAGACCGGGAACTGCTGGAACTTGCCGGCCTCGATCCTTCCGCCGGTCCAGGTGACCTTGGTGACGGCCTCGTTGATCTGCTTGCCGTGCACGGTGAGCGGCTTGTCGAGCTTGGTCTTCTCCACCTTCACGGTCCAGCCGGGAACGTCCTGCGGCATGACGGAGGACAGCGGCTGGTCGACGGGGAAGTTGACTTCCAGCTGCGTGGTCGAGGCGCCGTCGCGCTCGTTGGGGACCTTGAAGTTGAGCGTCGCGTAGCCGCCCTTGGCGGCCTCTCCGACGGGCTGCACGCCGACATGGGCGAAGGCGGTGCCGGAGAGGACGAGGACGGAACCCGCGGCGAGGGCGGCGGCGAAGGAGACGCGAGAGGTCTTCATGGCAGGAACACTCCACGGAAGCTGTGGTGACGGTGGCTCCGCACGCGGCGCGCACGGAGTTCGCGGCACCGAACGGATGCCGCGCCAGGCTGCGAGGGCGAACACCGTGGGCGGCCCGCGCCTGATCACCGTGTGCTGAAGTGCGTCCCCGCCCGTGCCTGCGGCCCCTCGGTTTTCGACCGAGGGGCCGCAAGCACGGGCAGGCGCGCTCTCAAACCCGAGCCGATCCTCTCCCCCGGGAACCAGCGGCCGTCAACCGCCCGGCAACCCGTCCCCCACCGTCACGCTCCCGCCGTCGGGCGCGCCTCAGCCCTCACGCTCCATCCCCGACAGCACCTCGGCCACCAGGGGCTCCGGAACCCCGGTGACGAGCTCCGCCCCGCGCGGGCCGTCCAGTACGAACGACAGCCCCGTGGTGGCCTTCTTGTCCAGCAGCATCAGGGCGATCAGATCCGCCACCGCCACCCCGGCGGGCAGCCGGTGCGGCAGCCCGTAGGCGAGTACGACGTCGAGGTGCTCGGCGACCCCCGCGGCGTCGATCCGGCCCAGCGCCCCCGCCAGCCGACCCGCGAACACGGTGCCGATGGCCACCGCCTCGCCGTGCCGCAGGGCGTAGTCCGTGGCACGTTCGAGCGCGTGGCCCAGGGTGTGGCCGTAGTTCAGGGTGTGCCGCAGCCCCGAGTCGCGCTCGTCGGCCGCCACGATCCGGGCCTTGCAGGCCACGCTCGCCGCGATCTGCTCGACGAGCGGCAGCCCCCGCAGGTCCCCGGCCCCGATGAAGTTGGCCCGGGCGATCTCCCCGTAGCCGTTCGTCCACTCCCGCTCCGGGAGGGTCCGCAGGAAGTCGGTGTCGCACAGCACCGCGGCGGGCTGCCAGTACTGGCCCACCAGGTTCTTGCCCTGCGGCAGGTTCACCGCGGTCTTCCCGCCGACGCTGGCGTCCACTTGGGCCAGCAGGGTCGTGGGCAGGTGGATCACCGGCAGGCCCCGGTGGTAGAGCGCCGCCGCCAGGCCCACCGAGTCGGTGGTCGTACCGCCGCCGACCGAGACGATGGCGTCCGCGCGGCTGAGCCCGTAGTCGGCGAACGCCCGGCACATGCGGTCCACGGTCGCGAGCGTCTTGTCCACCTCGCCGTCCCGGGCCTCCAGATGGAGGGTGGGCACCCCCGTTTCCGGCAGGGTGTCCCGGGGCCGGGCCGACACCACGGCCACGCGGCGCGCGCCCGTCGCGGCGATGGCATCGGCGAGCAGGTGGCGTACGCCGGAACCGATGTGGACCGGGTACGAACGGTCGCCCAGCTCCACGTCGATCCGCCGACGGGTCTGTGTGTCCGTGGTGGGCACGGCCGTCGCTGCAGTCACTGCAGTCACAGTGAGAGGTCCTTTCCGATCCGGTGTGATGCGGCCCGCGGCCGGCGGCCTTTCAGGCCGACTGGAGCGCGCGGGCTCCGCTGGCGCTGAGCACCTCGGTGACCGGCGCCCCTGCCGCGAGGGCGGCCCGCAGGGCACGCGCGGCCAGGGCACCGGTCTGCACCGGGATGCCCAGGCGGTCATGGGTGAGCTGAACGTGGTCGTAGAGCAGGTAGTTCACCGGCACCCCGCCCTCCTGGGGGTCCTCGATGACCGTCCGCACGGCCGGTACGTAGCGGTCCCACAGCAGGACGTCGCCGGCCAGTGGCCGGACGATCAGGTCGGCGCCGTAGGCGTCCGCCTCCGCGGCGAGCTCCAAGCGCCCGGCCGGCTCCAGCCGGTCGGTGCCGAACTGCCAGAAGTGGAAGAGGAACGCCGCCCGGTCCCCGGGGGCGGTAAGGGCGCTGAGGTGCCACAGGTGCTGGGTCGCCAGCCGCAACTGCTCCGACGCCGCCAGCTCGCCGTCCTGGAGCAGGGTCAGCGCGAACTCGCTGGACTCGGTGGCGAGCTGGTCCGCGACCCGGATGACCTGATGGGTGCCGTACTTGCCGGTGGGCGGCTCGTACCGATCGGTGATCATGGGCCGGTTGTACGCCGCCGTGAGCGAGCGCAGGCGCCGCTCCAGGTCCCGCAGCACCTCCCCGGTGGAGTGGAAGGACAGGGTGAGGTCCGCTCCGGTGCCCGGACCCGGGCGGGTGAACTGCCAGTGCCCCCCGGGGTCCGCGGTCCGCAGACGGCTCACCAGATCGGCGACCGTCGTGGAGACGACCCGGGATACATGATCCTCGGAGCGGCTCCTCATCGGATTCGGCAGGCGGATGAAAAGCCATTGACGGGTCATTGCAGAATCCACCTCGGGGGGAGTTCCGTGAAGTTCCTGGGCCTCGCCGAGGGTAGTTGTCGCGCTTCTTTGTATTTCCGTTCAGTGCCCAATTGGTCACGCCGGGGGGAAACATAGGGATGACATAGGGGGGAGCCCTAGGGCCCTGCCCGGAAAAGCACGCGGCCCTCCCGGATCCTGCCCGGCGGACCCGGTGGTGGCGCGGTTACCGCCCAGTGGTCCGCCCTGCGGAAACTCACGTGAATGAGCGGTATCAAGGGTTACCTCGGGATGGACGTCGGCGGCACCAAAGTCGCCATTCGGGTGGAAGGCGACGGGGCGGAACCGTACGAGACCACCTTCCGATGGCGCACCGACGACGGCGTGCGCGCGGACATGAAGAAGCTCGCCGCGTGCCTGGAGGACCTCCCCGGTCACTGGCCCGGCCCGATCATCGCGGCGGGCATCGCCATGCCCGCCACCCTGGACGGGGACGGCCGGGTGACCGCCTGGCCGAACCGCCCCGGCTGGCGGGGCCTGGACCTGCGCTCCGAGCTCCGCCGGATGCTGCCGGGCACCACGGTGGCCTGCGCGGACGACGGGGATGTCGCCGCCCTCGCCGAAGCCCGGGCCGCGGGCATCGAGGACGTGGTCTACCTGGGGATCGGAACCGGGGTCGGCGGCGGAGTGGTGCTCGGCGGGTCCCTCTGCCCGGGCGCCGAGCGGGGATCCTGCGAGATCGGCCACCTGATCGTCGACCGCTCCGGCACGCGCTGCGACTGCGGCCGCCAGGGCTGCGTTCAGGCCTTCGCCTCCGGACGGGCGATCCTGCGCCGGGCCGCCCGGCTGCGCGGGGAGGAGTACGTGAGCTACGAGGAGCTGCGCGAGGCCTGGCAGGCCGCCGTGCCCTGGGCCGTGCTCGCGGTCGACGAGGCCTGCGCCGCCCTCGCGGCGGCCGCGGTCGGCACCAACGAGCTGTTCCGGCCCAGCGCCGTCATCATCGGCGGCGGTTTCGCCGACGGACTGCCCGGCTTCGTCCCCACCGTCGAGCGCCACACCCGCCGGCTGGCCCGGGCAGGTCATCCCGCGCCCCGCATCCGGCCCGCGTTGCTCGGCGGACTCTCCTCCCTCCACGGTTCGATCCTGCTGGCCCGCGGTGTGACGGCCGGCGCGAGCCCCGCCGACGCGCAGCAGGCGCTGGTCTGATGGCACCGGACTCCGTGACGACGGCGGCCGGGCCGGCCCGCCCCGCCCGCCCGGCCGCCGTCGCCCGCCCGCCGCGCCCGCTCCGCCGGGACCGCCACACGTCCCTCGTCCGCGCCCTGGCCGTGCTCACCACGACCATCGCGGTCCTCGCGGCCATGGCGGGCACCGCGCTGTGGCAGGAGCGCGTGGCTGCCCGCGAAGCGGTCCCCCGCGCGAGCGCCGAGGCCGGAGGTGTGCGGACGCAGGTCCGCCAGGCCGCGTGGTCGACCATGGCCAACCACCACACGGACGACGGCTTCCAGATGCCCTCCTCGATGATGCCGGGCGCGCCGGAAGGCGACGACCAGCGGATCGGAGTGCCCGTCACCCTCGTCAACACCGAGGACGAGCCGACCGGGTTCAGCGTCGCGGAGGAGTTCTTCCTCATCGGGGGCAAGGGCGGCCGGGGCCGTGCGGACGGCGCCGGCAAACCGGTGCCGCTGCACTCCGACACCATCGGCGAGCTGCCCCGGCTGGCCGCCGGGAGCGCCGTACGGGGAGTCCTGTACTTCGACATCGAGCCCCCGGAGCCCGGCGACCCGCCCCTGCGGGTGTTGTGGAAGCGCGACGGCGAAACGCGGCAGCTGACCGTCTCCCTCACCGGCGACCCGGCCCACGGCCACTGAAGCGCCACCCACGGAGCGCCGCCACCGAAGCAACGCGGCCGAACCGCCGCCACCGGACCGGCGCCACGGAACGCACGACCACCGAACCCCACCCGGCCGCCGCGCTCCGCGCGGCTTCCCCCTTTCCGACCCAAGCACGAACAAGGGAGTCACCTCGCCATGCGTGACACATCCGCCGCGCCCGATTTCGGGCCGGTGCGCGGATGGACCGGCCGACCACCCGAGGACCAGGCGTTCGCAGCCTTCAGGTCCCGGATGCTGCTGGCCGTCGTCCTCGCACTGGGAACAGCGGCTTGGCAGCACTGGGCCGTGTACGGCAGAGGGGGACCATGGGTCTCTCATCTGCCGTTCCTCGTTTTCGACGTTCTCCTGGTGCTTCCGCTGGCAGGCCTCGGCGTCCGGCTGTCCGGCCTCGCGGCCGACCGGCTCGGGCTGCTCCCGGACACCCTGCGCACCTCGCTCTTCAAGGCCTCGGTCGTCGCGGTCACCATGACCGCCGGCTTCGTGCCGCTGGCCGCCGTCCAGGCCGCCGCCCACAAGGTGATGGCGCCCGTCGCCGGACACATCCACGGCACCGAGGCGATGCCCGCGCGGGAAGCGGGCGCGCTGCTGCGGTACGGGGTGGACCAGGCGCTCCAGGTGGAGGCGGCGATCCTGCTGCTCGCGCTCGTCGGGGCGGTCCTGACCGAGCTCTCGCCGCGCGCCCTGGCGCGGAGCCTGTACGCGGTCCTGCGCAGGCCCCGCACCTGGGTGCTCGCGCTGCGGCACACCGTGAGTGCCCTTCTGCTGGCCGCGCTGCTCGCGCCCACGGGCGCCGCGGCCCAGCCCGACGAGGCCTCGGACGGTGAGGCCGGCAGCTGCGCCACCTCGCCCCAGCGGGTGTTCGACGTCCACGCCATCGACGTGGACATCACCGTGGACCGGTTCGGGGACCACGACCCGTACGGCTACATGTACGTCCTCGCCGACCGGGAGGGCGCCGTACGCGAGCAGGAGGCCGCACTGCGCCGGGCCTCGGCGCTCGACAAGGAGGACCCGACGGCCGCGAAGGTGGCCACCGGGCTGGGCCAGGACCCGATCCAGCCGCTCGTGATGCGCGCCCGCCTCGGCGAGTGCGTGGTCATCAACCTGACCAACAAGCTGCAGAAGGCTCCGCGTTCCGGCTCGCTGGGCAACCCCGCGGTGGTCCAGCCGGGCGGGGTCCCGGCCGTCTCCGTGGACCTGGCCGGCGTCGCCTACGACGCGGCCGGCGGAGCGGGCGGCCAAGAGGTCGGCAAGAACCCGGCGTCCCTGGCCAAGCCCGGTGAGACCCGCCAGTACCGCTACTACCTCGACCCGGCCATGGGCGAGGGCACCAAGGTCTTCCGCAGCGGCGGCGAGTCCACGCAGCTGACGTCCCACGGCCTGTTCGGCGCGCTGATCGCGGAACGCGCCGGCGCCCGCTGGTACGACCCGGTCACCGGCGCCGACCGGACCGAGGACAACAAGTGGAGCAACTGGGAGGCCATGGTCCGCCCGCCCACGGGGACCAGCTTCCGCGAGTTCGCCCTGATCTACCACGAGATCGGCGACGAGACCTTCAACCTGCGCAGGCCGCTGCGCGAGAACGACGAGGGCATCCCGATCGGCGGTGACACCGGCATCCCCGTGGGCGACCAGATCGAGTACGGCCGTCCGCTGCCCATGATCGACCTGCGTCCGCCGACGCCGACCATCCCCAACGAGGGCGGCGGCGGCACCAAGGTGTACCGGCCGGGCAGCCGCGGCATCAACTACCGCAGCGAGCCCTTCTACCGCCGTCTCCAGCTGGAGGCCGCGCGCGGGGCCGAGGTCCAGAAGGCGAACAAGTCGCTGGCCTACAGCTCGTACACCTATGGCGACCCGGCCACGCCCATGCCGCGCTCCTACCTCGGCGAGCCCACCAAGACGCGGCTCGTGCACGCGGGCGCCGAACAGCTGCACGTGCACCACGTGCACGGCGGTGGCACCCGCTGGCGGCTCAACCCCGGTTCGGACAACACGGACATGGACGCGGGCCTGACCAAGACACCGATCCAGAACGCCAAGTCGATCCGGCTGGACTCGCAGACGGTCAGTCCGATGGAGAGCTTCAACCTGGAGCACGAGTGCGGCGCCGGAGGCTGCCAGCAGGCGGCCGGCGACTTCCTCTACCACTGTCATATAGGCCAGCACTACGTCGCCGGCATGTGGGGGATGTGGCGCGTCTTCGACACGGCGCAACCCACGCTGGCCCCGCTACCGGGCAAGACGCCCCTGCAGGAGGGGGTCGACTCCTCGCAGCTGATCGGCCGGACGATCCAGGGCAAGACCGTGGTCCTGGCGAAACACCTGACCAGCCCATCGACGCAGATCACGCTGGAATCCCTGGTCGAGGGCAGTCTCCCGCCGCAGGGCACCCGCTGGAACGCCGGCAGCGGGCCGGACCCGGACGACGCGACGGTCTGGGACTGGCAGAAGGGCGGCACCGAGGACGCGCCGGTCTACCTCGGCGAGCCCGAGACCAGCGCCGTATGGGCCAACTTCAAGTCCGAATCCCCAGGTGAGCGGCCGACGATCCGGTTCAACCCGCGCACCGGCAAACCGGCCTACCCGCTGCTGCGCCCGCATCTGGGCCAGCGTCCGCCGTTCGCCCCCAACGGGCACGCGGGAGCGCCGGGCGTGGGCGAGACGGTCAGTGACAAGAATCCCGGCGGCCTGTGCCCCAAGGACGCCCGGGTACGCCGCTACGACGTGACGGCCGTGCCCGTGTCCCTCCAGTCCACCGACCGCGAGGTCGACAAGGACGGTGAGGTCTTCGTCCTCAACGAGGACAAGAAGGACGTCCTCGAGGGACGCAAGCCCGTCGACCCGCTGGTGATCCGCTCCAACGTCGGCGACTGCGTGGCGATCACCTTCGGCAGCGAGCTGAAAGCGAGTGTGCAGAGCAAGGTCAACATGCACACTCACCTGGTCCAGTTCGACCCGCTGGCGTCCGACGGCGTCGTCGCCGGCTTCGCCTTCGAGCAGGCCGTCTTCGCCACCTCGCGCGAGAACCGCTCGCTGACCTCCGTGGACGCCCCGGACCGGATCACCGTGTCCGGAACGGACAAGCTGCGGACCGGCATCTCCATCGGCATCGGAGTCGGCCGGGACACCATCGAGGTCAGGAAGATCGTCGGGATCGAGGGCAACCAGCTCGTCTTCGACCAGCCCCTGACCAAGCAGCACACCGCCGGCGAGCCGGTGACCGTCGAGTTCGTCCAGTACCGCTGGTACTCGGACGTGGACTCGGGCACCGTCTTCTGGCACGACCACGTCGACGCGGTGGCCTCCTGGGCGCACGGCCTGTTCGCCGCCCACATCATCGAGCCCAAGGGGTCGACCTACCGCGACCCGGTCACCGGCAAGGAGGTCAACAGCGGCACGATCGTCGACATCGTCAACACCTCCGGCGGCTCCGTCGGTGTCGGCCAGTCCGGTTCCTTCCGCGAGTACACCGTCTTCCTCCACAACGGGCGAAGAGGCAGGAGCGAGCTCTACACACCACCCGGACCGGGCCTGAACCCCTTCAACAACGGACAGGAGTGCGAGGAGGGCTCCATCAACCTCAGAGCCGCGCCACTCGGTGAACGAACACCACCGGGTGCCACCCCCGCCGACCCCACGACCACCGACCAGCGCCAGGAGTACAACGGAGCGCGCTGCCGCAACGCCTTCAGCCGTGCTCCCGACGACCCCGCCAAGCCCGACGCGAACACCGCGCGGGCGACGGTGACCACCGTCGATCCGTACGTCTTCTCCTCCGTCAAGTACGGAGACCCGAGGACCCCGCTCCTGCGTGCCTACGCCGGCGACCCGGTGGTCGTGCGCACCATCGGCGTCAACGACCGCGCCGAAGCCCTGCGCATCCAGGGCCACCGGTTCCGCATGGAGCGGTTCAACAAGGGCGGCCAGCTGATGGACGCCGCGACCACGGGAATCTCCGAGCGGTTCGACTACGTCTTGGACGGCGGGGCGGGCGGTCCCTCGGCCTCGCCGGGCGACTACCTGTACTACAGCACGCGCACCTTCGCGATGGAGAGCGGCGCCTGGGGCATCTTCCGGGTGCACGACCGGCTGCAGAGCGATCTGAAGCCGCTGCCCGGGCGGACCGCGCCCCCGACGGGAGCGGGCTTCCCCAAGCAGGTCGCGGCCACCGGCAACACCCAGGTCACGCCGGGTCCCGATCCGGCGGCCGCCTACACCGCGGACGGCAAGCCCGACGCCTCCGTGGTCACGTCCACGGCCGCGTCCTGCCCGAGCACGGCCCGCGTCCTGAAGTACGACGTGTCCGTGATCAACATGACGCTGCCGACAGCGCCGTTCCAGGACACCGGCGGCGTGGTCTACGCCCTCTCCTCGGACGTGGACGCGCTCAAGAGCGGCGCCAAGAAGCTCGAACCGCTCGTGCTGCGGGCGAACAAGGGCGACTGCGTGTCCATCACCCTGAACAACAGGACGGACCCCGGTTCGCCGTACGGGGGCACCCGGGCCGGCTTCGACCTCGCCAAGCTGACGCGCAACCAGCAGCTGGCGAGCGGCGCCGCGGTGGGTCTGAACCCGGACACCACGGTGGCGGCCGGGAAGTCGCTCACGTACACCTTCCACGCGGACACCGAGCTCGGCTCCTCGCTCTTCCAGAACCTGGGGAGCACGGCCTCGCTGCGGCACGGCGCCTACGGAATGCTGATCGTCGAGCCGGCCGGGTCCACCTGGTCGGACAGCGCGACGGGCGCACCGCTCACCGCGACGAGGACCAGCACGGAAGCGATCATCAGGGTGCCGGGCGGCCGCAAGTTCCGGGAGTTCGCCCTGCTGATGCAGAGCACCGACCAGCAGTTCTCGCGCAGCATCCTGCCGTACGGGGACCAGGTCGCGGGCAACGGCGTGAACCCGGCGGAGGCCTTCAACCGGCCCGTCGCCCCGATCCCCGGCGCGCCGCCGGGCACCGCGGGCAACACCGGCTCGTTCGACAAGGGATACAGCCACTTCAACTACCACAGCGAGCCCCTCACCAAGCGGCTCGGGCTGACGTCCTACGTCAACAACTTCCCGAGCGCGCCGGTCATCGGCTCGTACGGGTCGGCGTTCTCCTCGGATCCCTACGGAGACCCCGCGACACCCGTGTTCCGGGCCAACTCCGCAGACCCCGTGGTCTTCCGGGTCGGGGTGGGAGCTTCCGACCAGTTCCACTCCTTCACCGTCGGCGGTCACAGCTTCCCGCTCGAACCGGGCATGGAGGGCTCCCAGAAGATGTCCGCCCGCACCGTCACCGCAGGTGAGACGGTGGACGCACAACTGGGTGCGGCCGGCGGGCGGTTCCGCTACACAGGGGACTACCTCGTGTCCGATGCGAGGCAGCCGTTCGCGGCGGCCGGCATGTGGGGGCTCCTGAGGGTGACTCCGACCGGCTCCCCCGGCGCTCCGGCGCCCTTGTAAGGAGAACGTTGTGCTGTGCTTTCCCGGGGGACACACCCCCAGCCCTCTGCGGTGGATAGCGCGTGCACTGGTTCTGATGACGGTTGTCGCCGGGATGGCTCTTGCCGTCCCGGCGCAGCCGGCTCAGGCCCACGCACAGCTGCTGTCCTCGTCCCCCGCCAACGGAGAGCGGCTGGCGACCGCCCCCTCCGAGGTGACCCTGACCTTCAGCGAGGGCGCCTCCCCGGTCGAGGGGGGCATGCGACTCGACGGCCCGCGGGGGGACGTCGAACTCGGTGGTGCCCGCAACGACCCGGCCGCGCCCGACAAGATCGTCGTACCGCTGCCCGGCACGCTGAACGAGGGCGTCCACACCCTCACCTGGCGGGTCGTCTCGGCGGACTCGCACCCCATCTACGGAGTGATCGTCTTCGCCGTCGGCTCGGCGGAGCTGGGCGAACTGCCCGCCGCCGGGGCCGGCACCGATGCCGACCCCACGGTCCGCGCCGTCTTCACCGGCCTGCGCTGGCTGGGCTACGCCGCCCTCGGCCTGCTCGGCGGCGGCGCGGTCTTCCTGCTCTTCTGCTGGCCCGCCGGGTGGGCCCGCACCCGGCCCCGGCGGCTGCTGGCCGGCGCCTGGGCCGCCGCCCTGGCCGCGGCCGCCGGCGTGCTCCTGATCCAGGGACCGTACGCGGCCGGCCGCGGGCTCGGCGCTCTCCTCGAGCCCAGCCTGCTGGGCTCGACGGTGGAGACCGACTTCGGCCGGTACGTGCTCGGCCGGATCGGGCTGCTCGCCGTCGCCGGACCCCTCCTGCTCCTGGCCGTTCGCGGCGGGGGCCGTACCGGCGGGGCGGCCCGCCGGGCCCTGGCGGTGACCGGCGCCGTGCTGCTGCCCGCCACCTGGCTGGGGACCGGCCACGCGAACGCCGAGGGGGAACTGCTCGTATCGGCGGCGGACCTGCTGCACACCTCGGCCATGACCGCGTGGTTCGGCGGTCTGGCCTTCCTCCTGCTGAGCGTCGTACGGCGCAAGGCGCCGCTGCCGGCGGACCAAGTCGGCACGGCGCTGCGCCGCTTCTCCTGGATCGCCGGCACGGCCGTGCTCGTCCTGACGGTCACCGGGATCTACCGTGCCTGGCGCGGGGTGGGCAGCGTGCAGGCGCTCACCGGCACCTCCTACGGGACCCTGCTCGTCCTCAAACTCGCCGCGGTCGGGGTGCTCGTGTGGGGCGGTGCGCTGTCCCGGTCCGTCGTGCGCCGCCGCTACGCCGCCACGCCCGCCGCCGCGGTCACGGAGAAGGTCCTGGCGGCCGTCGGCGGGCCGTCCGCCCCGGCGGCCTCCGCCACCGGCCGGACCACGCCCCGCGCCGAGGCCGAACGGGAGCGGTCGGCGCGCCGCCAGCTCCGGTGGTCGCTGCGCGTGGAAGTGGCCTTCGCGGTCGTGGTCCTCGCCTTCACCGCCGTCCTCGTGGCCACGCCGCCCGGCTCCCGGCCCGCGGCGCCCGTGCCCACGGCGCAGCGCGTCGAGGTCAAGTTCACCGGCGGCAGCGCCAGGATCGTTCTGGACCCGGCCCGGGCCGGCGCCGACGCCCGGCTGACCGTACGGATCAGTGATGCCAAGGGCGCGGTCCGGGACGTCCCCGAGGTCTCCGCCGCGCTGCGGCAGGCCTCCGGCGGCCCCGACGCGATGCGGTTCGCCCTCACCCGCCAGGGTCCCGGGGAGTTCTCCACGTCCAACGTCATCCTGCCCGTGGCCGGCGTCTGGAAGGTCGAGCTGAAGGTGCGCACCACGGACATCGACCTGCAGACCGTCGAGTCGGAGCTGCGCGTGCGGTGAGCGGTGAGCGGTGAGCAGCGCACGGCGAAAGGCCAAGGGCCCCGGACGAGTCCGGGGCCCTTGGCCTTGGTGCGCCGATGCGGGGATCAGCAGAGGATGGAGCCGGGGTGCGCGAAGAAGCCGAAGGGGTCGTACTTGTCCTTCACCCGCTTCAGGCGGTCCAGGTTGCCGCCGTAGTTCGCCGAGCCCCATGAGCGGATCTTGGTGGAGTTCGGGAAGTTGATGTACGCACCGCTGTCGACGGGAGCGAGCGCGGTGCGGCCCGCGTCGGCCCAGCCGCCGAGGTCTCCCACGAGCGCCTCGTTGTCGACGCCGCCCTGGAAGCCGAAGAGGAACTGCGCGCTGCGGTGCGGGAAGGCGGTCGCCGACGGGCTGACGTCGTTGGCCGCGCCGCCCAGCGCCTGGACGATCAGGAAGCGGTGCATCAGGCTGCCGGAGTTGGTGTTCCACGCCGAGAGCAGGCCGGCCGCCTCCGAGGTGGTGGTCACCCGCGAGGTCAGCGCGTAGCTCTGGCGCTGGAAGGGCGTACGGCCCAGCACGGCCTCGGGGTTGCGGCCCACGCGGTCGCACTGGTCGTCGGTCAGGTCGCCGCAGCCGTACAGGCTGCGCATGGCGTCCGAGTAGCCCATGTCCGACACGGTGCGGGAGAGCGGCGCGGCGCCGATGCGCGTCGCGAGGTCGTTCAGCGCCTGCTCCAGCGGTGCCTGCGCACCGTGGTAGCCACCGTAGATCTTCACGACCGGGGAGCCGGTGTACGGCGGGATGACGACGAGCGAGCTGCCGAGGTCGCGCGAAGCGCCGATGGTCCACTCCTGCCAGGCCTTCAGTGCCGTGGCCGCGACGTCCCAGGACCAGATGGTCTCGAACTTGACCAGCCGCGGCGCGTCGATCGGCCGGACCTCGAAGTCGACGACGATGCCGAAGTTGCCGCCACCGCCGCCGCGCAGGGCCCAGTACAGGTCGGAGTTCTGGCCGGCGGACGCCTTCACGATGCGGCCGTCGGCCAGCACCACCTTGGCGGACACCAGGCGGTCCGCGGCCAGGCCGAACTTCTTGGTCTGGAAGCCGACACCACCGCCGGAGATGAACCCGCCGGCGCAGACGGTCGGGCAGGTGCCCGTGACGATCTGCTTGTTGTACGGCTTGAGCGTGGCCAGGGCGTCCACGGACTGGGTGCCCGGGCCGACCTGGACGGTGCCGCCGCTGTTGACCGTCGCGTGGTTGATCCGCGAGACGTCGACGATCAGCACCTGGTCGCCGCTGGACCAGCCGTTGAGGTTGTGGCCGCCGCTGCGGACCCGGATCGGAAGGTCGTACTCCTGCGCGAACAGGACGGTCTTCTGCACGTCCTGGGCCGTCTCGCAGAACGCGATGGCGTCCGGGCTGAAGGCGTCGTACTGGCCGACCTGGAGCTGCTTGGCCTGACCGTAGGCGGCGTCGGCCGGCAGGACCAGGTCGCCCTGCAGGACGTCGCGCAGCTCGTTCCAGTTCTCGCCCAGGCCGAACGCGGTGCCCGCTCCGGTGCTGCCGACGACCGTAGCGGCCACGGCTATGCCGCCGCCGACCCGGAAGAGAGTACGTCGCGTAAGCAAGGTTCCTCCATTATCTGAGATGGGGATGGAACTAATGAAAATCTGTCGAACGTGAGAGACGAGAAACTCTCCGGAAGCCATTGGTGTTCATTCCCGCATTCCGCCGAGCCGGTCGGCACCCCACTGATCCCCCTATTTCCGGCGGGCCGGGGCCCGGTGCGGGAAAGAGGAGGATCGGCGGGAGGAGCGGGCCACCGGATTCACACGAGCTGCGACTGGCGTCCCAGCAGGCGCGGTTCCTGGTTGAGGATCGCGAGCTCGAGGTCCTGGAGTTCGCGCGTCGGGTCGAGTCCGTGGAAGTCGACGAGCGCCTGGCGGGTGCGGCGATAGGCGGCGAGCGCCTCGTACTGCCGGCCGCACCGGTAGAGCGCCAGCATCAGGTGGCGGCAGAGTCGTTCGCGCGTGGGTACGGCGGCGGCCATCTCTTCGAGTTCGCACACCAGCTCGTGGTGGCGGCCCAGTTCGAGGGCGGCCGTGGCCCAGTCCTCGTAGGCCGCGAGGCGCTCGCGCTCCAGCTGGGCGAAGGACGGCCAGTTGATACCGGTCTCGGCGAGGTCGGCGAGCACCGAGTCGCGCCACAGGCCCAGGCACTCGGCCAGGGTGTCGACGGCCACCTCCGGGAATCCGGCGGCGAGCTCACCGCGGCCACGGGCCGCCAGAGTCCTGAAACGGACCGTGTCGATGGTTTCTGGGTCGAGGTTCAGCTGGTAGCCGTGTGGAGCGGTGGCGAGGCGGACCCCGCGGCCCTCGACCCCGGGCTCCTCCAGGAGCCGACGGATGCCCGAGACCGCGTTCTGGACCATCTTGCGCGAGGTCATCGGCGCATCATCACCCCACAGGGCTTTGACCAGCCGACTTGTCGCGACAGCCTTGTTCGCGTTCAGCACCAGGTAGCCGAGTGTGGCCCGCTGGATGACCCCGCCCAGCGGCAGTGCCCGCTCGGCAGTGACCACTTCGAGTGGACCGAGAAGGTTGAACCGCATGATGCCCCCACTTCCTTACGGCTCTATCCAAAGCAACAACTAGATAAAACAAACCGGCGATGCCGTTTGTCAAGTCTCAGCCAGCGGGCAGCGCGCCACTGGAGGGGTGGAGGGAGCCCCGATCAGGACGGCCCAGACGGCCTCGACCTCCGGTTTTCTGGGGTGGTTTCACCGAAAAATGGGCACAAACGAGCCCGCCACCCATCCGCTCAGAGGGCGGGATGGGTGGCTAAAAAAACCACGGCAGCGGTACCTTTTCTTCACCAGCTCTTTGCTTCCAGCTCCTCGGCGAAGCGCAGCCAGTGGTCCGCGCACCGCCGGGCCGCCCGCGCGAGCGCCGCCGCGCGGTGCGCCGGCACGGCCAGGGCCAGCCGGCGCCATGTGGCCTCGTCGCCGATCGGGTGGGCGGCCAGCAGCTGCAGGAGCATCCGGCCCGCCTCCGAGCGCATCGAGGGGTCCTTGCGCATCTCCGACAGCACCGGCCCGCCCGCGGCCGCGGGGAGGGCCCCGAAACCGCGCCCTGCGGCCTCCCTGACCCGCTCCCCCGCCGGAGCCGCGCGGAGGCCGGGTCCGTGCGGGGCGGGGCCGTGCGGGGCCGGTCCGGGCTCCCCGGACGCGTGCGCTCTGGCCGCCCGGGCCTCGGCAGCCCGGGCCCTGGCCGCCTGCGCCTTGGGAGGCAGCGGGTCTTCGCCCTTGAGGATGCGGTCGCGCACGTCCTTGGCCGTGGAGGTGGCGATGCCCGCACGGTCGGCGATGGTCCGCAGCGAGGCCCCGGGATCGGTGGCGATCAGCCGGCTCGCCCGCAGCCGCCCCTCGTAGGCCGCGCGCACCGACCTCACCCGGCCGTCCCGGCCGACCCTCACATCCGACTGCCCGCCCGGCACCGCCGAACGACGCCTGATCACGGAGACCGTGGTCGCGGAGAGGCCCACTTGCACGGCTATCCGGCCGTCCGACCACTCGGGCCAGGCGCGCAGGACGCGTACGGTCGCGGCCATCCGGTCGGCCTGCGACAGCGGGAGGCCGTTTTCGAGGTTGAGCTTCACCGCGAGGGCGAAGAGCTCCTCCGCCCCGCCGTCGAGGAACTCCGCCTCGATGCTCTCATCGCCGCGCAGCCGGGCCGCCCGCAGCCGGTGCATCCCGTCGACGACCCGCATCGTGCGGCGGTCCACCAGGATGGGCGGCGTGTCCCCCCGGGCCGCGAGCAGCCGTACGTGCTCTTCGTCCTGTCCGCCCAGCCGGGGCGAGTCGGCTTCCAGCAGTGCGTCGAGGGCCACCGCGGCGCACCGCCCGCGGACGTGGCCCCCGGCCCCGGCCTGCTCCTGCGCCGGGCCGTACCCGATCGTGTCGAACACCTGGACCTCCATGACCTGTTGACTCCTCCGCGGAACGACCGGGAGCGTGCCGGATCCCCGCACGGGGATCGGCTCCCGCCGATGGCCGCATCAATCTGCGACAGAAAACATACCTGTTGCGCGGGTTGTTTTTGAGGTCTCGGAGGTGCCCAGTTCGTGGCATCCTCGGCCCGTCCGGCGCCGCCAGGGCATCACTGCCCGTATACGAAAAGGCCCGCGGCCGCACCACGGTGAGGTGGATGCGGCCACGGGGGCCGGGAACGCCGAGGGATCTGAAGAGCAGGAGGATTCCCGTACGCAAAGAAGGACGAGCCGGCCCGCCGGGCCTCTCACCCGGTACCGCACGCCGATCGCCGACCGGCCGGACGGGTACGCCCGTCCGGGGCCTCAGGCGTGCCGGACCCCCTCCTCGACGGCGCCGGAGGCCACCAGTTCGCCCAGGGCGGGCCCGTCCACGAGCCTCGGGAGCAGCAGCGCCCAGAAGCCCGTGACGGTGGCCTGCGAGAACCACCGCGGGTCCCGGCCGCCCAGGGTCTCGAACCCGGCGGCGGCGGCCACGACCGTGTTCGCCACGTCCCGGGCGTCGACCCCCTGCGCGAGGGAGCCCTCGCGCTCGGCCCGGCGCAGGACCTCCTCCACCCACTCCTGCCAGGTACGGCGCAGGTCCCGGGTGACCCGTACCCGTACCGGGTTCCAGCTCAGATCGAACCCGGCGCGCAGGATCACGTCCGACCGGAGCGCCCGGGTGAGGCAGTGCAGGGCGTCGATCAGCGCCTGGAGGGGGCGGCCGGCCGGCCGCGCCGTGATGTCGTCCAGCCGCTGGCCCGCCAGCAGGACGACCGCCTCCGCGAGCGCCTCCTTGTTGGGGAAGTGGAAGTGCAGTGCCCCGCTGCTCACTCCCGCCCGCGAGCTGATGGCCGCGAGCGAGACCAATTCGAAACCGTCCCGGCCGAACAGCTCGGCGGCCGACTCGATCAATGCGTTGCGCGTGCGTACCGCGCGTTCCTGTCTGGGCAAGGGGGCTCCGTCGCTCCGCAGTGGTTGCTGTGTCCGCGAGGGACGGCCCCCGATCGGCCCGTGCCGCAGCTCCCTCACACCCTCACTTTAACAAACCGCTGATGCGGTTTCTATACGCGGTCGAGGAGCACCCATCGAATCCACAGGAAGGAGCGGAGGCGAAGCGTCCGTACCCACCGGGCACAACGGAAAGGCTCCGCGGCCGAGTTCGCCGCGGAGCCTTCGGGCTCTGTACCGTCAGCCGTCCCCGGCGCGCCGCTCAGGCCCGGCGCAGCACCACGGGAAGGGCCGCGTAGCCGTTCAGCAGGAAGGTGGGCAGCGGCTCCAGCTCCTGCGCCGGGCAGCCGAGGGTCATGTCCGGGTAGCGCTCGAAGAGCGCGGCGAGGGCGGTGGTGGCCTCCAGCACGGCCAGCGGGGCGCCCAAGCAGCGGTGCACGCCGTGCCCGAATCCGAGGGTGTCGCGCCCGGTGCGCAGCAGGTCGAATTCCGCGGCCCGCGGCCCGTACCGCTCGGGGTCGCGGCCACCGGCCGCGAAGGAGACGAGGATGGGGTCGCCCTGCCCGATCCGGACCCCGTCCAGGTCGATGTCCTCCACCGCGAAGCGCATGGGCGAATAGCTCGCGGGGCTGTGGAGCCGCATGGTTTCGGCGACCACGTCCTCCCAGCCGGCCCGGCCCTCCCGTACGTGCGCGAGCTGCCCGGGACTGGACAGCAGCGCGCCCAGGGCGTTGGTGATGAGCGTGGACGTGGTGTCCTGGCCCGCCGCGATCAACAGGAAGAGGGAGCCGAGCAGTTCGGGTTCGGTGAGACCCTCGCCGTTGTCCCGGGCCTCGATCAGCGAAGAGGTCAGGTCGTCGCCCGGCTCGGCCCGCTTGGCCGCCACGTGCCCGGCCAGCAGACCGAAGGCGGTCATGCGCGCGGCTTCCATCTCGTCCGCCGGGACCGTGGTGCTGAACACGGTGCGCAGCGCGGCCGACAGGGCGACCCGCCCGGGTCCCCGCTCGACTCCGAACAGCTCGCATATCACCTGCAGGGGCAGCAGTTCCGCGAACGCGGAGCGCAGGTCGACGGGCTCGCCGGCCGGCACGGAGTCCAGTGCGTCGAGCAGCTCGACGGTCAGCTCCTCGACCCGGGGCCGCAGGGCCGCGGCCCGCCGCGCCGTGAACGCCGCCGCGACGAGGCGGCGCAGCCGGGTGTGCTCCTGGCCGTAGGCGAACAGCATGTTCTCGTTGGCCACCCAGGGATAGAGCGGCCACTCGGGCGTGATGCGCCCGTCGACGAACTCCGGCCAGTGCCGCCGGGCGTCCTTGGACACCCGCGGGTCGAGCAGCAGGCGCTCGACGTGCTCCTGTCCCACCACGGCCCAGGCGCGCACCCCGCCGGGGAGCTCCACCTCGACCGCCGGCGCCCGCTCCCGGAGCATCGCGGCCTCGCCCGCGATGTCCCGGCCCGCCACGTCCAGCGCGTACGGGCAAGCAACCATGTCCATCTGTGCACTCCGTTCGGTTGGTCCCTGCGTTTTCGTGCCCCACCACACCCACGCAACACCGAGGAGAACAACGTGCCCCCTCCCCCGTTCCGGCGGTCCGTTTCCGGACCGCCGGTCATCCGACCGGGCTCAGGCCCCGGCCGCCTCCGCCGCCGCTTGCGCCGCCTGGGCCTCGGCCTTCGCGTCGCGCTCCTTGACGGCCGCCTCGTACACGCGCTCCGCGCGGTCCGGGGCGAAGTCGAGGCGCACCAGCACGCCGGGCATGGCGATGGCGGTCAGCAGCGTCCGCATCAGGTCGGTCACCCGCTCCACCATGTCCGCGTGCCCGGTCATGATCTTCGAGAGCACCTGGACGCCGGTGAAGCTGCCCGTGAACATCTTGGCGGTGGACTCGATGTCGATGTGCGGAAGGAGCTCCCCGCACTCCTTCGCACGGGCGAGCACCGCCGCGTTGTGGTCGTTCCAGCCCTGCATGGGGATGCGCCGGTCCAGGCCGTCGATCACGGAACCCTGGTCCACGGTGAGCCGCACGCTCCCCCGTACCAGCGGGTCCCCCTTGTACAGCAGGTGGGCGAGGACCAGCGCCTCGTCCAGGCTCTGCTGGAGGAACAGGTCCGGCTCCGGTACCGGCGGCAGGGCTCCCACCTGCCCGGCCAGCACCGCCTGGGCGAGCTCTTCCTTCGAGGTGAAGTGGAAGTAGAGCGCTCCCTTGGTCACCCCGGATCTCTTGAGCACCTCGGAGATCGTCGCGGCCTCGTAGCCGACCTCGTCGAACAGCTCTGCCGCCGCGACCAGGATCTTCTGCCGTGTACGAATGGCTCGCTCTTGCCGCGCCATACATCCTCCGCTGCCACTCGGGCCAAGAACAAACCGCTAGGTTCGGACTCTCCCCGTGCTCACATTGCGTGATATCCACGCAACACTCCGACATCATCACTGGTCAGCCTTTACGCCGACAAGCTCCCTCCGACTATAGCGTCCACATTTCGAGAAAGAAACCAGGTCACCGGTTTTTCATACGAACCCCTCTTGAAAACAAAACCGGTACGTCCGTATCTTTGCCCCTGCGCAACCTGTACTTCGGTTCCTAACGGGGGATGGTCCGATGTTCGCACTGACGCTTGAGTACGAGGAAACCATCAGAAGAAGCGGGGGCGGCGGTTCCGACCGACGCACCGCTCAGATGGGTGTTCTGCCTGTTCAGCCGGGTTTGACCCGACCCGGCCCCAGGTCCGTCACCCAGGAGCTGACCCATCAGCTCTTCGACCGTGCCGATCGCGAGCGGATCCACACGGGCTGGCGGGGACTCCTCGCCGGCAAGCTCTTTTCGTACCTTCCGGACCAGACCGCGGACGAACGGATGGCGGTTTCCTACGACCGCCTGCGGCTGGTCAACAGCACGGTCGACGATCCGGCGGCACTGACGCACGACGCCCGCCTGCTGGCCGGGCTCCACGAGTGGGCCGGGTTCGTCGACGGCGGCCTGTGCACCCTGGCCAGCATCCACTACAACCTGTTCATGGGGAGCCTGCTCGACCACGACCTCTACGGGCGGGACCTGTCCGACTTCACCTCGATGCAGCGCATCGGAACGTTCCTGTGCACCGAGCTGGCCCACGGGAACGACGTCGCCTCACTGCAGACCGTCGCCGTCTTCGACCGGGCGACCGGCGGTTTCATCCTGAACACGCCCCATCCCGGTGCGCGGAAGTTCATGCCCAACACCAGCCTCATCGGTGGCCCGAAGAGCGCCGTGGTGGCCGCGCGGCTCCTGGTGGACGGCGAGGACCAGGGCATCTTCCTGTTCCTGACCCCGCTGAGCGACCGCGACGGACACCTGCCCGGGATCTCCGTCCGCCAACTGCCGCAGCGCACGGGCACGCCGGTCGACCACTGCCTCACCTCGTTCGACCACGTGTGGCTGCCGCGCGAGGCCATGCTGGAGGCCGACCACGGCCGGCTGGACGCGAACGGCACGCTGACCAGTGCCCTGGGCAACCGGCGCAAGCGCTTCCTGCGCTCCGTCAACCGCGTCACCACGGGCAAGCTCTGCATGAGCGCCGGCACCCTGGGCATGGCACGGGCCGCGCTGACCATCGCGGTTCGCTACGCCCACCACCGGCACATCGGCGGCCCGAAGCCCGGCCAGCGCATCCCGCTGGTCAGCCACCGCAGCCACCACGGCCGCCTGCTGAACTCCCTGGCGAACGCCTACGCCATGACCTTCCTGCACCGGTCGGTCATGGACCGCTTCGTCGCGCACGAGGAAGGGGAGCGCGAGGAGGTGGAGCGCCTGGTCGCCGTCGCCAAGGGCTGGATCACGTGGCGGGCCCGGGAGATCACGACGGAGTCCCGCGAACGGTGCGGGGCCCAGGGCCTGTTCCCGGGGAACAGGATCTCGGACCTGCCCGGGAACATCGAGGGCGGGATCACCGCGGAGGGCGACAACCTGGTGATCTGGGTGAAGGCCGCGGCCGAGATGGTCTTCGGGCACCAGGTGGACCGCGGCGGCTCGGACACCCGTCCGGCCGGCGAAGGGGATTTGACGGACCTCCGCTTCCTGCGCGACCTGCTCGCCTCCGTCGAAGGGACCTGGCAGGCACGCGCCCGTACCGCACTGCGCCAGGGGCCCTCGGGGGACCCGGTCGGCCGCTGGAACGAGTCCTCCGGCGCCGCGCTGGAGATGGTCTCCGCCCATGCGGGCCGGCTGGCGGCCGACGCCTTCCTGGAAGCGGCCGGGCGGACGACCGATCCCGCGGCCCGCGAGCTGCTCAAGAACCTGTGCCGGCTGTTCCTGCTCCAGCAGCTGCGCCAGCACACCGGTGACCTGCTCGCGGAGCAGCGGCTGACGGTGCAGCACGTGCTCGGGATGCACCAGACGATCGACGCCGTCCTCACGAAGCTCGCCCCGCACATGATGACGCTGGTGAACGCCTTCGACCTGCCGGACGAGTTCCTCGCCGAGGTGCCCATCGCCAACGCGGACTACCTCGACCACTACCTGGAGGGCGCCACCTCCTGACCCGCCCGCCGCCGCGAGTCGCGCCGCCGACTCGCTGCTCGCGGCGCGCGGTGGGGTCAGCGGAGGGAAGGAGACGGGTCCAAGACCGTGCGCAGGAGGGACAGCACTTCGGAGAAGTGATCGGTGAGGTAGAAGTGGCCGCCCTCGAAGGTGCGCAGGGCGAACGGGCCGGTGGTGTGTGCGGACCAGGCGGCGGCCTCTTCTGCGGTGACCTGGGGGTCGCCGTCGCCGGTGAGCACCGTGACCGGGATGCCCAGCGGGGGACGCGCGGTGTGCCGGTACGTCTCGATGGCCTCGTAGTCGCTGCGTACGGCGGGCAGGATCAGGCTGCGGAGCTCCGGGTCCTCCAGGAACACGGGCTCGACGCCGCCCAGCAACCGCAGTTCGTCCACGACGCCTTCGTCGGTGCGCAGGTGGACGGACTCCTCGCGGTGGGTGGACGGGGCCCGGCGGGCGGAGGCGAACAGGGCCAGGGGGGCGGTTCCCGCGGCCTCCAGCCGGGTGGCGACCTCGTAGCCGAGGAGCGCGCCCATGCTGTGACCGAAGAGGACGAGGGGGCGCTCCGCCCACGGGGAGAGCGCGTCCGCCACCCTGTCGGCGAGTTCGGTCAGGCTGGTGAGGCCGGGTTCCCGGTGCCGGTCCTGCCGGCCGGGGTACTGAACCGCGAGGACGTCCACGTCGGGGGCGAGGGCCTTGGCAACGGGGTGGTAGAAGGCCGCCGAGCCGCCGGCGTGCGGCAGGCAGACCAACTGGACGGGCGCCTCGGGGGCCGGCCGCAGGCGCCGGATCCAGGTGTCGTCGTGGGTCATCCGGATCAGGCCGCCGTCTCGTGGAGCAGGGCGCGGGCCGCGAGGCGGTAGCCGGCGGGGCCGAGGCCCGCGATGAGTCCGGTCGCGAGCGGGGCTATCACGGATTCGTGGCGGAAGGATTCCCGGGCCCAGATATTCGAGATATGCACCTCGATCCACGGATTCGGGTAATTGGCGAGAGCATCGCGCAGGCTCCAGCCCGCAATCATGAGTGCACCGGGGTTGACGATCGCGCCGACCGTGTCATAGCTGTCCTGGATTGCCCGGATGATTTCGCCCTCCGAGTCGGACTGGAATGACTTCACTTTCCAACCGCGCTCCGACACCTCGTCCGCGACGGCCGCCGCTATGTCGTCGAGCGTTTCCGTCCCGTAGATCTCGGGCTCACGCCGGCCGAGTATGCCCAGGTTCGGACCGTTCAGAAGCAGCAGCTCACTCATGTTGTCCCCACAGTGGAAGTCTTGACCACGGCTCGTCTTCGCCGCGGTCAAGCTATAACACCAGGCCCCCGACGGTCCTTAATTCACCCGGCCCGAAGGCTATGACAAGGGGGCTGTAGGGGAGGAAATAGGGGGATGACTAGCGCTGCTCCCACGCAGTAGGTTTTCGCTGCATCGTTTGACCCAAAGGGAGCAGAAAAAAATGAGTCAGCTTTCCCGACCGCGCCCCGAATTTCCCGTGTGGCCCCAATTCGGGGACGAGGAGCGAGAAGGTCTCATCCGCGCCCTGGAACAGGGCCAGTGGTGGCGCATGGGCGGCAGCGAGGTCACCACGTTCGAGAGCGAGTTCGGCGCGTATCACGGCACGGAGTACGCGCTCGCGGTGACGAACGGCACGCACGCCCTGGAGCTCGCCCTCCAGGTGCTGGGTGTCGGCCCGGGCACCGAGGTCATCGTCCCCGGGTTCACCTTCATCTCCTCGTCCCAGGCCGCCCAGCGGCTGGGTGCCGTGGCGGTACCGGTGGACATCGACCCGGACACCTACAACATCGACCCGGCCGCGGCCGCCGCCGCGATCACCTCCCGCACCGCGGCGATCATGCCCGTGCACATGGCCGGCCAGATCGCCGACATGGACGCGCTCGGCAAGCTGTCCGCCGACTCCGGAGTGCCGCTGATCCAGGACGCCGCGCACGGCCACGGCGCCGAGTGGGACGGCAAGAAGGTCGGCGAGCTCGGTTCGGTGGCGGCCTTCAGCTTCCAGAACGGCAAGCTGATGACCGCCGGCGAGGGCGGCCTGGTCACCTTCAACAACGCCGAGCAGTTCGAGGCCGCGTTCCTGCGGCACAGCTGCGGACGCCCCCACAGCGATCGCTACTACTTCCACAAGACCTCGGGCTCCAACTTCCGGATGAACGAGTTCTCCGCCGGGGTGCTGCGCGCCCAGCTCGCGCGCCTGGGCGGGCAGATCGACACCCGCGAGCGCAACTGGCCGGTGCTCTCGCAGCTGCTGTCCGAGATCCCGGGCGTCAAGCCCCAGGTCATCGACGCGCGCGTCACCCGCAACCCGCACTACATGGCGATGTTCCGGCTTCCCGGCTTCTCCGCCGAGCGCCGCAACCAGGTCGTCGACGCCCTCATCGAGCGCGGGCTGCCGGCCTTCGCCGCGTTCCGCGCGATCTACCGCTCGGACGGTTTCTGGGAGACCGGCGCCCCGGGCGAGACCGTCGACCAGATCGCGGCCCGCTGCCCCAACACCGAGGCCGTGTACGCGGACGCCATCTGGCTGCACCACCGGACCCTGCTGGGCACCCAGGAGCAGATGAGCGAGATCGCGGACATCATCTCCGACACCCTGGCCGCACTGTGACCTCCCCGGTCCGGGTGGCCGTGGTGGGCCTGGGCTGGGCGGGCCGGTCGATCTGGCTGTCCCGCCTGGCCGCCCACCCCGGCTACACGGTGGCCGCGGTGGTGGACCCCTCCCCCGTCGCGCAGGAGACCGCCGCGGCCATCGGCCCCGGCGTACTGGCCCTGGCCGACGTCGACGAGCTGGACCGGGACCTGGTCGACCTGGCCGTGGTCGCCGTACCGAACCATCTGCACAGCACGGTCGCGTGCAGGCTGCTGCGCCGGGGCGTGCCGGTCTTCCTGGAGAAGCCGGTGTGCCTCAACTCCGACGAGGCGCGGGAGCTGGCGGCCGCCGAGCTCGAGGGTGGCGCGCTGCTGCTGGCCGGCAGCGCGGCGCGCTACCGCGCGGACGTGACGGCCCTGCGGGAGACGGCGGAGCGCGAGGTCGGCCGGATCCGGCACATCGACATCGCGTGGGTGCGGTCCAAGGGCGTTCCCGACGCGGGCGGCTGGTTCACCCAGAGCAGCCTCTCCGGCGGCGGCGCGCTGGTCGACCTGGGGTGGCACCTGCTGGACACGGTCTCACCGCTGATCGGCCCGGTGGCGTACGAGCACGCCGTCGGGACCGTCTCCGGCGACTTCATCGAGGCCGCCACGCACGGTACGACGTGGCGGCACGACGCGCCGGACCCGCGGTCCGGCGGCAGCGCCGACGTCGAGGACACCGCGCGCGGCTTCCTGGTCACGACGAGCGGCATCTCGGTTGCTCTGCGCGCCAGTTGGGCTTCGCACGAAGCACTGGACCAGACGGTGGTCACCGTGGACGGCAGCAGGGGTACGGCGTCCCTGAGGTGCACCTTCGGGTTCAGCCCGAACCGTGCGGGCGGGTCCGAGCTGACCTTGACCCGGGCCGGGCACACCGTGCCGGTCGCCTTCGACGCGGAACCGATCGGGGCGGAGTACGACCGCCAGCTCGACGCCATTCCCGCTCTGCTCGCGGATCCGTCCGCCCGGGGCAGAGCGGTCGAGGACACCCGGCGCACCATCGCCGTCATCGAGCGCATCTACAGATCCGCGCGCCCGCTCCGCACCTCGGAGCGCGCGGCGGCCGGCGCGGGCGTCTGAACGCGCCCCGGGTCCTCGTACTTCTGCGCAGGACCGCTTCGAACCACACACAGAGTCTTCTGGGAGATCCCCGTGAACACTGATACAGCCGGTATCGCCGGCGGTCCCGCGCCGCGCAACGCCGCGTTCCGGCATCACAAGAACGTGGTCGTCTTCGATCTCGACGGCGTGATCGTGGACAGCTTCCCCGTCATGCGGGAGGCGTTCTCGATCGCGTACGCCGAGGTCGTGGGCGGCGGCAAAGCACCGTTCGAGGAGTACGAGCGCCACCTCGGGCGATATTTTCCCGACATCATGAAGATCATGGGGCTGCCGCTCGCGATGGAGGGCCCCTTCGTCCGCGAGAGCTATCGGCTGGCCGGCCGGGTCCCGCTGTTCGACGGGGTCGTCCCGGTCCTCGAGGAACTGCGCGAGCGCGGGTTCCGTACCGCGATCGCGACCGGCAAGGCCGGTGACCGGGCCCGGCACCTGCTGAGCATGCTGGGCGTGATCCACCTGTTCGACCACGTCATCGGTTCCGACGAGGTCGAACACGCCAAGCCCGCACCCGACATCGTGCTCCACGCCCTCGACCTGCTCGGCGCACGCGCCGAGAACGCCCTGATGGTGGGTGACGCGGTGACCGACATAGCAGCGGCGCACGGCGCGGGCGTGACCGCGGTGGCGGCCCTGTGGGGCGAGTCGGACGCCGCGGAACTCATCGCCTCGGCCCCGGACGCGGTTCTCGGCCACCCGGACGAACTCCTGGAGCTCTGCCCGGCCGTGACCAGCGCCCGCAGCGTGAGCGTCTGATCCCTCGCCCTCCCCCGCCGCGGCACCTGGTCCCCCCACCACCCCCTGCCCGGTGCCGCCGTCCCCGAGTCCCCCACAGGCCCGGTCCGCGCTCCCTCCGCGGTCCGGGCCTGTGGCGTGGGAGTGGCCGGCCGATTCCCGGCCGGTGGCACGCTCGACCGGATAGTTGCCTGGCGCCCGTAGACCGGGCAACCATCTCTGGGGGACTCATCCATGCTTGTGGAACGCGAGGAACATCTCGGGCGTCTACGTCAGATCACGGAGGCCGCGCTGGCCGGGAAGGGCCGGATGGTCCTTCTGGAAAGCCCGTCCGGCGCGGGCAAGACGGAGCTCCTGCACGTCTTCGCCGACCGGGCCGAGGCCGTCGGTTTCCGGGTGCTGCACGCCATCTGCTCCCGCTCCGAAGAGAATCTCGCATTCGGTGCCCTGAACCAGCTCTTCCGCTACGCCGGGCTGCCCGCGGGCGGCCCGGAGCTGCCGGCGGCCGGTTCCGGACACCTGGAGACCCGGTCCATGGACGACCTGTGCGCCGCACTGTTGGACCGGGCCGCCGAGGAGCCGCTGCTGCTCGCCGTCGACGACGCGCAGCACATCGATGCCGATTCCCTGCGCGTCCTGCTGCACCTCTCCCGCCGGCTGCGGTCGGCCCGGGTGGTCGTCCTGCTGGTCGACAACTGCGACTTCCCGTCGGCGAACCTGCCCCTGCGGGCCGAACTGCTGCGCCAGCCCCACCTCTCCCGGATCAGGATCGCCCCGCTCAGCGAGGCCGGGGTCACCGAGTTCCTCACCGAACGGCTGGGAGCCGAGACGGCCCGCCGCCTGGCCGGCGAGCTGCACGCCGCCACCGGTGGCAGCCCGTTGCTGCTCGGCGCCCTCGCCGACGACTGGGCCGGCCCCGACGGCGGACCGGACGCCTCGCGCAGCTACGGGCTCGCCCTGCTGAGCTGCCTGCACCGCGGCGACCCCGGCACCCTCGCTCTGGCCCGCGCCCTGGCCGTACTGGACACGGACACCACCGAGAGCGGCCTCGCCGCGCTCTCCGGCACCGATGTCACGGCCGTGTCGCGCGCGATGGCGGCCGCCGGACTGCTCGCCGAGGACGGCGGTTTCCGCCACCCGGGTGCACGCCAGGCCGTCCTGGACGACCTCGCGCCGCGCGAGCACTCCTCGCTGCACGGCCGTGCGGCCCGCCTGCTCTACGACGCGGGCGCGGAGCCGGTACGGGTGGCCCGCCATCTTCGGGCCGTGGGACGGGCCGACGGCCCGTGGGCGGTGCAGACCCTGGTGGAGGCCGCCGAGCACGAGCTGCTCGCCGACCATCCGGAGGACGCCGCCGCCTGCCTGGAGCTGGCCGAGCGGTCCAGCGGGGACCTGACCGAGCGCGCCGAGGTGCTCGCCCGGCTCGCCCACACCGACTTCCAGTCCGATCCGGGCGCGGCCGCCCGGCACCTCGGCCCCCTGGTCACCGCGGACCGCGCGGGCCATCTGAAGTTCCGCGAATCGGCCCTCCTTGTCCGGCTGTTGCTCTGGAACGGCCGCACCGAGGAGGCTTCGTCGGTACTGGACCGCATGCGGGACGCTTCCGCGGACCCGGTGAGAGCCCCCGGTTCCGAGCTGGCCGATCTCGAACAGTGGCTGTCCTGGGCCCATCCGCCGCTCGCCCGCCCCGTGGGCACCGCGGGTGCGGGCTCCCGCCGTCCCGGTACGGCGGGCGGCGGCGGCACGATCGTGGCGCTGCGCAGCGAGCCGTGGCTGGGCCGGGCCGCGGCCCTCGCCGACCAGCTGGCGCGGGAGCGGCCGGGCGCGGCCGACCGGGCCGAGCAGGTGCTGTGGGACCTCCAGTTGAGCCGTACCGCGTGCTGGACCGGCGAGTCCGCGATGCTCGCGGCGCTGACCCTGCTGCACTTCGACCGGGCCGACCTCGCCGCGGACTGGTGCGAGCGGCTGATGAGCGATGCCGCGGACCGCTCCGCCCCGACCTGGCAGGCCGTCTTCACGGCCGTACGGGCCGAGGTGGCGGTGCGCCAGGGTGACTTGGAGTCGGCCGTGGAGCGGGCCGGCGCCGCACTCGCGCTGCTGCCCGCCAAGTCCTGGGGCGTGGCCATCGGAATGCCGCTCGCCACCCTCGTCGTCGCGACGACGCGGATGGGCCAGTACGAGGAGGCCTCCCGCTGGCTGTCCCAGCCCGTGCCGGCGGCGATGTACCAGAGCTGGTTCGGCCTGCCGTTCCTGCAGGCCCGCGGAATCCACCACCTGGCCACGAACCACGTCCACGCGGCGCTCGGGGACTTCCTGTCCTGCGGTGAGCTCCAGCGCAGTTGGGGCATGGACGCGCCCGGCCCGGTGCCGTGGCGCGCCGGTGCGGCGGAGGCCTGCATCAGGCTGGGCAATCCGGACCGGGCCAAGCAACTGGTGCACGAGCAGCTCGCGCGCCCGACCGGCGGCAGCTCCCGTACCCGGGGCATGTCGCTGCGCCTGTACGCCGCGACGTGCCCGCCGGGCCGCGGTCTGCAACTGCTGATCGAGGCGCAGGAGCTGCTGGAGTCGGCGGGCGACCGCTTCGAGCAGGCCAGGGTGCTGGCCGACATGAGCCGGACGTACTACGCGCTCGGTGAGCACCGCAGGGCGCGGATGCTGTCCCGGCAGAGCCTGCACGTGGCGAAGGCCTGCGGGGCGGGGCCGATGGTGCGGGAACTGCTGTCCGGCTCCGAGGTCCAGGACCAGCCGCGGATGGCCGTGGGGCAGGAGCCGCCGCAGGAGTTCTGCGAACTGACCGGATCCGAGCGCCGGGTGGCCTCGCTGGCGGTCATGGGGTACACCAACCGGGAGATCGCCTCGAAGCTGTACGTCACCCCCAGCACGGTGGAGCAGCACCTGACCCGGGTGTACCGGAAGCTGAACATCCAGCGGCGTCAGGACCTGCCCTCGGACCTGTGGCCCAACGCCTCCCGGGCGGGCTGAGTCACCGCGTGCACGTGCCGAGGTCCCGACGCCGAGCGGCGTCGGGACCTCGGCACGTGGAGCGCGGACTGCGGAGCGGACACCGGAGCCGGGCCCAGGCCGGCTCCGGTACCCCGGGCCGGGCACCGGAGCCGGCGAACACGAAGAGGGCCGCCCGGCCCGCGGTGGCTTTCGCCGTTCCGCGGGCCGGGCGGCCCTTTCCCGCTGCAGACGTGCACGTGTCCGGCACGGGCCAACGGGGGAGTGTGCCCCGTGCCGGACACGTGGAACGGGGGAGGTCAGCGCTGGCGCGCCGCCTCGATGTCGATCTGGATCTTGATCTTGTCGCCGATGCCGGCGCCGGCCGGGCCGCCGTGCACGCCGAAGGCCTTGCGGCTGATCTCGACGCTCGCGGAGTAGCCGGCGAGCTTGATGCCCTCGTAGCCCTCGGCGAAGCCGTTGGGCTCCAGCTTGAGGGTCACCGGCTGGGTGACGCCGCGCAGGCTGAGTTCGCCGTCGACGAGGAACTCGCCGGACTCGACGCGGATGCCGGTGGAGCGGTAGGTGAGCTGGGGGAACTCCTGGACGTGCAGGAACTCCTCGCCCTTCAGGTGCCCGTCGCGCATCTCGTGGTCGGTGCTGACCGAGCCGGCCTCGATCGTCACGGAGACCGTCGAGTCGAGCGGGTTCTCGGCCGTCACGATCTGGCCCGTGAAGGAGTTGAAGCGGCCTCGGACGTTGGAGATGCCCAGGTGCCGTACCGAGAAGGCGACGGCGGAGTGGCCGGGGTCGATGTCCCAGGTGCCGGTGAGGTAGCCGGGGAGCTGAAGTTCCTGCGTGGTCATGATGCTTCCTCGGGGAGAGTGGGCGGCGTAAGGCGGGGGCGAAGGGGTCAGGCGGACTTGGCGTTGCGGCGCAGGCCGAGGATGACCACGAGGCCGACGGTCAGGTGCGTGAGCGCCAGGATGACCTTCGTACCGCTGGTGGTCTCCACGCCGAAGGGCAGGCCCAAGGAGACGACGAGCACCACGGAGGCGACGATGGTCCAGATCTTCTTGGACTTGGCCGGGGCGAACTTCTCCAGCAGGGCCAGCAGGGCCCAGCCGAGCAGGGCGGCGCCCGCGGCGAAGCCGATGACGTTGCCGATGGTGAGGTCGACCGCTCCCTTGCCGTCGTTCTGGTCCACGGTGAGGGCGACGTCAGCGGCCTTGCCGATGAAGAAGAGGACGGCGGCGCCGACCGCTGCCCCGACGACGGTCAGGAGCCGGGGGCGCCAGAGGGGGGTGGTGGAGGTGGCGGCGGTACCGGCGAAGCGGGTGTCCGTGGTCACGGGAGCTCCTTGGGGAAGGTGCTCCGGGCCGGCGCTGCGCCGGCCCGGAGGGGGAAGGGAAGAGACGGAAGTACGGGGAGTACGGGGAGTACGCGTGGTCTGAGGTACCGGCCCGTCAGGAGGCCACGGCCTCGGGTTCGTGCTGGGGCGGGCCGGAAGGGGCTCCTTCGCCCATCGGCATCGGCTGTGCGGCCGGAAGGACGAACCAGCCGACCGCCGCGGCCACCAGGACCAGGCCGGCGGCGATGCCGAAGACGAGCTGGAAGCCGCCGGTCGCCGCCGAGGCGGCGCTTTCGCCGTCGGCGAGGGCACCAGCGGCGTAAGAGGCGGCGATCGCCGTCATGGCCGCGATGCCGAGGGAGTCGCCGATCATGCCGGAGGTACCGGAGAGACCGGAGGCGGCACCCGCGTCCCGCGGGTCCTGCACGGACATCGACAGCATCATCACCGCCGGCATGGCCAGGCCGCCGGAGAAGCCGAGGACCAGCATCACGGGCAGCAGGTCCAGCACGTACGTGGGGTCTTCGGGGACGCGTGCGGCCAGCAGCAGGGCGGCCGCCACTCCGAGCAGGCTCACGACCAGGACGTTGCGGGCACCGAAGCGCATGTTCAGCCGCTGGGACAGGGCGAGCGAGGAGAATCCGCCGATGAGGGCCAGCGGCACGAAGGCGAAGCTGGTGACCAGCACCGAGTAGCCGACGACCTGCTGGAGGTAGAGCGCGATCATGATGTTGAAGGAGATCGTCGCCGCGACCAGCAGCAGGTGGATCAGGTTGGCGCCCGACAGGTTGCGGGAGCGGAAGAGGGACAGCGGCAGCAGCGGCACCTTGGCCGTGGCCTGGCGTACGACGAAGGCCACGAGCAGCACGATCGCGCCGAGGCCGAAGCCGAGCGTGTGGGCGGAGCCCCAGCCGTTCTCGGAGCCCGTGGCAAGGGTGTAGACGCCCAGCATCATGCCGGTGGTCACCAGGGCCGCGCCCAGGAGGTCGACGCCGGAGCCCAGGCCCGGGCCCTTGTCGTCGGGGATCAGGCGTGCGGCGAGCACCGCCGCGGCCGCGCCGATCGGGACGTTGACGTAGAAGACCCAGTGCCAGCTCGCCCCGTGGGTGAGCAGGCCGCTGATCAGGATGCCGATGGAGGCACCGCCCGCGGCGGCGAAGCCGATGGCGCCCATGGCCTTGCCCATTTGCCGCGGGTCGTCCCGGAAGATCATGAAGACGATCCCCATGACCACGGCGTAGGCCATGGCCGCGCCGGCGCCCTGCACGAAGCGCATCGCGATCAGCATCTCCTGCGTCCCGGACAGGCCGCAGGCCGCCGAGGCGAGGGTGAAGAGGCTGACACCGCTGATGAACAGGCGCTTGCGGCCGATGAGGTCACCGAGCCGGCCCGACAGGAGCAGCAGGCCGCCGAAGCCGACGGTGTAGGCGTTGGTGACCCAGGCCAGGTGGGCCTGGTCGAACCCCAGGTCGCTCTGGATGGAGCGCAGCGCCACGGTCACGATGCTGATGTCGACCACGATCATCAGCTGCATGGAACAGAGCACCGAGAACGCGAGCCAGCGCGCTCTGGGGGACTCGAGGACGGGCACGGACATGGGGTTCGCCTCCTGGGCTCAAGCACTTGATAGGACCGTACCGCATAGTTCCGTTCTTCACTATCAGATTCAGAATCTTAAGTTTCGAGACTGGACGCTACAGATAGTTCCGGTCGGAAATGTTCTGGTACGGAAGTAGATTGGTTACACTCGACCCATGAAGACGACCACCACGCCCACCACGGACCTCAGCTTCCTGCTCTCCTGGGCCAGCCATTCACTGGCGACCGAGATGACGGCGAACCTCGCTGAAGTAGGGGTGACGCCGCGCGCGCACTGCGTGTTGCACCAGGCTCTGGAGGGAGAGTTCACCCAGAGCCAGATCGCGGACGCGATCGGCCTGGACAAGACCACCATGGTGGTGATCACCGACAAGCTGGAGAAGGAGGGCCTCGCGGAACGCACGCCCTCCCCGGTGGACCGGCGGGCCAGGATCATCGGGGTCACCGAGAAGGGCCGGGCCCTGGTCGCCCAGTCCGACGAGATCGTCGAACGGACGCACGAGAGCGTGCTCTCCGCGCTGCCCGAGGGGCTGCGGGAGTCGTTCGTGGAGGCCCTGACCCTGCTCGTGGAGGGGCGGCTGGCGACCTTCGTGCAGTGCGCGCAGCCGCCGCGCCGTCGCTCGGCCTCCTAGACCGAGCGACGGCCGGTGCTCACTGCGCCGGCGTGGCGGTGCCCCACTCCACGGGCAGCTTGTGCACGCCGTAGAACGCCATCCGGTCGCGCATCGGCACCTCGTCCGCGGCCACGGCGAGCCGCAGGTCGGGGAAGCGCCGGAACAGCGCCGGGTAGGCGATGCGCATCTGCACGCGCGCCAGCTCGGCGCCCAGGCACTGGTGCAGGCCGTGGCCCAGCGACACGTGGGCGCGCGCGCCCGGGCGCTTGAAGTCGAGCACGTCGGGCTGCTCGAAGCGCTCCGGGTCACGGTTGGCCGAGGGCAGGTTCAGCGTGACCGTCTCGCCCTCCTTGATGAGGACGCCCTCCAGCTCTATGTCCTCCAGCGCCGTGCGGGTGGGGCCGATGTGGATGATGGTCAGGAACCGCAGCAGCTCCTCGACCGCGTTGTCGATCAGGCCCGGGTCGGCGAGCAGGGCGTCGAGCTGGTCCGGGTGGTCGAGCAGGGCGAAGGTGCCCAGGCCCAGCATGTTGCCGGTGAGACCGTGACCGGCGAAGAGCAGGCTCAGTCCGATCGTGGTCAGTTCCTCGTCGGTCAGGTCGCTGCCGGACGCCAGGTTCCCGAGCAGGTCGTCCGTGGGCTCGGCCCGCTTGGCCAGCACCAGCTCGTGCACGAACTCGCGGAAGAGGCCCAGGGCCTCCATCGTCTGCTCGGGCGTCGAGTCCATGTTGACCATGACCAGGGCCCGCTGCTGGAACTGCGCGCGGTCCTCGTACGGGACACCGAGCAGCTCGCAGATCACCAGCGACGGGATCGCCAGCGAGAAGGCCTGGACGAAGTCGACCGGCGGGCCGGCCTGCTCCATCGCGTCGAGGTGGTCCTCGACCATCCGCTCGATCCGCGGGGTGAGCTTGGCCAGCTTGCGCGCGGTGAACTCGCCCTGGAGCAGCTTGCGATAGCGGGTGTGCTCCGGAGCGTCCATCTCGGGGAAGGAACCCGGCTCGGCCGGGGCCATCTTCTCGTTCATGAACGGGTGCGGGATGGGGAAGTGCTGCAGTTCCCGCCGGGAACTGAAGCGGGGGTCCGCGAACACCGCGCGCGCCGCGGCATGGCCGGTGACGAGCCACCCCTGGTGTCCGTCCGGGTAGTCGAAACGGCGCACCGGGCTCTGCTCGCGCAGCTCCTTGAGATCGTCCGCCGGGTCGAAGCGGCTGGTACGCGTCAGGGGCAGTGCCTGCACAGGGGGCAGCACTTCGGTCATGACAAACTCCTCATGGATCCTCGGTCCTAGTTCCGCGACCCGCCGGAATCGCGAATCTCAACGCTACGGACGGCCGGCTATTGCCCGGGAATCACGCGGTAACCGGAACCCGTGCTCCGGACAGCGCGGCCCGCACCTCGCCGACGAGCGCGTTGGCGTCGGCGCGGCCGGTTGCCGCCCCGTACACGTAGAAGTCGGGCCGGATCAGCACGGTGTCGGCCTTCGCCACGGCGAGGAAGGGCAGGTAGACGTCGTCGACGTCGACCACGTCCGACGCCCCCGCCGCCGCGGGATCCGTACCGCTGGGCAGCACGCGCACCACGTGCGCCCCCAGGTCGGCGAGGAAGCCGGCCTCCGCCTCGTCCAGCAGGCCCGCGGGATCCAGCGAGGTCAGGAGTACGAAGCCCAGTCCGACCACGCTGTCGAACAGGCCCGTCTCCCCCGCCCGTGCCACCGGTGCCTGGGGGGACAGCGCGCCGGCCGGCTTGGCCGGCTTGCCGTTGGCCCCGCGTCGCAGGAAGCCCTTGGTCAGCGGCTGCAGCGGGGAGCGCTGCTGCGGGCCCGCGCCGCCGGCCGCGGCCCGCTCGGCCGCCGCGCGCAGCACCAGGTCCCGGTCGGCAGCCGCCTTCGGATCCGTCTGGCAGATGATCCGGCCGAGGTTGACCGACATCGTGATGGCGTGCTTGACGTGGGTGCGGCGCTCGTCCTGGTAGTCGTCGAGCAGTTCGGTGCCCGCCCGGCCCGCGAGCAGGGCGTCGAGCCGCCAGGCGAGGGCGCCCGCGTCGCGGAAGCCGGACGACATGCCCTGGCCCGCGAACGGGGGCATGATGTGCGCGGCGTCGCCCGCGAGCACCAGACGGCCCCGGTGCCACTGCTCCGCGCAGCCCGCCTTGAAGCTGTAGACGTGATGGCGGCGCAGGGTCGAGTTCTCCGGGCTCACCCCGAAGAGTTCGAGGAGCCGCCACGAGCTCTCTTCGGTGTTGAGCCCCTCGATGGTCTCGCCGGCGGTGCGCATGAACTCGTAGCGCCGGTTTCCGGGTCCGGCCGACACCGAGGTGCGCGGCCGGGCGGGGTCGCAGATCTGCAGGTTGTTCGGGGTGAACTCGCGGCCGTCGTGGTGCACGACGTCGCACACCAGCCAGTCGTGGGAAAAGCCCAGGTCGGAGAAGGCGCTGCCGGTCTCGCCGCGGACGAAGCTGTTCGCGCCGTCGCAGCCGACCACCCAGGACGCGGCGAAGACCCGCTCGCGGCCCTCCCGGTCCACGGCGGTGACCTCGACGGACTCCGGCCGCTGCGCGATCCGGACCACCTCGTGGCCGCGGTGCACGGTGATCTGCTCCAGCCGGGCCCCCCGGGCCTGCAGCTCCTCTTCCAGCAGGGGCTGGTACATGGAGGTGGATTCGGGCCAGCCGGCCAGCTTGCGCTCCGAGCCGTCGATGTGGAGCAGTTGGAGGCCCTCGGCGTTCTGCCAGAGGTATTCGCCCGAGGGTTCGCCTATCTTCCCGATGAGCCCGCCGATGCCGGCCGCGGTCAGGGTGCGGGCGCCCTCCCCGTCGAAGGCCACGGCCCTCGGCATCGGGTAGGCCTGCGGCCAGCGTTCGACCACGGTCACCGTGCGGCCGCGGTCGGCCATGAGCAGCGCGAGGAGCTGGCCCACCGGGCCGTACCCGACGATCAGTACGTCGGCGGTGGCGGCCGCGGTGGCGTTCGGTGTCGTACCGGACATCGTCAGCCACGTCCGTTCAGGACGAGGTCGACGACCTCCTTGAACTGGGCCGGCCGGGCGAGCACGCGCGTCTGCTCGTGCCCGTCCTCCACCCGGACGTAGCGCTTGCCGATGAGGACCATCTGCCCGTTCTCGAAGGCCCGGCTGTGGATGCGGGTGCCCAGGAGCACTTCCTCCAGCGGGAACTTGGAGAGCTCCTCCACCAGGCCCGACCAGTCGCTGATCTCGCGGTACTGGAGCAGGAACTTGTAGAGCGGGCTCCAGTCGCCGCCCTGCGGACGGCGCTGGATGAGCTGGTAGCCCTCGTCCTGGGGAACGATCCGGTAGTCGACCCCGTACTGGGTCTGGACCTCGTGCGTCACCCGCAGCGGCTCCAGGAAGGAGGGGCCGGCGAGGCCCACGTCGACCAGGTACGTCTCCCCGTCGATGAGCACGCAGTTGAAGATGTGCTCCAGGTCCGGGCCGAAGTTGCCGTTCACCTGGAGCACGGCGGCAGCCAGGATGCGGACGTCGTAGCCGAGGTCCGTCAGCAGGCGCCGCATGAGTCCGTTGAGTTCGTAGCAGACCCCGCCACGGGTTCCCTCGACGATCTCGGCGAACTTCTGGTCGTCGTCGATCTCGACGTCGTCGAGGACCTCGACCCCGCGGTTCGCGTCCGCGTTCAGGGTGTTGTCGAAGGGGATGGAGACGAGGTGGCGCTTCTGGATCTGGTGGAGGTTGGCGACGCTCGGCTCGTGGGTGCCGGTGTAGCCGATGCGGTCGAGGTACTTCTGTGCGTCGAACATCAGTCGTGTCCTTCGGGTGTGCGTGTGATCGGGGTGGCGGGGGCCCGCGGGGACGGGGGCGGCTTCCGGGGTCAGGCGGCGTCGGCCGTCAGCAGCTCCAGCAGGTACTCGGCGATGTAGCCCGGCGTCGGGTAGTCGAAGAGCAGCATCGGGTTGAGGGCCAGGCCGGTCGTCTCGACCAGGCGGTTGCGCAGCTCGACCGCGCTCAGGGAGTTGAAGCCCACCTCGAAGAGGGGGCTCTCCTCGTCCAGCTCGTCCTCGAAGGGCTCGTCGGTGTTCTGTTCGGCGCGGGCGGTCTCCGCCTCGGCGACGACCAGGTCGGTGAGCAGGGTGAGCCGCTCCTCCTCGGAGAGGCCTTCGAGGCGGCTCAGCAGCGCCTGCTTGGCGAGCTCGCCCCCGTCGGTGTCCGTGGTCGCGGTCTCGGGGGCGGTGATGGTTTCGGTCATGACGGTTCCGGCCTCCAGCCAGTAGTTGCGGCGCTGGAAGGCGTACGTCGGGAGGTCCACCCGGCGTCCTCCCGGGAAGAGCGCCGTCCAGTCGATGGAAATGCCCCGTGCGAAGAGCCCGCCGAGCGCGCTCACCAGGCTCTGCGCCTCGGGGATGTCGCCCCGCAGGGCGGGGATGAAAGCGGTGGTGTCGGTGTCGCCGGTCAGGCAGCCCGGGCCCATCGCGGAGAGGACCCCGGTGGGCCCGAGCTCCAGGAAGGTGGTGGCGCCGCGGCTCTGGAGCGTGCGCAGGCCGTCCTTGAAGCGGACCGCCTCGCGCACGTGCCGCACCCAGTAGTCGGGCGAGGTCAGTTCTTCGGTGGCCGCGAGGTCACCGGTGAGGTTGGAGACCACAGGGATGGCGGGTGCGTGGTAGGTCAGCCCGGCCGCGACCTCTCGGAACTCCGCGAGCATCGGGTCCATCAGGGGCGAGTGGAAGGCGTGGCTGACCAGCAGCCGCTTCACCCGGCGGCCCAGCAGTGAGAAGTGGGTGCTGACGTCGTCGGCCGCGGCGGCCGTCCCGGAGATCACCACCGAGGTGGGCCCGTTGACGGCGGCGATGGCGACGCCCGGTACCAGGCGCGCGACGACCTCTTCCTCGGTCCCCTGGATCGCGATCATCGCCCCGCCGGCCGGCAGGGCCTGCATCAGACGGCCACGAGCCGCCACAAGGCGCGCCGCATCCGGAAGACTCCACACACCTGCCACATGGGCCGCGACCAACTCTCCGATGGAATGCCCGGCGAGGAAGTGGGGGCGGACCCCCCGGGATTCCGCCAGGCGGTACAGGGCCGTCTCGATCGCGAACAGCGCGGGCTGGGTGAACTCGGTGCGGTTCACCTCGGCCGCGTCCGCGGCCTCGAAGACGACCTCCTTCAGCGGCTTCGCCAGGTGCTTGTCCAGTTCGGCCGCGACCGCGTCGAACGCCTCGGCGAACACCGGGTACGTCTCGTACAGTTCCCTGCCCATGCCCGGGCGCTGGGCGCCCTGGCCCGTGAAGAGGACCGCGAGCCTGCCCTTGGCACGGTTGCCGCGGACGATTCCGGGAGCCGTCGCCGCGGTCGCGCCCTCGGCGATCGCCCGCAGCTGCTGACGGAGGGTTTCCGGGTCTTCGGCGACGACCACGGCGCGCTTGTCGAAGGCGCCGCGGGTCAGTGCGAGGGAGTGGCCGACGTCGTACGGGTCGAGGTCCGCCGGGGCCGAGTCGAGGAAGGCGTCGAGGCGGCCGGCTTGGTCGCGCAGCGCCTCCTCGGTCCTGGCGGAGAGCGGCCAGGCCACCGGGCCGGCGGCGCGCACCGGGGTGGTGCCGTCGGCAACGGGCGCGGGGGCGGACGCGGCCTCTTCGAGGAGCACGTGGGCGTTGGTGCCGCTGATCCCGAAGGAGGAGACGCCGGCACGGCGCGGACGGTCCTCGCGGCGCGGCCACGGGCGGGCCTCGGTGAGCAGCTCGACGGCGCCCGAGGTCCAGTCGACCGCGGGGCTGGGCTGCTCGATGTGGAGGGTCTTGGGGATCTCCTCGTTCTGGAGGGCCATGACCATCTTGATGACGCCGGCGACACCGGCCGCGGCCTGGGCGTGCCCGATGTTGGACTTCAGGGAGCCGAGCCACAGCGGGTCGCGCTCGCCGCGGTTCTGCCCGTAGGTGGCCAGGATGGCCTGGGCCTCGATCGGGTCGCCGAGGACCGTGCCCGTACCGTGCGCCTCGACGGTGTCCACGTCCGCCGTGGTGAGGCGGGCATTGGCCAGTGCCTGGCGGATCACCCGCTCCTGAGACGGACCGTTGGGCGCCGTGAGCCCGTTGGAGGCTCCGTCCTGATTGACGGCGGAGCCACGGACCACCGCGAGCACCGGGTGCCCGTTGCGGCGGGCGTCCGAAAGCCGCTCCAGCAGCAGGACTCCGGCGCCCTCGGCCCAGTTGGTGCCGTCGGCGGAGGAGGAGAAGGCCTTGATGCGGCCGTCGGTGGCGAGGGCGCGCTGGCTGGAGAACCCGACGAACGCGTCGGGGGTGGCCATGACGGCCACGCCTGCGGCCAGCGCCATCGAGCACTCGCCGCCCCGCAGGGCCTGCACGGCCATGTGGAGGGTGACCAGGGAGGAGGAGCAGGCGGTGTCGACGGTCACCGAAGGACCGGTCAGGTCGTAGAGGTAGGAGACCCGCCCCGAGAACACGCTGCCGGACTTGCCGAGGCCCAGGAAGCCGTCGACTCCCTCGGGGAGCTTCTGCACCGCGTTGGCGTAGTCGTGGTACATGAGGCCGGCGAACACGCCGGTGTCGGTGCCGCGGACGGTCTGCGGGTCGATGCCGGCCCGCTCGAAGGCCTCCCAGACCAGCTCCAGGAGGATCCGCTGCTGCGGATCGGTGCCGAGCGCCTCGCGCTCGGAGATGCCGAAGAAGGAGGCGTCGAACTCGCCTGCGCCGTGCAGGAGCCCGGCTTCCTTCACGTAGGTGGTGCCCGGGTTGCCGGGGACCGGGTGGTAGACGTCGTCCAGGTCCCAGCCCCGGTTCGCGGGGAAGGCCGAGACCGCGTCGCGGCCGCCGGACACCAGGTCCCACAGCTCCTCGGGCGAGGCGACCTCGCCGGGCAGCCGGCAGGACATCGCCACGATCGCGATGGGCTCGTTGGCGGCGCCCGTGATGCGCTCGTTCTCCTGGCGCAGCCGCTCGTTCTCGGTGAGGGACGCGCGCAGGGCGGCGACGAGCTTTTCGTCGGAAACAGTCATGATCTTCTCTCCCGGTACGAGACCGAATCAGTTGGTCGGAGTGGCCAGTGCGCGCGCCACGAGGCTCTCCACGTCCATGCCGGCGATCAGGTCGACCTCCGCCTGGTCCGCCGCTCGTGTGCCGGCGGGGTCGGACTCCGCGGCGGCGAGCCCTTCGTCGGTCTCCGGGAGCAGGGCGCTCTGGAGCCGCTTGGCGAGGGCGTTGGGCGTCGGGTGGTCGAAGACGAGGGTGACGGGCAGCCTGATGCCGGTGGCCGCCGCCAGCTGGTTGCGCAGCTCGACCGCTGTGAGCGAGTCGAAGCCCAGGTCCTTGAAGGCCTGGTCGCCCTCCACCTGGTCCGCGCCGGCCAGGCCCAGGACGGCGGCCGCCTGCGCGCCGACGAGGTCCAGGAGCACCTGGAGCCGCTCGGCGCCGGGCAGCGCCGTCAGCTTCTCCAGGAGCGACTCCCCCGCGGGTGCGGCGGCCGCCTGTGCGGCGCGCCGTGAGGGGCGGACCAGTGCCCGCAGGACCGGGGGCACGGGCGTGCCCGCGGTACGGGCGCCCAGCGCGGCGAGGTCGAACCGGGCGGGGACCAGCACCGGGTGCGGCGAGCGCAGCGAGGCGTCGAAGAGGGCCATGCCCTCTTCGGCGCTCAGCGTCCGCATCCCGGTGCGGGCCATCCGCTCCTGGTCGCTCTGCGCGAGGGTGTCCTGCATGCCGCCCGACTGCTCCCACACGCCCCAGGCGAGCGAGGTGGCCGGGAGGCCCGCCTCGGCCCGGTGCCGGGCGAGGGCGTCGAGGTAGGCGTTGGCCGAGGCGTAGTTGCCCTGGCCCGCGCTGCCGACCGTACCGGCGATGGAGGAGTAGAGGACGAAGGCGGCGAGGTCGAGGCCGAGGGTGAGCTCGTGGAGGTTCCAGGCCGCGTCCACCTTGGGACGGAACACCTTCTCCAGCCGCTCCGGACTCAGCGCGGAGATCACCCCGTCGTCCAGCACACCCGCCGTGTGCACCACGGCCGTCAGCGGATGCTCTACCGGTACGGAGGCCAGCAGAGCGGCCAGCGCGTCCCGATCGGCCGCGTCACACGCCTCGATACGAACCTCGGCACCCAGCGCCACCAGCTCCTCACGGAGCTCGACGGCACCCTCCGCCGCCAGACCACGACGGCTCGTCAGGATCAGCCGCCTCACCCCGTGCACACGCACCAGATGACGCGCGGCCAGCCGGCCCAGCGTCCCCGTACCACCCGTGATCAGCGCCGTCCCCGCACGGTCCAGGGGCCGCTGCCGTTCGGCGGTGTCGGCGGAGGCGCGGACCAGCCGGGGCGCGGTGACCGCGTGGTCCCGGATGACCAGCTGGGGCTCGCCCGAGAGGGTCGCGGCCCGGGCCATCTCGCGCGGCTCCGCGCTCTCGTCGGCGTCCACGAGCACGTACTGCTCGGGGTTCTCCGACTGGGCGGAGCGGACCAGGCCCCCTATCGCGGCGGCCGCGGGGTCGGTGGCCCCGGCGACGGCGCCGCGGGTGCGCAGCACCAGCTTCGACGACTCGAGCTCGGGCGTGGCAGCCCAGGTCTGGAGCAGGTCCAGCGCACGGGCGGTCAGTTCAAGGGCCCGCGCGGGCCCGGCAGCCGCGTCCGCCCCGGTGAGGTCGGCGATGACGGCCGGGGGTACGGCCGCCCCTGCCCGCAGGGCTGCGACGAGCGCGCCGAGATCGGCGTGGTCGTCGCCCAGGACGACGGGGGCGCTCTCCCCGGAGCCGCCGGCTACGGCGACCGCCACCTGGTCCACCCGGAACAGCGCGTCGTGCAGGGCACCCTGGACCGGGGCGAAGGCTCCCGGCACGAAGGGCCGGGTGACGAGGGTGCCGACGGCGGCCACGGGGGCGCCGGTGTGGTCGGCGAGCTCCAGCGTGAGGCCGTCGGTGCCGGACCGGGCCGCGCGAACCCGCAGGGCGGAGGCGCCGGAGGCGTAGAGCGCGACGTCGTTCCAGGCGAACGGCAGCCGCAGTGCGCCTTCCTCGGCGTCCCCGCCCGTGGGGGTGAACGAGCCGGCCTGGAGGGCCGCGTCGAGGAGGGCCGGGTGGATGCCGAAGCCTTCCACCGTCACGCCCTCGGGCAGCGCCACCTCGGCGTAGACCTCGCCCTGCTCCTCGTTCGTCCAGACGGACCGCAGTCCCTGGAAGACCGGGCCGTACTCCAGCCCGGCTTCCGCCCGGCCGGTGTAGTAGCCGTCGAGGTTCACGGCCTCGGCGCCGGCCGGCGGCCAGACCGCGAAGTCGAAGGCCGGGGCCTCGTCCTGCTTGGCCAGGAAGCCGCTGACGTGCCGGGCCCAGGGGGTCTCCGGGTGCGCGTCCTGCGCCACCGAGTACAGGGCGACCGGGCGGCGGCCCAGGTCGTCGGGGGCCGAGACCGCGACCTGGATCCGTACGCCGCCGTTCTCGGGCAGAGTGAGCGGCGCCTCGATGACGATTTCCTCGATGACGCTCGTTCCGGCCTCGTCGCCGGCCCGGACGACCAGTTCGACCAGAGCGGCACCCGGTACGAGGATCGTGCCGGACACCACGTGGTCGGCCAGCCAGGGCTGGGTACGGACCGACAGCAGACCGGTACCGAGCACACCACCCGTTCCGGGCAGCGGCACCCAGGCACCGACCAGGGCGTGATCGGCCCCGGCGAGACCCAGCGAGACGGCGTCCCCGCCGGTGTCGAGCGGGCGCAGCCAGTACCAGTCGCGCTGGAAGGCGTACGTCGGCAGTTCCACCCGGCGGCCGCCCGCGGCGAGCGCGGCGAGGTCGGTGGGGGTTCCGGTGGCGAACAGCCGGCCCAGAGCGGCGATGGCGGTGCGCGCCTCGGAGACGCCGGTGCGCAGGAACGGGACGAACACCGGGTCGGTGTCCTCGGCCGCGGATTCCGCGCCCATGGCGGTGAGCACGCCGCCGGGGCCGAGCTCGAGGAAGGTGGTGACGCCCTGCTCTTGGAGGGCGGCGATACCGTCGGCGAAGCGGACGGCATCGCGGACGTGCCGCACCCAGTACTCCGGAGACAGCAGCTCCTCGGTCCCGGCGACCTTGCCCGTCACGTTGGAGACCACAGGAATCCGGGGCGCGTTGTAAGTCAGACCCGCCGCGATCTCGCGGAACTCCGCCAGCATCGGGTCCATCAGCAGCGAATGGAAAGCATGACTGACCACCAGCCGCTTCGTCTTACGACCCAGCCCGGTGAAGTGGCCGGCCACCTGCTCGGCCGCAGCCTCCTCACCGGAAACCACCACCGACGACGGACCGTTGATCGCGGCGATACCGACACCATCGACCAGGTGCGGAAGAACCTCCGCCTCCGTCGCCTGGACCGCGATCATCGCGCCACCCGAAGGCAACGCCTGCATCAAACGACCACGCGCCGCCACCAAACGCGCCGCATCCGCCAGCGACCACACCCCCGCCACATGCGCGGCAGCCAGCTCACCAATCGAATGCCCCGCCACGAAATCCGGACGCACACCCCACGACTCCGCCAGACGGAACAACGCCACCTCAACCGCGAAGAGAGCCGGCTGCGTGAACTCCGTCCGATTCAAATCCGCATCGTCCGCAGCCTCGAACACCACCCCCTTCAACGACCGGTCCAGATGCCGATCCAACTCCGCCACCACAGCATCAAAAGCTTCGGCAAACACCGGGAAAGACCCGTACAACTCACGGCCCATACCCAACCGCTGCGCACCCTGACCCGTGAACAACACCGCCAGACGACCCGACGAGGCCACCGACCCGGCCGTGTTCCCCTCGGCGACGGCCCGCAGACCAGCGATCGCCTCGACAGCACCGTCCGCGACCACCACCGCCCGATGCTCCAGCGCCGCACGCGTCGCCACCAGCGAATACGCGATGTCCTCGGCCCGGACCGCATCCTGAGCCCGGGCCTCAAGGTGATCGGCGAGCTTGCCCGCCTGCGCCTTCAGCGCCTGCGCCGACTTCGCCGACACCACGAACGGCAACGGACCCGCCACGGCCGGGGTCATGGGCTCGGGGGCCGCCTCGGCAGGAGCCTCCTCGATGACCACATGAGCGTTGGTGCCGCTCACCCCGAACGACGACACACCAGCCCGCCGCGCACGATCCTCCCGACGCGGCCACCCACGCGCCTCGGTGAGCAGCTCGACGGCGCCGGCGTCCCAGTCGACCTTGGGGGTCGGTTCCTCGATGTGCAGGGTCTTCGGCAGCACCCCGTGGCGCATGGCCTCGACCATCTTGATGACACCGGCGACACCGGCGGCCGACTGGGCGTGCCCGATGTTGGACTTCAGCGAGCCCAGCCACAGCGGCTGGTCCTCGGGCCGGTCCTGGCCGTACGTGGCGATGATCGCCTGGGCTTCGATCGGGTCGCCGAGCGCGGTGCCGGTGCCGTGCGCCTCGACCGCGTCCACGTCGGAGGCGGTCAGGCGGCCGTTGGCGAGGGCCTGGCGGATCACCCGCTGCTGCGCGGGGCCGTTGGGGGCGGTCAGGCCGTTGGAGGCTCCGTCCTGATTGACGGCGGAGCCGCGGACCACCGCGAGCACCGGGTGCCCGTTGCGACGGGCATCCGAAAGCCGCTCCAGCAGGAGCAGGCCCGCGCCCTCTGACCAGTTGGTGCCGTCGGCTCCGGCCGCGAAGGCCTTCGCGCGGCCGTCCCTGGCGAGTCCGCGCTGCCGGGAGAACTCCACGAACCCGTCGGGGGTCGCCATCACGGCGACACCGCCGGCCAGGGCCATCGAGCACTCGCCGGTGCGCAGCGACTGGGTGGCCAGGTGAATGGCGACGAGGGAGGAGGAGCAAGCCGTCTCCACCGTCACCGCGGGGCCCTCCAGGCCGAGGGTGTAGGAGACGCGGCCGGAGGTGGCGCTGCCGGAGTTGCCGATGCCGAGCATGCCCTCGACGGACGGCGGTATCCGCCCGCCCATGGGGGCGTAGTCGTGGTGCATGACGCCGGCGAAGATGCCGATGTCGCTCCCCCGCAGGCCGGTCGGGTCGATGCCGGCGTGCTCGAAGGTCTCCCAGGAGGTCTCCAGCAGGAGCCGCTGCTGCGGGTTCATGGAGAGGGCCTCGCGGGGCGAGATGCCGAAGAACGCGGCGTCGAACTCGCCGGCGTCGTGCAGGAACCCTCCGTGCCGGACGTACGAGGTGCCGGTGTGGTCGGGGTCCTCGTCGTGCAGCGCGGCGGTGTCCCAGCCGCGGTTCTCGGGGAACTCGGTGATGGCGTCGGTGCCTTCGGCGACCAGCCGCCACAGCTCCTCGGGCGAGGACACCCCGCCGGGAAGCTTGCAACCCATGCCCACGATGGCGATGGGCTCGGACCGCTCGGCCTCGACCTCGCGGAGCCGGCCGTTGGCCTTGCGCAGGTCGTTGACCGCCTTCTTGAGGTACTCGCGGAGCTTGTCCTCGTTGGTGCCGGAGGAGGCCGCCGCGCCCACGGAGCCGCCTGTGCTCGCAGTGCTGCTCATATGTCTGTCTGTCCCTTCGAATTCTGTGGAGTGCCGTCCGTTCAGGACAGACCGAGCTCGCTGTCGAGGAGTGCGAACATCTCGTCGTCGGTGACCGTGTCGAGGTCGGGTCCGGCGTCCTCGCCGGCGGGGAGGCCGTGCAGGCTCTCCCACTGGGCGCTGAGGGCCTGCAGGCGACCGGCCACCTGCGCCTGGAGGTCCCGGTCCGCGGAGGGTGCGGCGATCGCCCTTTCGAGGCGGTCGAGCTCCTCCAGGACGGAGTAGCCGCCGGTGGGCGCCTCCTCCACCGTGAGCTGCTCCTGGAGCAGCTGGACCAGGGCGGTGGGCGTCGGGTAGTCGAAGACGAGGGTGGCGGGCAGCCGTACGCCGGTCGCCTCGGTGAGGCGGTTGCGGAACTCGACCGCGGTGAGCGAGTCGAAGCCGGCGTCCTTGAAGGCACGCGTCACGTCCACCGTGGCGGGGTTGGTGACGCCGAGCACGGCCGCCACCTGGACGCGGACCAGGTCGAGCAGGAGCTGTGCCCGCTCCTGTTCCGTACGTCCGGCGAGGCGCTGGGCGAGGGTCTCGCCGGTCGGGACCGCGGCCTTGGCGGCGCGGCGGGCCGGTCGGACCAGGCCGTGCAGGATGGGCTGGACGCCCGTACCGGCGGCCTGGGCGCGCAGTTCCGCGAGGTCGAGCTTGGCCGGCATCAGGGCGGCTTCGCCGGAGTGGAGGGCCGCGTCGAAGAGGGCGAGCCCCTCCGTGTTCGGCAGGCCCAGCATGCCGCCGCGGCGGCCCCGTTCGATGTCGGCGTCGTCGAGGTGGGCGGTCATCCCGGTGGCTTCGGCCCACAGGCCCCAGGCCAGGGAGACGGCGGCCTTCCCGGTGTCCTTGCGGTACTGGGCGAGGCCGTCGAGGTAGGCGTTGGCCGAGGCGTAGTTGCCCTGGCCGGGGGTTCCGAAGACGCCGGCCGCCGAGGAGTAGAGGACGAAGGCGGCGAGGTCGAGGTCCCGGGTGAGCTCGTGGAGGTTCCAGGCCGCGTCCACCTTGGGACGGAACACCTTCTCCAGCCGCTCCGGACTCAGCGCGGAGATCACCCCGTCGTCCAGGACACCGGCCGTGTGCACCACGGCCGTCAGCGGATGCTCGACCGGTACGGAGGCCAGCAGAGCGGCCAGCGCGTCCCGATCGGCCGCGTCACACGCCTCGATACGAACCTCGGCACCCAGCGCCGCCAGCTCCTCGCGGAGCTCGACGGCACCTTCCGCTCCGAGGCCTCGGCGTCCCACCAGCAGCAGGTGCTTGACCTGGTGGGACGTGACGAGGTGACGGGCGAGCAGCGTACCGAGCGTGCCGGTGCCGCCGGTGACGAGGACGGTGCCCTGCGGGTCCAGTACGGAACCGGTGTCTTCGGCGCGCGGTTCGCGGGCCAGGCGCGGCGCGGTGGCCGCGCCGCGGCGCAGTGCCAGCTGCGGTTCGCCGGAGGCGACCGCCGCGGACAGCAGGTTCTCGGAGTCCCGGTCCAGGTCGACCAGGACGATGCGGTCCGGGTTCTCCGCCTGTGCGGAGCGGACCAGACCCCAGACCGCGGTGGCGGCCGGGTCGGTGACGTCGCGGACGGCTCCGCCGGTCGCGACGACCAGCTTGGCCCCGTCGAGCAGTGACTCGGCGGACCAGGCCTGCAGCACCGCGAGCACCCGGGCGGCCAGGGCGTGGGAGCGGGCGGCGCCCGTCCCCCCGGTGACGGTCCTGGTGTCGAGGAGGATCACCTCCGGAGCCGGGGTGCCGGAGGCCACGGCCTCGGCCAGAGCCCGGACGCAGGCGGCCTCGGAGACCAGCTCGAAGGCGGTCCGGCCGGTCTGCGGCAGGGTCACCGCGGCCCAGTCGGTCCGGTACAGCGATTCGTGGCTCTGGCCGCCGGCCGCGCCGAGCTGCCGGGTGGACACCGCCCGCATGGCGAGGGTGCCGATGGCGGCCACGGGCGCGCCGGTGTGGTCGGCGAGCTCCAGCGTGAGGCCGTCGGTGCCGGAGCGGGCCGCGCGGACCCGCAGGGCGGAGGCGCCGGAGGCGTAGAGCGCGACCTCGTTCCAGGCGAACGGCAGCCGGGTCGTGCCCTCTTCGGTCTCGCCGGTGCCGAGGAAGCTGGTGGTCTGCAGGGCCGCGTCGAGCAGGGCCGGGTGCAGGCCGAAGCCGTCGGCCTTCTGGCCGTCCGGGAGGACGACCTCGGCGTAGACCTCGTCGCCCTTGGTCCAGACGGACTGGACCCCTTGGAAGGCCGGTCCGTAGGTGTAGCCGGCGGCGAGCTGGCGCTCGTAGAAGTCGGAGACGTCCGCGGCCTCGGCGCCGGCCGGCGGCCAGACCCCGAAGTCGAAGGCCGGGGCCTCGTCCTGCTTGGCCAGGAAGCCGCTGACGTGCCGGATCCACGGCTCCTCGGGGTTCGCGTCCTGGGCCGCCGAGTAGACGGCGACCGGGCGGCGGCCCAGGTCGTCGAGGGCCGACACCGCGACCTGGATCCGTACGCCGCCCTTCTCGGGCAGCACCAGCGGGGCTTCGATGACGAGTTCGTCGATGACGCTCGTACCGGCCTCGTCACCGGCCCGGACGACCAGTTCGACCAGAGCGGCACCCGGTACGAGGATCGTGCCGGACACCACGTGGTCGGCCAGCCAGGGCTGGGTACGGACCGACAGCAGACCGGTACCGAGCACACCACCCGTTGCGGGCAGCGGCACCCAGGCACCGACCAGGGCGTGATCGGCCCCGGCGAGACCCAGCGAGGCCGCGTCGACCGTGCCGCCCCAGACCTCGGGCCAGTACCAGTCGTGCTGGAAGGCGTACGTCGGCAGTTCCACGCGGCGGGCGTCGGCGGCCAGCGCGGCGAGGGCCGGCTTCCAGTCGACGGCGCGGCCGGCGGTGTGGAGCTTGCCGAGGGCGGTCAGCGCGGCATCGGTCTCGGAGCGGCCGCGGCGCTGGAGGGTGGCGAGCTGGACGTCGGCGCCGTCCAGGATCTCCTGGGCGAGGGCCGTGAGAACCCCGTCCGGTCCGGCTTCGAGGAAGGTGGTCACGCCCTGCTCGTGCAGGGTGTGGATGCCGTCGGCGAAGCGGACGGCCTCGCGGACGTGCCGCACCCAGTACTCGGGCGAGAGCAGTTCCTCCGTGGCGGCGAGCTTGCCCGTCAGGGTGGAGACGACCGGGATGCGAGGCGCGTTGTAAGTCAGGCCCGCGGCGATCTCGCGGAACTCCGCGAGCATCGGGTCCATCAGCAGCGAATGGAAAGCGTGGCTGACCACCAGCCGCTTCGTCTTACGACCCAGTCCGGTGAAGTGGCCGGCGACCTCCTCGGCCGCGTCAGCCTCACCGGACACGACCACGGAGGCCGGACCGTTGATCGCGGCGATACCGACACCATCGACCAGGTGCGGAAGGACCTCCGCCTCCGTCGCCTGGACCGCGATCATCGCGCCACCCGAAGGCAACGCCTGCATCAAACGACCACGCGCCGCCACCAAACGCGCCGCATCCGCCAGCGACCACACCCCCGCCACATGCGCGGCAGCCAGCTCACCAATCGAATGCCCCGCCACGAAATCCGGACGCACACCCCACGACTCCGCCAGACGGAACAACGCCACCTCAACCGCGAAGAGAGCCGGCTGCGTGAACTCCGTCCGATTCAGATCCGCATCGTCCGCAGCCTCGAACACCACCCCCTTCAACGACCGGTCCAGATGCCGGTCCAACTCCGCCACCACAGCATCAAACGCTTCGGCGAACACCGGGAAAGACCCGTACAACTCACGGCCCATACCCAACCGCTGCGCACCCTGACCCGTGAACAACACCGCCAGACGACCGCCCGAGACGGAGGCGACGTCATCGCCGTCGGCCAGCGCCCGCAGGCTCGCTGCCGCGTCCTGCGCGCCGGCGGCGACGACCACGGCGCGGTGCTCCAGCGCCGCACGGCTCGTCACCAGGGAGTACGCGATGTCCTCGGCACGGACCGCGTCCTGGTCCCGGGCCTCTAGGTGGTCGGCGAGCTTGTGCGCCTGCGCCCTCAGCGCCTGCGCCGACTTCGCCGACACCACGAACGGCAACGGACCCGAGAAGGCCGGGGCCATGGGCTCGGGGGCCGCCTCGGCGGGCGCCTCCTCGATGACCACGTGGGCGTTGGTGCCGCTGACCCCGAAGGAGGAGACGCCGACGCGACGCGGACGCTCCGAGCGCGGCCAGGCGCGCGCCTCGGTCAGGAGCTCCACCGCACCCGACTCCCAGTCGACCTTGGGGGTCGGGGCGTCCACGTGCAGCGTCTTGGGCAGCAGGTCGTTCTGCAGCGCCATGACCATCTTGATGATGCTGGCGACGCCGGCCGCGCCTTGCGAGTGGCCCATGTTGGACTTCAGCGAGCCGAGCCACAGCGGGTCCAGCTCCCCGCGGTTCTGACCGTAGGTGGCCAGGATGGCCTGGGCCTCGATCGGGTCGCCGAGCGCGGTGCCGGTGCCGTGCGCCTCGACCGCGTCCACGTCCTGCGGGGTCAGGCCGCCGTTGGCGAGGGCCTGCTGGATGACGCGCTGCTGCGCGGGGCCGTTCGGGGCCGTGAGCCCGTTGGAGGCTCCGTCCTGGTTGACGGCGGAGCCGCGGACCACCGCGAGCACCGGGTGCCCGTTGCGGCGGGCGTCCGACAGCTTCTCCACCAGGAGTACGCCCACGCCCTCGGCCCAGGCGGTGCCGTCGGCACCGGCCGAGAAGGCCTTGACCTTGCCGTCACGGGCCAGCCCGCGCTGGCGGGAGAACTCCACGTAGGTGTCCGGGGTCGCCATGACCATCGCGCCGCTGGCCAGGGCCATCGTGCATTCGCCGGTCCGCAGGGCCTGGACGGCCATGTGCAGGGCCACCAGGGAGGAGGAGCAGGCCGTGTCGATGCTGAGCGAGGGCCCTTCCAGGCCGAGCGTGTAGGAGACGCGGCCGGAGGCCACGCTGCCCGCGGTGCCGGTCAGGCGCAGGCCCTGGAGTTCTGCGGGGGCCTGCTGCAGCCGGACGGTGTAGTCGTGGCTGATGATGCCGGTGAAGACGCCGGTGTCGCTGCCGCGGAGCTCGGCCGGGTCGATGCCGGCGCGCTCCAGGGTCTCCCAGGAGGTCTCCAGCAGCAGCCGCTGCTGCGGGTCCATCGCGAGGGCCTCGCGCGGCGAGATCCCGAAGAAGCCCGCGTCGAACTCGCCGACGTCGTGGAGGAAGGCGCCCCGGTCGACGTACACCTTGTCGATGGCTTCCGGGTCCGGGTCGAAGAGGTTGTCCAGGTCCCAGCCGCGGTTGTCGGGGAAGCCGCCCATGGCGTCGACGCCGTCGGCGACCAACTGCCACAGGCCCTCGGGGCTGGTGACGCCCGCCGGGAAGCGGCAGGCCATGGACACGATGACGATCGGGTCGTCGTCCCCGTCGGCGGTGGCGGAGGTGGTGACCTCCTGGGCGGTGATCACCGGCTGGTCGCCGAGACCCAGTTCGGTACGGAGGTGGCGGGCCAGGGCCAGCGGTGTCGGGTAGTCGAAGACCACGGTCGCCGACAGCCGGACGCCGGAGGCGGCGGACAGCCTGTTGCGCAGTTCGACGGAGGTCAGCGAGTCGAAGCCGGCGTCCTTGAAAGCACGCTCGCCGTCGACGGTGTGCGCGCCGGAGTGGCCGAGCACGGTCGCCGCCTGCCCGCGGACCAGTTCCAGCAGGAGGCGTTCCTGCTCCTCCAGCGGCAGTCCGGTGAGCTCCTGCACGAGGGAACCCGCGGGCACCGCGCCGGCCTTGGCCGCCTGGCGGGTCCGGCGGACCAGGCCCTGCAGGAGTACGGGGACCGGGTCGTCGGCGGACCGGGCGCGGAGGGCCGGGAGGTCCAGCCGGGCCGGGACGAGAGCGCCTTCGGCGGAGTCCAGTGCGGCATCGAAGAGCGCGTTGCCGATCTCGGCGGTGATGCCGAGCATGCCGTCGCGCTTGTTGCGCTGAAGGGCGGCTCCGTCGAGGCTCTCCGTCATGGTGCTGGTCTCGGACCAGAAGCCCCAGGCCAGCGAGGTGGCGGTGAGTCCGAGGTCCCGGCGGTGGCGGGCGAGGCCGTCGAGGAAGCCGTTGGCGGCCGCGTAGTTGCCCTGGCCGGGGTTTCCGAAGACGTTCGCGGCGGAGGAGTAGAGGACGAAGGCGGCGAGGTCGAGGTCCCGGGTGAGCTCGTGGAGGTTCCAGGCCGCGTCCACCTTGGGACGGAACACCTTCTCCAGCCGCTCCGGACTCAGAGCGGAGATCACCCCGTCGTCCAGCACACCCGCCGTGTGCACCACGGCCGTCAGCGGATGCTCGACCGGTACGGAGGCCAGCAGAGCGGCCAGCGCGTCCCGATCGGCCGCGTCACACGCCTCGATACGAACCTCGGCACCCAGCGCCACCAGCTCCTCACGGAGCTCGACGGCACCCTCCGCCGCCAGACCACGACGGCTCGTCAGTATCAACCGCCTCACCCCGTGCACACGCACCAGATGACGCGCGGCCAGCCGGCCCAGCGTCCCCGTACCACCCGTGATCAGCGCCGTCCCCGCACGGTCCAGGGCGCGCGGGACGGTGAGGGCCACCTTGCCGATGTGGCGGGCCTGGCTGACGAAACGGAAGGCCTCCGGGGCCTTGCGGACGTCCCACACCTTGACCGGCAGCGGCTTGAGGGAGCCCGCCTCGAAGAGGTCGACCAGTTCGGAGAGGATCTCCTGGACCCGGTCCGGTCCCGCCTCGACCAGGTCGAACGCCTGGTAGGCGACGCCCGGGTGGGCGGCGGCGACCTCCTGCGGCTCGCGGATGTCGGTCTTGCCCATCTCCAGGAACCGGCCGCCGCGCGGGAGCAGTTCGAGGGAGGCGTCGACGAACTCGTGGGCGAGTGCGTCGAGGACCACGTCCACGCCCCGGCCGTCGGTGGCGGCGAGGAAGCGCTCCTTGAACTCCAGGGTGCGGGAGTTGCCGAGGTGCGCCTCGTCCAGGCCGCCTGCCCGCAGGGCGTCCCACTTGCCGGGGCTGGCGGTGCCGAAGACCTCGGCACCGAAGTGGCGGGCGAGCTGGACGGCGGCCATGCCCACGCCACCGGCGGCGGCGTGCACGAGCACGCTCTCGCCGGCGCTGAGCCCGGCCCGGTCGAACAGGCCGTAGAAGGCGGTGGTGAAGACGATCGGGACGGTGGCGGCCTGCTCGTAGGTCCAGCCGGCCGGGATCCGTACCAGGTGGCGGTGGTCGGCCAGGGCCTGCGGGCCGAAGCCGTCGCGCAGCAGGCCCATCACGCGGTCGCCGGGGGCGAGGGAGGTGACGCCGGGACCGGTCTCCAGGACCACGCCGGCGCCTTCCCCGCCGAAGTGGGCCTTGCCCGGGTACATGCCGAGCGCGATGAGGACGTCGCGGAAGTTCAGGCCCGCGGCGCGGACCGCGATGCGGACCTGGCCCTCGACGAGCGGCTCGTCCAGCTCGGGGCTGTGCAGCAGCGCCAGGTTCTCCAGGGTGCCGGCGGCGGTGACGTCCAGGTGCCAGGTGTCCGTGTCCGCGGGGACGGGCAGTACGCCACCGCCGCCGGCGCGGGCGAGCCGGGGCACGGTGGCGAGGCCGGCGCGCAGGGCGAGCTGTGGTTCGCCGGTGGCGAGGGCCGCGGCGAGCACGGCGCGCGAGGCCGGGTCCTCGTCGAGGGCGACGAGGACGATGGAGTCGGGGTTCTCGGACTGCGCGGAGCGCACCAGGCCCCAGACGGCGGAGGCGGCGGCGTCCGCGACGGGGTCGCGGGTGAGCACGGCGAGGCGGACGTCCTCGGCGGTCCGGTCCTGGAGGGCGGCGAGCGCCCGGGCCGTCAGCTCGCGGACCCCTTCGGGGCCGGCGGCGACGGGCTCGGAGATGTCCGCGAGGACGAAGCCGGTGAGGTCTTCGGCGCCGGCTCCGGGCAGCTCCAGCGGGGTCCACTCCACCTGGAAGAGGGAGTCGTGGAGCGGGGTGCGGACCGTGCCCAGCTGGTCGGTGGAGACGGGGCGCAGCACCATGGAGCCGATGGTGGCGACCGGCGCACCGGTCTGGTCGGCCAGTTCCAGTGCGACCCCGTTGGAGCCGGCGGGGACGGCGCGGACGCGCAGCGCGGAGGCGCCGGAGGCGTGTACGGCGACCTCGTTCCAGGCGAAGGGGAGCCTGGTCTGCCCGGCGTCGGCTTCCTGGCCGGGGCAGAAGGTGCTGGACTGCAGGGCGGCGTCGAGCAGGGCGGGGTGCAGGCCGAAGCGTTCGGCTTCGCCTCCGTCGGGCAGGACGATCTCGGCGAAGACCTCCTCGCCGCGCCGCCAGGCGTGCCGTACGCCCTGGAAGACCGGGCCGTACTCCAGTCCGGCGGCGGCCCGCCCCTCGTAGAAGCCGTCGAGGTCGATCTTCTCCACGCCGGCCGGGGGCCAGGAGGTGAAGTCGAACTCCTGGGCCGCGGGGGTGTTCTCGGAGAGGGTGCCGGTGACGTGGCGGGTCCAGGGGAATTCGGGTGCGGCGTCCTGAGCGGCCGAGTAGAGGCTGACGGCGCGCCGTCCGTCGACGGCGCCCGCGACGACGACCTGGATGCGGACGCCGCCCTTCTCGGGCAGGACGAGCGGGGTCTCGATGACGAGTTCGTCGAGGAGGTTCGCGCCGACCTCGTCGCCGGCCCGTACGACCAGTTCGACCAGGGCGGCGCCGGGTACGAGGATCGTGCCGGAGACGGCGTGGTCGGCGAGCCAGGGCTGGGTGCGGACGGACAGCAGACCGGTGGCGAGGACGCCGCCGGAGTCGGGGAGACGGGTCACCGCGCCGAGCAGCGGGTGCTCGGCGCCGGCGAGGCCCGCGCCCGAGACGTCGCCGGCGCCTGCCCCGGCAGCCTCTTCGAGCCAGAAGCGCTCGCGCTGGAAGGCGTACGTGGGCAGTTCCACGCGGCGGGCGCCGGTGGCGGCGAACACGGAGTCCCAGTCGAGGGTGACGCCGGCGGTGTGCAGCGCGCCGAGGGCGGTCAGTGCCGTACCGGTCTCGGAGCGGCCGCGGCGCTGGAGGGTGGCGAGCTGGACGTCGGCGCCGTCCAGGATCTCCTGGGCGAGGGCCGTGAGGACCCCGTCCGGTCCGGCCTCCAGGAAGGTGGTCACGCCCTGCTCCTGGAGGGCGGAGATGCCGTCGGCGAAGCGGACGGCATCGCGGACGTGCCGCACCCAGTACTCCGGAGACAGCAGCTCCTCGGTCCCGGCGACCTTGCCCGTCACGTTGGAGACCACAGGAATCCGGGGCGCGTTGTAAGTCAGACCCGCGGCGATCTCGCGGAACTCCGCGAGCATCGGGTCCATCAGCAGCGAATGGAAAGCATGACTGACCACCAGCCGCTTCGTCTTACGACCCAGCCCGGTGAAGTGGCCGGCCACCTGCTCGGCCGCAGCCTCCTCACCGGAAACCACCACCGACGACGGACCGTTGATCGCGGCGATACCGACACCATCGACCAGGTGCGGAAGAACCTCCGCCTCCGTCGCCTGGACCGCGATCATCGCGCCACCCGAAGGCAACGCCTGCATCAAACGACCACGCGCCGCCACCAAACGCGCCGCATCCGCCAGCGACCACACCCCCGCCACATGCGCGGCAGCCAGCTCACCAATCGAATGCCCCGCCACGAAATCCGGACGCACACCCCACGACTCCGCCAGACGGAACAACGCCACCTCAACCGCGAAGAGAGCCGGCTGCGTGAACTCCGTCCGGTTCAGATCCGCATCGTCCGCAGCCTCGAACACCACCCCCTTCAACGACCGGTCCAGATGCCGGTCCAACTCCGCCACCACAGCATCAAAGGCTTCGGCGAACACCGGGAAAGACCCGTACAACTCACGGCCCATACCCAACCGCTGCGCACCCTGACCCGTGAACAACACCGCCAGACGACCCGACGAGGCCACCGACCCGGCCGTGCTCCCCTCGGCGACGGCGCGCAGACCAGCGATCGCCTCGACGGCACCGTCCGCGACCACCACCGCCCGATGCTCCAGCGCCGCACGCGTCGCCACCAGGGAGTACGCGATGTCCTCGGCCCGGACCGCGTCCTGGTCCCGGGCCTCAAGGTGGTCGGCGAGCTTGTGCGCCTGCGCCCTCAGCGCCTGCGCCGACTTCGCCGACACCACGAACGGCAACGGACCCGAGAAGCCCGTGGCCCGCTCGACGGGCTCCTCCGCGGGAGCCTCCTCGATCACCACATGAGCGTTGGTGCCGCTCACCCCGAACGACGACACACCAGCCCGCCGCGCACGATCCTCACGCCGCGGCCACCCACGCGCCTCGGTCAGCAACTCCACCGCGCCCGCGGACCACTCGACGTGCGGGGTGGGCTCGTCTATGTGGAGGGTCTTGGGGATCTCCTCGTTCTGGAGGGCCATGACCATCTTGATGACGCCGGCGACGCCGGCCGACGACTGGGCGTGCCCGATGTTGGACTTCAGGGAGCCGAGCCACAGCGGGTCGCGCTCGCCGCGGTTCTGCCCGTAGGTGGCCAGGATGGCCTGGGCTTCGATCGGGTCGCCGAGGACCGTGCCCGTACCGTGCGCCTCGACGGTGTCCACGTCCGCCGTGGTGAGGCGGGCATTGGCCAGTGCCTGGCGGATCACCCGCTCCTGAGACGGGCCGTTGGGCGCCGTCAGGCCATTAGAGGCTCCGTCCTGATTGACGGCGGAGCCGCGGACCACCGCGAGCACCGGGTGCCCGTTGCGGCGGGCATCCGAAAGCCGCTCCAGCAGGACGACGGCGACGCCCTCGGCCCAGGCGGTGCCGTCGGCGCCCGAGGAGAAGGCCTTCGCGCGGCCGTCCTCGGCGAGTCCGCGCTGCCGGGAGAACTCCACGAACACGCCCGGGGTCGCCATCACGGCGGCGCCGCCCGCGAGCGCCATGGAGCATTCGCCCTGGCGCAGCGACTGGGTGGCGAGGTGCAGGGCGACCAGGGAAGAGGAGCAGGCGGTGTCGACGGTGACGGCCGGACCCTCCAGACCGAGGGTGTAGGAGACGCGGCCGGAGGCCACGCTGCCCGCGGTGCCGATTCCGAGGTAGCCCTCGGTGCCTTCGGGAACCTGCTGGATGTTGCTCGCGTAGTCGTGGTGCATCACGCCGCTGAACACGCCGATGTGGGAACCGCCGAGCGAGGTGGGGTCGATGCCGGCGCGCTCGACGGTCTCCCAGGAGGTCTCCAGCAGGAGCCGCTGCTGCGGGTCCATGGCGATGGCCTCGCGGGGCGAGATCCCGAAGAACGCGGCGTCGAAGTCGGCCACCTCCGGCAGGAAGCCGCCGTGCCGGGTGTACGAGGTGCCCGGGTTGGCGGGGTCCGGGTGGTAGAGGCGTTCCAGGTCCCAGCCGCGGTTGTCGGGGAACTCGGTGACGGCGTCGGTGCCTTCGGCGACCAGCCGCCACAGCTCCTCGGGCGAGGACACCCCGCCGGGAAGCTTGCAACCCATGCCCACGATGGCGATGGGCTCGTCGGAGACCGTCGGCTCGGGGTAGTCCACGGCGGGCTCGCCGGCAGCGCTGCCGAACAGCCGCTTGCGCAGGTACGCGGCGACGGCCGCGGGCTTGGGGTGGTCGAAGGCCAGGGTGACCGGGAGCCGGAGGCCCGACTCCTCGGTGAGGCGGTTGCGCAGCTCGACAGCGGTGGCCGAGGTGAAGCCGAGCTCCTTGAAGCTGCGGCTGGTGTCGAAGGAGGTCAGCCCGGTGATGGTGCGGACCTGCGCGGCGACGAGTTCGGTCAGGAGCCGGTCCTGCTCGGCCTCCGAGATGCCCTCGAAGCGGGCCTTGAAGGCCTGTGAGTGGTCCTCGTCGGGGGCCGCGGCCGCCCGTCGCGGAGTGTCGATCAGGTCGGCCAGCAGCGCCGGGACCTCCCCTTCGGGCAGGGCCGAGGTGTCGGGGCGTACGGCGGTCAGCTGCGCCTGCGCGACCGTGTGCGCGGCGTCGAACATGGCCAGGGTCTCCTGCGTGGACAGCATGCCGGCACCCGTGGGCCAGGCGTGGCCGGGGGCGCTGGCGGCGGCGCCGTCCCAGGGGCCCAGCGCGAAGGAGAGCGCGGGCAGGCCCAGCGCGTGGCGGTGGCCGGCGATCGCGTCGAGGCCGGCGGCGGCCGCCGCGGCGGCGCCGTGGCCGGGGGTGCCGAGGATGCCGTCGGCCGTGGGGACCAGGATGAACGTCGCGAGCGTGGAGTCCTTGGTGAGCTCGTGCAGGTTCACTGCACCCTGGAGCGCGAGGTGGCGTCCCTGGGCGCTGCCGAGGTCCTCCCGGCCCGCGGTGTGCACGACGGCGGTGAGCGGATGCGCGGTCTTGGCGAGGAGCTTGGTGAGCGCCTTGCGGTCGGCGACGTCGCAGGCCTCCAGGCGGATCTCGGCGCCTGCGCGGGCCAGTTCGGCCTGCAGGGCGGCGGCGGCCGGGTCGTTGCGGCCGCCCTTGCTGACCAGGAGCACCCGGCGGGCGTCGTACACCTCGACGAGGTGGCGGGCGATGCTCTCGGCTGCGAGGCCGTCGGCGCCGGTCAGCAGGACGGTGCCGGTGACGTCGGGGACCGAGGTCCCGCCGGTGGACCGGCTGCCCGCGGCCGAGGCGGAGGCCCGTACGAGCCGGGGGCGGAGCACGACACCGTCGCGGATCGCGGACTGCGGCTCCTGCGAGGCGAAGGCGGCGCAGAGGGCGGCGGCGGTGCGGGGGTCGTCGAGCTCCTCGTCGGCGCCGAGGTCGGTCAGCAGGAACCGGTCCGGGTGCTCGGCCTGGTAGGAGCGGACCAGGCCCCAGACGGCGGCGTGGGCCATCCCGTCCAGGTCGTCGTCGGGTCCGGTGGCGACGGCGTCGCAGGTGGCGATGACGAGCGGCACCAGGGCGGTGCGCTCCTCGGCCAGCCAGCCGTCCAGGCCGCGGGCCACCCGCCCCACGAGGGCCTCGACCGCGTCGGCGCGGCGGGGGCCGGCGCTCTCGTCGGTCTCGCCGAGCAGCAGCAGCGCGACGTCGGGGGCGGCGGCGCCCTCGGCGAGCCCCTCGACGAGCGAGTCGAGGGCGTCGACACCGGCGAGGCCGTCCACGTCGGCGAGGCCCGCGAGGCCGCCGAGCGCGAGGTGGGTGTCGACGGTGTTGCCGAGGTCCTCCAGGGCGCCGGTCAGGCCGCTGCCGTAGATGTCGCCGGCCGCGGCCCAGTGGCCCGGGACCACCTGCGGGGCGGACACGGACGGCAGGGGCAGCCAGTCGGTGCGGAAGAGCGATTCGTAGCGGCCGTCGCCCGAGGCGCGCAGTCGGGCGGGGCGCTCCAGCAGGACGTGGCGCATGATCTTCCCGGAGGCGGTCCGCGGGATGCGGTCGATCTCGTAGAGCTCCTCGGGGATCTTGTAGTACGCCAGGTGCTCGCGGCAGGCGTCGAAGAGGCGCTCCAGGTCGAGTCCCTGGGGGCCCGGGACGAGGAAGGCCACCGGGACCTCCCCGAGCACCCGGTGCGCCTTGCCCGCGACGGCGACGTCGGCGACGCCCGGCACCCCGCGCAGCACTTCCTCGACCTCGCCCGGGTGGATGTTCTCGCCGCCCCGGATGACCAGTTCCTTGATGCGGCCGGTCACGGTGAAGTAGCCCTGCTCGTCGCGGCGGGCGAGGTCGCCGGTGCGGAACCAGCCGTCGGTGACGGCGGCGGCGGTGGCCTCGGGCTGGTTGTGGTAGCCGACCATGACGCTGGCGCCCTTGACCCAGACCTCGCCCTCCTCGCCGGTGGCGACGTCCGCACCGGTCTCGGGGTGGACCAGGCGTACGCCGAGGCCGGGGACGGGGAGGCCGCAGGAACCCTCGACCCGGGCGCCGGTGGGCCAGTTGATGGTGATGGAACCGCAGGTCTCGGTCGAGCCGTAGGCGTCGAGCAGCGGGGCCCCGAAGACCTCTTCGAAGGACCGGCGCAGCTCGGCCGTGGTGATGGCGCCGCCGACCAGGCACATGCGCAGATCGGGGGCACTGAACCCGCGCTCCTTGGCGGCCTGGACGAGGTAGTGGTACATCGTCGGCACACCGGCGAGGAACGTGGCCTTCTCTTCCTTGACGGCGTCGAGGATCTCGTCGGAGGAGAAGCCGTCGACGAGGCGGGCGGTGGCTCCGACGGCGGTGACGGTGAGCACGCAGACGATGTGCGCGAGGCTGTGGAAGAGCGGCAGGGGCCAGACGACCCGGTCCTGCTCGGTCATGCCGGGGATCGGCGCGTAGCAGGCGGCCACGGACGTCAGGCAGTTGCGCTGGGTGGAGAGGACGCCCTTGGGCTTGCCGGTGGTGCCCGAGGTGTAGAGCATCCAGGCGACGTCGTCGAGCCCGAGGTCGTCGCGGGCGGGCTCGGCGGGCTCGGTGGCGGCCAGCACGTCGTAGGAGACGGTGCCCGCGGGGGCCCCGGCCGGGATCCCCTCGTCGCCGGTGACGATCACCCGGATGTGCGGGCGGTCCTGGAGGAGGCGGGCGACGAGCTCGATCCGGGAGGGCTCGGTGATGACGACGCGGGCGCCGCTGTCCTCCAGCAGGTAGGAGAGCTCGGACTCGGTGAGGCGGGGGTTGAGCGGCACGCCCACGCCGGCTGCCCGGGTGATCGCGAGGTAGCTTTCGACGAATTCCACGCTGTTGCCGTGCAGGATCGCGGCCCGGTCACCCGGCTGCAGACGCAGGCCGGCGAGATGGCCGGCCAGTCTGCGGGTGCGTGCCTCCAGTTCGGCATGGCTCACGCTCCGCCGCGCATCGCGGTAGGCGGCCTTGGCCCCGAAGCGATCGGCGTTCGCCCTCAGCAGCTCGGGCAGCGGCCGGATCAATTCGGTTCGCAGCATGGCGGACACCCTTCGTCAATAGAAACTCGCGATGCGGAGGTAAACAGCCTCACATTCACAGCCGCCGACGGCACCACTATCACCCCCCCTATATGGGCCCTGTATTGACGACCGCAGGGCATCGGGGGTAGGGGTGTGGGGTTCAATGCGAAGGTAATTCCAGGCCCTCTATTCCACCGGAGGAACTCGATGGAAAATTCGGTAAGGTCCGATCCGGGGATTTCCGGAAGAACCAGGCTGTTCGCCGTTCTCGGCGATCCCGTGGAACAGGTCCGGGCCCCGCACCTGCTCAATCCGCTCTTCTCCTCGCTCGGAATCGACGCCGTACTGGTTCCGGTGCACGCACCGGTCGGGCATCTGGGCGAGGTGGTGCGCGGACTGCAGCGCGCCCGCAACGTGGACGGGCTCCTGGTGACCGTCCCGCACAAGGACGCGGTACGGCAGTTCGCCGACGTGCACAGCCCCGCCGTGGAACTGGCGGGCAGCTCCAACGCGCTGCGGCGCGGCGCGGACGGCCTCTGGTACGCCGAGAACTTCGACGGCGCCGGATTCGTGGCCGGTCTGGAGGCGGCCGGCCACGCGCCCACGGGCCGACGGGCGGCCCTGGTGGGCGCGGGCGGCGCGGGGGGCGCGATCGCCGCGGCGCTGACGATCGCCGGCGTGGAGCGGCTGGAGGTGTTCGACACGGATGCGAGGCGGGTGCAGACGGTCGTGGACCGGATGTCGCGGTACGCGCCGGGGCGGGTCGCCGCCGGTACGCCGGCCGGACTGGGCGCGGCGGAACTCGTGGTCAACGCGACGCCGATGGGGCTGCGGGCGGACGATCCGCTGCCCTTCGACCCGGAAGCGCTGGCGGACGGGGCGGTGGTCGCGGACATCATCATGAAGCCGAGGGAGACGCGGCTGCTGCGGGCGGCCGCCGCACGGGGCCTGCCGGTGCACCACGGGCACCACATGCTGGCGCACCAGCTGGAGATGTACCTGGACTTCTTCGGGCTGCGCCGCCCGGCCCTCTCCGGCATCACGGCCCACGGCACCTGAAACCCGGTGGGCACCGCCCGGTTCGCGGGCAGTGCCCGCCGGGTTCCCGGCGCGTGGCCGGGTGCTCCTTACCCTGCGCGCATGAATCCGACCATCGGCGACGCGGCGACGGCAGGGCTGGCCCCCGTACCGCGGTTCCCCGAAGACATTGACGCCAAGGTGGCCGCCGCGCTGGCCCGGCCTGCCGCCCAGCAGCCCGAGTGGCCCGACCCCCGGATCGCCTCGGCCGCGCGGGACACCCTGACGAAGCTGCCGCCCCTGGTCGTTCCGGGCGAGGTGGACCGGCTCCAAGGCCTGCTTTCCGAGGTGGCCCGCGGGCGGGCGTTCCTGCTGCAGGCCGGGGACTGCGCGGAGACCTTCGCGGGCAACACCGAGTCCCACGTCACCGCGAACATCCGCACCCTGCTGCAGATGGCCGTCGTCCTGACCTACGCGGCCAGTGTTCCGGTGGTCAAGGTCGGCCGGATCGCCGGCCAGTACGCCAAGCCGCGGTCCAACTCCACCGACGCGCTCGACCTGCCCGTCTACCGGGGCGACATCGTCAACTCCCTGGAGCCGACGCCCGGCGCGCGGGTGCCCGACCCCGACCGGATGCTGCGCGCGTACGCCAACTCGGCCTCCTCCCTCAACCTGGTCCGCGCGATGGCCGGCTCCGACCTCGCCGACCTGCGCCACGTCCACGACTGGAACCGGGACTTCGTCCGCACCTCGCCGGCCGGCGAGCGCTACGAGGCCCTGGCCGCCGAGATCGACCGCGGCCTGGCATTCGTCTCCGCCGCCAGCGCCGACCACAACTCGCTGCACACCACGGACATCTACTCCAGCCACGAGGCACTGCTCTTGGAGTACGAGGACGGCCTGCTGCGCTGGGCGGCCTCGGCGCAGGGCGAGCGGCGGCTGTACGGTCTGTCCTCGCACTTCCTGTGGATCGGCGAGCGCACCCGGCAGCTGGACGGCGCCCATGTCGCCCTCGCCTCCATGCTCGCGAACCCGATCGGCCTGAAGCTCGGCCCGGGCACCACCCCGGAGCAGGCCGTCGAGTACGTGGAGCGGCTCGACCCGCACAACGTCCCGGGCCGGCTCACGCTCATCACCCGGATGGGCAACGGGAAGGTCCGCGACGTGCTGCCGGCGATCGTGGAGAAGGTCGAGGCCTCCGGCCACCAGGTCGTCTGGCAGTGCGACCCCATGCACGGCAACACCCACGAGGCCGCCAGCGGCTACAAGACCCGCCACTTCGACCGGATCCTCGACGAGGTCAAGGGCTTCTTCGAGGTGCATCACGCGCTGGGCAGCCACCCGGGCGGTCTGCACATCGAGCTCACCGGCGACGACGTCACCGAGTGCCTGGGCGGCGCGCAGGAGATCGACGAGGAGGCCCTGGCGCAGCGCTACGAGACCACCTGCGATCCGCGGCTCAACCCGCAGCAGTCGGTGGAACTGGCCTTCCTCGTCGCCGAGATGCTCCAGGCCTGACGCACCCCTTCGGAAAACGGGAGAGGGGGGTATCCGGATCGCTCCGGATACCCCCCTCTTCGCTCGCGCCGCCGGCCCGGCCCCGCGGTCAGCCGTCCGCGACGGTGATCGCCGTCAGCAGCAGTCCGCCGGTCGCGCTCCACTTGCCGTCCAGGCTGTCGTACCAGCGTCCGCCGACGACGAGACCGGGCACGAGCAGCCGGGCCCGGAAGGTCCCCTCGAACGGGTCGATGGTGATCGCCGCGTCGGAGAAGTCCAGCCGGACGCCGGTGGCCGGGAAGGTCGCCTTGTAGACCGACTCCTTGGCGCTGAACAGCAGCCGGTCCCAGGCCGTCTGGGGCCGGGCCCGCAGCAGCCTGCGGACGTGCGCCTGTTCGCCGGGCAGCGCGATCGTCTCCAGCAGCCCGTCCACGAGGGGCTCGGCAGGCTCCGCGTCGATCCCGATCGCGGTGACGTCCCGGTCCCGCGCGACCACGCTCGCCCGGTAGCCCACGCAGTGGGTCATGCTGCCGACGACCCCGGCGGGCCACTGCGGCGCGCCACGGGTCCCGGGCAGCAGCGGCACCGGTCCGAGGCCCAGGTCGGCGAGCGCGCGCCGGGCGCACACCCGTACGGTGGTGAACTCGCGCCGTCTGACGGGCACGGACCTGGCCACCAGCTCCGCTTCCTCGGCGAACAGGAACCCGCCCGGCGGGTCCCCGAACTCCTCGGCGAAGGCGACGGCCGGGGGGAGCAGGGATGCGATCACGGGCCACCTGCCGTTTCCGGCAGGATCTGGACGGGCCAGGGGCGCGCGGATCCGTACATCTTTCGCTCTCTGGGATAGCCGAGCGAGACCTCCTCGAAGCGCACCCCGTCGTGCCAGGTGGTGCGCGGGATGTGCAGGTGCCCGTAGACCACCGCGCGCGCCCCGTACCGGACGTGCCAGTCGTCGGTCGCCTCGGTGCCGCACCACTGCGCGAACTCCGGGTGGCGCAGGATCGCGGTCTCGTGCCGCCGCAGCGGGAAGTGGTTGACCAGGACCACGGGCAGGCCGGTGCCCAGCGCGTCGAGCCGCTCCCGGGTCTGCGCCAGCCTGGCCCGGCACCACGCGTCCCGGGTGGGGTACGGGTCGGGGTGCAGCAGGTACTCGTCGCTGCACACCACGCCCGCCCGCTCGGCACGGGCCAGGGACTCCTCCTTGGTGGACGTGCCGGGGACGCGGAAGGTGTAGTCGTACAGCAGGAAGAGCGGGGCGATGACGGTGGGATCGCCCGTGCCCCGCCAGACCGCGTACGGGTCCTCGGGGGTCAGCACTCCGACGGATCGGCAGAACTCGACGAGGTGGCGGTAGCGTTCCACCCCCCGCAGCGGGTTCGGGTCCTTGGGGTGCGTCCACAGCTCGTGGTTGCCCGGGGCCCAGATGACCTGCGCGAAGCGGCCGGCGAGCAGAGCCAGCGCCGATTCCACCTCGGCGGCTATTTCTCCCACGTCGCCGGCGACGATCAGCCAGTCGGCATCGGACGTGGGCCGTACGTCCCCGAGCACCGACCGGTTCTCCCGGTACGCCACGTGCAGATCACTGACCGCCAGAAGGCGCCCACTCATTCGGCGAGGTACGAGAGGCGGCGCCAGGCCGGCACGGCGGAGCCCGCCGCGTCCGCCACGGCCAGCGCGGGAGGCGGACCGAAACGCGGTCGTATATTGCCCGTGAAAATGCCGATGACCGCGTCGAGCGCCGCGGAGAGGTCGCTTCCGGCCTCGGACGCCGCATCCTCCGACGGAATGCCACGGTCCCATACGGCAATGGAGTCGGATGGTCGAGCGGGCATTATTACCCCTCCTGGCAGGCCGCGGACTTACAACTACCGAAAATGTAGGAGTTTCGTCCGGGCCGGGGATCCCCTAATTCACCCCTCACTTCGGGGGTCGGGGCCGAGGCGGTGCTCGACCCCGCGCCGCTACTTCGGGTCGCCGTTGAACTTGGCGGCCGACCAGAAGTACCCGAGGACCGCGAGGCCCAGGCACCAGGCGACCGCGATCCACCCGTTGTTGCCGATCTCGCTGCCGAGCAGCAGCCCGCGCAGGGTCTCGATGGCCGGGGTGAACGGCTGGTACTCGGCGATCGGCTGGAACCAGCCCGGCATCCCCTCGACCGGGACGAAAGCGCTGGACAGCAGCGACAGCAGGATCATCGGCAGTGCGTTGTTGCTGGCGGCCTCGGCGTTCGGGCTGATCAGCCCCATGCCGACGGCGATCCAGGTGAGCGCCAGGGCGAACAGTACGAGCAGGCCGAACGCCGCCAGCCACTCCAGGGCCGTCGCGTCCGTGGAGCGGAACCCGATGGCGACGGCGACGGCGCCCACGAGGACCACGCTCGCGATCGACTGCAGCACGCTGCTGATGACGTGCCCGATGAGCACCGCGCCGCGGTGGATCGCCATCGTGCGGAAGCGGGCGATGATCCCCTCGGTCATGTCGTTGGAGACGGACACCGCGGTACCGATCGTGGTGCTGCCGATGGTCATCAGCAGCAGGCCCGGCACGAGGTAGGCGATGTAGTCGGAGCGGCTGCCGCCGCCGATGCCCGCGCTCATCACGTCGCCGAAGATGTAGACGAAGAGCAGCAGCAGCATGATCGGCGTGAGCAGCAGGTTCAGGGTGAGGGACGGGTAGCGCCGCGCGTGCAGGAGGTTGCGGCGCAGCATCGTGGACGAGTCGCGGACGGCGAGGGCGAGGGAGCTCATCGGACGTTCTCCTTGGACTGGTTGGGCAGGGTGGACTGGCCGGGGCGCGGGTCGGTGCCGGTCAGGGCGAAGAACACGTCGTCGAGGTCGGGCGTGTGCACGGTCAGCTCGTCCGCCTCGACGCCGGCCGAGTCCAGCCGGTCGAGCACGGAGCGCAGCGCGCGCTGGCTGCCGTCGCTGGGGATCTGCAGCGCCAGCGCCTCGTCGTCCCGGGTGACCTCGCCGAGCGCGGCGGTGGCGGACCGGTACGCGTCCGGGTCGGAGAACCGCAGTCGTACGTGTCCACCGGGGATCATCCGCTTCAGCTCCTCGGCGGTGCCCTCGGCCGCGATCCTGCCGTCGTTCAGCACCGCGATGCGGTCGGCGAGTTCGTCTGCCTCCTCCAGGTACTGGGTGGTGAGGAAGACCGTGACGCCGCCGGTGACGAGCTCGCGGATGATCTGCCACATGTTGTGCCGGGAGCGCGGGTCGAGGCCGGTGGTCGGCTCGTCGAGGAAGATGATCCGCGGGTCGCCGACCAGGGTCATGGCGATGTCGAGGCGGCGCTTCATGCCGCCGGAGTAGGTGGAGGCGGGCTTCTTCGCAGCGTCGGTGAGGTCGAAGCGCTCCAGCAGTTCGGCGGTGACCCACCGGCCCTCCTGCTTGGACAGGTGGTGCAGGTCCGCCATGAGGAGCATGTTCTCCTCGCCGGTGATCAGACCGTCGACGGCGGAGAACTGTCCCGTGACCCCGATCGCCGCCCGCACCCCGTCGGCGGAGGCCGCGATGTCGTGGCCCGCGACCTGGGCCTGTCCGCCGTCGGCGGTGATGAGCGTGGACAGGATCTTCACGACGGTGGTCTTGCCGGCTCCGTTGGGACCGAGCAGCGCGAAGACGGAACCGGCCGGGATGCTCAGATCGATGCCGTCGAGGACGGTCTTGTCACCGTAGGACTTGCGCAGACCGACGCTGGAGACGGCGGCCGGAGACGGGTGACCGTCCGCTCGACGTGATGTGGGCATGACAGAAGAAGGCATGAGGCCCTCCATTCGAAGGCTGAAGTGACGGGGGGGAGAGCGAGTCGGGCGAGGAGGAGCGGGGCGGTCAGGCCGGGCGGTCAGGCCCCGGCGGCGACGGCGCGGCGGACGTCGATGTTGCCGTACTTCGTCCGGGCGCGGACCTTGACGGTGTCCGCGCTCCCCTCCGGGCTCCCGGACGCGGTGAGCGTGTTGCGCACCTGGCCGGAGCCCGAGCTGACGTCGAGCCAGGCGGCCGTGCCCTCGCGGACGCCGACCTCGATGGCCCCGTAGGAGGTCTCCAGCTCCACGGTGCCACGGGCGACTTCGCCCACCCGCAGGGTGCCGTGGGCGGTCTTGGCGGTGACCGAATCCTCGGCGCGCCGGATCTCGATGTCACCGTTGGCACCGCTCACCCGCAGCTCGCCGATGGCGGCGCCGACGGTCGTGGTGCCGTGCGAGTTCTTCAGGACGGCCGGCCCGTCGACGAAGCCGAGGCGCAGACTGCCGGAGCTGGTGGTGATCTCGGTCGCGCCCTCGGCCCGGTCCACGGTGATCGAGCCGTGCGACGCGGTCAGCTTGAGCGGCCCGGTCGTGTCGAGGCGGACGTCGCCGGACGAGGTCTTCACCCGGACCTCGCCGAGCCGGCCCTCGCCGAGCACCTGGGTCCAGGAGCCGGTCGTGTCGATGTTCGAGCCCGTGGGCAGTTCCACCGTCACGTCGACGATGCCGGGGCGGCCGAACGGATTGGACTTGGGCGTCCTGACGGTCAGCACACCGCTGCGGTACGCGACCTCGGTCTGCTCGGCCGCCCGTACGTCCTTGTCCCGCTTCGGGTCCCGGGGCTGCACCTCGACGACGGTGTCGAGGCGGTCGCCCGCGGTGAACTGGATGGAGCCGGCCTCCACGTGTGCGGTGACCGAGATCGCTTCGGAGGTGTCGAAAGAAGGCATGGCTGTCCCGTCCTCTTGAGTCTTCTGGGCGTCCCCGCTGGTGGGACGTGGTGTGGGAGAACTGATGCGGTGCGGTTGCGGTGCGGTGTGGCGAGGGCTAGCGCACCCAGCCCGTGAAGCTCTGCCCCACGCTCTGGGACTTCTCCGCCGTACGCGGCCTGGCACCCGGTTCGACCGCGGCCGACACGGCGCGCACCAGCCACGCGTTGACCGACAGGCCCTCACGGCTCGCGGCCTCCTCGGCGCGGGCCTTGAGGTGGGCCGGCAGCCGCAGGTTGACGCGGGCGGTGCCGCCCTCGTCGCCGTCGGCGGACGCGTGCGGCGCGAGCGGTTCGGCGAACGGAGCGGCGGCGGTGGCCGGCTCCACGGGGGCGTGGCTCTCGCCGGCCGGCACCGTCACCACGAACTCGGGGTCGAGCCCGCGCAGTCGTACGTCGACCGAGCCGGGGGCGAGTTCACGGGTGATCTCGTCCATCGCGGCGGAGAGCACATTGAGCAGGGTCAGCCGGGTCGCCGACTCCAGGGGAGCGGTGAGCCTCTCGGCCAGCTTGCGGGCTTCGTCGCCGCCGGCCTCGGCGGCGACGGCGAGCTCTTGGCGGAGGGTGGTGACGTAGGGCGTGAGGTCCATGTCCCACAGCATGGCACAGACATGGCGCCATGTCGAGCCAATGTGGCACCACTCCGCACCGTGTCGACATCACCACCCACAAACACGCTGGTCAAAGCGATGGCACCACCCCGCGCCACAGTGACACCATCCGACACCACCACGACGCGGGCAAGTCCCCCACCCACCCTTAGCCCGTTCCCCGGGGCTCCGCCCCGAACCCCGCTCCTCAAACGCCGGAGGGGCTGGATTCCCCAGCCCCTCCTGACGCCAGCCAAAATCCCACCCCTCCCGCCTCCACATGCGAGCCGACCCCGGCCAAGATCCAGCCCCTCCCGCCTCCACATGCGAGCCGACACCGGCCAAAATCCAGCCCCTCCGGCGTTTGAGGAGCGGGGGTCCGGGGGCTGGCCCCCGGCAACGGCGCCGTACTCGGCAACGGGTCCGGGCGGAGCCCGGGGAACGGTGGAAGGGCGGGTAGGGGACTCCGCGCCGCGCAGCGGCACACCCCGCAGCCGGGCCGGACCGGCCCGGACCGGCCCGGACCGAACCGGGGCACACGCAGCCCGCAGGGCAGCTGAGGAGCAGACGGCGCAGCCGTCAGGACACGGCCGCGGTCCGCCGCGCGTAGTGGCGGGCCGCCTTCGCCCGATTGCCGCAGCCCGTACTCGTGCACCACCGCCGAGTGCCATTGCGGCTGACATCGTGGAACCGCAGCCCACAGCTCGGGTTCGCACAACTGCGCACCCGATCCCCCGCAGTGCTGAGCAACCGGAGGTAGTCCGCCGCCGCGAGGTACCCCAGCAGGCGCCCCGAGTCGGGCGCCTCCAGCCGCTCCACGGGCCCGCCGGCCGTGAGCAGCCGCCGGATGCGGCCCGCGTCGAGCAGCCGGTTGAAGGCGTCGAGCGCCCCCGGCCCCGCGTCGGCGCGCCCGGCCACACCGGCCAGCGCGGAGCGGGCGGCCCGGGCGGCGGCCAGGGTGGCCCGGTCGGCACACAGCTCGCCGCCGGCGTACACGGCGGCCACCCGGGACCCGGCCAGCCAGCACGCGAGGCCGGCGGTGGAGTCCAGCAGGTCGTGGCGGCCGTACCGGTCGTGCCAGTGGGTGTTGAGGAGGTCCAGGCTGAGCGGCTCCCCGGTCAGCGGACGCGGATCGGGCACGGCCGCCCCCACACCCGCCCCCGTACCCGCACCGGCCCCCGCACGGTCCACGCTCATCCCCGCGGCCCGAGTCGCACGGGTTCGGGGGCGGCCACGAAGGCGCAGTACGGCGACGAGCCCTCGGCCCGGTACAGCTCCACGGCCTGCGGCGCCGCGAGCATCCCCGGCAGGATCAGCTGCCACAGCCGGGTCAGGTGTCCGCGCAGCGGCCCGCAGGAACGGCCCGGGCGGTGTTCTTCCCCGCGCAGGCACACGTCCATCCCGATCAGGGAGTACACGAGCTGCGCGGCCGTCCCCCAGGGGTCGGCGGCACCGGCCAGGGCGTCGGCCAGTTCCTCGCGGACGGCATCGGTCCAGGAGACGCTGCCGTCGGGGTAGTGCATGAACTCCCGGGTCAGCCGCGAGCCCGCCCGTACGACGGGGTCGTGCCCGAGCCGCCCGGCGACGGCGTGCGTCATGTCGACGGCGGCCTGCAAGGGCCGGATCCCGCGGTGCGGTACCGCGCCCAGCGCGCCGACGATCGCCTGCCGGGCTTCGGTGCGCACGGCCCTGACCAGGTCGTCCTTGGCCGGGAAGTGGTACATCAAGGCGCCCTTGGTCACTCCCGCGGTGGTGCAGATGACGGCGAGCGAGGCCCCTTCGTAGCCGTAGAGGTCGATGGCCTTGGCGGCGCCGTTGATCAGAGCCCGGCGCGTCCGCTCGGCTCGCTCCTGCTGCGCCATGGGCGCTCCTCGTGCGTAGGGGATGGAGCCGTACGGGTGGTGCGGTTCGGGCGGGCCCGCCCGAACCGCACCACCCGTACGGTCAGGCCGCGGAGCCGGCCGGGACGGAGGCCAGGCTGTCCTCGAAGCTCTTGCGGAGCTGGGCGCGGCGGAGCTTGCCGATGCCGGTCTTGGGGATCTCGGACCGGTCGACGGGCAGCAGGTGCGGTACGTCGACGCCGAGCCGCTCGCGGACCCGCTCGCGGATCCGCTCGCCCTGCTCCCCGGTGAGGGCGCCGGTGCGCGGGCTGAAGAAGACGGCGAGCTCCTCGGGGCCGCCGGGCTCGGCGGTGACGAGGGAGGCGACGGTGTACGAGGGCTCGATGAAGTCGAGTTCCTCGACGGCGGCCTCGATCTCGTGGCCGTGGTAGGCGATCTCCCCGAGCTGGATGACGTCGTCGGTGCGGCCGGTGACGGTGAGGATTCCGCTCTCCACGTACGCCAGGTCGCCGGTCTTGAACCAGCCGTCGTCCGTGAAGGACTGGCGGTTCTGCACGGGGTTGTCGTAGTACCCGGAGGTGATGGTCGAGCCGGTGACCTGGAGCCGGCCGGTGACGCCCCACGGCACGAGCGCGCCGTGCTCGTCGACGACCCGGATGCGGGTGCCGGGCTGCGGGCGGCCGACGGGCACGTAGCGGTCGTCGCCGGCTGCGGCTTCGGTGAACTGGCAGTCGGCCACGCCGGCCGTGGTCTCGGACATGCCCCAGCCCGGGAACATGGCGGTGGCGGGCAGCCCGTAGGGGGCCAGCAGGTCCAGGAAGCGGCGGACGACGCCGGAGCGGACGGCCTCGCCGCCGTTCATGATGTAGCGCAGCGGGCTGAGGTCCCAGCCGCGGCCCTCGAAGCGGTCGGCCTGGTCGTTGACGAGCACGAAGGCGAAGTTGGGCGCCCAGGTGGTGTCGGCCCGGTGGGCGGAGACGGCGTCGAGCCAGCGCAGCGGGTCCTCCAGGACCCACTGGATCTTGGCGTGGACCTGGGCGCAGCCGAGGAAGACGTCGCGCGCGTGGAACATGATCAGCCCGCCGATGTGGTCCAGCGGCATCCAGTTGAAGGTGCGGGTGTCCGCGTCGAGCTTGTTCACGCGGGAGGTGGCGGCGCTGCGCGTGAGGATGTTGCGGTGGGTGAGGGTGACGGCCTTGGGCACGCCGGTGCTGCCGGAGGTGAGCAGCAGGACGGCCGGGTCCACGGCGTCGGGCTCGTGCCAGGCGAGGTCCGGCTCGTGGGCGCTGCGCAGGCCCGCCACGTCGCCCAGGTGGGCGGCGCTCCAGCCGGCGTCGGCGGTGACGGCGGGCGCGAGCTCCTGGCCGGTGCCGGTCAGGACGCGGGGGCGGCCGTAGCCGGCCCAGACACGCTCCAGCAGGCCGGGGCCGTTGACCGCGTCGGCGCTGACGGGCAGCGGCAGGAAGCCGCCGAGGACGCAGCCCCAGAAGCCGGCGAGGAGGTCGGCGTCGTCGGCGGACTGGAGGATGATCTTCTCGCCGATGGCGGCGCCGGAGGCGCGCAGGCCGGCCAGGACGCGCGAGGCGTCGTCGAGCAGCTCGCAGTAGCTCTGGTGGACCTCGGTGCCGTCGGCGCGGATGTACGTCACCCCGCGGCCGTCGCTCTCGCCGACGGCGCGGACGAGGGCGGCGCCCAGGTGCGCGACGCCGGTTTCGGGGGCGGGCCCGCCGTCGAGCAGCGATATGCCGGTGCCGGTCATGCCTGGTTCTCCTCTTGCTGAACGGTGTCGGACGCGGTGTCGCCCGCGGTGGCGGCGGGGGTCGCGGTGGCCACGATGACGAGCGGGCCCCGGCCGTGGAAGGGCGCGGGCTCCTTGCGGAAGCCGCCGTACTCGGCCGTGATGGTCAGGCCCGCCGCGGCCAGCAGTTCGCGCACCTCGGGCCCGGTCAGGACGGCCTGGTCGAAGAAGTTGTCGTACATGGCGACCGTGCCGTCCGCGGTGCGGACCAGCAGGGTCTCCTCGTTGCGCCAGTTCGCGGCGTGCGCGTTGATGAACTGGCGGGCGAGGCGGGTGATGAGCACCCCGTCCCGGCGGTGGTGGCCGACGCTGTTGGGCTGGAAGGAGTCGACGAAGTTCAGCAGGTGGCCGAACTCCAGGACGACCTGCCCGCCGGGGTTCAGCAGCTCGCGCACGGAACGCAGGACCGCCGGGAGCTGAGCGCGCTCCAGGTAGTTGAGCGTCATGAAGAGGCTGTACACGAGGTCGTAGCGCTCGTCGGTGCGGTACTCCTCGGCGCGGGCCTCCACGTAGGAGATGTCCTCGCCGCCGGCGGCGAGGGCGTACTCCAGGAACGCGGCGCTCTGGTCGACGCCGGTGCCGCGGTGGCCGCGCTCGCTCAGGGCGCGCAGGTTGGAGCCGGTGCCGCAGCCCAGGTCGAGTACGGTGCCCGCGTCGGGGAGCAGGGACGCGAGGAACTCCGTCTCGGCGTCGAGGTTGCGGAAGTCCTTCCGCATGATCTCGTAGTACTCACCGGGGAATTCGAAGCTCGTGCCGGTCAAATCCGTCATCCTCCTCGGATGTCAGTGCGCGTCGGTCGTCGGTGCTCGGCGGTACTCGTCGGTCGCCGGTGCTCGGCAGCGCCCGGCGGCGCCCGGCGGCGCCCGGGCTGGTGGGCGCTGGCCTGAGCTGGTCGGCCTGGTGGACGCTGGTGGGCGCCCGTGGACGCCGGTGGGCGCCCGTCGGCGCCGGTCGGCCTGGTCGGCCTGGTACGGCGGCCCCTCCCCTAGGTGGGCACGGCCTCGCGCATGGTCCGGTAGCCGCGCGGGGTGAGGCCGTACCGGTCGCGGAAGAGCCGGCTGAAGTGCGAGGCCTGGTAGAGCCCGGACCGTTCGCCGATCACCCCGACGGGCAGGTGTTCGAGCCGCGGGTCGCGCAGCTCGGAGCGGCAGCGGGCGAGCCGCTCGTCCCGGATCCACCGGGCGGGGCTGGTCCCCTGCTCCTGGAACATCCGCTGGAGGTAGCGCAGCGAGACGTTGTGGTGCTCGGCGATCGCCTGCGGGGTGAGCTCGGGGTCGGAGAGCCGTGCCCGGATGTACGACTGGATGGCCAGCATGAGGTCGTGCCGGGCCACTTCGTCCTCGGCGGCGACATTGCGCAGCCGGTCGGCGAGGACGGCCGCGGTCAGGCCCGCCACGGTGGCGCCGACCCGGTCGACGGCGGAGTGGATCTCGGTGCCGTGGTCGTGGAGTCCGGCGAGCAGCTGGGAGAGCAGGGCGCCCGCGCCCATCCTTCCGCACCAGCCGGTGGCCGTGAGCTTCGCGGTGTCGCCGGCCGACATGCCGAGGTGGCGGTGCGGGAGCTGCACTTCGACCAGGTGGAACGGCCGGGGCAGCAGGAGGCGGTACGGGCGGCTGGTGTCGCAGCAGATGATCTGCGGGCCGCTCGCCTGGCCCCGGCGGCCGTCCTGGTGGACGTGGATCTCGCCGGCCAGCGCCCGGAACACCCGCAGGGACTCGGAGGGGTCGGGCCGGATGTAGCGGCCGGGGCGTATGGCCTCGTGGGCCTCCCCGGTGACGAGGGAAATGGTGACGTCGCCGTACTCGCGGCGGACGGTGGTCCCGTACACGGACTCGCCGTGTGTGCGGATGACCCGCGCCGTGCAGTTGGCGGGCACGGCGGGCGCGGCGAGCGCTGGACTGCGGTCCGGCACGAATGCGCTCGGCATGCGGAGGGGCAGCATGTCCATCGTTCTCCTCGCTCCGGGAAGCGTCGTGTCATGACAAGCGAGCCCATACAAACATACCTGCATGCAGGTACTCGCATGCCATCAGATGTTCCAATCAAAAGGGCCTCACCTCGACTTCTGTGCGCAAACAGGCCATGAACAGGCGCATTTACGCAAGCCAACCGACAGGTCGGCCGGTACAGTTGAGGACGAGGACTGGCCGGACAACGCGGCTTCACGTGCGGTCATGGATGTAGTTTCCGAACGAGGGGTATCACGTGACGATCAAGGTCGGCATCAACGGATTCGGCCGCATCGGCCGCAGCTTCTTCCGCGCCGCCCTTCAGCGGGGCACCGGCCTGGAGGTGGTCGCCGTCAACGACCTCACCGACGCCGCGACGCTGGCCCATCTGCTCAAGTACGACAGCACGCTCGGCAAGCTCGGCCACGACGTCCGCGCGGTCGAGGGCAACCTCGTCATCGACGGGCGCACCATACGCGTGACCGCCGAGCGCGACCCGGCCAAGCTGCCGTGGGGCGAGCTGGAGGTGGACGTGGTCATCGAGTCCACCGGTGTGTTCACCGACGCGCACAAGGCCCGGGCCCACCTGGAGGCCGGTGCCCGCAAGGTCATCATCAGCGCGCCCTCGAAGAACGAGGACCTGACGATCGCCTTCGGCATCAACGACGACCTCTACGACCCGGCCGTGCACGACATCGTCTCCAACGCCTCGTGCACGACCAACTGCCTGGCCCCGCTGGCCAAGGTCCTCGACGACGCGCTCGGCATCGAGCACGGCCTGATGACCACGGTGCACGCCTACACCTCGGACCAGAACCTCCAGGACGGTCCGCACACCGATCTGCGCCGCGCCCGCTCGGCGGCGACGAACACCGTGCCGACCACCACCGGCGCCGCCAAGGCCATCGGCCTGGTCCTGCCGCAGCTCAAGGGCAAGCTCGACGGGTACGCGCTGCGCGTGCCGATCCCGACGGGCTCGGCCACCGACCTCACCGTGCGCGTGGGCCGCGCGACGACGGTCGAGGAGGTCAACGAGATCTTCGCGAAGGCCGCCGAGGGCGCTCTGGCGGGCATCCTCACCTACACCGACGAGCCGATCGTCTCCAGCGACATCGTCACCGACCCCGCGTCGTGCATCTTCGACTCGGGTCTGACCAAGGTGATCGGCGACGGCCGCCAGGTCAAGATCGTCGGCTGGTACGACAACGAGTGGGGCTTCTCCAACCGTGTCGTGGACACCGCCCTGCTGATCGGCGCCCGCTGACCGGCGCCCCGTAGACGGGCGCCCGCCGACGGCACTCCCGTCGGCCGCGGCGCCCGTCCCGACCGGAGGTTCCCGTGATCAAGACCCCCCATCACGAGGGTGAACAGGCCGTCCAGAAGCAGGCCGGCGAAGGCGGTCCCGGCTGGGGCTCGCCGATGTTCGACGACGTGATCCAGCCCGGCTTCGACCAGTACCTGATGCGCCAGCGCATGCTCTTCCTGGGCGGCGCCGACGCCACGGGCGCCATGTGGTCCTCCCTGGTCACGGGCGACCCCGGCTTCGCCCTGCCCACGAGCCGGCGCACGATCACGCTCTCCTCCCTCCCCGTGCCCGGCGATCCGCTCGCCGGGGCCTTCGCGGAGACGGCCGACATCGGGCTGCTCGCCCTCGAACCGCACACGACGACCCGGATCCGGATCAACGGCGTGGCGCGGCGCGAAGGGGAGTCCCTGCACATCCGTACCGAGCAGGTGCTGGGCAACTGCCCCAAGTACCTCCAGGTACGGGTCCCGGTCGCGGACGGGCCCGCCACCGCGCCCCGGGAGACCCGGGACGGCGACGCGCTCACGCCCGAGCAGGAGAAGTGGATCACCGGGGCGGACACCTTCTTCATCGCCAGTCAGGCCGACGGCTACGGCGCGGACTCCTCGCACCGGGGCGGCGACCCCGGTTTCGTCACGGTGGCGGGACCGCGCAGGCTCGTATGGCCCGACTACTTCGGCAATTCCTTCTACATGACCCTGGGCAATCTGCAGCTCAACGAGAACTGCGGACTGCTCTTCCTGGACTGGGAGTCCGGCCACACCCTGCAACTGACGGGCAAGGCCCGGATCAACTGGGCCGAGGGGGACCGGGCCGATGTGCCCGGAGCCCTGCGGATGTGCGAGTTCGACATCGAGCGTGTGGTGCAGATCGACGGGGCGACCCGGCTGCGCTGGGCGTTCGGCGGTCCCTCGCCCTACAACCCGCCGGCACCGGCACGGGGCTGATCCCCCTCAGCTCCGCGCCGTCCCCCTCGCCCGGTCTCCCCTGGTCACCGTCCGGCCGTGCCGCCTCCCCCGTCGGCGCGGCCGGACGGTGTTGTACGCCCAGCCCGGCACCCGCCCCTCCCGGAGCCCCACACTTAAGGATTGCGCCATGCCCGATGCCGGTCCGGACACGACCTTCCCCCGACTGCGCGCCGACGTCTCGACGCTCCCCGCGTACGTGCCGGGACGCGCGGCCCGCGACGAGTTCGTCGACAAGCTCTCCTCGAACGAGAACCCGTACCCGCCCCTGCCCTCCGTGGTCGCCGCGGTCGAGACCTGGCTGGGCCGCCTCAACCGCTACCCCGACCCCGGCGCGGCCGAGCTCATCGCGGAACTCTCCGGGCGCCTCGGCGTACCCGCCGACCACCTCGTACTGGGCACCGGCTCGGTCGGCATCACCCAGCACCTGGTCGCCGCCGCCGCGGGCCCCGGCGACGAGGTCGTCTTCGCCTGGCGCTCCTTCGAGGCCTACCCGCTGCTGGCCTGGGCCGCCGGAGCCACCTCCGTCCAGGTCCCGCTGCGCGACGAGACCCACGACCTGGACGCCCTGGCCGACGCGGTCACCGACCGCACCCGCCTGATCTTCGTCTGCAACCCGAACAACCCCACCGGCACCGCCGTCCGCCGCGCCGAACTGGAACGCTTCCTGGACCGCGTTCCTCCCGAGGTCCTGGTCGTCATCGACGAGGCCTACCGCGAGTTCGTCGACCCCGCCGACGACATCCCCGACGGCGTCGACCTCTACCGGGACCGCCCCAACGTCGCCGTCCTGCGCACCTTCTCCAAGGCCTACGGACTGGCCGCGCTCCGCGTCGGCTACGCGGTGGCCCACCCCCGGGTCACGGCCGCCCTGCGCGCCTGCTCCGTCCCCCTCGGCGTGAGCGGCCCCGCCCAGGCCGCCGCCCTGGCCTCCCTGCGCGCCACGGAGGAACTCCGCGAGCGCGTGGCCGACCTGATCGCGGAACGCGACCGCGTCAGCGCCACCCTGCGCGCGGAGGGCTACGAAGTCCCCGACAGCCACGCCAACTTCGTCTGGCTGCGCCTCGGCTCCCGCACCGCCTACTTCGCCGACGCCTGCGAGGCGGCCGGCCTGATGGTCCGCCCCTTCGGCGACGAGGGCGTCCGCATCACGATCGGCTCCCCGGACGCGAACGACCGCCTCCTGAAAACGGCCTCCCACTGGAACCAGTGACCCCGGCCCGAGCCACGGCTGTACGGCCATCAGCCGCGCAGGGCGGCGATGGCCTTCTCGATGCGCCGCAGGCGCGTGTCGGGCTTCTTCGCGCTCTCGATGGCGCGCACGTGCTCGCGCTTGCGGCTGTACGTCAGGTTGTCGTACGCGGCGCGGGCGGCCGGGTCCTCGTCCAGAGCCCGGGCGAAGTCCGCGGGCTCGACCACGACGCGCGGCTCGGTGTCGAGTTCCAGCTCCACCTCGACCTCCTCGCCGATCTCTACGCCGGCGGCCTCCCGGTTGGCATGGCTGAGGCCGATCAGGTGGCGGCCGCGCAGCAGGGCGAGCCGGCTCTGCCAGGAATGCCCGCCCACCGTGATCCGCACCGGCGGCCGCGCGCCGCCGCCGAGCTCTGCCACCACCTCGGACGGAACTTCGAGACCCCGCATGGGCTCGGGCGGCTCGACGTGGGACCGGAACCTCATGAGCTTCTCCTGTTCGTCCTGTTCGTTCTGTTCGTCCTGCCGGCCAGAACCGTCCGGGACGGCGGGGGCACGCGCCCCGCCGTCCCGGACGGCCGTCAGACAAGGGCCGCGGCTACTCCGCGTAGGGCTGGTCGGTTCCCTGGTCGCTGTAGCCGAGGCTCCATATGTAGCCCTCCGGGTCGGCGAAGGTGGCACCGTACCCGCCCCACGGCAGGGCGGCGGCGGGCTTGAGGACCGTGGCGCCGGCCTTCACGGCCTCCGCCAGGATCTCGTCGACCCGCGCCTCGCTGCGGACGACGTAGGTCAGAACCAGCCCGCTGAAGCCGCTGCCCTCCTGGTCCGTGCCCACCTGGCCGGCCAGGCCTTCGCGGCTGTAGAAGCCGACCGGCGAGGCGCCGTCCGACTCGAAGAACACCGAGATGCCGAAGTCGCTCTGGACCTTCCAGCCGAGCCCCTCGGTGTAGAACTGCTTGGCCCGGTCCATGTCCCGGACACCAAGAAGGATCGAGCTGACGTGCGCCTTCATGTCGTGCTCCTCGCGCTGTGAACGGATGCGGTGATCGCGGTTGCTGTGACCATCACGCTAGGGCCTGGGGCGTGGCCGGCGCTTCTCGATTCCTGACCGGTCTGGAGACCTGCTTCGCCACGCACGCCGGCATCCCCTCCACCTTGATCGCCGGCCCCGCACCGCGGGCCGTACCCGCGGCGCCGCCATGGCCGGACGCCGCGTCCGCCGCCTGGCGCCGGAAGGCCCCCGGGGGCATGCCGACCAGCTCGGTGAAGCGGGTGGTGAACGTTCCCAGCGAGGCGCAGCCGACCGCGAAGCAGACCTCGGTGACGCTGAGGTCGCCCCGCCGCAGCAGCGCCGTGGCCCGCTCGATGCGGCGCGTCATCAGGTACGCGTACGGGGACTCGCCGTACGCGGCCCGGAACTGCCGGCTCAGGTGCCCCGCGGACATGTTCACATCGTGTGCGAGCGCTTCGACGTTGAGCGGCTGCGCGTACTCCCTGTCGATCCGGTCGCGGACGCGGCGCAGCCGTGCGAGATCCTCCAGGCGCTGCGCCTGGACGCGTGCGCGCCGCCATTCGGGCTTACACATCGGAGCCCTCCCTTCCCCGGCTCACCGCAGCTCCTGGATGCGGACCAGGTTGCCCGCGGGGTCGCGGAACGCACAGTCGCGGATGCCGTACGGCTGCTCGGTCGGCTCCTGCACGACCTCGGTGTCACCGGCCTGTGCCTTCTCGAACGTGGCGTCGAGGTCCGGGGTGGCCAGCAGGATCCAGCCGTAGGTGCCCTTGGCCATCATCTCGGTGATCGTGCGGCGCTCGTCCTCGGTGATGCCGGGATCGGAGGCGGGCGGCGTCAGGAGGATCGACGTGCCCGGCTGACCGGGCGGGCCGACCGTGATCCAGCGCATCTTGCCCTGCCCGGCATCGCTGCGGACCTCGAAGCCGAGTACGTCGCGGTAGAAGGCGAGGGACGCGTCCGGGTCCTCGTGCGGAAGGGACGTCGTGTGAATGGTGATGTCCATGGTGAGCAGGCTAGGACCGCGCCCCGAACCGCGCTTCTCGATTCCTGATCGGTGTGGACATCCCAGGACGTTCACAGCCATGTCGCGGACGCCTCACGGGCGTCGCGGGCATGCCGCGGGCACGGCGCGGGCACGTCGCGGGCACGCCAGGCGAGAACTCCCAAGCAATCGCGACCAGTTGAGGACAGTACCTGTCCTCAAGGCCTCCTAGAGTCTGTAGTGCCGCCCCGAACGGGCCACGGCCGCACCGCGAAAGCCAAGGGAGAAGCTCATGATCCTCGTCACTGGAGCCACCGGAATCGTCGGCCGCCTCGTGCTGGACCTGCTGATCGAGGACGGCCACGGCGTGCGGGCCCTGACCCGCGATCCGCAGCGCTCGGTGTGGCCGGCCGAGGCCGACGTCGTCGCCGGCGACCTCTCCGACCCCGTGTCGCTGGAGGCGGCGCTGTCCGGGGTCGACACGGTGTTCCTGTTCGCGGCGCCGGGCAGCGGGCCGGTCTTCGTCGCCGCCGCGGAGCGGGCCGGGGTGCGCAAGGTGGTGCTGCTGTCCTCCGGCGCGGTCGACGACGCCGCCGAGGTCCAGGACGGGCCGATCGCCGCCTACCACGCCGAGGTCGAGCAGGCCCTGCGCGCCTCCGGCCTGGAGTGGACCTTCCTGCGCCCGGACGCGTTCGCCGCCAACACCCTGATGTGGGCCGGGCAGACCAAGTCCGGAGACGTGGTGCGCGGCGCCTACGCCGGGGCGGCCTCCGCGCCGGTGCACGAGGCCGACATCGCCGCCGTGGCCGTGGCGGCCCTGACCGGGGACGGGCACGGGGGCCGCGTCTACGAGCTGACCGGGCCCGAGTCGCTGACCCACGCCGACCAGGCCCGGATCCTCGGCGAGGCGATCGGCCGGCCGATCGAGTACGCCGAGCTGCCCGCCGAGACGGTCCGGCAGGCGATGAGTGCCCACGTCCCGGGCCCGGTCCTCGACGGGATCCTCAAGGTCTGGTCGCAGGCGGTCGGCCGGGTCGCGCCGACCACCACCGACATCGAGAAGGTCACCGGCCGCCCGGCGCTCAGCTACCGCGCCTGGGTCCTCGACCACGCGGCCGCCTTCTGAACCACGAAAAGTTTCGCGGGGACCGATGAGTTTTCCGGCGGCCGGCGGTCTTGAATGGTGAAAGGCGCGCCGCCCGAGGGCCCGCCACGAGATCACGAGATACCGAGGATCCCCGATGCGCACCCTGATCAGCACCGCCTTCGTCTCCCTGGACGGCGTCGTGGAGGCCCCCGGCGGCGAGCCCGGGTACCGGAACTCCGGCTGGACCTTCAAGGACGTGGAGTTCCTGCCCGAGGCGTTCGAGATCAAGGGCCGAGAGCAGAAGGAGGCCTCCGCGATGCTGCTGGGCCGCACCAGCTACGAGGCGTTCAGCCCGGTGTGGCCCGCGATGGAGGACTTCGCCGACTACAAGGTGATGCCGAAGTACGTCGTCTCCACCACCCTCACCGAGGACGACCTGGTGTCCGACTGGGGCGACACGACGATCCTGCGCACCCTCGACGAGGTCGCCGCGCTGAAGGAGACCGAGGGCGGCCCGATCATCGTGCACGGCAGCGCCACCCTGAACCGGGCCCTCTCCGACGCCGGCCTGATCGACCGTTACCACCTGCTCGTCTTCCCGCTGCTGCTCGGTGCGGGCAAGCGCCTCTTCAGCGCCACCGACAAGGACGCGCAGAAGCTGAAGCTCGTCGAGCACGCGGCCTACGCCAACGGCCTGCAGCTGAACGTCTTCGACGTCGTCCGCTGACCCGCACGACCCCGGCCCGCACCCCGGCCCCGGGAGCGGGAGCGGCGCCCCCACAGGGGCGCCGCTCCGCGCGTCTCAGCCGAACAGCCGGCGCAGCTCCTCGTGGAACCCGGGGAAGGTCTTGGCCACGCAGGCCGGGTCGTCGAGGGTGATGCCGGCGGCGCGCAGGCCCAGTACCGAGAAGGACATCGCGATGCGGTGGTCCCGCCGGCAGTCGATCGTCGCCGGGGCGGGCGCGCCCGGGTGGACGGTGATGCGGTCCGGTCCCTCCTCGACCCGGATGCCCAGCGCGCGCAGGTTCTGCGCGACGGCGGCGATCCGGTCGGACTCCTTCAGCCGGGCGTGCGCGATGCCCGTGATGGTGACCGGGGCGTCCGCGAGCGGGGCGATCGCGGCCATCGTCATGAAGGTGTCCGAGATGTCACCCATGTCGACGGTGAATCCGCCGCGCAGCGCGCCGGCACCCGTGACTTCGGTCCACTCCGCGGTCCTGGTGACCCGGGCCCCGGCCTTGGCCAGCACCTCCACGAAGGCGGTGTCGCCCTGCAGGCTGCCGGAACCCAGCGCCCGGACCCGTACGGTGCGCCCGGTGACGGCCGCCGCCGCGAAGAAGTACGAGGCGGTCGAGGCGTCCGGCTCGATGTCGAGGTCGGTGGGCCGGTACCCGCCCGGGTGGACCGTGATCGTGCTGCCCTCCTCCTCGACCCGGGCACCGAAGTGCCGCATGAGGGCCAGGGTCATGTCCACGTACGGACGGCTGACCAGCCGCGGCACGTCCACCGTGAGCGGTCCGCCCATCAGCGGGGCGGCCATCAGCAGCCCGGAGAGGTACTGGCTGCTGAGCCCGGAATCCAGCTCGATGCGGCCGCCGCCCAGCCCCCGCGCGATAAGGGTGAAGGGCAGGCCCGTGCCGCGCACCTTCACGCCGAGCCCGGTGAGCGCCTCCAGCAGCGGCCGCAGCGGGCGCGCCCGCAACTGGTCGGAGCCGTCGAAGGCGATCTCCCCGTGCCCGGTGGCCGCGAAGGGCGGCAGGAAGCGCGCCGCGGTGCCGGCGTCGGCGCACCAGACCCGGCCGGGGCCGGCCGGTCCGGCGCCGCGCCCGGTGACCTCCCAGACCTCGCCGGAGCCGTCGCCGTAGCCGGAGCCGTCCCCGTACCCGTAGCCGCTGTCGCCGATGTCGCGCACCCCGGTGCCCAGGTCCGTCAGCGCGGCCCGGAAGGCGAGGGTGTCGTCGCTGACCAGGGGCGCGCCGAGGCGGCTGCGGCCGGGGGCGGCGGCCGCGAGGAGCAGCGCCCGGTTGGTGATGCTCTTGGAGCCGGGGATCCGGGCCTCCAGCACGGTGACGGCGCTCATCGGTCCGCTGCCTTGCGCTGGGACCGCTGGGACCCCTGGGACCCCTGAGACCGCTGCGCCCGCTCGAAGCTCGCGCGGGCCGCCGCGGCGACCTTCGGCGCGGTCAGGCCGTGGAGTTCGTACAGCGACTGGTACGGGGCGGAGGCGCCGAAGGAGTCGATGCCGAGCGAGGTGCCGGCCGCGCCGACCAAGGCGTACCAGCCGAGGCTGGAGCCCGCCTCCACCGAGACCCGGGCGGCCACGCCGGCGGGGAGCACCTCCTCGCGGTACTCCTCCTCCTGCGCCTGGAACCACTCCAGGCAGGGCATGGACACGACGCGGGTGGCGAGGCCCCCGTCCTGGAGGATGCGGCGGGCGTCGAGGGCGATGGGCACCTCGCTGCCGGTGGCGATGAGGATGACCTCGGGGCTCCTGCTCCCGCCCCCGGCCCCGGCCTCGGCCTCGGCCTCGGCCAGGACGTAGCCGCCGCGTGCAGCGCCCTCGGCGGGGGACAGCCCGCTCTCCTCGGTGCGCTCCAGCACGGGCAGGTTCTGCCGGGACAGGCACAGGCCCGCCGGGCGGTCGTCGTTCTCCAGGATGGTGCGCCAGGCCACGACGGTCTCGTTCGCGTCGGCGGGCCGGACCACGTCCAGGCCCGGGATGGCGCGCAGCGACCAGAGGTGCTCGATCGGCTGGTGGGTGGGGCCGTCCTCGCCGAGTCCGATGGAGTCGTGGGTCCAGACGTAGGTGACGGGCAGCTTCATCATGGCCGCGAGACGGACGGCCGGGCGCATGTAGTCGGAGAAGACGAGGAAGGTGCCGCCGTAGGGCCTGGTTCCGCCATGCAGGGCGATGCCGTTGAGGACGGCGCCCATGGCGTGCTCGCGGATGCCGAAGTGCAGGGTCCGCCCGTACCGGTGGCCGGAGTACGCATCCGTCGACAACTCCTCCGGGATGAAGGAGGGTTCGCCCTTCATGGTGGTGAGGTTGGACTCGGCGAGGTCCGCGGAGCCGCCCCACAGTTCGGGCAGTACGCCGGCCAGCGCGTTCAGCACCTCGCCCGAGGCCTTGCGGGTGGCCATCTGGCCGCCCCCGGAGAACACGGGCAGGCTCTCCTGCCAGCCCTCGGGCAGCCGGCGCTCGGAGAGCCGGTCGAAGAGCTCGGCGCGCTCGGGGTTCAGGGCGCGCCAGTCGGCGAGGGTCTTGTCCCACTGGCGGTGGGCCTCGGCGCCGCGGTCGGCGACCCGGCGGGCGTGGTCCAGTACTTCGGCGGGGACCTGGAAGGAGAGCGAGGGGTCGAGGCCCATCGCCGCCTTGGCGGCCGCGGCCTCCTCCGCGCCGAGGGCCGATCCGTGGATGCCGCCGGTATTGCGCTTCTTCGGCGCGGGCCAGCCGATGATCGTGCGCAGCGATACGAGCGAGGGCCGGTCGGTGGTTTCGCGGGCGGTGGTGAGCGCCCGGTGCAGGGCCGGCACGTCCTCGGTGTACTCGGTGGCCTCCCCCGTGGCCGTCCAGTCGACCTCCTGCACGTGCCAGCCGTACGCCCGGTAGCGGGCGAGGGTGTCCTCGGAGTGCGCGATCTGCCGGTCGTCCTCGATGGAGATGCGGTTCTCGTCGTAGAGGACGACGAGGTTGCCCAGCCGCTGGTGGCCGGCCAGCGAGCTGGCCTCGTGCGCGACGCCCTCCTCCAGGTCGCCCTCGGAGGCGATGGCCCAGACGGTGTGGTCGAAGGGGGAGGCGCCGGGGGCGGCCTCCGGGTCGAACAGTCCGCGCTCGCGGCGGGCCGCCATGGCCATGCCGACCGCGTTGGCGAGGCCCTGGCCGAGGGGGCCCGTGGTGGTCTCCACGCCCGGGGTGTGCCCGTACTCGGGGTGCGCGGGGGTCAGACTGCCCTCGGTGCGCAGGCCCTTGAGGTCGTCGAGGGTGAGCCCGTAGCCCGACAGGTAGAGCTGCGTGTAGAGGGTCAGGCTGGCGTGGCCGCAGGAGAGCACGAACCGGTCGCGGCCGGCCCAGCGCGGGTCCCGGGGGTCGTGGCGCAGCAGCCGCTGGAAGAGCAGGTAGGCGGCCGGGGCGAGGCTCATGGCGGTGCCGGGGTGTCCGTGTCCGGCCGCCTCGACCGCGTCCACGGTCAGGGCGCGGGCGACCTCGACGGCCCGGCGGTCGGCGTCCTCCCAGAGCAGGGCGGACGCGGGGCCCTGCGGGGCGGTGGCGACGGTCATGACGGGCCTTCCTGTTCGGGGGATTCGGCGGGTACGAGTGCTCTGGCCGGTCCGGGCACCCAGGCGCGCAGGGGTGCTCCGGCCCGGGCGGGGACCGCGGTGCCCAGCAGGACCGGAACCGCGACGGCGTTCCCCGCGCGGGCCGGGAACGCCGCCCGGGCACGGGCCGCGCCGGGCTGCGGGAGCGGGGCAGCAAGGGGCACCCGCACGGTCGTGTCCGCTTCGCCGTGGGCGCGGCGGATCGCGCGGGCGCGGGCGTAGCGGACTCCGGGCCGGATCACCGGGCGAGCCGTTCGTAGGCGGCGGCGAGGAGCGCCTCGTCCGGTGCGGTGAGCAGGGCGGGACGGCCGATGGCGTCGAGCACGACGAACCGCAGGCGGCTGCCCCGGGTCTTCTTGTCGATGCCCATCGCGTCGCGCAGCGGGGCCCAGGCTCCGCCGTGGGTGGTGGGCAGGCCGGCGGCGGCGAGGAGGGCGCGGTGGCGCTCGGTGTCGGCGGCGGACAGCCGGCCGTCGAGCCGGGCGAGTTCGGCGGCGAAGACCATGCCGGCGGCGACCGCGTGGCCGTGCCGGACCCGGTAGCCGGAGACCCGCTCGATGGCGTGGCCCAGGGTGTGGCCGTAGTTGAGGTGCTCGCGGCGGCCGTCCTCCCGGAAGTCCTCGGTGACGACCTCCGACTTGACGCGGATGGCCCGCTCCACGAGCTCCCGGGTGTGGACGGCGCCGGCGGGGTCCTCCTCGACCAGGCGCAGGATCTCCGGGTCGGCGATGAACCCGGCCTTGATGACCTCGGCGAGGCCGCTGGCGTAGTCGGCGGGCGGCAGGGTGGCCAGCAGGTCCAGGTCGCACAGCACCCCGGCGGGCGGGTGGAAGGCGCCGACGAGGTTCTTGCCCTGGGGCAGGTTGACGGCGGTCTTCCCGCCGATGGCGGCGTCGACCATGCCCAGCAGGGTGGTCGGCACGAGGACGAGGCGTACGCCGCGCAGCCAGCCGGCGGCGGCGAACCCGGCGAGGTCGGTGGTGGCGCCGCCGCCGACGGCCACGATGGCGTCGGAGCGGGTGAAGCCGGCGTCCGCGAGGGCCCGCCACAGGCCCACCACCACGGTCATGTCCTTGGCGGCTTCGCCCTCGGGCACTTCGAGGGAGACCACGATGCGTCCCTCGTGGTCGAGTTCCCGGGCGATCCGCCGGGCCGTGGCCAGCAGCGTGCGGGAGTGCACGACGGCCACCCGCAGCGGTTCGGAGCCCAGGACGCGGCCGGTCTCGCCGGTCAGCCCGTGGCCCACGACGGCCTCGTACGGGCGGTCCCCGCCGACCGGTATCCGGGTGCTCCCCGCCAGGATCGGCGTGTTCAGCGTCGGGGCGCTCACCGGACGGCCAGGTTCTCGAGGTAGCCCCGGTGGTTGCGGGCGGTCTCGGCGAGGGAGTCCCCGCCGAACTTCTCCAGTGCGGCGTGCGCGAGGACCAGCGCCGTCATCGCCTCGGCCACGACGGCCGCGGCGGGCACCGCGCAGACGTCGGAGCGCTGGTGGTGGGCGACGGCGGGTTCGCCGGTGGCGACGTCGATGGTGGCCAGGGCGCGCGGCACGGTGGCGATGGGCTTCATGGCGGCGCGCACCCGCAGGGGTTCGCCGGTGGTCATGCCGCCCTCGACCCCGCCGGAGCGGGCGGTGCGGCGGCGGACGGCCCCCTCCTCGTCCCGCTCGATCTCGTCGTGGGCGAGGGAGCCGGGGACCTTGGCGAGGCCGAAGCCGTCGCCGAACTCGACGCCCTTGATGGCCTGGATGCCCATGAGGGCGGCCGCGAGCCGGGAGTCGATGCGCCGGTCGCCGTGGACGTAGCTGCCCAGGCCCGGCGGAAGTCCGTACGCGAGCACCTCGACGACTCCGCCGAGGGTGTCGCCGTTCTCGTGGGCCCGGTCGACCTCGGCGACCATCGCGGCGGAGGCCTCCGGGTCCAGGCAGCGCACCGGGTCGGCATCCACGCGCTCGGTGTCCTCGGGCCCCGGCACCACGCCGTCGGGGGCGGCGGCCGCGCCGAGCGAGACGACGTGGCTGACGATCGTGATCCCGTACGCCTGCTGGAGGAAGGCCCGGGCGACCTCGCCGACGGCGACGCGGGCGGCGGTCTCGCGGGCGCTGGCCCGCTCCAGTACCGGCCGGGCGTCGTCGAAGCCGTACTTCTGCATCCCGGCGAGGTCGGCGTGGCCCGGGCGGGGGCGCGAGAGCGGGGCGTTGCGCGCCCGGCCGGCCAGCACCTCCGGGTCGACGCCGTCGGCGGCCATCACCGTCTGCCACTTGGGCCATTCGGTGTTGCCGACCTGGATCGACACGGGTCCGCCCTGGGTGAGGCCGTGGCGGACGCCGCCGAGGAAGGTCACCTCGTCCCGCTCGAAGGCCATCCGGGCGCCCCGGCCGTGGCCGAGGCGGCGTCGGGCGAGGGAGTCGGCGACCGCCTTGGTGGAGATCTCCACCCCGGCGGGCAGGCCTTCGAGGACGGCGGTGAGCGCGGGGCCGTGCGATTCGCCCGCGGTGAGCCATCGCAAAGTACTCAAGGGTGATCCTCTGTCGTGCGGCGTGGTGGGCCGGCTGGTGGGCGGTCGGACCCGGCCGGTGGGGCGGCCGGGTCCCCCGTAGAGGGGGCGGAGGACGGGAGGGTCTTACGGGATCCGCGGACGCGGGGAGGGCCTGTACGGGGATCCGCGGACGCAGGGAGGGCCCGTACGGGAATCCGCGGACGCGGGGTCAGACTCCGACGGCCACCGGCGGAGCCTCGATCGGCCCCATCCGCTGGACCCGCCAGCCCGCGCTCATCAGGCCCTGGGACACGGTCACCGCGGTCCCGCGGGCGACCATCAGCTCGACCAGGCCGCTCTCGTCGCCGGGCGAGTGGTCGATGGTCATGTCCTCGATGTTGACGCCGATTTCGGCGGCGTTCGCGAGGAGCCGGGCGAGTTCGCCGGGCTGGTCCCCGATCAGGACCCGGACCGGCGCGCAGGCGGGTACCGGATGTCCGTGCTTGCCGGGGATGCGGTCGCGGCCGCTGAGGCCGCGGCCGAGGAGGTCGGCCAGGAGCGTGGTGCCCTGGGCGCGTTCGTCGGCGTCGTCGGTGGCCAGGCCCCGCAGGGCGGACACGGTGACCTGGAGGTCCTCGGCGAGTTCGGTCAGCACGTCGGCGACGGCGGTGGCGTTGGACTCCAGGATGTCGCTCCACAGCCGGGGGTCTCCCCCGGCGATCCGGGTCACGTCGCGCAGACCCTGCCCGGCGAGCCGGCAGGCGTCCTCCGGGAGGTGCTGGAGGCGGGCGGCCATCAGCGAGGCCACCACGTGCGGGGTGTGGGAGACGCGGGCCACGGCCCGGTCGTGGACGTCGCTGTCCATGACGACGGGCACCGCCCCGCACAGCGAGACCATCATGAGCGCCATGTTGAGCGCGTCGCGGCTGGTGTGGGCCGTGGGGGTCAGCACCCAGGAACGGCCCTCGAAGAGGGTGGCGCAGGCGGCGAGCGGGCCGGAGCGCTCCCGGCCGGCCATGGGATGTCCGCCGATGAAGCTGACGGGATCGGCGCCCGCGGCGAGGACCCCGATCTCCGGCTCGGTCTTGACGCTGGCGACGTCGGTGTACGAGCGGGCCAGGCCCAGCCTCTGCTGGACGGCGAGGACGGCACCGACCTGGGCCGGCGGGACGGCCAGTACGGCCAGGTCCACGGTGTTCTTCGGGGCGCCGAGGGTGCCGGCGCCGAGCGAGGCGGCGGTGCGGGCGGCCGAGTCGTTCTCGTCGATGAGGTGGACGGCCACCCCGCGGCGGGACAGGGCCAGGGCGATGGAGGTTCCGATGAGGCCCGTACCCACCACCGCGGCGGAGCGGATCATCTGGTATCTCCGGCGGTGACCAGGTCCCGGCGCAGGGCGGCCGCACCGCCCAGGTAGACGTGCTTGATCTCGCGCTTGGACAGCTCCGTCTCGGCGTACGCGAGGATCCGCACGACCCGGGGCAGGGACCCGGCGATGTCCAGTTCCTGCGCGCACATCATCGGCACGTCGGTCACGCCCAGATCGCGGGCGGCGACCGCCGGGAACTCGCTGACCAGGTCCGGGGTCGCCGTGAAGAACAGGCTGACCAGCTCCTCCTGGTCGAGCCCGTTGGCGGCGAGCATCTCCTGGAACAGCGTTCGGACCCCGTCCAGCAGGTGGCCCCGCTCGTCGACTTCCAGCTGGATGGCACCGCGCAGGGCACGCACGGACATGGGCTTCTCCCTTTGCTTCAGGACGGAACGTCGATCGGTCGCTCGGGATCAGGCGGCGGCCGGTACGGCTTCGCGGCGGGCAGCGGCGACCGCCTGCCGGTCGCGGTACAGCTCGGCGACCCGGAAGGCCAGGTCGAGCGACTGCTCGCGGTTCAGGCGCGGGTCGCACGCGGACTCGTAGCGCTGCCCGAGGTCGGCGAGCCGGACCTCGGCGCCGCCTCCGACGCATTCGGTGACGTCGTCGCCGGTCAGCTCGATGTGGATGCCGCCGGGGTGGGTGCCGAGCGTGCGGTGGACCTCGAAGAAGCCGGTGACCTCGTCGAGCACGTCGTCGAAGTGGCGGGTCTTGTGGCCGCTGGGCGCCTCGAAGGTGTTGCCGTGCATCGGGTCGCAGATCCACGCGGGGCGCGCGCCCTCGGCGGTGACCTTGCCGATGAGCTCGGGGAGGATCTCGCGGACGTTGCGGGCGCCCATCCGGGTGATGAAGGTGAGGCGGCCGGGCTCGCGCTGCGGGTCCAGCTTGTCGATGAGGCGCAGGGCCTCGTCGGCGGAGGTCGTGGGGCCGAGCTTGACGCCGATGGGGTTCTGCACGCTGGAGGCGAACTCGACGTGGGCGCCGTCCAGTTGACGGGTGCGCTCACCGATCCAGATCATGTGGCCGGAGACGTCGTAGAGCCGGCCGGTACGGGCGTCGACGCGGGTGAGCGCGGCCTCGTAGTCCAGGAGCAGTGCCTCGTGGCTGGCGAAGATCTCGGAGGAGTGGACGGCGGCCGGGTCGGCGCCGCAGGCGGCGAGGAAGGTCAGGGCGTCGTCGATGTCCCCGGCGAGGCGCTCGTAGCGCTCTCCGACCGGGGAGGCGGCGACGAAGTCGCGGTTCCACTCGTGGACCTGGCGCAGGTCGGCGTAGCCGCCGGTGGTGAAGGCCCGTACGAGGTTCAGGGTGGCGGCGGAGGACTGGTACATCCGCTTGAGCCGCTCGGGGTCCGGGGTGCGGGACTCGGGAGTGAAGGCGAGGCCGTTGACGGAGTCTCCGCGGTAGACCGGCAGTTCCACACCGCCCTGGATCTCGGTGGGCTTGGAGCGCGGCTTGGAGTACTGCCCGGCGATCCGGCCGATCTTCACCACGGGTACGGAGCTCGCGTAGGTGAGGACGGCGGCCATCTGGAGCAGGGTGCGGACCTTGTCGCGGACCTGGTCGGAGCTGACGGCGTCGAAGGTCTCGGCGCAGTCCCCGCCCTGGAGGACGAAGGCCTCGCCCCGGGCGACGTCGGCGAGCCGGTCGCGCAGCCGGTCGCACTCGCCGGCGAAGACCAGGGGCGGGTAGGAGGCGAGGTCGTCGAGCGCGGAGCGCAGGGCGACCGGGTCGGGGTAGGACGGCTGCTGGGCGGCGGGCAGCAGCCGCCAGGAGTCGACGGCCGTGGCGTGCGTGGCGAGGGTCATGGTGGCTGTGCCTCGATCGGTTTCGGTGGAAAGGGAAGAGGTGTGGGCCTGTCGCCGCCCGGGATGGCGGCCCCGGGAGCCGGGGGTCCGTACGGTGGTGCGGCCGTACGGACCCCCGGTGGGCAATCCGTTGGGGGAGCCTGTCTCGCCAGGTGCCTAGGCCGGCTCGTGGACCTGGGTGGTCCGGGCCGAGGGCTCCTGCTCGCCGGGCGCCGGGGCGCCGGCTTCCTCGCCGGCGGCCTGGTGGCCCTTGGTGAGGCCGAAGAAGAGCAGACCGCCGACGCCGAGGACGGCGATGACGATGCCCATCGGCACCGCGCTGTCCTCGCCGGCGAGGCCGACGAGCGGGACCACGGCCGCGCCGATCAGGTGCTGGGACAGTCCCAGCAGCGCGGCGGCCGAACCGGCCACGTCACCGTGGTCCTGGAGGGCCAGCGCGAAGGAGTTCGGCAGGACCAGGCCGACGCTGGAGACGACCAGGAAGAGCGCGACGAGCAGCGGGGCCAGACCGGCGTCGGTGAGGACGACGGCGAGCAGCGCGAGGCCGCCGACCGCGGAGAGCGCCAGACCGGTGGCGAGCAGGGCGCGCGGGCCGGTCTTGTGCACGATGCGGCCGCTGACCTGCGCGGCGATGACCAGGCCGAGGGCGTTGACGCCGAAGACGACGCTGTAGCCCTGCGGGGACATCCCGTGGATGGACTGGAGCACGAAGGTCGAGCCGGAGATGTACGCGAACATCGCGGCGAAGGCGAAGCCGCAGGCCAGGTTGTAGCCGACGAACACGCGGTCGGACAGCAGCCGGCGGAAGATCGGGCCGGTGGCCTTGAGGCCGCCGCGCACGCGCCGTTCGGCGGGGTGCGTCTCGGGCAGTGCGCCGGCGACCCCGAAGAGCATCAGGGCGCCGATGACCGCGAGGGCGATGAAGATGCCCTTCCACGAGGTGACGAGCATCAGCTGGCCGCCGAGGATCGGGGCCAGGATCGGCGCGATGCCGGTGATGAGCATCAGCATCGCGAAGAACCGGGCCGCGGCGGGCCCGGTGTGCCGGTCGCGCACGACCGCGGAGGCGATGACGATGCCGGTGGCGCCGCCGAGGCCCTGGAGGGCGCGCAGCCCGACCAGCGTCCAGATGTTGGGGGCGAAGGCGCACAGCAGGGCGGTGACGGCGAACAGCGCAAGGCCCGCGATGAGCGGACGGCGGCGGCCGAGCGCGTCACTGACGGGCCCGGCGATGAGCTGGCCGATGCCGAGGCCGAGCAGGCAGGCGGTGAGGCTGAGCTGGGCCGCCGAGGCGCTGGTGTTCAGGTCCTCGGCGATCTGCGGGAGGCCCGGCATGTAGGCGTCGTTGGCCAGGGGGCCGAGAGCGGTGAGTGCACCGAGGATGATGGCGAACCGGACGATGCCGGCGCTCTTCGGTGTGGCGGATGAAGTCATGTTTCTGATCCCCTCCGGGGGACGCGGAATCAGTAGGCGACGGTGATGCGGGCCTGGATCGCGTCGCCGCGCTCCAGTACGTCCGCGAAGGCGACCGCGTAGTCAGCGATGCTGATCTGGCTCTTGCCTTCGGCGTCCACCAGGAGCTGCTCACCGCCGACGCGATAGGTCCCGGTGCGCTCACCGGGCTCGATCTGGGCGGCGGGGGAGATGAACGTCCAGTCCAGGGAGCCGGCCTGGCGGTAGAGGGCGAGCGCCTCGCTCTGGGCGAGGGCGTTCTGCTTCCACATGGCCGGGAAGTTCGGGTTGTCGATGACCTTGACGCCCGGGGAGACCTCCAGGCTGCCGGCGCCGCCGAGGACCACGACGCGGCGTACGCCGCTGCGGGTCAGGCCCTCGATGAGCGCGTTGGCCGCACCGACGATGATCTTGTGGTCGTCGTCGACGCCGAGCTTGGGGCCGACGGCCGAGGCGACGGCGTCGTAGCCCGCCGCGGACAGTTCGGCCACGGTGTCGGCGTTGGTGGCGTCACCGGCGATCACCTTCAGGCCTTCGTGGCTGTTGCCCGCGATCTCGCCGGTGCGGGTCACGCCGGTGACGGCGTGGCCGCGGGAGAGCAGTTCGCCCGCGATGGCGCTGCCGATGTGCCCGCTGGCTCCGAAAAGCAGGATGTTCATGGTGGTGCCTCTTCTTCCTCGGTGATTCATCGGGGGTGGTACCGGACGATGAGACGTCCCGCGGGCTAGTCCTCTTCGAGGAAGTCGGGCTGCTCGCGGACGATCTCGTCCCAGAGGAGCTGGAAGCTGAACCAGCCCAGCTGCTCGTCGCCGAAGCCGTCCCCAGCGGCGACGGCCTGTTCGTGGGTGAAGCTCTTGGGCGTGCCCGCCGCCCGGGCGAGCAGCTGCACCTGGGCGCAGCTGTCGTAGGTGAAGAACCAGTGCACGGCTTCGTCGAGCGATCCGCCGACGGTTATCAGGCCGTGGTGGCGCAGGAGGATCGCGCGGTTGTCGCCGAGCTTCTCCGCGATGTCGCGGCCGAGTTCGGCGGAGACCGAGGGGCCCTCGTACTCCTCGTAGAGGACCTGGCGGTTGTAGAAGGCGGAGGACTCCTGGTCGATGGGGTCCAGCAGGCGGCCCAGGGCGCCCAGCGCGCGGGAGTGCGCGGTGTGGCCGTGGGCGGCCGCCGTGGCGCCCGGCTGCATCTCGTGGATGGCCGAGTGGATGACGAAGGCACTGGGGTTGACCCGGTGCTTGCCCTCCACCACGTTGCCCGCGGAGTCGACGCAGATGAGGTCGCCGACGCGGACCAGGTTGAAGGAGACGCCGAAGGGGTTCACCCAGAACCGGTCCTCGTGCTCCGGGTCGCGGACCGAGATGTGGCCCGAGATGCCTTCACCGAAGCCGTACTTGCCGAAGAGCCGCAGCGCGGCGGCGAGCCGCTGCTTGCGGTGGCGGCGCGTCTCCTCGTGGGTGGCGAAGACCGGCTCGCCGGGGATCGGCAGGCCGGTGTGCGTGTCCGCCAGGTAGGCGGGCCGGTCGGTCTCGGTGACGCTCATGCTCGGGGGTCCTCATCTCCGGAATCTCCGGGTCGTCTTCCGGTGTCGGTACGGGTACGGGTGCGGGCGGCGGCCCGGCCGCGAGCGGGGCGGGCCCCGCCGGCGGCTAGACCGTGAGCAGGACGTCCTCGTTCTCCTGGGTCGCGGCCGTGACGGTCTCGGCGTGCTGCAGGATCGCGCCGACGATGTCCTGGCTCCGGTCGACCAGGGAGGGGATGCCGAAGGTGAAGAAGAGCGAGCCGGCGGCGATGTTGCCGAGCCCGTACAGGCGCGGGTCGGGCCGGCCGTTGGTGGTGAGCTGGCTGGTCGGACGCGCTATGTGCAGGCCGCCGTGGGGGTGGCGGCTGGCGACGCGGCTGCGCATCAGCGAAGTGACCAGGGGCGCGGCGCTGGTGGGGATGCGCCCCTCGGAGGCGTTGACCGCGCTGATGACGCGGTCGGCCGTGAACTCGTGTCCCTCGGCGGTGACGACGTCGAAGCCGGCCTCGGGGTTCGGGGTGATGTTCTGCAGTCCGGCGACGATCTCCAGCTTGTCCGCCTCGACGAGGTCGAGGAGGACTCCGGCGCTGCCGGGCGGCATGGGGCAGCACAGGCTCATGATCGTGCGGTAGTGGGCGCGCAGCAGCTGGACCTTGTCCTGTTCGCGCAGCATCGGCCAGACGTCGGGGCCGGTCTCGGGGACGGCGCGCTGGAGGATGCGCAGGCCCATGTGGGGGGAGTCGACCTCTTCGATCTGCCGGCGCAGCCGGTCGACCGGGTCCTCCAGGTCGACGCGGATGATCTCCGAGACCACCGCGTCGAGGTCGGCGCCGACATCGCGGAACTCGGCCCGCATGATGGTGGCGATGTCCTCGAGGGTGACCTCGGGGTGGATCGCGGCCAGCTCCTCCATCCGGTGCGGGGTGAAGTGACGCAGCTCGAAGGGGACCGCCTTCTGCCGCACCCCGGGCAGGACGCCGCGCCGGGACAGCAGGCTGATCTTGCCCTGGTGTCCCTGGGCGGCCAGCGACAGGATGATGTCGATGGCGGTCAGGCCGCTGCCGATGATCGCGACGTGCTCCCGCTCGCCGACGTCCGCCAGCTTGTTGACGATCGGGTACGGGTCGCCGACGAAGCCGGGGGTGCTGCCCAGACCGTAGACGTCCTTGGGGCTGTCGCCGCCGACGCACAGGATGGCGTAGTCGAAGGCACGCGCCCGGCCGTTGCCCGTGCGCAGCAGGACCCGGTTGGCGGCGCGGCTCGCGGAGGTGACGCCCTCGCCGACGAGGTCGACCCGCCAGCCCTGGCGGCGCAGTTCGCCGAGCGCGGCGTAGGCCGTCTGCTCCAGGTACTCGCCGTAGACGGTCCGGGGGGCGAAGCGGCTCCCGGACCAGCGGTCGACTCCGGTGCGGACCCCTATGACCTTGTCCCGCGTCTCCAGCCAGTTCTCGAAGTGCTGGAGGTCGCCGGCGCGCACGGACATGTCGTCGGGGGTCGCGTTGACCTTGAGGGTCTCGGTGTCGACCTGGTAGGCCCGCCCGCGCCACAGGTGCGGTGACGGTTCGAAGACCGTGAGGCTGCCCGGTTCGCTTTGTGTTCGCGACAACGCGTCGATCAAGCAGACTGCAGCCGCGCCTCCTCCGACGATACCGATCGAGAATCCACGGGACATGTGTCAGTCACCTATCAATTCGTGGAAGGCGCGGGGTCGTCGTGCGCCGGCCTTGCTGTCCGCGATCACGGTGGCCCTTTCCTCGCCTACTCCGGGGATTCAGTGGGAGCCGCCGGCCACCCCCGGTGCGGCGGGGGTGAAGCCGGTCGGCCGATGACTCGGTTCTGCTGCGACTCAGGAGGCGGAGTTCTTGAAGTTCTTCATCGAGACGGTGAAGTCCCCGCGGTTGGCCCGGTAGTCGATGCAGTACTCCTGCGGGTACCAGCCGGCTATCTGCCACTCCTGCGGCTGCTTGATCGGCCAGCAGCGGCTCGGGTTGACCCCGGCGGCTATGCCCTCGAACCAGGCCTTCGTGATCATCGGCTCGAGGAAGCTGATCTTGGCGTCGTAGGAGCCGTAGATGAAGGTCTGGGTGAAGGCGGTGGAGTGCCATTCGGGCGAGTTCATGTCGACCAGGTGGTTGCCCATGGCCGCCTCGGCCACGTTGTTGTTCACGTAGTCCGCCGGCAGGTACCGCGGGGGGACCGGCTTGATGGCCGTCGCGTAGTCGTCGCAGTTGATGGCCAGGCCACAGGGGCCGCTGCGGATCGCGTCGCGCTCCGCCTTGGACTGCGTGTAGAAGTGGAAGTCGAAGTGCGGGGTGTCGTAGATGTGCTCCGGCCCGTGGCCCATCGGGTTGTAGTTCAGCAGGGCCCACTTGAGCGGCATCCCGGGCAGCGCGGTCAGCTGCGAGGGCAGCTCCAGCGGGCGCTCGTGGCCGCCGACGCACTCGGTGTGCTCGTTGACCGTGCCGTTGCCGTCCATGTCGTAGCAGTGGTGGCCGTCGGTCATGGCGGTCGGCAGGCCGGTCAGCGTGTTCTTGGGGAAGACGAAGCCGACGGTCTGCGGGGTGGTGCCGTTGATCTGCGCGTACGTGCGCACGGTGCCGTTGCCGAGCGCGCTCGGGGCGCCGTACGAGGCACAGGGCCCCGCGTAGGAGAGCGTCTCCTGGAGCAGTACCTGCGAGGCCCACTGCGCGACCCTGACGGTGCGCTCGCGGGTCGGGGCGTCCCGGGTCACCAGGCAGACGGTCACCGGGCCCGAGGTGCGCGCCGCGGCCTGCGCGGTGGAATCCGTGGCCTGGGCCGGGTTGCCGGGCAGGATCAGCAGGGTCAGGGCTGATATGGCCAGCGCCGCTCCGAGGAACACCCGCCAGTTCAACAGCTTCTTCGCGCGCAACGTCACACCTGTTCCAGTTCGAATCTGTGGAATCCGCCCTGAAGGAAGATCAGGGGGGTCTGGGTCTCGCGGGCACCCATGGCGACGACTTCGCCGATGACCATCACGTGGTCACCCGCCACCACGTGGTCGCGCAGGCTGCACTCCATCCAGGCCGCCGCGTCGAACAGGAGCGTCCCGGTGGCCTCGCCCGGCGCTCCGGCCACCTCGGTCAGCGCCTGGTCGCGCTCGGGCCGCCGGCGCGCGAACGCGCGGGCGGTGGACTCGCCCTCGGCGCCGAGGATCGAGATCCCGACGACGCCGGTCCGCAGCAGCTCGGCGAAGAACTCCGAGTCGTGACGGAAGCTCAGGGACACCAGCGGCGGTTCCAGGGAGACGGAGGTGAGCGAGTTGACGGTGATCGCGTTGTGGGTGCGCACGCCGTCCTGGTCGGTGTAGGTGCTGACGACGCAGACCCCGGTGGCGAAGGAACGCATCACATCGCGCAGGTCGTGGTTCATGGCCGGGCCTCTCTGCTGGGCGCGGACGGGTGCGCGCGGCGCTTCGGCCGCGGGCACCCGTCCGTACGCGGGCTTGACGGTCAGTTCTCCTGGGCCCAGCGGCCGCGGGTCCAGCCGTCGAGGTCGTAGTCGTCCATGGCCCTCTGGACGAGGTCGCCGTAGTTGTCGAGCAGACCGGCTCCGCGCGACCAGTTCAGGGTGTCGAGGCGCACCTGGTCGGGACCGCCGGCGTAGTTGAGCTCGTACAGCTCGTGGCGGGCGCCGAACTCGGTGCCGATCGCGTCCCAGGCCAGCTTGAAGAGCTTGGTGCGCTCCTCGGCGGTGGCGCCGGTGCCGCGGTAGTAGCGGTCGAGCAGCGGACGCAGCTCCGGGTTCTGCAGGTCCTTGGCGCTGGAGGGGGTCATCAGCAGCGCGCCCGCGAGGTGCTCCTCGAAGAAGCGGTGCGTGCGCTCCCAGCTGAGCGGGGCGAGCGCCCGGTAGCCGGCCGAGTAGTCCATGCGCGGCAGTACGGTGCCGGCCGGGCCGGCCTCCGGGTCCAGGGCCATGGCGCTGGTGACGGCCCAGGTCTGGTGGCGCCAGGCGAGCAGCTCGCCGAGGCCGGCCTGGACGCCGCGGAAGCCGTCCGTGCCGTTGATGCGGGTGCCCTTGTCGAGGATGCCCGCCATGAACTCCAGCTTGACCGACATGCGGATCGCGCCCTGGAAGAAGCCGCGGGAGAGCAGGCCGGAGCGCGGGAAGTACTGGTGGATCTTCTCGGTGTCCCGGTAGATCAGGACGTTCTCCCACGGGATGAAGGCCTTGTCGAAGACCAGCACCGCGTCGTTCTCGTCGAACCGGCTGGAGAGCGGGTTGTCGAACGGGCTGGTGGCCTTGCCCTCGTAGGAGGTGCGGCAGACGACCTTCATGCCGGGGGTGTTCAGCGGGGCCATGAAGGCCAGCGCCATGTCCTCGGCCTTGCCGGCTTCCAGGTTGGCCAGGTGGATCTGACCGACGAAGGCGACGTTGCTCAGCGCCGAGGCGGTGGCCATGAGCTTGGCGCCCTCGACGACGATGCCGTCCCCGCGCTCCTCGACGACCTTGAGGTAGACGTCGCGGATCTCGTGCGCCGGCTTGTTGCGGTCGACGGGCGGGTTGACGATCGCGTGGCTGATCGACAGGCCCTGACGGGCGTACTTCTCGTACCAGGCGCGGGCGTTGTCGCCGAAGGGCTCGTAGAAGTCGTGGGTGACGGCCAGGCCGGCCATGAACGACGCCTTGTAGTCGGGCGTGCGGTTCATGAAGCCGTAGCTCAGGCGGGCCCAGTGCTCGATGGCGTCACGGGCCTTCATGAGGTCCTCGGGCGAGTGCGCCGGGGTGAAGAAGCGGTGGACGCGGTACCCCGTGTACCGGTCGACCGTCGTCATCAGGTCCTTGGTGTCGGGGTGGTGGAGCGCGTCGTAGAGGTGCGCGGTCGACCTCGCGGCGTTGGCGAAGGCCGGGTGCGTCGTCACGTCCTTGACGAGCTCACCGTCCACGAAGACCTGGCGGCCGTCACGCAGGCTCTCCAGGTAGGAGTCGCCCGTCATGAGGTCGTTCGGAGCCTCGTCGGCCGACTGATCCGTTATCGGGACCTGACCCATTTTGGTGTCCTCTCCAGGGGTAATACACGCGACCGCTGCCGGGCGCACAGTTCGATTGCCCCGAGCGTAGGCTCGGCCGCCGATCTGCTCTTGTTGGGCTGCGCACGGACAATTGCCCATCTACGCCAACCCTGGCGCCAACACGTTCCAAGAGGTACGTCAACAACGAGGCAGGGAAGCCTTGTCGACATGACCGAGAAGGTCCGGTCGCGCTTCTCAATATTGCGGAATGATGTATTCCGAGTCCTCGGAAATAGCTTCGGCCCGGCATCGATCCAGGTAATTCGGATACGCGGCCGGGCCGAATGGAAAAGAATTTCAGAAACCGTCCGGCGGCTGGTCAGGCAGCAGGACGGGTACTTCCGGCGGAGGCCGCGTCTATACAGGCGGCCTCGGCGATCAGGATGATCTTCTCTACGTGCGGCAACAGTCGCATGCCCGCCTCGGTGAGCTGGACCCGGCCGCCGGCGCGATGGAACAGCTCGGCCCCGATGTAGTCCTCGAGGTTCTTGATGTGGGCGGTGACGCTGGGCTGCGAGTAGTGGAGGTTGCGAGCGGCGCGAGTGAAGCTCATCTCGGCGGCTACTTCACGGAACGAGCGTAACTGCTGGAACTGCACGGCAGGGGCTCCCTTCTGCGAGACTCAGAGCCTCGGAGGATAGGAACATACCACGGTGCAGGTATAACTGCAGTGTGAGGATTCGCGCCTCCCCCTCCCGCACGACTGCGGACATACCTGTGGCCATGCCCGCAGGGAGGGCATGGCCACAGGTCAGCCGCTGCTTCGTGGTTGACAGCGGGTTGGGCGCAGTGGACTAGTCGGACATCTCCATCGGTGAGAGGAGGTCCCGGGCGATCTGTGGGAGCAGACGGTCGATCAGGACCCCCGTGCGCGCGGATCCGTCGGCCGCGCGCGGGATCGCGTCGACGGCCACGGCGTGCGAGAGCACCCACGGCATGCGCCGCTCGCAGGCGGCCAGCGCGGCCTGGCGTCCGCCGGCCTCCTGGTCCTCCTCCGGGAGCGGTACGAAGGCCACCACCAGCGTCTCGCCCACCTCGGGCAGCCGGGTGCGCATGACCGCGACGTCCCGCACGCAGGGCAGGTCGAGGAGTTCGAGTTCGAGTGCGAAGAAGGCCGTCTCGAAGTCCTCCACCAGCAGCTCGTCGTACGGCTGATCGTCGAAGGAGGGCAGGTTCACGCGGACATCTCCTGTTGCATCGACTGCTCAAGCTGCAGGTTCAGAGTGATGATGGGCAGCACCGCGTCGAGCAGGTCCCCGGTGCGGATCCGGCCCGTCGGGCTGTACGGGATGGTGTCGACGGCGATGACGTGCGCGGGCAGCGACGGCACCCGGCGGGCGCAGGCCGCGCTGAGCGCCTGGTACCCGGTGGCCTCGCGGCCGACCGCCACGGCGATGAAGGGGACCACGATCGCGTCGCCCAGCACCGGGCTGCTGACCCGCATGACGGCGGTGTCGCGCAGGCAGGGCAGGTTGAGCAGGTCCGACTCCAGCCGGAACAGCTCGGTGTCGACCGCCGAATCGCGGACCACCACGGGCACTTCGGTGACCCGCCCGGTGACCAGCAGCCGGCCGGTCTCGTCCACGTGCCCGGACTCGTCGGTGACCAGGAAGCGCTCCGCGCCCCAGCCGAGGTCCAGCTCGGCGAACCGGGTCTCGCCGTCCAGGTAGCCGTCCATGACCTGGTGGCCCGCGAAGGCGAGGCGGCCGCTCTCGCCCTGCGCCACCGGCTGCCCGTCCTCGCCGAGGACGGCGACGGTGGTGCCGAGCGTGGTGTGGCCCGAGCGCGGCGGCGAGACCAGCAGCTCCTCGGGGCCCATGACGGCGGTCAGTCCGGTCTCCGCGCTGCCGAGCGCGGTGTGCAGCACCGGGCCGAGCCGCTCCCAGGCCGTGTTGACGGTCCACCGGCCCAGGTGGGCTCCGGGAGTCAGGAGGAACCGCAGGTGGCGGGTGCGCGGCGAGGGATCGGCGGTCTCCGGCAGGCCGAGCACGCCGTGCAGGGTGGAGGGGGTGATCACGCCGGTGCTGACCCGCTCGGCGACGAGCAGCGCGGTCAGGGTCTCGGGGCCGGCTCCGTCGGCGAGGACGACGGTGGCGCCGATGCCGAGCATCGTGCGGGCCAGTGCGAGGGCCGTGGGCTCGGTCGGCGGGGCGGAGGCCAGGTGGACGTCGTCCCGGTTGAGGCCGAACTCGTCGACGAGGTCGACCAGGTGGCGGCCCTCGGAGGGGGTGCGGCGCACGGCGACCCGGGAGGGGCCCTCGCTGCGCGCACCGACCGCGAAAGACTCGTACGGCCGGGGCGCCGGCAGGGTGCGCAGGGGTTCGGCCGAGGTCAGCAGGTCGAAGTTGAGGGCCTGGTGCTTGCCGGGGGCGGCCGGGGCGCCGGGCGCCGTGATCCCGTCCAGCAGGACGTGCACGGCCTGCGGGCCGCTGGGCCAGACGAGCTGGTCGAGGGTGGCGCGGTGCTCCTTGGTCACGAAGACCACGGACGGCTCCAGCCAGGAGAGCACCTGGCCCAGGTCGTCCGTGCCGCTCTGCGGATCGAGACCGGTGCAGGAGACGCCGAGGGTGGCGCAGGCGCTCATCGCGACGGCGAGCTGCCAGCTGTTCCCGGCGAGGAAGACCGCCCGGACCGCGCCCTCTTGGGGCAGGTGCTCCGTGAGTCCGGCCGCCGTCCGCTCCACGGTCTCGGCGAACTGGCCCCAGGTCAGCCGCACCTGGCCGTCGACCAAGGCATCCCGCGTCGCGCCGCCCGCCGCGTGCCGGCGGATGTCATCGAGCTTGATCATGTGGGTTCTCCGTGGTCGGTCAAGAGCCTCGTATGTGGCCCGGGGCCGCGCTCATGGAAACAAACCTGCATGAAGGTAGGCAACCGTCATCGGAAGAACTGATTGTCTCCACCCGGAGCACCGAACCGGTTGCGGAAAGCCCTCCGCCGGGCGTCGAGGACGCCCGGCGGAGTGAAGCGGGGAAAACCGTGTGGTCGCCGGGACGTTCCGGCCAAAGGACGTACTAGGCCTGGAGCTCGACCGAATCGGCGGATTCGGCCTCGGCCCGCTGGCGCAGGTGCTTCTCCAGATCGGCGGCGACCCGCTCGGCGCGGCCGGGAGCCATGTCGAGTTCGGCCAGGACCGTCGGCAGCGCGATGATCGGCATGATGTGCCTGAGCAGCACGGATACCCGTACTTCCAGGTCTTCCCAGTCGGACATCACCTCTGAGAGCACCTGCACTCCGGTGAAGGCGCCGACGATGAGGTTGGCGACCGCGTCCAGGTCCACGTGCGCATGGAGCTCGCCGCACTCGCGGGCCTGCCCCAGGGCGAACCGGTTGTGATCGAGCCAGTCCTGGTAGGGCCGCAGGCGGTGTTCGTGATGACTGCCGCGCTCCAGGGAGAGCCTCAGGCTGCCCTGCACGATCGGATCGCTGCGGATCTGAACGGCGAAGAGCATGCCCTTGTCGATCATCTCCTGGAGGCGGGTGCTCCGCGGCAGGATCGGGAAGCCGACCGTGTCGATCTGGCTGGCCAGGACGGCCTGGGCCAGCTCTTCCTTGCCCTTGAAGTAGTAGTAGAAAGCACCCTTGGTCAGGCCGAGCCGCTGGTAGACGTCCGCGATCGTGGCCCCGTTGAAGCCCTTCTCCGCGAACACGGCGCCGGCGGCCTCGACGATGAGTTGCCGGGTGCGTCGAGAAGCCTCCCTCTGAGACACCTTCGCTCCTTCCACGATGCTGGCGGCCACTGATGCACCTCCTCGGGGGTATGAGCATGTCACCGAAAACAGCCGTTGCAAATTATACCAGGCAGCACGTATCTTGCGGCGAACCGAGACATACCACGAGTGGCTCGAATGTGCCTCGAAGTCCGGAGGGGAAATCATGTTAATCACGTCGTATGCGAGCGAAAACGCCCAAAGACCGTCGGTCGGGGTCTCAGATGCAAGGCCTCCGGCCGTACCCAACTGGCTCGTGCACCGTCCCAACACCTCCGAGGTGTTCCTCTCGGCCTGGGAACGCACTGCTCCCGACCGTTTCAACGTGACGCTGCGTTGGCCTGAAAGCCACCCGTTCCATACCGCGCTCCACGGTTTCCGTTCGCCCACCGTCATCGCGGAGGCCATCCGCCAGACCGGCATCCTGCTCTCCCACGCCGAGTACGGCGTCCCCCTCGGGCACCAGTTCCTGATGTCCGACATCCACTACCGGATCGATCCCGGGCTCCTGGCGGCGGACAGCGGCTCCCCCGTCCACATGGACGTCGTCTGCACCGACGTCAACCGCCGCGGCACCCGCTTCTCCGGCATGGTGTGCCACATGACCGTGATGCAGGCCGGCCGGGTCATCGCGACCGGCGGCGGCAACCTGACGTGCACCTCTCCCGGCGCCTACCGCCGGATGCGCGGTGAACACGCGGACGCCCGGCCGCTGCTGCCCGTGCCGGAACCGGTGGACCCCTCCCTCGTACTGCGGTCCGAGCCGAGCCACGTCCTGCTGGCTCCCACCGTGGACCCCCTGTGCTGGACCCTGCGGCCGCACACCACGAACAAGACGCTGTTCGCGCACGAGAACGATCACGTACCCGGCATGGTCCTCCTGGAGGCCACCCACCAGGCCGCCTTCGCCGTCGCGGGCACCACCCGGCTGTACCCCACCTCGCTCCATCTGACCTTCGAGCGGTACGTGGAGTTCCATTCCCCCTGCCTGGTCCAGGCGCAGCCGATGACGCGGAACAGGGACAACACCCTCTCCCTCAGCGTGTCCGGCCATCAGGGCGGCCAGCGAGTCTTCCTCGCCGCACTGGACGCAATTGCCGTTTCCGCCTGATCTCCTCCCTTTCCTACGAAATGGCCGTCGATTTCCTGCGATCCACTGGCCGAGACACCTCTGCGCCAAGTGGCGGCAAGGTCGCGGGCGTGTCAGCCTGTGACGTCATCCAACTCACCGTCACCAGCAGATGTAGGAGGGATACTCCTGTGAGCAGGCAGTGCCCGTTCGTCATCGATCCGCTCGGCCAGGACATACACGGAGAAATCAAGGAGATACGTTCCCTGGGCCGGGCCGCTCGGGTCGTACTCCCTGGCGGAGTGGAGGCGTGGTCCGTCACCGACTACGCACTCGTGAAGCGCCTGCTCACCGATCCCCGCGTGTCGAAGGACGCCTACCGGCACTGGCCGGCGTGGATCAACGGAGAAGTCGGCCAGGAGTGGCCGCTGTCCATCTGGGTCTCGGTACAGAACATGGTCACCGCCTACGGCGAGGAGCACGCGCGCCTGCGCAGGCCGGTGGCGGGGGAGTTCACCATGCGGCGCGTGGCGGCCCTGCGGCCGCGCGTAGAGGAGATCGCGGCCGGGCTGCTGGACCGCCTGGAACAGGCCCCGGCGGGACGGCCCGTGGACCTCCGCAAGGAATTCGCCCACGTGCTGCCGCACGCCGTCGTGTGCGAGCTCTTCGGAATTCCGCATTCCGCCCGCGATCCCCTGCAAAAGATCATCGATGGTTTCTTCGCCACTTCGATCACCCCCGAGGAAGCGGTGGCGAATGGCATAGCCATGTACGAAATCCTGAACCAAGTCGTGGCGCACAAGCGGGAAAATCCTGCCGACGACCTGACCTCCGGCCTCATCTCCGCACGCGACTCGGGCGCGGCGGACATGAGCGAGAAGGAACTGCTCGACAATCTCATCCTCCTGTTCACCGCCGGCTACGAGACGACGGTGAACCTCATCGACAACGCGGTCGTCTCCCTGCTCACACACCCCGGCCAGCTCGAACTCGTACGGGACGGCAAGGCCTCGTGGGACGACGTGATCGACGAATCCCTGCGCGCGGACCCGCCCGGCGCGCACAGCATCCTGCGCTACGCCGTCGAGACGATCGAGATCGACGACGACGTGCGGATCCCGCAGGGCGACCCGATCCTCGTCTGCTTCGCCGGAGCGGGCCGCGACCCCCTCCACCACGGAGCCGGGGCCGACCTCTTCGACATCACCCGCGGCACCCGCGCCGATCACGTGTCGTTCGGGTACGGAGCCCACCACTGCCTCGGCGTGAACCTGGCCCGGATGGAGGTCGCCATCGCCCTGTCCGCGCTCTTCGAGCGGTTCCCCGACATCGCCCTGGCCGTACCCGCCGATGAACTCCGGCCGAAGTTCTCGTTCGTCTCCAACGGACACCGCACGGTTCCTGTACTCCTGGGCCGGTCTGGCCCCCGCGAAGGATCTATTTCCGGCCAATAGTGCCGGGGTCCGCCCCTCCCTGAAGACTCCACCGGACGAACCAGACCGGACCGGACCGCGCCCGACGGAAGACGGAAGACGGAAGACTCACCATGACGGAAAAGACCGGCCTCCTCGTGGGCAAGCGGGCCCTGATCACCGGGGCGAGCAGCGGCATCGGGGCGGCCGCCGCCCGGGTGTTCTGCGAGAACGGGGCCTCGGTGCTCCTCACCGCCCGACGCGAGGAGCAACTGGCCGCACTCACGCGCGAGTTGACGGACGAGGGGTTCACCGCCGCCTACGCCGTCGTCGACGTGGCCCGCGCCGAAGAGGTCGAGGCGGCGGTGGACAAGGCGGTGGAGCTCTTCGGGGGCCTGGACGCCGCCTTCAACAACGCGGGGCTGGGGACCGTGCCCGCACCCCTGCACCTCACCGAGAACGCGGACTTCGAGGCCGTCATGGCCACCAATGTCCTCGGCACGTGGAACTGCATGAAGTACGAGATCGCCGCGATGCTGCCGGGCGGCGGGGCGATCGTGAACAACAGCAGCGTCGCGGGCCTCGTCGGCACCCCGGCGTCCGCCGCGTACATCGCGGCGAAGCACGCCGTCATCGGCCTGACGAAGGCCGCCGCCGAGTACTCCGCCCAAGGCGTCCGGGTCAACGCCATCGCTCCCGGCACCACGCGCAGCGAAATGATGGCCCAGTGGTTCGACCTGAACCCGGGCCTGGAGCAAGAGCTGCACACCATGGCCCCGCTGCCGCGTACGGCGGACCCGCGCGAGATCGCGAACGCGGCCGCGTGGCTGCTCAGCGACCAGGCGTCCTTCGTGGTCGGCGCGACCGTCCCGGTGGACGGCGGCTGGACCGCCCGCTGAGAGAACCGCTGGAACGAAGTAGAGCCGTACGGACACTTCGGAGCACCCGGCCGGGCGCCGTACCCACGTCGATGGAATCGAGCCCATGCAGATATCCGAGAGACCCAGGGTGATCGTCCTGGCGGGAGCCACCGGTTTCATCGGCTCGGCCGCACTGGACACCCTGGCCCGCCGCCCCGACGTCCGGGTGCGGGCCCTCGCCCGCACCCCCGGTGCGGCGCGCGAAGGCGTGGAGTGGGTACCGGCCGACCTGTGCGACCCCGGCTCGCTGCGCGGGGTCTGCGAGGGCGCGGCCGCGCTGGTGAACCTGGCCTCCTACATCGGGCGGGACGCGGCTCGCTGCCACACCGTCAACGTCCTGGGCGGCGCGGCCCTCCTCGCGGAGGCCGTGCGGGCGGGGGTGCGCCGGATCGTCCACCTGTCCACGGCCGCGGTCTACGGGATCCTCCCGCACCGCGGCATCGAGGTCGACGAGGTGGCCCCCGACCCGGTGTCCGCCGCCAGCCGCAGCCGACTGGCGGCGGAGGCCCCGGTACTGGCCGCCGGCGGGACCGTCCTGCGGCCGGGTCTGGTGCTGGGCGCCGGTGACCGCTGGGTCGTCCCGGCCCTGGCCGAGCTGATCGACCGCGTCCCGGCCAACTGGGACGGCGGCCGCGCACTGTTGTCCGTGGTCGACGTCTGCGAACTGGCCCGCCTGATCGACGCCCTGGCCACGGCCCCGGAGCCGCCCGGGGGCGGGATCCACCACGCGAGCCACCCCGCCCCGGTGACGAGCGCCGGCCTCGTATCGGCCCTGGCCGCCGAAGGGATCCTGCCCGAGGTACGGGAGGAGTGGCCGTGGGACCGCTGCGTGGAGCGACTCCGCGAGCGCCCCGGCCAGGTGACGGAGCGGCAGTTCTCCCTGCTGGCCCGCGACTACCACCAGCGCGCCGACCCCATCTGGAAACTGACCGGACTGCGCCCCACACCCACGCCCCTCGCCCTGCTCCCCTCCGCCACCCCCTGGTACCGCGCCCACCTCGCCCGCGGCTAGTGCTGTGGCCCGTCTCTTTCGGATCTTGCCGATCAGGCCCTCTCGTTCAGGATCCGGAAGCGACCGATGTCCCCCGGATCCCGGTCGACCACGCGCACCGGTGTCCAGGCCCACTGCCACACGCCGATCCCCGGCATCCGGGAGAACCGGATCGGCCCACGGGTCCCCTCGACCGCCACGTGCGGCCATGCCGCGGCGACGGCCGCCCGGTCCGTGCCGTGCGAGCGCAGCACCTCGGCGAGGACGGTGACGCTGTCCCAGCCCTCGAAGGCCACGAACGAGGGCTCTTCGCCCAGCCGTTCGCGGAGCTCCTTCCCCACCCGCTCGCCGAGCGGGCCCAGGCGCTCGGGCAGGTAGCGCAGGAAGGGGATCCCGGCGCCGTCCGCGCCCAGCGCCCCGGCCCATCCGGCGAACTCCGGCTGTCCGGCCGGGGCGCCGATCAGGACCTCCCCGAGCCGCCGGTCCGCCCGTACTGCCCTGACGATCGCCGCCGCCGGATCCGGATACCCGACCAGCAGGAGGAGCGCCGTCGCACCCTGCTCGACGAGCGCGTCGCACAGGCCCTCGGGGGTGAGCGCATGGGCGTCGATCTCGACGACGGTGCCGCCGCGGGAAGCGAGGTGCTCCCGCAGGATGCGGGTCCCGGAAGCCCAGTAGACGCTCGGCTGGGTCGCCACCGCGATCCGTTCGTGGCCCGCCCCGAGGAGGAAGTCCGCGTACGTCCGCCAGCCGTGGGACTGGGCCGGGGCCAGGCGCGCGACCCACTCCGTCGGCTCTTCGGTGAGCGCGTCGAGCACCGCGGAGGAACAGAGGAACGGCACACCGAGGGCGTCGGCCCGCGCGGCGGCGGCCCGGGCGACGACGCTGTGGTACTCCCCCACCACGGCGGCCACCCCCAGACCGGCCAGTTCCTCCACGGCCGCCGCGGCCCGCTCCGGATCGGCCGCGGTGTCCCGGACCACGAGCTCCAGCGGCCGGCCACCGACCCCTCCCGCGTCGTTGACCTCGCGCACGGCCAGTTCGAGCCCCGCGAGCAAGTGCCGCCCCGCGTCGACCCAGCCGGGCCGCGTCAACGGCGCGAGAGCCCCCAACCGCACGGAGGGCCCGCCGACCCGCTCCCCTGCTGACGACAATGCCGACGCGTTCACAGCGTGACGCTCCTCTTTCCCCGCGCCGCTACGACCGAAGTCCGCCCGACGCACCCGTTTGATCATCCCGCCCATTGGATCCACCCCAACCCCCCGGGGCAACCGCATACTCCCGGACGCCCACCCCGCGGGAACCGGGCCCCCCACCCCCGACGTCGTCGTACCCACCGCACGCCACACCCCATCCCCCAAACACAACAGGCAGGACCATCCCCATGCCCCAGCCAAACTCGGGCCCACCCCCCAGCCCAACCCCGGCCCCAACTCCCGGCTCGACTCCCAGCCCGACCCCGGGCCCAACCCCCAACCCGACTGCCAGCCCGACCCCGAGCCCGACTCCCGACCCAACCCCCGGCTCGACTCCCAGCCCAACACCGGACCCAACCCCCAGCCCGGCACCCAGCCCAACCCCGGCTCCGGCTCCCGGCCCGACTCCCAACCCGACCCCGGGCCCGACCCCCGACCCGACCCCGGGCCCGACCCCCAGCCCAACCCCGGACCCGACCCCCAGCCCAACCCCGGACCCGACCCCCAGCCCAACCCCGGACCCAACTCCCGGCCCGGCACCCAGCCCAACCCCGGACCCAACTCCCGGCCCGACTCCCAACCCAACCCCGGACCCAACCCCCAGCCCGACTGCCAGCCCGACCCCGGGCCCGACTCCCGGCTCGGCTCCAAGCCCAACCCCAACCCCAGCCCCAACCCCGGACCCGACTCCCGACCCGACCCCCAGCACAACCACCGGCTCGACCCCCAGCCCAACCCCGGGCCAGTCCCAAGGCCCCACCACCAGACCCCGCCCCCTCCTCCCCCGCCGGCCACCCGGCCCCGGCCCCGGCCGTCGCCCACGTCCCTGGCCCTGGCCCTGGCCATCGCCCTCGGCCCGCACAACAGCCCTCCCCGTACTGCTCCCCGTACTGCTCCCCGTACTCCTCCCCGTACTCCTCCCGGTCCTCCTCGCCGCACTCCTCACCCGCCCCTCCCTGGTCCCCAACACCCCAGGTCACCCCGGCAGCTTGCTGGAGACGTTCCTCCCCTGGCTCGGCCTGGCCGTCCCCCTCCTCCTCGCCCTGGCCCTGCGACGCCGCTCCGCCGCCATCGCCCTGGCCCTCCTGCTCCCCACCGCCGCCTGGCTGGGCCAGTTCGGCAGCCTCCTCCCCCGCCCCGCCGCACCGGCCACCGCCCGCCCCACCCTCACCACCGTCCAGCACAACATCAGCGACGAGAACCCGGACCCCTCCCGCACGGCCCGTGCCCTCGCCGCCGCCCACCCCGCCCTCATCGCCGTCGAGGAGCTCACCCCCGCCGCCATCACGGCCTTCACCGACACCCTCGCCGCCGACTACCCCCACCAAGCCGTCCACGGCACGGTCGGGCTCTGGTCGACGTACCCGCTCACCGACGTCCGCCCCGTCGACATCAAACCGCCGGCCCTCGCCGGCGACCCGCACTGGAACCGCGGCCTGCGCGCCACCGCCGCCACCCCCGGCGGGCCCGTCGCCGTCTACGTCGTCCACCTGCCCTCCCTGCGCCTCGGCGCCTCCGGCTTCGGCTCCGCCCGCCGTGACGAGAGCGCCCTCCTCCTCGGCGCCGTCCTCGCCGCGGAACCCGCCGAACGCGTCGTCCTGCTCGGGGACCTCAACGGCACCGCCGACGACCGCGGCCTGGCCCCCGTCCGCACCGCCCTGGCAGCAACGCCGACATCCGCTCCCGGCTTCGCCTTCACCTGGCCCGCGTCCTTCCCCCTGGCCCGGATCGACCAGATCCTGACCCGCTCGGGAACCGTCACCCAGGTCCGTACGCTCCCCGCCACACCCAGCGATCACCTGCCCCTCACCGCCGACATCCAGTTCGATTAACGTACGGTCATGACTGAATTCGTACTGGTGGCAGGCGCCTGGCTGGGAGCGGCGGCATGGGACGAGGTGGCCGCCGAACTCCGCACCGCACTGCGCACCACGGGTGAGGGCGACCACGAGGTGCACGCGCTGACCCTGTCCGGCCTCGCGGAGAAGCAGGGCGTCGCGGCCGGCCAGCAGACGCACGTCACGGACATAGTCGACGCCATCGACGGACTCGGTCTGCGCGATGTGGTCCTCGTGGGCCACAGCTACGCCGGCATCCCGGTCGGCCAGGCCGCCGAGCGGATCGGCGCCCGCCTGAACCGGGTGGTCTTCGTCGACGCCAACGTCCCCACCCACAACGGATCCTTCGTCTCCGCCTGGCCGGACGGCCGCGCGGCCGTGGAGTCCTCCATCGCGGCGAACAACGGCTTCTGGCCTCCCCAGCAGGCCGCCGACTACGAGGGCCAGGGCCTCACCCCCGAACAGATCGCCCGGCTCCTCGCCGGCTCGACCCCCCACCCGGGCGCCACCCTCACCGAACCGGCCGTCCTCACACACCCGCTCGCCGAGCTCCCCGCGACCTACGTCAAATGCCTGCTGGACGGCGCCGAACCCCACCCCGACGTGGCGGAGCTCCTGTCCACCGGCCCGGACTGGCAGCTGGTCACCCTGGACACGGGCCACTGGCCGATGTTCTCCGCCCCCTCCGCCCTGGCCCGCGTCCTCCTCGAAGCCGCCGCCCAGGACACCCCGCCGCCGGCTTCCGCTCTGCGCATCCACCCGGTGCACGCCGGCTCCGAAGCCGCCCTGCACGACTGGCAGCACGTCCACAACACCGTCATCCCGACGGCCGTCCTCTCCCTCGAAGACGTGCGGGAGCGCTCCGCCCGCCACGTCCTGCACATCGCCCACCTCGGCGACACCCTCGTCGGATGCACGACGGTCCGTCCCCCCGCCGCAGGCTCCACGACCGCCACCGTGATCTCGCGCGTCCTTCCCACCCACCGGGGACGGGGTTTCGGCCGAGAGCTGTACGCGTACGCCCTCGCCCAGGCACGGGCCCTGGGCGCCGAGGTGATCGAAACCGTGGTCCTCGCGTCCAACCCGGAGGGCCTGAGCTTCGCGCACCGGGCGGGCTTCACCGAGTTCGACCGCTACGTCCTCCCCGGCGACACCGTCCCCTTCATAGACCTGCGCCTCGCGTGAGCACTCCCTGGGCCCGCCTCGAACTCACGGTCCACACCCTCGACTCCCCCAAGTTCACGCCGTACGTGGACCGGTCCCGCACGACGGGCCTCACCTTCACGCCCCTCGCCCGACTCGGCGACGCGGAGAACGCTCGGCCATCGCCATGAACCGCACCCTCGGCTACGTGGACGCGCACCGGCCCCAGCAGCCGGCTTGACCGAGCAAATCCGATGGCACCGACAGCGTTCGGGCGACAAGACTGGGAGGGTGACCCCCCTGCCGCCGGTACCGGACCCACGCTCCCGCAACATCGTTCTCGACTATGAGGACATGCAGGCCCTGGTTGCCGACCTGGTTCTGCCCGGCAACGCGTCGATGTACGTCATGAGCACGATGGAAACCTCCCGCGAGCTCATCCGACACTCCTACTACCGGTACGAGTTCGCCACCACCGCCGTCACGCACTCCCTGTTCGCCCTGGAACACGTGCTCACCGAGCGCCTCGCCGTCCGCAAGCCGCTCCAGGACCTGATCGAGCAGGCCGCCGAGACAGGGCTCATCCCGGCCGAACTGGCCACCCAACTCGACCGCAGCCGACAACTGCGCGACCAGCTCGCACAGGGCGCCGTAACCAGTGCCGACCTCGGCCCGACCACGGCCATCGCGATGGTGCGTGCCGTCTTCGACGCCGTTTCCCTGCTCCTTCTCCCGCCGCTTGCGATAGAAGCGACAGCCGCCCACACGACCGGGGAACAGCCCGAGGACCAACTCGCCCGGCTGTGGGAGGAACACCTGCGCGCGCTCTATCCCGACAGCTTTCGCGGCGTGGACATCGAGGGCGTGGACCTGATCCTCCTGGACGCCGATGTCGCGGGCCTCGTCCACACCGAGCTGAACGGCGGACTCGACGACAACGGCATAGCCATCCTCTGGGCGTGTATCGCCGACCTCGACAAGATCGATTCCCTGATCAACTCGGAGTACTGCGCCTCCTACTTCACGAAACTCCGCACGATGGCCGGCGTCGCAGCAGCGCGCCACATCCCCACCGCGACCTGACCCCCGGGGTCGGGGCGTCCAACCCTCCTGGAGCCGTGCCGCACCGGGCAGAACCCGCGTACGTCCAGAACCTGGGCTTCCCCCTAAGCCGGGCCCCGCCGCCTCCGGGAGACGGCAACGCCTGCCAGGCAGACCGCACCGCCGAGCAGGGTCAGCGCGGCCGGGATCTCGTCGAGGGCGATCCAGGCGATGAGCACCACGACGGCGGGCACCGCGTAGGTGGTCGCGCCCATCTTCCCCGCGGTGGTCCGCGACAGCGCGTACGTCCAGGTGGTGAAGGCGAGCGCGGTCGGGAAGAGCCCCAGGTAGAGCATGTTGAGGACGGCGTCGAGCGGCGCCCCGGGAAGCTGGTCGACGAGCTGCCAGACGAAGGGCAGGGTGACGGCCGTGCCGACGAAGCAGCCGTACGTCGTCACCTGGAGCGGGCTCGCGTACGCCAGCGCCGGCTTCTGCGCGACCACCCCCGCCCCGTAGGTGAGCGCGGCGACCAGGCAGAGCAGGACCCCTCCCAGCGAGGCGGTCCCGCCGTTCGAGGTGGACAGTCCGACCAGCACCGCTCCGGCGAAGGAGACCGCCATGCCCGCCAGCAGCATGGGCGGGAAACCCTCCTTCAGCAGCCAGCCGCTGAGCAGGGCGATCACGATCGGGCCGATGTTGACGATCATGGCCGCGGTGCCGGCGTCCACCAGCTGCTCGCCCCAGTTCAGCGTCACCATGTAGAGCCCGAACCAGAGCACCCCGGAGACCAGGATCCCGGGCCACGCCTGCTTCGGCGGCGGCGGCACCCGCTTGATGACCAGTACCAGCCCGAGCGCGACCGAGGCTGTCAGCAAGCGTCCGAACGCGAGAGCTCCGGGCCCGAAGTGCGCGGCCGCCGAGCGGATGGAAACGAACGCGGAGGCCCACAGCACGACGGTCACTCCGGCGGCTATCAGCGCCCACCGGTCGGTCCTGATCTGATCAGAAGTCTTGTCCATGCGAGCAAGCTACCTGCCCCACCCGAAAGGCCCGTTGTCCTTTCTCGAGCGCCTACGCTCCGGCCGGACCCGGCACGCCCCGCAGCAGCTCCGCGTAGCCCCGGGGGTGCGTGGTGTTGCCGTTGTGGCCGCCCGGGAAGACCCGTATCTCCGTGTCCAGGAGGGCCGCCAGTTCCGTCGCGCACCGGTGGTCGAAGACGGTGGACGGGGTGGCGGCGCCCAGCGCCGGGATGATGCGCGTGCGGCTCCGGGTGAGGGCGTCCACGTCGAGGGTGTCCTCGACGATCGCCGTGAAGTCGTGCTCGATGAAGTAGCCGAAGTTGGCACGCCGGCGCTCGTCCAGGGGCTGCGGGGTCAGGCCCTGCTCCGCGTCGCGCCGCGCGAGGTCTATTCCGAGGACCCGCGCCATCTCCGGAAAGACGGCTTCCAGTCCGCCCTTGCGGTAGATGCCCTGCAACTCCTTGAGTTCGGCCACGTGCCCGGCCCGCTCCCCCTCGGGCAGCAGCCACGGGGCCACGGGCTCGTGCGCGATGAGGGTGCTCACCTGTTCCGGGTGCCGTACGGCCAGGTGCAGGCCTATGACGGCCCCCAGACTGCAGCCGAGCATCGTCACCGGCTCGTCGGTGACGGCAGCCAGCAGCCGGTGCACGTCTTCGGCGTGCTCGGCGAGCGAAGCCGTCCGGCCGGGCTCCTCCGACCGGCTGCGCGAAAGTCCACGGCGGTCGTAGGTCAGTACGGTGAAGGCGTCGGTGAGGTGCGGGACGAGATCCACGGTGCGGTCGGCGTCCCCCTCCCCACTCTGCGCGATGAGCAACAGCGGACCGGAGCCCTGCATTTGGTAGTGGAGCACGGCCCCCTGAACCGGAAGCGTGCCGGCGACACCGGACTCGATGCTGACAGTCATGACAACTCCTTGCTCGCGGCTCCGGACCCCCAGTCCGTCACTCTCTGCAACCACACTAACCCATCGAATCAGATACATCAATATAGATGGATCGAAAAAGATGCATCTCCTTCGATGCTTCACCCGTCTTCGATGTACCGTGATCCGGTGGACGGAATCGAACTCTTCCTGCTGGGCCGTGCCTTGATGAAGCTCGGCGAGGAGGCCCTGCCCGAGCCCCCCGGCGGCCCGGGACAGTACGCCGGGGGCACCCGCTCCGTCGTGATCGTCGCCGGCGACATCGCCGCGCACCCCGACACCACGGTCGGCGAGACGGCCCAGCGCACGGGCCTCCCGCAGAGCCAGGTCTCCGGGGCCGTCGCCCGCCTGCGCGAGGCCGGCTCCGTACAGACCTCGCCCGACCCCGCCGACCGCCGCCGCACGCTGGTCCGCCAGGCCCCCGGAACCTCCGCGCGCGTGGCCGCCGTACGCGCCGCCGGAGCGTCCAAGGTCGAGGACGCCCTCGCCCGCGCCCTCGGCGAGACCGAAGCGGAACGACTGCCTGAACTGACCCGAGCCCTGGAGGTCCTGGCCCGCCACCTGGTCCCCCGCGACACCCACTGACCCATCGGTGCGGCGGCGCCCGGCGCGGGGTTCCGGCGCCGAGAAACCCACCGCACCACACCGTCAGGCGTCGCCCAGCAGCAGCTTCTTCTGCGGCTTGCCCATCGCATTGCGCGGAATCGCCGCAACGAACCGCACCTCGCGCGGCCGCTTGTGCACCGACAGCTGCGCGGCGACGAAGTCCGTCAGTTCCGGCCCCGTGACGCCCTCGGCCACCACGAAGGCCACGATCCGCTGCCCGAGATCCGCGTCCGGCAGCCCCACCACCGCCGCCTCGCTCACCTTGGGGTGATCCAGCAGCGCGTTTTCGATCTCGCCCGCGCCGATCCGGTACCCGCCCGACTTGATCATGTCGATGGAGGCCCGGCCGACGATCCGGTGGACCCCGTCGGCCTCGTCGACGGCCGCGATGTCGCCCGTACGGAACCACCCGTCCTCCGTAAAGGCGGCGGCCGTGGCCTCGGGCCGGCCCAGGTACCCGGAGAACAGCGTCGGCCCGGTGAGCTGCAGCTCGCCGATCTCGGCGCCCGCCTCCGCCACGATCCGCGTACGGATGCCCCGGAGCGGAGTGCCGACCGTACCGGGCCGCACCTCCCCGCCCGCGCGCCCGCTGATGGTGATCAGCGTCTCGGTCATCCCGTACCGCTCCACGGGCCGCAGCCCGGTCAGCCGCTCCAGGTCCCGGAAGACCGGCGCGGGCAGCGCGGCGCTGCCGGAGACGAGCAGCCGGGCCCCGCCCAGCGCGGCGGCGGCCGCCGGCGCCCCCGCGATACGGGACCACACGGTCGGCACCCCGAAGTACAGGCTGCCCCCGGCCTCCGCGTAGGCCTCCGGGGTGGGCCGCCCGGTGTGTACGAGCCGGCTGCCGGTACGCAGCGCGCCGAGCACCCCGAGTACGAGTCCATGCACGTGGAACAGCGGCAGCCCGTGCACGAGGGTGTCCTCGGCGCTCCACTGCCAGGCTTCGGCGAGGGCGTCGAGGTCGGCGGCCAAGGCCTCGGCGGTGAGGACGACCCCCTTGGGCGGGCCGGTGGTCCCGGAGGTGTAGAGGATCAGCGCCGACTGCCCGGCACCCGCCCCCACCTCCGCGCCCCCGTCTCCGCGCCGTCCGAAGTCCACGTCGACGAGTACCGCGCCGGAGTCCCGCAGGATGTGCTCCCGCTCGGCGGGCCCCGCATCGGGCGGCAGCGGTACGAAGGGCACCCCGGCCAGCAGCCCGCCGACGACGGCGGCGACGGTCTCCAGCGAGGCCGTCGCGGTCACCGCGAAGGCGGGCGCCCCGGCGACATCGGCAGCCACGGCACGGGCCGCACCGAGCAATTCCTCATAGGAGGCCCCCCGCCCGGCCACCCGCAGGGCATCGGCCCGGTCTCCATACACCCCGGTGAGCGCGGTCAGCACTGATCCCCCCAAGGAGTCCGATCACCTGTCGACCGCCCCACCCTACGACCGCCCACCCCTACCGAGCGCCCACCCCAGCCCGCCCGGGCGTCTGCCAACCCGGCCAACCCGGCCAACCCAGCCCCGCCGGCGTTTGAGGCGCGGGGTCCGGGGCGGAGCCCCGGGCGGTCCGGGCACAGCCCGGGGAACGGAGGAAGGGCGGGTAGGGGACACCCCCGCACAGCGGCACCCCCGACCCGCACCCCACCCCCCTACCTCAGCGCATCAGCCCGCCCCCACGCGACAACGCGACGCCACGACCTCAGATCAACCCCTGCGCCAACATCGCATCGGCAACCCGCTCGAACCCAGCAATGTTCGCCCCAGCCACATAATCCCCGGCGGAGCCATACCGCTCTGCAGTCGCGTAAGACACCGCATGGATGTCCCGCATGATCCCCGCCAGCTCCGCCTCGACCCGCTCCGCGCTCCACGCGACACGCCCCGCGTTCTGCGCCATCTCCAGCGCGCTGACCGCGACCCCGCCCGCGTTCGCCGCCTTGCCGGGCCCGAAGGACACCCCGGCCGCCTGCAGCAGGTGCACCGCCTCCGGCGTGGTCGGCATGTTCGCGCCCTCCGACACCGCCCTGACCCCGTTGGCGATCAGCGTCCGCGCGTCATCGGCGTTCAGCTCGTTCTGGGTGGCCGACGGGAAGGCGACCTCCGCCGCCACGTCCCACACCCGCCCGCCCGGCACGAACCGCGCCGACGGCCCGCGACGCTGCGCGTACTCGCTCACGCGCCCGCGCTCGACCTCCTTGATCTGCTTCAGCAGCGCGAGATCGATGCCCTTCTCGTCAACCACGTACCCCTGCGAGTCGGACGCGGTCAGCGGGTTCGCCCCCAGCTGCTGCAGCTTCTCGATCGTGTAGAGCGCCACGTTCCCCGAGCCGGACACGACCGCCGTCAGCCCGTCGAGCGCCAGCCCCTTGACCGCCAGCATCTCGGCGGCGAACAGCACGCTGCCGTAGCCCGTGGCCTCCGGGCGGATCAGCGAGCCGCCCCAGCCCTGGCCCTTGCCGGTCAGGACGCCGGCCTCCCAGCGGTTGGTGATGCGCCGGTACTGCCCGAAGAGGTACCCGATCTCGCGCCCGCCGACGCCGATGTCGCCCGCGGGGACGTCCGTGTGCTCACCGATGTGACGGTAGAGCTCGGTCATGAAGGACTGGCAGAACCGCATGACCTCGGCCGCCGACCGCCCGCGCGGGTCGAAGTCGCTGCCGCCCTTGCCGCCGCCGATGCCGAGCCCGGTCAGCGCGTTCTTGAAGACCTGCTCGAAGCCGAGGAACTTCACCACGCCGATGTCCACGGACGGGTGGAAGCGCAGGCCGCCCTTGTACGGGCCGAGCGCGCTGTTGAATTCGACGCGGTAGCCACGGTTGACGTGGACGCGACCACGGTCGTCCTGCCACGGCACCCGGAAGATGATCTGCCGCTCCGGCTCGGTGAGCCGCTCCAGCAGGGCCACACCCGGTTCCGCGTACTCGGGACGTGCCGCGAACACGGGGGCCAGGGTGTCCAGGACCTCCCGTACGGCCTGGTGGAACTCGGGCTGGGCGGGGTTGCGGCGCTCGATGTCGCCGCGCAGCGCGTCCAGCCGGCCCTGCGGGTCCTTGGGGTCCGTCACGGTCTGTTCCTCCTGGTGTCTACGCCGGGGCCGGCTCCGAGCCTAGGCTCGAAACTCCGGACCAAACTTCCGCATAGCGGAATCCATTATCCGAAAACAGTCACAGCCGGAGGGTACCCCGCCCGCCGACCACGGCCACGAGCCTTTCCGGCCTGCTCGGCTCGGCCCCTACTCCACCGTGGACCACTCGGCTCCCACTCCACCATGGACAGAACCAGGAGGAAGGACATAGACAGGCCGTATGGACATCGCACGGGTCGCCGCCCTCGTCGCCGCGACGCTCACCACGGGCCTGATGGCCGGCCTCTTCTTCGCCTTCGACGTCGCGGTGATGCCGGCCCTCAAGCGCTCCGACGACCGGACCCTCATCTCCGTCATGCAGCGCGTGAACACCTCCATCATCAATGGCTGGTTCATGCTGGCCTTCCTGGGCGCGATGCTCTTCACCGGCCTCGCCGTGGCCCTCCACCTGCCCGCCGGCGAGCACGCGCCGCTCCCCGCGCTGACGGGCGCCCTCGTCATCTACGTGCTCGCCGTCGTGGTCACCGGCCGGGTGAACATCCCGCTCAACAACGCCCTGGAGGCGGCCGGTCCCGCCGAGCGGATCGCCGATCCGGCCGCCGTGCGCGCGGCGTTCGAGACGAAGTGGGTACCCGCCAACCGCTGGCGTACCGCCCTGTGCACGGCCGCCCTGGCCTGCCAGTCCTGGGCCCTCCTGGCGGCCTAGACCGCCGACACCGCCGACGTCCCTGCCCCTGTCGCCGTCCCCGTAGCCCGCCCGTACAGTACGAGCGCCCGCGCCAGGGCGGTCAGCGCCGCCGCGCAGAGCAGGGTGCGCACGATGTTCGCCGTCTCCCAGGTGCCCTTGAACTTCTCGACGACCGAGAAGTCGGTCAGCTTCGCGGCGTCACCCAAGTCGGCGAGCTCGTTGTTGAGCGGGATGTTGACGGCGAAGGTGACGACGAGCACGACGAGGTACGCCGCCGCGGCCACCGCGGCCCACAGCGCGACCGCGCGGCGCCCGGCCCGCGCCTCGACGAACGCCGCGGCGAAGGCGGCGAGCAGGGCGACGACGAAGGCCGTCCCGAAGAGCGGGTTGCCGTCGATGACGGCGTTGAAGCTCTGCATCGCCGTGACGTACGTACGGTCGTCGGTCTTCGCCAGTCCCGGCATCACCGAGACGTCGAAGGCGAAGAACAGCCCTGCCATCAGGCCGACCAGCACCGTCGACAGTACGAGCAGTGCGGTGGAGAGTCTGGTGCCGGTGGATCCCATCAGATGTGCCCCCGTATGTCCGAAAAACCGAAACGCGGGAGGCTCCCACCGCCCCCCGACGGCTGTTGATCGTGCCATCACCGGTGCCATCCGGCCAGTGAATCTTCAGCGCCGCACAGTCAGGGCCACAGCCACGGCCACAGCTCCGCCCCCAACCCCGCCCCCGGCCACAGCCCCCGCCAACCCGCATGTAACGCACACGTAGGCTGCGCGAATGAGCACCTCCACCAAGTCCCTCCACCTAGCCCCGGTCACCCCGGACAACATCGACGCCGTCTGCGCGCTGTCGGTCCGCCCCGACCAGGAGCACCTCGTCTCCCCGGTCGCGAAGTCACTGGCGGAGGCCTACGCCCACGGGGAGATGGCCTGGCCCCGGGCGATCGTCGACGGCGAGGAGATCGTCGGCTTCGTGATGGCCTTCCTCGACATCCCCTGGGACCCGGCCGTGGACCCCCACGACATCCGCTCCGGCCTCTGGCGGCTGAACATATCGGCCGCCCACCAGGCCAAGGGCTACGGCCGCTTCGCGGTCACGACGGTCATCGCCGAACTCCGCCGCCGGGGCACCTCCCACGCCTACGTCACCTGGCACCCGGGCCCCGGCACCCCCGAACCCTTCTACCTCTCCCTAGGCTTCCGCCCGACGGGCGAACTGAGCGACGGCGAAACGGTGGCCGTCCTGGACCTCCGGACCCCCTGACACCACCGCCCCTACCCCGCGGCCGCCGTCGCGGCCGCCGCCCCCGCCCGGTACTCCCGTGGACTGACGCCCCGTACCCGCTTGAAGGCCGTCGAGAGGGCGAACGCCGAGCTGTAGCCGACCCGGTGGGCGGCCGAGGCGAGCGTCGTGGACGGATCGCGCAGCAGGTCGGCCGCCATGGCCAGGCGCCAGCCCGTCAGATAGGACATCGGGGGTTCGCCGACCAGTTCGGTGAAGCGGCGGGCCAACGCGGCCCGCGAGACGCCGACTTTGCGGGCCAGCGACTCCACGGTCCAGCCGTACGCGGGGTTCTCGTGCAGCAGCCGCAGCGCCGGCCCGGTGACCGGGTCGTTCTCGGCGCCGCCCCGCTCCGCGAGCCAGCCGCGTACGACGCCGATCAGCAGCAGGTCCAACAGCCGGTTCAGGACCAGCTCCTGGGCCGGCTCCGTACGGGAGATCTCCACGCCCAGCAGCCCGACCAGCGTCGGGTCCACCGGACCGACCAGCACCGGCGGAAGCGTGGTGAGCAGGCGGCTGCCGATCTCGCCCGGGTCCTGGTAGGTGCCGCTCAGCAGCACCGCCGAGCCCTCCGCCGCGCCCCAGGTCCGTACCCCCAGGGCCATGGAGTCGGACACGTCCTCCCCGCCGTCCACCCTGCTGCAGCGCTGGTCCGGCCCCACCCTGATCTGCGGGGGCGTGTCCTTGGCGTCGGCGAGGGTGTACGGATCCGGTCCCCGCACCAGGGCCGCCTCGCCCGGCCCGATGAGCACCGGCTCGCCCCCGTCGGGCAGCAGCCACGCCGATCCGTGCACCATCGTCATCACCGACAGCGGGGCCCGGTCCTCGATCCGGACCGACCAGGGCGGGTCGAACGCGCACTTGATGAGGAAGGCGGATTTGGCCTTGGGTCCTTCGAGCAGAGCCGTCAGCGTGTCCATCGGCCCATTCTCCCCACCCGGTCCCCGCCCGCCCACACCCTGCCCGCGCACGCTCCGCCCGCCCACGCTCGGGACGCCCACGCTCCGCGCACCCACACTCGAACCACGCACCCCCTACACGTCCCAGACCCCGCGCGCCGCCGCCTCCCGCGCGAAGTCCGCGAAGTCCCGCGGCCCCCGGCCGAGCACTTCCTGGACCCCGTCCACCAGATGCGCGTTGCGCCCGTCCAGGATCAGCGTGAACAGCTCCACGAACTCCTCCGGCAGCCCGTTCTCCCGCAGCACCTCCCGGTAGGCCTCGGTCGAGACCGGGACGTACGAGATCTCGCGCCCGGTCGCCTTCGACAGCTCGGCCGCGACATCGGAGAAGCTGAGCAGCCGCGGGCCGGAGAGCTCGTACGTCCGGCCGATGTGCCGGTCGTCGGTCAGCGCGGCCACCACCACGTCCGCGATGTCCTCGGCGTCGACGAACGGCTCGACGGCGTCGGCCGTCGGCAGGGCGATCTCACCGGCGAGCACCGGCTCCAGGAAGAAGCTCTCGTCGAAGTTCTGGTTGAACCAGGCCGCGCGCACCACCGTCCAGTCGGCCCCGGACTCCTTCAGCGCCTCCTCGCTCCGCTGCGCCGCCTCCTCGCCGCGCCCCGAGAGCAGCACCAGCCGGCGCACCCCGGCCTCAACCGCCACCCTGGCGAAGGCTCCGACCTGCTCGGCGGCGCCGGGGAAGCCGAGGTCGGGGTAGTAGGTGACGTACGCGCGGTCCACGCCCTCAAGGGCCGGTCCCCAGCCCTCGGGCTCGTTCCAGTCGAAGGCCGGCTCACCGGAGCGCGACCCGATGCGGACCGGACGGCCCAGGGCGGTGAGTTTCTCGGCCACGCGCCGGCCCGTCTTGCCCGTGCCGCCGATGACCAGCGTGCGGAGGACGGTGTCGTTCTGCGTCTGCTGCGTTGTCTTCGTCATGAGAACCAGTCAACTCCCCCGGCCTGAGACGCAACATCGTCGAGAAGCTCAACCGCATACGCCTGCGTCCACGGTCCTTCCCCCCACTCCTCCGGCCAGCTCCCCTACCGCTCGTCGAGCGTGTGCTTCACGAGGGCGTTGGCGTGCCCGTGCCCGACCCCGTGCTCGCTCTTGAGCCAGGCGACGAGCTCCATGTGCTTGGTCAGCGGCGCGGCACGGATGAGCTCCTGCCACTCTGCGATCGGACGGCCGTACTTCTTCTCGATGGAGGGGAAGTAGCTGGCGGGGCCCTTCACCGGCTCGCTCATGACGGTCCTCTTCCTCACGTTCCTGCGGTCGATGTACGAAAGGTAGACCCGGACCTCCGCCAAAACTCATCGGTCCCACCGCGAAGAGTGTCGGACGATCTCCGCATGATGTGGACCGAACGCACCGTCACCCGCGACGGCACCCGCCTGACCTGCCGTGATGAGGACTCCCACCACCCCGGCTCCGCCACCCCCGTCGTCCTCCTCCACGGCCTCGCGGGCCACGCGGGCGAATGGGACGCGGCCGCCGCGCACCGGGCCCCCCACCACCGCGTGGTGGCGGTGGACCAGCGCGGCCACGGAGCCGGCGAGCGCCGCCCCGCGGACGTCTCGCGCGCCGCAGCGCGCGGACGGCTGGTACCCGCGCTTCGAGCGCCCGGTGATGGTCGCGGCCATCACCGAGGCGGTGCTCGCTGCTGGCACCCGCGACTGGTGGCCGCAGTGGCGCGCGGTCCGGTGTCCCACCCTGCTGGTCATCGGGGAGAAGGGCATCGTCCCGCCCGAGGAGTCCATCCAGATGCTCGACGCGGCCCACGCGGCCGACCCGTCCACGGTGACGACGGCGGTCTCCGTCCCGGGGGCCGGACACGACGTCCACCTGGACCGGCCCGCCGTCGTGCACTCCCTGCTGTCTGCGTTCCTCACGGAGTTCCGGACCGAACCCGGTCCGGGGGTTCGTCACGTCCGGCACCTCGGCCACGACTACCGTGCCGCCGCGACCACCGCGACCACCGCGACCGGCCACGAATACCGTGATCGCCGCGACCTGCGTCAACCACAGGTCGAGCAATATGATCACATTGCGGTATGACCACGACGAAGACCCTCTACCTGCTGTGCTCCGCCGCCCCGCCCGTCTTCGACGTGGCCCATGTCATCGAGGACGCCCAGTCCCGCGGCTGGGACGTCTGCCTCGGCCTCACCCCGACCGCCGCCCACTGGCTGTCCAACAGCCTCGACGGTCTCGCCGCGCTCACCGGCCACCCCGTCCGCTGGCAGTACAAGCTGCCCGGTGAACCCGACGTGTGGCCTACGGCCGACGCCCTGCTCTTCGCCCCGGCCACGTTCAACTCCGTCAACGCCTGGGCCCTCGGCCTGACCGACCGGTTCGTCGTCGGGGTCGCCGCCGAGGCCATCGGCAAGGGCACCCCCGTCGTCACCATGCCCTGCGCGAACGCCGCCCTCACCGCCCACCCGCAGTTCGACCAGTCCCTGGCCGTCCTGCGCGGCGCCGGCGCCTCGGTCCTCTTCGGCGAGGGCGGATTCATCCCCGGCCCGGCGGGCCCGGACGCCCCGGCGCACTTCCCCTGGGCGGCAGCCCTGGCCGAGGTGGACCGCGCCACGGCATCCGCCGCCTGACCCGCCCGGGGCCCGGGGCGCCACTACTCCCCCGTGGTCCCGTCGATCACCTCGCGCAGCAGGTCCGCGTGCCCGTTGTGCCGGGCGTATTCCTCGATCATGTGGGCCAGGACGTAGTGCAGCGAGTACGCCTGACCGTCGTAGGAGCCGGTCACGTCCAGGGATTCGGCCGCGTCCACGATCTCCCGCGAGCGCGCACAGGTGTCCTCCCAGATCTTGAACGAGCCGGCGACGTCCGCGTCGTCCACGTGGAACTCCGTCCACTCCCCCGCCTCGTTCTTCGGGAAATAGCCGCGCACGTCCTCGCCGCCCACGACATTGCGGAACCACCCGCGCTCGACCTCCGCGAGGTGCCGTACCAGCCCGAGCAGGCTCAGCCCCGACGGAGCCACCGCCCTGCGCCGCAGCTGCTCGTCCGACAGCCCTGCGCACTTCATCATCAGGGTGTCCCGCTGCCACTGGAGGACACTGGTCAAGGTGGCCCGTTCGTCGCCCACGAGCACGGGCGGGGTCCGCTGTTCATCGTTCATCGGATGATGATCACAATCCTACGGAGACCCCCGCACGCCGATTTCACATCCCGGACGCCGCCCCTGACACCCCGGACACCCCTGACACCCCGGACCCCCCGGACACCCCGGCCGCGGCAGCCCCTTCCGCTCCCCAACTCGCCAGCCCCGCCACCTTCTCCGGATTCACCTGCAACCGCAGGTTCACGACCCGCCCGTCCACCGCGTCCAGGTCGTAGGTCAGCGCGGCACACGCGACTCCCCCGTACACGAACACCACCGACTCCTCCCCGTTGACCCGCGCCGATTCCAGGGTCACCGCCTGCAGCGAGGGCTTGGCCAGCATCCCCAGCAGCCAGCGCGCCACGTGATCGGCCCCGTGCAGCGGCCGCCGGGCCGCCGTCACCTTGCCGCCACCGTCCGACCAGGCCGTCACCTCGGGGGCCAACAGCTCCATCACCGCGTTCAGGTCCCCGCCCGCACACGCCGCCAGGAACCGCCGGGTCACCTCGCCGCGCTGCCCCGGCTCGGTGGCGAACCGCGGCCGCCGTGCCTGTACGTGGGCCCGTGCCCGGTGCCCGGTCTGCCGTACGGTCGCCTCCGCGCGGTCCAGTACCCCCGCCACCTCCGCGTACGAATACCCGAACACCTCCCGCAGCAGGAACACGGCGCGCTCCATCGGGCTCAGGCTCTCCAGCACCACCAGCATCGCGGTCGACACCGTCTCCGCCATCTCCACCTCCTGCGCGCCATCGGGCACGGTGGGCAGGGACTCGGTCAGCAGCGGCTCGGGCAGCCACGGCCCGATGTAGGTCTCGCGGGTGGCGCGGGCGGAGGTGAGCCGGTTCAAGGACAGGTTGGTGACCGTGCGCACCAGGTAGGCCCGCGGGTTCAGGACAGCCGACCGGTCCGCGCGGTCCCAGCTCAGCCACGCGTCCTGGAGGACGTCCTCGGCGTCGGAGACGCTGCCGAGCATCCGGTAGGCGACGTCGAACAGCAGCCGGCGATGGGCGGTGAAGGGACCGAGGGCGTCGCAGGAGGCTTCCGGGAGGTGCTCAGCAGTACTCACGAACGATCATGCTGCCGCCGCCCCCGCGGCCTCCGCAAGCGCACCCACCCCGGCCGCGCTGCTCGCGTGCGTAGGAGCCCAGCCGAGCTCACGCCCCGCCTTGGCGTTCGACAGTCGCAGGTCGGTCCCCATGATGGTGTGCGCGAGCGGGGCCGGCTTCAGCACCCACAGCGGTACGGTCATCGGCGCGGGCGCCCCGAACGCCGCGGCCACCGCCCGCATGTGCGCGTCCCACCCCAGCGGCTCGTCGTCGGCGATGTTGTACGCCTGCCCGGGCCGCCCCGACTCCACGCCGGCGACCACGGCGTTCGCCGCGTCGTCCACGTCGACCCAGCTCAGCGCCCGCCCCTTGGCCGCCACCACGGGCAGGGCGCGCTTGCGCAGCATCGGCACCACGTGGACATCGGTGACACCGGCCCCGTAGAACAGCCCGAAGCGCAGGCTCACTCCCTCGATCCCGTCGGCGGTGAAGGCCAGTTCCTCCTTGATCCGCATCGCGCCCACGTGCCGCTCCAGCCAGACGTTCGCCCCCTGCGGACCGAACCCGTCGTCCTCGCCGAGCACGGCCCCGCCGTGGTCCCCGTACCCGTAGCCGAACATCATCGACTCCACGACGAACCGCCGCGCCCCGGTCTCGCGCGCGGCGGTGAGCAGGTTGACCGTCCCCTCGGTGCGCAGCACGTTCGTCCCGACCATGTCCTGGTGCCGGGCCATGCTCTTCCCCGACAGCGCCGTGGCCGCGTGCACGACCACGTCGAAGCCGAGCCCGTCCACGGCGCGCAGCAGGCCCTCACGGTCGAGCAGGTCGGCCCGTACGTCCATCCCGGCGCCCCGCCCGAGACCGGCGACCTCGTGTCCGGCCGCGCGCAGGGCCCGTACCGCCCGCTGTCCCAGAACCCCGCTCGCACCCGCCAGCAGAACCTTCATGACCGTCTCCATCTCCGCTCGCCCTTCGCACTGTCATCCATGGGACAGACGGGCGGCCCGGAACGTGACACGACGCAGAAGAGACCTGGGTCACAGGGAGCGGAAGAAGGCCCGGACGTCGTCCACCAGCAGCTCCGGAACCTCCATCGCGGGAAAGTGCCCGCCCTTCTCGTACGAGGTCCAGCGCACGATGCGGTCGGTCCGCGCGGCGATGTGCCGCAGCGGCACGAAGTTGTCCCGGGGGAAGTCGGCGAGCGCGGTCGGGGTGCTCGACACCTCTGGCGCGGCGCCCTGGTAGTCGGCGTGGGCGCGCTCGTAGTAGATGCGGGCGGCGGAGCCAGCGGTCCCGGTCAGCCAGTACAACGTCACGTTGGTCAGCATCTGATCGCGATCCACGGGGCAGCGCGGGTCCGCCCACTCCGTGAACTTCTCGCCGATCCAGGCGAGCAGCCCGACCGGCGAATCGTTCAGCGCGTACGCGAGCGTCTGCGGCCGGGTCGCCTGGATGTCGGCGTACCCCTGCCGCTCGCGCGCCCAGACCCGGTACCGCTCCCAGGAGGCGAGCGTGCGCTCCCGCTCGGCCGGGCTCAGCGGGGCCAGTTCCTCCGCCCGGGGCTCGGCGGTGGCCCCGCCGCCCGGGAGCAGGTTCAGGTGCACCCCGCGCACGTTCCCGGGCCGGATCCGCCCCAGCTCCCGCGAGACGGCGGCGCCCCAGTCGCCGCCCTGGACCCCGTACTCCTCGTACCCGAGCCTCTCCATCAGCGTTCCGAAGGCCCGCGCGACCCGCTTGAACTCCCACCCCCGTTCGGTGGTCGGCCCGGACAGGGCGAAGCCGGGGATGTGCGGCAGCACCAGATGAAAGGCATCGGCCGGATCCCCGCCGTGCGCCCGCGGATCCGTCAGCGGACCGGCGACCTCCTGGAACTCCACGAAGGAGCCCGGCCAGCCGTGGGTCATGAGCAGCGGCGTCGCGTCCGGCTCGGGCGACCGCAGGTGCGCGAAGTGCACCCGTGCCCCGTCGATGACGGTGGTGTACTGCGGCCATTCGTTCAACCGCGCCTCGGCGGCCCGCCAGTCGTAGCCGGTACGCCAGTACTCCGCGAGCTCACGGAGCTCCCCGAGCGGCATCCCGTACGCCCGGCCCGCCCCCGGCAACTCGTCGGGCCACCGAGCCAGCTCCAGCCGCCGCCCCAGATCGTCCAACTCCGCCTGCGCCACGTCCAACCGGAACGGCGCCGCCCACTGCTCCACATCACCCAATGCCCTCACACCTTCCACCCACAGCCGACCACACCAAGCCCCAGACGCACGCTCCACACCGTTAACGCCGTTAATGCCCCGCCCCACGACCAAGCCCCGACGACCCCTCCACCGTTAACGCCGTTAATGCCTCCGCCCCCACCACCGAGACCCAGGCACGCACCCCACACCGTTAACGCCGTTAACGCCCCGCCCCACGACCAAGCCCCGACGACCCCTCCAGCGTTAACGCCGTTAATGCCCGACCCCACAGCCGCCACCGCGGAGCCCCGGCCCGTCCACCGTTAACGCCGTTAACGCTCCACGCCCCCCGCCGCCCCGCGGCACCGGTGCCCCCACCCCCTCCACCGTTAACGCCGTTAATGCCCCGCGCCCGCCGCCCCACCCCCGGCTCGCACTCCACGCCCAAGGCGTTAACGCCGTTAATGCCTCAAGCCCGCCCACCCGCCCGCTCCGCCACCAACAGCCCGAGCCCGTCGAGGATCCGCTCCAACCCGAAGTCCAGCGCCTGGTCCTGCCCGCCGCCCTCCACCACAGAGGCCAACGCGGCCCCGAGCGCCGGGTACTTCTCCCCGTGCACCCGCATCACTTCCCCGAGCACCGACGTCAGCTGCGCGTCCGGCCCCTCCCCCGCGGCCCCGCCCGCCATCGCACGTTCCTGCTCCGCGATCCCGCGCACGTGCCCCGACACCAGCACCATCGCGTCGATCGACTCGGCCCCCGTCAGCCCGCACCCGTCGAGCGCGACGAGCGCCCGCTCCATCCACCCGATCTCGACCGGCCCCATCACCCGCGCCCCGACGGTCGCCTCCAACAGCCACGGGTGCGCCCGGAATCCGGCCAGCAACTCCCGCGCCCACACCGCGAGCCGCTCACGCCAGCCCTCACCCACCGGACGGCCGTCGAGCACCGAGGGGTCCGGCATCGCGGCCTCCACCATCAGCGAGACCAGCTCCGCCTTGCCCGGCACGTACCGGTACAACGCCATCTTCGTGACGGCCAGCCGCCCGGCCACTCCCTGCATCGATACGCCGGCCAGCCCCTCGGCATCCGCGAGAGCGACCCCCACACCGGCGATCCCCTCCAGCGTGAGCCCCCGCTTGGGCCCGCGCGCGGGCTTCACCGGCGGCCCCCACAGCAGCCGCACGGCCGCGCCCCACTGCTCGTCCGCGTCCGTCATGGGATCTCCTCGCACTCCACCCGCCATTAAACTGTGTCTACCGTACACGTTAACGGCGTTAATGCCGCGCCCTCCGTTAACGCCACTCCCCCACCCACCGCGTTAACGCCGTTAATGATCCACTTCCGTAGAAAATACTGGTCGACTGGTTTTCTTCAGGCTCATCTGCCTAGATTGGCCCTGGCCGAACCACGGTGACCACCTCCCCGGTTCCGCCCAACTACCGCGACCCCAGGGAGAACCCGCATGGCAAGGGCCAGACAGGAACGAGCCGAGATCACCCGGCAGGCGATCCTCGACGGCGCGGCCATCGCCTTCGACCGGACCGGCTTCCACGGCACCAGCCTGACCGACGTGGTCGGGCACGCCGGCGTCACCAAGGGCGCCCTCTACTTCCACTTCTCGTCCAAGGAAGCCATCGCCCGCACCTTGATGGACGAGCAGTTCCAGATCTCCGAGGGCCTGCCCGCCATCGCGGAGCCGGGTCTCCAGACCGCCATCGACCTGACCCACCGGATGGCGTTCGGTCTCCGCTCCAACGTCCGGGTCCGCGCCGGGATCCGCCTGGTCATCGAGTTCGGCTCTTTCACCGACCCGGACCCGAGCCCGTACAACGCCTGGATCGACACCTCCCAGAGCTGTCTGGCGCCGGCTCAGGAGCGCGGCGACGTCCTGCCCTCGGTCGACACCCACAACCTGTCGACCATGCTCGTCGCCGCCTTCTCCGGCATCCAGGTGACCTCGCACGTACGCACCGGCCGCGCGGACCTGCACGCCCGGGTCATCGACCTGTGGAACTTCGTGCTCCCGGGGATCGTGCCCGCGGAGCGCATCTCCCGCTTCGACCCGGCCGGCTCGCCCGAGTGCCGGTCCGAACTCGGCCTGTCGGCTCCGGACTCCGCTCCGGCCTCAGCCCCGGACTCAGCCCCGGACTCAGCCCCGGACTCAGCCCCGGACTCCGCTCCGGCCGCAACCGCCTGACGACGCGTCCAGGGCGGCCTCGCACGTGCCGTGGTGAACCACGGGGGTGCTCACCACGGCGCGTGCGAGGCCGCCCTGTCCCAACACCCCACCCCCGCCCGGAAGGCGATCCGGGGGCCGATCCACACCACTTCGTTAGCAAAACTCAAGCGTGGCGCCCACAAACGCCCTTGGACGTTAGTAAAGTCCCTCACATGACTTCGCCCTCGTCACCGAGCGACCGTGAGAAGGTCGTCTCCAAACTCCCTCCGTGGCTGCGCCAGGAGCTCAAGATCCGCACCGCCCAGCTGCGGGTGGACATCCAGGACGCCGTCCACCAGGGCATCGCCCACTGGAGCGCGCTCGCCTCCTCCCCCTCCCCCGTCGACACTTCCGGCGCCGAATCCTTCTCCACCTGGCTGCCCGGCGGCCAGTGGGAGTCGTTCCGCACCGACTCCAAGCACCGTGGCGTCTCCCTCATCCAGGGACTCGCCCAAGCCGTCTCCCTCTGGCTGGAGATGAACCCGGCCCCCACGGTGAAGCGGCCCTCGGTCGTCCGCCGCATCGTGGTGTGCAACCAGAAGGGCGGTGTCGGCAAGACCGCCATCACCGCAGGCACCGCCGAGGCCCTCGCCGAGGACCCCGCCAGCCTCCACCCGGTCCGCGTGGCCCGCCAACTGGCCCGGCAATCGGCCGTCGAGGAAGGCGACGAGACGGGCCCGGAGGCCACCGCGTCCGCCTCGCCCGTCGACCTGGAAGACCTGCCCGGCCTCGGCATGCGCGTCCTGCTCGTCGACTTCGACCCCCAGGGCCACCTCACCAAGCAGCTCGGCCGGCAGCCTCTGCCCATCGGCGGCGACAGCCTCACCTGCCACATGGCGGGCGAAGCCAAGGGCCCCCTCGCCGACCTGATCGTCCCCATCCCGGACGAGCGCTTCGGCGACCGCCTCCACATCCTCCCGGCCTGCACGGACGCGTTCCTCCTCGACGTCCGCCTCTCCACGGTCCGCGCCCGCGAGGCTGCGCTGGAACGGGCCCTCGCCCCCGTCGAGGCCGACTACGACGTCATCCTCATCGACTGCCCGCCCAGCCTCGGCCTCAGCATGGACGCCGCGATCTACTACGGACGCCGCCGCGACGCCGAACAGCCGGGAGCCTCCGGCGCGCTGATCGTGGTCCAGGCGGAGGACTCCTCGGCGGACGCCTACGACCTCCTGACCTCCCAGATCAACGACCTCCGCGACGATCTCAGCCTCGACATCGACTACCTCGGTCTCGTCGTCAACCTCTACGACGGCCGGCGCGGCTACATCGCGACCTCTTCCCTCCAGGCCTGGATGGACATAAAGGATCCGCGCGTGGTGGCCATCGTTCCCGACCTCAAGGAACAGCGCGAAGCGGTCCGCGTGAAGCAACCGCTGTTCGTCTACGCACCCAAGGGCGAGCAGGCGGTCTCCCTGCGCGCCCTCGCAAGGGAGATCTCATGAGCAAGGCCGACAAACTCGGAGTCTCGAGCTCCTTCGCCCGCGCCCAGCCCGTAGGCGTCAGTTCGCGCCGCGCGGCCATCGCCGAGGCCACCGGCGCCCCCACCTCCGGTGTGGTCCCGCCCTCGGAGGTGCCGATCGAGGCCCTCGCCCACAACCCCTTCAACCTCCGCGAGGACCTCACCGAAATCCACGAGCTGGCCGTGTCCCTGACGACCCGGGGTCAGCTACAGCCCCTGGCGGTCGCCACCCGCATGGCCTTCATGGAGGCCCACCCCGGCAACACCGACAGCCTGGGCCGTGCCCCCTACGTGGTCATCGACGGCAACCGCCGCCTGGCGGCGGCCCAGCGCGCCGGCCTTCGCACCATGCAGATCCACGTCAACGACTCCCTCGCCTCCTCCGCGGCGGACATCCTGGAGTCGGCGCTCATCGCCAACGTCCACCGCGTCGACGTGGCGCCCATGGACCAGGCCCGCGCCCTGCAGCAGCTCGTCGAGGTCCACGGCTCCCAGGCCCAGGTCGCCAAGCGCCTCGGCAAGACCCCGGCCTGGGTCTCCCAGCGCCTGACCCTCCTCAACCTCACCCCGGAGCTCCAGGACAAGGTGGAGACCGGCGAACTCAAGGTGGAACCGGCCCGCCGCATCGGCCGCCTCCCCCAGGAGGACCAGGCGACCGCGGCAGAGGAAACCGTTAACGCCGTTAACCCCCCGCGCCAACGCACCCGCCCGACCCCGGCCCCGGACCCAACCCCGGGCCCCACCCCGGAGCCCAACCCGAAGCCCCACCCCTCCCCCGCCACGTCCCCCCGCCGCATCACCATCGTGGCGGACTCCCCGGACACCATCGCGGACGCCCTCACCGCCCACCTCACCCCGGACGACCTGAAGGCGGTAACAGAACTCCTCCTGACCCGCATCTAACGCACCTCACCCCCACCCCCGACACGAAGGGGGCGTTGGCCCGGCCGGACCCCCATCGCCCCCACGTGTGTTTCAAGTGCGTTCCATGGTGCGGTTCGCATAAGCTGCGCCTGGAGGTGCCCATGCCCAACGCGCACGAAAACGAACAGACCACGCTCTTCGCCGCGGTCGACGCCCTACTGGAAGAGGCCGCGGCACAGGACGCCCTCCCGCACCCGGACGAGCGCAAGCGCCTCCGCGAGGCCGCGGGCCTGAGCCAGGACCAGATCGCCCAGGCCCTGGCCGTCCGCCGCGAAACGGTCACCTCCTGGGAGACGGGCCGCACGGCCCCCCGCCCGCCCAAGCGCGCCGCCTACGCCCGCCTCCTCAACGGCCTGGCGGACCTCCACGGCATTAACGCCGTTAACGCCCCCACGCCTCAGCCCGCGGCCCCCCACCCCGCCGCCGAAGCCACCGGGCCCATTAACGCCGTTAACACCCAGCCGCCCCCCACACTCCAGGCCCACGTCGAAGGCGCCGGGCCCACCCCCAGCGTCGCCGCACCCATTAACGCCGTTAACTCCACCCCCCAGCCGGGAACGGCAATGGCAACACCCACCCCCCGCACAGGTGTCACCAAACCGGCCCCCGCCAAATCCACCCCCACCCCCCTCCCGGAGGGCAACGGCCCCCTAGCCGTACTGGACGGCAGCGGAAAGGCCCACGCCGCCCGAGGCGCAGTCCTCACACCCCCCACCACCCTCCCCGCCCTCGTCGAGTGGGCCCTCACCCCCGCCGCCGACCTCCGCTCCCCCCGCCTCCACCGCAACGGCAAGGACGGCGACCCCCTCCTCGTCCTCACCCCCGCCGCCACCGAGGCACTCGGACTCCCCCTCGTCCTCGAAGACCGCCGCGGCCTGCGCCTCCCCGACGACCACCCGGTCATCAAGCAGCTCACCAAAGCGAAGTGGCAGCTGACCCGCCGCGGCTTCGGCCCCTGGCCCCGCATCTACCGCCCGGCCACCCCCACCACCGGCCGCCAGTGCGTCCAGCTCGCGATCCTCCCCTGGGGCGCCCTCGACCCCCGCGCCTGGGGCGAGCACACCGCAGAGCTCCCCGCACCGGAACTCGCCGACCTCCTCACCTCCTACGCGACCCGCGTGCTCACCCCCCGGGGCTCCACAGCCGTATCCGGCCTGGAGCTCATGACGGCCCTGCGCCCGCCCACCCGCGCCGCCCGCGACGAGTCCACGAACACCTGGGTCTCCGCCCCGGTACCCGGCTCCCTCACCCGCCCCGTCGACCCTGCTCCCCCGGAGGCCCCCGACGAGCACCCGGTCGTCGCGGCCCTCTACCCGCGCTCGCACCAGCGCACCCCGGACCAGGTCCTCGACGAAGAGGCGTACGACTGGATCCGGGACCCCCAACTCCTCAGCGACGCCGAGTGCACCCGCACCCACGCCGTCGGCATCGACGTGAACATGGCCTTCGCCGCGGCCGCCAACCGCCTCCTCGTCGGCACCGGCCCCGCGGTCCACACCGACGGCCCCCGCTTCGACCCGAAGCTCCCCGGCTGCTGGCTCGCCGACCTCTCAGCCCAAGCCATCGCCATGGACCCCCGCCTCCCCAGCCCCTTCACCCCGCACGGCCGCCCGCCCACCGGCCCCGCCTGGTACGCCACTCCGACCCTCGCCTACGCCCAGGAGCTCGGCCTCACCGTCCAGCCCACCGAGGCCTGGCTCCGCCCGGACCACGGCCCGTACCTCGACGCCTGGTACACCCGCCTGCGCGACGCCTACATGGCGACCATGGCCGAACTCGGCGTCCACACCTCCCTCACCGACTCCGCCTTCCTCCAGGCGATGGCGCAGTACAAGGGCGACCCGGACCACCCCCTCCCCCAGACCGCGGTCCTCTCCGCGATCAAGTCCACCGTCAAGGGCGGCATCGGCAAGCTCCGCGAACGCCCGCAGGGCGCCGGCTACCGCCCCGGCGAGAGCTGGCCCGCCCTCGAACGCCCCACCTGGCGCCCCGACATCCGCGCCGCCGTCATCTCCACGGCCCGCGTCAACATGCACCGCAAGATGCAAAAGCTGGCGACAGCAGCGGACCTCTACCCGATCGCCGTCCTCTCCGACTGCGCGGTCTACCTCTCCGACGGACCCAGCCCACTCGACTTCCTGCCCCGCACCCCCGAGGGCAAGCCCCTGCCCGGCGGCTTCCGCCTCGGCGTCAGCCCCGGCATGGTCAAGCACGAGGGCACCCAACCCCTCCTCTGGGCCGTTCAGCTACTCGACGAACGCCACAACCCCGCCCGCCACATCAAGGGCCACGACGCCGCGGCCGACGGAGAGTAAGAGCCACCCATGTCCGAAATCAGCGACAGCCTCGACCGCGCCGACGAGCAGAACTTCACCCGCCCCATCCCCAAGTCGGCGGGCGCCCAGATCCGGTACCTCGTCAAACAACTCAAGTCGACCAAGGCCGTGGCGGACCTCCTCGCCATCTCCCGGCGCACGGTGGAGCGGTACGTGAAGGACCAGATCAAGCAGCCCAAGCCGGCACTCTCCGCCCGCCTGGAGCGCGAGGTACGCCGCCGCTGGCAGCCCCTCGTCCGCAAGCGCGCCCGCGCCAAGGCCGCGAAGCAGACAGGCCTGATCATCGAGACCCGCGCCCGCTTCGGCTTCAGCGCCGCCCCCGGCACGACCGACGACGGCCGGATGCGCCGCATCACCCAGCACCTCCCCCCGGAGTACGCGTCCCGCCTCTTCACCGCCCACGAGGCCGGAGCCACCGAAGCCCAGCTCCGCGGCATCACCGCCGAAGGGCTCCAGGAGATCTACTTCAAGGACCACGGCGCCCGCGCCCAGGGCCTCCTCGTCGAGTTCACCGACATCGACTACGTAGAGCTCAACTTCTAAAGCCCCTCCGGGCGGGGACCACGAACCCCTACACGCCCCCCTAAGCCCCCAGGAACCACAAAGGGCCCCGGAGTACTCCGGGGCCCTCACAAGCCCCTGAGCACCCCTCAGAAGCCCTACAAACAGCACCTACTCAGCCCACCGCGTGCAGCGCCCTACGCCGCTTCGATTCGGCCGCCTTCTTGGCGACGGCCTGAGCCGCCCGCTTCTTGCGCTGCTCGGCGAGCTGGTCCTGATACGCCGCCACCGCCCGGTGGTAGCTGGCCACATAGCCCCGCGCGTCCAGTCGTTCCTCCGCGTCCATCTCGTTCACGGCCGCGACCGCATCTTCGAACGAGGTGTACCCGGCGAGCATCGGGTTGATCTGGTAGACCCCGTTCCGGATCTTCCTGACCAACTTCGCCAGCTCCAGGCTCCGCAGCGCGGCGTTGACGCTCGGCCGGCTCAGGTCCAGCATCCCGCCGACCGTCGCCTGGTCGATGAGGATCCGCCCGCCAGGCTCGCTGAGCGAACGCAGCTTCAGCAGCACCCGGTACGCCGCCGGCGGCAGGTCGAGGTCGGAGAGCAGCCCGTCTGCGTTGACCGCAGCGAATCGCAAGGTACTCACTGAGCCGTCCCTTCTCCCGTGCGCTTCGTCCGGCTCACCCGACGCGCAGCGCGCTCTCTTGCCCGTTCGGCCCGCAGTTCCGCGATGGCCTGCCTCATGTGGTCCAGCGAGGGGAAGCGCACCAAGTCCGGCAGGCTCGTATCGCTACGAATCTGCGAAATGGTGCCGTGCTGCTCCACCTTCACGAACTCACCCGTCATCTCGGTACCCGGGATGAACTCCGCCACCCGGTAACTGTAGGGCGGGTTGAACTGATACACACCCCGCCGCACCTTGAAGACGATCCCATGAGACATCACCGTGTGCAGAGCTTCCGACGTCTTCGTCCGGCTGACATCCAGGATGGTAGCCATCTCCTCCTGGGTAAGTGGAATCCGCCCCCCCGCCCGCTGGCAGGCGATGAGCAGCAGGATCAGCCGCAGAGGCAGCGCTTCCCGGAAGTACTGGGCGATCACGAGGAAGAACTCGAGGCTGTCCATCGAGAACGCATTCGGCTGATTCTCGGTCCCGTAGAACTCCAGCGGCTTGCGCTCGCCGTCCAAAGTCAGCTTCCGCGTCGGGTACCGCTTCGCGAGGCTGTCCAGGTCCCTGACCGGAGCCAGGGGCTGACTCCACGCGGAGATCGCATCGTCCACCGGCAGATCGGGACGCGGGGTCCCTACCGGATTGCCCCGGCGGCGCTGTGGCTCTGATGACACGAGGCTGCTCTCCACTCCGTTGATCTGCGGAGATCAGTATGTCAACAAGGGTGACACAAGTGTCACGCTCGTTGACGTTCGGCGTGTCTTGTGTCCCCTCACAGGTGACATATCTCAGCCACACCCTCCCCGGAGCCCCCTCCCGACTCTTCCCCGCCAACCCCACCCGCCCCCCTAGCAGTTAGCCGACAGATCTCCCTCTATACGTCAGCCTCCCCGACGTTTTGGCCCATTTTACGTCAACGACACTGACATTTTGCAGCCGTTGTGTCCCCCTAGCAGCGACACAACACCCTAGATATGTCCCTCCTGAGGGGACATATCTTTTCCCTTGCACCCCCTCTGACCTGCGACGACGCATCTCCGTACCTTCTATAGGCCGGTGGTCTCTCCCGCCCAAGCCTTCAACGCCGTCTCAACCAGCACGCAAGACCCCCCTCAGGTCCCACAACCAAGCCCCACCCAAGAGCTCCCACCTCCCCCAGAACCCCCCTGCCTCCAGCCACAACCCCGCAGAATCTGACTGATTCCCATCTCTATCCACAACACATTTTGAAGCAGCCACCTCACAAAACCCTTAACGCCGTTAACACCCCAGACCCCCACCCCGTTAACGCCGTTAAGACCCACACCCAAAACCCCAGCTCAAGAACCCCCGGACCAACGAACGTCACTCAATCCTCCTAAAACCACCCTTCACCACTGCGAAGCCCACACCTGAGCTCACCAAACACCCCCAAACCTCCAACGAACACCAGTGGCTGATTCCAAGCCCAGCCTTCAGGGGTCAAAACGGCTCAGGACAGCCAGCCAAAGGCTGTTCCACTCTGAAACGCGCAGTACTGCACCACTGAAGGTGAAGTAGCAAACACCTAGATGACAGCGGAGCGAATTACCCAACCAGCCGAAGACCCTGAAACAGGGTCGCTCAAAGCCCCGGAGCAGCCCGTACAAGTCTGAACTCAAGAGAACCCAAACCGACCTGAGCCAAGCTCAGTTCGCCGCCTTCAAGGGCCCCACCTTGCTCGGCAGAACCTAGCCCTGCCGAGCAAAGCTAGGCATCTCACTTCTCCGGAGCCAAGCGGAGAAACTAGGCGCTGAAAGCGCCTCCACCAAGCACAGCAAGGCCCCTCAATCCCTGGCCGGCATGACCTGGGCTACGGCAGGGAGCCTAAGGTCCAGGGCCCTGAGCGAAGCAGAAGCTTCCTCCCGGCAAGAGGGAGACTTCCGGTCCGCGAAGCGGCCTTGCCAAGGTCAACGAGGCCCTTCTCAATTCAGAGCTCGCACCGCTCTGATGCTTCTAAGGGCCAAAGGACCAAAGGCCCCCAGGAGCGAAGCGGAAGGGGCCTCCCCAGGAAGGGGAGCCTTCCTTTGGCCCTTCCAAGCGGGCCCAAGCGGGCGTAGCCCCGCCATTCAGTCTCAGGCCCCCAGGAAGCCAAGCCCCCCGCGGCCTTTGGCCCGCCCGGGAGTCCTTGGGGGGCCAAAGGCCCTCCAAGCCTGGAGCGAAGCGGAGGGCTTCCTCCCCGAAGGGGAGGCCCTGGCCCGCGAAGCGGGCCGGCCCGAGCGCAGCGAGGGCGCTCGCTACCCAGGCGCGCAGCGCCTGGGTAGCGCTGGGGGGCCAAAGGCCCCCCAGCCCAGAGCGAAGCGGAGGGCTCCCTCCCCGAAGGGGAGGCCCTGGCCCGCGAAGCGGAGCCAGCCCAGCGCAGCGAGGGCCTTCAGTCCCAGGCGCGCAGCGCCTGGTACTTCTGTTGTACTTCGTTCAGTTGTCAGATTTAGGTGTTTAACCTTCGGATTCTATCGTGTTTCCCTAGTTTTCGCATTTATCGTGAAACGCTTTCGCGTTT